>NZ_AP042456.1:0-235000 GCF_055396605.1 Clostridium budayi
TAAATCTATCAGCACCCGCTTCTTTTGCAGCATTTATAAACTCTACTAAAAAGTCTCTATCTGCTCTTGATGCATCTTCCCCATTTACTGATACATAAAGACCATTCTTCTTAGCATATAATACTGCATTAACCATGTTTTCTAATACCCATTCTCTAGAAGTTTTAAGCTTATGCTTAATATGAATATCAGATACTGATATAGATATTGCAACTGCATCTACTCCACAATCAATAGATTGTTCTATATCAGATATAACAGCTCTATTCCAAGCCATTATGCTACTTTTTAAATTTCTCTTTACGATTTGCTTTATTGCTTCTTTTTCATCTCCGCCCATTGTTGGTATACCAACTTCTAATTGATCTATCCCCATATTGCTTAATATTTCAGCTATTGCAATTTTCTCTGCATTTGCAAATACAACTCCAGCAGTTTGTTCGCCATCTCTTAAAGTTGTATCTACTATATAAATTTGTTTTCCATCTGCAAGCTTCTTTACTGTCATCTAAATACCCCCTTTTATTTATATATTTTATTTTAATTCCCCAATTTGTTTAATTTTACCATTATATTTTAACATATTACTCTTTGAAACTCAATAATTATTGCAAGATTACTTTAACTTACATTCATTTTATTATTGTAATTATTATATTTTAATTTATTAGCGACATTTATTTGCAAGTTTTTTAATATATGTTGCAAATACATATAAAAAAGAACCTCTTTAAAGAGGTTCTTTAACATATATATTAGCATTGTTGATAATGATTTGTATTTGTTCCTGTATGAGTAACTCTATCTTGTCTTTCTTGGTATTTACCAGGACCAAATCTTTCATCTAGTGAAAGGTATCCTGTTACTCTTGAAACACCTTGTATATCAGTGCTTCCACAGCTAGGGCACTTACTTTCATTGTTATGTAAGTAAGCTCCACAGTTTTTGCAGTATCTTATATGGAAGTTTATTCCTAAGTAACTTATATTAGTATTCTTATAAGCATAGTTTAGTATGCTCATTATATCTTCGCCTGATGGTGAATCATCTACTTCTAAATAACTTATATGTCCGCCATTACATAACTTGTGGTATGGTGCTTCTATATCAATCTTATCTTTTATTGAAATAGCACATCCAACTGGAACGTGGTAACTATTAGTATAATATTCTTTATCAGTTACGCCTTCAATTATTCCAAAAACTTTTTGGTCTTGCTTTATGAATTTACCTGATAGTCCTTCAGCTGGTGTTGCGTATGCACTCCAGTTAAGTTTAGTTTCTTCTGTTAATCTATCGCAGTAAGCTCTTAAGTGTTCTACTATCTTAACACCTAATTCTCTAGCTTCTTTATCTTCACCATGATGCTTACCAACTAAAGCTACTAAAGTTTCAGCAAGTCCTATGAATCCAATTCCCCAAGTACCTTGTTTTAGTATTGGTTCGATTGAATCATCAGGGCTAAGTCCTTCTGCGCCTTTCATAAGTCCTTGACCTGCTACAAATGGTAAATCCTTAACTCTTAAGTTCTTTAATACACCATATCTGTGCATTAATGATTCTTTTGCTAAAGCCATTCTTGAATCTAGTATTTCAAAGAATTTTTCAATGTTACCTTTAGCTTGTATTCCTATTCTAGGTAAGTTTATTGTTGTAGGTGCTATATTTCCTCTACCTTTGCAACCTGGTTCACCATTAACATTTTTCATAAGGTATGTTCTACATCCCATTGTTGCTGGCATATATCCTTTATCATAATATTCTTTATTAAAGTCTGCATCTATATTCATAAATGTAGGATTCATTCTCTTAGCTGCAACTCTACAAGCTAATTCATAAAGATAGAAGTAAGGATCATTAGGTTCTCTATTTACTCCTTCTTTAACTCTAAATATTATGTTAGGGAATATAGGTTGTTCTCCTTTACCTAATCCTTTTTCATATTCTAGTAAGAATATTTCACATACTAATGCAGCGTCACTTGTATATGGTATTCCAAGGTTCATTGAACTGAATGGAACTTGTGATCCTGCTCTTGAATGCATTGTGTTTAAGTTATAAACAACTCCTTGCATTGCTTGATGAATTCTTTTTCTTAATCTTTTTTCCGCTATCTCTTCGACTTTTTCTGACGGTACTCCTAGTTCTTTTAATTCTTCAATGATTTCTTGTCTTGTTGGTTCAACGAATACTCCCATATCATTATCGAAATCTGGGTGACTTTGACCTCCAAACATATCATTTTGAGTTGATTGTAATAAAATACATGATAATTCAGCTGCTGTTTCTATTCTTTTTGGTGCATTTATTGTTCCATATCCTGTATTAAATCCATTTTCAAGAATTTCTCTAGTTGGTATATGAAGACAATTAGTTGTTAAGTTATAACTATCTAAATCGTGGTAATAAAGATCTCCTATTTCATGAGCCTTTGATAAATGTTTTGGCATTGATGCTAAGTTATGCCACTTATTTGATTCAGATGCTATTCTTAATAATTTTGAACTGAAGTTGTTACCTACATTTGCATTATCTCTATCAGTTTCAACTCCAATTTTACTTATAGCTCTCATAAGGTCTGATTTTATTTCTCTAACCTTAGTTCTTTCTTTTCTATAGCTTTGATAAGCTACAACTACTTCATTAAGCTCTGAATTTTTTAGAGCCTTCTCTACAAGATTTTGAACTTGTTCAACTGAGATTCTACTTTCTCCAGAAACCTCTATATACTTAATTACTTTTTGAACTATGTCTAAAACCTCGCTAGTTTTTAAATTTACATTTATTTCTCTAGCCGCACCTTTTATAGCATTAGCTATTTTATCAGCATTGAATTCTACTTCTCTACCGTCTCTTTTCACAACATATAGCATTTAAAATCCCCCCATCACACAATATATAGTACCGTTTTTTGTACCGTATTATTATACTTCAAAAGATATTTGAGTGCAATTACATTCTAAATATAATAATTTAATATATTTATCCTTTATGTCTATTTATCTCTCTTTTTTGGTTTTTCTTGTACTTTTCCTAGGTAAATTTATTTTATATTACGGTATGTTTTACCATAGGCTTTTAATATAAATAGATAAGAATTAATTAAACTGAGGTGAGCTTATGAAAAAAAAATTACTACTATCACTACTATCAATTTTTGTACTTTCTTCCCTTTTTATATGCTGTAAAGATGGAGAAACTATTCCATCTTCAAGTAATAATGTAGAAGTCTCTAAAACATATTCTTATCCTTTTACAGGATTAGAAACTACAGAAGATCCTTCAAATAATACACCATTTATGGCTGTTGTAGAAAATTCAAAACAAGCAAGACCTCAAAGTGGTCTTTCTTTTGCAGACATAGTATACGAAACTTCAGCTGAAGGTGGTATCCCAAGATTTATTGCAGTATATCATAGTAAAATATCTGAGAAAATAGGGCCTATTAGAAGTATAAGACCTTACTTTTTAACAATATCAAAAGAATATACATTACCAATAGCTCATTGTGGTGGCTCTAAAGAGGCTTTAGATGAAGTTAAGAATGATACTGCTTTAATGAGCTTAAACGAAATGAGTAACGGGAAATATTATTATAGAGATAATAATAGAAAAGCTCCTCATAATTTATATACTTCTAGCGATAGAATTTTAAAAGCTATTTCTGACAAACAATATAACTTATCAACTAAAACACCTCTAAAATTTAATAAAGAATATTTTAATAACGATAATTTTAAAACATCTGATAATATAACTGTAACTCCAAATAAAGTATATGAAACAACATATAAGTATAAAGATGGTGTATATACAAAGTATATGGACGGTGAAGTTGCTAAAGATGCTATTACAAATAATGATTTAACATTCTCTAATGTTATTGTTCAAAAAACCGATATAACTTTGCAAACAGATAACTCTCACTTAAATATTGATTTAGTTAAAGATGATGAAGGTTATCTTTTCTCTCAAGGAAAAGTTATTGAAATAAAATGGAGTAAAGACTCTGAGTTTTCAAGCACTAAGCTTTATGATTTAGAAAATAATGAAATATTTTTATCCCCTGGTAATACTATATGGAATATAGTTGATTCTGACTCAAAAATCACTTTCTAAAATTAGATTAAAAAAGGCATTTTTTTCTTGGAAAAATTGCCTTCTTTATTGCATAACTATATCAGTAGTGATATAGTTTATATTATCATAACTGATATAGTTTAATATTATTAAAGGTAAATTTAGGAGGACATTTATATGGAGAAGATCGCTCTTTTAACTGATAGTGGATCAGACTTAACATTAGAAGAATTAAGAGAAAATAACGTATACCTTGCACCACTTAATATAATTTATTCAGATGGTGAATTTGAAGATAAAATAGATATAACACCTAATGAGGTTTATGCTTCATTAGAAAGAGAAATCCCTAAAACTTCATTACCTAGCACAGCTAAGATAGAAGAAATTTTAAATAAATTAGAAGAAGAAGGATATACTCACTTAATTGCAATAACAATATCTAGTGGACTTTCTGGAACAGCTAACGCTATAAGATTAGCTTTAGAAGATCATCCAAAGTTAAAATCATTTGTATATGATACTAAGATTCTTAGTATGGGTGAAGGAGTTTTAGTATTAAATACAGCTCAAATGATTAAAGAAGGAAAAAGCTTTGATGAAATCATAGAAGAACTTCCTAAGTTACGTGCTAAAACTCATGGATACTTTACAATCAATACACTAGAATACTTAAAAAAAGGTGGTAGAATCGGTAAAGTTGCAGGAACTATAGGGGAAATATTAAATTTAAAACCTATAATAACTGTTGATGAAGATGGAATTTACTACACTTATGCAAAAGTACGTGGTAGAAAACAATCTATTAATAAACTTGCTAAAATCACTAAGGGACATTTAGAAAATGGTAAATTTAATGTATGGATATTAAATGGTGGTTCATCAGAAGAAGAAGCAGATGCTTTATTTAATGCTGTAAAAGATTTTGATAATATAGAATCAATCTCTACAGCAGAGATAGGTCCAGCACTTGGCGTACATGCAGGCCCTGGTCTATTGGGAGTTGTAGTTCAAGAGGTGTAATTCAATTATGAATGAATTTAATTTTTCTGATTCAAGAGATATAAAGGCTGAAGAAAAGCGTCTTTATGAAGAATATAAAAGTAAAATAAATGAACTAAAAAAGGTAAAAAAGGAACGTGATGCAGTAGGTCATGTATTTACTAAAGGCCTTTTACCTATTTATGTTCTTCATATACTAACACTTGGACCTTCAACAGGTAACTATATATCTCATGAAATTGGTAATCGTACAAAAGGAAAATGGGTTCCTAGCACTGGAGGAATATATCCTCTTTTAAAAACATTAGAAAAACAAGGTTTAGTTGTTGGTACATGGGATGACCCTAAAAAGAAATTCAGAAAAATATATTCTCTAACACCTGCTGGCAAACAAGAATATTTAAGAAAAAAAACATTACTTAAACCTAAAATTGAAGAAGCCTTAGAAGTTTTTAAGATTATTTATAAGGATATATATTAAAGCATTGATTTTTCAATGCTTTTTTTGTATATATAATTAGATTTTTGGAAAGACTACTCTTAATAAAGGAGTGATTTTCTATGCGCGGTCATATAATTGATATTAATAGCTTAGAAGCTTTCGTTGAATTTGATGATTCAACTATAACATCAGTTCCTATTTTCCTTATAGGAAAGTCATCTATAGGTGATTATGTTGATATTTCATCTAGTAACATTAAATCATCTCATATTACTTCATCTAACTATATAAGCCCATTTTTAAATAACTTATACTAAATAAAAAATAGCAAGTTTTAAACTAAAACTTGCTATTTTTTATATTTGTTATACTACTTAACTTCTATAGCATTAACTGGGCAGCTTTCTTCTGCTTCTTTTGCAGCATCTTGATTTTCTTCTGCCACTTCGTCTACTATTTCCTTTGCTTTTCCGTCATCATCCATGTCAAAAACTTCTGGCGCTATTGATGGACATAATCCGCAACCTATACAAGTATCCTTATCTACATGTGCTTTCATTTAAACTTACTCCTCTCAAATTTGTTAATTTAAATTTACGTATGTAGTAAGTATATCTTAGTATAATCCTTCAAAGATTAATGAATATAGAGGATCATCTAATACATACTCCTCAGCTATTCCTTTTTCTAGTGCTTCTGTTAGCTCTAGATTTATAGGAAGTTCTCCTATTAGTGGTAATCCTAGATATTCTGCATGTTCCTCTGCTGACTTCTTGCTAAATACCCTTATTTTCTTTTGGCAGTCTTCACAAGTTATATAAGACATGTTTTCTACAACACCTCTTACAGGTACTTTAACTTTCTCTGCCATTTTAACAACCTTTTTAACAATCATTGAAACCATATCTTGAGGAGTAGACACAATTATTAATTCTTTGATACTAAACTCATTCATAACTGTAAGAGCTATATCTCCTGTTCCTGGAGGCATATCTATTAATAAATAGTCTAACTCTTCCCATGCAGTGTCATAGTACATTTGTTGAAGCACACCTGTTATAACAGGTCCTCTCCAAATTACTGGATCATCTTCTACTTGAGTTAGAAGGTTCATTGACATAACCTTTATACCACTTTTAGTAGTAGCTGGGATGAACTTTACGTTTTGTTCATCTAATGATATTATTTGCGCTCTTTGATTATTTATACCAAAAAATCTTGGCATTGATGGTCCTGTTATATCTGCATCAAGAACTCCAACCTTATATCCTTTTTTTCTTAGCATTGTAGCCATAATACCTGTAACTGTAGATTTACCTACTCCACCTTTACCACTTATAACTCCAATTACATTTTTTATATTGCCGTATTTAGGCATTTTCTTTGATGGGCATGATGTTATCCCCTTTGATGCACAAGTATTTTTACTTGCACAATTTGAACAATCACTCATATTTATCCTCCTAAGCTTACCATTTTTCTGGCTTTTTACCGTCCTTACCTACTGATATCTCCCAATTCTTGAATTCATAATGTCCAACGACATAGTATGTTTCATAAATATTATCAAGTTTATTATCAATAGTGATAACAGTTCTAAATGTATCACTGTTATATCCTTTATTTTGAACTTTAACAATTACATTAAATTGATCTTCATTATTTTTAACTAGCTCGGCACCTGGGATTTCCTTTTGAAGTTCTGATATAAATCCTTTTAAATCTACTGAGAATAGATATTTAACACAGTCTAAATCTCCTAATATATCAATTCCTACCTTGTGCTTGCCATCACCTAATTTATCTTTATTCATATCAATAACCTTCATTATTGTTCCATAATATATAGAAGTAAAATCTCTAGGTCTTCTTATAAATGATAAATTATTTATTATTGTTTGATCTAAATTCTTTGGAACTTCATATGCATGATCTTCATCATAGAAATTTCCTTTTCCTTTTTCATTAACACCAACAACATAGTCATATGTCTTTACTTGATCTCCCATATGTATTTCAAACACATAATCTGGGTCTAATGAACTCTTTTCTTTTCTAGGGCTACCATCTGCTAATATACTATATATTTCTTCTATTGCCTTTGGATCTGTAACCTTAAATCTAAACCCAGTATCTCTAGTACTTTTAATTACAATCTCATCAACTTTATTTGATTTCATATAATCAAAGTCGTTATTTCTAAAACCAAGCTTAACCATAACATCATTTACTGGTGAACATCCAACCATTGTTACTCCAAGTATAAGCATAACGCATATTACTAATAGCCTAGCAATCTTACCTTTTCTCATTTTGCTTATCTCTCCTTTTTTATTTTATCTAAATTGTATATTATAATACCAAATATTAATGTGAAAATAGCTATGAATTGAGATGTTGATAAAAGCCAAACATTCCCTCTTGGGTCATTTCTTAAAAACTCAACAATAAATCTTCCTATACTATATATAATTATATAAGAAGCAAGTACTTTCCCATTCTTTCTTTTCTTTCTACTATACCAAAATAAAAACGCCGCTAAAGCAAAATCAAAGATAGAACTAAATATTTGTGTAGGGAGTAGTGGTACTCCACTTTCTGCTAATGAATCTACTGGGAATATTACTCCTATTGGAAGATGTGTCTCTCTTCCATAGCAGCATCCTGCTAAAAAGCATCCTATTCTCCCAAATCCTTGCGCTAATGCAAGTGAAGGAGCTGCTAAATCTAATAACTGTAATGAATCATACTTACACTTTCTAGAGTAAAGATATAATCCAAGTGCCCCTAAAATTATAGCTCCATAAATTACAAAGCCATTTCCGAAGTTTAACAAAACTTCCGGATTGTTAAGTATGTCTTTAAATTCTGTTATTATAAATAATAATTTACCACCAAGCGCTCCAGCTATTACAGTTATAATTATAAGATTTAATAATTTATCTTCATCATAACCTAGAGCCTTTGCCCTTTTTATAAACAAAATAGAAGCTAATACAATCCCTATAGCTATCATAAAACCATAACTATAAACCTTAAAGTTTCCGATTTGAAATAATATTAATCTCATACATCCTCCCCAAAACTCATATAAGTAATTAGGAGAAGCATAAGGCTTCTCCTAATTATATTTAAATTATAATACTTTAATTTCCCACTTGCAAACTATTGTTATATTACAAATTTCTTACTTTGAAGGCACTACAATAGTTGAGTTTTTATAATCGTAGAACATTAACCAATATCCCATTTCATCATTATCTTTAGCTCTGCACCATGTAACGAATCCTGACTTTCCTCCATAAGGCTGATCGTCTCTGTCTCTTCTTCCTGGTATTGCATAAACTAAATATTTAAGTTCCCCTTTAGAATCACATTTATATCCGAACATAAAGTGGCGATGCTTCTTAATATATGGATAATAATTTAGCATAGGATAGAAAATTATTGAATATCTATCATGATTGCTAGAGTCACACATATCTTCAATATCCATAATCGGAATATTAAACCACTTGCAGTATTTTAATTCTTTAATTTTTCCTTTAACTTCTTCGAAACCTTGTACTAATCCCTCAAAGAATTCTCCAATACCACCACGTAATTTAAAATCATATGGATCAATATTTTCTTCTTCAATTCGCTTAGCTATTTCTTTTTCGTAATCATTAAACTTATTTGATGTACTCTCGCTCTCGTTAGCCTCAATTAATGTACTATCACTAACCTCAACCTCATTTAATGTACTATCTCTCTCTACAGATTCATTTACTACATCATCACTCTCACAAGGTGTATTTGATGTATCATTGCTAACCTCAACCTCATTTAATGCACTATCTCTCTCTACAGATTCGTCTACTACATTATCACTCTCACAAGGCGTATTTAATGTATTATTGCTTTCATCATCTTCCCTGCATACATTACATTTATCTTTTTCTTTATGTTCTTTCTTTTCCTTTTCTTCATGATCCTTCTTCTTATGATCTTCGCACTCTTTTTCCTTATGACCATCTTTGTTATATTCCTTCATCTTATGGCCATCTTCACATAACTCATAGTCCTTATGATGTTCTTTTTCTTTATGCTCTTCCTTCTTAGGCATTTCTTTACAGTGTTCTTTTTCCTTATGTTCTTCCATCTTAGGCATTTCTTTATGCTTTTCCATTAACTTATCACTTTCTTTTTTAGTATAAGTTTTTGCTTTAGAGCCTCCTTCAGCACATTTTGTAATCTTACACTTTTTCCAACCTGATTCAGGTTTCTCTCCGTTCATAAATCCGTACATTAGGTATACAGGGTCACTATTTATATTTTTGCAAATTCCAGCACCTGAGATTTTATCATATGACATATCAAGACCAGCTATGTTATCAACATAATACTCTTTGCATGCTTCTCCCTTTCCAACCTCATTAACGTTGATTTTACCCATATCAATAATTTTTTTCATATCTTTTTTATGGCAAATAAGTACTATAGAGTAATCTCCATCACTTTTTAAGTTTTGTGCATAAAAAGTGATCTTACACTTGTCTCCTTTTGCTTCTATTTTTGCATATCCTGATAGGGTTTTTTCATTAGAAGAAGATTTTTTGTTTTCATCTTCCTGTAATATTATAAAATTTCTATATAATTTGTTATGTGCCAAGTTACCATTACCTCCACATATATTTATTCCATATAGTATATGCGTGAAGGTTCCTATTATGATAATGGAAATTTATTTATATTCGCAAATTTTATTAGAAAGCGCTGCAAATTCTTCTAATGATAAAGTTTCTCCTCTTCTTTTAGGATCAATTCCAGCTTCTTCAAAAGCTTTCTTTAGATCATCTTTATTTACGCCTATATTTTTTACACCATTCCATAAAGTTTTTCTTCTCATATTAAATGAGTTTCTTATTAATTCAAACATGAACTTTTCATCTGTTACTTCAACTCTTGGTTTTTCCAATCTATCTAATCTTATTACTATTGATTCAACCTTAGGTCTTGGTATAAATGAACTTGGTGCAACCTTTCTTACTATCTTTGTATTACAGTAATATTGTACTAATAATGATAGTGCTCCATATTCTTTGCAATTTGGCTCTGCATCAATTCTTTCTGCAACTTCTTTTTGAATCATAATAGTTAAACTTTTAAAATTATAACCATTCTTTAATAAGTTTACTATTATAGGAGTTGTAACATAATAAGGTAAGTTTGCTACTAACTTTACACTCTTTTCATCTCCTATAATTTCATTAAAATCTACCTTTAAGGCATCATTATGTATAAGAGAAAAGTTTTCATTATCTCCAAGTTCTTCTTTTAATATAGGAATTAAGTCATTATCTAATTCTATTGATGTAACTTTCTTTGCCTTGTTTAAAAGATGAGCTGTTAAAGTACCCACCCCTGGACCTATTTCTATTACAAAATCTTCTTCGTTTACGTCAGCACCTTTAACTATATCATTTAAAACAGAATCATCTATAAGGAAATTCTGTCCTAAGCTTTTTGAAAATTTAAAGTTGTATTTTTTAACAAGTTCTTGCGTTTTATAATCTTTTATATCCATATTATTTTACTCCTATTTCTTTTTCTACCTTTTGTATAGCCTTTACAAATTCGTCTCTATCTATTCCATAATTATTTAATCTTGATATCATTTGTTTAGCATTTCCGTATCCAATTCCAAGTTCTTTACCTAATGCCATTCTTCTATCTTTTGCTCTACTGTCTGCTGCTAACTTAAAGTAAAGCATATCTTCCATATTATATATCTCTTGTTTTTCTTCTACTGTAACTTTAGCACCTTCTAAAGCTTTTATTATTACTTCTGGACATGCATTCTCTACTCCGATATCTCCATCCTTTAGTCCATCCTCTTGTGCTATGTATGCGTGTTTTATTCCTTGAACTCTTTTTGAGATTATGCTCCTTATCTTCTCTCCTGCAAAATCTGGATCAGTAAATACTATTACACCTTTTCTCTTTTGAGCTTCTTTAATTCTATCTATAACTCTTTTATTTATTCCAAATCCTCCAACAGCAATAAGCTCTGCATTTACAGCTTTTTTAACTGCATCTATGTCATCTCTACCTTCTACTACTATAACTTCTTTTATAATCTTCTTATCCACCATGTACATCCTTTCACGACACCCTATTTATTCATGTGCTTTTCTATATAAATAATTTACCTATATATAATGAATGTGTCAAATGAGCTTATCTTATTATTATACACAAAAAAATAGGAGATAACTAAAATGCTATCTCCTTAATATTCTACCATTCACCTGGATAAGATACTATATAAACATCTACTCCATATTTTCTTCCCCAACTTGTACACTTTGATTCGCTATTAAAGAAAACGTCTATTATATTTCCTTTTATAGCTCCACCAGTATCAGCTGCTCTTGCATACCCGTAGCCCTCTACGTAAACTAAGCTTCCTAGTGGTATTACTCTTGGGTCAACTGCAATTGTACTTACACCACCTGGGCTGTACACTGGCTTTATTCCAGTTGCAGTATTATTATGTCCTGTATATGCTGTTGATTCTACAACTAAATGTTTCTTGTAGGCAATTGATTCTCCACCTCTATTAGGTATATATTGTACTGGGTTTTTTGTACCTTGTACAACAACTGCATTTACTGGTGTTGCAATAACTTTGCTGCTTACTTCTTTCTTTTCAGCTTCTTCACCATCTTTATATACTACTTGGTAAGTAACCTCTTGCTCTCCATGCTTACCATTTGATTCAACTTTCTTTTTACCTTTTTCTAAAGATGAATCTTTTTTAGTTATAGTGTCATAAGGTATCTTTTTACTTTCCGTTACATTCCTAACTTCTACCTTAGTAACATCAACGTTCATATTTTCCTTAACAGGGGTATCTGGTTTTGGGTTAACTTCATCTACGCCTTCAACGTATTCTACCCCCTGCTTCTTTAGCTGATCATTTCCAGCTATTAATGCGTCCTCAACAGTTTCCTCTGCTGAAATGATTTTAACATCCTTCTTTGCAAATTTAACGTTAATAGGTACAGCTTTTTTAACTTCGATTTGATCATCCTCTTTAATTTTGGATTCTAAGGATGGTTGCACCTTATCGTGGTCTGAGATTTCTAGACCCTTATCTTGCAATACATCTTTAACAGTCCCTTTATATGTGATAAATGTTTCTTCTTCTCCGTCAATGCTTAATTTTACTGTCTTTCTCATTGTCGCAACTGTAGTTGCTGCAACTGCCACAACAAAGGCCGTGGCTAATATCACTATTTTTGCCTTCGGACCGTTAGAAAAACTTCGCTTAATAAAAGTTTTAAATTTTTCTACCATTGTTTTACCTCCTTTAGGCAAGAGTGTCTTTTGCATTATATCTTAAAATTTAACAATTTGTCAAATTTCATGCCTCTTGCTTATATGAACTGATAATAAAATGCCTCAATATGCATAATATAGTAATTTGGGTTTTACTATAGATTTCAGCTCTTTATGGAGTCTCCTTATTCCATTGGTTTCGTAGTGAATAGCGCATTAAATGTTTTTCCACATTTTATAAAATATTCATTTAATTGTATTCTATTTTACTTTAAATATTCCTTTTTATCAAATTATAAAAGTTATTATTTAACTGAATATTTAAAGTTTTAGGGTCCATACTTCTTATCTCTGCTATTTTCTCTATAATATATCTTATGTAATCTGATCTATTTCTTTTTCCTCTATTTGGAGCAGGTGCCATATAAGGTGCATCAGTCTCTACAAGCATTCTATCTAAAGGAATTTCTTTTGCGACTTCAACTATTTTCTTTGCATTTTTAAAAGTTACAACTCCTGTAAATCCTATATAATATCCAAGTTTAATACATTCTTTTGCAAATTCAACACTACCTGAGAAACAATGAACTATCCCCTTAACTTCTGGATATTCTTTTAAAATATCAAGAGTATCTTTATGAGCATCTCTATCATGAATTATAATTGGAAGGTTAAGCTCTTTTGCCATTTCCATATTAGCTCTTAAATTTTCTTTTTGAATTTCTTTATCAGGATTCTCATCCCAGTAATAATCTAATCCTGTTTCTCCTACAGCAACTATTTTTTCATTAGATTTTATCATTTCTTTTATTTCTTCTAATCTTTCTTTTGTATATTCATCAGCATTCTCTGGATGTATTCCTAATGCCCCATATATAAAATCATATTTTTTTGTAATTTCATCTACTATTTTATTACTTTCATAAGATGAAGCACAGTCTAATATTCCTATAACTCCATTATCTTTTAATTCGTTTATTATTTCATCTCTATCTAAATCATATTCTTCTGCATCATAATGAGCATGTGTGTCAAATATTTTATAAATTTGTTCCATATCTTCTTCCTACCTCTTTAAATAAATTTTTATATATATTATTATACATTATAAGTACTTTGCACAAAATATATACAGTTAGAGAGGATGTGTGCTTATGTCTAATATAAATGAAATGAATGCTTTAAAATCATGTATATTATTTCAAAAATTTAATGAGGAATCATTAAATTCCTTATTGTCAGATCCATATTGCTCAATTAGGAATTATTCTAAGGAGGAAGTTGTTTTCTTTCAAATGGATAAATGTGAACACCTAAGTGTAGTAATAGATGGAACTATTGAGATACAACAAAATAACGAAAATGGTAATACGTTAGTCGTTACTACTCTTATTAAAGGAAATTTGTTCGGAGAAAGCCTTTTATTTGGAGATAAAAATTCATATCCTATGGATGTTGTAAGTAAAGATAGCAGTACTGTTCTTCACATAAATAAATCAAAAGTAACTTCACTTCTTCAAGATAATCAAGATTTCTTAGTATCGTTACTTAAACTTTTATCAAATAAAGCTATGTTGCTTAGTCAAAAATTAAGACAGGTAACTTCTAAATCACTAAAATCTATGATTTGTGAATTTTTATTAAGTGAATCTAAAAAACAGAATTCATTAGAAATAAAATTAAATATGACAAAACAAGCTTTAGCAGATAGATTTGGAGTTCAAAGACCATCTTTATCTAGAGAATTAATTAAAATGAAAAACGAAAATATTATAAATTTCGACAGAAAGACAATTACTATCCTTGATATTGATGAAATAAAATCCTATTAATACTTATTTTGGATTTTTTAATATTTTTATTATTATCTATTAATAGTTTATTATGTTTTTTGACACATAAATGACATATTACTAAGGTATTATTTAATTGTAAAGTAGTTAAAGCATTATTATTTACCCCTTATAACCATCTTAATTGATTGGTTACCTAGAATATCTCGTCCCCCTATTGTAGATATTCTAGGTTTTTTTTATACTTTTTTATCTTTTAAAAACTTAATTTCATCATTAAGTTTTTTTCTATCTATAAATTTAAATAATGGTTTGTAATGTATATTTCTTGGAAGCTTATACTCATCTATAAAGCTCCATATACTCTTATCTATTCCAAATTCCTTTTTTATTCTCATGCTTGTCTTTGGAATGAATGGTTCTAGCATATTAGCTACATTTATTAATGTAATTATTGAAGCCTTATTTTTCTTATTTTCTTCTCTTATTAATTTAAATATATCCTTCAATGCCTCTTTAAAACTTCCTGATTCTATCTTATCTGAAAGCTCAAAATACATATTAAGTAGTCTATCTTTATCTGTCTTTTTAATCTCTTCTCTTTTTAGATTTAATATGGTGTTTCTATATAAAGTATCAAGTTCACCAACTAAATCATAATTGTTAGCATTTATAAAGTTTCTCCACTTAAAATCAGTATCTTTATTTTCTGGTCCATTTAAAATTAAATAATATCTTATTGTATCAACATAATATCTTTTACATATATCATCTACCCAAATTGCCCAATTTTTATTTGTAGAAAAATCTTTACCTTCAAGCTTTAAATGCTCACTTGAGATTATACTTAGATTAACGTTTTTAAAACCAAGTGCTGATAAAAGCCCAGGGAATATTGTTGTATGGAATGGAATATTATCTTTTCCATGAACTAAATAAACTTTACTTTCCTCATCATTCCAATAATCTTCTACAGTTTCATTTGTATTTTCTAAACACTTACTTGTAGCTGTAATATATCCCATAAGTGCCTCAATCCAAACGAATATTTTTTTATCTTCAAAGCCTTCTAGAGGAACATCAACCCCCCAATCAATTTCCTTTGTAACTGATTTATCTCTAAGACCTTCATCTACATATTTTTTCGTTATACTTTGAGCATTTTCTCGCCAAGATTGCTGTTTTATAAATATCTTTTTAACATCATTTTCGAATTTTGGAAGAGAAAAAAATAGCTCTTTATCTTCTCCTTCATATATATACCCTTTATCATAAAGTTCTTTAATAAACTTCATTACTTCTTTCTTATGATAATCAGTATCTGTACTAGTAAATAAATCAAAGGAAAAATTAAGTTTATTAAAGCATTCTACAAATTCCTTATGGTATTTTTCTAAAATTTCTTCTGGTGTTTTATTTTCTTCTAAAGCTTTCATAGTCACTGGTCTCCCATGTGCATCACTTCCTGAAATAAATAAAACATTATCCCCCATCATTCTATGGTACCTTGCAAGTATATCCCCAGGAAGAAGTACAGCAATTCTTCCTAAATGAAGTTTGCCATTGGCGTAAGGCCAAGCATTCCCTACAATTATATTCATATAAAACCTCACATTTAATTCTTAAATTTATACAAAAGGAAGTTAACTTAAAATTTAAGCAAACTTCCTCTTTAGTTTATATTTGTATTAAATTATCTAACTTCGCTTCCAGTTGGTAAGTCTCCTGGATTTACTAAGTTTAATATACTGTCATCATCATTTGATGCTGCAAGTATCATACCTTGTGATAATTCTCCTCTTAACTTAACTGGTTTAAGGTTTGCTACAAGAACAACATTCTTTCCTACAAGTTCTTCTGGTTTGTAGTGTTTAGCTATTCCTGAAACTACCTGTCTAACTTCTCCACCTAAATCTACTTTTAGTTTAAGTAATTTGTTTGCCTTTTTGATTGATTCACATTCTAATACTTTTACTACTCTTAAATCTAACTTTTCGAAGTCATCTATAGTTATTTCTTCTTTTATTGGTTTCATTGGTTTTACTTCTTTTGCCTTTACAGCTTCCATTTGAGCTTTTCTAAGTTCTTCAAGTTCAGCAAGTTTTTTATCAACATCTATTCTTGGGAATAAGTTATCTCCCTTTTTAACTGTTGTTCCTGATGCTGTTCCATCAAATCCTTCTAATGAAGCCCAATCATTAGCTGTTATAGCTAATTGTTCATTAATCTTTTCAGCAGTTGTTGGTAAGAATGATGAAATTAGAACTGAAGTAAATCTTAAACTTTCTGCTAAGTTGTAAAGTACAGTTCCAAGTCTATCTTTCTTTTCTTCATCTTTAGCTAATATCCAAGGAGTTGTTTCATCGATGTATTTATTAGCTCTTCCAACTAATTCAAATATGTGTTCTAAAGCTTCTGGAAGCTTAAGAGCATTTACTGCTTCTTCTACTTTCTTTGGAGTTTGTAGTGCAAGTTCTATAAGCTCATCATCTACAGCTTCTTTTTCTAATGGTGTTGGTATTACTCCATCAAAGTACTTTTCTATCATTGCAACTGTTCTTGAAAGTAAGTTTCCAAGATCATTACAAAGATCTGAATTAATCTTCTTTATGAATATTTCATTGTTGAATAATCCATCTGCACCAAAAGGTATTTCTCTTAATAAGTAGTATCTAACTGCATCAACCCCAAAGTTTTCAACAAGTGTAACTGGATCTACTACATTACCTTTTGATTTACTCATCTTACCGCCATCAACAAGTAACCATCCATGTCCGAATACTTTCTTTGGTAGTGGTAAATCAAGAGCCATTAACATTATTGGCCAGTATATTGTATGGAATCTTAATATATCTTTACCTATAAGGTGTACATCTGCAGGCCAGTATTTATCAAATAATTCTGTGTTGTTACTTCCATATCCTAAAGCAGTTATATAGTTTGATAATGCATCTATCCAAACATATACTACGTGCTTTTCATCGAAAGTTACTGGAACTCCCCAGTCAAAGCTTGTTCTTGAAACACAAAGATCTTGTAATCCTGGTCTTAAGAAGTTATTTAGCATTTCATTCTTTCTTGATTCTGGTTGTATAAAATCTGGGTGATCTTCAATATACTTTATTAATCTATCAGCATATTTACTCATCTTGAAGAAGTAAGCTTCTTCTTTTGATGTTTCAACTGGTCTTCCACAGTCTGGGCACTTTCCATCTACTAATTGACTTTCTGTCCAGAATGATTCACATGGAGTACAGTATAATCCTTCATATGAACTCTTATATATATCTCCTTGATCATATAATTTCTTAAAAATCTTTTGAACTGCTTCTACGTGGTAATCATCAGTTGTTCTTATGAATTTATCGTAGCTTATGTCCATCATCTTCCAAAGATCTTTGATTCCTGCAACTATTTCATTAACGTGTTCTATTGGCTTAATACCTTTTTCTTCCGCTATTCTTTGGATTTTTTGACCATGTTCATCTGTTCCTGTTAAGAACATTACATCATATCCTGTTAATCTTTTGAATCTTGAAATTGCATCTGCTGCAACTGTTGTGTAAGTATTACCTATATGTAGTTTTGTTGATGGATAGTATATAGGTGTTGTTATATAATATGGTTTTTTACACATCCTAAAATCCTCCTTTTTATTTAATAATGATAAGTTTATATCATTTATTTTTACTAATTAAAAAACCTCTATGCAATTTTACATTGCATAGAGGCGTTAATTTACGCGTTACCACTCTATTTCTTTTTTACCTTGCAGTAAAAAACTCACTAGGTTATTATAAACCTTGCAATATAACGGTTGCATCCGTGATTCTCTAACTTTAATTCAAAGCTCAAGAAACCTGCTCAAAGGCCATCTTCATAAAACTCCATAACACTAACTTTCACCAAATCATTAGCTCTCTTTCGATACTTTGTTTTACTACTCTTCTTTTCATAGCATTTCTATTTTAATTAATATCATTTCCATTTTAAATATATAATATTCTATATATTTTTATATGTCAATTAATATTTAAATTCACTAACTTTTTATTATTTATAAGTACTTATGTTATAACCATTACTAATTCTATATGATATAATATGATATTATAATAATTAATCGTAGGAGGAATTTTGTATGAAATTAAACGTACATAGGATAGGCCTTCGTAATATAAAAACAGCATTAGCAGTAGCTATATGTATGGTAATATTTCAAGTTATAGGAAGAGAAAATGCTTTTTATGCTTGTATAGCAGCTGTAATATGTATGAAAGATACTGTATCTAGCTCATTTACCATGGGAAAAAATAGACTTATTGGAACTATTATAGGTGGTTTATTTGGAATATGTGTTATATATATTATGATTAGATTACCTTTCTTATATAATTACAACTCATTTGTAACCGGAGTTGGTATCGTTGCAGTTATATACACATGTAACTTATTTTATAAACCTGGCGCTGTAACTATTGCTTGCATAGTATTTATCGGTATCATGATAAATTATAGCGGACCTCAGTCTTATGCTTATGCAGTAGGTAGAAGTATAGATACTGCTATTGGAATAATAGTTGCTATCTTAATTAATAAATACTTCAATCCGCCAGAAGAAGAAAAAGAAGAATAATTATATTTTTATATTTAGGTGACCACAATGTGGTCGCCTTTTTTTCTTTTTATTCATTTTTTGTTTACTTTTTATTCTTATTTTAATAAAATTAATTTTGGGGTAATGCTGAGAGGGGGAGTATTATGGGGTATAAATATATTTATCTAGTCTTTTCTTATACTGGCTCAAATCTATCTAATGTTATAAGACTTGCTACAAAAGATACATATACTCATGTTTCATTAAGTTTAGATGATACATTTAAGGAAATGTACTCATTCGGAAGGAAGGTTCCTAATAATCCTTTTATTGCAGGTTTAGTTAAGGAAAATCTTTATGATGGTACATTTAAACTATTTAATAAAAGTAAATGCTTAATATATAAAATTAGAATAACAGAGAGTCAGTTTATCGGACTTAAATATGACTTAGAGGCTCACTTTTTAAATAAGGACAATTATAAATATAATTTCTTAGGTTTATTTCTAGTTAAACTAAGGTTTCCTTATAAACGAAGTAATTATTATTTCTGCTCTCAATTTGTGTCCGAGCTACTTATAAAAAATAACATTCATTATTTTAATAAGAAACCTGAATTTATAAAACCAAGTGATATTCAAAAAATTAATTACGATGATATTTTATATGAAGGATTAGTTACTAACTTTTCAATATAAAAATTAAAAGCTCCCACTAGCTAGTAGGAGCTTATCTTTTAAATCTCTTTAGTTTCAATATCTAAGAATTCTTTTTCTTCTTTATTTAAGTATGGATTTAATGTATTAAATACCCACCTATGATACTCATTTATCCATTCTTTTTCTTCCTTATTTAATAATGAAACTTCTATTCCATTTAAATCTATCGGACATAAAGAAATAACTTCAAATTTATAAAACTCTCCAAATTCTTTTGAAGATATATCTTCTACAACAAGCATTGTATTTTCTGTTCTTATTCCATGCTTTCCTTCTCTATAAATTCCCGGTTCATTAGTTAAAATCATACCTGGCTCTAAAGAAATATTATTTGGAACTGGACTTATTCTTTGAGGTCCTTCATGAACATTTAAGAAGAATCCTACTCCATGACCTGTCCCACACTTATAATCAATTCCTTCTTTCCATAATGGTTCTCTTGCTTTTATATCAATATTTGAACCACTAGTTCCTTTTAAGAATTTTGTATTCATTAAACTTATGTGCCCTTTTAAAACTAGTGTGAAATCTCTTCTTTCCTCTTCTGTAAGTTCTCCAAGTACAATGGTTCTTGTTATATCAGTTGTACCATCTAAATATTGCCCGCCTGAATCTATAAGTAAAAATCCTTTACTTTCTAATTTATAATCGCTTTCTTTAGTTGGAAAGTAATGCATCATTGCTCCATGTTCCTTATGACCTGCTATAGTATCAAAGCTTATTCCTTTAAATAATTCCCCATGACTTCTAAACTCAGTTAATTTATCTGATGCTGATATCTCGCTTATCTCTATCTTTCCTAAGTTTTCTTTAAGCCATTTAATAAACTTAACCATAGCAACGCCATCTCTTACTTGGCATCTCTTTAAATTTTCTATTTCAATATTATTTTTAACTGCTTTTAAATTTGTTGTTATATTAGTATGTTGAACAACCTTAAGATTTTTATCTATATTCTCATAAATAAAGGCACTAACTCTTTCTGGATCTATAAGCACGCTATCTTTTAAATCATTAATTCCTTGTTTTATTTCATTATAATCCTTGATTTCTATTCCTTCATTATTTAAAGCTTCTGATACTTCTTTACTTACCTTTCTTTTGTCTATATAAAGGTACGCATTATTTAAGGTAATAATTGCATAACTAATAACAACAGGATTGCAGTGAACGTCATTTCCCCTTATATTATAAAGCCATGCTATATCATCTAGTGATGAGATTACATAATTTGATACTTCCTTTTTTCTCATATAGCTTCTTACTTCTTCTATTTTTTCTTTAGCACTTTTACCACAATATATAATGTCATGTATAAAAATATTTTCACTAGGAAGATTAGGTCTATCAGTCCATATTAAATCTAATAAATCTTCATCTATTTTTAAGTTTATTGATTTTTCCTTTGCTATATTTTTAATTTCTTTATACTGCTCTAATGAAACTACTTTTCCATCAAAAGCTATCGTTTCACCTGATTTAATATTTTCAAAAATCCATTCTTCTAATGTTGGCCACCCTGGAATTCTCATCTTAAATAGCTTTATACCTGAACCTTTAAGCTCATTTTCAGCTTGTATAAAATACCTACCATCAGTCCAAAGTATTCCTTCATTAAGTCCAATAAGAACTGTTCCAGCTGAACCTGTAAATCCTGATATATATGCTCTTCCTTTATAATAATCACTTACATACTCACTTTGATGTGCATCAGAACTTGGAATAATTACATAATCTATTTTTCTTTCTTTCATTACTTTTCTTAAAGCTTCTATTCTTTCTATTACTCTCATAATCAATCCCCCTTTTCTATATTTTCCCATAAGAGTATTTCTATATCAAGTTAATAAAAAAATAAACCTAAGATGCAAAAGCACCTTAAGTTTATTCTTCCTTATAATCTAGAACATCTATAATTACACTATCATTTTCTAACAAATCATTATTAGAAGTTCCCACTATTACATCTCTATACTTTGGAAGCTCAAGTTTTAATTTATAATTTCTATATGATACTTTAAGTCTTGTAGCATCTGCTTCTGGGACATAAAACTCTCTACTAAATTCATTACCAAATTGCATTACAGTCATAGTCATATTATATCCATTAGAATATACCCTATTATTTCTGATATTTAGATAAATATATCCATCTTTATAATCTATTCTTATATTATCTTTATCAATACCTGGGAAATTCCCTTCAATTAAGTACTTGTCCTCTTTATCTATCATATTTGCGCTCATTGCAAAATTCATATTATTAAATCCCTGATTAAACCCTTGGTTAAAATCTTGATTAAAGTTATATGAAAAACCTGAATTAAATAAATTATTTACTACACTATCAATAATATTACTATTATTCATAAAAGCATTAAATGTTTGCGTGAATATGTTAGTAAAATCATTGCCTCCATTTATAGGATTTCTATTCATATTAAAATCTCCAAATATAAGTTTTCCTCTATATAAAGTATTATAAAAGAAGTAAAAATGGTACAAATTATATATAATTTATTCTAAATAAAAAACTATAGCTTTAATAAGCCATAGTTTTTATTTTTAAGATTCTTCCACAGTCTCTATAGGCTTTCCAACAAACCTTACTGCAATTATTAATGCTATTATTGCTACAGGCAATATAATGTAAATTGGAATATTAAGTCCTGCTGGGATATATCCAAATAAAATTGTAAATCCTCCAACAAATAATGCATACCACATTTGAGTTTTAACGTGGTCAATATGGTCACATCCAGCTCCCATTGAAGAAAGTATTGTTGTATCTGAAATCGGAGAACAATGATCTCCAAATATAGCTCCTGTTAAGACTGCACTTGTGCTTACTATAATATATCCCATATCCGGTGATATTGAATAAGAAAGCGGAATTGCAAGAGGCATTAATATCCCCATAGTTCCATAAGCTGTTCCTGTTGCGAATGAAATTACTGCTCCAAGTATAAATATTATGCTTGGAAGTAAGAATAGTGGAATTGAATCTGATAATAACGTTACTAAATATTTAGCTGTTCCTAAATCTTTAATAACAGAACTTAATGACCATGCAAGAAGCAGAATTACTCCTGTGATTATAAGGCCTTTCATACCATCTATCCATACATCTATGGCTTCTGAAATTGTGAATATCTTCTTTAAAACAGCCATTAAAATTGCAACTATTGAAGCAAATATTGCTGATTGGAAAAGTGCTGTTGAAGCATCTGCTGCACTAAATGTTTGTTGAATTGCTTCAAATGAGAAAGGTGAGTTATTTAATACGCTTATAAGAGCAGAATCCGCTCCTGCCATTATTGCTGAATATCCACTATAATAAAAGCTTATAAGTGCTGATATTATAAGAGTTCCTATAGGAATTATTGCATTCCATACACTTAGCTTAATCCCTTCTTTAGCTTCCATTTCCTCACTTAACTTTGAATCCTTATTCTCTACTTCTTTACTTTTTATTCCCTTTCTTGCTCTTATCTCAGCAGTTCTCATTGGACCAAACTCTCTAAGCATAAGAGTTGTTATAACAACAAACGCAAGAATTAATATATTATAAAATCTAAAAGGTATTGTATTTAAAAATACTCCAAAAGCATCTACATCCATACCTATTTGAGTAAATGAATCTTTTATAAGTCCAACTTCAAGTCCTATCCATGTTGAAATTATTGCAAGCCCTGCAATTGGTGCTGCTGTTGCATCTATTATAAATGCTAATCTTTCTCTAGAAATTCTTAACTTATCAGCAACTGGTTTCATAATAGGTCCGACTATTAAAGAGTTTGCATAATCATCAAAGAAAACTAGTAATCCTAAGAACCATGTTACCATTTGAGCACTTCTTGGAGTTTTTGCTCTTCTAGCTAATGCCTCTGCAATAGCTCTAGCTCCCCCCATCTTTGAAACTAAGTTAATAACTCCTCCAATAGCTAAAACCTGAAGTATTATACCTGCATTCCAAGGGTCTGCTAATGAATTTAGAACTCTTTGTATAAAATCTAAAAACGCCTGAATTAATGAACTAAAGGCATTATGGTCAATTATTTGAAGCATAAAGCATCCAGCTAAAGTTCCTATAAATAACGAAACAACAACATTTTTAGTTATAAATGCTAATATAATTGCAACTAGTGGTGGAATTATAGTTAAAATTCCAAACTTGTCTGCATTAAGCGCTCCCTGATCAACTTCTGCTGCAAAAGCAACAGTTGACATACAAAGTGTAAGAATAATAGTAATACCTAATATTAAATAATTTCTACTTTTTCTCATGTATAAATCCCCCTTAAACTTTTCTGTGAATATTTAAAGGTTCATATCTATTTAAAAAATAAAAAAGAACCTTGAGATAGCACCCAAGGTTCTACTTATATACAGTAAAATCTACTTGAATGATAGCTCACCACAAATTTAATCTGTGACAGTCTTATGGATGTTATCCATAACCCCAGGATTACAACTTTAAAGCATTAATTGTATCCTTCGGCGATATTCCCTTTCCTATTACATCACTGTGCTTAACTCAGTAATAGTACTCTTGAATATCGCGCCTCTATCTCTTCTAATTATTCACTTATCATATTAATGTGATTATATACTCACTTCAAAATTTTGTCAATAATAAATTTAGCCCATTTTACTATATTATTTTAATGATTTTGCATAAACTCTTCTATTTCTTTAACACTTTTTATCATATTTCTTGTAAGAACTTCATTTCCATCAGCTGTTATTAAAACATCATCTTCAATTCTTACACCAATACTTTCTTCCTCAATATATATACCAGGTTCTACAGTATATACCATTCCAGCTTCTAATACAGTATCTCTTCCTGGATTATCTATATCATGTGTATCAAGACCTAAACTATGTCCTATACTATGCCAATAATATTTTAAAACCTCTTCTTTATTTTTAATAACACCAAGTTTAATACATTCCTCAGCAATCCATTCTCTTGATAATTTATTAATTTCTAAGAATTTAACTCCAGGTTTTAAATATTCAATAACCTTCTCATTAACTCTAAGAACTGCTTCATAAACTTCTTTTTGTCTTTCTGTAAATTTACCATTTACAGGTATAGTTCTTGAAATGTCACCATTATAATAATTAACTTGTGCACCAAGGTCAAAAAGAATTAAATCTCCGTCTTTAGCTTCTGAATTATTATCTACATAATGAAGTATTGTTGCATTTTTACCTGCTGCTGCAATAGTATTAAATGCATAATCACGTACTCCTCTTCTTCTGCATTCAAACTCAAAATATGCTTCTAATTCATATTCCTTCATGCCTGGCTTTATATTTTTCATTATTGATTCTACACCTTCAATTGTTATATCAATAGCCTTTTGCATTTCTAAAACTTCCTCTGGACTCTTAACAAGTCTTAAAGGTGCCATAACTGGGAATATATTTTTTATACTTACATGTGGATACTTATCTTTTAATTCTTTACAGAATTCATTACTTACTGATGGAGTACTATTAAATCCATCTCTTTCTAAATCAACATAAACAGTAAGTTCTTCACTTTCATTTAGAAGTTTATTTAAGAAAGCTTTAAAATCACCTAAATAAGCTACATCCTTTATCCCGTTTATATCATATACTTCTTCTTTTCTTATAGTCTTTCCATACCATCTTTCTTTTTCTGCATCAGTTTCCTTGATGAACATTTTGGCAGTTAATTCACCTTTTCTCTTAAATAAGACTAAAATATGATCTTCTTCATCAATACCTGTTAAATAATAAAAATTTCTATTTGGAGTAAATCTATATTGTTCATCTGCAGTTTTCTTAGGTGCATTTCCAGCAAATAATATTACTACAGAGTCATCTTTTATCTTTTCTCTAAGTCTTTCCCTATTTAATTTAAAAACTTCTTTGTTCATAACTCTCATTCCTTCCAAAACTTTATTCAACAGCTAATACTCTAACCTTTATAACATCTTCAACTTCACTTAACTTATATAAAAACTTTTTTACATCTCCTTTTATCTTTGATACGTCAAGAGTTATAGTTACATTGGCTGTCATATTTATAGGTATATCTTGATTTATTGTTAATATATTTAACTCTCTTGTTGCTATAAAATCTAATACTCTTGATAGTGCCCCAAACTTATGAGCTAATAATAACACTATTGTTATCTTTTTGCTATTAACCCCGTCTGCCATAGGATATATTGAATCCTTATATTTATAATAAGTACTTCTACTTATTCCAACCTTCTTAACACCTTCTGATATATCCTTTACCCTTCCAGTGTGTATAAGTTCTTTTACCTCCATAACCTTATAAAAGATATCCGGAAGCACGGATTCATTTACAACATAAAATTTTTCTTCTGACATAATAAATTTCCCCCTTTAATTTTTTGAACAAATAATATAATGTGTTTTTAATAGAAATGATTTTTTCTTTTAAATTTATAAATTCATTTCGTATTATCCCCAAAATCACACTTATTACTTGTTATTCTTTATTTTCTGCTCATTTCCTCTAATTATCATCTATTTTCAATAAATGAATAGACGATAAACTAATTATGTATATATAATATCATATAAAAGACACTTGTGCACGAAGGGAGAACACAAATTATGAAAAATTTAGGACTTATTCCAAAATTAATAATAGCGATTATCTTAGGATTGCTTATTGGAACCTTTATGCCAAAGGAAATTGTAAGTATATTAGCTACTTTTAATTCTATATTCGGAAACTTTTTAGGATTTATAATTCCACTTATTATATTAGGTTTTGTTGTGTGTGGTATAGCAGACCTTGGTAGTGCTGCTGGTAAGATGCTTGGTCTTACAACACTTCTTGCTTATGGCTCAACACTTATTTCTGGTTTCTTAGCTTTCTTTATTTCATCAAAAATATTCCCAAGCTTCATTAAAGCTTCATTATCTTTTGATGCAAATAATCCAGAACACAGCTTATTACCACCTATTTTTAAAATTGATATGCCACCTGTTATGTCTGTAATGAGTGCATTAATATTAGCATTCTTATTAGGACTTGGTATTGCATCAATAAAGGGTAAAACTTTATATAATATGTGTTTTGAATTCCAAGAAATAATTCAAAAGGTTATAAAAAATATTATTATTCCTCTTATCCCAATTCATATATTAGGGATATTTGCTAACATGACTTATGCTGGAGAAGTTAAAAGTATTTTCTCAGTATTTTGGAAAGTATTTTTAATTATAATACTTCTACAATTTGGAATAATATTAATACAATTTACAGTTGCAGGAACTTTAAATAAAAAAAATATATTTAAACTTCTAAAAAATCAGGTTTCAGGATACTTAACCGCTCTAGGTACTCAATCTTCTGCTGCTACAATTCCAGTAAATCTTGATGTTGCAGAGAAAAATGGAGTATCAAAAGGAGTTCGTGAATTCGTAATTCCACTATGTGCTACTATTCATCTATCAGGTAGTACAATCACTTTAACTTGTTGTTCTATTGCTGTAATGCTTCTAAACAATATGCCTTTTTCATTTACTACATTTGCAGGCTTTATCGCAATGCTTGGAATCACAATGGTTGCAGCACCTGGTGTTCCTGGTGGCGCTGTTATGGCAGCCCTTGGAGTACTTCAATCTAATTTAGGATTTAGTGAAGCACAGCTTGCATTAATGATTGCACTTTATATTGCTCAAGACAGTTTTGGAACTGCTTGTAATATATCAGGTGATAATGCAATTGCATTAATAGTAGATAAATTTAAATTTAAAAATAAATAAGTTTTTCCTTAATACATTAAATGCTGATTTCTCAGTATAAATTACTATATAAATTAAAAAACGAATCTCTTACATATGAGGTTCGTTTTTTATAATTTATAATTTTCAATATCAAATTACAAAATATAATTTATATTTAGTTTGTTAGTGTATGGATTTACATATATATGAGTATCTACCTCGAAAACTTCTTTAAACATCTCTTTAGTGAAGACTTCATCTATAGTACCCTTATTAAATATTCTTCCATCTTTAATTACATATATATAATCGCAAAAGGCAACTGCTAAATTCATATCATGAATAGTAGTAAAAATAGTTATATTTGAATCCTTTAGCATTTTCATTATTTGAATTTGATTCTTTATATCTAAATGATTAGTTGGCTCATCTAAAACTATGAAATCTGTATCTTGGCAAAGAGCCAGTGCAATCATAACTCTTTGTTTTTCTCCTCCAGATAAACTAAAAAAGCTACTATCTTTATGTTTAATTAATTCTACTTTCTTTAAAGATCTATCTATAATCTCTTCATCTTCTGAACTTATCTCTGAGAATCTACTCGTATACGAAAGTCTCCCCATTGCTACAATTTCTTTTACTGTAAAATCAAATTCTAAATGATTTTCTTGCATAACAACAGCCATTAATTTAGAAAATTCCTTATTTTTAAGTCCTTTTATATTTTTATCATCTATAAATATACTTCCTTTTTTAGGCTCCAATGTTCTATAAATATTTTTCAGTAGTGTAGTTTTCCCACAACCATTTGGACCTATTAGCCCGACAAATTGACCTTTTTTTATGTTTAAATTTATATTAGATAAAAGAGGTAAATCTTTAATATTATAATCCAAATTTTTTATTTCTAGCTTCAATTATTTATTACCTCCAAAATCATAATTATTTAGGCTTATTAAATACAAGAAAAATGGTGCTCCTAAGAGGGCTGTTACAATTCCAATTGGTATCTCTTCAGGAGATAGTACAGTTCTAGCAATAGTATCTGTAACTACCATTAATATAGATCCAATTATCATGCTAAGTGGAATTAATCTTTTATGCCTAGCTCCTATAAATTGTCTTGCTATATGTGGTACTATAAGTCCAACAAATCCAATAACTCCTGTAAATGCAACTATAATTCCAGTTAATAATGTTGATATAACTAATATATATCTAATTAAAATTTTAGTATTAACTCCTAAATTTCTTGCCATAACTTCTCCAAGAAGTAATGCATCTAAATCCTTATAAAATATAGTAGTTATTAAAAAAGCTATTATTAATGCTACTGCTGAAAATTTAACTTGATTATAATTTGCCCCAGCTAAACTTCCCATAGACCAAAACACTGCATTTTTTACTAAGCTATCATTCTTAGCATATACTATTACGAAATTTGTAATAGCAGTGAATATAAATGATACAGCGACACCTGTTAGTATAAGTCTATTTTTTAAATATCTTTTTGTTACTCCTGATATATTAAATACCATTAATGCTGATAGCATTGCTCCTAAAAATGCTCCAACTGTTATTCCAAAGCTCCCTAAAAATGAAAAGAAACCTAATACTATTGATATTGTTGCTCCTGTACTTGCACCAGAAGATATTCCAAGAATATATGGATCTGATAAGGAGTTTCTAGTTAATGTTTGCATCAATACTCCAACAAACGATAATACACTTCCAGATATAATAGCTAAAAATATTCTTGGAAGTCTTAAATTGAATATTATAGATTCCAAACTATTTTCCCAAGTTTTTTGGTAGACTTCTCTACCGAATATTTTATTTGTAAATGCTTTAAAAATTATATTAGTATCTATTTTTACTGAACCTAAAGTTATACAAATTATACTTACTAATACTAATATTAATATTAGTATTAGTAAGTATTTCTTAAAACTTTTTTCAATCATTTTAGTTGTTAAATTTATCTGGATAGAACTCTTTCGCTAATTTTTTAACTGTTCCTGGAATTCTCTCACCAGGATATAATTCAGCTAGGTCAACTTTTATAAACCTATTATTTTTTATAGCATTTACATCTTTTAATGCATCATTTGATTTTAATTCTTTTACTTTTTCCTCAAATGTCTTTCCACCATTATTAGTAGAATATTCTAAAACCATTATTACGTCTGGATTTTTGTTAACTATATCTTCAAATGATACTTGTGGGTAAGTTTTATCCATATTCCCAAATATATTTTCACCTTGTGCTAATTCTATAATATTATTGCTTAATCCTCCGCCTACTACAACAGCTTTATCAGTTCCTGAATCATAACCTAATACTTTTACCTTCTTATCAACTTTACCTATCTTGCTTGTAGTCTCCTTTAGCTCTGACTTAATCTTATTTATTACTTCATCAGCCTTATTGGGTACTTCAAAAATGGTTCCAAGATTCTTAAAATCTTCATACACAGAATCAATATTTGCATTATTATCTGTGGACCTTGGTATGTATGCTTTTATATTATTTTCTTTAAGCCATTCAATGCTTCCAACACCTTTATCTGTGAAATCTCCACCCCATCCAATTATAAAATCAACATTATTTGATAGTATTTGTTCTTTTGATGGATAGGTTTTACTCATTACTGGTACTTCATCATAAGCTTTCTTTAATGGCGGCCATATGTTATTTTCAGCGTATGCTGTGCCAGCCATATCCTTTTGTAAATTAAGGGAAAGCATCATCTCTATCATAGCATTTGTTATTGCTAAAGCTCTAGTTGGCTTAGTATCATATGTCATAGAAAATTTATTTACACTATCATCATGTCTATTAGTTTGAACAAAGTCTAATGTTAATGACTTATTACTCTCTTCTTTCTTATCAGTGCTATTTGTACATCCAATCAAAAATATTAATGTACAACATATTAATGAAACCGATGTAATAAATTTTTTTATTCTATTCATAAAACTCTTCCTTCTTCCAAGTTATACCTTAATATTATAGCGCTAAATATCTTATCTTTTGAAATTTCACCTAAATTATACCATGTAATCGGTTAAATTTTTCACATTTGCATATTAACTTTTTATTAACTCAAAATATTATAAAAATAAAAAGAGTGTTTCTAATATAATTATATTAATTGCTCTGAAACACTCTTCTCACTTTTATTAAATATTTATTCTATTTCCTTATATGCATTTACTCCACTTTTCATCAATACTTTATAAATTAAAACTGATATAACAGAAATACAAACTATATTAACTATAAATAAGATCAATAGACTTTCTATCTTCATATATATGACTGTTAAAAATCCACCAACTCCAAAGAAAATTAGAAGTAAAATAAGTGGTCTAAAATTTTTATCAAACATAGCCTTCTCATCCTCCCAATTAACTGATGGTGACTTATAATCTAGTAAAACTCCAGAAAGAGATACCATAATTATAGTTAATACTTGAATTATTAAACTCATTATAAAAGTAATAATATCTGCTTTTATATACACTAAAATTGAAACTCCTAATAAAATAGCAATGCTATTTATAATAATTGATGATAAAATTTTAGATTTTATTTGTGTTTTATAACTGACAGGTATATATTTTGAAACAATTATATTTTTTCCTTCTCTACTTAAACAAGTTGTTGCAGCATTTCCACCTATAATGGAGAAAATTATTGTAGCCATTGTTAGTGAAACTATCATATTGCTTGAGATATTTCCTACAAATCCTGAAACATTTCCTCCTATAAAAGCTACTCCAATTATAAGTGGAAAATATAAAAGCATAACAACACAATTTATAAAAAATGTAGGTGTTCTAAATATCATCTTCATATCTTTAACTGCTAACGTAACTATAGGAGACTTCTCTTTTATAAAATCTTTATCCTTTTCTAATATATTTTCTCTCTTACCTGATGTTTCAGACATTCCAACTATACTCTTAAAATATAATTTATCTCCAACATAATAAAGCGCAAATATAAGAAGTACTAATGAGATTATTAAAAGTAATAAATTTAATATTCCTTTTATCCCTCCGCTATAAAGTAATACTTTTGCACCAAATATATTAGTAAAAAATATACTACTTATCCCATTCATAATACCACTATTTTCTGAAAGTAAAGTAACCATATCTACTGAACCTGTAGAAAAATTTGCAGAGAAATTTATTAATACAACAAGAAGTATTGATATAACTCCTGATATTGTCTTAAACATATCTTTATGCTTTGATAAGTTAGTAATTCTCATTATTATTAATGAAATTATTAAGCATAATGCTAAAGGTAAAATAGGATTGGCTAGTATTATAAGTATAGAAAATAAATAGTAGAAAACTCCAGCTTTTGATGTTACACCATATACTATAAGTGGAGCAATAATTATCCCTGTGTATATATACATATTTATTAAAGTAACTATAAATTTACTAATTATTATCTCACTCATTTTAAATGGCATTGGCATTAATATTTCCATATCTTCTGCAAAGAAGAAAACATTAAGCACTGTGTATATTCCCATAAGAAATGTTGTAAGACTTCCTATAAGTAGTATAAGAGACAGAAGATATCCTTCTTGGTTAATTTGCTTAAAGAAATCGTAGCTCATGGCTATAGCTGAACATATAGGAATAGATATAACAAATACTAAAAATCCCATAAAAAGCATCATGAGAGTTGATGACATTTTATTATTAAACATTTCTCCTAAGGAATTCTTTAAGAAAAATCTTGTTGCGACTTTAATTCTATTCATTTTCTGTCATCTCCAAGAACATCTTTTCTAAAGATTCACTACCTTTAAATTCTTCTCTCATCTCATTTAAAGCTCCAACAAATATTAGCTTACCTTTATTAATTATTCCAACTCTGTCACATACTTTTTCTGCAACTTCTAATACGTGTGTTGAAAATAATACAGTATTTCCTTCATCAGCATGTTCTCTCATCATTTCTTTTAATATAAATGCTGACTTTGGATCTAATCCAGTTAATGGTTCATCTAAAATCCACACCTTAGGCTTGTGAATTAAAACTCCCATTATAATAATCTTCTGTCTCATTCCATGGGAATAACTTTGTATTTTATCTCCTAAAGCTTGTTCCATACCAAATCTTTTTGCTAATTCACTAATTCTTGGTTTTCTATCTTCTTTAGGAACTTTATAAACATCTCCCATGAAGTTTAAGTATTCAATTCCTGTAAATCTTAAAAACATATCAGGATTATCTGGTACATAACCAAATTGTTCTTTTGCCTTTACAGGATCTACTGATATATCCATATCATTTATTGTTATATTCCCTTTTGTTATTTCAGAAATTCCAGTAATCATTTTAATAGTAGTTGTTTTACCCGCTCCATTTGGTCCTAAAAGTCCAAATATTTCTCCATCTTTAATTTGTAAAGTCATATCATCTACAGCATTATATTTTTTGTTATAAGTTTTAGAAACATGGTTAATATTAATCATAATTCATCCCCCTTTTAGTAAATAATACCACGAGGCGAATTTGTTTACAATAACATCCAATTAACTACAAAAATTGCAACTATTATAGCTGTTATATCAGCAATTACAGCAGCCCATAAAGTGTGTCTTATCTTCTTTATTTTTGCTGCTCCATAATAAACTGTTATTGTATAAAAAATTGTTTCTGTAGTTCCCATTATTACTGATGCTACAAGTCCTATAAATGTATCTGCACCATATGTTTTAATAATATCTGTAAACATACCAATTGCTCCACTTCCTGATATAGGCTTAATAAGAACTAATGGTACAACTTCCTGAGGTAGACCTATAGCTCCTGATAATGGTGCAACTAACTTATTTACTAAGTCTAAAAGATTAGCATTTTTAAATATTTGAACAGCAACTAGCATTGCTAGAAGGCATGGAAATATCTTAAGACAAACCATAAGACCGTCTTTTGCACCTTCAAGGAACCATTCATAAACTTTTCTACCTTTTATCATTCCATAACCTAATATTATAACTACAATTATAGGTATAATACTTTTTGTAAAATTAAAAAGCATAATACTTCCCCCCTAAAAATATTTTTGGAGTATTTTACAACAGACTATGCCAACTATTAAGGCAACTCCTGTTGATATTATTGCTGGAATTATTATTATTCCGGGGTTTTGTGACCCAGCTGCTGCTCTTATTGAAATTATAGTTGTGGGCACAAGTTGTATACATGCTGCATTCATTACTAAAAATAATGCCATATCATTTGAGGCAATACTACTTTTCTTATTAATTCTATCCATTTCCTCCATTGCTTTTATTCCAAATGGAGTTGCTGCATTTGATAATCCCATCATATTAGCAGTTAAATTCATAACTATAGCACCAAGCGCTTTTTCATCCTTTGCCGCATCTTTAAATAAAACTTTAAGTACTGGTCTTAACATTTTAGCTAATATTTTTGTAAGACCACTCTTTTCTGCAACTTTCATAACACCGCACCAAAAGCACATTATTCCTGTAAGTTCAATAACAAAATTAACGGTATTATTGCTTCCTCCTACAATAGCTTCAGTAATTTTATCTGCATTTCCTGTAAATAGTGCAAATATAATTCCAAAGAATATCATTGCAAACCAAATATAATTAATCATCCTATCCTCCATAAAATAAGTACTGTTAACATTTAAATATATGCCTTGCACAAGAGTTTTAGTAGTGATACGATAAATATGTATATAAGATTTTTTTTACTAATCTTACATAACTACAGGTACATTAAAGGAGACAATCATATGAGAGAAGAAAACCTTAAATTAGCTCAACAAGATATTGAAGAAGCTTTAAAAACAGTAGAAGATTTAGAAAAGAGTATTGATACAGACGCTATATCAAAAGATGCTATAAAAGAAAAATTTGTATCATTAAGTGATAAACTTCAAAAGTTAGAAAATATCTTAAAGACTGAAGGTATATTATAGAAGAATTTATAAATTAGAAAATTTAAGAAGCTTATTTTATAAGCTTCTTTTGTTTATTTTCACTTAGGAGGAGATTTTTATGAGAGTTATTAAAAGAGATAATAAAGTTGTTCCATTTGAGTTTTCAAAACTAAAAAAGAGTATAGAAGGTGCATTTTTAGATGCTAATTATTCTTATACTGAAGCTGATTTGCAGCTAGTTTCAGAGGGTGCTGAAACTAGTTTAAAAGAATCTACTAATGATTGTAGGGCTGCATCTTACAAAGAAGTAATTGAAGCTTGCTCTAAATCATTAAAAGATAATGGTTTTAGCTCAGTCGAACAAGCCTATAAGAAAATATATATAACTGATAAATAGTAAAAATTTTATCAGAGTAAATTTATTTCTAACGTTATCTTTCTATTTATATTAGAAATCTAGTGTTAGTAATGAATACAAATAAAAAAGTGGAATTATAATAATTCCACTTTTAAAATTATCTATATGTTGTTTTTGATAGTTCAGGGATGTGTCCATTATCTTCAATCTCTTTTCCATTAAGAGTAAATCTAACTCCATCAATCCAGTATCCTTTATAGTCCCTTTGAAGAACATTTTCTATAAGTGTATATTCTGTAATCTGACCACCAGCAGAACCTTGCATCTTTTGATTCCAGTACTTTTCATCACCAGCTAAATTAATAACTGCAATTTTCTTATTATCTACAGTATCTATTGTTTTTAATTCTATATCTTTATTATCAAAATATTTGCTTGATACAGTACTCAATATCTTCTTTATATTTTCAGCAACTCCTAAACCTACTGTTTTAACTTCTCCTCCACTAACAACCTTATAGTCTACATTTTTAGTAACTATTTTAAAAACTCTTTCAGTTTTATCAGCTTTATCAACGTTATCATTTGGCTTCTCTGTAGTCTCACCTTCTGATTTATCCTCAGGAGTTTTATTTGTCTCCTCAGGCTTTTCTTTATCATTGTTCTCTTCAATTGCTGGTTTGTTATTTTCTACATCAGCCTCTTTCTTATTTTCGCCACAACCAACAAAAGATAAAGCTGCTATTCCTATTAATCCTATACATAATACTCTCTTCATAAATTACCCCTTTACTCAAATTATACATATAGTCTAACAAAGCGCCCATCAACAGTCAATAAATTACTTTTATTTAAAATAAAGGATTATGAGAGGCATTTAATTTAAAAGAAAAACAACGAGTATTAACTCGTTGTTTTTCTTTTACTTATTAAAGCACTTTATCTTTAAAAACATCTAATCCGATTCTGTCTATGAAGTCGCCAAGCTTTTCTCCTGGCTCACCTTCTGCTTTATAAACTTCAAATATTTTATCAACTATTTTAATCGCTTCTTTTTCATCAATATCTTGAATTATTATGTCTGCCATTCTTGGGTTATATCCAGCTGAACCGCCTGCTGTAACTATAAATCCAGTCTTATCTGCTATAACTCCAATATCTTTTGAATATACTCCACCGCAAGCATTTCTACATCCCGCAACTCCAATTTTTGTTCTACAAGGGACTTCCATATACTGATACTTATTTAAAAGTTTCATTCCTGTACCAATAGTGTTAAATTTAGATCTCTTACAAAATCCTGCTGGACACATCTCAACATTTTTAACCGTATTTTGTTTCTTAACAGCTGGTTCCATTCCAAGTTCTTCCCATATACTCTCTAAATCTTCTCCTTTTAAATTAGTTATAAGAATTCTTTGACCTGATGTTATTTTAATTACTCCGTTATACTTTTTAGCAACTTTAGTTATTTTCTCTAATTGTTCTACTGTAATAAACCCACCTGGAATGTGTGGTGTTATACCAAAAGTTCTTTTTCCGTCTCTTACCTTTTGAAGATTTCCATAATGAGTTCCACTAACCATAGTAGGTATACCTGGTTTTATATTATCTGCCATAAAATCCTCCTATAAAATCTACATAATCTATATGAATTTCGAGTTTCTCCTAATTTTAATTATATTATATATTACCCTTTAAATTAATGTAGTAACCTTAGTTACATAATATTAATACAAAATAAAGGTATGCATTTAGCATACCTTTATTTATTATGATACTTCTAATCCTTCTTTCATTTCTACTTCTTCAGTTTTTAATTTTTTAACGGAATATAAGAATATAATTCCTGTTATAATAGATGAAAGTCCATCACAAACTGCTCCTGAAAGCCATATTCCATTTAACTCGAATATTTTTGGCAAGATTAAAATACATGGAATTAATAATATTACTTGTCTAAGTAAACTTAAGAACATTGATATCTTAGCCTTACCTATTGATTGGAAGTAATTTGAACTAATTACTTGGAATCCAACTAAAGGCATCATAAATAAATAAATTTTTATTCCGTTTGTTGCAATTCCTACAAGTTCTGGGTCATTATTAAATATTGCTATAAGTACTTGTGGTGCTGATTGAGTTATAATCCATCCAATAACAACTATTATAGTAGCTGCTATTGCGCCATATTTAACTGTTTCTTTTACTCTATCATACTTCTTTGCCCCATAATTATAACCTATTATAGGTTGTGAACCTTGGTTTATTCCAAATATAGGCATTAAGAATATCATGGAAACACTTGATATTATAGTCATTGCACCAATTGCTAAATCTCCACCATATTCTTTTAATGAATTATTAGCTAATACTTGTACAATACTTGCTGCAAGCTGCATACTAAATGGACTCATTCCAATTGAAAATATACTAATAATTATAGGAAGTTTAAGCTTTAAGTTACTTGCTTTAAGTTTAATAATACTTTTTCCTATAGTGAAATATTGAAATATCCATATTGTTGTTAAAACTTGAGATATTACAGTTGCAATAGCTGCTCCTCTAACACCCATACCGAATCCAAATATAAATACAGGATCTAATATTATGTTAGTTATTGCTCCAATTAACATAGAAAGCATTGCTACTTTAGGACTTCCATCACTTCTTATTGAATGATTAAGTCCAAAACTTAACATATTAACTATTGTACCAATAAATATTATTTGCATATATTGTCTAGCATAAATCTCTGTATTTTCACTAGCTCCAAACATTCCAAGTATCGGATCTAAGAATAAAAGTCCTAATATAGTTATTGCTATACTTATTATAATTATTAAAGTAAATGCATTACCTAAATGCTCTTCTGCAGAATCTTTGTTATGTTCACCAAGTTTTAAAGAAACTCTCGCTGCTGTTCCTATCCCGACAAGCATACCAAAAGCTAATATTATAGTCATTATTGGCATTGTTATTCCAACACCAGTTAAAGCTAAAGGTCCTATTCCCTCTATTCTTCCAATATACATTCTATCAATTATATTATATAAAGTATTTACTACCATCCCCACAATAGCTGGTATAGAGAAACTCAATAAAAGTTTTAATATTGGTTCTTCTCCAAGTCTTTTTTGTTTATTCATATAAACTAACCCCTCCTTATTAATGTCAATACTAATTCCTTTATACATATAGTGATTTTAAAAAATAAATTTATATTTATTTTTTATTAACACTTTTTTCACAAATATTATAATATCACAAATAAAAAAATAAGCCACCCTTATTAAAATAAGGATGACTTATAATATTTACTATTTTACACTATTTCTTTCAACAATTCTATATGGTAATACATATTGCGCTTGTTCAAGCTCTTGCTTATTAAGAAGCTTTATTAACATTCTCATAGCAACAGAACCCATATCGTAACTTGGTTGACCAACTGTTGTTAATTTTGGATAGAATATTTCTCCAACATAGTTATTATTAAATCCAATAACACTTACATCTTCTGGGACTCTAATTCCGTTATCTCTTAATCCATTTATTACTCCCATAGCTAATTCATCAGTAGCACAAACAATACCGTCTACTTTTTTGCCTTTATTTATGAATTGTTTTGCAGCTTCATAACCGCTCTTAACTTTAAGGTCTGATAAGTGAACTAAGTCCTCATCTATACTTATTGAAGCATCCTCCATAGCTTTTTCAAATCCTATGTATCTGTCGCTCCATGCGTTCATTTCGTTCTTTTGAACCCCAACGAATCCTATGTTTTTTATTCCTTTATCTATTAAGTACTTTGTTCCATCATAAGCACCTTGAACATTATCTATAGTAACACTTGGAAGCTTTCCTTCCTTATCTTTAGTCTCAACAAGAATTGTTTTTAAATCTAATTCATTAATTAAATCTAATATTTCATCTTGAAGTGAACTACTCATGTAGATAACTCCATCTACCATTTTTTCTTTAAGAACTTTTAAATATTCTTTTTCTTTTTCAACATCAAAGTCTGAATTACCAAGTATTATATTATAGTCGTATATGTTAGATACGTCTTCAGCACCTCTAACTATTTCAGGATAAAATTGACTTGATATATCTGGAATTAATATACCTATAGTTTTTGTTCTTTGTGTCTTTAAACTTCTAGCAACTATATTTGGTCTATATCCAAGCTTTTTGATTGCGTCTAAAACTTTCTTTTTCGTGTCCTCGTTTACAACGTCTATGTCATTTAATACTCTAGAAACTGTAGCGATTGAAACACCAGCTTCTCTAGCAACATCTTTTATTGAAGTAGCCATTCTTCTATCACTCCTAACCACCTTTGATAATTTATTATACTAATATATTCGCTTTATTTCAATGAAAACCCTTCTTTAATTATAGTTTTCCTAAAATTTTTGTAAATATATATTAAAATATCAAAAACAGGCTAGAATTTTAATATTTTTAATCTAGCCTGCTTTATTTTAATTAAATGTTATTTTACAACCTCAACAGTCATATCTAACTTTTCACCATTAATAGTTACTTCTACGAAGTCAGCTTCACCATTAAATACTATTTCCTTAGTTAAAGTTTCTTTCTTAATAGTATCTTGGAATTTCTTAATTACATCTATTAACATATCGTTGTTTGCAATATAAAGTTTTATGTTATCTAAAACTTCGAATCCTTTTTCTTTTCTCATATTTTGAATTTTTGAGATGATTTCTCTTACATGACCTTCTTCTCTTAATTCTTCTGTTATATGAGTATCTAGAACTACTCCTGTTGAACCTTCACCTGCAAATGCAAATCCATCAAGACCTTGCATTGTTACAAGAATGCTATCAGCATTAAGTTCAATTTCAGTTCCGTCAACATTTATTACTTCTACTCCACCATTTTTAATCTTTTGAGCTAATTCCATTTGGTCTCTTGAAGCAATTTCTTTTCTGATTCCTGGAATTAATTTACCGTAAGCTCTTCCTAGTACTGGTAGGTTAGGTTTTATTTCAAAGTTAACATATTTAGAAAGGTCTGCACCGAATTCTATTTCTTTAATGTTAAGTTCGTTAGCTATAATATCACCATAGTATTCTGGAAGTGATGTTGTTGATACAAGTATCTTTGAAAGTGGCTGTCTGTTCTTAACGTTAGCACCGTTTCTTGCACTTCTTCCAAGCTTAACTATTGTATAAGCTAAGTCCATATCATTTTCTAATTCTTTATCTATAGCTTCAGTGTTAACTTTTGGCCAGCTACATAAGTGAATACTTTCTGGAGCAGTCTTATCTAAGTTAACTACTAAGTTTTGATAAATTTCTTCTGTTATGAATGGAACAAATGGAGCTGCAACTTTTGCTAAAGTAACAAGTACCTTATTAAGAGTTACATAAGCACCTATCTTATCATCAGTTAATTCTGATGACCAGAATCTTGATCTATTTCTTCTTACATACCAGTTTGATAACTCATCTGTGAATTCTTCAATTGCAAGAGCTGATCCTGTTATATTGTAGTCATCTAATCCATCTTCAACAGTCTTAATTAATGTATTTAATTTTGACATTATCCATTTATCCATTACATTGTCTGATACGAAATCAGCGTAATCCATTGGATTGAAGTTGTCTAAGTCAGCATATAATACATAGAATGAGTATACATTCCATAATGTACTTAAGAACTTTCTTGAAGCTTCTCCAACATCATCAATTGAGAATCTAGTTGGAAGCCATGGTGCACTTGCAGTGTAGAAATGCCATCTTGTAGCATCAGCACCTTGAGCATCTAGTACATCAAATGGATCAACAACGTTACCCTTTGATTTACTCATCTTTAAGCCCTTCTTATCAAGAACGTGACCTAAAACGATACAGTTTTCAAATGGATTTCTATCAAATATTGCAGTTGAAATTGCAAGTAATGTGTAGAACCATCCTCTAGTTTGGTCAACAGCTTCTGATATAAATTGAGCTGGGAAGTTTTGATCAAATAATTCTTTATTTTCAAATGGGTAGTGAAGTTGTGCAAATGGCATTGATCCTGAGTCAAACCAACAGTCGATAACTTCGTGAGTTCTCTTCATTTCTTTATTACAATGAGGACAAGTTAAGTTAACTTTATCTATAAATGGTTTGTGTAATTCTATATCATCTGGAACATTAATTCCTTTTTCTTTTAATTCTTCAATGCTTCCGATACATTCTTTATGTCCGCATTCACATTCCCATATTGGAAGTGGTGTACCCCAGTATCTATCTCTTGAAATACCCCAGTCAATAACATTTTCTAAGAACTTACCGAATCTACCAGTTCTTATGTTGTCTGGTAACCAGTTAATCTTATCGTTATTTGCTAATAATTTATCTCTTAAAGTTGTCATAGCTACAAACCAGCTATCTTTTGGATAGTAAAGAAGTGGTGTGTCACATCTCCAGCAGTGTGGATATGAGTGAGTATGTTTTTCAGCTTTAAATAATTTATTTTCATTTTCTAAGTAGTCACAAATTTGTTGATCGCACTTTTTAACTAATTTTCCTGCCCATGGAGTTACTTCTTCAACGAACTTACCTTCTGTATCAACTAAGTTTATAAATGCCATGTTGTTCTTTTTAGCAACTAAGCTATCGTCTTCACCATAAGCTGGTGCTATATGAACTATTCCAGTACCGTCTGAAAGTGTTACGAAATCTCCGTGAATTACTTCAAATGCCTTTCCTTCTGGTTTGTGGAATGGTAGTAATTGTTCGTACTTCATTCCAAGTAAATCTGCACCCTTGAATTCTTTAACTACTTCAAAGTCTTCTCCAAGTACCTTTGGTGCTAATTCTTTAGCTAAAATGTAAGTTTCATCTCCTACTTTAGCTTCAATGTAATCATATGCTTTGTTTAAACATAAAGCTACGTTTGAAGGTAATGTCCAAGGAGTTGTTGTCCAAGCTAGTATGTATTTATTTTCTTCTCCTGAAACTTTAAACTTAGCTACTGCAGTTAAGTCTTTAACATCTTTGTATCCTTGTGATACTTCGTGTGATGAAAGAGCTGTTCCACATCTTGGGCAGTAAGGCATAACCTTATGTCCTTTATATAGAAGGTCTTTTTCCCACATTTGTTTTAATGCCCACCATACTGATTCAATGTATGGGTTATGGTATGTTACATATGGATCATCCATATCAACCCAATAACCGATCTTGTCAGTCATCTTTTCCCACATATTTACGTATGTGAATACACTATCTTTACATTCTTTAACGAATTTTTCTACGCCATAATCTTCGATTTGTTCTTTACCTGAAATTCCAAGTTTCTTTTCTATTTCAAGTTCAACTGGAAGTCCATGAGTATCCCAACCTGCTTTTCTTATAACTTTAAAGCCTCTCATAACTTTATATCTTGGGATTATATCCTTCATAACTCTTGTAAGGATATGACCTACGTGTGGTCTTCCGTTAGCTGTTGGAGGTCCATCATAAAAAGTGAAATATTCACCATCTTGGTTCATATCAAAATTCTTTTTGATTACATTTCTTGCTTTCCAAAGGTTAGCAATCTCTTGTTCCATACCTACAAAACCATTTGTAAGTTCTACTTTTTTGTACATGTAAAATCTCCTTTCTTTATATATAAATTTTAATTTTTTGTATAAAAAAAACCTCACCCTACTATAGGACGAAGTAAATACTCGCTATACCACCCATGGTAATAATACAATTATTAATGTTATAAAAAATAACGTTATAATAACAGATTTTCTCTTCTATTATTTAATTAATAATTGGCTAAATTCAAGTACTATCATACTCTATTCTTTAACGCAGAATTACGGGTTAACTTAATAAGCAATAATATGCCTTTAGGCCACCAACTCCTAGGTGATTTTCATTAATACTTATTATAGTTTTGCACCAAACAACTACTCTCTTTAAATAAGTTTATTAACTACTTTTCCTAATCATTGTCTTTATTAAAAACATTATATATTATGCCCCTAAAAAAGTCAATTAAACCCTATTTTTAAATTTTTCTAATTTAATTAATAAAAATTATTAATTAGTATTGATTTTCTTTTCTCTTAGTGTTTAAATTATTATATAAAATCAAATTGAAATTTAATCGTAAAATTATATAAATAAATTTAAAATCGGAGGAGTCTTTATGGAAAATAATAATGTAAATCAAGAAATAATGGATAAATTAACTAAGGTTTGTATTTGCAAGGCAATCTCTAGAGCAAAGATTAAAGATGCTATAAGAGATGGTGCTAGAACAATGGATGAAGTTAAAAAAGCAACTGGTGCTGGAACTGGCTGCTGTGGTGGTTCTAGATGTGTATTTAAAATACAACAATTAATTGAACAATATAATAACGGTGAATACAAATAAATTCCTAGAATTAAATCTTCTATAATGCAGAAACTAATTGTGTTATAGGAAGGAGGAATTTATATGAAACAAGAAAAGAGCGCAACTAATAATCAATGGGTTTCAACTCCAGTAGAATCAAAAGGTGATGCTACTTGCAGCAAAGAAAAAACTGCAGGTAACAATCAATGGACATCAACTAATAAAAACCCAATTGACAACAAATAAAATTAAGACTATTACATAATTGATTTTAGATCATTTTTGTAATAGTCTTTTTTTATTTCATTTATTATTTATGTTCTTCGCAATATTTTTCCATAGAATCTGCAACTATCTTAGCTTGTGCTACAGCCTGAACTACAGTCTTAGCACCTGTAACAACATCTCCTGATGCAAATACACCTTCTTTAGTAGTACTTCCGTCTACATCAGTTATAACAAGTCCCCATTTATTTGTCTCAAGTTTTTCAGTGCTTGAAACTATATATGTTCTTGGCTCTTGGCTTATTGCAACTATAACAGAATCACACTTTATAAACTCTTCCTGTCCATCTAAAGTTTTTGTTTGTATTTTCCCATCAATTTCTACATTTTCAGTTTTAACAACTTTAATTCCGTCTTCTAATATTTCAACTGGAGCTTTAAATAAATCAAATTCAACTCCATCTTCTTTTGCTTCTTCAATTTCCTTTTTAGTTGCAGTCATTTGATCAAAATGCTTTCTATAAACTATACATACTTCTTTAGCTCCATTTCTCTTTGCAGTTCTTGCAGCATCCATAGCAACATTACCTGCGCCAATAACGCATACCTTTTCTCCTAAATCATATACATCTGGTGCTTTTAAGTAATCAATAGCATAATGAACATTACCTAAAGTTTCACCTTTTATATTTAGCTTCTTAGCATTCCATACACCAGTACCTATAAATATTGCCTTATATCCGTCCTCAAATAATCTATCTAATGTTATAACAGAACCTATCATTATATTAGGTCTTATCTTAACTCCAAGTTCAACTAGCTTTTCTGATATTTTATCAACTATTTTGTTTGGAAGTCTGTATTCTGGTATTCCGTATCTTAATACTCCCCCAATTTTTTCGTGTGCTTCAAATATTGTAACTTTAAAACCTCTCTTAGCTAATATAAATGCAATTGTTATTCCAGCTGGTCCTCCACCAACTATTGCTATTCTATCTCTATTAGCTTCTGGCTTTTCAAATTTTGCACTGTTTAGGTATTTTAATGACAACTCTTCCTCCATCTCGTAGAAATGGATTGGTTCTCCTTTAATTCCTCTAATACAATTTCCTGCACACTGATCTTCATGAGGACAAACAATAGAGCAAACTGATGAAAGAGGATTATTTTCAAATAATATTTTTCCTGCTTCCTCAAATTTCTCTTCTCTATATAATTTTATTATCTCTGGGATGTCAGTACTTATAGGACATGCTGCCTTACATCTTGCATTTTTACATACTAAACATCTATTTGCTTCCTCATTTAAAAATAAATTCATAATTTCCTCCTAATACCTACTCTCTTTTGTTAATCTTTTATATAATATATTATCTATTTAGAAAAAAAACAAGTATTTTTATAATTATTTTATTTCCATAAGTTTTATATGTACTTATGTTATAATCTTAAAAGAATTAATTTGAAAGGAGCTAATTTAAATGGCTAGTAAATTCTACTTACATAAATTGAGCAAAAGAGCAAAGGCAGAACAAGGTAGACCTTGGATATATACAGACGAAATTAAAGAATATGATGGTGATTATCAAAATGGAGATATCGTTGAAGTTTATAATCACAAACATTACTTCATAGGTAAAGGTTACATAAATGATGCAAGTAAAATTGCAATTAGAATAATGACAAGAGATATAAATGAAGAAATAAATGAAGATTTCTTCAAGAAAAGATTTAAAGCTGCATGGGATTATAGAAAAACAGTAATTGATACTTCATCTTGTAGATTTATATTCGGTGAAGCTGACTTTTTACCAGGACTTACAGTTGATAAGTTTGAAGATTATTATGTAATTCAAATCTCAACACTTGGAATGGATAAATATAGAGATATAATAGTTAAAATATTAGTTGAAGAATACGGTGCTAAGGGAGTTTATGAAAGAAGTGACCTTAAAACTAGAGAAATTGAAGGACTTGAGCAAACTAAAGGTTTCTTAACTGAACCATTTGATACTAATATTCAAATAATAGAAAATGGTGTTAAATATATTGTAGATTTAGAAAACGGTCAAAAAACTGGTTTCTTCTTAGACCAAAAGGAAAATAGAAAAGCTATCCATAGAATATGTAAAGATAAAGACGTATTAGATTGCTTTACTCACACTGGTTCTTTTGCACTTAACGCTGGAATTGCAGGTGCAAAATCAGTCCTTGGTATTGATGTTTCACAACATGCTGTTGATTGCGCAACAAGAAATGCAGAAATAAATAACCTTCAAGATACAGTTAAATTTGAATGTCATAATGCTTTTGATGTTTTATCATCATGGTCAAAAGAAGGCAAAAAGTTTGATGTTGTTATATTAGACCCACCAGCATTTACAAAATCAAGAGATACAGTAAGCGGTGCAAAGAGAGGTTATAAAGAAATTAACCTTAGAGGATTAAAGATGGTTAAAGAAGGCGGATACTTTGTTACATGCTCATGTTCTCACTATATGTCTGAAGAATTATTAAAAGAAACTATAGCTCAAGCTGCACATGATGCACATAGAACATTAAGACAAATAGAATTTAGAACACAGTCATCAGACCATCCAATTCTTTGGAATTCTGATGAATCTTACTACTTAAAGTTCTTTGTGTTCCAAGTAGTTTAATAACATTTTCACATATTCAATATTATTCACATATACTTATTATATGACCTACAATATTAACTTAAAATCAATTGATTATAATTCTTAATAGGTATATACTTTATATTATAGCATTACGGAAAATAATTACTAATAAATATTTATTGTGTGTAATATATAATAAAAGAAGGAGTGAATAATTATGAAGAGTTTAAAAGGAACAGAAACTGCTAAAAATTTAATGAAATCATTCGCAGGTGAATGCCAAGCAAGAACAAGATATACTTATTTTGCTAGTAAAGCAAGAAAAGAGGGATACGTTCAAATTTCTAACATATTTATGGAAACTGCTGAAAATGAAAAGGAACATGCAAAGAGATTTTATAGCTTCTTAGAAAATGATTTCCAAGGAGAACCTTTAAAGATCGAAGCAGAATATCCAGTAGAATATCCAACTGATACAAAAACAAATCTTTTATATGCAGCTGAAGGAGAACATGATGAAAATTCAAATCTTTATCCTACATTTGCAAAGGTTGCAGAAGAAGAAGGATTCCCTGAAATTGCTGCATGTTATAGAATGATTACAATTGCTGAAAAAGCACATGAAAATAGATATAGAAAATTAGCAGCTAATATAGAAAACGGAACAGTATTTAAGAAAGATGAAACTGTCCTTTGGAAATGCGATAACTGTGGATTTATATTTGAAGGCAAAGAAGCTCCAGCTAAATGCCCAGCTTGCCTACATCCACAAGCATTCTTTGAAGTATTTAAAGAAAACTACTAAAAAAATAGAGGAAATACCCTCTACCATTGTAAAAAAGGTCAATCTAAAATTAAATTTTAGATTGACCTTTTCTTTATTTTAAAATGCGTCCATCTTTATATTCTGGAACTATTTTTGTAATATCTTTTTGCATTGCATAATGTATATCTTCCATTAAATCTAAATCCTTCATAACACCATAATGTCTTGCACTATGTATAAAGCTTTCTATTGAAGGATTGCTTTCATATATATAGTTTGCAGTTTTAGCTATATCAGTTAAATCTACTTTATTAGTTAATTTTAATATTTCATTTATTATATATCCTGAGCAAATAAAATCATCCATAGAGAACTCGCCATTAGTTCCTGCATTAACTATACATACATCATCGCCAAGCTCAACTAATTTTTCTGCAACAGCCTTTCCGTTTATCATAGCTCCAACAAATATTCTTTTTGCTTCTGTACATTCAGTTAATGTTCTTGTTCCATTTGTTGTTGTTATAATAACTGTTTTATCGTCTACAGTATCCTTTGTATACTCTAGTGGTGAATTGCATAAATCAAAACCTTCTATTTTTACAGCTCTTCTTTCTCCACCTAAAACATAACTATCTCTACTTAATGTTTTCCCCTTATTTAACGCTTCATCAACAGTTAAATATGGAATTACTTCTTTGCATCCATTCATAATGGCTGTAGTTATAACTGTAGTAGCTCTTAACATATCAATAACTACTACATTCTTATTTTTAATTTTACTTTCCTTTATATCATCTGCTGAAATAATGATATCTATCTTCATAAAAATCCCCCATCCTTTGCCTTTGTAAATCAAATTATTTAAATTCTTTTCCTTGGTATATTTCATTATCAACTAAAGCTTTATCTATTGCATTTAAAACTTCCCATTTCTTAAGACTCCACATCGGTCCTATTAAGAGATCTCTCGGAGCATCTCCTGTAAGTCTATGTACGACCATATCTTCTGGAAGCATTGCAATTGACTTACAAATTAAATCTATATAATCATCTTGAGATAAGAACTCAAGCTCTCCTCTTTCATATAATTTAACCATAGGTGTGTGTTTCATTAAGTGTAATAAATGAAATTTTATACCCTTTGAACCTGAGTGTGCTATGTAATCTACACTTTTAAGCATATCTTCTTTAGTCTCCCCTGGAAGACCAAATATACAATGTGTTACAAAGTCTATATTTCTTTCTTTTAATCTTCTTATTGCATCTTCATAAGCATCTAATTTATATCCTCTGTTTATTTTTCTTGCTGTTTCATCAGATACAGTTTGAAGCCCAAGTTCTACCCATACATAAAATTTCTTATTTATTTCTTCTAAAAGTTCTAAAACTTCATCTTGAAGGCAATCAGGTCTAGTCGCTATTGCAATTGCAACAACACCTTCTTGTTTTAAAGCTTCATCATATTTTCTTTTTAGCTCCTCTACTGGTGCATAAGTGTTAGTAAACGCTTGGAAGTATGCAATATACTTACCTTCCTTCCACTTTTTGTTCATCATTTCTTTTATGTCACAAAATTGCTTTGTTATTGATAATTCTCTATCACCTGCGTAATCTCCAGATCCACTTTCACTACAGAAAAGACATCCACCTTTACTTATAGTTCCATCTCTATTTGGGCATGAGAATCCTCCATCTAGTGATATTTTAAATACTTTTTCCTTAAATCTATCTCTTAAAAAATAATTTAAACTATGATATCTTTTTCCATTCCATTCCTTAATCATATTTTCCTCCATAGTACTTTCAATGAACCTTTTTTCTTTTATAATATCATAAGTAAAAATTTATTTCTTCTATACAATTTTATAGCTTACTTAATTCTTCTTTAGTTAGATCGATTACGTAGTCTCCTATTGCATCTTGATATATATCTTTATTTCCACTAGAACTATTAACAGTTATAATTAATTTAGATTGACTTCCGCCTTTATATGTAACTTCATATTTATCTATAGGGAATATTTTTTCAAAATCTATCTTTAAAGGTTCTCCATCTGGAGTTTTATAAATTTTTAATCCCATATTTTTACCCTTCATATACTGTACAATTAATTCACTGCCTTCTTCTGTAAACATCATCTTTTTTACAATACAATCTTTTAAAATATCATATCCTATTATATCTTGAGCTATAGGCTTTTCTATAATTTTTCTTAATTTGCTTTCGTCTATTTGCTTACTGTCATCTTGAGCTAACATATTACTAGTAGATGCAAATGTTTGCTTTGCATCTTCTATCATAGCAATTCCTATAAAACTATCTTTCCCATTATCTGTACTTAATGCAATTGTTCCACCTTTAAAGTCCATAGACATTACCCCAAATTTATCTTTTGGTACTGTAACCTTTTGAAGTGGAACTTTATCATCTTTAGTATATAACTCTAATGGTAGATCCTTTAGCCTTAAAATTAAATCACTATCACCAGTCCCCTTATTTACACCTCTAAGTTCAGACCCCTTTTGATATATTTGTCTTAAATTTTCACTTTTCACATCAGCTATTTTGTATTCTTTTCCACTCTTTTCAACCTTTAATGTATATTGATCTAAATCTGCTCCCTTATTTTTATTGTTTAATCTTATAGTATTAAAAATTATATAAGCACTTTGACCAGTCTCAGTTAGATTACCTGCTGCAAAAGCTATTATAGGTTCTTCCTCGATTTTTTTTACCTTATTGTTAGCAGCAACACTAGGTGATGATATAGCATTTGCACCTTCTATATCATTTGATACTAGTCTTTGCATATATTCTAATGCTGTAAGCTTAGCTGTTTGTACATTAAACATTCCATTGACATTCTGTCCATCATTATTTTTTGAACATCCTACTATAAAAATAATACATATAATAAAGCCAACTAATAATCTCTTTCTTCTCAATATTTTCTTCCTCCTTTTAATTTAATTCCTTTATAAAATTAGTTTTCCTTAGAAAATACAGCTTATTCATTTATAAATAGAATAAATCTTAAGTTTACTTTGTATATTTGTTAATAAGAATAATGAATCTGTTAAGTTGTTATGAAAAAATAGCTTAATAAATCATAGATTTTCTCGTTCTTTGAAAATTATATAAGTTTGACTATATTTGCGCATGGCAAATAAACCTGCAAAATATAATTTTTCAAGCAGGTTAATCAAAGATATTCTTAATAAATTAAGCAGCTATAAACCAAGATTGCCTAGATAAATTATCACTAGAGAAGCCAGCGACTTCAGCGGGAGTAAGGTTATTTAACGACCCATGAATTCTTATAAAATTATAGTGAAATATAAACATAAAAATAAGATTATTAGCTTTTTCAAATGAGTTAAATCCTTTTTTGGACTTATACCAAGCTTTAAAAGTCTTATTAAAAGATTCTATAAGATTATTATTTATATCACTAGACATTGGCTTAACTGGTACATGTTTTGTTTCCGGTAATAGCGTAGCTATCGCTTCGTTATAAGCTGGCCATCTATCTGTAATTAGGTTAGAGGGTGAACCATATTTTTTAGCTTCATTGATCAGAGAAAAAGCAGAGCTTTCATTTCTATATCTACTTAAATGAAAAGATATTATAAATCGCGTTTCAGAGTCTATAACTAACCATAAATAATGTTTTACTCCGTTAATAAAAACAACAGTCTCATCAGCGTGCCAATCGTCAGATTGCAAATCTACTTGTTGTTTAAAGTTATCTGCTTTGAGTTTAAAGTATGGAGCAAATTTATTGCTCCAGTTAGCGATAGTTACATGAGACACTTTTATATTAAAGGTGTTCATAAGAAATTGAGATATAGCTCTAGTTGATGTATTGTTCAAGTAATATAATGTTAGTGCTGTAATAATAATTTGTAATGGGAATCGCATTCCTTTCATAGAAAGGGCCCCGGTAATAGCTTCGCTAGATGGTGAATCAATATTAAAATTATGATGTTGCACAATAATATGATTACATTTTTTATTATTACATTTATATCTATTATAGTGTTTGTAAGAATGATGTAAATAAGTTCCTTTATCACACTTTGGACACTTAGGATACTTCATTTTAGGAACTCCATCACCATCGCTAGCGATGAATTGGCGCTTACATTTTTTACATTGATATTTTTGATTAGCCTGTTTGTCAAAACCAAATTTATATAGTTTATTAGAGTGACAACGAGGGCATCTAATATTTGTTTTGTTCATTGTTTTCTCTCTCCTTTTCTAGGGGGTAATTTAGTCTTTGCAAACTTATTGTATTTCCTAAGGTTGAGAGAATCAATGTTCATATAACTTAACAGATCGAGAATAATTTTAAGGAGGTTTATTTTGAAAAAAGAATGGTCAAAAGTTTTTCAAGTTGCAGTTGTCTTTATTGGAACAATTGTAGGCGCTGGGCTTGCTTCTGGTAAAGAAATTTCTAACTTCTTTACATCATTTGGACCTTTAAGCTTTATATGTATACTTTTTTGTGGAACATTTTACATTATAATAAGTAATATGATATCTAAGATTAGTATAAAATATGAGCTTGAATCTTATAGTGATGTAATAAATAAAATAAGTCCAAACTTTTTTGGAAAAATAACTGGTTTAATAACTACTTTTTATCTAATATGTAGTGCATCAATAATACTTGCAGGTAGTGGTGCTTTAATAAATCAGTTTTTTGGTATTCCAAAGATAGTCGGCTCAATAATTATGATTGTAATTGCTCTATTTTTCTTACTTCGTGGTACTGATGGATTAATAGAAGTTAATTCTTTTATAGTACCAACTTTAATAATAACAATCTCTACAATTACAATTCTTTATTTTGTTTTGTGTGGAGATGTATTTTCTATTGAAAACATATTAAGCTTTACTCCCAAAAAGGAAAGTGGCCTCGCTTTATCTACAATACTTTATATGGGATATAATGTACTTTGTTTTTCCGGTGTTCTTGTTCCTTTAAGTACGAGGATTAAAAAGACAAAGACTATGACTTTAGGAGTATTCTTTGGTGCATTAGGACTTACTTTACTTTGCTTAATGATAAATTTACTTCTTACAGTAAATCAACCTTATATATATAATTTAGAAATACCACTTCTTTTTGTTGCAAAAAGGTTTAGTCCAATCATTCAAGCATTGCTTTTAATGGTTATTTTACTTGAGATGTTCTCAACTGAAGTATCAGATATATACTCCATAGCAAAAACTTTGGAAAAAACTTTTAAGATTAGTTTTAAAAAGGGTGCATTATTAATAATATTAATAGCATTCCCTATTTCCCAAATAGGTTTTGGTAACTTAATTGCTACCCTTTATCCACTATTTGGTTTATTAAGCTTAATCTTTATTTCGCAAAGTATTTACTTCTATTTTAAAAATAGAAAAGTTTTAAATAATCAAAAATAAGAGTCTGAATTCCAGACTCTTATTTTTATTATCTTAATTCTGCTATTCTAGTTACTCCAACGTATACTTCAGATATCTTGTACCAAGTTGCAAAATCTACTATACCTGATTGTGGAAGCTTAAATATACTTTGGAATACTTTAACTTGTTGTGAAGAGCTATTTCCAAATATTCCGTCTACAGCCACCTTAGGTATTAATGGGTAATTATCAGCTATCCTATTTAAAAATTCTTGAATCGAACGTACCGGTTCTCCTCTAGAGCCAATTGTTAAAGCATACCCTGGGTAAGACTTCGGACTTCCTTTTACTTGCTCTGCTGTTGTAAGTTCTATATCTGTTCCATAATATCTAGTTAATATATTAAACGGTTCAACACCTTGATCTCCTAATGCTTTACTTCCCCACTGACTAAGCCATTCTGGGCAGCTAACATTTTTACCATCACAATATTGAGTTAAAAGTGGTTGCTTTCTTCCTATTCTTCTTACATATGTTGAAAAGATTTCATCAACAATATTACTTATATTTTCGTAAATATTTCTACCAAAAGAGAATGCATGATCATAAGCTGTTGAATTTGTAATATCAAAATTCTTTCCTTTAGATCTATACCATTCTGTATATATTCTATTTAATGTAAATGAGATAATACAAAATACATTTGCAGTTATTGTACTTCTAGACCAAGTTGAATATATTTCACTTGAAGCAACATTTTTAATATATTCCTTAAATGGTACTGTACGATTTGGCCCAGATGAATTAGGTCCTCCTTCATGAACCACTATAAACTCTGGTATTACAGGCTTAGGTAGTACAACTCCACTAGATGGTGGTGGAAGCAATTTATCTACTTCTTCTGGTATTTTACTTGGGAAATTCCCAAATAACCTATTATCAGGTATTTGTATTATTTCTGCTCTATTACTTCTAGTATTTGATGTTTCTACTAAATTGCATCTTTGATATGCCGTTTCTCTAGGGAAAATTTGACACCCTTTAATTGTAAGCGGATTAAACCCCTCCCTATTTATAGTTATATCACATAGGCTATAAGGCCTATTTGCATTTTCCGGATTTTGAGAATATTCAAAAGGTGGCGCATCTAACTGTATAGCTTGTGTAAGACCTGAGGAATCAGTAACTAAATCAAACTCCATAGGTTGAGGATTTGGAGATTCTGTTTGAACTACTGTTGCCTTAGTCCCATCTACAGGTATGAAGTCATCTCCATTGAAACATTGAATTATTAAATTTCCTTTTTCGGCCATAATATACTCCTTAACATTACTTTTATAATCAATTTATGCACAATATAATTTATTTGTGCTTTAATTATCTGGTCTTCTTATAAATAAATTATCTATATAAAATTCAGTATCTATTTTCTTAGGTAATTCTAATTCTCTGCTTCTAGTACTTTCAAATATTCCTCTTAAGCTTAATATTCCATATCCCCATTCCCTATTTGGATAAATTTCTCCTTCTCTCTTTTGGGTTCCTCTTATTATATAAGTTCTCATTTTTACAGAATACATATCTGGGTCATTCTCATCTACTATTCCCCATTGAAGTAATAGCGCACATATTCCGGCAAGAACAGCCCCTGCAATAGATGCACCACTTGCTACTTTTGTTTGACCACCTGGTGCTAGTACTAATGCATTAATTCCTCCAGCAACAACATCTGGCTTAACTCTTCCATCTCTAGTATTTCCCCTACCTGATGCTCCAACTGTTGCATTATTATTTTGATTATAGAACCCTGCAACAAGTATTCTTTGGCTTGTTGAAGGTAACATAGTTGTTGTATATTGATTTGAATTTAGGAATTTAGTATCTCCTTCTAATAATTCTCTCTGAGGAATCCAAGCATTATAATTTCCGTCAACTACATATTCTCCTATTAATTTAAATTGCCATATTCCTTCTCTTAGATTACTCATTCTTATAGAAATAAGTTCATCACCACTTATCTCTTCCGGTATAAAGTACTGTATTTTCATTATTGTTCCTTCAAATACAAATTTAATTGTTTCTACTTCCTGTAATTTTGCCGGTATATATTTTATTACTTCCCCAGATGGTGATGTTATTGATAATGCTACTTTATCAGGTTTATTGCACCATATTTGCATAACCAATTCTTTTTGCAAGCTTGATGCTAAGAGTTCAATGGTTTTAGTATCCCCAGTTGTACTTAATGTTCCTGTCGTATGAGTATCCGTATTACCTTCATTACCTGTTGATGTAACAACTACAAGACCTCTTCTCTTAGATACATCATCAATATATCTTTCAACTATTGCAGTACCATCATGTCCACCCATATTATTACCAAGGGGAATATATATAACAACTGGTTGATTAAGCCTTAAACCTTCTCTAAGAATATATTTTATTGCTAATAAAATATCTACATTTTCATAGCCTATTACATTTTCTTTAGTGACTCCAAAATCTCTTAAATATGATCTAGATGCCTGTCTTAATTTAACAATACAAAGATCACAATCTGGTGCAGCTCCAATAAACCTTGGATCAACTCCACGACCTGCAATAAGCCCTGCAATCATAGTCCCATGACCAATCTCATCCCTGCTATTAACTATACTATATGGGTCTCCTCCATCCATTCCAATCCTTATAGCTTCATCTATTTGCTCTGGATAAAAATTTGTACCATAAAAATTTATATTTCCGCCTCCAACAGTTTGATCCCATATAGATACTATTCTAGTTGTATTATCTTCTCTCATAAATTCTTTACTCATATAATCAATACCAGTATCTATTATTCCAACTAATACTCCTCGTCCATTAAGGTTTAAGTAGGGATTATTATGGAATAAAGTCGCTCCAGATGCTTCAACAGGACTTATATCAGTTAGAGTATATACTGGTGATGATTCAACATGGACTATTACTGCTTTATTATCCATTATTATCTGATCGATTCTATCTGCTGGTGCCTCTATTATTGCGAAATTTTCATCAAGTTTATTAACAATTAACCCTGGAGTAATACTAGCTACTTCATCAATATTACCTGCATACTCTACAATTCTTCTTACAGTTTCATTTTGCTGTCTAGATTCATTATTATCATTTTTATTCTCCTGACTAGGCTCATTATTGTCAGTTCCAATCTGTTTCCTAGACTCATTATCATCAGTTCTGAAAACAGCAGGCATTTGTGGAACATTTAATATTAATCTGACTGTTTCTAAAGCATCGTAGGCACAAACTCTTCCATATCCCCACAATGGATTTGGATAAGTTAAATTTACTCTATCTCTACTTGCACCTCTTACCATATAACTTTTAAGTCTCTCTCCGTATAAAAATCTATCATTATTTTTAAGAATTCCCCACTGCATCATAAGTGCAGCAATTCCAGCAACGTGTGGTGTGGCCATTGAAGTTCCGCTTTTGACGTCAAAGCTCCTATTTGGTATAGGCGCCCTTATCCCCTCCCCTGGCGCTACTATATCTGGCTTAGTATCACCAAGTTCTACAACTTCTTTACCTCTTCCACTAAAACTTGATATTGTATTAGTAATGTAATTATAGCTACCTACAGATATAACATTTTGTACAGTTGCTGGTATTCCTAATGTATTATACAGTGTAGGCCTTAAGAATTTTGTATTTACATTAAGACCTTCTGCAATAGGAATCCACATGTCATATTCTCCACCGTAATTATTTCTTAATCTTAAAGTTATTTTCCATTCTCCAGAAATTAAATAAGTAGATCCTGCAATTATACTTATTAAGACTTCGCCAAGTAAGTCAAATGGTTTTGGTCCAGTCATAAAGAATACTACTCTGTCTGCATCTAAAAATGCTTCATTTAATCCTTCCCTTATTTCTATTTCTCCAGTTGATATACCAGTTGCATTAGTTATTTCTATACTTATTCTTGATAATACTTCATGATATAGTGATATTTGAAGTGATGTCTCATCTTCAGCAATATTTAATGCTATAGTTTGTGTGCTCCTAAGCTCCCCTGATACATGATGAGATGCTGCTCCTTCATTACCAGCTGCAACAACTACAGTTATTCTTTCCAAATCACATACTGTACTAATATATTTCTCTAAAAGTGAGCTTCCATTATGTGCTCCATCATTAGTACTTAAACTTAAGTTAACAACAAGGGGCATATTAAGTTCCTTCCCTTTATCTACTAAGAACTTAAGTCCTCTCATTATTTGAGTACTTAATGCAAATCTTCCTCTAGTTGATTTGACCATCATAATTGAACTTTTTGGTGCAACTCCATAATCTGATGTAGGTATCGCTCCCCCAGCACATGCTATTCCTGCTACATGTGTACCATGTTCAATAATATCGTTTGATGGCACTATACTAAATGGATCATTGCTTTTTAGTGCCTCATTAATTTGACTTTTATTGTATACAGCTCCATTTAAACTAAGATCGTAAATATATTCTATTCTAGTTGTTCCATCATCTAACCTGAATGCGGGATGCGTATAATCTATTCCAGTATCAATAAATCCTATTACCATTCCCTCACCAAGCACCCCAAAGCTATTTTGTGCTCTTTGTACACAAGCTGCCCTATTACTCGAACTATCAGATGTATATAATGATTTTGGAAGTTCAATATATCTTATACTCTCTACTTTTGTTAAATCTCTTAACTTATCCACAGGTATATTAACTATTCCATATCCATACCCTAAATCTTCGTACTTTCCTCCTAAGTTATCCACAATTTGTGATATGTTGTCCACATTATCCCCAGCTAATATTGAAACTTCTATAGTATTTTGTTCACTTATTCCATTTTTATTAAAGTAGTTTAATCTATTTATCACATCATCAGTTAAAGATCTATATAGTTCTAAATAAGTATCTAACTTACCTTCCACTAAGTTTTCACCTCAAATTATATTTCTCCTACAATATCTTATGAATGTTTATAAATTTGGATAATAAAAAAAGCCACTTAATTACTTAAGTGACTTTTTATTAACTAAAGTTTTATTTCTACTGATTCTAATTTAGCTATAACTTTAAGATTTCTAACTTCTAGTGTTTCTGTCATTATACTTCCTCTATTGCTCATAAGAAGTACTTTTGAATTATCTAATTTCTTAACTTCTCTTATCTTAGTTTCTCCTTTGTAATTTACAAGATAGAAACCATTTTGAGTAAGTTCAGTAACTAAATATCCAAATACTAAATCACCTTTTAGCATTCTAAATCCGCTCATTTCATCATCTGAAACCTCAATATATAATACTTTATCTTGAGGGTGTCCAAGAACCTTATTAGAATGAATAGGAAGTTCTTTATGTCCTTTTATATTTTTTAAATTATAATCATATATTGGAACATTTTTAAGTACAGAAGAGAATGCATTTTCCCAAACTTCATTTGCTTTATTATCCTTTTTAAAGTTTTTAGCTGATTCTCTTTGTGCCTTTTTTTCTTCCATTAAATCTTCATCAGTTACTACCATACTTATATCATTTAAATCAGTATTTAATATTTTTGAAGCTTTATTTATAAAAGATTCTTGCGCTATCTTTCTTCCAAGTTCAACTTCATTTATATACTTTTCTGAAACACCAAGCTTTTTAGCTAATACTTTTTGAGGGATATTAGCTTTAAGTCTTGCTTCTTTTATTCTTTCTCCAACTCTACTCAAGGTTACTTACTCTCCTTTTGGTTTTTAGCATACCATTCTCTTTCTTCAAGTAAATGTCCTAATAAATATCTAAATGACCAGTTACGTGAAATTGGTGTTACAACCGCAAGTACACCGCCTTTAACAGCGCTTCTTATCTTCTTGATTGATGCACTAACTTCTTTGTCTGAGAAGCCATTAAATAATATAGCTTTCTCATTCATTCCGTCAACTATTTCAATAACCTCTTCATTTAATTTCCCACTTGCTATTTCGTGAACTTTTAAATCCACCATTTCTGGTTTTATTTCTATAACCTTAGATATTAATCTTAATGAATTTATCTCATCTTTTGATAATCCATATACTAATAATGCTTTATTATTGTTCACTCAGCTCACCTCTTATTTCTATACTAATCTTCTTTTATATTTGGCTCTTTTGCAGAGTAATCTCCTAGATCAACAGATACTTTCTTAATTTTTTGATCTTCATATGGTCTATCATTGTAATCTCTCTTTTGGTTTACTATTTCATCACAAACATCTAAACCTTCAATAACTTTACCAAATGAAGCATATTGACCATCTAAGTGTGGTGCATCTGATGTCATTATGAAGAATTGGCTTCCAGCTGAATCTGGGTGCATAGCTCTAGCCATTGATAATACTCCTCTTGTATGTTTTAAATCATTTTTGAATCCATTTCTTGAGAATTCTCCTTTTATTGAGTATCCAGGACCGCCCATTCCTGTTCCTTCTGGACATCCACCTTGAATCATGAATCCAGGTATTACCCTATGGAATATTAAACCATCATAGAATCCCATGTTTATTAAATGTATAAAATTATTAACTGTATTTTCTGCTACTTCTGGGTATAATTCGGCTTTTATAACGCCTCCGTTTTCCATTTCAATTGTTACTATTGGATTTTTCATAACAAATTCTCCTTTCAAAGTTAAACCTAGTATTTATTATTGTCAAAAAAATCATATAAATTCATACATTTCTTTAACTATAATATTAATACATATACTGAAATTATATATTATTTGGGTTTATTAAACAATTATTATTAGCTACTCATTTTCTTCAAGCTGCACATTTTTATTGTTAGATAATTTAGCTTTTAATATACTAATCACACCAGGTAAAATAGATATAAATATGATTGCTATTATAACTACTGAGAAGTTTTTTGCTACAAACGGTATGTTACCAAAGAAAAAGCCTAAAGCTGCTACTATACATACCCAAAGTGCTCCCCCTATTGCATTAAATGTTATGAAATGCTTATAATTCATTTTTCCTATTCCTGCAACGAAAGGTGCAAATGTACGAACTATTGGTATAAACCTAGCTATAACTATTGTTTTACCACCATATTTATCATAATATGCATTCGTTTTTTCAATATACTCCTTTTTTATAAACCTAGAATTTTCTCTATTTATAAGTTTCTGTCCAATATGTCTTCCAATTTCATAATTACTAGTATCACCAAGTATTGCGGCTACCGCTAGTACAACTAAAAGTATTCCTATATTTAATGCTCCAGTTGCTGCAAAGGCTGCTGCTGCAAATATTAGTGAATCTCCTGGTAAAATTGGAGTTACTACAAGACCTGTCTCTAAAAATATTATTAAGAATAATATTAGATACGTTGCTAAACCATAGTTACTTATAAGAACGCCTAAATACTTGTCTAGGTGAAGTACTATATCAATGAATTGATTTATAAAACTCATTTTTTACACTTCCTTATTTAATTATATTAATTACTTTTCTTTCAACGCATTCATATATATTTGATACTATATTTTTTAAAAATCTATTATATATTAAGCTTGTAATAATAACTAATATGTATGCTCCAATTACATCTGTTGGGTAGTGATGTCCAACATAAATTCTTGAAAAACCAACTAAAACTGATAAGATTGCATATACCCATCCCATAGCCTTACTAAACATTCCAAAACCTAATGCTATACTCATTGTTGCAGTTGCATGATCACTTGGAAATGATGTATCTGCTGCATGATAATAAAGCACGTTAGCTCTATGACTTACAAATGGTCTTGGTGAATATACTAACTTACCTATAATAAAACTTAAAATTAAGTTTATTATTGTAAATACTACTGTGCTTACTGCCATCTTTCTATATTTTATCTCTCCCTTAATCATTCCAATTATAAATGTAACGACTATAGTAAGTGCAAATATATAAGGTAAATACTTAGAACAAAAAATCATTATATGATCTAAAGTAGCATTTTTATTTGCTAAATCGTTAATCATATGGAATACTCCCATGTTTAAACTCATATCATTATCCTTTCTTTATTTAATTTATTTCTATGGATATTATATACTTTTTTTATTAAATATAAATTAATTAAAAATTAATTAAAAATAATAACTTAAAAATTGGTTATTTTGGTTATTTTGCAAAATAAAAAAAGCCACCTCCTTAATCTTTAAGGATGGTGGCTTTTTAAATTGCTTTAAAAATTCACTCATATTTTACCTCATATTATTAATTTAAGAATGTTGTTCCCATTACAACTCTTGCAAAATCATTGTAGTTTGTTAAGTTCTTAACATTTATAGCATTAAAAATTTCATCTCTACCTTTTTCATTTATTAATTGATTGAAAAGACAAGTTAAGAATGTACTTGGTACTCTATTTAAACCTTCAAAGTCTAAAGTTACTTCTTTTCCTAAGTTGTTCTTTATTTGATCTCTTAGTATTATAGCGTCCTCAACAGCAAAGTTTTCTCCTAAAAATTCTTTTACATTTATCATCATAATAATCACCTCTAGTTATTTATTCATTCTCAGTTGCGTTTCTTTTTATAATTTTCTGAAAATTCTTTCTACACTTATAATATACCAAGTACCTATTTCTTTGTCAAGTATTTAACAAAGTTTTTTATAAAATTTCTTTTCATTTTTATTTCAGAGTAAATATCTTAGTTTGTTATATAAATAAAGATGTATTTTACAAAAATACATCTTTATTTATATATATTCTTTTATATTTATACTCTAATTAAATTTTTACTTAGATCTATAACTTCATCTTTGCCGCAAGAATTATAAAATTCTACTTTTCCTTTTTCATCCCTATCATTTATAAGATCTGCTTCTTTAAGTCTTCTTCTAAGTTCCCTTACAGTACCTTCTCCACCATCTATTATAGGAATATCTTTTCCTACAACTTCTCCTAACGTATCCTTTATAAAAGGATAATGAGTACATCCAAGTACTATTGCAGCTATATTCTTATCGTCGCTTTCATATTTCTTAAACTTATCTCTTAAATAATTTTTCACTCTATCACTATTTAGTTCTCCACTTTCGATAAACTCTACTAGTCCATCGCAAGGCATTTTTTCTATAGTTGCAACTTCACTATATTTATCCATAAGTCTTTCGAATTTATCATGTGATAATGTAAAAGGAGTTGCCATTATAACAATATCTCCTTCTCTATTTAATTCTACTGCTGGTTTAACTGCTGGTTCTATTCCCACTATAGGAATATCTTTATATACTCTTCTAAGTTCAGCCACAGCAGCACTAGTTGCAGTATTACAAGCAACTACAATAGCCTTAGCCCCTTTATCTAATAAAAATTTAACTGCATCAAAAGTTAAATCCCTAACCTCACTCATTTCCCTTGTACCGTATGGAGCATTTTTGGAATCTCCAAAATATATGTAATTTTCATTTGGCATAAGTTTTAGTGCTTCTCTCATTACACTTAATCCGCCTACTCCTGAATCAAAAAAACCTATTGGCAATTGTTTTCTATTCAAAGCATTCACTCCACTCTTTTTTATTTACTTCATATTTTATAACTTTATAAAAAATAAATCCATATTTACTTATTATTTTGTACATTTTAAAAACGTAATATTTTATTAAGTTTATTGACTGTACTGTAATATTGTAGTAAAATTTTTCTAAGATTTTATTTAACGAATATTTTCTAAATAGTTAATAATTTCATTCGACTTTATATTAGAAAGGATGTGAATTTATTCTAGATGTACAAGCCATATGTCTAGGGTGATTTTATGATTAATGATTTAATTTACACAATACCAAGCAACAATCACAACAAAAAGGATATAGTAGATATACTATCAGAAAATACTCAGATCAAATTTGTATCTTTAGTCGGAATAGACTTATCAGGAAATGACACTGATGAAAAAATCCCTACTAAACTATTTTTAGAAGATTTAGACTCATTTTTAGGCGGTGTTGCCGTTCAGACAGATGGTTCTTCTGTTGTACTACCAGGAATTGCAACTTTAAATAACGCTAAAGTAGATATGGTTGCAGACTTAGATTGTAACTGGTTCGTAGACTATAATTACGATAATATAGATGAAGAAACAAACAGACCTATAGGTACACTTAGAATACCTTGCTTCCTTTACCATGATGGTGTCGCAGTTGATTCAAGATTTTTATTAAAATCTTCAGTTCAAACCTTTAAAGATTCCCTATGGGATATCCTAGATAAAAACCCTAAATTATTAGAAGTTTTCAATATTAAAAAAGATGATATAGAAGATATAATTCTTACATCAGCTACTGAATTAGAATTTTGGGTTAAGACACCAAATGATACTGCTGAAATTGAAGAATTATCAACTTCTCAAGTATTACATGAACATTATTGGACTAGAACTAAAGGTAATGTTAGAACTGCCTTAGAACAAACTCTAGTACTTATGGACAAATATGGTTTTGAACCTGAAATGGGACACAAAGAAGTAGGTGGAATCAAAGCTAAACTTGAAAGCACAGGTAAGTTCAATCACATAACAGAGCAACTTGAAGTTGACTGGAAATTCTCTTCTGCACTACAAGCTGCTGATAATGAACTTTTCGTTAGAATACTTATACAAGAAGTATTTAGAAGAAATGGACTTGAAGTTACTTTCATGGCAAAACCAATTGATGGTGTTGCAGGATCAGGAATGCATATACACTTAGGTGTTAGCGTTAAATTAAAGAACGGAAAAAGAGTTAACCTATTCCACGTTCCTAAAGAACACTTCTTAAGTGAACTAGGGTATGGAGCTATTATGGGAATGCTTAATAATTATGAAGTTATGAATCCATTTATATCTTCAACAAATAATGCTCTTAAAAGATTAAAACCAGGATTTGAAGCACCAGTTTGTACTGTAACTTCATTAGGTTTAACTCCTGATAATCCTTCAAGAAATAGAACAGTTCTTATTGGATTAATAAGAGATTTTGAAAGCCCTATGGCAACTAGATTCGAACTTAGATCACCAAATCCACATACAAATACTTATATAGCAATCTCTGTATCATACTTAGCTATGTTAGACGGTATCTTATATGCTGGAAACTCAAAAAAATCAATGGATGATTTATTAAAAGAATTATCTAAGAAACCTGGTGAACATGCTGAATATCTTGAAGATAGTAGAGCTTATAGAAGTGAAGAAGATGTATTTGAGCACTTCACTGAAGAAGAAAGAAATGAATACTTCGGAAAAGCACCAGCTACTGTTTATGAAAATTTATCACAACTTGAAACTTTCAAGGATAAACTTTCAATACTACAAAGAAATCCATCATTTACAGATCAAATAATAGAAAGCTTTAAAATTGCTGCTATGGAAAGATGGGCAACAGAAATAGAACATAGAGTAATGAATAACTACTCTAACCAAATAAGAGGTTATAGAGTTCTTCACGCTCTTGATAAAGCACAAGATTTAGATATATCAAATTGGAACGAAATAAATAAATTAAGATATTATTTAATGAAAGATACATTTAATAGTAAGTGCTTATTTACTAGAACAAAAAATGCATTTAAAGATGGAGATTATAAGCTAGCTTCTAAACTTTATTTAGAAATTGAAGAAAAAATGACTATATTAAGAGAATTATATTCAACATACGAAAAAAACCTTTTAGACTTATAATATTTTCTTACTAAAAAAGCTGACTAGTATCATAGGATACTGGTCAGCTTATTTTTATTTTTTATATTTAAATGCTTGTGATATTTTACATCCTATAAATGCTATGGCTGTACCTATAAGTACATCATAATATAAGTTTAATCCAAATAAATGTTTACCAAAATCAGCTTCTCCTGAACCTATTACAGGTAATACAAGTTGTGAAGCTCCTGATGCTAAAATATATAATAAAAATACTGTTAAGAGCTTTGTTTCTCTTTTCTTGCTCTTAAAGAAGTAATATCCAAGAGTTATTAAATATATTAAAGAGAACATAAAGAATATATAAAAATTCTTATGAACTTCTGGATATTTAGAAATTAAATCTGTTCTAAGTGAATTGATTTTCTTCCCTTCCCATTTACAACCTTTTACGAAATCTGATTGTGAAACATCGTAAAATCTATAAGCATTTTCTGCTGATACTTTAAATTTCTCATAAGCTCTATCATAATGTTTTAAGTAAAACTTTAATACTTTAACAAATGATACATTAGGATAAAATTCATTAAGCATTTCATCACCTAATGGTTCATATTTTAAATCTGGATCATAAAAAGCAGATCCCGCATTAGCTGCAAACTTAGGATTTATTCCAAGTTCAATTAAATCTTCTTCTGGATTAGGTGAATCTTTAGTCACTCCAGTAAAGACAGCTTGATATATATTATTTTTATTTGTATGATCTCCTATTGAAAAATACTGTATCACTCCAATAGCAACTATACAAACACTTAAAGTTATGACTAACTTTCTGAACCCTTTATAATATACGTATAAAGCTATATAAACTAGTATAAGGAATAATAATAAAGGTAACATTTGAGTTTTTGATGTTATTAATCCAAATGATGATATAAGGAATATAATAAAATCTCTCTTTCTAGGAACTTCTTTCTCTATTAATCGTAAAAATGATCCTATTGTTAGGAAAGTAAATGAAATCATTGTTCCTTCCCCAAAGAATGAATTAAAGTATCCTATATAACACTGGTCTGTGAAAAATAATAGTACAAATATACCTATTAAAACACGTGTAAAACTATTGAATTTATTATAAGTCATAATCCAATAGAACCCTAATATAAATATTGCAATATATAATATCGAAACGAACCTTACATCAAATAATATATTTTTAGAAAAACCAGTTAGTACATATACTGAAACTATACTACTTAACATTACGTATAGTATGTATACTAAAGATTTTTTCTTAAACTTTTTCTTTATAAATTTTAAACCTAAAATAAAAAGCACTACTAATATAATAGCTTTTATACAATATACTACGCTATAATTAGCAGGATTTAAAAATAAATTTAATATATAAGAGATTTTTTATAATCCCTTTTTTCTAAACCATTAAAATAGTTTTTTATTTTTGTTTGCATACTTTTCCCCCTTTAAGTCAGATTATATTATACCATATTTATCCAACATCTCCCACTTTAATGTATATATTTCTAATTAGTAAAAATTTTAACATTAATTGTAGAATTATACATATAGATGTAGTATAATCTTATTAAATGATTAATTATTATTTGAGGTGTGGGTAATGGGGGTTATTCCAATAGATGTAACATTTTCTATAGTTCCGTATATACGAAATAGGCTTAATATAGTATTAAACGATATATTTGAAGATTATAAAATAATATCTATTCTTTCAGAAAATATATTGGACGAGTTAATAGATAATGATTTAATTTTATTTGCTCTATTAGAATTAAAGAATAAGGATGAATATACATATAAACATTCCGTAAGCGTTGCTACTTTTTCGTTAGCTCTTGGAATATCATTAAATTTAAATATTAAAGATTTAAAGGAATTATTTGTAGGTGCACTACTTCACGATATTGGTAAACTATTTGTTCCATCTTCTATTTTATCAAAGAATGGTCCATTAACTACAGAAGAATTTGAAATAATGAAAGGGCATACTCAGAAGGGTTATAATTATTTAATACTGAAAAATCTAGGAATTTCTAACAAGGCTTTAAGAATATGTCTTGAGCACCATGAACGTATAAATGGTACAGGATATCCTAATAGTTTAAAAAACAATGAAATCGGTATCCTCTCTAAAATAGTATCAATTGCAGATGTTTATGATGCCTTAACATCTAACAGGTCTTATAGGACTCCTTTAAGTGACGATGAGGCATTAAATTATATAAATTTGAATATCAATTCAACTTTTGATGAAGTTTTATCTAAAACATTCTCTAAAATGATTAGTTCAAATCTTAAAGATAAATCTTTGATTCCAATAAACCCAGACATTTTAAAAACTAATCCTAAAATTCATAATACCTCATTATTAAGACCTACTATAAAATTAATCAATAATTCTAACTATAAGTTTAAGTATGCAGCTAAATTTATAAAGAAATTTAATGTAAATTAATTTGTTTGTTATAAGGATACATTAATAAATTATTGTATCCTTTTTTGTTGCAAACGGCTTAATTAGTGTAAACACTAGCTGAATATCCTTTGTTATGTATAAAAGGATTATTATTTACTATATCTTGAGCTTCTTCAAAATTCTTTGCTCTAAATACTATAGTCCATCCATTTTTATCATACTTTCCTGCACACATTAAATATTTATCTGAATGTCTAAAATCTCCTGGTCTATCTATTATTAAACTTTTACTTTCACTAATACTCTTATAATTTAATTTAACAAAAACATTTGATTTTGATTGCATAAATAACACTCCTTTTATACGAACATCCGTTTGTCTAAACTCATTTTATCGAACATAGGTTCGTATGTCAACATATTTTTTTCTTATGTTAACAATATATGTCATGTGATTTTTTATATGCATCTTTTTTAAAATTATTTTTAATTCATCTTTATAAATACAAAATATAAATGTAATTTTTAACTTTTATTCATATTAATTACTAATGAGATTTTTACGAAATTTAATATGAATATTTAAAGTTAAATAAAAAATAGGTGCCTATAAGCACCTATTTTTTTATTAAATTTCTGCTATATTAAATATCTCTAAATCTTCGTTATTTTCAAAGTGTTCTTTCTTTACATCTATTATAGCCTTTAAAGTATCAAGTGCTGTTATAACACCTATATTTCTCTCTACAGCGGCTCTTCTTATTAAGAATCCATCTCTTTTTGAATCATTTCCCTTTGTTGGAGTATTAATTACAAGGTCAACCTCTTTATTTTTAACAACATCTAATATGTTTGGTTCTTCTTCATTTAATTTTCTTACTTCTTCAGCATCTACTCCATTTTCTCTTAAAAGCTTGCATGTACCTTCAGTTGATACAAACTTATATCCAAGTTTTGAAAGCTCTATTGCCATTGGTAAGAATTCTTTCTTGTCATGCTTTTTAACTGTAGCAAGTATTTTCCCCTTTTCCATTCCAGGGAACATACTAGCTGCTAAGAAACCTTTATATAAAGCTTCATGAACATTTCTTCCAACTCCTAAAACTTCTCCTGTTGATCTCATTTCTGGTCCTAAAGAAACTTCTACATTTGGAAGCTTTTGAGTTGAGAATACTGGTACTTTTACTGATACTAATTCTGGTTCTTTGTATACATCTACGCCGTATCCTAAATCTCTTAACTTATATCCAAGCATTGTCTTTGTAGCAATGTCTACTATTGGAACTCCTGATACTTTACTTATATATGGCACAGTTCTTGATGCTCTTGGATTAACTTCTATTACATAAAGCTTACCTTCAAACTCTATAAATTGTATGTTAATCATACCTTTTATTCCTATAGCTAATGCTAACTTCTTAGTATAATCTAATACTTTCTCTTTAATATTTTGTGAAATATTTTGACTTGGGTACATAGTTACACTATCTCCAGAGTGAACCCCTGCTCTTTCTAAGTGTTCCATTATACCTGGTATTAATATATCTTCTCCATCAGATATCGCATCAACTTCTATTTCTCTTCCCATTAAATACTTATCTATAAGTATTGGATTTTTTGTATCTTTTAAGAAAGCATTCTTTAAGTAGTATGTTAATTCCTCTTCATCATGAGTTATTTCCATACCTTGTCCTCCAAGTACATATGAAGGTCTAACTAGTACTGGGAATCCAAGTCTTCTAGCCTCTTCTAATCCTTCTTCAAGTGACCATACACCTTTTCCCTTAGGTCTTGAAACTCCAAGTCTTTCAAGTAGTTCATCAAACTTTTCTCTATCTTCAGCCATATCAATTTGATCTGCTGTTGTTCCTAAAGTATTTATTCCTTTTTCCTTTAAGAAGTTAGCAAGTTTGATTGCTGTTTGACCACCAAATTGAAGTATAACTCCATCTGGATTTTCTTTTTCAATTATATTTAGTACATCTTCTTCAGTTAATGGTTCAAAGTATAATTTATCTGATATATCAAAGTCTGTACTTACTGTCTCTGGGTTATTATTTATTATAATTGTTTCTATATCCATACCCTTTAATGCTTTTACACAATGAACTGAAGCATAGTCAAACTCAATTCCTTGTCCTATTCTAATTGGACCTGATCCTATAACTATAATCTTCTTTCTATCCTTAGTTATATTAACTTCATCATACTCATCATATGTTGAATAATAATATGGTGATAATGCTTCAAATTCACCTGCACATGTATCAACCATTTTATATACCGGCTTGATATTCCATATATCTCTTAATCTATTTACATCCTCAGGGCTTATATTTAAGAAGTCTGCTATAGCCTTATCTGAGAATCCTTTTTTCTTTAAATTTAGAAGCCATTCTTTATCTAAGTCTTCGACTTTGCTTAATTTTAGTCTTTGTTCTTCTTCAACAATCCACTTGATTTTCTCAACAAAGAATTCATCTATTCCAGTTATTTTTGATACTTTATCAACTCTATAATCTCTTCTAAGCATTTCTGCTAGAGCAAATATTCTTTCATCATCAGGAGTTACAACTCTTTCTTTTAGTTCTCTTATGCTTAAATCTCTAAATTTCTTAAAGTCTAATGAGTATCTTCCTATTTCTAAACTTCTTATTCCTTTTAGGAATGCTTGTTCAAAGTTAGAACCAATCGCCATAACTTCCCCTGTTGCCATCATCTTTGTTCCAAGTGCTCTATCTGCACCAAAGAATTTATCAAATGGCCACTTTGGAATTTTGCATACTACATAGTCTAAGCTAGGTTCAAAGCATGCATAAGTTTTTTGAGTTACTGCATTCTTTATTTCATCTAAGCCATATCCTAAAGATATTTTTGCTGCAAGTTTTGCTATTGGATATCCAGTTGCCTTTGATGCTAATGCAGATGATCTTGAAACTCTTGGGTTTATTTCTATTACTGCATATTCGAAACTTTCTGGATTAAGGGCAAACTGTACGTTACATCCTCCTTCAATTCCTACTGCATTTATGATATTTATTGATGCAGTTCTAAGCATTTGATATTCTTTATCTGATAATGTTTGAGATGGTGCAACAACTATACTGTCACCTGTATGTATTCCAACTGGATCTATGTTTTCCATATTACATACTGTTATACAGTTTCCATATGAATCTCTCATAACTTCATATTCTACTTCTTTCCATCCTTTAACTGATTTCTCAAGAAGCACTTGACCTATTGAGCTTAATTGAAGACCTGATTTTAAGATTTCGCTAAGTTCTTCTTTGTTCTCAGCTATTCCTCCACCAGTTCCCCCTAAAGTGTATGCTGGTCTAACTATAACAGGATAACCTATTTTCTCTGCGAACTTCATTCCAGCTTCAAAATCAGTTACAATTTCACTTTGTATAACTGGTTCATTTATTCTGTTCATCATGTCTCTAAATAATTCTCTATCTTCACCTTCTTTTATAGATTCGATAGATGTTCCTATTACTTTTACATTATATTTATCTAAAATTCCACTTTCGTATAGTTCTACTGCAAGATTTAATCCTGTTTGACCTCCCATTCCTGCAAGTAAACTATCTGGTCTTTCTTTTGCTATTACTTTTTCTACAAATTCTAATGTTAATGGTTCTAAGTAAACTTTATCTGCAACTTCCTTATCAGTCATTATTGTTGCTGGATTTGAATTTATTAATACAACTTCAAGCCCTTCTTCTTTTAGTGCTTCACAAGCTTGAGTTCCTGAATAATCGAATTCAGCTGCTTGTCCTATAACTATTGGTCCTGATCCTATAACTAAAACTTTTTTTATATCCTTATTTAATGGCATATATAAACCCTCCTAAAATCCTATAGTGCATAACTTAAAAATCTATCAAAAATGTATTCAGAATCCTTTGGCCCTGCTGACGCCTCTGGGTGGAATTGAACTGAGTATACTGGCATTGTCTTATGCTTTAACCCTTCAACTGTTCCATCATTTATATTTATATGAGTTATTTCAACATCTTCTGGAACTTCGTTTACTACATATCCATGATTTTGTGATGTTATATGAACTCTTCCTGTTTCTAAGTCTTTTACTGGATGATTACATCCTCTATGTCCGAATTTTAATTTAGTTGTGCTTCCACCTAAGCTTAATGCTAAAAGTTGATGTCCTAAACAAATTCCTACTATAGGTTTCTTTCCTATTATCTTTTTAATGTTTTCTATTTCTGTTTCTAAATCCTCTGGATCTCCTGGTCCATTTGATAAGAATACTAAGTCTGGATTTATATTAAGCACTTCTTCTGCTGTAACATTTGATGGGAATACAGTAATCTTGCAGCCTCTCTTTTTAAAGCAATTTAATATATTACTTTTTATTCCATAATCTATTATTGCCACATGTTTTCCTTCGCCATCTATTTCATATATTTTGTCTGTAGTTACATTGCTTACTGCATCTTTATTTGAAAATGCTTCTATCTCTTTTTTTACTTCTGAAAGCTCTGAATGATCTAATGTTATTATTCCTTTCATTGTTCCATTGTTTCTTAATATTTTTGTTAATGCTCTTGTATCTATGCCTTCTATTCCAACAACTTTATTTTGTTTTAAGTAATCATCTAAATTCATTTCACATCTGAAATTATTTGGTATATTACATTTTTCTCTAACTATGAAACCTTTAACCTGTGGTTTATTTGATTCCATATCATCAAGATTTATTCCATAATTCCCTATTAGAGGATATGTCATTGTTACTATTTGTCCATGATAAGATGGATCTGTTAAAACTTCTTGATATCCTGTCATTCCTGTTGTGAATACTACTTCTCCAACACTTTCTCCTAAGTAGCCGAAAGATTTTCCTTCAAAAATCATGCCATTTTCTAATATAAGCTTCGCTTTCATGCTGAGCCCTCCTTAAAATTTTTAACTTTTATATTTAAGCTAAAAATACACTTTATTAAAGATAAAAAGTTTATAAAAAAAGGATAATAAAGAGACCACAATACTTTAAATTGCTCTCTTAATCATCCTCGTATGTTTATTATTTAAAATTATCCTTAAAAACAAAGCTATGATTCTTCTATTACTTATAGATAACATAGTTGCATACTCCTTTCTGGCCTCACGGGACCAATTTAAAGTGTATATTAACCTTAAAATTTATTCTTTTTTAATATTGTAGTTTATTGGAATTTGTATGTCAAGAAATTTTCACTTTTAGATATTAATTACTTTTTTAAATTTATATGGTTACTACATAAAAAGTTTTTTATTACTATTTACAGATTTTATCTTTAATGTTATTATTTATTAAAAGATAGTTTTATGGTAATATATTACATGCTATATATGCTATAAATTTATTTAAATTCAAATAATGGAGAGGTATTTAGGGGGTATTATGTTAGAAATTAAAAATTTAACTAAAAAATTTAAAAAATCAACTGTAGTTAATGATGTTTCCTTTAAGGTTAATCCCGGAGAAATAGTTGGACTTCTTGGTGAAAATGGAGCAGGTAAGACAACAACACTTAGAATGATATCAACTATGTTAAAAATTACATCTGGAGAAGCAGTAGTAAATAATTTTTCTGCTGATAAAGAACCTATTAAAGTAAGAAATGAAATAGGAATTCTTTTCGGAGGGGATGTTGGACTATATGATAGACTAACAGCTAGAGAAAATATAAAATACTTTGCTAATCTGTATGGAATGTCAGATAAAGATGCTGATGTTAGAATTGATGAGCTAGCTAAAAAATTTAATATGGAAGAATATATAGATAAAAAGGTATCTAAATTCTCTAGGGGGATGAAGCAAAAGGTTTCAATAGCACGCTCTATTGTCCATAGTCCAAGTGTAATGTTATTTGATGAGCCTAGTACAGGTCTTGATGTAACAGCAGCAAGAACTATACAAGATTTTATTCTTGACTGTAAAAAAGAAAATAAAACAATTCTATTTTCAAGTCACTCTATGAGAGAAGTTGAAAAACTTTGTGATAGAGTTGTTATTATAAACAAAGGAAAACTTTTAGAAGATTGTTCAATAGATGATCTTAAAGAAAAATACAATAATGATGACCTCGAAGAAGTATTCGTATCTTTAATTGGAGGTGGAAACCATGAATAATTTTCTAATTGTTTTTAAGAAAGAACTTAAAGATATATTCCGTGATAGAAAAACTATAATCTTTTCAATTTTACTTCCTATTTTAGTTTTCCCACTAATATTTAATGTTATGTTTAAAGGTATGGAAGATACATCAAAGAAAGCTACAGAAAATATAAATATAGCTGTTAAAGGTGATAAAAATTCTAGTATAAACAATATTTTAAAATCACAAGAAAATATAACTATAAAAGATGTTGAAGATCCAAGTAAGGAATTAAAAGATGGTAATATCCAACTTATAATAGATATTCCAAAAGATTTTGATAAGCAAATAGCTGAAGGTAAAAAAGTTGATGTCCAAATGTTAGTTGATGAAAGTTCTAATAATTCATCTGTTGCTTCTAACTTTGTAGAACATTTATTTAATGGTCTTTCAGATAAAATTGTAGCTGATAAACTAACTGCTGCACATATTAATCCGGATATACTTAAACCATTTGAAGTTACAGTTAAATCTGGAGTAAGTGAAGGTGATATTAATCCTATGGCTGCTGGATTTATGAATATGATACCATCACTTATAATAATTCTTATGATTTCTCCAACTCTTGCAATCGCAGCTGACCTTGGTGCTGGAGAAAAAGAAAGAAATACTTTAGAACCATTACTATCAACTTCATGTAATAGAAATTCTCTTCTTTGGGGTAAAATAGTTGCTATGAGTATAGTATCTGCAATTGCTCTAATATTAAGTCTAGGATCAATGTATTTTGCAATGCAAAAGTTACCTGGTCTAGAAGATGGCTTCTCACTATCACTTACGCCAGCTAGTTTTTCATTTATACTTTTAATTTCATTACTTTTATTAGTTGCTATATGTTCACTTGAAACTTGTGTAAGTGTATATGCAAAATCAGTAAAAGAAGCAGGTACTTATTTATCAGGCTTAATTACTCCATTTATGATACTTTCATACGTTCCAGTATTTATGGATGCCAAAAATACATCAATGTTAATATTTAATATTCCTGTTGCAAATTCTGTTGCATTAATGAAAGAAGTTATGGCTGGTGTATTTAATCCAACTCATATAGGAATAGTATTTGCATGGCATGTGGCATATGTTATTTTAGCAGTATTATGTGCTAAATATATGTTCTCTAAAGAAGAAGTTGTATTTAGAGCTTAATTAGACTAAAAGAAGGCTATTTTTTTAATAGTCTTCTTTTTTTATTTAAATTATTAATTTTTATAATAAAACCTCGAATTTCTTAGATACTATATACTGTAAACTTCAATTTTTTATTAAATTAATTTGAAATTTATAAAATTTAATGATATACTACCTACTAACAACTTAAAATTAATTAATAGGTTGTCAGTTGTCGAAAAGGAGGAAATTTTGTGATAGAAATAAAAAACGTATCAAAGAAACTCGGTAATAGAACAATATTAGATAATATTTCACTTACTATTGAGAGTGGTAGTTTAGTTGTTTTAATAGGTTCTAGTGGATGCGGTAAAACAACTACACTTAAACTTATAAATAAGTTAATTACTCCAACATCAGGTGAAATATTTATTGATGATAAACCATTATCTAAAGAAAATACAATAAACTTAAGAAGAAAAATTGGTTATGTAATACAAAATACAGGGTTATTCCCTCACCTAACTATAAAAGAAAATATAGAACTTATTCCTAGACTTAAAAAGGAAAAGTCTATTAAAGATATTGAAAAAACAACTATTGATCTTTTAAATATGGTAGGACTTAATCCTGAGACGTATTTAAATAAATATCCATCAGAACTTAGTGGAGGTCAGCAACAAAGAGTTGGTGTTGCAAGAGCATTTGCAACTGATGCTGAAATAATATTAATGGATGAGCCTTTTAGTGCATTAGACCCGATTACTCGTACTTCACTTCAAGAAGAGTTATTTTCTCTTCAAGAAGAATTAAAAAAGACAATAATATTTGTTACTCACGATATGGACGAAGCATTAAAAATCGCTGATAAAATATGTATTATGAAAGACGGTAAGGTAGCTCAATACGATACCCCTGAAAATATCTTAAGAAATCCTGCAAATGATTTTGTTAGAGATTTTATTGGCTCTGATAGAGTTTGGAATAATCCAGAATTTATTAAGGCTAAAGATATTATGATTAAAGATCCGGTTGCTGTTAAAGGAAAAAGAAATATACTTCAAGGTATTGAAATAATGAGAAGTAGTAAGGTAGATAGTCTTTTAGTCGTTGATAAGGACAATTTATTAAAAGGAATTGTTACAGTAAAAGATATAAAATCTACTCATGATAAATCTACACCATTAGAAAAAGTTATGAGTATAGAACCTCTTTCTGTAAATGAAGATGATAACTTAGTAGATATACTTGCTGTTATGAATGAACATTCAGTAGGATATATTCCAGTTACTAATTCATCTAATAAACTAGTTGGTTTAATAACTAGAAGTAGTTTACTTTCAGTGTTAAGTGAACAATTCCTTGAGATGGAGGTGACTGTCCTTGGATAATTTCTTTAATTTTGTAGTTTCTCAGAAAAGTCAAATACTAGATCTTTTAATGCAACACATTTCATTGACACTCACTGCTATATTAATTGCTATATTAGTTGGTGTTCCGCTTGGAATAATTGTATCTAGGGTAAAATTCCTTAGAAAGCCTATAATTGGTTTCGTAAATTTAATACAAGCTGTACCTTCAATGGCATTACTTGGTTTACTTATCCCATTACTTGGTATAGGTAGTACACCTGCAATATTTATGGTTGTAATATATTCATTACTCCCTATTGTTAAAAATACTTATACAGGACTTACGAGTATAGATCCAGTAATTTTAGAATCAGCTAAAGGTATTGGACTTACTAGAAACCAAACACTATTTAGAATTCAGTTACCACTTGCGCTTCCAATAATTATGGCTGGTGTTAGAATTTCAGCTGTTACTGCTGTAGGTCTTATGACACTTGCTGCATTTATCGGTGCTGGCGGTCTTGGTTACTTAGTATTCTCAGGAGTTCAAACTGTTAATAACAGTATGATACTTGCAGGTGCTATCCCTGCTTGTATATTAGCTTTAATCGTAGATTTTATATTCGGTAAAATTGAAACTGCTGTTACTCCAAAAGGATTAAATCCTACTGCTCCAAGAAAAAATCTTATAGCACTTAAAGTTATCGGAGTTATAGCTGCTATATTAGTACTATTTACTACATTTAGTTCATTATTTTCAAATAAGAAAGATACAATAACTATAGGTTCAAAAAACTTTACAGAACAACTTATACTTGGAAATATGTACGCTGACTTAGTTGAAGCTAAAACTGACCTAAATGTTCAAAGAAAGCTTAATCTTGGAGGTACATCAGTTGCATTTGGAGCAGTTCAGTCTGGTGACTTAGATATGTATGCAGATTATACTGGTACTCTTTTACTAAGTGTTATGAAAGAGCAACCAATTAAAGATAAAGAAAAATCTTTTGAGCATATAAAAGATGTTATGAATACTAAATATGGATTAACTTTATTAGATCCAATTGGATTTAATAACACTTATACATTGGCTATGATGCCTGATGTTGCTAAAAAATATAATATAAATACATTATCTGATTTAGCTAAGCATAGTAAAGATTTCACTCTATCTCCAACTATAGAATTTGAGAACAGAGAAGATGGCTTAGTTGGATTATCTAAAACTTATAATATGAACTTTAAAAATGTTAAAGCTATGGACGGAAGTCTTAGATATTCAGCATTATCAAACAACGAATCTCAAGTTGTTGATGCATTCTCAACAGATGGTCTTTTAAAGAAATTTAATCTTAAGGTATTAGAAGATGATAAAGGATTCTTTTCACCTTATAACGCTGTACCTTTAGTTAATAATAAAACTTTAGAAAACCATCCTGAACTTAAAGATGTTCTTAATTCATTAGCTGGTAAGATAGATGAAAAGACTATGATAGACTTAAATTATCAAGTAGATGAGCTTGGTAAATCCCCTGAAGAAGTTGCACATCAGTTCTTAGTTGATAATGGTTTAATTTAATTAAAAACCTCTCTATTTCTAGAGAGGTTTTTTTATATAATATTATTTTCTATAAATTTTACTATATAGCTTATTGGATTGTCGTTATTACTTGGAGCTGTATATTTTGCTAATTTTAATAATCTTTTATTGCCATTTCTAACTACAAATCCATAATGAGCTTCTTCTATAAGCTCCTTATCATTCATATTATCTCCCACAGTCACTAACTTAAATTTATCTAATTTATATTCCTTTATAAGGTCTTTAAGTGCTTGACCTTTAGACGTATATTTAGGAACAACTTCTAAGTATTTGTCTCCACTTCTTATTGGTATTTCACTATCATATTTTTCTTTAAAATTTTCTTCTAAATAATCAATTGTATCCTTATCACCTACAATTAAAATCTTGGTCCATTTCTTATTCCACACATCTTCATCTATATTATAGATTACATCATAACCAAGCTTTGTGAATCTATCTGTATATTTGCAAGATTTAAATATGTATATAGTCTCCTCTGAATATACTTCAATCCCTATGTCGTCTCTATCTTGAAGTAATTTATTTATTACTTCTTTTCTTTCTTCCTCTAATGAATATTCTAAAACTACCTCATTCTTTGAATAATCATAAACTTTACTTCCGTTGTAAAGTATTATTGGAAGACTAAGATTTAAATCATTTGCAAATCTATTTGCTGAAGGAAGCATTCTTCCTGTAGCTATAGTAAATAAACCACCGTTTTGAGTAAAGTATTCTATAGCATCTCTATCATCTTTTGAAATCTTTCTCTCACTATTTATTAAAGTCCCATCCATATCTGAAACTAAAATGTACCCATTAAAAATTCCCAATATACTCATCCCCTTATTTATTTGTACTTAAAATTATTTTTCTTATTATACTTCTTGGAACTATCTTTGTGGCTATAATCATAAGCTTATTTTTAAATCCAGGTATTATTATTGCTTTGCCTTTTTTAAAACCTTCATACCCTTCCTTTGCAACATCTTTTGCATCCATTAAATATTTTTTAGCTTTCTCTGATTTAACTATCCCTGCACTTTCTTGAAAACCTGTTTTTACTGGTCCCGGACAAAGGCAACATACATTAACTCCAAACTCTTTTCCTTCCTCATATAATGCTTCTGATAATGTAAGTACATAGGCCTTTGAAGAATAATAAGTGCTCATCTTAGGACCTCCAACAAAAGCGGCTGTTGATGCTACATTTAAAATTCCACCATGTCTTTTTGATTTCATTTTAGGAAGAAAATATTTAATTAATTTCGTAAGAGCTACAATATTTATATCTATTAAATTTAAGTCTTTATTCTCATCTACTTCATCAAAATATCCAAAACTTCCAACCCCAGCATTGTTAATTAAGTTATCCACAATGAGTTTTTTTTCTTCCACAAATTCTATAAGTTTTCCTACAGATTTATCCACAGCAAGATCTAAACTTAAGATTTCCACATCTATTCCATACTCTTTTTCTAATTCTTCTTTTACCCTTTTAAGTTCTTCCTCTTTCCTTGCTACTATAATTAAATTATTTTTATCTTTTGCAAATAACCTTGCAAGTTCTAATCCTATTCCTTTAGTTCCTCCAGTTATTAGAGTATAAGATTTATTAATCATATTTTAAATTCACTCCATATATTTCATATATAAATTGCTAAACACATTTCTTTTCATAATTCTAACATTTAAGGCGTTTTATTTCTATTATATTATCTACTAGAAATTAAAAAATAAAATTTTACATAAAAAAGGTGATTCTTAAAAGAATCACCTTTTAACTTATTCCATTCTAGTAACTGTATAACCTTTGTTCTCCATCAATTTAACTATTCCATCATCACCAAAGAAATGTAATGCTCCAACAGCTATTGTATAAGTCTTATCTTCCTTAAAGTATCCTTCAATCTTTTTAACCATTTCATCATTTCTATCTTTTATCATAGCCTTATAACTTTCAGGATTTTCTTTTTGAAGTTTTATTGCATCTTCCATAACTTTAGAATCACCTTTAGCGTAACCTTCCATTAATCCTTTAGAATAGTCTATAACTTCTTTTCCACTTTCAATAAACTTTCCATCTTTATGCTGATCTAATAATTGTTTTAATGAATTTATACCATTTATCTTATCTAAAAGTTTCATTTGAAACTCCATACTTTCTAATTGAACTACTTTCTTTTTATCATTTTTAGTCTTTTCTATAAGCATATTATCAAAAGTATCCATTGATAATTCTGCTCTATTATATAAAACTGCTTGTAGATTATTAACTATCATATGAGGCTTTAAGACTTTTAATTTATCATACTCTATTCCAGATTCTTTACAAATTGATTTTAAGTTCTCTATTTGTTTATCGTTAAGCTCGTCCTCAATTGTTGCTGATCCAGTATAAACACCATCTGCATTCGCTTTTAATACTTCTTCTTGAGTTAAATCTACTTCTACTCCAAGCACATCTGTTTCTTCCATAATCTTATTTACATTTGATGAAAAATACTCATAGTCTGTATTTATTGGATGCATTGTTCCTATAAGATACATCTTTTTATCATCTTTTTTTACTTCCCATTGAAAACCTTTAGCTTCAGGCTTTGTTTCTACTTCTTTTTCCTTTCCACAGCCCACTAATAATGTTGTGAAAAATGAACCAACTACAAGCATTGAAGCTATTATTCTCTTTCCATTTTTACTTAACATACCCCTTACACTCTCCCTATTTTATTATAGTAAAACCCAAATTTATTATAACATATTTTGCCATATAGCATAGTATAATAATATATAATTTGATTTTATCTTTAATTTATAGTATAATTTATTTGAATATTCAGATAATTTATTTAGTAAAAGGCAGTTACTAGTATTAGAGCTGACCTATGCTTACTATTTTAATATTAAAAAAAGACTCGGGTTCATCGCTCCCGAGTCTTTTTCTATTCTATAGTATATGTCATCTCAACATGAGGAATCCCAGCTTCATCATAAATATCTGAAGATACTTTAAATCCAACTGATTCATAAAGACTCTTAACATACTCTTGTGATGAAAGCTTTATTATATTGCTATCAAAATTCTCTTTGATATATCTTATTGCAGCTCTTAACATGATTTTTCCTATACCCATTTTTCTGAATTCCTTAGTAATAAGGACTCTTCCAATTGCAGGAGCATCATCATATTCTAATCCTTTAGGTAATATTCTAAGATATCCTACGAATTTCTCACCTTCTTGGATATATATATGAATGCACTCTTCATCTCTATTATCAAATTCATTTTCACATGTTATTTTCTGCTCACATACAAATACTTCAAATCTTTCCCTAGAGATCATGTAAAGCTCTTTTAAAGTTAATTCATTGAACTTTTTTGTAGTTAATCTCATGAAAATTCCTCCTTGCTTGAGTTTAATACCTATATTTCATATACTATTCTCTTATTTGCCCATTTCCGAAAATTATATACTTAGTTGTTGTAAGTTCTTTAAGTCCCATAGGACCTCTTGCATGGAGCTTCTGAGTGCTTATTCCAATTTCCGCCCCAAATCCAAATTCTGCTCCATCAGTAAATCTAGTTGATGCATTTACATAAACAGCTGCTGCATCCACTCTTTGCATAAACTTTTGTGAACTATCATAATTCTTTGTTACTATAGCCTCTGAGTGTCCTGTGTTATGTTTATTGATATGATTTATAGCTTCATCAATATCTTTAACTATTTTTACACTCATAATATAATCTAAAAACTCAGTGTAGTAATCTTCTTCTGTAGCTTCTTCTATATAATCTACTATTTCAATAGACTTCTTATCTCCCTTTAATATAACGCCTTTTTCTTTTAATGCATTTGCTATTATAGGAAGTGCTTCATTTGCAATAGCTTCATGTATAACTAAGCTTTCTGCTGCATTACATACTGATGGTCTTGATGTTTTAGCATTAACTACAATGTCTTTTGCCATATCTATATCACATTCTGAATCTATATATATATGACAATTTCCTGTACCTGTCTCTATTACTGGAACTGTTGCATTTTGAACTACTGCTTTTATAAGACCTGCTCCACCTCTTGGAATTAATACATCTATATAATCATTTAATCTCATCATTTCAGTTGCTATTTCTCTTCTTGTGTCATATATAAGTTGAACTGCATCTTCTGGAACATTTGCCTCTTTAAGACCTTCTCTTAAAGTTTCTATTATTGCTATATTAGAATTTATAGCTTCTTTTCCACCTCTTAAAATAACTGCATTACCAGTCTTTAAGCAAAGTCCTGCCGCATCACATGTAACGTTTGGTCTTGCTTCATATATTATCCCTATAACTCCAAGTGGAACTCTTTTTTGACCTATTTGAAGTCCATTTGGTCTATTCCACATTCCTAAAACTTCTCCAACTGGATCATTAAGATTTATTACATCTCTTAATCCATCTGCCATACCTTTTATTCTATCTTCATTTAAAGATAGTCTATCAAGCATAGATTCACTCATACCTTTAAGTTTTGCTTCTTCTAAGTCTTTTTTATTTTCACCTATTATATAATCACTTTTTTCTAAAAGTTTTTTAGCCATACTTTCTAATGCTTCATTTTTTCTAGTAGTACTTAAATTTGATAAAATGTATGATGCTTCTTTAGCATTTTGACCTTTTGTTATTAATTCTCCCATTTTAATTCTCTCCTTTACCCTTTATAAATAAAGTTCCTATATTTTCACCATTTAATATATTCAATAAAATACTTGGATCTTCCCCATTTGCAAGAATCATATTTACTCCATTTTTATTGGCTGTTTTTGCTGCTGCAAGCTTTGTTATCATTCCACCTGTTCCAAAGTTTGTTCCTGCACCACCTGCTGCATTTTCTAATTCTTCTGTTATTTCACTAACTTCTGATAAAAGTTTTGCATCATTATATTCTCTTGGATTCTTATCATAAAATCCATCTATATCTGAAAGTATTATAAGAAGATCTGCACTACTAAGCCATGATACTATAGCTGATAAGTTATCATTATCTCCAAACTTAACTATATTCTCTATTTCATCAATTGATACTGTATCATTTTCATTTACTATTGGAACTACGCCCATTTCTAATAATGTATTGAATGTATTACATACATTATTTCTAATATGATCATCTTCTACAACATCTCTTGTAAGCAATACTTGTCCTACTGTATGACTATATTCTCCAAAGAACTTACTATATATATGCATAAGTTCACATTGTCCTATAGCTGCCACTGCTTGTTTTTCTCTAATACTTTGGGGTTTTTCTTTAAGCTTTAGCTTGCTACTTCCAACACCAATTGCTCCTGATGTTACAAGCACAACTTCTTTGCCTGAATTCATTAAATCTGAAATAACTCTAGCTAATTTTTCAATTCTAGTTAAATTAATATTTCCATTACTATAAGTTAAGGTAGATGTTCCAACCTTTATAACTATTCTTTTTGCATTTTTTATTTCATTTCTATTGTTCATTTTGTACAACCCCTTGTATTAAATAATTTTTAAACTGATTTAATTATATCTTTTTCCATAATTATTTGCCATATACTTTTAGCATTCACGTTCAATTTATGTAATAAGTTAATAAATATATTACTTTGTAAACATTTCATACATATTCCATTAATCTTAATTTAAAGTAGTTTTTTATATAAAATTTATTGATATAATATAAATATAGAAAAGATAACTAATTTTTATTAATCATAGATAAACAAGAATACCTACTAAGTAGACATATATTGCCTATTTAGTAGGTATTTTTGCTCTAAATATTATTTTTAGCTTTCTTTGTAATTATTTATTGTTGATTCTACTTCTTTTATTGTATTACATACAGAATCTAATGAGTTTTGTATTAAATTTTTGTTTTCTGGTTTTTCTACTGTTCCTATAGCAGCTTGTAATTTTGATTTAGCTTGATTTAATTCGTCTAGAGAACATTTTACATTTTCTATTGCGTTATTTTTCATTTACACTCACTCCTTTATCATGGTACAAATATAGTTTCTGCAAATTTCATTTATTGATACATGGTTATTTAAGTATATATGGTTTATATTTCATGAATATTTTTTGAATATTTTTCTCAAAAAGACTATCTTTTTTTAAATTTTTGTATTAATATAATAAATATAATGTATATTTATTTATTTTTTATGCATTTTTAAAAGGAGTGTTTTTATGAGTAAAAAAGATAAATCCTATAGTGTGAAATCATTACTAAAGTTTATAATTCCCTCTATAGTTGGTATAACGATATTTATGATTCCTATGAAATTAGGTGGGCAAATTACAATTCCAATAGCTTATTTAGCTAACTTTATTGAAGGAAATTTCACAGAATTATTAAAATTTATGGCACTTATATTAATTTCAATTTCTGTTATAGGAAGTGTAATAATAAAAACTATCAAACCTAAATTTATGATAGAAAATGAGTATTTAAATAATTTATTTAATGTTACACCTTTATGGTTTTTAGCTAGAATATTAGGTATGATTTTTATAATCTGTGCTTACTTTAAAATTGGGCCAGAATTTATTTGGTCAGCAGATACAGCAGGCCTTGTATTAAATGATTTATTACCAATATTAATTGCTGTTTTCTTATTTGCAGGATTTTTACTTCCTCTACTTTTAGATTTTGGTCTATTAGAATTTGTTGGTTCATTACTTACTAAATTTATGAGACCAATATTTAATCTTCCAGGAAGATCATCAATAGACTGTATAGCTTCATGGCTTGGTGATGGAAGTATCGGAATTTTACTTACTTCAAAGCAATATGAACAAGGATTTTATACAAAAAGAGAAGCTGCTGTAATAGGTACAACTTTCTCAGCTGTTTCAATTACATTTTGTTTAGTTATAATTTCACAAGTTGGACTAGCTCACATGTTCTTACCATTTTATTTAACAGTAACTCTTTCAGGAGTTGTTGCTGCAATTATCATTCCAAGAATACCACCTCTTTCAAGAAAAGAAGACAAGTATTTTGGTGATAAAGAATCAAAGAATTTAGAGATTATTCCAGAAGGATATACTCCATTTAGCTGGGGAGTTGAAAAAGCTGTAGAAAAAGCTTCAGAAAATACTCACCCAAAAGAATTTGTTATTTCAGGGATTAAAAATGTTTTAGATATGTGGATTGGAGTTCTTGCTATTGTTATGGCAATGGGCGGTATAGCTCTTATGATTGCAGAATATACTTCAATATTCCAAGTAATGGGTACACCATTTATTCCATTATTAAAATTACTTGGTGTTCCAGAAGCTGCAGCTGCATCTCAAACATTAGTTGTTGGATTTGCTGATATGTTTATACCATCAGTTCTTGCAACTTCAATCACTAGTGAAATGACAAGATTTATAGTAGCTTGTATATCTGTAACTCAACTTATATACATGTCTGAAGTTGGAGGACTTTTACTTGGATCAAAGATACCAGTTGGTATTAAAGACTTAGTAATTCTATTTATAGAAAGAACACTTATAACATTACCTGTTATAGTTTTAATGGCTAATTTATTCTTTTAATAAATAAAAAAACTACCTAGAAAATTCTAGGTAGTTTTTTCATATGGTTTTTTAAGTTTTGTTATAAGTTATTTATCTTTTGCATAAAGTGTGCCGCCTATAATCTCTTCTTCTTTTTCTATATAATTTCCTAATCTAGGATTTATAGCTTTAACAAAAAGAGTTAGGAAGTTTATCAATATAAATAACACTACATAAGTTGCTATAAATATTTCTATATTGCCTAAAAACTCAAATAAATTTCCTAGCTTTATATTCCCTAATTGAATGCAATAAGCTGATAGTTTGTAGGCTGCTAATGTAGCTATTGCAAGCGGGAATGTAAATGCTGCGTATGTTGGTTTAAATCCTTCTTTGAATAATTTTAATATATATCCATAAACAACTACAAGAAGAATTAAACCTGTTATAACAAGCCATGCAAGCATATATTTATTTGGATTTGGCTCAATAGTTAATATTCCAACTACTCCAAGTGGTGCTGGGGAACAAATTATACCCACTGTAGGTAGTTTGTGGTCGTCTAATTTTTCACTTCTAAATACAATATATAAAACTACTGGTAGAAGTGCTGTATAGAATATAAATCCAAACATAAGCATAAAGTGTGCGATTGCAGGAATTTGTGGAATAACCCCATCCATACCTTTGCTAGCTACACTACCTGTTATCATACCTGTATATACGATAAAGCAAGTTGGCATTATATTGCTAAATTTTCTTTCTTTTATTCTTATTATTGTATAGAAAACTACTATAGCATAATGATATATAGCTGCCCCTATCCAAAGATAGCTACATGTTCTTGGGAAGTATGGGTAGAAAAATGATGATACTAACCAAACTACCATACCTATAGTTGGATAGAATGTACCAGTAACAGGATTTTTTAATTCTTCAAGCATTACCTTTGGGAATCTAATAACTCTTATAAACATAAGTGTTAACATACATACTGCAAGTGTTATTGCTATTGGTTTAAAATATCCTATTCCTTTAATAAGCCAAGAGTTACTTAGTGTTATGAAAGCTAAGCAAGTCCCACTAATTCCTATAGGATAATGTTTAAGTTTATCTAAATACTTCTTCATATATCCTCCTTTATCCTCTGTTCGATTTGTTTTTCTATCTGTAATTAGTATAATTCAATCCTATTAATAAGTAAAATACATTATTTTTATAAATATAATAAGTAAATACTTATATATAAAAAACGGCGAACTTTTTATGTTCACCGTTTTTTCTAAATGCATTTTTCTATATCTATAAAAGTTTCATTGTATGTTATCTGTCCACCTATATCTGATATACCAGAGTTAGTTAACATGTTAGGATTACCATGTTTATCCCACCAACCTACGTACATCATCACAATATTATCTCCTATGGACTCATCTATAATAACCTTCACCTTTATAGACCCATTTTCTGATTTTAGATTTACTACTTCATTATTAACCAAACCTTTTTTAAAAGCTAATCTTTCATTTATATAAGCATTAGCTATACCTTCTACATCCATAAGGTGCTGACTTGATAAAGAATCTCTACCGTGATTAGTTAATAATCTAATTTTATCCTCATTATTATATGATAAGCTATCTTTGCATAATGAAATCTCAAACTTTCCCGAAGGTGTTAAGAACTTTTTATCTTCCCATGCAACACTTTTATGTATAGTTATGTATTCATCTTTTATTTTATCTAATGATATATCTTCATAATAATCTTTAAGTGGTTCTATTATTTTAGTCAAATACTCTCTTTTTGAAACATTCGGATACTCTTTTATTCCCATTCTCTTTGCAAGCTCCATAAAGAAATAATATTCATCCATATAAATATTTTTAGGTTCTAAAGCTTTCTCATTATATGTTATATAAGGATTAGTCATTGAACTATATATTAAGTCTTCACTTTCTAACGTACTCGTTGTTGGTATGAACATATCACAGGCCTTTGCAGTATCTGTCATAAACATATCGAAACAAACTTTAAATTCTATATTATCCATTGAAGACTTTAACTTATTTAAATTAGGTAATTGATTTAGTAAATTACTTTTTGTTATAATAGCCATTTTCACTGGAATATCTAGACTTTCTAAGTCTTCTTTATTACTTATATCTTTAGTAAATATTCCTTCTTTATAATAGGTTTCTCCCTCTATTGAATAGTCAATAAAATCACTTATATCACTTGTGTAGAACTTTCTATTATCTCCTAAGCTGTCGCTATTATAAGGATCTCCATTTAAAACACTTGGATAAACTTTATTAGCATAATTTACTCCGCCTCCACCAAAGCCTATTTGTCCTGTTATAGCTCCTAATGTGTTTATTGCTTTAATAGTGTTTCCACCTGACTTATATTTTTGCATTCCATAACCTAATAAAAGAGTTGAGTATTTTTCAGGATATAATGATACTAAATTTTCTAAATCCTCTATAGAAACTCCTGATATTTCTAAGAGATTATTTAAATCTAATGATTCAACATATCTTTTATAATCATCAAAACCTAATACATAAGAAGCTATATATTCTTTATCATATAAATTATTTTCTATTATTACTTTTCCAATGGCTAAAGCTAATGCTAAATCTCCACCTGGCTTAACTCTTATATATAAATCTGAAATCTCTGCAGTTTTTGTATATATAGGATCTATAACAATTATCTTGCTACCGTTTGCTTTAGCTTTTCTTATCATTTGCATAGTATGAATAGTAGTAAATGCAGGATTCTTGCCCCAAACAAATATATTTTTACTATTTAACATATCATCTAATGAATGACTTCTGACATCCCCAAAGTTCTCTTTCTGTGCAGCTATTCCAGCGCTCCAACAAGGACCACCTTTTGATACGCTTGCTCCTCCATACATATTAAGAAATATATTTCCTATGCTTTTTAGTATTGAGCCATTTCCGTACTGCTCATAATACATAATTGATTTTGAACCAAACTTTTCTTTATACTCTTTTAATTTTTCTGCCATTATATTTAATGCTTCATCAAAAGATATTTCTATCCATTTATTATCTCTTTTTATCATAGGATTATATATTCTATCTTTATGATTTAATCTATCTAAATGGGCTAGCCCCTTCTTACATATAAATCCCTTAGTATATGGGTGATTCTTATCACCCTCTATTTTAACTATACTATTATCTTTAACATAGACATTAAATTTACAACAATCAAAACAGTCAAGTGTACAAGCATGACTTAATTTTTTCATAAATTGCCCCCTCTTCTAGACGCTTCTAAATATTTTTACTCATAAAATTTTCTATTGTGCTCCAATAAAGTTTAGGGTCTACAGTTGCTGCCCTAGCGTGTCCAGCTCCCTTTATTATTAGCTTTTCTTTCTTACAATTTGCAGCATTATAAAGCTCGTCTAACATATAATAAGGAACAAAGCAATCATCATCACCATGTATAAATAACATAGGTACTTTAGATCTTTTAACTGAATCTATTGATGCACCATCTTTAAGATAGTAGCCTGCACGTAATTTACATATTAAACTTGAAACATTCATAATAGGGAATGGTGGTAGTTTAAATGATTCCTTAAGTTGGTAAGAGAACTCATCCCAAGTTGATGTATATCCACAATCTTCTATTATTGCTTTTATATTTTTAGGTAATTCTTTATCTGATGCTGTCATTACAGTTGCAGCCCCCATTGATATTCCAAAGAGAATTATTTTGGAGTTCTTATATTCCTTTGATATATAATTTGCCCAATTTACTACATCTAAGCTATCATAATACCCCATACCTATATAGTTACACTTACTTAATCCTTGCCCTCTTAAATCTGGAACAAGGACATTGTATCCCATGTCATAAAAGTGTTTTGCAAAATTCCCCATAAGCATCCCACAACTTGTATATCCATGGACTGCAATAACCCATTTATCTGTCTTTTTCTTATTTATTATCTTATATCCATGTAGCTTTAACCTATCAAAAGATGTTATATATTCATCTTCATAATTTGATTCATCTAAGAGCCATTTTCTATAATCTTCTCTATTTTCTCCACTAGTTTCATCTTGAGAAACCTTATCTTCATCTGATGAGAATTCGTTCTTAAATAAAGCATCTTTTGATGTACGAGAATCAATTGCTAAATTATAAAAATAGTTTCCTACATAAAGTAAAGCTAAAACTATAAGAATTAATACTATTATGATTATCCAAAATACCATAAATACAACTCCCATCATTTAAAACATATACTTAAATTTATTTTATTCTAAGTTTTCTATATCTATTAAATGCTGCCATTATCTCTTGTTTTCTTGGAAGTGCTAGGCTACCTGATCCACCTTTTATTCCACTCATTTGTATTAAACCTTTTTCTTTTGCTTCTTCTAAGATTCTATCGGCCACCTCTATTAAAGTAAGATTGTTGTTTATGATTTTGTCTTCAGCCCACTTCATCATATTCCCTATTGAAGTAACTTGCTCTCTATCTACAATTTGTTCTACACTTCTTAAATTAATATCTTCTTTATTTATACTAAGTCCATCAATACCTAAAGTTTTAATTTTAACTCCCTTAGGCCCTTTTTCAATTGAACCTTTAAGTAATTTTCTATCAAAATCTATATTTACTTTGATGTCCCTGTTCTTTATTCTATTTAATATTGCACCTGTAGATAATTCTTTAGCTTTTAAAGTTACATCTTTAGGTTCATAGTTATCCATTTGTATTACAGTGTCTGCAATATCAAAATATTCTCCTGAACTTCCAACTACTATAATAGTTGATATATCTTTTTCTTCATATATTGCTCTAACAAGCTCTATAAATGGAGTTATTGGTTCTTCTTCATTTGATACTAGGCTTTGCATAACGTCATCTCTTATCATGAAGTTTGTTGCTGAAGTATCTTCATCAATAAGTAAAAGATTTGTATTTGATTCTATAGCTTCTGCTATATTAGCTGCTTGTGATGTACTTCCACTTGCATTTTCACTTATAAACTTTTTAGTGTCTTTACCATTTGGAAGATTATTTATAAATAATGATATATCATCTTTCATAATTGATCTTCCATCTTCTGCTCTAACTTTCATTGAAGTGCTATCAGCTATTACATACTCTCTTCCATCACCTTCAATGTGGTTATAAACACCAACTTCTAGAGCATTTAAAAGAGTAGACTTACCATGATATCCTCCACCAACTATTAAAGTTATACCTTTTTTTATTCCTAATCCTTTAATTAACCCTTTATGAGGAAGATTCATCTCTATTTCTAATTCTTTTGGTGATATAAATTTCTTAGCTGATTTTAAAGGTTTTGTTGATACTCCACTTTCTCTTGGTAGTATTGAACCGTTTCCTATAAATGCAACTAATCCTCTTTCCTTTAGTTCTTTTCTTATAAATTCTTGATCGCAAACTAAATTTACTCTTCTTTGAAGTTTGTTTTTATCTATATTTTCATACTTTAAGCTATTATTAACTATCTTAGGTAAGAAATCATATAATATTTTTTGAAGTTCTCTTGAAAGTACACTTCTTCCTCTTGCTGGGAATCCTACTTCAAACCTTGCTTCTATTTTATTCTCATCAATTATAACTGATGTTCTATCTAATATTTCTTGTGGACATTTACTTATACTAATCATTCCACTTTTTCCTGAACCCATTACTCTATCCCCATACTTATTTATATTTTGATAGAAAAGTCTAGTTATAAAATCTTGAACAGCTATTCTCTTATGGTTTTCATTAAATAATTCTCTTGGTATTTTATTTATATTACTTTTCATCGTAACTCTTATTCTTGAAGGCGCTGCAAATGGATCACCTTGTACGTGATCTATATGTAGAATATAATCATTAAAATCATACTCACCTTCTAAAGACTTATATGCTTTATAGCCTTTACCATTAATAGAATCAATCTCTTTTCTTAAGTAGTTTAAATCTCTCATAATTTTATTTCTCCTTTTTATCTTTTATAAAAAATTCGTCTATAATCTCCTCTCCCATTCTTCTATACATATTGCTCATGTTAATCATAGAGCATAATAATAAAAATCTTTCTTCAAAAGCTTTTTCATCATCTTCTTTTGCTTTTTCATTTATTGCTGTAACTTTATTTATTACATCCTTTTTAAACACTTCTAAATCATCACTAGATTGCTCTAAATAATCCATATATATCTGTCTTAATGGATAATCCTTATTTTTCTCATATCCTTTTATTATAGTATCTAAAGAACTTTTTATATCACTTAATGATAATGAGCCTTTTAAGTTATAAATAAAACTCATAAGTATTAAATGCTCTTTTGAATATTTTTTGTTCTCTATAGGCATTAAAAGCTTCCCTTTTGCATAATTATTTATCATCGTTTTGGTTAATACTTTATCATCTTCATATCGCTTAGATTCATTATACTTATTTTCAAATAACTGAATTACTTGGTCCATATATAGATTTATCTCTGGTATTTCTTCTAGTTTGATATTTTTATCTAAAGCTAAATTTTCAACTAAAGATTCCATTTCCTTTTTTTCCATTGTAACACTCCTTAACATAGTTCTTAAAACTACATCTTAATATATATACATTTTAATAATAGTAGTAATTTAAAGATATTTCAATATTATTACATAAAATTAAGTATTTTCAGTGAATTTTGAGTCAATAATAACTTTGACCATTTATATATAATATTCATATAATAATATTATAATACGTAGTTATCGAAACTACATGGGATTTTTTGGAGGTTTATTATGGAAAAATATTTTAGGGAACCATTAAATGGATTAACACATCTTATTGGCGCAGTTTTATCACTAATAGGTTTAATTGCTCTTATTATTAAAGCTGTTTTAATCGAAAGCCCTCCTACTACTATAATTTCAGTTATAGTTTTTGGAGTTAGTATGATTTTGCTTTATACAGCTTCTACTACTTATCACTCAGTAATTTCAACTGATAAAGTTATTTATAGATTAAAAAAATTAGATCACTCAATGATATTTGTACTTATTACTGGCTCTTATGCCCCATTTTGCTTAATTGCTCTTAATAATAGAGTAGGATTTATTTTATTTGCTGCTGTAGCTATTTCAGCTGTTATTGGAATAACATTTAAGCTATTTTGGGTAACATGTCCTAAGTGGATATCAAGTGTTATGTATATTGCTATTGGTTGGTTTGCTATATTTGCAATATATCCTTTATCTAAAGTTCTTGCTCCTATGGCTCTATTCCTATTAGTCCTTGGTGGTGTTATGTACACTATTGGTGGTGTAATCTATGCTTTTAAGGATGATAAATTCAAAATAGGTGCTTTTGGAACACATGAAATATTCCATGTATTTATACTTCTTGGAACTCTATGTCATTTCATTGCAGTATTTTTTTATGTTTTACAATAAAAAATAGCTATATGTATCAAAGTACATATAGCTATTTTTATTTAATCATTTACTCTTTTTATTAAACCTTCATTTCTTAAATTCTTAAATAAAACTTTAAGTAATGAATAAATAGGAACTATACAAAATGCCACTATAGGTCCCCCAATAGCTGCACCTCCAACAACTAAGAATATATCTGTTATTGGATGTATTTTCATAGCTCTTCCCATAATAAATGGCACCACTACTCTTCCTTTTAATGTTTGCGCTATTATAAATAAAATAGTTAATTTTATTATCATATTAAAGCCCATTGCAATTGCTATTACATATGGAACTATCATAGATATAAAGAATCCAAGGAAAGGTATAAAAGCTAATATAAATGTTGTAAATGCTAAAAATAAAGCACTTGGCATTCCTATTATTAAATATCCTATAAAAATCATTAATGCTAGAGATAATGCAACAGTTGCTTGCCCTATAATATACGTTGATAAAACATTATCTCCTTCGCTTAATATTTTACTAGTTAGATCTTTATTTTCTTTTTTAGAAAACTTTAATACAAAGTCTTTAAATTTATATCCATCTTTTAATAAGAAAAATGTAATTAAAAAGACTAGTATTATATCTGAAAAAATCATCATACCTTTATTGAATATATTCTTTACATTGTAAAATAAACTTAGTACATAGCCCATTATTTTTTCAGAAAAACCACTTAAATATTTTTCTATATTTTGAGCATTCATTTGTTCTAATGTAATATGATTATTTTTTATTAGTAGATTTACGTACTCTTTAAGTTTCATAAGTTGAGATAAGAAATACCCTCCAAAGAAATACATTATAATCCCCATCACAACTATAAATATTAAAATCGTTAAAATAGCTGAAGTATTTTTCTTTATTCCTCTTTTATTAAAGACATTACTTAAAGGTCTTAATATATAGAATAAGAAAATACCAAATATAGTTGGGGCAAATATTACAAGAATAAATACACTTAAAAACTCATGAACTACTGTAAATTTATTTAATAAAAATAAGAAGATTAATGTTAGATTTCCTATAAGTAAATAGGAGATAACCTTTCTATTATTCATGGATAAACACCTCTTTCATTTAGAGTTAGTTTATCCTAAATAAAATCCATTTATCCTAATTATTACTATCTCTTAATTACATCTTCAAACTTAACTTTTATTACTTTTTCTAAATCCTTTGGATTCATTTCTATTTGAAGCCCTATTTTACCTCCACTAAATACTATTTTATCTAGCTTTAAGGCCTCTTCTTGAACAAAAGTATCATATTGCTTTTTCATTCCTAAAGGAGAACAACCTCCTCTTATATATCCAGTAAATTTATTTATATCTTTAACGTGAATCATTTCAAGCTTCTTTTCTCCTGAAACTTTTGCGCATTTTTTTAAATCAAGTTCTTCTAATACTGGAATAACAAAAACATAAAGATTTCTTGAATTTCCAATAGTAACTAATGTTTTATAAACTGTTTCAGGGTCTTGGCCTGTCTTTTTAGCTACTGCTGCTCCATCTATATGTCCGTCTGATGCATCATATGTTAATGCATTATACTCAATTTTGCTTTTATCTAATATTCTCATAGCATTTGTTTTTTGCATAAATTTACTCTCCTTTTCCTATTAATTATTTATATTATACACCGTTACTTATTTGTAATGATATTTCAGTAAATTTTTACCTTTGTCATCAGATTATTATGTACTATTAAATTATACTACTTTACATTTTAGGAGGGGTTTTTAAGTGAGAAAATTTATAATGGTATTATCATTAGTTTTATTATTTTCATTTACTGGTTGTTCTAGTGATAATGCTCCTATAGAAGAAAGAAATTTTATTGCTACTGATGATTTAATATCAACTAAAGATTTAAATAAGTTAATATCAGATTATTTAAAAAAATATGTTGGATCTATAGCTGGAGATAAGGCAATTGTATTTGAAAGCCATAAAATAATTGGAACTGAAATTGATGATGATACTATATTAGCTTACATAACTTCAGCTGTTGATTCTTATAAAGTTAAAAATAATAAAGCTTATAGTAGTACCGGAGGAGATTTTACAGGAATTGTTTATCTACAAAAGGACAATGAACAATATAAAGTTGTTAAATCAGATTTTCCTGCTGAATCTAGTGCCTGCAAGGCATTATTTCCCAGAAAATTATTAAAAGAACTTGAAAGTATATCTTATGATTGGATAAGGAAAGATGTAAATAATCAAGCTGAAGAATACTTTAGTAAAAATAATATTAATATGGTAGAAAATTAAAGGTTAGAGTTTATTTAAACTCTAACCTTATATTTTTAAGCTTTATTTTTTCTTTTTAATAAATATAATACTACTAATATAGCTAAAATTAATATTACGCTTGTAATCAATCCGCCTTCAGGACCGAAACTACCACCATTTATAATATTTCCTTCAGATATTTTTGTAGTTATTATTTGACCACCATTAGTCTTTATACCACTTACTAAGAATCCAAAAAGATTTCCTTGAGCAAAATTCCATGCACTATGAAGTGCGCAAACTCCCCAAAGACTTCTCTTATATATTGCAAAAATTGATGCAAATATTCCAAATAGAATTAGATTAACTATAGCAAGTACAGATATCCCATTATTTAATAAATGAAGTGCTCCAAAATATGAAGATGATATTAATATACCTGCCATAGGACCAAATCTATTACTAAGAACAGGCATCATATGCCCTCTCATCATTATTTCTTCTGAAGCACCTTGTATACACCATCCTATTATGATTAATATAAATGGTACTAAAAATGACAAATCTATATTCTTATTAAATTCAAAACTTCCGTTTCCTGTGATAACTATTAATATTGCTATTATTCCTATAAGTAATATACCAATTAAAAATCCACTTAAATACTCATATAATGTACTTTTATTAAGTTTAAATCCAATTGATGATATACTTCTTTTTTCTTTATATTTAACTATTAAAAAATAAAATATAATAATGGCTCCTGTATTTAATATAAGATTCAATTGAAATCCATATACATTATAAAATGATGGATTTATAAGTAAATACATTTGCATTATAAACATTGGTATTAATAAAATTAGTAAAACAGCTAAGTTAGATATTATAGGCATTAATAAAGTAAATATGGCTCCTGATGGCTTGCCTTCTCTTGCTTCTTTAAAAAGCCCTACATTCATGTCAAATAAATTTTTCATTATATACCTCTTATTCAATAACTACCGCTGTTCCGTAAGCTACCATTTCAGCAGCACCTTGAGCTACTGATGATGACATCATTCTAAAGCCAACTATAGCATTAGCTCCTAACTTCTCAGCTTCTTCAATCATTCTTTGCATAGCTACTTCTCTTGCTTCATCAAGCATTTCTTTATAGGACACCATTTCTCCACCAACTAAATTTTTAAATGCAGATCCAATATCCCTTCCAACATTTTTACATCTTATTGTACTTCCTTTTACTAATCCTTTAACTTCTGTAATCTCTTTACCTGGATAACTATCCGTTGTTAAAATAACCATATAATACTTCCCCCTCATTTTATATAATTCTATATAATTTTATATTCTATTAATTCTATCCAATTCCTCCATAGATAATTCCAAGTATTATTACTATTACTGTTGTTATAGTAAACACATATTTCCCCATAAATATAAATCCATTAGAAAGCTTTCTTTTTGCTCCAATATTAACTTCATTTAAAACTTTCTTTTCACCACATACGTAGTAGAATACAACTGCAACTATAAGTGCTCCTACAGGAGATATAATAACAGTTATAAAATTAGTGAAATTATCAAAAGTATTCATACTTAAATTAAGTGGTATTGAAAGTATAAATCCAATAAGAGCAAGTAAAATTGATGCTTTCTTTCTACTTAATTTAACTCTTTCCATTAAAGCTTCTACAGGCCCTTCAAGCATATTTATTGATGAACTTATCGCTGCAAATAATATGCTTAAGAAGAATATTATGCTTATTATATGACCGCCTGGCATAGCCTTAAATATTGTTGGCATTGTTATAAATAGTAATGGTGGTCCAGCTTGTGGATCAAGTCCAAATGAAAATACTGCTGGCATTATTACAAATGAAACTAAAAGTGCTGCTGATGTATCTAAGATAGCTGTACTTAAAGCTGATTTTGGTATATCAAATTCATTATCAATATAGCTACCATAAACAACCATGCCACATCCATTAAGTGATACTGTAAAGAATGCTTGCCCTAAAGCCATAACCCAAGTATCTACTTTAAGAAGGTAATTCCAATTTGGAGTTAATAAGTATTTTATTCCTTCGCTAGCTCCTGGAAGTGTAAGTGATCTTATTGCTAATAATATAAATATTACAAAAAGTCCTGGCATTATTATTTTATTTATATTTTCAATTCCTTTTGCCACTCCTAAATATACAATTCCAAGAGTAATTATGATTGCTATAAAATTAAAAACTACTGTACTACTACTTCCTGCAAAAGAATCAAAATATGTGCTTATATCAATCTCATTAATCTTTCCTGTAATACTCATATTAAAGTATTTAATAATCCACCCTACAACAACATTATAGAACATGAATACTCCCATTAATCCAATGGCGGGAATAATGGATATTAGTTTACTTCCCTTTATCTTTTTTTCTTCAAGTACTTTTCTTATTCCGGTTGATGAACCACCTCTAAACTTTCTTCCGAATGCAAATTCTGTCATAAGTCCTACTGTCCCAAGTAAAAATACAAATATGAAGTATGGTATTAAGAATGCTGCTCCACCATACTGTCCAAGTCTGTATGGAAACATCCATATGTTCCCGAGTCCTATTGCGGCTCCTATACACGATAGTACAAAGCCTGCCCTACTTTTAAACCTTTCCCTTTTCATCCTACATATCCTCCTGTACTAATAAATTAATATATAAAAAAACCACATAGGATTTTCATCCTATGTGGCATTATTATAAATTTTAAAAATACCACATAGTAATTTCGTCCTATGTGGCTAATATATGAATTCCGAACAAGTCATTAAACCATAACCATCATAGACACAAACTAACGTCTCCGCAAAGTTTGCATCTATAATTTTTATAAACGCAAACTTTATCTATAATAGTTATAGTAATATGTTGTATTAACTTTTTTTGTTAAACTTAAGTTAATGCAAATCTTCATGACTATTCTCCCAACCTACTTATTTATAAACTAATTTTACCATCATTTTAAAATCCTTGTCAATAAAAATTATTCTTTTAATTCCTTTATATTCCTCATAAATTCAATGGTTTTAGGACATATTACTTAATGTTTATTTTGTTATGGAATTTATTTTAAATTATATGTTATAATAGGCAAATAAATATATTTATGAAATGAGGTAGAATAAGATTGATAACTGTATCAAATGTTAGTTTAAGATATGGTGGACGTAAGCTTTTTGAAGATGTTAACTTAAAGTTCACTGCTGGAAACTGCTATGGCGTAATTGGAGCTAATGGTGCTGGAAAAAGTACTTTCTTAAAAATTCTTTCTGGAGAAGTTGAACCAAATACAGGAGAAGTTTCAATTGCTCCAAATACAAGAATGTCTGTTTTAAAACAAGACCACTTCCAATATGATGAGTTCGAAGTTTTAGAAACAGTAATAATGGGAAATGAAAGACTATATCAAATCATGAAAGAAAAGGATGCATTATATGCAAAGCCTGACTTTACTGATGAAGATGGAATTAAAGCATCAGAACTTGAAGGAGAATTTGCTGATCTTAATGGATGGGAAGCCGAATCAGAAGCTTCATCATTACTTCAAGGACTTGGTATCACAACTGATATGCACTATAAGAAAGTTTCAGAATTAACTGGTGCAGAAAAGGTTAAAGTTCTTTTAGCTCAAGCCTTATTCGGTAACCCTGGAATACTTATTCTAGATGAGCCTACAAACCATCTAGATATTAAATCAATAAACTGGCTTGAAGAGTTCTTAATAAACTTTGAAGGAACTGTTATCGTAGTATCCCACGATAGACACTTCTTAAATAAAGTTTGTACTAACATAGCTGACGTTGATTTTGGTAAGATTAAGATATTTACTGGTAACTATGATTTCTGGTATGAATCAAGCCAATTAGCTCTTCAAATGGCTAAGGATCAAAATAAGAAAAAGGAAGAAAAGATTAAAGAACTTCAAGACTTCATTGCTAGATTCAGTGCTAACGCATCAAAATCTAAGCAAGCAACTTCAAGAAAGAAGTTATTAGATAAAATTACTTTAGATGATATTCAACCTTCTACTAGAAGATATCCATTCGTTGGATTTAAACCTGAAAGAGAAGTTGGTAATGATATATTAGTTGTTGAAGGCTTAAGCAAGACTATAGATGGAGTTAAAGTTTTAGACAACATAAGCTTCAGAGTTAATAAAGATGATAAAATAGCTTTAATTGGATCTAATGAAATAGCTATTACTACATTATTTAAAATATTAAACGGGGAAATGGAGCCAGATAGCGGTTCATTCAAGTGGGGTATTACAATCTCAACTTCATACTTCCCTAAAGATAACTCAGAATTCTTCAACGATTGTCACCTTTCACTTGTTGATTGGCTTAGACAATTCTCTGATGAAAAATCTGAAAGTTATATAAGAGGATTCCTTGGAAGAATGTTATTCTCAGGAGAAGAAGCATTAAAAGAAGCTTCAGTTCTTTCAGGTGGAGAAAAGGTTAGATGTATGTTATCTAGAATGATGCTTTCAAATGCAAATGTATTAATGCTAGACCAACCTACTAACCACTTAGACCTTGAATCAATAACTGCAGTAAATAACGGACTTAAAGACTTTAAGAGTGTTATATTATTTGCATCACATGACCATGAGTTCGTTCAAACTATAGCAAACAGAATCTTTGATATTAAAGAAGATGGTAGCTTAGTTGATAGAACTATGACTTATGATGAATATTTAGAAACAATTAAATAATTATTTTAATAAATCATAACCACCCGTCCAACGGGTGGTTTGCTCTGGGGCTATAAGCCCAAGTGTTACCGGCTAGCGTCTAAAGGCGCTAGCTTTCATTTTGTTCAAGCTACTTGCCTTTGCCGCTTTTGCTACCCCTAAAGGGGTGACGTATTACTTTTTTAACCCTTAAAAGGGTCTTCATACTCTCTTACACTTAACTTATCTATCGCTATATCATGTTTTTCTTGCTCTTGAATATATTTCTTTATTGTTGCTTCATTTAATCCAACCGTACTTACATAGTATCCTTCTGCCCAGAAATGTCTATTTCCAAACTTATACTTTAAATTTGCATGCTTATCAAACAACATTAGTGCGCTTTTACCTTTTAAATATCCCATAAAACTTGAAACACTTATCTTTGGAGGGATGCTCACAAGTATATGTACATGTTCCGGCATTAAATGTCCTTCTATTATTTCTACTCCTTTGTATGCACACAGTTATTTTATTATATCTCTAATACTTGCCTTGTATTGATTATATATAACTTTTTTTCTATACTTTGGAGTGAACACAATGTGATATTTACACATCCATTTTGTGTGAGATAAACTATTAGTTTTATTAGCCATTAAAATCACCTTTCCTTTCATTATATCGTAGCCTGAACAACTACATTATATCGGAAAGGTGATTTTTTTGTATAACAAACCGCTTCCGCACCCGCATAGCAGGTGGTTTAATGTTTCGTACGCTATTGCGCACTCAACAGGCTTAAAGCCAATAATAAAGGCCCTAAAGCTTAGCTTTAGGGCTTTATCTTACTTCCTTTTAAATAAGTCTTTAAATCTACTTTCTATATCATTTTTATTCTTCTTTTTCTTTCCATCTAACTTTCTATATTTACGTACAAATAATAATACTGAAAGTATTAATAACATTGCTATTACTACAAGCAACATTAAAAGAAGCTTTTCTTTTCCTCCCATAGTATTTACTTGCTCAAATATAGTCTTATCTTTAGGAGCCTCCATAACAAAGCTCTTTATATTACCGAACTTATCTATTACTTCCGAATCTCCATTAAGTTCAAATACCTTATCTGATGTTAAGAAGTAATTTACAGATTGATTTAATAAACTATTATCTGGTGATGTTAAAACTAACATTCCAAATTGCTTATTAAATGGTGATTTACATAACTGATATGTTGTTATTTGTGAGTTAAATGGTGATGTCAAATAAAGTTTTTCATTAGATTCAAATCCTGTAAAATCATTATTATATTTAAACCATAAATCTTTGTTTAATTCTTTTATAAATGGATTATTTTCTGGTGTTCCATATACAACTAAGTTATGACTATCTTTATCATCTCCTAAGTTTTTAGAACCAGCTTTAACAAATAAATCTCCATTATTATACTTTAAGTCTTTTCCCCAATAAGCAATCATGTTACCAATTGTTGATATATCATCTGATGTCATACTAGTTGGGACAATTAATAAAGTATTATTAAACTGATTATTTTTTATAAATGGATTTGGATACTTATCAAAATAGTAATTAAGTTCTTCTGAGCTTGGAAGGTAAAGATATGAGTCTCCTGTAACTACTGCCCATGGAGTTTGTTCTTCTCTCTTTTGACACCACTGACCTTGCATTTCTAAATCAAATGCAATTTGTATATTAAGATAACTTGTATCCTTAACATCATTTGGTATTGTAAGTTCAACACTATCGCCATTTGCATTATCCATTGTAAGCTTTTTACTTCCTATTGGTATTCCATTTATATAAACACTAACTAACGATCTATTAAAATCTAGATTTTGTGAGTATCTCATATTTAATTTTATTTTTCCACCATTAGCTAAAACCTTATTTCTTGGAATATAGTAATTTAAATTTGCAGTTCTTCTAAATGGTCCTTTTAGTAAAATATCATCATATCCAAGACTCTTAAATGTAACTTCATTTGAAGGCTCATAAGCTTTATCAAGCTCCTCTGTATTTCCATTTACTATATATTGATCCTGAAATAATTGACTTACTAAATTATCATTCATCATAAATTTAACTGCTTTTTTCATCATTGCAGCATTATTTGAAACTATAGATAATACCTTAGTGTTTTCATTCTTTGAATATGGTGAATTTATAATCTTAATAAGAGAACCATCTTTGAAATTTCCATCATCAACCCCATTAAATTGTGATTTTAGTTCATTTGGTAAAGTATCTTTTTCACCTATATATATAAGATTATAATCTTTATATTTACTGATATCTGAATATTTTATTATAGGCTCATTATAATTGCTATCTGCAGAATTATTTTTATAAATACTACTTAAATACGCATTAAGCATGAATGCAGATTCTAAATCTGAATCACTATATTTATCTGGTATTACAATTGCTGTTCCTGTATCTTTGCTATCATTTTCTTTTATAAATGGATAAGGGAAATTAGCTATATCATTATTTGCAGCAACTTCATTGTACTTTACTACGATTTTAGAATCTTTAAATATATCTAACCAGTTTGCTGGATTAACATCATCTACACAAGGCATATCAGAAACTCTAGCATAAGCATTTACGGTAAATTTATTACTACCTTCTTTAAACAGTTTCTTTGGAATTGTAAATCTTAATGTTTGTCTTTCCTGTTTTGGATTATATGCTATCTTTTCAGATTTAAATGGAACATCATTTACTGAAAAAGTTAAATATGATTCTACTCCTTTTTGTACAACTTGATTTATACTAAATGTTATTTCCCCAGTAACCTCATTAGTACTCCACCACTTATCTACATCAAAGAACCAACTATGCGATGAAAATACACCTTTAAATACTACATCAGAATCTATATTAAAAGTTTTCTGATTCTCTTCCTTCGTAATACTATTACTAGGGGCTGCTTCTGCCTTTTTGCTATTTATATTAAATTGAAATAAAAATGCAAAACTAAATACTATTACTATTGTAGTAATGAATTTAAATATTTTTTTATTCCCCATTGGAAAATCCTCCCTCCTAAAATCTTTGTGTTTTATACCATATTACTTTTCTTTTAAACACTATATCCATTATATAGTTATATAATCCAAGGACAGCTACAAGAGCCCAAAGCTTACAATATATAAAATACATAAGAAATATTACGCATACATTTTTAAAAGTAAGCTCTCCTTTTTCTGTTGATATTGCAACCATTATAGACAATATAAACATAAGTATTGCAACTATCCATAGCATAGAACCATATCCTTGTATATCAAGATGAATTACTCCAGCCATTCCAAGTACGAATAAGCCATCTGATATTATGCTTGCTGATAAAAATAGAAAATATGTAGTTGCATAATATAAGATATCAAACCTAGTTACACCTGCATCTCTCTTAAATAGATACTTAAAATTTTTAATTACAACATAGGTATTCCCTTTTACCCACCTTGTTCTTTGTTTTATCCAAACATTAAGTGTTTGAGGTTCTTGCTCCCATGTAACTGCAAGTGGCATAAATTTTATTTTATATCCCATTCTGTACATTCTAAAGCTCATTTCAGTATCTTCTGTTATTGCTTTAGTATCCCATCCATTCATCTCTTCTATTATGCTTCTTCTTACTACATAATTAGTTCCTGGAATAGTACATAAATTTAAAAGTTGCCATCTTCCGGCTTGAGCCATCCATTGAAATGTTAATGTTTCTATATTTATAAATTTTGTAAGTAAATTTCTCGCTCTATTTCTACATCTGAATTTCCCTATTACTGCACCAAGACTATCATCTTTAATAAGAGTTTGAACTAAATACTTTAGTGCTTTCTTTTCTGGAGTGTTATCAGCATCATATATTGCTAAAATTTCACCTTTGCTTGCCTTAAATCCAATATTTAAAGAATTGGATTTTCCCTTACCCCCATTTGTACTATCTGTACTTATTACAATCAAGTTCCTATCTGGATTTTTCTTTTGCATGTTAGTTAATATTTCATGTGAATTATCACTTGAATTATCATTCACAACTATAATTTCATATCTATCATCTGGATAATCTAGATTAAGAAGTGATTGAACTGTCCTTTCTATAACTAAAGCTTCATTATGTGCTGGAATCATAATTGATACAAAAGGAAACTCTTTAAGGTCTTCTTCCATCTTAATTTTTTCAACCTTAGTATAATAAACATATCCTGCTACTACTAAAATTACATTAATAAAAATTATTATCCATATTACCGCTAATGAGTATAGGGCTAAATAATCAAATATATTCATTGTATCCCCCCTTATTTAAAGTATTTTTTCCTATCAATCTTTCTACTTAAAATAACTATTACAAGGAAAATGATACATGCTATTATTGATACTACTACTATGACCTTTCTTGGACTCGAAATATTTATATATTTATCCTCTTCCTTTGGGATTTCTATATTTTTATTGCCTTTTAAAATGGCTTCTTCAAACCCTTTTTCATCGATAAAAGTATTTTGAGTTACAGGCTTATTATTTAAATAGATTCCATTTCCTCCTGATACTAAAATATCATTACCTAAAGTCACTTTAGAATTTATATAACTAGGATTGTTAAAATAAATTCCATTATCTATAAGATTGCTTACTATTTTTTTAAAATCTTTATAAGAGTTTTTATTATCTATAGATATGGCAGTATTTTCAAAGTCTTTATAATTACTTTTATCTATATTTTCATAATTTATCTTCTGTATTACATTACTAAATTTATTATTTTGAAAACCCGCAAAATCTAATATACCTGTATCTTCAGCTTCTTGAAGAAATATTGTATTACTTTTACTTAAAAGTGGCTTCATATCATCTCTATATAAATATGACTTAGGCATATCTAAAGCCACTGGATATACCCAATAGTCTAAGTAATTTTTATATCCTATTATGCACTTACTTATAATATCTTTAGCCGGGGCATTTTCAACTTCTAAGTATGGATTATGCATTATTATAGTTCCACCTCTAGATTCAGCATATCTTAAGACTTCTGCATATCTTTTCATTGCATTGAAGTTTGTATTTTCAAATACAGGTATTGTACTTATTACAAATTGTATTCCATTTTGATATAAATAAGATATCTTATCAACTAAATCATTTAAATCTATAAAAGGAGTTACATTATCTATTAAAATATATCTATTTTTATTAAAGTCATTTCTATATCCAAATGCATTAAATAGCTTTTCTTCGGAAGAACTATTTAAATAATCCAAATCAATATGCAATATTTTCTTTTGATTTTTAAATTCATCATAGTTTTTCCCAACCCAAAATATATCTCCATTAAATTTTTTTATATTTTCTTTTAAACTCTCTTTAATACTTCCTTCTAAATTGCATAGAATAATAACTTTATTGTAGTTATAAATATCGCTATCTTTATAAGACTTAATATTTACTATATCTACTAGATTTCCTGTGGATATAGCCATATTATTTATGTAACCTAATTCGTTATTTTTTCCTGCATACTGTTTATAAGTATCATAAAGAATTAATATCTTATCATTGTTATCACTTGCATATACATTTATATTAATCATTGATGTAATTAAAATAGCTATAAATGATATGAAAATCATGCTTTTTCTAAAGCACTTATACATCATAGTCACCAGCGATCTCTGCTTTCTTTAAAAAGTCCGCAGCATCTATAATTTCATCATTTAAAGTTTCAAATCCGATTTGAACCTCTAAGTTTATTCCACCTAAAATACTATCTTCATCTAAAACTATTTTACTTATATCGTCCTTTAATCTTTTTCTTACTACTTCAGCGCCTTCTTTCGGAGCAAGTAATATATATGCAAAAGTTGCATCATTCAATATATATTTCCTATCTTCATCCCTTAATAGATTACCTACTCTAGATGAAAATAATAATATTATTTCCTCATACTTTTCATCCCCTATAAGTCTTCTAAGTCTATCACTATACTTTACTCTAGTAACCATTAGCGTTACAGGAAGCTCCTTATGTCTCCTTGACATACTCATATATATTGGCATTTCATTCATAAAGGCTCTTGAATTTCTCATTCCAGTTTTATGATCTATCATTACAAGCTTATTATTTCTATCTTTTACTTCAGTTAATTCTTTTTGAATATCATAAATTTGTCTAGATAAAATTGATGTAATAAGGACTGCTATTACAACCATAATGATCCAAAAATAAGTAGCTGATGTTATTGTTGTCTCTCCACCTAGACTTAAATATAACTTAATACTTATATATACAAAATCTACTACAAGAGTTATTATTAAAGCTAAAGTTGTTGTCATATAATATGAAACTAACATTGTAACTACTAATATTAAAAACATAGAATAGTTCTCAAAATTTTTCTGAAATTTAAGTACATTAAATATTACTCCCACAAAAAAGAAAAAAGTTATTAATATAGTTATAGTTATATCTATCTTTTTTCTTGTATCTAGTGATCCCATTTTTTTACCTCCTTTTTATCTCTTCTTTTGACTATATTCACGATAGAATATAGAAACATCATATCCCAAGACACATTATACATAAGTTCATGTTTTGAAAGGTCGGCATCCCCTGCACCGATTAATGATATTACTATCTGGGAAAAACCAACTAAAAAAACATATAAATATGCTTCTTCAAATAAGCAATCATTATCCATATCATAATTTCTAGCATTAATGTACCTCTTTATTGAATAGAAAAAGAATAGTCCTATATATGCTATTGAAGCAAGTAAGTTATGTGGCAGAACATCCGCTTTAAATAAACTCCATCCACTAAAGAAATATGATTTCTCTCCTGGCAGCTTACCGGCACTCTTTTCATAGTTTCCTTGCACCATAGGTCTTATATAATATGCATTATCAAAACCTATTTTAGTCATCTTAATCATATCTTTTGGATGAAAAGCATAATACTTCAATATATCAAGTATTGTAAAATGATCATAATATTTCTCTTTTAATGATTTATCATTTAAATCTATTTGGGATACATCTGAAAAATATATTGTATTTTCTAAAAGAGAATATTGATTATTTATTCCCATATCTTCTAATATCTTATCTGGATCTCCTTCATCTAATAGTATTCCTCTATTTAATGAATGGTATCTATTTATAAAATTAAAATCTCCTTCTATTGATTTATAGAAAAATACTGCACCAATAACAAATGTCAAAATCATCATTATAGATATTACTTTTATTGATTTTTTATTATTCTTATAACATATTATTCTCCATGTTAATATAGCTAGCAAAATCCCAGTTGGTGCAAGTTGCTGCTTTGCCCCAAAAAATATAAAGGATGTTACTAAAAATGCTAGTAAGTTATACCACTTAAACTTATTAAACTTTATCATATATAAAAGAATACCTACGCTTAATAAGAAAAATGGAATATTAACCCCTTCTCCATAAAAAGAATTAAAGTAAGCTATATATCCTGTATCCATAAATATAAAAATATATAATAATGTTATTAGTAATTTTAACGTTGGTCTTTTTACATCATTAGTAAATACCTTTACTAATAAATAAGCGGCTATTGCTTGAAAAACTAGTAATATTACTGCTAAAAATCTAATGTCAAATACCTTGTCATTTCCTGTTACTAATTTACTTAAAAATATAGCTGGCCTTATTAGTAAAGATTGAGTAGATATTAAAAGTCTTTGAGAATTATTATAAAATTGATTTATTCCATAATCCTTTTGAAAATAACTAAGGAATCGTTCACTTTCATCTTCCGGATTATTATTTAAATAGTGTAAATCGTTTTGACTTATTATTCTAAAGAAATCCCCGTTATCAGCAACTCCAATAATAGGCTTTATAAATAAAGTAATAGAACCTATTAAAATAACAAGTATAACTGCTAATATTGGAAAGTTAACCTTTAGCAATAATTTGTCTAATTTTTCCATTAAATTCCTAAACTTCTTCACTAATATAAACCACCTTCTCTCTTTATATAAATAATACATTATTCTCTATATATAAATTTTAAAAAAAGTTAATTTATAGAAAAAAAAATAAATCTCATACTAACCTTAGTATGAGATTTACTGTAAATATATATTATTATAGATTTAAAAAACTTCTATTTTTCGCTTTTTTTCTTATATTTAAGATGTAGTAATTCATGAGCTTTTCCATGTCCTGGTTCTCCCATGTAATTTTTGTACATATTTAATAAAGCTTCGTTTTTATGAGATTTTCTCTTAGCGAAGTTCTTGTCTTGATTATATAATACTGATGCTCTTACTGCTCTTACATCAATTTTTTCTCTATCTGATGCGCTTACATGAGGTTGTCCGCCACCGTCTACACATCCGCCTGGACAAGCCATTACTTCGATAAAGTGATAATCTTTTTCGTTCATTTTTCCACTTTCAATGAATTTGAAAAGATTTGCTGAACCATTTATTACAGCTACATTATAGTCATTTCCTCCTATATTTACAGTAGCTTCTTTGATTCCATCTAATCCTCTAACTTGTTCATATTCAATGTTTTCTATATCTTTATTTTCAACAAAATCTTTAGCTGTTCTTATAGCAGCTTCCATAACTCCACCAGTTGCTCCGAAAATTACACCTGCACCAGTGTATTCTCCCATAGCAGGATCTTGAACACCATCTTCAAGGTTAGCAAAGTCAATTTTTCTTGCTTTAATCATTCTTGCTAATTCTCTTGTTGTTATAACAGCATCTATATTTCTTAGTCCGTTATTTTCCATTTCAGGTCTATCTGCTTCGTACTTTTTAGCTGTACAAGGCATAACTGTTACTGTAAATACATTTTTAGGATCTATATCAGATATTTCTGGATAGTATGTTTTTGATGCAGCACCGAATATTTGTTGTGGTGACTTAGCTGATGATAAATTATCTATAAGTTCTGGATAATAATTTTCAACTTGTCTTACCCACGCTGGACAACATGAAGTAAACATAGGGAATGGACCACCTGCATTTATTCTTTGAATAAGCTCAGTAGCTTCTTCCATTATTGTCATGTCAGCACCAAAGTTTATATCAAATACTTTATCGAATCCTATTTCTCTTAATGCAGTATATAACTTACCTGTTACATCTGCCCCGTAACCCATTTTGAATAATTCACCCATTGAAGTTCTTACAGCTGGAGCCATTGCAACTATTACATGCTTATTTGGATCTTTTAAAGCTTCTTCAACTCTTTCAATATGTGACTTTTCTTCTAATGCAGCAACTGGACATGCAGATACACATTGTCCACATAGTAAACAGTTTGTATCATCGAAACATTTGTTATCTGTTGGTGCAACCATTCTAGTTCCATCAAAGTTAGCTATTTTAATAGCTTCTGTACCTGATTTAACTTTACAGCTTGATTGACATCTACCACATAACACACACTTTGTTCTATCTATAGTTATTGATGCACTTCTTTCATCAACAAATTCACTTTTATCTTTTGGTAGGAAAGGCGTTGTAGCTCTTCCTTTACTTTTAATAACTAATTTTAAGAATTCGCAAGTTTCTCTTCTTGAGCATGGACCACACTTAAATTCATGCTTATTAAGTAGTGTTGAAACTCTTGATTTAACTCTTTCTTGTACTTTTTCAGTATTAGTTCTAACAACCATACCGTCTTCTACTTTTGCAAGACATGCTAGTACAAGATTTGGTTTACCTTCTACTTCAACAGCACATACTCCACATTTTCCAACATTACCACATTCTTTTAAATAGCAAAGAGTTGCAATATCGTCTATTCCATTTGCTCTTGCTGCTTCAAGTATAGTAGTACCTTCAGCAACTTGGATTTCTTTTTCATTAATAATTATTTTTTTCATCCTAAAAGACGTACCTCCATCAATATAAATTTAAAGCCTTTTAACAAAACTTCGTTATATTTTTAACTAATATTACCATATGGTTTCAAATTTAAACAACCTACTTATTTAACTCACAAATTAAATTTTACCTTATTATAAGAACAATATCAATTGGAATTTCCTATAACTTGCATTTAGGATTGCTTTCTACTATACTTTTATTATGAAAATTCCTAAAATATTAACAAAAAGGAGTCAATAATGATACTTGTATATAATAGAACTACAAAATCATATGAAGAAGAAAAGGTTGCTGGTAAGAAATACTTAGATTGGTGCTATGAATCCCCTGCCGGTAAAAGATTAACTGAACTAGTATTTAAAAAGAAATTATGTTCTAAAGTTTACGGTTTTTTCTGTGATACTAAATCAAGTAAAAAGAAAATACCACAGTTTATTAATGATTTTAATATAGATATGAACATGTATTCAAAATCAGCATCAGAATTCACTACATTTAATGATTTCTTTGCAAGAACTGTAAATCCAAGTGCAAGACCTATAAATAAGTCAAAAGATACTTTAATATCTCCAGTTGACGGTAGAGTTTTAGCATATGAACATATAGATATGAATAATCTTGTTCAAGTAAAAGGTATAACTTATAGTTTAAGTGAATTATTAGGAGACGAGAAAGTCTCTAATGAGTATGAAGGGGGAACCTGCTTAATCTTTAGATTATGTCCTACTGATTACCATAGATATCACTTTATCGATTCTGGTGTTTCAGGAAAAAATCATTACATAAAAGGAAATTATTATTCAGTAAATCCAGTTGCTGTAGATAAAATACCAAAACTATTTTGTCAAAATAAACGTGAATGGTCTGTATTTAAATCTGATAATTTTGATAATGTTTTATATGTGGAAGTTGGAGCAACTTGTGTTGGTAGTATAATTCAAAGTTGCCCTGCTGGAAAAAGAGTTTCTAAAGGTGATGAAAAAGGATACTTTAAATTTGGTGGTTCAACTGTAATTTTATTCTTCAAGAAAAATATTGTAGAAATTGATGAAGATATTATAGAACAAACTAAACTAGGATATGAAACTAAAGTTCTTATGGGTGAAAAAATCGGTACTAAAGTATTAAATAAAACTTTTAAATTATAACATAAATAAAAGCTCAGGAGTGTTTAAATCCTGAGCTTTTACTTGTTTATTATTTTTTCTAAAGTCTTTTTAAATATATTTATATCACTATCCACTATAACTAAATGTATATCCATTTCTCTTGCCCTATCTCTAACTGATGATTTTAACGGTTGTCTTGTTGCTACTAATATTTTTCTAGCATTAATTCCCCCAATTTTATTACTATATACTTCTAATTCATTTAGAGCATTTTCATCATACTTAGCACTGTCTTTGCAAGATATACAGACCATAGTGGAATCCTTAACAGCAACTACATCTAATTCATTTTTTATATTATTACGCTTACTATCCCAAAGAAAGACTACTCCACTTTTAACTTCATCTACAGAACTTATCTCTTCTACTATACTTTCGGTTAAAACTTCAAGCCATGTTCCACTTTTAAATATAAATCCTTTAAGATATTCATTTAAAAATCTTACATGTATCTTCATGTCTTCTTTAATTTCTATTAACTTAAATTCTTTTAGCTTTTTTAATATCTTGTCTAAAATATACTTTTCTTCAGTATTTAAACTATCTTTATTTATATGTATAACCGTACTATCTTCAATATCATGTTCAAATAATTTATTATCATAAAGTCTTTGCTTGTATTTATGCCAAAGCTCTAAATTATTATATATTGTCTTTGCAAATTCTAATATGTATTTATCTTTTTTGTACTTACATTCATGTGCTATTATATTATTCCCTGAGGCTTCAAACATATCATCAATATCTAAATCAATCGGTTCTTCCTTTAATACTTTCATATCATTATTAAACCAATATTCTTTCTTCCCTATTATATCAACATATACTCCATAATTATTTGTTATATTACATAAATTAAGTAATTTTAATGCTTTTAAAGTATCATCTAATGTTAAATTTATTGTGAGTTTATTATTATCATTGTTAGATATATAGTGCTCAAAATCTTTAAATACTATATCAACTTTAAGTTTATTGTTTTTATTTAAATAGCTTTCTTTAAGCTTTAATGATTTACTTTCATTTTCTTTATCTGAAATTATTATTACTTCTTTAAAGTTATACTTATTTGCTAATATTATTCCACTTTCATTATGTTCTCCTAAAATCGTAATTAGTGTACTTTCTTTCATAAGATAATCTCCTTACCTTCTATACTAATATTAATTTACCCTTTTAGGAGTTATTTAATCTATAAAATATATACGAAAAATGGGATGTTTTAGAACATCCCATTACTTTTATATATTTTTTATTGTTTCATCTATAAAGTTTACTAATTCATCATTATTAAAGACATAAGGTTTAAGTTCTATATCTCTATAATTATAAATAGCTTCTTTTAATGATTCAAAATCTGTACAGTTAATTGTATATCCTTCTTTTGAAAGCTTATTACATATTTCTAGTTGATGATCATCATTATGCTCATTATATTTTGAAAGTCTAGCCATTGTTATAACCTTTTTATTATGTTTAAGTCCTGTAAGTATTGAACCTACACCTCCATGAGTTATTATAAGCTCACTTTCATCTATATATTTATCAAAATCACCTTGAGATAAAAACGGTATTATTTCATATTTTTCTGAAGAAAATTGTGTATTTCCTGACTGTATTACAACTTTTTCTTTTATATCCATATCTTCTAAATATTTAAGTAATCTCTTAAATTCTAATTCATGCGTTCCTAAAATAACGAATATCATTAATATAAATCTCCTTTATAATTTGAATTCTCATATACATCTAGTAACTCTTTATGTTGTACTAAAAATACATCAGCAATCTTATTAATCATCTTTCCTGACATACTTTTAGAATTAACTCTAGCAAAAGATTCAACGAATATAATCTTCTTTTTAAAGAATTTTGCTATATAACAAATTGGAACTGCAGTATGAGCCCCTGTTGTTACAATAACATCAGGTCTTATTTTTAAATATAAGAAAAATGATTTTATTACATTATAAGAAAATTTAAAAATATAACTAAATAAATAATTTCTAGCACCATATACTAAATAATCTATTCTTTTACCATACTGATTTTTTAACTTTATAGTTGTATCAGTCTTTTCCGTTATTATATGGTAATCATAGTTATCAAATATTCTTTTTAGCTGCATTAATTCAGATAGGTGTCCTCCAGTTGATGATATAAATATAACCTTTTTCATATGTATCACCTAGTTATCTTTCTTTAAAATAATTCTATCTACGAATCTTTTTGACGCAAGTCCATCAACATCATCAAAGAATTTATTTTTAAATTCTTTAATTTTTTCATAATCACAACTACTATTATTTAAAACTTCAACAAGTTCTTCTGTATTTGTTGCTATAGGTCCTGGCACAAAGCTTTCATATGGATAATAGAAATCTCTTTCATGTTCATATGAATTTAAATCATCTGCATAGAAAATCATTGGTCTTTCAAGTAATGAATACTCAAATACAATTGATGAGTAATCTGTTATAAGTAAATCTGTCATAACTAAAATATCATTTATTGCAGGATAATCTGATAAATCCACAACTCTCTTATTATCAGTTTTAATTCCATCCTTTACAAATGGGTGCATCTTAAGCGCTAATATATAATCTTCTGGTAGTGTATCTACTACTTTGTCTATATCAAAGCTTAAAGCAGCTTTTGCATCTGATTGACTATTTCCCCTAAATGTTGGAGCATATAAAACTATTTTCTTTCCTCTTATTTCTGGATACTTATTATAAACCTTTTCTTTTGCAGCATCTTGCATTTCTTCATTAAAGAATATATCAGTTCTTGGTATTCCAATTGGATCTATATTATCTTCACTCATATTAAATGCTTCTGCATAATATTTAGCTACTTCTTTTGAACTTACTAAAACATGTGAATAATTGCTGTGTATTGGAATATATTTTACATAATTATTATCTGCACCAAAGTTTTTATCTAGTATACTAAATCCAAATTTCTTAAATGCACCACATGCATGCCATACTTGAACCACTTCAGTTCCTTTTCTAAGTTTATTTACTGTGTAAACAGGGAAGTAAAAATCATCTATAAGAAAATATTCTGATGTAGCCATATAAAAAGTTGCTTTCATCATATGTAAAAAATATTTTATAGTTCCACTCAATCCACCACTATATTTTTCATATAGGAATTTACATTCATATCCTGTATCTCTTCTCATTATTTCATCATGTATATATTTAAAATTACCATTCATAGTATCATTTCTATAAGTTGCAAATACTATTCTCTTTTTAACAGGAAATATACATGAAAATACATATATGATTCTTAATACGTATTTAAGTATTACTCTTTCTAATGTTTTCATTTATTAATATCCTCACCTTAAGATATATTTAAAGGCCCTTTAATTAAAGGGCCCTCATTTTAATATTAAACTCTCCAATTTAAAACAGTCTTAAACGGAGTTGTTAAATCATGCTCAAATCCCTTTATTATATCTGAAATTTCTCTTACATCAATTACTGCTGAAATTAGCTTTTGTAATTGATTTTGAGCATCTTCATGTTCTTCTAAGAAATCTACTGCTTCTTGGAAGTCACTTCTTCCACTTCTACTGCTTCCTATAATAGATAAACCTTTTTCTAGAACCATTCTAGTATTTATTGGGACTCTATTTTCTGAAACACCAAGTATTGCAATAGTTCCTTCTGGATTAATATAATCAATTATTTGGTCAATAGCATATTCACTTCCTTTTCCTCCGACAGCTTCAAATGCATGGTCAACCATTAAACCTTCTGGAATGTTATCAATTGAATATGTTTCATCAACAAATGAGAAGAAATTAAGCTTCTCTTCATTTTTACCAAATACAACTATCTTTGATTCTGGGAATTTCTTTTTAAGTATTAATGCAGTAATAAATCCTACACTTCCATCTCCCCAGACTCCTATTACATCTCTTCTATCGTGAGCTTTTTTATCAAATCTATGGATTGCATGAGCTGATACACTTATAAGTTCTAAGAATGATGCAACATCATGGTTTATATTATCATATTTTATAATACGATCTCTTCCCATAAATACGTATTGTTGCATGAATCCATCGTATCCACTTGCTCTAAATTTACTTGTTCTTAAATAGTTTTCTGCTATTATATTGTCTGTTTGAGTTGGAGTATTTGGGATCATAACTACTGTATCACCTGGTTTAAACTCTCCCTTTGGATCGTAAATAACTTCTCCAACACCTTCATGAATAAGAGCCATAGGAAGTTTCTTTTTCATAGCTTCCTTTCCTCTAGATCCAGTATAATATCTTTGGTCTGCTGCACATACTGATAATCTTGTAGGTCTTACGATGATACCTTCACCATCTAGGCTTCTTTCCTCAAATTCTACAGTTATTTGTTTAGGAGCAATTAATCTGTATACTTTATTTATCATTTAAATCATCCCTCACTAAAGCATTTGCTAATTTTAAGTCATATGGAGTTGTTATCTTCATATTAAATACTTCTCCTTGAACTAACTTAACATTCTTGCCTTTAACAACAAATATTTTTGCAGCATCTGTTAATACTTCTTTTTCTTCACTAGTTAATGAATTATAAAGTGAAACTAATTCCTTTATGTTGAAACTTTGAGGTGTTTGACCTTGATACATAAAGTCACGTCTTGGGATATCACTTATTATATCTCCATCTACTGATTTTACTATTGTATCAAAAGCTGGAACTACCGTATCGCATGCTCCAAATTCTAAAGCAGAATCTATATTATCATTTATTATTCTATGAGTTAAAAATGGTCTAACTGCATCATGAGTAACTATAACGTCATCATCATTTAGTCCAAATTCTTTTTCTATATATCTAATACCACTCATTATTGATTCATTTCTATCTGTACCACCTGCACACACTACTATGTTTTCTTTTAAATTGCTTGGTATATATTTATTTATTAAATCGTTTGTATGTTGTATCCATTGCTTTGGTGTTGTTATTATTATTTTATTAAATCTAGTATTTAGTAAAAAAGTCTCTAATGTATGTATTATTATTGGCTTTTCTCCAATCTTTAAAAATTGCTTAGGCATTTCAGTATTTCCCATACGAGTGCCTTTTCCACCTGCTAATATCTCTGCGTAAATCACAATATCACTCCTTTGTGCTTATGTTCATAATTTTATTTCCATATTATTATAATTGTATCATAATTCTTAAGTATTTTATTACATTAATTTTAATATTTAATACTTAAAAACCACTAAAGAAAGTAGCCTTTACTTATCCTTAGCGGTTTTTTCTATTTATATCTAATCTTTTTTTATCTTTAGTCTATTATTTTTAATGATTAATGATATATTGTGTTCTTTAGCCATAAATTGTCCGACCTTGTTCGTACACCATGCCTGCCTAATATATGGCTCTCCTTGTACATCAATATCTAATTCTACATTATAGTATCCCTTTTGGATATCTTTAAATTTTATAGTAGCTGCATAATATAATTTATTTGCATCTTTCTTATACTCTGTTTTAACATTTCCGAATTTAATTATATTATCATCTTGATGTAACATAATATTTAAAAGGTCATACTTTTTATTATTAGGCTCTACTTGAATATATCCTTTAAATTCTACATAATCATCATACATATCGATATCTGTAAGGCTTTGCTTTATTTCTACTAAGTCCTTGTACTTATCTATATCTTCTAATATCTTTTCAACAGATACTCCGTTTAAATAATGCTTATACATATTAGCTATTTCATCGATTTCTCCTTCAGCTATCATTTTTCCTTGATGTAGCCAAACACCTTTTGTACAGAAATCTCTCATTTGAGGTAATGAGTGTGATACGAATAATATAGTCTTTCCTTCATCTCTGAATTTATCCATTCTATTCATACACTTTTCTCTAAATATTTCATCACCAACTGCTAATGCTTCATCGACAACTAATATATCGGGATCAATATTAACTGCTACAGCAAAACCTAAACGAGCCTTCATACCACTTGAATACATTCTTACTGGTTGCTCTATATAATCTCCAAGTTCTGAGAATTCAATTATATCATCAATCTTTTCATTTATTTCACTTCTAATCATTCCCATAGAGTAACCTTTAAGGTATATATTTTCTCTACCTGTAAGTTCAAGGTCAAATCCAGCTGTTAATTCTAATAGAGCTGATACTTTACCATTTACAACTATTTCTCCCTCTGTTGGATAAACAACTCCAGTTACCATCTTAAGGATTGTTGATTTACCTGAACCATTCTTGCCAAGTATACCAATAACTTCACCTTTTGGTAGTTTTAAATCAAGCTTATCTATAGCTCTATATGGAGTGTATCTCTTTCCCCAAAATAGATCTTTAAATCTATCTTTATCATCTTTATATAGTTTATATTCTTTAACTACATTATTAAACTCAACTGCATATTCCATAACTCTTCTCCTTATAAAACGTCCGCAAAATCTTTGTATAGTTTCTTATAAATATGACTTCCAATTAGCGCTACAATTATAATTACAATCCATATGTATATTGAATATGTGCTTTCGAAAAACCATTGTTTATAAAGTAGTGTATTTCTATATCCTTCAACAAAGTAGTTAACTGGATTTAGTTTAAGTATAAACTTTAATACAGGGGAATGTACACTTTTTATATTCCAAAGTATTGGTGTTAACCATAATACTGCTTGAATTGCTGCTTTAACTAAATTTTCAAAGTCTCTACTAATTACTGATAGTGATGATAACGTCCATGAAAGTACTAAGAAGAATATATACATTACAGGAATATAATATAAGAACTGTAAATAGTATATATCAGGGTAGTATCCAAAAAACGCAAATATAACCATAGCTAATAAAAGTAACATAACTTGAACATATAGTTTTGATAGTATTACAAATGTTGGTATAGTTGATATTGGAAACTTCATCTTAGTTACAAAATGTCTGTACTGTCTAATAGACATAGCTCCTCCAACTATTGCATCATTAACAAAAAACCATGGACATAAACCTGCAATTAACCATATAAAGTATTCAAATCCATCAACTTTTGAACTTGTTCTTATAAATGTAAATGCAAAAAGGTAAACAAGTATTGTTACCATAGGTCTTATAACGGCCCAAGAATATCCTAAAGCAGCACCTTTATAAAATTTAACTAAGTCAGCCTTAGATATAAGTATCGTTTGTTTAATGTTTTCAACATTTTCTTTTATTATATTTTTTAACATAAAATCACCTATTTATTTTCATTAGTTATATAATCAACTAATCTTTTACTTGCCTTTCCATCATTATGGTCAAAAAATCTATTTTTAAAACTTCTGACCTTATTAATATCAAATTTATCCTCCTTTATTATTTCTATTATATCTTCATTATCATAAGCTATAGGACCTGGAACAAATTCATCATAATCATAGTAGAAATCTCTTTCTCCAAGATATTCTTCCTTATCATAAGCATATAATAATATTTTCTTATCTAATAATGCTGCTTCAAATAAAACAGATGAATAGTCTGTTATTAATATATCTGTTATTATTAATAACTCATTTACATCAACACTACTATCTAAATTAAGTATTCTATTAGATAGGTGCCCTGGTATATTTAGTGATCCACTAAGTCCATTTTTTACACTTGGGTGTAGTTTAAACACTATTACATAGTCATCATCTATTGAATTTAGTAATTCAACTGGATCTAATTCTAGCTTAAAGTCTTGTCTTTCTTTAGCTCCACCCCTAAATGTAGGTGCATATGTTATTATCTTCTTACCTACTAATTCTGGGTATTCTTTTAATAATTTATTTTCTATATCTTTTTTATAATTTTCATCAAATAATATATCTGTTCTTGGCACTCCAAGCGGAAGAACCTTTTCTTCTTTTATATGGAATGCTTCTGCATAGTGTTTATTTATTTCTTTAGCACTTGTTATTACTTTAGTGTAATGTAAATGTGCATTTTCTTCGAATTTTTGTGAATTTCCGTCTCTTTTTCCTATTGCACTAAATCCAAATTTCTTAAATGCACCACATGCATGCCATACTTGAATTACTTCTGTTCCACTTCTAAATTTTAATCCATAAAGCTGTCTATAATAATCGTCTAATAATATTGTTTTTGCTGTTGCAAAATTATAGTACATACTTAGTCTTTCTGATTTACTTCTATTTTTATCTAAATAAGTAACAATCTCTACATTACCTCTTTTTAATAATTCGTCATAGATTGCTTTTAAGTTTCCAGTTAGATTTTCTGATTTATTACTAGCTAAAATAACCTTATTCTTTTTAAGCGGAAGTAAACTACATAAATAGAAGAATGCTTTATCAGTTCTTCTAGAAAACGTATTTTTCATTCTTATTAATCTTCTTTTAGTAAGATACTTGTATATATATTTTTTATTATTAGTTCTTACTGCTTTTTCCATATAATCAACCATATAATCATAGTGTCTTCTTAATTCTTCTATGCTTTCGTTATTTAACTTATCAAATGTTTTTGCTAAAAGGCTTATGTATTCTACTTTTGCACTCTTACCTAAGAATAAATATCTTTCTATTACTCCTCTTGTTAACATCCATTTTAATTTTTCAAAATCATTAAGTATTTCAGAATCAATAGTATCTAATAATTGTTCCATACTCTTAAACGCCTTAGTTTGAACCTCATCATTCTTACTTATTATAGCCTGTTTAAATGGTGGCCAAATATTTATATCAACTAATCTAATTAAGTAAGCTTTTTCTAATTTTATTGCAACATTTCTATCTTTTATGTGTGAGTTTATTTCATCTAATGCTAGAATCCATGACTTTCTAACATCCTCTATTACTTTATGCGGATTTACAAATACTTGTTGCGTTAGAGATTCTCCTGGATTATTTCTTATTCTATAATAATATGCAACATACTGAGTACTAAATATTTTCTTTGCTCTTATATATGCTCTTGTAACAAATACTTGGTCTTCCCCATAGTTTATTTCTGACGGGAATTCTAAATCCTTTATAAGCTCTGTACTATATAACTTATTGCAAGGTCCCATCATCCAAAATAGTTCGAAATTTTTTCTTATATCTTTTGGACCTTCTTCAAAAAAGTGAGTTTTTACTGGCCATATTTCCTCTCCGTTATACATGCATGTTGCACATACAACCATATCAGCATTATTTTCTTCTGCAAGATTGTATCTAACTTCTAATGAATCTTTTGGCAGAAGATCATCAGAGTCAACAAAAGCTATGTATTTTCCCGTTGCTGCTTTTATTCCTCTATTTCTTGCTTGACCCGGACCTGCATTATCTTGATATATACTAACTATATTTTTAAACTTTTCACTATATTCATCTATTATCCTTTGACTACCATCTGTAGAACCATCATTTACTAATATTATTTCTACATCTTTTAACGTCTGACTCATTATCGAATCAAGTGTTTCTCTAAGATAAGACTCTACATTATATACAGGTATTATTACACTAACTTTATATTGATTATCCAACTCAGTTTCCTCCTATAATAAAACACAATTATCCCCTACCTAAGTTACGCTTTAGTTTGTTAATATCTTTTCTTAACTCTGCCGCCTTATAGCTTATATAAATAAGAGATGTTATTTTTATAATTGCTATTTTATTTACTGATGAATTCTTATTATCATACATCATATTAAATACAATCTTTTTTATTTTACCTAATTTCTCAAATTGCTCTCTATCTACTATGTTTATTAGTTTAAGCATACTTTTATAAACTTTATCTTTATCTGAAGTTTTATCTCCTATAAATGCTTCTTTAAATGGTGGCCATATATTAACATTAACCAATCTATAGAAATAAGCATTTTTAAGATTTTTTCTTATGTTTTCATCATCTATTTCATAATTTATATCATTAGAAACAAGTTCCCATAATACTGTTACATTATCAATTACTTTAGATGGATTAACAAAAACTTGTTGAGTTAATGATCCTCCGTTTTCTTTTCTCATTCTGTAATAATATCCAACATATTGTGAACTATATATTTTGTTTGCTTTAAGGTAAGCTTTTAAAACAAAAACTTGATCTTCTCCGTAATTTATATTCTCTGGAAACCTTATATCTTGTAGAAGCTCTCTTTTATATATTTTATTACACGGTCCCATCATCCATAATAACTCTAAGTCACTTCTTATATCTTTAGGCCCTTCTTCTAAAAAATGACTTTTTATTGGCCAATCTTTTTCTCCATCATATAGATAAGTAGCGCATACAGCTATATCAGCATTATTATCTACGGCATGATTATACCTTTTTAAAAGGGCATCCTTTGGTATTATGTCATCAGAATCAACAAATATTATGTATTCTCCCCTAGAAACCTCTACCCCCTTATTTCTAGCCTTACCAGGACCAGAATTTTCTTGATATATACTTATTATGTTCTCATACCTTTTTGCATAATCATCTATAATAGATTGACTATTATCTGTTGATCCATCATTTACTAATATTATTTCGTAATTATCCATAGTTTGATTGACAACAGAATCTAGCGTTTCCACTAAATATTCTTCTACATTATACACAGGTATTATTACGCTTAATTTGTATTCTCTACTCAATGTATACCTCCTCTAGGCACATATATAACATTCCCAAATTATTCAATAAATTAATATATATAATTATAATATATATTATAAACTATGTACAGTTGGGCTATTTTGTAATCAAATTTTATGAAAAAACAAAAAAACTCTAAAAGATTTTCTTTTAGAGTTTTGGTAGGGCGTATAGGAATCGAACCCATAATGTACCGTCCGTAGCGGTATGTTATATCCATTTAACTAACGCCCCGTATATTTACTTTTACTAACAGACCTATATTATCATAAAATCCATCATAGTGCAAATAAATTTATTAAGCCTAATAATGAAATATAACTATCTAATTATTACTTCTTATGACCCTTGCTATAAATATATATCTGAGAATTCTATTTCTAGTAATTGAACATTATTACTACTGTGTTCTACTTTATCTTCTTCTTGATCTAATTTAATATTTGGAATAATAACTGTAAAATCCGATCCTTTTAATGGCTCACTTTTTAATGTTATTGTACCATCATGTAAATTAACAAGAGATTTAACTAAATCAAGACCTATTCCACTTCCTTTATATTCTGTTTTTGCTTTTTTTGTTTGAGTAAATCTATTAAATATATTTTCTTGGTCTTCTTTAGCAATTCCTATCCCATTATCTACAACACTAATTTTTATATTATTATCATCTACCATTAGAGTTATATAAATACATTCTCCACTATTTGAAAATTTTATTGCATTAGATAACAAATTAATAAATATTCTATCAAATGCCTCTGGATCTACTGCAATTATACACTCCTCTTTATTTGTATCAAACACAAGTGTTATATCTTTTTGTTTCGCATATTTATCAATCGATGCTATAGTATTTTCTAAAAAACTTACTAGTTCTATGTTTCTCTTATTTATGCTAAAGTAATTTCTATCTAATTTTGATACATCTATTAAATTATCAATTAGCTTGAGCATTTTATAACTATTTCTCTTTATCATATTTAAATATTCTTTTTCTTTTGCATCCATATTTTCTGCTTTCATAGCTTCTAATATTTGATAAACACTCATTATAACATTTAATGGTGATCTTAAATCATGAGAAATATTAGAAAGAAGTCTTTCTAACTTTTCTTCTCTATCTTTTAAGTCACAAATAAGATCAAGCATTTCATCTTTTGATAAATTTTCATAATCACTCTTATTTGTAAAATTACACATATTTCCCTTCCTACCTTAGCCCCTAATCACTACACATAGATTTTAACATTTTTTACATTAAGTTACAACCGTTTTTGTTCAAAAATTTTAAATTATATTTTATTTTAGATTTAATTTTATATGAGCTATTTGTAATATTTTTATTATTATTTGAAATAATATATATACTTATGACTATAATTATAATATTATTACATTAAATATTCTTAAAGGAGGTTTTTGTTATAAATAATTTTATTATAATAACAGACTCAAGCTCTGATTTACCAAAAGACATAATTGATAAGTTTTCTATTCATTCACTAGGTCTTATATGTAATTTTAATAATAAAGAATATATAGATGAGTATGGTAAATCAATTGATTATAAAACTTTTTACGATGGATTAAGAAATGGTGCTATGCCAATGACATCCCAAATAAATAGTTTTAGGTTTTTTGAAGCATTTGAAAAATATGCAAAAGAAAATATTCCAATAATTTATATAGCCTTTTCTTCAGCACTTAGTGGAACTTATAATAGTTCTTTAATTGCAAAAGAAGAAATTTTAGAAAAATATCCGAATGCGGATATTTCAATAATAGATACTAGGTCAGCTTCTTTAGGTGTTGGACTTCTTGTTTATGAAGCTTGTAAATTAAGAGAAAATGGTGCTTCAAAAGAGGATATAGTAAATCATATAGAAAATATCAAGTTTAAAGTAAATCATATATTCACAGTAGATGATTTAAATCATCTAAAGCGTGGTGGTAGAATTTCACCTGCTGTCGCAACAATAGGATCATTACTTCAAATTAAACCTATTCTTTATATGCCAGAAGACGGTACGCTTCAAAATTTAAATAAGGTTAAAGGCAGAAAAAAAGCGATAAAGACTTTATATAGTTATTTTGAAGAAAGGTTTGATTATTCAAAAAATGATACTATATTTATATCACATGGTGATTGTATAGAAGAAGCTGAAAAATTAGCTTCTATGATAAAAGAAAAATATGATGTAAATATAGTAATAAATTATATTGGACCTGTAATTGGAAGTCATTCTGGTCCTAATACACTCTCTATTTTCTTTAAAGGCTTAGACCGTAACTTATAAAACATTAAGCATAATCTCCTTTTAAATAGTTAATACTAAGTATAACTTATTTGAAAGGGGATTTTTTATTTATGAAAAGTTTAAAAGGAAGTAAAACCGCTGATAATTTAGCTAAAGCTTTTGCAGGAGAGTCTCAAGCAAGAAATAGATATACATTTTATTCAAGAGTTGCTGCAAAGGAAGGCCACAAACAAATTGAAGCTGTTTTTCTAGAAACTGCTGATAATGAAAGAGCTCATGCTAAAGTGTTCTATGATTTATTAGTTGAAGGCCTAGGTCATACTGATATAACTGTAAATGCAGATTATCCAATAGGACTTGGTACTACGTTAGATAATTTAAAATATGCAGCTGAAGGAGAAAGAGATGAATGGGGTACTGCATATCCTGAGTTTGCTAAAATTGCTAAAGAAGAAGGGTATCCTGAAGTCTATAATGCTTTCTCTCAAATATTAACAGTAGAAAAGCATCATGAACAAAGATACTTAGATCTTTACGCAAACCTTAAAGATAACCTTCTTTATGTTAGTGAAACTCCTCAATATTGGAAATGCAGAAATTGTGGATATATATTTGAAGGAACCGAAGCTCCTAAAAAATGTCCTGCTTGCTATCATCCTCAAGGATTCTTTGAAATTGCTTATGATACTAAAGCATATGGACCTAGTAAAGAACATGCTAAATAAAAGGAGCGAGATATTAATCTCGCTCCTTTTTTATAGGATATTAAAATTAGCAGTACTACCTTCTTTTGTTGATACTACTTCAATCTTTGCATCTACTCTTTCTTTAAGCTCTTGAACATGAGATATTATCCCAACTAAACGTCCACCCTTTTGTAATTCTAATAAACTATCAATAGCATTATCTAATGATTGTGGATCTAGAGTCCCAAATCCTTCATCAACAAACATAGTTTCTAATGAAACTCCTCCAGAACTTGCTTGAACTACATCTGATAAACCAAGTGCTAAAGATAACGAAGCTTTAAAGCTTTCTCCTCCTGATAATGAGCTTACATCTCTTGAACTTGCAGTATAATTATCGTATATTTCAAGTTCTAATCCTTTTTGACCTGCACCTTTGCTTTTACTAGTCTTTCTCTTTAATGAGAACCTCTCTCCAGTCATCTTCTCAAGTCTTAAATTAGCAGCATCAATTATATCTTGGAAATATGATGCTAATACATATCTTTCAAAAGATATATAAGGACTCTTCTTTCCATTTGCTAAATCAGCAAGTTCTCCTATTACCTTATATTCTTCTTCTTTTTTATTAAATTCTTTATTAAGTTCTATTACCTTTTTAAGTACATTTTTATTATTTTGAAGTATTGAATGTTCATTCTTAACTTCTTCTGTTTTTAATTCTTCTTCTTTTCTTATTTCCTTAATTTCTTCATCTATAACATCAATATTTATTAAAATTAAATCCTTACATTTTTCATTAAGAGTTTTATTTTTTTCTTTCATAAGTGAAAGTTCACTCTTATAACTCTCTATTTCTTTATCTAAATCATTTATTCTTTCAATATACTCTTTAGATTCTATATAGTCTTCCTTACTCTCAAATCCATTACTTTTAATTGAATCTATAAATAATTTATTTTTTTCATTAAGCTCTGTAGAAGCTTCTTTTATATTCTTTATTATTTCTTTTACCTTAGCTTTTTCTCCTTCAAGTATATTTAAACTTTCATCTCTATTTTTAATTACTAGTTTTAATTTATTCTTACTATTTTCAAGTTCTAATACCTTATTATTTATTGTTTTATTTAAATAATCTACTGATATTATATCTTTAGGTATATCTTTTTCTAATTCCTCTAATGAAGCTTTATTTGCTTGTAATTTTGCATATATGTCTTTATCACTTTCTTTTAAAGAATTAATTAATTCCTCATTTTTGTTTAAAGCTTCATCTATTTTTAATAATTCACTCTCTATAACTTCCTTTTTATTTATTTTATTTTCTATTTCTTTTATCTCTTTATTTAGAACTTCAATATTACTTTTTAAGTTAATACCTATATTTTTAACTTCTTCTTTTGAAGAAGAATCATAATTAGGGTTAATACTTATATCATTAGAAAGTTTACTTAATGATTTATTACAGTTTTCTAATATATTATTAGCCTCTGAATTAATTTTAGTTAATTCAAGCATTATATTATTATTTTCTAGTTGACGTTTTTCAAATTCAGCCTTCTTACTCTTTAATTCTTCTTCTGTTGGAATATTATCATTACTTTTAACTGCTTTATTTGGATGATTTAATGAACCACAAACAGGACATGCTTCTCCATCATTTAAACTATCAGCTAATATACCCGCCTGCTCTTTTCTATAGACATCTTCCATATGCTCATATTCATGTTTTATCTTTTTAAATATATCCTCTTGTTTTAAATATTTATCTTTTATTTTACTATGCTCTACTTTAAGTTTTTCATATAAATCTATAGTCTTAAAAGCATCTCTTGCCTCTTTTATAAGCTTTGTTTTATTTTCTATTTCGTTATCTAAATTAACTTTTCTTAATTGGAGCTCACTTATATCTTTTAGTTCCTGCTCTCTCTTATCTTTGTTAGTCTTAAGAAGTTTTGTTTCTTCATCTTTTTTATTGATTAATTCTTTAACTTCTATGCTCTTTTTTTCTAATTCTAATATTAGTTTTTTAATATTGTCATAATCTCTTATCTTTGGTTCTAAAGTCTTAAGCTGTCCAATTTCTTCTGAAAGTTTATCTCTATAACTCCCCTTATTTTCTTCATTTTTAACTGCTTCTTCTAATTCTAATAGCTTTTCTTTAAGAGTTTCTACATTTTTATTACATTCATTTTCCTCTATCTCTTTTCTTGATAAATAATTTGATTTTTCTATATATTCTTTTTCTATATAACTTACTTCTTTAGCTTTCTTTGCTCTATCACTTAAAATTTTGCTCTTTTCAATTGATTCCTTTTTAAGTAATAATTCATCTAATGCTTTTAATGATTGTTCTTTTTCAATTAGCATTTCATTATTTTGAACCGCTATAAGCTTTTCTTTATTTTTCTCTTCTAATTTAGCTTTAATTCTTTTTATATTAGATTCATTCTCTCTGTATACTTCCTCTTCCTTAGCAATTAATTCATTAAGCTCATTAATAACTCCTAAAAAATCAATATACTCACCAATTTGAATATTATGTTCACCTTGTATGTTATTAAGGTGTGTTTTCATTCTATCTTTGCAAAGATTCCTATCCTTACTAAGGTTTAAAGCTTTTTCTTTCAATGATTTTTGTATACTTTCAAAATTATAAGTATTAAATATTTTTCTAAATACATCTTCACGTTCAACTGAATTAGCTAATAATAACTTTTTAAATTCTCCTTGTGGAAGCATAACAATTTGCTTAAACTGAGCCTTATTAATTCCAAGTATCTCATTTATCTTTTCATTTACATTATTTACTCCACTTATAACTTTTCCATTTGGCATTTCAAGAACTGCTTCAGCATCTTTTTCTGTAAAGCCCTCTCCTCTAACCTTTTTCTTAGGTTGCTTTGGACTTCTACGAATCTTATAGACCTCTCCCCTAAGTTCAAAGTCTAGTTCTACAAATGTTTCAACATCACTTTCTGCAAAATGGCTTCTTAAAGAATCATTTTCTCTACTTTCACCACTTGCTTCTCCATATAAGGCGTAGCTTATAGCATCAAATATAGTTGTTTTACCAGCCCCTGTCGTACCTGTAATTACAAATATATTTCTTCCATTTAACTTTTGAAAATCTAACTCCTGCTTTTTAGCATAAGGTCCAAATGCTGATATAATTAAATTTACTGGTCTCATATGTTACACCTCCTTCTTTAGAATTTCATTTATTGTGCTATCTATAACATTCTCTTTTTCTAAAGTGTATTCTCCGTTTCCTAACGCCTCATAAAATTCTTTAAATAATTCTTTTTCTGACTTACTCTTATAGCCTTTTTTAGCTGATGTATTACTTTCATCATATTGCTTTTTATTTTCTCTAGTTATAAGCATAACGTTAGGATATACAGCTCTTAATTTTTCTATTGGATTTATTATTTCTCCTTCATCTGTAAGAACTGCTTGTATATAATCTTCTTTTCCTTCTGGGCACTCTCTTCCTTCACTTATTAAATCTTCTATTTCACCTTTTATTATTCTTAAATCTCTAAGGGGCTTAAATTCTTTTAATTCTATTTCAACATTTTTATTGTTATCAATATTTAAAAGAGTAACGCCTTTTTTTTGATTAACTTCTGAAAATGAATATTTAAGTAAAGATCCTGAATACCTAACTTCATCTCTCCCTATTTTCTGTCTTCCATGAAGATGCCCTAACGCAACATAATCAAAATCATTAAATAAATTACAATCTATAAGCTCTGTACCACCAATAGATAGAGGTCTTTCAGATTCCGATACTTCAAGGTGAGCTAACTCATATTCATCTTCAAAAGAATCCTTAGCTTCTTCTCTATACATAGTTACATAACCATGGGCAATTAATATATTTCTTTCATCATAATTCATATTTTCTTTTATAATCTCTATAATAGCTTCCATCGAATCATTATGATTCTTTATATCTTTATTTTCTGTAAGCTTTCTTATTACTGCTGGGTCCTTATATGGAACTAAGTAAAAATTAACGATACCATCTTCTCCATTTATAGTAACCTTTTTAAATAATTCATTGTCACGACCACATATATATAGACCTTGCTTTTCTAGAAGTTCTGCCCCAAAACTAATTCTTTCACCACTATCATGATTTCCTGATATAGATATTACTTTAACCTTATTATCTACTACTATTTTACTTAATGTATCGTTTAAAAGCTCAACAGCATCAACAGGTGGAATCGATCTATCATACATATCCCCTGCTATTATTAATACTTCTGGCTTTTCATTCTCTATAAATTTAACTAGTTTATCTAACATATACTTTTGATCTTCTATCATAGAAAAATCATTTACTATCTTTCCAATATGCCAATCACTTGTATGAATTATTTTCATATAACTACCCCCATAATTTTAAATATATATTTTAATTATAACAAAAAAGATGATTTCTAAATCATAGAAATCATCTTTAAAATATTATAGTTTAATATTATTTATTATCTCATTTTTTATATATTTTAATATGAAAATCATATATATTGTTGTTCCAATGACAAATGGTACATCAAACATTATATAAGGTCTTACTATACTTAATGGTAATAATATAAGACTTGGAAGAGTTGATGAATATATAGCTAAAGAATATATGGCAGATATCTTCATTCTCAGTCCCATAAATGTTCCAATTATTATAGCTATTGCTGTTGCTATTAAACAATTTAATAGCATGTCAACTAAATGCTGTACCATATTAGCTAAAGTCATTATAGGAACTATAATAACTCCCATACTATTTAACTGATCTGCAAGTTCTTCATTACTTAAATTATCAATCATTAAATTTTTATAAGTAAAGTCTCTGCTCATTTCTCCAGAACCAATTCTAAGCCCATCTTTAAGAACTAATATATATGAATCTCCATGGATATATATATTTCTAAGCTCTTCTGAATGTTTTAAATCTATATTGCTATCTACATAAATTATAGTATTTCCTACATCTATATTAGTAGGATTTCTCTTAATGTTTAATTCACCATTTTTTATGCTAAATTCATTACTTGGATCTCTAATTTCTTGAACACTTTCCGAAATTTGATTTCTTGTTTGTACACCAACATAAAAACCTTTTATTCCACCTAGTATTAGACTCAGTATTAATGCATATAAAATTGCACTTAAGAATCCATCTTTAACATACTTTTGGAATGTACTCATATTATATATGTTATTTTTTAATTTAATAAAAAAATTGTCTTTCTTCACTATCTATACTCCTTCTAGCTTATCTCTGTATATTATTATATCCTAAATCCTCTTTAACTATAGTAACATACTAATTTATATTATTAAATATTTTATGTTTAATATTACAGAATATGGTTAATAATTAAATATAAATTATTATTAGGAGGAGTTATAATTGTCACATAATATTAAAAATATAAAAAATGAAAACTTTAAAGAACTTAATCTAGTTCCTAGAAAATTAAATATTAAGAAAAAAAGAAAATTTAATATACCTATAATTCCAATTACAGCTTTTATAATAGTTTTAGTTTGTGTATTAGGCTTCCAGGCCTTTAGTTATAAGAAATTAGTCTCTAACTTTAAAGGATATTTTGACTCAAGTGATTATTCTGAAGCAAATAATTACTTAGTTACCGAAGGTAATTTTAATGTATTTAAGGCATTATTTCTTAAAAATGACTTAGAGGGGTATTTTAGAACTAAAGCTAATTCAGTTAAGGAACATGTAAACTTAAATGAATTAACCCCAGATGAAGCATTATTAGTTATGAACGAGATAAATAGATATAACATAATAACAAGTTCTACAGATAAAAGCATATCTGTAACATCCGATAATATAACAGATAATACTCCTTTATCTAAAGGTATTATGGAATTTAACAAGAATAATTTTGAGGAAGCATTATCAATTTTTAATGCAATTGAAAGTACTGATAAAAATTCTAGCATAGCTTTAGATTACGTAGTTAAATGTAAAGCAAAAATTAAAGAAGACTTACTTACTACAGTTAAAGAAAAACAATCTATAGAGCACTTTACAGAGGCAATTAATTTAATAGAAAGTAAACTATCATTGCTTGATAATGATAAAGATTTAATTTCTAAAATTGATGAACTAAAGAAACTTAGAGAAGATTATAATAAATCTAATCCAAGTAACTCTTCAGCACTTGAATCATCAGCTAAGATTGTATCTGCTATAAATACAGAAAATATTAATACTTTAGGTCTACAAAGTAGTAGCAATTATTTATTATATGTAGATACTAGTTCCCAATTAACTCATATATACAAAGGCTCTAGTAACAATTGGAAACTTTTTAAATCACTAAAGTGTTCTACAGGTAAAGAAGGATCAGAGACACCATCTGGAGTTTATACTATAAAAAATAGAGATACTTGGTTCTTCTCTAAGAAATTTAATCAAGGAGGTAAGTATTGGGTTCAATTTGATGGAGATTATCTATTCCACTCAATACCTTTTGCTGAAGATCAAAAAACTATAGTTGATTATACTTTAGGTGAACCTGTTTCTCATGGTTGTATTCGCCTTTCTTTAGAGGATTCTAAGTGGTTATACGATAACATACCAACAGATACAAAGCTAATAATAAAATAGTTAAACTTATATTTTAATACCTTATCTATTTCCCCTATAATATAGATAAGGTATTTTTTATTATAGGAGGAAATAATGAATATAACTATTCCAAGTAACGTTAAATATATAATAGATGAATTTTATAAAAATAATTATGAGGCCTTTATGGTAGGGGGATGCATAAGGGATGCCCTACTTTGTAAAGTGCCTAAAGATTACGATATTGCAACATCTGCTAAACCTGAAATTACAGAAAAACTATTTAAAAAAACTATTCCAACAGGAATCAACCATGGTACTGTAACTGTACTTATAGATAATGAACCATATGAAGTTACAACATATAGAACTGAAGGCGAATATAAAGATAATAGAAGACCTAATGAAGTCTACTTTGTAAGTGATATAAAAGAAGATTTATCTAGACGTGATTTTACTATAAATGCTTTCGCTTATAACTCTAAAGAAGGTCTTAAAGACTTCTTTGAAGGATTAGATGATTTAAACAATGGACTAATAAGATCAGTTGGTGATGCTAATAAAAGATTTAATGAAGATGCTCTTAGAATGCTTCGTGCTATACGTTTTTCTACTCAATTAAATTTTGATATCGAAGAAAACACTTTAAATGCTATAAAGGATAATAAAGATCTTATTAAAAATATAAGTGCTGAAAGAATACGTGATGAACTATGTAAAATACTTATTTCTAACAATGTTAGAAAGGGACTTAATTTACTTAAAGAATGTAATCTTCTTCAAATAGTAATTCCTGAAATAGTTCCTTCAATAGGATTTGATCAGAAAAATATGCACCACTTTGAAGATGTTTTTAATCATACCCTTTCAGTTATTGAAAAATGTCCTGAAGATTTAACTATAAGATTAGCAGCATTATTACATGATATAGGTAAGCCTAATGTATTCTTTCTAGATGACAATGGGAATGGTCGTTTCTTTGGTCATAATACTAAAAGTGAGAAAATTGCTAGAGATATTTTAAATAGACTAAGATTCGATAATAAAACTATAAAAGCTGTGTGCATTCTTGTTAGAGAGCATATGAATGTTTTAGATAATGCATCTAACCTTGCAATAAAAAGACTTATAAATAGAGTTTCTAAAGAAAATGTATATTCTTTATTAGCACTTCAAAAAGCAGATATATTATCATTAAAAGATCCTAATGTGGCATTATATAAAGTTTCTGATATGAGAAATAAAATAGATAATATAATTAATTCTAATACACCTCTTACAGTTAAAGATTTAGCTATAGATGGTGGAAAACTAATAAAGGAACTTCAAATAAAACCTAGTAAATTAGTTGGTGATATTCTTAATCACCTCTTAGAATTAATTTTAAAAAATCCAGAACTTAATAATTACGATTCTTTATTAATCGAAGCAAAAAAATATAAGGAAAATAGCTGATACTATTTTCCTTATTATTTATTTAAAAATCTATTTTTTATCTTTAAATACATATACCTTACTTAATATGTAGTTTAATATTATAACTATTATATTTATTACAATTTTACTTATCATATCTTCTATTCCAATTACTGAAACAAAAAGATACATTAGCCCTAAATCTAAAAGTCCAGTAGCACCTCTAGATACAGTAAAATCAATAAGCTCTCTTAAAACTACAGGTACAGTATAGTTTCTACTATCAAAAACATATATTTTATTTGTTACAAATGCAAATAAAACTGATAATATCCAAGCTATTATATTACTTGAGATTAATCCTAATCCTATTACCCTTGTACAAGCAAAAAAACTAACAATATTTATAGCAGTAGTTAACACACCAAATACTATATATAATATTTGTTCTTTAAACTGTTTATATATATCAAATATCTTTTCTATCATAAATTCCTCCTAGAATTAATTAAATTTTCATACTTAAATATAATATCACAAATTTTTATAACTTGTATTAATAAAAAAATAATAATACGGTGCATAGACTTAATCTAAGCACCTATTAGTTAAAATTACAGTTCTATTGCCTTATCTATATAAAATAAGTATAAATATCTCTTATTTACCACCTTACCTGTTATTTTTTTTATTGCATCACTATAATAATCAAGTTGAATTTTATATCTTCTATTCATCTCTTCTTCAATATTATCTTCTACGTAATCAGTTTTATAATCTACAAGTATAATTTCCCCATCTAATTCAAAGAAAAGGTCAATTACACCTTGAAGTCTTACCTCTTCATTATAAGATTCTTTAGATATATTTTCTTTCACTTTAGATGCACTTATTCTTGTAAAGAAAGGTAATTCTCTATGAATAATACCTCCCTCATTATATACTTTAAGAATATTTTTCCCTAATTCGCTCTTAAAGAAGTTGTATATTTTATATGGATTTACAGCTTTAAATTCATCTTTAGTAAGTAATTCATTTTGAAGCATTTCTTCAAGCTGCATTTTTATATTTTTTAAAGAGTCTACCCTATCATAATCAATCTTTTGCATAACAAAATGCATTGCAGTACCTCTTTCTGCACTGGATATCCCTTTTTTCTCTTGAAGAAATCTAGGTTTTAAAACAGTTTTTTCTTTAAATAAACTTTCTCCTCTATATTCATCAGAAGGTTCATATCCAGCTTTCTTTAAATCTGATACTGAAATATTACTCTTTATTGTTGTACTATCTAAGTACTTATATTCATATCCTAATCTTCTTGCAATTTCTTTATCCACAGTTTCAGCTCTAGAATTTATAAACAGTTCCTCATCAATCGAAAATTCATCCACAGCCTCTAAATTTTTTTCCACAAATAGATTATTACTATCCCACAAATTTACCTTCCATGTGGATAAGTCATCTTTAGCAACTCCACTTGAAACCCCTATTCTTTCTCTAAGTGGCTCTCCATCTTTATGTTGACACAGAGCCATTCCAATCCAATCTAAATAGCTTTTTCCCTTTAAAACTTCTGCTGGAGAAATTTTAGATTTTTCCACACTTGCAGCTTGAACCCACTTTTCCACAGTTTTATCAATATCTCTAGTGGCTCCAGTTATTATTAATTTTTCTTTTGCTCTAGTAAATGCCACATAAAGTATTCTCATTTCTTCTGAAAGAGTTTCTAATCTTATCTTTTTCTTTATAGCTTCCTTAGGAAGAGTGCTATAACTTATTCTTTTCTCTAAATCTATATAATCTGGTCCGAATCCTAAATCATCATGATGAAGTATTCTATTATTTAAATCCATTAAATTAAATTGCTTTCCAGCTCCAGCTAAGAATACTACCGGGAATTCTAATCCCTTACTTTTATGGATACTCATAATTCTAACTACATCTTCATTTTCTCCAAGGATCTTTGCACTCCCCATATCCCCTGATGATTTTCTAAGTTTGTTTATGAAGTTTATAAAATTAAATAATCCTTTAAAGCTAGTTTCTTCATATTGCTTTGCCCTTTGGAATAATATTTTTAAATTCGCCTGCCTTAAAACTCCATTTGGCATTGCTCCTACATAGCCATAGTAAGAGGTATCCATGTATAAATACCATATAAACTCATCAATAGGAGTATATACAGATTTATCTCTCCACTTATTTAAATTTTCAATAAAGATACTGCATTTTTTCTTTAATTCATCTGAAACTTCAATATCTCCATTTACTATTTCAAGTATATTTTCATAGAAATATTTACTCTTATCAATCATTCTTATATCTGCAAGTTCCTCTGCATTAAATCTAGCAAAGGGTGCTTTTAAAACTGCAATCATTGGAACGTCTTGAAGTGGATTATCTATTATTTTTAAAAGAGACATTATTGTTCTAATTTCTATTGATTCAAAGTAACCTGATCCTGTATCTGCATAAACCGGTATTCCAGAAAGACCTAGTTCATCTAAAAATATTTCTGACCAATTTTTAGTGGCTCTTAATAAAATAACTATATCTTTATACTTTAATGGTCTATATTCACCAGTTTCTTTATCTAAAACCCTAAATTTTTCTTCATTAGCCTGTGACATAAGCTCATTAATTCTTCTTGCTACAACTCTAGCCTCAAGATTTATTGAATCAATATCCTCTTCATCCTCATCTTCATTTTCACTTGCAATATTTTTATCTAATATATGAAGCTCTACTTCTCCACCTTTACAAGCTCCTTCTTCATTTAACTCCTTAAAGTTAGCTCCTAAGTTTAGGGCCTCATCTTCTGTATACTCAAGTTCTCCAACATTTAAAGACATAACTTCTTTAAAAATATAGTTAACTGCATTTATAACTTCTTCCCTACTTCTGAAGTTTTTATATAACTGAATTACTTTATTTTTTCCCTCATCATTTCTTGAATAAGTATTGTATTTTTCTAAGAAAAGTTCTGGTTTTGCTTGTCTAAATCTATAAATACTTTGCTTTACATCTCCAACCATAAATACATTTGGATTATCTGTATTTTTCCTAGATACAAGGTCTATAATAGCTTCTTGAACATTATTTGAATCTTGATATTCATCTACTAAAACTTCATCAAATAACTCTCTAAAGTTTTCAGATACCTTTGATGGTACTATATCTCCCTCTTCTGTTTTATCAATTAATATCTTTAAACAAAGATGCTCTAAGTCATTAAAATCTAGCATGTTTTTCTCTTTTTTTCTTTCACTAAATCTTTTAGAGAACTCTAAAGTTATTTCAGATAATTTTTTCATAAAGGGATATGTTAAATTAATTCCTTCTAGCATCTCAGCAGGACTTAACATAAATATATCATCTTGAAGTTTACAAATTTTCTTCTTAACTTCATCTCTTATAGACTTAACTAGATTTTGAGCATCTATATCACTTACTTTATTCTTTCTTATTGATTTAAGTCTTCCAAAAGATATTTTAAAAAGTTTATCATATATCTCTGAAAGTCCTAAGTCTAATGATTCTTTAAGATTTATAATTCTTGATAGTTCATCATTAAATGTATCTAAATATTCCTCTATACCTTCTGTGTCATTAATCATTTCAATAGCTTTATAATATAAATTTATAAAGCTATCAACTTCCATATTAATGTCATTCTTTAAAACTTCTACCCACACTGTTTTATCTAATTCTTCTAATGAAGATATATTAAATTCTTCTGCTTTATCTGTTAACCATTTTTCTGGCCAAGGTCCACTCATAGAGAATCTATAAAGGTCTAAGACCACTTCTTTTAACTTCTCATCATCCTTACTTCCAGAATAAGCTTCTACTAAATTGAAAAATTCCATATCATCTTTTTCATAATAATCTTCAAACATTTCATCTAGTATTTCATTTTTAAGAAGTGTTCCTTCAGTTTCATCACCAATTCTAAAGGCTGGGTCTAAATCTATAGTATGAAAGTTATTTTTTATTACATCTAAACAAAATGAATGCATAGTTATTATATTTGCTCTACTTAAAAGAGTTAATTGTCTTTGTAAGCTTTTTGAACTAGGATTTCTTTCTAATGCTTTTGTTATTGCAGCTGCGATTCTTTCTCTCATTTCAGCAGCTGCTGCACTTGTAAATGTAACAACTAAAAGTTTATCTATATCAACAGGATTTTTTTCATCCGTAACTATTTTTATTATTCTCTCAACTAAAACAGCCGTTTTCCCTGAACCTGCTGCAGCTGCAACTAAAAGATTACATCTTCTAGTATCTATAGCTTTAAGTTGCTCTTCGGTCCACTTAGTTTCTCCCATTATAAATCCTCCTCTCCTTTTACTTCATCAGTTATTCTCTTCCACATTTCATCATCGCTCTTTTTCAGAACTATTCTATATTTATTATCTTTTATACTTGTATCAAATTGACAAACAGCTGAATAATCACAGTACTCACAATAAGCTTTTTTATTATTTTTAGTTGGGAATATTTTTATTTTTCCACTAAGCATATCAGTACAAAGTTCAATCATTTTCTTATTTACATATTCTCTTAAAATATCAAACTGCTCTTCTGTTGCAACTGAACTAGTCTTGGAGAAATCTCCATCCTTTTTAAATGATGCTGGTATTATAAGTGAGTATGTCTCCATAGTTTCATCCATTGATCTTATAAGCTTAGCATCTTTAAGTAATAGCCCATTCATTTTTAGTTTCTTTAATACCTCATTTTGTACTTCTTCATCATCAAGGTCGCTATTACCTTTTATAATTGGGTCATCTATTTTAAAGTAAAGTATTGCACCAGGTATTGCACCTGTATTTAAGATGTGTTCAGAGCTTCTTAAAAGTGCATCTAAATATACTAAAAGCTGCATTTGTATTCCATAATAAAGTTCTGTTAAGCTAAATTCTTTTGAACCTGATTTATAATCTATTATTCTTAAATAAGTGTTTCCATCTAGTTCAATCTTATCTATTCTATCAATTCTTCCTGTAAGATATACTCTCTCACCTGATGGTAAGTCAATTTTTATTGGCTCTCCACCATCCATAGAACCAAATTCAAATTCATTTCTAAATACTTCGAATTTTCCTCTTTTCATTTGCTCTGCTATAACTGAAACGGACTTAGTTATTACTCTTTTAAATCTATCAGTGAAATACTTATATCTCTTTGTACTGTTTAAAATTGAATTATTATCTTCCTTAAGTTTAATATCTATAAGTTCTGATACTATCTCTTTACATTTATCCTTATTTAATTCTGACCATAGAATTTTTTCATTCTTAACTTTATTAGTAAACTTATCTAATATCTCATGCATGAATGAACCTAAATCTGGCGCTGAGAACTCATATATTTTTCTATCTTTAGCTTTTAATCCATATTGAACAAAATATGAGAATGGACATTCTGCATACTTTTCCAATCTTGAAACACTAACTCTTAAATTACCATTATCATTTTCATATAATTTACGTAGTTTATCTCTAGGGATCTCTTCACCTATATTTGAATAAGTTATTCCTTTAAAGATTGTTCTTGTTCTTTCTTCAAACCCTTCATGACTGCTATACCAGCTAAATACTTCTTTCCAATAGTCATTTACTTCTTCTTTATCAAATTGTTTTCTAAGTGCTAATATTAATTCATTAAATGTTGGAACCTTTGTTGTAACTTTGCTGAATTTATCATACTTATCAGCATAATTAAACATATCACTTTCTTCTTTTACATTACTTAAGACTCTCTTTAACCTAGGTATTATAATAGATGGTCTTAAAGATTTTCCCTCAAAGTCAGCCATAGGATAAGTTATCATTAAATATCTACTTGGTATTGTAAGTGCAGTATAAACCATAAACTGCTCTTCAAAAGCTCTAGTCCTAGTTGTTGACGCTAATTCAATTCCTTTTTCCTTAAGAATATCTCTATCCCTATCTGATAATATTCCTTCTTCCTTACTTGCTGATGGAAGTACACCATCATTTACTCCAACAACATATAAAGCTTTAACTTCTCTACCTTTTATTCTTGCAATATCTCCTATATTTACTTGGTCTAATGCAACAGGTATTACCCCTATTTCTTTATTTTCAAAACCTGCATTTAATACTTTATAAAATTCCCTAGGTGATAGTTTATCATCTCCAATTACATCAACCGCTTGATCTAATATCTCTATAACCATTGCAGGAACTTGCTCATATTCACGTACCTTCGCTTCTAATCCAATATCTTTAAAGCCTTCAATCCATTCATCTATTTTATTAAATACATCTAATTCTATAAGAAGCTCATATATGGCACTACAAATTTCTCTAACGGATTTCTCTCCCTTAATCTTGCTATGGAAATTCATAAGTGGTTCTCTTACTTCTTCCATTATTTCTTTTATAAATAATTCATCTGGATTTTCATTTACATCGTCGCTTTCAAAAAATCCATCATTTACTTCTTCAGTAGTCCATCTATACCCCTTTAATCCATGAGCTAATATATAATTTTCTAGCCTATCCACATATTCTCTTTCAATATTTATAAGACCACTTTTTAGGTATTTAAATACAGCTTCATAAGACCAATTATTTAGTAGAACTTCAAAAGAAGACATTACTAATATAACTAAAGGGTTGCTCAATACTTCTATTTTTTTATCTAAGAAATATGGTATTTCATATTGATTAAATATGACTGTCATTACCTTTTCATATAGATTAATATCTCTACACACAACAGAAATATCTTTATATCTATATCCATTATCTCTAACAAGTCTTATTATATCTTTGGCTATCATATCTACTTCATCATAAGTATTATTACCCTTATATATTCTTATATCTTTATTTTTTCCACTATATATTTTAAATGGATAAGTAAAAAAATGCTTTTCTAAATGCTTTAATTCTTCACTATCCTTAAATCTATATGGATATTCTTTATTTAAGTTTATAGGTTCTAAATATCCTATATGGTTTTCTTCCATAAGCTTAATAATTCTATTTTCAGTATTCTTTATAACATTAAATATATCTGTTTCTTCGTTTGCTTTTGTATTATTGTTGCCATCCATACATAATGTAATATTTACTGTTTTTGCTTTAGAAGCTAATTCGCTTATTATATCAAGTTGCTGTGGAGTAAATGTTGTAAACTCATCTATCCATATTTCTGCACCTTCATATATGTTGCAATCTTTAAGCTTATTCTTAAGTATAGTTAATTCATCATCTCCATCAACTACATTATTTTCTATTCTGCTATTATATTCATTATAAAGATCTGCTAGATCAATTAATTTATCTTTTAATTCATCATCTTCTAAACTATCTAATTCTTCTACTAATATTTCCGGAGAAATATTATATTTTTTAAATTCAGTTAAAGTTTTTGAGACTATTTCTATAAAACCTTGCTTTCTTGATATTCTATTAAAATATTTAAGGTCATCACTTTTTTCTTGAAGTAGCTTATATATAAGCATACTCTTTCCTTCATCTTTCATTATTTGATGAGTTCTACCGCCACATTCCTCAAATACCCTACTACACATAGTCTTAAAACTTAAAATTTCAGTTCTAAGTAAGGCTTTTTCCCCTATTATATCAAGTAATTTGTTTTCTGTTTGGAATGTATATTGTTCTGGAACTATAAGTACTAATTTATTATTTTTATTATTTTCTATTTTTTTTCTTATTTGATCTAGGCAAAATCTACTTTTGCCGCTTCCCGCTCTCCCATAAATAAATCTAATTCCCATAATAAAACTCCTAATTTTCTATTCTTTTATTTTACATATTATAATTATATCCTAATTAATCTATTTATCTAATAATTATTAAAATTAAAGGGATTAATCTAAAAGACTAATCCCTCATCTAAATCATATTAAACTAAAATAAAAAAACATCTAACATAAGTTAGATGTTTTTGGCGGAGAATCCGGGATTTGAACCCGGGCGCCGGTTGCCCGACCTACGCCCTTAGCAGGGGCGCCTCTTCAGCCACTTGAGTAATTCTCCATGTGCCCTCTATATAAAATATATATGTGGCGGAGAGAGTGGGATTCGAACCCACGGTACGCTCTCACGTACGCCGGTTTTCAAGACCGGTGCCTTAAACCAACTCGACCATCTCTCCGTATCAAAGACATTTATTATTATAGCAACAAGGTATATAGCTGTCAACACTTTTTGAAAACTTTTTTATTATTAAGTAAATAAAAGCATCAAATATTTATTTGATGCTTTTATAAAATCTATTATTTTCTTCTTTTCTTATTTATTATACAAATAAGTATTAATAATAATAATGATGCGCCTGAAATTATAGCTCCTATTTTTAACCCCTGAGGCATATATTTAAATTCAACTTTGTGAGTTCCTTTAGGAATTTCTACTCCTATAAAGGCATTTAATAGCTCAACTTTATCAGCCTTCTTACCATCGATAGTTACGCTCCATCCATCGTCATATGGTATTGAAGTATAAAGCATTTGCTTATCTTCAGTAGAGGTTACATCTCCAACAATATTAGTATCATTATACTTTGATATTTCATATTCGTTTTCTGAAAGATTATTATATAAATTATTGAATTGTCTTAAATTTAATGAATATATTCTATTCATTAACCAATAACCTTCTACATTTTTAAAGTTAATTCTTATAGTTATTTCTTTCTCTCTATTATATTTTCCTAAATTAATTACTTCTACAGTACCTTTAGTTTCGTATTTTCTAACTACTTCACCATCTGATATTACTTCTATATTTTTTAATCCCCTAGTTTGTAGTTGCATATATATTGGCTCATATTTTCTAGTTCTTATCTTTACATCAACATAAGCTCTATCATCTTTATTTATTATTGAGTACTTATGATTTTCTCTGCCTAAGTTATATGTTGTTATATCAGTCATCCTAATTTTATTAAAGTATTTAGCTTTTTCACCTGATGACATGCTATTTAATATTTCATTTTGTATTTCAAATGTTACAGCATCATTATTTATTACATCAACATTTCTTATTTTATCATTTACCATAAATCCTAATGGTAACCAATAAGGATTATTGTATACTGTCATATCTTTGTAGCTATATCCCTTTTCATATGAACTATTAAAATTATATTTTGATATAACATTTCTTACTGAAAGAATTGAGTCTACAGGTATAGTAGAGCCAACTCCATAAAAGTCATAGAACTTAGTTTCAGAAAGACCTAACTTTCCTAAAACCTTTCTTAAATCAACTTTATAAATTGAACTAAAATGAGATAAACTATTATAATCTAAAAGCATTGCATCATTATAATTAAACTCAAATGTTTTTTCTGTTCTATAAAATCCAGCATTATTTTCTTTTATATTATTTATTACTTTGCCTACATCTTGTTTAAAGTTTATAAATTTACTTCTATCTTCATAAGAAATACTTTGTAACGTTGCTTTTCCGTTATAAGCTATTTCGATTACAAATAACAGAGAACAAAATAATATAAGAATATTTCTGTATGATATTTTATATTTATATATAACTAATGCTATACTATATAAAACAGTTAATATAATTGCAAATAGAACTTCATGCATTGAAAGATTAATATAATTTGCTTTAATAACAAATATTGAAGTACCAATTACTATTATATTTACTATAATAAAAGATATATTTTTTATTCCTTCTAAGTTTAAGTATGACTTATAAGCCAGCATTATTAAGAATAAGCATAATGTAAATGCATATCTATATGGGAATCCAATTGGTTTATTAAATCCATGCCATATTAAATTAAATGTACTTATATACATACTTAAAACAAATATTAATATAACTATAGCAGAAAAAATCTTTTCTTTTATTTTTATTCTTCTATTAAAGAAGTATAGCATTACTAATAATATAACGAAAACACTGCAATAGATATTAGGTAATCCACTAAGCATATCTTTATCGCCTTTAAATGCTCCTGGATAAAGTTTTGATATTAAATCAAATAGATTAAAATTTATTTTAGGAATTAAATTTTCTAATGAAAGAGTTGCCTTTCCTCCTTGTAATGAATACAATACAGGTATTGCTACAACAGCACTTAGAGCTCCCGCCATTAATGATGATCCTATAAAATTTAAAACCTTTTTTAGTATTTCGCCTTTATTAAGCTTTAATATTCCCCTATAAGCAAAGTATATACATGAGAAAATACATATTATAAATCCAATATAAAAGTTTGTTGTTATAGCTAAGAATAAAGTAATTATGTATAGTAAACTTTTATTTTTTTCTATTATTCTGTCTATACCTATTAAGATTAAAGGTAATAAAATTACTCCATCTAACCACATTATATTCTGCTGATATGCTATGTTGTATGCTGATAATGCATATGCAGTTGAAAATATAACTGATGCATATTTAGTCTTAAAAGTCTTATTTATAAATATAGATGCTGTAAGGCCACAAGTTCCAACCTTTAATAATGTCATAATAAATATTGCTTCTGTTATCATATTACTTGGGAAGAGTAATAATATTAAATTAAACGGACTTATTAAATAATAATATGCTAGCCCTAGCATATTACCTCCCATTTCTTTTGTGAATGAATATAATATACTATCTTTTCCAAGTAATATATCTCTAAATTCACTGAAGTAGCTTACATATTGACCTTTTAAATCTCTAGTTAAGATAGATCCATTTCCAAAAGGATAAATTTTTATCATAGCATATATTCCAACCATTATTATTATAGGAACTATAAACGCTAATAAATAAATAATTCTCTTTTTATTTTTTGTTACGCTATTCATATATTTCTCCTTAAATTAGATATAATATAATTTTTTCCATATTTGATTGTTTTCTTACAATAAAAATTAAAATTAAACAAAAAAAAACCTGTTTGAAAACAAACAGGTTTCTTTGGCGGAGAGAGTGGGATTCGAACCCACGGTACGCTCTCACGTACGCCGGTTTTCAAGACCGGTGCCTTAAACCAACTCGACCATCTCTCCATGCGAAATACAAGTAAGATTATAGCAACATATTTTTTTAATGTCAATAATTTTTTTATAAAAAAATAAAAATCCACCAGCTTAGCTGGTGGTATTTCCTAAGCCCTATAAGGGCACCTTACTTGCAATTGCGTCTTAAGACGCTAAAAAGGTCCGCCAGCCGCATGTTTTCTGTTACTTGCTACCCTTGAAAGGGTCAATATATTCTTTTATACTTATCTGATCTGCTATCATATCTTCTCTTTCTTGGTTTCTTATATATTCTTCAATCGCTTTTTTATTTCTTCCTACTGTATCAACATAAAAACCTCTACACCAAAAATGCCTGCTTCCATATTTATATTTTAAATTAGAAAATCTCTCAAAAATCATCAAGCTACTTTTACCTTTTAAAAAACCCACAAAACTTGATACACTAATTTTAGGTGGAATCTCAACCAACATATGTATGTGATCAACGCAAGCATGCGCTTCGATTATCTCAACACCCTTCCATTCACAAAGTTGTCTTAATATCTTTCCAATCTCAACTTTCTTTTCTCCATATATCTCTTTTCTCCTGTATTTTGGCGCAAAAACTATGTGATATTTACAATTCCATTTTGTATGTGATAAACTATTACTATCCATTATGGATGCCTCCTTTTGTTATTGAATTTGGCTGCGAACCTAATTCTATTTTAACAAATGGAGGTTTTTTTGCGTAATACATCGCTAAAGCTTATCTGAACACACTTGCATAGCAAGTGGTTTTCCAAATACAAACAAAAAATTTTTATATTCCTATATAAAAATATGGATAAACCTATTAATACAAATGGTTTATCCATATTCTGTAGATACTATTTAGTCTTTTTTTCTTCTATTTAAAGCCCACACTATAAATATTACAGCTAGTGTAATAATAGAAATTGAGCTTCCAATTAAAAGGCCTTTTGGCATAAAAGTAAAGTCTATATTATGTTTACCTTCTGGGACTTTAACTCCAATAAGTGAATTCATAATCTTTATTTTATCTGCTTTTTTTCCATCAATAGTTACTTTCCAACCATCATCCCATGGAATTGAAGTATATAAAATATCATTGCTACCATTTGAAACTACTTCACCTTTAATATCACTATTATCATAGTAACTTATTTTATAAGCATTTTTTGATAACTCTTCGTATGTTTTATTAAATTTAGAATTATTTAAGCTATATAAATATAAGTTATCTATATTAAATTTATTTTCTTTAAGATCTATTCTTATATCTAAGTTTTCCCCAGACTTAAATGAACCAAGTGGCATTATTTTATGATTATTTTTTGAGAAATAGCTTATCTTTTTATTATTTAAATATATTTCTGCTTGTTTTAAATCATCTACCCCTATATATAAATACATAGGATCTTCATTTTTAGCCTTTAAATTTATATCTATGCTTGATTTTTTATTACTATCAACTTTATTATAAGTATTTCCATCTCTAGTAACGTTATTAAGTTTTAATTTATAGTTTTCTATTCTTTCAAAATAATTTTCTTTTCTTCCAGTCATTGAATTAAGAATATCATCTTGAACATTAAATAAGTTTTCTTCATCGTTTATATCAAGATTTGATATATCATTGTTGACCATAAATCCTAATGGTAACACCCTTGTATTCTCATATACATTCATATCTTTCTCTTTAGCTATAAGTTTATATGAATTATTGTATAATGGTGCTTCTTTATCTTTTGTTATTATATATTTTATGTTTAATAATGAATTTGCAGGTACAGTTGAACCCATGTCATAAAGGAACCAAACATCAGTTGATATAAAACCTAGTTTTCTTATAAAATCTCTAGTTTCTGTCTTATATACTGAACTAAAGTGAGTTATTCCATTATAATTTAATAACATTGGATCATTTAAATTATAATTAAATGTTTTATCCATTCTATAGAAGCTGTTATCCTCTGCCTTAACACTATCAATTACACTTTGTGTATTATTTATATAATCTACAAATCCACTTCTTGAATTATATTTTAAAGTATTGAATACTTGATATCCATTAACTCCAAGTTCAAAAAATAATATTAATGCTAATAATACATTTATTATATTTTTAAATTTAAAATCTAACTTTTTAATAAATAGTAATACACAATATACTATCATAAATATAACTGAAATTTTTATTTGTCTATGTGTTAAGTATATATACTTGCCTCTATATACAAGAGCTGATACACATAATATTCCTATTAAAGTTATAATAATAGACTTTTTAGATAAATGTTTTAAGTTTATAAATGATTTATAAGCTAAAAGTATAATAAAAAAACTAAATACAAATGAATACCTATACGGGAATCCCACTGGTTTATTAAAACCATGCCATATAAGGTCTATCTTATTTATATAGAAGCTTATAATTAAAATAAAAATCATTACACCTGAACTTATTTTTTCAAATAATTTTATATTTCTATTACAGAAATATAAAATACCTAATATTGCAATTAGTATTCCGCAATATATATTTGGTAATCCAACTAATATATCTTTCTCGCCTAGTCCATTAATATAGAATTTTGTAACTATATCAAAGAATTTATAATTAGCTTCAATACTAGATGTGAAGAATTCAAATTTTGCCTTACCACCAGATAATGCAAAAACAGTTGGAAGTGTCACAAATGCACTTAATAGTCCACCACATAAAGAGCCTATTATAAAGTACTTTATTCTTTCAATTATCTCTTTTCTTGCCATTACCTCTTCTTTAATAGTTAATACTAATTTGTATATGAAGTATAATGTTATGAATATACATATTATAAATCCTATGTAAAAATTAGTTATAAGTGATAATGCCAAAGTAACTACATAAAGCTTAATTTTTTTCTCTCTTATTAAGTTATTCATTCCTAAAACAACTAACGGTAATAATATAACACCATCAAGCCACATTATATTAGATTGATATATTATGTTATATCCAATAAGAGCATATGCAGTTGAGAATATTAATGAGAAATATCCAAATTTCTTAAAGTTATTCTTAAAGAATATTGATGAAGTAAGTCCACATAATCCTGTCTTAATTAAAATTAAAACTAAAACAGCTTCATTTAACATATTTTTTGGAAATAATGCAAAAATAAGATTTAATGGACTCATAGTGTAATATGCTGATAATCCAAACATATTACCTCCCATCTCTTTTGTAAATGAATATAATAAACTTCCATCTCCGACTAATGCATTTCTAAAATCACTAAAATAACTAATATATTGACCTCTTAAATCTCTAAATAATATACTTTTGTCGCCAAATGGATATATTTTAGAGACATAATATGCAAAGAGTAATATTATTATTGGAATTATAAATGCTAATAAATATGTAAATTTATTACTTAAATTTTTCTTATTCAATTCTAATTCCTCTCCTTATCCTTGAATTTGTATTAAACACATAATTAATTATATAATTCCCTAAATTTAATAGCTATTAATATTTATTGAATTATATCTTATGTCATTATATAATTATTTAAATATTATAATCTATAGGGGGAAAATACATGAATATATACATATCTGACTTAGATAGAACTCTTTTAAATAATAATGAAGAACTTTCTGAATATACTATCTCTGTTTTAAATAAATTAAATAAGCATAATATTAACTTTTCAGTTGCTACAGCTAGAACTCCAGCTACAGTTGTTCCAATACTATCAAAAGTTAATATAAACTTACCAATCATCGTAATGAATGGTGCAGCTATATATGACTTAAAATCAAATAAATATATAACATATAATTCAATTCCTAAAACTACTACATCCAAAATATTAGATATATTAGAAAGTAACAATATCTCTGGCTTTTGTTATACTATAGATGATAATCACATCTTTGCTTATTATGATAAAATTTCTAATATTTGTCAAGCAAATTTCCTTAATAGTAGATTAGGTAGTCCATTAAAAACATTTATAAATGGACCTGTCCCTGAAGATAGTAATATAATACATTTTTTCTTAATGGATAATAAAGAAACTATTATGAATGTATATGAAAAAATTAAAGATATTGATGGATTATATTTAATAGCATATGAGGACGTTTATAATAAAGAAGTATATACTTTAGAAATATATAGTGAAAAATCATCAAAAGCTAAAGCTATTAAGTATCTAATGGAGCAATTTAACTTTAATAATCTTACATCCTTTGGTGATAACTTAAATGATATACCAATGTTTGAATTATCAGATGAATGTTTTGCAGTTAGTAATGCAACAGATGAATTAAAAAATATATCAACATCTATTATAGAATCTAATACAAATGACGGCGTTGCTAAATACTTAGAATCATTATATAAAAAAGAATCCTTATAAAAGGATTCTTTTTTTATTATATTTATATCTATACAAATAAAACCGCATATGCTAATGCACCAAGTATACCACCTATAATAGGTCCAACTACAGGTATCCATGCATAATCAAATTGGCTACCACCTTTATTTTTGATAGGTAATACAGCATGTGCTATTCTTGGTCCTAAGTCTCTTGCTGGGTTTATAGCATAACCTGTTGGTCCTCCAAGTGATAAACCAATAGCCCAAACTATAATACCAACTACAAATGGTGTAAGACCTGCAGTTATTTCGCTAGCTTGTGCGCCCATAATAGCAAATACTAATACAAATGTTCCTATTATTTCTGTAATTAAATTTGATATATTATCTCTTTTTGCTGGTATTGTTGCAAATGACCCTAAAATTGCATCTTTATCAGCAGTTTCTTCATATTGTAGTCTATATGTAATCCATACTAATACGGCTCCAACGAAAGCACCTAAAAATTGTGCTGATAAGTATATTGGAACTTCACCCCAAGGGAAAAGCCCTGCTACAGCTAGTCCTACTGTTACTGCTGGATTAAAATGTGCACCACTTGTTGCGGCAAATATATATACTGGTACAGCAACTGCGAAAGCCCATCCAGTTGTTATAACCATCCAACCAGCGTTTTCTCCTTTAGATTTTTTTAAAACAACATTGGCAACTACACCATCTCCTAAAAGTATAAGAATTAAAGTACCTAAAAATTCTGCTATAAAATGTGTCATTTATAATACCTCCTTAGTTGATTATATATATACATCTATATTCTATATATATAAATATATATAGCAATTTTTATGCAAACTTTTACATCGGCTGTATAACTCATATTAACTAGCATTGTAATCAAAATATAAATTGATAAAAATAGTACTTATTGATATTTTTTATCAATATTAACAAAAAATATCAAGATACCTTATTAGATATCTTGATATTTAAATTAAAATTATTTAATTATATCTACACCCATGTATCTCTTTAATGCATCTGGAACTCTTACAGTACCATCTTCATTTTGATAGTTTTCAAGTATAGCAGCTACTGTTCTACCAACTGCAAGACCTGAACCATTTAATGTATGAACGAATTGAGGTTTTTCCTTACCTTCTCTATATTTGATGTTAGCTCTTCTAGCTTGGAAATCTTCAAAGTTTGAACAACTTGATATTTCAACATATCTATTGTAACTTGGCATCCAAACTTCTAAGTCATATTTTAATGCAGCTGTGAATCCTAAGTCACCCTTGCATATTCTAACTTTTCTATATGGTAATCCTAATTCTTCTAATACTTCTTCAGCATCTCTAACTAATTTTTCTAATTCATTGTATGATTCTTCTGGCTTAACGAATTTAACTAATTCAACTTTATTAAATTGATGTTGTCTTATAAGTCCTCTAGTATCTCTACCAGCTGATCCAGCTTCTGCTCTAAAACAAGCTGAGTATGCAACATGCTTTACTGGAAGTTCTTCTGCATTTAAAACTTCATCTCTATACATATTAGTTACTGGAACTTCTGCTGTTGGTATTAAGAAGAATCCGTTATTTTCTACTTTAAATGCATCTTCTTCAAACTTAGGTAATTGTCCTGTACCTGTCATACTTGCTCTATTAACCATGTATGGAGGTAGTATTTCTGTATATCCATGTTCATCTGAATGTTTATCCATGAAGTAGTTAAGAACAGCTCTTTCAAGTCTTGCTCCTAATCCTTTATAGAAAGTAAATCTTGAACCTGCAACCTTTCCGCCTCTTTCAGCATCTAATATTCCAAGGTCTATACCTAAATCCCAGTGAGCTTTTGGTTCACCATTAAACTTTGGAGTTTCTCCCCATCTTTTAATTTCAACATTATCAGCATCTGATTCACCTTCAGGTACTTGTGGGTTTGGTATGTTAGGAATTCTAAGCATTATATATTCTATTTTTTCATTAACTGAAGCAAGGTTACTATCATGTTCTTTTATTTCATTTCCTAATTCCTTCATTTCAGCCATTATAGGAGCTACATCTTCTCCTGCTTTTTTTAATTTTGGAATTTCTGCTGAAACTTGATTTCTTTTACTCTTTAAAACTTCAACTTCACTTAATATATTTCTTCTTTCTTCATCTAACTTAACTAATTCATCTATTACAGATACATCAAAATCTTCTCCTCTATTAGTTAAAGCTAATTTTATTTCTTCTGGATTATTTCTGATTCTTTTTAAATCTAACATTTATTTTCCTCCTGTTATTTTATTATTTTTTACATATAAAAAGAGCCTATACTATCCCTTATAAAAAGGGACGAATAGACTCCGCGTTGCCACCCTAATTGATAAAACCTTAAAGGTTAATATCCTCTCTTTACAGATTTAACGATTCTTCACCGTACTGCTTATGTTCACAGTCCCTCCAAGGTGGATTCATTATAATTAAAATATTAGTTTACACCAAACCACTAACTCTCTTAAATATTAATTAAAACTACTTATCCTCTTCAACGGTTTATTATTCTAAATATGATTAACTCTAATATATTACATTTAAAGCTTCTTTGTCAATATTTAACTAAGCATTTTCTAGCCATTATCTACTCTTTTTGCACATACAATATCAATTCCTGTATTTAATATATTTTTACATATAATTTCTCCAGTATTAATTGGAGTGCTTATATATATTCTACCAATAACCTTAGAGAATTCCTTCCATAAAGATATATCTACTTTATCACTACTTTTTACAGGAACAACTTTATGTTTAATGTCGCCTTTTACTCTAACTATGCTTGTAAAAATATCTTTTCTACTCAAAGTTACTCACCTCTATACTTCATCAAATTCCTTTATTCTTCCTGATACAATTTTAGAGTTTTTAGAATTTCTAACTATTTCAATTGGACTCTTATCCATTTCTCTAGCTAATATTTTCATTATTTTTCTTATACAATAAGATCCATGACAATCTCCATATCCAGCCCCAGTTCTTTTTTTAACTCCTTCAACAGTTCTTGCACCAAGTGGTCTTCTAATACAATCTACAATCTCACCTTCACTAACGTTATTACAATTGCAAATTATATTACCATATCTCTTATCTAATTTTATAATTTCATTTATCTCTTCTCTATCTAAATCTCTGAATCTATAAAATTCTCTTCTTTTATCAATAAAGTTTTTCTTAGATGATGAGTTCATAAGGTCAACAATTGCTTCTCTTATACTTTGCGCTATTGCCGGGGCAATAGTCATCTTGCCGTAATGCTTTCCTGTAACTCTTATATATCCATTTTCTATATCACTATTATCTATTACCATTTCATCTCTTTTGTATGATTCTCTAATCATTTCACTAATCTTTTCTTTGTATATATTAGGTGTTATATGTTTACTGAACTTTACACCCTCATCTATACTTAAAACATTAGTATTCTTAACTCCTAGCATAGTTCCACCATTAATCATTGGAGAATTCATTACAAATGTTTGCTCATCTATAACATTAACAACAACTCTTTTTAGCTTACACTTAAGTTTCCCTTCCATTAGAAAATAATTCATCTTTTTAGGAATTGTATATTCAGCTTCTATAGATTCTAGTGTATTGTCACAAGTTTTATTATTTTCTACATAGAATTCATCTGGAATAGTATTTATTACTACTCTACATTTAAATCTATTTTTATTTGTAACAACATCAAAACCCTTATTTATTTTCTTTATGCTTATAACTTCTTCTTCTAATCTAAAGTTAACGCCATTATCCGCCGCAACTTCTGCATATGCTATTGATAAGTCATAAGGTGCTATTATTGCAGTATTTTTAGAGTATAGTGCTCTTTTAATATCAACTTCTAAATTAGGTTCTATATCTTTTATTCCTTCATTGTCTACTAATTTAACACCTTTTATTCCTCTTTTTTGAGCTGCTAAATACATTTCTTCAAGTTTTAGACTTTGCTCTTCAGTTGTAGCAATTCTAACATAACCTATCTTTTTATATGGGACATTAAACTTTTCACATGCTTCTTTTATAAGTATACTACCTATATTTTCCAAATCAGCCATTACAGCATTTGAAGTTTCGGATCCATCATAAACAATTGCAGTGTTAACAACAGCTATATCATCAGCCACATCATATCCTTTTTCAATTAATGCTATATTAAGGTTATATTTAGATAGCTCATATGCTACAGCACATCCAACTATACCTCCACCTAATATCAATACATCATAATCCATAATTACTTTATATACCTCCACATTTGTAACCACTTTAAGAAATAATAAATCTGCGTTCTTTTAGTTCCTTCTTAATTAACTCCATATTTTCTTCATTATCAGCTGATATTGTATGTATGTGTACTCCATTAGTTAATACTGATAATGGCTTAGCCTTATTATTTTCATATCTTTGAATAAAATTATTTAAGTCATTAAGATTTTTTATCATAAGTATTCCCTTTATCTCTCCATATAAAGGATGCTCTACTATTACATCTTCTATTATTCCACCATATTTAATTATAATTTCAAGTTCTTCTTCAATACGATTACTCTCATGACATACAGCCAATATAGTTCTAACTCTATTATCTTCACTTGTTATTATATAACCATCTGGTGTTGCTATTATTTTATTTCCCTTTGCTCTTAAAATAGCTATATCTTTAACTATTATCTGTCTTGTTACATTATATAGTTTTGCAAAATCAGTCCCTTTTATAGGAGTTAAACTTTCTATAAGTCTAACTAGTATATCTTCTCTTCTACTCTTTGAATCCATACTTCCCCCTCAATATTTATATTTAATTCATGTTATCACACTTTTTTATTATCTCAAGGTATTTATTATTTTCTGTATAACTTTTCTCATGATGTCTTGCTATAGCTTCTAGAAACTCATTATCATAAGAACTTATTTTTTTTAAAATTTTTGCACTTTTTAATGGATGATTATAATAAGTGTCTACCTTTTTTATATAAGCATAATTTTTTAGTTTTCCTTTAGTAAATCGATCTAATAAAACCATTATAGATTTTTCAAATACATTTAAAGGATTTCCGCACTTACCAACATCGTGAAGTAATGCAATTTTAGCTAACTTTTTTTCATTTATATTATTATTACCTTCTCTTGCCATATTAATAGCATCATTACATACTCTTACGCAATGATGTTTCTCAGAAGTTTTCAATTTATTGAAAGCTTCTTTTTCTTCTTTATTTAAATATTTTGAAATTATATTACTATCAACTTCTTTTAAATTTGAAGTAATTGCCCAATAAAATTGTTTAATTCTATATCTCATACTTATTCCTCAATAATTTAAAATTTAACTTCATCTTATTTTATAATACCATTTACTTTATACATTATCAATTTTAGAACAACAAAAAAAGCTATGAACATTAGTTCATAGCTTTAAATATGGTGGAGATAAAGAGATTCGAACTCTTGACCCCCTGCGTGCAAGGCAGGTGCTCTCCCAACTGAGCTATACCCCCAGAAATGGTGGACCTTCAGGGACTCGAACCCCGGACCTACCGGTTATGAGCCGGTTGCTCTAACCAACTGAGCTAAAGATCCTCATTGGACCTGGCAACGTCTTACTCTCCCGCACAGTCACCCGTGAAGTACCATCAGCGCTATAGAGCTTAACTTTCCTGTTCGGAATGGGAAGGAGTGTTTCCTCTATGCCATCATCACCAGATATCAGAGTGTTCTCTGAAAATTGCATATGAATTTTTGTTGATCATCTGTTTTTATTGGTCAAGCCCTCGACCTATTAGTATCAGTCAGCTGAACATGTTACCATGCTTACACCTCTGACCTATCAACCTTGTGTTCTTCAAGGGGTCTTACTAGCTTATGCTATGGGAAATCTCATCTTGAGGTGGGCTTCACGCTTAGATGCTTTCAGCGTTTATCCCTTCCCGACTTAGCTACCCAGCTATGCTCTTGGCAGAACAACTGGTACACCAGAGGTCAGTCCATCCCGGTCCTCTCGTACTAAGGACAGCTCCTCTCAAATTTCCTACGCCCGCGACGGATAGGGACCGAACTGTCTCACGACGTTCTGAACCCAGCTCGCGTGCCGCTTTAATGGGCGAACAGCCCAACCCTTGGGACCTACTTCAGCCCCAGGATGCGACGAGCCGACATCGAGGTGCCAAACCTCCCCGTCGATGTGAACTCTTGGGGGAGATCAGCCTGTTATCCCCGAGGTAGCTTTTATCCGTTGAGCGATGGCCCTCCCACGAGGTACCACCGGATCACTAAGCCCGACTTTCGTCCCTGCTCCACTTGTAGGTGTCGCAGTCAGGCTCCCTTCTGCCTTTGCACTCTACGAACGATTTCCGACCGTTCTGAGGGAACCTTTGGGCGCCTCCGTTACTTTTTAGGAGGCGACCGCCCCAGTCAAACTGCCCACCTAACAATGTCCTGTCACCAGATTCATGGCGTCCAGTTAGAATTCCAGTAATATCAGGGTGGTATCCCAAGGACGACTCCATCAGGACTGACGTCCTGATTTCCCAGTCTCCCACCTATCCTGTACAGATAATACCGAAATTCAATGCTAAGCTACAGTAAAGCTCTACGGGGTCTTTCCGTCCAATCGCGGGTAGCGAGCATCTTCACTCGCACTACAACTTCGCCGGATTTGCAGTTGAGACAGTGCCCAAGTCATTACGCCATTCGTGCGGGTCAGAACTTACCTGACAAGGAATTTCGCTACCTTAGGACCGTTATAGTTACGGCCGCCGTTTACTGGGGCTTAAGTTCACACCTTCGCTTACGCTAAGTGTTCCCCTTAACCTTCCAGCACCGGGCAGGCGTCAGCCCCTATACATCAGCTTTCGCTTTAGCAGAGACCTGTGTTTTTGCTAAACAGTTGCTTGGGCCTATTCTCTGCGACCTACTCTCGTAGGCACCCCTTCTCCCGAAGTTACGGGGTCAATTTGCCTAGTTCCTTAACTGCAATTCTTCCGCCGGCCTTAGGATTCTCTCCTCATCTACCTGTGTCGGTTTGCGGTACGGGCACTACTTCTCTCTCTAGATGCTTTTCTTGGAAGCATGGAATCAGATACTTCGGTTCCGTGGAACCTTCCCCATCACGCCTCAGGATTGTTAAAGCGGATTTGCCTACTCTAACTCCCTAAACGCTTAGACTAACATCCAATAGTTAGCACATCCTATCCTTCTCCGTCACACCATCGATAATAACGATTATAGTGGTATCGGAATATCAACCGATTGTCCATCACCTACGCCTTTCGGCCTCGGCTTAGGTCCCGACTAACCCTCAGCGGACGAACCTTCCTGAGGAAACCTTAGATATTCGGCCTGTAGGATTCTCACCTACATCTCGCTACTGATGCCAACATTCTCACTTGTAATCAGTCCACCGCTCCTTACGGTACGACTTCAGCCCGATTACAACGCTCCTCTACCGCTCACACTAAGTGTGAACCCGTAGCTTCGGTGGTAAGTTTAGCCCCGTTACATTTTCGGCGCAGGATCTCTCGACTAGTGAGCTATTACGCACTCTTTCAATGAGTGGCTGCTTCTAAGCCAACATCCTAGTTGTCTTAGAAATCCCACATCCTTTCCCACTTAACTTACACTTTGGGACCTTAGCTGACGATCTGGGCTGTTTCCCTTTTGACCATGGATCTTATCACTCACAGTCTGACTGCCGGATTAAAAGTATGTGGCATTCGGAGTTTGATAAGGTTCGGTAAGCGCTATGCCCCCTAGCCCATTCAGTGCTCTACCTCCACTACTCACATGTCCGACGCTAGCCCTAAAGCTATTTCGAGGAGAACCAGCTATCTCCGAGTTCGATTGGAATTTCTCCGCTATCCACAGCTCATCCCATGCTTTTTCAACAGCAACGTGGTTCGGTCCTCCACGAGGTTTTACCCTCGCTTCAACCTGGCCATGGATAGGTCACCCGGTTTCGGGTCTACGGCATGCAACTAGTCGCCCTATTAAGACTTGGTTTCCCTTCGGCTCCGTACCTTAAGTACTTAACCTTGCTACATACCGTAACTCGTTGGCTCGTTCTACAAAAAGCACATCATCACCCTCATAAGGGGCTTTGATCGGTTGTAGGCACACGGTTTCAGGTTCTATTTCACTCCCCTCCCGGGGTTCTTTTCACCTTTCCCTCACGGTACTGCTTCACTATCGGTCATCAGGTAGTATTTAGCCTTGGGAGGTGGTCCTCCCTGCTTCCCACAAGGTTTCACGTGTCTCGTGGTACTCTGGATCAGAACTTTAGGCTTTCTCGTTTCACCTACGTGACTATTACACTCTACGGTTTAACTTTCCAGTTATCTTCGGTTACAATAGCTTCCTAAGTTAATGTTCTGTCCGCAACCCCAAAGATAAATCTTTGGTTTGGGCTCTTTCCTTTTCGCTCGCCGCTACTAAGAAAATCGATTTTTCTTTCTCTTCCTCTAGGTACTTAGATGTTTCAGTTCCCTAGGTTACCCTCATATAGCTATGTATTCACTATATGATACATGGGGTTAACCCATGTGAGTTCCCTCATTCGGAAATCTCCGGATCTCTGGCTATGTGCGCCTACCCGAAGCTTATCGCAGCTTATCACGTCCTTCATCGGCTCCTGATGCCAAGGCATTCACCATGCGCCCTTTGTAGCTTGACCTATTTAGTCATTTATATCAAAATTATTACAATTCAGATCTAACAAAGAATAGTATTTGTAAAAATACATTTTTTCTTGGCTTGTTGTATCAACAATTTATATTCATATGCAATTTTCAAAGAACATTTTATTTTGAGAAACTTGGTTTCTCAAAATTGAACAGAATTTTCATTAAACCTTCTTTTAAAGAAGAAATCCGAATTTCGAATTTTTTATTTACCAGTTAATCATCTTGTTAACTGAATTCTCCATAGAAAGGAGGTGATCCAGCCGCAGGTTCTCCTACGGCTACCTTGTTACGACTTCACCCCAATCGCTGACCCTACCTTAGGTCGCTGCCTCGCTTACGCGTTAGCTCACGAACTTTGGGTATTGCCAACTCTCATGGTGTGACGGGCGGTGTGTACAAGGCCCGGGAACGTATTCACCGCGACATGCTGATTCGCGATTACTAGTAACTCCAGCTTCATGTAGGCGAGTTTCAGCCTACAATCCGAACTGAGACAAGTTTTGAAGTTTAGCTCCACCTCGCGGTATTGCATCTCTCTGTACTTGCCATTGTAGCACGTGTGTAGCCCTAGACATAAGGGGCATGATGATTTGACGTCATCCCCACCTTCCTCCTGGTTAACCCAGGCAGTCTCGCTAGAGTGCTCAACTTAATGGTAGCAACTAACAATAGGGGTTGCGCTCGTTGCGGGACTTAACCCAACATCTCACGACACGAGCTGACGACAACCATGCACCACCTGTCACTCTGTTCCCGAAGGAACTTCCCCGATTAAGGGTAATGCAGAGGATGTCAAGTCTAGGTAAGGTTCTTCGCGTTGCTTCGAATTAAACCACATGCTCCGCTACTTGTGCGGGCCCCCGTCAATTCCTTTGAGTTTTAATCTTGCGACCGTACTCCCCAGGCGGGATACTTAATGCGTTAGCGGCGGCACGGAAGGAGTTGATACCTCCCACACCTAGTATCCATCGTTTACGGCGTGGACTACCAGGGTATCTAATCCTGTTCGCTCCCCACGCTTTCGAGCCTCAGCGTCAGTTACAGTCCAGAGAGTCGCCTTCGCCACTGGTGTTCTTCCTAATCTCTACGCATTTCACCGCTACACTAGGAATTCCACTCTCCCCTCCTGCACTCTAGATTCCCAGTTTGGAATGCAGCACCCAGGTTGAGCCCGGGTATTTCACATCCCACTTAAAAATCCGCCTACGCTCCCTTTACGCCCAGTAAATCCGGACAACGCTCGCCACCTACGTATTACCGCGGCTGCTGGCACGTAGTTAGCCGTGGCTTCCTCCTTGGGTACCGTCATTATCGTCCCCAAAGACAGAGCTTTACAATCCGAAGACCGTCATCACTCACGCGGCGTTGCTGCATCAGGGTTTCCCCCATTGTGCAATATTCCCCACTGCTGCCTCCCGTAGGAGTCTGGGCCGTGTCTCAGTCCCAATGTGGCCGATCACCCTCTCAGGTCGGCTACGCATCGTCGCCTTGGTAAGCCATTACCTTACCAACTAGCTAATGCGCCGCGGGTCCATCTCATAGCGGATTGCTCCTTTAATTGCTGTTTCATGCGAAACTGCAATGTTATGCGGTATTAATCTCCCTTTCGGGAGGCTATTCCCCTCTATGAGGCAGGTTACCCACGTGTTACTCACCCGTCCGCCGCTAATCCGTTTCCCGAAGGAAACTTCATCGCTCGACTTGCATGTGTTAGGCACGCCGCCAGCGTTCGTCCTGAGCCAGGATCAAACTCTCAATAAAAAGTTTAATCTGTTAACTCATAAAACTTACTTTAATAAAAGAATTGCTGGTTTAAATGTATTCTATATATTCTGTTCAATTTTCAAAGACCAAATTTACTTCGTCGCCCTCAAGCGACTATTAAATCTTATCACCGTTTCAACATCTTGTCAACAACTTTTTAAAAACTTTTTTCAAGTTTGTTTCGTTGTTTCCGTGTCGTCATCAGCGACGAGATTTATATTATCATATATATCATTCTGTATAATCTATATTATCTTTATTTTTATAATTTATATCTATATTTCTCTATATTTCTTTTAAATACTTATTATTTCTAATAATGATACGCCTGGCAAAGAGTATATTATTTTTTTATGTACTTACTATATAAATTAATAAAAATCACTCTTTTAAACTATAATTACACTATAAAAACTTTGTATTCTATACTATAAAAATATAGTTATTTAATATATTTTCTAAAAAATAATAGGCCCATAGCACAAAAATTTGTACTACGAACCTATTTATTAAATATTATTCATCATCTTCACTTGCTCTATCTAAAAGCTTATCTAATGAATTATCATTAGCCTCTTCTGAATTAACTTCTGATTTTTCATCTACAACTAATTCAGTTTGAACTAATTCCTCTTTATCATCATTTCCATCGCTAGTTATTTTAGTGATTGTAACTACTTGTTCTTCTTCAAGAGTTCTCATTAGCTTAACTCCCATAGTAGCTCTTCCTGTTACTGAAACATCTTCTATGTTTATTCTTATAGCAACACCACTATTATTTATAAGCATAAGTTCATCTTCAGCCTTACACATAGTAGCTCCAATTAACTTACCTGTTTTATCATTTATCTTGTAAGTTAATAATCCTTTACCGCCTCTATTTTGGACTTTATATTCACTTATTGGAGTTCTCTTACCAAATCCATTTTCACTAACTACTAATAAATCTTCATCATCAACAGCTATATCCATACATACAGCTATATCATCATCACTTAAGCTTATCGCCTTAACACCTGATGCTGTTCTACCCATTGGTCTAACATCTTGTTCATTGAACTTAATAGCTAAACCATTTTGAGTAACCATTATGATATTAGCATCTCCTCTTGTCATCTTAACTTTTAGAAGTTCATCTCCTTCTCTTAAGTTAATTGCAATAAGACCATTCTTTCTTAAGTTCTTGAATTCGTTAAGATTAGTCTTCTTAACTATACCATTCTTAGTTCCCATAAATAGATATCCATTTTCATAAACATCATTTACAGTTAGAACTGTTTCTATTCTTTCATCTGGTTCTATTGCTATAAGATTTATTAAATTAGTTCCCTTAGCTGCTCTTCCAGCTTCAGGTATTTGATATCCTCTTAATTTGTATACTCTACCTCTATTTGTGAAGAATAGTATATCTGAGTGAGTTGATGTTACCATAACATGTTCTACGAAGTCATCTTCCTTAGTAGACATTGCTTGTATTCCCTTACCCCCTCTTTTTTGAGCTGAGTATACATCTGATGAAATTCTCTTAATATAACCTGAATGAGTTAATGTAATTACGATTTCCTTCTCTTGAATTAAATCTTCTACATCAATTTCATTTACATTAGTTTCTATCTTAGTTCTTCTTTCATCATTATATTTATTTTTAATTTCTATTAATTCTTCTTTTATTACTGAAAGAAGCTTTTCTTCACTTGCAAGAATTGATTTTAAATATTCAATTTCTTTCATAAGTTCAGCATATTCTTCTTCAATTTTATCTCTTTCTAATCCTGTAAGTCTTCTAAGTCTCATTTCAAGAATAGATTGAGCTTGTTTTTCTGAAAGATTAAATCTTTCCATAAGAGTATTTTTAGCTATTTCTGAAGTCTTTGATCCTCTTATAATATTTATGACTTCATCAATATTATCTAAAGCTATTCTTAATCCTTCTAAGATATGTGCTCTAGCCTCTGCCTTATTTAATTCAAATATAGTCCTTCTAGTAATAACATCTTTTTGGAAGTTAATATAATGACCTAGTATTTGTTTTAAGTTAAGTATTTGTGGTTCATTATCAACTAATGCAAGCATAGTTACACCGAATGTATCTTGCATCTTTGTGTGCTTGTATAGAAGGTTTAGAACTACATTAGGATTTGCATCTCTCTTAAGTTCTATAACGATTCTCATACCTTCTCTATCAGATTCATCTCTTAAGTCTGATATTCCATTTATCTTTTTATCTTTAACTAAATCCGCAATATTTTCTATAAGTCTAGCTTTATTAACTTGATAAGGTAATTCTGTAACAACTATTCTATGTCTGTTGTTTTCCTCTTCTATCTCAGCTTCTGCTCTAACGATAACTTTACCCTTACCTGTTTCGTAAGCTGATCTAATTCCTGACTTACCCATTATAGTTGATCCTGTTGGGAAATCTGGTCCTTTTATTGCAGTCATTAAATCTAAAACTTCAGCTTCTGGATTATCTATAAGCATTATTGTTCCATCTATAACTTCACCTAAGTTATGTGGAGGTATGTTTGTTGCCATACCAACTGCTATACCTGATGATCCATTTACTAAAAGATTAGGGAATCTTGAAGGTAGTACTGATGGTTCTTTTTCTTCACCATCAAAGTTTGGAATAAAATCAACTGTATTTTTTGTTATATCTCTTAACATTTGACTTGCGATTTTATTCATCTTTGCTTCTGTATATCTCATTGCCGCAGCGCTATCACCATCAACTGATCCAAAGTTACCGTGACCATCTACTAGCATATATCTCATTGAGAAATCTTGAGCCATTCTAACTAAAGCATCATATACTGAAGAATCACCGTGTGGGTGATATTTACCAAGTACTTCCCCAACTATTCTGGCACATTTTCTATAACCTTTCTCAGGCGCTAATCCTAATTCTTGCATTGAATAAAGAATTCTTCTGTGAACAGGTTTTAATCCATCTCTAACGTCTGGAAGCGCACGACCAACTATAACACTCATGGCATAGTCAATATAACACTTCTTCATTTCGTTCTTTATATCTACGGGTATTACTCTTCCCTCATTAAAACTCATGTACTTCACCTCATATTTAGTACTAAATGTCTAAGTTACTTACTTGCTTAGCATTATCTTGAATAAATTCTCTTCTTGGTTCAACTTTTTCTCCCATAAGTATAGTGAATATTTCATCTGCAGCCATAGCATCTTCTACAGTTGCTTTTAGTAATATTCTTTGTTCTGGATCCATTGTTGTTTCCCATAATTGAGTTGCATTCATTTCTCCAAGACCTTTATATCTTTGAATATTAGTTGAATTATCTTTTCCACCAATCTCGGTTAATATGTTATCAAGTTCTTGATCTGAGTAAGCATAGTATTCTTTCTTAGATTTTGCAACTTTATATAATGGTGGTTGTGCTATATAAACATGACCGCCATCTATTAATTCTCTCATGTATCTGTAGAAGAAAGTTAATAATAATGTTCTTATGTGTGCTCCATCTACGTCGGCATCTGTCATTATTATTATTCTGTTATATCTTATCTTTGATATATCAAAATCCTTTCCTATACCTGCACCAAAGGCTGTTACCATTGATCTTATAGTATCTGAATTTAAGATCTTATCTAGTCTTTGTTTTTCAACGTTCATAATCTTACCTCTTAGTGGTAATATAGCTTGGAATTTTCTATCTCTTCCTTGCTTTGCTGATCCTCCCGCTGAGTCCCCTTCGACTATGTAGATTTCACATTCCATAGGATCTTTTGATGAACAATCTGCAAGTTTACCTGGAAGTGCTGATCTTTCTAAAACAGTCTTTCTTGTAAGTTCTCTTGCCTTTCTTGCTGCATCTCTTGCTCTAGCTGCCATTAATGCTTTATCTATTATAATCTTGGCTATTGCTGGATTTTCTTCTAAGAATGTTCCAACACCTTCACCAACAACTGAATCAACTATTCCTCTAACTTCACTATTACCTAGTTTAGTTTTTGTTTGTCCTTCGAATTGTGGTTCACCTATCTTAACTGATATTACACATGTTAAGCCTTCTCTTATATCTTCACCTGAAAGATTTTTATCATTTTCTTTTAAATGCCCAAATCTCTTTGCATAATCATTAAATACTCTAGTTAATGCAGTTTTAAAACCAACTAAGTGTGTACCACCTTCTATAGTATCTATATTATTTGCAAAGGTAAAAATATTTTCAGTATAGCCATCATTGTATTGAAGTGCTACTTCAACCATTATGTCATCTTTTAAACCTTCTACGTATATTGGTTCTTCATGTAATGGTTGCTTATTTCTATTTAAGTAAGTTACGAAAGATTTTATACCACCTTCATAATGATATGATTCTTCTTTATCGTATCTTTTATCTACTAACGTTATATTAATTCCTTTGTTTAAGAAAGCAAGTTCTCTTAATCTTTGTGAAAGAATTTCAAAATCATATATTAATTCATCAAAGATTTCTTTATCAGGTTTAAAGTAAACTGTTGTACCAGTACTATCACTTACTCCGATTTCTTCTAGATCAGTAACAACATTTCCTCTTTTATATTCTTGTCTCCAAACCTTACCTTCTCTTTTAACTGTTACTCTACATTCTTCTGAAAGAGCATTAACAACAGATGCACCAACCCCGTGTAGACCACCTGATACTTTGTATCCGCCTCCACCGAATTTACCACCTGCATGAAGAACAGTCATAATGACTTCTACTGTTGGTTTACCCATCTTAGGGTGCATACCAACTGGCATACCTCTACCGTCATCTTCTACTGTTACTGAGTTATCTTCGTTTATTGTAACTCTAATATTTTTACAGTATCCAGCAAGTGCTTCGTCTATACTATTATCAACTATTTCGTAAACTAAATGGTGTAATCCTCTTGAACTAGTACTACCTATGTACATACCAGGTCTTTTTCTTACAGCCTCTAGTCCTTCAAGAACTTGTATCTGATTTTCATCATAACTTTGTTTTTTTTGTTCCAACATAGATTCCTCCTAAATATTTATTTTTTCCTGTCTTATTGAAGGTTAATATTGGACTTACGGATTATACTCCAAATCTGTTCTTTTAGTTAATGTTGATGAAGAAATAGGTGATAAATATATCTTACTTTTCTTATCAACTTCAGCTATAACAAATGATTTTGGTTTATCATCTGTTATTCTTTCCACAAATCCATCTTCTTCTGCCATTCTTAAAAATTGAATTGTATCAGAGCTATACATTGTTGTCTGTAAATCAAATATTCCAATAACATCTTTTATTGGAACTACAACATTTTCTCCTAAGTGTAAAAACATTTAGAATTCCTCCTTTTATTTAGAGACTTTTCCCTCTTTTACTTTAAATAGCTTTGAATCTTTATCTAAATAATCATTCAAATCTTCAATTCCAGTACAAGTTATTATTGTCTGTATATCCCCAATTGAACTTAAAACGTATCTTTTTCTATTAAAATCTAATTCCGATAATACATCATCTAATAATAAGACTGGATATTCTCCTGTTATTTCTTTTATAATCCTCAAAGATGCAAACTTCATAGTAAGTACAGCAGTTCTCTGTTGACCCTGTGAACCAAAGCTTTTCGTATCAACATTGTTTATATAAACAGAGAAATCATCTCTATGAGGTCCGTGACTTGTTATACCTTTTTCTAAATCACGTTTTCTGTTTTTTCTTAATGTTTCATAGAATTCATCTTGGATATTATCAAGATTCCTTATGGTAGAATTGTATTTAAACTCTATATTTTCCTTACCTGAAGTAATTTCCTTATGTATATCTTCAGAATACTGGTTTAGAGATTTTAGATAGGACAATCTTCGTTCAATTATGTATGATCCAAAGTTAGCTAACTGAAGATCATATATATCTAGCATTTCTAAATCTAGATTTCTATTTTTAAGTACACTATTTCTCTCATTCATCACTTTATTGTATTGAACTAAATTGTAGTAGTACTTAGAATCTAATTGGCATAGTTCCATATCTATAAATTTTCTTCTAATCCCTGGTGAATCTTTAATTATCTTTAAATCTTCTGGTGAAAACATAACAACATTAAAAGTACCAAAGAGCTCTCCAATTTTACTTATCTTTATGGAATTTACCTTAATAATTTTTTTACCGTCCTTTAGGATGTTCATATCAATTTTCTTATCTAATCTATTCTTACCAACACTAATACTTACAAACGAGACATCTCCATTCCAATTTATAAGTTCTCTATCTCTTGATGTTCTATGAGATTTAGCAAAAGCACAATAATATATTGCTTCTAAAATGTTAGTTTTACCTTGAGCATTATCACCCATAAAAACATTGACATGCTTTCCTAAATTTATTTCTAGGTTTTCGTAATTTCTATAATTAATTAATTTAAGCTTTTTTACATACATCTATAAACACCCATTTAATTATATCATATTAACAGAATAAAAGCTTATATTTAAATTACTTCATCAATTAGAGTGTTTTTGAATTTATACTATTTTATATATTTCGCCTTCAAATTCAACTGTATCGTTAACTCTTAATTTTTTTCCTCTTTGAGTGCAAACTTCACCATTTACTTTTACCATCTCTTCTAAAATGTAAATTTTTGCCTCAGATCCTAATGAAGCAATACCTGCCCATTTTAAAAATGCATCTAATTTTATAAATTCTGTATTAATATTAATTTCTTTCATATTGTAGTTAAGAGGAAACTTGCATAATTCCTTGTATATTTATACAAGTTTCCTTCCTCCTTTTCTATCTTATTAATCTAACTGGTAATACTAAGTATTTATAATTATCGGCTTCTTTTGCTTTAATTATACAAGGACTTACACTTGAAGTCATTTCTAGTATAACCTCTTCTTCTTCAAAATTCTTTAATACATCAATTAAATATCTTGAGTTAAATGCAATTTGAATCTTGTCACCTTGCAGATTTATTAAAACTTCTTCTCTAACCTTTCCCAATTGAGAATTAGAAGTTATAATTACAGCTTCATCTTGGATGTCTAATTTTATTAAATTGTTATTTCCATCCTTAGCCATAAGTGAAGCTCTTTCTATTCCATTTTGTAGATCTTGTTTTTTAACTGTAACTGTTAATTTATGTTCTTGAGGAAGTAATGATTTATAATTTACATACTTTCCTTCTAATAATCTTGAAATAATTCTAGTTTTATTTAAGTTAAATAAAATATGATTGTTAGTAAAGTTTATTTCTACTATATCGTTAGTATCTTCTAATATTTTTGATACTTCATTTAAAGTCTTCCCAGGAATTACTTTTTCTATATCAATTTCGCTATCTAAATATTCACTTCTAATTGCAAGTCTGTATCCATCTAATGCAACAAGATTCAATGTTTTATCTTTAACTTCAAATAAAACACCTTGTAATATTGGTCTAGTTTCATCTTGAGCTATAGCAAATGATGTTCCTTTTATCATATTTTTTAATATGTTTTGTGGAACTTCAACTTTCATATCTTGATTTATTTGAGGTAATTCAGGGAATTCATCAGCATTCATATAAACAACGTTAAATACTGATTTTTCACATGTTATTTGAACTGTATCATTTTCTAAAGTTTCTATTTTTATATCTGAATTAGGTAACTTCCGTATAATTTCACCAAATATTTTAGCATCTATTACAATGCTTCCTTCAGTCATAACATCAGCTTCAACTTTACTTTCTATACTAACGTCCATATCAGATCCAATTAGTGTTAAGCCTTCTTTATTTGCATTTATGTAAATACCTTCTAAAACTGACATTGTTGATTTACCAGTTATAGCTTTTTGAACTATTGAAATACCTTCTTGTAATTTTTGTTTTTCACATATAAAAATCATTTATGATCCTCCTTACTTATTCACAGATAAGATTGGTTTAGTTTAGTTAGATAAATATAAAATTTATAGTAATAATAGTAGTAGGGCCTGTGGATATGTTGATAAGTACTTAAAACCCTCTAAATACGCGAACATTTTATAAAAAAATAGTGTGGATAAGTAAGTAACTTTTAGTATAACTTATCCACAGTAATTCACAGGAACTTTATTTATAGCATTTATCCACAGGTTATTCTAGAGTTATTATCTACAATTGTTGATAACTAAATTTTTAGAAAAAAATTAACCTTGAGTTAGCTTTTTAGTTAAATCATCAATAGTGTGTTGTAGACTTTCATCTCTATTTAAATTATCAGATATCTTTTCGTAAGCATGTATTACAGTAGTGTGGTCTCTACCCCCAAACTCTTCGCCTATCTTTGGAAGAGACATATCCGTAAGTTTTCTACTTAAATACATAGCAATTTGTCTAGGATAAGATACGTTACGCGTTCTTCTTTGGGATTTTAAGTCTTCTACTCTAAGATTGAAATAATTTGCGACTACATCTTGTATTATTTCTATAGTAATATGCTTTCCTTGCTTTTTAGATATGATGTCTTTTAAAGCTTCAGATGCTAAGTCTACAGTTATTTCTCTATTAGTAAGAGATGAATAGGCCACTATTCTAATTAATGCCCCTTCTAATTCTCTAATATTCGATTTTATTTTAGTAGCTATATATACCATAACTTCATTAGCTACATTTAACTTCTCTACATCTGCCTTCTTTTTTAAGATTGCCATCCTAGTTTCAAAGTCTGGAACTTGGATATCAGCAATTAGACCCCATTCGAATCTAGATCTTAATCTGTCTTCTAATGTAGGGATTTCTTTTGGCGGTCTATCAGATGATAGAATTATTTGTTTATTGGCATCGTGCAAAGCATTAAATGTATGGAAGAATTCTTCTTGAGTTCTTTCTTTTCCAGCTATAAATTGGATATCGTCTATAAGAAGAACATCTACATTTCTGTATTTTGTTCTAAATTCTTCATTTTTATCGTCTTTTATAGCATTGATAAGCTCATTAGTGAATTTTTCTGAAGATACGTAAACTACTTTAGCACTAGGATTATTTTGTAATACATAATGTCCAATGGCATGCATTAAGTGGGTTTTTCCAAGCCCAACTCCTCCATATATAAATAGAGGATTGTAAGCCTTAGCTGGTGATTCAGCTACCGCAAGTGAGGCTGCATGAGCAAATCTATTACTATTACCAATTACGAAAGAATCAAAAGTATACTTAGGATTTAGGTTAGTATTCATTTCATCATTTACTATAACCTTAGTATCTTCTTTGATCTTTTTATTAGATTGTTTTTCTGATTTTTCTTCTTCAGTATTTTGAATTTCAGAAGCTATTAAAAATTCAATATTATAAAGCTTAGAACATATAGCTCTTATTGAATTTGCCACTAAATCTTTATATCTTTTTTCAAGTATTTCTTGGGTGAATGCATTAGGAACGCTTATTCTTATAGTATCAGAAAACATAGAAATTGGTTCGCAGCTTTTAATCCATGTATTAAAGCTTACCTCGCTCAATTCACCTTTAATAATATTTAGTGTTTTTTCCCATAATTCTTTCAGCTCTGCATTCATTTCTAATCCTCCAGTCGAAAATTTTTTTAAATTTTATTATTTAAAAATTATGTTAATAACAGGGTAATAACAGAATATCAACAAATTATTAACAAAGCCGATTTTTTTAAAAAATATGTATATAAATTTATCCACATGTTAATAATTATGTGGAATTAAAAAAGGATATAAACTTATCCACAAGTGAATATAAAGTCTTTTTCAACAACTAAAATTATACAAATAGTGCCTGTTTCAGGGAAAAGGCAACATAAATACATAGTTTATCAAGAAAAAGGGAACAAGTTATCAACAAATATATCCACAGGTGTGGATAACTTCTATTAAATAACAAGTTATTCACAATACATTATCTATGATACCATAAGTAAATGAAGGGATTCAACAAGTTATCCACAATTTTTATAATATAAGAGAAAGATTTATCAACAGATACCTATATTCTTGACATAAGAAGTGTATATATATATAATGATAAGGTAAATCTAAAATATAAAGAGAAGTATAGTCATTTGACTGTATTGACTTAAAAAAACTTAAAGGGGGTGTAGTGTAAATGTTCATGACATACCAACCTAAAAAAAGACAAAGAAAAAAAGAACATGGCTTCAGAAAGAGAATGAAGACTGCTTCAGGAAGAAACATTCTTAGAAAAAGAAGACAAAAAGGTAGAAAAAAATTAACAGCATAAGGGCCGCACTTTAGTGGCCTTTTTTCTACAATGTAGGAAAAAAGGAGTATTAAAATACCCATGATATATAGATTAAAGAAGAACAATGAATTTAGAACAGTATATAGAAGAGGAAAATCATTAGCTAATAATCTTTTGGTATTATATACTTATAATAATAGAAAAAATAGCGATCCAAAGAATGGATCTTATAATAAAATAGGAGTTTCTGTTAGTAAGAAAGTTGGAAATAGTGTAGTAAGAAGTAGAAGCAAGAGATTGATTATGGAAAGTTATAGATTAAATGAAACTTCTATCAAAAAGGGTTTTGACTTTATATTTATTGCAAGAACAAATATGAAAGATAAAAATTTTCATGATGTTGAAAAAGCTATGCTAAGTTTATTTAAGAAAGCAGGCCTATATTATAATGAAGAAAGTGATAATAAATCTAATTAGATTTTATAGGAAAAATATATCACCCTTAAAAACTCCATGTTGTAGATATGTTCCTACTTGTTCACAATATGCAATTGAAGCTATTGAAAAACATGGGGCATTCAGGGGGAGTCTTATGGCTATTTGGAGAATTTTAAGGTGTAATCCTTTAAGTAAAGGTGGATATGATCCTGTTAAATAGAGTATGGGAGGATAAAAGAATATGATGACACTGTTCAAACCAATAATTGATTTTTTTACTATCATATTTGATAAGCTTCATACGCTAATTACATCTGTAGGTATAACAGATCCAGGATTAGCATATGTACTATCAGTTGTTGTTTTAACAATAATAATTAAAACAGCTGTGTTACCGTTTAGTATAAAATCAATAAAATCAACTAGAAAAATGCAGGAATTCCAGCCTGTAATAAAGAAGGTTCAAGAAAAGTATAAAAATGACCCTCAAAAAGCTAATATGGAAATGATGAAAATCTACAAAGAAAATAACATAAGCATGACAGGTGGATGTTTACCTATGTTAATTCCACTTCCAATATTAATGGCTCTTTACTATACATTTAGTAATCCAGATGTTGTTGCACAAATTAAAAATGTTAGTTTCTTATGGTTACCTGATTTAAGTGGAAGAGACCCAATGGTTATATTACCAGTATTAGCAGCGCTTAGTACTTTCATACCATCATATATGATGACAAAGGCTAATCCGGCAGCAGAATCTTCAGGAATGAACATGATGCCAATGAATATTGGTATGTCATTAATGATGGGGGTAATGTCATTTAATTTCCCTTCATTACTTGTTATTTACTGGGTAACTAGTGGAGTATATCAGTTAATACAAACATACTTCTTAAATGTTAGACCTGTAATGGCTAAAAAGAAAGAACAAGAGCAAGAAGAGATGGAAAAGGTAGAACAAAAGAATAAGTTTGCGATGCCTGAAGAATATAACAAGAAAAAGAAAAAGAAATAATTATATAAATTAATATTCTGTGAGAGTTGGTGAATAGGGTATATGAAGTTTATTGAAGTAACTGGTAAGAATGTTGATGATGCAATAAAAAATGCACTTAATGAATTAAATGTTACTAAAGATAATGTTATAATCGATGTAATTGATGAAGGCTCAAAAGGATTTTTAAGTCTTATAGGAACAAAACCTGCAAAGGTTAAAGTAACTGTTAAGAGAAATTATATTGATGATGCTAAAGAATTTATTAGAAGTATATTAGATTCTATGGGTGTTTTAGCAGAAATTAAAATAACCGAAGAAAATAATACAGTAAAGATTAATCTTACTGGTCCTAAAATGGGTTTAATAATAGGATACAGAGGAGAAACTTTAGATTCACTTCAATATTTGACATCTTTAGTTATAAATAAAGGTCATGATATTCCTTATAAAAAGGTTGTATTAGATACTGAAAATTATAGAGCTAAAAGAGAAGAAACTTTAAAGAAAGTTGCACTTAAAACTGCTAGCAAAGTAAAAAGAAGTAAGAGACCTTTTAGATTAGAACCAATGAATCCATATGAACGAAGAATAATACATGCTGCTCTTCAAAATGATGAAGCAATAAGCACTCATAGCGAAGGTGAAGAACCTTTCAGAAGAGTAGTTGTAACAATAAAGAAGTAAAAGAAAGCCAAGTAATTGGCTTTCTTTTTTTCAATTAGAATATTTATTAAAAAGAAGTAATATATAGCTTTGACTTATTAAATATAATTCTGTAAAATTGATATTAGTTTTAGTTGGATTATACTATGTGAAAGTAGAAAATTCCAAGGAGGATATTATATGAAAGAATTCGATACTATATGTGGTATTGCCACTGCTCAAGGTGAGGGTGGAATAGCAATAATAAGAGTTTCAGGAAATAAAGCGTTAGAAATAGTTGGACGTATATTTGTAGGAAAAAATAACTTTGATATAAATACAATGAAAACTTACACTATGAAGTACGGTAATATTATAGATAGTGAAAGTGGAGAAATAATAGATGAAGTAATAATAAGTTACATGAAAGGTCCAAGAAGTTTCACAGCTGAAGATGTTGTTGAAATTAACTGTCATGGTGGAGTTGTATCAACTAATAGAGTACTTGAAGAAGTTATTAAAAGTGGTGCAAGAATCGCAGAACCAGGTGAATTTACAAAGAGAGCATTCTTAAATGGAAGAATAGATTTAAGTCAGGCTGAAGCTGTAATGGACATTATTAGAGCAAAAACTGACTTAGCTATGAAATCAGCAGTTATGCAAAGTGGAGGTTCTCTTTCCCAGGCAATAAACAAACTTAGAGAATACCTTTTAGATGTTTTAGCTCTTATTGAATATGATGTAGATTTCACAGAAGATGATGAAGAACCAGATGAAACTGTTCCTATAAGAGTTAATGAAAGCCTTGAAAAGGCAATAGCTGATATGAAGAAGTTATTAAAAGGAGCAAATGAGGGTAAGATTATAAGAGATGGATTAAAAATGACAATAATAGGAAAACCTAACGTTGGTAAATCATCTCTTATGAATGCACTTCTGCAAGAAAAAAGAGCTATAGTAACTGATATACCAGGTACAACTAGAGACATAATAGAAGAATTTATAAATCTTGATGGAATACCAGTAAAAATAACAGATACAGCAGGTATTAGAGAGACTGAAGATGTTGTTGAAAAGATTGGTGTTGAAAGATCAAGAGAAAAGATTGAAGAGGCTGATTTAGTTGTATTAATGCTAGATACATCAAGAGATCTAGAAGAAGAAGATAGAGAAATAATAAAGGCTATAGAAAATAAGAAAACTATAGTACTTTTAAACAAAGTAGACTTAGAACGTAAGCTTGATATAGATGATATTGAAGGATTAGATAACTTTATAGAGATATCAGCTATGACTGGATTTGGAATAAATGATTTAAAAGCTAAGATTAAAGAGCTATTCTTCAATGGAGAAGTAGACAATGAAAGCTTAATCATAACAAATAGTAGACATAAGCAAGCTTTATATAGAGCATTAGAGAATTGTGAAAATGCACAGAATAGATTAAAAATGAATGAGTTCTTAGACCTAATTTCAATATATGTTACTTCAGGGCTTAGAGCACTTGGAGAAATTACAGGAGCAGAACTTGAAGAAGATTTAGTTAATAAGATATTTACTGAATTCTGTGTAGGAAAATAGGAGGAATCAGATGAGATACAATGCTGAAGAATATGATGTAGTTGTTGTTGGAGCAGGTCATGCTGGATGTGAAGCTGCCCTAGCTTCAGCAAGAATGGGATTAAAGACATTAATATGTACAATTAACTTAGAATCAATTGGAATGATGCCTTGTAATCCTAATATAGGGGGAACAGCTAAAGGGCATTTAGTTAGAGAAGTAGATGCATTAGGTGGAGAAATGGGTGTTAATATAGATGCTACATTCATACAATCAAGAATGCTTAATACTTCAAAAGGACCAGCAGTTCACTCATTAAGAGCACAAGCAGATAAATTAAAATACCAACAAAGAATGAAAAGAGTTCTTGAAGCACAAGATAACCTTTATGTAAGACAGGTTGAAATAGTTGATTTAGTAGTTGAGGACGGAAAAGTAACAGGTGCTGTATCTAAAAATGGAGCCATATTTGGATGTAAGGCAGTAATACTTGCAACAGGAACATACTTAAAGGCTAAAATAATAATAGGTGAGGTAAGTTATAACAGTGGTCCAAATGGATTATTACCTGCAAATGACCTATCACAAACATTATTAGATCTTGGAATAGAACTTAGAAGATTTAAGACTGGTACACCACCAAGAGTTAACAGAAGATCAGTTAACTTTACAAATATGATAGAACAAAAAGGTGACGAAAAAATAGTTCCATTCTCATTTATGAATGACAATATAGATAGAGAACAAATATCATGTTATTTAACATACACTAACGAAGGAACTCACGAAGTTATACAAAATAACATAGACAGATCACCAATATATAATGGTTCAATAAAGGGAATAGGACCAAGATACTGTCCATCAGTAGAAGATAAGGTTATGAGATTCCCAGACAAGACAAGACACCAAATATTCGTAGAGCCAGAAGGTGAAGATACACTTGAAATGTACATTGGAGGATTCTCATCATCACTTCCAGAAGATGTACAATTAAAAATGCTTAGAACTATTGAAGGTCTTGAAAATGCAGAAGTTATGAGATCAGCTTATGCAATTGAGTATGATTCAATAAATCCAACTCAATTAAAACCAACACTTGAATTTAAGCATATAGAAGGGCTTTATGGAGCAGGACAATTAAATGGTAGTTCAGGATATGAAGAGGCAGCATCACAAGGTATAGTAGCTGGTATAAACGCTGCATTAAAGGTACAAGGTAAAGAACCTATGATACTTACTCGTTCAGATGCTTATATTGGAGTTTTAGTTGATGATTTAGTTACTAAAGGTACAAATGAACCATATAGAATGATGACATCAAGAGCTGAATACAGACTTCTTTTAAGACAAGATAATGCTGATTTTAGATTAACTGAAATTGGACATAATGTAGGTCTTGTAACTGAAGAAAGATACAATAGATTTTTAACTAGAAAAAATAATATAGATACAGAACTTGAAAGATTAAAAAATCTTCAAATAACAAATAAGAAAGAAAATAATGAGATATTAGTTAAGCTTGGTTCAACAGAACTTAAGAAGCCTATAAGCTTCTACGAGCTAATAAAGAGACCAGAGGTTGATTACTTCTCATTAATAGAACTTGACCCTGAAAGACCAGAATACCCAGATAACGTAGGAGAGCAAATAAACATAATGGCTAAATACGAAGGGTATATAGTTAATCAGCTTGAACAAGTTGACCAATTTAAAAAGTTTGAAAAGAAACTTTTACCTGGTGATATAGATTATAATGATGTTAAGGGATTAAGAACTGAAGCAATGCAAAAACTAAATGCGGTAAGACCTATAAGTGTAGGGCAAGCATCAAGAATTTCAGGGGTATCACCTGCTGATATATCTGTTTTATTAGTTTACTTAGAATATCATTATGGAAAGAAAGCAAATAGTGATAATTAGAGCCATAAAGGAGGATAATATGGACTTTTACAATATAATGAAAACAGCCGCAGATGAGGTTAATATAGAATTTAATGAAGATATGTATAATAAATTCATTAAATATATGAGATTAGTTCAAGAATGGAACCAAAAGATTAACTTAACTGCAATTACTGAAGATGAAGATTTTATAAAGAAACACTTTATAGATTGTATTAAAGCTTTTAAGAGCCCAGAATTAAAGAATGCTAAGACTGTAATTGATGTTGGGACTGGAGCAGGTTTTCCAGGCATGCCAATAGCTATATTAAGAGAAGATATAGAAGTTACATTATTAGACTCTTTAAACAAAAGAATAAACTTCTTAGATTTAGTTGTTAGGGAATTAGGATTAAAGAATGTAACAACTATACATTCAAGAGCAGAAGATGGTGCAAGAAATAAAAATCTTAGAGAAAGTTTCGATATAGCAACTTCAAGAGCTGTTGCCAATATGGCAGTATTATCAGAGTTCTGTCTTCCTTATGTTAAGATATCAGGATACTTCGTTGCTTTAAAGGGACCTGCAATTGAAGAAGAATTAGAAAGTAGCAAAAAGGCATTAAACGTACTTGGGGGAAAACTATTAAGAGTTGATGAAACTATAATAGAAGATACTGATTTAAATCATAATATAGTAGTTGTTGAAAAGATAAAGGAATGTCCTAAGACATATCCAAGAAAAGCAGGAACAGTTACAAAAAAACCGATAAAATAGTATATAATATTATATGAAAAATATACCATTTTGAATCGATAAATGACGGAATTTATGTATAACAAAAAGAAGGAAAAAAATGGTATGCATCGAATTTTAATATATAGAGATAAAAGATTGGAAATTTATAAGGGATGGGTTGTGTCAATATGAATAACGAAATACTAAAAATTGATATTAAAGATATAATACCAAATACATATCAGCCAAGAAAATATTTTAATGATGAGGCTTTAATTGAGTTATCTGAATCTATAAAAACACATGGTATAATTCAACCAATAACAGTAAGAAAAAGGGGAGAATTTTATGAATTAGTTGCTGGGGAAAGAAGATGGAGAGCTGCAAAGCTTGCAGAACTTAAAGAAGTACCTTGCAATATAATAGATATAACAGATGCTCAATCAGCGGAAATAGCATTATTAGAAAACTTGCAAAGAGAAGACTTAAACTTTATAGAAGAGGCTGAAGCGTATTATAATTTAATTCATGATCATAGATTTACTCAAGAACAATTAGCAACTAGGATGGGTAAAAAACAATCAACAATAGCGAATAAATTAAGAATTTTAAAGCTAAGTGAAAAAGTAAGAGAATTATGTGTAACTAACAATTTAACAGAAAGACATGCAAGAGCATTACTTTCTGTTCAAGATGAAAAGTTACAGCTAAGCATAATAAAAAAAGTTATAAAAGGTAACTTAAATGTAAGACAGACTGAGGAGCTAATTAATAAAGAGTTATTAAAACTTGCAGGCAAAGAGTTAAACGGAAAAGGCAAAAAGAAAATAACAACAGTATTCCCTGCAAAATTATATGTAAATACAATAAAGCAAGTATTTGATAAGTTTAATATACCTGCAAAATATAAGATGGAAGATCACGAGGAATATATACAAGTAACTGTTAATATCCCTAAAAATAAAAAATAATTCACTTAAAAATCCACTAAAAAACTTTGTTTTTTAGTGGATTTTTTTTATGTATTATTAATAGTAAAATATTCATCAAAAAAACCTGAAAAAATTATTAAGAATGTATTGTTTTGTCAGTTTTATCTTTAATTATTTTTTTAAAAAATATATAATATAGTATAGGAGAGGGGGTGTAAGGCTCTAGGAATAAAATAGAGCTAAATATGAAGAAAATTTGTATATTTAATCAAAAGGGTGGAGTTGGTAAGACAACCACAAATATTAATTTAGCTTCTTATCTTGCAATGGCAGGTTATAAGGTTTTAACAATAGATATTGATCCTCAGGGAAACACTACAAGTGGGTTAGGAATAGATAAAAGAAATTTAGAATTTTCAATGTATGATGTAATAACATCAGATGTTAGTTTAAGAGATGTTATAATACATAGCGATCTTATTTCTAATCTATATATAGCACCATCTACAATGGAGCTTGCTGGAGCTGAAGTTGAAGTTATAACAAAAGATAATAGAGAGAAAATACTTAAAGAAAAAATAGATGAAGTAAAAGATGAATTTGATTTTGTTTTTATAGACTGTCCACCATCATTAGGGGTTTTAACCATTAATGCATTGACAGCCTGCGATTCAGTATTAATTCCTATTCAATGTGAGTTTTACGCTTTAGAAGGGGTCGGACAATTAATTAACACAATTAAGTTAATTAAAAAATCTTTAAATAAAAAGATAAAAATCGAGGGTGTAATCATGACCATGTATGATTATAGAACTAACCTTAGTAACGAAGTTTATAACGAAGTTAAAAAGTTCTTTGAGAATAAAGTTTATGAAAATACAATACCAAGAAATATTAGATTAGCAGAATCCCCAAGTTTTGGACTACCAATAATGCTTTATGATGAAAAATGTAAGGGCGCAGATGCTTATTCAAAATTAACTAAAGAATTTTTAAAAAGGCAGAAGGTGAAAGGTGAGAAGAAATGAGTAAAAAATTTGGATTAGGTAAGGGTTTAGGTGCATTAATTCCAGATGAAGTAAAGATAGATACAATTGAATCAAAAGAGAGTGAAAAGGGTAATAAATCAGAAGAAAGAACATTAATACCTTTAAATAAAATTAAAAATAATTCTGATCAGCCAAGAAGATTCTTTGACAGTGAAAATATAGCAGAACTTGCAGAATCAATTAAAAATCATGGTATAATTCAGCCACTAATATTAAGACAAGAAGGTAAAAAATACGTTATTGTTGCTGGTGAAAGAAGATGGAGAGCAGCCAAGATGCTTAGTCTTAAAGAAGTACCTGCAATAGTAATGGATTTAACAGATAAAGAAGTTTTAGAAATATCTTTAATTGAAAATATTCAAAGACAAGATTTAAATCCAATTGAAGAGGCTTTAGCTTATAGAAAATTAATAGATGATTTTAATTTAACTCAACAAGAGTTAAGTAATAGAATAGGTAAATCTAGAGTTGCAATTACTAATACAATGAGATTAATTAATTTAGATGAAAGAGTTCAACAATATTTAATTGAAAGTGTAATCTCAGAAGGTCACGGAAGGGCATTACTTTCTATAGATGATAAAGACCTACAATATGAAATTGCTCAAAAAATAATTGATGAAAAATTATCAGTTAGAGAACTTGAAAGATTAATAAAATCATTAGCAAACAAAAAAGAAGACAAGCTTAAAAAAGAAAAAGAAGAAATTAATCCTTACTTTAAGGATGTTCAAAATAGACTACAAGATTATTTTGGGACAAAAGTAAATATTAATTCGAAAAACAAAAAGGGTAAAATTGAAATAGAATACTACTCAGATGATGACTTAAATAGAATTTTAGATCTAATTAATATGTAATGTTTCACGTGAAACATTTTTTAAAGAAGGAAGGACGGAAAAGAAGTGGAAAATTTAATAGCGAATTTAGAAAATTATTTACCTTTTATATTAATAGGAGCAGGAATAATAATTCTATTGCTTTTAACTTTTGTCATAGTCTTATGGAGATCAGTTAACAGACTAGAAAAGAAATACAGAAAGCTTATGAGAGGTACTAGCAATAAAAATTTAGAAGAGCTTATAAATGCTAAATTAGATGAAGTTGAAAATGCAGCAAATGCAGCAACAGAAGCAGCTAAGTTATGTGAAGATTTAAGAGTTGAAGTTAAAGGTTGTGTTCAAAAGGTAGGAATAATGAGATATAAAGCTTTCGAAGATGTAGGAAGCGATTTAAGTTTCTCAATAGCAATGCTTGATGGACATAATGATGGAATAGTATTAACAGGATTATATGGAAGACATGATAGTACAACTTATGCTAAACCGGTTGATAAGGGAATATCAAGATATGGTTTATCAGAAGAAGAAGCTCATGTATTAAAAGAAGCAATAAATAGTAAATAAAACAAAAAGTCATTTATCAAAAAAGATAAATGACTTTTTCTATTATAGGAGATATAGTCTTTTTGCCCATAATGCAATTATATAAATGTGGAATAATCCACTCGATTTAAACTAAGATTTGAAATTTTGAATTACATCAATATCATTGTTTGATAATTTATCAATTGAATAAGATATTCCTTTAGCTATTGTTTCTGCTAAGGCATTAACTGTATAAAGTCTAGTATTTTGTAATACCATAAATTCAAACTTACCTGAAACATTAACTATTCCTGTGATGCTTAAATCACCAACGGAAGGTAAATCTTTATCTAAGGCGAGACCTGGGTAAAGAGGTTTATTTTCTATAAATATCTTTCCTATGTTATTGAATGAACCAAGAGATGCATCAATTGCAATTATATATGGGTCATTAAAATTATTATATATTTTATTTATTGTATCTTTTAAGTTTTGAGAATGAACTGGATATTCTAAAGAACCATATACATAAATATTCTTTTTCTTTATATTTTTTAAGTGATATCCAACAAGTGGACCTAAGGAATCTCCTGTACATCTATCTGATCCAACACATAAAAAAATTACAGTCCTATTAACATCGACAATTGGTTTTAAAATTTTATAAATATAGTTACCTATATCATTAAATGAATCATATTCTATACCATCTATTGAAAAAGATTTTTGCATAAAAACAACCTCCTTATATAGAAATTATTTCCATACAAGAAGGTTTTTATTCAAGTTTAAATTAATTCTTTTGCTGCATTCTTTAATACTGACAATGTATAATCTATTTCCTTTTCGGTGTTAAAATAAGAAATACTTAATCTAACAGAGCCAGTAGGGAACGTGCCAATTGTTTCGTGACACTTAGGTGCACAATGCAATCCAGAACGATTACTTATACCGTGATCATCTAGGTAGAAAGAAAGCTCAGATGTATCAACACCTTTTAGATTTAATGATAAAGATGTTGTTGATTTCTCTCCTGTTTTATCTCCATAAACTTCATAGCCGTCGATAGATAATATACCATTTAATAATTTCTTGTATAAATAACTATTCTTTTTTTTTATATTTAAAATACCTACTTCATTTATGAAATTGATGGAATTTGATAATCCAACTATTCCAGGAATGTTTAATGTACCACATTCAAATTTATCAGGCATAAAGCTAGGCTGGTGTATATCGTGAGATAGGCTACCAGTACCTCCCTCAATTATAGTAGAGCAATGTTTATTAAGCTCATCATCAATTATAAATCCGCCAATTCCTTGTGGACCTAATAAACTTTTATGTCCAGTAAAGGCTAATGCATTTGCACCTATTTCTTTAAAATCAATAGGAATAGCTCCAGCAGACTGTGCTGTATCTACTATAAAAAATATCCCATGTCTTTTACATATTTCTCCGACTTCTTTAATTGGTTGAATACATCCAGTTACATTAGATGCATGAGTTAAAACAATAAGTTTTGTATTTTCTTTTATACATTTTTCAAAGTCATTTGGATTAATAAAACCTGTAGAGTTACCTTTTACAAAATCAACTTCAACACCTAAATTTTCTTTACATGAAATTATAGGTCTTATAACAGAGTTATGTTCTAATGATGAAGTTATAACATGATCTCCAGACTTTAAAGTTCCCTTAATTAACATATTTAAAGAAGATGTAATGTTATTTGTAAATACTACATTTTCAATTTTATCGTAATTAAAAAAATTAGCTATTCTTTCTCTTGCTATAAAAATTTCTCTATTACTCTCTAAAGTATTTGAATTATTAGAGCGATTTGCATTTCCTCCAATATTAACTAAGTAATTGTAAATGGAATCTACAACAACTTTTGGTTTAGGAAATGTTGTACTTGCATTATCTAAATATACTTTCATATTCGACATCCTTTAACAAATTAATACATAAAAACCATAAATTATGAAACAAATTCCAATAATATATAAAACATATGTTAAAAGCTTAGATGCCATACCACCAACATCTTTTTTCATTAACTTTAGGCCTTTTGATGCTAATAAATTTAATATGGAAAACCAGATTACACTACCTAATAACATAAATAAAAATGCCACATAAAAAAATAAAGTACCATTAGTTCTCCAAAAATTAATTACGGTTTCGCTAAATGCTAACCAAAATGAAAAAGTAACTGGATTTATAAATGTAATTAAAAATCCAGATAATACTCCTCCGAGCTTTGAATTTTGTAAAAGTCTAGTTATACTTGATTCGTCTTTCGAGTGTTTAGCAAATAATATAAGCACTGAACCAGATATAACCCAGAATATTCCCTTATATAAATAATTTTCATCTAATATTGAGAATAATCCTAAATTTATTATTGTTAAATATAAATAATCAGCAAATATGGCTCCTATAGATACTTTAAATCCCTGACGAAATCCTTTGCTTATGGACCTATTTACAGATTCTAGTCCAGCAGGGCCTAATGGAACTGAGGCGAATATACCGGTCACAAGGCCTACACAAGCTGCTTTTATAATATGTATCATAGTATTCTCCTTTTAATATTAAAATTCACCTAATCTAATTATAAAACAAATAATAATATAATTCACTAAATAAGGTTAAAAAGCATATTATATTTTCTTTATAAAATATGAAAATTATTATAATATTATTTATGAATATAAATTTTATGAGAAGGAGAATGAGATGAAATATTATATTGTAGTATTTAAAAACACACATGATGCAATGGCTGGTGAAAAATTTTTAAAAGAAAAAGAATATAATTTTAGAATTATGCCAACACCAACTTCAATAACTCAAAGTTGTGGAATTTGCATAAGAGTAGAAAGTGAAGATGACATTAAAAAGATAAAAGACGAGAATTTCGAATATAAAAATATATATTGCAGAGATGGGGCAAGCTATATAGAATTCAATTAATATGTGGAGGTTTAAAGCATAAATGAATTACTTGTTATCGATTGAGGGGAATAATTTTGATTTAATAAAATCTAAAGTATTTAGCTTTTTAGAAAATAATTTAGATTTCATAGCGAGAAAAGGTATTAAAGCTTTAATTGTCATATTTTTAATGTTTATAACAATTAAAATAGGAAATAGAGCAATAAAAAAGTTTGTTGAAAGACAAATAAAAAATCCAAATTCCAAATTAACTATGAATCCACAGAAAGCTAAAACTGTTGGTGCTGTAATGCATAGTATATTAAAATATACAGTTTATTTTGTTGGTATAGCAATTTTACTTGCTGACCTATTTAGTGGTATATCATTAACCTTTGCAGGTATTGGTGGATTTGCCGTAGGTTTTGGGGCTCAAGCGTTAGTTAAGGACCTTATAAATGGATTCTTTATATTATTTGAAGATCAATATGGGGTTGGGGATTATGTTACTATAGGAAACTTTAGTGGAATAATAGAAAACATAGGTATAAGAACTACAGTACTTAAAGATTTTAATGGTGATTTACACCTAATTCCTAATGGTTCAGTAAATATAGTTACAAATCATTCAAGAACTAATATGAGATTTATGGTAGATGTATCAATAGCATATGAAGAAGATATAGATAATGCAATAAAAGTAATTGAAGAAGTAAGTAAGGAATTTGAAAATACTCATGAAGAAGTTGTTACTCCAATTGATGTATGGGGAGTTACAGAACTTGGTGCTTCAGGTATTAATATAAGAACAGTTGGATTTAGTACTCCAATGTCACAATGGTCAATGGAAAGAAAGCTTAGAAAAGCAATAAAAGAAGCTTTAGATGATGCTAATATAGAAATACCTTATAACAAATTGGATATAATTATGAATAAAGAAGCTAATTAAGGGAGGAATAGACTTGGTAGAAAATTTTGATTTAGGCGATATAGTTGAAATGAAAAAACAACATCCTTGTGGAGAAAAGAATTTCGAGGTAACAAGAGTTGGGGCAGATGTTAAGATAAAATGTGTCGGATGTGGAAGAATAATCATGTTACCAAGAAATAAGTTCCAAAAAGGGGCAAAAAAAATAGTGCAAAAAGCAAAAAATTAATAAAAATCCTTGAAAAAGTAAATATGTAATGTTAAAATTAGAAATTGAAATCCCTGCTGTGCAAAGCACAGCCGTTAGTCCGAGGGGAGGAGGTGAAAATGATGAGAAAGTACGAAGCTATATTCATACAACACCCATCACTTGACGAAGAAGTTACTAAAGCTAACATCGAAAAGTTTAAAGGTGTAATAGAAAATGGTGGAGGAACTGTAGAAAACGTTGATGTTTGGGGTAAGAGAAAACTTGCTTACGAAATAGAAAAAGTTAACGAAGGATTCTATACTTTAGTAGAATTCACTGCAGACCCAGAATTACCAAGAGAATTAGAAAGAATATTCAGAATCACTGACGGTGTTATGAGACACATCGTAGTAAGAAAAGAAGCGTAAGAGAGGTGATATTGTAATGAACAAAGTTATACTTTTAGGTAGACTTACAAGAGATCCTGAATTAAGATTTGCAGCTGGAAGTGGTAACGCAGTTACTAGATTCTCAATTGCAGTTACAAGACAATTCAAGAGAGATGAAGCTGATTTCATCAATTGCGTAGCTTTTGGTAAAACAGCTGAGACAATAGCACAATATCTTACAAAAGGTGGTCAAATTGCACTTACTGGTAACATCAGAACTGGTAGTTATGATGCACAAGATGGTTCAAAGAGATATACTACTGATGTAGTTGTAGAAAGCTTTGAATTCGTAGGTGGAGGCAAAGGCCAAAACGCTGGTTCAGATAATGGATTTGGCGGAAATTCTGATTATTCAAAGCCATCAAATGACTCATTTGGTGGATTTGATGATGACATGACTCCTGTAGATGATGGAGATATGCCGTTTTAATTTATCGAGGTAAGGAGGGAAAATCATGAGAGAAAACAACAACAGAAGATCTGGCGGAAGAATGAGAAGATCTAAGAGAAAAGTATGTGCTTTCTGTGTTGACAAAGCTGATTCAATAGATTACAAAGATGTAGCTAAGTTAAGAAAGTATGTTACTGAAAGAGGAAAGATACTTCCAAGAAGAATTTCAGGAACATGTGCTAAGCACCAAAGACAATTAACAGAAGCAATAAAGAGAGCTAGAAACGTAGCTTTATTACCATTCACAACTGAATAGTAATAGTTAAATGAAGCATAATAGAAATTATATTTCTATTATGCTTCTTATTTTTTTGGAAAAAACTCTCATCGCCTTGCATTAATAATAGAAAAAAATTAAAATATACATACAAGGGTATTTAAGAGGTGAGGGTATGAAGAAACAAGATTTAAATATTATGGGAAATGTAAAGATTATAGAAAGTTTAAAAGCTCAATTAATAAGAGTTATAGGAGATTTTTATACATTATTAACAAGAGGCAGCAATGTTGCAGAAGAAGCCATCGTTGAATGTATATCAGGAGCCATAATAATCTTATACGTACTAGGAGATAAGCTAGGATATTCATTACCTGAAATAGATCATGAGATGAAAAAGAAACTTGATAGAGGAATAAGAGCTGAAGATGAAGTAGAAAAAGAAGGTAGAAGTTTAAGTAAGCTTAAGGAGTATATTTCAAATAGAAGAGACTAATAATTAAATAGGAGGCGTTTTATGGAGGTAGGATTATTAATAAAAAAACTCATAAGGCCAATTGGATTAATATTAGCCTCTGTAATATTTTTTTCCTTAGGATATAGCCAAGTTGGATTACTATTTGCAATAATGTATTTTATAGATAACTTTTATCAGCTAAATAATTATTGGAAAAAAGAAGAGAATATAAATCAATTTACTAAAGATATAAATAAGGCTATAGAAAGTAATGTAGCAAGCACCATATTACCAATAGCATTAATAGAAGAAAGTGGTAATATAATGTGGCACAATGATATATTTGATGAATTAAAATCGGGAAAGAATTTTGCTGGGGAAAATATTTTAAGTATCGCTAGAGGTCTTAATCTTAAAAAGATACTAGAATCAGATAAAGATTTACATCAAAGGTTAAAGCTAAATGGTAGGTTATATGATGTATATAGTAAAGAGATATTTAGAAATAACAAAAGATTATTTTTAGTATACTTTAATGATATTAGTGAATTTATAGGATTAGATACGACAAAAGAGAGCATAATGCTTATAGAAGTAGATAATTTTAATGAGGCATTAGATACGACTGATGATGCTGATAAACCTTTAGTAATAGCAGAAATAGATAGAGAAATAAATTCTTATGCACATAGATTAGAAGCTATGGTGAAAAAATATGAAAACAATATGTATGTACTATCAATACAAGATAAATACATAGATGAAGAGATAAATGATGAGTTTTCAATACTAGATAAAATTTCTAATATTAATAAAGGAAATAAGCTAGAAATAACACTTAGTATTGGTGTTGGTAGAGGTGGTATGTCCCCTGAAGAAAACCATAATTTTGCTGTTGTTGCAAAAGAACTTTCTTTAGGTAGAGGTGGAGACCAAGCGGTTATAAAAAGTGGCGAAGGAATAAAAATATTTGGTGGTAACACTAAAGAAATTGAAAAAAGAACTAGAGTAAGAGCAAGAGTTATATCTCATGCATTAAAAGAGCTTATTTATGAAAGTAGCAAAGTATACATTATGGGCCATAAAAATCCTGATATGGATTGTTTCGGATCATCTGTTGGTATGGCAAGTGTTATTAAACAACTTGGTAAACCTTGCAGCATAGTGTTAGATGATGATACTAGTGCAATAGAATATTATCTAAATGAATTGAAAAGAGATTCAAAATATGCTAATCTAGTTGAAACATCAGAAACCGTAAAAAAAGAAATGGATGATGAAGCTTTATTTATTATAGTTGATGTACACAATAGGAATTATGTTAATAATTTAAAGCTTGTTGAACAAGCAAAGAGAAAAGTTATAATAGATCATCATAGAAGAAGTGCAGATATAATAGAGGATACTCTTTTAAACTATATAGAAGTTTACGCATCATCTACTTCGGAGATGGTAACAGAAATAATTCAATATATGGTTGAAAGACCAAACCTTACTGAATTAGAGGCAGAAGGATTACTTGCTGGTATTTACATGGATACTAAAGGCTTCTCATTTAAAACAGGAGTAAGAACTTTTGAAGCTGCTTCATTTTTAAGAAAATCAGGTGCAGAAACAACTGAAGTTAAAAAAATGTTTACTGATAACCTTACTGATTTTATACAAATTTCGGATATAATAAAATCTGCTGAAATAGAAAATCAAATTGCTATAGCAGTTTGTCCAGATACAGTCAAAGATACTGTTATAATTGCAAAATCAGCAGATGAATTACTTAATATATCAGGTATTTTAGCTAGCTTTGTTTTAGCCGACATTGATGGTAGTATATACATAAGTGCAAGATCAATTGGTGAGATCAATGTTCAAATTGTATTAGAAGCACTTGGTGGTGGAGGTCATATGAATATGGCAGGTGCTAAAATATCTAATGAACCTATTGAAAAGGTCGTAGAAGACCTAAAAGACGCAATGAAAAAATACTTAAGGGTGGGTGAATAAAATGAAAGTTATTTTATTAAAGGATGTTAAAAAATTAGGAAAAGCAGGAGATGTAATAAATGCATCAGATGGATATGCAAGAAACTTCTTATTCCCAAAGGGATTAGCAAAAGAAGCTACAGACAACAATATGCATATATTAAATAACCAAAAGGAAAACGAAAGAAAGAAAAAACTTGCTGAATTAGAAGCAGCTCAAAAGTTAGCTTCAGAATTAAAAGGAAAAGAAATAAAAATCACTGGAAAAACTGGAGACAACGGAAAGTTATTTGGAGCAATAACAAGTAAAGATGTTGCAAAGAAGATAAAAGAATTATACAAAGTAGAAATAGATAAGAAGAAAATTGTTATGGAAACAATAAAGGTAGCTGGAGGATATGAAATAGAAGTTAAATTATATCCAGAAGTTTCAACAAAAATGAAGGTTATTATTGTTCCACAAGCGTAGGGAGGAAAAGACTTGAAGTTACGTGAGGAAATAAGCTTCTTACAGGACATAATAAAAGGTGACTTACCTCAAGAATCTCAAATTAATGTTTTATTTGATATACTAAAAAATGTATTAGATGAAGGGGCTATAAGAGCTAGAACTGTAAGATTTAAATTAAAAAATTATGTTAGTTCAAAGAAAGTTACAGAAAGAGCATATGCATTAAATATGATAGCTTCTGATGGTGCTGGAATAGAAGTAGTTCCACCTGAGGATAAAGTTGATGAAGTTATAGAAGATGCTGTTATGTGGATTTCAGAAGAAATAGCAAAAAGATATGTTCAAAATCAAATAGAATCAAAAGTTGAAAAAGCTATAATGGAAAAGCAAGAAAAGTACATTGATGAAATGAGATTATCCATTATAAAGAAAGAAAAAGGCAGCGAAAATCAAAAAACTAAGAAGAAGTATGAAGAGCTTAAGGAATTAGATGAAAGAGTAACTAGCAAAAATATTATGAGCTTTTTAAGACCAGAAACTTTAGATGAAATAGTTGGTCAAGAAAGAGCTATAAAATCATTAATATCAAAGTTATCATCACCATATCCTCAACATATAATTCTTTATGGACCACCTGGGGTTGGTAAAACAACAGCAGCTAGAATTGCATTAAATGCAGCTAAAAATTTAGAATTTACACCATTTGATGATAAATCTAAATTTGTTGAAGTTGATGGAACAACATTAAGATGGGATCCAAGAGAAATTACAAATCCTTTATTAGGTTCAGTTCATGATCCTATATATCAAGGTAGTAAGAGAGATTTAGCTGATATTGGAGTACCAGAACCAAAGCCAGGTTTAGTTACTGAAGCTCATGGTGGTGTACTATTTATAGACGAAATTGGAGAACTTGATAATATACTTCAAAATAAATTACTTAAAGTATTAGAAGATAAGAGAGTTGAATTCTCATCATCATACTACGATCCAGATGATGAAAAAACTCCAGCTTATATTAAGTATTTATTTGAAAAAGGAGCTCCAGCAGACTTTGTTTTAATAGGTGCAACAACAAGAGAGCCAGGAGAAATTAATCCAGCTCTTAGATCAAGATGTACTGAAGTTTACTTTGAACCATTAGGAGCAAAGGATATAGAAAACATAGTTAAGAACGCTGCAAAGAAGCTTGAAGTATCATTAGAGAAAGAAGTTCCTGAATATATAAGTAGATTCACTATAGAAGGTAGAAAGGCTGTAAACATACTTACAGATGCATATGGATATGCTCTATATAAGAGAAAGTCTAAACCAAAGAAGCTTAAAATAACATTAAAAGATGTTGAAGAAGTAGTTTCAGTTGGTAGATATGTACCTTTTGAAAGAAACGTAAATAATTCAGAATATGAAGTAGGTCATATTCATGGATTAGGAGTTAGTGGATTTATAGGATCAACTATAGAAATTGAAGCTGCAGTATTCCCTGCAAAGAAAAAAGGTGCAGGTACAGTTAGATTCAATGAAACAGCTGGAAGTATGGCAAAAGATTCAGTTTATAATGCTGCATCTGTAATAAGAAAAATTACGGATAAAGATATAAGAGATTATGATATACATGTAAATGTAATTGGTGGTGGAAAGATAGACGGACCATCAGCAGGTACAGCTATAACTGTATGTATCATAAGTGCATTATTAGATAAGCCATTAAGACAAGATGTTGCTATTACCGGGGAAATATCATTAAGAGGTGAAGTTAAACCGGTTGGAGGAATATTCGAAAAAATTTATGGTGCAAGAAGAAAAGGAATTAAACTTGCAATTGTACCAGAAGATAATAGAAATGATGTTCCACAAGGGTTAACAGATATAGAAGTTAAGCCAGTTAAAAAAATTGAAGAGGTAATGGACTTAGTTTTTTAATATAAAGAAGAGAAGGTGTATATACATCTTCTCTTCTTTTAGTAACAATATACTAAATTATGTATTCCCATTTATATTTTTTTGATATAATATGATAAGGTAACTTCTTTAGAAGGAGGTAAAAACTTTGGAGACAACGGTAAATAGAACATTACCACAGAGTATTGAGGCAGAACAATCAGTAATAGGATCTATGATTATAGATAGAAGTGCTATAGCACAGGCTGCTGAAGGTTTAGAAGAAGAGGATTTTTATAGAGATAGTCATAAAGTTTTATATAGAAGTATTATTGAAATGTTTAAAAGGGATATGGCTGTTGACTTAGTTACTGTACTAGAATATTTAAAAGCTACAGATACCCTTGAAAGAGCAGGGGGAGTAACATACGTATCAGAGATAACATCATCTGTACCAACAACAGCAAACTTAGCATCTTATATACAAATAGTTCAAGAAAAATCAACTCTTAGAAAGCTTATAAAAGCTTCAACTTCAATAATAGAAGAAAGTTATAATAAGCAAGGTGAAGTTGAAGATGTATTAGATTCAGCAGAAAAAAGAATATTTGATATAGCTGAAAAGAGAACAACAAGTGATTTTGAACCTTTAAATCAGGTCCTTGAAAGAGGATTTATTGAAATAGAAAGATTATTTAACAATAAGGGTGAAATAACAGGAGTAAGTTCTGGATTTATTGATTTAGATTCAAAGACATCAGGTTTCCAGAAAGGTGATATGGTACTTATTGCAGCTAGACCTTCAATGGGTAAAACAACATTTGCACTAAATATAGCAGAAAATGCAGCTCTTAGAGGTGGAAAAAGTGTTGTTATATTCTCACTGGAAATGTCTAAGGAACAGTTAGCGTATAAGCTATTATGTTCAGAAGCTAATGTTGATATGTTAAAGCTTAGAACAGGTAACTTAGACGATAAGGACTGGGAAAACATCGCTAGAGCTACAGGACCTTTATCAAAGGCTAAAATATATATAGATGATACTGCTGGGGTTTCTGTTATGGAAATGAGATCAAAGTGCAGAAGACTTAAAATGGAATACGGAATAGATTTAATAATGATAGATTACCTTCAACTTATGTCAGGATCATCAGGATCAGAAAGTAGACAACAAGAGGTATCAGAAATATCAAGATCAATAAAAGCACTTGCAAAAGAAATGGAATGCCCAGTAATTGCATTATCACAGTTATCTCGTGCTCCAGAACAAAGAGCAGACCATAGACCGATGTTATCTGACCTTAGAGAGTCAGGGTCAATAGAGCAGGATGCCGATCTTGTTATGTTCTTATATAGAGATGAGTATTATAACAAGGAAACTGAAGATAAAAATGTAGGTGAATGCATTATAGCTAAACAAAGAAACGGTCCAGTTGGAACTGTTAAATTAGCATGGCTTGGTCAATTCAGTAAATTTGGTAATCTTGATACAATACATCAAGAGTAATTAGGATAAAGCTTAGAAACTCACCTTAATTGGTGAGTTTCTTTCTATAGAGAAAATAATTATATATAAAGAGGAGGATTTTAAATGAGTAAAAAAATAGGTTTTGTTGGATGCGGAAATATGGGAAGTTCTATGCTTGGAGGATTAATAAATAAGGGTTTTCAAGATAAAGAAAATTTCATAGTATCAACAAGAAGTGAAGGTTCTAGAAAAAAATTAGAAGATAAATATGGAGTAAAAGCAGTTTTAAGTAATATTGAAGTTGCAAAAGAAAGTGATGTTTTAGTATTAGCTGTAAAGCCATACATGTACAAAGATGTAATAAATGAAATAAAAAGTACATTAAGAAAAGATCAAATTATAATAAGTATAGCAGCTGGAATAGATATTAAAGATCTTACTGAAATGATAGGAGAAGGATTTAAAATAGTAAAAACTATGCCAAATACACCTGCCTTAGTTGGCGAAGGGATGTCTGCTATATGTCCTAATGATAATGTATCTAAAGAAGAATTAGACTATGTATGTAGTATGTTTGAGTCTTTTGGAAGATATGAAATATTAAACGAAGAAGATTTTCATGGATTTATAGCATTATGTGGGTCATCACCAGCTTATGTATTTATGTTTATAGAAGCAATGGCAGATAGTGCAGTAAAGCTTGGAATACCAAGAAATAAAGCTTATAAAATGGCAGCACAAAGTGTATTAGGTTCAGCAAAGATGGTATTAGATACAGGTAAACATCCAGGAGAATTAAAAGATATGGTATGTTCACCTAGGGGAACTACAATAGAAGCTGTATGCGAACTTGAAAATACAGGCTTTAGAAATTCAGTAATAAAAGCAATGGATAAATGCGCTGAAAAATCAAAAAACATGTAATAAAAAAGTAAAAATAATTAATGAATATATGTTGACAAAGTTAAATTAGTTTTATATACTAATGTTAGTGATAATCAATATCAATTAATGAATGCGTGATAAATCTTGATATGGTTATCTAACTGGACACACACATAAAAACACACATAAATCAAAATTACACTAAAGACTCCTCTTAATTATTTGAGAATTAAGAAGAAACACCCCTAGATATCCACAGATCTAGGGGTGTTTTGTTTTGAATTTATAATATACAGATATTTAGAGATAAATAGAATATATAGGTAAAATAACGGGCAAAATAAGAGTGATATGTAAAAAATGACGAACTATTTATTAATAAACTAGGAAAACATTCGATAAAATGTTGACCTAGCACTAGCATTTTGCTACTATAATTAATGGAGATTATAAAAATCCAAATAAATTTATATTAATGAATAAGTTAATATAAATGATATAATTAAAAAAATAACTCCATTAAATTTAAGGGAAGACTAAAAGTTAAATAGTCTAAAGGAGGAAAATAATATGTCAGCATTTATAGTAATAGGAGCTCAATGGGGAGACGAAGGAAAAGGAAAAATGACAGATTATCTAGCAGAAGAGGCAGATGTTGTTGTTAGATTCCAAGGAGGAAACAATGCAGGTCATACTGTAGTAGTTGGAGATAAGGAATATAAGCTTAGATTAATACCTTCAGGAATACTATATGATGATAAGACAAATGTTATTGGAAACGGAGTAGTTGTTGATCCAAAAGCATTATTTGAAGAAATAGAATATTTAGAAGGTGTTGGAGTTAAAATAACACCAGAAAAATTAATAATAAGTGATAGAGCGCATTTAATAATGCCATATCATAAGGTATTAGATAAGTTAAAAGAAAAAGCAAGAGGTAAAAATGACATAGGTACAACTGGAAGAGGAATTGGACCTTGTTATACAGATAAATTTGAAAGATGTGGTATAAGAGTTTGTGACCTTATGCACGAAAATGTATTTAAAGAAAAATTAGAACAAAATATAGAAGCTAAAAATGCTTATATAACAAAAGTATTAGGTGGAGAACCTTTAAATTACGAAGAAATCTTAAAAGAATATCTTGAATTAGCTAAGAAATTAAGACCATTTGTTGCTGATACTTCAGTTAAGGTTTATGACTCAATATTAGCAGATAAAACTGTATTATTTGAAGGTGCACAAGGTATGCTTCTTGATATAGACTACGGAACATACCCATATGTAACATCATCAAATACAACAGCAGGTGGAGTAGCATCAGGTTCAGGTATAGGACCTAGAATGATAACAAATGCTGTTGGTATAGCAAAAGCTTATACAACAAGAGTTGGTAAGGGACCTTTCCCAACAGAATTAGATAATGAAGTTGGTGAATGGATAAGAGAAAAAGGACATGAATATGGAGTTAATACTGGAAGATCAAGAAGATGTGGATGGCTTGACCTTGTAATCTTAAAGACTTCAGTAAGAGTTAGTGGATTAACTTCACTTGCAGTAACTAAGATAGATACATTAGCTGGATTAGATAAGATTAAAGTTTGTGTTGGATACAAATTCAACGGAGAAATTATTGATTACTTCCCAGCAAGCTTAGAAGATTTAGCATTATGTGAACCAGTTTATGAAGAATTTGATGGATGGGATGATAGCGTAGCAAATGCTAGAAGCTATGATGAACTTCCAGAAAACGCAAAGAAATATATCGAAAGAATAGAAGAATTCACAGGTACAAGAGTATCAATAGTTTCAGTTGGTCCAAAGAGAGATCAAACTATGAGAGTTAAAGAACTTTAATTCCGACTATTTGACTTGACTTTAATAATTGTATAAAATATAATCTTTTTATATAACATAATCATGCAAATACTATTTATTAAAGAGGTGAATCAAATGATAACTAAAGATATGACAATCGGAGAAATAATACGTAAGCAGCCATCAGCTGCAGAAACATTAATGGCTTTCGGAATGGGTTGTGTTGGATGTCCATCAGCTCAAGCAGAAACATTAGAAGAAGCTGCAAGCGTACATGGAATAAATTTAGATGCTTTAGTAGAAGCTTTAAATAACAGAGAAATGTAATTAGATTTAATAAGGTGTAGAGTTAGTAAGTTAACTCTGCACCTTATTTTTTATTATTAATTATATAAAAATATTTACATATATTGTAAATAAACTCAAAAGATTGTACAATATAATTGTATTAATTTTTAGGGGGAAAATAATGCTTTACGAACATTATGGGGAAAAGTTAAAAATAAAAGAAAAAGGAAATAGGTTATTAAATTTTATATTAGATCCAATAGAAAACAATATAGAATCAAAGAGAAAATTAGCTATTTTAAGCATTATAGTTATAAGTATATTGACAATATTAGGTTCAATAATAGATTTTAAGTATAAGATAAGGGAGTCATTTATGACCATAATGATGTGGGAGTTAGTATTTAATTTATTTAAGATATCAATTTCTACATTAATTATATATATATTATTTGATGATGATATAAGGGATAAAAAGGGTATTAAAGGGGCATTAAATTTGATTTTAATACCTTCTATAGCAAGATTGATTATATTATTTCTAGGGATACTCCTTTCACCAATAAGTCTACAGATTATGAATATTTCAAGCACATTAGCATTAGCCATATTTATAATAATTTTATATATAAATTTAGATAAAATGGAAGCATTATCAAGGAATAAGGGAATATTTGCATCAATTATAATAGCTATTTTTATATAAAAAATTAAGATTAAGATTTTGTAAAAAAAGATAAGTCTATAGGCAAACATAATATATTTGGTATACAATTAAGGTATTAAAATTTTGAGGTGAGCAAATGGATAATGGATATACCAAACAATATGAAGTTATGTATCGTGATTCAAATTACAAATTAAGATGTAAATTGGCATCAATTGTAGACTTTTTCTGTGATGTTGGAAGTGTTCAAGCAGAATCTATAGGAGATAATATAGATTTTCAATTATCACATGGATGTACTTGGGTATTTTATAAATATGATATAAAAATTCATAAATATCCAAAATACAGAGAAAAGATTAATGTTACTACAATTCCAGTAGGATTTAAGAAGTTTTATGCATTTAGAAAATACCTTATAACTAATGAAGAAGGAGAACTTCTTGCAGAAGCTATGGCATTATTCTTCTTAATAAATATAGAAAAGAGAAGACCAGCTAGAATCTTAAAAGAGCAATACAAAATGTATGGTGCAGACGGAGATATGGATAAAGCACTAGATATGGATAAAGTTCAAAAAATGGAACGTGAAGATTATTATAAAGAATTCCAAATAAGATATAGTGATATAGATTCAAACACTCATGTAAATAATGTAAAGTATATAGAATGGGCTATAGAATCAGTACCAATTGAAGTTGTTAAAGATTATGAAATAAAGAGAATAAAAATAGTCTTTGAAAAAGAAACTAAATATGGAGACGCTATACATGTATCAGCAGAAGTCAATGAACAAGAAGATGGAAGTTTACTTACTCTACATAGAATAACTAATAGAGATGGAGATGAGCTAACTGTTTTAGAAGCTCATTGGGGAAAAGAAGAAAAATAGAAAATGCTACGGCTTTAGCCGTAGCATTTTCTATTTATTAATTGAATTTACTGCAAGATATGCAGAGCTCCATGCCCATTGAAGATTAAATCCACCACAATCTCCATCAACATCTAGCATTTCTCCTGCAAAATATAAGTCTTTAACTATTTTAGATTCTAAAGTCTTTTCATTAACTTCACGAGTATCAACTCCACCTACTGTTACTTGAGCATTAGAAAATTCTTTAGTACCAATACATTTAAATTTCCAATTCTTCATACGATTTATTAAATCATTTTGATATTTCCAATCAATATCGTAGCAAGGGGTATGTATATCGTTAAGTCCGATATCTTTTAGTAAAATAGGAATTAATTTTTTATTTATTATACCAATTAAAGAATTAGATATACTTCTATGAGAGAACATTGCTAAATGACCATAGAAAAAGTTACTAACATCATCTAAAGTTCTATCTTCCATCATATCTAATTTTATCCACAGGTCACAATTGTTTTTTAGGCATCTAGAAACTGTGGATGAAATTTGTAATATTGGTGGTCCTGAAATTCCGTAATCTGTGAATAAAATTTCTCCACTTTCTTCTCTAATAATTTTATTATTAGAAATTAATGATACTCTGCCATCAAACTTTACTCCTGAAAGAGCTTTTAATCTAGGATAATCAAGCTTAAGCTGAACTATACCAGGCATTGTAGGGGTGATTGAATGACCTAAATTTTCAGCTAATTTAAATCCAGAACCATCAGATCCAGTTTTAACAGCAGACTTTCCACCACAGCAAAGTAGAAGTTTGTTTGAAGAAAAATCTTTAAATTCATCATTATCTGTGGATAAAATAAATTTTTTCTTCTTGTGGATAGTTTTCACTTTGCAATTTGTGTATACTGGAATATTTTTATCCTCTAGGGCTAATCTAAAAATATCCACAACTGAAGAAGCTTGTAATGACTGTGGATAAAGTTTACTATTTTCTAGTTCTATAATAGGAAGCCCTATTGATAAGAAAAAGTTTCTTGTATCTTCTATAGAGAAACTTTCTAGTGCATCTATAAAAAAGTTTTTATTTGAACTATGATAATTTACAAATGGATATTTAATTGAAGCATTTGAAATATTACATCTACCATTACCAGTAGTTAATATTTTTTTACCAACTCTATCTGTTCCTTCAACAATAGCAACATCTATTCCAAGATCTTTAGCTAAAATTGCAGACATAAGTCCGGAAGCTCCACCTCCAACTATTATTAAATCATGATGTATCATATTTAAAATCTTCTCCTTAAAATATACTTTAAATAAATTCTACCATAGTAATAATTATCATTAAAGAAAGGAACAATAAATAAAGAGAGGTAACTTAAGAAAAATATTGCTAAAGTGGATATAATATAAGTCAATTAAAAAAATAAAAGCTACATATAAATAGTATTTTATTTTATCCAATAAAAAATTTTTGTTAAAAATAATATTAATAGGAAATTTAGAGAAATAAATAAGATTATTTAAATATAAAAAAGATATATGTGAAATTTATAAATGCAAAATTGCACGAATAAAAAAGAATTTTAAAATAAAAAGATATTTTTATCGAAATATAGAAATTATTGTTCAAGCATTGACGTGCCTAGCTTAGAGGGTGGTGTACTTATTAAAAAATAACTACAAATATAAAGTAAGACGAATAAAAAAAGAAAAAAAATAAAATTTATTTAAAAAAAGTGTTGACACTTAAATTGATTTTATGTAATATAGTCTATGTGATTAGCGCACTTATGTGAAGAGCGGGTCACAGGAAAAGATTCTTAACATGGCTCCTTGGTCAAGCGGTTAAGACACCACCCTTTCACGGTGGTAACAGGGGTTCGATTCCCCTAGGAGTCACCATTTTATTTTGGGCGCATAGCTCAGCTGGGAGAGCATCTGCCTTACAAGCAGGGGGTCACAGGTTCGATCCCTGTTGTGCCCACCAAAATAAATTTAAATTGTAATATGGCTCAGTAGCTCAGTTGGTTAGAGTGCCGGCCTGTCACGCCGGAGGTCGAGGGTTCGAGCCCCTTCTGAGTCGCCAATTTAAATTTATTAAAAGCTATAATGATAAGCTGGCGTGGCTCAATTGGCAGAGCAGCTGACTTGTAATCAGCAGGTTATCGGTTCAAGTCCGATCGCCAGCTCCATTTAAACTTTTTAACTTAATATGGCTCCTTGGTCAAGCGGTTAAGACACCACCCTTTCACGGTGGTAACAGGGGTTCGATTCCCCTAGGAGTCACCATTTTATTTTGGGCGCATAGCTCAGCTGGGAGAGCACCTGCCTTACAAGCAGGGGGTCACAGGTTCGATCCCTGTTGTGCCCACCAAAATAAATTTAAATTAAATATGGCTCAGTAGCTCAGTTGGTTAGAGTGCCGGCCTGTCACGCCGGAGGTCGAGGGTTCGAGCCCCTTCTGAGTCGCCAATTTAAATTTAAAAAACTATAGATGATAAGCTGGCGTGGCTCAATTGGCAGAGCAGCTGACTTGTAATCAGCAGGTTATCGGTTCAAGTCCGATCGCCAGCTCCATTTAAACTTTTAACTTAATATGGCTCCTTGGTCAAGCGGTTAAGACACCACCCTTTCACGGTGGTAACAGGGGTTCGATTCCCCTAGGAGTCACCATTTTTTTTTTGCTTATATTTTGGGCGCATAGCTCAGCTGGGAGAGCACCTGCCTTACAAGCAGGGGGTCACAGGTTCGATCCCTGTTGTGCCCACCAAAATAATTTAAATTAAATATGGCTCAGTAGCTCAGTTGGTTAGAGTGCCGGCCTGTCACGCCGGAGGTCGAGGGTTCGAGCCCCTTCTGAGTCGCCAATTTAAATTTTAAAAAACTATAGATGATAAGCTGGCGTGGCTCAATTGGCAGAGCAGCTGACTTGTAATCAGCAGGTTATCGGTTCAAGTCCGATCGCCAGCTCCATTTAAACTTTTTAACTTAATATGGCTCCTTGGTCAAGCGGTTAAGACACCACCCTTTCACGGTGGTAACAGGGGTTCGATTCCCCTAGGAGTCACCATTTATTTTGGGCGCATAGCTCAGCTGGGAGAGCACCTGCCTTACAAGCAGGGGGTCACAGGTTCGATCCCTGTTGTGCCCACCAAAATAAACTTAAATTAAATATGGCTCAGTAGCTCAGTTGGTTAGAGTGCCGGCCTGTCACGCCGGAGGTCGAGGGTTCGAGCCCCTTCTGAGTCGCCAAAAAGAAGTAAGGTTTACCTTACTTCTTTTTTATATAAATTTCTATAAAATACTAACTCCTAATATAATATTACTTATTATATTAGGAGTTAGTATTTCTTTTTTTGTGTAAAAATAGAATAGTATTAATCACATTAGCAATTTTTTTGTCATATATTAATAATAACTAGAAATACGTATTAAAAAAATCAAAAACACTTCTTTAGAAAAGTTCTAAGATATACATACATTTTTTTATATCTTAGAAAGGAGATTTACAAAGATGAAATTAAAAGAAGCAAATTTAAACTCTTTAGTAAGAGTTATAAATATAAATGCAAGAGGTGAACTTAGAAGAAGGTTTTTTGATTTGGGAATAATAGAGGGAACAAATATAGAAGTTTTGTTTAAAGGTCCATTTGGAGATCCTGTAGCCTACTTAGTAAGAGGTACTGTAATAGCTTTAAGAGAAGAGGATGGTGAAAAGATAGAAGTAATAGATTGCTAAAGGAGACTGTATGGGTTTAACAAAAAATTCCACAGGAATAAAAATATTATCATCTAAGAAAAATAGAGAAAAAAGCGAAGACTTAGTAATTGCATTAGCAGGAAATCCTAATGTAGGAAAAAGTACAGTATTTAATGCATTAACAGGAATGAATCAGCATACTGGAAATTGGCCAGGTAAAACAGTAGCAAATGCTGAAGGTTTCTTTGAGCATAAAGGTTATACTATAAAGGTAGTAGACCTTCCTGGAACGTATTCATTATTATCTAATTCAGAAGAAGAAGAAATAGCTAGGGATTATATATGCTTTAATAATCCTGACATTGTAGTAGTTATATGTGATGCTACTTCACTAGAAAGAAACTTAAATCTATTTTTTCAAATATCTGAAATAACTAAAGATGTTATCTTATGTGTAAATTTAATGGATGAAGCAGAAAAGAAAGGAATAAACATAGACCTTGATGAATTATCAAAACAAGTTCATGCGAAGGTTATAAGTTCTTCTGCAAGAGATGGAAAAGGTATTGATGAACTAAAGAATGCAATATTAGAAAAACAGAGTATAGGTGATCATATTCTAATAAAATATGATTCTGAAATAGAAGAAAATGTAGAGAGAATAGAAAATGATTTAATTAATCTAATAGATAAGGAAGATATGACTAAGAGAAGACTTAGATGGATATCTCTTAGGTTATTAGAAGGAAACGAAAAGATAAGACAATCAATAATTAATAATTATAATATAGATGAGGAATCAATTAAAAAAATATTAGATAGAGTTGAAATATTAAAATCTAAAGAAAAAACAAAATTAATAGAAGATAAAATAGTTAAAAAGCTAGTTATTGAATCAGAAAGAATAAAAGATAAGGTAGTAAAAGCAACTTCAGGATATGATAGGTTTCAAAGAAAATTTGATAAAATATTAGTTTCTAAGAGAACAGGAATTCCAATAATGATACTAACATTGTTAGTAGTATTATGGATTACTATAACTCTTGCAAACTATCCATCGGAGCTATTATCGAACATGTTTGGTAAAGGAGAAGACTTTCTTAGAGAATTTTTTATGAATATACAAGCACCTGCATTTGTAAGTGGAATATTAATTGACGGTATATATGTAACTTTAGCTTGGGTTGTATCAGTAATGTTACCACCAATGGCAATATTCTTTCCAATGTTTACTTTACTAGAGGACTTAGGTTATCTTCCAAGAATAGCATTTAATTTAGATAAATGTTTTAAAAAATGTTGTTCTTGTGGTAAACAGGCTCTTACTATGTGTATGGGACTTGGATGTAATGCGGCAGGAATAATTGGTTGTAGGATAATCAATTCTCCTAGAGAAAGACTTATAGCTATAATAACTAACGTATTTATGCCTTGTAATGGAAGGTTCCCTATGCTTATAACTATATCTTCAATATTTATTGGTGGAATGGTTGGCGGTATAAGGGGTGGATTTATTTCTGCACTAACAGTAACATGTGTAATTATATTAGGTGTATTTATGACATTAATGGTATCTAAGATATTATCTAAAACTGTTTTAAAAGGTGTGCCATCTAGCTTTATACTTGAACTTCCAAGCTACAGAAAACCTCAGATAGGAAAGGTTATTGTAAGATCAATATTTGATAGGACTTTATACGTTTTAGGAAGAGCTATAGCTGTTGCTGCTCCTGCTGGAATAGTTATATGGGTATTTTCTAATATATCAATTGGAGATGGAACACTTTTATCAGTATGTGCTGATTTCTTAAATCCATTTGCAAATATGATAGGGGTAGACGGCTATATATTAATGGCTCTTATCTTAGGATTCCCTGCAAATGAAATAGTAATGCCAATTATTATAATGAGCTATTTAAGAGCGAATAAAATGCTTGAATTAGAAAGCCTAGTAGAACTTAAACAATTATTAGTTGCTAATGGATGGACATTATTAACCGCTATAAATACAATGATACTTTGTCTTATGCATTATCCATGTGGTACTACTGTATGGACCATTAAGAAAGAGACAAAGAGTATTAAGTGGACAGCTTTATCTGTAATATTACCAACGGTACTAGGAATTTTAGTTTGTTTTGTAGTAACTCAAATCTGGAGACTTGTAGTATGATTTTTAAAATAAAAATTTCTCCTCCACTAAAGTGGAGGAGAAATTAATTATCTTTTTGATAGATTTAACTTAATTCTTATATCATCAGAATAAAACTTTTGTAATTTAAAATTACCTAATAATCTAGATGATATTCTTTCACTATAATGCTTAGCAAGATCCGCTAATGTAAAATTAGTTGATATAAGCATTTTCTTTTTCTTTAATAATTTTCTATTGATTAAATTAAATAATTCAGTAGCAACAAAATCATTTAATTGCTCTGAACCTAAATCATCAATTATAAGTAAATCGCAATCTATTAATAACTTTTCTAAGTATTCATTATTATTAAATTTAATATCCCTAAGTGCTCTTATTAATTCATCAGATGTTTTGTATACAACTAAATATCCTCTATCTAAAAGTTCTTTAGCAATGCAGTAAGAAAGAAAAGTCTTTCCACTTCCAGCAGTTCCGTAAAATAATAGATTATCTGAACTCTTGCTGAAGTTTGGAATAAAATCTTTCATAATATAGTTTAAGTTATTTTTCATATTAGTCTTAGCTGAATATTTTTCTCTTGAATCTTCTCTTGAAGAAGAGAATAAATCTATATTAAATTTACTAAAGTTATTATCCTTTAGTATTTCTTGAAGTTCTGAATCTTTATAATATAGTTTAACTAATTTATCTTTATAGCAATCACATTTTTCTACGCCAATGTATCCTGTATCTTGACACTTATTACATCTATAATGCATATTAAGATATTCAGGAGAATATCCACGTTCAACTAATGCTTCGCATTTTTTTGCTCTTAGGTCAGTTATTTCATCTTTAATTTTTTTAATATCCTCTTCAGTAGTATTAGATTTTAAAATAGTCATAGTAAGTTTTAATGAAAGTTTATGAATCTCATTATCTAATTCTAATATTTGAGGATATAGAGCTTTTATTTCAGCACGTCTTTCTCTAAGTTGTTTCTCTTCATTAGCTCTTATTTTTTGATAAACATCCATTAGTTCAGATTGATATCCTTTAATCATCGTTATCCCATCCTAACAATTTCTTTTCAAGAGAATCATAATCATATTCTCTTTGTTTAAAGTCATTAAATCTTAATGCTTTACCGTTATTATTGTTATTGTAGTTATTCTTGTATTGTTTATTATTTTTATTAGTATTTTTATCTTTAAGTGCAATGTCTTCTAATGTTCTAATATTATTTTGATTCCATTTGGATAAAATACCGTCTATATATTTAAAGTCAGCTCTATTTAATCTTTCAAAACAAATATCACAAGCTTTTTGTATTATATCCATATTGAATTTATAAATAAATAGCCATTTTTCAAGCATTTCTTCTTGAGGCTTCATAACTTCAGAAGTGTTCATTCCAAGGTAAGAAAGAATTCTTCTTATTTTAGACCACTTATCTTCATTTTGTTTTATATGATGTTGTGCTTCTTCAACAGTCTTTATATTCATATCATGCCAAGACTCTGCAACTTTTTCGATATATCTAAAATTATTTTTACCCTTAGATGAGCAATACTCAATTAGAATAAGAATAAGTTCAGATGGGAATGCAAAATCACGTTGCCATCCTAAATATATCTCCATTTCCTTGCTAGATAAAGGTCTTGCAAGAATCTTTTCTATATCTTTAAGCATATCAGTTGTTTCACTGTTATTTAAAGCTTCTAATATATTTATATTTTCTCTTGAATTTTCGATACTTTCTTCATCAAGAGATAAAAATTCTATACTAAAATTATTCATTTTATCTATAGGAACGAGTTTAATAACACCTTCATCATTCCAATAGTTTAGTGCATTCATAATGTCTGATTCTAGTAAGTTTAATGTTGATGCTAATACAGAAGAATTAACCCCTGGTTCACTAGAAATATTATATTTTAACATTAACAGATAAACCTTAACAAATTCACCACGAGCTTTTGGCATGTATTTTTCTAAAAATACATTACTTACAGGTGTGAAGTTTAAGGCATTGTTTTTAAGCATAAAAGTGCTCATGGCGCATATCTCTACCTTTCAAATTATATTTAAAACAATAATATCTTTATTATTGCATATATGTAAACTAATTATAACAAAGTGATGTAAGGATAACAACTTAGCGAAAAATAGAAATGTATAAAATTTATTTTATTGGATAAGTTAAGAGATGTGTTACAAATTTTAAAGAAGGAGACATTTATGAGTTCGAGTAAGAAAAAGAAAATAATTTTAACCATAACATCATTTTTAATGATTAGTACTTGGCTTTATGCATATTTAGAATCAAGTACGAAATCTTTTGCAGCATATTTAGGGGATGTGTTTATAGGATATTCTTTAAATAAAGAAAGTATGGAGGAGAATTATAAGAATGTAATAGATAATTTAAATAGCAATTTAGATGAGAATGAAAAGATTGAGGCTTCAAGATTATCGTTTAAGAGATTAAATGAGGAGGCAAGTCAAAGTACATATAATGAAATTAAACAAAATATAGTAAGCTCAATAGAAAAAGATGTAACATTAAAAGCATTAAAGATAGACGGTAAAAATATAGGATATGTAACAAATAAAGATGAATTTAATAATGCAATTAAAAAAGTAGCAAGTATGTATTCAAATAAATTAAATATAGATGAAAATAAAATAACATCTATTAATGTTAAAGGAAATATATCTTTTAAAGATGAGAAGGTAAATATATCTAAGCTTAGCAGCGAAGAAGATATTGCAAATAATATTATTAAAAATAAATCATTAATTGATGTTGATATTGTAGTAAATGATACTAGATTAGTCGATATTGAACCATCAGTAAAAATAGAAAGATCAGAAGATTTACTAGTTGGAGAAAGTAAAGTTACAGAAGGTAAGAAGGGTAAAAAAGAGCAGAATATAAATATAACTTATAGAAATGGTGAGAAGAAATCTGTAAGCGTATTATCGGAGAATATAATAGAAAAAAGTAGTAGTAAAGTTATTACTAAAGGCACAAAAAGCATATTAAATGGAACAAATGCTGTATTTACAAGCCCAACTAGGGGAGGGACTATAACATCTACATTTGGAGAAAGATGGGGTAAAAATCATAATGGGTTAGATATAGCAGGAAATACAGGAGATCCAGTTATGGCTGCTTTAGATGGTAAAGTAAAGAGTACATTTTATGAGAGAGATGGTTATGGAAATGTAGTAATTCTAGAGCATGAAGGTGGTATTGAGACTAGGTATGCTCATATGAGTAAGATAGGTGTAAAGACAGGTGATACTGTTAAAAAGGGCGATATAGTAGGCGAAGTAGGAAGTACAGGAAGAAGTACAGGGCCACATCTACACTTTGAAGTAAGAGTAAATGGAAGCCCTGTAGATCCAGAAAAATATATAGATTAATTATTGAAGAAGCTTATTAAAATCAAAAATACCGACTCCTACATTTGTTTTAGGAAGCTCTTTAGGATCGCAAGCTAACTCTAATACGGATAAAACATCACTAAAGCTAAATGATTCTTTAAATTCAAAAATTAGCGCACATACAGCGGATATAAAAGCGACGGATAATGACGTACCGCTAAATGTTTTATAGTTGGCATCAAGTTTTTTAGGATATAATTTGATGCCATCTTTTTCTGAAATAAAGTTTTTATCAGAGTTTAATGTTGTTATATTAATGCAAGCTGAAACTAAATTTGGTTTATGAGTCTTTCCATAAGGTCCTTTTGAAGAATAAAGGTATGGTGATGAAGTTTTTTGATTGATTCCACCAACCGTTATGCAATTTTTTAAAGTGGCAATCCCCATAATATTATTATAATTAGAATTTGTACTTCCACTTGGGACAATAGGTACAACTTTATGCCTAACAGCAAAGTCAAATACTTTATCAAAAGCATCAATTATATAAGTATTATGGTTTAAAAGTTCAAAGGGTAGGCATAAAACCTTAATATTTTTCTCTTTTGATAGTTTCACAAGACTTTCTATGCTGTAAATTATATCAGAGGCATACCCTTTACCTAAGGCATCAAAGGCTTTAAAACAAACCAAACTACTAGAGGGTGCTATACCCCTATACATCCCATCAGAAGATATACCGCTTCCGCATATAATACCAGCCATTGCAGTACCATGTCCATTATCATCATATGGATGTTCTAGTCCATTAATGACATCATAGAAACTATCTATTGAATTATGAGGGCTTAGTAGATCAGTGTGAGGATAAACTCCACTGTCTACTAGGCCTATTTTTATGTTAGTCCCTGAGTATTTATTATTAAACTTACTCAAAGAGTAGCAATTATTTGCGGAAGATACGCTCATTCCACATAAAAATAAGTAGTCATCAAAAAAGATCTTTTCAACTTCAGGATATTCTAAAATTGATTTAATTTCATATTTATTTAAATTGGCTACAATCATATTGCAAGATTCTAATGGATAAATCAAAGCATTCTTGTAATGAGATACCTTTTTTACCATAGAAGAGAAGAGATTTTTACATTTAATAAAAACCCTATATCTTTGATAAGCATTCTGCTTTAAAGCAATATTTAGATTGTAATCAAGTTTGCTTCTAAGATTAAACATAAAGTACTCCTATAATAGTTATTACAATACCATATTATAGTTTTACCCTAATATTTGTTAACACTTTTTAAAGCTTATATGTTTGACCGACGTTTAATATTTTTACAGAGTCATCTTTAAAATTAATTAATGTTTCATGAGTCTCATTAAAATCCTCTAAAGATATTTTAAAAGTCTTATAATGAATAGGAATCATAATCTTAGAATTCATCATCTTAAACATCTTATAGCCTTCTTCAGGAGAACAATGCATATGTTGGAATCTTGCAGGTTTATAACATCCTACAGGCATTAATGCAACGTCACATTTTATATCCTTAAAGTTTTCAGTATAAGCAGTATCACCACCAAAGAAAATTACTTTATCTTTTCTTTCGATTAAGTATGAGTGGCTTTCATTATCTATGCCAACATAAAATCTACGTCCATCATGATTAGCCTCAACAGAAGTAATCTTAATATCTTCATCTGCATAACATTCACCTGTTCTTATAAGATGAACATTAGTAAAACCAAGTAATGAAAGTATTTTTTTATAACCTCTAGGCACTATGATTTTAGTATCTTTATTTAATTTCTTTAACTTTCTAAGTGATGGAAAGTGCATATGGTCCATATGGCCATGTGAAAGAAGTATATAGTCAAATTTAATTTTTGTTATATCATAAGGTTTATCAATAACTCTTTTAAAGTATCCTAAAGTATTAGAGACTACAGGATCTGTTACGATTAACTTACCAGATAAATTCATAATTGTTGTGGCATGACCGTACCAATTAATAGAATCCTCATAGATTTCATCTTTATCAGATACTTCTCTATCTTTAAAATATTCTCTTAAATTATTGTAAGTTAACCTACTTAAAAACTGGATGTTTTTAAAAAAATTCATAGTATTATCTCCTTAGTAAATAGTTATCTTTTCCATTTAAATACTATAATACCTATGATCATAATTGCAACACCTATATATTCTTTTAAGGTAAATTTAACACACTCACATCCAAATAAACCAAAACAATCAATTACGGCAGCAGCTATAAGTTGTGATACAAGTATTATCGAAATAGCATATGTAGGACCTAAGGAACCAATCCCCATCATTACCGTAAAAATTATAATAACTCCTAAAACACCACCTAATAGATAAATTTTACTAGTGTGTTGAAGTTCTTTAAAATCACCTTTACCAAAGAAGGCAGTAATTATAAGAGTAAGTATAAGACCTGTAAGTTGAACTAAAGTATTAGTTTCCCATACGCCTATCTTATCACCAAGTTTTGTGTTAAATACTCCTTGAAGGCTCATTGCAACGCCTGATATTATAGAAAGAATTATTCCTAACAATTAAATCACCTCAAGGTTAGTATTACCATTGAAGCATTAATTATAATAAAAAAGCTATAAGAAATTACTTCTTATAGCAAAAAATTAATTAAATGTCTTTTCTAATCCGCCTTTTATTTTGTCTTCAGAAAAACCTAAAGTATTTCCAAGAGTCAATAAATCTTCAAATAAAGTTTTAAAATGATCCTCAGAACGAGAAATAATTAAGTCGTTTATATCTATGTACAAATTAAGAAATTGATCACTTAAACAATCTTCTGTAGGTTGAGTGAAAATCTCATCTAAGTTGTCGTAATGATTAGTTATACCTATAGAAAGTACTTGTTTTAAACAATCCAAGTATTTTGAAAAAATAGTAGTATCATTGATACTAGGTAATACATCTTCAGTATAAGCAAAGCATTGAGTTGCATTTGCAAGGGCACTTAATTTAACGTGAAGTTCTAAATTCTTTCTAGCTTTAATCTTGTATTCAGTTAATTCTGGGTTTATACGTAACTTTTCATCAAATTCTTTTTGTTCTTTAAATAAATCATTAACAAACATAAAAAAATCCCCCTGTTCTTAAGGCAATTATCTTTATATATTTTACAAAATCTTTTAAATATTGAAAAGGGTAGTAAACGAATACAAATGAAATTTGTTTGAAAATTTTAAAAAATTAAAAAAAGTGTACCAAAAAAGAACCACATTCTCTAAAAATGGGTTCTTTTAGTAAAATATATATTAAAAAGTTTTAAGTTCAAAATCTTTAAGTTTAAGTTCTCTCTTATTATTTGGAACTTTCCAAAGTTGAAATTTGTCAACTTTTAGTGTTTTGTTTTCTAACTTGTAATTAGGAAAACTTGGTCCCTCGTTAGTTTTTTTTCTGTCTTTAGGAATATAGTTTAAATTAGCTAAAGATATTGAAATATTATCTAAACTATTTTCTCTAATGTTAAAACCATAAAGCTTTAATGTATCTTTAAGAGAACGTTCTATCTTTTTAATATAACCACGCTCATTTATCTTTAGGTTTATAGTTTTTGTTTCTTCACATAATGAGAAATCATCAGAAAGTTCTATTTTAAACTTTTTATACGGTTTAAGAATCTTTTCTACAACAACGCTTAATTTTTCTATATTTGGATTATCTAAAATTTCTAAAGCTATATATGGTGCTGGTGAATTTCTATTTCCTTTAAATCTTTTTGAAACGTTTTTTTGAATTGGGTTAATGATCTCATAGGATGAATTATCAAATAATGCAACAATGTAATATTTCATATCTTACCTCTCTAAAGTATATTCTGTAAGGATTTATTATCCAAACTTTTCTATAAATTATAACATAATACTTTATAGAAAAAAACAGATAGAATAAATAAAGAGGAGAAAGACATAATAATATTGAAATAAATTTAAGGAGGGATTGTCATGAATCACAACCCAAGCATAGGATGTACAGTTAACGAATGTAAATATCACTGTAAGGATGATAATTACTGCACATTACAATCAATCGAAGTAGGTAAACACGAAGCTCACGCTAAAGATGTTAAATGCACAGATTGTAATTCATTTGAATTAGAAAAATAGTATCATATTGATGTAATATGATAAAAATAATAAGATAGATGAAATTTAGAAAAAATTTCATCTATCTTATTTTTTAATAAAGTTAAAAAAATTATTTCAATAATACGAGTTTGTGATATAATGATAATCGAAATAAAAAAATGATAATAGGATTATAATGTCTATACGATATTATTTTGGATAATTTAGAATAGATTTGGGAATTTTATTTATATAGAAACTAATAAAAAACAAGGGTGAATTGGATGGAAAGATTAGTTATAAGTGGAGGCAATCCGCTAAAAGGATCAGTTGATATAAATGGCGCTAAAAATGCTGCAGTTGCAATTTTACCAGCAGCAGTTGTAGCTAGTGAAGGAAAGTGTGTTATAGACAACATACCAGATATAGAAGATGTACATTGCTTAGAAAGAATACTTTTAAGCTTAGGATGTAAAGTAAATAAGATTAATAATAATACATTAGAAATAGATAGTACAGAAGTACATACATACGATGCTTGCACTGAAGATGTAAGAAGAATGAGAGCTTCATATTATTTTATAGGAGCACTTCTTGCAAGATTTAAAGAAGCTAGAGTAGAACTTCCAGGGGGTTGTCCTATAGGAGTAAGACCTATAGACCAACACATAAAAGGATTCGAAGCTTTAGGTGCAGACGTAATAATAGAACATGGAGCAGTAAAAGTTAAAGCAGATAGATTAATAGGAACAAATATCTTCTTTGACGTTGTTTCAGTTGGAGCAACAATTAATGTTATGATAGCAGCTACTTTAGCTGAAGGAATAACAACTTTAGAAAATGTTGCAAAAGAACCTCACGTTGTTGATGTTGCTAACTTCTTAAACTCAATGGGAGCAAATATTAAAGGTGCAGGTACTGATATTATAAGAATACAAGGTGTAGAAAAATTACAAGGATGCGCATATAGCGTAATACCAGATCAAATAGAAGCAGGAACATTTATGATAGCTGCAGCAGCTACAAAAGGTGATGTAACAATCACAAATGTAATTCCAAAGCATTTAGAATCAATTACTGCAAAGCTTAATGAAATGGGAGCAATTGTTGAAGAAGGAGACGACTCAGTAAGAGTTTACTATGATGGAAAACTTAAAGGAGTAAATGTAAAAACAGCTCCATATCCAGGTTTCCCAACAGATATTCAACAACCAATGTCAACTTTATTAAGTATAGTACCAGGAAGAAGCTTAATTACAGAGTCAATATGGGAAAGCAGACATAAGCATATTGATGAACTTAAGAAAATGGGTGCTAATATAAAGGTTGAAGGAAGAGTTGCTATAATTGATGGTGTTTCAAACCTTACAGGAGCAGTTGTAAAAGCTACAGACTTAAGAGCTGGAGCTGCTATGGTTATAGCTGGACTTATAGCTGATGGAATTACAGAAATAACTAGTATAGAACACATAGACAGAGGATACCCACACATTGAAGATAAGTTCAAGAGACTAGGTGCTGACGTAAGAAGAGTTAATGATTAAGAATAGAATTTGGGGGAACAACAAATGATATTTTGTTCACTTTATAGCGGGAGTAGTGGGAATAGTATACTTGTTGGAAATGATTCAACAAAAGTATTAATAGATGCTGGAATGCCAGGAAAAAAGATAGATGAGGCATTAGCAAAGATAGATCAAAATCCTAAAGATATTGATGGGATTTTTGTTACTCACGAACATTCAGATCATGTAAAAGGTGTAGGGGTTTTATCAAGAAAATATGATATACCTGTATACGCAAATAGTGATACTTGGGAAGCCATGTCAAAGACAGTTGGAAAAATAAAAGAAAAAAATATAAAGATAATGGATAAACGTAGTACAGTTGAGATTAATGATTTATCCATTAAATCTTTTATTATACCTCATGATGCATCAGGACCAGTTGGATATACAATAAAGTCTAAAGATAAGACTGCAAGTATAGCAACTGATTTTGGTACCTTTACAGAAGAAATAAAAGATAACATTAAAGAGTCAGACATAATACTCCTAGAGAGTAATCATGATGTTAGTATGCTGAAATTCGGACCATACCCATATAACCTTAAGAGAAGAATCTTAAGTGAAATAGGTCATCTTTCAAATGATGATTGTGCAAAAGCTATTTTAGAGCTTGTTAAGTATGGTAGAGAAAAGCATGTAATATTAGGCCACTTAAGTGGAACAAATAATCATCCAGATTTAGCTTATCAGACAGTTATTAACATACTAGAAGAAAAAGGGCTAAAACTAGGTGAAGATATTAATATAAAAATGGCGAGTAGACATGAGCCTAGCTCATTAATTAATTTATAATTTTTTTAGAAAGAAAGAGGAGAATGATATGAGTTTATACAAAGATTGGACAGATATGGTTGTTGAATATGTTAAAACTAAAGGAGAAAAAGCATTCTGGCAAGAATACGGGGATATAGAAACAAAAGTATACAAAGACCTGTTATCAGCTCATACAGAAGTTAAGACAGGTACTATAAAAGAATTAGCTAAGAAATATGATACAACAAATGAATTCATCATGGGATTTGTTGATGGAATAAACGATAGTTTAAAAACTTCATATGACTTAGAAAGTATCGATGAAAATACTGAATTAACTTTTGATATAGATCTAGAAAAATTATATTTCAATATGCTTGATGCTAAAGCTGAATATCTATATACATTACCACAATGGGATGGAATATTCTCAGAAGAAAAGAGAAAAGAAATCCAAAAGCAATACAGAGAATCAGGTATAGTTAGAAACGAAGAAAAGATCGGTAGAAATGATCCATGTCCATGCGGAAGTGGAAAGAAATATAAGAAGTGCTGTGGAAGATAATTAACCTAAAATAGAATATAAAAAAGCTCATAATATATTATGAGCTTTTTGTTATACATAATTTTTAGGAGGTATATGCAAAATGAATGATTATGAAATTTGGTCAAATGAATTAAAGATTGAAAGAACTATAAAAGCTCTTGAAGAAAATAATATGAATGGATATTATGCTAGAACAAGGGAAGACCTTATAGATAAGATAAAAGAACTTGTAGATGAAGGAGCTATGGTAACTTGTGGAGGTTCAGAAACTTTATTTAAGACAGGTGTTATAGATCATTTAAGAAGTGGCAGATACGATTTCTTAGATAGATATAAAGAAGGTATAACTAGAGAAGAAGTAACTGAAATATTTAGACAAGCCTTCTTTGCAGATGCATACTTTGTAAGTAGTAATGCAATTACTGAAGGCGGAGAAATATATAATGTTGATGGTAACGGAAACAGAGTAGCAGCAATGCTTTTTGGTCCTGATAAGGTAATTATAGTTTGCGGTGTTAATAAGATAGTTAAAGATTTAGATGCTGCAATTAAAAGAAATAGAGAGTTAGCAGCCCCTATGAACACAAAGAGATTAAATAAAAAGACACCATGTGCAAAGGTTGGACACTGTATGGATTGTAAAAGTCCTGAAAGAATCTGCAATGAGTATACATTAATTAAGAAACAACGTGATAAAGATAGAATACATGTAATCTTCTTAAATGAAAATCTAGGATTCTAAAAATCAATTGCACTAGTTATAAAAAGTATAACTATACTTAAGAGAAATAAGGAGACCATTTCGATTTTTTTTCAATAACTAGTGCACATCTTATAATATATTTATGCATATACATAGTAGATTTATTACATAATAAACATAAGTAAGCGGAATTTATTAGCCAATAGTTATTTTATACTATTGGCTAATTGTCGTAATATTGGAGGAGACAAATGAACATAACTTTAGTAACTGTAGGAAAATTAAAAGAAAAATATTTAAAACAAGCAATTGATGAGTATTCAAAAAGACTTAGTAGATACTGTAAGCTTGACATAATAGAACTTCCAGATGAGAAGACTCCAGATAATGCATCAGAGAAGGAAGAAGCTCAAATTAAGGAAAAGGAAGGTAGAGCAATACTTTCTAAAATAAAGGATAATTCATATGTTGTTGCAATGGATTTAAAGGGCAAGCAATTAACATCTGAGGAGCTTTCTTCTTTCGTTGAAAGATGTGGAGTTACAGGTAATTCTAATATTGTATTTGTTATTGGAGGAAGTCTTGGACTTTCCGATGAAGTAATCAAGAGAGCTGATTATAAATTATGTTTCTCTAATATGACTTTCCCGCATCAATTATTTAGAGTTATGCTTTTAGAACAAGTTTATAGAGCATTTAGAATAATGAAGAATGAACCTTATCATAAGTAAGCCTCCAAATCTTTGATTTGGTTAGACGAACTTACACCTACGAACGTATGTGAGTAGCGTGTTTCTTTTGAGTAAATGAGGTTTATAGCTTTAGGCGTTGAAATAACTTGCCTAAGGCTATTTTTACAGGTGAAAATGGTGTATCATAGGAAATATATTAACAACAAAATATGGATTAATTTTGTTGATATATAAGTAATACTCATGTTTCAATAACAAATTATTAAAAGAACTTTCATATGAGGATCTAAAAATAAAAATGATTGAACAAGATAAGAAGTCAATTAAGTTATTGGGCGTAGTTACTAATGATTATAATGCTAAGTGGCTAATTTAAAATATGGGAGGTAAATAATATGGATATAGAATTAATATGGAAGAGAATTGTTGAAAATGAAGGAAAAGATTTTAAGCAAAAAGGAGGTAAGGTATTTGCATATAATTTAATAGGCAAAAATACTATCAAATAAATACAACTAATAGAAGTATTTCTAAATCACAATTTGAGAAAGCTTTAAATTTTGTTCCCTTAGATAAGACGACACCTATTCAGAATTTACAAGCTCCCTCATATATTTATGGCATATTAATGGATGGTAGAATTAGAAAAGAAAATTGGTAAAAATTATAATTAGAGCCTTTTACTATATGAAAATAATTTGTAATAACAGAAAAAAGTTGAATTTAAAAAAAATATTGTCAATATATATTTTCTATGATAATATGTAAACATAAACATAGTTTGAATATTGTTGGATTGTTACTGATTAAGCAGGCAAGACTTTAACTTTTAGTATATAGACTTTGGATATATATACTATTATTAGTTATTGTTTTGGTTGCTTGTTTTTGTATAAGGAGGTTATTTAAATTAGAATAGAAAAAATCTTAAATAATAATGTTGTTACATCTATAAATGATAATAATGAAGAAATTATTGTTATGGGAAGAGGGATTGCTTTCAAAAAGAGAGTAAAAGACATAATTGTTGAAAAAAATATTGAAAAAATATTTACTTTATCTAATCCTAATATAAATAATAAGTTTATTGAATTAATAAGTAGTATACCTTTAGAGTATACTGTAATTTCTGAAAAGATAATAGGACATGCAAAAGAGAAAACAGGAAAAAAATTCAATGAGAGTATATACATATCTTTAACTGATCATATATACAATGCTATCGAAAGACATAGACAAGGTATTGTGGTTACTAATGGATTAAGCTGGGAAACTAAAAGATTATATTCAGAAGAGTATGAAGTAGGATTAGATGCTTTAGAAATTATAAGAAAAGAATTTGATGTTAATTTAGCTGAAGATGAAGCAGCTTTTATAGCATTACATTTTGTAAATGCTAATCTTAATGAAGAAATGCCGATTTTGATTAATATGACTAAATTGATACAGGAAATATTAGATGTTGTCAAATATAATTTTAATATAGAATTTGATTTAGAATCTTTAAGCTACTATAGATTTATTACACACTTAAAGTTTTTTGCTCAAAGACTTTTTAATAATAAAATTAATGAAAAAGATGAAGACAATGATTTATTTTATATCATTAAAGAAAAGTATGATGAATCATATAAATGTGTAATGAAGATTCAAAAACTTATATTAGAAAGATATAAGTATAATTTATCTAAAGAAGAAATGTTATATTTAATAATCCATATTCAAAAATTAATAGGTAAGAATTAGGATTGTTACTAAAATATAAAGACTATTTTAAGGCGGTGATATTAAAGTATCAGATAGTTATCTGATACAAAAATGCAGGATTGTTACTGGTAATGCAGGCAAAACCTTCGATATAAAAAGATATTGGAGGAATTAAAAATGAAATTTAAAGAAATAGCAATTCAAGTTTTAGAACACATTGGGGGAGAAGAAAATGTGTCACATGTTACACATTGTGTAACAAGATTAAGATTCAATTTAAAGGATGATTCAAAAGTATCTATTGAAAAATTAAAAAAAGTTAAGGGAGTAATGGGATGTGTAGATAAGGGTGGTCAGTTCCAGGTTATAATTGGGAATGATGTATCCGATGTTTATAAAGAACTTATTTCATTAGGAAATTTTAATTCATCAAATGGAGAAGTTAAAGGAGAAAAGAAAGGTATTTTAACTACTGTATTTGATACAATAGCAGGTGTATTTACTCCTCTTATTCCAGCTATAGCTGGATGTGGTATGTTAAAAGGTTTCCTAGGATTATTTGCAGCATTAGGTTGGATATCTAAAGAAACTCAAGCATATTACATCTTGAATTTTATAAGTGATGCAGCATTTTACTTTTTACCAATTTTATTAGCGTACACATCAGCTATAAAGTTTAAAACATCACCATATTTAGCAATGGTACTTGGAGGAGTGTTATTACATCCAAGCTTATCAGCTTTAGTTAGTGCAGGAGAACCAGTGAAATTTTTTGGACTACCAGTTACATTGGTTAAATATGGTTCATCTGTAATACCTATAATTTTAATTGTTTGGTTAATGTCTTACGTTGAAAAATTAGTTAACAAGATAGTACCAAAAGCGCTTAAATTAATATTTGTACCTCTTTTAATTATAGTTATAACAGCACCTATAGGATTAATAGTAATTGGACCATTAGGTGATTTCTTTGGTGGAGCATTAGCAGATGTTATAATGGCTATTGATAGTAAAGCAACATGGGCATTACCACTAATTATGGGAGGATTAAGCCCACTAATGGTTATGACTGGTATGCACTATAGCATTTTCCCACCGGTATTTACACAATTAGCTACTTTTGGATATCAAACAATATTACCAGGTATGTTAGTATCAAATGTTTGCCAAGGAGCAGCAGCTTTAGCTGTAAGTTTCAAAACAAAGAATTCAGACTTAAAACAATTATCATCTTCAACAGGGATAACAGCACTTTTAGGAATTACAGAACCAGCGATGTATGGGGTAAACCTTAAGCTTAAAAAACCTCTTTATGCAGTGCTTGCTGGTGGAGCAATGGGTGGATTATATGCAGGAATAACAGCAGTTAAGGGCTTTACACCATCTGGAACTGGACTTGTAGGAATTGCTGCTTACATAGGACCTGAAATATCAAATGTAATTAATATATTAATTGCTTGTGTAATAGGTTTTGTAGCAACATTTGTTATTACTTGGATAATAGGTTTTGAAGATGAAGTTGAAGAAACAACAGAGCTAAATGAAACTAAAGAAATAAAGCCTTTAAATAACAAAATATCTATAAAAAGTCCAATAAAAGGTGAAGCAATACCATTATCAAAGGTTGATGATATTACATTTGCAGATGAAATAATGGGTAAAGGTATAGCTATAATTCCAACAAGCAATGAAGTTGTATCTCCTATAAATGGAACAGTTTCTATGGTATTTAATACTAAACATGCAATAGGTTTAAAATCTGATGATGGAGTAGAAATACTAATTCATATAGGTTTAGACACAGTAAAGCTTGAAGGAGAACATTTTAATGTCTTTGTTAAAAATGGAGATAGAGTTAATGTAGGAGACAAGTTAGCAGAATTTGATAAGGATGCTATAAAGGATAAAGGTTATGATATTGTAACACCAATAATTATTACAAACACTATGGATTACTTAGAAGTAATGGCTAGCGATGTAGATTCAGTAAGCCAAGGTGATGAAATAGTAACAATATTATAATTGCAAGTTGGAGGATTGAGTTATGAATATTAATATAGATAAATTTCCAGATAACTTTTTATGGGGAGGAGCTGTTGCTGCTAACCAATGTGAGGGTGCATGGAATTTAGATGGAAAAGGTGTTAGTACAGCAGATGTGGCTACAGCAGGTGCCTTTGGAGTAAAGAGGGAATACACATGTGGAGTGGAAGAAGGAAAGCATTATCCATCTCATGAGGCAATAGATTTTTATCATAGATATAAAGAAGATATAAAAATGCTTGCAGAAATGGGATTTAAGTGTTTTCGTTTATCTATAGCATGGACAAGAATATTTCCAAATGGTGATGATGCAGAGCCAAATGAAAAAGGTTTAGAGCATTATGATAATGTGTTTGATGAGTGTTTAAAATATGGAATTGAGCCAGTTGTAACTATATCTCACTATGAAATGCCATATGCATTAGTTGAAAAGTATGGTTCATGGAGAGATAGAAGATTAGTTGATTTTTATGTGAATTACTGTAATGTTATATTTAATAGATATAAGGACAAGGTAAAGTATTGGATGACTTTTAATGAAATAAATGTAATTACTATGCATCCTTTTATACCAGCAGGCCTTAGAATAAATGAAGATGAAAATAGAGAACAAGTAATATATCAATCAGCTCATCATCAATTAATAGCAAGTGCAAAAGCAGTTAAGTTAGGACATGAGATAAATCCTGACTTTAAGATTGGATGTATGGTATTATATCCACTTGCATATGCTGAAACTTGTAACCCAGAGGATGTTTTAGCTGCAAATAACTTTATGAATAAGCATTATTTCTTTAGTGATGTACAAGCTAAGGGAGCTTATCCTAATTTTATGGAAACATATTTTAAGAGACAAAATATTGAAGTTAAATTTGAGGATGGGGACGAAGAAATTTTAAAGAATGGAAAAGTTGATTTCATTGGATTTAGCTATTATATGACATTCGTTGTAAGTGGAGATAATAATGGCAAAAAACTTACTGGCGGTAATATGATGAAGGGTATAAAAAATCATTATCTTAAGGCTTCAGATTGGGGATGGCAAATAGATCCAGTAGGATTTAGAATATCATTAAATAATTTATATAATAGATATAACATTCCTCTATTCTGTGTAGAAAATGGACTTGGAGCAGTGGATACTATAGAAGAAGATGGATCAATTAATGATGATTATAGAATAGATTATTTAAGACAACATATAGTTGAAATGAAAAAAGCTATTACAATTGATGGAGTTGAAATGATTGGATATACTCCTTGGGGATGCATAGATTTAATTAGTGCAAGTACAGGTGAAATGAAAAAACGTTATGGTTTTATCTATGTAGATAAAGATAATGAAGGTAATGGAACTCTTGATAGAAAGAGAAAGAAATCATTCTATTGGTATAAAACAGTTATTGAATCTAATGGTGAAATATTATAATAAAAATAAAATATAAGATTAAAAAAGGTCGGTAGATAGATTTGATTTTACACAAATCTATCTACTGACCATTAAAAATATATAAAGTATTTTTAATGTAGATAACAAATAGATTTACTTTATAAAAACTAAAGAAAGAGACAATAAAATATTTACTTAGAACAAAAGATTAAAGCTGTAGTTAAATTTTTATTTACATATTAGTAATATGGGAATTTTTAAATACAATGACTATTTGGGGCCTTCTCTAAATATTATGTATAACATATACACAAGAATAAAATTTAAGAATCTCATTTAGAGTAGTTACGGAGAATCTTATCATAAATAAGAACATTTTTTACTAGAGATGAGTTAGATATATTTAATTTAGTTTTAATAATATAATGCGATTTAGCAAATAAGATCAAAGAGTGATGATATGAGTAGCGGTTATGCAATGTTTAGGTAAACAAATTAATTTCACACTGCTTACCCATAAATCCTTTCTATTATTTTGATAATAAGATAACTTTAAAGAAGATGTTTCGTTTAATAGCTTAAAATTTTCTAAAAAACTCCTTTCACATAATTTGAAAGGAGTTTTTTGTTTGCTTTAATTTACCTAATAATTAAAATTTATTTCTACAATTTCACTCTTTGTTCCTATTCTTATAGGTGGTCCCCATGTACCTAGCCCTGAAGTTACAATTACATGTGTACCTTCTTCAAAAATATCATAGCCATAATCTAGTCTAAAAATTCTTTGAGTTATAAAATTCAATGGATATACTTGCCCTTTATGAGTATGACCGGATAACATTAAATCATATTTGCCTATGTATTCATCTATATTAGAAGGTTGATGATCTAAAACTATCATTGGCTTCTCCTTATTAAACTTATCAATCTGTAAAGAAGTTGCACGAGTTTTTTCACCTTGATATCCTATTGGTGATGAATCTAATCTTCCAGCTAATAAAACTTTGTTATCTATATCTATTACTTCATCTTCTAAAACCTTTATATTAGATTTCATAATAAATTCTTTCATTTGTGCAAAATTACTACCTGCATCATGGTTTCCCCAACATAAGTAAGTTCCGTAAGTTGATTTTATACTATTTAATATTTCTAAAGTTTCCTCATTATTCTGAACAGCTAAGAAATTACTATCAAATAAATCTCCTAAAATAACTACTAAATCCGGATTAATATCATTTATTCTATTAACTGATTCTTGTAGCTTTTTATTATTGTTTATATATCCTAAATGTAAATCACTGATAGCTATTATTTTAATACTTTCTCCCTTATTATACTTACCTATATTTACATCATAAGAAGTAAGAGCTACCTTACTGCTATTATAAGATCCATACACTGTAATAACTGTAACTAAAAATAAAGCTATAATTGTTACATTGTTTTTTGATATATTAGCCATATTTAAACGGTTTAATATTCCACCTAAAGCCCCAATACCTGCAAATGATATTGCTAGCATTAATGAAATTCCCATCCAATAGGATCCTAACGTTCCCACTATACTTCCAACATTATATGGCATACTATATGTTACTAAAGTTGAAAGTGTTAATAACCCAATAATAATGCTAATAAAAATAGTAATAGTAGAACTTGTATTACTTACAATACAATTAGATATTCTTCTTCCTACATATAAATTCATTAATCCATATAATAGTAATACAACTATTATTCCCACATATTTCATTTGTCCCCTATAACCCCATTTCTTACAAGTTAATAAAAAGTTTATCCACTACTTTTTATTTAACTAATCTAATAAAAAGTATAATTTATTGTATTTACTTCTTCAATAGGAACTTTGCTATGCTTATAAAATATTTTTAATATAGATATCAAATAGATTTAATTAGATATTATTTGGAAAATTTTTTATCAAATTTTTATTATTTACAAAAATAATAAAAAAAGGTTGCTATTAAATTAATAGTATGTTATTATAAAAAGGTAGCAAAGTTGCTAACAAAAAAAGTTTCATTTAGGTAAATAGTTTCTCGAAAATTAGAGATTATTATATCGATTTAGAATCTTTAATTTTAGGAGGAATGTTTATGACAGATAAAACATTAGAATGTAGAGATTGTGGAAGTGAATTCGTATTTTCAGTAGGAGAGCAAGAATTCTATAAAGAAAAAGGATTCACAAATGAGCCAACAAGATGTATATCTTGTAGAAGAGCTAAAAAAGAACAAAATAGAAGATAATTTTAGATTGTTAAAGGTTGTAGTTTAAACTACAACCTTTTTTGTATTTATAAAATATTTATTTACATATTAGATTTAAAAGAGATTATAGATAAGATTAATTAGTGTATTAATTAAAGTATAAGTGTATCATGATAAGAATTAAATACGAAATTTAATAATATTATAACTATTAAATTAAAGATTTATATATGCCAAGCTATTGAAAAAGCTATTGTTAGGACAGTTTAATATATAAAATTATAGAAGTATATTAAATAAAGCTACAATAAAAGTTATTAATAAAGCAAATAATATATCGAACATCATACTAAATGATAATGAAATTTATTATAATGATCAAATGTTTAAATAAGTATATCAAAATAACTTAAAACTAAAAAGAATAGTATCAAAAAATGATCAAAGTGTATTAAAGAAAAAGATTTCAATGGCTGTAAGTAAAGCAAAATCATTGAATTACATAGCTTTAAGCAACTTAAAGGTTCTTAATACATTTTATTGGCACAATATTTGCTAATTATATAGGTATACATAATTAAAAGTGATTTTTGAAATTAATTTTAATTATGAGTTTTTAGAACTTATTTATAATTTATCGTAGCAAATGAAAATAGGAGGTATATATATGGTAGGAATTATTCTTGCTAGTCACGGAGAATTTGCTAAAGGCATTTTACAATCTGGTTCAATGATTTTTGGAGAACAAGAAAATGTACAAGCTGTTACGTTAATGCCTAGTGAAGGACCTGATGATATTAAAGCAAAAATGAAAGATGCAATTGCATCTTTTGACAACCAAGATGAAGTTTTATTCTTAGTTGACCTTTGGGGTGGTACACCATTTAACCAAGCTAATAGTCTATTTGAAGAACACAAAGATAAATGGGCAATCGTAGCTGGTATGAATCTACCAATGGTAATTGAAGCTTATGGTGCACGTTTTTCAATGGACTCTGCACAAGAAATTGCTTCTAGCATCATAAAATCAGCTAGAGAAGGAGTTAAAATTAAACCAGAAGCATTAGAGCCAGTAACTGAGGATAAGTCTTCAGAAGGTTCTGCTAAGCAGTCTAATGCAGGTGCGCCAGGATCATTTGAATATGTTTTAGCTCGTATCGATTCTCGTTTACTTCATGGACAAGTAGCAACTGCTTGGACAAAAACTGTACAACCAACAAGAATTATTGTTGTATCAGACGATGTAGCTAGAGATGAACTTCGTAAGAAATTAATTCAACAAGCTGCTCCTCCAGGAGTTAAAGCTCATGTTGTTCCTATTGAGCAAATGATTAAACTTGCAAAAGATGACCAACATTTTGGTGGACAACGTGCATTACTTCTTTTTGAAAATCCAGAAGATGTACTTAGAGCAGTAGAAGGAGGAGTTCCTCTAAAGACAATTAATGTTGGTTCTATGGCTCATTCTCCAGGAAAAGTTCAACCAAATAAAGTACTTGCTTTCAGCCAAGAAGATATTGATACTTTCGATAAACTTAAAAAAGCTGGATTGAATTTTGATGTTCGTAAAGTTCCAAGTGATTCAAAAGGAAATATGGACGAAATTCTTAAAAAGGCACAAGAAGAATTAAATAAATTAAAATAATCTAAATTATTTTAATAGAAAAAGGAGGATTAACATAGTGGATCTAAATATAATTCAAATAATATTAGTTATTATTATTGCATTTTTAGCTGGGATGGGAGGTATCCTAGATGAATTCCAATTTCACCAACCTCTAGTTGCTTGTACTTTAATCGGATTAGTTACAGGTAACTTAATGCCATGTCTAATCTTAGGTGGTACGCTTCAAATGATTGCCTTAGGTTGGGCAAATATAGGTGCTGCCGTAGCACCAGATGCAGCGTTAGCATCTGTTGCATCTGCAATTATTCTAGTTCTTGGTGGTCAAGGTAGAGCAGGAGTTGATTCAGCTATTGCTATAGCAATTCCATTAGCAGTTGCAGGATTATTATTAACAATTATTTGTCGTACAATTGCTACAGCATTCGTACACTTCATGGATGCTGCTGCAAAAGAAGGAAATATTAGAAAAGTTGAAATGTGGCAAATTATTGCTATTTGTATGCAAGGTATACGTATAGCACTTCCAGCTGCACTAATCTTATTAATTGGTTCTGGCCCTATTAGTGCAATGCTTGCTGCTATGCCAGCTTGGTTAACAGATGGATTAGCAGTAGGTGGTGGAATGGTTGTAGCTGTTGGTTATGCAATGGTAATCAACATGATGGCAACAAAAGAAGTATGGCCATTCTTTGCAATTGGTTTTGTACTAGCAACTATTCCTCAACTTACACTTATGGGATTAGGTGCAATCGGTGTATCTATAGCTCTTGTTTACCTAGCACTTAGCAAAAAAGGTGGTTCAGGTAATGGTGGATCAAATACAGGAGATCCAATAGGCGATATTATCGATAACTATTAAGAAGGGAGAGAAGACGAAATGGAGAATAAATTAAAGTTAACAAAAAAAGATCGTCTTTCTATTTGGTGGCGTTCAACTTTCATTCAAGGATCTTGGAACTATGAAAGAATGCAAAACGGTGGTTGGGCATTTTCATTAATTCCTGCAATCAAGAAATTATATAAAACTAAAGAAGATAGAGCAGCGGCATTAACACGTCACTTAGAATTCTTTAATACTCACCCATATGTAGCTTCACCTATTATTGGGGTAACATTAGCATTAGAAGAAGATCGTGCAAATGGATCACCTGTGGATGATGTAACTATTCAAGGTGTTAAAGTTGGTATGATGGGACCTTTAGCAGGTATTGGAGATCCAGTTTTCTGGTTTACTGTTAGACCTATATTAGGAGCATTAGGGGCTTCACTTGCTATGGCTGGTAATATACTAGGACCAATTATATTCTTCTTAGGTTGGAATATTATACGTATGGCATTTACTTGGTATACACAAGAGCTTGGTTACAAAGCAGGTTCTCGTATTACAGAAGATTTATCAGGTAATTTACTACAAGATATTACAAAGGGAGCATCTATACTTGGTATGTTCATCTTAGGGTCATTAGTTAATAGATGGGTATCTATTAAGTTTATACCAGTAATATCATCTGTTCAGTTAAGTAAAGGTGCTTACATTGATTGGGGTAGCCTTCCAGCTGGAGCAGAAGGTATTAAACAAGCTTTATTACAACAAGCATCTGGCTTATCATTAACTACTGATAAGGTTACAACATTACAAGGTAACTTAGATTCATTAATTCCTGGACTTGCAGGATTATTACTAACACTTCTTTGTATGTGGCTACTTAAGAAGAAGATATCTCCAATTATCATTATTCTTGCTTTATTCGTAATCGGAATTATATTCCACGTAATAGGTTTAATGTAATATTTTTTACTCAGCCTAGGTTAATGTAATATTTTTACTTAGCCTAGGCTATTTTTAAATATAAATAAGTTAAAGTAAATTTAAGAAAATGATTTTATGATATTATAAAAATGAAAGAATGGATACTTAATTTAGAAGTTTGAATTAAATTTAATAAGTATACTAAATAGAAAAGAGGTAGAATGTATGGTTAAATCACTTAATACAAAGGTAGATTTAGTAGTTGATGCAACTGCTTTTACAGGTCTTACGGATTATGGGAAAATAATGATTGGTGATAAAGGTTTTGAATTTTACAATTCTAATAATGTTCAAAAATTCATTCAAATTCCTTGGGAAGAGGTTGACTATGTAATTGTATCTGTAATACTAAATGGTAAGTGGATTCCAAGATACGCAATCCAAACAAAGAAAAATGGTACATATTCTTTTGCATCTAAAGAAACAAAGAAAGTACTTCGTACTGTTAGAAATTATGTTGACCCAAATCATATAGTTAAGTCATTAGGCTTTTTTGATGTTGTTAAAAGAGGGATAAAATCTATATTTAAGAAGAAATAATATTAAAGGATTTTTACTTGGTATAATAACTGGACAGAAAGATAATAGAAAGCGAGGAACCAGGTTATGTCAAGATATTCATTTGATAAAGAATTTAATATTCATACAGATATCTTGTATCGCTTGTTTCAAGGATATGTAAAGTATGGAGGTAGAGCGTTTCCGTGTAAAAGGAAGCGCTCTTTTTGATGTTCAATATGTAAACATTAGGGATAAAATAGTATGGAAAAATATACAGAAAAGCGATGAATATAGCAAAGTCATTAATAACAAATGAGATCAGCAAAATAGTTTAAATCAGTTCAGTGAGTAATATTATATTATTAAATTAATAAAAATAGCCTAAAGTATTAATTAAAATACTTTAGGCTTATAATTTATTAAGAGTATTTATTTTATGTTATTTACATTCTTTAAAATATCCTCAAGCTTTTCAGTAGATACAATTCTTTCATTACATTTTTCACTATCTAAACATACATGAAATCCTATTGATCTATAAGCATCTTGCCCAGCATTAGAAGTTTTGCATATAGGTGAAACAAATGCAACTTCATCTTCACTACCTATATGATTACAAAGAACACATATATTAGTATTATTAGAATTAAAATTTTGAATTCTACAAGACATTCCAATAAACTTACCATCCATATTATAAACTACAAGTAGTTTTCTTATAGATTGATCAATCCAACCTAAATATACATTCTTTGAATCTTCTTTATTTAAATCAGGTAATTTTAACTTTTTTTCTTTCCTAAATAACTTACTAATCTGTGAAGCTGTAATGTTTGGCATTCCATATGTGTATTCATCTAATTTAGTTAAATACGGACTAATATGCAATGAATCAGTTATTTTACTAATATCAAGTAAATCTCTTTCTTCATAAGATAAATTATCAAAAATATTAAATATTTTATCTTGTATATATGCTTTAGTCGTTTCTACAGTATCAATATCTATGCAGTTTCTAAAGGCATTATTTAAATCATATAAACATTTCTTTATATAATTATATTCATGTTTTTTTATAAAATCTTTCATAAAATCTAGCACCTCTTTCCTAACATATTTCATTTTTATTATTTATATAAATCAATAAGACAATAGTTTAAATTTCACATGTTTATAAGCAAAAAAAAAGATGATTATTATCACTTCAAATGAAAGTAATAATAATCATCTAATTAAAATATATAAAATACTCATAATTATTCTATCCTTAAATAGTATCTTAAATTAGAAATGATAACTTTCACTGGATTAATACAATGAAAGAATAACATGACTCTAAATAAGTATTCAATCTAATAAATAGTTCTGTAACGATTATGAGCATAGTCGTTTTTCTTGACCTATTATTCTTCTAATACTTTTTTCTGACAGATAATATTCTTTGGATAGTTCATCAACAGAATTACCATTAAGATATTTTTTATAAATTTCATTATTTCTTATCTTAAGGCTATCCTTTATACCGCTATTTTCTCCCCAGGATTTATGATTTTCACTTTTCCTAGGTATATAAATATATTCTCCGTCTATATATTCTTGTATTATTTTAAGTATTTCCTCTGGTAACACATCTTGCGCCTTTTTATAACTCATTTCCTTACTCCTTCACTTTAAATTACGGCATTAAAGCAAAGAATACTAAGAAAGCTATGTGCTACAGAGCCTAAAACATGTACGCACTCCAGCTAACTAACAAATTAGGCTCCAGACAAAGCATAGCTGACTTTGTTGTAGTCTTTGCAAGGAGCAAGCTGATTTAGAGCTGAATGTATCATAAACCTTCATAAAATCACCTCCAATATGTTATGCATATTATATCATAGTTAAAATAAAGAGCATGAAATTATAATATAGAGTACGAAAATTCTAATGGTGTAAACCTATAATATTTTTTTATACTTTCGATATTAACTATAAAAATGATGTAAGTCAGTATGTAAAATATAAGTATAAGACTAATAAATCATAATAAATCATTAACAACCTAATTTTAAGGGCTAGCTGTCTTAGCTAGTCCTCAAAAATTAGATAGGGGGAATTTTAAAAATAAAAGATGGTTAGATTTAAATAGGGGTAGATTTATTAGAAAAGCCGTATCTTAAATAGATGCGGCTTTTAAATTTAACTTTTATATATCTTTGTAACATAATTCAACTACCTAAATATTATGAAGTATAGGGAAAATATAATTATAAGCAAAGGAGGAAAAACTTAATGCTAACTGAAAAAACAAATGAGACAAAAAAGGAAAACACAGAAATTAATGAAATTAAGCACGAGATAGAAGAAGAACCATCTATTAATGAAGATCTATTAGATTTTTGGAAAAGGTTTTGTGAAAGTGGAGATAAATGCAATGATACTTGCTGTGGATTTAACGGCGTATTTGCTCCAGTATGTACAAATGGAGTATGTATAATTCCAAGACCTGATAATAGTATAGAACTTGTAAAAGGTTATGGATTAATTAAAGTGAAATCTCGTAAACACTGCGGAGACGATGAATATTTAGTATTTAGACTATATATAAAAAAAGAATACGGTACGTGTAGTGGAGAATTAACAATAATTAATTATGATAGTCGAGAAGTTATTTTTTCTAATGATTTAGTATTTTATCATACTGATGATAACCAAAAGTTTATTGCTGTATTTCATATAAAATCTATGGGTGGTAAGTTAAGAGAATTAGCTGTATTTGGAAGCGTAAAGCATCCAGCAGATTGTCATAAACCTAATTCAGTAAAATATTCTTCCCTTTATTTTTATTCTGCACCATATCTTAATGAGCAAGAAATTGCAATGGGTGGAAAAATTATAAAAGGTAACTTAGAGATAATGAGCCATTCTGAAGAACATGATGGCATGGATATGTAAGGAGGGATATTTTATGGAATTTTTAAATGAATTATTATCAAGGCCTGCTTTGGCTAAAGAAATAGATGAGCATAGAAATGAAAATTTAGTATTTATATTAAAACCAACTCAGCTAAATATATTAGGGCAAGTATTTAGACCAATACTAACTGGGAAAATTACAGAGATTAGTAATCAATATGTACGACTAGAGAATGTTAATATAAAGATGACTAATGCACCAGAATATATTTTCTCAAGGCCTTTAACCATACCACTAAATGAAATAGTGAACTTTTTCAGCTTCCCAGCTGGCGAAAGATTCCCATTGGTATAAAGGAGGGGAAAGATTATGATAGTTGAAAAAACTTTATCAGAAGCACTAAGTGAATTAATTGGTCAAAAAGATAGAATAATTATGCTAGAACAATTCCCATTTTTCATTGTTGGTGAAGTTTTAGAAGTTTATGATGAATGCCTTATTATGCGAGCTGACTTCGGTGTTCCAGTAGAATTGCAAGGAAAAGAATTTTTTGTAAGCATTGATAAAATAGTAACTTTCTATTAGGGTGTATTTAACAAAGGAGGAATAGTATATGTTAAGAAAATATTATATTTCTGCTATACACATTCCAATAGTTTATAATAAATTTGGTGATGTAGACCCTAATGGTCTTATGTATGTGCTTGCAGAAAATGAAGACACAGTAAAAAAATTAGTATGTAATAATCATGATACCTTTGTAAATTTAGTTCAACCTCTTGTTATTAGAGCTAATCTAGGAGATGTTGTAGAAATTAAATTTACAAATAAACTTTGTTTCCCAGCGTCAATAAATGTTAAGACTTTATCTTATGATGTTATGACTTCAGATGGAGCTATTGCAGGTGATAACGAAAATACCGTTGCAAATCCAAATGAAAGTATAACCTATAGATGGTATGCAGATGTAGAAGGTGCTTTTCATTTTGGTGATCTTGGGAATTCTTTAAGTTCTGAAGTTGGAAGTAATATTCATGGATTGTTTGGTGCGATTGTTGTTGAAGCACCTGGCAGTACTTGGACTGATCCTCAAACTGGTTATGAATTAAAATCTGGTGTTTTTGCAGATATTCATAATCCGTATATGCCTGACTTTAGAGAATATGTAACTATATTTCATGATGAAGCCCCAGTTAAAGATAAACTTGGGAACCCTCCAAGGGATCCTATGACGGGTGCAATAGAGATGACTCACTCTATTAATTATAGGGCTGAACCTATGAGAAATAGAATGAAGTTAATTATGGAAGGAAAAGCTTGTAGTGACTGTGTTGGTGAAGAGGTTCACCATGATTCATGGGCTTTTGGTGATCCACCAGACACAATAATTCCAAGAGCTTATGTTGGTGATCCTGTAAGATGGCACGCAATTCATGGTGGCGTTAAAGAGACTCATATGTTCCATTTACACCTTCATCAATGGCTTCATGAAAGACAGGATTTAGATTCAGAACAAAACGATTCAAGAGGTCTTAGCCCTCAACAAACAATAACCTTTGATATTCTTTATGGAGCAGGTAGCTTACAAAAAGCTTATGGAGATGTTATTTATCATTGTCACTTATATCCTCACTTTGGTGAAGGTATGTGGGGAATTTTTAGAATTCATGATGTACTAGAAGATGGTACAAGAAAATATCCAGATAATGCTCCTATAACTAAGCTTATGCCTCTTCCAGATAGAGAAGCTCCACCAAAACCAACAAAAGATAAACCAGGATTCCCATTCTTTATACCTGGAAAATTTGGTGAAAGAGCTCCAGTCCCACCTATTGGATGGGATAGGGATTTTCCTATAACAAAGCTTGAAAAAAATGCACTAGCTCCTAACTATACAGAAGGAGCATTATTCGTAGATTCATGCCCACCTAATGCACCTATAAGAAAAATAGATGTAGTAGCAATCCAAATGCCTTTAATTTATAATACGGCCGGTTGGCACGATCCACAAGGAAGACTATATGTACTAGCAGAAGATGAAAAGGATGTATTATCAGGTAAAAAGAAACCAGAACCTTTATTTATAAGAGCTAATGCTGGTGAATGTATAGAAATTCACTTTACTAATAAACTTCCTAATGAAATAGGCGGAAATGCATTCCAAGAGTTAACTAAAACTATATTTGCATCAGCTCATGTTCACTTTGTAAAATTTGATGTATTATCTTCGGATGGTGCAAATACTGGTTGGAACTACTTGACTGGTGCTAGAAAAGATCAAACAGTTGTGTTTAGATGGTATGCAGATGTTCAATTAAAGGTTACTTTCTTCCATGACCATCTTTTTGCTAATACGCATCAACTTCATGGTTTATATGGAGGAATAATGATCGAGGCATCTGGTTCAGAATTCTTTGATAGTTTTACTGGAAAACCTACAATTGCAGGAAGTCAAGTAATGGTTACTAATCCATATATACCTGCATTTAGAGAATATTGCCTTGCTGTTCAAGACTGGACACCTATGTTTGATAGGAATGGTACTCCTTTAGAACCACCACCAGCACCTAGTGTTATGGATGATATGGGGGTAATGGCATTTAACTATACTAATGAGCCATTCCATTTCATTAGTATTTACTCCTTTTATAAAAGTTAGTTTCTATTAGGTTTGGCTATAAGGATAAGGTTTATTCATAAGAAGGTGTGTATTTATATTTAACATAGCAAATAAAAATGTTAACAAAATAGAAACTTACATGAGGTCAAAAAAAGTTGATATAATTCTTCATATTGAGTACAAAGGGGAAGAAATTATGCCAACAACAAAAAAAGAAAGTTTAATTTTTACTATTATGATGTGTGCATTTATGGTATTTTGCATGAGTATTTATAATGTGTCATTACATACTGGAGGGTTTTCAAAACAGGTTATTATAGATTCGTTAATTGGATTCCCATTTGCATTTGTAGTTGCTATGATATGCGATTGGTTTATTGTATCAGGACCTGCGAAAGCACTAGCATTTAAATTTATAAAAAAAGGGGACAAGCAAATAAAAATAGCAATTTTAATATCAGTCTTTATGGTTTGTGGTATGGTATTATGTATGTCAATGTTTGGAGTATTACATAATGTTGGATTAACATCAGATTTACCATCAGCTTACATAACAGCACTGGGAATGAATTTTATTGTAGCACTTCCACTACAATTATTAATTGCTGGACCTATTATAAGATTTATATTTGGTAAAGTATTTAATAAATAAAAAGAACATAAAATTAGACATACATTTGAATAGAAGAATTACCACTAATAATTATTAATGCTATTGTACAAACTACTCTTGAGGTGATATTTATGGGCAAAAAGAAAGGAAAAAAGAAGCATATAAATCATAATCCGCAAGTAGAAAGTGCAAAAGCAGCCTTTGGAGAACCAAAAGCAAAGGATCATGATGCAAGAGATTTTAATATGTTTTATTAAATCAATTAAAGGTATGTATAACTTAGTTATACATACCTTTTTGCTTGCTTTATACAATATTGAATTAAATATATGTAAATGGATATAATTTGAAATAATTGGCATATAAAAATTGGGGGGATTATAATGGGAAAAATAAATAAATCTAAGAGTCCGATTTTAATTTATACAATATTATTTATTATTATATTTTTAGCATACTATAGTATTTTCATATTAAATAATAAGTCACTTATCTGGAATGCTGATGGTATTAATCAGCATTTTTCTATTCTTTATGATTTTAATGAAATGATTAGAGAGTTTATAAAGAACCCATCAAATGGACTAGCTGAGTGGTCCTGGAATATAGGATATGGTAGCGATATTATAGGAGCTTATTCATATTATGTAATTGGAGATCCGTTTGCATATCTATCATTGTTATTTCCATTAGATAAACTAGAACTAGTTTATGATTTATTAATAGCGCTTAGACTTTACTTTGCTGGTCTTGCATTTTTAATGTATGGAAGAAGAATGAAATTTTCTAATTATGCAATCATTTTAGGAAGTATTCCTTATGCATTTTCTGGATTTGCCTTAATGACAGCACTTAGACATCCATACTTCATAAACCCATTAATATTATTACCAATAGCCTTTATAGGAATAGAAAATATTTTAGATAATAGAAAAAAATATGTGTTTTCTATTATAGTTGCAATATCAATGATATCTAATTTTTATTTTTGTTATATGATTGCAATTATAAGTGTACTATATGCAATGCTTAGGTACTTTGAAGTTAGAAAATCAAAAAATATAGCATTTATAAAATATTTATCAAGGTTATTTTTATACTTTTTAATTGGTATTATGATATCTTGCATTATATTATTGCCTACATTATATTCAATAACTACATCATCTAGAATTACCTCTGACGATACGCAAAAAAGTATACTCCTTTACCCAATTAGTTATTATGCAAATTTACTATATACATCAATTTCATCAGGAAGTTATCCATTCTGGACTGTACTTACTTTTCCTATAATTACAACTGTGTTATTTCCTCTATTTATAAAAGTTAGAAAGAAGTATTTCTCATATTTTAGTATGTTTATTATATTTTCAATAATGGTTTTATTACCTTGCTTTGGATCTATGATGAATGGATTTTCATCTATTAGTAATAGATGGACATTTGCATTTGCTTTTGTATCTAGCATTATTATTGCAGTTTGTTTTGATAACTTAAAATTTATAGGGAAAAAGGATATATATTTAGGTGGATTAATACTATTTTGTTATGGCATTTTAGGCGTTATAAGAATTATGTTTCCCAAAATAAAAAGTCAAGTTTTCCCAAGTGTATTTATAGGGATAATAATAATTTTAATACTATACAGATATTTAAAAGTAGAAAGAAAGACTGATTTAGATGATAAAAAGGTTTTTAGAGCTATGTTAGTTTTAGTGTTGATAAATGTGATTTTCAATAATTTTTATAGATACAGTTCAGTTGGTAATGATTATGTAAAAGAATTTTTAGAGAGAGGCACTGCATTTTCATATTATGAAGATTCTTTTGGTGGGGCTGAACAATATATTAAAGAAAATGATAAAGGCTTTTATAGAATTGCTAAAGCTGACAATATATCTAGAGATAGAACTAGAAATAATTCATTCTTCCTAAATTATAATGGAATAGATTCCTTTTTATCTATTAATAATGGATATTTAGCAGAATTCTCAAGAACACTTAATAATAGAGCATTTACTCCTAATAGTCCTATAATAAATTTTGATAATAGACCTATAGTAAGTGATGTAATGGGAGTTAAATATTATATAAGTAGATCTGATAAAAATTCGCGTATAAATTCAGCGGCAGTAAAAGTAAAAGATGTAGGAAAATATTCTGTTTATGAAAATGAAGATGTATTACCATTTGGATATGTGTATTCAAATATATTAGATAAAAATGTTTTTGATAAATTAAACGGAGTAGAAAAAGAGGAATCATTAATTTATGCAGCAAGTGTTGATTCAAAATATACAGAAAGCAATATTAATAGTATTAAGTCTAAAATAAATAAAATATCTTTCGAAATAGAAAAAAGTGAACCTATTATTAAAGAAGATAGGATTAAAGTTAATAAGCCTAATGAAAAAATAATATTTAAAATTAAAGATAATGAGATAAATGAAGGAAATATATATCTTAATATAAGTAATTTAAAATATAAGCCATTAGTAAAAGAAACTAATGAAGATAGTCTTTATAGAAAAGTAAAAAATAAAATTAAAAATTTTGCTGGATGGAGTAGTGGAGATAAGTTTACAGTTAGTGCTTCATATAAAGGTATTACTAAGAATTTTCATAAGACAGATTCATTAAATGCATCAGAATATTTTGAGATGGATAGTGTTCTATATAATTTAGGATATTTTGCTCAAAGAAAAAATTTAAATGATACTATAGAGCTAACATTTAAAAATGCTGGTGAATATACTTTCGATGATATACAAATATTTAATATGCCAACTTATAAAGGTGAAATAAAAAAGCTTAAAGAGAATTCATTCAATATAGATAAAGTAAATAATGATGAAGTTTTAGGTAATATAATATCTTCTACAGATGGAATATTAATGTTTCAAATTCCATATTCAAGAGGATGGAAGCTTAATATAGATGGAGAAGAGGTAAAAACATTCCCTGTAAATGGGACATTTATAGGATGTAATATAGACCGTGGAAAACATGAAGTACAATTAGTATACAAAACTCCGTTTTTAAGAAGTGGGCTAATTATAACGATTGCTGGAATAGGTATACTTATATTTTTAGAAAACTCACAAAGAAGAAATAAATATAAATCCTACAAGTAGAATATTTTTAGACAAAGTGGTGATTTTGTCTAAATACAATTAAATCCTATTAAACTATAATAGATGTATGGTAATAAATAATTCTAAACGGAAAGTTGAGGGGATTTATATGAGAAAAAAGGTCAATAAGAAAAAATATAATAAAAAAGCATTATTAACAGCAGGTGCAATAGCAGGAATTGCTACAATAGCTGCAGTTAAAGCTAAGAAAATGAAAGATAAATCAAAACAACCTCAAATTGCTAGACCAATGATAGACAGTGAAGAAAATCAAGTTTATTTAGTTGGTGGTGGATTAGCATCATTAGCAGCAGCAGCTTATCTTATAAGAGATTGTAATTTTAAAGGAGAAAATATTCATATATATGAAGGATTAAAAGTGCTAGGCGGTAGTAACGATGGTGCAGGAAGTGCAACTGAAGGATTTGTATGTCGTGGTGGTAGGATGTTAAATGAAGAAACATATGAAAACTTCTGGGAACTATTCTCTAGCATTCCATCATTAGATTTCCCGGGAAAGAGTGTAACAGAAGAAATACTTAATTTCGACCACTTACACCCAACACACGCACAAGCACGTTTAATTGATAAATATGGTTCAATTTTAAATGCTCATACTATGGGATTTGATAATACTGATCGTATGTTATTAAGTAAATTATGGTTTACACCTGAAGATAAATTAGATAATTTAACTATTGAAGATTGGTTCGGAAAGAGTAAAAACTTCTTCCAAACAAACTTCTGGCATATGTGGCAAACAACATTTGCATTCCAAAAATGGTCTAGTTTATTTGAATTTAAGCGTTACATTGGTCGTATGATATTAGAATACTCACGTATAGATACATTAGCAGGGGTTACACGTACACCATATAATCAATATGATTCTGTAATACTTCCAATAAAATCATACTTAAGTGGATTTGGTGTTGATTTTAATACTAGCGCTATAGTAACTGATATAGATTTTAATAAAGGAGAAGGAATTACAGCTACTGCAATTCATATAGAAGAAGATGGAGAAGAAAAAGTAATAACATTAGAAGATGGTGATGTTTGTATTGCTACATTAGGATGTATGACAGATTCTTCAACTTTAGGAGATATGAATACAGCACCAGAATATAAACCAAACAACCCAATATCAGGAGAACTTTGGTCTAAAATTGCAGGAAAGAAACCTGGCCTTGGTAATCCTGAACCTTTCTTTGGTAATCCAGAAAGAACAAATTGGGAAAGCTTTAATGTAACATTTAAAGGAGATAAGATGTTAAAGCTTATAGAACAATTCTCTGGCAATATTCCAGGAAGTGGTGCTTTAATGACATTTAAAGATTCCAGCTGGCTTATGAGCATAGTTATTGCAGCACAACCATACTTTAGAAGTCAACCAATGGATACAACAATGCTATGGGCATATGGATTATATACAGATAGAATTGGAGATTATGTAAAGAAACCTATGCGTGAATGTACAGGTGAAGAATTGTTGACAGAACTTATATGTCAATTGCATATGGAAGAACATTTAGATGAAATTATGAAATCAGTAGTAAATGTTATTCCGTGTATGATGCCATATATAGACTCTCAATTTGAACCTCGTAAGATGAGTGACCGTCCAAAGGTAGTACCAGATGGATCAACAAACTTTGCTATGATAGGTCAATATGTTGAAATTCCAGAAGATATGGTATTCACAGAAGAATACTCAGTTCGTGGTGCAAGAATTGCAGTGTATGAACTATTTGGAGTAAAGAATAAAAAGATTTGTCCAGTAACTGAATATAAGAAAGATCCAAAAATATTAATGAAAGCTGTTAAAACTTCATTTAGGTAAAATAAATTAAGATTTAAAGAACATTCTAATCTAAGATTAGAATGTTCTTTTTGTTTTTCATACATATGATAGAATATATAATAGGAGATTTATAGGTTAATTAGTAACAGAATAGGATAAAAGGACTTGGGAGGTAAAATTATGTATATAGTAGATGTATTTTTAGATAAAAGATCTTCAAGATATATAAAATCTATTTGGTCTCAGTTAAGTGAAAAAGGGATTGATTCAAGTTTAATAAATACAGATGGATTATTTCCTCATATAACTCTTGCCATTTATGAAGAAATAGATGAAGAAAAGTTTATAGCGAAGATGAAAGAATTTAAATCTAAAATGCAAATTATAGATACTAGATTTGATGTGTTAGGAGTGTTTCCCGATACAGGTGCATGTTTCGTAACGCCTGTGGTTACGGAAGAGTTACTTAGTCTTCATAGAGATTACTATGAATATTTTAAAGAATTTGAAGATACAGCAAGAAAATATTATCGTCCTGGAATGTGGAATCCACATTGTAGTTTGGCTATGGGACTTAATAAAGAAAAGATGAAGGAAGCGTTTAATTTTATATTAGATATATTTGAGCCTTTCGAAGGAAGTTTAGATGGAATTGCATTATATAAGGTCGAAATGGAAGATGGAAAGTTTACTGATAGTATAAGATTATTTTAGTATTTAACGATTGTATAAAAACACTAATCATTTTAGATTGGTGTTTTTTATTTATTCAAAAATTGTATATTAAAATTTATAAAATGATAATAAATGGATTATTTTATTGACAAATAATACTGTAGTTATATAATTAATATATGTAATAATTAATAAATTGGATTAAATATTATCAAAATGAAAATATTGGGGTAAATAGTTTCATAGTATTTAAGCGAAATTATAAAAATTGAATTTATAGCTTCATATATGATATGAGGCTTTTTGTTTAACTATAACATGTAAAATTTTAACAATAAATTATATTAGGGGGTATTATAATGGAGGAAAATAGAGAGCAATGGGGCAGTAAAATTGGATTTATTCTTGCAGCTGTAGGTTCTGCAGTCGGACTAGGAAACATATGGAGATTTCCGTATGTAGTTTATTCAAGTGGAGGAGGAGCTTTTTTAATTCCATACTTTGTAGCTATATTTACAGCTGGAATACCACTATTAATATTAGAATATAGTATGGGACATAAATATAGAGGTTCAACACCACTTGCACTAGCAAGGGCAAACAAAAAGTTTGAATGGTTTGGATGGTGGCCAGTAATTAGTTCGGGAGTTATACTATGCTACTATTCTATGATTTTAAGTTGGGCTATCAAATACTTAACTATGAGTTTTAATAAGTCTTGGGGAAATGATACAAATGCTTATTTTTATAATGATTTTCTAAAACTATCAGATTCACCATTACATTTTGGTGGAATTGTTTGGCCAATACTAATAGGAATTGCTTTAATATGGGCTGTTAATTGGTTTGTATGTTATAAAGGGGTTAAGGCTGGAATTGAAAAGATAAGTAAGATATTATTACCTGCTTTATTAATAATAATGATAATAATAGTTATAAGAGGAGTTACATTAGATGGAGCTTCTATTGGACTTAATAAGTTATTTACACCAGATTGGGAAAAGGTTAGAGATCCTCAAGTTTGGATTTCAGCATATGGACAAGTATTTTTCTCATTAAGTTTAGCAACAGGTATTATGATGACATATTCAAGTTATCTTCCAAAGAAAACAGATATTAATAACAGTGCATTTATGACTGCATTTGCAAATTGCGGATTTGAATTTTTATCAGCTATAGGTGTATTTGCTATACTTGGAGTTATGGCATCAGCTCAAGGAGTTGCAATTGAAGAGGTTGTATCAAGTGGAATAGGATTAGCTTTCATTGCATTC
>NZ_AP042456.1:240000-337500 GCF_055396605.1 Clostridium budayi
AAGGCCGGCGGAAGAATTGCAGTTAAGGAACTAGGCAAATTGACCCCGTAACTTCGGGAGAAGGGGTGCCTACGAGAGTAGGTCGCAGAGAATAGGCCCAAGCAACTGTTTAGCAAAAACACAGGTCTCTGCTAAAGCGAAAGCTGATGTATAGGGGCTGACGCCTGCCCGGTGCTGGAAGGTTAAGGGGAACACTTAGCGCAAGCGAAGGTGTGAACTTAAGCCCCAGTAAACGGCGGCCGTAACTATAACGGTCCTAAGGTAGCGAAATTCCTTGTCAGGTAAGTTCTGACCCGCACGAATGGCGTAATGACTTGGGCACTGTCTCAACTGCAAATCCGGCGAAGTTGTAGTGCGAGTGAAGATGCTCGCTACCCGCGATTGGACGGAAAGACCCCGTAGAGCTTTACTGTAGCTTAGCATTGAATTTCGGTATTATCTGTACAGGATAGGTGGGAGACTGGGAAATCAGGACGTCAGTCCTGATGGAGTCGTCCTTGGGATACCACCCTGATATTACTGGAATTCTAACTGGACGCCATGAATCTGGTGACAGGACATTGTTAGGTGGGCAGTTTGACTGGGGCGGTCGCCTCCTAAAAAGTAACGGAGGCGCCCAAAGGTTCCCTCAGAACGGTCGGAAATCGTTCGTAGAGTGCAAAGGCAGAAGGGAGCCTGACTGCGACACCCACAAGTGGAGCAGGGACGAAAGTCGGGCTTAGTGATCCGGTGGTACCTCGTGGGAGGGCCATCGCTCAACGGATAAAAGCTACCTCGGGGATAACAGGCTGATCTCCCCCAAGAGTTCACATCGACGGGGAGGTTTGGCACCTCGATGTCGGCTCGTCGCATCCTGGGGCTGAAGTAGGTCCCAAGGGTTGGGCTGTTCGCCCATTAAAGCGGCACGCGAGCTGGGTTCAGAACGTCGTGAGACAGTTCGGTCCCTATCCGTCGCGGGCGTAGGAAATTTGAGAGGAGCTGTCCTTAGTACGAGAGGACCGGGATGGACTGACCTCTGGTGTACCAGTTGTTCTGCCAAGAGCATAGCTGGGTAGCTAAGTCGGGAAGGGATAAACGCTGAAAGCATCTAAGCGTGAAGCCCACCTCAAGATGAGATTTCCCATAGCATAAGCTAGTAAGACCCCTTGAAGAACACAAGGTTGATAGGTCAGAGGTGTAAGCATGGTAACATGTTCAGCTGACTGATACTAATAGGTCGAGGGCTTGACCAATAAAAACAGACGATTAACAAAAATTCATATGCAATTTTCAGAGAACACTCTGATATCTGGTGATGATGGCATAGAGGAAACACTCCTTCCCATTCCGAACAGGAAAGTTAAGCTCTATAGCGCTGATGGTACTTCATGGGTGACCGTGCGGGAGAGTAAGACGTTGCCAGGTGTGAACAAAAAGAGATAGTAAACTACTATCTCTTTTTTTTATAAATTTATATGTAATATTAAATAAAAATAGTAAGCAATTGTTAGTAAAAGTCGTAAATTGATGGAATTTTAAGTTTATAAAAATAAAATGCTTGAACAATAACATCAATAATGATATATTATACTAAATAAATTAAACAAAATTCGTATATGCCCAAATAATTATGGCTTGGGTGTTTCTACAAGGAGCCAAATCCTAACTACGAATATATAGTAAAGTTATATAATAAACTATATGTTCCTAGACTGAAGTGGTCTAGTTTTTTTGTTATTAGGATCATTTAAATAAAATTAAGGGAGAGGAACAGATATGGAATTATTAAAAAATAAAATATTAGAAGACGGAAGAGTAAGAGAAGGCAATATATTAAAGGTTGATAGTTTTTTAAATCACCAAATGGATATAAGACTTTTAAATGAAATAGGAAAAGAATTTAAAAGAAGATTTGAAGGCGAAAAAATCGATAAGATATTAACTATAGAAGCATCCGGTATAGGAATAGCTGCAATAGTAGCTCAATATTTTGATTATGTTCCTGTTGTTTTTGCTAAAAAGGCTGAAAGTCTTAACTTAGATAAAGAGCTTCATGAAGTAACTGTACATTCATTTACAAAAAATAAAGAATATAAAGTAAGAGTAGGAAAAAGATTTTTAAATGAAGGCGAAAATATATTAGTAATAGATGACTTCTTAGCAAAAGGTTGTGCATCAAAAGGATTAATAGAATTAGTAGAAAAAGCGAAGGCTAATCTAGTTGGAATTGGAATAGTAATAGAAAAAGGATTCCAAGAAGGTAGAGAAGTATTAGAATCATTAGGGGCAAGGGTAGAATCACTTGCTATAATAGAAGATATAACAAATGGAGAAATAAAATTTAAATAAAAAATAATAAAAGCTGTTAATAAATAAAGCTATCTATATTTAATATAGTTAGCTTTATTTTTATATATAAGTATTAATAATGTAAATTATAATAACCGTATATTATTAAAATTTATATACTTAATTACATAAAACCTTAATGCATTTTAGGGGATTTTATTGATTAATATCAGTTAATAAGTTATATAAAACAGGACACTTATCCAAGTGTATCAATACAAGATAAATGATGAAAATTAGAGGAAAATAGAATATACTAGAGTTAATTTAATTATATACATATAATATATATAATTAATGTCGAAAAACAGTATATAATCATACAAGTCGGTTGCGAGAAATCGCTTCTCGAAAGAGGTATAACAACATAATTAAAATTTAAAGAAAAATTTTTAAAAGTTGTTGACAAAAATCGATAAACATGATATTATAAATAAGTCGCTTGAGTGCGACAGAGGAAAATTGGTCTTTGAAAATTGAACAGAATATATAAATAACATTTAAACCAGCAATTCTTTTGAAAAGTAAGTTTTATGAGTTAAAAGATTAAACTTTTTATTGAGAGTTTGATCCTGGCTCAGGACGAACGCTGGCGGCGTGCCTAACACATGCAAGTCGAGCGATGAAGTTTCCTTCGGGAAACGGATTAGCGGCGGACGGGTGAGTAACACGTGGGTAACCTGCCTCATAGAGGGGAATAGCCTCCCGAAAGGGAGATTAATACCGCATAACATTGCAGTTTCGCATGAAACAGCAATTAAAGGAGCAATCCGCTATGAGATGGACCCGCGGCGCATTAGCTAGTTGGTAAGGTAATGGCTTACCAAGGCGACGATGCGTAGCCGACCTGAGAGGGTGATCGGCCACATTGGGACTGAGACACGGCCCAGACTCCTACGGGAGGCAGCAGTGGGGAATATTGCACAATGGGGGAAACCCTGATGCAGCAACGCCGCGTGAGTGATGACGGTCTTCGGATTGTAAAGCTCTGTCTTTGGGGACGATAATGACGGTACCCAAGGAGGAAGCCACGGCTAACTACGTGCCAGCAGCCGCGGTAATACGTAGGTGGCGAGCGTTGTCCGGATTTACTGGGCGTAAAGGGAGCGTAGGCGGATTTTTAAGTGGGATGTGAAATACCCGGGCTCAACCTGGGTGCTGCATTCCAAACTGGGAATCTAGAGTGCAGGAGGGGAGAGTGGAATTCCTAGTGTAGCGGTGAAATGCGTAGAGATTAGGAAGAACACCAGTGGCGAAGGCGACTCTCTGGACTGTAACTGACGCTGAGGCTCGAAAGCGTGGGGAGCGAACAGGATTAGATACCCTGGTAGTCCACGCCGTAAACGATGAATACTAGGTGTAGGGGTTTCAACACCTCTGTGCCGCCGCTAACGCATTAAGTATTCCGCCTGGGGAGTACGGTCGCAAGATTAAAACTCAAAGGAATTGACGGGGGCCCGCACAAGTAGCGGAGCATGTGGTTTAATTCGAAGCAACGCGAAGAACCTTACCTAGACTTGACATCCTCTGCATTACCCTTAATCGGGGAAGTTCCTTCGGGAACAGAGTGACAGGTGGTGCATGGTTGTCGTCAGCTCGTGTCGTGAGATGTTGGGTTAAGTCCCGCAACGAGCGCAACCCCTATTGTTAGTTGCTACCATTAAGTTGAGCACTCTAGCGAGACTGCCTGGGTTAACCAGGAGGAAGGTGGGGATGACGTCAAATCATCATGCCCCTTATGTCTAGGGCTACACACGTGCTACAATGGCAAGTACAGAGAGATGCAATACCGCAAGGTGGAGCTAAACTTCAAAACTTGTCTCAGTTCGGATTGTAGGCTGAAACTCGCCTACATGAAGCTGGAGTTACTAGTAATCGCGAATCAGCATGTCGCGGTGAATACGTTCCCGGGCCTTGTACACACCGCCCGTCACACCATGAGAGTTGGCAATACCCAAAGTTCGTGAGCTAACGCGTAAGCGAGGCAGCGACCTAAGGTAGGGTCAGCGATTGGGGTGAAGTCGTAACAAGGTAGCCGTAGGAGAACCTGCGGCTGGATCACCTCCTTTCTATGGAGAATTCAGTTAACAAGATGATTAACTGGTAAATAAAAAATTCGAAATTCGAATTTCTTCTTTAAAAGAAGGTTTAAAAAATTCTGTTCAATTTTGAGAAACCAAGTTTCTCAAAGTAAATAAACGTTACATAATATTTGTAATGTTATGTTCTTTGAAAATTGCATATGAATATAAATTGTTGATACAACAAGCCAAGAAAAAATGTATTTTTACAAATACTATTCTTTGTTAGATCTGAATTGTAATAATTTTGATATAAATGACTAAATAGGTCAAGCTACAAAGGGCGCATGGTGAATGCCTTGGCATCAGGAGCCGATGAAGGACGTGATAAGCTGCGATAAGCTTCGGGTAGGCGCACATAGCCAGAGATCCGGAGATTTCCGAATGAGGGAACTCACATGGGTTAACCCCATGTATCATATAGTGAATACATAGCTATATGAGGGTAACCTAGGGAACTGAAACATCTAAGTACCTAGAGGAAGAGAAAGAAAAATCGATTTTCTTAGTAGCGGCGAGCGAAAAGGAAAGAGCCCAAACCAAAGATTTATCTTTGGGGTTGCGGACAGAACATTAACTTAGGAAGCTATTGTAACCGAAGATAACTGGAAAGTTAAACCGTAGAGTGTAATAGTCACGTAGGTGAAACGAGAAAGCCTAAAGTTCTGATCCAGAGTACCACGAGACACGTGAAACCTTGTGGGAAGCAGGGAGGACCACCTCCCAAGGCTAAATACTACCTGATGACCGATAGTGAAGCAGTACCGTGAGGGAAAGGTGAAAAGAACCCCGGGAGGGGAGTGAAATAGAACCTGAAACCGTGTGCCTACAACCGATCAAAGCCCCTTATGAGGGTGATGATGTGCTTTTTGTAGAACGAGCCAACGAGTTACGGTATGTAGCAAGGTTAAGTACTTAAGGTACGGAGCCGAAGGGAAACCAAGTCTTAATAGGGCGACTAGTTGCATGCCGTAGACCCGAAACCGGGTGACCTATCCATGGCCAGGTTGAAGCGAGGGTAAAACCTCGTGGAGGACCGAACCACGTTGCTGTTGAAAAAGCATGGGATGAGCTGTGGATAGCGGAGAAATTCCAATCGAACTCGGAGATAGCTGGTTCTCCTCGAAATAGCTTTAGGGCTAGCGTCGGACATGTGAGTAGTGGAGGTAGAGCACTGAATGGGCTAGGGGGCATAGCGCTTACCGAACCTTATCAAACTCCGAATGCCACATACTTTTAATCCGGCAGTCAGACTGTGAGTGATAAGATCCATGGTCAAAAGGGAAACAGCCCAGATCGTCAGCTAAGGTCCCAAAGTGTAAGTTAAGTGGGAAAGGATGTGGGATTTCTAAGACAACTAGGATGTTGGCTTAGAAGCAGCCACTCATTGAAAGAGTGCGTAATAGCTCACTAGTCGAGAGATCCTGCGCCGAAAATGTAACGGGGCTAAACTTACCACCGAAGCTACGGGTTCACACTTAGTGTGAGCGGTAGAGGAGCGTTGTAATCGGGCTGAAGTCGTACCGTAAGGAGCGGTGGACTGATTACAAGTGAGAATGTTGGCATCAGTAGCGAGATGTAGGTGAGAATCCTACAGGCCGAATATCTAAGGTTTCCTCAGGAAGGTTCGTCCGCTGAGGGTTAGTCGGGACCTAAGCCGAGGCCGAAAGGCGTAGGTGATGGACAATCGGTTGATATTCCGATACCACTATAATCGTTATTATCGATGGTGTGACGGAGAAGGATAGGATGTGCTAACTATTGGATGTTAGTCTAAGCGTTTAGGGAGTTAGAGTAGGCAAATCCGCTTTAACAATCCTGAGGCGTGATGGGGAAGGTTCTACGGAACCGAAGTATCTGATTCCATGCTTCCAAGAAAAGCATCTAGAGAGAGAAGTAGTGCCCGTACCGCAAACCGACACAGGTAGATGAGGAGAGAATCCTAAGGCCGGCGGAAGAATTGCAGTTAAGGAACTAGGCAAATTGACCCCGTAACTTCGGGAGAAGGGGTGCCTACGAGAGTAGGTCGCAGAGAATAGGCCCAAGCAACTGTTTAGCAAAAACACAGGTCTCTGCTAAAGCGAAAGCTGATGTATAGGGGCTGACGCCTGCCCGGTGCTGGAAGGTTAAGGGGAACACTTAGCGTAAGCGAAGGTGTGAACTTAAGCCCCAGTAAACGGCGGCCGTAACTATAACGGTCCTAAGGTAGCGAAATTCCTTGTCAGGTAAGTTCTGACCCGCACGAATGGCGTAATGACTTGGGCACTGTCTCAACTGCAAATCCGGCGAAGTTGTAGTGCGAGTGAAGATGCTCGCTACCCGCGATTGGACGGAAAGACCCCGTAGAGCTTTACTGTAGCTTAGCATTGAATTTCGGTATTATCTGTACAGGATAGGTGGGAGACTGGGAAATTAGGACGTCAGTCCTAATGGAGTCGTCCTTGGGATACCACCCTGATATTACTGGAATTCTAACTGGACGCCATGAATCTGGTGACAGGACATTGTTAGGTGGGCAGTTTGACTGGGGCGGTCGCCTCCTAAAAAGTAACGGAGGCGCCCAAAGGTTCCCTCAGAACGGTCGGAAATCGTTCGTAGAGTGCAAAGGCAGAAGGGAGCCTGACTGCGACACCCACAAGTGGAGCAGGGACGAAAGTCGGGCTTAGTGATCCGGTGGTACCTCGTGGGAGGGCCATCGCTCAACGGATAAAAGCTACCTCGGGGATAACAGGCTGATCTCCCCCAAGAGTTCACATCGACGGGGAGGTTTGGCACCTCGATGTCGGCTCGTCGCATCCTGGGGCTGAAGTAGGTCCCAAGGGTTGGGCTGTTCGCCCATTAAAGCGGCACGCGAGCTGGGTTCAGAACGTCGTGAGACAGTTCGGTCCCTATCCGTCGCGGGCGTAGGAAATTTGAGAGGAGCTGTCCTTAGTACGAGAGGACCGGGATGGACTGACCTCTGGTGTACCAGTTGTTCTGCCAAGAGCATAGCTGGGTAGCTAAGTCGGGAAGGGATAAACGCTGAAAGCATCTAAGCGTGAAGCCCACCTCAAGATGAGATTTCCCATAGCATAAGCTAGTAAGACCCCTTGAAGAACACAAGGTTGATAGGTTAGAGGTGTAAGCATGGTAACATGTTCAGCTGACTGATACTAATAGGTCGAGGGCTTGACCAATAAAAACAGACGATCAACAAAAATTCATATGCAATTTTCAGAGAACACTCTGATATCTGGTGATGATGGCATAGAGGAAACACTCCTTCCCATTCCGAACAGGAAAGTTAAGCTCTATAGCGCTGATGGTACTTCATGGGTGACCGTGCGGGAGAGTAAGACGTTGCCAGGTGTGAACGAAAAGAGATAGTAAACTACTATCTCTTTTTTTATTTTTAAATATATTAAATCCTCCTTGTATGATATTATTATATAAAGGTGATAGGGGGGATTCTATGATAATTTTATTTATATTGGGTATTTTATGTATAAGCTATTTTATATTAGTTAATTTAGTATTTGGTTACACTACATTTAGCACTTTTTATTTAATTTTAGGTGCTTTAATGCTGGTATATTACTTCTTCCATGAAAAGATAAATTCATATATAAAAACATTTAAATTCTTTAAACCATTTAAAATTTTATTTTTTATATGTGTAGCTATATTTTTAATAACAGAAGCATGTATATTAATGTATTCTAAAAGTTCAACAGAAAAAGCTGATTATATAGTTGTACTTGGTGCAGGTGTACGAGGGGAAACTATAACAACTACTTTAAAGGACAGATTGGATTCTACATTAGAATTTATTGAAAAGACAGATTATGAAGGTAATGTGATAGTATCAGGAGGAATGGGACCTGGTGAAGATATAACTGAAGCAGAGGCTATGAGAAGATATTTAGTTAAAAACGGTTTAGATAATAATAGAATAATTCTTGAAGATAGAGCAACAAGTACTTATGAAAACTTTAAGTATTCAAAAGATATAATTGAAAAGATAAGTAATAAAAATATAGATGAGTTAGCAGTTACGTTTATAACAACAGATTTTCATGCTCTAAGAAGTAATATAATAGCTAAAAGGAATGGATACAGTAATATTAATTCATATACAAGTAGAACAAAGTGGTATCTAGTTCCATCAATGTATGCAAGAGAATTCTTTGCATTTTATAAATCAATTATATTTGATAGATAAAATATAACAAAAGAAAAATTATGGAGTGAGATTTATGGAAAGAAATATAGATAATTTAAAAGGAAAAGTAGTTAAACATTTTAAAGGTAAGTTATATTTAGTTTTAGATGTTGCTAAACATTCTGAGACTATGGAAGAATTAGTAGTATATAAAGCTTTATATGGTGAATTTGGAATATTTGTAAGGCCTTTAGATATGTTCTTGAGTAAAGTAGATACAGAAAAGTATCCAAATTGTACACAAAAATATAGATTTCAAGAAATTAACGAAGAAGATATTAAGCTTATACAAAATGCTATAAGCAAATAAAAATCATATATAAAAGTAATATAAAGATAGGATTTTAAATTCTATCTTTAATTTTTTTTACAAAAAAATATCGACATAAAAAGACAATTATAAACAATAATAAATTAATTAATATAAATATAATTTAAAATAAATAGATGTAAATCAATATAAAATAAGTATAAAAATCATAAATATAATTTCACTTATTATACTCTTAAATATTTTTTGAAAAATAATTTTAAACTTAAAATAAGCAAATTTTTGACATATTGAAATATAAAAATTATTATGATAATCTATCAGCATAACAACGAATAAATTACTTAATTTAAAAATAATGGAAAGGGGATGTAGATGAAAAGAGGCAAAAGGTTAAAATTTAAAAATACTTTAGCAATGCTCACCGTAATATTTTTAATTATAGGCAATATATTGCCGGTAAAAGAAGTAGTAGCATTAACTATAGGGTCTTTAGAGAATCTTGGGGGATTAAATCATTATAACTCAATAGTATTCGGTAACCATACTGCTACAAAAGCTGATACAGAAGGTGCTATAGCTGTACAAGGAGATTTTACTGTTAATGAGGCTTTTTCAGTTCCAGCATCTGCAACTGGAGCAGCCAATCTTATGGGATCAATTTACATAGAGAATGGCAGTCCATCGGTCCTTATAGGAAAGAATTATATATCTAATAATTCTAATTTAGATGTATTAGCAGATACTATAGTTGTTAGTAATGAAGAAACTAAAGAAAAACTGTCTAAAATCCCATCTCATACTAAACCGGGTCAATTTGTTAATTGTGAAGTTAAGCCTGTAGATGAGATAGAAAATAAATTTGCAGAAATGAGACAAGCTGTTGATAATGCAACTAATCAGGCAAGTATCTACAATACAGAAAGTATTGATTCTGAAACTTTAGTAGATCTTTATATTCCAGGTAATAAGTTAGAGGAAGGATATACAGGAGAAAAAAGTGGTAAGTGGGGATTTGGAAGAGATAAAAATAATCCAAATGTATTTATATCATCAGGTTTAACTGATGGCAAAGATAACATAATAATTAAAGATGTAAAGATTCCAGAGGTAAATGATGATGAATTTGTTGTTATATATTCTGATGCAAAGAATATTGAATTTACTTCAGCAGGTATAGAATACTTAGGTCAAGGAGAAGATGCTGGAGATTTACACTATGGAATAGTTGATACAAGTAAGCCTCAAAATAAAACTCTTTTTAAATTGGCATCAAAAGTGATTTGGATGTTCCCAAATGCTACAAATGTATATATAGGTGGTAAAGGTATAGTTGGAAGTATTATAGCTCCAAATGCTTATGTTGATACTAAAGGGGGAAGTGTCAATGGGCAGTTAGTGGCAGGAGAACTTAATCAGTTTGGAGGATTTGAATGCCATAATTTTTTCTTTAATTGGGGTGACTTTTTCAGTTTAGCTAAAGGAGAAGTTAAACTTAACAAAATAGGTGAAAACAATGAACCATTAGAAGGAGCAGAATTCGGACTATTTAGGAAAAGTGATGATACTTTAATACAGACAGTTATATCTGATAAAGAAGGTAATGTTAAATTTACTGATATAGAAGCAGGAACTTATTATGTAAAAGAAATAAAAGCGCCTAAGGGTTATGAATTAAGTAATGAAGTTTATGATGTAGTAATAGAATCGGGAAAAGCAAATAAAATAGATTTAAAAGAAGTAGTAAATAAAATAATAAAAGGAAATGCATTATTATATAAAGTTGATGATCAAAATAATCCACTTCAAGGAGCTGTATTTGGGGTATATAAAGAGGACGGTACAAAAATATCTGAAGTTATTTCTGATAAAGATGGAAAAGTAGAAGTATTAGATTTATATCCTGGAAGGTATTATCTTCAAGAAATAAGTGCACCAGAGGGATATGATTTAGATAGCAATAGTAAATATGAGTTTGAAATTATAGTAGGGAGTAAAGATACCGTATTAATACAAAAAGATCCTGTAGTAAACATATTTAAAGCAGGACAAGCTAAACTTCTTAAATTACATGATGGAAATGAAGCTTTAGAGGGGGCGGAATTTGGAGTATATAGAGAAGAAAGTAATGAGCTTGTTAAAGTTGTAGTATCAGATAACAATGGAGTTATAGATATCCAGGGATTAGCTGCAGGAAAATATTATTTTAAGGAAATAAATGCACCAGAGGGTTATGCTATAGATGAAAATAAGTATTCTTTTGAAATTAAGAGCGGTGAAATGACAGTAGTTGACGTTGGAACATCAATTAATGTTTTTAATGGAGGTTCAGTTAAATTAAAGAAAGTTGACACTTTAGGGAATCCTCTAGAAGGTGCGATTTTTGAACTTTATAAAGATAATAATGGTTCATGGGATAAACAAGAAGGTACTTATACATCAGATAAAGATGGTATAGTAGAGGTTAAAGAATTAAAGGTTGGGAAATATTATCTAAAAGAAGTTAAATCACCGGACGGTTATTTATTATCAGATAAGCAATATCCATTTGAAATAACAAGGGAAAATAATGTAACAATAGAGCTTGGAAATGTTGAAAATATATTTGTAAATGGATCTGCAAAATTAGAAAAAGTAGATGAAGAAAATAAACCATTAAGTGGGGCAATTTTTGGATTATATGGTGCATCTGATAAATTAATAAAAGAAGTTGAATCAGATGAAAATGGTATAGTTAAAGTAACAGATTTAGAGCCTGGAGATTATTATTTGAAAGAAATAAAATCACCAGATGGATATAAATTAGATGAAACAAAGTATAATTTCACTATAGTTTCAGGTGAAAATGAAACTGTATATGCTGGAAGGCATGTTAATATATTTAATGGTGGATCAGCAGAACTTTTAAAGGTCGATGAAAAAAATAATGCGTTAGAAGGAGCAGAGTTTACTCTTTATAAAAATGTTAATGGGGAGTGGAAAAAGCAAGAAGGAATCTATACTTCTAATAGAGAAGGATTAGTAAAAGTTAACGGGTTAGGCTTTGGAGATTATTATCTTGAAGAAACAAAAGCACCTAACGGATATGAATTAAGCAATAAAAAATATGAATTCAAAATAGAGATTGGAAATACAACAACAATAAATGTTGGTAAAGCAGTAAATACTCTATTAAAGGGGTCAGTTAAACTTAAAAAAATAGATTCAGATTCTAAAGAAGCTTTAGAAGGCGCAATATTTAAATTAGTTAATCTAGATACTAATGAAGTTATAAATGATTCATTAGTAACAAATTCTGAAGGATTAATAGAAATATCAGGATTAGTACCAGGTAAGTATGCATTTTATGAAATTAAGGCACCGGATGGATATTCTATATCAGATAATAAAACAGAATTTGAAATAAAATTTGGTGAAACAGAAATTACAGTTGAATGTGTAGTTGAAAATACTAAGATTCCTGATGAGCCAGAAGTATTTAAAGGTTCTGTTATACTTACTAAATTAGATAAGGATAATAGAAACGCATTAGAAGGAGCAGTATTCGAATTATTAAATGATAAATTAGAAACTATAGGAGAATATACTACTAATAGTGAAGGAAAAATAATTGTATATGACTTAATTCCTGGGAAATATTATTTTAAGGAAATTAAGGCTCCAGAAGGATATATATTAGATAATACACTAATAGAATTTGAAATAATTAATGACAAAATAAATAATATAGCTTATGTTGAAGCAGTGAATGTTAAAGAATTGGATCCTGATAAGCCAGTAGATCCTGACAAACCAGTAGATCCAGATAAACCAGTGGATCCAGATAAACCAATAGATCCGGATAAGCCAGTAGATCCTGACAAGCCAGTAGATCCAGATAAACCTGTAGATCCAGATAAACCAGTGGATCCGGATAAGCCGGTAGATCCAGACAAGCCAGTGGACCCTGACAAACCAGTAGATCCAGATAAGCCAGTGGAACCTGACAAGCCAGTAGATCCTGACAAACCAGTAGATCCTGACAAGCCAGTAGATCCAGACAAGCCAGTAGATCCTGACAAACCAGTAGATCCTGACAAGCCAGTGGATCCAGACAAACCAGTGGATCCAGACAAACCAGTAGATCCTGACAAACCAGTAGATCCTGACAAGCCAGTAGATCCAGACAAGCCAGTGGATCCAGACAAACCAGTAGATCCAGATAAGCCAGTGGAACCTGACAAGCCAGTGGATCCAGATAAACCTGTAGATCCGGATAAGCCAGTGGATCCTGACAAACCAGTGGATCCAGATAAGCCTGTGGATCCAGATAAGCCTGTGGATCCGGATAAACCAGTAGATCCTGATAAGCCAGTAGATCCAGACAAGCCAGTGGATCCGGATAAACCAGTGGATCCTGACAAACCAGTAGATCCGGATAAACCAATGGATCCTGACAAACCAGTAGATCCAGATAAACCAGTAGATCCAGGTAAACCAGTAGATCCAGATAAACCAGTAGATCCAGACAAGCCAGTGGATCCAGATAAACCAGTAGATCCAGATAAGCCAGTAGATCCGGATAAACCAGTGGATCCTGACAAACCAGTAGATCCTGATAAGCCAGTAGATCCAGACAAGCCAGTAGATCCAGATAAGCCTGTAGATCCAGATAAGCCTGTAGATCCAGATAAACCAGTGGATCCGGATAAACCAATAGATCCGGATAAACCAATAGATCCGGATAAACCAGTGGATCCTGACAAGCCAGTAGATCCAGACAAACCGGTAGATCCTGACAAGCCAGTGGATCCAGACAAACCAGTAGATCCTGACAAACCGGTAGATCCTGACAAGCCAGTGGATCCGGATAAACCAATAGATCCGGATAAACCAGTGGATCCTGACAAGCCGGTGGACCCTGACAAGCCAGTGGATCCAGACAAACCTGTAGATCCAGATAAACCAGTGGATCCAGATAAGCCGGTAGATCCTGACAAACCAGTAGATCCTGACAAACCGGTGGATCCAGATAGGCCTGTAGATCCAGACAAACCGGAACAACCAGAGGAGCCTGGAAAACCAGAGCAACCAGGAGATTCTGATGGAAAAGATGAATCATTAGATAATGGTCAAGTAGAGAAACCAAGTAAGCCAGTAGGTGAAGACAAAAAGTCAGAATTAGAGATACAAGATAAAAATAGTAATTCTAATAAATTACCTGTAACAGGAAGAGTAGGTACAGTCTCAGTACTTGGTATTATAAGCTTACTTGGTGGAATATCACTTATAGCTAGTAAAAAAAGAAATTAAATATTTAAATAGAAAATGATTGAGTAAGTGGAATTATTAAGAAATCCATTATACTCAATCATTTTTTATACATATAATAATGTTATTATCTAAACATATATACTATAATGGATAAATAAGGAGGTATAACATAATGATAGAAATTTGTGGATGCAAGGATTGTAATAAAAGTAAATTATCATGTGCGAGAAATATCTCTATATTCGCTTCTTTAACGGACGAAGAGCTTAAGGATGTAATAAATACGGTTAAGAGAAAAGAGTATATAAAAGGTGAGATAGTATGTAGGGAAGGAGAAATATTAAATAAATTATTACTTATAAAAGATGGAAAGATAAAAATATCTAAAATGACAAAGGATGGGAAAGAACAAATATTACATATTTTAACTAAAGGTGATTTTCTAGGAGAATCAAATTTATTTAATGACGAAGCTAGTAGATTTTCTGTAACAGCAATAACAAATGCAAGAATTTGCACTATTTCAAAAGAAAATCTAGAAGACATATTAATAAAAAACCCATCAATATCTTTAAAAATAATAAAGGAAATAAGTAAAAAATTAAGTGAAACAGAAGATTTAGCCAAAGTGCTTGCTACAAAGGATGTTGTATCTAGAGTTGCCAGTATGCTAATTGAGTTTTCTACAAAATATGGACAAGAAGATGAAGAAGGAATATTGATAAAGCTTCCAATAAATAGAGAAGATATGGCAAATTATTGTGGAGTAACTAGGGAGACTATAAGCAGAAAACTTTCAAAATTTGAAAGTGATAAATTAATACGTGTTAGAGGAAATAAAATAATAATAATAACTGAGCTTGAGAAATTAAGAGAGTTATCAGAATAATAAATAAGACTAGTATGAAAACTTAATGGTTTCTATACTAGTCTTATTTATTATAAATTATTATAAAAAAATAAAACCTTTTTTAGGTTATTACTGTCTAATAGATATAAGATAATTATCTGATATACAAATTATTTAATAAATAGGGGTTATGAACAAGAGAGGGAGAGATGAATGGATAAGTTAGAAAGCTTGGTCAAGTTATCGATAAAGGGGAATGATGAAGCCTTTTTGCAACTTATAGATATAATTAAGGAAAATCTTTATAGAACTGCATTTTCATATGTAAAGAATGAGGAAGGTGCCTTAGATGTAGTACAAGAGACAGTTTATAAAGCGTATATATCTATAGATAAAATAAAAAATCCTAAATTTTTTAAAACGTGGATTACAAGAATACTAATCAATAATTCTCTAGATTATATAAAGAAAAATAAAAATGTAGTCTATTTAGAAAATAATGATTTAATAAAAACAATTGGGGCTAAGGAACACAATAAAGATGAAAAAATTTATATATGGGAAGCGATTGAAAGTTTAGATCCAAAATATAGAGAAATTATTAGCCTAAAATATTTTGATGATCTTACAATAAACGAAATAGCTACTGTACTTAACTATCCAGTAGGTACAGTTAAGACTTATTTAAATAAAGGGTTAAATGGTTTAAGAAAGTTTATGGAAAGGGAGATTGGATAGTATGGATGATAAGAATATAAAAGAATGTATAAATATATCTAATAAATTAGATGAAAGTATATTAGAAGGATTTAAGAGAGGGAAAGATTTTAAAAAAGAAAGTAAAAGAAAAAATAAAATGTTTAAAAATAGCGTTAAAGTTGCAGGAATAGTATTTGTGGTAACGGCTGGTATCATAACAGTTAAACCTGAGTTAGTAGAAGCAATTCCAGGTGTATCAAATGTATTTGAAATATTTAAAGGAAGAGAGAATTATAAATATAAGGAATATGCTAAGGGTATGGAAATTGTTAAAGAGGATAAAGGAGTATCAATTAAGCTTCAGGAAATTGCTATGGATGAAAGAAAGTTTGTAGCAACATTTATTGCTGAGGGGGAAGAGGTTTATGGAAATAATATAGATGTCCAAATAAATACGAAGTTAGAAGGAGTAGATGCAAGTACATCTTCTAGAGAAGTAATTAGACTTGATAAAAATAAGGTAGCAGTATTACATTCTATAGATATTTCAGATGGAAATTTAAATGATATCATCAATACTACGGTTAATTGTGGAGGAATTACTAGAGATGGTGATGAACTTAATGGAAATTGGGAAATGAAATTTAAGTTTAATAGAGATGATATATTAGTAAATACAAAAAATATAAAGGTAGATAAAGATATTAATTTTGGTAATGAGATATTAAAAGTTGAGGATTTAATGATATCACCTCTTGGAAGCACTTTAAATATATCCTTTAAGAGTAATAGTAGCGATAAAGATAATATAGGAAAGTTCCATTACATTATTAAGGATGATAAAGGAAGATTTTTAAATAGTTATCCTATTAGTGGAGTAGTAAATGAAGAAGAAGGAAAAAAATATATTAGATTGGATATAGCAGATGATATAACTGATTCAAAATATATTAATGTGATACCAGTTAAGACTGAAGAAGGAAATATATATAGGGAATATGGTGAAGGCAAAGATAGCAGACTATTAAGTAGTACTATTGGAAGTGGAAATGAGATAATAAAGATTAAAACTAAAGATAATTTTGGATACTACAATATAAATAAAAAAGAATTTTACAATCTTAAAGAATTAGTAGGTAAGGAGATAAAAGTAAACAAAACAAATAGTATAGTAATTAAAGATATAGATGATAATAAAATGACAGTAAGAATTAATGGATATTATGATAGAAAAAATTTAAGTGGATTTGAATTTATTGATGAAGATTTAAATGTATTTGATATGGGTTCAGAAGCTAGTGGATTAAGTGTAGATGATAAATCAGGAGAGATAACTTTTAAAATACCAACGTTAGATAAAAGTAAAAAATATAATATTGCTTTCCCAGCAATATTAGACTTAGAATACAACGATAGTGAGGGAATAAAAATAAATAATAATTAAACTAAAAGAATGATTATCAAAAAAATTTTTGATAATCATTCTTATTTGTAACAAAAGTTACAGATAAAATTAATTCTGAGTAATATACTATGGATTATAAGAGGAAACGAATTAAAAAAGGAGAGATACTATATGGAACAAAAAAGAATTGAAGAATTAACATCTATTTTAAGAAAATTAAATACAGGAAATATATCAGAAGATTTAAGAAAAGAAGCACTAGAAGTAGTTAAAAACATAGATCCAATGGAATTATCAATCGCAGAACAAAATTTAATTGATGAGGGAATGAATCCTCATGATTTAAGACATCTATGTGATATACATATGGAAGTTTTAAAAGATGAGCTAGAAAAAATAAAAAATAAATTAGAAACAGGTCACGTAGTTAATACATTGATAGTTGAGCATGATAAAATATTAGAATTTTTATCTATGTTAGAAGATTTAAATAATAAAGTACAAGCTCTAGATAAAATAAAAGGTAATGAAGAATATATAAATAAATTACATTTTGCTATAGATAATATATTAGATGCAGAAAAACATCATAAGAGAGAAGAAGATGTTCTATTTATGGAACTAGAGGGGGATGGTATAACAGGTCCTACTAGAATAATGAGAATGGAACATGATGATTTAAGAGGTAAAAAGAGAGAAATAAAAGAACTTTTAAATTGTATAAACTACATGGATTTTGATGATTTTAAAGAAAGATTACAAGAACTAACTGCATACTTAGTATTTAATTTAAGAGACCATATCTTTAAAGAAAATACAATATTATACCCAACAGCTATTGATAGTATAAATGATGATAGCAGATGGGATGATATGAGAAGAAGATGTGATGAAATAGGATACTGTGGTTTTACACCAAAAGATATTATATAGAAATTTGAATATTGTGTATAATCTTTTAAGATTATATAAAATGCTAAAAATGTAACCTTTGTTACAGATGATTTTAAATCAGAGTAGTATACTCGATATTGTAAGAGCGACAAAGCTTTAAAAAAGAAATTAATAAAATTTACGATATAAATATAAAAACTTAGGAGGAATTTAATATGTCAATGTTTTGTTTTCAATGTCAAGAAACAGCAGGATGCAAGGGATGTACAGTAAGAGGTGTTTGTGGTAAGACTGAAGATGTAGCAAAGATCCAAGACCTTTTAGTATATGTTACAAAGGGATTAGCAACAGTAGTTGTTGAAGGAAGAAAAGTAGGAATAATAAGTGAAAAAGCAAATAAGTACATAACTGAAAACTTATTTATAACAATAACAAATGCTAACTTTGACTTTAAAGCAATTGAAGCTAGAGTAAAAGAAACATTAGCTTTAAGAGATGAATTAAAGAAAGAAGTAGAAGCTGCTAACGGAAATCCAGTTGGACAAGACTTCCACGGATGTGCAACTTGGACAGCAAACACAGAAGAAGAAATGATGGAAAAGGCTTCAAAGGTTGGAGTTCTTTCAACAGAAAATGAAGACATAAGAAGTTTAAGAGAACTTATTGTTTATGGATTAAAAGGTATGTCAGCATACATGAAACATGCTATGAACTTAGGATACGACAAAGAAGAAATACATGCATTCATGGCAGAAGCATTAGTTAAAGTTTTAGATGATTCATTAACAGCTGATGAATTAACAGCTTTAGCATTAGAAACAGGTAAATTTGGTGTAGACGGAATGGCTCTATTAGATTCTGCTAACACAGGAACTTACGGACACCCAGAAATAACTAAAGTAGATATCGGAGTTAGAAAGAACCCTGGTATATTAATCTCAGGACACGATTTAAGAGATTTAGAAATGTTATTAGAACAAACAGAAGGAACAGGAGTAGACGTTTATACTCACGGAGAAATGCTTGCAGGACAATACTACCCAGCATTCAAGAAATATGATCACTTTGCAGGAAACTACGGAAATGCTTGGTGGTTACAAAACAAGGAATTTGCTTCATTCAATGGACCAATACTTATGACAACTAACTGTATAACACCAGTTCAAGATTCATACAGAGATAGAATCTTCACAACAGGAGCTGTTGGATACGAAGGATGTGCTCACATCGAAGCAGATAAAGATGGACATAAAGATTTCTCAAGCATTATAGAATTAGCTAAGAAATGTGAAGCTCCAACTGAAATAGAAAATGGACAAATCGTTGGTGGATTTGCTCATAACCAAGTTTTAGCTTTAGCTGATCAAGTTGTAGAAGCAGTTAAAACTGGAGCAATCAAGAGATTCTTTGTAATGGCAGGATGTGATGGTAGAGCTAAGTCAAGAAACTACTACACAGAATTCGCTGAAAAATTACCAAAGGATGCTGTAATATTAACAGCTGGATGTGCTAAGTACAAATACAACAAGTTAAATCTTGGAGATATAAATGGAATTCCAAGAGTACTAGATGCAGGACAATGTAACGATTCATACTCATTAGTAGTAATAGCATTAAAACTTGCTGAAGTATTTGGAGTAGATAGTGTAAATGAATTACCAATCTCATACAACATAGCTTGGTATGAACAAAAAGCTGTAATAGTATTATTATCATTATTACACTTAGGAATTAAGAACATCCACTTAGGACCAACACTACCTGCATTCCTTTCACCAAACGTAGCTAAAGTATTAGTTGAAAACTTCGGAATCGGTGGAATCACAAACGTAGAAGATGATATGAAGATGTTCTACGGAGAAGAATAATTCGCAAAATCTATTCAAAATAATATAACACCTTAAAAGATAGTAGGTATCCCCTAGACCTACTATCTTTTTTTATTTGTAATCAAAAGTATTTTTCTGCCGTATTATATAGTAAAAATATTTACTCTAGGAGATGAATGTAGTGGGATTTATGGAAAACTTAAAAGGATTTGCAGATGCTACAACTAAGAATGTAACAGCGTTATCAAAAAGTACATCTTTAAAGATAGAGGCAAAAATTAAAATAAGAGATTTAAATGAGGAAATTGATAATATTAAAAGAGAAATACGCAAAGATTATGAGATTATAGGCAAGATGTTTGTATTAGAACTTAGGGAAAAGGTGCCTATGGATGAAATAAAGCTTAATAACTTATTAAGCGATATTGATAGTAAGAACTTAAAAATAGAAGAATCAAATAATTGTATTAAAGAAATAGAAGAAGACTTAAATGAAAAATTAGAAGATATTGATAGAAAAAAATACGAATAAAATATAATTTAAAATAAAAAAGTCTAATAAAAAAGTTTGACTTATTTATTAGACTTTTTATTATATTAAATTTGACACTTATTAATAAAATAATCAAATAAGTGTTTCATATGATTATTTGAATAAACCATCATTTCAGGGTGCCACTGAACTCCTATTTCAAAGTTATAATTTGTATTTTCAATAGCCTCAATTATTCCATCTTTTGAAGTAGCTGCTACTTTAAAGCCTTCACCAAGCTTTTTTACAGCTTGATGATGATAAGAGTTTACTAATACAGAATCGCCTAGGATTTCATGTAAAATAGTGTCCTCTTTTATAGTTACAGTATGGCTTCCTTCATATTCAGGAGGACTTTGATAATGTTTTATTATATTATTTTTTAAGCTTGTTATATCCTGATAAAGATTCCCACCATGAGCTACATTTAGAACCTGACTTCCTCTACAAATCCCTAGTATAGGTTTATTTAAAGCTTCGAATTCATTTATTAATTCTAAGTCAAAATAATCACGTTCAGTTATAACATTACTAAGGCTTGGGTGTGGCTCTTCGCAGTATAAAAGAGGATTAATATCATGTCCTCCTGTTAATATTAATCCATCTAAAAGGTTAGCGTATTTTTTTATAGAATCTATATCATTACTTATTGGCAAAATGAAAGGTATTCCTCTTGAGTAAAAAATAGCATTAATATATTTTTCACTTAAAGAAACTAATCTTCTTCCAATAAACTTAGGATCAGTATCTATCATTAATGATGCGGAAATACCTATTAATGGCCTTTCTTTCATTTAAATCACATCTCCATTTATTTTAAATAATAAATATAGTATTTGTAACATTTATTATAAATAAACTTAAGCTTATTTACAGAAGCTTAAATTGAAATACATTAAAATAAGAAATATAATGTATTTATAGTATTATATGTACACATAGGTTATGTAGTTAATATTTAATTACGTAAAAGCTAATTACTTCTATATAGATATGTATTATATAGTATAGATTTTGTGGATAGAATTAGCTTTTTATATGGCATAGAGGTGAGAGAAAAATGCAGAAGATACAATTAATAGCCATAGTAGGTTGTGGAGGATTTATAGGTGCAGCTTTAAGATACATAATATCATTAAATGCAGCTAAAATTTTTGGGGCAGATTTTCCATATGGAACATTAGTGGCAAATGTTATAGGAGCAATTATAATAGGTTTTGTAATGAAATTGAGTTTGGATACCTCTTTAATAACTCCGAATACTAAATTATTTTTAACAACTGGTATGATGGGCGGGCTTACAACTTTCTCAACATTCTCATATGAGACAGTAACTATGATAAATTCAGGACAATATGTTCTTGGGGTTCTTAATTTAGGATTAAATGTAGTATTAAGCTTTCTTGGTGTTACACTGGGAATGATAATTGCAAGGATAATGGTTTAAATATTAAGTTTTTGTAGGAGGAGATTTTATGGAAGAGAGAGAAAATGGAAAATTAATTAAAATTTTTATAGAAGGAACTGATAAATATGAAGGCAAGCCTTTATATGAAGCAATAATTGATAAGTTAAAATCAAATGAAATATCAGGTGCAACTATAATAAGAGGTATAGAAGGATTTGGAGAAGATAAAAAAATCCATGCAGATTTTATAGAAGTTTTATCAAGAAAGCTTCCAATTGTAATAGATATAGTGGCTGCAGAAGAGAGAGCTAATGAAATATTAGAAATAGTAAGCCCAATGATAAAGACTGGTAAAATAGCAATAATGGATAATGTTGATGTTATAACATTTAAAGATAAGTAGAAAAAAGGATTAAGTTTATTAGCATAGTAGTAAGCTTAATCCTTTTTTTATATTTAAACTGTATAATGTACTTTATTAAAAAATTTATTTTCTAAGTAATAAATTAAAATTTTCTATGCAAAACAAACATTTATATTTATACTAACACTAGGAAATAAAATAAATACAAGAAATCAAATAATACAAAAGTATGTATTGATTATTAATAAACAGTAAAATATTTTTTACATAATTAAAATAAAATGGAAGTTATTAAGGGGAAGGTTTACAATCGACTTGTATGTAACTTTTTATAAGAAAGGTGGATTTTTCTTGAAGAGAATTGAAAAGATATATAATTATCTAAATGAGAAGTGTTTGAATTACAAAGTAGATGATATAGAAAATATGGGAATAACTGCTCAGGATATAGAAGATAATCTTGGGATACTTAGAAATAATGCAAGCAAGGAACTAAATGAATTATGTAGAGAAAATAGAGCTATAAAAATTAAATGTAGACCTGTAAAGTATTTTGATAGAGATGTATTTGAAAATTTATTCGGGATAAATATACCAAAAAATATTATTGAGGTTGATTCTGTAGAAGATTTAATAAAAAATGAGGCAAAGAAATCACCTTTTGATTATTTAATTGGAGCTGAAACAAGCTTAAAAAACCAAATAGAACAGGCAAAAGCTGCTATACTATATCCTCCAAATGGACTACATACGTTAATTGTTGGACCAACAGGAGTTGGGAAAAGTCTTTTTGCAAATAGAATGTATAAATATGCAAAGTATATTAAAAGACTTAAGGATGATTCACCGTTTATAGTATTTAACTGTGCAGATTATTATAATAATCCACAATTATTATTATCTCATATATTTGGACATGTTAAAGGTGCTTTCACTGGAGCAGATAGTGAAAAAGAAGGTATAGTGGAAAAAGCAAATGGGGGTATATTATTCTTAGACGAAATTCATAGATTACCACCAGAAGGCCAAGAAATGATCTTTTATTTTATGGATACTGGAACATTTAATAAATTAGGTGAAACGGAAAGAAATAGAAAAGCGAATGTATTAATTATTGGTGCTACAACAGAAGATCCATCTTCAACGCTTCTTAAAACTTTTGTTAGAAGAATACCTATAACAATAAATATACCAAGTTTTGAAGAAAGATCAATTGAAGATAAAGTAGATATAATTAAACATTTATTACATAATGAAGCAGTTAGAGTTAATAAGCCTATAAGGATATCAGTTGAAGGTATTAAAGCTTTAATTGGAAGCGCATCATTTGGGAATATAGGACAATTAAAATCTAATATACAATTACTATGTGCTAAAGGTTTTTTAAATAGTATTAATGGAGAAAAATATATAGATATTGATTTAAAAATGATGCCAAATAATATACAAAGTGGACTTATAGGTGCTGGTAGTAAAAGAGAAGAAAGAGAGAAAATATTAAATATAATTTCTTCGGAAATAATAATAAACCCAGATAAAAACGTAATTCTTTTAGAAGAAAGTAGCAATTACGAACCACCATTTAATCTTTATAAAATTATAGAAGATAAAGCATCTGTCCTTAGAGAAGAGGGAATGGATGAAGAAGCTATAAATAAATTTATAACAACAGATATAACAGTACATATTAAATGCTTCTATGATAAATTCAAAAATGATAAATATTCAGTAGAGGGTCTTCTTAAAATAGTAGACTCTAAAATAGTAGATTTTGCAGAAAAGGCTAGAGATTTGGCTGAAAAAGAACTTGGAAGGAAGTATAATGACAGATTTCTATATGCAATAAGTCTTCATATGAGTGCATTCTTTACTAGAATAAATAAAAATTTAAATCCAGACTATGAAAATATGGAGAGTATGATACAAGAGCACTCTAAGGAATATAGTACTGCAGAAAAGATATTTAATCTTGCAGAACAATATTTTGATACTAAAATTCCAGAAGGTGAAATAACTTATATAACATTATTGCTTAATTCAATAGAGGAAACAGATTCTGTAGGCAAAGTTGGAGTTGTAGTTGCAGCTTATGGAAGTAGTACAGCAAGTAGTATGGTAAATGTTGCAGTTAAGTTATTTGATAGTGATAATATAACTGCTGTTTATATGCCACTTGAAATAAGCCCTAAAGACACTTTAGAGATAGTAACTAAGAAGGTTAGAGAAGTTGATAGGGGTAAAGGGGTAGTATTATTAGTTGATATGGGATCATTAAATAGTTTTGGAAATATTATATATGAGCAAACTGGAATAAACATAAGAACTTTAGATATGGTATCAACTCCAACTGTATTAGAAGCTGCAAGAAAATCATCCTTAAACGATTTAGAGTTAGAAGGACTGTATCAATATTTAAAGAATTTTAAGGGCTATGGAGCTAGTGCAACTCAAACTAATACCCAAAATACTGAAGGCGTAATAATTACGTTATGCTCAAGTGGTAATGGAGCTGCACTTAAGCTTAAAGAGCTTGTTTTAGATATAATACACAAGATATCAGAAGAAAACATCGAAGTTATACCAATTGGAATAAAAAATCATAAATCTAAAATACAAGAAATATCAAATAACAAAAAGGTACTTGCTGTAGTTGGAGTTATGGATCCAAAGATGAATATACCATTTATATCTCTTGAAAGCTTAATTTCTGGTACTGGGGAGAAGGTTATAGAAAATATATTTAAAGGTGAATGTATTGAATTAGAAGATGAAATACACGATAATATAGTTTTAAGTAGTCTTTGTTATGATAGTTTAAAAGAGACTATAACATATTTAAATCCAGATAAAATTTTAAATTTACTTTTAGAATTTGTTAGTGTATTAGAAAAGAATTTAAATAGAGAATTTAATAATTCAATGAAACTTAGAATAGTTCTTCATACTGCTTGTGCGTTAGAAAGAGTCATATTAAAGGATGAACTAAAGTATGTAGATGATAAAGAAAAAATAGATCAAACTATTATAAATAAGATAAAAAGTGCACTTAATATCTTTAAAGAAAGTATTAATTTAAGTCTTAGTGAAGATGAAATATATTATATAGCCGAGATGATATTATTATAGTATTAAATATGCAAATATGTATATTAATATGACAAAATAAGTGTATTAAAAACTGAATAAGTGTATTACTTAAAAATCACGGAAAATTTTTTGCAGCTTGAAGTTAAGTTATAAAAAAGGTTTTCGTGATTTTTTAAATACAATATACAATTTGGCATAAAAATTGCTTTTATTATACACATAATAAAAACAACGGAAAAGGGGTAATTTTATGGTTGCTATAATTATAGGAACTCATGGAAATTTTTCAGAAGAATTAGTACGTTCTTCAGAAATGATTTTTGGGAAACAATCAAATGTTTCATATATAACTTTTAAACAAGGGGAAGGACTTGAAACATTAGGTAGTATGAGTTTTTCAAATGTAAAAGAATTAAAAGATACTAAGGGGAATAATTTATAATGAAAATAGTTTTAGCAAGAATAGATGACAGATTAATACATGGACAAGTTGCAACAATTTGGAGTAGACAAACAGGATGCCAAAGAATAATTGTTTGTAATGATGATGTTGCAAATAATGAAATAAGAAAGACATTATTAGTACAAGGTGCACCTTCAGGAATAAAGGCACATGTTCTTAGTGTAGATAAAGCAGTAAGGGCATATAATGATCATAAAGATATAGATGATAAAGTATTATTACTTTTCACAAATCCAGAAGATGTTTTAAGAATGGTAGACCAAGGTGTTGATATTAAAAGTGTAAACATTGGGGGAATGTCTTTTAAAGTAGGAAAGAAGCAAATAACAAATGCAGTTTCTGTTGATAATAAAGATATAGAAGCATTTAAGAAACTTAATGATAAAGGAATAGAATTAGAAATTAGAAAGGTTCCTTCAAACTTAAAGCAAGATATTATGGTTTTAATAGAAAAATTATAATAAATTAATAGAATTATAATTATATAGGAATACAGAAAATACAATAAATTATTTTCAAAACAAGAACTATTTTTAAGTGATTGGTAATGCCACTTAAAGATAGTTCTTATTAATTTATGACATATTTTAAATTTACGTACATTTTTTATTAAACCTTAAATAAAATTCGTAAAAATCCTTGATTTTTAGACATATATATATTAATATTTCCTTATAAGGGAAATTTAAAAGAAAAAATCGAATATTGATGAATGGAAAACGTACATTTATATGTAAAAAAGGAGATATATTTGATGAATTATGATGTTATAATCGTAGGAGCAGGACCTGCAGGAATTTTCACTGCATTAGAATTAAATAAGAGAGATAAAGATAAAAGGATTTTATTAATAGAATCAGGTACAAGTATAGATAAGAGAAGATGTCCTAAAGAAAAGACTAATAAATGTGTATCATGTAAACCTTACTGTCACATAACAACAGGATTTTCTGGAGCAGGTGCTTTTTCAGATGGTAAGCTATCACTTAATCATGAAGTAGGTGGAGATTTACCAGATCTTATAGGAGGAAATTTAGCTCAAAAGTATATAGATTATACAGATAAAATATATCTTGAATTTGGGGCAGACACAAGAGTTGAAGGTGTGGACAACCCTGAAGCTGTAAAGGAGATAAGAAGAAAAGCAATACAAGGTAATTTAAAGCTTGTTGATTGTCCTATAAGACATTTAGGAACAGAAAAAGCTCAAGAAATATATTTAAAGATTCAAGAGTATTTATTAGAGAATGGAATTGAGATAAGATTTAATACACTAGTAGAAGATCTAGTAATAGAAAATGAGAAGATAAAAGGCGTAATAGCAACAGATTCAAGAACAAAGACTCAGAAAGAAGAACTTTTCAGTGATAAAGTTGTTGTTGCAACAGGAAGAAAAGGAGCTGATTGGCTTAGTGAAATGTGTACAAGACACAATATAGCACATAAAGCTGGAACAGTTGATATTGGAGTACGTGTTGAGCTTAGAAATGAAGTTATGGAAAGCGTAAACAATGTTCTATATGAATCAAAACTTATAGGATACCCAGCACCATTTAAGGATAAGGTAAGAACATTCTGCCAAAATCCAGGTGGATTCGTATCACAAGAGAATTATGATAACAATATGGCTATAGTTAATGGTCACTCATATAAGGATAAAAAATCAAATAACACAAACCTTGCTATTTTAAGTTCACACAACTTTGAAGAGCCATTTAATGAGCCAATAGAATATGGTAAAAAAGTTGCAGAGCTTGTTAATATGCTTGGCAATGGAAGTATAATAGTTCAAAGATATGGGGATATATTAGCAGGTAAGAGAACTTGGCAAAAAGAACTTGATAGGTCAAATGTTAAGTATACACTTCCTGATGCAGTTGCAGGAGATTTAACATCAGCAATGCCTTATAGAACAATGACAAACATAATTAATTTTATGGAGGCATTAAATGTTGTTGTTCCTGGATTTGCAAGTGATGAAACACTTCTTTATGGACCAGAGATAAAGTTCTATAGTAATAAAGTTATATTAGACGAGAATTTTGAGACAAACATTAATGGGTTACACTGTCTAGGTGATTCTAGTGGATGGACTAGAGGACTTATGATGGCTTCAGCTATGGGTGTAATGATGGGAGAAAAATTAAGTAAATAACACAGCCAAATCTTAATTATACAATTTTATATTTTAAGTAAGATATGTAGGGGTATCTTACTTATTTTTTTGTAAAAATTTATATTGCTTTATATAATCAATTGAAATAAAATATATATTGAAAATAATATAGACGACAGTTCGGAAGCCTCCTGTCTTAAAACAAAACTACGGCATTATAATTTAAATAGAATTATTATGCGTAGGATTAATATATAATCCTACCTTTTTTAATGCGAGCAAATTAATCAAAGATAAGTATTAAAAATGGTAGAGTTAATAGAATTAGTGGATTAATAAACAAGTTATCCACTGAAATTGTTAGCTTTATCATTTTTTTAGATTAAATGTGGATAAAATATAGTATAAATATTTTTGATTATAATGTGTGGGGGAATTGGACTGAAATCTAAATAGATTGAAGGAGAAGTTTGTATGAGAAATGATAAAACAACAAGAATCGTTTATGCAGCAATTATAGCAGCGATTTACGCAGCGTTAACTTTAGTACTAGCACCGATTAGCTATGGTCCAGTACAATTTAGATTATCAGAAGTTATGGTACTTTTAGCTATCTTTGATCCATTATACATAATAGGATTAACTTTAGGATGTTTCCTAGCCAATATATTTGGTAGTGGAGTTATTGATGCTATATTTGGTACTTTAGCAACATTTATAAGTGTAGTTCTTATATACTTTACAGGTAAATTAAAAATAAAGGAATTACCTAAATTATTTATAGCATCACTTTGGCCTGTAATAGTGAATGGATTAATAATAGGTTGGATGATATCACACTTCTTTACAGAAGGAGCAGAATCAATGTGGGTGCTTGGAGGACAAGTAGCTATAGGAGAATTTGGAGTAGTTTCTATAATAGGAGTTTTAGTATTTTATAAGCTTGGAGATAAGATTAAAAAAGTATTATTACTTAAGTAAAAAATATTATATATAAATAAAAAGCTATAGGAAGTATAGAACTTTATACTTTCCTATAGCTTTTTTAATTATTTATATTTAAATTTTAATATTCCAATATTTTGTATATTTATCTTTAAGATGATATCATTAAATATAAAGGTTAAAAATTTAGGAGGAAGGTTTTTTGAATTATAAAATTTTAATAATAGAAGATGATAAAGAGATAAGTAATATGGTTACTATGTACTTAAAAAATGAAGGATATGATATTATACAAGCATTTAATGGACAAGATGGTATCGATAAGGCATTAGAAATAAATCCTGAATTAATATTATTAGATTTAATGTTACCAGTAGTTGATGGTATGGAATGTTTAAGAAAAATAAGAGAAAAAAGCATAGTTCCAATTCTTATAATGTCAGCAAAAAATAGTGATTTAGATAAAGCATTAGGACTTGGACTTGGAGCAGATGATTATATAGAAAAACCTTTTTCAATAATAGAGCTTTCAGCTAGAATAAAAGCAATTTTAAGAAGAAATAATGATTATATAAAAAAGAAAAATCATAATGATGAACATAAAAAGGTTATAGGAGATTTAGTAATAGATTTTAATTCAATTAGTGTAACAAAGGGTGGAAAAGATGTATCTTTAACTAATAAAGAGTTTGAAATACTAAAGCTTTTTGTAACTAAACCTAATAGGGTATTTACTAAAGCTCAAATATATAACTTAGTATGGAATGAGGAGTATTATGGCGATGATAATGCTATAAATGTACACATGAGAAGGCTTAGAGAAAAGATTGAGGATATTCCATCTAAACCTCAAATAATAAAAACACTATGGGGTATAGGATATAAGTATGAGGAGAATTAATTATGAGTGGTGTTACTATTAGTTTAATAATAGCCGTAATAATACTTTTAGTAATATGTTTTAGATTATTACTAAATAACATAAATAGAAATAAGGAAATTAAGTATATAGCTAATAAAATAAAGAGTATATATAATAATTCAACAAGTGAAAGAGTTTTACTTAGAACAAATAATAAAGACATGAAAGAATTGCTTATAAATCTAAATAAAGTATTAGAAAAGAATCAGAAGAATGAAAGTATATTTATAAATAATGAAGAAAAAATGAGAAAGATGCTTTCGAATATTTCTCATGATATAAAGACGCCTTTAACTGTTATATTAGGATATACTGAGATGCTTAGGGAAGGAAACAACTTAAGTGAAGAGCAAAAGAGTGATTTATTAAAACTTATAAAAGATAAGGGGGAAGAGGTAGTACTTATAATAAACAAATTTTTTAACCTCTCAAAACTTGAAAGTGGAGATAATGATATAGATATAGAAAAGGTTAATATAAGTGAAATATGTAGGAAGAGTATATTAGAGTACTACGATATATTAAATAGTAATGGAATAGATGTAGATATAAATATACCAGATAAAGATATATATATTTATACTGATGGACTTTACTTAAGTAGAATACTATCAAATCTTATTTCTAATAGTTTTAAATATGGATATGAAGGTAATATTATAGGACTTAGTTTAACTGAAGATAAGAAAAGTATATATATAGAGGTATGGGATAAAGGAAAAGGTATAGATGAAATTGAAAAGGAAAAAATCTTTGATAGATTATATACATTAGAAGATTCAAGAAGCAAAGAATTTTCAGGAAGTGGACTTGGTCTTACTATAACGAAGAAATTATGTGAGAGAATTGCTGGGGAAATAGAAGTAAATAGTATTCCGTATGAGAAAACTTCATTTAAAGTAACAATTAAGAAAGACAACTTAAGAAACAAGTAAGAATTGGATAATAAAAAAGAAAATATTGCTCTCTATAATAAAAGTATAAGTAGTATTTAAGTAAAGAAAATAATAGCATTTATAAATAAGAGAGGTGTAATAAGGTGCAAGATATTTTAAGATTAGAAGGAGTATCTAAGTCTTACGGAAACAAAAAAGTTGTTGATAATGCATATATATCACTAAAAAAAGGAGAGATATATGGCTTTGTAGGTCCAAATGGAGCAGGTAAAACAACTATAATGAAGATGATAACTAATTTAATAAAGAAGGATTCAGGAAATATAATAATTTTTGGAGAAGATGTACAATCTGGTGATTATGAATATTTTAAAAGGATTGGAAGTTTAATAGAAAGTCCTAGTTTTTATAAAAATATGACGTTAGAAGAAAATATAAAAATATATTGTGACTATCGTGGATTTTATGATAAGAATGAGATTGATAAGATAATTAAATTATTTGGCTTAGAGGAATATAGAAAGTTAAAAGCTAGTAAACTTTCCCTGGGAAATAAGCAAAGACTTGGGATTGCACAAGCATTAGTTACAATGCCAGAAATATTAATACTAGATGAACCTATAAATGGATTAGATCCAATAGGTATAAAAGAGATAAGGGAATTATTATTAAAGTTATCAAAAGAATATGGAATAACAATTTTCATATCAAGTCATATATTATCAGAAGTTGAAAGCATTGCTGATAGAATTGGAATAATAAATAAAGGAAAAATACTTGAAGAAATATCTATGGAAGACCTTAGAAGAAAATGTGGAGAATATATAGAATTAACTTTAAGTGATAGTAAAAAGGCAGCTATATTATTAGAAAAAATATTCAATATAAATAATTATAAAATATTAGATGATACAAGCATTAGAATATATCATCCAAATCTTGATGGTACTAAAGTATTAAAAGAATTAATTGATAATGGATTTAAGATAGGTTCTTTCAATAGAAAGATAGAAAGTCTTGAGGAGTATTATATCAAGAAGGTTGGAGGGAATATAGATGCTTAATTTATTAAAAATAGAATGGAAAAAAGCTAATTTAAAAAGTTATTTAATTGTATTACTTGCTATAGTATTATTTGCAAGTACATCATTAATAGTTACAGGATATATGTATACTAATGAAAATATGAGAGATTTAGTAATGCAAGTGGGACAATCTTCAGTATTTAGTGGTAATATTTATGCTACAAACCTAAAATCTATTAGTGGAACAATATATCAATTTATGTTTATTTTCTGTGGTGTTTTAGGTGGACAAATATTTTTAAAAGAATATAAAAATGGAACTATAAAAACACTATTTACATCACCAATAAAGAGAGAAAAAATAATATTATCTAAAGTTATTTTCTATATATTATTAAATTTTGTATTTACATTAATATTTGTAGCAGTTCAAATTGTAGTAATAGTTGCAGTTTCTAAAATGTTCCCTATAGAAGGTTCAGCAATAACTGCTGAAGTTATTAAAGAATATTTACCAACAATATGTTTAAATATAGTAGGTGTATCAATGGCAGTATTATTACCTGTCACTATTGTACTAATTAAAGGAAAATCAGAAGGTATGCTAATTGGAGTATGCATAGCACTTACGGTATTATTTACAGCAGTTACTTCTAGTGTTACTCTTTTTAAAAGTTCAGAAACAATATTAAATGTATTTTATGCTGTACTTCCTATATTAGGTTTAATATCAATGGGATATTATTGTAGTAAATATATAAATAAAGATATAAGTGTATAGATAATTATATGAGAAGTGTGATTTTTAATAGTCACACTTTTTTTAATTAAAAGAAAAAGCATCCGAAAAATGACTGTTTTTTTCGGATGCTTTTCCTATCGACTGAAAGCACGTAGTAGGGATTGATTATATATTAATTTATATTAAAATAAAGGGGATGCAAAAATAATATTGAGGAAACTTCAAATTTGTGAGGTGTATATAAACATAAAATTATATTAAAGGGTAAACTATATTTAATATGAGCAGTGTTAATTATATTAAAATGTAATCAAACTTTTTAAATCTTAAGTTTATATTAATCAATGGGGTTTTGAGAGTCTAGTAATGCTAAAAGCTATTAGCTTAAAACAAAACGTCAAGTTTGGAATTTCCTCAATATTTCAAAAAACATGTATGCGCTACATCTTGAGCACAATTTCATAATATATGTAAATTAGTATTGGTGCAAAGGTTTAAAATTAAATGAAAGTTACTAAAAATGGATAAAAAACTAAACATTTATAAAAAAAATATAGTTTTATTGATAACAATTAAATGTAAGAATGATTTTAGTAAAGGAATTAATTGTAAGGGAATATTTAGTAAAAGCTTTGTTACATATTTTGAATTTATTTTAAGAGTATGGACTATGGGAATTATAAGATTTATTAAAAAACCTAGAAATAGCCTAGGATTATGTAAAATATTTCTTGAAAATAAATATAAATACAAATAATAAAATATACATATATGTAACAGAAAATATTTATAATTATAGTAAAATATTTGAAAAATATACAGATAGGATAAACAGTATTAAGCTATTATGAAAATTTAACAAAAATGTACAAAATATTCAATATAGATATATAATTAAATCATAAGATTAAGATATAGCTTCTAATCAATTAAAGAGAAGGAGAGATTAATTATGAAAAAGAAAAAAATAATAGCGTTAACTGTTGCAGGTATAATAGGAGTTACCGCATTAATTGGATGTAAAAGCGGTGAAATAAAAAGACAATTGGAATCAGGAATTACAGCCTTAAATAATGGACAATATGATGAAGCAAAAGAAGATTTTGAAGAGGTAATAAAAGAGGATGCAAATAATGTAGAAGCTAAAAATTTTATAGACATAATAAGCAATTATGAAAATGCAAAGAAGGAATTTGAGAAAAATAATTTTGATAAAGCAAAAGAATATATAAGTAAAATACCAGAAGAATATACTGAATATAAAATAAAAGATGACATTGATAATTTAAAGAATGAATTAGATAAAAAAGAGAAGATAGTAAAAGAAATAGATGATAAATTAAAAAATATAGATAATTTAATAAAGGGTAAGAAATATATAGAAGCTAAAAATATAGCAAATAAATTAGATGTAAAAGACGGACTAAAAGAGCAGAAAGAAAAACTAGATGATCTTAAAAAAATAATAAATGAAAGACTAGAAGAAATAAAGAAAAAGGAAGCAGAAGAAAAGCTAAAAAAAGAAAGAGAAGAAGCAGCAAAAAAGAAGGCATTAGAGGAGAAGAAAGCACTAGAACAAAGTAAAAAAGATAAGCTACAAAGTAGTCAAAGCACAAAGAATATACATTATGTTAATAAGCAATTAGGTTTACAGATGGAATTACCAGCTGCATGGAGAGGTCGTTATGAAGTTCATAATTATAAAGATGGTATGGAATTTCTTTTTGTAGCTGATAATGGAGAAAGAGGGATATTTCTTTTTGTGGAGAAGGATAAAGGAGGACATAGTATGTTTGATGATACATCCTATAAAACAATAGATGGTGTTAAATATATAATGGGAAAACCAACTGATGTAGGAATGAATCCAGAAAATCCACAATATAAGTTATATAGAGAGTTAAAGAAGCAAACTACATTAATTAAAGAAACTATAAGATCTGTAAAATAGAATATATAAAAAAGTATGGATAAATCAACTATTTGATTTATCCATACTTTTTTATAAGAGCAAACTTAATCTAATTTTATATGACAGTATCCACCTGGATTTTTCTTAAGATAATCTTGATGATATTCTTCAGCTTTATAATATTTTTCAAGTGGCCTAACTTCGGTTACTATTTTCTTTGAATATTTTTGTTGTTCGTAATTTTTACTTTTTTCTATAATTTCAATGTCATTTTTATCAGTATAGTAAATTCCTGTTCTATATTGACTACCTATGTCATTACCTTGTCTGTTTAAAATTGTCGGATCTATAATACTCCAAAATTCTTCTAAAATATTTTCTAAAGATATTTCATTTTCATCGTATAATATTTTACATACTTCTGCATAATAAGTGTTGTTATTACATATATCTTCGTATGTCGGATTTTCGCCTCTTCCATTTGCATAACCAGCTTCAGTCTTTATGACACCTTTTAAACGTGACATAAATTCTTGTACCCCCCAAAAACATCCTCCGCCTAGAACTATTTCTCTCATAATTCAAAACACCTCCTATATTCTTTTTTATTATTATAATAATCATGCATAAAAATTCAAGTAAAGTATTCTAATTGTTCATTAATTTGTAAAAGAAATTTGCTATAATTCCAATAATATACACAAAAACAAAGGAGAAGAATCTATGAAAAAGAAGAAGAAACTGAGTTTCCCTACAGCTTTTACGGTGTTATTTATAGTTCTTATATTATCAGCAGTGTTAACTTATATAGTGCCGGCAGGAGCTTATTCTAAATTATCATATAACTTAGAAGATAAGGCTTTTAATATAACTACTCCAAAGGGTGATGTAGTTAAAGAGCCTGCAACTGAAAATACATTAAATAAGCTTGGAATAAAAATTGGTTTAGAAAAATTTGAAGACGGCAGTATAAATAAACCAATTGCTATTCCTAATACGTATGAAAGAGTGGAACAAAAGCCACAAGGAATAATACAAATAATACAAGCGCCAATTGAAGGGACATATAATACAATAGAAATTATTATGTTCATATTAATAATTGGTGGAGTAATGGGAATATTAAATGCAACTGGAGCGTTTAATGCTGGAATTGCAGAATTATCTAGAGTTACAAAAGGAAAAGAATATATACTTATAATTTTATTAAATATTTTAATAGCTATTGGGGGAACTACATTTGGTCTTGCAGAAGAAACAATTGCTCTCTATCCAATTTTAATTTCCATATTTTTAGCGGCGGGATATGATGCTATAGTATGTATAGCTACTATATATATGGGATCAGCTATTGGTACAATGTTCTCAACAGTAAATCCTTTTTCATCTGTTATTGCATCTAACGCAGCAGGTATCAACTTTACAGAAGGACTATCATTTAGAGCAATTGGACTTGTAGCAGCAACAATAATAGCTTTAGTTTATATAATTAGATATGCAAATAAAATAAAGAAAGATCCTACAAAATCTCTTATATATGATCAAAAAGAAGAAATAGAAAGTAAATATCTTCATGAATCAAATAAAGATGTACCAGAGTTTACATTTAGATTAAAAATAATGCTTATAATATTTGCGTTAGCATTTGTAGTGATGATATACGGCGTTGCAGCTAAGGGCTGGAGCTTTACTGAAATGACAGCATTATTCTTAGTTGTAGGAATAATAATAGGAGTTATTTCAGGAATTGGAGAAAAAGCTTTTGTAAATAATTTTGTAGCTGGAGCAGCAGATCTTGTAGGAGTTGCACTAATAATTGGTGTTGCAAGATCAATTAATTTAATTCTTGAAAATGGTCAAATTTCAGATACATTACTAAATTATTTCTCAGGAATAGTAAATGGAATGAATGGTTCAGTATTTATTATAATAATGCTTATAATATTTGTTATATTAGGATTCTTTATTCCATCATCATCAGGTCTTGCAGTACTTGCAATACCTATTATGGCACCACTTGCAGATACTGTAGGACTTCCAAGAGATGTTATAGTAAGTTCATATCAATTTGGTCAAGGTTTAATTTCATTTATAACACCAACAGGACTTATATTAGCAACACTTGAAATGGTAGATGTAACGTATAATAAATGGCTTAAATTTATTATGCCTTTAATGATATATATATCAATATTTGCAGCGGCACTTCTTTTAATACAAGTACACTTTTAATTAAATAATAAAGCCCATCATCTTAAAGATGATGGGCTTTATTATTTTTAGTAAAAAGGTTGTATATTAAAAAAGTTAGTATCTAAGTTTATATTTGAATATTTATACAATTTTTATAAATAGTCCAAGGATTAATATAATAAATTTGCAATAAAAAATACCCTCAAAGAGGGCATAAATCTTCTATAAATAATGATATACAAAAAGTTTATTAACCCTTTGGCAACTGGCTGGCATAGTTTTTAAACCTTAACCCCTATAGCTTTGCGTCCTTAGATTTCTCTAAGTTTGCCTATTAAAATTTGCTTAAATATTTTTAAAATCAGTCTATTTCTTACAAATATTATATTATAATACATAATAATCAAAATCAATACAAAAATGAATAAAATATTAATGTTTTTTCTAAAATATTAATAAGGCAAGTTTAAGTGTCGGATATTTATGATAATAATCAAAAAAAGGCTATGTTAGATTTCAAATCTAACATAGCCTTTTTAAAAGATTTCACTTTAATTTTTAGTATATACACTTTTAGAATACTCTTAGGATTAGAACAAATAGAAAAATATATGTGAACAATTATTAAATAAACCTGTTTTTAATACATAATATGGTAAGGTAATATAGAAAAACAAAAAATTCAATAAATTTGTATTTAAGTAAATAAAAAGGGGGACAAAAGATGAAAAAAGCATTAAAGCTTATAGGGTTTTTAATTGCATTATTTATAGTATATGTTTTAATTAATTTTGCTGTAGGAACAGCAATTGGTTTAGCATATATTGTTACAAATGGAATAGGGTCTACTAATTCTATAGCAATAGATAATTTTATTAATAATAATGTATACATAATTTCATTAATTGCAGATATTATATTTGTAATAAGTCTGTTTATTAAAAGAGGTTCTATAAAAGAGTGTAGATTTAAAAATATAAGTAAAAGAGATTACTTATACATAGCTTTATTATCCTTTGGACTAGCTGTGACTTTAGGAATATTAGTTGCATTATTAATGCAAATTTTCCCAAGTTATAATAAAGTGGCAGAAACAATATCATCAAGTACAGATTCAATTTTCAGTTTAGTTTCAATTATAATTCTTATACCAATATGTGAAGAAATAGTGTTTAGAGGAGTTATATTTGGATATTTAAAGAAAAGATATAATTTAGTAGTATCATTAATAATTCAAGCTTTAGCATTTGCATTTATGCATGGAAATATAGTACAAGGTATTTATACATTTATACTAGGATTAGTACTTGGAATAATATATATTTATACTAATTCATTATATGGATCTATGCTAATGCATATAATATATAATTTATTAGGGTCAGTAGCATTATCCAAGTTATATGGTGCATTCCCTATAAGTGTGTATATATGCATGATATTAGCAATAATATGCATTATTTACTCAACTAAAAAGATTAAGGGTAATTTTAAATATAGACTTAGAAATAGTTAAAATAAAAGAGGAGAGAGCTTTAAGCACTTTCCTCTTGTTCTATATTTAGCTTTTTTCCTGAAATTATATTTAAGAAAGAAGCAAGTATTATAACAATATATCCAATTACAGATAAGTAATCAGGAATTTCTGCAAATAATATAAATCCGTAAATTGCAGCTATTATTAATCCTACATAGTCAAACATTGAAATTTCGCTTGCAGGAGCGTTTCTATATGCTAATGTTAGAAATACTTGTCCAAGTACAAAACAAAGCCCAGCAAGCACCATATAGCTTATATTAGCTAATGTAAGAGCAGAAGTATTAATAAACATAAATGGTAAGCAAACTATAGTAGCGATACCTGTAAATGAAAGTATAACAGTGAAGAAATCTTCCTTATCTCCAATAACTCTAATCATAGTGTAAGCAAGTCCTGCACAAGCTGCTGCAACTATTCCCATAATTGATGGAATTATTGATGCATCAAAGTGAGGCTTAATTACAAATAAACTTCCTAAGAAAGCTAAAATTAATAATGTACCTTGTTTAAGTGTAAGTTTCTCTTTAAGATAAAGAAATGAACATATAATTGCAAAAAATGGGCTTAATTTATTAATCATTGTTGCATCAGATAATAATAAATAATCTAATGAAAAATAAAATGCACAAATAGAGACAGTACCCATAATTCCTCTTAAAAATAAGTACTTTCTAGTTCCCTTATGTCCAAAGAAAGAAGCACCTCTTTTAAAAATAATTATACATACAATAACAGTTGCTACAACGTTTGTTATAAATGTCTTTTGGTAAGGGGTAACACCAGATGCTAACTTACCAAACATATTCATTGTTGTGAAAAAGAATGAAGCTAATATCATAAAAAGTATAGCTTTTTTCTTATTATTTGTATTCAATTTACATCCTCCTAACAGTATTTTTATCCCATATAAATAGCTGCTCAGAATTATTTAGACATTTGAAAAGATTTTTTCTAAATCCGGGCATCTTTTTATCCATAGTTCTTATTAATTCTTTAATATCTTGCCTTTTAGTTTTTCCATCAGCAGGACAAGGATTATGGATAACAGGATATTCGTATGTACGAACAGCTTTTCTTATCATTGATTCGTCAATATATACCATAGGTCTAATTAAGGTTATATCGTACTTTTCCATAGTGCTTTTTGGTGAAAAGCAATTAATTCTTCCTTCATAGCTTATAGAAAGCATTAATGTTTCTATAGCATCATCTTTATGATGACCTAGGGCAACTTTGTTACAACCTAATTTTCTTGCAGTATCATTTAGAGCACCACGTCTTAAATTTGCGCAAAGAGAGCAAGGATTTTTCTCTTTTCTAATATCAAATACTATTTCATTTATATTTGTTTGTATCTCATGGAACTCTACATCAATATCACTACAAAGTTTATGTAATGGAGAGTTATCAACGTCTCCAGGGTTTAATGTTATTGCAATAAGATCAAATTTTTGAGGTGAAAAGCGCTGATAATTCTTTAAAATATGTAATAAAGTAAGACTATCTTTGCCTCCAGATAATCCAACAGCAATTTTATCACCATCTTCTATTAACTCAAAGTCATTTATAGCTTGTCTAGCTTTACTTAAAAGCTTTTGCATAACCATAAATACCACCACCTTTTGTAAAGATTTATAAAAATCAACCTTTATATTGTACAGCATTAGTAGAAAAAAGTTAAGAGAAGTAAAATTTTAATAGCTAAAACAATGAATCTAATAGATAAGATAGTAAATATATTTATAATAACTATTAAAAATATAATAAATTCCTTAAAAAGTAAGAAAAATAGAAGAAAAATACAGATGAAAATATTATAAAATATGTAAAATAATACAATAGGATTTTTCAATTATTACTGAGTAAACTGATATATACTTTCTTTAACCTTAGTAACATTTAAATACATAAATTACAATAAAATACTTGAAGCTAAAATATTAATTAAATTAAATAAATGTTAATACAATATTAACTATTGACATAATTTATTAAATATTAGAAAATAAAAAAGGCAAAAAATCATAGTAAATTAATGTGAGCAGACGGGCGGCTAGACTACCCGTGTGCTCTTTTTTATTAGAAAGGGATGATTAAATGAAGGGGATTTTTAAAGACAAAAAGTTTATAAAAACTATGCTAACCCTAGCATTACCAATAACTCTTCAAAGCTTTATAACATCTTCATTAAATTTAGTTGATAATTTAATGATTGGTAAGCTTGGAGAAGATGCAATAGCATCAGTTGGACTAGCTAATCAATACTTCTTTATTTTTATGTTAGCTTTAACTGGTATAAACGCTGGAGCAAGTGTGTTTATGGCTCAATATTGGGGTAAAAGGGATGTAAAGAGAATTAAAGGTGTCCTTGGACTTGATATATCAGTAGGGTTTATAGCGACTATTATCTTTGGAATAGGGGCATTATTATTTGCTACTCCTATAATGAGCATATTATCTAATGATCCAAATGTAATAAGCCTTGGAAGTGAGTATTTAAGAATAGTTTCAATAAGTTACATATTTACTAATTTAACTATGGCATTTTCTTCAGCTCTTAGAAGCACAGAGCAGCCTAAAATACCGATGTATGCAAGCTTAATTGGGGTTTTAAGTAATGCATTTTTAAACTGGGTATTTATATTTGGAAATTTAGGAATGCCTAAGATGGGTGTAAGTGGAGCTGCAATTGCAACAACAGTGGCACGTGGAATCGAAATGATATTTATTATAACTGTTACATATGTACAGAAAAATAAAGTTGCTGCAAGAATAAAAGAATTATTTGATTTTGATATGGAATTTGTAAGAAGATATTTTAAAACAGCAACACCAACAATAATAAATGAACTTGTATGGTCTTTTGGAATGACTGCATTTTCAATAGCATATGCTCAAATTGGAACAAGTGCAGTTGCAACAATGCAAATAGCAACAACTATAAATAATATGTTTATGGTTTTATGTATAGGTCTTGCAACAGCAGCTTCAATTATGGTTGGAAATAAAATTGGAGCAGATGAAGGTGATATTGCAATTGATTATTCAAAAAAGATTGGAATTTTATCACCTATAATTGGACTGTTAATAGGCCTTGGAATATTTACTTTAGCTAGAGTAATTGTGGCTCAATTTAATGTAACACCTGAAACTTATAAAGATACATTAAACGTATTATATATTATGGCCATATTCTGTCCTATAAGGTTCTTTAATGTTGTAATGATAGTTGGAGTGTTTAGAGGTGGTGGAGACACTACATACTCAATGTTAGTACAAGCAGGTACTATATGGGGATATGCAGTTCCAATATCTCTTATTGGTGCAGTATCATTAGGATTACCGATAACAACAGTATACTTCCTAATATGCACAGAAGAAGTTGTTAAGATAATATTTGAATTATCAAGGTTAAGATCAGGGAAATGGATAAAAGCAGTAGTTTAAAAATATAAATTAAAGGCTAATAGATACTTTATTTAAAAATATCTATTAGCCTTACTATTTTCTATTTCTTAATACATTTAAAGAACATACCGCCTTCTAAATAAATGATATATCCATCTTGAAGATATATTTCATCAAATTGTGGATTATTTTTATTAGGACTAGAAACATCAAGTGCAGTAACTGTGCCACTCTTTAATCCAGTTCCTTTAAGAGATTCCATTTTAAATCCACGACAAAAGTCTTCTTCAGAAACTTTAGCTATATTATATATTGGATTTTTTATATTAACTCCAAAAGAATTATTAACATAATTATCTTTACTTATTGTTATTGTTTTATTTAAAGGAACAGTACTACCAGTATTTAATGGTGTTCTACCTATAAGTTCTGCTATTTTCCAAGTTCCATAGTATTTAGATATTTCAGTTGAATCAGAAGATGTATCATTATTTTTTACTCTTTTTTCAACGATTAAATTATTACTTGGAGTAATCATTGGTTTTTCAGTATTTTTTATATGTACATCTTTCTTCTTTATAGATTCAGAGGATTCTTTAGAACTGTCTTTTTTAACTGTAGTATTTGCTTTAACAGAATTTTCTTTATTATCTTGTTTCATATTAGTATTTGAGTTTTCAGTAGAAGATTTGTCAGAAGTTTTATTAGTATCTTTTGATACATCTTCTTTACTAGTTTGTTCTTTAGCTTCAGTATTTTTTGATGCATTATCCGATGTTTTAGCCATTTCAACTTGTTGCTGTGCATTGCTTGTACTAGCACTTGAACTTGAATTGTCGCTACATCCAGCTAAAACAACAAAACATGAGGCTATAAGTAAGCCTATAAGTGTTTTTTTCATAAATTTCACCCTCCGTATGTAAAATAGTTATTTATTCCATTATACAATAATTATAAGAATAAAATATTACAATAATAAATCAAAAAAAAGAAGCATTAATGAATAATGCTTCTTTTTGCTTTATCTTTGACTTTCAGGAAGATCAGAAACAATAATAGTTCTAACATCATTATGAAGTTCTGCTATTTCTTCCTTAGATAGATTAGTTACATCAATAGGTTTATGGAAGTAAACTTCTATATCAGCTGGACGTATTTTACCGCCATTAGCTTCTAAAAGTTTATATGAACCATTAATAGTAACTGGAATTATTTTAACTTTAGACTTAAGAGCTAATTTAAAACTACCTGCTTTAAATTCAGCAACTTTTTTACCTTTACTTCTTGTTCCTTCAGGGAATATAACCATTGAATATCCATTTTTTAAAATTTGGATACCTTGAACAATTGCCTCAGCTGATTTTCTAATATTGCTTCTATCCATGAAGATACAATTAATATATCTCATCCACATGCTTATAATAGGCCATTTTTCTAATTCTTTTTTTGCGATAAATCCTCTAGGTACATCTATGCTGCTAAGAAGTAGTGGAATATCAAAGTTACTTTGATGGTTTCCAACGAATAATACAGCTTCATCTTTAGGAATATTTTCTTTTCCATAGACTTTAACCTTAGCACCACTAAGCCACATTACAAATTTTGCCCACGTTGAGGTTATTTTAAATATAGCTTGTGTTCTTTCTTTATCTTTTCCTCTAAGTTCTAAAAATTTAACCCAAATTAAGCAAAGATAAGAAACGATTAAGCTAATAATTATTCCAGGATAGAAAAGTATTGTTCTAAACATAATACCAATCCTCTCTAATATAAATAAGTGCTATAGAAAAAGTATATTATAAATGATGGAAATTTTAAAGAACTAAAGAGAGCTTATGATAAATTAACGTTACTTTTGGCAATAATAAATAATAATGAAAAAGAGGGGTGAAAATTATGAGAAAAAAATTTTCTTTTTACGTTATTATTTCAATAATTATGGTGTTTGTAGGGATATTTATTTATTCTAATATAAATTATTCACAGTTAGATAGAGAAAAAGTAGAGTCACTTGTGGATAAACAATTTGTAGATGTGAATAACTATAGAAATAGCATACTTATAAAACCAAAAGGAAGAGACGGATGCGTTGGATATATTTTTTATCCTAAAAATAATGTGGATGAAGCATCATATATTCCTATAATGTCTAAAATAGCAGAACGAGGCTTTAATGTTTATATAATGAGAACTGTGTTTCATAAAAATTTAAATACAGATAATATAGGAAAAGATATAGTGGCATTAAATCCATCAATAACAAATTGGGTTATTGGAGGGGAAGAGGAAGGAAAAGAGTCCGCAACTAATTTTTATGAAAAAATAAAAAATGAAAAAAAGGCAGAGCTCCTATTATGTAATGATTTAGTTCGTTTAGAATCTAGTGATATTTATTACTGCGATAGAAATTTTAAAGAGGATTTAAAGGAAAATAGTAGAATTATAATAGAAAGCATAAATAAACTAAGAAATTAAAAGAAATTAAAAGAAATTTAATATATATTTTCAAAATTTTAAGAGTATTTTAAGATTAGTGAATTAAACTATTACTTATGAAACTAAACTAAAAAGGAGAAATGGCATGGAATGTAGAGATGACTACAATCAAGAAGTAGTAGGTAAAATAACCGGACTTACAGAGAAACAGGTAGAAGAAAGAGTTCTAAGAGGAGAGGTAAATAAACTACCAAAGGCTCCATCAAAGACTTTTCTACAAATTTTAAGAGCAAATTTTTTCACTATGTTTAATGCGCTTAATCTTGTCCTTGCAGTGGCAGTAATAATTGCAGGTTCTCCTAAAAATGCAATATTTGCAGGAGTAATAATTGTAAACAGCTTAATTGGTGTTATTCAGGAAGTTAAGGCTAAAAATATAATAGAAAAGCTATCCGTAATTAGTGAAGCAAATTGTAATGTAGTCAGAGACGGTTTGATTAAAAGGATAGGAATCGAGGAAATAGTAAAAGATGATATAGTGTACATAACATCAGGAGATCAGATTTTAGCAGATGGTGTTTTATATGAAGGCGATGAGCTGGAAATAGATGAATCAATGCTTACAGGAGAAGCAGATCCAGTTCCTAAAAAGCATGAAGATAAGATATTATCAGGTAGCTTTGTAGTTGCTGGAGAAGGATATATGAAAGTAACAAAGGTCGGAGCTAATACATATTCTTCAAAACTTGCAGATGAAGCTAGAAGATTTAAGATAACTAATTCAGAATTACAAAATGCACTAAATAAAATACTTAAAGTATTATTATTCTTAATAGTTCCAATCGGTATATTACTTGCAGCTACTCAATTAATATTTATAAATGCTAGTTGGCAAGATGCTGTTATAGGAACAGTATCAGGTATTATTGGAATGGTTCCAGAAGGACTTGTTTTATTAACTAGTGCAACATTTATAGTTGCTATAATAAAGTTATCTCAATATGATACTTTAGTACAAGAACTTTCAGCAACAGAAGTACTTGCAAGAGTTGATGTTTTATGTGTTGATAAAACTGGTACAGTTACAGAAGGTACTTTAAAATTAATTGATGTTGTAAATTTATCAGAATTTGAAGATAAAGAGATAGATGAAGTATTAGCTAGTATATCTCATAACCTTCCAAGTAAGAACCCTACTCAACAAGCAATATTAGATAAATATAAAGAAGATTCTAATCTTGAAATAATAGAGAAAGTTCCATTCTCATCAAAGAGAAAATGGGGTGGAATTGTACTTAAAGATAAGGGAGCTTGGATACTTGGAGCACCAGAAATTGTTATGGGACCTAAGTATATAGAAATAAAAAATAAAGTAGAAGAAGAAGCTAAAAAGGGCAGAAGAGTATTATTACTTGCTAAATCATCTTTAAACTCATTAAAAGGAGAAAAAATTAAAGATGTAGACAAAGTAGCATTAGTTTTAATAGAAGATATAATAAGAGAGGACGCACCAGAAACAATAGAATTCTTTAAAAATGAAGGTGTTCAAATTAAAGTAATTTCAGGAGATAATCCTGTTACAGTTTCAGCTGTGGGTAAAAGAGCTGGTATTGAAGGTGCTGAGAACTATATTGACGCAAGAGAGCTTCCAAAAGATATGGAAGAATTAAAGAAGGAAGTAGAAAAGTACAGTATATTTGGTAGAGTTACACCACACCAAAAGAAAGATTTAGTTATAGCACTTCAACAAAATGGTCATACAGTTGCTATGACTGGAGATGGTGTAAATGACGTATTAGCACTTAAAGAAGCAGATTGTGGTATTGCAATGGCAAATGGTTCAGATGCAACAAAAGCAGTAGCACAGCTTGTACTAATGAAATCAAACTTTAGTGCACTTCCAAAGGTTGTTGCAGAGGGAAGACAACAAATAAATAATTTAGAGAGAGTAGCACAGTTATTCTTATCAAAGACAACATATTCAATTATACTTGCAGTTGTTTTCTCAATATTATTACTACCATTCCCAATACAACCAATTCAACTTTCTTTAGTTGGTAGTTGTGCGATAGGTATACCTGCATTATTCTTAGCATTACTTCCAAACCAAGAAAGAGTAAAACATGGATTCTTAGGAAGAATATTAACCGCAAGTATACCAAATGGTGTGCTCATTGCACTATTTGTATCCGCTACATTTGTTATTTCGTATAAATTAGGTATAGATATAGAGCATTGTAGAACACTTTCAGTATTAATGTTATCTGGGGTTAGTATGGTAATCTTATTTAAGGTTGCATTACCTCTTACTCCATTTAAAGTTATATTGGTTGTAATAATGATGGGAATAGTATCTTTAGCATTTATTACACCAATAGGTAGAGAAATATTTACTTTAACTAAATTAAATAAAATGGAATGGCTAGTATCAGCTGGAACAATAGCATTATCAGCTCCATTACTTGCGACAATAGTTAGTGTAGTTAGAGTTAGAAAACATGTAGAACAATAGGTTAAAAAACATATTAATAATAAACTGGCAACAATAAAAAAGGATACTAAAATTAGTATCCTTTTGTGCTATTATAATTTATTAAATATATTATAGAAAATGTTCAGCAACATATATTTTATTTTCCTTTTCATTAAAGATAATATATAACTTAGAGGAGTCATCCTTTGTTTTAAAGAAGTGCATATACTCACAGTCAAAAGGTGGCAAGTATTCATTTGGTACTTTTAATTCTGATAAGATGATGTTAATATCTAATTCCATAGATGGATTTTTGTAAGTTTGCCAATCTAAAGAATCTTTTATATCATTACTAGTCGTATATTCAAAGATATGATATCTATAACCATCACCTAAAAAACTAGGACCGCTATCTGATGAATAAATTTCTTTGTATGATGATGATAATTCAATTTTCCAATTTGACTTAATAATATTAGAATATGTATTAGCATCTTTTATAAAGTTGTATATAAATAATCCAATAATAATTAGTAATACAATCAAAATTATTATTAGTTTATTACTTAGATTTATTTTATTTTTTCTCATTTTCCCCTCCACACATATAGCAATTATTAGGTTATTCAATAAAAACACTAAAAATAAACACTTTTATTTACATTAATTTTACCATATTTTTGAAGTATAAATGATATAATTTTATATTCTAATCTATCTTTTTATATATAGATTAAATTGACAGGTGGATTATATTGTAATAAAATTAAAATGATAAGCCCCTATAGTTTAATGGATAGAACAATCCCCTCCTAAGGGATAGATGCAGGTTCGATTCCTACTAGGGGTGCCATTTACGGTGGAGAGCGACTTAACTTTAAAAGTTAAGTCGCTTTATTTTTAGATATAATTTTTTATTTAAGAAGGATTTTATATTCAGAGAATTAAAATTAAACATGGAGAGTTTATGAAAAAGGAAAAATTTTTTATTTATAACTGTATTTTATTATTTTCTTTAGTACTACTATATAAAATTTCTAAGTATATACTTAGATTAAATGGCATTGGGTTTTTAAATGTTGTTAAGTTTATATTTGCTACTATTTTTACTATATTATTATTTTCAATTTTAATTCAAGTAATTGTTCTTATGTATTACTATACAAATAGAAACATAACTGCAACTGTTCTAATTAGTTTCATAATTGGTGGTAGTATGGTTCTTTATTTATTTGGATGCATCATTTCATATGCATTTACTGATGTTGAGCATATTATAGAAAAAGACGGTAAAAAGATGATAGCTTATGTAGATAGTTTTTTACAGGTCGAAGTAAAATATTACGATTATATAAATTCGTTTATAAGAGGAAATAAAATAAGAATATATGAGGATTATGGAAGTGGAGGATTTGATCCATTTGAGAAAGATGAGATTTTAATTCCCATACATTCCACTTACTACGATGATAATGGAAACCTAATTAAATCTAATTAGGTTATTTGTAGAAAATTAGATTTAATCAATAAAGTACTACCTATGTAAAGGAAATTAAAAAAAGAGAGTTAACACACTAAAAGCTGATTTCTATATTGAAAAGGAGTCGGCTTTTTTAATTCCATTTACAATGATCATTGTTATAATAGTTTCAATTAAGTATCTTTTTTATATTATATAGTTATGGGTATTTTTATTATTATTAATAGTATTATGATATAATTATAAATAATACATAAAATTGATTTTATCTAAATTTCTTTATCTTTAAAGGGTGAGAAAAAATGTTCATATAACTTAACAGATCGAAACTTTTATTAAGGGGGAGTAGTATGAAAAAAGAACTAAAGAGGATTTTATATCTAGGATGTATTATTTTTTTTACCGGTGTTAACGTTTACGGATGTGAAAGCAGAGTTAATAAGTACATACAAGAGGGAAAGTTAGCACTAAATAATGCAGAATATAATGATGCAATGTATGACTTTAATAAAGCATTAGATGAAGATAAGGAAAATAATGAAGCCAAAAAATTAAGAGACATAATTATAAATTATAATGAGGCTAAAAGTTTATATGAGAAAAATAATTTAGAAGGTGCGTTAAAGTCTATAGAAAGTACTCCCAAGGAATATGAAGATTATAATATAAGAAATGATTTAGGAGCATTAAAAGATAAAATTAGAATTAAACTTGGAAATAAGAAAAAAGTAGATGAAGAGATAGAAAATGTACAAGACTTAATTAAAAATAACGAATATAGAGAAGCAAAGGATATTTTAAACATAATAAGAAATAGAGAGCTAACTTCAGCACAAGAGGAAAAGATCCAAGACTTTATAGGAATAATAAATAAAAATATTAATAAAGAACAATAAAACAATCAAATAGTAGAAACAAATAAAGGTATAAGGGATTATGAATGATTTTATAATAAAAACCATTTATAATAACTTATACCATTCTTATGGTACAATATCATAAGATATGTAAAATTTACCCATATATTTTAGTGTGATTTTCAAAGTTTGTAAATTTTAAAATATTATTCATTAAAATGGAGGAGAAATATGAATAAATTATATTTAGTAATACCTTGTTATAATGAAGAAGAGGTTCTTCATGAGACAAGCCGTAGATTACTATAAAAGATGAATAAGATGATAGAAAAAGAAATGATTCATCCAAATAGTAAAATACTTTTTGTAAATGATGGGTCGAAGGATAAGAGTTGGGAGATAATAGAAGAGTTACATAATAAAAATGATATTTTTTGTGGCGTAAATCTGTCAAGAAATAAAGGGCATCAGAACGCATTACTTGCTGGATTAATGACAGTTAAGGAATATGCAGATATGGCAATATCATTAGATGCAGATTTACAAGATGATATAGATGTAATAGATAAATTTGTTGAAGAATTCTATAAAGGTAATGATGTTGTATATGGAGTTCGTTTATCTAGAGAAACAGATACTTTCTTTAAAAGAACTACTGCACTTGGATTTTATAAGTTTATGAATGTACTAGGCGAATCATGCTGATTATCGTTTTATGAGTAAAAGAGCCCTTGAAGGATTAAGTTAATTTAAAGAAGCTAATTTATTCTTAAGAGGAATAGTGCCATTAATAGGATACAAGCATACAACTGTTGAATATGAACGTCATGAAAGGTTTGCGGGGGAATCTAAATATCCATTAAAGAAGATGCTTAATTTTGCATGGGGCGGGATAACATCATTTAGTATAAAGCCAATCAGAATAATTACTAGTCTTGAATTCTGTATATTTATAGTAAGTCTTATTGCAATAATATATTCATTTGTTTCAAAAATTATGGGCAATGCAGAAGCTGGATGGACTTCAATTACTGGATCAATTTGAATGATTGGTGGAATTCAATTACTATGTCTTGGAGTTATAGGTGAATATATAGGAAAGATATACACTGAAACTAAGCATAGACCAAGATACATTATTGATGATGAATTAATAACAAATACTGATTCAGAAGAATAATTAAGAGTCGTAATATGAAAGCTTTAATAGATAAAATATTAAAAATATTTTTAAGTAAAGAATTTATACTCTTTGTAATAATAGGAGTAATAAACACATTTAATGGAGTTGTATTTTCGATGATATATTCCAAATTTTATAATACAAAATATTGTTGTATTAATAGTATTTAATATTATGGGATTAAATAAATTAATTGCATATATACTTGCCGCGATAATAGGAGTGCCAGTTACATTTATACTAATGAAATTTTTCGCTTTTAAGGAAAAGGAGAAAAGATAAATAGAGAATAGTGATGAGCAAAATAGGTATGTAAAAGAAGCAATTCCAGATTATATAGTCATGAAAGTTAATCATAAGATGAATGTTAATAATATTAAGCCTAAATATTTATGGGATAATTATGAGGTTGTAGCAGAGCAAACACAGAGGATATATGTAAATACAAAAGTTAAATACGTTCTCTTTAAATGTAAATTATTACAATAAAAAACCTAGGAATTTTAAATTCCTAGGTTTTTTATATTTATAAGCTAAAAAAAATTATATTAAATTATCATTAGTACTACAAATATTGCATAGGTTTTATAAATGAACTAATTAATTTAGGCAAAAAATGTTTTAGGAGTTTTTAATATGGGAATAAAAGAGAAGATGATGAATCAAATAATAAAGATAAAGGTAAAAGAAATAACAAAAGGACAAATAATATTTGAAATGAAGTGCTTAAAGATGGTATCTAAAGAGTTTGAAATATACGAAGAGTTCCTTCATAAGGCACTTAAAAAGTTAAAAGGGATAACAAATGTGTATGTAGATATGAAAGAGGGAAAAATAGCTATAAATTTTAATGAAGATGAGCAAGATGCTAATAAAGTTATAGATTGGGCTGAAGAAGTAAGGCGTATAGGAGTTAAAAATTCAGATCTCATAGCAAGCAAAGGAAAGACAGATTTAGAATATGTCGTAAAAACTATAGAAAAACAGTTAGATGATTCTTTAAAAAAGCATAGTTAAAAAAATAACGAACAAAATTCGACAAGGTTCGAGGAGTTGATATAACTGGGATAATGCCAAATGGATGCATTAAAAATATAAGCCTATTGTTAATATATTAACAATAGGCTTATACTTAGTTAAAACTTTAACAAAGTAGGAAATTTAAATCAAGAATAGTTCATTGGGGAGCATTAAGAGGTAGTTAAGTTCTTATAGTATTAGCTTAAATGTAATAAATAGGATTATAAGTTAAAAATATTTAAAATGATGGATAAATAATGGATAAATGATGAATAAAGTGTTAAAATGTGTATGACTTTTGAAATAAATGGGAGGGTTAATATGCTATTTAGTAGTTCGATATTTGTATTTGGTTTTTTGCCAATATGCTTAATATTCTATTATTTAATTCCAAATAGAAAAATTAGAAATTTATTTCTATTTTTAGCTAGTATATTGTTTTATGCGTGGGGAGAACCGGTATTCGTACTAATAATGCTTTCATCCATAATACTTAATTATATATTTGGTATGTTAGTTGAAAAGTATAATTATAATAAGCAGACAAGTAAAATATTAATTGTTATTATGCTTATTTTTAATCTTGGAATTTTATTTGTATTTAAATATATAGGATTTTTTGTAACCAATGTAAATGAAATATTTAATTTAAATTTATATGTTCCAAAGATTCCACTTCCTATAGGAATTTCATTCTTTACATTCCAAGCAATATCTTATGTTATAGATGTTTATAGAAGAACTGATTCAGACGGAGATGTAATAAGAGCTCAAAAAAATCCTGTGAATGTAGGGCTTTATATTGCATTATTTCCTCAGCTTATTGCAGGACCTATTGTTAGGTATAAAACTGTTGCAGAACAAATTAATAAAAGGCATGAAAATTTCAATGATTTTAGCGAAGGGGTTAGGCGTTTTATAATTGGACTTTCAAAAAAGGTACTTTTATCAAATAATCTTGCTTTAATTGCAGATAGAGCTTTTTCCGTTCAACCTGATGAGATATCTGTATCATTTGCCTGGCTTGGTGCTATATGTTACTCATTACAGATATTTTTTGATTTCTCAGGATACTCAGATATGGCGATAGGACTTGGAAAAATGTTTGGATTCCACTTTTTAGAGAACTTTAATTATCCTTACATATCAAAATCTGTCTCAGAATTTTGGAGAAGATGGCATATTTCACTTGGAAGCTGGTTTAGGGATTATGTGTATTTTCCTTTAGGTGGAAGTAGAAAAGGCATAAAAAGAACTATATTTAATCTTTCTGTAGTATGGTTCTTAACAGGATTCTGGCATGGTGCTAATTGGACATTTATGTCATGGGGAATGTATTTCTTTATTTTTATTGCAATAGAAAAAGTTATAGATATTAGAAATAAGAAAAAGGGTAAAGATAAGAATAAAAAAGACAGTATACCTATATTAGCATTTAAACATACTTATGCAGTATTAGTTGCAGTATTTGGATGGGTTTTATTTAGATCAGATACTATAGGGTATGCGGCTAAATATATTAAATCTATGCTTGGGCTTAATGGAAATAGTTTAATGGATAACTTAACAATACTTTATGTAAATGAAAATATTGTATTTTTAATATGTTCAATAATATTTAGTATGCCAATTGTAGAATATTTAAAGAAAAAATATAAAGATTTAATGGATAAAAGAGAAATAAATAAAGGATATAGAATTTTAGAAATATGTTATGACTTTGGATACGTTGCTTTATATATAGGAGTATTTTTAATTACGATGTCTTTCATAATTAAAGGTGCATATAATCCATTTATATATTTTAATTTTTAAGGAGAAATGATTATGAGTGGTGTAAACAGAAGAAATAAAATAATGGCAGTGGCATTTTTGACTATAGTAGGTGTTATTACTGTAGGAACGTTTAAAAATATTTATAATGAAAAAGATTTAAAAATATCCAATAATAATATGAAAAAGGCTATTTCTGATGTTGATAATATATTAAATGAAAATTTATATAATAAGATGAAATTTATAGAATTCAATGGATTAGTTCAAAGAGCTATGAATAAAAAAGTAGTAGAAGATGTTGAATCATGGCGTACAGTTGTTAAAGATAAAAATAACTATCTACACTTTAACTTAACTAGTAATCCTATAGATTTAACAAAGCAAACGGAAAGTATTATTAAACTTAGAGATTTTACTAAGAAAAATAATATTGATTTTATGTATGTACAATCACCATTTAAGGCTACTGGAGAAGTAGGTCAATTACCAACTGGGGTTGATGATTATTCAAATGAGGTAGCAGACAACTTTTTAAAAAACTTAAGAGAAAATAATATAAATACATTAGATTTAAGAGAAGAAATGAAAAAAGATAATATAGATTATAAAGATGCATTCTTTAAAACAGATCATCATTGGAAGCCTGAAACTGGATTTTGGGCTACAGGGGAACTAATAAACAAGCTTAATTCAGACTATGGAATGAGTTTAGATAAAGATAATATAAATAGGGATATAAATAATTATAAAGAGATTAATTACAATAAAAGTTTTGTAGGAAGTCAAGGAAAAAGAGTTGGTAAGTATTATACAGAAGTTGATGATTTTAATATGTATATACCAAAATTTGATACAAACCTTACAGTTACAAAATATAATAATGACAGTAAAGTTATGAAAACAAAAAAAGGAAACTTTGAAAATACCATAATAGAAAAATCTTTATTAAAGGGAGATATTTATGAAAATAAATATGCATCTTATTTAGGTGGAGATAATGAATTTAGAATAATAAATAATAAAGTAAATAACAATAAAAAAATACTTATATTAAAGGACTCTTTTGTGCTTCCTGTTGCATCATATTTAAGTTTAAGTGCTAAAGAAACTAGAGTGCTCGATCTTAGATATTATAATGGTAAGGAGTACGATTATATAAAAAATTATAATCCTGATATAGTTATAATGATGTATTATCCAGGATCTTTATCAAATATGAAAACTTTTGATTTTAAATAGTGTTTATTTATAAAAGTGGAGCAAATTATTATTGCTCCTTTTTATATAAAAGAATATATATAATTTTTTTTGTATATGATATAATTGAAAATAATATATTTATAAAATTACAATTTATGGGAGAGTGATAATTTTTGGACTCTAGTTATACGGGGCAAATTATTCTATTAGTAATTTTACTTGTATTGTCTGGATTTTTTTCAATGTCAGAGACAGCTCTTATGTCTCTAAGCAAGATAAGAATAAGACATATGGTTGAAGAGGGTGTAAAAGGATCTAAATTGGTAGAAAAGTTAATTGAAGATCCAAATAGGCTTTTAGGAGCTATTTTAATAGGTAATAATATAGTTAATATAGGTGCATCAGCAATTGCAACATCATTAGCCGTAAAAATATTTAACGGTAGTGAAAGTGCTGTAGCAGTAGCCACTGCAATTATGACTGTACTTGTACTTATTTTTGGAGAAATTACTCCAAAATCTATAGCAAAGCAAAAATCAGAGCAAGTTGCTCTTAAAGTAAGCAAACCAATACAATTCTGCGTAGCTATATTTAAGCCATTCGTTGCAATGTTTACTGCTATTTCATCAGTATTTATTAGATTATTTGGAGGAGATCCAAAAGCAACAGAACCATTTATTACAGAGGAAGAGCTTAAGACAATGGTTGGCGTTAGTGAAGAAGAAGGTGTACTTGAAGATGTTGAGAAGGAAATGATATTTAATGTATTCGACTTTGCAGATCTTCAAGTTAAAGATGTAATGGTTCAAAGAGTAGATGTAACTGCTATTGATGTTAATGATGGATATGAGGATATACTTAAAGTAATAAAAGAAGATCAATTCTCAAGAATTCCAGTATATGATGATACTATAGATGATATAGTTGGTGTACTTAATGTAAAAGATCTTATAATAGCTGACAAAAGAGATTGTAAATTTAAAGTTACTGATTATATGAGAGAACCTTTATATACCTTTGAATTTAAGAAAATAACAGAATTATTTAATGAAATGAAAAAATCAAGAAATCATATGGCAGTTGTACTTGATGAATATGGTGGAACTGTTGGTATCGTAACAATTGAAGACGTTGTTGAGGAAATTGTTGGAGATATTGAAGATGAATATGATAAAGAAAGAGAAATGATTGAAGTAATTAAAGAAGATGAATATATAGTAGAAGGAAGTGCTAGACTCGACGATATAAGTGATCTTATAGGGGTTAATATGGAATCAGAAGAATTTGATTCTGTTGGTGGTCTTGTTATAGGAGAACTTGGAAGAATTCCTGAAGCGCAAGAAGAAGTTACAATAGGTAAAATAAGATTTGTTGTAGAAGAAGTTGAAAAAAATAGAATTATGAAAGTAAGGATATATACTTAAAAAGGACAGATAAACTGTCCTTTTTTAACATAATCATAGCGTGGTGATTTTTTTTGGAATATATAGAATTAGCAATTAAAGAAGGTTATAAAGCGCTAGAACTTGGTGAAATTCCTGTTGGAGCAATAATTGTTAAAGATGATAAAGTAGTTGGCAGAGGACATAACTTAAAGGAAAATAATAAAAGTGTAATTTCACATGCAGAAATAATAGCAATAGAAGAGGCTTGCAGAAATACTGGTGATTGGAGACTTACAGGTTGTGAAATGTATGTAACTTTAGAGCCTTGTCCTATGTGCGCTGGAGCAATAATGCAAAGCAGGATATCAAAATTACATATAGGAACTTTCAATCGGGATATGGGGGCCTGTGGTTCTATTGTTGATTTGGTAAATAATAGATATTTAAATTCATATTTAAATATTAACTGGCTTTATAATAAAGAATGTAGTGATATAATAACAAATTTTTTTAAAAATCGTAGAAAAGAAAATAAACTTCTAAAGAAGAAAGGGGAGGGGTATGATGAATAATCCAGTTGCATTTGAAGTTTTTGGATTTGAAGTTATGTGGTATGGAATTCTAATTGGAATTGGAGTTATATTGGCATTTATACTTGCGTATTTTAATGCAAAAAGAAAAAATCTAAATTTTGATACATTAATTGATTTATTTTTGGTTTGCTTTCCTTGGGCTATTGTTGGAGCAAGAGCATATTATGTTATATTTGAGTGGAATAATTATAAAGATAATTTAGTTGATATATTTAATATAAGACAAGGTGGGCTTGCTATACATGGAGGGCTTATAGGAGCTTTTCTAGCGGCATACATATATACAAGAATAAAAAAGATAAACTTCTTAACTTATGCGGATTTAGTTGCACCATCAATAATACTTGCTCAGGCAATGGGAAGATGGGGAAATTTTATGAATAGTGAAGCGCATGGAGGCATAGTATCTTATGAATTTATATCAAAGTTTCCTAATTTTATTCAAAATGGAATGCATATAAATGGACAATATTATCATCCAACATTTTTATATGAATCTATTTGGGATGTATTAGTTTGTATTGTATTAGTTATAATATTAAATAAGCTTAAAAAAGGATATGAAGGTATTGTAATTAGTTCTTACATGATACTTTATTCTCTAGGAAGATTTTTTATAGAAGGACTTAGAACTGATAGTTTAATGTTTATGGGCTTTAGAGTAGCAGAGCTTATATCGTTAGGATTAATGATTTTAGGAGTTATATTTATAATTTGTATTTTAAAAAGAAAAAGGGAAAATATTCATAACTAAGTAAGTGAAATGAATAGTTCACTTAACTATTGAACTAAAATAATATTTGTGTTAGAATGAGAAAGTATTAATAGAGAATTCACAGTTTAAGATGTGAATTGTATATTAATCTTAAACAAATAAGCTATTTAGCTTTAATAAATTTAACACTTTTATGGAGAGATGTCCGAGTGGTCGAAGGAGCACGCCTGGAACGCGTGTGTAGGGGAAACTCTACCGTGGGTTCAAATCCCACTCTCTCCGCCAGACCGTGCTAGATGGGGAGTTAGCGGTGCCCTGTAACCTGCAATCCGCTACAGCAGGATCGAATTCCTCGGGGAGGCTTTAGTTTGTATGGCCTGCCCTATGTAAGTGGTGTTGATGGCTGGGTCCCACGCAACGGGAGCCCATGAACCTTGTCAGATCCGGAAGGAAGCAGCAATAAGTGGTTCCTTCCGTGTGCCGTGGATCAATCTGGCCTGAGCTAACTGCATAGGTAACGCATATAAACTACTGTCGAAGCGGGGTGCACGGTTTTTTAATGTAAATTTTGAATATTCAAATATAGATTATATTCAATAAAATAATTAATTAAATTAGGTTACTCTTCAATAGGATTAACAATATAGGATACAAAACAATAGGATAAGAAAGAGAGGGAGCTTTATAGACTATTAAGTTTATAAAGAACCCTCTTTTTCTTGTTATAAAAATAAAAAACTACCCTAGTAATATAGGGTAGTTTAATTTTATTTTCTAATAAAATCTATAAACTCAAAAATTAATCCACTTTTATCATCAGTTTTATCATCAGATTTGTGGATAACTTCCCATTCGTTTATATCAATCTGTGGAAAATATGTATCTGCATCAAATTCCTTTTTAACTTTTGTTAAATATAACTTCTTTGCATAAGGCATAAGTAAATTATAAATTTCTCCGCCACCAATTATAAATACTTCTTCATCTGAATCTTTAAAATTATTTATAACTTCATCTAAGTTGTGAAGTACAGTAACTTTATCAGAATCTACTTTAAAGTTAGTATCTCTAGTTAAAACTATATGAGGTCTATTTGGTAGTATTCCAGGAAGAGACTCAAAAGTTTTTCTTCCCATAAGAATTTTATGCCCTGAAGTTATTTCTTTAAATCTTTTAAGATCTTCTGAAATATGCCATAAAAGATTATTATCTTTTCCTATTGCATTATTAGAAGCTGTAGCAACAATAATTGATAACATTAAACTGATACCTCCATTTTGATTGCTTTATGGTGTTTGTAGTCTACAAGTTTAATGTCCTCTGGTGTAAAGTCATAGAAATCTTTAATCTCAGGATTAATCCAAAGTTTTGGAGCTTCATATGCTTCATCTTTTCTAGTTAATTGAAGTTTCATTCCTTCAACTTGATTTTCATAAATGTGAGCATTATTTATAACATGAGTAAATAATCCAGGCTTTAATCCTGTTACTTGTGCTAAAAGATGTACAAGTACAGCATATTGACTTGTATTAAAAGGTACTCCTAGTGGAATATCACCTGAACGTTGAACAAGCATACAGTTTAATCTTCCATCTGTTACATCCCACATAGTTAAGAAGCAGCAAGGATGAAGGGCACCTGTATCAAGATATGGAATTTGCCATAGATTTATCATCATTCTTCTATCTTGAGGATTATTTTTAAGGGCATCTATTAATTTATCTAATTGATCAAATTTTTTAACAACCCATCCATAAGATGTTCCGATAGTTCCGTCTTCCATCATCCATTCATTCCAGATCTTAACGTTTTGTTCTTGTAATTTTTTAACGCTGTTTGATTGGTCCTTATATATCCATAAAAGTTCCTTTACAGCAGTTTTAAAAGCCACAAATTTAGTTGTAAGAATAGGGAATTCTTTTTCTAAATCAAATTGCATTATTTGATGTGGAAGTTTATATGTAGCCACTCCAGTTCTGTTTTGGTCATAGTATCCATTTTCTAAAATCTTTTCTACAATGTCAAGATATTGATTATCATATAAGCTCATTTAAAAAATCTCCTCTCGTTTCATTTCATATTATTTTATCATATTATTAGTATTAAGTAGTTAAAAAAAATAAAAACTATAAAAAATAAAAAACGTTAGTTCAAATTTAAACTAACGCTATGTGTAAACACATTAATATTATAAATATTAACCCAAGTGCTTTATGGGCATGGATACTTTTATTAAAAATTCTAAAAATGCCAGTTATAAGCATTAAAGCTAAATCAAGAACAGCTAAAACTCCAAAAATATATCCTATTGTCCACTTGAATCCTAAATGTAAGAATATATAAGCATGAAGTAGTATTATTGAAAGAGCTAATAAAGCTATTATTATATGAAATCTTTGAAAAATTTTAGATATGTTTAATAAAATTTTTCTAACCTTTGCTAATATAGTGTTCTCTAAAAATTCACTTTGAACTTCTTTTGGAATATCTATATGAACTTTATTTAATACTTTATCTAGTATATTTACTCCTTTTTGATTTAAATTTTTAATTATAAATCTAAGAAGAAATAAACCAATTGCTAAGAAAAATCCTATTTCAGCTATTGTTGCAAGTGATTTTGCAAAATTCTTTAATATTTTAGGATTAAAATTTATTAAGTAATTATTTGAAACGGAATAATAAATAAATATAGCTGAACATACTGCAACTAGTATTCCTACTACAAAATATATTAAATGATTTTTTTGCATAGGAAGCAATTTTTTCTTCATGTTAATCACCTCGATTATTTTATATAAAAATATTAGCATTAAACTATTTAATTTTATTAGATGTAAACTAAATTTAAAAAAATATTATGTTATTTGACATAAAAATATAATATTATTATTGAAAACAATAATAAAGGGGCATAATTACTAATAACTGTTTATACGTAGTTTTATTAATTTATTTATTGTATAATTAATATAGAATTTAACTTTAGAAAAAGAGGTGACAAAACCTTGGCATATACAGCGTTATATAGAGAGTGGAGACCAAAAACATTTGAAGATGTAATAGGTCAAGAACATATAACAACAACACTTAAAAATCAAATATTAAACGAAAGAATTGCACATGCATATCTTTTCTGTGGTACTAGAGGAACAGGAAAGACATCAACAGCAAAGGTATTTGCAAAGGCTTTAAATTGCCTTGACTTAAAAGATGGAGAACCTTGCAATGAATGTGAGATGTGTAAAAAGATAAATGAAGGATTAGCAATAGATGTTACAGAGCTTGATGCTGCTTCAAATAATGGGGTTGATAAAATAAGAGATATTATAGAAGATTCTAAATATCCACCTCAAGAAGCTAAATATAAAGTATATATAATGGATGAGGTTCACATGTTATCAACAGGAGCCGTAAATGCATTCCTTAAAACTCTTGAAGAGCCACCAGCAAATGTAATATTTATATTAGCAACAACAGATCCGCAAAAACTTCCTATAACAATACTTTCAAGATGTCAAAGATTCGATTTTAGAAGAATAAATAATACAGAAATAACAGCAAGACTTAGAAAAATTGTTGAAAATAAAGGTGTATTTGCAGAAGATAAAAGCTTAGATCTTATAGCAAGAGTTTCAGATGGTGCTATGAGAGATTCATTAAGTATATTAGATCAAGCAATTGCAATGGGAGATGGAAATGTAGATTACGATGAAGTTGTTTCAATGCTTGGACTTGTTACTAATGAGTATTTATTTGAACTAACAGAGGCTACAATAGAGAGAAATATAGAAAAAGCAATGACTATAATTGAAAAAATAGTTTATGCAGGAAAAGATGTATTTTTATTTATTAAAGATTTAATAGCTCATTATAGAAATCTTTTAATGATTAAAGTTACTAATAATCCTGAAGAAGTTCTTGATATGTCTCTTGAAAATATTGCTTTAATAAAAGAACAAGGCGATAGAATAAGAGTAGAAGAGATTATGAGAAGTATAAGAATACTTCAAGAAGCTGAAAATAATGCAAAGATGTCAAAACAAGCAAGATTATATTTAGAGCTTGCAATAATAAAGATTTGCAAAATAGAGTATGATACATCAAATGAAGTAATACTTGGTAGATTAAATAGATTAGAATCAGCTATAAAGGCTGGAAAGATTCAAGTAGTCAAAAATGCACAAAGTAGAGATGCAAGTGCAAATCTACAAGGTGCAAATACTTTAAAAAAGCCAATGCAAAGTAGTCAAACTACTCCAGAGGAAGCTATGAACAAAATAGAGGCTGACTTAAATCTTTCAAGTGACGTAACATTACAAATAGTAAAATCAGCTTGGAAAGATATATTAGAAGAATTTAAAAATAGAAGAGCTATGATACTATACGCTTCAATTACAACAGGAAAACCTGTAGAGTGTAAAAATGGAGTAATAAATGTTCAATATACTGATGAATACTCATTTAATAAAAATAGGCTTGAAAAGCCAGAAAACAATAAGTTAGTAAATGAAGTTTTCTCAGAAGTTTTAAGAAATAATGTAAGAGTAAAATTTACAGTTCTAGAAGGATCTCATGAAAATAAGCCTACAGAAGAAATGTTAAGTGAGATGATAGGTGACGAATTTTTAGAGATAATTGATGAATAATAGGTTATAAATTAAGGTACATTATTTTAGATAAAGCATAAATTATAAAATAAGTATAGATAATTAAATACTAATATGTTATGTATAGTAAAGTCATAAAAAATGCTATATAATTAAAATTAGATTTTATTATTAAGGAGGAAATATATATGGCAAGAGGCGGATTCCCAGGCGGTATGGGAGGAATGAATAATTTAATGAAACAAGCACAAAAAATGCAAAAGCAAATGGAGCAAATGCAAAAAGAGCTTGAAGAAAAAGAATTTGTAGCATCAGTTGGAGGCGGAGCTGTAACTGTAACTGCAAATGGTAAAAAAGATATATTAGCTATTAACATAAAACCAGAAGTAGTAGATGAAGATGATGTTGAAATGTTAGAGGACTTAGTATTAAGTGCTGTAAATGAAGCATTAAGAAAAGCAGAACAAGAAACTGCAAACCAAATGGGTAAAGTAACTGGTGGAATGAACATACCAGGACTATTCTAATAAGTTAAATTTAGATTTTAAGAGTCGGTTTTAAACTGACTCTTTTATTATTTAAAATTAAGATTATAATAATTGATAATTTGAAATAATTGTATTAAACTAAAGACTACAATTAAATATTTAAATATAGAATTATATGTTTGAAAGGGAGAGAAGTGATGGAATTTTATCCAGTTGCAATAGAAAAACTTATAGAAGAATTCGCAAAATTACCAAGTGTAGGTCAAAAGACAGCTCAAAGATTAACACTTCATATATTAAATTTACCAGAAGATGAGGTTAAAGAATTTGCAGACGCTCTAGTTAAAGCTAGAGGAACAATAAAATATTGTTCAGTATGTGGAAACTTCACAGATTCAGATCCATGTGCAATATGTTCTAATCCAAGTAGAGATAAGAGTACTATTTGTGTAGTAGAACAGCCAAAGGATATAATGACAATGGAAAAGGTAAAAGAATATAATGGACTTTATCATGTACTTCATGGTAATCTTTCTCCAATGCAAGGAAGAGGACCTCAAGATATTAAAATTAGAGAATTAGTTGCAAGAATGAAAGAAGAGATTAAAGAAGTAATAATAGCAACAAATCCTAATATAGAAGGAGAAGCAACAGCAATGTATATTGCAAAGATTCTTAAGCCTCTAGATGTTAAGGTAACTAGAATAGCTGCAGGTATTCCAGTTGGAGGAGACTTAGAATATGCAGATGAAGTAACACTTTCAAAAGCGTTAGAAGGAAGAACTCAAATATAAAAAAGAGACTCAAATAAATGAGTCTCCAATATAGATGGGAGTTAGAAGTTTTGTTTGAGAATGAGTGAAAAGCTTCTTATAATAATAGGTTATGAAGTTATTAAAAATATGTTCCTAAAAATTTCCTAAAATTCGTATACTAGCTTGTACTTTTGGATAGACTTATAGTAAGAGTAATATATTTGGGGGGCTATGTATGAGTAAGGATATTTTAGTGGATTACATTAAGAGTGTCTTAAATGGGGATCATGAAAATGCAAGAATATTAAAAGCTATAGATGAGACTAAATTAGAAATTCAGGCAGCTAAAAGTGTCTTTGATAGTGTAGATGATCCATTATTGATTGAAGCTGCAATATATGCAGAAGAAGCAGCAAGAAAAAGATACTCTCACTTAATGACTTTAGCAAAACAAAGAGGAATTACAGTAAACAGAAACTATATTTTATCGAAAAATATTAAGTTTGCTGAATAGATGAGGTGTATTATGGATATGAACTTACTTATATATGGAATAATTGGACTAGTTATTCTGTATGTAATTATTAAGCTATTAAAATGGCCAATAAAATTATTATTAAATGGAATACTTGGAGTAGTAATGCTGTACTTAGTAAATATGGTAGGAGTATACTTTGATTTTTCTATACCAATAAATATAATAAATGCTTTAATAGCAGGTATACTTGGTATACCTGGAATTGTAATACTTATAATATTCCAATTATTCTTTTAATAGCTTAAAGATGAGCGGTGAAAAATGAGTAAAAAGAAAGATAGTTAATGATAACTATCTTTCTTTTTTATTTATTATTAAATATTATTTAAATAATAGTAGAAAACATTTACAAAATGTTATATATTAATTATGTATAGGGTTAACTCTTATTTATCACCTTTCTGAAAAGGTTTTCTGGGGATAGGAGTAACAAAAGAGGAATGAGGGGTCATATATTATATAAATAATAACATGACCCTCTCTAGTAAGGAGCGAATAATGGAAAGATTACATGAACTTAAAAATGGAACAGATATAAGAGGAGTATCTTTAGATAATAAAGAAAGACCTGTAAATCTTACTGTAAATGAAGTTAGACTTATATCTAAAGGTTTTTATGAATGGCTACAAAATAATAAAAAAGAGAAGAAGTTAAAAGTGGCTGTTGGATGTGATTCAAGATTATCTGGAGAAGACTTTAAAAAAGAAGTAATAAACACTTTATTAGCTTATGGAGCTAAAGTATACGATTGCAAAATGGCAACAACTCCAGCGATGTTTATGACAACTGTTATGGAAGATTATAATTGTGATGGGGCTATAATGATAACAGCAAGTCATTTACCTTATTATTATAATGGCTTGAAATTTTTCACTAAAGATGGCGGAGTGGACAAAAAGGATATAGATGAAATAATAAATCTTTCAGTTAATAATACTTTAGAAGAAAGTAATGATGGTAGACTAGAAGCTAAAAGATTAATTGATGACTATTCAAAGATATTAGTAGATAAGATAAGAGCAGCAGTAGATAGTAAAAAAAATTATAACAAGCCATTAGAAGGTCTTAACATAATTGTTGATGCCGGTAATGGTTCAGGCGGATTTTTTGCAAATAAAGTATTAGAAGAACTTGGAGCAATCACTAAAGGAAGTCAATTTTTAAATCCTGATGGAAACTTCCCAAATCATATTCCAAATCCAGAAAATAAAGAAGCAATAGAGTCAATCTGTAAGGCTGTAATTAAAAATAAAAGTGATCTTGGAATAATATTTGATACAGATGTAGATAGGGCTGCTATAGTTGATAAGTATGGTAATCCTATTAATAAGGATGCTCTTATTGCATTAATATCAGTTATAATTCTTAACGAATATCCAAGTTCATCAATAGTAACTGATTCAATAACAACAGATGGACTTAGTAGATTTATAGAAAAATTAGGCGGAAAGCATCATAGATTTAAAAGAGGATATAAAAATGTAATCAATGAAGGCATAAGACTTAATGAAGAGAATGAAGAATGTCATTTAGCAATAGAAACATCTGGACATGCCGCTATAAAAGAAAATTATTTCTTAGATGATGGTGCATTTTTAGTATCAAAGATATTAGTTTATGTTGCGAAGTTAGCAGAAAAAGGACAAGATATAGGTGAGCTCATAAAAGAGCTTGAAGAACCACTAGAAAGTATCGAATACAGAATAAATATAGATAGAGAAAATTATAGAGATTTTGGAGAGGGAATATTAAAAGACCTAGAAGAATGTATAAAGAATAGCGATGAATTTAAATTACCAGAGAAAAATTATGAAGGGGTTAGGGTAATATGCGATTCTCAAAAGCATAATGGATGGTTTTTACTTAGATTATCATTACATGAACCTTTACTTGCTCTTAATATACAGTCAGATGTAAAAGATGGAGTAAAAAATATAGAAGAGTTTATTAAACAATTTTTAGCAAACTACAAATTACAATTTTAGATAAAACTTAACTAGTTTAGTTTTTAGCTTTTCACATAATAAAAACGTGATATTAATTTTAAATATCTTAAAATTAATATCACGTTTTTTCTTATTTACCTAAATATGATACTGATATTAAGAATTTGTTAAGAAATTAATAAGAAATAGTACAATTTAAAATTAAGATTTTGCAGTTATCATTAAAATATAGAAAATATTGGAGGGGTAAACAATGAATGTTTTAGAAGTCAAAGGACTTAAAAAGGTTATTGGTAAAAGAGAAATAATAAAAGATTTAAACTTCTCGGTTAAAGAAGGGGAAATATACGGTTTCTTAGGTCCAAATGGTGCAGGTAAGACAACTACAATAAGAATGCTTGTAGGACTTATACTTCCTACTGCTGGGGAAGTAAAAATATGCGGAGAAAATCTTAAAAATAATAAGGAAAAAGCTTTAAAAGATGTTGGAGCAGTTGTTGAAAATCCAGAACTTTATAAATATCTTTCAGGAAGAGAAAATCTTATGCAAATTGCTAGAATAAGAGGAGTATCTAAAGAAGAGGTTCAAGACCTTATAAAGTTAGTTGGATTAGAAGCTAGAATAAACGATAAAGTCAAGAAATATTCCTTAGGAATGAAGCAAAGACTTGGGCTTGCAGCAGCACTTATAGGAAATCCAAAACTACTTATACTAGATGAACCAACAAATGGACTTGATCCATCAGGAATTATAGATTTTAGAAAAATAGTTAAACAAGCAGCTAAAGAAAGAGGAATGGCTGTATTTGTATCTTCACATATATTAAGTGAAGTTCAACAACTTTGTGATAGAGTTGCTTTTATAAATAATGGTGTTATTAAAGCTGTAGAAGATATGAATGATGCAGTAACTGGAACAGAAAAAGAAAGTTTAACTTTAGTTACTTCAAGTAATAAAGAAAAAGTTATAGATATATTAAGAAATCAACCATTTGTACTTACATCAGAAATAAACGAAGCAGGAATAAATATAGTAGTCCAATCAGGAACAACTCCAGAACTTGTGAAAGCCTTAGTAAAATCGGATGTATTAGTAGAAGAGATTTATAGAAATAGAGAAGGATTAGAACAAAGATATATGGAACTTGTGGAAGGGGGTATAAGATAATGTTATTTACTTTAGTAAAAAATGAACTTATAAAAATATCAAGAAGATCTAAGACATGGATAGTATTTGGTCTATTTACTGTTGCAATAATTGGATTTATATGTATGGGAAAAGTAAGTGCAAACCAAATGGAACACTGGAACTCTCCACAAGGCCAAATTGAAAATATGAATCGTGAAATAGGTTGGATTAATGAAAGTATTAATAATTCAGAGTCAGAGATTAAAAGTGGTAGATTAGATAAAGAAACTACAAATAATATTAAAGAACAAATTAATTATGATAAACAAAGAATTAAAGAATTAGAAGCACAAATAAAAATTCAAGAAAAGAAAATTGAATCACCAGAAAATGTTGATTGGAGAGAGGAAGTTAAATCTGAAATAACTGATTTAAAAGCACAAATTAAGGAAGCGGAATCAATTAAAAGTAACGAAAATAAGGATATTATAAAAAGTTTAGAAGAACAAATTTCAAAAAATCAATATTATTTAGACAATAATATTGAACCAATAGATAGTTGGGAGTTCTTCCCAAGCAATATTGCAGTTCAAATTATGATGATACTAGGTATGGGAATATTAGTTGCAGGTATTGCAGTATTTATGAGTGATATTATATCAGGAGAATGTACTCCAGCTACAGTTAAATTCTTATTAGTTCAACCGGTATCAAGAGCAAAGGTTCTACTTTCTAAGTTTATTGCAATAGTACTTACAGTAGTATCAATGATATGTGGTGTTGAGTTAGCTGCCTTTGGAATAGTTGGAGCATTTACAGGATTTGATGCAGTTAAGATGCCAGTTACTTTAGGACAAAAATATATTATAAATCAAGAAGTTCTAATTAAAGAAGGACATAAACAACTAGAGTTAGTTGCAGGTTCAGGATATCAAACTACTATGGGAGATTTAGTACTTAAAGGATTCTTACTTCAAATATTATTTATAATTGCATGTTGTGCATTTATATTTATGATATCTTCATTATTTAAAAGTAGTATGATAACAATGGCAGTATCTGTTATAGTTTCCGTTGCAGCTGTAATGTTACCAGCAGCAAGTTCAAAGATTGCTGAATATGCACACTTAAGTTTTTTAAGCTATGGTAATACACCATCAGTACTTGCGGGAGATATAGCATTCATGTATCATAATAATGTTAACTTTAGCTTGCAACTTGGAATAGGACTTATGATTGGAACTATAATAATTTCATATATAATTGCTCACTTTGTATTTACAAAGAGAGATATGTTAGCATAAAAAATAAATTCCACTTATCAAAAGATAAGTGGAATATTTTTTATATAAATTATTATCTAAATATATCTAAGTTTAATTTATCAGAAATATCTTTAAGTAGTTTCATACTAGCTACACTATTACCCTGCTTATCAAGGTTAGGACTAAATAATCCAACTCCACACCTATTAGGAACAGATGAAAGAATTCCTCCACCTACACCACTCTTTGAAGGTATACCAATATGAACTGAGAATGCACCAGATTCATCATAAAGTCCACAAGTAACCATTAATGATTTAACAACTGTTGCTGTTTTTACAGGGAATAATCTTTCATTATTCCAAGGGCAGACCCCTTCATTTGCAAGGACAGCACCCATTCTAGCAAGTCCAATAGCTGTTACTTCCATAGAGCATTGTCTAAAGTATGTGTCTAGTATGTCTGGAACATCCCCATCTAACATACCGTTACCTTTCATGTAATAAGCAAGAGATCTATTAATATCACCGGTTCTTTTTTCGGATAAATAAATTTCTGTATTTAGTTTTACGCCATCATCACCCATAATCTTTTTAAAGAAATCTAAAATTCTAGCAGAGCGTTCTTCTGTATCTTTACCTTTAACTAATGAAGTTGTAGCTATAGCGCCAGCATTTACAAATGGATTTGTTGGTTTTTTACTACGATTTATCTGCATATTCATAATTGAATTAAAAGGAAAACCTGTAGGTTCTGTGCCTATTTTTTCAAACACTTCATCTAAACCATTATCTAAGGTTGCAAGAATAAGAGTAGGGACTTTAGAAATACTTTCTATAGCAAATCTTTTATCATAATCACCTGCAAAGAGCTCTTTATTACTATTTAAGTCATAAATTGCAACACCTAATTGATTAGAATCCACTGTTGCGAGTCCAGGAATATATGTTGCCACATGGCCATCTTTAATATACTTTTTATTCTTTTCTACTAAAATTTCTAATTCGCTATTACTAATCACAAAAATCACCTCGTGCCATTATTTTGTATATTTGCATATTTAAGTGTTTGCCCAAAGCATAGCACTTTAAATTTTACTATTCAACAAACTATTTATGAATATCTGCATATATTTGTAAAAATAATAAGAATGAAAAATTTAAATGAAAAGTGCATTAAGGGAATTTTCATTTAAATATACATGTATCAAAGCAAGATAGTTAGGAGGATATGAATATTTTATATAGGGTTATAATGAAAATATATAAGTTAATAAATTAAAAAGTTTTAAAAAAAACATATTAATTTGTTTGTTATAATGATTATATAAATGAAAAGAGGAGTGTTTTTATGTCAGCAGGAATTGCGGTGAATTGTGCAGAATGTCCAGAAAAGAAAAATGGTAATTGTGATGGAAAGGACTTACAATGCGTTTGCTTTAAATGTCCAAGAAAATTAAGCGAATGTATGATAACTAAATATTGTAGAGAAACAGAATCCGTATTATATTTTGGGCCTGAATATTAAATTTAAGGAGGTGTAATTGAGGGTTATGAAAGAAAAGAAATTAAATGAGCTAAAAAGATATATTGAAGATATATCTAAAATGAATTCAGCATTAGAGATTATTTATTGGGATACACAAACTAAAATGCCTAAGAAAGCGATAGAACAAAGGTCAGGCATTATAGAATATTTATCAGGTGAAATATTTAAAATGAAAACTTCAGATAAAATGGGAGAACTTTTAGATTATTTTAAAGACACAGATGAATTATCAGAAGTAGATAAATTAATAGTAAAACATGCTAGAAAAGATTATGATGAAACAAAAAAGATTCCAGAAGATAGATATAGAGAATATGTAGTGGCTCAGGCTCTATCAGAAAATGCCTGGGAAGAGGCTAAAGAACAAAAGGATTTTGAAATATTTAAGCCCCATCTAAAAAAGATGATAGATTTTCAAAGAGAGTTTGTAGAGTACTTAGGATATAAAGATAACAAATATGATACTTTATTAGATAAGTATGAAGAAGGACTTACTGTAAGAAAACTAGATAAAATATTTAGTGAACTTAAGTATGGAATAATTGAAATATTAAATAAAGTACAAAATAGCAAGAAAAAAGTTGATAAAAGCTTTTTTATTGGAAACTTTGATAAGGAATCTCAAGAAAAGTTTGCTTTATTTGTATTAAAGAAAATGGGTTATAGTTTTGAATATGGAAGGATAGATGAAAGTATTCATCCATTTACAACAAGCTTTGGAAATAGAGATGTAAGAATAACAACTAATTATAGTAATGATGATTTTACATCAGCTCTATTTAGTTCAATTCATGAAGGTGGTCATGGTATATTTGATCAAAGTGTTCCAGATAAACTACAAAGAACAGGACTTGATACAAATCTTTCTATGAGTATACATGAGTCTCAATCAAGATTTTATGAAAATATATTAGGTAGAAGTAAAGAATTCTGGGAATACTTCTTCCCATTTTTAAAATATGAGTTTAAAGAATTTGCTCATTTAAATTTAGAAGAATTTTATGAAGCTATAAATTATGTAAAACCATCTCTTATAAGAACAGAAGCTGATGAATTAACATACAGTCTTCATATAATTATTAGATATGAAATTGAGAAAGCTCTTATAAATGGGGATTTGGATATAGACGATGTAAAAGAAGAATGGAATAGAAAATACAAAGAGTATTTAGGCGTAGAACCAAAAGATGATAGTGAAGGAATTCTTCAAGATGTGCATTGGTCAGATGGATCCTTTGGATATTTTCCAAGTTATGCATTAGGTAATATATATGGTGCTCAAATTCTTCATCAGATGGAAAAAGAATATACAGGAATGTATGATGATATAAGAAATGGAGAATTTGGTGGAGTTAAGATGTGGCTTTATGAGAATGTTCATAAGAGTGCTGCATTATATTCACCAAGTGAATTAATAAAAAATATAACTAATGAGGAATTAAACTGTAAGTATTTTTTAGAATACCTATCAAAGAAATATTTAAGTATATATAAATAAAGTTTATTAAAGGCTAATATTATTGTAAATAAAGAATAGTATTAGTCTTTTTTATTTACAATATAGGGAATTATACAGATTATAAGGACATAACTGTAAAAACTATTAAGTTAATTTAATTAAAGCAATTAATATGTACATATATTGAATAAAATTATAACTATATATACATATTAGTAAAGTTTTTGAATAAAAAGTAATATTTAGATAGAAAAAGATTAAAGGTTATTTACTTGTAAACGATTAATATAAGCTATATACTAGTTTTATAAAATTAATAATTTTAAATTTTCTATTAAAATATTATCAAAATGGCTATATTACAAGGCTAAGGAGATATTTATATAAAAATATAAATAAATTGTGGAGTAAAACTAAGAGCAAAAGAGATTTTGAGATTATTTATAGGAAATTTTTTGTATAATACAATATAAATGAGAAAATGAATATTTTGGCGGAAAATACGACATTTTACACTGAAAATACCAGTTGCTATACTTGAGCCATAGAGCAGAATAAAAACGTTCTAATCGCTTTAATATTGTCGACAACATTAAGATTTGCAACAAATAAATATTTGAAGGGTCGTGAAATTATGGATAATGTTTCTAAAACAAGTAGCGGCAAGACTTTAGGTTTATTTGGATTTTTTGCAATAACAGCATCTATGGTAATGGCTTCATATGAATACCCAACATTTGCAACATCTGGATTTACCTTAGTCTTTTATTTATTAGCCGGAGGATTTTTATGGTTTATACCAGTAGCTTTATGTGCTGCTGAAATGGCAACAGTAGAAGGTTGGCAAGAAGGTGGTGTTTTCTCATGGGTTGGAAAAACACTTGGAGAAAGATTTGGTTTTGCTGCAATCTCATTTCAGTATTTTGAAATCTCAATAGGATTTATAACAATGTTATATTTCATATTAGGAGCATTGTCATATGTATTTAATTTTCCAGAATTAAATACAAATCCAGCAATTAAATTTATTGGCGTACTAGTTATTTTCTGGGCATTAACACTTACTCAAATGGCAGGAACAAAATATACAGCAAAGATTGCTAAAACAGGATTTATATTAGGTATTTTAATACCATCATTAATCTTATTTGGATTAGCAATAGCTTATGTAGTACAAGGTAATCCTATAGATGTAAAAATTAGTGCAAGTACTTTTTTCCCTGATTTTACAAAATTAAATACTTTAGTTGTATTTGTTTCATTTATATTAGCATATATGGGAGTTGAAGCATCAGCTACACATGCTAATGAAATGGAAAACCCAAAAAGAGATTATCCATTAGCAATGTTACTTTTAGTTGTTTGTGCAATAATTTTAGATACTATGGGTGGATTATCAGTTGCAGCAGTTGTACCTGAATCTGAATTAAATTTAAGTTCAGGATTTATACAAACATTTGCAGCATTAATTTCTCACTTTACTACTAATGGAGGTTGGATTGTAAAAATAATTTCATTAATGGTTGCAGTTGGTGTTATGGGAGAAGTTAGTTCTTGGGTTGTTGGGCCTTCAAGAGGATTATATGTAGCAGCTGAAAAGGGAATTTTACCAGCACCATTTAAAAAAGTTAATAAACATAACGTTCCAGTTCCACTAATTTTAGCACAAGGTATATTATGTACAATATGGGCAGCCGTTTTAACATTCGGAGGCGGTGGCAACAACGTTTCATTCTTAACTGCAATGTCACTTACAGTTGTAGTTTATTTAGTTGGATATTTCTTATTCTTCTTTGCATACTTCAATTTAGTATTAAAGAAAAAAGATTTAAAGAGAGCATATCAAATACCTGGAGGAACTGTTATTAAGATGATAGTTGGTATAGTTGGACTTGTAATGTCAATATTCGCATTCGTTATATCCTTTGTGCCACCAGCATCTTTAAATACAGCAAGTGCAAAAGAATATGAAACTATTCTTATAATAGGATTCTTAATAGTGCTTATAATTCCATTTGCAATATATGCAATTCATAATAAACATGGACATCCACATGGAGATAAACACACTAAAGAACCTGTTGAAGTTAAAATAAGAACTGCAAAAAATTTTGTTCCTCAAACTGCAGGAGGACATTATCAAATTAGAAGAGATACAGATAATATATTTAATCAAGAAGGATTTCTTTTATACGAAAAGAAAAGTTGATAGTTTATAAAAATATAGAATAACTTTGTCCACCTTGCTAGTCAGACTGAAAATACAAATTTACAGCCCGCTTAGATGAACAGTTAAAATAAATAGTTGAAAATAAAGGGAGGTATTACTATGTTATTTAGTAGAGATGATAAAATAGGAACAGATACTTATAAAACACCAATTTTTGGAGCAATGGAAGAAGATGTGGATTTACCAAAGTATAAGTTATCAAAAGAACCTGTAGAACCTAGGATAGCTTATAGATTGATAAAAGACCAACTTATGGACGAAGGTAACGCTAGATTAAATTTAGCAACATTTTGCCAAACTTTTATGGAAGATGAAGCTACAAAATTAATGGCAGAAACTTTAGAAAAAAATGCAATAGATAAGTCAGAATACCCTCAAACTACTGAACTTGAAAATCGCTGTGTAAATATAATTGCAGAATTATGGCATGCACCAGAAGATATGAAATATCTTGGAACTTCAACAGTTGGATCATCAGAAGCTTGTATGCTAGGTGGTATGGCAATGAAGTTTAGATGGAGAAATAGAGCAAAAGCTCTGGGAATGGATGTAACTAGCAGAAAGCCAAACTTAGTAATTTCATCAGGATATCAAGTTTGCTGGGAAAAATTCTGTGTATACTGGGATATAGAAATGAGATTAGTTCCATTAGATGAAGAACACATGAGTTTAGATGTAGATAAAGTTTTAGACTATGTTGATGATTATACAATTGGTGTAGTTGGTATACTTGGTATAACATATACTGGTAAATATGATGATATTAAAAAATTAAATGATGTTTTAGAAAAATATAATAAAACTGCCAAGATCTCAGTACCAATTCACGTAGATGCAGCATCAGGTGGATTATTTGCACCATTTATTGAACCAAATCTTGAATGGGACTTTAGATTAAAAAATGTAGTATCAATAAGTACTTCTGGTCATAAATATGGACTAGTTTACCCAGGAATCGGTTGGGTTATGTGGAAAGATGAAGAATACTTACCAAAAGAATTAATATTTGAAGTAAGTTATTTAGGAGGACAATTACCAACAATGGCAATTAACTTCTCAAGAAGTGCAAGCCAAATAATTGGACAATATTATAACTTCTTAAGATACGGATTTGAAGGATATAGAAGAATACACCAAAGAACAAAAGATGTTGCAATGTATTTAGCAAAAGAAATAGAAAATATGGGCTTATTTGAAATATATAATGATGGTGAAAACTTACCAATAGTATGCTTCAAATTAAAAGATGATGCAGGAGTAAAATGGACATTATATGATTTAGCTGATAGATTAGCAATGAAAGGATGGCAAGTACCTGCTTATCCACTACCAGAAAATCTACAAGATACTATAATTCAACGTATTGTTTGCCGTGCCGATTTAGGACATAGCATGGCTGAACAATTAATAGCAGATATGAAAGCTGGTATAGAAGTATTAAATAATGCAAAGGTAGTAAGTAATAATACTGTTAAGAATAAAGGAGCTTATGGATTTACACATTAATAGATAAATTTCTTTATATCAATTAAAAAAGGTCATACTTTCTATTAAGAGAGTATGACCTTTTTTAATTGATTTTTTGTATATATTATATTAAAAATCAAATATAAACTTTATGAAGTTTAGTTTAAAAAGGCTTAAATGAGATAAATAGGTAGGTTTAAAAATACATATGCTGCAAAAGTGGAAAAATATATAAAAATTCAATTCCAAATGTAGTTTTTGAAAATAATAGTAAAGAGATGTAAAGTTTTTTAATAAAAAAATAAAGAAGTAGTAAGGTAAATTTATTAGAATAGTTTGAAAACGTTTAATACGTTGAAATTAAAGAGATTATAAATTTAATAAAATAGAAATAATACTTAAAAATACCCCCTAGACCAGTAAAATAGAGGGGTTAGAGGTTTATTTGGAAAAATTAATTAGAAAATAAGAGATATATTGTGATTACGAGAGTTTTCACGACTAAATTTATATTTTATATAGAAAAAAATAAAATAATTCAAATTATATGGAATTTTAAGAAGAAATTTGGAAATTTACACATAAAAACAAGGTTGTTATACTTGGAGGCGAGAAGAGGGAAAACAAAGTTTTTACTCTTCTTGCCTAAACATGTCGACATATTTAAGTTCTCATAAATAAAATAATGAAGGGTCGTGTAAATTATGGGCACTGGATCAGTGAATAAGAAGTCATTAACTTTATTCGGATTTTTTGCAATGACAGCATCAATGGTAATGACAGTTTATGAATATCCTACATTTGCAACATCAGGATTCCATTTAGTCTTCTTCTTACTACTAGGAGGTTTCCTTTGGTTTTTACCAGTAGCATTATGTGCAGCTGAAATGGCAACTGTAGACGGATGGCAAGAAGGTGGTATATTTGCTTGGGTAGGTAATACTTTAGGAGAAAAGTTCGGTTTTGCAGCAATATTCTTTCAATGGTTTCAAATAACAGTTGGATTTGTTACAATGATTTACTTTATATTAGGAGCGCTATCATATGTATTTAATTTCCCAGCACTAAATACAAATCCAGTAATTAAGTTTATAGGAGTATTAGTAATATTTTGGGGCTTAACATTCTCACAACTAGGTGGAACTAAGAATACAGCAACAATTGCAAAAGTTGGATTTATTATAGGTATATTAATACCAGCAGTTATTCTTTTTGTTTTATCAATAGCATACGTAGCTGGTGGAAATCCAATTGATGTTGAAATCAGCGGAAAAGCATTTGTACCAGATTTCTCTAAAGTAAATACTTTAGTTGTATTCGTATCATTCATATTAGGTTATATGGGTGTTGAAGCATCAGCATCACACGTTAATGAAATGGAAAATGCTAAAAAGAATTATCCATTAGCAATGTTTATATTAGTTATATTAGCAATAGTACTTAATACTATTGGAGGACTTTCAGTAGCAGCAGTTATTCCACAATCAGACTTAAACTTAAGTGCTGGTGTTGTTCAAACATTTGCAGCATTAATAGGTCACTTTAGTACAAGTTTAGATTGGCTTGTAAAATTAATTGCAATATTAATTGCAGTTGGTGTTATGGGTGAAGTTAGTTCTTGGGTTGTAGGACCATCAAGAGGAATATATGAAGCGGCTAAAGATGGTATATTACCAAAAGCATTTACTAAAGTAAATAAACATGATGTACCAGTTCCATTAATAATGGTACAAGGTATTGTAGTTACAATTTGGGCAGCTGTTTTAACATTCGGAGGCGGTGGAAACAACGTTTCATTCTTAACAGCTATTTCACTTACAGTTGTAATTTACTTAGTTGGTTACTTATTATTCTTCATTGGATACTTCATATTAGTATTAAAGAAGAAAAATTTAAATAGATCATATCAAATTCCTGGTGGAACAACTTTCAAAATGATCGTTGGTATAGTTGGATTTATAATGTCAATCTTTGCATTATGTATATCATTCGTGCCACCAAGTTCATTAAATGCAACAAGTGCACATCAATACGAAACTATATTAATAATAAGTTTCATAGTAACAATAATAATTCCATTTGCAATTTATGCAGCAAGTGATAAAGGACGTAAAGGAAAAATAGAAGAAAATAAATAAACATTAATATGTATATAAAAATTTTTTATATGAAAATACGATATTGAAATTGTGTAAGTGAAAAAATTTTCATTATAAAATTTCAATATCGGATAAATAATTTATAAACAGGGAGGAATAAATTATGTTATTCACAAAGGAAAATAGAATAGGAAATGACACTTACAGAACACCAGTATTTGGATCATTAGAAGAAGATATAGATTTACCAAAATATAAATTAGCTAAGGAACCAGTAGAACCTAGAATAGCTTATAGATTAGTAAAAGACCAATTAATGGATGAAGGTAATGCTAGATTAAACTTAGCAACATTTTGTCAAACTTACATGGAAGATGAAGCTACAAAATTAATGTCAGAAACTTTAGAAAAGAATGCAATAGATAAATCAGAATATCCTCAAACTACTGAACTCGAGAACCGTTGTGTAAATATTATTGCTGATTTATGGCATGCACCAGAAAACATGAACTATCTTGGAACTTCAACAGTTGGTTCATCAGAAGCTTGTATGCTTGGTGGTATGGCAATGAAATTCAGATGGAGAAATAGAGCAAAAGCTTTAGGAATGGATGTAAATAGTAAAAAACCTAATTTAGTAATTTCATCAGGATTCCAAGTTTGTTGGGAAAAATTCTGTGTATACTGGGATATCGAAATGAGATTAGTTCCATTAGATGAAGAACATATGAGCTTAAATATAGATAAAGTTTTAGATTATGTTGATGATTATACAATCGGTGTAGTTGGTATACTTGGTATAACTTACACTGGTAAATATGATGATATTAAGAAATTAGATGCAGTATTAGAAGAATACAATAAGACTGCAAAAATATCAGTTCCAATTCACGTAGATGCAGCTTCAGGTGGATTATTCGCACCATTTATTGAACCAGATCTTGAATGGGACTTTAGATTAAAGAATGTAGTATCAATAAGTACTTCAGGTCATAAATATGGATTAGTTTACCCAGGAATCGGTTGGGTTATGTGGAAAGACGAAGAATACTTACCAAAAGAATTAATATTTGAAGTAAGTTACTTAGGTGGACAATTACCAACAATGGCAATTAATTTCTCAAGAAGTGCAAGCCAAATAATTGGACAATATTATAACTTCTTAAGATATGGATTTGAAGGATACAGAAGAATACATCAAAGAACAAAAGATGTTGCAATGTATTTAGCAAAAGAAATAGAAAATATGGGTTTATTTGAAATATACAATGATGGTGAAAACTTACCAATAGTATGCTTCAAATTAAAAGATGATGCTAATGTAAATTGGTCATCATATGATTTAGCTGATAGATTAGCAATGAAAGGATGGCAAGTACCTGCTTACCCATTACCAGAAGACTTACAAGATACAATAATCCAACGTATCGTTTGTCGTGCAGACTTAGGACACAGCATGGCTGAACAATTAATAGCTGATATGAAGACTGGTATAGAAGATCTTAATAAAGCTACTTTATTATGCCATGGAAAAGAAGCCAAAGGAAAATATGGATTCACTCACTAGTTTGAATTAAATAAATTTAACTAATCATTTTTACCACATTCTACATATTGTAGAATGTGGTTTTTTTATTTGAAAAAAATTTATACACAATAATTGTAATTTTAATAATAAAATGGTAATATATAGGAATAAGCAAAAATAAAAAGATCCAAAAAATAATAATTTAAGGGGGAATGCATTATGCATAAGAAGTTATTTATTCCAGGTCCAGTTGAAGTTAGACCTGAAGTCCTTGAAAAGATGTCTACTCCAATGATTGGACATAGAAGCAAAGATGCTTCAATTCTTCAAAGAAGAATAAGTGATAATTTAAGGAAGCTATTTTTTACAGAAAGTGAAATTTTATTATCAACAACTTCAGGAAGTGGACTTATGGAAGGGGCCATAAGATCATGTACATTAAAAAAAGCAGCTGTTTTTTCTGTTGGGGCATTCGGAAAAAGATGGTATAACATGGCTTTAAATAACAATGTACAAGCTGATTTATTCGAAGTTGAAATGGGAAAAGGCATAACACCAGAAATGGTAGATGAGGCATTAAAGACAGGAGAGTACGACTTAGTTGCAGTTACACATAATGAAACATCAACAGGTGTTATGAATCCAATTAAGGAAATTGGAGAAGTAATTAAAAAATATCCTGATGTTGTATTTATAGTAGATGCTGTAAGTTCTGCTGCTGGAACAAAAATAGAAGTTGATAAATGGGGTATAGACATATGTATAACATCAAGTCAAAAAGCGTTAGGTCTTCCTCCAGGAATGGCAGTATGTACTTTCTCAAATAAAGCAAAGGAAAGAGCAGAAAAAGTTCCAAACAGAGGATTTTATCTAGATCTTTTATCACTTTATAAATATATTCAAAAGAAGGATTATCAATATCCATCAACTCCATCATTATCACACATGTTTGCATTAGATTATCAACTTGACTGTATTTTAAATAAAGAAGGTCTTGAAAATAGATTTAATAGACATATAGAAATGGCAAAGAGAGTTAGGGATTGGGGAAAGAAGTATTTTGAGTTATTCCCAGAGAAAGATGAATTACTATCAAACACACTAACTACAATTAAGAATACAAGAGGAATTAGCATTAAAGAATTAAATGAAAAGTTAGGTGAAAGAGGGTTTGCTATTTCAAATGGATATGGGGATTTAAAGGAAAAGACATTTAGAATAGCACATATGGCAGATTGTCAAATGGAAGATATAGATGAGTTACTTGAAAATATTGAAGATATATTAGGATTATAATGTTTGAATCTGTTAAGTTGTTATGAAAAAATAGCTTAATAAATCATAGATTTTCTCGTTCTTTGAAAATTATATAAGTTTGACTATATTTGCGCATGGCAAATAAACCTGCAAAATATAATTTTTCAAGCAGGTTAATCAAAGATATTCTTAATAAATTAAGCAGCTATAAACCAAGATTGCCTAGATAAATTATCACTAGAGAAGCCAGCGACTTCAGCGGGAGTAAGGTTATTTAACGACCCATGAATTCTTATAAAATTATAGTGAAATATAAACATAAAAATAAGATTATTAGCTTTTTCAAATGAGTTAAATCCTTTTTTGGACTTATACCAAGCTTTAAAAGTCTTATTAAAAGATTCTATAAGATTATTATTTATATCACTAGACATTGGCTTAACTGGTACATGTTTTGTTTCCGGTAATAGCGTAGCTATCGCTTCGTTATAAGCTGGCCATCTATCTGTAATTAGGTTAGAGGGTGAACCATATTTTTTAGCTTCATTGATCAGAGAAAAAGCAGAGCTTTCATTTCTATATCTACTTAAATGAAAAGATATTATAAATCGCGTTTCAGAGTCTATAACTAACCATAAATAATGTTTTACTCCGTTAATAAAAACAACAGTCTCATCAGCGTGCCAATCGTCAGATTGCAAATCTACTTGTTGTTTAAAGTTATCTGCTTTGAGTTTAAAGTATGGAGCAAATTTATTGCTCCAGTTAGCGATAGTTACATGAGACACTTTTATATTAAAGGTGTTCATAAGAAATTGAGATATAGCTCTAGTTGATGTATTGTTCAAGTAATATAATGTTAGTGCTGTAATAATAATTTGTAATGGGAATCGCATTCTTTTCATAGAAAGGGCCCCGGTAATAGCTTCGCTAGATGGTGAATCAATATTAAAATTATGATGTTGCACAATAATATGATTACATTTTTTATTATTACATTTATATCTATTATAGTGTTTGTAAGAATGATGTAAATAAGTTCCTTTATCACACTTTGGACACTTAGGATACTTCATTTTAGGAACTCCATCACCATCGCTAGCGATGAATTGGCGCTTACATTTTTTACATTGATATTTTTGATTAGCCTGTTTGTCAAAACCAAATTTATATAGTTTATTAGAGTGACAACGAGGGCATCTAATATTTGTTTTGTTCATTGTTTTCTCTCTCCTTTTCTAGGGGGTAATTTAGTCTTTGCAAACTTATTGTATTTCCTAAGGTTGAGAGAATCAATGTTCATATAACTTAACAGATCGTAATTTTTTATAAGGGGGCAAAAAAATTGTATAGAGTATTAACTAACGACGGTTTACAACAAGGGGCAATTGATAAACTAGAAAAGTTAGGATTTGAAGTTGTAAACACTCACTATAATCAAGATGTTTTAGGAAAAGAATTAAAAGAATTTGATGCTATAGTAATTAGAAGTGCAACTAAACTTACTAAGGAGATTTTAGACGAGGCTTCAGAAGGTAATCTTAAACTTGCAATAAGAGCTGGAGTTGGAATAGATAATATTGATGTTATTCATGCAAAGAGCATTGGAATAGATGTTAGGAATACACCAAATGCAAGTTCAGATTCTGTTGCAGAACTGGCACTTGCACATATATTTGCAGTTGCAAGATTTTTATGTGACTCAAATTGCACAATGAGAAATGGTCAGTGGAATAAGAAAAAATATCAAGGTACTGAGATTTCAGGAAAAACTCTTGGAATAATTGGTATGGGTAGAATTGGACAAAGTTTAGCAAATAAAGCTAAAGCTTTAGGAATGAATATTATTTACTACACAATCGAAGGAAAGCATGATGATTTAGAATATGAATGTTTAAGTTTTGAAGATGTACTTAAAAAATCAGATTTCTTATCACTTCATGTTCCTTATGATAAAGAAAAAGGAACTTTAATAGGTGATAAAGAATTTGAATTAATGAAAGATGGTGTATATCTTATAAATTGTGCTAGAGGAAAGGTTGTTTCTGAAGAAGCATTAATTAGAGCACTAGATAGTGGAAAAGTATGCGGTGCAGGTATAGATGTATTTGAACAAGAACCAACAGCAAATGAAACTTTAATTAATCATCCAAGAGTTAGCGTAACTCCTCACATTGGTGCATCAACAAGAGAAGCACAAGATAGAATTGGAGAAGAAGTAGTCAATATAATTAAAGATTTCTTCGCATAAGATAAAGGGGGAAATTAAAGTGGCTAAGATTAAGCCTTTTAAGGCCATAAGACCAAGAAAAGATTTAGCAGCAAAAATTGCAGCTTTACCTTATGATACTGTAAGTAGTAAAGAAGCAAGAGAAATAACAAAGAATAATCCATATTCTTTTCTTCATATAGATAGAGCTGAAATTGATTTACCTGAAGATATAGATGTATATGATAAAAAAGTATATGAAAAAGCAAGAGATAACTTAAATCAAATGATTAATAATAAAGAGTTTATCCAAGACAGTAGAGAAAACTTTTATATTTATAGACAGATAATGAATGGAAGAAGTCAAACAGGATTAGTTATTTGTGCATCCGTTGATGATTATATAAATAATGTAATTAAAAAGCATGAATTTACTAGAAAAGATAAAGAAATTGATAGAATAAATCATGTTGATTATTGTGATGCAAATACTGGACCTATATTTTTAACTTATAGAGAAAATGAAGAAATATCTAAAATTATTGATGAATGGACATTAAAAACTCCTGAATATAATTTTAAGTCAGAAGATGGAGTAGACCAGATTGTTTGGATTATAGATGATGATAAAACAATTAAAAGATTAGAAGAATTATTTAGTAATATAGATAGTTTATATATTGCAGATGGACATCATAGAAGTGCTTCTGCAGTAGAAGTTTCTAAAATGAGAAGAAAAGAAAATCCAGAGTTTACTGGAGAAGAAGAGTTTAATTATTTCCTAGCAGTAGCTTTTAGAGATAGAGACCTTTATGTTATGGACTATAACAGAGTAGTCAAGGATTTAGGTGAATTCACCGAAGAAGAATTCTTAAAAGAGGTAAGTAAGGATTTTGAAATATCAATATATGATGGTGAAGGTGGATATAAACCTAATAAAAAGCATACCTTTGGAATGTATTTAAATAATAAATGGTATATTCTAAAGGCTAAAGACGGAAGTTTTAATGAAAATCATCCTATATATAGACTTGATGTATCAATACTTCAAGAAAATCTTCTTAAGAAGAGTCTTAAGATAGGTGATATAAGAACTTCAGATAGAATAGATTTTATTGGAGGCATAAGAGGTATCAACGAATTAGAGCTTAGAGTTAACAAAGGTATGAAGCTAGCTTTTTCAATGTATCCAACAGAAATACAAGATATTATGGATGTTGCAGACATTGGAGAAGTTATGCCTCCGAAATCTACATGGTTTGAACCAAAACTTAGAAGTGGATTATTTATTCATAAGTTAAAATAAAAAGTGAAAAATAGTAGTTATAATTATAAACTGTACTTCTTGTTAAGGACAATTTGAAAAATAGTAGACTAATTTAAAAGATGATTTCTGTATTAAGCAGGAGTCATCTTTTTTTAAAATCCATTGTCCTCTGAAATTATTATAATATTTTATATACTCATCTATTTATTTAAGTAGATCTTTAAAGGTTTCACACTCTTTAATAGATGCTTCATATTTTAAATGTCAAAAAAATGATTCCTACAGCGCATTATCCTAACAGTTGCCACGCCTAGACATAGATTGTCCTAACTTATATTTTTCAACTTTATTTTGAAATATTATACAGATAGCTAAGCATATTCTTAAAAATTATTTGAGTAATATTTTTATATTTACTTAATTTTAGTTTATAAGAACTATTAATTATATTATAATTTAAATAAAAAAGATAATAAATTATGTAAATTTAGGTCAATATAGTCATCTAAAAAAGAATTAAATACCATTTATTGATTTTGAAGTTTTTGTAATAACATCACTTTTATACATTTTTAAGCTTCTAAATCAGAAATAACTTTATTTTTATTAAAGTTACTTTCAAAATATAAAGAGTATTTTTTTATATATAATTATTATTTTAAATTTATAATAGTATAAACAAAAGTCGTTAAAGGGGGAAATAAAAAATGAAAAAAGAAAGTATAATAAAAATATTAATACTGTCAGGTATTTTATTAAGTTTTATTCCAGCATTAGATGCAAATGCTGTAACTTCTCATAAAAATAATGTGCAGAAGATAAGTAGAAATGTACAAGCTGGTTGGATAAAAAGAGATGGAACTTGGTATTATAGAAATAGTAATGGTACTCTAGCAACAGGATGGAAAAAAATAAATAATAAGTGGTATTACATGGATAGTGCAGGAAAAATGCAAATAGGATGGGTTAAATTAAAAGGTATATGGTATTACTTAAATGACAATGGAGATATGGCAACTGGATGGAGAAAGATAAAAGATAAGTGGTATTATTTAAATAATAATGGAGAAATGAAAATAGGATGGCTTAAGCTTAATGATAAATGGTACTATTTAAACGACAATGGAGACATGGCAACCGGATGGAAAAAGGTAAAAGAGAAATGGTATTATTTAAATAATAGTGGAGAGATGCAAACAGGGTGGCTTAAGCTTAATAATAAAAAATATTATTTAAAAGCTTCAGGTGAAATGGTAACAGGCAAAATAAAAATAGATAATAAGGAATATGAATTTAATAACGATGGAAGTTTAAAAATAATAAAAGCTGAATGGATAAAAAAGAATGGTAAATGGTATTACAAAAACGAAGATGGAACATTAGCAAAGGGTTGGAAAAAAATAAATAACAAATGGTATTACATGAATAAAGAAGGTGAGATGCAAACAGGATGGCTTAAGCTTAATGATAAATGGTACTATTTAAATGACAATGGAGACATGGCAACTGGATGGAAAAAGGTAAAAGAGAAATGGTATTATTTAAATAATAGTGGAGAGATGCAAACAGGATGGCTTAAGCTTGATAATAAGTGGTATTATTTAAACAAAGGTGGTGATATGAGAACTGACAGAATAAACTTAGGAAACAAGTCTTATGAGTTTAATAGTGATGGTTCAATGAAAGATCAGAAATATGCTAAAGGGAAAATTACTGATTATACAATGAATCTTAGAAAAAGTCCAAGCCTTCAGTCAGCAGTTATAAGAACAATTTCACCAAATTCAAAGGTACAAATTTTAGGTAGAGAAAAGAGTGATCTTACATATTATCATGTTAAATATATTGATAATGGAGAAGTTTATTATGGCTATGTAAGTGTTTATTTAGGTGGGGATACAGCAGTAGAAATTTATGAAGATAATAATTGTAATGATTATTTAGGAATATTATCTGAAAAGTATGAATCAAATGGTGATCCAGGGTGTGTATCTTCAGGAGAAGGAGATTACGGTGGTAAATCTTATGGAGCTTGGCAATTATCATCAAAGTTAGGCTCTTTAGATAATTTTGTTAATTGGCTTTCAAGTGAAAAAAAGGAATTTTATACAAAGTTAATTAATGCAAGAAAGTTAGATAATGGATCAAATTGTGGGAGTAATTTTGATGCTGCTTGGAAGGAAATTGCAAAAAATAATTACAATGAATTTTATAATTTACAACATACATATACAAAAATAACTTTTTATAATGATTTAGTAAATAGATTAGAAAAGAGTGGAAATTTTAATAAAATTCTAAATGATTTTTCAGCTAGAAATGTACTTTGGTCAACGGCAGTACAACATGGTGGATATGGAGCCTATAGAATAATAGAACCTCTTAAAAATATTTCAAATGTAGAAGAGTTTATAACAGCCGTATATAAAGAAAGAGGACGTAGAAATGAAAAAGGAAATTTAGTTCACTTTCCAAATTGTTCAAAAGCCGTACAAGAGGCTGTTGCAAATAGATATAAAAGAGAAAGAGCAGATGCAATAAGAATGTATAGAGATGAAAAATAGAGGTAAAATAAAGATGAGAAATAAAAGAAGAGTTTTATATAGTTTTTTGATTCTTGGAATTTTGATTTTATATCCAATATATACTTTTGTTGGATGTGGAAATGAAAATAGTAATAATAAAAATATAAAAATAGAAGATAAAGATAAGTCTACAGAATATGTTAATAAGCAGGAAGAAGAAAATAAAAATATAAGTAAAGAAAATGCTAATAATGAACTTGATAAAAATATAAAAAATGAAGATAATAAACAAAAAGTTTTAAATAATAATAAAAAGAGTGCAGTTAATGATCATACTACAAGAGTAGTTACACCTAAAGAAAGTAATAAGGGAATTAAATCAGAAAGTCAATTATCTAATAAGAAAGAGCAATCAAAAACAGTATCAAGTAAATTCACAGCAAAAGATGCTGTAATTACTTGTGAAAAAAAGTATGGTAAAGATTCAGATACTATTTATTCATGTAGTGAAAATATGGAAAATGTTAATGGTGAAAAAGGATATTTAGTTCAAGTAAAATCAAAAGAACTTATGAAACAAGGGGGTAATGGAGTAGCATTTACTGTACTTGTTACACCAAGTGGGAAAATTATAGAATTATAAAAGCTAATATTATGGAAAAGGAATAGGAAAGCCTTTTCTTTACTTAATATAGATTTGCTTATGTAAATTTTATATTATTCAATTTCTAAATCAAGTATATAAAACATAAAAAGGACTTTTTCTTTTGTGAAAAAGTCCTTTTGTCTACAGCCTATGAGTGATACCTAAAAATGTAAGGATCACTCTTTTTTATAGTTTTTCTATCATAGCCTTAAGTATTGTAGTTGAATTTCTAACACCGATTGGAGTGAATTTTTCATAATCCATGTGAGCTCCGTTATTAGCATTATCAGAAATTGATCTTATAACTACAAATGGAATGTTGTTTAAGTAACAAACGTGAGCAATACTTGCACCTTCCATTTCAACTGCTTTAGCTTCAAATTCTTTTTCAAGCCATTTGATTTTTTCTAAGCTAGCAACGAATTGGTCACCTGATACTATTCTACCTGAGAAAGTATTAAATCCTTCTATTTCATCGCAAGCTTCTTTACATACATTTACTAAATGTTTATCACATATGAAATCAAAAGTATCTAATCTTGGAATTTGACCGTGTCTATCTCCAAAAGCTGTTGTATCCATATCGTATTGAACTAAATTTTCAGCGATAACAACATCTCCAGGATAAATATCCATTCCAATACCACCAGCAACACCAACGTTTATAACGTGGTCAACTTTATATTCTGAAATAAGTATTTGAGTGCATACTGCAGCATTAACCTTTCCAATTCCTGAAACAACTGCAACAACGTCTTTATTCCAAAGTCTACCTTTGTAGAAAGTCATATTTGCTTTAACTTTTTTTTCAGCTACTTCCATATCATCTAGAAGAATTGCTAATTCTTCTTCCATAGCACTTATTATTCCTAATACCATAAGTCATTCCTCCATTTTGAAAATAAGTAATATACATAATATTATAGACTTAATATTATGTATAGTAAACATACTAATATATTATAGAAGTTAAGCATATAATAAATTAAAAAACTTGTATAAGATGATAATATACAATAAAATAGAAATAAATATTTTTGAGAAAACAAAGGAGATAAGATTATATGGCACAACATTCACTATCAAGAACAGAATTGCTTATAGGAAAAGAAGGTTTAGATATATTAAAAAATTCAAAAGTAGTTGTATTTGGAGTTGGAGGAGTTGGAAGTTTTACAGTTGAAGCATTAACTAGAGCTGGAGTTGGAAATTTAGTTTTAGTTGATGATGATACAGTATGTCTAACTAACTTAAACAGACAAATACATGCAACATATAATACTATTAGTAAAGTTAAAGTTGATGTTATGAAAGAAAGAGTATTAAGCATCAATCATAAATGTAATGTTATTACTCATCAGGCATTTGTAACACCTGAAAATATTACTGATTTTATTACAGATGACGTTGATTATGTAGTAGATGCAATTGATACCGTAACTGCAAAAATTGCACTTGCAAAGTATTGTTATGAAAATGATATAAAAATAATAAGTTCAATGGGAACTGGAAATAAATTTGATCCAACTTTATTTAAAGTAAGTGATGTATTTAAAACAAAAGTATGTCCTCTTGCTAAAGTTATGAGAAGAGAGCTTAAAAATAGAGGAGTAAAAAAACTTAAAGTTGTTTATTCAGAAGAACAACCAACAAAACCAAGAACAGAAGATGTAGTTACTTGTAAAACAGGCTGTGTTTGTACTGGCGGAACTAAAAAATGCGCAGAAAAAAGACAAATACCGGGAAGTATCTCCTTTGTTCCACCAGTTGCAGGAATGATCATTGGTGGAGAAGTAATTAAAGATTTAATAGGTATGAACAACAAGTAATCTAAAGACTGTGGATAACTTATAAAAATAAATTACAAATATTGGATTAAATGTGACTTTTGTTGATTAATCACAACATAAAACAACAATATGCAACAGTATGTTCGCCACTATATATTGTATATTTTGAAGACTTATCAACAACATGTTGATAAAATTGGGGATAACTTTGGATTTTTTTTTAAAGCCTACTATGATGTATTAAAGAATCATAGTAGGTTTTTTTGTCGTAAATAAGAAGTTGACAAAAAAAGTAAAGTAGCATATTATTTAAAATATATTTTGATAGTCAAAGTAATTTGGAGGGAATATGAAATTAAATTTAAAACCAAAAGATATGATATTAATAGCTTTATTTGCAGCACTTACAGGAATAGGGGCGTTTATAAAAATTCCATTACCAATGGTTCCAATAACACTTCAAATAGTTTTTGCACTTATGAGCGGATTAGTTCTTGGAGCTAAAAGAGGAATGTTATCTCAATTACTTTATATTATTTTAGGTCTTATAGGATTACCTGTATTTACTTCAGGAGGAGGCCCTCAATATATTTTAAGCCCTACATTTGGGTATTTAATAGGAATGATATTTGCATCTTACATAGTTGGAAAACTTAGAGAAAGTATAGAACGTATAACTATATTAAAATTATTTGTAATTTCTATGGTTGGAATAGGAGTAATTTATATATTTGGATTAGTACATTTATATTCAATTAAAAACTTATATTTAGGACAAGATACATCAATATGGAGTGTATTATATTCTGGATTTTTAGTAACTATAGTTGGAGATATACTAAAAGCTATTATAGTAGCACTTGTTTCAAAGAAATTAGTATATATAGTAAATAGATAAGTGTAAAAGGGGCTGTCTCAAAATAGACAGCCTTCTTTCATTTAAATTATACTTTATGAACATTACAAATATTGTGCAAAAAATAATAAGCAGGTTAGAATACATTTTTTCTTATCCTGCTTATTTTATTTAGCTTTTTCTATAATCTATTGGTGAATTATAGTTTTGAGACAGCCATTTCTTTTTACCTAATGATTATATTAAAAAGGAAAAAATGACAGTTATAAGCATATTATTTATAAATATACTAAGTTATAACTTGTAAACAAGCTAGTATAATATATAATATTGTTATAAGACTATAATTTTAGGAGAAATTTAATATGTCACCAAATCATAATGTAAATATCGCATTAAATACTGGAAGCAAGACCGAATATCTTATTAGAGACAAGAATAACATAAGTATTGGAAGGTTTTCTATAGTAGAACTAAATAAAAGCAGTAGAAGATGCAATATAAATTTAAATTTTTACAGGGAATATCATTATGAACTGTTAAAGGAAACTTTAGAATTATTATTATCTGCAACTTTTAAAGATAAAGATATTTTTAAAGTAAATATAAAAGTTAGTGAAGAGATAAATCTTTCTCCATTCCTAGATTTAGGATTTATATTAGAAGGAATATTATCAGATAATACTTTTTCTAATGGTGTTTATAAAAGCGAGTTATTACTTGGAATAAACAGAGAAGATTATCGTTATAAAAATTGTGCGTCCATGATTCAAATTGAAGGAAAAAATATTTCTCTTAGAAATTTAAATCCTAGTGATGCAGAAGAATTATTAAACTATTATAAAAAGAATAAAAAACATCTAGAGAAATTTGAGCCTACTCGTGACAATGACTTCTTTACAATTGAAGCTCAAAGAAACAGTTTAAATGAGAGCTACAAGCAATTTCTAAATGGGACCTCTATAGATTTAGCAATAATAAAAGAAAATAAAATAATAGGAAAGCTTAGATTATCTAATATAGTTTATGGAGTATTTAAAAGTGGAATACTTGGATATTCAATAGATGAAGATTATCAAGGGTTAGGATACATGAAGGAAGCTGTTAATTTAACTATTAATTATGCTTTTAAAGAATTAGGTCTTCATAGAATTGAGGCTTCAGCACTTTTAGAAAATGAAAGATCACAAGGTGTTTTAATAAAAACTGGATTTAAGAAACTTGGAGTTAATGAAAAATATTTATTTATTAATGGGATGTGGCAAGATCATATAACTTATTACAAATTAAGAGAGTAAAGAAGAGTGGAGATATTATGGGTATAGTATTAAAAAATGATATGGTTTTAACTAAGGTTTTTAATAATAGTATTATTTTAGTAAAATCAGAAGGAAAAGAAAAAATACTATTTTCAAAAGGGATTGGTTTTGGGAAAAAGTTCGGCGAAAAAATAAAGGCTGGAACTGAAGTAGATAAAATCTTTAAAATAGAAAATGAAGAAAATATAAAAAACTTTAATAGTGTGATGGCAAGAGTAGATGATGATTTTTTTGCACTTTGTGAAGAAATTATTTATGATATTTCAGAAAGCTTAAGGGAAGAACTCTCTGAAAGTATTCATATAGGTCTTATAGACCACTTATTTTTTGCAATTAAAAGACTAAAACTTAAAGAAGAAATACAAAACCCATTCATTGTAGAAATACAAACTTTATACCAAAGAGAATACGATCTTGCGTTTAGAGCAGCAAAAAAATTAGAAAAAGAAAAAAGAATAGAAATACCAGAAGGCGAAGTTGGATTTATAGCATTACATATTCACTCTGCTAGAAATAATGGTAAGCTTTCTAATACTATAAAATACAGTTATTTAAGTAGTAGAATAATAGAGTATGTTGAAGAGACTTTAAATATAAAAATAAATAAACAGTCTTTAGATTATGCTAGATTTTTAACTCATATAAGATTTGCAATTGAGAGAATAATGACTAAAAGTCCTATAAAAAATGATTTGATTTCGGTTATAAAAAAGAAATATAAAAAATCTTATAAAATAGCTATTGATATAGGAAAAATATTAGGAGAAGAATTAGATACAAAGATAGTTGAAGATGAAGTAGCATATTTAGCTATGCATATTGAGAGATTTAGACTATCAATTAACAAATAGATAACAATTTAGAAAGAAAGGAGGTATAGTTTTTGAAAGGTACTGGCAAGAAAAAAAGTAAGTTTGTGACTATTTTAGGAATTTTACTAGTTATATGCGGATTAGCACTTATTGCATATCCTTTTATAGAAATTAAACTTGATGAAAAAGATATTTCAAAGAATATAAGTGAATGGGATAAGAAAAAAGTAGAAGTAGCTAAAGAAGTAAAAACAAATAATAAGAGTAATCAGAAATATCCAACCGTTAATATAGATGGTAAAGATATAATTGGGAAAATAATTGTTGTAAAAACTGGAGAGCAGATTCCCATACTTATGGGTGCAACAGAAGAAAATTTAAGAGGTGGAGCTACTCTTTATGATAATGGAGTATTTCCAGGCGAAGAAGGAACAGCCATAGTACTTGGACATAGGGAAACAACATTTGGATTTTTAGAAGATGTAAAAATAGGAGATGAAATTGATGTTGAGACTGTAACAGGTACATACAAATTCAAACTTAAGAAAACATATATTACAAATCCTGAAGATAAGTCAATACTAGCACAGGAAAAAGATCTAAATCTTACTTTAGTTACATGTTATCCATTTAGATATGTAGGTCCAGCACCTGATAGATTTATTGCAAAGCTAGAGTTGATTAAATAGATTCAGGAAATAATCAAAACTAGGGTGATAAATATGATAAAAAATAAAACTGGTATAAGGCGGTTAGGTGCACTTTTAGTTCTAGCTGCATTAATGCAGTTAGCTCCAAGTGTAGCGATGACTAAAGTTTATGCCGATAATAGTTCTGAAGCTGCAAGAAGTGAAGATGATAATGATGATGTTAATAAAGGATTGAGTTATATATTTCCATACTTAGAGAATGGAAAGTACTGTATTTCACCTAAAAAATTAATAGATTTAGATGATTTAAAAAAGGATAAATTTACAGTTGGAGATTACGAAGATATATTATCAAAAATGAATTTATCTAATTTAAATAAAGAAAATCAAGATTCACACGAGAATGCAGAGAATACTTTATCTGCTTTAGGAGGTAAGGTCTGGGATGATTTAAATGGTGACGGAATACAAGATACTAATGAAAATTTACTAAAAGGTATAGATGTATCATTATTAGATCAAAATAAGAATGTTTTAAAAACAACTAAAACCGATATTTTTGGTAGATACTCTTTTGATGATCTTAATGATGGGACATACTTTATAAGAGTAAATCTAGGAAATGGATATGATGCTTTCACTAAAAATGACGTTGGAACAGATAATAGTATAAATAATGATTTTAATAATAATGGATTAACAAAACAAATAGAAGTTAAAGATGGGAATTCAGATTATAGTATTGACTGCGGATTATTAAAATTAATTTCTATCGGAGATTTTGTATGGAATGATAAGAATTGGAACGGTATTTATGATGATGATGAAAGAGGATTAGGAGGAATACAAGTAAATTTATTTAAAGATGATAACCTAATTTCTAAAGTTATAACAGATTCATCAGGGCATTATAAATTCAATCAGTTAATTCCAGGAAAATACAGTTTACAGTTTATAGATAATAGAGAAAAATACATACCAACAGAAAAAGCTAATATAAAAGATAAAATAGTCAATGTTATAGATAGTAGCGGAAAAACACCAATTTATACATTACGTTCAGGTGATGTAAAAAATAGTATAGATGCAGGATTTCATAAAGGAAGAATAGGAAATATAGTATTCGAAGATAAAAACTTTAATGGAATAAAAGATAAAGATGAAGACGGAATAGAAGGAGTACAGGTTAAATTATATTTATCTGATGGAACGTTAATAAAAGAAACTAAGACAGATTCAAATGGTAGATATGAGTTTAATAATATATCTCCAGGAAGTTATTATGTAAGAGTAATAAAACCAGATGGATATAATCATTTTTCACCAAAATATAGTGATGGAGAAACAGTAAGTAGCGTAAATTCTATAGGTAAGACAGATAATATATATTTATCAAAAGGAGAAAACTTTGATAAAGCTAATGCTGGGCTTACGTTCTTTGGTGAGATAGTAACAACTGTTTGGAATGATAAAAACTCTAATGGAGTTAGAGATGAAAATGAGAAGTTACTAAAAGGAGTGCAAGTTTCTTTATTAGATTCAAATGGAAATGAAGTTAAAGATATATTTGGAGATATAGTAAGATCTGAAGTTACTGATGAAGATGGAAGAGTATATTTTGTAAAGCTGCCAGAAGGAAAGTATAAAGTTAATATTTCTATGGACAAGGGATATAATGACTTTACTAAACAAAATGCAAAAATAAATTCTAGATACAGCAATGTTAACTCAAATGGATTCACTGATAATATAAGTGTTTCTAAAGAACATGGAGTAAATTATGTTAATGCTGGAATGATTAAATATGGTAGTATACTTAATAAGGTTTGGAATGACAGAAATAAAAATGGACGTATAGATAAATATGAAGAAGGTTTAAAAGGGATAGAAGTTTCATTATATGATGGAAATGATAGACTAATATCTTTAGTAGAAACTAATGAAAATGGAGAATATAAATTTGATAATTTAGAGCCAGGCAATTATTATGTAAAGGCAAAGATTCCAAATAACTATAAAGCAGTAAATAATGATTTAGTACAATCTGATTTATATAGAAGTAAAAATATAAATATTAAATCAGGGGATAGTGAAGAAATAGTTAATATACCTTTATATAAAGATGCTGAAAATGTTAATCCACAAACTGTCTTACCTCAAACAAGTAAGGCAATATATAATTATATTTTATATGGAAGTGGATTAATAATAGTTGGAGCTATAATAATCATATTAGTAAGAAGAAAGTAAGAAAGTAGGAGAAATCTCCTACTTTTCTTATTGTATTTGGAAAACCACTTGCTATGCAAGTGTGTTCAGATAAGCTTTAGCGATGTATTACGCAAAAAAACCTCCATTTGTTAAAATAGAATTAGGTTCGCAGCCAAATTCAATAACAAAAGGAGGCATCCATAATGGATAGTAATAGTTTATCACATACAAAATGGAATTGTAAATATCACATAGTTTTTGCGCCAAAATACAGGAGAAAAGAGATATATGGAGAAAAGAAAGTTGAGATTGGAAAGATATTAAGACAACTTTGTGAATGGAAGGGTGTTGAGATAATCGAAGCGCATGCTTGCGTTGATCACATACATATGTTGGTTGAGATTCCACCTAAAATTAGTGTATCAAGTTTTGTGGGTTTTTTAAAAGGTAAAAGTAGCTTGATGATTTTTGAGAGATTTTCTAATTTAAAATATAAATATGGAAGCAGGCATTTTTGGTGTAGAGGTTTTTATGTTGATACAGTAGGAAGAAATAAAAAAGCGATTGAAGAATATATAAGAAACCAAGAAAGAGAAGATATGATAGCAGATCAGATAAGTATAAAAGAATATATTGACCCTTTCAAGGGTAGCAAGTAACAGAAAACATGCGGCTGGCGGACCTTTTTAGCGTCTTAAGACGCAATTGCAAGTAAGGTGCCCTTATAGGGCTTAGGAAATACCACCAGCTAAGCTGGTGGATTTTTATTAAAGTGAATATTCTAAAATAACAGTTTCGCCAGCTTTAGCATCTAAGCCTGTTTTAGCATCCATTGATTTAACTACATCAGGATTTGTTATAAGAATTGGAGTTACTAAAGGTAAGTTTTTACTCTTAATAAACTCTCTATCTATTTTTATTATAGGAGTACCAGCTTTTACTTTTGTACCAGCTTCAGCTAATTGCTCAAATCCTTCACCATTTAAAGAAACAGTTTCAATTCCTATGTGAACTAAAAGTTCTATACCATTATCTAAAGTCATAGCAAATGCATGCTTAGTTTTAAATACTAAAGTTAAATCTCCATCACATGGTGCAACTATAATATCTCCTGTTGCATCGATTGCTAATCCGTCTCCAGCCATCTTTTGTGCAAATACTGGATCTGGAACATCAGATAAATCCATTGTTTTTCCATCAACTGGAGCAACAAAGTTTAAAGTCTCTTTTTTATCAGTTTTATTCTTTTTAAATAATCCAAACATAATTTTCAAGTCCTTTCGTATTAAAGTTTACTTATCGTTTTCATAGCTTATTTAATAAGCTTAGTATACCACACAAGTGTAAAAAATAAAAAAAGGCATAAGTTTAAAAAGTTAAACTTATGCCTGACATTACTCAGTTACACGTTAAGAATATTATAATATTATAAGGAATATTGTGTCAATAAAAAATATATGAATATTTATTTTAAAATTTATTCAAAAAAATTTAAAAAATAGTCATGAAACAGTTTACAAGTTGGTATAAATATATTATAATAAGATAAACAGATTAAAATTAGTTTATAAATCGGCGTGTTACCAGTAATAATTTGGGCATTAGCCGGAAAGAATATACTACAGTTATATTCTTTCCGGCTTTTTTTGTTTGTCATTATTTTTATTCTATATTATTATAAATACCGATTTATAAACGAAAATAATTTATATTGGAGGGAATTATATGTCAAAAGGAAACAATAAGGTTCTTGCTGGATTACAAAAATTAGGAAAAGCACTTATGACACCTGTTGCATGCTTGCCAGCAGCAGCACTTTTATTAAGACTTGGAGCGCCGGACGTTTTAGATATCGTATGGATGAATAAAGCGGGTGCTGCAATATTTGATAATTTAGCCATTTTATTTGCTATAGGTATAGCAATAGGACTTGCTAAAGAAAATAATGGGGTTGCAGGACTTGCAGCAGCCGTTGGTTACTTTACTATTACAAATGTAGCAATTACGTTTGATAAAACAATTAATATGGGAGTTTTAGCCGGAATTATAGTCGGCATAGTTGCAGGATTACTTTATAATAGATTTAGAGATATTCAATTACCACAATTCTTAGGATTCTTTGGAGGTAAGCGTTTCGTACCTATAGTAACAGCTTTCACTTGTTTAATATTAGGATTTGTAGCTGGATATGTTTGGCCTGTTATTCAAGGTGGATTAGATTCATTTGGTAACTCAATGGCTAATGCAGGAGCCATTGGTGCATTTATATTTGGAGTATTAAATAGATTACTTATTCCAATTGGTTTACATCACGTACTTAATACAATATTCTGGTTCCAATTTGGTTCATATACTGGAACTGATGGAGTAGTTGTTCATGGTGATATAGCTAGATTTTTTGCAGGAGATCCTACTGCAGGAACTTACATGACTGGATTTTACTTTATTATGATGTTTGCATTACCAGCTGCATGTATAGCTATGATTTTAGCAGCAAAAAAAGAAAAGAGAAAAGCTGTTACAGGTATGTTAGCTAGTATAGCGTTAACAGCATTTTTAACAGGAATAACAGAACCAATCGAATTTACATTCATGTTCTTAGCACCAGTATTATATGTTTTCCACGCTATAATGACAGGTATAGCATTAGCAGTTGCTAATATTTTTGGAATGAAGATGGGATTTGGATTCTCAGCAGGATTATTAGATTATGGACTAAGTTTTGGTATATCAACAAAACCAGTTTTAATAGTATTAGTAGGATTAATATTTGCAGCAATTTATTTTGTAGTATTCTACTTTGCAATAAAGAAATTTAATTTACCAACTCCAGGTAGAGAAGATGATAGCGAAGAGGATATATTAGATGAAGTTGTAGAAGATGACTCACAACTTGGAAAAGTTTCTAGCAAGTCTTCATCTATAGATGAAAAAGCAGCTCTGGTATTAGAGGCTTTAGGCGGAAGTTCAAATATTGAAAATATAGATGCTTGTGTAACAAGAATAAGATTAACAGTTAAAGATTCAAGCAAGATTAATGAAAAAGCATTAAAGAAATTAGGTGCTACTGGAATAATGAAATTAGATGATAAAAATATTCAAGTAGTTGTTGGAACATTAGCAGATCCAATAGTAACTCATATCAAAAAAATAATGTAGATAATAAAAAGTGAAGGTTTTTCCTTCACTTTTTTATATTTAATCTAGATTTAACATAAACTAATAATGAATTAACATTAATTCTGTTGAACTAAGAATATTGATTTGATATTCTTAGTACTAATTACTAAATAATAAAAGAGGTATAGGGTTATGGAGTTAGAAGAATTTATAAGAGGGTTCATATTAGATTATGGGGTTATTAGCATATTTATATTAGTACTTTTAGAGTATGCAAGTTTTCCGATGCCAAGTGAAGTTGTATTACCTTTAATGGGTATTATAGGGGCAGTTAATGGAATTGGATATTTTAAAATTCTAATAGTTTCTGTTATTGCAGGAATAGTTGGATCTACAATAAACTATCTACTTGGATATTATTTTGGGGATAGAGCTATATCATACATAGAAAGAAGATTCCCAAAGACAAGAAAATCAATAAATGCATCTTATAATTGGCTTAATAAATATAATAATTTTGCTGTTTTAATATCAAGGGTCATCCCACTTGCTAGAACATTTATATCAATAGTTGCAGGTACAGTTAGAATGAAGCCAGTACCATTTGTATTGTATTCATCAATAGGAATTACTATATGGAATGCGATTTTAATTACATTAGGATTTGTATTTGGAGATAATACAGAAGTTATAGGAACATTATTAAAAAAATATTCCATTATAGTTATGATAATAATACTAATTGTAGTTATAATAAAAGTTGTTATTAATAAAGATAAAATAAAAAGCTATTTAAAATAGCTTTTATTTTTTTAGGAGGATTTTATGATAAATATAGAGAAAGAAGTCTTTGATGATGTTATTAAAGTAAAGCCTATAAACATAATAGAAGGATTCGATAATTTTAGTAGTGCAATAATAAGTGACTATAGTGGGAGTAAAGAAAATGATACAGAAGCTAAATTTTATAACTTATTAAACAAATTATATAAAGAGGAAGAGGAACTTATAGTAGATTACTATGGTAACAAAATCTCCGATGAAGGGTTTAATAATATGATAAGTAATTTAAATGAAGATGAAGCTAAGTTCTTAAATAGAATAAGAGAAGATAAAAATAACAGCACTGTGTATTTTAAAATAGAAAATGTAGAAGAACTAAATTTATTACTTAAATTATCATTAAGGAGTATTTTATTTAGTACTTTTTATTTTAGTGAAGAGAAACTTACTATATGGAGTAATTATGATTATAAATTTGTTATATTCTTTAGTGAAGAAAGTAGATTAGAA
>NZ_AP042456.1:340000-350000 GCF_055396605.1 Clostridium budayi
GAAAAATCGATTTTCTTAGTAGCGGCGAGCGAAAAGGAAAGAGCCCAAACCAAAGATTTATCTTTGGGGTTGCGGACAGAACATTAACTTAGGAAGCTATTGTAACCGAAGATAACTGGAAAGTTAAACCGTAGAGTGTAATAGTCACGTAGGTGAAACGAGAAAGCCTAAAGTTCTGATCCAGAGTACCACGAGACACGTGAAACCTTGTGGGAAGCAGGGAGGACCACCTCCCAAGGCTAAATACTACCTGATGACCGATAGTGAAGCAGTACCGTGAGGGAAAGGTGAAAAGAACCCCGGGAGGGGAGTGAAATAGAACCTGAAACCGTGTGCCTACAACCGATCAAAGCCCCTTATGAGGGTGATGATGTGCTTTTTGTAGAACGAGCCAACGAGTTACGGTATGTAGCAAGGTTAAGTACTTAAGGTACGGAGCCGAAGGGAAACCAAGTCTTAATAGGGCGACTAGTTGCATGCCGTAGACCCGAAACCGGGTGACCTATCCATGGCCAGGTTGAAGCGAGGGTAAAACCTCGTGGAGGACCGAACCACGTTGCTGTTGAAAAAGCATGGGATGAGCTGTGGATAGCGGAGAAATTCCAATCGAACTCGGAGATAGCTGGTTCTCCTCGAAATAGCTTTAGGGCTAGCGTCGGACATGTGAGTAGTGGAGGTAGAGCACTGAATGGGCTAGGGGGCATAGCGCTTACCGAACCTTATCAAACTCCGAATGCCACATACTTTTAATCCGGCAGTCAGACTGTGAGTGATAAGATCCATGGTCAAAAGGGAAACAGCCCAGATCGTCAGCTAAGGTCCCAAAGTGTAAGTTAAGTGGGAAAGGATGTGGGATTTCTAAGACAACTAGGATGTTGGCTTAGAAGCAGCCACTCATTGAAAGAGTGCGTAATAGCTCACTAGTCGAGAGATCCTGCGCCGAAAATGTAACGGGGCTAAACTTACCACCGAAGCTACGGGTTCACACTTAGTGTGAGCGGTAGAGGAGCGTTGTAATCGGGCTGAAGTCGTACCGTAAGGAGCGGTGGACTGATTACAAGTGAGAATGTTGGCATCAGTAGCGAGATGTAGGTGAGAATCCTACAGGCCGAATATCTAAGGTTTCCTCAGGAAGGTTCGTCCGCTGAGGGTTAGTCGGGACCTAAGCCGAGGCCGAAAGGCGTAGGTGATGGACAATCGGTTGATATTCCGATACCACTATAATCGTTATTATCGATGGTGTGACGGAGAAGGATAGGATGTGCTAACTATTGGATGTTAGTCTAAGCGTTTAGGGAGTTAGAGTAGGCAAATCCGCTTTAACAATCCTGAGGCGTGATGGGGAAGGTTCCACGGAACCGAAGTATCTGATTCCATGCTTCCAAGAAAAGCATCTAGAGAGAGAAGTAGTGCCCGTACCGCAAACCGACACAGGTAGATGAGGAGAGAATCCTAAGGCCGGCGGAAGAATTGCAGTTAAGGAACTAGGCAAATTGACCCCGTAACTTCGGGAGAAGGGGTGCCTACGAGAGTAGGTCGCAGAGAATAGGCCCAAGCAACTGTTTAGCAAAAACACAGGTCTCTGCTAAAGCGAAAGCTGATGTATAGGGGCTGACGCCTGCCCGGTGCTGGAAGGTTAAGGGGAACACTTAGCGTAAGCGAAGGTGTGAACTTAAGCCCCAGTAAACGGCGGCCGTAACTATAACGGTCCTAAGGTAGCGAAATTCCTTGTCAGGTAAGTTCTGACCCGCACGAATGGCGTAATGACTTGGGCACTGTCTCAACTGCAAATCCGGCGAAGTTGTAGTGCGAGTGAAGATGCTCGCTACCCGCGATTGGACGGAAAGACCCCGTAGAGCTTTACTGTAGCTTAGCATTGAATTTCGGTATTATCTGTACAGGATAGGTGGGAGACTGGGAAATTAGGACGTCAGTCCTAATGGAGTCGTCCTTGGGATACCACCCTGATATTACTGGAATTCTAACTGGACGCCATGAATCTGGTGACAGGACATTGTTAGGTGGGCAGTTTGACTGGGGCGGTCGCCTCCTAAAAAGTAACGGAGGCGCCCAAAGGTTCCCTCAGAACGGTCGGAAATCGTTCGTAGAGTGCAAAGGCAGAAGGGAGCCTGACTGCGACACCCACAAGTGGAGCAGGGACGAAAGTCGGGCTTAGTGATCCGGTGGTACCTCGTGGGAGGGCCATCGCTCAACGGATAAAAGCTACCTCGGGGATAACAGGCTGATCTCCCCCAAGAGTTCACATCGACGGGGAGGTTTGGCACCTCGATGTCGGCTCGTCGCATCCTGGGGCTGAAGTAGGTCCCAAGGGTTGGGCTGTTCGCCCATTAAAGCGGCACGCGAGCTGGGTTCAGAACGTCGTGAGACAGTTCGGTCCCTATCCGTCGCGGGCGTAGGAAATTTGAGAGGAGCTGTCCTTAGTACGAGAGGACCGGGATGGACTGACCTCTGGTGTACCAGTTGTTCTGCCAAGAGCATAGCTGGGTAGCTAAGTCGGGAAGGGATAAACGCTGAAAGCATCTAAGCGTGAAGCCCACCTCAAGATGAGATTTCCCATAGCATAAGCTAGTAAGACCCCTTGAAGAACACAAGGTTGATAGGTCAGAGGTGTAAGCATGGTAACATGTTCAGCTGACTGATACTAATAGGTCGAGGGCTTGACCAATAAAAACAGACGATCAACAAAAATTCATATGCAATTTTCAGAGAACACTCTGATATCTGGTGATGATGGCATAGAGGAAACACTCCTTCCCATTCCGAACAGGAAAGTTAAGCTCTATAGCGCTGATGGTACTTTATGGGTGACCGTGCGGGAGAGTAAGACGTTGCCAGGTGTGAACGAAAAGAGATAGTAAACTACTATCTCTTTTTTTTATCTAAAAAATAAATTGATATAATAGTTAAAATTTAATACTAACCTTGACTTAAACCTAATACTTTTTCTAAGTATTCCTTACTTTCAATTATCCATGAATGAGGATGTAAGATCATATTATTATCTATAATATAATTTATATAAGATAGACATGCTTTTTCTAATGAATGAGATGAACTATTATTTACTATATCGTAAAATAGTGGTTTTCCATCTTGATCCCATGAAAGCTTATCAGCAATAAAAAGAGCCATATCATATTGTGAAGGATTAGGTTTTAAAGTTTTTCGTTTATCATTTTTTAAAAGAAAATTAGTTACATCAATTACTATATCACCAGTGAGTTTTGTAGTATTAACGTATTTATAATTATTTAAATTGATTTCAATTATCTCATTCTATAAAATATTAAATTATAATCTAGTACTAAAATTCCTACTATAATACATTTAATTTATATATAAATTATACTGTAGTTGAATTTATTTACAAATTGTATTTGTATAAATCCCTAAAAACTATTTGAAATATAATTTCAATTCATAATTTAACTAACAAAATTTAAAAATTGTAATTTCTTTATTATCTCTCACTTATCTGATTAAGCCTTTTGTTTTGAGTAAAATTAGATTTCGTCAAATTTTCACTTTTAATTAATCTTCATTATAAAATACATTAAAAAAATGCAAAAAGATATTTTAATTTGTAGTAATTTATAATAATAAAAAAATAGAGAAAATAACAATTAAATGTTATAATTGTAAAGTAATGGTAAAAGAAACGAGCGAGGAGGATAATATGGCACAGGAGATGCAAAAAAAACAAAATATAAAAAAGGGACAACTAACAGAATTTGATAATTATTTGTTTCATGAAGGAAAAAATTATAATAGTTATAGATTTATGGGCTCTCACAGTATAGTAGAAAAGAGAAAAAGAGGAGTTAGGTTTACTGTTTGGGCACCAAAAGCAAGTGCTGTTTATATTGTAGGAGAATTTTCTAACTTTGAGCCTTTAGAGGAATATAAGATGGAAAAAGTAACTGAGCAAGGTATATGGAGCTTATTTATTAAAGGAATGAGCACAGGAGTTAAATATAAGTATTATATAGTTAACGAATGGGGAACAAAAGGTATATTAAAAGCGGACCCATATGCTGAGGTTTCAGAGTTAAGACCAAATACAGCATCTATAGTAAAAGATGAAAAAAAGTTTAAGTGGTCTGATAGAAAATGGATAAATAAAAGAAATAGAACTAACATATATGAAAGTGCTATTAATATATACGAATTACATTTAGGTTCATGGAAAAGAGAAGATGGTAAATTTTTAACATATAAGGAGCTTTCAGAAAAGCTGCCTGAATATTTAGTGGAAATGGGATATACGCATGTTGAAATAATGCCATTAGTTGAACACCCATTAGATGCTTCATGGGGATATCAAGGGACAGGCTATTATTCACCTACAAGCAGATATGGTGAAAGTGAAGATCTTAAAGAATTAATTAACTCACTTCATAAAAATGATATTGGTGTAATTTTTGACTGGGTTCCAGGACATTTTTGCAAAGATGAACATGGATTATATATGTTTGATGGAAGTCCTACATATGAATATGAAGAAGGATGGAAGGCAGATAATAAAGGTTGGGGAACTTTTAATTTTGATCTAGGAAAGCCAGAAGTAAAAAGTTTTCTTATATCAAATGCTTTATATTGGATTAGAGAATTCCATGTTGATGGATTACGAGTTGATGCTGTTTCTAATATATTATATTTAAATTACGGTAGAAATGATGGTGAATGGATACCAAACAAATATGGAGGCAATGAATGTTTAGAAGGTATTGAATTTTTACGAGAATTGAATACTGCTGTAGAATCAGAGTTTAATAACTTAATGATGATTGCTGAGGAATCAACATCATGGCCTAATGTATGTAGATCAGCAAAAGACGGAGGTCTTGGATTTACTTTTAAGTGGAACATGGGTTGGATGAATGACACATTAGAATATATAGAAATGGATCCTATATACAGAAAATATCATCATAATAATCTAACTTTCTCTATGATGTACAACTACTCAGAGAACTTTATATTACCAATTTCTCATGATGAAGTTGTTCATGGTAAAAAATCATTAGTTAATAAGATGTGGGGAGATTATTTTAATAAATTTGCAGGGCTTAGAATGTATTTAGCATATATGATGGGTCATCCAGGTAAGAAACTTTTATTTATGGGATCTGAATTTGGGCAATTCATAGAATGGAGAGAATATGAAGAGCTTGAATGGAAGCTTATAGATGGATTTGAAATGCATAAAAATACACAAGAATATTGTAAGGTATTAAATCAATTTTATAAAGATAATAGAGCACTATGGGAATTGGATTACAGTCCAGAAGGATTTAAGTGGATTGATGCTGATAATAATGAGCAAAGCATATTAGTGTTTATGAGGAAAAGTAAAAATGAGAAAGATACATTAATTTTCATATGTAACTTTACTCCGGTAGTTTACTATGATTTTAGAATAGGGGTACCGTACTTAGCTGATTATAAAGAAGTATTTAATACAGATAAAAAAGAATATGGTGGCTCTGGACAAGTTATGGAAGATATATTAGTAGCAGAAGAAAAGGAATATCATAATATGCCATATTCAATAAAAATTAAAGTACCACCAATGGGTGTATCAGTACTTGGAATTGATAAGTTTAATGAATTAACTATAACTAATAAAACTATTTTAGAAAAGGAAGAGGAGAAGTAACTTTATGAAAATATTAATTGCCGCATCTGAATCACACCCATTTATAAAGACCGGTGGGCTTGGAGATGTTATTGGAGCACTACCTAAGGCTTTAAAGGACTTAGGGATTGATGTTAGGGTAGTTATACCTAATTATCGAGATATAAAAAAAGAAATTAAGGATAACCTTAAGTTTATAAAACAATTTACTGTAAAGGTAAGTTGGAGAAATCAATATTGCGGAATATTAGAGTATGAATATAACGGAGTAACATATTATCTTATAGATAATGAATACTATTTTAAGAGAGATGGACTATATGGATATTATGATGATGGGGAAAAATTTGCTTTCTTTAATAGAGCTGTTCTTGAATTTATAAAAGAAATTGATTGGAAACCGGATGTAATACATTGTAATGATTGGCAAACTGGAATGATTCCTGTTCTTCATAAGGTTGAGTACAGTAAGGATAGTTTTTATGAAAATATAAAGACAATAATATCAATTCACAATTTATTTTTCCAAGGAACGTTTTCGCCTGAAATACTTCCAGAATTATTTGGATATGATTATGAATTATTTAATAATGGCAGCATAGAATTACATGGTGGAGCAAGTTTCTTAAAGGGTGCAATAAATTATTCTGACAAGATAACTACAGTAAGTAAGACTTATGCTGAAGAAATAAAGACACCAGAGTATGGAGAAAAATTAGATGGCTTATTAAGATATAGAAATAATGTTCTTAAAGGAATAGTTAATGGTATTGATTATGAAGAGTACAATCCAGAAACAGATAAGTACATTTTTAAGAATTATTCTGTATCTTCAATAGAAGGAAAAAAAGAAAACAAAGAATATCTTCAAAAGAAATTAGGATTAAAAGTAGATAAAGATATACCGATGATAGGAATGGTATCTAGATTAACTCATCAAAAAGGATGCGATTTAATAACTAATATGATGGAAGGGCTATTAAAAGAAAATGTACAAGTAGTTATTTTAGGAACTGGTGACTACATGTATGAAGAGAGCTTTAAATATTTCCAAGAGAAATATAAAGATAAAGTATCTGCAAATATAAAATTTGATAATGCTTTTGCACATGAAATATATGCAGCTTCAGATATGTTTTTAATGCCATCTCTTTTTGAACCATGTGGATTAGGTCAACTTATCGCGTTAAGATATGGAGCTCTTCCAATTGTAAGGGAAACAGGTGGTTTAAAAGATACAGTTATACCATATAACGAATATACAGGAGAAGGAAATGGCTTTAGTTTTAAAAATTATAGTTATATAGAGCTTAAAGATACTATAGATAAGGCATTAGAGATTTATAAAAATGAAAAAATATGGCAAAGATTAATAGTACAGTCTATGAACTCAGATAATAGTTGGAAAAAGTCAGCTATGGAATATAAAAATATGTATGAGGAATTAATAGGCTGATATCAAACTATAGATATCAGGAGGAATTAATTAATGCCAATAACAAAGGAAACTTTTAAAAAAGATTTTGAAGAAAAGTTTATAAATATGTACGCTAAAAATTTAGATGAAGGCAATAAATTAGAAAAGTATGAAGCATTAGGAACATTAGTTAGAGAGTATGCAACAAAAAACTGGATTAATACAAAAAATGATTATAGAAACTTTAAAGAAAAGCAAGTTTATTATTTCTCAATGGAATTTTTACTTGGCAGATTACTAGGGGATTCTCTTTTAAATTTAGGTATTAGGGATATTTTAAAAGATGGATTAAAAGAACTAAATATAAACTTAGAAGAACTTGAAGAAATAGAACAAGATCAAGGATTAGGAAATGGCGGTCTTGGAAGGCTTGCAGCATGCTTTTTAGATTCTATGGCTTCATGTAATATAGCTGGTAATGGATGCGGAATTAGATATAAATATGGGTTCTTTGAACAAGAAATAATAGATGGAAATCAAATAGAAAAAGCAGATAAATGGCTAGAGCGAAAAAATGTATGGGAAGTTAGACGGGATGACAGATGTGAAATTGTTAAGTTTGGAGGGAGAGTTACTTCAGATATTAAAGATGGTAATTTAGTATTTTATCATAATGATTATGAAGCTGTAAAAGCTGTTCCATATGATACTCCAGTAATAGGTTATAAAAATAATGTTGTGAATACCTTAAGGCTTTGGAGTGCTGAGTCTATAGAAGATGATTTTGATTTTAATGATTTTAACAAAGGTGACTACAATAAATTAAATAATAAAAGTTCTGTAGAATCTATATCTTATATATTGTACCCTGAAGACTCATTTTATAATGGGAAATTACTTAGACTAAAACAGCAATATTTCTTTGTGTCAGCTGGGCTTCAAAGCATTATAAGAGATTATAAAAGATTAAATAAAAATATACTTGATCTCCACGAATATGTAGCTATTCATATAAATGATACTCATCCAACTTTAGTAATACCAGAACTTATAAGAATCTTAATTGATGAATATGGTGTAGGATGGGATGATGCTTTTGAAGTAACTAAGAAAACTGTATCATATACAAATCATACAATATTGGCTGAAGCATTAGAAAAATGGTCAGTTACTATGGTCAAAAGTCTACTACCTAGAATTTATATGATAATTGAAGAGATAAACAGAAGATTTTATGCTGAGCTTTGGGATAAATATAGAGGTGATTCAGAGAAAATAGCTAGTATGGCCATAATATCTGATGAGCATATTAATATGGCACATTTGGCTATAGTCTGTAGCCATAGTGTTAATGGAGTTGCAAAACTTCATACAGAAATATTAAAGGAGAAAGAAATGTCTAATTTTTATGAGTTATATAAAGAGAAATTTAATAATAAGACTAATGGAATAACTCATAGAAGATGGCTTATTAGAAGTAATAGAGGATTAACAGAATTATTAAAAAGAACTATTGGAGATAGTTTTATAAATAATCCAGAGAACCTTGTAGAGTTTGAAAATTATTTGTATAACGATGATGTAATAAATGCTTTAAAAGAAATTAAATATGAAAATAAAAAGAAACTATCCGAAGAGATTTACAAAACAAAAGGCATCATAGTTGATCCAAATTCAATATTTGATGTGCAAGTAAAGAGGATACATGCGTATAAAAGACAACTATTAAATTGTTTAAGAATAATGGACTTATATAATAGATTATTAGAAAATCCAGATTTAGATATAGTAAAAAGAACATTTATATTTGGAGGAAAAGCAGCACCGGGATATCATTTAGCAAAAAATATAATAGAGCTTATAAATGCTATTGGAGACAAGATAAATAATGACAAAAATATAAAAGATAAAATAAAAGTTATTATGATGGATAATTATAGAGTTTCCTTAGCAGAAAAAATAATAAGGGCTACGGATGTAAGTGAACAAATCTCAACTGCAACAAAAGAAGCATCAGGAACTTCAAATATGAAATTTATGATGAATGGGGCCGTAACGGTTGCCACATTAGATGGTGCTAATATCGAAATAAGGGATGAGGTTAAAGATGAAAATATTATAATATTTGGTTTAACTTCAAAAGAGGTATTAGATTATTATCAAAATGGAGGGTATTCATCTTTAGATATTTATAAGACTAATAATAGAGTTAAATCTGTTGTGGATGATTTAATTAATAGTAAATATTCAGAAGATAGAAATAAATTTAAGGATATATATGATAGCTTAATAACTTATAATGATGAGTTTTTTGTCTTAAGGGATTTTGAGAGTTACATTAAAGCTCATGAAAAAGTTGATAAGTTATATAGAAATGAAGCAGTTTGGGGAAGAATGTGTGGTATTAACATTGCAAGGTCAGGGATATTTTCATCAGATAGAACGATAAGAGAATACGCTAAAGATATTTGGAATGTTAAGTTTAAATAGAAAATATTAATTTTAATTAGGGTTATTGATTGAATACTTTGGGGTACTAATTTTAAAGAGTAGAAATATATATTAGTACTCCAAATATAATTATGTATATAAGGTTTAATATGGGAAGGGGATTTAAATATATGATTAATAAAGAGGTAGTAGCAATGATTTTGGCAGGTGGACAAGGTTCTAGATTAGGTGTACTAACTAAAAATTTAGCAAAACCTGCAGTGCCATTTGGAGGCAAATATAGAATAATTGATTTTCCTTTAAGTAACTGTGCTAATTCAGGAATATATACAGTAGGGGTATTAACACAATATAAGCCATTAGAGCTTAATAATCATATAGGTATAGGTGATGCTTGGGATTTAGATAGAAGAGATGGTGGAGTTTCAATATTACCACCATATCAAGAAGAACAAGGTGGAGATTGGTATAAA
>NZ_AP042456.1:355000-2720000 GCF_055396605.1 Clostridium budayi
CCAACGAGTTACGGTATGTAGCAAGGTTAAGTACTTAAGGTACGGAGCCGAAGGGAAACCAAGTCTTAATAGGGCGACTAGTTGCATGCCGTAGACCCGAAACCGGGTGACCTATCCATGGCCAGGTTGAAGCGAGGGTAAAACCTCGTGGAGGACCGAACCACGTTGCTGTTGAAAAAGCATGGGATGAGCTGTGGATAGCGGAGAAATTCCAATCGAACTCGGAGATAGCTGGTTCTCCTCGAAATAGCTTTAGGGCTAGCGTCGGACATGTGAGTAGTGGAGGTAGAGCACTGAATGGGCTAGGGGGCATAGCGCTTACCGAACCTTATCAAACTCCGAATGCCACATACTTTTAATCCGGCAGTCAGACTGTGAGTGATAAGATCCATGGTCAAAAGGGAAACAGCCCAGATCGTCAGCTAAGGTCCCAAAGTGTAAGTTAAGTGGGAAAGGATGTGGGATTTCTAAGACAACTAGGATGTTGGCTTAGAAGCAGCCACTCATTGAAAGAGTGCGTAATAGCTCACTAGTCGAGAGATCCTGCGCCGAAAATGTAACGGGGCTAAACTTACCACCGAAGCTACGGGTTCACACTTAGTGTGAGCGGTAGAGGAGCGTTGTAATCGGGCTGAAGTCGTACCGTAAGGAGCGGTGGACTGATTACAAGTGAGAATGTTGGCATCAGTAGCGAGATGTAGGTGAGAATCCTACAGGCCGAATATCTAAGGTTTCCTCAGGAAGGTTCGTCCGCTGAGGGTTAGTCGGGACCTAAGCCGAGGCCGAAAGGCGTAGGTGATGGACAATCGGTTGATATTCCGATACCACTATAATCGTTATTATCGATGGTGTGACGGAGAAGGATAGGATGTGCTAACTATTGGATGTTAGTCTAAGCGTTTAGGGAGTTAGAGTAGGCAAATCCGCTTTAACAATCCTGAGGCGTGATGGGGAAGGTTCCACGGAACCGAAGTATCTGATTCCATGCTTCCAAGAAAAGCATCTAGAGAGAGAAGTAGTGCCCGTACCGCAAACCGACACAGGTAGATGAGGAGAGAATCCTAAGGCCGGCGGAAGAATTGCAGTTAAGGAACTAGGCAAATTGACCCCGTAACTTCGGGAGAAGGGGTGCCTACGAGAGTAGGTCGCAGAGAATAGGCCCAAGCAACTGTTTAGCAAAAACACAGGTCTCTGCTAAAGCGAAAGCTGATGTATAGGGGCTGACGCCTGCCCGGTGCTGGAAGGTTAAGGGGAACACTTAGCGTAAGCGAAGGTGTGAACTTAAGCCCCAGTAAACGGCGGCCGTAACTATAACGGTCCTAAGGTAGCGAAATTCCTTGTCAGGTAAGTTCTGACCCGCACGAATGGCGTAATGACTTGGGCACTGTCTCAACTGCAAATCCGGCGAAGTTGTAGTGCGAGTGAAGATGCTCGCTACCCGCGATTGGACGGAAAGACCCCGTAGAGCTTTACTGTAGCTTAGCATTGAATTTCGGTATTATCTGTACAGGATAGGTGGGAGACTGGGAAATTAGGACGTCAGTCCTAATGGAGTCGTCCTTGGGATACCACCCTGATATTACTGGAATTCTAACTGGACGCCATGAATCTGGTGACAGGACATTGTTAGGTGGGCAGTTTGACTGGGGCGGTCGCCTCCTAAAAAGTAACGGAGGCGCCCAAAGGTTCCCTCAGAACGGTCGGAAATCGTTCGTAGAGTGCAAAGGCAGAAGGGAGCCTGACTGCGACACCCACAAGTGGAGCAGGGACGAAAGTCGGGCTTAGTGATCCGGTGGTACCTCGTGGGAGGGCCATCGCTCAACGGATAAAAGCTACCTCGGGGATAACAGGCTGATCTCCCCCAAGAGTTCACATCGACGGGGAGGTTTGGCACCTCGATGTCGGCTCGTCGCATCCTGGGGCTGAAGTAGGTCCCAAGGGTTGGGCTGTTCGCCCATTAAAGCGGCACGCGAGCTGGGTTCAGAACGTCGTGAGACAGTTCGGTCCCTATCCGTCGCGGGCGTAGGAAATTTGAGAGGAGCTGTCCTTAGTACGAGAGGACCGGGATGGACTGACCTCTGGTGTACCAGTTGTTCTGCCAAGAGCATAGCTGGGTAGCTAAGTCGGGAAGGGATAAACGCTGAAAGCATCTAAGCGTGAAGCCCACCTCAAGATGAGATTTCCCATAGCATAAGCTAGTAAGACCCCTTGAAGAACACAAGGTTGATAGGTCAGAGGTGTAAGCATGGTAACATGTTCAGCTGACTGATACTAATAGGTCGAGGGCTTGACCAATAAAAACAGACGATCAACAAAAATTCATATGCAATTTTCAGAGAACACTCTGATATCTGGTGATGATGGCATAGAGGAAACACTCCTTCCCATTCCGAACAGGAAAGTTAAGCTCTATAGCGCTGATGGTACTTCATGGGTGACCGTGCGGGAGAGTAAGACGTTGCCAGGTCCAATGAGGATCTTTAGCTCAGTTGGTTAGAGCAACCGGCTCATAACCGGTAGGTCCGGGGTTCGAGTCCCTGAAGGTCCACCATTTTTGGGGGTATAGCTCAGTTGGGAGAGCACCTGCCTTGCACGCAGGGGGTCAAGAGTTCGAATCTCTTTATCTCCACCATATTGAAAGCTATGAACATTAGTTCATAGCTTTTTTTGTATTATTAGATATATGTAAATTAAATTTTCACTTTTTTTGCTTAATGCATATATGTTAAGTGAAAGGGGATGATAAGATGATTACAAAAACAGTCAATGAGGTGAATTTAAGTATTACTTATAATAAAGGAAAGGATGATAAAGGAAAAGACATTATTAAGAGCCAAAGATTTAAAAATGTTAATTTAAACTTAGGAGAAGATGTTTTATATGAGATGGGAAAATCTTTATCAGATCTTATAAATTATGGAGTAATATCTATTGATAAAGAAGAAAATAGCATTCTTTCAAAAGATAGCGAATAATATTTAAATTTGTGTATGGGGAATAAATAAAAAGGGGGAATTAGTTTATGATAGAAAAGTCATTAGTAATGAGTTTTGCAAATGAATTAGATAAGAAGTTTACTATTACAGTTAAAGATATTAAAGAAAATGTGGAGGAATCTACTATAAATTCTATAATGGAATATATAATATCAAATAATATATTTACTACAAGTGGTGGATCATTAGTTAGCAAAGTATCTGCTAATATAATTAGTAAGGAAGTTACTAATTTTGAAGTAAAATAATAAAATATAAATTTAAGGAGCTACTATAAAAGTAGCTCCTTTTAAGCATAAAATTAATAGAGCTTAACAATCTATTTAAAATATATAGTATTATTTAAAAAGAATAAAAAATATATAGAAATAAGAAACTTGATGCCTATAAAATGTAATAAAATGAAAAAATATTACTAAAGTTAATAGTATACAAGCCATTAATTATTATTATATAATTAATATATGTACAAATAATCGAAAGTGATGTTTACGTTTTCTATGGCAGAACATAAAAGACTATTCATACATATAATATAGATATCAAAACGTTAAAACAAAACATTAGTACCTTTAAAGAATAAGATAGGGAGTGTTTTTTGTGACCAAAATAGAAGAATTAAATGAATACCTTAAGCGTTTAAAACTTGAGAAACGAGAACTTATTTTAGCAGGAAAGAAGACATCAATTATAGATATTAAAATAAAAGAAGTTGAAGATGAAATAAAGACTATTCAGATTTAAATATGGCTTATATAAATTTAATATATGAACATTAAATAGGAATCTAATATATGGAGTTAGATTTCTATTTTTTATATAAGCATTTTATTATTTCCTTACGAATATATATTATATATGTAGAATATATTTTATTTAGTAATATACTTAGGGGGCTGATAAAATGATTAGAACTGTTGTGTGTCATAAAGAAGGATGTAGTGGGAATAAATTTTATATTGAAACGATAGAAAACAAAATTAAGGCTACTTGTAAGGAATGTAATAGTGAATATTTATATGATGTTGGAGATGATAATGGATATGAGTTAGTAGCATCATGTACATCTTGTAAAAATGATAGTTTTAAGTTATTTAGAGATATTAATAAAAAAAAGATATATGCAAAATGTGCTGAGTGTGGAAATCCTCCAGAAAGAATATTTGTAGATCCAGATGGAATTCAAATATCATATGAAACAAAATTACTTCAAGAAATAAAGGATGAACTTACAGGAGTTAATCAAAGGTTATGTAATTTAGATATAAAGGTTGAAAATGTTGATCGTGGACAAAGCATATTAGAAGAATCATTAGCATATGTAAATAAATATATAGTTGAAGAAAGATAGTAATTGATAAATTTACATCCATAAATAAAATATAGTATAATATTTTTATTATTATGGATGGGAGAAAATTTATAAATGTGCAATAAAAATAAGAAAATATTAGCTTGGGCTCTTATGATTTTATGGATGATATTTATTTTTTATATGTCAAATCAACCAGCTAATATTTCAAATGAACAAAGTGATACAGTTTTAAATTTATTAAAGACCTTAGGATTAAATATAAGTGATAAGTATGTTGATATAGCAATAACTATAATTAGAAAGGGAGCACATTTTACAGAGTATCTAATATTAAGCTTACTATACTTTAATGTTTTAAGATTCTATATAAGTAAGAAGAAGTCTTTAATATACTCAGTAATACTTGTATTTTTCTATGCATCAACTGATGAATTTCACCAAACATTTATAGAAGGTAGAGCAGGAAGGTTTACTGATGTTCTCATAGATACATCAGGAGGTACATTTGGATCACTAATAGTACTAACTTTTAATAATATAAGAAATAGACGGTTAAGAAATAAATAAAAAGATAGTTCCTAAATATAGGAACTATCTTTTTTTATTTAAAATCAGTAACATGAATAGTTGAATATCCATTTTTATTTAAAGCTTCTACAATAGGCTTTATTAAGGAACCACTAGAGAAAGTAGAATTAAAAGTATTATCTTTAGTATTAAAATCTATATATTCAAGCTCTAATGTTGGATGATAGAAAAGTGATGCTAAGAAATATGGTGGTGGATTATCTATCCTCTTAACCATTGGTTTAACATCTCTATCTTTAACATAGCCTAAAGGTGCTGGTATAAATACATTCCCTTTATCAGTTTCTTTAAGGGCAGTATAATATAGAACACTGTATGGTTCATATAAATATTTAAAATATTCACCTATAATATCTTTTTGTAATCTTGTTGCTTGATAGTGAGGACTTTCAAAAAAGTTAACTGGTATATTAAGACTATCAGCAGTTTTAAGAGCATTTTCAATTACAGTTCTAGTTTCTTTTTCTGTAGGGTTAAATTTGCTTGATAACTCAGTACCAGAAAGGCTAACATCATTGCCTGATTGATGAGTGTATCCGTGAAGTCCTATTTCACCACCACTATTTATCATATAATCTAATAGGTTAACAAAACCAACGTTGTTGATACAGTTGTTTTTTAATAAATCATTATCAAAATTTTCTCTAGGATTAATATATCTTGGAACCCAAGCCACATGGAATTTAATATCGTTATTAAATAAATAATCTCCTAAAGCTTTTAATTTTGTTTGGTTTTCATCCTCATATAATGCACCACCAGATGAAAAGTCTTCTAATCTAATTAATGCGGCAGGACCATCTTTAAGTCTTTCACTTGAATTTTTTATACGATTATAGTTTGATCTCAATAATTCTATTGAATTGTTTTTAAAATTAAATACGGATGTTAATGAGAATATATATTCTATGTCTGAGATACTAATATAATATTCATCATTATATTTTGGAAGCCATCCTCTTAAATTATATTTATTATTATTAATTAAAGCTTCTTTTTCGGATAATTTAATTGTAATATCACCTTTCTTTAATAGAAGAGGATTATTATCAATTTTTGAGTATCCTAGTTTAGTTGAAATATAATTAAGTGGAATATAATACCTTTGAGCTCTTAATAATACGTCTACATTAGATGGTAACTCTTTTCCAAGTAAGTATATTTTAACTCCATTTACTTTAGTTAATTTATGGTTATTCAAATTAACATTAGAAGTATATATACTTTTAAAATCTCTTGGTTTTATTTTACTTTCAACTTGTCCGTTCTTTACATATGTATTTCCTTGGAAGAAGCTAAAGTAAAAAGCTATTCCATAAGCTGCAAGTAAAACTACTATAGCTATAAGAATATATTTAATTTTTTTTCCTAATTTTTTTATTTTCATAATTCCCTCCCTTTATATATAGATATATATATTTTAACATAATAAAAAATTAAAGACCTTTATATTGACATAAAATAAGGAAATATTAAGGTTAATAAAGGATTACTAAAATAAGATTAAATGTTAAAAAAGTTAACAAAAACACACTAATTATTAATAAATAGTTTCTAAAGACTTGAAATGTTCATAAATCCAGTATATAATGTTCATATGTAAAAGACAAATGTATTTATTGAATGTACGAAAGTTTATTATACGAAGGGGGATATTTATGGAAAAAAATATTAAAAAGAAAGGCTTTCTAAGTTTTATAGAAAGAGTGGGAAATGCTTTGCCGCATCCTGCAACAATATTTGTAATTTTATGTGCGTTTATTATAGTATTATCAGCCATACTTGCAAGTATGGGAGTAAGTGTTACATATACAGGTTTAGATAGGCAAACAAATGAAATAAAAGAAATAACAACTTCTGTTACATCACTTTTAACACCAGAAGGTATTAGATACATGTTTGAAAGTGCAGTTACTAATTTTACAAGCTTTGCACCGCTTGGAACTGTATTAGTTGCTTTACTTGGGGTTGGGGTTGCAGAAGGAACAGGACTTATTGGAACATTATTAAAGAAATTAGTTATAAGCACTCCAAAGAGATTAATAACTGTAGTTGTTGTATTTGCTGGAGTTGTTTCAAATATAGCATCTGATGCAGGTTATGTTATTCTTATACCACTTGGTGCTGTTGTATTTTTAGGATTTAAAAGACATCCACTTGCAGGTATTGCAGCAGCATTTGCTGGTGTATCAGGTGGATTTAGTGCAAACTTAATATTTGGACCAACAGATGCGCTTTTAACAGGAATAACTCAAGAAGCTGCACAAATGGTACAACCAGGTTATGAAGTGTCTATAGCTTCAAACTGGTATTTCTTAATAGCATCAACTGTTTTAATAACAATTGTAGGTACTATTGTAACTGAAAAGATAGTTGAACCAAGACTTGGGGAATATAAAGGTAAAACTGAAGTAAATACATTAGAAGAAGTAACTGAAAATGAAAAAAGAGGATTAAAATTTGCATTAATAGCATTAATAGCGTTTATAGTTGTTATGGCATTACTTGTTGTTCCAGAAGGAGCACCACTTAGAAATCCGGAAACAGGAGAAATATTAAAATCACCATTTATGAATTCAATGGTTGCAATTATTGCTATGGCATTCTTTGTACCTGGAGTAGCTTATGGTATTGGAAGTAAAGAAATTAAAAGTGATAAAGATATAGTGCATTTAATGGGTAAGAGTATGTCATCAATGGGAGGATACATAGTATTAGTATTCTTCGCAGCTCAGTTCGTTGCATACTTTAGTCATAGTAATATAGGTACTATAATAGCAGTTAATGGTGCAAACTTCTTAAAGAATGCAGGAATAGGGGGAATACCTTTAATCCTAGGATTTATTGCAGTATCTGCATTTATCAACTTATTCATGGGATCTGCATCAGCAAAATGGGCTATTATGGCACCAGTATTTGTACCAATGTTAATGGGAATGCAATATTCACCAGAATTAGTTCAAATGGCATATAGAATTGGTGATTCAACAACTAATATAATTTCACCACTTATGACATACTTTGCACTTATAGTTGCATTTGCTGAAGTTTATGATGAAGAATCAGGAATAGGAACTCTTATTTCCACAATGGTTCCTTATTCAATAGCATTTTTAATATCATGGAGTATATTATTAATAATATGGTACGTATTAGGTTTACCACTTGGACCTGGTGCTGCATTAATGCTGTAATAGTAAAAGCAAGAAGCTTAAAGCTTCTTGCTTTTATTTTTATTATTGGCTTTAAGCCTGTTGAGTGCGCAATAGCGTACGAAACATTAAACCACCTGCTATGCGGGTGCGGAAGCGGTTTGTTATACAAAAAAATCACCTTTCCGATATAATGTAGTTGTTCAGGCTACGATATAATGAAAGGAAAGGTGATTTTAATGGCTAATAAAACTAATAGTTTATCTCACACAAAATGGATGTGTAAATATCACATTGTGTTCACTCCAAAGTATAGACGAAAAGTTATATATAATCAATACAAGGCAAGTGTTAGAGATATAATAAAACAACTGTGTGCATACAAAGGAGTAGAAATAATAGAAGGACATTTAATGCCGGACCATGTACATATACTTGTGAGCATCCCTCCAAAGATAAGTGTTTCAAGTTTTATGGGATATTTAAAAGGTAAAAGCGCACTAATGTTGTTTGATAAGCATGCAAATTTAAAGTACAAGTTTGGAAATAGACATTTCTGGGCAGAAGGATACTATGTAAGTACGGTTGGATTAAATGAAGCAACAATAAAGAAATATATTCAAGAGCAAGAAAAACATGATATAGCGATAGATAAGTTAAGTGTAAGAGAGTATGAAGACCCTTTTAAGGGTTAAAAAGTAATACGTCACCCCTTTAGGGGTAGCAAAAGCGGCAAAGGCAAGTAGCTTGAACAAAGTGAAAGCTAGCGCCTTTAGACGCTAGCCGGTAACACTTGGGCTTATAGCCCCAGAGCAAACCACCCGTTGGACGGGTGGTTATGATTTATTTACTAGAGAAAATAAAGAATAATATAAGAAGTATTTATAAGAAGAAAATTGATAAATAATATGATACAATTATATTTGTTAAATTATGTAGATAATTATGGAAGTATAAATTCAGGAGGAATAAAATACATGGAAATTAAAAAGTTTAAAAATGGTTTTACCACCTTTGTGGGTGCAGCGTTAAAGCCATTGATTCTTATTTTAGTCCTTACGGCAATAGGAAGTGTTAAAGCATATTATAAAGGAATAGATTTATCTGCTTTTATTGCAATTATATTTGCTTTAAGTACTATTGTTTTAGGGTACTTATTACTAAAGAATAAGACTTTAACTAACAAAAGTAAATTAATAATTATTTTACTTTGGTCATTTATAGTAAGAGTACTGTGGCTAATAAATATAAATACAGTACCTGTTTCAGATTTTAATACAATGTATGAGAGTGCAAAATCTGTACTTCAAGGTAATTATGATATGATGTGGGGAACAGGATATATAGCTAGATTTCCTCATTTAACTGTTATGACAATGTATATGGCATTAATGCTAAAGATCTTTCCTAATGCACTTTTAGCTATGAAAATAGTTAATTTAATATTAGGAGTAGTTACAGTTTACTTAATATATTTAATATCAAGAGAAATATTTGAAGATAAAAAATATGCTTTAGTTGGAGCCTTAATTTCTTCAATATTCCCACCTTTTATATCATACACAGGAGTATTTTGTACGGAGAATATAGCAATACCATTTTATTTAGCTAGTATATATATTTTCCTTTTAGCATGTAAGAAAAAAGTTAAACCTTATATGTTTGTTCTATCAGGTGCACTTTTATCAATAGGTAATTTATTTAGAATGGTAGCTGTTATAACAGTAGTTGCTTTTGTTATGTATATAATAATTTATACTGACAATAAGGTAAAAGAGAAATTAAAAAATATATTAATGATCATAATATCATTTATACTTATACTTGTAATTGCAAGTTCAACATTAAGAGCATTTAAAATAACCGAAAATAATCTATGGAAGGGTAGAGAACCTGCAATAACTATTATATTAAAAGGAACAAATGTTGAGCATGGTGGAAGATGGAACTTAGATGATGCAGCGATTCCAGAAAAATATAATTTTGATTATGATGCTATAGAGAAAGCATGCAAAGATAAGATATATGAAAGATTAACTACAACACCAATTAGTAAACTTGCAAGTTTTTATTTAAGTAAGTATGCAGTACAATGGAGTGAAGGAGACCTTAGTGGTATCTTCTGGTCACAACTTAATGTTTCAGATGATGGAATAATAGTGAAATTTGATGCTGGTGGAAAGATTATCGAACAAGTTATTTATGCAATAATCTTAATGCTAGTATTTATAGGTTTATTTAATAAGAAGAGATATAAAGAACATTCAGAAATAAATCTTTTCTATATAATTTTCTGTGGTTATGGATTATTTTATTTAGCTACAGAAATGCAATCTAGATATTCATATATAGTATGTTGGTTATTTATTATATTAGCTATATCTGGATTTGAAAAAATAAAAAAATTTAAAAACTAAAAATGGACAAAGATACTATATAGTAATATGAGGGATTAAAAGCGTACTTATATTACTATATATTCATGTTTTTATTAAAGGTTTTCAAAGAGCTAATAAAAAATTTATATAAAAGATGGAGATGAGGGAATGAAACTAAAGAATATTTTAAATAAGGAGAGAATTTATAGTAATGCTACTTTTATTAAATTAATATTTTTTGTAATTTTTATACTGAAAACTATTATATTTTTAAAAGTTGGAACATCAGAAGGGGGAAGAAGTTTTGATGGATGGAGCATTCCTAATAATATATATACAATAATTGAGTATTTATCATTACTTGCAATTTTAATATTTCCATCATTTATATGTAAGGGGAAAAATCAATTAAGATATTTATTAATTGTAGATTGTTTATACTCTATATTACTTATAGCAGACCTTTGGTACTATAGAACAAGTGGATATTATTTAGGAGTCAGAGATATATTATATAAAGGTTTATTTAATCCATTTGATAATAGTCTTATACAGCCTGATATTTTAGATTTATTATTTATAATTGATATTCCAGTAATAATTTTTATGCTTAAAAAATTAACTTATAATAAAAGTTATAATAGAAGACCTATTATAGGGATCTTAGGAATTGTAATCTGTGTTGCAGCTTCATATTCAGTTCGTTATAATGTTGATATAAAAAATATAACAAAAGGTAAAGTTAAAATTATGGGATCAAATTCTCATACACAAAGAGAGATGATTAATGCATCACCAATTGGTTATCATATTTATGAAGCTAAGACTGCAATAGAGAAAAAGTTCAAAAAGCCAAATGAATCTCAGATGAAGAAGGCAGATGAATGGTTAAAGTGGAATAAAGAAAATTTACCTGATAATAAATACAAAGGTATTTTTAAAGGAAAAAACGTAATATTTCTTCAAGTTGAATCTTTAGAAAACTTTGTTATAAATAAAAAGGTTAAGAATCAAGAAATAACACCTAATCTTAATGAATTAATTAAGCATTCTTTATATTTCGATAATATTTACGAACAAAATAATGGAGGAAATAGTATAGATTGTGATATGATGGCTAATACAAGCTTATTAACTCTTGGTAAATCAATTACATTTATAACAAATCCAGAAGTACAATACGAATCATTACCAAGAATATTATCACAAAATGGTTATTATACAGTATCAAATCATGCTGAAAACGGTGGTGATTGGAAGTGGGCTGAAGCTCATAAAAATGCATTAGGCTTTGATAAAATTTTGGGTAAATACTCATATAATATAGATGAAAAAGTTGGATTTGGTCTTTCTGATAGATCATTCTTAAAACAATACTTAGGCAAATTAAAAACTTTTAAAGAGCCATTTTATTCAACAATTGCTACATTATCAAGTCATGGTCCTTTTGATATTCAAGAAAAATATAGAGAGCTTAAATTACCTAAAGAAGTAGACAAGAGTTATTTAGGTGGATACTTCCAAAGTGTTCATTACACAGATAAAGAGATAGGTAAATTTATAAAAGGCCTTAAAGAATCAGGACTTTTAAAAGATACATTACTTGTAATCTATGGAGATCATACTGGAGTTCATAAGTATTATAATAAACAAATACAAAATGTACCCCTTGAAGGCGATTGGTGGAAAAAACAAGATCACAAGATACCTTTAATAATCTATGGAGAAAATATTAAACCTAAAACTATAAGCAATTATGGTGGACAAATAGATATAGAACCAACTGTATTATATCTTTTAGGAATAAATACAAATAACAAATATTTTATGGGAAGAAATCTACTAAATACTAAAAGAAACGCTACTGTATTAAAAGGAAGTAAAGTAATTGGTAATCCAACTGAAGAAGATAGAAAAAGACTAAAAGAGGCTTATAAAATAGCAGAGTATATTATAAATAATGACTACTTTGTAAATAGAGGTCTTGTAAACTAATAAAATAGGAGAATTAATTTTATGAAACTTAATAAGATGATTACTAGATTATGGGAAAAAGCGCCTGGTAAAATCCTTAAATTTGGTATATTTATATACCTTATTATAAAAACTATATGTTTTATGCTAATAGGGTCATCAGTAACTGGTAGAACGCTAATTGGATGGGGACTAAGTATAGATGTAGAACTTATATTAGCACATTTAGCATTTCTAGCAATAATAGTTATACCAGCTTTTTTCTTTAAGGGAAAAAGACAAGTCACATACTTAATAATAGCAGATGCATTATATACGTTATTATTAGTAGCAGACCTTTGGTATTATAGGGCTAATAGGAATTTTTTAGGGTTTAGACATATTTTCTTTAGAGAGACTTTTAATCCACTACACCAAAGTTTAATAAATCCAGATAAGCTAGATATACTATTTATAATTGATATACCAATTCTTATAATAATAAGAAATAAAGCTAAATTTATAAACAATTATAAAAAGAATTTAAAAATAGCTATAGGCGGATTAGTAGCCTGTGTAGCTATAATATATGGTACTCACTACCTTATAGATGTTAAAGATGTTACAAAAGGTAGAGTAGCATTTATGAAAACTGAGTGGTCACCATTTGCTATAATGAATAATACATCACCCATTGGATATTATGTATTTGATGGTGTAAGAACTTTTGAAAAGAAAAATATGAAACCTAATGAAGAAGAGATGAAAGAAGCTGACAAATGGCTTGAATGGAATAATAAAAAGTTACCTGATAATAAATATAAAGGTATGTTCAAAGGTAAAAATGTAATATTCCTTCAAATAGAATCATTAGAAAACTTTGTGATAAATAAAAAGGTATATGGACAAGAAATAACGCCTAATTTAAATAGGTTAATTAATAAATCACTATATTTTGATAACTTCTATGAGCAAAATAACGGTGGTAACAGTATTGATTGTGACATGATGGCTAACTCAGGAATGCTTACATTAGGAGATAGTATTACATTTTTAACTCATGCTGATGTTAAATATGAAGCATTGCCAAGAATATTAAATAGAAATGGATACACAACAGTTTCAACTCATGGAGAAAGAGCTGGAGATTGGAATTGGTCAGAAGCTCATTCAAATGCATTAGGATATTCTAACATGTGGGATCTTATGTCATATGATGCATCTGAGATGTTTGGAATGGGTATATCAGATAGATCATTCCTTACTCAATATGCAGAAAAATTAAAAACATTAAAACAACCATTTTTCTCAAGTATACCAACGTTATCAAGTCATGGACCATTTGATCTTCCAGAAAAATATAGGAAGCTTAAATTGCCAGAAGAAATTGATAAAAATAAGTTAGGTGGATACTTCCAAAGTGTTCATTATGCAGATGAACAAATAGGTATGTTCATAGATAAGTTAGAGAAAGAAGGGCTTATGGATAATACAGTTCTACTTATATATGGAGATCATGCTGGAGTTCATAAATATTATGATGATGAAATTCAAGATTTACCTTTAGAAGGTGATTGGTGGAAGCCATATGATCACAAAATTCCATTAATTATATATGGAAAAGGTGAGAATGGAAAAAGTATTAAAGGTGAAGTTATAAGTAAAGCTGGAGGACAAAGCGATATAACACCAACAGTTTTATATCTATTAGGAATAAATACTAATGCTAAGTTTATGGGAAGAAATCTTTTAAATACAGATAGAGATGCAACTGTAATAAAAGGTAATTTAGTAATTGGAAATCCTAAAAATGAAGAGGAAAAGAATAACTTGGAAAATGCATACAAAATAGCAGAATATATTATAAAAAATAAATATTTTGAAAATAGGGGATTAATAAACTAAAATATTAATAATATAGAATAAATGAAGCAAAGTAGTTTGCTTCATTTTTTATCTAAAAATATCGAAAAATAGTGTCTAAATATACAAGAATAAAGAAAATGCATACAAAATGAAAAAATTTTAACAAAAAATTTCTTAATATTATTAAATTGTATTGGAATAATAAGTAATAAAGTCTTACTAATGGAAAAGTGATTATAAATTTATAAAATAACTAATTTTAAAATGCCTAGACGTAAGTAATATAGCCACTTTAAAAGTAATTTATATATTGGAAAAATAGAGCGATTATATACACTAATTGATAAATTTACCACGAAAAAGTAAGAAATATGTAATTAAATCTTAATACAAAATTAAGCTAAATAGAGAAAGATATGTAATTTTATGCAATGGAATGTGTTTATAAATGTCTAAAAATAATATATAATATAAAAATGAATTTTTTTATTTTATTCTTTATAGGAGAGTTTAGATGAGTAGAAGAGAAGATACGCGAAGAGACAACATCGAAAGAGAAAGTACTCTTAGAGAAAATAAGAACAGAAATATAAAACGTAATAGAAAGAAAAAAAAGAAGTGGAAAACACTTATATGCTTTATAGTTTTTGAATTAATATTTACTATTGTTACAGCGCCTTTTATACTTCTATACGGACCTTTTGAAAATGCAAAGAGGATATATGTAGGTTCAGCGATGACTACATTAAATCATCAATATTTAGCTACATGGTTTTTATCTAAAGAAAAAATTAACGAGATATTAAACTCAGGTGGCGATAATAGTAATTTAGATTTAAAAAATAATGATTCTGTAGTCCAAGTAAGTGGTAAAAATGACAATACTATAGAATTATTTAAATTTGAAAATGCAAAATATAACGGAAAAATGCTTGTAATTAAAGATCCAAAGAGAGTTCAAGTAGCTTATACAAGTAACCTTTATAAAAAAGGAGAAACAACTTCAGAAATGGCTGAAAAAAATAATGCAGTAGCAGCTATTAATGGAGGATCATTTGTTGATACTTCAAGTAATTCAAATTGGACAGGCAATGGTGGAACACCAACTGGAGTTATAATATCTAATGGCAAGCTTGTATTTTCTGATTTGAAATCAGATAATGCTAAAACAGAATGTATGGCAATAACAAACGAAGGAAAAATGCTTGCAGGTAAATATTCAATAAATGAACTTAAAGCCTTAAATGTAAAAGAGGCAGTAAGTTTTAAACCTGTGCTTATAAAAGATGGAGCACCAACTCCTTTAGATGGTGGAAATGGCGCTTGGGGTATTGCACCAAGAACTGCAATAGGACAAAGAGCCGATGGATCTATAGTAATGATGGTCATAGATGGAAGAGATTTAGTTTCAGGAATGGGTTGTACAATGACAGAGCTTCAAACACTTATGCTTACAAAAGGACAATGTGTTACAGCTATAAACCTAGATGGAGGTAAATCAACTACTATGTACCTAAATGGTGAAGTTATAAACAAAGTTTCTAACGGACTAGGCGAAAGATATATCGCTTCATCAATTATAGTTAAATAAAAAAGGAGAGCCATATGAAAAAAGTAAAAATTATTATAGCTTGGATGTTAGTATCAGTTATACTTCAGTGTGCTGGACTTTTTTTCCTAGATAAATTTTATTTTAAAGATAATACTGACGTTGAAATGGAGCAAGTTTCTATAGAAAAAGTAGAAGAAAAACCGGAAGTTCATGTAAGTATTCCAGAGGATGCAAAAGATGTTAAAGTATCATATGATGGTAGATATGTAACATATAAAGATGGATATGATATGAATATGTATGATACAACTACTGGAGAAAGTAAAACTTTTGATGATGTAGAAGATAGACAAATTTTAAAATTAACTTGGCTTGCAGATAGAGACAAGCTTTTAACATTAGAAAGAGATGGCTACCAAATAGCACTTTATAATTATGATCCTGAAAAGGGAACAAATGATAAGATGGTAGATATATGTCAATATAGTAGTCAATATAAGACTTTTGACATAAAGGTTTCAACAATTACAGGGGTTACCTATGTTAGAGTCAACAATATGGTTTATAGAGTTGATATAAATCAAAGCCAAGCAGTTTCAGTACCTATAGTTGTAAGAAATTTAGGTAGTTTAGCATTAATGCCAACTAAAGATAGATTAGTATATATGGCTAAGAATGGACAAATAGTACACATAACTCAACCTAAAGAAAGAATTGCAATTCCATCAGGCGGAGATCCTAAAATACTTGGAGTAGATTCAGAAGGAATTGCCTATATTGGTGAGGGCAATGGAGTAACTGTAAGCAAAATAATTAAAAAGGATTTAGATGATCCAAATATTAAAAGTAGTACTATAAAGCTTACAGAACCAGTAAAATACAATGAAATATTTATTGGTGAAAATGGGGAAATATTTGTAAATTATAATTCAAAGCATTTAGTTAAAGAATTAAAATCAGGACAAGAAACTAAATATGAAGGTAAATTTATTTCAATTTACAATAAAGGTGTAGCTACTTTAGTAGATAACAAATATTATAAAACTAAATTTGGTAAGTAAGATAAGGAGTGCTTTTAAAGCACTCCCTTATTTTATATAGAAAATGCACAATTATAAAAATATATGTGGATATAGAAAATGTATAAAAGCTAAAAATAATAAATATAAGGTTATATAGTATAGGAGGAGTTATTATGAAAAAAATATTAAATATAGCACATAGAGGATTTAGTGGAGTATATCCAGAAAATACTATGTTAGCTTTTGAAAAGGCTATAGAGGTTGGTTGCGATGGAATAGAAACAGATGTACAACTTACTAAAGATGGTGTAGCAGTTATATGTCATGATGAAGAAGTTGATAGAACAACAAATTCTACAGGACGTATTTGTGATTATACATATGATGAACTTATGAAATTAGATGCTGGTATAAAATTTGGAGAACAATTTAAAGGATTAAAAATACCAACACTTAGAGAATTTTTAGAATTTGTAAAAGACAAAGATATTATGATAAATATAGAAATTAAAAATAGCATAATTCATTACGAAGGAATTGAAAAAATTACTTATGATTTAATTGAAGAATATAATCTTCAAGATAGGGTAATAGTATCAACATTTAATCATTACTCAGTAAGAAAATGTATAAGATTAAATAGAAAAATTAAGACAGGGGTACTCTATGGGGATTGTATCTTTGAACCATATAATTATGTTCAAATGGTGGGAGCAAATGCACTTCACCCAGAATTTAATAGTATTACAGAAGAAATAGTAGAAAAAGCTCACGATAACAACTTAGAAGTAAATGTTTATACAGTTAATAATAAGGAAGATATAAAAAATATGATTGATTTAAGAGTAGATGGTATAATAACAAATTATCCTAACATATTGAAAGATCTATTAAAATAATTAATTTCTTATTATACATATTAGATAGAGTTATAGGAGATAAATTTTCCTATTGTAGTTTTTTTATTCTAAATTGTTTTAACATTTCATAGAAATTACTATGAGAGTTTTTGAAATGGAAGTGAGCAATTTAAATGAAAAAATATAGTATATATAATTTAAGAAATATTGGGTTTATAGGTCACGGATCAACAGGCAAAACATCTCTAGTTGAAGCATTATTATATAATGCAAACGTAATCACGAGGCTTGGTAAAATAGAAGAAGGAACAACAGTAAGTGATTATGATGATGAAGAAAAGAAACGAAAAATTTCTATTGGAGCATCAATAGCACCGTTAGAATGGAATGATACTAAAATAAACTTGGTTGATATGCCAGGATACTTTGATTTTGAATATGAATCAATACAAGGTATGAGAGCAGTTGATATTGCAACTATTGTTGTTTGTTCAGTATCTGGAGTACAAGTCGGAACAGAAAAAGCATTTGATTACTGTAATAAAATAAAATTGCCAAGAGCATTCTTTATTAATAAGTTAGATAGAGAAAATTCTAACTTTGATAAAACTCTTAATGAACTTAAAGAAAGATTTGGAATAAGTGTTGTTCCAATACAATATCCGATAGGAAAAGAAAGTGATTTCAAAGGTGTAATTAATGTAATATCAAATAAAGCTAGAATATATAACGAGAAAACAAAGAAAATGGAAATTGCAGAAGTTCCAGAAGAATATATAGATAAGGTTAAAGAATGTAAGGAAATGATAATGGAAGCAGTTGCAGAAACTGATGAAGAACTTTTAGATAAATATTTTAGTGAAGGAGTATTAAGTGATGATGAAATATATAAAGGTTTAATAAATGGATGTTCAATGGGAGATATAGCACCTGTAATGTGTGGAAGTGCACTTAAATGTATAGGTATGAATTGTATTCTAGAAGATATTGTAGAATGTTTCCCATCACCAGAACTTTCAATAGCACAAAAAGCTATAAATAAAGATAATGAACCTGAATATGTTTGTTTATCAGAAGAAAATAAGTTTTCTGCATTTGTATTTAAAACTATAGCAGACCCATTCGTTGGAAAGATGTCGCTTTTTAGAGTTATTACAGGAAAACTTACAGACGATACGACAGTTTTAAATGTAAATAAAAATAAGAAAGAAAAACTTTCAAATATATTCTTTATAAGAGGAAAAAATCAAATACCAACTAATGAAATAATTGCAGGAGATATTGGCGGGGTATCTAAGCTTCAGTTTACTGAAACAGGGGATACATTAGCAGATAGTGGCTTTAATCTTGCTTATGATAAGTTAAACTTTAAAGAACCAACTATATCAATGGCAATACTTCCAAAGACAAAAGGTGACGAAGATAAAATATCTGGTGCTTTAAATAAATTATTAGACGAAGATAAAGCTTTTAAAGTAACTAGAGATATTGAAAATGCAGAACTTATAATATCAGGGTGTGGAGAAACTCACTTAGAAGTTATTGCAAATAAAATAAAAAATAAATTTGGTGCTGAAGTAATATTAAGAGAACCAAAAGTGCCATATAGAGAAACTATAAAAGGAAGTGCTGATGTTAGAGGAAAGCATAAAAAGCAATCAGGGGGACATGGCCAATATGGAGACGTAAAAATTAAATTTGAAAGAAGATATGATGGCAATAATGATTTAGAATTTATTGATCAAGTAGTTGGTGGGGTTGTGCCTAGAAACTTTATACCAGCAGTTGAAAAGGGACTTAAAGATTGTATAAAGCATGGTGTTCTTGCTGGATACCCAGTTATAGAACTTAAAGCAACCCTTCATGATGGTTCATATCATCCTGTAGATTCATCTGAAATGGCATTTAAAATAGCTACAGCAATAGCATATAAAAAAGGACTTGAAGAAGCAAATCCAGTATTATTAGAGCCTATAATGAAAGTTGAAATAATTATTCCGAGTGAATATATGGGAGAAGTAATTGCAGATATAAATAAGAAGCGTGGAAGAGTAATTGGAATGGAACCTATATCAAATAAACAAAAAGTTATTTGTGAAGTTCCACTTGCAGAAATGTTTAAATATACAACTGATTTAAGATCTATAACTCAAGCTAGAGGTGAATATAAAATGACTTTTTCAAAATATGAGGAAGTTCCAAAGCTTGAAGCTTCAAAAGTTATAGAAAAAACTAATAAGGAAAAAGAATAATAAGGCATATCAATAAAAGGCATAATTTTAAAAATGAAAATTATGCCTTTAAAATTATTGAAATTTCTACAAAAAAGTATAATAATTTATAAAAAATTACACATAATAACTATGAAATAATTCATATTTTACTTTGATTGGAGGAATCAAACTTATGTCTGATTATAGAATGGATATACAAGGAAGTATTGGGCTAAGTGAATATAGTAATATTTATGATTATTTATGTATAGTAGGTAAGAATGATAAATTTACAATATCAATAAATGAAGAAAATAATGATAACATTGATGCAATTAATTCAATGTTAAAAGATAACAACTTTATAATAGATAAAAATGGGTATGATAAGAATGGTAAATACTACATAAATGCTCACAGATATGGATAAAATTTTAAATACAATTAAAAAAACTTCAATAAGGACTTTATTAATTCTATAAATATATTAAAATAGAATAGTAAGTCCTATTTTTATATGGAATTATATAAGACAAATACATAAATGGAGGTTTATATGAATAAGTACGTAGTTGGTGTTGATTTAGGTGGTACTAAAATAAGTACTGCACTTGCAGATTTTGAAGGAAATGTTTTAGCACAAAGCATAATTCCAACAAATGCACACGAAGGTGAAGAGAGAGTTCTTGAGAGAATAATAAATACTATTCAATCTGTAATAAAAGAAGGAGAAGCTAATCTTGAGGATATTAAAGCGATAGGTATAGGCTCTCCAGGACCATTAGATTCACAAAAGGGAATTATTATAAAAACTCCAAACTTACCATTTACTAATTTCAATTTAGTAAAACCATTAGAAGTTAAATTCGGAGTACCTGTATTCTTAGATAACGATGCAAATGTTGCAGCAATCGGAGAATATATGTTAGGTGCAGGCCGTGGAAAGAAAAACATGGTTTACTTCACAGTAAGTACTGGTGTAGGTGGAGGAGCTATCGTAGATGGAAACATCTATAGAGGAAACACATCTAATGCACTAGAAATAGGTCACACAACAGTAGCACCATTTGGACCAAGATGTGGTTGTGGTAATGTTGGTTGTCTAGAAGCAGTATCATCAGGTACAGCTATAGGTAAAAGAGGTAGAGAAGCTGTTGCAACTAAAGTAGAAACTTCTTTAAAAGAATATGAAAATGTAACTTCATACGAAGTATTCAAAGAAGCTGAAAAAGGCGATGCTGTTGCTAAGGATATAATAGAAGAGGCATTAAGCTACTTAGGAATTGGTATTGCAAACGCTATATCTATATTCGACCCAGAAATGGTAGTTATAGGTGGCGGAGTTTCAAAAGCTGGAGATATAGTTTTTGAAAGAGTACGTGAAGTTGTTAAGAAGAGATGTTTTAAATCAATGGCAGACGCTTGTGAAATAGTACCAGCAGGTCTTGGAACAGACGCAGGTGTTATAGGTGCAGTTGCATTAGCACTTTTAGAATTAAGTAAGTAATTAAATATACTATTCATATAAAAGTTGACTTCTGCTTATTAAACAGAAGTCAACTTTTTATAATAAAAAATACTACCAACTAAATAGTCTTAAATTTCAAGTAAGTTTAATATACGTTAAACTTTACGAATTTACTTTAAAAATGTATAGTTAAGAGATAAAATTAATTAGGAAACTTTATATGGGAAAAGGAGAAGGGAAACATTATGACAACTATTTATTTAACAAGACATGGTCAAACTGAATGGAATATTGAAAAAAGACTTCAAGGACATGGTAATTCACCTTTAACTGAATACGGGATAGATAGAGCTAAAGAATTATCAAAAAGAATTGAAGAACTTGATATAGATTGTATATATACTAGTCCTATAGAAAGAGCTTACAAAACAGCAGTTATATTAAGAGGTAATAAAAATGTTGAAGTAAGATCACATGAAGGACTTAAAGAAATGAACTTTGGTGATTATGAAGGAAGAATAACTGAAGAAGTTATGAAAGAAAATCCAGATTGGGATATAACAGCTATTATGAAGGGTAACTTAGATATGAGAGCTCCAAATGGGGAAACATTAAGAGAAGTTAGAGAAAGAGTTAAAAAAGCTATGGAAGAAATAATCTCAGAAAACGAAGGCAAAACAATATTAGTAGTAGCTCATGGTATAACTTTAAAAGCAATAATGTCATTCTTTAAAGATGAAGAAGTAGAAAATGAAGTAATGGGACAAGCGACACTTACAAAAGTAATTAAAGACGGGGATGCTTTTAAAATAGAATTTAAAAATGATGGAAGTCATTTTACAGAGATACAGGAAAAACAAGGTTGGTAAATTAATTTAGGAATAAAAGACTTTATTATTGCATATAGTAAATATGTAATTAAGTAAATAAAGTTTTTAATTAGGGAAGTAGAATAAATTCTCTTCTCTCATACATATTTATAAGATACTTAACCTTCATAATTAAGTATTTCGTAAAATACCCATGCAATAAACTCTGTGTAGTGAGAGGAAGGATTTTTTATATATACTATCCCTAGGTTTCCTTTGTACCTAGGGATAGGAACATAAAAAATTTAGTTGTGACTTTGAATGATTAGGATGGAGATAATAACTTTTTAAGTTTTTCTCCATCCTTATTATTATTTAAAGAAGTAGTATATAATAAAATATATAACTATAAAGAAGTAAGAAGGGATATTATGAAGTGTGAAATATTATCAGTAGGTACTGAGATCCTTTTAGGAGACATACTAAATACAAATTCAAGATACTTATCAAAGGAACTTGCAAACTTAGGTATAGATGTTTATTATCATCAAGTTGTCGGGGATAATAGAGAAAGAATACTTAGTGCATTAAAGAAAGCTTTTAGTAGAAGTGATATTATTATAACTACAGGAGGACTTGGACCAACTAAAGATGATATGACTAAGGAATTAGTTGCTGAATTTTTAGGTATGGACATGTATCTTAATGAGGAAAGTTTAAAGAAAATAGAAGGTTACTTTAAAAAGATGGGAAGAGTCCCTGTAAAAAGTAATGAAAAGCAAGCATACTTTCCAAAAGAAGCAATAATTTTAGAAAATAATAATGGAACTGCACCAGGAGCTATTTTTGAAAAGGATGGGAAGGCAATAATAGTACTGCCAGGACCTCCAAAGGAAATGGGACCTATGTTTAATGAATCTGTTAGAAAATATCTAGAAAATTTAACTGGATATACAATAGTTTCAGAAGTAATTAGAGTATTTGGAATTGGAGAAAGTGAAGCTGAAAATAAGCTTCAAGATTTAATTGATAATGGACAAAATCCAACTATAGCACCTTATGCAAAAGAAGGTGAAGTAACTTTTAGAATAACTGCAAAAGGAAAAGATGAAGAAGATGCTAGAAAGTTAATAAAACCATTAAAAGAAGAAGTTTATAATAGACTTGGAAATTTAATATATAATACGGGAGATATAAGTATTCAAGAAACTGTTGGAGAAATATTAGTTAATAAAAATATGACTATAGGTGTTTCTGAATCTTGTACAGGCGGATTAGTTTCAGCTAAATTAATAGAATACCCTGGAATATCAAGTGTGTTTTTAGAAGGGGCTGTTACTTACTCAAATGAAGCTAAAATGAGAACATTAAATGTTAAAAAAGATACATTAGAAAAGTTTGGTGCAGTAAGTGAACAAACTGCAAGAGAAATGGCAGAAGGAATTGCAAAAAGATGTGGTTCTAGAATAGGTGTTTCTACAACAGGAATAGCAGGTCCTGGTGGTGGAACAGAAGAAAAGCCTGTTGGACTTGTATATATAGGGGTATATATAGATGGAGAAACTAAAGTAGAAAGACACGTATTTTCAGGTAATAGAAATGCAGTTAGAAATAAAGCTAGTATGACTGCTTTAAATATGGTAAGAAAAAGTTTATTATAAATATGAAAAATCCCCCTATGTTTTAAAATAAACATAAGAGGGATTATTCCTGTATATAAATAAAATGGGGGAGAGGCGATTAATTAATGAAGCAATTAGCCTCAGTAAGTATTATCCCCAAGGAATGTAAAAATATACTTATAGAAATAAAGAATCTGTTAAGTTGTTATGAAAAAATAGCTTAATAAATCATAGATTTTCTCGTTCTTTGAAAATTATATAAGTTTGACTATATTTGCGCATGGCAAATAAACCTGCAAAATATAATTTTTCAAGCAGGTTAATCAAAGATATTCTTAATAAATTAAGCAGCTATAAACCAAGATTGCCTAGATAAATTATCACTAGAGAAGCCAGCGACTTCAGCGGGAGTAAGGTTATTTAACGACCCATGAATTCTTATAAAATTATAGTGAAATATAAACATAAAAATAAGATTATTAGCTTTTTCAAATGAGTTAAATCCTTTTTTGGACTTATACCAAGCTTTAAAAGTCTTATTAAAAGATTCTATAAGATTATTATTTATATCACTAGACATTGGCTTAACTGGTACATGTTTTGTTTCCGGTAATAGCGTAGCTATCGCTTCGTTATAAGCTGGCCATCTATCTGTAATTAGGTTAGAGGGTGAACCATATTTTTTAGCTTCATTGATCAGAGAAAAAGCAGAGCTTTCATTTCTATATCTACTTAAATGAAAAGATATTATAAATCGCGTTTCAGAGTCTATAACTAACCATAAATAATGTTTTACTCCGTTAATAAAAACAACAGTCTCATCAGCGTGCCAATCGTCAGATTGCAAATCTACTTGTTGTTTAAAGTTATCTGCTTTGAGTTTAAAGTATGGAGCAAATTTATTGCTCCAGTTAGCGATAGTTACATGAGACACTTTTATATTAAAGGTGTTCATAAGAAATTGAGATATAGCTCTAGTTGATGTATTGTTCAAGTAATATAATGTTAGTGCTGTAATAATAATTTGTAATGGGAATCGCATTCCTTTCATAGAAAGGGCCCCGGTAATAGCTTCGCTAGATGGTGAATCAATATTAAAATTATGATGTTGCACAATAATATGATTACATTTTTTATTATTACATTTATATCTATTATAGTGTTTGTAAGAATGATGTAAATAAGTTCCTTTATCACACTTTGGACACTTAGGATACTTCATTTTAGGAACTCCATCACCATCGCTAGCGATGAATTGGCGCTTACATTTTTTACATTGATATTTTTGATTAGCCTGTTTGTCAAAACCAAATTTATATAGTTTATTAGAGTGACAACGAGGGCATCTAATATTTGTTTTGTTCATTGTTTTCTCTCTCCTTTTCTAGGGGGTAATTTAGTCTTTGCAAACTTATTGTATTTCCTAAGGTTGAGAGAATCAATGTTCATATAACTTAACAGATCGGAAATAAAAAAAGGGAGGGAATTATGAAAAAAGTTTTAAAGGGGAATATCTATTTTTTAATAGTATTAATATTAGAAATTGTAGCACCATTTATACTAAACACAGTATATAGTTTAATAGGTCTTAGAGATATTAGAATTGTATTATTTCTAAATCACATGATACTTTTTATAATACCAGCAATCATATATGTTATTGTTACTAAATGTAATATTAAGGAGACATTTAAGTTTAATAGGTTACCATTTAAAGATTTAATTCTTGTTATAATATTAGCCTTATTTTGTATTCCTATAATGAATTTCTTTGGACTTCTAAGTGCAATGTTTTTTGAAAATAATATAGGAAATTTAATGACTTCTATATCAAGTACTCCATATATAATACTTATGTTACTTATTGCTGTTATGCCAGCTATAACTGAAGAAATAACTTTAAGAGGGATAGTTTTATCAGGTTATGATGGAAAGGGAAAGTTTAAATCAGCTTTAGTAATAGGGGTATTCTTTGGTATATTCCATTTAGATGCTCAGCAATTTTTATATGCTGCAGTTTTAGGATTTATCCTAGCTTATGTAGTTAGAGCAACTGGCAGTATATTTTCATCTATGATAATGCATTTTATACTAAATGGATCATCAATTACAATACAGAAAATAACTTCACTAACTAGTTCAAACTTAATAGAACAATCAACTGATATTTCAGTACAAGCATTACCTTTTAATGAGAAAATTGTATTACTTCAGGCAAGTTTAGCAATGACTATATTTGCTAGTCTTATAGTATTTATAATAATTCAAAAATTAAATAATAGAGGAAAAGCAAGAGGAGTTAAAGATATTCCACTTGGAAATTATAATGTAAATGGAGAACTTGTTGAAAGCAAAGAAAGAATAATAGATATTCCATTTATATTAATAGTAGTTATTTATATATTAACTATGTTGTTATTATCTAGGTAGTATAAGAGGAAGAGGCTGTCTTAAAATAGACAGCCTTTTTTTATTATACTTTATGAACATTTTTCTTATCCTGCTTATTTTATATTTTTTGATACTCTATTTAAAAAAGAAATATTAATATGTATAACGCAAAATTAACAATAGAATTGTTTATAAATAATTTGTAAACATTTAACTTGAAATATATTTTTTTTATGACTTTATTGCATAATTATAATGAAGCTAATAGGAGGTTGTATTATGAAGGTATTAGTAGTAGATGATGAAGAAAGTATATTAAGAATGTTAAATATTACATTAGAAGTTGCAGGGTATGATGTTTTTTTAGCTAAAGATGCTGTTAGTGCATTAGATATAATTTTAGAAAAATCACCTGACGTAATAGTATTAGATGCCATGCTTCCGGATATAAGTGGTTTTAATCTTATACCAAAAATTAAAAAAATTAAAGATATACCGATTATTATGTTAACAGCTAAATGTGATATTAATGATAAGCTGCTAGGTCTTAAGTTAGGTGCTGATGATTATATTACAAAACCATTTAATAGCACAGAACTTATACTTAGAATAAATGTAGTAAAGAAACGTATTATTAAAAATATAGATTCAGATAATGAAATAATAGAAGTAGGTAATATTAAACTTCTTATAGATGAAAAAAAAGCTCTAGTTAATGGTGAAGAAATTAATTTAACTTATAAGGAGTTCCAACTTTTATATTATCTTTGCAAAAACAAAGGAAAAGTTTTTTCAAGAGATGAGCTTTTAATAAAGGTTTGGGGTTATGATTTTAAAGGTACGACTAGAACTGTTGATATGTTAGTTCAAAGGATTAGAAAGAAGTTAGGAGGAGAGCAAAATTACATAAAAACTATATATGGATTAGGTTATAAGATAGATGATAAATAAATTTATAAAACTAAATATAAAAAGAAAAACAATACTTATGAGTGCTATTATAATAATCCCCATAATAATTGTTATGTTTTTTCTAACTATAATAATATTAAATTATAACCTTTTAAAAAGTTCTATAAATTCTCTTATTGTAGAGAGCAAGTCTGCTCAAATTTATGCTCAAAATATTATAAATGAAAATAAAGAAGAGGATATAGATACTATAATTAAGGATTATTCCCCATTTATATGTAATGAACTTAAGGAAATGTTTAATTTAAGAGTACAGTTTTTTGATAATACTGGATCTTTAGTTTACGATACTGACAATGGGAAAGATATTTCAAGGTATTATGATGATATAGTGGAAGGCGTTAGTGGAAATAAATCTTATATAGTTAAAAAAGAAGAGGGAATACCTTATATATTTATATCTTCGCCTTTATTTTTTAAAGGTGAAGTTTGTGGTGCTATAAGATTTGTGTATAAAGATATAGAAACTTTTGATGTTGTTAGAAATTCTTTTTATGTTGTGCTTGCAGTTGCAATGATGTTTATAATTCTTGGAATGTTCCTATTTAATACATTTGCAAAAAAAATAACTACGCCACTTGAAGAACTTACTTATTATTCAGGAGAAATATCTAAAGGTAATTATGATAAGAAGGTAAATATAAAAAGTGGAGATGAAATTGAAGTATTAGCAGATACCTTTAATGAAATGAGTGAAAACATAAAAATATATATAAGTGAGATAAAAAAATCATATAGAAATCAAAAAGAGTTTTTTGATGATATATCTCATGAATTTAGAACTCCTTTAACTTCTATAATTGGGTTTTCAGATATTATTCCAAAGCTAGAAGATAAGGGTAAAATAGATGAAAGTTCTAGGTATATAAAAAAAGAAGGGGAAAGGCTATTAGATTTAGTTAATGAAATATTAGCTATTGCTAAAAATGAAAATGAATCATTTCAAATAAAAAATGAATTTATAAATATAAAGAAAATTATAGAAGAAGTTATAGTATTACTTAGTAATAGGATAAATAATTATCATATAATACTTGAAGACAATTCGATTATTAATTTTGTTTATTGTGATTACAATAAAACTAAACAAGTGTTTTTAAATATTTTAGATAATGCAATTAAATATAGTGGGTGCGAAGTTATAACAATTTCCTCAGAAAAATTTAATGACAGATATGAAGTTATCATTAAAGACGATGGTGTAGGTTTTGACACTACTAACCCTATAAGTGAAAATAGTACTGGATTTGGTCTGAAAATTTGTAAAAATATAATGAAAAATCAAAATGGAGATTTTAAAATAGAAAGTAAGACTTATGTAGGAACTATTTGTAGAGTTATATTTTATAAACATAATAAAATAAAGGAGCAATATGAAAAATAATATTAAAATAACAATAGTAAGCGCAATTTTGATTTGTTTAATTATAAGTATATATATTTTTATAAGTTATAGTGAAAACTTTGATAAAGTTACTGTAGTTGAAAGAAAGGAGGATGCTTTAAAGTCTATAAATACATCTATTCCAAAAGAAATAGTTATAAGTACAAAGTTTTATAGGGAAACAGTCATAACAAGCAAGCTTAAGATAGATGAAATTTTAGAGTCTATAAATTCTATAATGAATTCAGAAAATAAAAATGATGATATATTAGAAAAGGATAGTTCAGCTTATACTGTTAAAGGAAAGATATATTACAACAACAAAGTAGATGAATTCACATTAAATAATGTGTTGAAGTTTAATGGGAAAGAATTTAAGGCAAGCTCATATAAAATAAATACTTTACATAGAAAGCTATTCAATTACTTTAATACTTATAAACATATTATAGATATATTAAATACAGATAATTCAAGTGTTTATTTATTAAGTGAGGGAAGAGAGGAGTTAATTAATAAAAATAAGCTTATAAGTAAACTTAAAAATTTAAAATCAATGACTGATATAGATAAGCTTAATAACACTAGTATAAAAGATAAAAAAAGATATACATTAAAAATAAAAATAAATAATAATATAGAAAATAAGACAAATAACTTAGTTTTTATTGATGTATATGAAAATTATATAGTAGTTCAATTTTTAGCAGATGATAATGGCGAGAAAATATATATGGAGGGAAGTATAGGTGAAGTTTAATAAATTTAAATTAATAATTATTATAATTATACTCTCTATTGCCGTGATTTTCTTAATTAACAATAAAAACAAAGACAAAAATCTTAAGGATAATCACTTAGTAGTTTATTCTTGCTTAAGAGCAGAGGAAACTAAATCTATTTTAGAGCTATTTAAAAAGCAAACAGGTTGTTCTTATGAATATATACAACTTCCAACAGAAGAAGCTGTAAATAGGATTGAAGACGAAAAAGAAGAACCTAAAGCAGATTTGTTTTTAAGTGGTACTAGCTCTAGTTTAATAAGGCTTGCAAAATCTAAAGCCATTGTAAATTATGTAGCAGAAGAAGATAAAAATATAGCTAGTGATTTAAAAGATCCTTATGAAAGATGGATTGCGTTTGAATTTCATCCCTTTGCAATAGTAGTAAATAAAGATAGTAAAATAGATATACCAAAAAGTTTTGAAGATTTAGGAGATAAAAAATATAAAGGTAAAATAATAATGCCAAATCCATTAACATCTGGAACAGGATATAGTTTTATTAATTATATATATAATGGTAAGAATCCTAAAGAATCAGAAGAATTAATAAAAGATATAAATTCTAATGTACACCTTTTAACAACTAGAGGTTACAACGTAGTTCAAAATGTTGCATCAGGGGAGTATCCTATAGGAATAGCATATTTAAGTAATATAAATTTAATGAAAAGAACAGTTAGCAATATAGAAGCTGTAGTTCCTAAAGATACAGGAATAGATATTCATGGTGTAGGTATAATAAATAAAAGAAATGTTTCTAAAGCATCAAAAGCCTTTGTTAATTTTATAATTTCTAAAGAAACTCAAGAAGAACTTGAAAATATTTCAGCAGCTATACCAGCTATCAAGTATAGCGAATATAATAGCATTTACAAATTTAAAATATTAGATGATTCCTCTAAAGGAATTGACATATGGAAACGTATAAAATAGATAAAAACATCACAAATATTACAATTCTAATATATTTGTGATGTTTTTCTGTTATTTTAAGATATTAAGATAAACGTGTAGAAAAGATTAAGTGAAAATCTAATGAGGAGGTTAAATTTATGATAAGTTTTTTAAAACCTGCAAAACCTATTGCACGTTTACCAGAAGAGAAAATTAAAAAGACGTATACTAAGTATCGTATTGAAATGTTTGTTTTAATTATGGTAGGGTACATGCTTTATTATATAGTTAGAAAAAACTTTAATGTTGCTTCACCATTATTAGTAGAACAACTTCATTTCACAAAAACAGAAGTCGGATTTATAAGTAGTTCATTTGCAGTATCATACGGATTAAGTAAATTTGCATTAGGGACTTTAGCAGACAGATCAAATATAAAAAGATTTTTATGTGTAGGTCTTATAGGATCGGCACTTATTAACTTTGGACTTGCATTTTCAAAATCAATTTGGTTATTTGCACTTTTAATGGTTCTTAATGGAGTATTCCAAGCTATGGGAGCACCGGCATGTCACATAGTTATAGGTAAATGGTTCTATAAAAAAGAACGTGGACTTAAGATGAGTACATGGAACACAGCTCATAATCTAGGCGGTGGATTAGTTGGACCTTTAGGAACACTATCATTATTTATATTTGGAGCTAATTGTTATCAAAGTATATTCTTCTTCCCAGCTATAATAGCAATAGTAATAGGTATTGCTATGTTATTTATAGGTGCTGATACTCCACAATCTGTAGGATTACCTTCAGTTCAAGAATACTACGGAGATGAAGTATTAGAAGAAGAAAAAAATGTTGATGCAAACTCTTTAACAGTTAAAGAAATAATATTTAAATATGTACTTACAAATAAATTTATATGGATATTAGCAATAACAAATATATTTATATACTTAGTTAGACAAGGTGTAGTTAACTGGATTCCTATATATTTAACTGAAGCTAAAAACTTTAGCTTAGCTGATGCAAACTGGGCTATGATGATATTTGAATATGCAGCTATTCCATCAACTATATTAATAGGTTGGTTATCAGATGCAGTATTTAAAGGAAATAGAGCACCGCTTGGTATTATATGTATGGTAGGTGTTATAGGTGCAGTTGTTCTTTATTGGAAAACTGATAGTTATCTTTTAACAATGATTTCAATTGCAATAGTAGGTTGTTTAATTTATGGACCTGCAATGCTTATTAATATGAGTTTGGTAGACTTAGTACCAAAATTTGCAGTTGGTTCTGCAGATGGATTTGCAGGATTAACAGCATATCTTATAGGACAAATGAATGCGGATATTTTATTAGGATTCTTTGCTGATAAATTTGGATGGGATGGAGCATTCATGTATATGATAACTGGTGCGATTTGTGCATTAATCGGACTAATAGTATTACAAGTTGCAGTTAAAAGAAGCAACAAATAAAAAATATTTTTAAATTAGATAAAACCATTAATTGCTTAAGTTACTTTAAGTTACACATTATTAGAGTGGAATTTAGCTTTATTAGCTAAATTCCCTTTATAAAAATATGGTAGAGGTGAGAGTTATGCAAAAGTCTAAAATGATTTTTACTATAGGTCCTTCAAGCGATAATGAAGAAACTATAAGAGAGTTTATAAAAAATGGGATGAGTGCAGCAAGATTAAATTTTTCTCATGGAACTCATGAAAGTCACAAAAAGGTTATTGAAAAAATAAGTTCAATAAGAAAAGAGTTAAAAAAGTCAACAGGAGTACTTGCAGATATAAAAGGACCTAAAATAAGGGTTGGAACATTTAGTTCTTCAAAAATAGAATTACATAAAGGTGATGTATTTTCTTTCTCTTGCAGGGATGAATTAATTGGAGATGAAAAAAGATGTTCAATTTCATATAAGGAACTTTATAAAGAAGTAAATCCTTTAGATATTATATTAGTTGATGATGGCTTAATAGAGTTTAGAGTTTTAGAGATAAACAATAAAGATATTGTCTGCGAAGTATTAACTGATGGGATTATTTCAGACCACAAGGGAGTTAATGTTCCTAATATAAAACTTGGACTTCCTGCAATAACCGAAAAAGATAAAAGGGATTTGAAATTTATAGCTGAAAATGAAGTGGATTTTGTAGCAGCATCTTTTGTAAGAAAGCCTTCAGATATTTTAGAATATAAAAAAATACTTAGTTCTTATGGAAGAGAAGATATAAAAGTTATAGCTAAAATAGAAAGCACTGAAGGAATAGAAAATATAGATGAAATTATAGAAATATCTGATGGGATAATGATAGCAAGAGGCGATATGGGAGTTGAAATTCCGGTAGAAAAAGTACCTTTAGTTCAAAAATCTATAATAGAAAAATGCAATATAGCTAATAAAATAGTTATTACAGCAACTCAAATGCTAGATTCTATGATAAGAAATCCAAGACCAACAAGAGCTGAAACTACAGATGTTGCAAATGCAATATTAGATGGAAGCGATGCAGTAATGCTTTCAGGAGAGAGCGCTTCAGGTTTATATCCTATAGATGCGGCAAAAACTATGGGGAAAATAGCAAAAGATGCAGAACAGCATTTAGACTTTTATAAGATTATGAAGAAGTTTAAGGACGAGGAATTAAATAGTTTCAATGAACTTATAAGTTTTTCTGTTATTGAAGCTATTAGTAAATCTGATATAAAAGCTATCGTAGTTAAGATGTCTAACAAAGGGGATAAGGTTAAAAATATTTCAAAATATAGACCAAAGGCTCCAATCATTGCTATAACAAGTGATGAAAAATTAGCAAGATCAATATGCCTTGAGTTTGGGGTTGTTCCAGTTGTAGAGTCTAGAATAACTGATGAAAATTTAGAAGAGTTATCAAGAGAGTTAGTACTTAAAAAAGGGCTTGGTAAAGAGGGAGACTCTATTTTAGTTGTGAGCGAAGGCAAAGATGAACATGGAAATAATAGTACTTTAAAATTTGAAACAATATAGATTAGTTATAGTTATAAAAGCTACATTTCATATATAACTTCTTTTAGAGTGTCGACTTTGTCGACACTCTTTACTTTTATTTATAAAACAAAAAATACTAATATGGTTACGGTGAAATCAACAAGGTATATATATGTCAAATTTAAATCTGAGGCCATGATAATTTTTGAGTGCATGAATTTAAATAAATTAACAAATAAGCCGTAGGAAAGTCAGTTTTTTATATACTGAAGAAACCATATATAATTTAATTATATATGGTTTCTTAATTTTTTGCTAAATCAGAAGAGTCTCCGTAGAAATAAGAAAAACATTCCTTATTAACCCATCCTCTGCAATTGATATTAGTATCTAGTGGTAAGGATATGTAATACCAATTAATATTATTTAAAATTGCCTTATCTAAAATCTTAACCTCCATCTTTACAGTAGTAACTCTTACTATATCAGAATTATACAAAGGTGATAGAAGAACATTCGTATTTTCATTAATGATTCCCATTGTTGAAGAGGGAACTTCAAATATTATTTCAGAAGATTTTCCTTTTTTATAAGTTGAGTTTTTAGGAACTTGCTTTCTTAATCTTTCAATTTGATTATTAGCTATTAATAGTTGTCTTTTAAGCTTAAATAGTTTTCCTTCATAAGACATTATAAGAAAAGCTATTATAGCAGCTATAAGTATTAAAAATATAATATATTTCAAATTAATCTCCTAAGTAAATTAGTATACAATATAATATATTTTTAATATAAAAGAATTATTCAACTACTTGTGATAATACTTCACCTATTTTATCGTTTATGCATAATGTAGCCAGGTGATCATATTGAGTGCTACTCTTATTGATTAATATTAAGTTCTTTCCTCTAAAATATCTAATTAATGAAGCGGCAGGGTAAACAACTAATGATGTACCTCCGATTATTAATGTATCTGCGTTACCTATAGCTTTAATTGATTCATTTAAAACTGTACTATCAAGTGGTTCTTCATATAAAACTACATCTGGTTTAACTATTGAAGAGCACTCTGTACACTTAGGAACTCCAGTAGAAGAAAGTATGAAGTCTAGCGGATAAAATTTATTACAGTTAGTGCAATAGTTTCTGTGAACTGACCCATGAAGTTCATAAACTCTTTTACTTCCAGCCGCTTGGTGTAATCCATCTATATTTTGAGTTACAACAGCTTTTAATTTTCCCATCTTTTCTAATTTAGCAAGTGCTATATGGCCCTTATTTGGTTTAGCATCAGTATAGATCATTTTATTTCTATAGAAATTATAAAACTGTTCCGTATGATCAAAGAAAAAACTATGGCTAAGTATTTGCTCTGGTGAAATGCTTAGTTTATTTTTATCATTATAAAGCCCACCAGAAGACCTAAAGTCTGGAATGCCAGATTCTGTTGACATACCAGCTCCTCCAAAGAACACTATGTTATTACTATTTTTAATAATTTGTGCTAATTGTTGAATTTTATCATCCATAAAAACATCTCCAAACTAAATTTATTAATTTTATTATGTCATAACTAACAATAAAAAAAAAATAAGTTTATAATATATAATATACATTAATTACAAATATTTGAAATTTAGGGGTGTTTATTTGGATTCAAAATATTTATTTGTATTAATTGCTTATTTGTATGTGTTTATAAGATTTATAGTAATATCATTTAAAATTTATAGAAATGCTGAGTCTATTAATTATTTATACTTCTCCCCCATAAGAATAAATAAGGAGAATAAATATACATTGCTTAAATATTCATTATATATGGTAATAATAAATCTTATTATAATAAATATATTGCTATTTAGATTTAATGTATATTTAGTATTAGCTTTAACTGGATTATATTTTCCTATAGTCACAAAAGTAGAACGTATTTATAAAAAAAGAGAGTGATAATGAAAATATACTAAATAAATAATATTGTATTTAGATAATATAATTTATTTAAATGCTATTTGTATAATGGGGGTAATGGAATTGGCCAATATATTAGTAATGTATCAATCAAAATATGGTGCTACCAAAAAATATGCAGAGTGGTTAGCTGAAAAATTATCATGTGATTTAATCAAAACTAAAGATGCCAATATAAATAAAGTTATAAAGTACGATACGATAATATTAGGGGGAGGTATTTATGCATCAGGTATAGCTGGAATATCTTTTCTTAAAAAGCATTATACGAAGTTAAAAGATAAAAAAATAGTAGTTTTTGCAGTTGGAGCATCTCCATATAATGAAGAAGTAATTAAGAGCTTAAAAGAACATAATTTAAGAGATGAGCTTAGAAAAATACCATGTTTCTATTGTAGAGGAGCTTGGAATGAAGAAAAAATGTCTTGGAAAGATAGGACTCTTTGCAATATGCTTAAAAAGGTTGTTTTAAAGAAAGATCCATCTAAGTATGAACCTTGGGAGGAAGCGTTAGTTGAGGCTATTGGTTCAGAGTGTGATTGGACTTCTGAGGAAAATATTAATCCGATTATTGAGTTTATAGAAGCTAATAAGTAGAGGAATAATAATTTTTAAAATAACTTTCTCTATATTGTTTACATATAATGTTTAATTATGTAAAATTTAGTTAAGGGGTATAAGTTAAAATTAATATACTTTTAGAAAGTGTATAAATATAAAATTTAAAGGATGGGGAAGTTATGGGTAAAAATTTATCACAAGAGTATAGGGAGCTTGTAAAAGAAAAGTTATTAAAATTCTCAGAGCAAATGATAAGCGAATTTAAAGAATTAGATACATATGATTTTTGTAAAGAGATTAGAGTACTTGGATTTGAAATACATTATATGTGTGATATAACTATGTATTGTATGCTTGACATTTCTGAGGAGGCAGAATGCAATTGTGATGAGGAACATTTCTGTGACATTAAAAATTTCGCAGAAGGATTAGATGCTGAAATTCAAAGTATAAATGATGAAAAGTATGATTATGAAGTGAATCAATGTGAAATAGTAGCAGAAGAAACTTTAAGATGGATGTCTGAGTGTTTAGAAAAAGCAAATCTTAAAAATATAACATTACCTATGTATGGAAGTGTACATGATAATAATAAACTATATAATTTAAGAGAGAATAGATATTTTACAAATGAAGATTATGATTTATATTCAGAATATGAAGAGTTTGAATAAGTGAGTTCTAAGAGTAATTAGATTAAAAATATACAAGAGATTAATATAAGATCTTGTATATTTTTTTCATCTATATATTAAATCCTATTATATAAATTATAAAAGTTAAAAAATATATGAAAAATACAAAAAAAGTGTTTGACAGTTAAAAAAAGATTTACTATAATAATCTTGTATCTAGTGATTATGGCATAGAGGAAACACGCCTTTCCATTCCGAACAGGAAAGTTAAGCTCTATAGCGCTGATGGTACTTCACGGGTGACTGTGCGGGAGAGTAAGACGTTGCTAGGTTTATACGGCTCGATAGCTCAGTTGGTAGAGCAGCGGATTGAAGATCCGCGTGTCGTAGGTTCGATTCCTACTCGAGCCACCAAGAAAGCACTAACTTTTGTTAGTGCTTTTATTTTTTTTATAAATTAAATGAGGTGTATAGAGATGTTATTAGAGGTATGTGTAGGCAATTATTTAGAAGCAGTAGCTGCATTTAAAAATGGAGGAAATAGAATTGAACTTTGTGATAACCTTCAAGAAGGGGGTACAACTCCAAGTTATGGAACTATAAAAAAAGCTGTAGAAAATATTAGTATTCCTGTAAACGTAATAATAAGACCTAGAGGTGGAGATTTTAATTATTCAGATGAAGAATTTGAAATAATGAAAGAAGATATAGAAATATGTAAAAAGCTTAAAGTAAATGGAATAGTATTTGGTGTATTAAATGAAGATAAAACTGTAGATATATATAGAAATAAAATTCTTAAAGAATGTGCAGGAGATCTTAAAACAACATTCCATATGGCTTTTGATGAAATAGAAGATAAAAAAGCTGCTATAGATATATTAGTAGATCTTGGAATAGACAGAATACTTACTAGAGGCGGAGAAATCGGTGCACCAAACAATGTAGAAATATTAAAAGAGTTAATTGAATATGCAGGTGATAGAATAATAGTTATGCCTGGTGGTGGAATTAATTCTAATAATAGAGAAGAAATAGAAAAATTAACTGGTGCAAAAGAATTGCATGGTACAAAAATTGTATAAATAATAAATAAAAAGATTTGGTTATAATTATAACCAAATCTTTTTATTTATCTAATTGATATTTAAGTTTTGCTTAAGAAAATTTTAAGAAGTATTGTTTATACTTATAAGTAAGAATTTGGTATAAGAAAGTGGTGAGCATGTTGGATAAAATTTTTTTAAGTGATAAAGAATATGAAATAATATCTAAAGGGATAGTTTTTGGAGTACTATTAGGTACATTAATAGGAATGTTATATGGAGAAATAATTTTATTCTTTTCTCTAGGAGGAGTCCTTGGAATAATTTTGACAACAATACATACACTTATTAAAAGAAATAATAAAAAGGTAATTTGAATAAAGCGATTCATATTTTTATATAATGCATAATATTATATTAAGAAAATATTTTTACTGGGGATGTAAAAATGAACTTTATAATAGTTATGACCATAATAATTTTAATCGCAACATTAATTGGGAAGTTATCATTTAGAGAAGAAGATATTAAAAAAGAAATTGAGAGTCCTCTTTATGATATGGAAACCCTATTAATAATTAAGAAATATGGATTAATAACTGATGATCAGTATAAACAAATGTTGAGCAATGTAAATAAAACTATATAGCATGACATTATTAGGTATAGATTTATATATACCTTATTCCTCTAAAAATAAAATGGATGATTAATAAAAGTATTAATCGTCCATTTTATTTTTTTATATATTTTCAATCTGCCAATCTATTGGAGTTTTGTTTATACTTTTTAAAAATTCATTTGTTTTAGAAAAAGGTTTGCTTCCAAAGAATCCTCTTGAAGCTGAAAGAGGACTTGGATGAACAGATTGTATTATATAATGTTTTGGATTTGTAATAAGAGCCTTCTTTTTGATTGCATTATTACCCCAAAGTATAAATACAATAGGATCCTCTCTATCATTTAAAACGGAAATAATCTTGTCTGTAAAAATAGACCAACCAATTCTTTGGTGAGAATTTGCCTTATGAGCTTCAACTGTAAGTGTTGTGTTTAATAAAAGCACACCTTGATCTGCCCATTTTTTTAAGTAGCCATTGTTTGGGATGAAACATCCTAAATCATCATGTAATTCCTTATATATGTTTACAAGAGAAGGTGGTATTTTATTTCCAGGTTTTACAGAAAAGCTAAGTCCATGTGCTTGATTTGGTCCATGATATGGATCTTGACCAAGTATTACAACTTTGACATCTTTATAAGGGGTAAAGTGTAATGCATTAAAAATATCATACATATCTGGATAAATAGTTTTAGTTTTATACTCATTTAAAAGAAAGTTATGTATTTTTCTATAATAATCTTTTTGGAATTCATCATCTAAGAAGTTTTTCCAATCATTTTTTAGAATATTTGACATAAAATCACCTCTTTATAAAAGTATAGCATACAAATAAGGGCAAAAAAGGGGGAATAATAGTCTAAATATTTAAAAAAATAAGAGAAACATTACCTAGAGTGTCAATATAAATAATTTTAAGTAATAATGAATAAAATAGAGAAAATAAAAGATAATACAAATATATAAAAAATATTATCTGTGATATAGTTGTTAATTATGTTAAGATAATACACGTCGCTGATGCAAAACAAAAAGTTCGACAAGTTATTTTAAATAAAAAACTTGTTGACAAAGAGAACATCAGATGATAAGATAAAAAACGTCGCAAAGAGCGGTGATAACACTTTAAAAACTTAGAAAAAAGTTTTTAAAAAAGTGTTGACACGAAAGTCTCTAAGTGATAAGATAATCAAGTCGTTTGAGTGCGACAGAGAAAAAATTGGTCTTTGAAAATTGAACAGAATATATAGAATACATTTAAACCAGCAATTCTTTTATAAAGTAAGTTTTATGAGTTAAAAGATTAAACTTTTTATTGAGAGTTTGATCCTGGCTCAGGACGAACGCTGGCGGCGTGCCTAACACATGCAAGTCGAGCGATGAAGTTTCCTTCGGGAAACGGATTAGCGGCGGACGGGTGAGTAACACGTGGGTAACCTGCCTCATAGAGGGGAATAGCCTCCCGAAAGGGAGATTAATACCGCATAACATTGCAGTTTCGCATGAAACAGCAATTAAAGGAGCAATCCGCTATGAGATGGACCCGCGGCGCATTAGCTAGTTGGTAAGGTAATGGCTTACCAAGGCGACGATGCGTAGCCGACCTGAGAGGGTGATCGGCCACATTGGGACTGAGACACGGCCCAGACTCCTACGGGAGGCAGCAGTGGGGAATATTGCACAATGGGGGAAACCCTGATGCAGCAACGCCGCGTGAGTGATGACGGTCTTCGGATTGTAAAGCTCTGTCTTTGGGGACGATAATGACGGTACCCAAGGAGGAAGCCACGGCTAACTACGTGCCAGCAGCCGCGGTAATACGTAGGTGGCGAGCGTTGTCCGGATTTACTGGGCGTAAAGGGAGCGTAGGCGGATTTTTAAGTGGGATGTGAAATACCCGGGCTCAACCTGGGTGCTGCATTCCAAACTGGGAATCTAGAGTGCAGGAGGGGAGAGTGGAATTCCTAGTGTAGCGGTGAAATGCGTAGAGATTAGGAAGAACACCAGTGGCGAAGGCGACTCTCTGGACTGTAACTGACGCTGAGGCTCGAAAGCGTGGGGAGCGAACAGGATTAGATACCCTGGTAGTCCACGCCGTAAACGATGAATACTAGGTGTAGGGGTTTCAACACCTCTGTGCCGCCGCTAACGCATTAAGTATTCCGCCTGGGGAGTACGGTCGCAAGATTAAAACTCAAAGGAATTGACGGGGGCCCGCACAAGTAGCGGAGCATGTGGTTTAATTCGAAGCAACGCGAAGAACCTTACCTAGACTTGACATCCTCTGCATTACCCTTAATCGGGGAAGTTCCTTCGGGAACAGAGTGACAGGTGGTGCATGGTTGTCGTCAGCTCGTGTCGTGAGATGTTGGGTTAAGTCCCGCAACGAGCGCAACCCCTATTGTTAGTTGCTACCATTAAGTTGAGCACTCTAGCGAGACTGCCTGGGTTAACCAGGAGGAAGGTGGGGATGACGTCAAATCATCATGCCCCTTATGTCTAGGGCTACACACGTGCTACAATGGCAAGTACAGAGAGATGCAATACCGCGAGGTGGAGCTAAACTTCAAAACTTGTCTCAGTTCGGATTGTAGGCTGAAACTCGCCTACATGAAGCTGGAGTTACTAGTAATCGCGAATCAGCATGTCGCGGTGAATACGTTCCCGGGCCTTGTACACACCGCCCGTCACACCATGAGAGTTGGCAATACCCAAAGTTCGTGAGCTAACGCGTAAGCGAGGCAGCGACCTAAGGTAGGGTCAGCGATTGGGGTGAAGTCGTAACAAGGTAGCCGTAGGAGAACCTGCGGCTGGATCACCTCCTTTCTATGGAGAATTCAGTTAACAAGATGATTAACTGGTAAATAAAAAATTCGAAATTCGGGTTTCTTCTTTAAAAGAAGGTTTAAAAAATTCTGTTCAATTTTGAGAAACCAAGTTTCTCAAAATAAAATGTTCTTTGAAAATTGCATATGAATATAAATTGTTGATACAACAAGCCAAGAAAAAATGTATTTTTACAAATACTATTCTTTGTTAGATCTGAATTGTAATAATTTTGATATAAATGACTAAATAGGTCAAGCTACAAAGGGCGCATGGTGAATGCCTTGGCATCAGGAGCCGATGAAGGACGTGATAAGCTGCGATAAGCTTCGGGTAGGCGCACATAGCCAGAGATCCGGAGATTTCCGAATGAGGAAACTCACATGGGTTAACCCCATGTATCATATAGTGAATACATAGCTATATGAGGGTAACCTAGGGAACTGAAACATCTAAGTACCTAGAGGAAGAGAAAGAAAAATCGATTTTCTTAGTAGCGGCGAGCGAAAAGGAAAGAGCCCAAACCAAAGATTTATCTTTGGGGTTGCGGACAGAACATTAACTTAGGAAGCTATTGTAACCGAAGATAACTGGAAAGTTAAACCGTAGAGTGTAATAGTCACGTAGGTGAAACGAGAAAGCCTAAAGTTCTGATCCAGAGTACCACGAGACACGTGAAACCTTGTGGGAAGCAGGGAGGACCACCTCCCAAGGCTAAATACTACCTGATGACCGATAGTGAAGCAGTACCGTGAGGGAAAGGTGAAAAGAACCCCGGGAGGGGAGTGAAATAGAACCTGAAACCGTGTGTCTACAACCGATCAAAGCCCCTTATGAGGGTGATGATGTGCTTTTTGTAGAACGAGCCAACGAGTTACGGTATGTAGCAAGGTTAAGTACTTAAGGTACGGAGCCGAAGGGAAACCAAGTCTTAATAGGGCGACTAGTTGCATGCCGTAGACCCGAAACCGGGTGACCTATCCATGGCCAGGTTGAAGCGAGGGTAAAACCTCGTGGAGGACCGAACCACGTTGCTGTTGAAAAAGCATGGGATGAGCTGTGGATAGCGGAGAAATTCCAATCGAACTCGGAGATAGCTGGTTCTCCTCGAAATAGCTTTAGGGCTAGCGTCGGACATGTGAGTAGTGGAGGTAGAGCACTGAATGGGCTAGGGGGCATAGCGCTTACCGAACCTTATCAAACTCCGAATGCCACATACTTTTAATCCGGCAGTCAGACTGTGAGTGATAAGATCCATGGTCAAAAGGGAAACAGCCCAGATCGTCAGCTAAGGTCCCAAAGTGTAAGTTAAGTGGGAAAGGATGTGGGATTTCTAAGACAACTAGGATGTTGGCTTAGAAGCAGCCACTCATTGAAAGAGTGCGTAATAGCTCACTAGTCGAGAGATCCTGCGCCGAAAATGTAACGGGGCTAAACTTACCACCGAAGCTACGGGTTCACACTTAGTGTGAGCGGTAGAGGAGCGTTGTAATCGGGCTGAAGTCGTACCGTAAGGAGCGGTGGACTGATTACAAGTGAGAATGTTGGCATCAGTAGCGAGATGTAGGTGAGAATCCTACAGGCCGAATATCTAAGGTTTCCTCAGGAAGGTTCGTCCGCTGAGGGTTAGTCGGGACCTAAGCCGAGGCCGAAAGGCGTAGGTGATGGACAATCGGTTGATATTCCGATACCACTATAATCGTTATTATCGATGGTGTGACGGAGAAGGATAGGATGTGCTAACTATTGGATGTTAGTCTAAGCGTTTAGGGAGTTAGAGTAGGCAAATCCGCTTTAACAATCCTGAGGCGTGATGGGGAAGGTTCCACGGAACCGAAGTATCTGATTCCATGCTTCCAAGAAAAGCATCTAGAGAGAGAAGTAGTGCCCGTACCGCAAACCGACACAGGTAGATGAGGAGAGAATCCTAAGGCCGGCGGAAGAATTGCAGTTAAGGAACTAGGCAAATTGACCCCGTAACTTCGGGAGAAGGGGTGCCTACGAGAGTAGGTCGCAGAGAATAGGCCCAAGCAACTGTTTAGCAAAAACACAGGTCTCTGCTAAAGCGAAAGCTGATGTATAGGGGCTGACGCCTGCCCGGTGCTGGAAGGTTAAGGGGAACACTTAGCGTAAGCGAAGGTGTGAACTTAAGCCCCAGTAAACGGCGGCCGTAACTATAACGGTCCTAAGGTAGCGAAATTCCTTGTCAGGTAAGTTCTGACCCGCACGAATGGCGTAATGACTTGGGCACTGTCTCAACTGCAAATCCGGCGAAGTTGTAGTGCGAGTGAAGATGCTCGCTACCCGCGATTGGACGGAAAGACCCCGTAGAGCTTTACTGTAGCTTAGCATTGAATTTCGGTATTATCTGTACAGGATAGGTGGGAGACTGGGAAATTAGGACGTCAGTCCTAATGGAGTCGTCCTTGGGATACCACCCTGATATTACTGGAATTCTAACTGGACGCCATGAATCTGGTGACAGGACATTGTTAGGTGGGCAGTTTGACTGGGGCGGTCGCCTCCTAAAAAGTAACGGAGGCGCCCAAAGGTTCCCTCAGAACGGTCGGAAATCGTTCGTAGAGTGCAAAGGCAGAAGGGAGCCTGACTGCGACACTCACAAGTGGAGCAGGGACGAAAGTCGGGCTTAGTGATCCGGTGGTACCTCGTGGGAGGGCCATCGCTCAACGGATAAAAGCTACCTCGGGGATAACAGGCTGATCTCCCCCAAGAGTTCACATCGACGGGGAGGTTTGGCACCTCGATGTCGGCTCGTCGCATCCTGGGGCTGAAGTAGGTCCCAAGGGTTGGGCTGTTCGCCCATTAAAGCGGCACGCGAGCTGGGTTCAGAACGTCGTGAGACAGTTCGGTCCCTATCCGTCGCGGGCGTAGGAAATTTGAGAGGAGCTGTCCTTAGTACGAGAGGACCGGGATGGACTGACCTCTGGTGTACCAGTTGTTCTGCCAAGAGCATAGCTGGGTAGCTAAGTCGGGAAGGGATAAACGCTGAAAGCATCTAAGCGTGAAGCCCACCTCAAGATGAGATTTCCCATAGCATAAGCTAGTAAGACCCCTTGAAGAACACAAGGTTGATAGGTCAGAGGTGTAAGCATGGTAACATGTTCAGCTGACTGATACTAATAGGTCGAGGGCTTGACCAATAAAAACAGACGATCAACAAAAATTCATATGCAATTTTCAGAGAACACTCTGATATCTGGTGATGATGGCATAGAGGAAACACTCCTTCCCATTCCGAACAGGAAAGTTAAGCTCTATAGCGCTGATGGTACTTCATGGGTGACCGTGCGGGAGAGTAAGACGTTGCCAGGTACATACGGCTCGATAGCTCAGTTGGTAGAGCAGCGGATTGAAGATCCGCGTGTCGTAGGTTCGATTCCTACTCGAGCCACCATATATGGGGGTATAGCTCAGTTGGGAGAGCACCTGCCTTGCACGCAGGGGGTCAAGAGTTCGAATCTCTTTATCTCCACCATTTAAAGATGTTCGTTAATGAACATCTTTTTTTATTTTTAATATATAAGAATTTAAAAAAGAATACACATAATATTTTATTTTTCTAAAAATAATCCACAGTTTTAATAGTTTTATGTGTATTTAAGTCACAAAAATAATAAAAAGTGTGGATAATTTTAAAATAAAGTTATAAGTATTACAATTATTGTTTAATTTGTATTATTTAGATTGTTATTATATATATAAATTGATAGAATAGATATATACAATACAAGAGAGAAGGAGATTTTAATATGGAAAATAAAGTATTAGCAACAGTTGGTTCATATGAAATAACTGAAAAAGAATTAAATGAAATAATTTCAAAATATCCAGCAGACAGAAAAATGATGTTTGAAAGCGAGCAAGGTAAGAAACAATTATTAGAACAAATGATTCAATTTGAATTATTAAATCAATTCGGAAAAGAATTAAAATTAGAAGAAACAAATGAATATAAAGAAACAGTTGCTCGTTTATCAAAAGAAATATTAACTCAAATGACAATAAGCAAAGTTTTAGCAGATATAACTGTAACTGATGAAGAAGCTAAGAAGTACTATGATGAACATCAAGAACAATTCACAGAACAACCTACAGTATCAGCTAAACATATATTAGTTGAAAGTGAAGAAGAAGCTAACAAGATAAAGAATGAAATAGAAGATGGAACTATGACTTTTGAAGAAGCTGCTTCAAAATACTCAAGCTGTCCATCAAAAGAACAAGGTGGAAATCTTGGAGCATTTGGTAGAGGAATGATGGTTCCAGAATTTGAAGAAGCTGCATTTGCTGCTGAAATTGGAAAATTAACTAATCCAGTTAAAACTCAATTCGGATACCACTTAATATTAATTGATGAAAAGAACGAAGGTAAAGTAAAAGCATTTGACGAAGTTAAAGATGCTGTTGTTCAACAATTAATCCAAGAAAGACAACAAAGAAAATACTTAGATGTATTAAAAGAATTAGAAGCTAAATTCACAGTTGTTAGAAAATAGTTTTATATATATGAAAGACTACACTTATACAAGTGTAGTCTTTTTCTATAAAGTTATATAGCTATATCATCTTGTGGAATTAAAACTCTAAAATCATTTATAAATCCATCAGAATTTTTAATTATTTCATCTTTATCTAAGACACTACATTCATCCTCAACAGCTATAACTTTCATTCCTGCCTTTTTTGCACCTTTAACAGCAGGTAATATATCTTCAAAAACAATACATTCCTCTGGCTTAACATTAAGTTTTTTAGCTGCAAGCAAATATACGTCTGGTTCATGTTTTCCAATGCTAACTTCATCTGTTATTGTAATAGCATCAAAATAATCGTAAATTTTATTAAACTTTAAAGAAGCTTCTAATAATTCAGTTGAGTTACTAGTAGCTAGTCCTATTTTAATATTTGATTTTTTTAAGAAGTCTAAAAATTCTACAACACCATCTTTTAAAGTAATATCAGATGAATAATGATTATAAGCCATAGTATTCCAAGTATTTTTAATATCATCTAATGAATCTTCTAATTTAAATCTTTCCTTGAAATAAACAGCTACTTGGTTAAAACTTAAATGGCTAATTTCATCATTTAAATCACTAGGTACAGGAATATTTTTTGAAGTTAAATAATCTATATCTATTTGATCCCAAAGAGACATTGAGTTTATAAGGGTACCATCTAAATCAAAGATTGCAGCTTTTATATTAGTAAGCATATGTAATTTCCTCCTTTTAAGTAAATAAATATAGGATAAATAGTACCATAAAACTACTTATCCTACAAATTATTTTATAAATCTCTATTAAAAATCTTAGTTTTATCTTTATCTAATAAGTCCTCAAGTGAATTTATATCCAATCTATGAAATATTTCATTTAAAATATCACTATGTGTTGCAACTTTAATTGGTGAGGAATATGCAAAATTATTAACAGCGTCTGTTCCTTTAGTTGTATCAATTAATTTCTTTGGTCCACCAACACAGCCACCAATACATCCCATTCCTTCAATGAAGTTAAATTTAGCATCCTTATTAGTAACTTCATTTAATAAAGCCTTACATTCTTTAACTCCACTTGCGCTCTTTTGGAAGAAGACATCTTTTTTATTAGGGAACAATTCACTAACTGCCTCAAATATAGCTGTACTTACACCATTTGCTCTAGCATAAAGTCTACCACCTCTTGAAGTGTATTCTTCTGAAATGGTTTCAGGAAGCTTGCTAGGGTTAATATTAAGAGTATCAAATAAACCTTTCAACTCTTCAAAAGTAAGAACAAGGTCAACATCACCTATTAAATCTTTTTCCCTTGCTTCAGCCTTTTTGGCAATACAAGGTCCTATAAATACTACTTTAACATCAGGATTAAGTTTCTTTAGTACTCTTGCAGCTGCAATCATTGGAGATACAGATGGTGTAACATACTTAACTAAATCGTTATAAACCTTTTTTACCATACCAATCCACATAGGACAGCAACAAGAGGTTATTAATAGATCATCTTTACTAGAAACGTGATGATTAAATTCAGAGGCTTCTTTAATAGTTAGCATATCAGCAGCAAAGGCTACCTCAACCATATCAGTAAATCCTAGTTTTATAAAAGCAGTTCTTAATTGATCCATAGTAACGTCATCACCAAATTGACCAATTATCGCAGGAGCAACTGTAGCAACAACCTTTTTATTACTTTTAAACAAATCAAGTAAAGGTATTAATTCAATTTTATCTAGATAACTTCCACAGTCACAAGCATTTACGCAAATACCACAGTCAGTACATAGATTGCTATCTATATAAGTATTTTTAGATATAGGATCTTTTAAAATAGCATCAAATGGACAAGAGTTTTGACATGCTGTTTTACCATTTTCTTGAGTTGAACAAGAAGAACATTTAGAGATTTTCTCTACCAATTTAGTTTTTACGGAATAATTAGTAATAGCTTTCTTTAAGTTATAAATATAATCACCATCTTCTTTAACAGAAACACCGCATAAAGAAGAGATAATAGATTTAATTTCGTCTTTAGAATATTCTTTAGATGAAAGTAAATTATTGACTTTATCATCAAAAGTATTATCATAATAAGATGATATTAATTCATTTAATATATTTTGATATTTTTTATTCATAGAAGTTCCTCCAATTATATTATTACTATATATATATTATTAATAAATTTGGTAATAATAATACCTATAGAGGAAAAGAATAAAAAGAGAGGAATTTTAAACTATGATATGGTTAGTAATAGGTTATCTAATAGTTGCAGTAGTTACTTTATCATTATGTAAGGCAGCTAGTTTAGATAGGGAATATAGAGAAGAAGAATATAATGAAGATAATAAATAATTGAAAAACTGTTGCAATAAGTAGTGCGACAGTTTTTTATGTAAAAAATAAATATATAAATTCTATGCTTTTATTAAAGGTAAGCTTATGTTAATAAAGATAAGTTTAAATATTTATATTTAATATTTTTACTAGAAATTTTTATAAAAACTGCTAATTAAGTATATAATATTTGATAAATACAATTTGATATTATTTTAAAACTTTAGTTAGTTTTTAATTATTTTATTTTACATATGTAAAAAAAATGATACAATGTAAATATCAATATTGGAAACGTATACTTTAAAATCTTATTTTATCTTTTAATTAATATTAAGGAGAAGATAAAAATGAACGAATTTAGTTTAAAAACTAAAATATATTTTGGAGAAGGATCTTTAAATAAGTTAAGTGAAATATCAAATAAAAATGTACTAATTATATGCGATAAGTTTATGGAAGAAAGCAAAACAGCAGAAAAGATCTCAAATAAATTAAATAATTGTAGAATTTCTATTTTTAGTGATATTGTTCCAGATCCTAGTGTTCAAATAGTTGCTCTAGGAGTTCAAAAGCTTAAAGATTTAAATGCAGATATAATTATTGCTCTAGGCGGAGGTTCATCAATAGATGGAGCTAAAGCTATTAAAAAATACTATAACAATCTCTTTAAAGAGGATTCAAAAACGATAGAATTTTATGCTATACCAACTACAAGTGGGACAGGTTCAGAAGTTACAGAATATGCAGTAATAACTAACAAAGAAGAAAATTTAAAATATGCATTAACTGATAAATCACTTCTACCTGATGTTGCTATTTTAGATGCAGAGCTTACTAAAACAGTGCCTAAATCTATAACAGCAGATACTGGTATGGATGTAATAACTCACGCTATTGAAGCCTATGTTTCAAAAAATTCTAATGATTTCTCAGATGCTTTAGCAGAAAAAGCATTATGTTTAGCCTTTAATAATTTAACATTAGCTTATAATGAACCAGCAAATATAGTTTCTAGAGAGAAACTTCATAATGCATCTTGTCTTGCAGGTATGGCATTTAATGCTTCAGGACTTGGAATAACTCATAGCTTAGCACATGCTATAGGAGGCAAGCTTCATATACCTCATGGAAAAGCTAATGCTATAATACTTCCTTACGTTATGGAGTTTAATGCTAACATTGATAATAATTCATATATGCAAGAATACAATTCAGTTGCATTAAAATATCAAAGACTTGCAAAAATTTTAGATATAAACGCACATAGTACTATTATAGGAGTTAATAACTTAATAAGAAATATAATTAATTTAAAGAGAGATTTATCTATTCCTAAGAATTTAATAGATCTTGGAGTAGATATTAAAGTAGTTAATGATTCTAGAGAAGAAATAATAGATGCAGCCTTAAAAGATGTATGTACTAGTTCAAACCCTAGAGAAGTTTCTAGAAAAGATTTAGAAATATTATTAGATAAAGTAATTGGAATTTAGAATAAATAGGTTAAGCATATATTTTGCTTAACCTATTTATTGTTTTACATATTTTAATATATTTAAATATTTATTAACAAAATTGTTTCAAATAATTACTATTTTTATATTGAATTATTAACATAATAAATATATATTAATAATAGTTAACAATTTTAACTAGAAGTTAATAAAAGGGTGGAGAAATAACATATGAAGGATGAGATGTATTATATTGGTAAAGTGGAAAAGGTTTGCAAAATAAGCAAAAAAACATTAAGGTACTATGATAAACTAGGTGTTTTGTCACCTGATGCTGTACACGATGAAAATGGATATAGATATTATAGTAAAGAAAATATGTTGTCTATTCCAGTAATAAAGTATTATAAGCAAAGTGGTTTTAAACTTGAAGAAATTAAAAATTTAATTTGTAAATCTAAATGTACTGAAATTGAGGAAAATTTTCGAGAGAAAATAAAAGAGCTTGAAGAAGCTGAGAGAAATCTAAATTTAAAAAAGCAATCTATAAGGGATTGGCATTCTTTAGTTAAAGAAGCGAAGATGGTTATTGATAATAATTTAAATGAAGTATCGGCTAAATATTTAAATAAGATTGATATGTTATATTTAGATCAAGAATTTGATTACGATTACATGGATTCAATAATAAATATTGATTTTACTAATTATATCGAGAGTATTGGAAATGCAATTACAGGGCCAGTTATAATACAATTTCCTTCTTACGAAGAAAAGATTAAAGGAAATTGCAAAACTATGAGAATAATTCAGAAAGGCCTTATAAAATGTGAAAAAGAAAAAACTATCGAGTTTGGAGGAGGCTTAGTAGCAGCATGTTACCATATAGGTTCTCATGATAATATTAATGATACTTATAAAAAAATAAAAGACTGGATAAAATTACACAATTATGAATGTGAAGATGAATGCTATGAAAGATATGTAGTGGATTATTGGACAAGTAAAGATAGTAGAAATTTTGTCACAGAAGTTATGATAAAAATAAAAGATTAGATTAAATTTAAAGGTTATATAAAAAGGTTACCCTTAGGTGTAATGTTTTTATATGACTTTTTTTTATTTTTAACCCATAATATTTAGAAAATTATATAAAAATGAGTAAAATATACAAAAAAGAGCGGTTTATTATAAAAAATGATATTTATAAAAATCATAAATTTACTATTGACCTTTGAGTTAAGGGGAGGGATTATAATTAAATTGAAAAGAATAAAGATAAAAATAAGAAGTATACAAAACGTTCCAATAAAAAATAATTTTATAGGTATAATTACACCTAAAAAGTAAACGTTTAAAGACGAAATTATTGCTAAATTTTTAACAAAGCAATCAGTTTATTTATAAATTAATTAATAGGGGAGGAGTTCTTATTTATGTCAGAAGTATCAGTAGGAATTGATTCTAAAGCAAATACTAATGATAAAAGACTTAGTAGAGCTATGGAATTGAAAGCAAAAATGAAGAGCAATTTCTTTAAAAAAGGAGTTGCAATAGCACTATTTTCAGGTATTTCATATGGTCTTTATACTGCATTTTTAACAATGGGAATGAGTAAAGGAGTTTGGGCAGATTGGTATGGAGCAAACACAGCAGGACTTTCAGCTTTTGTTATAGTTTACTTACTTGCTGCACTTGGAAATGCAATTAATGATACTTGTAGTGCTTTTTGGGCAATTGGAAATTCATTAATCCAAGGTAAGTTTAAAGATTTTTTAAGATGTTTATTTTCTAAACCAGGAAAGATAATTATAGGGGCAGCACTTTTAGGAGGACCATTAGCTGGAACAGCTTATGTTGTAGCTCTTCAAATGGCAGGTCCAATTATAGTTCCTATATCAGCTCTTTGTCCTGCAATTGCAGCGATACTTGGAAAAATACTTTATAAGCAAGAAATTACAAAACGTATGGCAGTAGGAATTGCAATATGTGTATTTGCAAGTTTCTTAATAGGAAGTACAGGATTTTCAGGAGGAGTTTCAGGAACTGTATTTTTAGGAATTTTTATAGCAATTGTAGCAGCTTTAGGTTGGGGATTTGAAGGATGTGTTGCTGGATATGCATCAACAATGGTTGATCCACAAATAGGAATCTGCATTCGTCAATTATCATCAGGTATAGCAAATCTTTTCATAGTAGTGCCTATAATGGGACTTTTAGCTGGGGATTTACAAATTTCTAAAAATCTAGCTATTCAAGCATTCACTAGCGGACCTGCAATGATATGGTTTATTTTAAGTGGATTATTAACATTCTTAACATTCATGACTTGGTATAAAGGAAATAGTATGTGTGGTGCAGGACTTGGAACTGCTTGTAACGGTACATATTCATTCTTTGGACCTTTCTTCTGTTACTTAGTTTTAGGAGTGATTTCAGGAATGGATGGATGGTCACTACCAGCAGTAGCTTGGATTGGAGCTATTATAATGATGTTTGGTATCTTAACTATAGCGACAAATCCTTTAGACTTTTTTAGAAAGAAGGAGGCATAAATTTTATGAAACCTTTAAATTATGCTATATTAAAACATTTTACAAAAGTTCATGAAGCTTCAGTATTAGATGTTATGGAAGCTTTAAATGAAGATTACTCAAATTTTAGAACATTTAATAAAGAGTCTATAATTGATGCCTTATTAACAGCAGAAGCTAATGGATTAATCGAAGAAACTAGAGTCGATTTAGATGAAAATGATGAGCTTATTATCTTTTATCATGCAAATGAAGAAAGTAAAGCTGCAATTAATGGATATATAAAAGATTAATTTAAGATGGAGGTATTCATATATGAAGTATTATGGTGATGAAGCTTTAGGGCTTGTAGAAACAATAGGTTTAGTTCCTGCGCTTGAGGCTGCAGATAAGATGCTTAAAGCTGCAAATGTTGAATTAGTTTCATACGAAAACATTGGTTCAACTCTTGTTACTATAATGGTTAAAGGTGATGTTGCTGCTGTAAAAGCTGCTGTTGAAGTTGGAGCAGAAGCTGCAAGAGCTATAGGAAAGCTTACAGCAAAAAATGTTATGCCAAGACCAATTAGAGAAGTTGGAAAAATAGTATCAGTTCATGATATAGATGAATAGAAAGGAAATGGTTAATATGATTAGACGTGAAGCAATAGGATTAATTGAAACGTTTGGATTAGTTTTTGCTTTAGAAGCAGCAGATGCTATGTGCAAAGCAGCAGATGTTGAATTAGTCGGTTATGAAAATGTGGCATCTGGTTATATTTCAGTTATAGTAACAGGAGATGTTGGAGCCTGCAAGGCTGCTGTTGATGCTGGAGTAAGAGCTGTCGAAGAGATGGAAGATGGAAATCTTTATAGTTCAGTAGTTATAGCAAGACCTCATAATGATCTTCAAAAAATTATAGATAAGTATTCTCTAGAAGTACTTTAATAGAGTTTTATAAAAGGGGAGAAGCAAATGAATATTATAGATAATGATTTACTCTCCATGCAAGAAGCTAGAATACTTGTTGAAAATGCAAGAGAAGCTCAAAAAAGTTTAGCTACATTTCAACAAGAAAAGCTAGATGAGATAGTAAACCGTATGATTGAAGTGGTTAAAGAATATGATAGTGAATTAGCTAGATTAGCTTTTGAAGAGACAGATTTAGGAAGAGTAGAAGATAAATTAATAAAAGATAAATTTATAGTTTCTTATCTTAAGAAAAAGTTAGATGGGATGAAATGCGTAGGAATAATAAGGAAAGATGATAGAAATAAAACTATGGATATAGGAGTACCCATAGGAGTAATTACAGCCTTTTGTCCTATGACAAGTCCAGTCTCAACAATAATTTATAATGTAGTTATAGCTATAAAATCAGGTAATGCAATAGTATTTGGACTTCATCCTAAAGCAAAGAATGTTATGAAAAGAACTTTAGACATTCTAATTAGAGCTGCTGAAGGGTATGGACTTCCAGAAGGAGCAATTTCTTATCTAAGTATAGTATCTGAAAGTGGTTTTATGGAGCTTATGAAACACAAAGATACATCATTAGTTATGAACACTGGTGTTAAAGATTTACTAAAAATTTCAGATAAATGTGGAAAACCAGTCATTTATGGTGGAACAGGCAATGGACCAGCGTTTATAGAGAGAACAGCTGACATTAAAAAGGCAGTTAAAGATATTATAGATAGTAAAAGCTTCGACTATGGAGTCGTTTCAGGTGCAGAGCAATCTATAGTTGTGGACAGCCCTATTGCAAAAGAAGTAAAAGATGAGCTTATTAAAAATGGAGCTTATTTCATGAGCGAAGATGAGTCTAAATCTCTTGAAAAAATTATATTTGATAAGCATGGAAATCTTGAAAAAGAGTTTATAGGAAAATCACCAGAATTTATTGGAAAGAGAGCAGGGTTAAATATTGCACCTAATGTAAAGGTTTTAATAACGACTCAAAAGTTCGTATCTCTAAATAATCCTCATTCGAGAGAAAAACTTTGCCCAATACTTTCATTTTATGTAGAAGATGATTGGATGCATGCTTGTGAGAAATGTATAGAATTACTTTTGAGTGAAAGACAAGGTCATACTCTTATAATTCATTCAAAAGATGAGGAAGTAATAAAACAGTTTGCACTTAAAAAACCAGTTGGAAGAATTCTAGTAAATACTTCAGGAGTATTTGGAAGTATGGGAGCTACAACAAACCTTTTCCCATCAATGACACTTGGAAGTGGATCTGTTGGAAAAGGAATGACTTCTGATAATGTATCTCCAATGAACTTAGTATATATAAGAAAAGTTGGTTATGAAGTAAGAGATAAAGATGAGTTTTTAAATTCTATAGGCATTAATAGAGAAGTTCATAATATTATGAAGAAAAATTTAGATGAATCTTCAGATAATATGCAGCTTCTTAAAGATGTTTTAACTAAAATTTTAAAAGAAACTAATTAGAAGAAAAGGAGTAGATAAAATGGATATTCGTGAATTTTCAAATAAATTTATGGAAGCAACTAAAAATATGTCTGAAAATGAACGCCAAGCGTTATTAAAAATGTTTGAAAGCGTGTCAGATGAAATAAAAAAAGATGATCAACCTGTAGTTGCAGAATGTATAGTGTCTTCACATGATGGAAAAGTTCCAGAGGGAATAACTGAGCGTTTAAAGAAACTTAAAGAAAATTATTTAAAGCAAGTTCCTTCAATAACAACTCATAGAGCAAGAGCTATAACTGAAATAGCAAAACAAAATCCAGGAACGCCTAAATCAATATTAAGAGGTAAATGTTTTAAGCATTGCTGTGAAACTGCACCATTAGTAATTCAAGATAATGAGCTTATAGTTGGAGCTCCAAATGGTGCACCAAGAGCAGGAGCATTTTCACCTGATATAGCTTGGAGATGGATGGTAGATGAAATAGATACTATAGGAGAAAGACCACAAGATCCATTCTATATTTCAGAAGAAGATAAAAAATTTATGAGGGAAGAATTATTCCCATTCTGGAAGGGTAAGTCAGTAGATGAATATTGTGAAGATCAATATAGAGAAGCTGGTGTTTGGGAACTTTCAGGAGAATCATTTGTTTCTGATTGCTCATACCACGCAGTAAATGGGGGAGGAGACTCAAACCCAGGATATGATGTTATTTTAATGAAAAAAGGTATGCTTGATATAGTTAAAGAAGCAGAAGAAAAGCTAAAAGATCTTAATTATGCAAATCCAGAAGATATAGATAAGATATATTTCTATAAATCAGTAATTGATACTGCTGAAGGTGTAATGATATATGCAAAACGTATGTCAGAGTATGCAAGAGAGTTAGCTGAAAAAGAGACAGATCCTAAGAGAAAAGCTGAATTATTCAAAATTTCAGAAATAAATGCTAAGGTTCCAGCTCATAAGCCAGAAACTTTCTGGGAAGCTATTCAAGCTGTTTGGACAATAGAATCACTTCTAGTAGTAGAAGAAAATCAAACAGGAATGTCAATTGGACGTGTTGACCAATATATGTATCCATTCTTTAAAGCTGATTTAGAATCAGGAAGAATGAGTGAGTTTGAAGCATTTGAACTTGCAGGATGTATGCTTATTAAGATGTCAGAAATGATGTGGATAACAAGTGAGGGAGGATCTAAGTTCTTTGCTGGATATCAGCCATTCGTAAATATGTGTGTTGGTGGAGTTACAAGAGAAGGTAGAGATGCAACTAATGATTTAACTTATCTATTAATGGATGCAGTTAGACATGTTAAGATTTATCAACCATCATTAGCTTGTCGTATTCATAAGTCATCACCTCAAAAATATCTTAAAAAGATAGTACAAGTTATAAGAGCAGGAATGGGATTCCCAGCATGTCACTTTGATGATGTTCATATAAAGATGATGCTTGCTAAAGGAGTTTCAATTGAAGATGCTAGAGATTACTGTTTAATGGGATGTGTTGAACCACAAAAATCAGGTAGATTATATCAATGGACTTCAACAGGATATACTCAATGGCCAATATGTATAGAATTAGTACTTAATAATGGAGTACCTCTATGGTACGGAAAACAAGTTTGTCCAGATTTAGGAGATGTTGATAGCTTTAAAACTTATGAAGAGTTTGAAGCTGCTGTTAAAGAACAAATCAAATTCATAACTAAGTGGACAAGCGTAGCAACAGTAATATCTCAAAGAGTTCATAGAGAGCTTGCACCAAAACCACTTATGTCAATAATGTATGAAGGATGTATGGAAAAAGGAAGAGGTGTTGAAGCAGGTGGAGCTATGTATAACTTTGGACCAGGAGTTGTATGGAGCGGACTTGCAACTTACATTGATTCAATGGCTGCAATTAAAAAATTAGTATTCGATGAAAAGAAATATACACTAAGAGAAATGAAAGAAGCATTAAAAGCTGATTTTGTTGGATATGAAAAATTAAGAAAAGATTGTTTAGAAGCACCAAAGTACGGTAACGATGATGATTACGCTGACTATATTGGAGCAGATTTAATAAACTTTACTGAAATGGAACATAGAAAATATAAAACATTATATTCAGTTCTAAGCCATGGAACATTATCAATTTCAAATAATACTCCATTTGGACAATTAACAGGAGCCACTGCAAATGGACGTAAAGCTTGGACACCACTTTCAGATGGTATCAGTCCAACTCAAGGGGCAGACTTTAAAGGTCCAACTGCTATTATTAAGTCAGTTTCAAAAATGGCTTGTGACAATATGAATATAGGAATGGTTCATAACTTTAAATTAATGTCAGGTCTTCTTGATACTCCAGAAGGAGAGCAAGGAATTATAACATTATTAAGAAGTGCTTGTGCTCTTCAACTTGGAGAAGTTCAATTTAACTACTTAGATAATAAGACATTAATAGAAGCTCAAAAGAATCCAGAAGCTTATAGAGACTTAATAGTTAGAGTTGCTGGATATAGTGCATACTTTGTAGAGTTATGCAAAGATGTTCAAGATGAGATTATTAGTAGAACTATGTTAACACATTTTTAATAAAACTATAGATTATGTAGTAGTTTCTCTACTACATAATCTTAAGAAAGCTGGAGAGTTTAGATATGAATAATAATACAAATGGAATTATTGAGAGACAGGCAAGAATTTTCAATATACAAAAATACAATATGTATGATGGGCCTGGTATTAGAACTATAGTATTCTTTCAAGGATGTCCTCTTCGTTGCAAATGGTGTGCTAATCCTGAAGGTATGATGAAAAAAAATAGGGTAATGTTTAAGAGTAATCTTTGTGAAAACTGTTTAGAATGTGTAGATGTTTGCCCTGTTGGTATTCATAAAATAAATAGTATTACAAATACTCATGAAATAGACAGAAGTATAGATTGTATTGGATGTAAAAAATGCGAAGAAGCTTGTGTAAAATCAGCAATAAATATAATTGGGGAAAATAAAACAATATCAGAGCTATTAGAAATCATTGAAGAGGATAGAACTTTTTATGAGATGTCTGGTGGTGGAGTTACTTTAGGTGGAGGAGAAGTTTTAATGCAACCTGAAGCAGCTTTAAGTCTTCTTATGGCGTGTAAAAATTCTGGAATTAATACAGCTATAGAAACTTCTGGATATACAAAAACAGAAACTATTTTAAAGATTGCAGAATTTACTGATTTATTCCTATTTGATATTAAACATATAAACTCTGATGAGCATTTTAAATGGACAGGAGTTAGAAATGAGCAGATTTTAGAAAATTTAAAAAATCTTCTTCAAAATAAATTTAATGTCCAAATACGTATGCCTCTTTTGAAAGGTGTAAATGATAGTGAAGAAGCTATAACAAAGGCTATGGAGTTCTTACTTCCATATAAAGAATATAAGAATTTTAAAGGTATAGATTTATTACCATATCATAAGATGGGAGTTAATAAATATAATCAACTTGGAGTTGAATACCCTGTATACGGTGACCCTAGTTTAAGTGATGAAGATTTAAATAGAATTGAATCTTATATAAAAAGATATGATATGAATGCGAAGGTAGTTAGACATTAAAATGAATGTTGGAGAAATGGCTAATTTAAAAGAAAAGAGTATACAAAGGGTAATTCAAGAATCAGTACCAGGAAAGCAAATAACTTTATCACATATTATTGCATCTCCTATGAAAGATATATATGAAAGATTAGGAATAGATGAAAAAGGAGCTATAGGGATATTAACATTAACACCATATGAAACTGCAATTATAGCCGCTGATATAGCAACTAAAGTTGCGGATGTAGAAATTGGTTTCTTAGATAGGTTTACAGGATCAGTTCTAATAAGTGGTAATGTAGATAGTGTTTATGAAGCACTAAATTCAGTAAATGAAACTTTAAAAGATATGTTAGATTTTACAATATGCCCTATAACTAGAACATGAGAAAGAAGAGAATAATGGTTGTTGGACGAAGAAATTCAGGAAAAACAACTATTGTAAATTATTTAAATAATTATGATGGTCCTCTAAAACGGACAGCCGATGTTATTTATGGTGAAAATACTATGGATATTCCTAGTTCTTATTTAGAAAGTGCTTGGATGTATAAACATATTATAGCATTAGCACAAGATGCTAAAAAAATAGTATATGTTTTAGATTCTAAAAAGCCTAATGAAATAATTAGTGATGGTTTTGCAAATCTTTTCAATATAGAAGTTGTTGGAGTTATAAATAAGGTTAGTAGCAACTATGAAAATATAGAGAAATGCAAAGACAATCTAAAGAGAATAGGAATTATAGAGCCATATTTTTTAATTAGAGAAAATAGTGATGTAGATATGAAAAAGCTTAAAGAATATCTACTTAAATAGGTAGGTGAATAGATATGTTTAGATTTATTACTGAGGATTATTTAAAAGACTTATATAGAAAAGAATCCTTTAAGGAATTTAAGCTTAATGAAAATGAAAAGCTTACTCCAGGAGGTAGACAATACTTACTAGATAAAGGGATAAAGATTAATAGTAATTTACCTACAGATAGCAAAAAAGAAGAAAAAAGAAATCAGGCTTTAATAGAAGAACCTAAAAAAGACAGTTATAAAATTATTACATATAAATGTAAGGCTATTGAAGCAGCATTTTTAGAGTCAGCAAGCAAGATAATTAATGAGGACTTAAGTTTAGCTCAGAAGCTTATTGATTTAGGAAGAGAAATAAAGAATATAAGACAGTTTACAGAAGGAAAAATTAAATTAGAATCAAATCCTAAAAATTGTGATTTTTGTAATGAAGAAATAGAAATTACAGACGTTTATATATACCTAAAAAATAGCAAACAAATATTAAATCTTTATATCCTCCTTTGTAAACTAAATGAATTCAAATATGATCTTCTAGAAAAATATGAAAGTGATGAGTTAGTAAAAGATATTTTAATTAATTTAGAAAATATTATAAATATATTATCTATTACTATATCTAAGGAAATTGGAGGATAAAAAATTGAGTGATAAAAGTAAAACTTTTGAGTACTGTGATGATTTAGTAAGTCAATTTGAGAAAGTTATAGAAAAGCCTATCTTAGAAAAATCATCTGTTTATTATACAGGAGTTGATCTTGGAACTGCATGTGTAGTTTTAGCAGTATTAGATGAAAATTATAGACCAGTTGCAGGAGCATATAGATATGCTGATGTAGTAAGAGATGGTATGGTAGTTGACTATATAGGAGCAGTAAAGATAGTTAGAGAGTTAAAAGAGCAGATAGAAGAAAAGCTAAATACTGAACTAATTTATGCTGCAGCAGCTATTCCACCAGGAACAGATTCTTTAGACGGTGGTGCTATAAAAAATGTTGTACAAGCTGCTGGATTTGAATTAACAAATCTATTAGATGAGCCTACAGCCGCAAATGAAGTTTTGAAAATTCAAAATGGTGCAGTTGTAGATATAGGAGGAGGAACTACAGGTACTTCTATTATTAAGGATGGAAAAGTAGTCTATGTAGCAGATGAGCCTACAGGGGGAACACACTTCTCTTTAGTTATATCAGGTGCATACGGAATGGATTTTGATGAAGCAGATAAATTTAAAAGAGATAATATTAATCATTCAGAGTTATTACCAGTTTTAAAACCTGTAATTGAAAAAGTTGGTTCAATAATCAATGATCATATAAAAAATCATGATGTTAGGGAGATATCATTAGTTGGTGGTACTGCTTGCCTTACAGGAATAGAAGAAGTAATAGAAAATAAAATAAAAGTATATACACATAAACCAAAAAATCCAATGTTTGTTACGCCACTTGGAATAGCACTTAGTTGCACAAGTGAGATTATAGATTAGATGGAGTTTGAGATTATGGATTTTAGACTTATAAAATCACCAACAGAAGGAACAAAACGTGCTCTTATAAAGAGAATGGGGATAGAAGGTAAAGAAGCAATAAAAAATGTGGATGCTATTGGACTTGCTCAAGGCAAACTAATTGAAATGATTTATGCGATAGATATTGCAGAAAAAGCAGCAGGAGTAATAGTTGAAGATATAAAAGGAATTTGTCCTCAGCACATGACTTCCATCGCTATACTTGGAGATACTTCATCAGTAGAGTCTGCAATAGAAGAAATTAAATTAAAGTTGAAAGAAGGAAGAGACTTATGATAACAGCAAAATTAATAGACAATATCTGGGCAACTAGAAAAGCTGATAATCTTTACGGATTAAAGTTTATGTTAGCTGAAGAAATTGGTGGAACCTTTAACGGTAGAAGATTTATAGTAGTAGATAATATTGGAGCCGGAATTGGGGACAGAGTTATTGTAAGTACAGGATCATCTGCAAGAAGAATGCTTAAAGATGATGAAATTCCAGTTGATGCAGCAGTAATAGGAATTATAGATGAAGATTGTAAATTTGGTGAGTAAACAAAATATATATTTTTTTATGTATTTCAATTAATTAAATATGAATTATAAGAATTTATCAATATGCTAGATAAAAGGTAAAAGATATAAATAGAATTATAAATCTTTTGAAAGGATGTGAGAAAGTGAAGAAGTTAATTTGTGCAAAAGATATGGAAGAATTTTTAGATACTGGAGAAAATGTTTTCTATATAGACAAAGACGTAATCTTAACTCCATCAGCTAAAGATATAGCTAAAAATAATGGAATTTCAATTACTACAGAAAAAATTAGTGAGAAAGAAATATGTAGTAAAAGTGCTAAATGTTTAGAAAATATAGAAACTAAAAGCCTAGATTCTATGAAATTATTAGAAATGTTTAAGCAAATAGTTAATGAAGGTTTACTTCAGGAAATGTTAAAAATATTAGCTACTGGTGAATCTTCAAAGTTTGTATCATCAATAGATGAAAGTGGGCTTAAGGTTGTAAGAGGAAGTTCAGTTAAAATGGATGTATTTGATACTGGAAATCCAAGCAATAAAGTATTTTTTCAAGAGTTAATAAGCAAAGATGAATCTAAAATGAGTGCTGGATTCTTAATTATTGAAGATTCAAAATTCGAATGGGAATTAACTTATGAAGAGATAGATTATGTTATTGAAGGAACTGTAACTGTAGAAATAAACGGTAAAACTTATGAAGCAAATGCTGGAGATGTGTTATTTGTTCCTAAGGGATCTAAGGTAGTTTGGGGATCACCTAATAAAGCTAAGCTATTTTATGCAACATATCCAGCTAATTGGGCAGATTTACTTTAATTACTTAAGGAGGATAGATAATCATGCAAGCAATAGGAATGATAGAAACTAAAGGATTATTAGCCACTATTGAAGCAGCTGATGCAATGGTAAAGTCAGCAAACGTTAATATCCTTGAAAAAGTATATATTGGTGGAGGATATGTTTCAGTTACTGTAACAGGAGATGTTGGAGCTGTTAAGTCAGCAGTTGATGCTGGAGTTTCAGCAGTAAACAGGCTAGGGGATAATATTTTAGTTTCACACCATGTGATTGCAAGACCACACTATGAATTAGAAAGCATAATAGAAACTAAACCTGCTATAGAAAGGTTAGAAGAAGCTATAGAAGAAGAAGCTATAGAAGAAGTTTCAAATGAAATGGTAGATGAAGTTGTTGAAGAAGCAATTAATGAAAATATAGAAGAAGAAGTAATAAATGAAGCCTTAGAGGAAGTTGAAACTTTAGAAGTTATAGATAATGTTATGAATTTAGAAATAACTAAAGAAGAATTAGACAAGCTTGTAGAGGAAAAGGGATTAGATAAGGCTTTTGAGGTTTTAGATAATTTAAAAGTATCTAAAATAAGAAAATTAGCAAAAGAATTTAAAAATATTGATATAACAAGTAAGGCTATTTCAAAAGAAGATAAAGATTCTCTTCTAATTAGACTTAGAAATTATTATATAAAATAGTCTTTTAAAGAAGGAGGAAAATTAATTTGGAAAATTTCGATAAAGATTTGAGATCAATACAACAAGCTAGAAACTTAGCAAGAAAAGGTAAAGTAGCAGCAAATAAAATTGCTGATTTTAATGAAGAGCAAATAGATAAAATAATTAGAAATATGGTTAAAGTTGCAAAGGAACATGAAGTTTGCTTAGCACAGATGGCTGTTGAAGAAACTGGATTTGGTAAAGTTTTAGATAAGGCTACTAAAAATAACTTAGCATCAACAGTTTTATATGATTCAATAAAGGATATGAAAACTATAGGTGTTATTAAAGAAGATACTGAAAAGAAATTAATTGATATAGCTGAACCAGTTGGATTAGTTATGGGGATAGTTCCTTCAACTAACCCAACATCAACAGCAATTTTTAAATCAATTATAGCTATAAAATCAAGAAATGCTATAGTGTTTTCACCACATCCATCAGCAGTAAAATGTACAAGCACAGCAGCAAAACTTATGCATGATGCAGCAGTAGCTGCTGGAGCACCAGAAGATATTATAACTTGTGTAGAATTAACTTCACTTGGAGCTACTAATGAACTTATGAAGTCAAAGGAAGTAAGTTTAATTATAGCAACTGGTGGACCTGGTATGGTTAAGGCAGCTTATTCTTCAGGTAAACCAGCACTTGGAGTTGGTGCTGGAAACTCACCAGCATATATCGAAAAAACTGCAAATGTTGAAAAAGCTATAAGAAACATTATAGCTAGTAAAACATTTGATAATGGAACAATATGTGCATCAGAGCAATCAATAATTTGTGAATATTGTAATGAAGCTAAAGTAGTAGAAGAACTTAAAAAACAAGGTGGATACTTCATGACAGAAGAGGAAACTAATAAGGTTTGCAATATTTTATTTAAGCAAGGAAATGCTATGAATGCTGCCTTTGTTGGAAGATCTGCTGATGTAATAGCAAAAGCTGCAGGATTTTATGTTCCAGAAGGAACTAAGGTCCTTATAGGAAGACAAGGCGGAGTTGGACCTAAATATCCACTTTCATATGAAAAGCTTACTACAGTACTTGGATTTTATGTAGTAAATGACTGGATGGAAGCTTGTGAATTAAGTATAGAACTTCTTCAAAATGGAATAGGTCATACAATGAGTATTCATACAGAAGATGTTGAAATAGTTAAGAAGTTTGCTAAAAAGCCAGCATCAAGAATATTAGTCAATACAGGTGGATCTTTTGGAGGAACAGGAGCTTCAACAGGACTTATGCCATCATTCACTTTAGGATGTGGAACATGGGGAGGAAGTTCAGTATCTGAAAATGTAACTCCAATGCATCTTGTAAATATAAAGAGAGTAGCTTATGGATTAATAGACTGTGAAAAGATAGTTAGGGATAGAGAATTACAAGAAAAAACTTTCAAAACTGAAGACTATAAGCCAAGTTGTTGTGTAGAATCAAGCAGAAGAAGTTATTCAGAAATGAATTTAAGCCCTGCTGAAATTCAAAGAAAAGCAGAAGTGCCAGAAGCTACTACTAATACAATAATAGAAAAAGTTAGTAATTTAGATAATGAGGAAGTAATGGACTTAGTAAATAAGATCATAGCGACTATGAAAAAATAGAGACTATGAAGAGGTAGATTTGAACATGGAAAATTTAGAAGAAGTATTAAAGCTTTTACTTACAGCAGTTAAGGAAAGTGAAGAAAAGAAAAAAGAAATTAAGGAATCATTTGAGATACCAGTAGGGATTTCTAATAAACATATACATCTTTCAAAAAAGCATGTAGAAGCACTTTTTGGGCAGGGCTATGAATTAACAAAGTTAAAAGATTTATCTCAAAAAGGACAATATGCTTGTAAAGAAACTATAACAATATGTGGCCCTAGAGGTTCTATAGAAAAAGTAAGAGTACTTGGACCTGTTAGAAGTAAAACACAAGTTGAACTATCTATAGGAGATTGTAGAAAAACTGGAGTTTCACCAAGCGTTAGACTTTCAGGAGATTTAAAAAATACTTCAGGTATTACGTTAATAGGACCTAAAGGAAGTGTCCAATTAGAAGAAGGAGTTATAGTAGCTCAAAGGCATATTCATATGAATAATAAACATGCAGAACATTTTGGAGTCACTGATGGGGAAATCGTAAAGATTGAAGTAGATGGACTTAGAGGTGGAATATTAAATAATGTAAGTATTAGAACAAATGATTCATTTAGCCTTGAATGTCACTTAGATGTTGAAGAGGCAAATTCATTTGGGATAACACCAAAATCAAAAATTAAAATTGTTAGGGAGAGTGCCTAGCATAAAAAATAGTTTATAAAAAATAATTTAAATAAAAAATAATGGGATTTTTAGGAGGATTTTAATATGAAATATGATGCTTTAGGAATGATTGAAACAAAAGGATTAGTAGGATCAATAGAGGCTGCTGATGCAATGGTTAAGGCTGCTAATGTTTACTTAATAGGAAAAGAATATGTTGGAGGCGGACTTGTAACTGTAATGGTTAGAGGAGATGTTGGAGCTGTTAAAGCTGCTACAGATGCTGGAGCTGCTGCTGCACAAAGAGTTGGAGAATTAGTTTCAGTGCATGTTATTCCAAGACCACATTCAGAAGTTGAAGTTATATTACCAGCTTCAAAAGAAGAAAAATAATTGAAAAATAGCTAAAAAGCTACCTTATTATAAGGTAGCTTTTTTATTTGTATTTAGAAAACTATGTATTAGCTGTAGTATGGATTATGCTCTTAAGGGACTAGAACATAATATTTTGTTTACTATTGGTTATAATTATACAAAAAAACTGTCGCACTAATAATTTAATGCGACAGCCTCTTTTATTATGGTCGGGGTGACAGGTCTCGAACCTGCGACCTCATGGTCCCAAACCATGCGCGCTACCATCTGCGCCACACCCCGTAAGTACTGTTTAATTATAGGACAATTTTTATAATAAGTCAAGAAGTTTAAAAAATATTAAAAAAACTATTACAATTTTGTAATAGTTGTGATATTATATTAATATAATATGTATATCAATGGGATTAAAAGGTAGTATTTTAATGTAAGACAAGCATTTCGTTTAAATATCTTTTATTGATATGCATAATTTTATTGTTAATAAATAAAAGGTATAAAATAGTATTGATGACTTATTATTAGAAAAAATCTTAAGTTCCAAATTTTAACTACACCTACTGTAAACAATTTCAAAAAATAAGCTCAATTTTAAAAAAATTTTTAAAAAATACTTGACTGTAAGGAATTTGTAATATTTACGGTTGTACCATAAAAGAGGAAATGATATAATAGATGATGTATTTCTGATAGAGGTCACACAAATTGAAAGGGGGGAGGTTCCAAAGGAACCGATAAACTCATGAGAAAAAAAATAGTTGCTGCACTTATTGCAGGTATATTAGTTGTAACTTCAGCTGTTCCAGCATATGCAACACCAAGTAACCAAGAGGTAAATAAGGTAAGAAGTCAATATGCTGAATTAGGAAAGAAAATCGCAGAAACTCAAAATAAAGTAGACGAATTAAATCTTAAAATAGAACCATTAGCACAAAAAGTAGAAAGTAATAAAACTGAAATTTCAAATACTAAAAAAGAAATGGACAACACTCAAAAAGAAATAGAACAAACTAAGGAAAAGATGAGTAAGCAAGAAGAGGTTCTAGGCGGAAGACTTAGAGAACTTTACAAAACTGGTGGACAAACTAGCTACTTATCATTAATCTTTAGTGCTGATAGTTTATCAGATTTTATTGGTAAATTAGATTCAGCTAATAGATTAGTAGATTTAGATAAAGGTGTTGTTGATGAGCTTATAAATAATCAAAATAGCTTAAATGAAAAAATGACATCACTTCAAGATAAAACTAAGAAACTTGAAGAATTAAATGCGGAAACACAAAAAGAATTAGGTAAGTTTGAAGAATTAAAGAAAGAACAAGAAAAGTATGTAGAAGATGCAAAGAAAGCTCAAAAAGAGTTTGATGAAAAATATCTTTCACAAGTAGAAAAAGAAATAATATCAGGACAAATAGCTACTATAAATAATAGTAATAGTTCTTTAGATTCATTAAAGAGCGCAGTTTCACAATTAGTAAGCTTAAAGAATAATCAACTTAAGAGTCCAACAGTTATATCTGAAGCAGAAGCTGCTATATCAAAAGGAAAAGATGCTATATCTAGAAAAGAAGCAGAAGCAAGAGCTGCTGCAAACAACACTCCAAACAGAGGTGGATCAGTTAATAATTCTGGATCATCAAATAATGGTGGTGGATCATCAAATAATGGTGGCGGACAAGCTTCTTCAGCATCAGCACAAGCAATACTAAATGAAGCATATAATCATTTAGGAAAGCCATACGTATGGGGAGCAACAGGTCCAAATTCATTTGACTGTTCAGGATTTACTAGTTATGTATACAGCAAAGTTACAGGCAGATACATTGGTAGAACAACTTATGATCAAATTGGAGCAGGAAGAGCTGTATCAAGATCAGAACTTCAACCAGGAGATTTAGTATTCCCTCATGCAGGTCACGTAGGAATATATGTTGGAAATGGACAAATTATTCATGCACCTAGAACAGGAGACGTAGTTAAAGTTTCACCAATATGGAGCTTCTACGCAGCAAGAAGAATATTATAATTTAGTTTAAATACATGAAAAAAGACTTTAGAGTAATCTAAAGTCTTTTTATTTTATGTTTAATGAAGAAAGTTGTTAAGGATTTTTTTATAATGTATAATTAAGAAAGAAATTTTAATGTAGAGGAAAGAACGTATGACTATAAATAAAAATATTGAAATAAAATCTAATGAAAATGTAGATGACTTACAATTAAACGGTTTAATGTTAATACAAAAAAAGGACGGCTTTAAATTTGGAGTAGATGCTGTATTACTTTCAGATTTTGCAAATGTAAAAAATAAGCATACAGTAATAGACTTATGTACAGGTACTGGTATAATTCCTTTTTTAGTTCTTGGTAAATATAATCCAAAGAAAATCTTTGGAATAGAAATTCAAGAAGATATGGTTGAGATGGCAAATAGAAGTGTACTACTTAATGAAGTTTCTAATATAGAATTTATAAATAGAGATCTAAAAGATTCAAAGTTTTTAAAGACTTTAGAAAAGGCAGATGTAGTAACAGTTAATCCACCATATAAGTTAAATAATTCAGGAATATTAAATCCATCAGATAAACTTTCAATAGCTAGACATGAAATAATGTGTAACTTAGAAGATGTTATTTCAGCAGCAAGAATATTACTTAAAGATAACGGAAGACTATTTATGGTACATAGACCAGAGAGATTGGCTGACATAATTACTCTTATGAGAAAATATAAAATTGAACCAAAAAGAATAAGAATGGTTCATCCAAACAAGAATAAAGCTCCTAATATAGTATTAGTTGAAGGTCAAAGAGATGGTGGCGCTTTCTTAAAATGGGATGCACCAATTTATGTATATAATGAAGACGGAAGCTATTCAGATCAAATAGAAGAAATTTATGGAAGAGATAGGAGTGCTAAAAATAATGAGTAACGGTAAACTATACTTAGTTCCAACACCAATAGGAAATTTAAAAGATATAACATTAAGAGCTTTAGAAGTTTTAGAAAAAGCAGATGTTGTAGCAGCAGAAGATACAAGACAAACAATAAAATTATTAAATCATTTTAATTTAAAGAAAACATTAATAAGTTATCATATGCACAATGAGCAAGGAAAGAGCGGAGAAATATTAGAAAGATTAAGAAATGGCGAAAATATTGCATTAGTTAGTGATGCAGGAATGCCCGGTATATCAGATCCTGGTAGTGTAATAGTTAAAAAATGCATAGAAGAAGGGTTAAGTTTTGAAGTTTTACCTGGTGCAACTGCTTTTGCAACTGCACTTATATATTCAGGACTAGATAGCGGTGCATTTACTTTTAGAGGATTCCTTCCAAAAGATAATAAATCAAGAAAAGCTGTAATAGACGAAATAAAAAATCATAAAGAGACAATAATACTTTATGAAGCTCCACATAGATTATTAAATACATTAGATTTTCTACTAAATAATCTAGGGGATAGAGATATGTCAGCTTGTAGAGAGCTTACAAAACTTCATGAAGATATAGTTAGAGGAAAAATTTCAGAAGTAATAGAGTATTTTAAAAATAAAGCTCCAAGAGGAGAGTTTGTATTAGTAATAGAAGGATTAAGCGAAGAAGAAATTGAAAAAGAAATGAAATCAGAATGGGAAGACCTTTCTATTGAAGAACATATAATTAAATATATAGAAGAAGGAATGACAAAAAAAGATGCTATAAAAAAAGTAGCTAAAGATAGAAAAGTTCCTAAAAATGAAATATATAAATATTCAACTGAAATATAAAATTAATTAAAGCAAAAAGCACTGAGATTATAAATAATATCTCAGTGCTTTTTCTATAGCAAACATATAAGCATATTTTAGGGGAATATACTTATAAAACTTTCATTTAACTATCTTTTTAATTCAGCTAAACAGTTTTTGCAGATGTTCTTTCCTTTGTAGTTAACAACATCTCTAGCATCTCCACAGAAGATACAAGCTGGCTCGTATTTCTTAAGGATGATTTGCTCACCGTCTACATATATTTCTAAAGCATCTTTTTCTGCTATGTCTAGAGTTCTTCTTAACTCTATTGGAATAACAATTCTTCCTAATTCGTCTACTCTTCTAACTACACCTGTTGATTTCATAAAAGTTTCCTCCTTAATTATACATTAATTGCATTTCATCAATATTTTGCAATATTCGACATAATACTATGTTATCTTACCAAAATTGTAATTTAAAGTCAACAATAAAAATATTAAGTTTTATTAAATTACAAATTATACTATTAAGTACCACATTTATAAATATACTACCAAAAATTTGAAATGTCAATACTTTACAAATTAAAATTTAATACTTATCTATTATAAAACTATTAATGGCTTGTTTACAAGGATTAATACAACTTTTTTTGAAAAAATATTTATTTAAGACAAAAATAATATAAAATTTTTCAAAATAAATAATAAAAATATAGCGAAGAAAAGTCGAAAAATAGTATAGAAAAAAATGGAATATGCATTAAAAAAAATATTACTTTATTAAATAAAAACTAAAAAATAATGAAATAAGTAAGATATATATTTTTTTTAGATATATTGATTAAAATATAGTAAATAGGGAAAGAATAAAAGATAATAATGGTAAAAGTAACTTGTAATAAGTTTATCTATACTATATAATATTATTAAGATTGAGATGGAGGTAAGGCGAATAACGATGAGTAATAAGATTAATTCAGATTATATTAATGAGCTTGCCGAAGAAATGTCTAAAAATAGTATGATTTCATATGATGATTTACCAAAATACGATTTATTTTTATCACAAGTTATCGACTATTTAAATGACAAATTTGAAGACGACAAATATACAAATAATATAGTCCAAAACTATATAAAAAGTGAAGTTATAACTAAACCAGAAGATGGAAAGAAAAGAGGTTATACAAAACTTCATTTGGCTCAATTAGTTCTTTTAAGTTACATGAGACCAATTCTTACAACTGATGAGATTAAAAAGGTTTTTAGTTTAGCATTTAATGAGATAAATGATAGAACAGATGATATTATATCTTGGGAAGATGCATATAAATTATTTGCAGAAATGCAAAAAGATAGTTTGGACGCATTTTTAGCAACTTCTGCTGAAAATGAAGAAAAATTAGATGCTATAGTTGATGAATTAGACTTAGAGGATAATGAAGAGAAGAGAATTAGAACATTCTTATTAGTAGTATCCTTAATAGCTCAAGCTAGCGTAATAAAAAAATTAGTACAAAAAATAGTAAAAGAATATCACCAAGAATAGATTATAAAAATGATACTAAAATTTAGTGTCATTTTTTTTTACTGCATATATTTAAAGAAAAGGAGGGATTATAATGGATAACTTTATTCAAATTGTAGGCAATGTTGGATTTCCTATTGCAATTTCATTATATCTTTTAATGAGAATTGAGGGGAAGCTTGAAGTTTTATCAAACAGTATAAATAATTTATCTAATGTAATGAGTAAGATTGAAAAATAGTATATAATTAAAACTAAAGATAAACATGTGAGGGTTATTATGAGTAAATATATTGTAAAAGAATCTGTAAGAGGTCTTGTAGAATTTGTACTAAAAAGTGGAAGTATAGATAACAGATTTTCTACTTCAAAAAGAGCAATTGAAGGAATAAGAGCCCATCAAAAGCTTCAAAAAAGCAATGAAGAGATATTTCATAAATATGAAAAGGAAGTCTATTTAAGTGAAGAGATCGAGCTTGAAGACTTCCTTTTAAAAATAGAAGGAAGAGCAGATGGAATAATATATGAAGATGATATAGTCTTAATTGAAGAGATAAAATCTACATATAGACCCCTTTTAGAAATTGATGATAAAAATGAATTACATTGGGCTCAAGCAAAGGTTTATGCCTACATATATGCATTTCAAAATAATAAAGATAAAATGAGTATTCAACTTAGTTATTATCAATTAGAAAGTGATGAAGTAAAAAGTTTTAGGAGGGAGTATACCTTTATAGAATTAAAAGAGTTTTTATTTGATGTAATTAATAAGTACGAAAAGTATGTAACTATGCTAGCTAAACATAAAGATGCTAGAAATAGATCAATAAAAAAATTAGAGTTCCCATTTCCTAAATATAGGGAGGGTCAATTAAAATTTGCAAGGGCTGTTTATGGTACTTTAAGAGATGAAAAAATACTTTTTGCTGAAGCTCCAACTGGCATTGGAAAAACAGTTTCTACATTATTTCCTTCAATAAAAGCTGTGGGTGAAGGAATTAAAGAAAAAATATTTTATTTAACTGCAAAAACAGTTAATAGTACAGTTGCAGAAAATACATTTGATATCCTTAGGGAGAAGGGGTTAGTCTTTAGGACACTAACATTAACGGCTAAGCAGAAGGTATGCTTAAATGATAAAGTGAGTTGTAATCCTGATGAATGTATATATGCTAAAGATTATTATGATAAAAGTAAAAATGCTATTTTTGACTTATTAAAGCTAGAAGGAAATATTAATAGAGAAATAATAATAGAGAAAGCTAAGTTAGAAAAGATATGTCCTTTTGAATTATCATTAGATATGATAAATTGGTGCGATGGAATTGTATGTGATTATAATTATATATTCGACAAAAGAGTTGGACTAAAAGGAATAGTTGAAGATATGGGTGACGAATTAGCATTATTAATTGATGAAGGACATAACTTAGTTGACCGTGGAAGAAATATGTATTCAGCAAGTTTAAATAAATCAGTATTTTTAGAACTTAGAAGAGAACTTAAAGGAAAGGTACCTAATTTATATAAAATAGTAAATAGTATAAATTCTTACTTTGTTAAGCTTAGAAGAGAATGTGAAAGTAGGGAAGCAGATAATTATTATGAAAAGGAGCCTCCTAGAGAGTTATATAAGTATCTTAGAAGGTTTATTGCAGAGAGTGAGGAACTTTTAGTTAAATTTAAAAATGAAAGTTTCTATGAATTACTGTTAGAAACATATTTTGATATAAATAAGTTTATAGGTGTTAGCGAATATTATGGAGATGAATATGTAACATATGTTTATACAAATAAAAATGAAGTTAATATAACTTTATTTTGCATTGATCCATCAGATAAAATAAAAAGCGTAACAGATAGAGTTAAAGGAACTATTATTTTTTCTGCTACTATATCACCATTAGATTATTATATGGAGCTTTTGGGTGGAAATGAAAATTCCTATAGATTAAGATTAGATACACCATTTGATAAAGAAAAGCTTAAAAAAGAAATTTATCCTGCAAATACTAGATTTAAAGCAAGAAAAAGAACAATACATGATATAGAAGAAAAAATAAGGGCATTTATAAAAGAAAAAGTAGGCAATTATTTAATATTCTTTCCGTCTTATGAGTATTTAGAATTATTTAAAGATAATTTAAAAGATGATTTAAAGGAATATGAGTTAATTATTCAAAATAAAGAGATGACGGAAGAGGATAGAGAAGAATTTATAAATAATTTTAGAAAAAAGAGAAATGTAATTGGTATATGCGTACTTGGAGGAGTATTTTCAGAAGGGATTGACCTTCCTGGAGATATGTTAATAGGGGCTGTTATAGTTGGAGTTGGATACCCTAAAATTTCAATTGAAAGAGAAATTATAAAAGATTATTTCAATGAAAAAGGATATGATTATTCATATATATATCCAGGGATAAATAAAGTACTTCAAGCAGCGGGAAGAGTTATAAGGACGGAATTAGACGAAGGAAGAGTATTATTTATAGATGATAGATATTTATTAGGTAAATATAAAATAGTAGTAGATAATTAAAAAGTAGAAGCTATTAGTTTAGCTTCTACTTTTTATTATTCACCTATTGTTAATGTATAACTACAAGTGAAAGTATAATTAACATCTAATGATTGAATTCCTTCTTTTTCTTTAAATTCTCCAGAGAAATCACAGTAATCAGCATGTCCAAACCAAGGCTCGATACAAACAAATGGTGCGCCAGTAGCCTTTGACCATAATCCCATATAAGGGAATCCTGTAAAGTCCATAGTTAATGATTTATTATGATTTTTAGATTTTAGGGATATTTTATTTGATTTTAAATTCTCAAAAACTAAAGCATCATTTTTAAATACTTCTTTACTTAAAGGTATTATATTTGAATTATTTAAATAAGGTTCTTTTTCATGCTTAAAGTATCCATCAGAATTAAGAGGCATAATAGGAGCATTTTCTACTTCATTAAATTCAAAATAGTAATCATTCATAGTTTCATTTTTTTCAATTGGGCACATAAATGCAGGATGAGCTCCAATTGAGAAGTAGATTGTTTTATCATCTAAGTTTTCAACTGAATAAGTTACTTTAACTCCATTACTAACTAAAGTATAGTTGATTTTTAGTGAAAATTTATATGGATAAACCTTTAATGTATCTTCAGAATATTTTAATTCAAAAGTTATTGAGTCATCAGTTTTATCAATCATATTAAATTCAGAGACTCTTGCAAGTCCGTGTTGAGGTAATTTATAAGTTTGTCCACAAACTCTATATTCACCATCTTTAACTTTACCTACTATTGGGAATAGTATTGGAGCATGATACTTCCAATATGTGCTGTCTCCATTCCATAAATATTCAGTATTTGTTTTTTCGGAAGTTAAATTATGAAGTTCCCCACCGTAAGTACTTGCTGTTATTTTAATTGTTGAATTTTTTAGTGTATATAACAAGGTAAAACACTTCCTTTCATATTGCTATAAATAATTTAATAAAAAATATTAAAGATGTAAAAATTAAAAATAACAAAGTAAAATTTATATTATAAATTATACTATAGATAAAAAAGTTATTAAATACATAATTTGGGGATTCATAAAGTAAATATAATAGACTGTATTAAGTATATTTTGCTACAATATAGAATAAATGGTATTATAAAATGAAATCTTTAAAAATAATTATAATAGGTGGAAATAATATGAGTAAAAGAATGAAAGGAAATAATAAGTCAGTATTAGATACGTTCTTGTACTTATTTATTAAGGTAAAAAGAGATGATATATTTGCGCTGGCATCTCAGCTTGCGTACTACTTAATATTATCATTTTTCCCATTTTTAATATTTCTTATAACGCTGATAGGTTTTAGTAATCTAAATAATGCAGAAGTGTTAGAAGGATTACAAAGTATACTACCAACAGCAGTATTTGAATTGACAGCAAGTACAATATCGGAAGTAATTAATTCGCAGAATACAGGGATTCTTGGAATTTCGGGGATTTTAGCCATATGGGCAGCTTCATCAGCTTTTAGAGCAATTATAAAGGGCGTCAATAAAGCTTATGATGTAGATGAGGATAGATCTTTTATAAAGAGGTCAATAATTGGAATAATAAGTGTAATTGCACTAGCTCTTACTATAATATGTACACTTGCAATGCTTGTATTTGGAGATTTAATAGGAGAATTTTTAAATAGATTTCTTCCTTTTGAGCATCTTATAAACTTTATTTGGAATATTTTAAGATATGTAATAATTATAGCAATGATGATAGTTGTATTTGCTATGATATATAAAGTTGCACCAGCTAAAAGAATAAAATTTAGAAGTGTTTTACCTGGAGCAATAGTAACAACGGTAGGATGGTTAATAGCATCGTTAGCCTTTTCTTACTATGTAAATAATTTTAGTAATTATTCACGGTTATATGGAAGTCTTTGGGCTGTATTTGTACTTATGACATGGCTTTTTATGACATCTATCGTATTTATATTAGGAGTAGAAATTAATTCGGTTTTAGAAAAAAGAAAACTAATGTGATAGCAAAATAATTGCTACCACATTAGTTTTTTATTTTTCGTATCCGTTTGGATGGTTTTTATGCCAGTTCCAAGCAGTTTCTATTATAGTTTCAACTGAATTGAATTTAGGTTTCCAATTAAGTTCCCTCATTGCTTTTTCACTTGATGCAATTAAAATTGCAGGATCACCAGCTCTACGAGGAGCTACTTTTGCAGGAATTTCATGACCTGTAACTTTTCTTGCAATATCAATCATTTCTTTTACTGAGAATCCAGTTCCATTACCTAGATTATAAATTCTACTTTCTCCACCATTCATTAATCTCTTAAGTGCAAGTGAGTGAGCAGAAGCTAAGTCAGACACATGGATGTAATCTCTAATACAACTTCCGTCTTTAGTATCATAATCATCACCAAAGATAAGTATTTCATCACGTTTTCCTAAAGCAACGTTAAGGATAAGTGGTATTAAATGTGTTTCAGGAGAATGATCTTCACCTATTTTACCGTTTATATGAGCACCGGCTGCATTAAAGTATCTTAAAGTAGTATATTTTATACCATAAGCTTTATCACACCAGTTAAGTATTTTTTCAACTAATAATTTGGATTCTCCATATGCATTAGTTGGAATAGTTTTACTATCTTCTAATATAGGAACACATTCAGGTTCTCCATAAGTTGCAGCTGTTGAAGAGAATACTATGTATTTTACATTATGTTCTTTCATAGCTTCTAAAAGGCTTATAGTACCATAAACGTTATTATTGAAATATTTTAATGGTTCAGTCATACTTTCACCAACTAATGAGTAAGCAGCAAAGTCTATTACGGCTTCAATATCATTTTCAGTGAAGATTTTATTTAAAATTTCTTTATCTCTTAAATCACCTATATATAACTTTCCACCAAGTAAAGCATCTCTATGACCTTTTTCTAAGTTATCTAATATTACTACATCTTGTCCATTTTCTAAGAGCTCAGCTACCATATGGCTACCTATATAACCTGCTCCTCCGCAAACTAATATTGACATATATATACCCCCTAAATGGTTATAAAATATTTTACAAAATTATTATACCATAAAATGAATAATTTAATTTATTAGGGAGATAATTGAAATATAAATATTCAGGAGGGATAAAAAATGAATAAAATAGTATTAGTAGGAAAATTAATTAGGGACCCTGAACTTAAATATCTAGAGTGTAATGATAAAGTGAATACTAAATTCATTATTGCAGTAGAGAGAAGCTTTAAGTCAGCAGATGGAACAAGACAATCAGATCTTATTCCTGTAACTGTATGGGGTAAGAAAGCAGAAGTTATATGTAAGTATCTTACAAAGGGTGATTACATAAGCTTAAGTGGAAGACTTAGAACAGGAAGCTATGAAGATAAGGATGGTAATAAGAGATATATAGCAGAGGTTGTTGCAGAAGATTTCAAATTCATAAATAACAGAAGACATGATGAAAATAAAGCTATTGAATAGATACAAGAAAATAAGAGTATTGTAATTATAAGGTTAAATGTGATATAATTTACACATGGGAGTGATAACGTATTCACGTTTTCAATTATGGTTGTTTAGGGAAATGAGAAAAAGAGAGCCGCTGGGCTCTTTTTTTTATATTCAATAAAATTTTATAGTAAACAACACAGATATTTTGAAATAAAATTCAATGTAGTAAATCAAAAATTGTATTGTATTAAAAATAAGACAAAAAATAATTTTTTATTGAAAAAACTATTATACGACAAAAATTTTCACTTAAAAATTCTAAATGATGGAATAAAGGTAGTAAGATTAGGAAATATATTCGGATTTATACGAAAGATGTCAATAAAAAAAAATTTGCTAGAACACCCTTTGACATATTTCACATTATAGTTGTGATATATTTTTAGAAGTAGGGAGGATATAATACTAAAACTAAAGGGGAGAGGATTTAAATGTTAAAGGAAAAGTTTGTCTTTTCAAGAATTACAAATGGCATTGAAAGAAAATATCAGTACAAGCTTATTAAAACATTAATAGGTAAAGATGAGGTTTTTGGAATTGAGATAGAAAGAACTGATTATAAAGGAGATTTAGAAATTGATTCATATAAAGATTCAGTAGAGCTTATTTCACCAATAGAGTCTAAAGTTAAAGGTTTACTTAAAATGCTTTATGAAAATCAAGTTTCACCAGTTCATTTAATTGACATAATAGGAGAATATGTTGATGAATATGTTAATGATTTTAAAAATATTGATTTAAACGCTATAAAGACTGTTTAGATTTATTTAAAAATAAACATCCTTAAGTTATAGTAAAATATAAGTAAGAAAGGATGATGAAAATGATATTTGGAATAGGTACAGATATAATTGAGATCGGAAGAATAGAAACAGCAATTAAAAGAAATACTAAATTTTTAGAAAAAATGTTTACAAAAAGAGAGATGGAACTTTTTAAAGAGAGGAACTTTAAAAGCGAAACTATTGCTGGATCTTTTTGCGTAAAAGAAGCTGTAAGTAAAGCGTTAGGGACAGGTATAAGAGGATTTGCTTTTAAAGATATTGAAGTTTTAAGAGATTCACTTGGTAAGCCAGAGGTTATTTTAGGAGATAAAATAACTAACATTATAAATAAGAATTTAAAAGTCCATGCAAGTATATCTCATAATAATGATACTGCTATAGCCTTTGTTGTAATTGAGGAGGAATAATTTATGGAGATTTTAAGTGTAGAAGGTTGCAGAAATATAGATAATTTTACAATTAAAAATATAGGAATTCCTTCAATAGTTTTAATGGAGAATGCAGCAAGTAAAATTTCAAATGAAATAAAAAGTATGGGAGATACTGTAACTATATTTTGTGGAATAGGCAATAATGGGGGCGATGGCTTAGCAGTTGCTAGAAAGTTATATTTATCTGGGAAAAATGTGGAAATAATATTAATTGGCAATGAAGATAAAGCAAGTGAAGAAGTAAAAGTAAACTTAAATATAGTTAGAAATTTAAATATTAAGCTTACTAAAATAGTAGACAGTAATAAAAAAGATTATTTAAAACAAAGAATACTAAATTCTGATTATGTAGTGGATGCATTATTTGGAGTAGGATTAAATAGAAACATAGAAGGCTTATTTAAAGAAGTAATAGAAATAATAAATAAGTATGCTAAATATATAGTTTCTATTGATATACCATCTGGATTACATGGAAATAGTGGTAAAATTTTAAATGTAGCAATAAATTCAGACATAGTATATACAATTGAAGTATTAAAAAAAGGATTTTTCATAAATGATGGGATTAATATAGTTAAAGATATAAAAATAGTAAATATAGATATTCCAGATTTCTTAAAGAAGGAAAACAGTGAAAAAACTTACATATTATCAGAAAGTGATTATAAAAACTTTATACCAAAAAGAAAAAGGAGTGGTCATAAAGGCAATTATGGAAAAGTATTAGTTATAGCTGGGAGCGAAAAGTATTCAGGTGCAGCTTATATTGTAACTGAAAGTTCTGTTAGGACAGGCAGTGGACTAGTAACTTTATTAACTCATAATAGCATATCAAGTTCAATTAGAAGTAAACTTATAGAAAGTATGGTAATGGATTACTCAAGCTATAAAGATATAAAGAGTTTTGATGGCTTTGATATTATAGTATGTGGACCTGGACTTGATGTAACAGAAAATAGCAGAGAACTATTAAAGAGAGTTATTAAAGAGACTAAGTGCAATTTAGTTTTAGATGCAGATGCACTAAATATAATAAGTGAAAATAAGGATCTTTTAAAAGAAGTAAGTGGTAGAGCCATACTTACTCCACATCCAGGTGAAATGGCTAGACTTTTAGATAAAACAATAAAAGAGATAGAAGAAGATAGAATAAATATAGCAAAGGCGTTTGCTAAAGAAAATAATGTAATACTTCTTTTAAAGGGGTACAACACAATAATAACAGATGGAGAAGAAGTATTTATAAATCCAACTGGCAACAGTAAAATGGCTTCAGGTGGGATGGGAGACTGCTTAGCAGGAATAATAACATCTTTTTGTGGTCAAAAGTTGACTCTTTTAGAAGGAGCATTACTTGGAGCATACATTCATGGATTGATAGGTGATAAGTTATCAGATAAAAACTTCATAGTAAATGCCAGAGATATAATAGAAAATTTACCTAAAACAATACAAGAATTATGTGAAAAATAGAATAATTTCCTAATGGTTTTAATATTACTATTATGAGTAATAAAACTATGGGGGGATTAGGAAATTGTTTAGTAAAGCTAAAAAAGATAATAAAGTTAAAAGCAGTAATAATAAAAATGGTATAAAACATAAATTGATTATGGTTCTTATTATGACAATGCCATTCATATTATTAATAATAGTTATATTATTAAGACATAATGTATCACCAACTAATGAAGATGTTCTAGAAAACTTAAAAAATAAAGGGAAATATGAGTCTATTGTAGAATATACAATTACAAATGATAGAGGAGAATATACTGATAAAACTAAAGTTTATTATTGTGATGGACATGGGATAAGGATAGATTTTGGAGAGGATCTTACTAAAATCTACAAAGAAGATAGCATAATTATGAATTATAACAAAAAAAATAAAGTGTACGAAGTCAAAAGAGACTTAGATACTTTATATCCGCTAGCTGCAATGAGTGAACTCTTAAAAAATCCTATTCTAAGCGTAGAAGAGGGCAATAGTGAATGGGGAGATTTAACATATTTAAAAGTTGATATTGATTTAATTTCAAATAATAGTCACCTAGATAAGGCAACTTTATATGTAAATAAGACAAAAAAGGAACCAATGTTAATAAAAATTTACGATAATAAAGGTGTGGAAAGAGTTAAAATGGATTATAGGGAGTTTACTGAGTTAAAAAAGTGTGATGAAGATAAATTTACAAATCAAAATGTAGATAAGGGGGGAGAAAATAAATAAATATTTGTAAGTTGATTATTATAAAAGATAAATAATAAGTACTAAAGATGAATACATTAAAAACTTAAAAATATAGTTTAATAGTAACTAAAAAATACATATTGCTTTAATAAGATAAATTATGAAATTAAAATTTCATTACACAAAATACTAAAAGCTTAGAAAATAATGAACTATAAAGATGCAGCATGTTAGTTAATGCACAAAAATTATAAAAATAAAATAAAGCCAACATAAATTAACATTATAAAGTAATGTGAGTTCATCTTAAAAGAAGTAAAAGGGTAACGTACATAAAGTTATGGAATAGGTTATGTAGATGTGGCTAACATTCATAATAATAAAATTAATTAAGGAATTAATGCGATAATATTTAGGACAAGATAATATTTTAATTAATAAGTTATAAAAAAGTAATACTATTAGTTATAAAACGCAAGATATGATAATAATAGAGTAATATTTATAATTTGGAAACAAATTTGACAAATCCTTTGACATAATGACACAAATATAGATATAATTTAAATATATATAAACTCTTTGTTAAGCTAGGAGGGATTATTTTGTTATATCTAGAGGATTTAGAAAAAATGTATTTAGATAAAAATAATTGTAAATATAATGAGGATAATTTAATAGTATATATAGATAGACAAATTAGTAGTGAGACAGAAAAGCAGATGAAAGAAGGTTATAAGGAAATGGCACTTCTTAATTTGCAACTAGCTTCTATGACAGAACATGAACTAATTGATGTTAATGATTATGAGATATGGCTTCGCGGAGAGTGATAAATCTTATGACTACTATGGTTGTAAAAAGAGGAGATATATTTTATGCTGATTTAAGTCCTGTTATAGGGTCAGAACAAGGCGGAATCAGACCAGTAATAATAATACAAAATGATATAGGTAACAGATATAGCCCAACAGTTATAGTTGCAGCTATAACATCTCAAATAAATAAAGCAAAGTTACCTACTCATGTGGAGATTTCTTCAGAGGAATATGGGTTAAATAGAGACTCTGTTGTACTTCTAGAACAAGTTAGAACTTTAGATAAGAAAAGATTAAAAGAAAAAATAGGACATATGACAGAGGAAGATATGAGAAAAGTAAACAAGGCCCTACTAATAAGTTTAAATTTAATTTAAAAATAAGCTACGCAAATGATTACATTTGCGTAGCTTTTATCGTTTTATAATATTTATTATTCCGCATGTAAACAAGTCAATATGTCGAAAAATAGATGTAAAGGATATCTTGTGTTATATAGTATATACTATAAGATTAAATATACACTACTATTAGTAATAGTGTATACAATAGTGTATACAAACGCTAAGAAATATGATAAAATAAAACATGTGAAAAGCGGAAAACTAAATCTATAAAGGTTAAATTAAATACTGGGAGGATATAAAATGAAAAAGAATAAACAAGAGCTAATGGATATGGCTAAAATTATAAGAAAAGATATAGTATCAATGCTTACTGAATCAGCTTCAGGACATCCAGGTGGATCATTATCAGCGGCAGATGTAGTAACAACACTATTCTTTAACGAAATGAATATAGATCCAAAGAACCCTAAAATGGCAGACAGAGATAGATTTGTTTTATCAAAAGGTCATGCAGCACCAGTTTTATATAGTGCTTTAGCAAGAAGAGGATTTTTCGATCCTAAAGAATTATTAACTTTAAGAAAGTTTGGATCAAACTTACAAGGACATCCTAATATGAATGATTTACCAGGAATTGATATGTCAACTGGTTCATTAGGTCAAGGTATTTCAGCAGCAGTTGGAATGGCACTTGCAGGAAAAACTGATAAAAAAGATTACAGAGTTTATGCACTATTAGGAGATGGAGAATTAGAAGAAGGTCAAGTATGGGAAGCAGCAATGTGTGCAGCTCACTACAAATTAGATAATTTAACTATATTTATAGATTTCAATGGATTACAAATTGATGGAGATATAACAAAAGTTATGAATCCTTCACCAATAGACAAAAAATTTGAAGCATTCGGATGGAATGTATTAGTTATAGACGGACATAATTACGATGAAATATTAGAAGCTATTGAAAAAGCTAAGAATCATAAAGGACAGCCAACAGCAATAGTTTGTAAGACTGTAAAAGGAAAGGGCGTTTCATTCATGGAAAATGAAGCAAGCTGGCATGGAACTGCTCCAAGCAAAGAACAATGTGAAAAAGCAATAGCTGAAATTGGAGGGGAAAATTAATATGAGTAATAAAATGGCTACAAGAGAAGCATACGGAAAAGCGTTAAAAGATTTAGCATCAACTAACGAAAAGATAGTTGTTTTAGATGCTGACCTTTCAAAATCAACAAAAACTGCTGATTTTAAATCAGTTGCACCAGAAAGATTTTTCAATATGGGTATAGCAGAAGGAAACATGATGGGAGTTGCAGCGGGACTTTCAACTTGTGGAAAAATTCCTTTTGTAAGTACATTTGCAATGTTTGCAGCAGGTAGAGCTTTTGAACAAATAAGAAACTCAATTTGTTATCCAAAACTAAATGTTAAAGTATGTGCTACACATGCTGGATTAACAGTTGGAGAAGATGGAGCATCTCACCAAGCAATTGAAGATATATCATTAATGAGAAGTATTCCAAATATGACAGTAATAAACCCAGCTGATGCTATTGAAACTGATGCAGTCATTAAAGCAATTGCAGAAATAGATGGTCCTTGCTATGTAAGACTTGGAAGACTTGCAGTTAATAATGTAAATGATGCAGCTACATATAAGTTCGAACTTGGAAAAGGTATTACATTAAAAGAAGGAAATGATGTTACATTAGTAGCTACAGGAATAATGGTAGAAATAGCTTTAGAAGCAGCTGAAATGTTAGCTAAAGAAGGTATAAATGCTAGAGTAATAAACATTCATACTATTAAGCCAATAGATAGAGAAATATTAGTAAAGGCTGCAAAGGAAACTGGAGCTATAGTTACAGCAGAAGAACATAACGTTATTGGTGGACTTGGTTCAGCAGTTGCAGAAGTTTTAACTGAAGAATGTCCAGTACCAGTATTAAAAGTTGGAGTACAAGATACTTTTGGCGAAAGTGGAAAACCAAATGAATTATTAGAGGCATATGGTTTAACTGCTAAGAATATTGTTGAAAAAGCTAAAAAGGCTATAAATTGTAAAAAATAATAGCAAAAATTGTTATTAATATGTTATAACAGTATAGTAGGGGTACTATACTGTTATTTTTTTATAAGATTTAAAAAATTAATAATAATATCTAATGAAAAATAAATAGGAGGGGTTATGAAAGGGAAAATTAAAGAGTATGGGATAATTACAATAGGGATATTGTTAGTTGCAGTAGCTATACAATATTTTTATGTGCCTAATAATATAACTGGTGGAGGCGTTACAGGAATAGCATTAGTAGTTAATCATTACATACCTTATGCCAATCTTGGAGTGTTAATGGCAATAATGAATGTATTTCTTTTTATAATAGCATTTATTGTAATTGGTAGAAATTTTGGAGGGAAAACTATATATGCAGCAATGGGACTTTCATTAATGAATTGGTTCTCAGAAGAATTTATTAAGCCTGTTGGGATACCAAATAATCCAATGCTTGCTACAATAGCAGGAAGCATACTTTTAGGATTAGGACTTGGAATTGTATTTACTCAAAATGCATCAACAGGAGGAACTGATATAATTGCTAAAATATTAAATAAGTTTTTCCATATAGATATGGGTAAGGGTATGCAGATGGTTGATATCTTAGTTGTTATATTTAGTGGACTTACATTTGGTATCGAAAAAGGTATATATGCATGTATATGTGTACTTTTAAATGGAATTGTAATAGATAAAGTTATATCTGGATTCAATACATGTCATCAAGTAATTATATTTACTGAAAAAATCGAAGAACTAAAAAAATACATAATAGAAGATATTGATAGAGGATGTACTATTTTTAAAGGTGAAGGTGGATATACAGGTGAGAAAAAGAGTGCAATTTATTGTGTACTTGGAAGATCACAACTTATGCAAGTTAGAAAGTTTATAAAAGATAATGAACCTCAAGCCTTTGTTATTGTTAATAATGCACATGATGTACTTGGAAAAGGATTCGGAGATATAGAATAGTATAATAATAAATAGGAAAGCTATTATTATAATAACTAATAATAAGAAGAGGTGGTTATATGAGTAAGAAAATTTTAAGAGAGTATTCCATTATAACATTTGGGATTATTTTAGTTGCTATATCGGTAGAATACTTCTTTGCCCCAAATGAATTAGCAGCTGGAGGGGTTACTGGACTTGCAATTGTTGTTAATGATTTTTTCCCAAGTCTAGGTGTTGGTATTATAACATTAATAATAAATATAATTTTATTTATAGCAGCATTTATATTTGTTGATGGGAACTTTGGAGGAAGAACTATATATGCAAGCTTAATGCTTTCAGTAATTATGTGGTTTATTGAAAAATTCTTAAATCCTTTTGCTATAACTACAGACTTAATGATAGCTACTATTTTTGGTACGTTAATTTCAGCCTTTGGAATGGCGTTAGTTTTTAATTATAATTCATCAACAGGAGGCACAGATATTTTAGCTAAAATATTAAATAAGTTCGTACACGTTGATATTGGTAAAGCACTTTTAATAGTAGACTTTATAATAACTCTTGCAGGTGCATATGTATTTGGAATTGATTTAGGATTTTATGCAATGCTTAGTGTAATTATTTTAGGAGTTACAGTAGATAAGTTTATTGAAGGGTTCAATATTAGAATGCAAATTATAATAATAAGCAAAAATACAAAGCCAATTATAGATTATATATTAAATGATTTAGAAAGAGGATGCACTTGCCTTGAAGGTATTGGTGGATTTTCTAATTCTAAAAACTTTGTTGTATACACTGTACTAAATAGAAATGAATTTATAAAATTAAAAAATCGTATAAAAGATCTTGATAGTAATGCATTTATTACAGTAGGTGAAGTTCATGAAGTATTAGGAGAAGGTTTTGAGGAGATTAAAACTTCATAATACTACAGCAAATTTAGATATCTATGAATAATTGGTAATAAATTTAAAAACTTAATAAAATCTTATATTATATGGTCGAATACATATGATATAATGATAGTGTACGATGGACAAGGGGTTTATGGAGTTAGTCCAAATCTATAAGGAGTGTTTAAATTATGATAGAATTTAAGAATGTATCTAAGATTTATGATAATAATGTAAAAGCTCTGTCAGATGTAAGTGTAAATATAGAGGCAGGAGAATTCGTGTTTCTAGTTGGTGCATCAGGAGCTGGTAAATCAACATTTATAAAAATGTTATTAAAAGAAGTAGAACCTACTTCAGGAGAAATTATTGTTGCTGATAAGAATTTAGCAGATATAAAAAGAAAGCAAGTACCTTACTATAGAAGAAAGATAGGAATGGTATATCAAGACTTTAGATTAATACCAAATTTAAATGTATATGAAAATGTAGCTTTTGCTATGAAAGTAGTTGAGGCGTCACCAAAAGATATAAGAAGAAGAGTTCCAATGGTATTATCATTAGTTGGACTATCACATAAGTATAAAATGTTCCCACATGAATTATCAGGTGGAGAACAACAAAGAGTATCACTTGCAAGAGCTATTGTTAATAATCCATCAGTTTTAATTGCCGATGAGCCTACAGGAAACTTAGACCCAGATACAGCAAGTGAAATAATGGAATTATTAGATGATATAAATAAGTCAGGAACAACAATACTTATGGCAACTCACGCTCAAGATATAGTTAATGACATGAAGAAGAGAGTTATAGCTATGGAAAGAGGAGAAATTGTAAGAGACGAAAAGAAAGGTAGGTACAATGATGAAGATTAATACAGTAAATCATTTTATATCTGATGCCTTTAAAAGTTTAAGAAGAAATAAAACTATTTGTTTTGCTTCAATAATTACAGTTATAATTACATTTTTTGTATTAGGTATATTTGTACTTATAACTAAGAATGTAGGATTAGCATTAAATGATGTTCAATCAAAAGTAGAACTTAAAGTTTTCTTAAAAGACGACATCAAATTAATAGAGCAAAGAGAAGTTGAGATAAAACTACATGAGCTTCCAGGTGTTAAGGATGTTCAGTATGAATCAAAAGAACAAGCATTTACAAGCTTCCAAGAAAGCACAAAAGACAATAAAGGATTATTAGAAGGATATAGCTTAGAAAAGAATCCATTCCCAGCATCATTTATTGTAAAATTAGCAGATCCAAGTGATGCAGAAGCAGTTACAAATGCAGTTAAAGATTTACCTGGAGTTGAAAGTATAGGAAATCAACAAGATTTAATAAATACAATTACAAAGGTTGTAAATGGTATTAAAGTAGTTGGAGCAGTGCTATTTATAATACTAGTTGGAGTAGCAATATTCTTAATAATGAATACAACAAAGTTAACAGTTTACTCAAGAAGAAGAGAAGTTGGAATCATGAAGTTCGTTGGAGCAACAGACTGGTTCATCAGATGGCCTTTCATAATTGAAGGTATGATAATAGGTCTTATAGGATCTGTTATATCAACATTCTTTGTATTCTTAGTATATAAAGGATTTGTTAGCTGGATATCAAGTAAAGTATTATACGTATCATTAATAAACGTAAGTTATATAGGTACTGCACTATTATGGGAATTCGCTTTAGGTGGATTAATTGTTGGTGGAGTTGCAAGTTACGCTGCACTAAGAAAGTTCTTAATAGTATAAAATTATGAAAAAGTGTATATAATATAAGTATAAAATCAGTAGGAATTTAATTCCTACTGATTTTGGTTTAATATGGATATTTATAAATCTATAATATATACTATGTATATACACTTTACATATGAGATTAGAGAGGATGGTGTGGTAATTGAGCAAAAATAGAATGAATAACTCAAGTAGCAAGAGATTTATATATATAATTGCTGGTGTATTAATTGTTATTTGTTTATGTATGGGAAGTTTTGTTGTAGGAAATGTCTTAGCAACAAAAGGATTAATTTTTACTAAAGCTAATTCAAAAGTTGAGAACACTTTTAAAGAGATAAATGATATAGGTAAGTATAAAGAACTATTTGAAGTAAGAGATGCTTTAATAAAAAATTATGATGGAGAAGTAGATGATAATGTGCTGTTAGAAGGTGCTATTAAAGGAATGACTGATTCTTTAAAAGATCCATATACAGTATATATGAATAAGAAAGAATATGAGAAATTTAATGAACAAAATTCAGGGGAGTATATGGGAATTGGTGTATATGTAGGTGTTAAAAATGATAAGGTTACAGTAATTTCACCAGTTGATGGATCTCCAGCTCAAAAGGCAGGATTAAAGAGTGATGATGTAATTATTGCAGTTAATGGTCAAAAGGTTGGTTCAGATGTAGAAAAGACAACAACACTTATAGGTGGTAAGAAAAAAGAAGAAGTAACATTAACTATTGAAAGAAATGGCGGAAAGCCTTTTGATGTTAAAGTAATGAGAGATGTCATTAAAACACAGTCAGTAAAAGGTAAAATGCTTGATGGTAATACAGGATATATTCAAATAACATCTTTTAATGCAGGTGTTACAGATGATCTTAAGAAAGAAATTGAAACATTAAAATCAAAAGGAATGAAAGGTTTAATAATTGATTTAAGAGGAAACCCAGGCGGATATCTTAAAGAAGCTGTCGGTGTTGCTTCACAATTTATTCCTAAAGGAAAGCTTATAACATATACTGTTGATAAGTATGATAATAAAGCTGAAGAAGTATCAGTTGGAGGTATAGCAGAAGGAATGCCTTTAGTTGTACTTGTGGATAATGGAAGTGCAAGTGCATCAGAAGTTGTAACAGGGGCTTTAAGAGATTATAAAGCTGCAACAATAGTTGGAACTAATACATTTGGAAAAGGTATAGTTCAAGCACCAGTTGAATTTAAAGATGGTGGTGCTTTAAAAGTTACAATTTCAAAATACTATACTCCAAATGGTGAAAATATTCATCATAAAGGAATCAAACCAGATTATGAAGTTGAACCATCAAAAGAAGCAATGTCTAAGCCTTACAATGAAAAGAATGATAATCAATTAAAAAAGGCAATAGAAGTACTAAATAGTAAGATAAATAAATAGATAAAAGGGATTACTAAAGTAATCCCTTTTCTTAATAGTTGCAAATTTAAATAAATTAGACTAATGTATAAATAATAAGCATTAGAACAACTGAATTGAGGTGAATTTATGAGAGAATTTAAAATAAAGTCAAATTTTAAGCCGATGGGAGATCAGCCAGAGGCTATAGATAAATTAGTTAAATCAATAAATGATGGTAATGAATTTCAAACACTTCTTGGAGTAACAGGGTCTGGTAAAACTTTTACTATGGCAAACATAATAGAAAGAACTCAAAAACCTACAATAGTATTAGCTCATAATAAAACTTTAGCAGCGCAGCTTTGTGCAGAGTTTAAAGAGTTTTTCCCAGATAGTATAGTAGAATATTTTGTTTCATATTATGATTATTATCAACCAGAAGCATATGTACCACAAACTGATACGTTTATTGAAAAGGATGCATCAATAAATGATGAAATTGATAAATTACGTCACTCTGCTACATCAGCATTATTTGAAAGAAGAGATGTAATAATAGTTGCATCAGTATCATGTATATATGGGCTTGGTAATCCAGATGAATATAAGAAACTTACAATAAGTCTTAGAACTGGAATGCAAAAAGATAGAGATGAGATAATTAGAAAACTTATAGAAATACAATACGAAAGAAATGATATTGATTTTACTAGAGGAACATTTAGGGTAAGAGGAGATTCATTAGATATAATTCCAGCATCGTCATCAAGTCAAGGAATAAGAGTAGAATTCTTCGGAGATGAAATTGATAGAATAAGAGAATTTGATGTGTTAACAGGAAAAATATTAGGTGAAAGAAATCATGCTCAAATTTATCCTGCATCTCACTTTGCTGCGTCAAAAGAAGTATTAGAAAAATCTATAACAGTAATAGAAGAAGAGTTAGAAGAAAGACTTAGAGAACTTAATGCTCAAGATAAATTATTAGAGGCTCAAAGATTAAGACAAAGAACTAACTTTGATATAGAAATGATTAGAGAAATGGGATACTGTAGTGGAATTGAAAATTATTCAAGAATACTAGATGGTAGAGCACCAGGAACTCCACCAAAGACACTTCTTGACTACTTCCCAAAAGATGATTACTTAATGTTTATTGATGAAAGTCATGTAACACTTCCTCAAGTTAGAGCAATGTATGCAGGTGATAGATCAAGAAAAGATTCATTAGTTGAATATGGTTTTAGACTTCCTTGTGCTTATGATAATAGACCATTAAAATTCGAAGAGTTTGAAAAGAAAATAAATCAAGTCGTATTTGTAAGTGCAACTCCAGCAAAATATGAAGTTGAACATTCTAAAGTTACAGCAGAACAAATAATTAGACCAACAGGACTTTTAGATCCACAAATAATTATAAAGCCAGTTAATGGTCAAATTGATGATTTATATGGAGAAATTATAGAAACTACAAAGAGAGGATTTAGAACTCTTATTACAACATTAACTAAGAAAATGGCAGAGGATTTAACTAAGTATTTAACTGACCTTGGAGTAAAGGCAACATATATGCACTCTGATATAGATACTATTGAAAGAATGAAGATAATAAGAGATTTAAGACTTGGTAAATTTGATGTTTTAGTAGGAATTAACCTTTTAAGAGAAGGTCTTGATATTCCAGAAGTTGCTCTTGTTGCAATTTTAGATGCAGATAAGGAAGGTTTTTTAAGATCTGAAACTTCATTAGTTCAAACAATAGGTAGAGCTGCGAGAAACTCGGAAAGTAAAGTTATAATGTATGCAGATACTATAACAGGTTCAATGGATAGAGCTATAAGTGAAACTGAGAGAAGAAGAAGTATTCAAGAAAAGTATAATGAAGAACATAATATAGTTCCTAAGACAATTATTAAAGATGTAAGAGAAGTAATTGAAGCAACTAAGGTTGCCGAAGAAGAAACTAAGTATGAAATAGAGTCACAACCTAAGAAGATGACTAAGAAAGAGAGAGAAAAATTAATTAAAGAATACACAGATGAAATGTTAGATGCAGCTAAAAATCTTCAATTTGAAAGAGCAGCAGAACTTAGAGATATAATAGAAAATTTAAAAGGCAAAAAATAAATTTATAAAAGAAGTTTACTCACAGAAGAAGTAGGGTGAGCTTCTTTTTATTGTGGATAATTAATTTAAATAGCACTTATATATGTTAAATAAGTTATATATTTATTAAAAAATCATCTATTATATAATAGGTGATTTTTTAATATAATCATATTAGAAGTAATGGAGAGGACAGGAGAGTAATATGAATATATATGAAGTTGCTTTAAGGATAGTATTAGCAATAATAATAGGTGGAGTAGTTGGTTTTAATAGAGAGTATGAAAATAGACCGGCAGGATTTAGAACTCATGTATTAGTATGTTTAGGTGCAACTGTTGCAGCACTTATACAGGTACAACTTGGATATTATGTTATTGATGAGATCACAAAAACCCCCAATTTATCAGGAGTTTTAAGTGTTGATACAGGAAGGGTTATCTGTCAAGTTATATCAGGAGTAGGGTTTCTAGGGGCTGGTACAATAATTAGAACTAAGGCATCTGTAAAGGGACTTACTACAGCAGCTTCAATATGGGCTGTAGCATGTGTTGGAATAGCAGTTGGAATGGGCTTTTATACAATTAGTATATTAAGTGGAATTGGAATAGTAATTGCACTTGTACTTTTAAAAAGATTTGAATATAGATTCATAATAAACAAATTATATATTATTAAGTTTAAAATAGAATATACAGATAAGTCTAAAGTTATAAAAGAGATAAATGATACTCTTGAAGCTGATGAAATTACAATTAAAAATATAGAATTTATTAATGGTGATGATAGAAAAGAGTGTGTATATACTTTACTTTTACCTCAAACAATAAAACAAAATGAACTTATTAGTATAATTGCAATGAATGATGGAGTAATAAAAGTAGAGAAAATTTCTAGCTAAATTATAATTGTATTTATAGGACTAGCATTAATTATTGTTACAATAGACAAGCTATTATACAAGTTTGGAATTTTAAGAAATAGTAAAACAGAAATTAAATGCAATTAATAAGGTTGTATAAATAAGGGCTATTAAAGTAGCTCTTTATTTTTTTTGAAAATATATAGATATATTAGTAAAAAATAAAAATAATTGTATAATTAATATATAGGGTAATATAAATTTGGGGGATTAATTTTGAAAAATAAAAAAGCAGTAGGGATTTTGCTAATAATTATTATATTAATTATTAGTCTTATAATAATGTTAATGCTACTTATAGGAAATGTCATAAAATTTGATGGTCTTTTTGATACAGACGAAGATAAGAAATCAGTTCAAGTAGTTAAACCAGATGAATTTAAACCGCTAAAGCCTAAAGGAAAGAATTTATATAAATTTGAGGATGGTTTCTATAAGGGATATTATGATGAAAATTTAAATGTAAAAATCAAACCAAAATTTAAAGTAGCTTCAGAATTTACAGACGGTGTTGCTGTAGTATCAGAAGGAGATAAGTATGGTGTAATAGATAGTAATGGAGAGACTGTATTTGATTTTAAGTATGATAGTATAAATGATTTTAATGAAGGATATGCAATAGCAAAGCGTGATGGTAGTTATTATGTTTTAGATATAAACGGCAACGAAAATAAAATAGATACTGGTATTGATTATTGCGAAGGATTCAGTGAAGGAAGAGCTATATTTACAAAAGATAATAAAAAAGGTGTAATAGATAATGAGGGTAATGTTATAGTTAAGCCTAAGTATAATGAACTATCAAGGTATAGTGATGGAATTGCTATAGGTAATAAGTTTTTGTCTGGAGATGTACCAATAGATAGAAATGGAAATATATTAGATAAAGATATATTAGAAAGACAATATAAAAACGGTATATTCATAGATAAAGATGGAATATTAAATGACTACTATGAAAATGAGCTACAAGATATAAATTATAAATATAATTGTGCTTATATGGCAGATGATAAAATAGTAGTTAGTGATAAGGAACATCTTAAATTTGGTGTAATTGATAAAGATGGAAACTTGTTATTAAAAGTAAAATATGACGAAATATATTCATATAGTAATTTTGGATATTTCTTTGTATGTTACAATGGTGAAAAGTGTATTATAAATTTAAAAGGTGAAAAAATAGTAGCTTTAAAAGAAGATGTAATAAATGCATATTTTGAAAGTGATGATTTAATTAGAGTTATATATGCTGATGATTCTAATGAGATAATTAATAAAGATGGTAAGGTACTAATTAATAAAAATGATGGAGATAAATATAGGATATATGGTGATTTTATAATTAAAGATGAAGAGCTAGAGAGCTATAATGAAGGTGAATCTATTAGTGATAAAAAAATAGATGTATATAATAAAAGAATGAAATTAATTTATAGTGATAAAGTTAAATACTATGATTATGACAATCGTTATTATTATGAAGGTAATCTTAATCTTAAAGAAAACGTTCTTCAAATTAAATCACAAAATGCCAATGAGTATTATTTAAATACTGAGGGTAAATTAGTAAACAGAGTTATATATGAAAAATAATTTTAATATATTTAAGGCCTATTTTATTTGAAATAGGTCTTTAAATTATGAGTAAATTTATTAGAATCTTAACAATTCTTAAAAATTAATAAGGAATTTCTATGCTTACTTAATGATAATAAAGACAAGTGATATAATTGACAATAGGATAATATAAATTTAAAATTATTGTACGGGAACTTATGTTCGAGGATTAATTAGCAAATATAAGTCTAAAATAAAGATATATGTTAAAAGAGAGGTAACAATAATATGAAGGATAAAATCATTATAAAAGGTGCTAAAGTACATAATTTAAAAAATGTTAGTTTAGAAATACCTAGAGATAAGTTAGTTGTATTTACAGGACTTTCAGGTTCAGGAAAATCATCATTAGCATTTGATACAATTTATGCAGAAGGACAAAGAAGGTATGTAGAATCACTATCAGCTTATGCTAGACAATTTCTTGGTCAAATGAACAAGCCTGATGTTGAGTATATAGAAGGATTATCACCTGCAATTTCAATAGATCAAAAAACAACAAGTAAAAATCCAAGATCAACTGTTGGTACAATAACTGAAATATATGACTATTTAAGACTTCTTTATGCAAGAGTTGGTGTTCCACATTGTCCAAAGTGTGGTAAAGAAATCACTCAGCAGTCTGTAGACCAAATAATAGATAGGGTAATGGAACTTGAAGAGAGAGCGAAGATACAAGTTTTAGCTCCAGTTGTAAGAGGAAGAAAAGGGACTCATGAGAAAGTATTAGAAAATATAAAAAAGAACGGATTTATTAGAGCTAGAATAGATGGCGAAATATATGACTTAACAGAAGATGAATTAAAACTTGAAAAAAATAAAAAGCATAGTATAGAGGCAGTTGTAGATAGATTAGTAATAAAAGAAGGAATAGAAGGAAGACTTAGTGATTCTGTAGAAACTGCTTTAAAGCTTGGTGAGGGATTAGTAATTATAAATGAAATAGGAGGAGAAGATACATTATATAGTGAAAAATTATCATGTCCAGACTGTGGTATAAGTATAGAAGAATTAGCGCCAAGAATGTTTTCATTTAACTCACCATTTGGTAAATGTGATTATTGTGACGGATTAGGGTCATTAATAGAAATAGATGAAAATTTAGTAATACCAAATAAAGATTTAAGCATTATGGAAGGTGCAATAGCTTGTTGGGGAGAAGGAAGACTTAAAGATGATTCATGGACTTTTGCATTTTTAAAAGCATTAAGTAAAGAATATGATTTTGATTTAAATACTCCAATTAGAGATCTTCCAAAGAAAATAGTAAATATATTACTTTATGGAACAGATGGTAAGAGACTTAAGGTTGATTATGTAAAAGATGGAGTAAAAGCAACTTATAATTCAGCTTGGGAAGGTGAAATAAATTCACTTCAAAGAAGATATAGAGAAACTAACTCAGATATTATAAAAGGTGACATTGAACAATATATGAGTGACAATCATTGTCCTAAGTGTAAAGGAGCAAGACTTAATAAAGAAGCTCTTGCAGTAACAGTTGGAGATAAAAATATATATGAATTTACAGAGCTTTCAATAAAAGAAGAGTTAGATTTTATAAAAGGAGTAAATTTCTCTGAAAAAGATAAAATTATAAGTGAGCAAATAATTAAAGAAATAGTAAGTAGATTAGAATTCTTAGTTAATGTTGGTCTTGATTATTTAAATCTTTCAAGAAGTTCAGGAACATTATCAGGTGGAGAGGCGCAAAGAATAAGACTTGCAACTCAAATAGGGTCTGCGCTTATGGGTGTTTTATATATACTAGATGAGCCTAGTATAGGACTTCACCAAAGAGATAATGATAAGTTAATTCAAACTTTAAAACATCTTAGAGATGTTGGAAATACAGTTATAGTTGTAGAACATGATGAAGATACTATAAGAGAAGCAGATTATGTTGTTGATATTGGACCTGGCGCTGGAGAACACGGTGGTGAAATTGTAGCTGCAGGTACAGTAGAAGAAATTAAAAAATGCGATAATTCATTAACTGCAAAATATTTAACTGGAGAAAAGAAAATAGAAACTCCTACTGAAAGAAGAAAAGGAAATGGTAATAAAATTACTGTTTCAAAAGCAAAGGAAAATAATTTAAAGAATGTAACTGTAGACTTCCCGCTTGGAGTATTAACTATGGTTACTGGAGTTTCAGGTTCAGGTAAAAGTACTCTTGTAAATGAAATACTTTATAAAGGATTAAATAAATTAATTAATAAAAGTAAAAATCCTGTTGGGGCACATAAAGAAATAAAAGGATATGAAAATATAGATAAAATAATAGATATAGACCAAAGCCCAATAGGAAGAACACCACGTTCAAACCCTGCAACATATACAGGAACATTTGATATAATAAGAGAATTATTCTCTCAAACACCAGAAGCTAAAATGAGAGGTTATAAGCCAGGAAGATTTAGCTTTAATGTAAAGGGTGGAAGATGTGAAGCTTGTTCAGGTGATGGTATTATAAAAATTGAAATGCAATTTTTATCAGATGTTTATGTTCCATGTGAAGTATGTAAAGGAAAAAGATATAATAGAGAAACTTTAGAAGTTAAATATAAAGGTAAGAGTATAGATGACATACTAAATATGACAGTTGAAGAGGGGCTAGAATTCTTTGATCATATTCCAAGAATTAAAAACAAACTTCAAACATTATATGATGTAGGACTTGGATATATAAGACTTGGTCAGCCATCAACTCAATTGTCAGGTGGAGAAGCACAAAGAATAAAACTTGCTTATGAATTATCAAAAAGAAGTACGGGCAAAACATTATATATACTAGATGAGCCAACAACAGGACTTCATATTGATGATGTTAATAGACTTGTACAGATATTACAAAGACTTGTGGATGCAGGTAATAGTGTAGTAGTTATAGAACATAATTTAGATATGATAAAATGTGCAGATTATATAATTGACTTAGGGCCAGAAGGTGGAGATAAAGGTGGTACTATAGTTGCTAAAGGAACACCTGAAGAAATATGCAAAATTAAAAAGTCATATACAGGACAATATTTGAGTAAAATACTAAAGTAAACAAAGAACTAAGAAATTTATAAATAAATTAACTAGCTTATATAAAAATTAACTATATAAGTTAGTTAATGTTATGTTGTTTAATAATTGTAAGATAAATGTGTGAATTAAATATTATTTTGGTGTATAATCAAAAAGATAAAGTAATTTTTTGAGGTGGAAAGATGGATTTTTCAAAATTTATGGCAGGCGTATTTGGAATAATTTTTATCATATTATTATACGTTATAATCGTATATGCCTTAAAGATAATGGCAAAAGATGTTAAATCCGGAGGAAACGTTAAAGGCAGTGTGCCAAGAAAAGCAAATCCTTCTAGAAGACATCACGGGATAGAAATAATAGAAAATGGGGACAATACGTCATTAAAGGTTGGGTCGGTAATACCGATTAAGGATGAAACTACTATAGGTAGACGTGGAAGTAATTCAATAGTATTAAATGATCAATATGTATCAGGAAGTCATGCTAGAATTATGGTTAAAAATAATGCGTTAATATTAGAAGATTTAGGAAGTACTAATGGAACATTCCTAAATGGTCAAAAAATAAGTGGCAGAGTAAAGTTATTTGCAAAAGATCAAATAGCTATAGGTACTGCAGTATTTAAGGTATTGTCTTAAATTGCAATGAGGTGATTAAATGAGAAAGAGAAAAAAAGAGAGCATAATGCTTCTACTTACATACATATTATGTATTGCTCTGTTCACTAATTTAGCTATTCTAAAGACACCAATTGATAAAAATGCCCTATATTTTGGGGTAATATTATGTGTAGTTATAGGAATTGCACATTTTGTTGTAAGAAAGTTTTATCCTGATGGAGATAAATTTATACTTACCTTTTCTTGTTTATTGGTAGTTATAGGTATAGCTATGCTATATAGAATAGATCCAAAGGTGGCAGAAAAGCAACTTATATGGTTCTTAGGTAGTATAGTTGTGTTTATGGTTGTACTTAAGGTGTTCCCTGATTTTAGGAACTTTGCTAAGTATAAATATGTATATATGGCATGTGTATTAGTATTTATGCCTATGGCTCTTTTAATAGGTACAGAGCTTAATGGTGCAAAAAACTGGGTTATACTAGGACCAGTAAGTTTCCAGCCCTCTGAGTTTGGAAAAATAGCACTAGTATTGTATTTAGCAGCATCATTAAAAGAATATACTACTGCGCTTAATCCAAAAGGAAGCTTTAAAAAGCTTATAAAGCCAGGATTAGTTGTAATGTATAGTTTAGGATGTATGGTTTTACAAAAAGATTTAGGATCAGCACTTATATTCTTCGGAATATCAGTAACTATGCTTTATATAGCAACTACAAAGGCTAGATATGTGTTAGTATGTTTAGGATTATCAGCGGTTGGATCTGTTGCAGCTTACAATTTGTTTAGCCATGTAAGAGAGAGAGTGCTTATATGGAGACATCCTTGGGAATATACTCAAAACCAAAGTTATCAATTAGTACAAGGTTTATATGCAATTTCATCAGGTGGAATGATGGGCTCAGGACTTGGGCAAGGGTATCCTGGATTTGTTCCTATAAATACATCTGACTTTATATTTGCAATAATTTGTGAAGAGTTTGGGATGGTATTTGGAATAGGTATAATGATAATATACTTCCTTTTATTTTATAGATGTATAAGAACTGCATTTGTTACAGATGATGAATTCTCACAACTTACAGCAGTTGGATTTAGTGCCATGATAGTTTGTCAGGTTCTAGTTATAATAGGAGGAATATTTGCTGTAATTCCTTTAACAGGTATAACATTACCTCTTATAAGTTATGGTGGTTCATCAATGCTTACAATGTTCTTTGCGTTAGGAATACTGCAAAAAGTATCAGAGGAGGGCTAATATGAAGGACGATATAAAAAAGAGTGTAACAAAAGTAATGATGGTCTTCTTATTTTGTTTAATAGCCCTAATCACATATATAGCTTATTTCCAAGCTTTTAAAGCACCAGATATAGCAGCTAAGCCTGGAAATCAAAGAGCTTGGGCAGTGAGAAACAAAGTTTTAAGAGGAACAATATACGATAGAAATAATGATGTTATAGCAAAAAGTGTTAGAGAAAAAAATAATGTTCAAAAGAGAGTATATCCAGAGGGAGCGATTTTTGCAGCCCCTATAGGATTTATGGATAGTAGATTTGGTGGAACTGGACTTGAAGCAGCTTATGATAAGCAGCTTACAACAACATCAAATATGACAGCTAGTTTTAAAAAGTTAATTGATGATCCAAGTATTGATAACTTAAAAGCAGCTTTCTTTGATAGAAAAGATGATAAAGATAAACAAGGTAATAGTGTAGTTACTACTTTAGATAATAAACTTCAAAAAGTAGCTTATAATGCATTAGGAGATGATAGAGGAGCTGTTGTTGCATTAGATCCTAAAACAGGAAATGTATTAGCAATGGTTTCAAAACCAAGTTTTAATCCTAATAATTTAGCTGAAGAAATGAAGAAAGCTCATGCTGGAGATGCTGAGCATAGTCCGCTTTTAAATAGAGCAATCCAAGGACAATATCCGCCAGGATCAACATTTAAAGTTGTAACAACTGCAAGTGCACTTGATAATATTCCAGGAGTTCAAAATAAAACTTTCACTGATAATGGTGTATTAAAATTTGAAGGTGGAGGAAAAGAACTTCATAATTCAGGTGATGCATCATATGGTAGTTTAGATTTAAAGAAAGCCTTTGTTGTTTCAAGTAACGTAGTGTACGGAACACTTGCAATGGACCTTGGAAATGATAAGCTAATGAAAACAGCAGAAGGATTTGGATTTAATGAACAAGTTCCAGCAAACGGCTTTATAATAGATAAAAGTACATTCCCTAAATTAACATATAGTGGAGATATAGCAAGATCAGGTATAGGTCAAAGTACAGTAAGTGTAACACCTATGCAAATGGCACTAGTTGCAAGTGCAGTTGCAAATAACGGAGTTATTATGCAACCAAATCTTGTTAGCAAAGTTATAGATAAAGATGGAAATACTATAGAAGTTGAAAAGCCAAAAGAATATCAAAGAGCAATGTCAGAAGATGATGCGGCGACAATCAAATCATATATGAAGGCATTAGTTGATAAAAATATAAGAAGTGGTACTTGGAGTTACCTACAAGGAACAGGAACAGCAGGTAAAACAGGAACTGCCGATCATAATCTTCCAAACGGACAGCCAGCACCACCACATTCATGGTTCATATGCTTTGCACCAGCGGATAATCCAAAGATTGCAGTAGCAGTAGTTGTAGAAAACGGTGGGTATGGAGCTAAGAAAGCAGCATCAGTTGCTGGTAAAGTCATAAATGCAGAACTTAATAAATAATGCAAAAAGAAGTATCTAATTTTAGATGCTTCTTTTTTAAAATTAATAAATGAAAATAATAGAGTAAATACTAAGTCTAGCTAGTATTTGTAATTTAAATAAATGGTATATAGATATATAATTATAATATTTATAGGTATAATAATTTACATAATAAATAAATTATATAATAATAAAGAAGAGGGTATAAACAAAAGACTAGGAGGGGGTTTTTGAATGTTTGATTTTGAATATCAATTAAAAATATTACCGGAGAAGCCAGGCGTATATTTAATGAAGAACTATTTAGGAGAAATAATATATGTAGGTAAAGCAAAAATATTAAAAAATAGGGTAAGGCAATATTTTAGAAATTCTAAAAACCATTCAGAAAAAGTAAAAGCTATGGTTAAAAATATTGCTGAATTTGAATATATAGTTACAGATTCAGAGATGGAAGCTTTAATTTTAGAATGTAACTTAATAAAGAAATATAGCCCTAAATACAATATTTCATTAAAGGATGATAAATTTTATCCTTTTATAAAAATAACAACAAACGAAGATTTCCCTAGAGTATTCGTAACAAGAAACTTTGCAAGGGATGGAAATAAATATTTTGGACCATATACAAATGGGGCGGCAGTATATGAGACTATAAACTTAATTAGAAAGGTTTTCCCAATAAGAACTTGCAAGAAAGCAATTGTTGAAGGGGGAGAGCCAACTAGAACATGTCTTAATTTTCATATAGGTAAGTGTAATGGACCTTGTGGAGGATATGTTTCTAAAGGAGATTATTCAAAGATTATAAATTCAGTTATAGATATATTAAACGGTAAAGATAAAGAGATTACTAAAGAATTAAAAAGGAAAATGGAAGAAGCATCAATGAAATTGGAATTTGAAAAAGCAGCTTCATATAGAGATAAAATTTTAGCAATAGAAGCTCTAGTTCAAAAACAGAAGATGTTTAAAGTAACAGATGAGGATGAAGATTTCATAAATATATATAGTGATGAAAAAGATAGCTGTATACAAATTTTCTTTTTAAGAGGTGGAAAAATAACTGGTAGAGAGCACTTTATGATAGAAAATACTGCACTTGAAAATCCAGCTGACGTAATATCTCAATTTATAGTAAACTTCTATAGTGGTGCAACTAAGATCGGAAAAACTATATATGTACCAGAGGTCTCTGATAAAGAAGTACTTGAAGAGTTCTTATCTGTAAAGAGGGAATCAAAAGTTATATTAAAGGTGCCTCAAAAAGGTGATAAAAAGAGCATGTTAGATATGGTTCGTGAAAATGCTAAAATAACATTAGAACAATTTAAAGAAAAAATTGTTATGGAGAAAGAAATAAACAACATAGCATTAAATGAACTTAGAAATGTTTTATCACTTGACGAATTGCCACATAGAATAGAAGCATATGATATTTCTAATATACAAGGTGTAGATTCAGTTGGAAGTATGATTGTATTTGAAGATGGAAAAGCAAAAAACAGTAATTATAGAAGATTTAGAATAAAAACTGTAAAAGGTGCCAATGATTATGATAGTATGAGAGAAATTTTAGAAAGAAGATTTTCTCATGGACTTAGAGAAATAAAAGAGATACAGGAGAGAGAGTTAATATTCTCAAATGGTAAGTTTTCTAACTTCCCAGATTTAATAATGATGGATGGTGGAAAAGGTCAAGTAAATATTGCATTAGATGTTTTAAAGAAGCTAGATATAGATATACCAGTTTGTGGACTTGTTAAAGATGATAAGCATCAAACAAGAGGTATCATATATAACAATGAAGAGATAATTATAAATAGAAGCTCTAATTTAATGCAATTAATAAGAAGAATTCAAGATGAAGTCCATAGATTTGCAATAACTTATCATAGATCACTTAGAGATAAGAGAACATTACATTCTATATTAGATGATATACCTTATATTGGTGCAAAGAGACGAAAAGAACTTTTAATGAAGTTTGGAAGCGTTGAAAAAGTAAAGAAAGCAACACTAGAGGAATTACTAGAAACACCAAGCATTGACAGGAAATCAGCAGAAAGTATACTTGATTATTTCAATAATAGGGAAAGTAAGTAAAAAGTTAATGGAAATGTAAACTTATAAGGCTTGTTTTAATTTCCAATTTAGAATATACTAAATAATTGTAATAAATATATTTTGAGGAGTTTTCATGAATGAATAAATATAGCGAATTATTCAAAGACATATATTCAAAAAATCAAATAGAATTAAACGCAAAAATGAGCGAACATATATATTTTAAAGTTGGTGGTCCAGTAGACGTACTACTTATACCAGAAACAAAGGAACAAGTAGTTAAAACATTAAAAGTCTGCAAGGAAAATGAAATACCATATTTCATAATAGGAAATGGTTCAAACCTTCTTGTTAAAGATGGTGGAATTAGGGGAGCAGTTATTAAGCTTACAGAGCTTAAAGATATAAAAGTAGAAGGAAATAAAGTAATAGCTGATACAGGAGTATTATTAAAAGACGCTTCAAAGGCAGCATTAGACAATGACTTAACAGGATTAGAATTTGCATGTGGAATACCAGGTTCAATAGGTGGAGCAGTATTTATGAACGCTGGAGCATATAATGGAGAAATTGCAGATGTTATAGAAAGTGCAGAAGTTTTAACTGAAGATGGAGAAATAGTTGTTTATACAAAAGATGAACTAGAACTAGGATATAGAACATCAAGAGTTATGACTGAAAAAGCTATAGTATTATCTGCAACATTTGCTTTAAATAGTGGAGAACATGAAAAAATAAAAGCTAGAGTTGATGATTTAACATTTAAGAGAGAATCAAAGCAACCTTTAGAATATCCATCAGCAGGAAGTACATTTAAAAGACCAGAAGGATACTTTGCAGGAAAGTTAATTCAAGATGCTGGACTTAAAGGATTTTCAATTGGAGGAGCTGCTGTATCTAACAAACATTCAGGATTTGTTATAAATAAAGGTGGAGCAACAGCTAAAGATGTTTTAGATGTTATACATCATGTACAAGAAGAAGTTAAGAGACAATTTGGTGTAGAACTTCATACTGAAGTTAGAATAATTGGAGAAGATTTAGAATAACTTAATAGAATAACTTAAGCAATGTAAGAAAGACTGTTTTTATAGCAGTCTTTTTTTATTTAATATTAAATAGTGTTACATACACTATATAAAGGTGTTATAATTATTTATAAAAAAAGGGAATGGAGGAAGGGTATGTTATATATGGTAACTATAATAGGTGGAATAATATTTTTAGTATTAGCATTTCTAGTTGGGGTAAATAAAAATATTTCGCTTATATCAGTGATGACAGAAGCTAAGCTTAAACAGATAAAAAAGAAAGATAGAGTTGCTATAGACTTTGGGGTACATTATTTCTTTATATCATTAGCTTGTTTCCTTACTAGTGGACTTACTGCACTTTTTGGAAAAATGGGTATGTACATAGGACTTGTTCTTGTTGTAGTTTCAGCTTTTGCATATTCATCACTTAGTAGTAGTGTTGATGACAAAATAAGAAGAAATAAATATTAATATATAAAGGGGGGAACTTCTAATATAGAAGTAGAATTTATGGAGAGAGCAATAAGAAAAGAAATAAAAAACCTTGCACCTTATATAGCAGGCAAGCCAATAGATGAGGTAAAGAGAGAATTTTCAATAGAGAAAGTAGTAAAGCTTGCATCTAATGAAAATCCTTATGGAGCTTCACCTAAAGCTTTAAATGCTATAAAAGAAATACTAAATGATACAGGATTATATCCTGATGCATCATCTTATGATTTAAAAAAGGAAATAGCAAAGAAATTTAATGTAAGTGAAGAAATGATATTCTGTGGGGCAGGATCAGATTCTTTAATTAAAGATATTTGCTTAATGCTTTTAGATAAAGGTGATGAAAGTATAATGGGAGAGATAACTTTTCCAAGATACGAATCAAACACTCTTTTAATGGGAGCTGTTCCAATAAAGGTACCATTAATTGATGGTAAACTTGATATAGAAGAGATGGTAAATAGAATTACAGATAAAACAAAAATTATATGGTTTTGTAATCCTAATAATCCAACAGGAACTATATTTACAGAGAAGGAATTTTTAAATATTATAAGTAAGATACCAAGCAATATAACTATAGTAATGGACGAAGCTTATGAGGAATTTGTAACAGCTAAAGAATTCCCAAATACTTTAGAACTTATGAAGAAGTATGATAATATAGTGCTTTTAAAAACATTTTCTAAAGTATATGGATTAGCATCTTTAAGACTTGGATATGGAATAGCAAACAAAGAATTTGTATCATATATAAATAGGGTTATAAATGCTTTTGATTGCAATCTATATGCTCAAAAAGCTTGCATTCAAGCACTTAAAGATATAGATCATACTGAATTTGTTATAAATCAAAATAAGATTCAAAGAGAATACTTAGAAAATGAATTTAATAAAATGGGATTAAAGTTTTTAGACTCACATGCTAATTTTATTATGGTTAATGTTAATGGTAATGATAAGATAATTCATGAATATTTACTTAAAAAAGGTTTTATAATAAGACCAGGATTCTTACTTAAAATGCCAGGATGGATTAGAGTATCCATAGGAAAAGATGAGGACAATAAAGAATTCATTAGACTATTAAAAGAAGCAATTAAATATAGAGATAATAATTAGAAAAGATTATGGCGGTATGTTTAAATCATAGCGCCATTTAAATTTAAAAATAAACTGTAATTAAAATTTTTAAGTTAACTTACAATTAATAATTCACCATTTAGAATTTACTTTATTATGATATAATAATATAAATCAAGAGCTTTAAAAGGAGGCGTAAATTATGAGATTTGTTATAGTTACAGGATTATCAGGAGCAGGAAAAACAGAAGCAACTAGAAGCTTAGAAGATTTAGGATATTTTTGTGTTGATAACTTACCACCACAACTAATACCTAAGTTTGCAGAAGCATGCAACAATGGAAGTATAGAAAAAGTAGCAATAGTTATAGATATAAGAGGCGGAGTGTTCTTTGATGATTTATTTGAGAGTTTAGTTTACTTAAAGAATAATGATTTTAAATACGAAATACTATTCTTAGAAGCTTCAAATGAAGTATTAGTTAAGAGATTTAAGGAAGCTAGAAGAAGTCACCCATTAGCGCCAAAGGCACGTGTACTTACTGGAATAACTGAAGAAAGAAATAAACTAAGAGAAGTTAAAGATAGAGCAGATGTAATAATAGATACATCAAAATATGCAATTAGAGACTTAAGAGAAAAGATGAACAGTTACTATGGTTCAAGTGAAGAACCAGATAAGGAATTATCAATAACAGTACTAAGCTTTGGGTTTAAATATGGAATACCTGTTGATTCAGATTTAGTATTTGATGTTAGATTTATTCCAAATCCTTTCTATATTCCAGAACTTAAGCAATATTCAGGTGCTGATGAGCCAGTTAAAAAGTACGTTTTAGAACAAACTGAAACAGTTGGTTTCTTAGATAGATTAATGGATATGCTTAAATTCTTAATACCAAACTACAGTAAAGAAGGTAAGAGACAACTTATCATATCAATAGGATGTACAGGGGGAAGACATAGATCTGTTGCAATAGCAAATAGAGTTTATGAATTATTATCAGAAGAAGGATATAAAGCTGGAATAGAGCATAGAGACATATCAGAAGATGTCAACAAGGGAGAAAAGAAGCTATGAGGCTATCTGATTGGTTAAAACCGGGTATAAAAGTTAAGAGATGGATTGCATTTGGACTTTTTGGAGTTTTATTAATTGCATTTGGATTTACTGAACTTGTTACTCACAGAGTATATGATATTTATTATAAATTATTTTATATATGTTTAAATGTAACTGGAGTTTTTGTAATATATATTTCAATAACTGAAGGTATAAAATCAGTTATTGCACTTATAAATAAGGGGTATTTAAAAATGTCCCTTGATAGTAGGAAGATAGAAACACTTATAACAGAAAAAAGACTTTTAGTTAAAGGTCCTAAAATAGTTGTTATTGGTGGAGGTACAGGTCTTTCAACAATGCTTAGAGGTCTTAAATATTACACATCAAACATCACTGCAATTGTTACAGTTGGTGATGATGGTGGTGGTTCTGGTGCATTAAGAGAAGATCTTGGAATGTTACCACCAGGTGATATAAGAAACTGTATTTTAGCTTTAGCAGATACAGAACCTTTAATGGAAGATTTACTTCAATATAGATTTACAGAAGGAAGACTTAAAGGGCAAAGCTTTGGTAATCTATTTTTAGCTGCAATGGATGGTGTTTCAGATAATTTTGTTGGCGCTGTTCAAAAGATGAGTTCAGTTCTTGCAGTAACAGGTAAGGTTCTTCCTGTTACATTAGATGATATGAAGCTTATGGCACAACTTGATAATGGAAATGTAGTTGAAGGTGAATCAGATATACCAGAAGAAGCATTTAAGCAAAAATCAAAAATAAATAGACTTATGATTGTTCCAGAAGATGCAAAGCCTTTAGAGGAAGCACTTCAAGCTATAAAAGATGCTGATGCAATAGTAATGGGACCTGGAAGTTTATACACTAGTGTTATTCCAAATCTTTTAGTTAAAGGAATAGTTAGTGAAATAAAGAAAAGTAGTGCTTATAAAATATATATTTCAAATGTAATGACTCAACCTGGGGAAACCGATGGATTTAAAGTTTATGACCATATTAAAGTGCTTAAGAAATATGGTGGTAAAGATATAGTTGATTGTGTTATTGCTAATAATGGAAGTATTAGTGATGATATGAAAAAGAAATATAAGGATAAAAATTCTGATATTGTTACAATTGACAGGGACAAACTTAAAGACTTTGGAATTGAGATTGTTGAAAAGAATCTTATTAAAGTTAGTAAGGGAACAATTAAACATGACTCAGATTATTTAGCACAAGTATTAGTTGAGACGATAATGGAAAAGAAACTTCTTTATGATAGAAGAAAGATAATTGAATACATGTATCTTTCTCAACGTATTAAAGAAAGAGATAAAACTGAGAAGAAGCAAAAAAGGGAAAGGCATAAGGAAAATAAGTAGAGTTAATATAGAAAGAAGCTATATATAAGAGAGTTATATATATAGCTTCTTTTAGCTTATGTAGGACAATAGTAGAAAAAAATGATATAATTTCCTCTGATAAAAATATAAAAATATAGGGGGACTAGATTTGTCAAATATAAACAAAAGATTATTAACAACAGTAGTATCAATAGGATTAGCTTCTAGTATATTATTTGGTTGTAACAGTAAAAAAATAAAAGAAAAGATGGAAGAGGGAATTAATAATTTAAACAATGGTAAATATGAAGAAGCTGAAGGTGATTTTAATAATGTTTTAGAATTAAATAAGGAAAATAAGGAAGCAGAAAACTTAGTTAATATAATAGAAAATTATTTTGAGGCTAAAAAAAGTTTCGATAATAATGATATAAATTCAGCTAAGGCATTTATAGAAAAAATACCATCAAATTATACTGATTATAAAATTAAAGATGATATAGATAAACTAAAGGGCGAAATAAAAACAAAGCTTGATAATATAAAAAGGATAGATAATGATTTAAATAAGCTTAATACTTTAATAGCAGAAGGAAAAGCAGATGAAGCAAGAAATAGAATTGTTAATGTAAGTATGAAAGATGCAACAAAAGAACAAAAAGAAAAGGCTGAAAAAATAGTTGAAAAGCTTAATAAGGACCTAGAAGAAAAAAGAAAGCAAGAAGAAAAGCAAAAAGAAGAACAAAGAAAAAAAGAAGAAATAAAAAAGATAGAAGCACAAAAAAGAAAAAGAGAAGAACAAATTGAGGAAGAGAAATCTAAAAAAGAAAGAGAGAGTCAAAGACAAGTTAATAAGATAAATAATGATAAAGGTAAACTATCTCAAGGTATACATTATGAAAATAAACAATTAGGATTACAAATGGAATTACCAGCAAGCTGGAAGGGTAACTATGATGTATGTGGTGGACCTGATTATATATTATTTAAATTTGCTCCACATGGAAAAACTTATAGTCAGCCTTTATATTGCATAGAGAAGCGTTTGAAAAATAATACATTAGATAGTATTCGTTATAAAACAATAAATGGAGTTGATTATGCATTTGGATATGCTCCTATTATGTTTATTGATTATGCAGATAAGAATTATAATTTATATGAAAAGTTAAGTAATGATGCACATAGTATCTTGGATACGGTTAGAGCATTAAACTAATGAACTATATGATATAAATTTAATAACTCTTAAATTAAATAGATTATTCTTTGTAAATCAGTAAATTTTCTTTTGTATTATAATTTGAGAATATATTTCCTAAAATTCTATTTATATTATATATTATATACATGTAGAAATGTGATTATTTAAGAGGATTTATGATATAATTTTATAATGTATATAGTGAGATATATTTTTTATTAATTGTATATAAAAAGGAGAGCAATAAATGTCATTTTCATCAAAAGTTAAAGGAGAAATTTGTAGATATAGTGATATTAGCAAAGAGGAAGCATTAGCAGAAATTTCAGGAATAATGAAAGTTAGTGGAACTATTGCTTTTACTGGAAAAGGATTAGCTTTTAGAATAACAACTGAAAATCCTGCAAGTGCGAGGCTTATATTTACATTACTAAAAGAACACTTTAATATTCATTCTAAGTTAATGGTTAAGAAGAGCAATTCATTAAAGAAAAATAATATTTATATGGTTGCTATAGATGAAGAAATGGGTGTTAGAGGACTTCTTGAAGAAACAGGAATACTTAGAGAAGTTGATGGGGTTATGAGTTTAAATTACTCAATAGATCCTGAAAGCGTAAGCAATGATGAAACAAAGAGAGCTTATATAAGAGGAGCTTTCTTAGGTGGCGGGAGCATAAGTAACCCAGAAAAAACTTACCATCTTGAATTTGTTACTCATAGTGAAGAATATGCTAATGATTTATGTGACCTTATAAATAGTTGTGGTCTTAACTCTAAAGTTATTCAAAGAAAAAATAGCTTTATAATTTATATAAAAGAAGGAGAACAAATAGTTGATTTACTTAATATATTAGGTGCTCACACTTGTCTTCTTGAGTTAGAAAATATAAGAATTAAAAAAGAGATGAGAAACAACGTTAATAGACTTGTTAACTGCGAAACAGCAAATCTTTCTAAGACAGTTAATGCGGCTGTAAGACAGGTTGAAAGCATAAATCTTATAAAATCAAGCATTGGTCTTCAAAGATTACCAAAGAATCTTCAAGAAATTGCTGAATTAAGATTACAATATCCTGAGGAATCATTAAAAGAACTTGGAGAAATATTAGATCCTCCAGTTGGAAAATCAGGTGTTAATCATAGATTAAGAAAAATTGAAAAAATAGCAGAAGAGATAAGGTCAGGTACATACTAATGGCCTTTCTCTTTTAATAGAAGGGATGTGGTTTATTGAAGGAGAAGAAATTTTGTCACTTACACTTACATACAGAGTATAGTTTGCTAGATGGATCAGGTAAGATAAAAAAACTTGTTAAAAAAGCAAAAGAACTTGGTATGGAGAGTATGGCTATAACAGACCACGGAGTTATGTATGGATGTGTTGATTTTTATAAAGCAGCTAAAGAAGAAGGCATTAAACCTATTCTTGGATGTGAAGTATATGTTGCTTCAAAATCAATGCATATAAAAAATGTTGATAAAGATAATACAACGAATCACTTAGTTTTATTAGTAAAAAATGAAGTAGGATATGAGAACTTAATGAAAATTGTATCTGAAGCATCTATTGAAGGTTTTTATTACAAGCCTAGAGTTGACCATGATTACTTAAGAAAGCATAGTGAAGGTATTATTGCATTAAGTGCTTGCCTTGGAGGTGAAGTTCAAAGAGCTTTACTTAATGAAGACTATGAAAAGGCAAAAGAAGTTGCTTTAGCTTATAAAGATATATTTAAAGAAGGCTTTTATTTAGAACTTCAAAATCATGGGATGGATGAACAAAGAAGAGTTAATGAATTAAATATAAAGCTATCTAAAGAAACTGGAATACCTTTAGTTGCTACAAATGATGTTCATTATATAGAACAGAAAGATTCAAAATCACATGATATTTTAATGTGTATTCAAACAGGAAAAACAGTTGAAGATACTGATAGAAGAAGGTATCCATCAGATCAATTCTATCTAAAATCAGCTGAAGAAATGTATGATATGTTTGCATATGTAAAAGAAGCTTTAGAGAACACTGTTAAAATTGCAGATGAATGTAATTTTGATTACGAGTTCCATGTATCTAAGCTTCCTAAATTCCCATTACCAGAGGGGGCAGACCCTTTCACATACCTAAGAGATACATGCTTTATGGGACTTATTGAAAGATATGATGTATTTAAAGAATTCGTAGATAAGCCTTATGATTATGAGAAAGTTATAGCCTTAGGAGAGGAGAATGAGGAAGCAAAAGAATTAATTGATAGACTTCAATATGAGCTTGGAGTAATAAATCAGATGGGATACGTTGATTACTTCCTAATTGTGTGGGACTTTATAAAGTATTCTATAGATAATGGAATACCTACAGGTCCAGGTAGAGGATCAGCAGCAGGTTCAATAGTTGCGTATACTCTTGGAATAACAAAAATAGATCCAATAAAATATAGCTTACTTTTTGAAAGATTCTTAAATCCTGAAAGAGTAAGTATGCCCGATATCGATTCAGATTTTTGTTATGAAAGAAGACAAGAAGTAATTGATTATGTAGTTGAAAAGTATGGGGAAGATAATGTATCTCAAATAATTACTTTTGGAACAATGGCAGCAAGGGCTTGTATAAGAGACGTGGGAAGAGCTATGAATTATTCTTATGCAGAAGTTGATAGAATAGCTAAGATGATTCCTACAATGCTTGGAATAACTATAGAAAAGGCATTAGACCTTAATCCAGAACTTAAAGCGGCTTATGATAGTGAGGAAAGAGTTAAAAATCTTATTGATGTAAGTAGGGATTTAGAAGGACTTCCAAGACACTCATCAACTCATGCAGCTGGAGTTGTTATTGCATCAAAACCTTTAGTTGAATATGTACCACTTCAAAAAAATGAAGAAATGATAGTAACTCAATTTGGTATGACAACACTTGAAGAACTTGGACTTTTAAAGATGGATTTCTTAGGTCTTAGAACTTTAACAGTTATGAATGATGCAGTAAAAATGATTAAATACAATAGAGGCGTAGATATTGATTTAGATAAAATAGATTTTAATGATAAAGAAGTTTATAAAATGATAGGTGAAGGAAAAACAGCTGGTGTATTCCAATTAGAATCAGCAGGAATGGTATCTTTCATGAAAGAACTTAAACCAGATTCATTAGAAGATATTATAGCCGGTATCTCACTTTATAGACCAGGTCCAATGGCTGAAATTCCAAGATATATAGAGAGAAAAAGAAACCCAGATAAGGTTGAATATTTAACACCAGAACTTGAAGATATACTAGATGTTACATACGGAGTTATGGTTTATCAAGAGCAGGTTATGGAGATAGTTAGAAAGCTTGCTGGATATTCAATGGGAAGAAGTGACCTTGTTAGAAGAGCCATGTCTAAGAAAAAACATAAGGTCATGGAAGAAGAAAGAAAGAACTTTATATATGGAATAGAAGACGAAAATGGAAATATAGAAGTTCCTGGTTGTTTAAGAAATGGTATTTCAGAAGAAGTAGCAAATAAAATATATGATATGATGATGGATTTCGCATCCTATGCATTTAACAAATCACATGCCGCAGCTTATGCAGTAGTTGGTTATCAAACAGCATATCTTATGAGATATTATCCAGTAGAAATGATTGCAGCTATGCTTAACTCCGTTATGGGAGTAAATGAAAAAGTTGCAGGATATATAAAATTTGCGGAAAGCCAAGGAATACAAGTAATACCGCCAGATATAAATAAGAGTTATTCAAAGTTTACTGTTGAAGGGGATAAAATCATATTTGGTCTTGCAGCAATAAGAAACGTTGGTATTAACGTTGTTGAAGCTATTGTAAAGGCTAGAGAAGATAAAGGGGAATTTACTTCAATAATGGACTTTATAAGTAAATTAGACTTAGGAGCTATAAATAAGAGAGCTGTTGAAAGTTTAATAAAAGCTGGAGCTTTAGATTCATTTAATGTATTTAGATCAAAATTACTTGCTGTTTATGAAAAATTGATGGATGGTGTTTCTGGTGAGAAGAAGAGAAACATAGATGGACAAATGAGCTTATTTGCCATAGATGATGAGGTATCAATGCCAGAGGTAACTTATCCTAACATAAAGGAATTTACAAAAAAACATTTATTATCAATGGAAAAAGAAATGACAGGGGTATACCTATCAGGTCATCCTTTAGATGAATATAAAAAGAGTTTAGAGATGCAAACAACAACATCAATAAGCACTATAAATAAGGTTCATAAAGCTCTAGAAGATAATATATCAAAAGGAATATCTATTGATGAAATTGTAAATCAAATGCCAATTAAAGATAACGAACAAGTAATATTAGGTGGAATACTTACAGAAGTAAAACAAAAAGTAACTAGAAATAATACTATAATGGCCTTCTTAAAGCTTGAAGACTTAGATGGCGAAATAGAAGTTATAGTATTTCCAAGAACTCTAGATAGGATTAGAGAATCAATAGCAGAAGATGCTTTAGTTACAATAAAGGGAAGAATAAATATTAAAGAAGATGAACCACCAAAGCTTATTTGCGAGAAGATTGATGGACTTGAAAAAGTTGATTCAAATAAAGTTTATATAAGAGTTAATGATAATGAAGAAGCAAAGAAAATAAATCATTATATTAAAACAGATCTTATAGAATATAAAGGTGATTCAGCAGTATATATATTTAACGCAAAAGATAAAAAAAGCTACAGATTAGCAAGAGAAACTTGGTTAAATTTAGATACAGATATAATAAGTGTTCTAAAGGAAATTTGTGGTGAAGAAAACGTAAAAGTAGTATCAAAATAATAAAGAAGATATTGGGAGCTTAGTATTCCAATATCTTCTTTTTAAAATGTAAATAAAAATTAATTTAAATTTGTTTGTACTATTGATATTTTGCTGAAATAAGGGGATAATTGTAATTAGAAAATTAGTAAATTGAAAATAAAGTTAATATAAATACGTAATAAATGAGCAATTTCTACAATGTTTAGTTATTAAAAAGTCAATAAATCGCTTATATATATAATAAAAAGTTAAAAATATTGATAAAAATTAAAAAATATATAAATGAAAATTTTTACAAAAATTAATTCGTGAAAAATCAGAAAATTGTATATAATTTTAAAACTGATGGGTTATAATAAGTGATGTAAGAATATTACGACAAAAAAATATAATAATATATTTAAGTAAAGATAATAATTATAATATAATAACGATACATTCAAAAAAGTTACTCAAATTACATTGATAAATTCCAACAATTTATGTACAATTATAATCGGTCATATAAACGTGGGAAGTTTTGTTACTGGTGGGACTAGCAGTGTCCCTAAGGTAGAAAAGGAGGAGTAAACATGAAAAAGATAGCTATTTTAACTAGTGGTGGAGATGCACCAGGAATGAATGCTGCAATAAGAGCGGTAACTAGAACTGCATTAGCAGCAGGATTAGAAGTAATGGGAGTTCAAAGAGGATATAGTGGATTAATAAACGGAGAATTATTCACTATGGATAGAAAATCTGTTTCAGATATAATACAAAGAGGTGGAACAGTACTTAGAACAGCTAGATGTCCAGAGTTTAAACAAGAAGAAACAAGAAAGAAAGCAGTTAAGATATTAAAGGCTTACGGTGTAGATGCTTTAGTAGTAATCGGTGGGGACGGATCATTCACAGGAGCTAAGCTTCTTTCAAAATTAGGAGTTAAGACTGTAGGATTACCAGGAACTATAGATAACGACTTATCATACACAGACTACACTATAGGATTTGATACAGCTCTAAACACAGTTTTAGATGCAATAAATAAAATAAGAGATACTTCAACATCACACGAAAGAGTATCAATAGTTGAAGTTATGGGAAGAAATTGTGGAGATATAGCTTTATATGCAGGTTTAGCTGGTGGAGCAGAAGCAATAATTACTCCTGAAAAAGGATTCGACAAAAACGAATTATGCAAAACTATTCTAGAAGGAAAGCAAAATGGAAAGATGCACAATCTTGTTCTTTTAGCTGAAGGAATAGGTGGAGCATTTGAATTAGCTAAAGAAGTAGAAGAAGTTACAGGAATTGAAACTAGAGCTACTATTTTAGGACATATTCAAAGAGGAGGAAGCCCAAGTGCTTTCGATACAATCTTAGCTTCAAAAATGGGAGCAAAAGCAGTAGATGTATTACTTGAAGGAAAAACTTCAAGAGTTATAGGTACAGTTGATAATAAGATAGTAGATATGGATATCGATGAAGCTTTAGCAATCGAAAGAAAATTCGATGAAGAAACTTACAAGATAGCAGAAATACTATCAAAATAATATAGCTATAAATAAATTTTATATATAGATTTTGGCTCAATCAAAAACAAGAGGGAGTGTTATTTACATGAAAAAGACTAAAATGATTTGTACAATCGGTCCAGCAAGTGAAAATGAAGAAATATTATCAAAGATAATAGAAGCAGGAATGAACGCTTCAAGACATAACTTTTCACATGGTGACCACGAAGAACATAAGGGAAGAATATTAAAGGTTAAAGAACTAGCTAAGAAATATAACAAAGAAATAGCTGTAGTTTTAGATACAAAGGGACCAGAAATAAGAACTGGTAAATTTGAACCAAGCAAAATAGAATTACAAAAAGGTTCAGAATTCACTATATACGTAGGACCTGAAGCACAAGATTTAGTAGGAGATGCTACTAAGTGTTCAGTAACTTACGATGGATTAGCTAACGATGTTAAACCAGGAAACACTATCTTAATAGATGACGGTTTAGTAGGATTAGAAGTTAAAGCAGTAGAAGGAAACGCTGTTAAGTGTGAAGTTAAAAACACTGGATTAGTTGGAACTCACAAAGGAGTTAACGTTCCTGGAGTATCAATCCAATTACCAGCTTTAACTAAGAAAGATGAAGCTGACTTAATATTCGGTTGTGAAATCGGAGTTAACATGATCGCTGCTTCATTCGTAAGAAAAGCTAAAGACGTTCAAGCAATAAGAAAAGTTTTAGATGATAACGGCGGAAAAGACATACTAATCTGCTCAAAGATCGAAAACCAAGAAGGTGTTGATAACATAGATTCAATCTTAGAAGAATCAGATGCAATCATGGTTGCTAGAGGAGACCTAGGAGTTGAAATTCCAATAGAAAACGTACCAGCAGTACAAAAAATGATCATCGAAAAATGTAACAAAGCTGGAAAACCAGTTGTTACTGCAACTCAAATGTTAGACTCAATGATCAGAAACCCAAGACCAACAAGAGCAGAAGTTTCAGACGTAGCTAACGCTATATTAGATGGAACAGACGCAATCATGTTATCAGGTGAAAGTGCAAACGGAAGCTACCCAGTAGAAGCTGTTCAAACTATGGCTAAGATAGCTAGAGAAACTGAAAAGCAATTAAGCTACAAAGTTGCTGTATCACACGCAACTAACCATGTACCAGCTATCGCTGGAGTTATAAGCAGAGCTGCTTGTAATGCTGCTAACGAATTACAAGCATCAGCAATAGTTTCATCAACTCAATCAGGAGCTACTGCTAAGAGATTATCACAATGCAGACCAGAATGCCCAATCATAGCTGTAACACCAAGTGAAACAGTTGCAAAACAATTAGCATTCTCATGGGGAGTATACCCAATCGTTGCTGATAAAGTAGAATCAACTGATGAAATGATGAATAAATCAGTAGAATCTGCTAAGAACAACGGATTCGTTAACGAAGGAGACACAGTAGTTATAGCTGCTGGAGTACCAGTTGATGAAATCGGAGCTACTAACTTAATGAAAGTAACTGTTGTAAAATAGTTTTAAACTTTAAATATAAATAACTCTTAGAGATTTCTCTAAGAGTTATTTTTTTCTTGATAAATAATAAAAAATAGTGTATATTTTTTATTATATGTGTTAAAATTATAAAATGTATGTTATAATTTAAGGATTATATTGGCAACTGATTCTATCTGCACCCTTTGTGGTGCTATTTTTTTTCATTAAAAAATTTCGTATGAATAAAGAGTTAACAAATAGTAAAACATGTTTAAAGTTTTGATAAAAAGCATTGTAAATGTTTACGTAAAAATGTATTATGAAAATGTAAATAGCGCTATTTTAAATATTTTTAAAAATTATAAACAATCGGTATAGAGATTTAGAGAAAGAACGCAATAAGACCATATTTATTTAAAAAATTAATATGTTTTTGTTGGGGTTTTCTTTTTATCTGAAATACAGAAGATGAAGAAGACGAGGGGATGAAAAACTACTATGCTAAACTTTTTAAAACCGGCTCAGCCGATACCGAGATTACCTAAAGAAAAAATTGATTCTACTTATAAGAGATATAGAATACAGGTATTTATAAGCATATACATAGGATATTTAACATACTACTTTGTAAGAAGTAATTTCTCTCTTGCAAAAGCTTATTTAGTAGATCAAGGTTTTAGTAAATTAGAACTAGGTTTTGTAGCATCAGCTCTTGGAATAGCTTATGGAATAAGTAAATTTGTAATGGGAAATGTATCAGATAGATCAAATCCAAGATATTTCCTTGCAATTGGGCTAATAGCATCAGGGATAGTTAACATATTCTTCCCACTAACAAGTAGCATTACACTTATGTTTATCTTGATGCTAATTAATGGTTGGTTCCAAGGAATGGGATGGCCACCTTGTGGAAGAACAATAACTCACTGGTTCTCAGATAGAGAACGTGGAGTTAAAATGTCACTTTGGAATACTGCCCATAATGTTGGGGGTGGACTTATAGCAACAATAGCCGTACTTGGAGTTTCTATATTCCATGGATGGAAAGGTATATTCTATCTTCCAGCAATAATTGCAATTGTAGTTGGAATACTTTATATGATTTTTGCAAAAGATACTCCTCAATCTGTTGGATTACCTCCAATAGAAGAGTACAAAGACGACTATCCAGAAGTTGCAGTTGATGATAGAGAAAGAGAACTTACAGGAAAAGAAATACTATTTAAATATGTATTAAACAATAAATATTTATGGTTTGTTGCTATAGCAAATATATTCGTATACCTTGTAAGATATGGGGTAATAAACTGGGTTCCAACTTACTTAGAAGAAGTAAGAGGGTTTAGTATGCAACAGTCATCAGTTGCATTCGCATTATTCGAATATGCAGCAATTCCTGGAACAATCATAATTGGATGGCTTAGTGATAAGGTTTTCCATGGAAGAAGAGCACCACTTGGTATCTTCTGTATGATTGGAGTATTCATTGCTACATTTGTATATTGGAAGAGTAGTAGTCCAATCGCAATAAACTGTGCATTAGCATCAATAGGTGCACTTATATATGGACCGGTAATGTTAATCGGTGTAAGTGCTTTAGACTTAGTTCCAAAGAAAGCTGCAGGAACAGCAGCTGGATTCACTGGATTATTTGGATACATGGGAGGACAAGTATTTGCAGAAGTTGCAATGGGTGCAGTAGTAGATAAATTCAGCTGGAGTGGTGGATTTATGTTACTTATGGCTTCTTGTATATTAGCAATAGTATTCTTAGCATTTACTTGGAATGTTCATAACAGAGCGGAAGAATAGAAGGATTTTTAAATAATCTAGAATTTAAATTTAGGACATTATAACATTAGACCCATTTACTAATGCTTTTATAAATAGCGATGATAAATGTTATTTTAAATTTTTATAATCATAGGTAACTTATTTAATTAAAAACATTTATAAATAGTACTAATTTAATAAATTTCAAATTTTATAGTTTAGTTAACTTATAAAAGGGAAGAATCATAATATAGATTAAGCCCATAATTAAAATAAGGAAATTTTATAAAATATGAGGTGTGTTAGTATGAATAAATTAAAAGCTTTAGTTTCTAAGGAAAATTTAAAAAATACTACAATAGTAGGCATTAGTGCAGCCACAGTACTTATAGGATTTGGAAGTGTAATACTTTTTAAATCAAAACTTAAAAAAGACGCAATATGACCAATTTCACCTTAAATAGGATGCTTAATTTAGCATCCTATTTTTGTTTATAACCAAAATTTTTTGGTAAATAAAATTTTCACTACAATTAATACTTTATGATATAATCAATATTACAAAAGCTAAGAAAAAGGTGAATTATAATGGTTAAGAAGAATGAAGAATACATTTTAGATATAATTAGTGAAGGATATGAAGGTGAAGGAGTAGCAAAGCTTTCAGGTTATCCAATATTTATACAAGGTGCTTTAAAAGGGGAAAAAGTTAAAGTAAAAATAGTAAAAGCAAATAAGAATTTTGCCTATGGAAAACTCATTGAAGTTTTAGAGTCTTCAGAAGGTAGAGAAGAACCTAAGTGTAAGCACTTTAAAAGATGTGGTGGATGTAAGATTCAACATATGAACTATAAAACACAGTTAGATTTTAAATATGAAAGAGTTAAAGATTGTATAAAGAAAATTGGTGGATTAAACGAAGAATTAGTTAAATATCCAATAGGAATGGAAGACCATCCTTATAGATATAGAAATAAAGTTCAATTACCTATTGGAATGGTAAATGGAAAACTAGCAGTAGGATTTTATGCACCAAGAAGCCATGATATTATTGATATAGATGAATGTTTAATTCAAGACGAAGATGGAGATAAGGTAGCAAGAATAACTAAAGAATGGGCATTAAAATTTAATATTAAACCTGCTTTTGTAGATGGTAAGTTTAATAAAAGTGGTTTATTAAGACACGTAATGATTAGAAAAGGCTTCAAAACTGGTGGAGTTATGGTTGTATTAGTTGCAACTAAGAAAAATGTTCCTCATATTGAAGAATACATAAATAGTATTTTAGAAAATGTTAAAGGGATTGAAAGTATAGTACTTAATGTTAATAGCAAAGATACTAATGTAATACTAGGGGAAGAGTGTATTACATTATGGGGATCAGATGTTATAAAAGATTATATAGGAGACTTTAAATTTAATATATCACCACTTTCTTTCTTCCAAGTAAATCCTGTTCAAACAGAAGTTTTATATGGAAAAGCATTAGAATATGCAAATCTTACAGGAGAAGAAACTGTATTTGATGCTTATTGTGGTACAGGAACAATAACACTTTTCTTATCTAAAAATGCTAAGAAGGTTTATGGTGTTGAAATTATAGAACCTGCAATTATTAATGCAAGAGAGAATGCTAAAAATAATAATGTAGATAACGCAGAATTCTTTGTAGGTAAATCAGAAGAAGTTATACCAGAACTTATTGAAAGTGGAGTAAAGGCTGATGTTATAGTTGTTGACCCACCAAGAAAGGGATGTGACATTAAACTTCTTGAAGCTATAGGAAAAGTTGAACCTGAAAGAGTAGTATATGTATCATGTGATCCAAGTACATTAGCTAGAGATCTTAAAGTGCTTGATGAATTAGGTTATGAAACTAAAGAAGTTCAACCAGTTGATATGTTTCCTCATACTAGTCATGTGGAGAATATTGCTTTAATTCAAAAGAAAAAATAGTAGGACTTCTTTAATATAAGCATTTTGCCAAGAGTTAGAATTTTAAGAATATAGGCGTATAATAATCACGTTAATAAATACTATAATAAAAAGTAGTCTGAAAAAAATATCAGACTATTTTTTATTATTCACCAATATTTATTAAGGTTAAAATAATAATTAGTGCAATAAATCACTTAGACAATCAACAGCACAGCGAGAATCAGCTACTTGACCATTAAGAGTTTTTAGTTGTTTATCTAATGATAATAAAAGGAATTTTTCAGTTTCATTTATACATCCTGAATTGCATAAAACTTGAGTTAAGAATATTAAGTTAGATTTAGTTTCAGCTAAAGTAGCTTTCATATCACATAAATCATTTTGAATGTTTCTTATAGTTGAACATGGACATTGAAAATTATTATTTTAGCAATTATCTTTAAAACTGCAACGTTCAAATGAATCTATCATTAGTTTTCCTCCTATTACTCTTAAAAATCATTATTTATATATACTATGTAAATATTAAAGGAATAGTTACAAGAATAAAGTAGAAAAGATAAGTAAATTGAATAAAAAATACATAAATGGTACAACTAAGGAAGTGATTTGTAAATGCAAGGGTAATGATTTAAATGAAAGTGCTCTTAACGATAGATTGGGATTATTTTATGCCTTATGTAGGTTGTTTCAATTTATCTTACTTAGAGAATAGGAGAAATATAGACAAGCATTGTTATAAGTTATATATAGAGAATAAACAATGTGGTATAGATATAACTAAAAAAATGGTTGTTGGGAAGGATAAAAATAATTTTTGGACAAACATAAAAAATATTTTTGATCTAAATAATATAGATAAAGTTATAGTTTCTGATTCTTATAAAGTAGCTTATGAATTGGCTAAAGTAGCTAAATGTGAAGAGGTATATAATTTTGATTCTCATACTGATTTAGGATATGGGGGGCGGAAAGTCTTAATTATGAAGTTAATTGTGCAAATTGGTTAGGAAAGTTACTTAATGATGGATTAGTAAAAAAGGCGAATATTATATTAAGCTCGTATACTAGTGAAAGAAAAGAATATTTTGATGAAATTAATAAAAGGTTTAATGTTTTATATAAAGATATTTGTGATATGAAGTCAAAAATAACAGTAGGTATATTGCACATTTGTAGGTCTGGTGCATGGACGACTCCTTGGTTTGACAATGAGTTTGATGAGTTTATTAATGAATTGAATATACAAATAGAATATAAAGAATATGTGGATAGGGAATGGAATGTTAATAATATTACCTTAGCTGATCAAATAGAATATTTATTGTTTGGTTAGAAGTATATATTTGTATTAAATATGTACTTTTTTAATGTACAAAAGGTACTAAAGTGTTATTTACAATTATTGTAATGATTTGCTATATCCTATATTAGTATCATATTTAGCTTATTTTAGTAAGTTGTCAATAAAAATTTGCATCTGTATAATAAAATTAGACAATACTAATTGAGGTGAGTAATATGAAAGTGGAAAAAAACATGTTGAAGTTTTCAGCAATAGGTTGTTTGTTTTTTGCTGCATTAGGATTAGGATGGGGAATAGTAATTAAGTCAAGCATGATTATGTTTGATGGTTTATATTCATTTATTAGATTATTTTTATCTATTTTAGCATTATGGATAACTAATTATATAAGTAAAAATGATTTTGAAAAGTTTCATTTTGGAAAGGGTATGTTAGAGCCAATAACTGTAGCTTTTAAATCTATAGTTTTAATAATAATGTGTAGTACTACTTTTACTAATGCAGTTAAAGAAGTGTTAGCAGGCGGAAATTACGTAGATACAAATATGGCTTTAGGATATTCAATAATAGCTACAGTTGGTTGTGCTGCTGTATATTTTGTTATAGCTAAAAAAGGAAAAAATTATCATCTGATATTTTAAATGCAGAAAGCAATCAATGGCTTATGGATACAATTTTAAGTGCTGCCGTACTTGTTGGATTTATGGTATCATTTCTTTTATCAAAAACTTCTTTGTCATATTTAACAGTATATGTAGATCCATTTATGGTTATAATATCATCTGTAATGTTTATTAGAGTTCCTGTAGTAGCGCTAATAAATAGTTTTAAGGAAATTGTTAATGTTAATGCAGATGAAGATATAAACAATAAAATATATACGATTGTAAAAGATATAGAAGAAGATTATAATTTTGAAGATTCTATTACAAGAGTAAGTAAGATTGGAAGAGAATTAAGAATCGAAATAGACCTTGTATTTAATGAGGAATCAAAATTGAATGAACTTAAAGAGATGGATAAAGTAAGAGAAAGAGTTTATAATAATATGTCTGGTATTAAACTAAAAAAATGGATGAATATAAATTTTACTGGAGATAAAAAGTGAGCTCTTTAGTTGACAGAAGATATTATAGATGATAGGATTAATAAAAAAAGGTGATGGAGTTCACCATTTAAATGCTATATGCTAATGACTCCTACAAAGTATAGATTAAATTTCTATATTTTGTAGGTTTTTTTATTGTAAAAAATTGTTTGGAGATTAAAGTATGATACTAAGTTTAGCAATAATAATTACATTGGGTCTTATATCTAACAAATTATTTAAGTTGATAAAGCTACCAGGGTTATTAGGAATGATTATATTTGGAGTTATAATTGGGCCTAATATGTTAAAATTAATTGATAAAGATATACTTGCTATATCGCTAGATTTAAGGAAGATAGCTTTACTAGTTATACTTTTAAGGGCTGGTTTTGGGATAAATAGAAATACATTAAATAAGATAGGTAAAACAGCATTAAAAATGAGTTTTTTACCATGTGTAATAGAAGGCTTTTTTATTGCTTTTGCTGGAAAGTACATATTAGGAATATCCTTTGTTGAAGCAGGTATGTTAGGATTTATAATTGCAGCAGTATCTCCTGCAGTTGTAGTACCTTAAATGCTTGAGTTGATTAATAAGGGTAAGGGAAATGATAGTGGAGTACCAACAATAATTTTAGCAGCATCATCTATAGATGATGTATTTGCAATAACTATATTTTCAACATTCTTAGGATTATATGGTGGAAGTGATATCAGTATTTCAGGAAAACTATTAGGTATACCTATATCGATATTATTGGGAGCTGGTATGGGGGGATTAATAGCTTTATTATTAATAAAAGTATTTAAAAGATTTCATTTAATAGATACAGAAAAAGTGTTAATAATACTTGCTGCAAGTATGTTGTTAACTAGCTTAGAGGAAATGCTTAAAAATATAGTTCCTATAGCTAGTCTTCTAGGTGTTATGGTTATTGGATTTATATTATTAGATAAGTATCCTAAAGTGGCTAATAGGTTATCAGAGAAGTTTAATAGAGTTTGGGTGTTAGCAGAAATATTATTATTTGTGTTGGTTGGAGCTCAAGTGGATTTTACGGTTATTGTACACTCTGGATTATTAGGGTTAATAGTTTTAATTATAGGATTAGTGGGAAGAAGTATAAGGCTATATATTTCTCTTATGGGAAGCAATCTTAATTTAAAAGAAAAGTTATTTTGTATAATTTCATTTATTCCTAAAGCAACAGTTCAAGCGGCTATGGGTGCAGTACCGCTTGCATCAGGAGTGGCTTTAGGAAATTTAATATTAGCTATTGCTGTTTTAGCAATAATAGTTACAGCACCACTTGGAGCTATAGGAATAAAATATTTTGGAGATAAGTGGATAAGTTAATTGTGAAATAAAATTTCTAATTGACAATTACATATGTGAAATTTTACAATTAATCTTAGGAGGGGAGAAAATGAGCTGTATATATAAAATAAGAGAAGGTATTGGAAGTTTTACAGATACAGAAGAAAAATTAGCGGATTATATTTTAAATAATAAAGATGAAGTGGTTATGTTAAGTGCTCAAGAGTTTGCAGATAGAGTAGATACATCAGCTGCTGCAGTAATACGATTTTCGAAAAAGGTTGGTTATAAAGGATTTACTGAATTGAAGGTTGAATTAGCAAAGGACAATAGTGAGTCTAATCAATATTTTGATGAAGTTATTAAAGAAGATGATGATGTTAAGGCTTTAGTAGAGAAAACATTAAATTTAAATTATCAAACATTACAAAAAACTTATAAATTGATAAATTATAGTGATTTAGAGCAAGCTATAGAGTATTTAATTAATTGTAATAATATATATTTATTTGGAGTAGGTACATCAGGAATTGTGTGTACCGATTTTCAACAAAAGTTATCCAGAATTAATAGGAATGTTATTCATCATACAGATACACATATACAACTAGCATCAGCTATTCACATAAATGAAGATGATGTGGCTATAGCTATAAGTTATAGTGGTAATACAAAAGAAATAAATGAAGCTATGTTTTATGCAAAAGAAGTTGGAGCGAAAACAATATCAATAACTCAATTTACTAATAGCCCTTTGTCTAAGGCTTCAGAGTTAGTTTTACATATACCAAGTGAAGAAAAAGAATTAAGAATAGGAGCTATATCATCAAGAATGGCGTCTCTAATTTTAACTGATTTATTATATTTAGGTGTTGCAAAACAAGATATAGAAAGAACTAAGAAACAGTTAGTTAAAACTAGAAAAATGATAAAAAAAATAAAATAAAATATATTATAAAAAATTCCAAAAGAATTTATTCATATAATTAGAAATATATGAGTATTCTTTTGGAATTTTATTATATTAGCATGAAATTAAGCTTCTGATTTTATTGAGATTAATAATGTTGAAGCGATAGGATCAGATTTGATAGCTTTTTTAGCGATTGCTATAGCTGATGCATCATCTTCAAGATCACATGAAAAACAAAGTTTTACACCTTCTTTTTTTATAAAAGTAAATTTTGGCGATTCAATAGATTCAATTATTTTTTTTATTTTATCTTGCATTATTCCACTGTTTACAACTATCATCTTTAATCATCCTTTCTTTTGAAATCATTATTAGGAACAAGTATAGTTTATCAGTATTGACATAAAATGTCAATATAAAGATAATATAATTGAAATAAAATTTTAGAAGGGGGTACTTACAATGAGAGAAGATCAAAAAAGAGAAATTAAGTTAACTATTGAAGAGTGTTGTTCTAGAGGAGTGTTTCCAGGAGCAAATGTTGCTATATTATTAGAAGATGAAGAATATTTATTTTCAGTAGGGAAAAAATCAATTTTATCAAAAGAAGAAGCGAATAATATTGATACTATTTATGATATAGCATCTTTAACAAAAGTATTGGTTACTACTACGTTGACTATGAAATTGATAGATATGGGTAGATTAAGGTTAGATACTCTTGTAAAAGATATAATTCCAGAATTTAAAAATAAAGATATAAATATTTTTGATTTATTAACTCATACTAGTGGCATGCCAGATGATATAAAAATAGATTTGAGTGCAGATAAGGAGATAATAAGAAATAAAGTATATAATTGCAATTCAATATATGAAAAAAACTCTAAAGTTGTATATTCGGATATAGGATTTATATTACTTGGGTTTATAATTGAAGAGTTAATAAAAAAGCCATTAGATATAGTTGCTAAAGAATTTATATTTAGTCCATTAGATATGAATCATACTTCTTATCTTATAGATAGTAAATTGATTGATAAATGTGCACCAACAGAGAACTCTCCACATTTTCATAAAATATTAAGAGGAGAAGTGCATGATAGAAAGGCTCATTTAATGGGAGGGGTATCAGGGCATGCAGGAGTTTTTTCTGATATAAAAGATATGAGTAAGTTTGCAAGGATGATTTTGAATTCAGGAAAATACAATAAAAACAGAATCCTAAATGAAAAATCAGTAGAGTTACTATTTAAAAAACAAACTCCTGTTGGAGAAATTAATAGAGGGTTAGGGTATCTTACTTTTGATGAAAGGAGTCCATTTAGTGCAATGAACTCTAATGAATCTATCTTTCATACTGGTTTTACAGGAACGTCATTGCTAATTGATAAAAGAAATAAAATTTCAATAATAATACTTAGTAATAGGGTTCATCCAACTAGAGAAAATACTAAGATAATTGAAGAACGCAAGAAAATACATGAAAAGATAATGAAAATATTACTTAGCTAATATAAAGATATTATTGAAAGGGAATGTTTTGTTGTAGCATTATCTTTTATTTTGCACTTTTTAAAATATTGTTTCAAAAAATAAAAAAATATATTGAAATAATATTTTGAATATGATAGACTTAGTACTGTAATATATTACAAAATTAAAAGAGGGTGAGGTTTATACATGGAAAAATTAACAGGATTTATTGAGGAAAAGATAGCACCGCCGCTAATAAAATTTTCTCAAATGAGATATGTTCAAATTATCCAAAGAACTTTTATTACTTTTACAGGATTATTAATCGTTGGGTCATTATTCTTATTACTTGCATCATTCCCTGTACAAGGATATAAAGATTTTATTGGAACATTTTCATCTAAGTTTGCAGCAGCGTCAGGAGTTGGTACATCATTTATAGGTTTATTTGTAGCAATATCAGCTTCTTTTGCAACTATAGAGTATTACAATAAAAATGGTGAAAATAATGATATTTTAGGACCAGTAATTCTTTCAGTTGCATGTTTCTTTTTAACAGTTCCAGCTCAAACAGTAAAAACTTTTATTGAAGGTAAAGATCCTGGAACATTTACAGGGGTTCCTACAGAATTCTTAGGACCTAAGGGAGTATTTGCAGCACTTATAATTGCAATTGTTACTGCGGAATTATATCGTTTCTTTGTTAGAAAAAAATTAGTTATAAAGATGCCAGAAGGTGTTCCACCAATGGTTGCACAAGCTTTCGTAGCGTTAATACCATCATTATTAATAGTTACTTTCTGGTGGGTAATTAGAGTTGTACTTAATATTAATTTACCACAAATTATTATGGGGGCATTCCAACCATTAGTAAGTGCAGGTGATAGTGTAGCTACAGTAATGACATCAACTTTCTTAAATCGTATACTTTGGTCAGTTGGTATACATGGAGGTAACGTAGTAGGTTCAGTTGCATCACCAATTTGGACTCAAATGAATGTTGCTAACCAAGCTGCTATGGCTGCTGGAGAATCATTACCACATTTATTTAGTGGTGTATTTTATGATAACTATGTTTGGATAGGACTAGCACCTTTATCAGCTATTATGTGTTTCTCTAAGTCAAAACGTATTAAAGCATTAGGTGTATTATCATTACCAGCTGCTCTATTTAATATTGGGGAACCACTAATATTTGGATTACCAATAGTTATGAACCCATTAATGATGATTCCATTTATTTTAAGTTATATGGTAATTGCAGTTGTAGCAGTAGTATTAGTGTCAACAGGTATTTTACCAGTGCCAGTACTAACAGTGCCATGGATAACACCAGCACCAATAAAAGCCTTCTTAGCTACTAATGGTAATTTAACAGCAGCACTTTTTGTTATAGTAACATGGATTATTTTAGCGATTGTATTCTGGCCATTTGTAAAAGCTATGGAAAAGAATGATTTAAATGAAGAATTATTATCAATAGATGGTGAATAGCAGGAGGAAAATATGTTAGGAATATCAGTTTATTTTCAAGATTTAGATTATGATTATCTTGAAAAAGCAGCAAAGATAGGCGCAAAATATATTTTTACATCACTTCATATTCCTGAGGAAGATTATTCAGAGCTAGATAAGAAGATGCCCGTATTTTTAGAAACTTGTAAAATATTGGGGTTAGAAATAGTTCCTGATGTATCTCCAATAACATTTGAAAAGTTGAATATTTCTCATAAAGATTACAATAAATTAAAAGAATTAGGGTTTAAGGCATTAAGATTAGATTATGGATTTGATGACTTTGATACTATAAAGGAGTTATTGAAGGATTTTAAATTAATGCTAAATGCAAGTGTTGTTAATGAGGAATATTTAAGAGCAGCAAAAGAAGCTGAGGTAGACTTTACAGAGATTTCTTTAACTCATAATTTCTATCCTAGAAATAATACAGGACTTGGATTAAATTATTTTAAAGATAAGAATAGAGTATTTAAGAAATATGGATTAAAAGTACAAGCTTTTGTACCAGGAGATGATTTAAAGCGTTTTCCATTATATGAAGGTTTACCAACTGTAGAAAGGCATCGTCAAATGCATCCATATGTTGCAGCTATTGAGTTAATCAGCAGCTGTGGAGTAGATGATGTGCTGATAGGAGATAGTAAAGCTAAAATAGAAACATTAGAGTATATAAATAGATATATAGAAGATAAAGTAATAACTATAAAAGCTCATTTTGAAAAAGAGTATGAGTATTTATATGAAGAAGAATATACTTGTCGTAAAGATTTTTCAGAATCAGTTTTACGTTTAATTACACCAAGAACATCTGGAATCAGACCATATAATAATGGATTCCGTAGAAGAGGCTCTATAACTATAGACAATGAGCTTATAGGAAGATATTGTGGAGAAATTCAATTAATTAAGAGAGACTTTGAATCAGATGCTAGAGTTAACAACATTGGTTTTATACATCCTGATTATGTGGATTTACTAGAATATGTGGATTATAAGACAAAAATTAAGTTCGTTAGAATTTAAAGAATAGAGATGATTAATAAGATATAAAGTTAAGGAGGTTCCCAATGGCAGAAGTAAAAATCACTCATTTAGTTACAGAAAAAAGAAATCAGAAAACGATGGGACTCGACGAAATGAGTATTTGTAGCTTTTTAAAAGTTATGAATGAAGAGGATTCTAAGGTTGCAGAAAATGTTAAAAAATCACTTCCTGAAATAGAGGAAGCGGTAAAACATATTATAGAAGCATTAAATAATAATGGAAGATTAATATATATAGGATCAGGTACAAGTGGCCGTTTAGGAGTACTTGATGCAGTAGAATGTCCTCCGACATTTGGAACTACTACTGAGGTAATAGGATTAATAGCAGGAGGCCCAGATGCTTTTGTTAAGGCTAAAGAAGGCGCTGAAGATAAAAAAGAGCAAGGAGCAAAAGATATAGTAGATGCAGGTGTAAAAAGCAATGATGTAGTAGTTGGAATTGCTGCTAGTGGTAGAACTCCTCATACTATAGGTGCGTTAGAGAAAGCAAAGGAAATAGGAGCATTTACTATAAGTTTAAGCTGTAATCCTAATAGTGAAGTAGGAAAGATTGCGGACATTGCCATTGAAGTTGAAGTTGGACCAGAAGTAATAACAGGGTCCACAAGATTAAAGGCAGGAACAGCGCAAAAGTTAGTTCTAAATATGCTTTCTACAGCTAGTATGGTAGGAATAGGAAAGACATATCAAAATCTAATGGTAGATATGAAAGCAACAAATTTGAAACTTCTTGAAAGATCTAAAAGAATTATAATGGAAGCTACAGGATGTACCTATGAAACAGCAAGTATTAAATTTGAAGAATCAGATAGAGAATGTAAGGTAGCTATAATAATGGTACTACTAAATTGTACTAAAGAAGAGGCAGTTAAGAGATTAAATGCAAGTAAAGGTTTTGTTAAGAAATCTATAAATAATTAATTAAAAAGACTGTATTTTTATACAGTCTTTTTCGAATAGGAGGCAAAATATATGTATGCTGTAGGCTTAATGTCCGGTACTTCCTTAGATGGTGTAGATGCTATACTAGCAAAAATAAATGGAAGTGGCTTAGATACAAGAATAGAGATGATAGGCTTCAATACTTATGCCATTCCAGATGATATAAAAAAAGATATAAAAATGGCATGTAGTTTAGAGCACTCTAATGTGAAATTAGTATGTAGCTTAAATTTTAAGTTGGGATATTTATTTGCAGAATGTGTTAAGAAGATATGTAAAGAAAGTAACTTTGATATATCTAAATTGGATTTTATAGCTAGTCATGGACAAACTATTTATCATATTCCAAGAAAAGGAGAAGGGGTTGTTCCATCTACTTTACAGATTGGAGAAAGTGCAGTTATAGCTTATGAAACTGGGACAAAAGTAATTTCAAACTTCAGAGTTATGGATATGGCAGCTGGAGGTGAAGGTGCACCACTTGTGCCATTTAGTGAGTATATACTTTATGGAAGCAAGGGAGAAGGGGTACTTCTTCAGAATATAGGGGGGATAGGGAATGTAACAGTTATCCCTAATAATGTAGGTGTTGATGAAATTTATGCATTTGATACTGGACCAGGAAACATGATTATTGATGAAGTAATGCTTAGACTTTTCAATAAAAGATATGATTTGAATGGGGAGACTTCTGCAAGAGGTAATGTAAATGAAGAGATGCTAGATTTTATGATGTCTAATCCGTATATAAATGCTATTCCACCAAAAACAACAGGTAGAGAAGAGTTTGGAGAACAATATGTAGAAAAGTTACTTGAGAAATTTAACTTTATTAAAAATGAAGATATTGTTTCTACAGTAACTATGTTCACAGCAAAATCTATAGCAGAAAACTATAAGAATTTCATTTTAGATAAGCATGTTATTAATAAAGTTATTATAGGTGGCGGTGGTGCACATAATTCTACATTACTAAAATATTTAAGAGAATTATTACCTGAAATTCAAGTAGTAACTCAAGAGGATGAAGGATATTCAAGTGATGCAAAAGAGGCTATTGCTTTTGTTATATTAGGAAATGAAACAATACATAGAAGTTTTTCTAATGTGCCAAGTGCTACAGGAGCAAGAGAGAAGGTTGTATTAGGGACCATATGTGAGTGTCCTTTTGTAGGAGGCAATTAAATGAATGAATTGGCAGAAAAGTTAAATGAGAAACTATCAAATCCCATAATGTTTTTATCTGAACAAAGACATTTAAAGGCTATAAAGATGGCAATAATAGGAGCTATGCCATTGTTAACGGTATTAGGAACATTTGTATTTATTGTTTCTTTAGGTATGGAGTTTAATATTAGTTTTATACAAAATAACAAGGAAGTTTTGGTGATTCCATATTTCCTTTTTAATGCAATATTATTCATATATATTTCATATGGAATAGGATCTGAATTAAGTGGTTCTTATGGAATTGATGGGAAAAAGGTTGGATTTATAACTACTTTTTCTACTATTTTAATTTTATGGAGTCAATATATAAATTTTGCCGAAAATACTATGAATATTTATGAATATTTATTTTTATCATATTTTCCTACAATTATAATTTCAATTATAGCTGTAGAAGTATATAGATTATGTTCTAAGATTACTTTAAGAAAGTTAAATTTTAAAGAAGTTCCTGTAGCTGCTATAGAGTACCTAGATGGAATAATTGGTATTTTTATTGTGGTTATAATAATGACTATACTTGCAAATTTAGTGTCTGTTAATTGGATTGTACCTATAAGTAATATATTAGCTCCAGTAATGAAATTTATAGGATCATATTTTGGGATGACGATAATATTAATAAGTAGTTGTCTATTCTGGATTCTAGGCATACATGGGGTAGCTATAATAGGTGTTTTAGTTAGACCTTTTTGGTTTCAAATGATATTCCTAAATACATTTGCAAAAATAAATGGATTTACTTCTCCATATATAGTTAATGAAATGTTTTATCAATGGTTTGTATGGATTGGTGGTTCAGGGTGTACTATAGGCCTAGTATTTTTGATGAGATACTTATCTAAGAGCAATTATCTTAAAAGTATTGGAAAAAGTACCTTTATATCATCTTTATTTAATATAAATGAAGGAGTAATATTTGGTACTCCTATAGCATGCAATAAGACAATGATGATTCCATTTTTAATAGCACCATTTATATCTGGAACAGTAGCTTGGTTTGCAATGAATAGTGGCTTGGTAAATGCTCCATTTATATTAGTTCCATGGGTGCTTCCAACTCCAATAGGTGCATTTATATCTACAGGTGGAGATATATCGGCTATTATTTTATGTGCTGTGCAAATAATAATATCAGTAATTGTGTACTATCCATTTTTTAAATCATATGATAATAAATTATTTTGCGAGGAGAATGAATAATGCGTAAATTAGGAATTTCTATTTATCCAGAAAAATCTACAAAAGAAAGAATATTAAGATATATAGATGAAGCATATGAGGCTGGTTTTAGTAGAATTTTCTCATGTCTTCTTTCAGCGACAGAAGATAAAGAAACTATTAAAAACACTTTTAAAAGTATAAATGAATATGCTTCAAAAAAAGGATTTGAAATAATAGTAGATGTAAGTCCAAAGGTATTCTCAAAGTTAGGAATAAGTTATAGTGACTTAACGTTTTTTAAAGAGATAGGAGCAGGTGGGATACGTTTAGATGCAGGTTATAGTGGAAGTGAAGAATCGATTATGACTTTTAATCCTCAAGGTCTAAAGATAGAGATAAATATGAGTAATAATACAAGTTATATTGATACAATAATGGATTATATGCCTAATAAGTATAATTTAATTGCTTGTCATAATTTTTATCCTCATAGATATAGTGGATTAAATCTACATCATTTTTTAGATTGTACAGATAGGTTCAAAAAGTATGGTTTAAGAACGGCAGCATTTATTACTTCACAAAATAATGAAGCTTTTGGACCTTGGCCTGTAATAGATGGATTACCTACTTTAGAGATTCATAGAGATTTACCAATTCAGGTGCAAGCTAAGCATCTAATTGCTTTAGGATGTATTGATGATATAATAATTTCTAATTGTTATCCAATTAAAGATGAGCTAAATGAATTGTCAAAAATTTGTAAGGATATGGTTACGTTTAACGTGAAATTGGTTAATAATATTCCAGAAATAGAAAAAAAGATAATTTTAGATGAATTACATTTTAATAGAGGCGATAAAAGTGAAAGTATGATACGTTCTACTCAAAGTAGAGTTAAATATAAGAATCATGAGTTTAAAATATTTAATACTCCAGATATTTTAAAACCAGGAGATATAATAATTGAAAGTAGTGAATATGGACACTATGCAGGAGAGTTACAAATAGTATTGAATGAAATGAAAAATAGTGGAAGAAGCAATGTAGTAGGTCATATTGTAGAAGATGAAGTGTTTATTTTAAAGGAAATAAAACCATGGCAAAAGTTTAGTTTTAAAAGTGTGTAGGAGGTAAATATGTACTATATTGGAATAGATGCAGGAGGTACAAAAACATTATTCTCATTATTTAATGAAGAGGGTAATGTGTTATATAAAGTAATATATAGAAAAACTTAGAGGGAGAAGCATATTTGAATTATCAGGTGGTGAAAAACAAAAAAAAATGCTTTCGCATCTGTTTATGCAATGAATCCTGATATTTTTTTATTAGATGAACCTTCATCAAATTTGGACATGATAGCTATAAAAAATTTACGTAAGAAATTAAAAAAACTAAAAGATAAAGGAAAAACAATTTTAATTGCAGAACATCGGATTTTTTATTTAATGGATTTGGTAGATAAGATTATATATTTAGAGGAAGGGAAAATAGCTAAAGTGTATTGTCCTAAAGAATTTAGAAAAATACCTTTAGAACAAAGAAAAGCTATGGGATTGCGTTCTATTAATCTTTCAGAAGAAAATTTAAAATATGGAAACTTATTAAATGCAGAAAAAGATTTAAAAATTAATAACTTAACAGTATTTTATAAAAAAGAGATATAATAATATTAAACTGGAACCTATAAGATGGACACTTATAAAAAAGAGTCTATCTATTATAGGTTCTTTTTTGTACAATAAATTTATGAGGTGGATTTGTTATGAGTAAAATAAGATTTTCAAAGGATGAAATAGTTAAATTATCAAAGAATAAATATGTTAATAAGTTAAGTGAAAAATCAATAACCTATACTAATGAATTTAAAATACATTTAATTGCTGAATCTAGTAAAGGCAAGACTTCAAGAGTTATCTTTGAAGAAGCTGGATTTGATGTAGATATTATTGGGATGCGTCGCGTAGATTGTGCAGGAGCAAGATGGAGAAAAGCATATAAAGATAATGGAATATTAGGATTAGATGATACTAGAAGGAATAATTGCGGGCGTCCGCGTAAGCGTAAAATTACTAAAGACGAAATAATATCAAGACAAAATGCTGAAATTGAATATCTAAAGGCTGAGATAGAATTATTAAAAAAATTAGAGCTGCAAGAAAGGCAGGTGAAAAAAAGTAAAGTAATAGCAGCACAAGCATTTAGACTAATAGAGTCACTAGCTAACAAATTACCTTTAGGAAATTTAATTAAACAATTATGCAATGTGGCAAATGTTTCACGTTCCGGTTACTATAATTATTTAAAGTCTAAAAATAATCGTAAAAATCGTGAAAAGCAAGATGAAATAATTAAAAATAATGTTTTAAAGGCTTTCAATTATAGAGGATATAAAAAGGGATCAAGATCTATTAAAATGATCTTAAAAGAAAGATTCAATATTATTTATAGCAGAAAGCGTATACAAAGGATAATGAGAAAATTTAATATAATTTGTCCAATTAGAAAACCTAATCCGTATAAGCGTATAGCTAAAGCTACAAAGGAACATACTGTAGTTCCAAATTTACTCAATAGGAACTTTAAGCAAAAAGTGCCAGGTAAGGTATTACTTACAGACATTACATATTTGCCATATTCAAATTCTAATATGGCTTATTTGTCTACCATCAAAGATGCTTCAACAAATGAGATATTAGCTTATAATTTATCAGATAGTATAACTTTAGATATTGTTACAAATACGATACATAAGTTAATTACAAATTCTAAGGTAAAATTAGCCGAAGATGCCTTTATCCATTCAGATCAAGGTAGTCATTATACAAGCCCAATATTTCAAAAACTTTTGAAATCTAAAAATCTTGGACAATCTATGTCCAGGCGCGGAAATTGCTGGGATAATGCTCCGCAGGAATCATTTTTTGGACACATGAAAGATGAAATTAATTACAAATGTTGCTCTAGCCTAGAAGAATTACAATTAGTTATAGATGATTATATTGATTATTATAACAATGATCGTTGTCAATGGAATTTAAAAAAGCTGACTCCTGTTCAATACAGAAATTAGCTTTTAGCATCTTAACTCTCTTTTTTTAAATGTCCTTGACATAGGGACCACTTTATATTTAATATATAATTTTATTTTTTAATAGTAATCTAAGATAGATATATAATAATCACATAGATTTACATTAATAATTAAAATATATTGATAATGATATTATAGTATTTTTTATAATACTTATATATACATATATATTTAATTAAAATTAAAAGTTAAAATGTTTTTCACACCATAAATTTGTATTTTTGGATTAAAAATCAAAAGTGATGGCAGCCTTGTTATAATTTAATTATAAATTTGAGATTATTAGGGGGAGGTTATATGATTAAAGTAAAAAAAAGATGATATTAATAGAATAAAAGAAATATTAGGCAGAATATATTTAGATAATGGAGTTACCGATGAGGTGCTATTATTAACTAAACCTGCCAAAATAAAAGTTGTAAATTCAGGACTTTATAAAGATTTTAAAGATGAACTTGATAACTTATGCAACGTAGATGAAGGTAAATATAATCAACCTGTTGTAGCTTGTTATCTTACTATATCAGAGGGTAGAAAACATCAAGTTAAGCGTATGCTAAAGGCTGTAGGATGTTATGTTATGTATTTAAAAAGAGTTGCAATTGGTGATGTAGTATTAGATTAGACATTAGAAAAAGGTAAGTACAGACATTTAACGGAAGAAGAGATTGAAAAATTATTAGAAGAAAGCTATAATTTCTATTTATGATTTCAAATTAAAAATTATGAAGAAGTTTATGTGAATTAAAATTCACACTAAGCATAGGATAAATTTGTTATAATAATAATATAAAATATAAGGACATAATATATTTTTTATTAAGTAATAAATTATTTGAAAGGATGATAGGAATCATGAGCAAAAAGAAAAGCATAAATATAGCAAGCATTATACTATATGTAATAGCAGCATTATTACTTATTTTTATGGTTTGGGCAATTGTAAGTTGTCATGAATATATTTCACAAATGATAGCACAAGGTGCATTAGTAACAGAAGGAAATGCATTTAATATCATAAGTTATTATATGACAAACTGTGCTCAATATGGATTCTATGCAATTGTTTTAGTTGTATTAGGAATTATACTACAAAAGTTAGATAATAATAAAGTAAAAGTAACTACTAACAATGTAGTTATAGAAGAAGTTAAAAAGGTTGAAGAAAAATAATATTATTATTTAAATCTAAAAAAGCTGATTTCTGTATTATTCAGAAGTCAGCTTTTTTATTTATTCAAGAATTTTTCATTAACCTATCAATGATTCTTTAAGTACCTTATTACTTTTTGGACAATATTACCTTGAATAATAATTGATAATTATTATTGACTGATAAGATAAATCATTATATAATTAACTGGCGAATATGAAAATCATTATCATTGAAGTAAGTTCAAGGATTAGTACATAAATTGTGGGAGGAATACATATGAAAAAGTTAAAATCATTAATTTTGATAGCATTATCAGTTGCATCAATGGGTGCCTTTGTTGCATGTGGTGATACAACTAAATCAGATAATAAAGAAGCAGAAAAAAGAACTGTAACTACTCTAAAAGGAGATGTTGAAATACCAACAAATCCACAAAGAATAGTTGATATATCAGGAAGTAGTGAAGACCTAGCTATTTTAGGATATACGCCAGTTGGAACAGCAAATATAGATTCATATGATACAACTAAAGTTCCAAGCTATATGAGTGATAAATTTAAGGACACTAAAGTTGTAGGACATTCAATGATGGAAACTATGGACATGGAAGCAATACTTTCATGTAATCCAGATTTAATAATAATGAGTCAAAGACAAGAAAAAATATATGATCAATTAAAAGATATAGCACCAACAGTTATGATAAAAGACTATGCAAATGATTGGAGAGATAGATTAACTGACATCGGAAAGTTATTTGAAAAAGAAGATGTATCAAAAACTTGGCTTGAAAATTACGATAAAAAAGCAGAAGAACTAGGAAAAGAAATAATAGCTAAAAAAGGAAATGAAACTTACTTACCAGTGCTTGCAAGTCCAGGAAACTTCTTTGTATTTACTGATGCCGGTATAGGATCAATATTATATGACGATATGAAATTAGCTAAGCCAAAAAATATGCCAAAACAAGATGGTATATCACTACCACAAGTTACAATGGAAGGCTTAACGGGTATAGATGCTGATAACATTGTTGTTATTGCAGATGAGTCAAATAAAAAAGATTTAAAAGCAAGTAAAGTTTGGTCACAAATAAGAGCAGTAAAGAATGGCAATGTTGTAATGCTTAATACAAGCCCATACTTCACTCAAGTTTATAACCCAATAGGAAAAGAGTTAATCTTAGAATCAATTAAAAATGAATTAGTAAAATAATTATGAAGGTGGCCTCTTTTGCCACCTTCTTGTTATAAATGCAGGAGGCTAAATGGACATTAAGAAGAAAAGAAAACTAAGAACATATGGATTAGTTACAATAGGATGTATTTTATTAGTATTAGGTCTTTGGCTTTCTATATCATTAGGAGCTAAAGAGATAGATTTATCTACAATTTTAAAAAGTATATTTGTTAATGGTGATGATGTAAATATAAAAATAATAAGGGATATTAGAATACCTAGAGCTATTGCTGCTGCATTAGTTGGAGGGTTTTTAGCAGTTTCAGGAGCAATAATGCAAGGAATTACACGTAATCCAATAGCAGACCCTTCAGTAATGGGTATTACTCAAGGTGCAACATTTACTATAGCAATAGCATTTGTTCTGCAAGCAATAAATCCTAATTTAGCTATAGGTAGCGTAGGTATTATGATATTTGCGTTTTTAGGTGCAAGTATAAGTGGAATTTTAGTATATTTTATAAGTTCAAGAACTACAAGAAAAGTTAATCCAGTAAAATTAGCTTTAGCTGGAACTGCAATTGGAACATTACTTATATCTTTAGCTGTAGGAATAGCTATGTATTTTAATTTATCACAGCAATTAAGCTTTTGGATATCAGGAGGCTTAACTGGGGCTAAATGGGATGGAGTTTATTTATTAGCCGTTGTTGGAATTATAGGAATGGTACTAGCAATTATAATGGCACCAAAAATAACTGTTTTAAGTTTAGGAGAAGAAGTTGCAATAGGACTTGGTCAAAATACTAATAGAGTAAGATTAATATCTATTTTCATCGTAATTCTTTTAACAGGTGCATCTGTTGCAGTAGCTGGAAATATTGTTTTTGTTGGTCTTATAGTTCCACAGATAGTAAAGAAGATAGTTGGTTCAGATTTTAAATATATAATACCAGCATCATTAATAATTGGAGCTGTTTTACTTGTCTATGGTGATATAGTAGCAAGAATGATAAATCCACCATATGAAACACCAGTTGGTTCTCTTACAGCATTAATTGGAGTTCCTATATTTATATATTTAATTAGAAAAGGAGAAAGGTAATTAATGAAAAATAAGAAGTTTGTCTTTATATCAATAGCATTAGTAGCATTAATTTTTGTTACGATTTTAGTTAGTTTAAACCTTGGATCTTTTTCTATGAATCCATTAGAGGTAATAAAAACATTAATAGGACAAGGCACTAGAAGTCATAGTATGGTTATCTTTAATATTAGATTACCTAGAATAATCATTGCACTATTAGTTGGAACAGCTCTTGCAACTGCAGGAACATTACTTCAAGGAGTTACAAAAAATGATTTGGCTGATTCAGGGATACTAGGAATTAATTCAGGTGCAGCTTTATTTGTTGTAGTTTACATATACTTTATGAATGGTGATGTTTATAAAGGAGTAAGCAATTTTACTATATTCACTATGCCTATAGTAGCACTTTTAGGAGCTTTATTAGGAGCATTTTTTATCTATATTTTAGCTTGGAAAAACGGAATAAGCTCTTCAAGGCTAATTTTAATAGGAATAGGAATAAATATAGCATTCTCATCAATACTTACTATATTCCAATTAAAGTTTACTACTCAAGAATTTAATAGAGTAATGGCATGGACACAAGGAAGCATATGGGGTGCAAATTGGAAGTACGTTATAGCTATAGCACCTTTTATAATTGGGTTCATGGCTCTTACAATATATAAATCAAGATATTTAGATACATTAAATTTAGGTGATGAAGTTGCAACAGGACTTGGTGTAAGTGTTGAAAAAGAAAGAAGAAAATTAATTGTCTATGCAGTTATATTAGCAGGTATTGCTACATCAGTTGCAGGAAGTATATCTTTCTTAGGTCTTATAGCGCCACATATTGCAAGAAAGTTAGTTGGTCCAAAGCATAAAACACTTATACCAACAGCAGCACTTATTGGAATTTTAATATTATTAATAGGAGATACAATTTCAAGAAATTTATTAGCACCAATAGAAATTCCAGTGGGAATTGTAGTCTCAATAATAGGTGTTCCATACTTTGTTTATTTAATGTTATCAGAATAGTGGAGGATTAGAAGAGATATGAATTGTATAAGAACTAAAGATTTAAATATATCCTATGGAAATTTAGATATTGTAAAAGATCTTAATTTAGAAATACCAAAAGGAAAAATAACAACAATTATTGGATCCAATGGTTGCGGAAAATCTACAATTTTAAAAACGTTAGCTAGAATAATTAAACCAAAAAGTGGGTCAATATATATAAATGATAAAGAGTTAAATAGTCAAGATTCAAAAGAACTTGCAAAGGCTATGGCAGTTTTACCACAAAGTCCAAAGGCGCCAAATGGATTAACTGTTGAAGAATTAATTTCATATGGAAGATTTCCACACCAAAAAGGATTTGGAAAATTAAAAGATGAAGATAAAAATATAATTAATTGGGCTTTAGAAAAGACAAGAATATTAGAATTTAGAGATAGACCAATAGAAGCTTTATCAGGTGGTCAAAGACAAAGAGCTTGGATTGCTATGGCATTAGCACAAGAAACAGATATCCTTTTACTTGATGAACCTACAACATATCTTGACTTAGCTCATCAATTAGAAGTACTTAAGCTATTAGAAGAACTTAATAAAAAAGAAGGCAGAACAATAGTTATGGTAATACATGAGCTAAATAATGCAGCTAGGTTTGCAGATCATATGATTGGAGTTAAAAAAGGAAAAATAGTATGTCAAGGAACAGCGCATGAAGTTATGACTAAAGAAAATCTTAGAGAAATATTTAATATTGATGCTGAGATTGTTAATGAGCCAAAGAGTGGAAAACCAGTTTGCATAACTTATGATATGGTTTAAAACCATATAGACATAATTAAGAGGTTAAAAATGAAGAATATAGAAAGTTTAGCTGAAGAAAAAATTAGTAAATTACTTATTAAATATTCCGTACCAGCTATTTTAAGTATGTTAATAACATCTTTATATAATATTGTTGATAGAGCTTTTATTGGAGCGATTAAAGATGTGGGACCATTAGCAATAGCAGGACTTGGAGTAACAATGCCAATATTTACTTTGATAGTTTCTTTTGGAGTTTTAATTTCAATGGGAGCAACAACTAATATTGCAATAAAACTTGGAGAAAAAAATCATAAAGAAGCAGAAAAATATTTAGGGAATGCTTTTATTTTCTCAATAATAGTTGCATTAGTACTTATGATAATAGGACTTACTTTTATAAATCCTATCCTAAAAATATTTGGGGCAAGCCCTGATACAATAATTTATGCAAAAGAGTATATTAGTGTAATATTAATTGGATCAGTTAGTTGCATAACAGGTTTTACACTTAATAACATTATAAGAGTAGATGGGAGTCCAAAATTTGCTGCAAGAACTATGATATTAGGATGTTTAATAAATGTTATATTAGATCCAATATTTATATTTACATTCAATATGGGTATAAGAGGAGCAGCTATTGCAACTGTACTTACTCAAGTTATAGTATTTATAGTTATAATATGGTACTTTCTTAGTAATAAATCTACTATGAAGTTAAAAAGAGAAAATTTTAGGTTAGAGATTAGAACCGTTAAGAAAATTATACTTCTAGGAATAGCACCCTTTTTAATGGAGCTTGCTACAAGTTTTGTATCTTTAATAATGAATAACTCTTTAAAGATTTACGGTGGAGATTTAGCAATTGGTGCTATGACTGCAGTTACATCAATAGTACTAATATTTATTATGCCTATTTTTGGAATAAATCAAGGTGTTCAAACTATTATAGGATATAATTATGGAGCAAAGGAATATAAAAGAGCAAAGGATTCATTAAAATTAGCCATTTTATATTCGACAATTATATCAGTAATAGGATTTATATTAATTGAGATTTTCCCAAAGGTATTTATTAGTATATTTAGTACAGATTTAGAGCTTATGAATATAGCAATAAGCGGACTTAGAGTATATGCTTTAACACTTCCACTTATAGGTGTTATATTAATTGGACCAGCTTACTTCCAAGCTATAGGGAAAGTTAAGCAGTCAATGTTTTTATCAGTTCTTAGACAAGTTATAGTATTAATTCCTGTATTATATATATTACCTAAGTTTATTAACTTAGATGGGGTATGGGTTGCACAGCCAATTACAGATGTAGTATCATCTTTAATTATTGTATTTTTATTAGTTAAAGAATTTAAAATTAATAATATAAATATAGTATAAATAGATAGATTTATTTTAAAATATGTAAAAATAACCTATAATAAAATATGAAAAGTAAAAACCGTGCGCCAATATTGTACGGTTTTTTGTATTGAGGGAGAAAAAATATGAATAACAAGAAAATATTTATTATAGAAGATGAGGAAAAAATAAGAAATGAGTTAAGTACTTTTTTAAATAAGTATGGTTATATAACAAGCGTAGCAACAAATTTTGAAAATGTAGTTAGAGATGCAATTAATGAAGATCCACACATAATTTTGTTAGATATAAATTTACCCTATTATGATGGATATTATGTATGTAGAGAAATAAGAAAACAAAGTGACGTTCCAATAATTGTTGTTACAAGTAGACAAAGTGAAATTGACGAGCTTATGAGTATGAATTTAGGTGCTGATGATTTTGTAACAAAACCTTATAATACTCAAATTCTTTTAGCAAGAATAGCCTCAATAATAAAAAGAACATATAGCAATAGCAATGAAACAGAAATTTTAAATTATAATGGATTAAAATATAATTTATATAAGAGTGAAGTAGAGTTCAATAATAAAAGTATTGATTTAACTAAAAACGAAAGCAAGATATTATTTATTTTAATAAAAAATAGTGAAAAGATAGTTTCAAGAGATGAAATAATAAAGACTTTATGGCAAACGAATGAATTTATAGATGATAATACTTTAACAGTAAATGTGAATAGATTAAGAAAGAAAATTGAAGAGTTGGGGGCAAAAGGGTATTTAAAGACAAAAAGAGGACAAGGATATATATTAATATGCGATTAACTGATTTTTTTAAAGATAGAATAATTTTTATAATAATAAATATATTAATTTTATTTTTTACAGGAGCTTTGCTTAAGGCATTAAATATAAGTAACTTTGCTATTTTATTTGTAATAATAATAAATATGTTAGGTATTATTTTATTTCATATATATGATTATTTAAGAAAGAAAAAGTATTATAGTGAGCTGGAAAAAAATTTAGATGCATTAGATAAAAAGTACCTTATATCAGATGTTATTAATGAAGGAAGTTTTTTAGAAAGTAAAATATTATATGAAATAATTAAAAAGACAGACAAGTCAATGAATGATGAAATAGCTAAATTTAAAATTAATAATAAAGAGTATAGGGAATATATTGAAATTTGGGTTCATGAAATAAAGACACCTATATCAACATGTAAATTATTAATAGAAAATAATTATAATGATGTAACTAAAAGTATAGATGAAGAAATAAATAAAGTAGAAAATTATATAGAACAAGCTCTTTTTTACACAAGAAGTAATGATGTAGAAAAAGATTATATTATAAAAGAAATAAATCTATTAGATTGTATAAATAATGTTATAAGAAAAAATTCAGATGTTCTTATAAGTAAAAAGGTAAAAATAAGTATTAAAGATTTGGATAAAAAGGTCTATTGTGATAGCAAATGGTTAGAGTTTATAGTAAATCAAATAGTAATTAATTCAATTAAATATATAGATAAAGAATTAGGTGAAATAAAATTCTATACAATTGCAGACTCGGAAAGCATTACACTTAATATAAGTGACAATGGTATTGGAATAAAAGAAAAAGATATAAGTAAAGTATTTGAAAAAGGTTATACAGGAGAAAATGGACGTAAGTTTAGTAAAGCTACTGGCATAGGATTATATTTATGTAAAAAGTTAAGTAACAAATTAGGAATTTTTATAAATATTAAATCTAAAGAAAATGAAGGCACAACAGTATCTATAATATTTCCAATTAATAAAATGATGATTTTTAATTAAAAGATTTAATGTGACAAATATGTAAGTTTCTCGTTATGTTCTCCTATGGATAGAGAGTATTTATAAATATAAAATTTAATTATAAAGAATTTGTTAGGAGGATAAAAATGAGCAAGGAAATTTTAAGGGTAAATAATATAGAGAAATATTATGGTAAGAAAGGAAATGTAACAAAGGCTATAAATGATATTAGCTTTTCTGTAGAAAAAGGAGAATTTGTTGGTGTTATGGGAGCATCAGGAAGTGGAAAAACGACACTTTTAAATTGTATTTCAACTATAGATAAAGTAACTAGTGGACATATTTATTTAGAAGGTAAAGATATTACAGAAATAAAAGAAAAAAGCCTTTCAAAATTTAGAAGAGAAAGATTAGGATTTATATTTCAAGATTTCAACCTTTTAGATACTCTTACTGTTTATGAAAATATAGCATTAGCACTAACAGTTCAAAGAGTAAATAATAAAGAATTAGATAAAAGAGTAAAGGGTATAGGGGAGAAGTTAAATATAAGTGATATATTTAATAAATATCCATATGAAATATCAGGAGGACAAAAGCAAAGAACTGCAGCAGCGAGAGCTATAATTACGAATCCAGCCTTAGTACTTGCAGATGAGCCAACAGGAGCACTTGATTCAAAGTCAGCTAAAATACTTTTAGAAACCTTAGAATATTTGAATGAAAATTTAAATGCAACTATAATGATGGTAACTCACGATGCTTTTACGGCAAGCTATGCAAGTAGAATTCTTTTTATAAAAGATGGTAAAATATTCAATGAAATTGTAAAAGGAAATGATTCAAGAAAAGAGTTTTTTAATAGAATAATTGAAGTTATAACTCTTCTTGGAGGTGACTCAAACAATGTACTTTAAGTTAGCTATTAGAAATTTAAGAGGAAGTTTTAGAGATTATACTATATACTTTTTTACTTTAGTATTTGGAGTCTGTATATTTTATACATTTAATGCGATAGAATCCCAAAGTATATTAATGGAATTAGATGAAATGCAAAAAAATGCTTTTAATTTAGCGGATCAGTTTATAGGAAGTGTATCGGTTTTTATTGCATTTGTACTTGGTTTTTTAATTATATATGCCAATAATTATTTAATTAAGAGAAGAAAAAAAGAATTTGGTATTTATATGACATTAGGAGTTGAAAAGGGAAGCTTATCAAAATTAGTTTTTTTAGAAACTTTTATTATTGGATTGCTTTCTTTAGTAGTTGGAATAATTTTAGGAGTATTATTATCACAGGGGATGTCAGTATTTACTGCTAAAATGTTTAGAGTAAGCTTTACTAAGTTTGAGTTTGTATTTTCAAGCAGTTCTTTTATAAAAACTATATTATGTTTCGCTCTTATTTATATAGTAGTTTTACTTTTTAATAGTATAAGTATTAGAAAAATAAAATTAGTTGATTTACTTATAGCATCAAAGAAAAATGAAAAAAAAACAATAAAGAATATGTGGGTTTCAGTAATACTATTTATAATAAGTATTATTATGATTGGATATGCTTATTATAAAATATTAAGCGAGGGTATTGGAACTTTAAGTTTTAATATTGATGGTGTAGCAATTATATTTGGAGCGGTTGGAACATTTTTATTCTTTTATTCATTAACAGGATTTTTATTGAAATTAGTTAAATTAAATAAGAAGTTTTATTTAAAAGATTTAAATATGTTTGTGGCAAAACAAATAAGCAGTAAAATAAATACAACATTTATATCAATGTCTTTTATATGTTTAATGTTATTTATAGCAATATGTACATTTTCAGGTGGTATGGGGATAAATAGTGCGATAAATGCTGAAATGAAAGATTTAACTCAATTTGATGCAACAATATGGAACAATAATGGGATGAATATAGTAAAAGGATTAAAAGATTATAATATTGATTTAAAAAATTATGTTGATGAATATAGTAGTTCTGTTATGTATGAAAGTAATATTAAATATAGTGATTTTCTAAGTACTAAAGCAATTAAAGAAGAGAAAGCTTACTATCCAATAACAAATGATACAAATATAAGTGTAATGAAAATATCGGATTTTAATTCTGTTTTAAAAATATTAAATAAAAGAACAATAGATTTAAAAGAAGATAAATATTTAGCTTTTAGCAATGTAGATGATGTTATGCCAAAAATAAATGAGAGTTTAGAAAAAGGCATTAAAATAAATTTAAATGGAAAAAGTCTTACACCCCAAAATAATGAAGTAATGAATGTTACTACAGCTAATGGACTTATGAAAGGTGATATTTTAGTTTTTGTTGTAAATGATAACTTAGTTAAAAACTTAAAAATAAATCAATCAATAGTAAATTTTAACTTAAAGAATAAGAAAAAATTAGAGAGTATAGAAGAAAAAATAAGAGAATACAATAAAAAAATTAAAGATAAAGATATAATACATTGTATGAGTAAAGAGGAAATGATATCAAATTCTGTTGGAATTGGAGCTATAGCTTCATATCTCGGAATATACATTGGAATAATATTTTTAATAACAGCCTCAGTCGTACTAGCGATACAACAACTTTCTGAATCAACAGATAATATAGAAAGATATAGGTTGTTAAAAAATATCGGTGTAGATAAAAAAATAATAAATAAAGCAATATTTATGCAAGTGGCAATGTATTTCTTTATTCCATTATCATTAGCAATAATTCATTCAGTAGTTGGCCTTAAAATAGCATCTCATATAGCATCTATATTTGGTAGTTCGAAGATTATGCAGAACATAATAATTACTTCAGTAGTTACAATATTAATATATGGAGGATATTTTATTGCGACATATATAGGTGTAAAGAAAAATATAAATGATAAATATTAGTTTTATTATTAAGGGAGATAAAAATAAGTGCGTATTATAATTAGAGAAGAAAATAATAAAGATTTTAATGAAATTTATGAAGTTATAAAATCAGCATTTATGAATGCAGAACATACAGATCATAATGAGCATAATCTTGTAAATAAATTAAGAGGTAGTGAAGCTTTTGTTAAAGGCTTATCACTTGTTGCAGAAGATAATGGCAAGATAGTAGGACATATACTTCTTACTAAAATAAAGATAGGCAATAATGAAGCACTTGCATTAGCACCACTAGCAGTATTACCTAGTTATCAAAAGCGTGTAATAGGAAGTAGGCTAATTCTTGAAAGTCATAAGAGAGCAAAAGAATTAGGATATAGAAGTGTTATTGTATTAGGACATTCAGATTATTATCCTCGTTTTGGATATAAACCTGCAAGTAAGTGGGGAATAAAAGCACCATTTGAAGTACCAGATGAAAACTTTATGGCAGTTGAACTTATTGAAGATGGATTAAAAGATATTAGTGGTACAGTCAACTATGCTAAAGAATTCTTCGAGTAAATAAATAACTTTATAGATAGTTTTATCTATAAGGTTATTTTTCTTACTTTATGATAAAATAACTTTATAAATACTTAAATACGGAGATGAAGTTATGTTTTTTATAGGCATATTTGGGATAGAAAGTGGTCAAAAAGAAATAAAATCATTAGATAATATACTTTGTAAAAGGTGTAATATTAAAACTACAGGTAAACTTATAAAAACATTTACCATGTTTCAATTCTTCTTTATACCAATATTTAAATGGAATGAAGAATATTATGTGAAATGCAATAGATGCAATGCTATATATGAAATTCCAAAAGAAAAGGGAAAAAGAATTGAAAGTGGAGAAGATTTAGATATAACATATTGGGATTTAAAAGAAGCAGGCAATGGTGGAAATAGCTATTATTATGCACCTAAAAATGTATGCCCATCATGTGGAAAAACAATAGAAGGTGATTTTAAATATTGCCCTTATTGTGGAAGAGAAATTAAATAAATATATTTTTTCATGTTATATCTAACAAAACTTAACTATGAACAATATAAATGTGATTTTATGAATGTAATAAAATTAGTTTGTTTTAGATTAACTATGAGAAATTAAAAGGCTGACATCAAATTTGATGTCAGCTTTTTAATTTAAAATAAATAACTGAGTAATTATAAAAAAAGTACTATTAAAAATATATCTCAGTTAGCAAGAGAGTATAAAGTATCAAAATCATTTGTTTGGAATCTGTTGAAAGATAATGGTATTATATAACTATATATTACAATAAAATACAAAAAATTTAAAATTCACTGTATAAGGAGATAAATATGGGGCATATAGAAAATACGCTAAAAATGCTTTTTAAGTTAAAAAGAGGAGAAGTGATAAAAAAGAAAGATTTAGCAGAAGAACTTGGGGTTTCGGAAAAGCAAATATCAAGATATAAAAATAGTATTGCAAATTTATTTACAATAGAATCTATACCAGGTCCAAATGGTGGGTATAAGATGTTAGATTCATATTTCCCATTTAAGGAATTACTAACAAAAGAGGAAATAATGCTTTTAAAGATTCATATAAACTCTTCACAAAATAGTATGAATAAAAAATTGGAAAAAGCTTTAGAGAAAATAAATTATACAATTTTAAAAGATTCAGATAGTGTAGTAACTCAAATAATTCCTTATTCAAAAGTGAATATAGATGAAGAATATATTATGAAAATACAAGAAGATTTCTATGAAGCTATTTTAAATAAAAATGAAGTAATAATTGATTATTTAGGAAACAATGGAAAAGAATCAACTAGAAGAATACAGCCATATAAATTATTTATATACAAAGGAGAATCGTATATAGTTGCAAATTGTTTAAAAAGAAATGATATAAGATATTTCAAAATAATAAGAATAAAAAAATATATTATAACTACAAAGAAATTTGAGGAAAAATTAAATATAGAAAAATTTATAGAAGAAGAGAGAATGAATAATATCGGAATATTTTCAGGAGAAGAATATGATTTAGAATTAGAAATAAGTCCTCCAATGGCAAATAGTATAAAGGAAAGAATATGGGTTGATAATCAACAAATAGAAGAATTAGAGGAAGGTAAAATTTTATTTAAAGCAATAATGAAAGGAGAGCCGGAAGTAATATCTTGGATATTATCTATGAAGAGCTATGTAAAGGTTATAAAACCTGAAAGTTTAAAAGTGAAGATAAAAGAAGAATTAGAAAAAATGATAAAAAATTTATAAAATAAAAAAATTCATACCCAAAAATGTCTAGTTTAGATATTAAACTTAAAATAAGTTATATAAATAAGGATTTAAAGTATATAAAGAATTTATTTAGGAGTGGTTAAATGAGATTAAGAGTTATCCTAGAATCAAAAGATAATAGAATTCCTAAAAGTAATAGATTTATGAGTACTAGCATAATAAAAAAAGCAATAGAGCTAGGTGATGAAGAATTATTTAAGGAATTATATTTTTATAAAGGAAAAAAGAATAAAAAGATAAAACCATTTGTATTTGGTCTATACTTAAATGACTTTAATATAAAAGAAGATTATATAGAATTAAATGGAGATATTGCGATTACCATAAGTACATCTGACTATAATTTAGGAATTGCTATTTATAATGGATTATTAAGCAAGAATGAATTTAAGTATAAGGATTACACACTTATTAGAAAGAAAATATCTTTAATAAAAGAAAAGAAAGTTACTGAAAGCTCAATATTATGTAAAACGTTATCTCCAATATATATCAAAGATAAATCGAATAAACCAGTACAATTAGAAGATAAAAATTTTGAAATTGAATTAAATTATATAAGTAATTTATTTTTAAAAACCTATAGGGGATACGGGCTTAAAAAAGAATTGAACTTTACACCAATAAAAATGAAAAAACAAGTTGTAAAAGAAGAAATAAACGGTTTCAAGAAGGTAACTAATAAAAAATATATATTTATAGATTCTTATGCAGGAATGTTTAGTTTAGAAGGAGATAAAGAGGATTTAGATTTACTTCTTCAAAATGGACTAGGCTTTAGACGATCAGAAGGATTTGGACTTATAGAATTAATTTAAGGGGGTGATATATGCATGAGTAAAATTAGAATAGAACAAGGAGATTGGCTTAAAAATGCAGCGATAGTTGGGCTAATTAAAGTATTAAGGAAAAATAGTCAAGAACTAGAGAATATAAGAGTGGGAAATGATTATATAGAGTTTGACTCAAGCTTATTAGATGGTTTTGAAGAGGCATACTTTAAGGTATTAATTGAGGAAAATGAAAATAGTTTATCAGTAAATCAACTTATAAGATATGATTCTATATTAAAAAATATGAACATTGATGAATTTAAAGAAAAAGATTTAGAAAGGTTAAATAAGATTATAGAAGATTTTAAATCAAAATCTAAGCTGAATTCTAATAGTTATAAAAATGCATATTTACTTTTAGATGATAGTGATTTAGTGATAAGTTTAGAAAAAAAATTAAAGAAAATAAAATTATCTAAAAAAGATAATATAAATGACTTTTATAGTGAAATAGAAGAACAAATAAATATACTTAGGGAAATAATAGAATATTTAGATAGAAAAGATGTAAAGAGAATAATTGCAGCTAAGAATGTTATGTATTCAATAGTACAGCCATTTTGGAGTAATGTAAGTTTTTTATCAAGTACTAAGAATAAGGAGCATATGTACGAACTTTATAAAAGTGATTTCATAGATAATGCTTTAAATTATATAAATAAAGATCAAACAAAATTTAAGTACAATTGCTTTACGTGTGATAATAAAATATCAAAATTAAATAAACCAGAAGCTTTTGATTTGACTTGGTTAGTTAAAACAGGTGTAGATATGTCAAGGAAATCATCTCATTTTTGGAATCTAAATGGAGATGCCTATATATGTCCAGTATGTAATTTACTGTATTCATGTCTACCACTCGGTTTTACAACAATAAAAGGTAAAGGTTTATTTATAAATAATAATCAAAATATTAACTGTTTAGAGCAAAGTAATATTATAAACGTAAAATATGAAAATGAGAGTCTTGAGGAAATAGAACAATTATCATATTTGAATATAGTTAACTCCATGGAGCAATATAACGTTAATAATTTAGAGAAGGAATTTGAGAATATACAAATTATAAAAATAGATTCAAATAATGATAGAAGACCATATAGCTTTAATATGTTATCACCAAGACTTATGAAAATAATATATTCACATAGAAAAAGGCTTAATACATTAATAAAAGTTAGGGTAAAAATAACTGATAAATATTATATCAATCTTTATGATGAAGTAATAAAGGGATTATATGACGGAAAAAATCTATTTGGATTAATAGCAGATTTAGTTACTTTATATTTAAATGGAAGTTTTAAAGGAATAAATTATATATATAAAATTTTACAGATAAATAGTTCTGTTACAGGAGGTAAAGAGATGAGGTTAGATGATATAAATAGGTTTAATTCTTATGGTTTAAAACTTAGAGAAGTATATGTATCAAAAGGCAGTGAAGGAAAGCTTTCAGGAATAACGTATAGGTTATTAAATGCACTAAAGACAAAAGATAGTGCTAAGTTTATGGAGACTTTAATTAATTCTTATATGTATATGAAACTAAAAATACCTAGTGAATTTTCAAAAGGATTAAAGGATGACGATTTATTACAAAACATTGGATATGCATTTTTGATTGGTCTACAAGGTGAGAATGGAAATAAAAAAGATGATGGAGAGGGGAATAAATAAAATGAAAAGTATTAAAGGATTAACAGCAACATTTATATTTGAAGCAGAAAGCGCAAATTACGGGGAAGGTGTTGGAAATGTAACATCGCTAAAGAAAATATCAAGAGATGGTGGAAGAGCATATACGTATATCTCAAGACAAGCAATTAGATATAATATAGTAAATCAAATGGGTGAATATAGAACACCTTTAGATTTAGATGGAGAAGTATTACAATTCCATCCAGATGCAACAATAATGGATTATGCAGAAATAGATTTATTTGGGTATATGAAAACAAAGAAGCCAGTTAAAACAAGATCAGCAGTAGTAAGATTATCTAATGCAACCGCACTTGAAACATTTAATGCAGATTTAGATTTTTTAACTAATAAAGGTTTGTTAGATAGATTTAATGAAACAGCTAAGAAAAAGAAAGATGGAGGAAACATAGCTCAAAGTGAAATTCATAAAACATATTATGCATATACAATTTCAATTGACTTAGATAAGGTTGGAATAGACTCAAATGATAATATAGAAATCTCAAATGACAAAAAGGCAGAAAGAGTTAATAATTTATTAGATACAATAAAATTCTTATATAGGGATATAAAAGGTAGAAGAGAAAATTTATCTCCTATATTTGCGATAGGCGGAATATATAGCATCAAGAATCCATTCTTTGAAAATAGAGTTAATTGTTATAATAACAACATTAAAATAGAGTCTATATTAAATGTTTTAGAATTAGATAAAGAAATAAAAGAAAATACAAAAGTAGGATTAATAGACGGTATTTTCTCTAATAGTAATGAAATAATTAAGAAATTAAATGCAAAAAGTATTGGTAAGTTCTTTGATGATATGAAATTAGAAGTAAATTCATATTACGAAGTGTAGGTGTTGTTTGTGAGTAAAAGAGCAATAAGATTAGAAATATATCAGAACTTAGTTAATTATAAGAAACCAACAAGTTTTCAGTTAAAGGAGAGTTATCCTTTACCACCACCATCTACAGTTATAGGTATGGTTCATTTTGCATGTGGATTTGAAGAATATAAAAATATGGATGTTTCTATACAAGGGAGCTTTAAATCAAGAGTATATGATCTATATACAAGATATGAATTTGCAGGTACAAAATTTGAAGCTGGAAGGCATCAAGTTAAGTTTAATTTAAAAGATGGTAGTACTTATGGTTCAACTAAAGGGGTTGCAACATCAGAACTTTTAGTGGATGTTAATCTTATACTTCATATATATCCAGAAGATGATAATTTAATTGATATAATTTATGACAGTTTCAGAAGTCCGAAAGAGTATATATCATTAGGGAGAAGAGAAGATATAATAAGAATAGATAATGTTGAAGTTGTAACTTTAGCTGAGGAAGAGGTAGAAGATTTAGATAAAAATATAAATTATTATATACCAGTATCGTATATAAGTGATAATGAGATTGGAACAAATGCAACAGTATATAATTTAAATAAAGTATATAAGAAAGAGCAAATAAGAAAAGGTGTAGAAATTCGAACTTGGGAAAAAGTTAAGGTTCAATATTGTGCTGGAAATAGAACTTTGGTTGAAGGGGCAGAAAGCTATAGAGATAATAAAGGAAGCAATGTGTTTTTAATTTAGTTATAAGGTAGAGTATTACTCTACCTTATATTTTAGGAGGTTTTATGGAGGATTTATTTTTAGCTAAAAGTTATCCAATAGGTAATGAAGAAACTGTTATAGAACACACTGAGAAGTTAATTAAGGAATACAAAAATATAAAAGATATATATCCTAATATGAAAAATATAAATTGGGAAATTTTAAAATTAGCATGTATATATCATGATGTTGGGAAAATAAACACTAAATTTCAAAATAAGATAATAGAAAATATAAATAATGAAAGAAAAAAAGAAGGAAAAACACTATTATCAAAAAAAAGAGATGAATTACTTAAAATAAATGAAGTTCCTCATGGATATTTAAGTAATGCTTTTTTACCATTTGATTATTTGAAAGAGAATTTTACAAAGGAAGAAATAAAAATTCTATGTGAAAGTATTTTTTATCATCACTATAGAGAAAAACTTACCAATGAAAGAAAAGCAGAAATTAAAGAAGTTATAAGAAAAGATTTAGAAAATCAAATAAAAATTTTTACATACGACAAGGTGGGTAAAATTAGTAAATTAGATACTAGCTTTTTTAAGTATTTAAGAACAAGAATATTAATAAAAAATGATATAGTAAGTGATAGGCAGAATAACAATAAAGATCTAGCTAAACAATTTATAATGACAAAAGGGTTATTAAATAAAATAGATTATGCTGCAAGTAGTGGAGTTCAAGCAGAAATAAAGCCAGGAGATTTAGGACAAATAACAGAGAATTCTATAACAAAAAATGGTTTTAAATTAAATAAGTTACAACAATTTATGAAGCAACATAGAGAGAGTAATTTAGTAGTAAAAGCATCAACAGGGATTGGAAAAACAGAAGGGGCATTAATATGGATAGATAATAATAAAGGATTTTTTACACTTCCATTAAAGGTATCTATAAATTCAATTTACGATAGGATTATAAATGAAAATAAGATAGGATATAAAAAAGAAAAAACAGCTCTTTTACACTCAGATAGTGCATCAGAATATATGAAAAGAGAAGATGATGGATGTATAGATAGGAACTATTTAGATTTAACAAAACAATTATCATTACCATTAACAATATGCACTTTAGATCAACTGATAGGCTTTATATTTAAATATGAGGGTTTTGAATTAAAGCTTGCAACATTAAGTTATTCGAAATTAGTTATAGATGAAATTCAGATGTATTCTCCAGATATGATTGCATATTTAATATTGGCATTAAGAGAAATAAATATAATGGGGGGAAAATTTGCTATATTAACAGCGACATTTCCACCTATATTTGAGTACTTTATGAATTATGCAAATATAAATGAAGGAATAGATTATCTAAAACCTAATAAACCATTTTTAAAAGAAATAGATGAAAATATTATGTTAAGACATAAGGTTAATATTTATAAAGAAAATATAAGTAGTAAAAGAATATATGAGGCTTATAATAATCAAAAGGTACTAGTTATTGTAAATACAGTAGGGTTAGCACAAAAACTATATGATGAACTAACACAATATGATGAGATTAAAGATAAAGTTAATATATTTCATAGTAGGTTTATAAAAAAGGATAGGGCAATTAAAGAAGAGCAAATTTTTAAAGATGGTGATCTTAATAATAAATTTGAAGGGATATGGATAACTACACAAGTTGTCGAGGCTAGTTTAGATATAGACTTTGATGTTTTATATACTGAACTCTCAGATATATCAGGTTTGTTACAAAGAATGGGTAGAGTTTATAGAAATAGGGTTTTAGATAAAAGTGAGCCTAATATACATGTATTTGTTGGAGATAAAAACAGACCATCTGGTATTAACAGACAAAGTTCAATTATAGATATTGATATATTTGAAAGATCAAAGGAATTTATATTACAGTATGATGGATTAAAACTTGATGAAGATGAAAAAATGAATTTAGTAGAAAAAGTGTATTCAGTTGAAGGATTAAAGGAATCAAAATACTTTAATAAAATAAAAGATACAATTGAAGCATTTTCAAATATTCAACCTTATGATTTAAAGAAAAATGAAGCTAAACTTAGAGACATATCATCTGAAACTATTATTCCAAAAGAAATGTATGAAAGTAATAAAGAGTATATAAATAAATTAATACAACAATTAAAAGAAGAAAAAGATTTTTCAAAAAGAATAGCAATAAAGAATGAAATAATGGAGAATACAGTTTCAATATCAACAAGATCAATAGATTCAGCAAAAAGAAAAGGTGCAATTATAGATGAAATTGAAATAAATAAATTTGAAACTATAAAAATTTTCCCTTGTAAATATTCATTTGATAAAGGAGTTGAATATTTAGATAAATTTACTGAATTTGATGAATCACAATTTGTATAAAAATTTTATTGTATACCCAATATGTCCTTGATTGATTGTAATATCTAATCAAGGATTATTATTATGGAGGGTATAAGATGGAATTTAATTTTGATGATTTAAAAGTTCAAGGAATAAAATTTAACTATTATTTTATATGTAAAAGGAAACTTTGGTTATTCTCAAAAGGAATTTCCATGGAAAATCTAGATGATAGGGTATTACAAGGAAAAGTAGTACACGAAAGTTCTTACAAAAGCAAAGAGAATAAAAAAGAAAAACTTATTGATAATATGATTAAAGTAGATATTATTGATAAGGATAAAGTAAGTGAAGTAAAGATAACAAGTAAAATGAAAGAATCAGATAAAATGCAGTTACTATACTATTTATATTATTTAGAAAATATCGGAATAAAAAGAAAAGGAACATTAAACTACGTAAAAGAAAGAAAAGTTATAGAAGTAGAACTTAAAGATGAAGATAGAATTTATATAGAAAATACATTAATACGTATAAAAGAAGTATTAGATCTTGAGTATCCACCTAAAGTATTAAAACTACCATATTGTAAAAGATGTGCTTATTATGAGTATTGTTATGTAAGGGAGATAGATTAATATGGGAAGAGATTATTATGTTTTCAGTAATGGAAGGCTCAAGAGAAAAGAAAATACAATATATTTTATAGATTCAGAGGAGAATAAAAAAGCTATACCTATTGAAGAAATAGAAAGAATTCATTTATTTGGAGAAATAGATTTAAATACTAAGCTTTTAAATTATATATCTAAATATGGAGTTCTTATAAATATATATAATTATTATGGTTTTTATTCTGGAACATATTATTCAAGAAAGAAAAATGTATCAGGAATACTTTTAGTAAAACAAGCAGCTGCCTATACAAATAAGAAAAAAAGACAAGAACTTGCAAAGGCTTTTATAGATTCAGCATTTCATCATATTTTAAGAAATCTAAGGAGACATAATGAAATTCCTATAGAGTTAATAGATAATATAAAAAAAGAAAGAGAAGCTGTTAATAATTCTAATAATATAGAAGAACTTATGGGTGCAGAGGGAAGAGGAAGAAAAAGTTATTATGAAGCTTTAAATTATTTTTTAAAAGAAGAGTTTGTATTTAATAAAAGAGAAAAGAGACCTCCAAAAGATCCTATAAATGCATTAATTTCCTTTGGGAATAGTATGATGTATACAACTGTACTTGCAGAGATTTATAAAACACAATTAGATCCAACTATTAGCTATCTCCATGAGCCTTCAACTAAAAGATTTTCCTTAAGCTTAGATATAGCAGAAATATTTAAGCCACTTATAGTTGATCCTGTTATATTTACATTAATAAATAAAAAAGTAATAACTTTAGATGATTTTAAAATAGAAGACGGGATATGTTATTTAAATGAAGTTGGTAGAAAGAAGTTTATTAGGGAATATGAAAATAAACTAATGACTACTATAAAGCATAGAAGTTTAAATAGGAAAGTATCGTATAGAGGATTTATAAAATTAGAATGCTATAAAATTATAAAATTTTTAGTAGAGAATGAAAAATATAAAGCATTAAAGGCGTGGTGGTAATATGTTTGTTGTAGTTACTTATGATGTTGGAGAGAAAAGGGTTAATAAAGTGAGAAAAAAACTTAAGATGTATCTTACGTGGACACAAAATTCAGTATTTGAAGGCAATATAACAGATGGGAAATTAAGAAAATGCTTATCAGAACTTGATTTAATATTAAATTCAGTAGAAGATTCAGTATATATTTATAAAGTTAAAAATAATAACAACATTAATAAATATATTATTGGTAATGAGAAAAATTATGATGAGCTTTTTATATAAAATTATGTTTTGCAGTAAATAGATTTTTATTAGGTATTAACATAAAGTCAATTATTTAGGGACTTAAGAGCAATTTGTAATTAAATTGCTATTTTATTACTGGGATTATACTGCAAAGTTATACCCAATATGATAAAATTAATATATAGTAAATGGCTTAACTAAGCCATTCATTACATTTAATTATTCGGGGTTTTAGATTAACTATGAGGAATGTAAATTTATTCCCACTTGTTTTAATATTCTGTCTAGAGCTGGTTTTAGATTAACTATGAGGAATGTAAATATCTAAAACTTGATTCAACTAAATCAAAAAGAAATGGGTTTTAGATTAACTATGAGGAATGTAAATTAGCTCTTTTGATCGTGTTACTTATTTCTAGCTTTGTTGTTTTAGATTAACTATGAGGAATGTAAATTTGTAACATCCACGTTGAACATATATAGTAATACCCGTTTTAGATTAACTATGAGGAATGTAAATCAGTTAATCTCAACAAATCCTGTTTTTACTGTATCTAGTTTTAGATTAACTATGAGGAATGTAAATAAAGATGCGAGTGTTAGTGTTGATGATGTAGTAAATAAGTTTTAGATTAACTATGAGGAATGTAAATACCCAATTCTTATTACCATTTGCACCAACAAAATCAAGTTTTAGATTAACTATGAGGAATGTAAATTTATCAACAGAATAAGAATTATAACAACTTCTTAAAGTTTTAGATTAACTATGAGGAATGTAAATATATTTAATAAATATGGAAATTTAGCATTTGATCCTGGTTTTAGATTAACTATGAGGAATGTAAATAGCAACGTAATTTTACTAAGCGGAACGCCAGTCGGGTTTTAGATTAACTATGAGGAATGTAAATTTAAAATCCTCCTAGCTTGTCCTTTTTTAATGTTTCAGTTTTAGATTAACTATGAGGAATGTAAATGATGATACAGAAGATTGGTTAAGTGATAAATCATTATTCGTTTTAGATTAACTATGAGGAATGTAAATCTAAATCTTGCTTATTCTGGTAGTTTCTATACACCACGTTTTAGATTAACTATGAGGAATGTAAATAGATCTAACAATTTAACAACTGATATTTTGTCAAAAGTTTTAGATTAACTATGAGGAATGTAAATCCAATTACATCACGAACAGGCTTCGGAAGATAAATAGTTTTAGATTAACTATGAGGAATGTAAATAAAAACTTCAAAGGATTCTGAATCATATTAGTGTGATGTTTTAGATTAACTATGAGGAATGTAAATTAATTAAATCAGTAATAAAACTCCTAATAGCACTTAAAAGTTTTAGATTAACTATGAGGAATGTAAATCAAGATGACGCAAAAAAAATATTTGAAGAACAAGAAGGTTTTAGATTAACTATGAGGAATGTAAATTGGATCTTGGCTAACATCTTTTTCACTACTATATTCGTTTTAGATTAACTATGAGGAATGTAAATTATTCAATAAATTTTGCATAGAAATAAGGGGAATTGTGTTTTAGATTAACTATGAGGAATGTAAATTAATAAAATTAGTTATCTATACTTTAATTTTTTTTGAGTTTTAGATTAACTATGAGGAATGTAAATGGATATATTTAATGTTTCTCCACCGTTGTAGATCCTTGTTTTAGATTAACTATGAGGAATGTAAATATAGAAACAGATTTAGATGAGTTTAATTTATTAAGGTGTTTTAGATTAACTATGAGGAATGTAAATTTTCTTGAAACTTCTGATTTAGTCATAACTGGCATTGGTTTTAGATTAACTATGAGGAATGTAAATCTTTTTAATGTTGCTTTATTATTTACAACTGGTAGTCGTTTTAGATTAACTATGAGGAATGTAAATAACAATTTTGAATTCTGTTCTACTAACCTTTCTATAAGGTTTTAGATTAACTATGAGGAATGTAAATTTCTGCAAGGTTATTGCATTAGCTAAAGCTAGACATAGTTTTAGATTAACTATGAGGAATGTAAATGATGATAAAATTGATAGAGTTAGAGAGGTTATATGTGCGTTTTAGATTAACTATGAGGAATGTAAATTAGCTTACAGGAACTTCATTAAATATATTATCTGAGTTTTAGATTAACTATGAGGAATGTAAATCATTTTAATAATACTCCAGATACATTATATTGTAAGAGTTTTAGATTAACTATGAGGAATGTAAATCTATTTAATAATCTTTGTTGTATAAGTTTTGTAATAGTTTTAGATTAACTATGAGGAATGTAAGTTATAGTGTATTAAGAAAAGCAGCAGAACTAAAAGAAGGTTTTAAATTAACTACAAATAAAATACTACAAATCTGATAAAAGGGAGGAAGTATAAAGTACTTCTTCTTTTTATATCTATATATATTGAATAATTTTAATAACAATAGAAAAAGGTATTTTAAAATAAAGCATTATTAAGTATGATAAATGATTTTATTATGAATAAAATTACAATTATACTTAAATATGCTATAATAGGATTAAAAAAATATAAAAAAGGGGGATATTATGAAAATAGAAGCAAAAAACATAAGCAAGTCCTTTGGAGAAGTACAAGCTTTAAAGAATTTAGATTTCACTATTAATAGTGGAAAAGCTTTAGGGTTACTTGGAAGAAATGGGGCTGGTAAAACAACTGCAATAAGAGTTTTACTTGGAATACTTCCGAGTGACACAGGAGAGGTTTTAATTGATGACAGGAAGAGAAACTTTAATGAAAATTCTTTCGGATACTTACCAGAAGAAAGAGGGCTGTATTTAAAATTTACAGTTAAAAATCAATTATTATATTTTACATCTCTTTATGGAATGAGTAAAAAAGATGGATTAGAAAAAATAAAATATTGGTTAGAAAAGTTTGAAATAAGTGATTATTTAAACAAAAAAGTTGAAACTTTATCAAAAGGTAATAAGCAAAAAATACAATTAATAGTAGCAATAATTCATAATCCTGATGTAATAATTCTTGATGAACCTTTTAGTGGACTAGATCCAGTAAATGTTGAAGTATTTAAAAATGTTATAAGGGATTTATTAAAAGAAGGAAAGACTTTAATATTCAGTAGTCATAGAATGTCTGATGTAGAAGAGTTTTGTGATGATATTATAATGCTAAAAAAAGGTGAGACAATTCTTCAAGGAAATCTAAAGAAGATAAAAGAGGATTATGGAATTAAAGGACTTGTTATAGAAGGAAATAAAGATATAGAAAACATACTAAAAGAAGAAAACATTGATTGTTATGAATACATAAATGGAGCTTTCCATATTGATATGAATGATATAAATAGAGGAAAAGAAATACTTAAAAAGCTTACTAATTCAAATATAGATTTCGATGGATTCTATTTTGAAAGACCATCTTTAAATGATATTTTTATTGAAAGGTTAGGTGAATAGAATGAAGAAATTTTTAACTGTATTTGGATTTACGTATAAAGAAACTATTAGAAATAAAGGTCTTATAATATCAACTATAATTACTTTAATTATAATGGCTGGATTCTTTAATATGGATAAAATAATGAACCTATTTAAAAGTGATTCAGTTGATGAAATTATGATAACAGAGTCAGGAAACTTAAATCTAATAAATAATGAATTTATAAAAAATTTAGATGATAAGAGTTATAAGTTTGTTACTCCAAAAGATAGTAAAGAGGTTGAAAATGTCAAAAAAGAATTAGAGTCTGGAGATTCAAAGTATGTAGCTTTATTAGAAGTTTCAAATAAAGGTGAAATAGAAGGAAAGTTATATGTAAATAAAGCACCAGGAAGTGATTTACAAAAGAAGGTTACTTCAGTGTTAAATGATATGAAAGTAATTTCAAATATGAAAAAATATAAATTAACTACAGAAGAATATACAAGTATTATGTCGCCTGCAAAGCTTGAAATAATTCAAAAAGGTAATTCTTCTAAAGAAAGAATGGTACTTGTATATGCTCTTGTATTTGGTATATATATGATAACTTTAACTTTTGGTTCTATGGTTGCAAATTCTGTTATTGAAGAAAAAACAAATAGAATAATGGAGACTTTAATAACTATGGCAAAGCCTATGGAATTATTCTTTGGTAAAGTTTTAGGGGTTTGTGCTGTTGGATTAACTCAAATAGTAATTATTTTGGGTGCTGGATTTGCAATGCTTAAGACTTCGGGAATAAGTACAGAATCTATAAATGCATTAAACTTAAACTTTGGAGTAATAATTGCATTTATATTCTATTTCTTACTTGGATATTTAACTTTCTCAATGTTATATGCAGCAGTAGCATCACTTGCATCTAGTCCTCAAGATGTAAATTCAGCAATGGGCGGAATAACTATGATTTTTGTTGTTGTATTCTTAATAGCTATGAACTGTATGGGTAATATAGATACTACATTTGCAAAAGTTATGAGTTATATACCATTCGCATCACCACTATTAATTTTTGAAAGAATTATTTTATCTAATGTAAGTGCATTTGAAATAATAATAACAACTTTAATTAATGTTGGATTTATTATTTTAGTTGGTATAGTTAGTAGTAAGTTATACAAAAGAGGAACTCTTCATTATGGAAGAAAGATTTCTTTAATTAAAGCATTAAAAAGTAAATAAAAGAATTAAATAAAGCTAAACAGAGTATCTTTTATAGATTTCTGTTTAGCTTTTTACTTTCTATCTTTATCTTTCAAAAATGTAATCTAATTAAAAGGTAAATCAATACTTAATATTTAGACTTCAATATATAATTATAAATGTAGTCAGGAGAACTTAAAAACTATAAAAAATAATAAAAATAAAATTAACGTTTAAATATATGAAAATTTGATTTATTGGAGGAATGTAATTATGAAAAAGATTTTTGAAATAGTAAAGGCAGTAACAGTAGCAACTTTTATAGGATATGATGAAACAACATTAGATAAATAGTGATGAAACAACTTTTCAAAAGAAATGATAGATAGTATATTATATGTAATAGCAAAAGAGTAGCATTGTTTTTTGAAAGGGAGATATTATGAATAAGAACATAGAAATGATGAAAAAACTTATTGAAGAAAAGAAGAGTAAAGGGGCTAACACTAAGAATAATATGAAAGCTCAAAAGAGTATAGGAAAAGCTTCATCAAAAGGTATTAAGACTGGAAATGGTGGAGGTTTATTTGATAAATAAACTTAGAAAAGACAAATTCAATTATTTGTCCATCAGTTAAATATAAATTGACAAACATAAAAATTAGGTATAATATAGATATAAAATTATGGAATATTTTGTATTTAAATTCTATGAAGAGAAAAAGTAAGTTTTATAATTGTTCCACAGAGAGTTAGCATAATGCTGAAAGCTAACGTTCAATGTATTTCTGAAAATCATCTCTGAGAAGTAAAGCAGAACGAATATAATTCTAGTAAGCTTTATCGGATTTTCACCGTTATAGGAAAAGCGTATTATATAGTACGTAATTAATGAGAGCTATAAATAATTATTTATAGAATCAGGGTGGTAACGCGATTAAACCTCGTCCCTTATATTTAGGGACGGGGTATTTTTTATATGTAAAAAGGGGGCATTTTTTATGGATATTATTGATGGAGACATAGAGATTAGGTGATTTAATATTATAAAAGAATTTGGGGGCGTTTAGAAAATGAACAATTTATCAAAAAAAGATTTAGTACTTGTAAGCTTAATGCTATTTTCATTATTTTTTGGAGCAGGAAATTTAATATTCCCACCTTTTCTAGGACAATCAGCAGGTGATGCTACGTGGGTTACTATATTAGGATTCTTTATTACAGCAGTTGGATTTCCAATCTTAGGAGTTATTGCTGTAGCAAAATCATCAGGATTACACAAATTAGCAAGTAGGGTACATCCTTTATTTGCAACAGTATTTACTATTCTTATTTATCTTTCAATAGGACCAGGACTTGGTATACCAAGAGCCGGAAGTTTACCATTTGAAATGGCTGTAAGACCATTTCTGCCAGAGGGATTTATATCACATGAAGTAGCTTTATTTATATATACTTTCTTATTTTTTGCTGTTGCTTATTGGCTTTGCTTAACACCTTCTAAACTAGTAGATCGTATGGGAAAGGTATTAACTCCAGCTTTATTAATTTTAATTTCAACAATATTTATTGCAAGTTTATTTAATCCAGTTGGAAGCTATGGGAATGCAACTGGAAATTATATAGATTCACCATTTGTAAGTGGATTTTTAGATGGATATATGACTATGGATACAATTGCTGCATTAAACTTTGGTATTGTTATATCTCTTGTAATTAAATCTAAGGGCGTAAAAGGAGAAAAGGCAATTGTTAAAAATTCAGTGAAAGCTGGGATGATAGCAGGAGGATTATTAATAGTTATTTATTCTATGTTAGCTCATTTAGGAGCTTCTAGTGGTGGAGCTTTTGGAGTAACAGAAAATGGTGCTCAAACATTATCAAATGTTATGATGCATCTTTTTGGTAATAGTGGAGGAATACTTTTAGCAGTAATATTTACATTAGCTTGTCTTACAACTTGTGTTGGACTAATTACTTCATGTAGTCAATATTTTGTAACTTTAAATAAAAAAATAAGCTATAAGACTTGGGTTAGGGTTTTAGCATTATCAAGTATGGTTCTTGCTAATATGGGACTTACAAAAATACTTAGTGTATCTGTTCCAGTACTTGATGCAATTTATCCAGTTGCAATTGTATTAATCATATTAGCTATGCTTGATAAATTCTTTAAAGAAAATCAGATGATATACGGAGCTTCAATCTTATTTACAGCAGTAGTAAGTATAATTTACGCATTAAGTAATACAGCATTAAATATTCAATTCCTTACAAAGCTAGTTGATTGGCTACCTTTCTATGATAAAGGACTTGGATGGATTATACCTGCTATATTTGGTATGGTTTTAGGATTTGTATTAAAAGTATTTAAAGAAAGATCATATAGCAGCGATGTTATTATATCAAAAGAAGGCACTATTAAATAAAATTAGTATAAATATTTCATTAAGAACACATTTATTTTTAACTGGAAACCCTAAAATAGCCTTTACTAGCGATATAGAAATTGATACAATGCATAAAGATTTAGTAAATGATAAAACACAATTTCTTAGAGTGAATCCAGCGCCTATAGATAGAACTACTTTTACTGAATTTAGAAATTATAAAATAGTTAAAGTAGGATTTTTATATTTTTCATTCTATTATGGTGAAGGATAATTAAACATCTTAGTCCTTTTTTGTATACATTAAAATTAATGATTAATAGTATACTAGTTTTTTATATGTAGCAATTCTATGCATAGAATAATAGATTAAATTATAGCAATTAATTTTGGGGGAGAATATATGAGTTATACTACGGAAAGACAGCCACAAGGAGATTTAAAAACTAATGCGTCACTTTTAAGAGATGGACTTGTAGCAGAACTTGTAGCAATAAATGATTATAGTCATTTTATAGGACAAACAGATAATAAAGAAGTGAAAGATATCTTCCATCATATTATGGAAGAAGAAAAAGAACATTATGGCTTATTTTTAGAGCAGTTAAGAAGAATAGATCCAGAGCAAAAGGAAGCACAAGAAAAGGTTGCAGGTGAGGAGAGTGTCAGCCCTAAACAAAAAATTAAGGAACATATAAGTAAGAATTTAAAAGGAAATTTGTTAGATGATATAAGATTGGCTATAAAGGGAGAACTTGAAGCTGTATTACTTTATGATGAGTTAGTAGAACATTTAGATGATAAGGAAATAATAGATGTTGTAAGACATGTTTCACGAGAGGAAAAGGAACATGCAGAGGAATTAACAAAAGCGCTTCTTATATTAGATAAAGATAGTTATGGCCCAATTAGTAATAAGAGTGGGAGAAAGACATATGGGACAATATGAATTCAATAAAGATAAGGTGTTTACTGAATTTAGAGATGGTGTGTCAAAATGTGAACCGGTAATAGGAAGAAAATATACTCTCACTCATTCCGATACTACAGGAGATTTGTTTGTAACTATTGGTTTACAATATGCAAAAGATAAGTTTTGTAAATTTCGTGATGAAGTAATTTTAGAATGGAAAGACGAGGATGGAAATAAAATATTATATGGAAAAGTATTAATTGATGGAGATGGCATATTTGGCAATGAAAAAGTAAGAAATAGAGTATTTATGATGGAAATGCCACTTGCACTTCAAGCTATAAGATATGGTGACAGAGAATTCTTTAAGATTAATGAAGAATTAGATGAATCAGTAGTACTAATACATTTTAAATCAAATAATCCTCATTACGATAAAGTGTGCAACTTTGGAAATATGAATATGTATAAAACAGATTTTTAAAAATAATAAAGCCATAATTAATCTTATAAAAGTTTAATTATGGCTTATTAAATAATTAGGTCAGTTTAATTGTTTTGTACGTAGGAAATTTTATTTATATTAATTTTGTTTTTTATCTTTTTTTACGTTTAATGTTAATGATAAAAGGATTAAAGCCATAATAGCACCTAATATTATAAATATAAATGCTCCATTCCATCCGAATGTATCAGCTATAAATCCAACAACGATATCTGCTAAAGTTTCACCAATTAAATATGCACAAAGTCCTGATAATCCAACAGCTGCACCAACTGCAAAGTTTGGAACTATATCTATTAGATTCATACCAATTAGTAATTGTGGTCCATATATGAAACATCCAATAACTGCTACAGAAATCATAGTTATAAGGTGGTTAGAAGTTGTCCAATAAGCAACTATTGCAAATATAACACCTATCATACATATCATACTTAAAGGAGCACGTTTTCCTTTAAATAATACGTCTGAAAGCCAACCAAGTAATATTGATGCAGGTATTGCAGCATATTCAAATAGGAACATTGCCCAGTTTGAATCAGCAACTGAGAAGCTCTTAGCTTCTTGAAGGTATATTGGAATCCAGTTAACAACACCTTGTCTTATTAAATAAACAAAGATATTAGCTAAGCATAAGTACCAAACATACTTATTTTTAATAACATATTTTAAAACTATTTCTTTAGTACTTAAACTTGTAGCGTCAGTATCAACTTTAACTTCAGCATAATCATTTCTATATTCATCAATAGGAGGTAATCCAACTGATTCTGGAGTATCAGCTCCAATGAAGAATACAAAAATTGAAATTAAAATACAAACTGCAGCTGGTACAAAGAAAATACTTTGGAAGTTATTTGAACCAAATATTAATAAAGCTAAAGTAGCTAAAGGAGCTATAAGACCTCCACCTATATTATGTGAAGTGTTCCATATTCCCATCTTAAGTCCTCTCTCATTTTGAGAAAACCATTTACCTATTATTATAGAACATGGTGGTGCTCCCATTGCTTGGAATAGTCCATTTATTATCATAAGGATTAAGAAAATCCAAACTACGCTTGTAAAGCCCATTAAGATACTAATTATTGAAGAGGCTAAAAGACCAAATCCTAAGAAATACTTAACATTTGATTTATCAGCTAAGCTTCCTAAAACGAACTTACCTAAACCATAAGCTATGGCAAGTCCAGCACTTATTAAACCTATATCAGTCTTACTGAAATTATAACTATTAATTAAAAATGGTGATGCTATTGTGAAGTTTTTTCTAACTAAATAATATCCAGCATAACCAACATACATCATAAGAAACATACGAATACGATAATTTCTATAAGCTGAAGGTATTTTTTCTTGTGGCAATCTAGCTACTGCAGGTGCCGGTTTAAAAAAATTAAACATTATAAGTCCTCCTTAAATATTTATTATGATTACGTTTTCTTTCGATTACATTAATATAATAAAATAAGGAAGATACAATAAAATCTCTTAAATGTTTCATAAATGTAACATTTAAGAGATTTTAAAAAATATTGTGTATTTATTTTGAATTGCTATCATTAAACATTTTCATAATGGTATTTCTTTCGGTAGCAGCATCTTTAAAACTATACTGCTGGTATATGTTATTTGTAATGTCGTTACTTTTTTTAGTAGATATAGAATTAGAATAATTAGGTAAACTATTTGCTATATCATCAGAAAGTATAAAATCTATAAAAGCTTCAGCAACTTCTTTATTTGAAGAATTTTTAATTTCTGCAACAGAATCAACATTCCAACCAGTATTTTTAGGAGTTATACTAATTATATTAGGATTGAATTTGCTTTCAAGAATTTGATCACCTAAAAAGTTTATAGTAATTGCATATTCTCCTGAAGAAACTCTCTGTATTGAATTAAATCCACTAACAGTATAGGAAGAAACATTATTGCTAAATTTATCTAAAAAGTCTTTGTAACTTTTTTCACCAAGCCTTTGATAAAGAGAAGCTAAAAAAGTATATCCTGTGCCAGATGTTTCAGGACTTGGGATTATTATTTTATTTTTAAAGTCCTTTTTTAGTAAATCATTAAAATCAGTTGGAAGCTTTATACCTTTAGGTTTAAATTCTTTATCCCAGACCTCTTTATTTATACCTATAGCTAATGTATCAATTTTAAATCCAGTCCAGTAATTAGAAGAATCCTTATATTCAGAGGGTATATTTTTCGCATTAGGAGATTCATACTTAGCTAAAGCTCCGTTTGTTTTTAATAATTCGTAAGCATCACAAGTACCACCTATAAATATATCACCACTTGGATTTTCATTTTCATCTAATATTCTTTTAACTGCCTCTTCAGTAGGAAGTTTTATGTATTCATAAGTACAGCCTGTCTCTTTCTTGAATTTTTCAAGTAGTGCTTTAGCTTCTTCTTCTCTTAAAGCAACATAAGCAGTTAAATGTTTACCTTTAAGGTTTGGATATTTAACCTTTGGCTTAGAAGGGTAAAAATAAAATAGTAAAACTAAAAAAATAACTAATGGAAGAAGTAATAATAATTTTTTATTTAAAATATGTTTCATTAAGATCACCTTTTATGTAAATATTTTTGCCATTTTCATCGCCTAAGTATTGAACAATTAAATATTTTTTATAAACTATAAGGTAAATTGTATTATTAGAATTTAAGCTATTATTACTGTTTATATAAATATTAAATACACCTTCTGGTTTTTCATTTAAATTAGTGTCTAAAAAGTCTTTATTATCTTCCATAGTTTTAAACTTCTTTAAAGAAGCTATTAATTTATTTCGCTTATTTGAATCTAATGTATAAGAAGTATTATGAGCTTTATATACAATTTTGGTTTTAGAATTTCTAAGTATATTTATTATATTGTCATATGTATAAAGACAACTAAACAAAGTATTTCTTAAAGTATTTATTGAATATGAATTACTTGAATAATTTTTATTATTTAAAGTTAATGAGTTATTTATTTTAAAATCTTGAGTACTACCATTTGAATAAAAAATTTTACCGGACAAATTCACTACATTATTATTTTTGATTTTATTTTGTGTAGATGAATTATAAACAGTTATATTAGAAAAATACTTTAATATATCATTCATCAATAAATTATCATTTATAGTTATATCACCTAAGTATTCGTTATGTATAAGTATTTTATTTGGAATTTTAGTAACAAGTGAACTATCACTTGAATCAAAGTGATTAATAACTTTTAAGTTATTATATACAATTTTTGTAGAGTAAAAGTAAAAAACTAAAATTATTATTACAAAGATTATGTAGAATGTAATTATATTTTTAAAATTATTTTTCATAGAATATCCTTTCTATAGAAATTAACAACTACTATATATTTTCTTTAAAGAAAATTATAGTTACTGTTGTACCTATATTTAAAGTACTTTCTATATTAAAGCTACCTTTTTGTGTAGAGATAATTTCTCTACAAATATTAAGGCCTAAACCATTACCTTTTGTACTTTTTGCATTTAATAAATCAAATCCAACTCCATCATCAGAAATAGATATTTGAATTTTATCATCTAATGATTTTGCTTTAATTTCTATATTTTCGCATCCACTATATTTAATAGCATTATCTATTATATTAATGAATACTTGTTTAGTTTTATCGTAATCTCCATATATAAATAAATTATCATAGTCTTTAATTATGTTTATATGATAATTATGAAGTCTAATATTTAATATATTTAAACATTCATCAATTAAAGATTTTATATTTATATAAGTAGCTTCAATTGAAAAGTTTTCTTTATTAAGTTTTGATAATACTAAAATTTCTTGGACTAAATCTAAAAGTCGTCTACCTTCTTTTTCTATAAGCGAAGAGCATTCTATTATTTCTTTCTTTTCATCCAATTTAGGTATTATTTCAGAGAAGCCAATAATTGCAGTTAGCGGAGTTTTAAATTCATGAGATATATTATCAAAAAATCCTTTTTGGCGGGTTTTAGCCATTTGAATTTCATCTATGTAATTCTCAATATTTTCGCTCATAACATTAAATGTATTAGCTAGATCTTCAAATTCATCACCACTATTAATTAAAACCTTTTCTCCAAAGTTTCCATTAGAGATTTTTTTAGATTTTTCTTTTAATGTTAGTAATGGATTTACAAGTTCTTTTGAAAAAATATGAATTAATAGTATTCCAATACCGATAGCAACAATACTTACAATTACCATAATCATAAGAGTATTATTTAATATATTTACAGATGATGTGTTTAATAAAACTAGTCTTAGAACACCACATTTAGTGTTTTTATAAAATATAGGTGTAGATAAAAATATGCAAGGTACACCGTTAACTTTTTTTATAATATAAGATTCAGATCCTTCTAGTGCTTTATCAATATCTTTGTTATATAAGCTAATTTTATTTTTATTTGAATCATAGTATACTTGTCCAGAATTACTTATAGTTTGAACTCTAATATTAAACCTATTACTTAAATTAGTTGCAATAAAAGGGGAGATTGATTTAAAAGCTTCCTCTTTATTTGGATTATTATTTGATTCTAATAAACTTTCAGTATAGCCTCTCATAGTAGTACTTTCTTTAAGTAAATATTGAAGAGAGTTATCTAACAAATTTTTTGAAAGAGTATTAAATGTTACTATGTATATAAATGCAATAATAGGTACTAAAATAGCTATATTAGTTAATATAATTTTCTGTTTAACAGTAAGACGCATTTTATAAATCAAATTTATATCCTGCTTTATATAAAGTTTTTATATAAGTTTGACAAGGTCCTAACTTTTTTCTAAGTCTTTGAATTAGAATATCAACAGCTCTAGTTGTACCTTCAAAGTCATATCCCCAAACTTTATTTAAAAGGTCTTCACGACTAAAAACTATACCTTTGTTTTCACATAAACAATTTAAAACTTCAAATTCTTTAAATGTTAAATCAACATACTCATTATCAACTAAAACTTTTCTTTCATCGGCTATAATAGTAATTCTACCAAGTGATAGAGTTTTATCAGTTTTCTTTGAAAACTTCTTTATCCTTTTAGATATTACTTTTATTCTTAAAAGTAGCTCTGTACTATTAAATGGCTTAGTTATGTAATCTTCTGCACCTAATTGTAGTCCAAGTAATTTATCATTAATATCATCTTTGGCTGTTAACATAATAATTGGTATATCATCTATTAATTTAATTTTATGAATAAGTTCAAAGCCACTAATGTCGGGAAGCATTGCATCGAGTACTATTATGTCTGGTTTTTCTTTTATTGTAAGTTCTAATGCTTCATTTCCGCATGTAGCTGTAACAACATTATAATTTTGAAGCTTAAGATTCATTTTTATAAGTTGTAAAATACTAATTTCGTCATCAACTACTAAAATATTCAAGATTTTTCTCCTTTAGTTAAATAATTATTAAATTTACAACATTAATTATACAAAAGTATGTAAGAGTTTACAATTGAAAAGAATTTGGTTTAAAAGTATATTTGACATAAAATTGGTAATATGGTATATAAAAATTAGGGGTTAGCACTCTAAGTGGTAGAGTGCTAATAAACAAATTTAATTATAATTTGTATGAAGGGAGATATTAGAGAAATGGAAAAGAAACAATTTAAAGCTGAATCAAAAAGACTTCTAGATCTTGTAATTAACTCTATCTACACTAATAAGGATATATTTTTAAGAGAACTTATATCTAATGCAAGCGATGCTATAGATAAGATATATTATAAGGCTCTAGTAGATGATTCTATTACATTTAACAGAGAGGATTATTACATCAAGATAAATGTAGATAAGGAAAATAGAGAATTATCAATAGTTGATACAGGTATTGGTATGTCAAAGGAAGAACTTGATGATAATCTTGGAGTTATAGCAAAGAGTGGATCATTTAAGTTTAAAAATGATACAGAAATAGAAGATGATCACAGCATAATTGGCCAATTTGGTGTTGGATTCTATTCAGCATTTTTAGTTGCTGATAAAGTTACAGTTATAAGTAAAGAATTTGGAAGCGATAAGGCATATAAGTGGGAATCAGATGGAATTGATGGATATACAATTGAGGAATCTATTAAAGAAGATCATGGAACAATAGTTACATTACATTTAAAAGAAAATGCTGAAGATGAAGATTATGATCAATATTTAAATGAATATAAATTACAATCATTAATAAAGAAATATTCAGATTTTATAAGATATCCAATAAAGATGGATATAATGGAAAAGAAACTTAAAGAAGGAACTGAAAATGAATATGAAGATATTATAGAAGAAAAAACAGTAAACAGTATGGTTCCTATATGGAGAAAAAATAAAAAGGAACTTACTGATGATGACTATAATAACTTCTATTTAGAAAAGCATTTTGGATTTGATAAACCATTAAAGCATATTCATATAAGCGTTGATGGTATGATAAGCTACAATGCAATATTATATATTCCAGAAAGAATACCATATGATTTCTATACATCAGATTATGAAAAAGGATTAGAACTTTATTCAAATGGAGTATTAATAATGGAGAAATGCCAAGAACTTTTACCAGATTACTTTGGATTTGTAAAAGGGGTAGTGGACTCTCCAGATTTATCACTTAATATATCAAGAGAAATACTTCAAAATGATAGACAATTAAGATTTATTGCTAAAAATATAAAAAATAAAATTAAAAATGAACTTAAAAAAATGCTAAAAGATAATAGAGATATGTATGAAAAATTCTTTAAAGCATTTGGAAAACAATTAAAATACGGTGTTTATAGTGACTTTGGAGCAAATAAAGATGTATTACAAGATTTATTAATGTTCTACTCATCAAAGGAAAAGAAACTTACTACTTTAGAAGAGTACGTTAGTAGAATGAAGGAAGATCAAAAGTTCATTTATTATGCAGTTGGGGATTCAAATGAAAGAATTGAAAAGATGCCACAAACTGAAATGATACTAGATAAAGATTATGAAATATTATACTTTACAGATGATGTAGATGAATTTGCAATTAAAATGCTTACTACATTTGAAGAAAAAGAATTTAGATCAGTATCAGGTGGAGATTTAGGTTTAGAAGATAAAGATGAAAAAGATGAAGTACAAGATGAAGAAAGCAAAGAAGTAATTAGTTTTATGAAAGAAACTTTAGAAGGTAAAGTTAGTGATGTTAGAGAATCAAAGAGATTAAAAAATTATCCTGTATGTTTATCTAATGATGGTGATCTTTCAATTGAAATGGAGAAGATATTAAACTCTATGCCAAACAATGATCAAAACATTAAGGCTCAAAAAGTTTTAGAAGTAAATGTTCATAGTGATGTATTTAAAGCATTAAAAGCTTCATATGAAAAAGATAAGGATACAGCTAAGTTATATACTAACATATTATATAATCAAGCTCGTTTAATTGAAGGATTACCAATAGAAGATCCAGTAGAATTTACAAACGATGTATGTAAGTTAATGAAATAAAATATATAAGTTTTAAAATAAAGAGTTAGTTAATAAAGTGTTATTGATTTTATTAATTAACTCTTATTTATTTTGTATGAAAATTAACTTTTAATATAATAAATTAAAATATGAAACTAATACATAAATGTAATATAAAATAAGATTTAACTATATAAATATAATATATATTGAACAAAATGACTTATAGTCATTAATTATATGACAAAGTGCTAATTTACAATAAGAAAATGTTTACATATAGTGATATAATACAAATAAAGCATACTATGATTCACCAAAATAAATAGGGAGGAGAGAATATGAAATTTGATACTATTATTAGAAATGGTACTATCGTAACTGCAACTGACATTTTTAAGGGTGACATAGGAATAAAGGATGGAAAAATAAATAAAATTGGTATGGCATTAGAAGAGGAGAGTGAGAAAATAATTGATGCTAATGGTAAATATATATTCCCAGGAGGAATAGATCCACATACTCATTTAGATATGCCTTTTGGAGGAACATTTTCAAGTGATAATTTTGAAACTGGAACAATAGCAGCAGCTTGTGGAGGAACTACAACAATAGTAGATTTTGCAGTTCAACCTAAAGATAAAGATTTGAAAGAAACAGCAGAAATTTGGAGAGAAAAATCAGATGGAAAGGCTGTTATTGATTATGGAATTCATATGAATATAACTCATATAGATGATGAAATTCTAAATGAGATTCCATTTATGATTAAGGAAGGATATCCAAGTTTTAAAGTATTTATGACATATAAAGGTATGAGGGTAGATGATGGAACACTTTTTAAGACATTAAAAAAGGTAAGTGAAAATGGTGGACTTACATGCGTTCACGCTGAAAATTTTCATATAATAGAATGTAATGTTGAGAGACTTTTAAAAGAAGGAAAAACAGCACCAAAGTACCATGCAATATCAAGAGGAAGCTTAGTTGAGGGGGAAGCTGTAGGTAGAGCTATAAATATAGCAAAAATGGCAGAAGCCCCATTATATATTGTTCATAATACTTGTAAGGAAGCTGTTTTTGAGATAGCTAGAGCTAGAGAAGAGGAATATCCTATAATGGGTGAGACTTGTACTCAATATTTATTATTATCAGAAGATGAATACTATAAAGAGGGATTCGAAGGAGCAAAATGTGTAATGTCACCACCTCTTAGAAGTAAAGATAATTTTAAATATTTATGGAAGGCTATAAGAAATAATACACTTCAAGTTGTAGCAACAGATCATTGCCCATTTTTTATGAAACAAAAGGAGCTTGGAAAAGATTCTTTTGATAAAATTCCAAATGGAGCACCTGGAATAGAGCTTAGAATGGCACTTTTATATACTTATGGTGTTCTTAAAAACGAGATAAATATAAATAAGTTTGTAGAAGTTACATCAACAAATGCAGCAAAGATTTATGGTATGTATCCTAAAAAGGGGACAATAGCTGTTGGTAGTGATGCTGATTTAGTTATATTTGATCCAGATAAAGAAATTGAGGTTACTGTAGATATACTTCATGAAAATGTTGATTATACACCTTATGAAGGATTTAAATTAAAAGGATTCCCTGAAGTAACTTTAAGTAGAGGAGAAATTATTGCAAAAAACGGAAAGTTTGTTGGAGAAATAGGTAGAGGAGAGTTTATTAAGAGAAATTCTCCTATGATTTTATAATAATCTAAGGAGGCAGTATTATGGGAATATATGAAGATATAAATAAGATTTCAAAAGAATTACACAAAGATACAGTAGATTTTGCAAAGAGACTTTTAAAGGTACCAGCACTTTCAGGAGATGAAAAAGGAGTTGCTGACCTTTATATTAAAGAAATGCAAGATTTAGGATATGATGAAGTATTTAGAGATGATTTTGGTAATGTTGTTGGAATAATAAATGGAGATGAGGATGGAAGAACGATAATGTATAATTCTCATCTAGACCATGTTGATACTGGAGATTTAAGTGAATGGGGTGGATATGACCCTTATGGAGGAGAAATAGATATCTGCGAGATATTCGATCAAGACCAAATTAAACTAGAAGAAACAGAAGTTATACATGGAAGAGCAGCCGCAGATGTTAAAGTTGGAGGAGCATGCCAAGTTTATTCAGGAAAGATTTTATTAAAGCTTAGGGAAATGGGATATAAATTTAAAGGAAGATATATGTTTACTGGTGTTGTTCTTGAAGAGCCAGCAGAACAACTAGGCATGAAAATGCTTTTAGATAATACATTTAAAGAAAGAGGAATAGAATATGATGGTGTTGTTTCAAGTGAAGCAACTAGTTTAAAATTATATTTAGGACATAGAGGACGTGTAGAATTATTAGTTACAGTAAGTGGTGTAACATCACATGGAAGTGCACCATGGCTTGGAATAAATGCAGTTAATAAATCTACAAAGCTTATAGATAAAATAGAAGAAGTTGTTAGCAAAGAATCTAAGGAAGATGAACATTTAGGAAAATCAAGTATAGCACTAACAATTATTAATTGTACACCAGGTTCTATGTGTATAGTTCCAGATAGATGTTATATAACTTATGATAGAAGATTTGTACCAGGAGAAACTTATGAAGACTGTGTAAATCAAATACAAGGGATAATTGATGAACTTTCTAAAGAGGATAAAGATTTTAGAGCTAAGGTTCAAGTAGCATCAGTTCCAAGAACAACATATACAGGTAAGACAGTAGAAGTTCCAAACATTAAAGAAGCTTGGAAAATTGATAGGGATAGTGAGTTTGTAAAGGCTTGTGCTAAAGCTTTAGAAAATGTAGGACAAGAAGTTAAATATGGATATTGGGACTTTGGAACAGATTTATCTGTTATATCAGGGAGAGATAAAAAGCCTGCTATTGGATATTCTCCAATGCAAGAATTTTATTGTCATAGACCTGTCGATAGGGCAAGATTAGATTTTATGGAGAAAGCATTAGCTGGTAATGTGAGTATATTCTTATCTCTTAGTGACTTAGATAAGAATGAATGTCATATTAAATAATAAGAATGCAATAGGGTATTAACTTTATAGTTAATACCCTTAATTTTTATTGCTTTAGAATATATTAAAAAGGTGTTGGGTAACTTAAATGTGAGGTGATTTTAATGGGAAAAGAAAATTTAGATGTACATAGAAATATTAAAGCAGTAGGGACGTTTACTAAAAATGCCATTAAAGATTTTGAAGAAAATATAGTATCTAAAAAGGATTATTTAGAAGAAGTAGATAAAAATATTAATAATAAAAACTCATAAAGCATAAATGTATAAATTATAAAAAATAGGAGTTATTTTGATTTAAATAGCTCCTATTTTTTTATTGTTAATAAACAATGTACATTTTAAAAGTAATGTGTATTAACAATAAATTTTCTTATATATATGCATCAAAATGAATAAAGTGTGATTAAATATAAATAAAAAAGTAGTTATTTTACGTTTTTAATATAAATATATGAATAAATATGCAATAAACTATTAGATGAATTATGAGGAGGAAATGTTATGAGCGAAAATAATAATCAAAAACTTACTTTAATTTCTTTAATTTTAATGATATTTACATCAGTATTTGGTTTTACAAATATAGCAAGAGCATATTACCTTATGGGTTACTCAGCAATTCCGTGGTACATATTATCTGCTGTAACATTTTTTATACCATATGCATTTATGATGGCTGAATATGGAGCAGCTTTTAGAAAAGAAAAAGGTGGGATTTATTCTTGGATGGATAAATCAGTAGGACCTAAATACGCATTTATAGTTACATTTATGTGGTACGCTTCAAATATTATTTGGATGGTATCAGTATCTTCATCAATTTGGGTTCCATTATCTAATCTTGTGTTTGGAGCAGATAAAACATCAACATTATCAATTTTCGGAATGAGTGCACCACACACTATGGCGTTACTTGCAGTTATATTACTTTTAGTAATTACATTTACAGCATCAAAAGGACTAAATAAAATTACTAAATTCACATCAATAGGTGGTGCTTTTTCAGCTTTTGCCAATGTAATTCTCTTTATACTTTCAATTGTAATACTTGCTTTAAATCATTTTAAACTAGCTACACCAGTTAGTGCTGAAGCATTTACTAAATCACCAAACCCAGCTTATCAATCTCCACTTGGAATATTAGGATTTTTAGTATTTGCAATATTTGCTTATGGTGGAATAGAAGTTATAGGTGGATTAGTTGATCAAACAAAAAATGCAGAAAAAACATTCCCAAAAGGAATTAAAATTTCAGCTATAGTTATAGCAACTGCATATTCTGTTGAAATTTTATGCGTAGGATTCTTTACAAACTGGAATGTTACATTAAATGATAAAACAGTAAATATGGCAAATGTAGCATATGTAGTTATGGGGAACCTTGGATACTCATTAGGACAAGCTCTTCATTTAGATCCATCAACATGCCATATACTATATAGCATATTTGCAAGATTTATTGGACTTTCAATGTTCTTAGCTTTAATGGGAGCTTTTGTTACAATAGTATACTCTCCATTAAAACAACTTATAGAAGGAACTCCAAAGGAAATATGGCCTAAAGTATGGATTAAATTAGACAAAAATAATATGCCTAAAAATGCAATGATAATACAATGTTTAATAGTAATAGCAATAGTTTTAATAACATCATTTGGTGGAGAATCAGTTTCTAAGTTTTTAAATTATTTAATACTAATGGGAAATGTTGCGATGACAATACCTTATATATTTATAGCATTAGCCTTTATTTCATTTAAGAAAAATAAGAATATAGAAAAGCCATTTGTAATATATAAGAGTAATAAATCAACTTTAATATGGACAGCAATTATTGTTATAACGGTTACCTTTGCAAACATATTTACAATAATACAGCCTATAATAGACTCAGGAGATTATGTAGCAACAATATTCCAAATAGCAGGGCCAATAGTATTCGGAGGAATTGCATTAATTCTTTATAATAGATATGAGAAAAAGAAAAACACTATAATTATAGAAGAAGTAGAAGAAATAGAAGAGATAGAAAAATAGAATAAATATTAAAATAAAAAGGTTATTTAAAATAACCTTTTTTCTATGTAATAAAGTTTAGCACAATTTATAAAATGTAAATAAAATTTAAATAAATATCCAATATATTCTTAAAATGTTAATATTACTGGAAGGGAAAATACATTAAAATATTAAATAGAGATTAACATAAGAGATAAAAATTAGGGGGAACGCAAATGAAGAGTAAGAAGATAGCTGCAGTATTAATTGCAAGTGGTGTTATATGTGGTTCAATATTATTATCACCAGCAACATCAACTTTTGCTGATACAAGAAATAATTCTAAGGATACTAATTATACACAAGATATAAATAGTAAAAGTCAGGATAAAGATACAAAAAAAGAAGTAGTTACAGAAGAAAAAGATTCATCTACAAAAGCAAAAGAACCAGTAAAAAAAGATGTACAAGATACTACTAAAACTAAAAAAGATGGACAAGAAGATACAGCTAAAGCTAAAGATGAACCTAAAAAGGAAACTGTAAAGGAAGTTAAAGAAACAAAATTCCATTCTAAACTTCAAGAGAATCTTTATAACTATATGATGGATCCTAATCACCAAGAATCAGTTCATTTAAAAGCAATAGAATTACATAATGGAGATACAAGAAACAATTGTGTATTTTTCACTTCAGAAGCGTTAAGAAGGGTATCAGTTGATATTCCAAAAAATATATCATATACAACTAATTTAGAAAAAGAGTTAGTTAAGAGAAATTGGGGTAAAGTAAAAGACTTAAAGAAATTAGAACCAGGAGATATTTGTTTTGCTGGAGAAACTCACGTATATATATTCATGGGATGGGCAAACAAAGAAAAGACAGTAGCTTATATAGTTGATAACCAAAAAGCAAGATTTGGATCAACTTACCATGAAAGACAATTATATGATGCACCAGGTATAGATGCAACTACGCATTTTTATGAGTATTTAGGACAAGATATTAAAAAAGAAGTATCTAAAGGAAAAAATAAAGTAATAAAAACTGGTGTAGTTAAAGTAAATACAGCATTAAATGTAAGAAGTGCTGCATCAACAAATTCAGAAGTTATAGGAACATTAACTAATAATACTAAAGTATATATAACAGGAGTAGATGGAGACTTCTATAGAATTAACTACATGGATGAAAGTGGATATGTTTATAGTGGATATATTAAGAATGTAGCAGTAGTTAAAGATGAAACAAAACCAGTTAAGAAAAAAGATAAAGATAAAACAGAAAAACAAGAAGTTAAAAAAGATGACACTAAAAATAAAGAAAAAGATAAGGTAAAACCAGAAACAAAACCAGCAGTTAAACCAGAAATAAAACCAGAGACAAAGCCGGCTACTAAGCCAGCAGTTAAACCAGAGGCAAAACCTGTAGTTATAAAGGCGAAGGTAGGAACTATTAATGTTCACACATATCTAAACGTAAGAAGTGGAGCTTCAACTAGAACAAGTATAATAGGGTCATTGGGAAGAAATGCAAAGGTAACTATTAAAGGAGAAGAAGGAAACTTCTTTAAAATAAATTACAATGGAAGAACTGGATATGTATCAAAAGATTACGTAAGGGTAAGTTATGATACAAAAACTATATACCAAAATGTTACTAATGAGAAGCCGAAAACTAATAATATAAATAATAACAGCAAAAAAATAGGTATTATAAATGTTAACACATACTTAAATGTAAGAAGTGGGGCTTCAACTAGAACAAGTATAATTGGGTCATTAGGAAGAAATGCTAAAGTAACTATTAAAGGAGAACAAGGAAACTTCTATAGAATAGACTACAAAGGAAGAACTGGATACGTATCAAAAGATTATGTATCAGTAAAGAAAGCTTCAAATAGCACTAGAAGAGTAAATAATAGCAATAATAAAGGTAACACTCAAAACTCTACAAAAGTAAGCAATAATACTAAGAGAACAGGTATAGTTAGAGTTAATAATTCATTAAATGTAAGAAGTGATGCATCAGTTAGAAATAGCGTAATAGGATCATTAGGAAGAAATGCTAAAGTAACTATAACAGGAGAAAAAGGAAACTTCTATAGAATAGACTATAAAGGAAGAACTGGATATGTATCAAAAGATTACGTATCAGTAACAAATGGATCAAATAAAAGTTCAAATATTTCAAAGAATGAATTAAGAATAAATGCAAATTCAGGATTAAGAATGAGAAGTGATAAAAATACACATTCTAGAACTATAACAGTTATTCCTAATAAAACTGTAGTTAAAATGCTTAAAGAATCAAATGGATGGTATAGAGTTAATTATGCCGGACATACAGGATGGGTTTCTGGAGACTACGTAAGTAGAGTTTAATATATAGAGAAGGGGTTGTAGCACTAAAAAATTAGTGTACAACCTCTTTTGAATATAATTTATATTTTTCTTTAGAGTGTATATGCTTAATTTTTATAGATTTAAAAGAAAACTTAATTAAAAAAGTAGTTACTTGAAATAATAAATGTTTTTAATATATAGTAATAATAGTATTATAAAGTTTGGAGGTATGAGAATATGTCAGTAAAAATGTTACACACTTGTATAAGAGTAAAGGATTTAGATGAATCATTAAAATTTTATAAGGAAGCATTAGGTCTTATTGAAACTAGAAGAAAAGACTTTCCAGAGCATAAATTTACTTTAGTTTATTTATCAGATAAGGAAGGTGGATATGAGTTAGAACTTACTTATAATTATGATGTAGAAAAACCTTATGAATTAGGAAATGGATTCAGTCATACTGCAATTGGAGTAGAGAACTTAGAAGAAATGAGAGAAAAACATAAAGCATTAGGTTATAAAGTAACAGATTTAAAAGGATTGCCAGGAGAAGCTCCTAAGTATTATTTTGTAACAGATCCAGATGGATATATGGTAGAGGTTATAAGATTATAGTTTGTTAAGTTAAGGAAAAAATAATTTGAATTTAATATAGAATTTAGAGAACAAGCCCTAGAAGTTAGTCTAGGACTTGTTTTTTTGAATAAAAAAATATAGGTTAAACAAAATATATAGTAATGACAAAAAATACTTTTTATTTAAATAGATCAAATTACAAATTTAATCAAAATGTAATAAATTTTGTTATATTTGTAAAGAATAATATTGATTTTGATTATGTAATTATTTTCTAGAATTAATAGGCAAAAAGGGGATAAAAGAGAAAATGTGTGGATTTTTACAATTATTTAAGAAATCAATAGAGGAGTCGGATATTTGTGCTTGTAGAAAGGGTGCAAAAGAAATAGTACATAGAGGACCTAATGATACTAAAGAAATAATTCATGAAAATGCTCTATTTATTTTTAATAGATTAAGTATTATAGATATAGAAAATGGAGCACAACCATTTAATTATAAAGATAAATATACAATAGTTTTTAATGGTGAGATTTATAATTATAAAGAACTTAGAGAAGAACTTATTAAAGATGGATATGAATTTAAAACTAATTCTGAAATAGAAGTTATAGCATCTTTATATGACAAGATGGGAAGTGAACTTGTAAATAAACTTAGAGGAATGTTTGCTATAGTTATATATGATAAAGAAAATGAAAAGATAACAGCTTTTAGAGATTACTTTGGAATTAAGCCATTATATTATATGAATATAGATGGAGGATTATATTTTGCATCAGAGCTTAAAGCTTTAAAAGAAATATATTCTAACTTAACATACAGAAATAATCTACTAGGTGAATATGCTACATTCCAGTACATACCTTCAAATGATAGTATTTTTGAAGAAATTAAGATGTTACCACCAGGACATACAATTGAAAAGAAACTTAATAATACTGAGAAAATATATAGGTATTTTGATGTAACATTTAATGAAAAAGAGCATGATAAAGAAGAATTAAAGAAAAATATAAAAAAGGTTATTAAAGATTCTGTAAAAATGCATTTAGAAAGTGATGTACCTGTTGCAACTTTCTTATCAAGTGGAATAGATTCATCTATAATAACTAAAATTGCAAGTGATATAAATCCTAATATAGTATCTTATACAATTGGGTTTGATATAGATGGATATGATGAAACAGAGCTTGCTAAAAAGTTTGCTAAAGATATAGGAATTAAAAATGTAAGTATAAAACTTAATTATAAAGATTATGTAAGGGAATTACCTAAAATAATATATCATATGGATAGCCCAATTGGAGATCCTTCAATAATACCTTTATATCATATATGTAAGGAAGTAAGTAATAAATATAAGGTAATATTATCTGGAGAAGGCTCAGATGAATCCTTTGGAGGATACAATATTTATACAGAGGATGAATCTTTAAAGATGTTTAAATACATTCCAAAATGTATAAAAAGTGCATTAAGAGGAATGGCATCAACAATCCCAGATACAGTTAAAGGTAAAAGTTTCATTATAAGAGGAACAACTCCTTTAGAAAAAAGATATGTAGGTAATGCAAATATATTCAATAAGAATGAAAAAGCCAAAGTATTTTATGGATATGATAAATCAAGAAATGACCTACAGCTTACAGAGAATTTATTTAAAGATGTTAATAAGTTTGATAATGTAATAAAAAGACAGTATATAGATATAAATACTTGGCTTGTTGGAGATATTTTAACTAAGGCAGATAGGATGTCTATGGCAAATTCTTTAGAAATTAGAGTTCCTTTTGTTGATAAAGAAGTATTTAAATTAGCTTCAACATTAAAGAAAGAAGATAAGATTAAAGGATTTACAACAAAATTTATGCTTAGAGAAGCATTTAAAGATGAATTGCCAGATTATTTATATGATAAGAAAAAGCTTGGATATCCAGTTCCAATAAGAGTATGGCTTAAAAATGAGCTTTATGACTGGGCTTATAATATAATAGATAAAAATCCAGTAAAGGAAATAAATAAAAATGAGATACTATCCATGCTAAAAAAACATAAAGAGGGAGTATATGATTACTCAAGAAAGATATGGAGCATGATAGTATATATCTTATGGTATAGATTATATGTTGATAAAACTTTAGATAAAGATTTTATTTTTGAAGTTTAAAAAAAGTAATATTAAATAATAAAAGACCTAAATTTATTTAGGTCTTTTTGTTTTAAGGATAATTATTTTATATATCAAATTATAGATATAAAGTTTAAGCTGTAGGTCTTTCTTTTAATTGCTTTCTATCATTAAAGAAATCTTTGTATGAAAAGTAAGTTGCAATTAAAGTTGAAATTGAAGCTGATGATAAAATCATAAAAGTAACCATTATTTGAAATTTAATTGCAGTTAATGGAGAAGATCCAGCAAGTATAAGACCTGTCATCATTCCAGGTAATGATACAATACCAAGAGTTTTAGCTGAATCAAGGGAAGGGATTATAGCCATTTTAATACTTTCCCTAACAATGTCTTTAGATGCAACATTTATATCAGCACCTAAAGAAAGTTTAACTTCAACTTCACTACGTCTTGTTTTAAAGCTTGTACGTAAATTTGTATAACTAAGTCCTATCGCTATCATTGAATTAGAGACAATCATTCCTGCAATAGGTATTATATCGTTTGGCGTATATGATATTGCACCTGAAAGCACTAAAACAAATAAAGTTATAAATGCACCTATAATTAATGAAATAAATGATATTAATACTACATTTTTAATTCCTTCACCTCTTTTTTTAGTGTTAAAGGCAGCATTAAAGATCATAATAAGAACTAAAACTGTAGTTAATATAGAATTTCTAACATTAAATACCCATTCTAAAATATAACCAACTGCAACTAATTGAATAATTGCTCTTAACATACTTATTATAAGTTCTTTTTCTAGATGTAATTTCTGTTTATAAGAAATTGCAATTGGTATTATTAAAAGAAATGAGGCTATTATTAAAGAAAATATACTCATAATTATAAAGCCTCCTCTTTTATAATTTCACCAAGAGATACGGTTAATCTCTTATTAAATATTCTGTTACTTTGATTAAGATTATGAGTAACCCAAAGCACAGTAACACCTTTTAAATTTAAACTTTTAATAATATTTTCTACTAATTCAGAATTCTTAGGATCTAGAGCCGAAGTTGCTTCGTCTAATAGAAGAATCTTTGGTGTAAATATTAAATTACGAATTAAAGAAATCCTTTGTTTTTCTCCACCAGAAAGATTAGTTATGTCTTTATATAAATAATCTTTAGAAAGATTAAATTCATCTAATAAAGAAATAACCCTATTCTCATCAAAATCTTTTTTACGAATTTCAAATGGAAATTTTAAATTATCTAAAACTGTATCACCAAATAAAATAGGCATTTGAATACAATAGCTTATTTCACGTCTAAGCATAATCAAATCATAATCATAAAAGTCCTTTGAATCAAAAAATATATTACCACTTGTTGGTGAAACTAAGGAAGAGCAAAGTTTAAGCAAAGTACTTTTACCACTTCCTGAAGGTCCAATTAATGATATACAATCACCTTTAAATATTTCTAAATTAATATTCTTTAAAATATCTGTATTATCTAGTTTATAGCTAACATTATCTAATTTTAATATACTCAAGTTATATCACCCCCATAAGATAATTATACTTAAGGTTTAATTAAATAAGAAATAAGATTAAGCTACTTAAATAGCTTTTTAGCCCTATAAGAGCTAAGTAATACTAATAATATAAGAATTCCTTTTAATATGCTAGTTATACTAACAGCCCACCATACACCATCTATTCCTAAAACATCAGGTTTAGATAAAATATAAGCTAAAGGAACTCTAGCACCAGTTAAGGCAATACTTATAATAGAAGGTATATAAGTTTTTGAAAGTCCATTAAATACTCCTGCTGTAGTTATTTCTATACACATAAATATTTGAGAATATCCAAGTATTTTAAGGTAAGAAGTTCCTTGAATTATTGCTTCTTGTTCAGGAATAAAAATAGAGAATACATGATCTCCAAAGAATATAAGTAATATAGAAGCTATTACCCCTACAAATAAAGCAAGTCCAAGAATTGCTTTATAGCCTTTTGTTATTCTTTCATATTTCTTTGCACCAAAGTTTTGTCCAACAAAAGCACCTAAAGCTACAGCGAGTCCCTCTGTTGTCATCCAAGAAATAGATTCTATTTGAGAACCAACCTTTTGAACGGCTATAGGAACAGGACCGAAAACTGCTATAATTCTACCAAGTATCATAGAGAATATAGTAAATAAACCACTGTGACAAGCTGAAGGAATACCAATTTTGCATATAGTTTTAATATACTTTATGTTAAAATCTTTGAATATGTTTACCTTTAAGAAAGAATATTCACTTTTTAAAATAGCAAATAAAAACAATGATGAAACAACTATTTGTGCAATGACAGTAGCAATAGCTGCACCAAGTACTCCAAGACCTTTAAAAGATCCTATTCCTAAAATTAATAATGGGTCTAATATTATATTAACAATAAGACCACATGTATTTATGTAAAAAGGAGTTTTACTATTTCCAGATCCATTAAATATAGCAGTAAATACAGGGTTAATAAAATAAAATGGTAGTCCAAAAACTATAGCTATTAAATAAGTTTTTGCCATATTAATAACTTCTGTATCACCTAAGTTAAAAAATCCAATAAGTGGACCATTGAAAAGTAACATAACTAAAGAATAAATAATAGATAAAGCTATATTTATTTGAATTGCTGCATTAACATAATTTTTAGCAGCTTTATAATCTTTTCTACCAATACTTTGAGAAACTTTTATTTCTGCACCCATCTTAGAGATTATTACAAATGCCATGGCAAACCATGTGAAAAATCCAGCTGTACCGACAGAAGCAACAGCAGAGCTTCCAATTCTTCCAACCCAAATCATATCAATCATATTATAGGCCATTTGAATAAAAGATGTTCCCATTATTGGGAGTGATAGTGCAATTAATTTTTTTATAATATTACCCTCTGTTAAATCTAATCCATTTTTCATTTAATACATTCACCTCCAAAATATTCAAAACAAACTATATTATAACTTTCTGATTAATAAATTAGCAATAATTTATTCAAAATTTATTAATAAAACTATCTTTTATAACATAGCGAAAAATGGGGTAAAAAGTCGAAGAATTTTTAGTGACAAAAATGACTTTTAGTCATAAAATTTTAGTAAGGTTAGTATTATTTATTATTAGGAGGGAGGATTGTAGAGATGAAAAAGTTTAGTAAGTGGATATCTAAACACAACAAGATTGTATTAATAATAACAGTTATACTTTTAGTACCATCAATATTTGGATTTATAAATACAAGAATAAACTATGATATTTTAAGTTATTTACCACAAGAATTAGAGTCTGTTAAAGGGCAAAATATACTAGAGGATGTATATTCAGATGCTGCAACAGGTCTTTTAATTATAGATGGTATGAAAAGTAAGGATATTGTAGATATAAAAGAAAAAATTAAAAAAGTAAATGGAGTAGATGATGCCATTTGGATAGATGATGCATTAGATATATCTATTCCAAAAGATATTTTACCAGATGCTATTAAAAATCAACTTTTTAGTGGCGACTCAACAATGTTAATTATAAAGTATAAAGGTTCAACAGCAGATGAAAGTACGTTAAAGGCAATTGGAGAGATAAAAACTATAATGAACAAACAATGTTTTTTAAGTGGTATGTCTGCAATAATGGAAGATACAAAAAATCTAGCAGATAAAGAAGCTCCGTTTTATGTTGCTTTAGCAGTATTTATATCTCTTATTATTTTAATATTAACTATGGAATCTACAGCAGTACCTGTAATATTCTTAATTTCTATAGGAATTGGAATTCTATTTAATATGGGTACAAATATTTTCTTAGGAGAGATTTCATATATTACAAAAGCATTAGCCGCAGTCTTACAGCTTGGCGTTACTATGGATTATTCAATTTTTTTGATGCATAGGTATGATGAAGAATTACTTAAGCATGAGGAAAAAGAAGATGCAATGGCGCAAGCAATTTCTAGTACAATGTTATCCATATCAGGATCATCACTTACAACAATTGCTGGATTTTTAGCACTTTGTGCAATGGATTTAACTCTTGGAACAGATATTGGTATCGTAATGGCCAAAGGAGTTATTATTGGAGTTATTACAGCAGTTACAGTATTACCAGCATTAATATTAACCTTTGATAAATTAATTCATACATTTAAGCATAAAACAATTATTCCAAACTTTAATAAGTTATCAAAAGTAGTAACAACTCATTACAAAGTAATAATAGCAATATTCTTCATTCTTTTAATACCAGCAATATACGGTTCAAATCATACAAAAGTTTACTATAACTTAGATAAAACATTACCTAAAGATATGCCATCAATTGTAGCAACAAATAAGCTTAAAGATAAATTTAATATGATGACAACACATTTTATATTAGTAAAAGATGATATAAAACCATATAAGGCAAAAGAAATGGAAGAAAGAATTGAAAAAATAGATGGAATAACAAATGTTATAGGTTATGACAAGATACTAGGACCTGCAATTCCAGAAGAATTTATACCAGAAAATATAAGAAATATTTTTAAAAGTGGCGGATATAATTTAATTCTTGCAAACTCACAGTATAAAGCAGCAACTGATGAAGAGAATAATCAAATTGATAGTATAAACGAGATTATTAAAGAATATGACCAAAATGGAGTAGTTGCAGGGGAAGGAGCCTTAACTAAAGACTTAATAACAACATCAGATAGAGATTTTAAGATGGTTTCTCTATATTCAATAATAGCAATATTCTTAATTATATTAGTAGTATTTAAATCAATATCAATACCGGTTTTATTAGTTTCAGCTATAGAGTTCGCTATATTTATAAATATGGGAATACCATATTTTACAGGAACAACAATACCATTTATAGCAAGTATAGTAATTGGAACAATTCAACTTGGAGCTACAGTAGATTATGCAATACTTCTAACATCAAGATTTAGGGAAGAACTTAGAAATGGACATGAAAAGCATGAAGCAATTTTGATAGCTGTAGAAGAATCAGCAAAATCAATTGTTACATCAGGGCTTACATTCTTCGGAGCAACAGGTGCAGTAGCATTAGTTTCTGATATGGCTCTTATAAAAAGTTTATGTTTCTTAATATCAAGGGGAGCAATAATAAGTATGGCAGTTATACTTTTAATATTGCCATCATTTTTACTAGTTTTAGAAGGCCTAATAAACAAGACATCAATAAAGTGGAAAGTTAACTAGATTTAAAGGAGAGGTGAAGTATAATGTATAAACCAATGTCTAAAAAAGTAGTAGCTTTTGTTTTAATTGGAAGTATGTTAGGAACAACAATTGCAAGTGCTAGTGAAATAAATAAAGACGAATCTGTATATGTAAATTTAAATTCAGAAGGTAAAGTTACAAAAGAAACAGTAACTAACTGGGTTCATACAGATGAAGGAGATTTAAATATAAATGATAAATCATCTTTAAACAATATAGAAAATATAAAAGGTGATGAAGATCCAGCTAAGGATGGAGAAAATCTTAAATGGAATATAAAAGGGAGTGACTTATATTATAAAGGAGAAACTAATAAAGAACTTCCTATAGATGTTAATATCAAATATTATTTAGATGATAAAGAAATAAAAGGTGAAGATTTAATAGGTAAATCAGGAAAGTTTAAAATTGAGATGGAACTAAAAAATAAAAGTTCTAAAGAAGTAGATATTAATGGAGAAAAAAGAAAAATATATACACCAATAATAACAGCTTCAGTAGTAACACTTCCTGTGGGTAAATTTAAAGATATAAAAGTAAATAGTGGAGAAATAATATCAGAAGGAAATAATAATATAGTAGCATTTGCATCAGTTCCAGGTTTAAAGGAAAGTCTTAACTTAAAAGATAATACATTAGATTTAGACCTAGAAGAAAAACTTGTAATTGAAGGAAACGTAGAAAATTTTGAATTAGGACCAGTAATGATTACAGCAACATCACAAATGCCAGATTTAGATAAATTAGAAAAGAGTGATTCATTAGATAAAGTTATGGATGCATTAGGTGATTTAAAAGATGCATCTAGTAAATTACTAGATGGTACAAATCTTTTATCAAGCGGGATAAATGAAGCTAAAGGAAAGCTTGATCAAGGAAAAGCAGCATTTAATAATAATTTAAAAGAAGCTATGAGTTTATTATCATCAGATCAAAAGGTGAAAATGGCAAACAAATTGATTGAAGATGCTTATTTTGCAAAAGATTTAGATACAGCAAAGCTAAAAGAAATATTATCACTATTAACAGACGAAAATATAAATGAAGCAAATAAACTAATAAAAGATGGACAAGGAATAATGGAGCATAAAGAACTAATAGAAAGCTCTGTAAATGTATTTAAAGGCTTAGCAAATGATAATAATTTCAACAAATTATTAAATGATGTTTCAAGTTTAAAAGGAAAATACGATAAGATAGATGATGCTACACTTAAAAAATTAGAAACTTTAATGAATACTTTAAATAAAAATAATCTTACAAGTATGCAAAGTTTAGTTAGAGGAATGATTAGTTTAAAAGGTGATTTTACTCCAGTAGATAATGTTATAAAAAGTGGAATAAATAGTGCACCTGGTGGAAGCATGGAAGAAAAGGGTAGCAATTTCATAAAAGGATTAAATGCAAATCTTAATAAAACTACATCAATATTAAGTAATGAAAATTTAAATGAAATAAATGGAATGAAAAATGATGTTTCAGTATATGGATCAAGCTACTTAATAATGAAGGGTATTATAGCAAGTGATATGAAAAATGGAACATCTCTAAATGAAAGTAAGGCTAATATTAATAAGAGCATAGATGAAGTATACGGAAGTAATGGGGCAGCCCTTAAAAATATAGTAAATAGCTTTAGTGAAAAAGACTTTACTCAAGGTAGCATAGCAAGTGATGTAAATAAGATAAGTAAAAATGGTGAAAAGTTTAATTCACTTATGAATGATATTAAAGGATTAAAAGGACTTGAACCAATAATTAAAGCTACAACAAGTGTATTATCTAAAAATGGAGAAGCAGAAAAAATAGCTAAAGTATATAGTGGATTAAATAACGAACAAAATAAAAATACTATTAATGGACTAGCAGAAGGATTCTTAAGCTTAAGTGAAAAAGATATAAATGAATTAATGACACTAAAAGATAGTATAAATGAAATACAAAAAGATATAGAAAATAATAAATCAAATATTGAAGCTATAAATAAAATGGCAGAAGGATTAAAGGGAAATCCTGATTTAGTTGAAAAGCTAAATACATTCTCTAAAGACTTAAAAAATAGCGATAAACTTATAAATGATTTGAATAAAGTCATATCTCAAAGTGGAGATTCAAAAGATATAAATCAAATAAAGAAATTAGGCGAACAATTACTTTCAATGCAACAAGATTTAAAAGACGGTGAAGACATTTTAAGAATAACAAAAGGCGCTTTAGAAGAGAATAATATAAATCGTGCAAGAGAACTTGTAAAGGCACTTCCAACACTTGAAGCTGGAGTTGATGCTTTAGCAAAAGGAAGTACTGAGCTTAATGACGGAATGAAAGAGTTCAATAAAGAAGGTATCAATAAACTTTATGATACTGGAGAAAAGGGAAAAGAAGAAGTAGATAAACTATTAGCTGCTAAAGATGAACTTGTAAAAATGTCAAAAGAATATGATACATTTACAGGTAAAGATGAAAAGATGAATGGTTCAGTTAAGTTTATAATGAAAACAGATGAACTGAAAGCTAAAGAAGAAACAAAAGAAAGTGTAGAGGAAGAAGAAAAAGGTGGATTTATTAATTGGATAAAAGAAGTCTTTAGCAAAATATTCGGATAAAATAAATAAGAGTTAATATAATATCGGATACTAAGTATATAGTATACTTAATATCCGATTTTTTGTTTATATAAGTATTAAGTTATCTTTATATATTGTTATAAGAAACTTTAAAAAATTGTATTTATTTTATGATATAAATGGTAGTATTGAGAACTATATAGGAAGAAGGAAGTAATATGGAAAGTGAACAAGAGATAAATGCCAAGGTACTGATAGGTAAATTAATATTATTGATAGCAATAATAATATTTATATCAATATTTTCTAGTATTTTTGGATCCGATAATACATTAATAGGTGTAGTTATTATAACCGCAATATTAATGTTTAGTTCAATGAATTTAAGTTTAGAATTTAAAGATGCTATTTTAGGTATAATTGTATTTTTTTCAGCTATGGGGATAACATCTTATTTTATAAAATATCATCCTTATATAGGAATAGTAATAGACTTTATATTAGTATTTTTAATGACATATATATTTTCTATTGATATGAAGAAAAAGCTATATTTACCATTTATTCTTTGTTATGTATTTTTGCAAGGAAGTCCAGCAACTGATAGTGAACTACCTACAAGAGTTATAAGCCTTTTTATAGGTGGAGCATTAGTTGCAATTATTTATTATTTAACACATAGAAAAGCAGAGGAAGAGGATAGAAGAACAATAAAAGATATGTTATCAAATATTGATATACATTCACTTCAAACTAATTTTTCTCTTAGAATGGCAATTGGAATAACTATTGCTATTTTTATAGGAACTATATTTGATTTTACTAAAGGTATGTGGATTACATCAACAGTATTGTCATTAACTCAGCCATATTATAATGATATAAAAGAGAAGATTGGACAGAGATTAGTTGGAACAGTGATTGGAGCAATAATATTTATAATATTATTTAATTTCTTAATTCCAAAATCTTTAGATTCTATTGTACTTTTAGTTATTGGATATATTTATTCATTTATAAAGCCATATAAAATTCAAATGATATTTGTAACATTAAATTCATTAGCAGCAGCTATGATCTTATTTGATACTTCAATATCAGTTCCTATGAGAATATTCTTTGTAATAATTGGGATTGTAATTGCAGTATTAGTAAATGGACCTATATGTAAAATATATGAGAATACACATAAAGAACAAATTCATTAATAACTTATAATAAAAAAACTGCTTAATAAATACTTTTTAGTATATATTGAAGCAGTTTTTATAATTTAATCATTTATATATTCTAGAATATCACCTGGTTGACAATCAAGTTCTTTACATATAGCTTCTAATGTTGAGAAACGAATAGCTTTAGCCTTATTATTTTTTAATATAGAAAGATTCGCATTAGTTATCCCAACTTTTTCAGCTAAATCTTGAAGGGAAATTTTCCTCTTAGCCATCATTACATCTAAATTTATTACTATTGACATCTAACATCTCCCTTTCGTTATATTGTATAATCATTTTCTTCCTTATATTTAATAGCTTCTTTAAAAACAGCAGCTAAAATTAATATAAAAATTCCAGCTAGAAAGAAAATAATAGGTTCAGTATCAGTATGAATAAAATTGCTATCTACATAGATAAATTTATAAATATGATTTTTAAAATTAAAAAGAATATTTGCTAAATAACAACCTGTTACTATAAAGCACTCTACTGATATTTTATATAATGATTTTACATTACTCAATACAAAAGGATTACTTTTTATAATAGTTTTAAGAATCTTTTTCAAATCAAAAACTATTAAGAACGTAGATATTATACCAATTGTTAAGATTACTATCATTATAATAGTTTGTGTATTAGAGAGAGTAGAATTATCTTTAGCTTCTACAAAAATAGAATAATATATTTTAGCCGTAATTATAAGGCCCAATACAATTATTACATTTAAAATAATATCTAATGTTTTAGACATGTTTTTACTATAAAATTTCATAACAAGCTCCTTTTAAAAATAATAAGATTAATGTTTAGAATCTAAAGCATCTTTTGCTATACTAGGAATCTTATTAGGATTTACTTCCTCATAAAGTCTAATATCATGAATATCATTATTATCTTTATCACCTAAAACAGCTAGGCTAAGGTAAGCACCTTTTCTTAAATTCTTTTCTGCATAGAATCTTACCTTTGTTTCATCACCATCTTTATTATAAGCAGTTGCTTCATAATAATAAGGCCAAAGATCTCTATTGGGTTCTAGTTTACCATCAGTATTTATTTGAACAAAGTATTCAGAAGTCCCAAATCTCTCCATAAGTGAAGGATTAATTTTTGCTATGACTATTAAGCTAATAAAGGCTACTAAAAAAATACATAATATACTACATATAATTTTATTTTTCTTTTTCAAGAATATCAACTCCTATATTTATGATATTGATATATTATCATACAGCAAAACGTAATTCAATAAAAAATTATTGTTTTTCGATAATAATGAATTGGAAAAGAATAATTATAAAAATAAAAAGCATAGGGAAGCCCTATGCTTTTTTATCTTTTTAGCCAATCGCCTGTATTAACTTTTGTAAGAATATCATCTTTATTATTAATTGATTTATTATTGTATTTATAAAAATAAGCTTTTTCTTTAGAGCCATCGTCTAAAGAAACCTCTACAATTTCTCTTAAGTACTCTGAATTATTGTCATTAGGTTTATAATTTTCAAGTTCATCTAGATTCTCTAATGTACTATTAAAGTTCTTTAAATCCATAAGCTCACCAACTATATTTTCATTTCCATCAATAACAGCAGGATAGCCTTTATTTTCAATATGGAATAGTTCTCCTTTTATAGTACCAGTTTTAAATTCTTTAACTTTGCCTTGAAGTAATTTGTCATAGTTAAACATTCCACTTCTAAGACTTCCATAAACAAATACTTTTTCTATTAGCATATTTCTCCACCAATTGCCTTGATATCTTCATTATATATAGTACAAGCTTCTATAGATAACTCGATTCCTTTAACTATTTGATCTAATGACATAAATGGAGTATTCTTTTTATTTATAACTTGTGATGTTTCATATGGAATGTGGATAAATCCGCTTTTCATATGTGGATATTTTTTATCTATCATATATAGAACACCGTACATTACATGATTACAAACAAAAGTTCCGGCAGTATTTGAAAGGGTACTTGGAATACCATTTTCATTTAAGTGTTTAACAATACCTTTTACAGGTAAGTTTGAGAAGTATGCAGCTTTTCCATCTTCTCTTATAGGTTCATCAACTGGTTGATTACCTTCATTATCTTTAATTCTAAAATCATTTATATTAATAGCAACTCTTTCTGGAGTTATATCAAATCTTCCACCTGCTTGTCCTATGGAAATAACAATGTCAGGATTATGCTTTTTTATAGCTTCATCAATAGCTTGAAGAGATTTTTCATAAACAGTTGGAATTATAAGCTTTATAACTTCAGCGCCATTTATGTTATTTGAAACTTTATTCACAGCTTCTTGTGCTGGATTAATTTTTTCTCCACCAAACGGATCGAAACCTGTTAATAATATTTTCATTGTACATTCCTCCTAAGTTTTCTTTAAATTTTACTCCCTATATGTTTCATAAAAACTATTATTATAAAAACAATTTATTAAAATGCTAAGAAGTACATAGCAAATACATGAACTACTAATAAGATAATAGCAGTAGGTGCTTGATATTTTATTACGTCATATTGATTTTTACATTCAAGTAATGCTGATGGTACTATATTAAAGTTTGCTGCCATTGGTGTTAAAAGTGTTCCACAATATCCAGCAGTAAGTGCAAGTGCACCAACTATTACAGGATTAGCTCCTTGTGCAAGTACAAAAGGAACTCCAATTCCAGCTGTAATTACTGAAAAGGCTGCAAATCCATTTCCCATAACCATTGTAAATAATGCCATTCCAAGAACGTATGCAACTACACCAAAGAATCTATTATCTGCTGGTACAACACCTGATATATATTTAGATATGACTTCTCCAACACCAGCTTGTGTAAATAATGCTCCAAGTGCAACTAATAATTGAGGAAGCATACTTGTTGGTCCCATCTGATGAAGAAGTCTTGCACCATCGTTTACAGCTTCTTTTGGTTTAGCTTTAGTTATAATAAAGGCAGTTATTATTGCAGCTATGGCACCAACCCCTATAGCAAATTGTGATGAATTTTTAAAGTTTGTAAGAACCATAGCAACTAAAACTGCTGCAAATGCTAATACTAATGAAGGAACGAAAATCTTATTTTTGATCTTTTTAGAAGCTTTTTCACCGTCTTCTTCACTAGCCATATCATATTTTGCAAAAACAACTTGTTTTGAAAGAGTTAATAAACTTGATAATACTAATATTCCACCAACTACATTAGAAGGTAAAACTTTACCAAAAATAAATGGTAGAGAAATAAGTGCCCAGAAGGCAGCTGTAAAATATCTTTTATTTGAATCTATTGTTGTAAATGATTTATATGCTATTACAAGCATAAGTAACCCCATAATTACATAGAAAATTTCTAGCGATATATTTATAAAGTTTTGCATATAATACCTCCAATCTTTTTAAAACTATTTCTGATATTTTTTAGCCATCTTTTTATCATATAAATAGTTTTGAAGTACTGAAATTAAAAAGGCTATTACAGCCATTACTATACTAGCTTTTGCTACATCTAACGCTGTAACGTTATAGCCAAATTCAGTAAGAGTACTTGAAATTAAAAGTACACCTGAACTACCGGCAAAAAGATTTTGTCCAAAGAAATTACCATAGTTTTCAGAGGCTGCTGATAAAGCTTTTATCTTTTCTTCATCTTCCTCATCTATTTTTTCGTATTTATTAGTAGCTGCCGCTTGAGCCATTGGATTAACTAGCGGTCTAACAAATTGAGGATGTCCACTTATTCTGATTGAAAGGGCACCTGTAATTTGTCTAATTAAAGTATAGGCACTTAAAACACCACCAGTTGTAAGTTTCCCTAATTTTTTTACTAAAAATATTGCTCTTTGTCTTAGGCCATATCTCTCTAAAAGACCTATAACAGGTAGAGTTAATATAAATAGAGAAACAGCTCTGTTAGCTACAAATGATTGTCCAAGAACTGTTAATATTTCATTTAAATCCATACCAGCGACTAAGCCAGTAGCTAGTCCAGCAACTAAAACTGTAAATAGAGTTTCAATCTTAAAAACAAACCCAAGTATTACAATTAATATTCCTATTAGTTTAATCATTAACCATACTCACTCCCATATCCGTAATATAAAGGATAATTAATTAAAAATAATTTTCAGAATATTTTAATTAATTTATACCTTTTTTAAAATAATATACTATTTTGTTCACAATTTCAACATATTTTTAATAATATCGACATAAAATAAGAAAAATATAGTAATAAATGGACGAGGATTAATAGTTAAAGATTAGTTGGAGAGTTAGTTAAAAGAAAAAAATGTGGCTAAATTAGCCACATTTTTATATTCATGTTAAATTAGTAATTTATAATGCTTGCCAAGCTTCAGTAGTTCCTGGTGCTTGCCCTTGTACCCACCATTTACAAAGATACTGTTTTCCATGATATATAACTTTGTCTCCAGATGTATATATTTTACTTGGATCGTAGGTATCAGTTTGAGTAGGAGAGCCTACTGTTACTGTACAAGTTTTAGTAGTTTTAACTCCTTTGCTATTTGAAACTTCATAAGTTAGTTTATAAGTTCCAGCTTTTGAAGTATCAACAGTACCAGTTACTTTTATTTTACTTGTTAAATCACCATCAGTTTTATCAGAAGCAGTTATACCATCTAATGGGTTAAACTTATCATTAATCTTTAAATTAACATCTTTAACTCCGGAGATAACAGGAGCTTCTTTTTCTGGAACATTTGATATATTTTTACCTACAGGCTTTGCACCATTAAATGTAAGATTTCTAACACCAGAGAAGCAAAGTCCAATCATACCTTGGACTTCAATTGTTGCTCCAGGATCAATGCTTTGCCAAGCTCCACCAGTTAAAGTTACAGTAGTAAAATCTCCATTGTCCTTTAATGATGAAGTACCACCCCATGAAGATTTATATATAGCAGACTTTGGAAGGTCGAAGGAAACTTTCCAACCACCGTCTATTTTAGTATTAGTATGATTAGTTAATTTTAGGCTATAAGTGTAGTTTGGATGATCATATACTCCAGAGAAATTAGCCTCAACACCGATTTCAGGAATATCTTTTAAATCTTCATTAGTTTCTGTACATAAACCTATTTTATCTAGGCCTTCTTTTAATCTTTTAGTTAAAGTATTACCGAAAGTATATTTTCCTTCATTAACATTAGTTGAGCCTTTTACATAGTTTGGATTTTCTCCATAATCACCATTCATTACCCAAATTAAAGCTCCACCTAGGTTCTTTTCTTTTATATAATTGATTCTTGCATCGATTGATTGTTCATTTTCAAATGATAGGAATACCTTTTCATTATCTTGCCATACATAAGGAACTTTACCTACGTCATCCCAATGTACTTTTAAGTTAGGATCTTTTTCTAATAAGTTTAAAACATGCCATAATGGGTTAGCGCCGGCAGGTTCTAGGTTACCGTCTCCATTTAGGTCATCACCCCATATGTTGTATTTTCCTGAGGCTGGTGTTTTACTTGTACCATGAAGTCCATTTGTTCCACCTTGAACGTTTTCCCAGCCTCTAGTATAGTATGGGATTCCCATAATTATTTTTTCAGGAGGAAGAACTCCGCGATAATATCTATATGCCCAGTCCATACAAAGTACAGGCATTAACATATTGGCAGTTTCTTTATCTGCAGGGTCTGGGTAAATGTTAGCTAAGTTTTCAACAAATTCATTCCATCCACCATGGAAATCATAAGACATAACACTTAAGAAATCTAGATATTTTGCATATTCATTTGAAGAAACGCCACCAAGTACCCATGAAGATGCAGTTACTGCAGCTGTTAATAAATAAGGTTTGTTATCTTCAGCAGAAGCTTTATCTAATTTTTCTCTTAAAGTTTTCATCATTAAATTATATCTTTCATTGATTGTTTTTCTTCTAGGTTCTGAAACATCAAAATCGTCAGGATTTCCACTTTGTGAAGTAGAGGATGGATATTCAAAGTCTATATCGACCCCATCAAAACCATATTGTCTAATGAAATCAACACATGAATTTGCAAAGGTTTCGATTCCTTCATCAGTATCTAACATAGTGTAAAAGCCTCTAGAGCCAGCCCAACCACCAACTGATATAAGTAAATCTACGTCAGGATATTGTTTTTTCATAGTTTGTAATAAATTGAAATGTCCTTTATAAGGGAGGTTTTTATCTAATTCTAAAGGTTTTCCTTTGTGTGTTATATTAATGTCTTTAAAGTCCTCTTCAATTGCAGCATGTTTATCACCAAATGCTATTTTATTTGTAGCTGGATCAACCATTGCAAATGAATATTGAATATGAGTTAGATAGTCCCACTGAAGATCACCTACATCGAAATACCCTTGGGCTTCACTTTTATAAGCCCATTCAGGGAAGTACCCAACAACTTTTCTCTCAAGCTGTTTTTCTTTTGAAACTTCTACTTTCTTTTCTTGAGTAATGGTTTTCGCAGAAACTGGAGATGTGAATGTTGAAAATGCTACGGCTGTCACTAAAAGAGAAGATAAAACCTTTTTTAGTTTGCCTTTTTTCATTTTTAGGACCCTCCTTAAATATTAAATTTTAGTACTCTCTTTTATAATATAACTTGTGGTAAATATTTACAATGGGTTTTAGTAAAAATATTAAATTTTAATGAAAAAAATTAACGACAAATTTAGTGAGAATAAAAATTTTTTAAAGAAATATGGGGAGTTAATTGCCATATTAAGAAGGAATGAATATAATATTAACAATTTTGTTAACATATTGACAATATTTTCTTAGGGGCATAGACTTAAAATAGTTGGCGCCACAGTATGAAAATATTAATTTATATTAAGTTCAGCAGGAGGCAAAACTCCCTCTGGATAAATTTATTTTATAAAGAGGTGAATTGTAATGGGAATCAAGGATACCATAACAAAAGGAACAAAAGAAGCAATAATAAAGGCTGGAGTACAAATATTAGAAAAAGATCCTGAAAATAATGTGGACAAGATATTTAGTATTATTAGAAAAGGCATAAGAGATGAATTTTCTAAAGAAGGAATAGATGAAGTAGAAAGATACTACAATGAAATACCAGTAGTACATGATTTTATTCAAGATATACTTAAAACTACAAATAAGAATTGTTTAACAAAATTCTTTGCAAACTTTGTTGGAAACTCAATGTGGTATGGAATACCAAAGAGAGAAAAAATGGGAAAAAAATTAGATACTAAAATACCATATACAATTTTAATAAGTCCATCAATGAGATGCAACTTAAGATGTACTGGATGCTATGCTGCAAACTATAGTAAAAAAGATGATATTCAATTTGAAGAAGTAGATAGATTAATAAAAGAAGCAAGAGATTTAGGGATATACTACATAGTAGTTTTAGGTGGAGAACCTTTCTTTAATGAATCAATGCTTGACATATATGAAAAATACAATGATATGTATTTCACACCATTTACAAATGGTACTTTATTTGATGAAAAACTTGCAAATAGATTAGCTGAACTTGGAAATGTTATGCCAATGTTCTCACTTGAAGGTTTTAAAGAACAAACAGAAGGTAGAAGAGGAGAAGGCGTATTTGACTCAGTTATGAAAGGAATGGATCTTTTAAGAGAAAAAGGAATACCATTTGGAGTTTCTTCAGCAACTGCTAGAAATAATATTGATATTGTAACTTCAGATAAATATATCGATATGTTAGTAGAAAAAGGTGCTAGAATGATATGGTACTTTATGTTTATGCCAGTTGGTGATGAACCTATAAAAGATATGGAACTTATGTTAACTCCAGAACAAAGATTAAAACTTGGGAAAAGAACTAGAGAAATTAGAATGAATAAAAAGATATTCCCAATAGATTTCTTTAATGATGCACCTTACGTTGGAGGATGTATTGCAGGAAAATACTACTGCCATATAAACTCTAAAGAAGATGTTGAACCATGTATTTTCTCTCATTTTGCTACTGATAATGTAAAAGGTAAACCACTTGCAGAAGTTTTCCAAAGTGCTTACTTTAAAGAATTAAGAAAGAGACAACCATATAATAAGAATTTATTAATGCCTTGTCCTATGATAGATAATCCAGAGCAAATAAGAGAAATAGTAAAGGTTACTGGTGCAAAAGCTACACATCCAAGTGCTGAACTAATGGTGACAGATAAAGAATTCATGGATAAATTAGATAATCTTGCTAATGAATTTAGTAAATATGCAGAAAAGGAATTTAAAGAAGAATTCAACGGAACAGGAAATTATGATTTCTCAAGAGGCTAAAACTAAATAAAAGGATTAATAGAAGAACCATCTAAAATAGTAGATGGTTCTTCTATTAATATAATAAATTACTTTTCAATATTAATATTGAAGATGTTAATTAATAATGTATACTTAATAGTATATTAATAAAACTACTATTATAAAGAGGAGGTACTATATCATGAGTAGTATGGAATTATATAGGGATATGATAGAGATATACAGAGAAGCGGACTTAGAATGTAACTGTAAACTTACTAACATTCTTCAAAAAATAAATAATAAAGGTGCATTATTAACAGCAAAAGAGCTTATAAGAGAAGATATAAAGGAAGATGGATTAGATGTACTAATGAAATGTGGAAGAGAAGATATATCATTAGAGAGTTTAATATTAAGCAATAAATATAAAGATTTATTTAATGATGAAGATAGAGAAATATGTAGAGATAGACTTAAGAATGCAAAAGTAGAAGAATAAAAAGTCCTAAGGGGCTTTTTTATTTTATTCATATTTAAATAAAAAAGGTGTAATAAAAAAGTACAAATATGGTACTAAAGTAATATTTTATGACAATTTGTAAATAAAGTGTTAAAAATATATTGAAATTATGAACTATATAGTATATGATTTTAAATGTAGCAACACTCAATTAAATATTCCTTATGAGGAATTTCTAAATTAATAAAATTTAACAAAGGAGGAAGTTTAGGGAGAGAGAAGTTTAATGTACTATCTAATGATAGTTTTTTATAGCAAGCATATTAAGTTAGGGTACATCTCATTATGAGATATTTCAATTATGAGATTAAAGGTTTAATGTTGCATTACTTGTGGGGGCAAGAAGCAGCAAAGTATTAAAGTATTTTATGAGAGTTTTTTCGCGATGAGGTTAAAGGGAATCGCGTGGGTTTATGGGTAAAAGAATAATATGATTATAGAGCAGTTTAGTATAAGGGAAATACTAGACTGCTTTTCGTTTATATATTTTTAATAAATTGTAAATACGTTGACATAAAATATATTATTTATATAGACTATATTATGAAGTATTTTATAATAAATTTAGATACAAATGAAAAAGAGGTATATTTATGAAGAAAAGAAAAATTAGTAGTGTTATTGGGAATTGTATATTTTATTTATTTATAATTGCTGTAATAGCAGTTTGTGCAATTAGCATTACTGGAAGCAAGGAAGGAAAACATCCTAGTATATTAGGATATAGTAGTTATTATATTTTAACTGGAAGTATGAAGCCTAATATAAATCCTGGTAGCCTAGTTATAGTAAAGAATGGTACGGATCAAGACATAAAGGCTGGAGATGTAATAACATTTCAAGGTAAAGAAGCTAACAACATAATTGTTACTCATAGAGTTAAGCAAGTTATAAATGGAGGAAAAGAATTTATAACTAAAGGGGATAACAATAATACAGTAGATCCAGTAGCTATAGAAAGAAGTCAGGTAATTGGAAAGGTAATGTTCCATATACCTTATTTAGGGGAAGTATCACAATTTATACAAAAGAATTTAGTAGTTATAATAATCATTATATTAGCTATTTTCGGAATATCTTTTGTATTAGATAAGAAAAAAGGAACAAAGAAGTCTTAATAGGCTTTTTGTTCCTTTTTGTCGAAAAGCATATAAAAATGTATAAAATGAAAACAAATATTTAATAATTTTTGAACTTTATTGATAAAAAAATATAAAAATGGTATTATTTACGTGAAAACAGTCATAAAAATTTGATAGAAGCTATGAAACATATTCTGTATATGGGCACTTGGGATATGTGGAGCTAGTAGTGCAACCGGCTAATTATTTTTATTCTAGTAATAAGTAATTAGTCTTTTTTTATGTGAAAAATAATTAAATAATAGAAGCATTGAAATATATCCTGTATATGGGCACTTGGGGTATGTGGAGCTAGTAGTGCAACCGGCTAATATACTTATTTGTAAAGCTTAGCCTATTTTTTAGGCAAAACACTTACAGAAATATCTATATTTTGAAAAAAATACAAAGGGAGAGGATACATATGAAAAAGAAAAAAATAATAAGTGTTATAGCAGCAGTAGCGGTAGTAGCGTCATTAGCGGTAGGATCATTAGCATACTTTACTTCAAAGGAAACTGTTAAAAACTCATTTAGTACAATTGGTCAAGGTAATGAAGATAAAGGCGGAGATGCTGGAATAGATATAGTAGAAGATTTTAAACCAGAGCAAGCAAAAAATATGATTCCTGGAGATACAGTAAATAAAGATGTTCAAGTAGATAGTACAGCAAATTATCCACAATTTATAAGAGTTAAATTAGATCCAAATTGGGTTGATTCAAATGGTAAAATAAATGTAGATTTAAATTCAACAGATAAAGACGATATAATTTTAAATTGTGTCAATACATCAGAAAATATGGAAAATAATAAATGGTTTAAAGCAGGGGATTACTATTATTATATTGCATCAGTACAACCAAAAGGACAAACTGGAGATAAAACAGCCAGATTATTAGATTCAGTTACATTAGCAAGTGATACTGAAAAATCAGTATTAGGAAACGGATTTACAGTTGATGTAACAGCGGAATCAGTCCAAGCATCAAATGATGCAGTAGAACAAACATGGAAAGATGCTCCATCAAATGTAATAGCTAAATTAAAATCATTACAAATGCAAGGTAAAACTGAACAAAATACAACAACTAAATAATTAGATGTGTTTAGGAGTGATATTATGAAAAAAGTATTAAAAATCTTTGTAATATTAATTTCACTTCTTTTAGGAATATCAACTAATGGGATGGCAAAAGAATTGCCATCCTATAATATTACATTAGATGGAGATAGGATACATTTTATTTACACTAAAGATAATAGTGATAAATTTTTACAGGGCAAAAATATGATGCCAGGTGACTCTGTAAGCGGAACACTTACTATAGAAAACCATCTAAAAGAACCATTTAACGTATTTCTAAGAGCTGAAAGAGTCGGGAAAAAGGAGAAAATTGATTTAGCAAAGGTTTTAAATCTTGTAGTAAATTATAATGGAAACAATATATATAACGGAAGTGTTAGTGGAGAAGATGGACTAAGAAAAGATATAAACCTTGGAGTAGTAAATCCAGGAGAAAGAAAGGTCTTAGAAGCAAAAGCAATACTTGATGGAAATGCAACTGATAATAAATATAAAAATAAAAAATTAGATGTTAATTGGGTTTTTACTGCTATAGGTACTAATGATAATTCAAAGATAATATCTAGTGATAATAAAAATACAATAAATGACTCCACAAATAATAATATACTACAAAATGGGTTTAATAAAATAAAAGCTATAATTCCTAAAACTGGGTATAATGGTATGTTTGGAGTTGGAGCTATACTTATAATTTTAGGAATAATATTATTAGCAATTAAGGTTAGAAACTCTAGAAAAGAAAAGGCTTTATAGCTAAATAATATTAATTGGAGTGTATTTAAATGAAAAAAGTAGGAATAGCAATAGCAACAATTATTTTAACAATTACTACAGTTGCATCTTTAGCATATTTAACTTCAAAAGAAAGTGTAAAAAATAGTTTTGGAATAGGTAAGATTGAAGCAACTGTAGTTGAAAACTTTGATGAAAATAATGCGAAGGATTTATCAACAAATAAATCGATAGAGAAAACTGTAGCAGTTACTAATACAGGTAAAAATCCTGAAATAGTTAGGGTTATAATTAATCCACAATGGAAAGGAAAATCTAATGATAATAATATACCTGTATCAGCTTCAAATCAAGTTAAACTTAATTTTAGAAAAGGATTTGAGAATGATTGGATAGAAGGAAAAGATGGATATTATTATTATAAACATATATTAAAGCCTAAGAATAACAATACAGGTTCTTCAGAAGGTGATGAATCTAAGACAAGTACTTTATTAGAGTCAGTATCAATAAATAAGAATATAACAGATGAAGAAAAAAAAGAATTTTCAAATAGAGAATTAGTAGTAAATGTTTCAGCAGAAGCTATACAAGTAAATTATGATGCTATAAAAGAGAGCTGGAATATAAATAATACTATGGATAAAGATGTGCTTAATTATTTTGATGAACTTATAAATAAGAAATAAAAGAAAGGAGGATAAATATGAAGGGCTTTAAAAGAGTTATAGGTGTTATGCTTAGCCTTCTTTTAATAATAAATTATACTGTGCCACAAGCTGCTAATAAGGAGAAAAAAAGCAGTGATTTAACTAGTAAAGTTATAGAGATACCATTAACTTGGACAAGAAATACTATGAATGAAGTAAATTCTGTAGCTTGGAATAAATATAATTCAAGTCAAATAGAAAAAGCAAGTTATATTAATGGATTTTTTTATAGAGATAACTCTGGAAATAATAATCTTATATCTCCAGATAATTTTAATGGTATAGATACAGGAAAAACCTTAAGAACCAAGTATATTTTAAGTAGTGCTAATAAGAATTCCTATACTATAGATTATAAAACATTAGAGAAATGGTTTGAAAGTGGAAACAAAGATGGAAAGGAACCTTATCCATTAAAAAATAATTTAGAATGGGGAGCAGTAAACAATACGGCACAAGGCTGGGATCAATCAACTCCTAAAGATTATTATACACAAGACTGGAATTTATTTAGGGGAATAGTAGATTTAAACAATGTTAAAGATAGTAATGGAAATACAATAGATCCAGAGGAATATAATTTCTATCTAGGCTCTCCAAATGACCATGCTATGTTTATTGGGGCAAATGACCTTATTTCTGTATTTGTTGATGAAATGGCAACGGAGATAAATTATACCACAACTCAGCAAAAAGGTGAATCTGCTAAGAAAATAAAATTTATTCAAGGAGATGGAAGTACAAAGACAGTAACTTACAAGCAAGAGTATCAAGGGAAAAGTGGTTCTGGAATCTCTGCGTTTCATGATAAATGTATAGCTAAGGAATTACCAAAGTACAACAATATAATTGATGGGTGGCATGTTGATTTAAATGATCCAGTTCAAGATAAAGATGGAAACACAGTTTTAGGAAACGTTACAAATATAATTAGGAGTAACAGATTTGGATCACAACATATGATTGATCTTTTAACTAGTGAATGGTGTAACTGGGGTGGTGTTACAAAAGTTTGCTTATATGCTGTAAAGAAACCTACTATGAAGGTGGAAAAGGTTGCTTATGTAAAAACAAAAGACTTAAACGGACAGAAATTATCAGCCGATAGTATAGCAAAAGAACAAGAAAATAATGATGAAATAATCTTAAATACAAAAGAGAATACACCTAAGGTACCTGCAAATGTACCAATTTACTTTAAATTTATACTGTCTAATACAAGTGATACAGAAATTGATAATATAGATTTAAATGATATTTCATTAGAACAGGATTATAATTCTTCTAATATTAAGAATAAAGGAAGTTCGCTTAATTCGCTTAAGATAATAGATGCTTCTGGAAAGAAACATGGGCTTGATAAATTAGAACCACACAGTAAAATAATCTTGCAAGATGAAGATAATTTAAAATATATTGAGAAATCAAATAATTTTAGTAATTTAAATAGGGTTATTACAAATAAAGTTGAAGCAACAGGAAGTTATTTCTTTAATCAATTAACTATTAAGGATGAAGATACTGTAAATATACAAGAGATTTCCCCTAAACTTAATATTACAGTTAATAAAGAAATCGCAAGAATTATAAGGGATGGAAAAGATGTAGATGTAAAGAGTAACCCTTCACTAATAAAAGGTGATGATGTTCTATTTAAGATTTCTATGAAGAATAACACATTAAATGGAAAGAATCCAATAAACGTGGATAAACTATCTTTAGAAGATACGTTAAGTGGATATATTGGAGAAAATAATAGTTATAATAAATCAAAGTGGAAATTCCTAATTAACAATAATAATAAATCTGAAGAGCTTGGAAGAGAGTTTACTATCCCTGGTGGAAAAACGTTAGATGTTTATACTTGGTGGAAAGTTGATTCAAATGATCTTACAAAGGGAAAAAATGAAGTTAAAGTTAAAAGAGAAGGAAATGATATTGCAGAAAGTGAAGTTTCGTTCCCTATGAAATCAAAAAAAGGAACTGTTAATGTTACTAAAGTTGTATCTAATTATAATTCATTAGATAATGAAGATAAAAAGTTAGTAGATAATCAATTATTTACTATAAGATTAAAAGGTGAAGATGGAAGTATACAAAGTATAGCATTAAAAAATGGACAGACAGGACAATTCCAAGGACTTACTTATGGAATAAAGTATACAGTAGTAGAAAGTATTCCATCAAAATACAAATTAAATTCGATAAGTGATAACAATGTTACAGATTTAGATAATGATACTAAAACATTAACATTTAATATGGATGAAAAAGCAGATAAATCAAATGTTCAAATTTTAAATGAGAAATATAATAAAGGTTGGTTTGATTGGATAACTAATAAAATAAATAACTTAAAGACAGCTGAAAATATATAATAAAAAAGAGGTTTAATAATTATTAATTAAACCTCTTTTTATTATAAGTAATTATCATAAAGTATTTTTAGTTTGTAATATTTCTAAAAGTATTAAATGCTCCCTAAAAATATCATTTAACACCTTTATTAATATAATGATTAAAATCTTTTATATTAAAAGTCCTATATTAAAAATCCTTATTAAAAATTAAAGCAAAACAAATTATTTAAGTCTTCTTTAGTTAAAATTCTCATTATACACCTTCTTATTTTATTATTAAATAATACCATATTTACATAATACTTTTAATATTTGTGATATTATAAGTAGGAAGAAATGGTTTAAAAAATTTAAGGGAATTGGGAGGTAGAATTTAGTTTTGAGAATACTATTTACATATTTATTTAAAAACATATGGGAAAAGAAATTAAGAAGTATACTTATAGTATTTGCAATTGCAATTACAACTGCAATGACATTTGCAGCTTTTGGTACATCAGATAATTTTAAAGACATGGTAACAGAAAAAAATAAAGCTGAATTTGGAGATGCAAATATATTAATATCATCTAAAGAAAATTCAAATAATCCTTTTTTAGATGAAAAAATTTTAAATGACAATTTGAAAGATGACAATAAAGTATATATATTTAATGGAAGTGGTTTATTTAAGGAAAATGACAAATCACTTAGGGTAAATATTATAGCGCCTAATAATATAGAAAATCTTCAAAAGATTAATCCTATAAATATAAGCTGTAATATAAATGATCTTAGTGAAGATGAAATTATAATATCTAAAAGGGTAGAGAAGGAATTTAATTTAAATGTAGGAGATAAATTAAAGATTAAAACTGAGGATAAAGATATTAATCTTAAAATAAAATATATAGCACTACCGGATGGTATATTTACTGAAAAGCCAGGAGAAATGACTATTGTTATAAGTAACAAAGGGTTATCAAAGCTTTTAAATAGAAAAGAAGTAATAACAACAGCATTAGTTAAAAGTGATAAAGGTGTAGATGAGCTAAATAAAACAGATTTAAAAGAATATTCTTTAAAAGAAACATTAAATTTAGATGATTTACATTCATTAGTAAAACAATTTACAATACCATTTTATATAATGCTTGCTATTGTAGTTTTAATGGCAGCGTTTATTATTTATTCTTCATTTAAAGTTATAATAATAGAGCGTATGGGCGTAATAGGTACATTTAGAAGTATCGGAGCCACAAAAATAAAAACAGATATAATAATTTTATTAGAAAGTATTTTTTATTGGGTAATTGGAGCAATTTTTGGAGGCTTTTTAGGAACTCCTATTTTATATTTATTAAATGAAAGCTCTAATCAATTTAAGGAGTTTGGAATAGAGACTACTGTAAATTTCTCTTTTAAAAATCTTATTATAGCACTTTTATTATCGTTAGTATTATGCCTTATAAGTGCAATTATTCCGATAATAGGGATAGGTAAATTCAATATTAAAGAGATAATACTTGGTGAATATACTACAAACTCTACTAAGAATTCATCTATGTGGGTAGTTGGAATTCTCTTTATAGTATTACCGTTTATTTATATATATAAATTCGAAGATACAGGAAGCTTCATTCTTGGAGTTTTAGGAGCATTTTTAGTAGTGATTGGAATGAGTATGATAATACCAATTATATTTAAAGTACTATCAATGACATTTAGAAAAGTATATAGATTTATATTTGGGAATATTGGAATACTTGCATTAGAAAATGTGGGAACTCTTAAAAATTTAATTAATAACGGTATTTTAATATGTGCAGCACTTGCAGCAGTAACTGCAATATTTATAGCATCTTTTAGTGTAAAAAGTATAATAACAAAATCTTATGATAGTGATAGTTATAACGTTGAGATATCAAACATTTCAAAAATGAATTACGATAATATATTAAAAGAAATGAATAAGTTAGAAGATAAAAATGACTTAACTTTTACTAATACTTATATTGAACATAACATAAGTATTAAAGATAAAAAAATGAATATAGGAATTCTTGAAGGAATTAATTATAAAGAATATAAAAACTATTTTAGTGGTGATGAAATTTTTAATGATTCATCAAATAGTGAAGAGGAAATACTTAATGAATTAAAAGATGGAAATAAAATAATATTAGCAGATATCTTTAAAAAGAAATATAAATATAAAAGTGGTGATAAAATCACTTTAGAAATTAATAATAAAGACTATGAGTATGAAATAGTAGGATTTTTATCTAATCCGATAAGTGCGCAAAAAAGAAATTGCTTAATAAGTGATAAAAGCTTTAAGAGTATGCTAAATAAAAAAATACCAACTACATTGCTTGTAAAAGGAAATAATATAAGTGAAAGATTACTAAAAAATGAATTAAATAAAAGCTTAGAAGAGTATGGAGTATCTATAAAGACAAAAGAAGAACTAAAAGATACAGAGCTTAAAAATAATGCAGGGCTTATGAGCTCACTTGAAAGTTTCTCTTTTATGGCTTTAATAATAGGTTCATTAGGAATAATGAATAACCTTATGGTTAGTTTTATGCAAAGAAAAAAAGAATTTGCTGTATTAGCATCTGTTGGTATGAGTAAAAGGCAAAGAAGTAAAATGATATTAATTGAAGGTATTACAATTGGTATAGTAGGAAGTATATTAGGGGTTATAACTGGAGTTTTAGTATGTGAATTTATACCTGAAATAAGTTTATCATTAGATACTTATTTAAAAGTTATAGTTCCTTATTATGAAGTTATTAAGCTTTGTATATTTGGAATTTTATTAATGATAATAGCATCATTAGTACCTGTACTTAAGGGAAGTAAAATCTCAATTGTATCAGAAATAAAATACGAATAAGAAGGGGAAGGGGAGAGTATATGGATAAAATAATAGAAGTAAAAAACTTATGGAAGGACTTTAGTGTAGGTAATGAAAAAATCGATATATTAAAAAATATATCTTTAGATATAGAAAAGGGAGAATTTGTTTCTATAATGGGACCTTCAGGTTGTGGTAAAAGTACTCTTTTATATTTAATGGGAGGATTAGATACTCCTAGTAGAGGTGAAGTATTATTAAATGGAATTAATATAAATAAGCTAAATGATAAGCAAATGAGTAAGCTTAGAAGAAAGGAACTTGGTTTTGTATTTCAATTTTATAATTTAGTTCAAAATCTTAGTGTAGAAGATAATATAATGCTTCCTATATTACTAGATGGAGAAAATATGAAAGATTATAAAAAAGATTTAAATGAGATATTAGAAATAATAGAGCTTTCACATAAAAGAAAAGCTACACCAAGAGAACTTTCAGGAGGACAGCAACAAAGAGTTGCAATAGCTAGGGCTCTTATAAATAAGCCGGAAATAATATTAGCTGATGAACCTATTGGAAACTTAGATTCAAAAACAGGTGAAGAAATAATGAAATTATTCCAAAGAATAAATAGAGAAAGAGGAATGTCTATAGTTAATGTTACTCATTCAAAAGAATCAGCAGAATATGGTACTCATATTGTTAACTTAAAAGATGGGATGATTTTAGAAAAAGCTTTAATATAAAAATTAAAAAGGTTATATCAAAATGATTTTATTTTGATATAACCTTTATTATTTTAAATAGTAACTATTTTTAAATTATCACTTTTAAATGAAATGCTATTACTAGATGCAAGAATTAATATAGTATCTAATTTTTTAGCAAGTCCATAATTAATAGCGATATTTCTAGCTTCTTCAATAAATTTATCTTTATCTTCAAAATCTTTATATATAAAAGGTATTATTCCAAATTGAATTGATAAATATCTACCTACAGATTCATTATTAGTTACAGCAATTATTGGTGACTTAGGTCTGTATTTTGAAATACTTCTTGCAAGATGTCCATCTTTAGTTCCAACTAATATTGCTTTAGCTGGGAACTTATTAGAAATATCAGCAACTGAAGATGCCATTAGGCTATCATAATCTAAAATTAAATCATTAGAAAAACTATTTTTGTATTCCTCATAATCTAGATTATTTTCACTGTCTTTTAATATCTTTTTTAGCATTAAAACAGTTTCTATAGGATATAAACCATAAGTTGTAGTGGTAGTTAAAATAGCTGCATCAATTCCATCTGAAACTAAGTTATAAACATCACTAACTTCAGCTCTTGTTGGTCTTGGATTTTCAGTCATTGAACTTAAAATTTGAGTTGAAACTATAACTAATTTATTTTTCTTATTACATTTCTTTATTATATCTTTTTGAATAAATGGTATTTGCTCAACTGGAACAGTTACACTAAGTTGTCCACGTGAAATTATTATTCCATCACTTAAATCCACAATTTCATCAATATTATTAACACTATCAATATTTTCAATTCTAGATATAACTTTAACTAAACCGTTACTATAATTAAATGCTAAATCTTTATATTTTTCTACATCACTTTTAGTTTTGATAGATGAACAGCTTAAGAAATCAAATCCCTCTATGCAAGCAAACTTAATATCTTTTTCAATTTCATCATTTATAAGTGCAGAGTTAATTATAGTATTTTTAATAGTTATTTGTTTGTTTTTAGAAATAGTACCACTAACTAATGCTTTGCATCTAATTTCTCTTCTTACTATATCGCAAACTTTAAATTGAAGAGAACCATTATCAATAAAAATAATATCATCTATATTTACCTTTTCATAAAGATAATTATTTGTAATAGCACAGTGAGTATTATCACCAACTAATTCACTGCCGCATAAAAATGTAAAATAGTCACCAGCTTTAATTTCATAGCTTTTTTCTTTAAAATTTTTAGTTCTTATTTTATTATCTTTAATTACTGCAATTAAAGATGTTAAAGTATTTAGTTCCTTATCTATGTCTCTAATATCTTTAACTATTTTTTGTATATCTTCATAAGAATAATTAAAAAAGTTTATTGAAATTGCATTTACCCCATTTTTTATAATTTCTTTTAGAGTATTTCTGTTTTGTATAGATTCTCCTAGTGTAGCTATTATTTTTGTCTTTTGCATTTAAAATCACCCCTTAAATTTATGGTTATACAAATTTAAAATATGTATATTAAAATTATACAAAGGGAAGAAAAGTTTTTTGTACATTATTGCATTTATTATTTAAATATTCACATTTAATTATAAAAGAGTATATAACTTAGCAGAATAATATTAAAATACTTATCTTACAAATTTGTAAGGTAAGTGAAATGTAATTCAATATGTTATATTTCTTATATAGAATAAAATAAATACATAAGATAATCATTAGTAAAAAAACGGAATAAAATAAGGAGTTGAAATAATGGAAAATATACTAGAAGTCCAAAACATAGAGAAATACTATGGCAATAAAGATAACGTAACAAAAGCAATTGACGGAATAAGCTTTAATGTAGAAAAGGGAGACTTCGTTGGAATAATGGGAGCATCAGGAAGTGGTAAGACTACACTTTTAAATTGCATCTCAACAATCGATACAGTTACTACAGGAAAGATATTATTAAAAGGAAAAGATATAACAAGACTTAAAGGTAAAACTTTAGAAAAGTTTAGAAGAGATGAACTTGGATTCATATTCCAAGATTATAATCTATTAGACACTTTAACTATTTATGAAAATATTGCATTAGCTTTAACTATACAAGGAAGAAAAGCAAAAGAAATAGATAAATTAGTTACAGATATGGCAAAAAGACTTGGAATAGAAAAGTTATTAAATAAATATCCATATCAAGTATCAGGTGGTCAAAAACAAAGAGTTGCAGCTGCTAGAGCTATAGTTACAGATCCTTCATTAATACTAGCTGATGAACCAACAGGTGCATTAGACTCAAAGTCAGCAAGACAACTTCTTGAAAGTTTTGAAAATATAAATGAGGAGCTTAAAGCAACAATTCTTATGGTAACACATGATCCATTTACAGCAAGTTATGCAGATAGAATCTTATTTATTAAGGATGGAAAAATATTTAATGAATTAGAAAAAGGAAATGATTCTAGAAAAGACTTCTTCGATAGAATAATTGAAGTTGTAACTCTTCTAGGAGGTGAAAACAACGATGTATTCTAAATTAGCCATAAATAATGTTAGAAAAAGTTTTAAAGATTATACAATATACTTTTTAACACTAACATTTGCAGTATGTATATTTTATAGTTTTAATTCAATTAGTGCTCAAAGTACAATGTCAGTTATAAATGATGGTAAATCAGATGCCATTAAGCTTATATCAACGCTTATGTCATATTTATCAGTATTTGTATCTATAGTATTAGGATGTCTTATTATATATGCAAATAACTTCTTAATTAAAAGAAGAAAAAAAGAACTTGGTTTATATATGTCATTAGGTATGGGAAAAGGTAAGATTTCAAAATTATTAGTTCTTGAAGAACTTATAATAGGAATTTTCTCATTAATAGCTGGAATATTACTAGGTCTAATTGCATCACAAGGATTATCAATTATAACTGCTAAGTTATTCGATATAAGTTTAAAAAATTATAAGTTTGTAATATCAGTGGATGGTATTATAAAAACAGCTATTTACTTTGGAATAATATATATATTAGTTATGATATTTAATACAATTATTATTTCTAAGTATAAATTAATTGATCTTTTAACTGCACATAAGAAAAATGAAAAAATAAAGATTAAAAATCCTATAATAGCAGGAATTGTATTTATCATATCATTAATTATGTTAGGTACAGCTTACTATTTAGTAAATAAAGTAGGATTAGATGTACGTACTAAAGAATTCCAAACATCTATATTACTTGGGATAGTAGGTACAGCAGCTTTCTTCTATGGATTAACAACATTTTTAATTATGGTTATTCAAAAAAATAAGAGAATATATTTAAAAAGATTAAATATATTCACATTAAGACAAATGAATAGCAAAATAAATACTAATTTTGCTTCAATGACAGTAATATGTTTAATGTTATTTTTAACAATATCAATGCTTTCAGTAGGTGTTAGTTTTAAAAAGCAAAATGTTGATAGTAATATGCCTTTTGATATGAGCGCATATACTTACGATATTAAGGATAACAATGTATCTCTTGAAAGTATACTAAATAAGAATGGATTTAAAATTCAAAAAGGCGATAAATATGCATACGTAACAATATATAAAGGTAAGGAAAAGTTAAGTGATATATTATCTAAATATACTTCTAGCAAAAACCTTGAAAGTTTAGTTAATATGGGAAATGTTGATATTATGAGCATAACTGATTTTAATAAGGTAAGAGAACTTAAAGGTGAAGAGCCAATAACTCTTAATAATGAATCTGTTTTAATTCAATCAAATGTTTCATTTATAAAAACAGAAGTAGATAAGTTTATGGAGGATAATACTAAAATAAAATTACAAGGTAAAGAGTATAACATAGCTAATAAGAAAGCAATAGTAGATGCTAATGCAACAACTGGAATGTCAGATATATTCTTTAATGTAATAGTACCGGATAGTTTAGTAAAGGGATTAACTCCAAGCACATATTACTTAAATATTAATTATGGAAAAAATAATTATGATACTTCAGAAAAATATTATACAGACTTCTTTAAAGATCCAAGCGCATTTAAAGATGGATTTATATTATCAAATACAAGAACAGAACTTCAACAACAAATGCAACTCTCAACTACTGTAATACTATATATAACTTTATATATAGGTGTAATATTCTTAATTTCAAGTGCAGCAGTTTTAGCACTTCAACAATTATCAGAAGCAAGTGATAGTGCTGATAGATATAATTCACTTAGAAGAATAGGTGCATCAGATAAAATGATTAATAAATCAATATTTATTCAAACATTAATATACTTTGCACTTCCTTTAGTACTTGCAATAGTTCACTCAATTGTTGGCGTGTATCAAGCAAATACATTTATATTAGCATTCGGAAATTCAAGTATAATAACAGCATCACTTGCTACTATGGGAGTAATTATAGTTATATATGGTGGGTACTTTATTGCAACATACTTCGGTTATAAAAATATAGTTAAGAAATTTTAATTAAAAGGAGAGTATATGAAAAAAATATTGGGGATTATTGTAATTGTAGTGGCGATAAGAGTGATAGTTGGGACAAATTTTTTAATAAATGTTGGAGCTACTAAATATTACGTTGAAACAAATTCAAATTATAAAAAAGATGGAGCATTATATTACTACACAATAAATGGATATGATAAAGATGGAAATGAAGAAAAATTAGAATTTTTTACACAAAAAGTTTTAAAAACAAATAGGTTTTTAAAAGTTTATAAGAGAAACAATGAGGTAAAAAGTTATGAAGAAGTAAAGAGTAGCGATTTACCAACTAAAGTAAAAGAGATATATCATATTAAATAAACATAACATATCTAAAGTCTTCTCAAATTAAAAATTGAGAAGACTTTATTTTTGAAATTAATTTAATTAAATTATTAAAATCATATATAATAAAAGAAAGAAGAATTTTAAGGGAGGTTACAGTATGTATAATATTACAATAGTCGAAGACAGCGATACTATAAGAGAAGAACTTAAAAAGTTACTTTCAAAATATGGATATAACATAAACACTCCAACAAATTTTGAAAATATAATTGAAGAAGTACATAGTTCAAAACCAGATTTAATACTTTTAGATATAAATTTACCCTATTTTGATGGGTATCATATATGTAGAGAAATAAGAAAAACATCAAAAGTTCCAATTATAATTGTTACAAGTAGAGATAGCGATATGGATGAACTTATGAGCATGAACCTTGGAGCTGATGATTTTATAACAAAACCATATAACACTCAAATTCTTTTAGTACGTATAGAGGCTTTACTTAGAAGAACATATGGTAGGGAAGAGCAAAGCAATAAATTAACTTATAAAAATTTTGAGTTAGATTTATCAAAGGGAATACTTATATCAGGTGATAATAAATTAGAAATAACAAAAAATGAAATAAAAATATTATCTTATTTAATGGAGCATAAGGGGGAAATCGTAAGTAGAGAGGATTTAATGGAACACTTATGGAACTCAGATTATTATGTTGATGATAATACTTTATCTGTTAATGTAACTAGAATAAGAAAGAAGCTTCAAGAGCTTGGAATAGAAAATGTTATAGAAACTAGAAGAGGACTTGGGTATATAATGCCATGAGATTTATAGATTACTTAAAAGATAAGTGCATATTCTTAATAATTAATTTAGGGATATTTCTTATTTTAACAATTTTCATGAATTTACTTAACTTTGGTAGTGCAGTAATATCTTTTTTATTTGCAGTATGGTTTGGACCATTAATACTTTATATGATAATAGAATTTATAAGGGAAAAGAAATTTTTTGATGATCTGAAAGAAATTACGGAAAATTTAGATAAAAAATTTCTAATTACAGAAATATTAAAAGAACCAGGATTTATTGAAGGAAAGACATTTTATAATGCATTAAGAGAAGCTAATAAAGATATGCATGAACATGTTAATATATATAAGAATAAGCAAAAAGATTATAGAGATTATATAGAAATGTGGGTTCATGAAATAAAAACACCTATAGCATCATCTAAGCTTATTATTGAAAATAATAAAAATGAAGTTACAACAAATATAGATAAAGAACTTAAAAAAATTGATGGAATGATTGAACAAGTATTGTATTATTCAAAAAGTGATGAAGCAAATAAGGATTATATAGTAAAAGAGTTTCCATTAAAAAATGTAGTTATGAACGTAGTTAAGAAGAACTCAAGAGATTTCATTGAAAAAAGAATAGCTTTAGAACTTGGTGATATATCAGAAAATGTGTTTACTGATATTAAGTGGGTAGAATTTATAATAAATCAACTTGTTGTAAACTCATTAAAGTATACAAAGCAGGGTGGTAAAATCAGAATAAGTTCTGAGAAAAATAAAAAGAATATAGCTTTAATTATAGAAGATAATGGTGTTGGAATAAGTGATAAGGATATTAAAAGGGTATTCTTAAAAGGATTTACAGGAGAAAACGGTAGAATATTTGGTAAATCAACAGGAATGGGACTTTATTTATGTGAAAAGTTATGTAAAAAGCTTGGGCTTGGAATAAGACTTACTTCTAAGCAAGGTATTGGAACAACAGTTAGGATAGTATTCCCACAGGGAGGAAAAACTAAATTTTAAAATATTAATATTATAGAGTTAAGTAAAAAATGCAGTGAATTAAAAATTTTAATCCACTGCAAATTGATGCTTAACTTTTTTATTTAACTAATATCCAAGAAGAATCGCTTCCAGGTGTGGAATTAGTCCACCATAAAGCTTTATAATTTAATCCATTATATTTTACAATATCACCAGAAGTATAAGCTTTACCAGGTACATAGTCTGAGCTACCATCTTCATTAGGTGATGATACTAATTCCCAAGCATCAGTAGTTCCAGGGGCTTGACCTTGAACCCACCATTTACAAACGTATTCTTTACCGTTGTAAATTACCTTATCACCTGCATTGTATACTTTACTTGGATCATAAGTGTCTTTGCTTGGAGTATCTTTTTCTTTAACTGTTACAGTACATGTAGCTGTTACTGATAAGCCTTTACTATCAGATACTGTATATACAAGAGGATAATTACCAGCTAAATTTGTATTTACAGAACCTTTAACAGTGATTTTACTAGTCAAATCACCATCTTCTTTATCAGAAGCTGTAACTCCTTTAAGTGCATCAAAAGTATCTCCAACATATATTGTAGAATCCTTTACACCACTTATTATAGGTGCAGAATTTTCAGTGGATTTAGTAGTAACGGTTACTTTTCTAGTAATAGTTGTTTCAAGACCTTTAGAATCTTTAACTTTATATACTAAAGTATATTCACCAGCTTTACTTGTATCAACGCTACCAGTAACAGTAATATTTTTAGTTAAATCACCATCTTCTTTATCAGTAGAAGTAACTCCCTTTAATGGATCAAATGAAGTACCTTCTTCAATAGTAATATCTGTAGCACCTAAAATTGTTGGAGCAGTATTTTCATCAGGTGAAGTTTCTTTTCCAAAGATAACTTGTCTGCCCATTTCAGCACCATTAGCTGACATTCTTTGAGAAATTGCAATACTTTCAATACCTGAATTATCAGAAGGAGCTTTTTCAGTATTTAAAGTCATTGTATAAGTTTGGCCTGGTTTTATAACTTTTGCAGCATATATTGAACTAAGATCTATAATAGTATAACCGTTTTCTTCAGTGATAGTTCCTACATTAGAATCACCACTAATTATTTTATTACCATTATTTTTGATATAGATTTTAGCATTTTTTATAGTTTCAGCAGAGTTTTCAACGCTACTTAAAACATCTCCAGATTCTTCAAGTTTTTCATTATTCTTTAATGTTATTGTATAACCGCCTTTATCACTCCAAGATTCTTTAAATGTTTCAACAGTACAAGATATATCTAAATTATCATAAACTATTTCATAGTCAGGTAAATCTACGCTACCATATAATGCATTCTTTGTTGTTTTTGTAAGTTCATCTCTAGTATTAGATCCAGGTGTTGATGGAGCATCTTCAGAAGCCATCCATGCAATCATACCTCCAAGATTTTTTTCATTTACATACTTACATTTTTCTTCAATTGATCTTACATTATCATATGTGAAGAATGCTCCAGTAGATTCATTATAAAGATAAGGAGCTTTTGCTGAGTCATCCCAGTATTCCTTTAGACCTTGATATTTAGCTTTTAATGCATCAAGAGATCTATAAGACCATACACCACCACGGCGTCCACCTTCACCATTTTTAACAGGTGCTTCATTATCTGCACCAGTAGTTAATGTTTGGTCAGCATCTTTAGCAATCTTTTCAGCAGCTCCAAAAAGACCAGGATTATTTGGATCTACATTATCATTAGATACTTTTTCCCATCCACGAGTATAGTATGCTGCGCCAACAACTATTTTTTCAGGTTCAGCACCTTTAGATATGAAGTAATTTACACTTTCATCAACAGAAAGTCCTTTTCCTTTGAATGGATCGTTAGGATTTGTGTATAAAGGTGTTTGATGACCACTTATTGTATCCCATGCACCTCTCATGTCATAAGTCATGATATTTGCAAAATCAACAGTATCGAATAAAGCATCAACATCAATACCAAGATCTACTTTTTCCTTAGGTGCAGGCAATGCAACAGATAGTTCATATGTCTTACCAAGTTCAGCCCCTTGTTTATCTAAGGCTTTTCTAAAATCTTTAAGAAGTAAAATATAGTTTTCTTTATCTTCAGGTCTACCTTGTGTAGTACCTTCATCATTTTGGTTATCAACTTTATCAGGCTCTCTTACAGCACCAGGATATTCCCAGTCAAGATCAACGAAATCCATATTAGTATACTTAATGAATTTCATAACGTTTTCAACAAACTTAGCTCTTTTTGCAGAGTCAGCTGCTACAACAGAGAAGTCGCCAGATTTTGACCAGCCACCAAGGGAAACACCAATTTTTAAATTAGGATTCTTAGCCCTTAGATCTTGCAAGGCAGGAAGAATACCAGCATTAGGATCACCCCAAGTTACACCATCCATTCCTACTGGATTTTCACATGCAGCGCCCTTATCTGTAAATATTAATTGACCATTTGCATCAAAATCTAAAAATGCAAAATTTAAGTGAGTAAGTTGATCAGCTGGAATATCTTTAGGGTAGAAACTACCTTGGCCTCCCCAAACAGACCAGTCTCCATAGTACATTACATTACGTTTAGTCTTTGAAGTGCTTTTCTCTGCAGTTACTGCTATATCATTTTTTGATACAAATGGTATAGCAGAAGCAGACATTCCCATTAGTAGAGTTGTTAGTGTAGCACAGGCTACAATAACAGTTGAACGTTTTCTGATTGCTCTTTTAGCCATCATTGATCCACTCCTTTTTTATTTATATTAAAATTCCAAAATAGAATTTTAATTTACAAATAATGTAATCAACTTTATATTAACATATAATTCCATTTAAAACTATAGAAAAAAATAAAAAAATAATATAAATAAAAAGATAAAATATTACATAAACAAACAAAAAGTTCTATGGTCTAAACTTGTAAAAAATGGTCATTTATATAATTATATTAAATTAAAAATTAAAGTAATGTATTGAATGATTATAAAACTATATAATATAAATTTTGAACATAATAATATTAGTTTATTAATAATTAGGGGCTGATTTTATGTATAAGAAAGTATTTATTACAGGTAGTGGAACAGGAATTGGGAAAGATGCTGCAATAGCACTTGCTAAAAGAGGGCATGTAGTATTTGCATCTACTCATTATGAAGAAGAAGCGGAGCTTATAAATGAATATGCAAAAGAAAATGGATTAACTAATAATTTAAAAGGAATAAAACTTAATTTACTTAAAAAGGAAGATATGATAAAAATTCTAGATTATGATATAGATGTATTAATTAATAATGCTGCTATAGGAGATTCAGGCTCTGTTATGGATATAGATGTTGATAGGTATAGAAGAACTTTTGAAACAAATTTATTTTCTCCAATTGAATTAACACAATTAGCATTAAAAAATATGATACTAAAAGGTAAAGGAAGAGTTATATTTATATCTTCTTTATTTGGAAGAATTTCTATGGAGTTTTTTTCACCATATTCAGCAACGAAGTTTGCCATAGAAGCGGTAGCTGAATCATTTTATCGTGAAACTAAATTATTAAAGTATGAAGGAATAAACATAGAGGTTGTTTTAATAGAACCAGGTACATACAATACAGGCTTTAATCAGCTTATGATGAATAAAAAATATAAATGGATGATGGAAAAATCATATTTTAAGAATATGCTTAAAGAGATTAAAGAAAAAGAAGAAAGTTTTTTTAATAAAGCTGAACTAAAAAGTACAGATTCAATAGTAGAAGAATATATTAAAGCTACAGAAGATCATAAAGCAAAAAGAAGATATACTGCACCTAAAATGCAAAGTTTTATGACTCAGGTTATTCGAATCTTTGGAAAGTAAAGACTTTAGTTGATTATATATAAGATAATGATAAAATATATATATATTTTTAATTAAGGAGGAATGAATGAGAAAAGTATTAGATTTTTTGCTAAGTAGAATGGTAATAGTAGGATTACTTATATTATTACAATTATTTATATTGCTTTTTGGAATATGGAAAATTAGTGAGTCTTTCTTTGATGTATACATATTCTTTTTTGTTATAAGTGTATTGGTTGTAATATACATAGTAAGTAGAACTGATAATCCATCTTATAAATTAGCATGGACAATACCAGTGTTATTATTCCCTGTATTTGGGGGACTATTTTATCTTATATTTGGTGGAAAGAAAATAAATACAAGATTTAAGAAAAAAATTGAAAAAGTGTACTATGAATCGAAAGATTTATTAATTCAAGATGAAAGTATAATACATGAATTAGAACAAATAGATAAATCTATTGCAAATCAAGCGAGATATACAAGTAAATTTGCCCTATCACCAATCTATAAAAATACTACTACAGAGTACTTATCCCCAGGTGAAAAGTTTTATGAGAAATTAATTGAGGAACTAAAAAATGCAAAGAGATATATATTTATGGAGTATTTCATAATAAATGAAGGAAAGATGTGGGATACAATATTAGATATATTAGCTAAAAAAGCTAAAGAAGGCGTAGATGTAAGGGTTATATATGATGACATGGGATGTTTAAGGACTCTTCCATATAAATATGGAGAGCAGCTTGAAAAATTAGGAATTAAGTGTCAAGTTTTTAATCCTTTTGTACCGTTTTTATCAATAATACTTAATAATAGAGATCATAGAAAAATTACAGTTATAGACGGTCATACAGCTTTTACAGGAGGAATAAACTTAGCTGATGAGTACATAAATGAAATAGTTAGATTTGGGCATTGGAAAGATGCATCTATTATGTTAAAAGGTGATGGAGTTTGGAATTTAACTGTTATGTTTTTGCAACTTTGGAGCTTTAATAGTAAATCACCTGTTGATTATGAAAGTTTTAGACCTAATGAAGATGAGAAAAAGAATTTTAAGACAGATGGATATGTTCAGCCTTATACAGATAGTCCATTAGATGATGAAATTGTTGGAGAGAATGTATATTTAAATATAATTTCAAAAGCTAAAGATTACGTATATATAAATACACCTTATTTAATAATTGATAATGAACTAGTTACAGCACTTACACTTGCAGCTAAAAGTGGAGTAGATGTTAGAATTGTAACACCTCATATAGAAGATAAGTGGTATGCACATATTGTAACTAGAGCTTATTATGCACAGCTTATTAAAGCTGGGGTTAAAATATACGAATATACGCCAGGTTTTATACATTCAAAAACAGTTGTATCAGATGATTCAGTTGCAACCGTTGGAACAATAAATTTTGATTATAGAAGTTTATATTTACATTTTGAATGCGGTGTTTGGATGTACAAGACTAAATCGGTTATGCAAATAAAAGAAGATTATTTAAATACATTAGATAAATGTATGACTATAACACTAGAAGATTGTAAGCATGTTAAGCTTTTTAATAAGATATTAACTGCAATTCTTAGAGTTTTTGCACCACTTATGTAATAAAAGAATCATTTCATACCATTATGGGTGAAATGGTTCTTTTTATTTTTACAATAAATTCATACGTATTTATATAGCATATTATATAATTCTATATATTAAAGTATTAAATAGAGTATATGGAGGAAAAGATGGGATTAATACTTACGTTTTTGATGTTTGGAACAATTTTTATAGTTGTTGTTAATATATGTTCTATTTTATTAAGGCTTACTGGAATGCCAATAAAGAAAGCAAGATTTCAAGTTGTATCACTTTTAACTAGTACCGGATTTACAACAAGGGAAAGTGAGATGGTAGTACAACATCCAATAAGAAGGAAAATAGCTAGTTGGCTTATGATTGTCAGTTATGTAAGTACAGCTACATTTATATCATTTTTTGTAACTATGATATCAGACACAGTTACAGGAATAGGATTTTTTGTTGTAATTGCAGTGTTAGCATTTGTAAATTTTTTCATAAGAAGAACTAAAACTATTGAAAAACTTGAATTAAAGTTAGAAAATAAGGTTTTGAAATCTAAAATATGGGAAAAATTAAATTCAGAGAATTTAACTTTAATAACTAATACAAGAGGATATGGTATATATCAAATATATTTACCAAAAGATAGTAAAATAATAGGGAAAAGTATATTAGAAAGTGGATTAAAAGATTTAGAAATAGAAGTTCTTAATATAGATAAAGGTGATAAGTTTATAAAATTTGCTTCACCTGATTATGTATTTGAAGTATTTGACAGAGTAACTGTATACGGAAATTTAAAAAATATAAGAAATGAATTTGAACATATAATTAAATAAATTTCATCTATTGAAATGTACAAACAAGTAAACTATAATTTTATAATAGGGTAAAGTAACTAGATAAAATAGTACTACAATCATTTTTCATTAGTTTGGAAAGGAAGTATAAAAATGAAAAAATTATCGATAATAATCCCAATGTATAATGAGGAAGAATCTCTTCCGCACCTATACAAGAGATTAGATGCATTAGGTGAAAGTATACCTAATTATGAATTAGAATTTTTATTCGTTAATGACGGAAGTAAAGATAATTCATTAAATATAGTAAAAGGGTATAGAAAAAGTGATCCTAGAGTATGTTATGTAAATCTTTCAAGAAATTACGGGAAAGAAACGGCTATGGGAGCCGCTTTTGACTATGTAACAGGAGATGCTGTTGCTATAATAGATGCAGATCTTCAAGATCCACCTGAATTAATCGTGGATATGCTTAAATATTATGAAGAAGGCTATGATGACGTTTATGCAAAAAGAAGAAGTAGAAAGGGAGAAACGTGGCTTAAGAAATTTACATCTAAGAAATTTTATCAAGTTTTACAATCAGTTTCAAACGTTCCAATACAAACAGATACAGGAGATTTTAGACTTTTAAGTAGAAGAGCTATAGAAGCATTAAGAGCATTCCCAGAAAAACAAAGATATACAAAAGGAATGTTTAGTTTAATTGGATTTAAGAAAAAAGCTATTGAATTTGACAGAGATCCAAGAGTTGCAGGAGAAACTAAATGGAATTACTTAAAGCTTGTTGATTTAGCTATTGAAGGAATAACTTCATTTACAACTGCACCACTTAGACTTGCAACAATATTTGGAGGAATCATTGCATTTATAGCTTTCATATATATGATATACATAATAGTAAAAACAGCTATGCTAGGTGTTGATGTACCTGGATATTCAAGTCTTATATGCGTAATGCTTATGATGGGAGGAATACAATTAATTTTCCTTGGAATTATCGGCGAATATTTAGGAAGAGTATTTACAGAAGTTAAGAATAGACCATTATACTTTATAGACGAATATGCAGGACCACAAGAAACTGTAATAGAAAAAGAAGTAGAAACAAATAATGATAAATAAAAATAAAAGGAAGTAGCTAAGCTACTTCCTTTATTTTTATAGATTAAAAGATATATAATAATATAATTTGTATTATTAATATAGTAGGCAATCCTAATTTAAATTTTATATGGTTAGTTTTATGTCTAAATAGTTGCATTCCAATTATACTTCCGATGCTTCCGCCTAATATAGAGATAAGTATTAATGTATTTTCGGATATTCTCCATTTATGTTTTTTAGCTTTTTGTTTGTCTATAAACATAAGAAAAAGTCCTAATATGTTAATTATAAATAGATAAATTATAAAAAAATTATTCAAAATCAAACACCACCTAACAAATTACTAAAATAAGTTTACTATATAAGGAATAAAAAAAGAACAAAAAAGTTGTATATGTTTACAAAATATGGTAGTATTAATATATATTTGAAATAAATTATAGATTTATACTATAAAATAAGTAAAAAAATGTAAAATAATTAGGAGGGGTTATGACTAAAAAGCATTATGAAAAACTAAAAGATATAGAAAACTTTTATAAGAAGAAATCTTACTATCAAAAACTTATGAGAAAAAGAAGAAGAAGAACCGTTATAATTTTATTAGTATTCATTATTATTTTAGTATCAGGAATATTAGTTTATAGACATTACTCATCAAATAAGTATTCAACATTTTTATATAATAATAAAGGGGTAAAGATAAGTAATAGTAAGTTACTAAAGAATATTGATAGTATAAATACTTCATTTAAAATAGAAGAGATAAATTATAAATGGGGAGACAATCTAGAAGAGTATAACTCACCAAAGAGACTTATAATACATCACTCAGCTTCTAGAAATGTCTCACCTGAGACAATACATAAATGGCATTTAGATAAGGGCTACGGAGGAATTGGATATAATTATTATATAAAAAAGGATGGGACTATTTATAAAGGAAGAGATGAAAAGATGAAGGGAGCACATACCTTATATGAAAATGGTAAAAGTATAGGGATTTGTTTAGATGGAAACTTCGAAGAAGATAGTATAAGTAAAGAACAGCTAGAAAGTTTAATAAATATTGGGACGAGCCTTGTAATTAAATACAATCTTGAAGATGTAGTAGGGCATAGAGATTGTAATGAAACAAAATGTCCAGGTAAAAATATAGATATACATAGTATAAAAAATAGTATTGCATCAAAGTTAGAAAAAATGGCAGAAAAGTTACAATAAATATTTGTTATAGTGAGTATAGTAATTTATAAAAAGCCTAATACTAAATATAAATATTAGGAAAGAGGGTTTTTTAATGAAATTATTACATATAATCGTAAATTCTAAACCTGAGGAATTGTCATCAAGTAAAAAAGTGGCAAGTCGATTAATTAATAAATTATTAGATGCACATCCTGAATGTAAAGTAGAAAATCTAGACTTATACAAAGAGCATATCCCAATTATTGATTATAAATATTTAGCAGGAAGAAGCTCAATAGTAAGTGGAGAGGAATATGAAAAGTTAGGTGAAAAAGATAAAAAAGAAGTTGATAGAATTAATGAACTTTGTAATCAATTTATATCAGCCGATATTTATGTTATTACTGCACCTATGTGGAATTTATCATATCCAGCGCCTTTAAAAGCATATATTGATTGTGTTATTCAAAATGGAAAGACAGTTGAGATTAATAAGGAACATGTAAAGGGATTATTAGATGATAAAGAAAGAAAAATGATATATGTTCAATCATCAGGTGGTCCAGTACCTTGGATACTTAGAGGCAAGATTAGTCAAGGCGTTGAGTATGTTGAAGATATAATGAAATTTGTAGGAATTAAAACATTTAAGGAATTATTGATAACTAATACAGGCTTTGATATAGAATCAAAAATCGAAGCAGAACAAAAAGCAATATCAAAGATAGATGCTCTTATTGATGATATTGAGAACTAAAATTTAATAGAAAATATATCCTTATAGAATAATTATACGTTAAAATTATTAAAATTTCGTGACTAACGTATAATTATTCTTTTATTATATAAAAAATACTTTGATGAATTAAAATTTTCTGTTATCCTAGATAAGTAACAAAAAAACAAAATACGACATTTTAATTTACTTTAGGAGATGTTTTAGGTGAAAGAAAATATTAAAGAATATTTAATCATAACATTAGGTGTAATATTAGTCGCAGTATCTATTGAATACTTTTATGCACCTAATAATTTAGCTGCAGGTGGAGTTAGTGGACTTGCAGTAGTAATAACACATTACGTACCATCACTTAGTGTTGGTGGAATAACTCTTTTTGCAAATATATTTTTATTTATATTAGCTTTTATATTAGTTGGAGGAGATTTTGGATTTAAAACTATATATGCAAGTTTTGGACTTTCACTTCTACTATGGTTTATTGATAAATTCTTACATCCTCAAGCATTAACAACAGATTTGTTATTAGCTACTATATTTGGTACTATAATAACAGCTATTGGACTTGCTATGATATTTAATATTAATGCATCAACTGGTGGAACTGATATTTTAGCTAAAATATTAAATAAATATACAAATTTTAATATAGGAATTTCACTGTTATGTGTAGATTTTATAGTAACTTTAATGGGTGCTTTAACATTTGGAGCAGATAAAGGTTTTTATGCTCTTTTATGTGTTTTATTTAATGGACCCCTTATAGATAGACTTATTGCTTGGGTAAATCAAAAGAAGCAAATAACAATTATAAGTAAGAAACATAAAGAAATAGCAGATTTTATAATGAATGAATTAAAAAGAGGATGCACAAGCCTTTATGGAAAAGATGCATGCAGTGAAAAAGATAGAGATATAATATACTCAATCTTAACTAAAAAAGAAATAGAAAAAGTTAAAGAATATATAGAAAATGTTGATGAAGAAGCTTTCTTTACTATAGGTATAATTGATGAAGTTCAAGGAAAAGGCTTTTTAAAAGTATCAGGATTATAAGTAGTGAATATTAAATTTAATAAAAGAGGGTAATTAAAATTTTAATTACCCTCTTTTATTATATAAATATTAATATAGAAACAATAAACCGGTTATGTGTAAAAAGTAAAGATTTTATCAAAACATAGATGTTCTAATATTTCTTAATTATATCCTGTACTTGCTTTAGGTAATTTCTTATATTCTTCTTTACTTTCTATTATTTGTTGAATTTTTTTAAATAGTTCTCTTAATTGAATAGCATCTTCAGATTGAGAATCACTATTATCTTCCCAAGAAATGCTTTTATTTATCCCGTCTGAAATTATTTGAAAGTTATAAGTATAATATGGTTTTTGCATTACATTATCTTTTGGTTTAAAACTATCTGGATAGTCTAAAATATTAATCCTTCTTATTTCTGAATAAATATTATCCATATCTTGTTCAGATAACTTTAGATTAATAGTAACTGATGGTTCTGTAATCATATCTTTAGTAAATTGTCCTTTTATAGTATCTAATTTATTTTTAGAATCCACCCCATAACTAAAAATAAAATTAATATCTTTTGGCTTATCTTTAGGGAGTTTGTTTTCTATATTTGTTGAGTCACAACCTATAAGTATGCTAATACTAAAAAAAAGACTTAAACAGAGTAACTTTTTAAACAATTTCATAGTGACACCTACCTTGATTAATTGCTAATTTAACTTTAAGATTATTATATTTATGCCGTAAATAAACTTTTTCAATTTCACCTCCTAAAAATAACATATATACAATATAGTAACTTAAAATTAAATAAAATGTAAATAAATAATGGATTAAATAACCATACTAAAGATAGTTGTTATAATTATATATGAACTATTGGAGGATTATAATATGAGAAAATTTCTTATAGCGTTAATATCTTTATTAATAGTACTTGGGGGACTTGGATGCGAGGGGAAGAAGTTAAATAGAGTTGTTGAAAGTGATTCACCTGAAAATGTTATTAATTCCTTCTTTTCAGAATTTAAAAAGTGTAACTTTGAAAAAGCAGAAAGCTTTATTATAAATAAGCCATTATTAAATATGGATATAGATATTTATAATGAACTTACACCAGGGGAGAAGAGAGTAATAAAGTATTGGAATCAAAGAATAGGTTATGAAATAGTATCTAGTAATATTAAGGGAGATAAAGCTAGTATTAATACTAAGGTGATGGCATTAAATGGAGAGAAAATTTATAAAAGATATATTAGTGATATAACAAAGTTAAAAAAAGATTTATCTATTCAATATAATAAATCAAAATTTTATAGAGAGTATGATAAAGCGTTAATAAAAGAAGTTAGAAATAAAAATAATGAAATAGTAACTAATACTGTAACTATTAATTTAAAAAATATAGATGGTAACTGGTATATAGAAGGAGATGAAAATTTATTTAAGGCATTATGTGGTGGATTAAGTTTAGATAAAATAAATAATTTTTAATATTGGGAGATAGGAGAAATTTTATGAAAAAAGTTATTTTAGGTATATTTATAGTAGCATGCTCTATATTTTTAATAGGATGTGGAGATACTAAAAAGGCATCAGAGAGTGTAGATAATTTCTTTAGTGATTATAAAAATATGAACTTACAAAAAGCTAATGAATATGTTGAAGGTGGCGGATTATTAGAAAAGTCTATAAAGGCATTTGAAGATTATGATAGTGCAAGAAAAAGTGCCTTAAATTACTGGGGTGGAAAAATGAATTATAAAATTTTAAGCACTAAAAAAGAAAATGGAGAATATGTTGTTAAAACTGAAGTAACAGCACTTAGTGGAGTTGATATATATAATCACTACATGAATAATGTTAGTTCATTAGATTTTGGAGAAAGAGTTTTAAATAATGATGTAATAAATGGTGAAAATATAAATGGAGATTTAGATAATGCCTTTATAACAGCATTAGAAAATCAAACTATTCCATTAAAGACAACAACAGTAGATGTTATTGTAAAAGATGATGATGGAAAGTTTAAGATACAAAATGATAAAGAAGTAATAACTGCTATTTTAGGTGGACTTGATCCATCAGAAATAACAGACTAATTTAAAGCCAATTCAAGAATGTATTAATTTTTGAGTTGGCTTTTTATATAAATTTTGTGTGGAAAATATAATAAGTGTTTACAAAAATACGAAAATGCTATAAAATATAATTAGATATTTAACTATTTGGTTAAATATCTAATTATCTATAAGGAGGTGAAATTTACATATGAATAAAGTTTTTAAGGCATTGTCAGATGAAACTAGAAGAGAAATACTAAAGCTTCTTTCAGAAAAGTCAATGTCAGCAGGAGAAATTGCAGATAATTTTAATATGTCTAAACCATCTATATCAAAGCATTTAGATATTTTAAATGAAGCAGAGCTTGTAGTAAGGGATAGGCAAGGACAATTTATAATATACTCAATAAATACATCAGTGCTTCAAAGAGTACTTAGTGGATTTCTAGATATATTTAATAAATAAAATTAATTAAAGGGAGTGGGAACAATGAAAAGAAAATTTGATTATGGGACAATATTAATAACTTTATTTACTATTATTTTTACAATTGTTATGTATTCTAAATTACCTGATAATGTAGATTCAGAAAGAAGCAAAACATCTCTATTTTTTATAGGTATAGGAATAATGATTGTAGTTACTTTATATGCGCAATTTGCTCATAAAATATCAAAAAAGGAATGGGATGATCCTAGAACAAAGACTATAAGAAGACAATTGACTTTTACAACTGCAATTATAGCAGTATTAATAATGTATAAAAGCTTAAGCTTAATTAATAAAATAGCTATAAGTGAGAATACATTTGAGATATTATTTTCATCAATATTAATAATAGTTGTAGGAAATAGCTTTACTAAGATTAGTAATAATAGAAATATTGGAATAAGAGTTCCTTGGACTAGAGCTGATAATGAAATTTGGGATAAGACTCACAAATTATCAGGATATTTATCCCTTCCATTTGGAATAAGTATTCCTATATTATACTTATTATTTGGAACAACTATTGCAGTAGTTATTGGGATATTAGGATGGGGGATTATTTCAATAGGTTACTCAATGGTTTTATATTATAAAAAGTTTGGTACATTATTATAATTTATAAGGGAGATATATTTATGATTAGTAATATGTCAATTATTATGATGTTATTTACTACTTTAGTAAGCCTAGCATTACCTATAACGTTAATAGTTGTAATGAGGGTAAAGTATAAAGCTTCATTAAAAAGTTTCTTTATTGGAGCAGCTGCATTTTTTATTGCAGTACAATGTGTTGAGAGACCAATAAATTATTATTTTTTAGTAGGGAATAGAAGTACATCAAGTATTATAACAGGAAATACTATTTTATTTATGCTTTATGGTGGTCTTATGGCAGGAATATTTGAAGAAACTGCTAGGTATATATGCTTTAAATTTATTCTTAAAAAAGAAAGAAGAATACAAGATGCGATAAGTTATGGTATAGGGCATGGAGGGATAGAGTCAATTTTACTTGTTGGAATAACTTATCTTGCAAATACTATTGTTTCAATTATGATTAACTTAGGTACACCGCTTGAAAATGGATTAGAATTAGTATCTGCTCAATTATTAGGTGTAGAGCCTTATATGTTTGCAATTGCAGGAGTTGAGAGGCTATCTACAATTATTATTCAAATAGGTTTATCAATTATTGTGTTTAATTCATTTAAATATGGTAAAAAGAAATATTATTTCTTAGCGATACTTATTCACGCATTAATAGATTTTCCAGCAGTATTAGCACAAAGAGGCGTAATAAATATATTTACAGTTGAAAGTATAATTATATTAGTTGCAATAGCTTTTATAATATTTATAATTAAAGAAATTAAGAAAAATAAAAAGGATTTAATTGTAACGAAAAAAATATAACGCTTACAAAGTTCAAATAAGACACATTATTAATTAATAATGTGTCTTATTTTTATATACTAAAATATTGAAAAATGTAGAATAAAATGGTAATATGGAATTAATTATTAACAAAATATTAATAATATTTTAATAAATATTTAATAGGGGGACGAGAATGAAAAATAAGAGAATAATTTCATCAACATTAATACTTACTATTGTTTCTACATCAGTTCCTATAATGGCACAAAATAGAGAAAATGTAATTAGCAGAAATAATAGTAGTTATTCTAATGTACTAGAGACTAATAAAAATGAGAAAAGAAATATTTTAACTGGAGATTTAGAACTTGATATAAAATTTAATCTTCCAATAAAAAATACTTCTATCGAGAAAACAGCTCTAGGAATCACTTTAAGGAATGGAAATGAAAGTGCAACTATTTCACTTGGAGGAAAAGAATCAAACTTAAAAAGTAAATTAACACTAGGTGGAAAAGAATATGAATATAGAGTAAAGAAACTAAATAAAGAAAGAGGATTTGTAACTTTAGAAGATACTGAAGTAGCTTATTATAATGTTACAATTAATAATCTTCCTTCTGATAAATATGATGTAGAAGTATTTGGAGAAGGTTTTACTAAGCTTGAAGCAAAAGATATAGAAATAAAAGATTATTCAAAAAGATTAGTTATAGAAGATACTAAAAATTTATTAATAGGAGATTTTAATAAAGATAATATAGTCAATAGCGAGGATTATAAAAAGGTTTTAGAAAATATAGAGACTGAAGACAATGAAAAGATTAAAAAGTATGACTTAAATAGAGATTCAGAAGTGGATATATTAGATCTTCACTATGTTCATAATAACATGGAAGTAAATAAAGAAAATCCTAAAATAGAAAACACTAATGCAATAATAGATCCTTCAAAAGTAAAGGTTGATAATACTAAAGAAGATCAAACTATTAAAGGAAATATAGAGGATATATTAGAAGATGAAGGTAGTGTATCACTTGGTCTTAAAGATAGCAATAAAATAATTTCAAAAGAAAATCCTGTTGAACTTAAGATGAAATTTGAAGAGAGTAATATTTTAACTGAAAAAATAGTTATAAAAGCTCCAAGAAACGGCAATGCACCAACATCAGGAGTTGTTAAAGTTTTAGATGAAAATGGTAAAACTCATACAGTTAATTATGATAAGAAATTAAGATCTAACGTAGGAGATGATATAGTTATTAATTTAGGAAAGCAAATAGCTGTAAAAGAGGTAACTATAGTAGTAACAGGTACAGCAACAGAAGCTAACTTAGCAGAAATAGCAAAGGTAGAATTCTTAAACAATGTATATGAAGAAGTTCCAGCACCTTCTATGAATATACCAAAAATTAATCTTGTAGAAACAGACCATGAAAAAATAACTGTTGGTTGGGGTCATGAAGCTAATGTAACTAGTTATTCAGTTAGACTTAGAAAGAAAGATGGAGAAACAATAAAGGAAGAAAAGGTAAGAGAGACAACCGATAATAAAGTAATATTTGAAGATCTTGATAACTTTGAAAATTATTATGTAAGTGTTCAATCTTTAAATGGTGACTGGAAAAGTGGCTATTCAGAAGAAAAAATAGTAATTCCAATGCCAAAGGAAAGACCTGCAAAACCAGAAGGTGTAAGCATTAAAAGCGAATATAGATCATTAAAAATAAATTGGAAGAAAAATGAGAAAGCAGAAAAGTATAGCCTTTTCTATAGAGAAAAAGGAACTGAAAAGTATGAGGAGATAAAGGATATAACTAGCACTTCATATACTTTAACAAATTTAAAAGATGAAACTGAATATGAAGTATACTTAACAGCTCATAACAGAATAGGTACAAGTCCTAATTCTGAAGTTTATACAGGTAAAACAATTAGTATAACAATACCTGAAATACCAAAGTATAAACAAATAAATACATCAAATGGATTGGGAGTTCCAACAAAGCATATAGTAGATGTTGAATATCCAGGTGGATACTCAGAAAGTGATTATCCTGATGGATTTAATAAATTTAATATAGTAGATGATGACTTTACTACACATTGGACAATAAGAGACTGGGATACAGCATTATATAGCAAAAGAGGACCTATTGTAACATTTGATAAAGAATTTAAAATTGACACAATAATGTTAGCAACAAGATTAGATGGAACACCATTCTCCTTATATCAATATAACGTTAAGTACTGGGATAAAGGCGGTAAGGAAAACTTAGTAACTGGAGGTCATTATACAAGAAGAAGTAATGATAAAAATTACTATATATTAAAGTTAGATAAGCCTATAGAAGCAAGTAAAATTCAAGTGAATTTAAGTGGATATGGAGGGGATATTGTAAGTATATCAGAGCTTAAGTTCTATAATTACGATAGCCTAGAAGATGATACAAGAGATTTATTTAGAGATGATTTATTAATTGATTTAAAAGAAGATGTAACTTTAGAAAGAATCAATGAACTTAAAGAAAGAGTTAATACTAAAGATTCAGTAAGTGACGAATATCATCCATTTAAAAATGTTATAGAAGATGAATTAAAACTTGCAGAAGATATATTTACGGATAAAAATATATCAAATGAAATAATTACAGTAAATCAAAATATAACTACAGCAAATAATAATCACCTAGGATTTAATATGGCAAATGACTATCAATCATTAGGAGTAGTAGCAAAAGAAGGAGAAGAACTTACAGTATATGTAGGAACAACAGGAAATGTTCTTCCTAAATTAGTATTTACTCAGTTCTATCCAGAGAGTGGTTCATGGAAGAGTAGAGAAATTAACTTAAGAAAAGGTAAGAACATTATAACAGTTCCAAAGATAACAGATATGGATGTTGAAAAAGGTGGAAGTGTATATGTTAGATATCCAAATGGAACACCTTCAGGGCATGATATAAAAGTTAGAGTAAGTGGAGGAGAAAAAATTCCTACACTATCTGTAGCAAATAAAATAAATAATGAACAATCAGAAGCAGAAATTAAAGAAAGCTTAAGACAATATATAAGAGAGCTAAAAGGACATGTAGAGGAATTACCTAATAAATATGAGAAGGAAACTTTCTTAAATAAAATAGATATATTTAATTTATTTACTGATAAAGAGAAATTTTATGATGAAAAGACAAGTATATTAAATAGTACAGAAATTGAAACAGATAAGGTTACATTATCATTCCCTGCAAGTAAAGTTTTAGAGGGAATAGTAGATGGAGCTAGCAGCGAAGATGAACAAGTAAATAGACTTTATAAATCACTTAAAGCTTGGGAGCAAATAATGGATATAGCTTATGCTGAAAAAGGTTTATATAAAAGTCCAGATAGAAATGGTGATGGAATAGTTGATGAAAATGAGAAGAAACATAAGCTTCCTGGATCAAGAATGAATATAAGATATACTAGAATGTTTGATGGAGCGTTTATGTATGCATCAGCTGGACATGTTGGAATAGAGATGAATTCAGTACCACCACTTATGAAAGGAACTCCATATGTTAAAGGTGAAGATGGAAAAGTAACTATAGAGAATAATTTATTTGGATGGGGTATAGCTCACGAAATAGGACACGTAATAGATCAAGGTAAATTAACATATGCTGAAACAACAAATAATATATTATCACTTTTAGTTCAAACATTTGATGATGAATCAAAATCAAGATTAGAGTTAAGTGGAAAATATGAAGATGCTTATGAAAAAGTTACATCAGGAACAGTAGGATTACCATCAGATGTATTTACAAAGCTAGTTATGTTCTGGCAATTACATTTAGCTTATGATAATGAGCCAAATTATAATATGCTTGATGAAAATAATAATAACTCATTCTATGCAAATCTTTATAGAAAATATAGAGAAGCCGATGAAGAAATGAATTCATTAAGTATTGAAGATAGGTTAATAAGAATAGCATCAGATGTAGCAGAAAAAGACTTAAGTGATTTCTTCTATGCTTGGGGACTTAGACCTTCAAAGGAAACATTACAGTATGTAGATAAGTATGAAAAAGAAACTAGGAAAATACAATTCTTAAATGATGAAGCTAGAAGACAAAAGTTAAATGGAATAACTAATATGAGTAAAGATACAAAATCAGTAGGAGAATTTAAAGATTACAAAGATGGTGATTATGTAAGAGATACAAAGAGAATAAACATCAATTTAAATACTACTAAAGATTCAGATAAAGTATTAGGTTATGAAATATATAGAAATGGTGTTCCAGTTGCATTTACAACAGAAAATAATTTCGAAGACATTATAAATGCAGAGAATAATAGAACATTTAAATATGAAGTAGTTGCATATGATTATTTATTAAATAAAACTGAAAAAAGCTTAATTGGAACTATAAAAGTATCACATGATGGTAGTTTAGGAAAAGGTACTTTCACAATTGATACAAATACTAAGTCAAATAAAGACTTAAATAATAGTGAAGATACAACAGGTCCAATAATGAATCCTGCAAAAAATGATCTTATAGATAATGATTTAAGTACAGTTTATGAAGGAGAAGTTATAGGTACAGAAGATCCTTATGTAATAGTTGAAATGAATAAGATTAATCAAATTACAGGTCTTAAGTACAAAACAGTAGATTCAAACTTACTTAAAGATTATGAAATTTACGTAAGTAAAGATAAGGAAAATTGGACTCTTGCTAAAAGCGGTACAGCTAATAGTGAGAATTCAGAGGAGATAATTTACTTTAATAAAGAAAATACAGAAGGTGGTAAACAACTTTGGACTTATGAAGCAAGTTATGTAAAGCTTGTAGCAAAAGGAGCAAAGAAGATATCACTTGCAGAAATTGATATCATAGGACAACCTGGGGATAATATCGATATTGGAGTAAATGGTGTTAATGGAGTAGGAAAATTATCTCATGATTTTGAATATGCAGATGGAAAAGTTATTAAAGAAGGTTCAATTATTGTAACTGGTGAATATCGTGGAAATCCAGCGTTTAATGTTGCACTTTTAAGAAATGATAGAAATGAAATAGTTAGTGGTAAACAAATATTATTAGCTGAAATTCCAAATGATGGTCATTTAGGTGAAATAAGTAGTGGAACATTTATTTACTTTATAGAACCAGAAAATATAGAAAAAATAGATTTAACAAATAAAGTTAAAATGGAACTTTATAGAGTAAATGATGCTTTAACAAATGAAGGACAAAGACTAGTTAGTGATAGTCTTTATGTAGATGTACCTGAAAACTTACCAAGTATATCTCTTCAAGGGGAAAATAATAACATAAAGGCACTAGTAGAAAGATAGGAGGGGGAGAAAAATAATGAATAGATTTAAGAGATATTTTAGTTTAGCAGTTATTACGGCAAGTTTAGTATCATCGTATTCTATTAATGCCTACGCAAAAGAAATGTTAGAACTTAATAGAACTAAGGTAGATGAAAATACAGTAAGCTTAAGTTTAGAAAACGTTCAGCATATAATAAAATCATTTAGCCTTACAGTTAAGCTTGATGGAGATGTAGAACTTGATAAGATCAATTTCTCTAAGGAACTTAAAGAGAAGGGAAAAGTAAATTATAAATATGATAAAGAGAAAAAGATAATAAATATATATGTAACATCAAAAGAAAATTTAGTATCTAAAAATGGAACTATAAATATAGGAACTATAGATGTTAAAGGAAAAGATGGTGATATATATAATGTATCATTAAATGGTATTACAGGAAAAAGTATATTCAAAGGTGTAGATAATAGGGAAAAGAAGATAGAGATAAATGAAGGAAAGCTTATTGGTGATAAGGAATTTGTATATGGGGTAGAGCAACCTGGAGACTCAGAAACTCCAGAAACTCCGGGTGAACCAGAAACTCCAGAGAATCCTGGCGATTCAGAAAAGCCAGAAAATCCTGGAGATGATGAAGTAATTCCGGGTAATCCAGATGAAGAGACTCCAGGAGCGCCAGAAAAGCCAAGCAAGCCAGAAGTTAATCCAGAGGATAAAGAAGAACAAGATAAAATAGATGAAGATAACAATAAGGATGAATCTTCAAAGAATGAAGAATCTAATAAAGAAGATAATAAAAATGATTCAGATAAGGAGAATATGCCAAGCACTGGATATTCAGCTTATATAGGATTATCAGCATTATTAATAGGGGCTGGAACAGCTTTAATAATTAAGAAAAAGAAATAATTAAAAATAAGAGAATCAAGTTAAATATAACTTGATTCTCTTTATTTAATATACTTATTTATTAAAATAATAATATCTATAATTAATAATAGATAAGACTTATATATAATGATAAGATTTGTTTCTATTTTTTATTAAATAATAAAGTAGTAAAACTATTGGTTTATTTTTTGCACATTAAAATGCAATTAAAAATCTTTTGTATTTGTATTGGATAAATTAAAATTATAAATGTAAACAATAACAGAAAAGGTTTTAAATGAAAAAGGCCGATAGTGTTAGTAAATTAGGGGGATGAAAAATGAGGGAATTGGATATAATCAATGAGTTAATTGAAGCTGATGATTATTTATCTATAGATTACTTTATAAATAAGTATTCTATTTCAAAAAGAACATTACAAAATGATTTTTCTTACCTAGTGAATATTACTAAGGCAAAAGGATTTCATTTAACTCAAAAAAGAGGTAAAGGGTATTTATTAGAGGTAACCGATGAAGGGAAGTTTAATAGCTTTCTTAATGAATTAAAGAGATTAGCTGATAAACCTAAAATTACTGTAGAAAATATAGTTGGATATTTACTTGTAAGTGATAATTATGTAACTATGGATAATTTAATAGATGTATTTAATTCAAGTAAATCTTTAATTAATGGATTTAAGTCTGAAGTAGATAGGTATATTAGTAAATTTGATTTAAACATAGATAGAAAAGCTCATTATGGTATGAAAATAATTAATCCTTTAATAAAAAGAAGAGAGCTTTTAGTTAAATTGTATCTTAAGGATAACAGAATTGTTAAAGAAGAAGTCAACAAGATTGTTGATGAGAGGTTTATTGTTATACAAGATTCTTTAATAGATATACTTAAGAGTAACCATTTAAACATAAATTATGTTGAGTTAAAAGAACTAATAGCATGGTTGAAGGTTACAATTTTTATCTCCACAAGATTGAATACAGATATTATTAATAACTGTGATTTACCTTTAGTAAATAGTATACAGGAAAGATTTAAGGTTGGAGTTAGCTTTGATGATATAGAGGAGTTTAGAAGCTTAATTAAGGCTAAAACTAGAAGAAATGAGCAAAACTCTATATATTTAGAAAAGTTATGTGTAGATATTGAAGAGTTTCTAATTAGTATTGATAAAGATAATAATACATCTTTTAATGAAGATGAAGATTTTAAAAGATTATTGTTAACTCATATAGGTTCTTTAATTAATAGGTTAAGCTACAAGATATCATATAGTAATCCAATTATTGATGAGTTAGCAATTAAGTATCCTATCATATTTAATATTGCAATAGCATTAGGTAATATGCTTAAGGAAAGATATGGGATAGAGCCTACTCGTGATGAGATAGGGTTTATAGCAACTCATTTTGCAGTTCATATGGAAAAAGAGATTATATATAAACTAGGTAAGTATAACAAAATTGCTATAGTTTGTTCATCAGGAGGGGGGAGTGCTTACCTTATAAAGCTTAAAATAGGCAATCTTTTTGGAAATGCTAATATAGAAACTTTTTCTATACTTGAGATGAGGGAGCTAGAAGAGTTTAATCCAGATATAATCTTCACAATAAGCGAGTTAAATACTAGTTTAAAAGTACCGTTGATATATATTAAGGAACTTTTAGATGATTATGATATTTTAAATATTAAACAATTAGTTATGTTTGAAAATTTTGATGAAGCTTTTGTAGATAAAACTAAATCGTATTATGTAAAAAGATTTTTTGATTCTAATTATTTTTCTATAGAGGATTCTTGTGATGATTACATTAAATGTATCACTAAGATGTCTCAGGAAATAGAGGAAAGTGGTATTGGTGGAGAGGATTACTCAAAGTATGTACTAAAGAGAGAGGAATTTTCCTCTACGATATATATTAATGGAATAGCAATACCCCATCCTATAGAAATGCAGTCTAATAGAGATTTAATCTCTGTAAAGATATTAAAAAATCCAATACTTTTTAATAATAAGAAAGTTTCAATAATATTTATGGTTGCTCTTAAAAAAGACAATTTAGAGTTCAATAAGGGTATAACGAATGATTTATTTGAGATAATGAATAATCTTGAAATGGTGCAAAGTTTAATTAAGGTTAATAGCTTTAAGGAATTTATAGCACTAGTAAGTAAGTAGGTGTAAAAATGGTAGATATTAAACTATTACAGGATCTGTGTAATTCAGATGGAATAGCATCAAACGAACAAGAGATAAGAGATATATTAGTTAAAGATATAAATGGACAAGTTTCCTTTGATGGCATTGGAAGTATGATAGTTAAACATAATGCTATGAATAATGACAACTACAATAGTAAGGATAATGCTGATAAGTCTAGAGCTCTTAAGCTTATGTTCTGTGCTCATATGGATGAGGTTGGCTTTATGGTTAGACATATTAGCGATATAGGAATATTGCATCTTATGCAGATAGGTGGAGTTAAAGATTCTGCAAAGAGCTTTCAAGCAGTTAATGTAACATTGGAAGATGGGAAGAAGCTAAGAGGACTAATGAATTGCTCCTATGATGATAATCATAAGGTTAAGGATGTTTATGTGGATATTGGATTAAGCTCAAGAGAAGAAGTTTTAAAAGCTGGAGTTAACATAGGTGATATGGTTTGTTTTGCTAGTAATAGTGAGATGATAAATGAGAATGTGTTAATGGCAAAGGCTCTTGATGATAGAGTTGGATGTTACATATTAAAGGAAGTTGATAAGAGACTTAAGGGTATAAATCACGATAATGATGTGTATCTAAACTTTACTAGTTCAGAAGAGGTTGGAACTAGAGGGGGTAAGTGTAGTACTGATATAGTAAATCCTGATATAGTTTTTGCTATAGATGTTGCTTGTGCACCTGATTTAGTAAGAAATTATACTAATCAACGTCAGATTTCAAAAGGATGTATGATAGTTCATTATGATAAAACTATGATTCCAAACAAGAAGTTTTTAAAGTTTATTAAGGATATAGCTTTGGAAAATAATATTAGCTTTCAATGCGATATGTTTAGTGGTGGAGGAACTGATGCAGCTAATGCACATTTAGTTAATGGAGGAAAGCTTGCGATAGTTTTAGGTATACCTCTTAGGTATTGTCATGGAAGTTATTCGATGACAGATTTAAGAGATGTAGAAGGGTTAGTAGAATTAATTATTAATATTATAAAAACATTAAATAGAGAAAAATATGAAGTTATATCGAGTTACTTGTGGGAGGTATAAAAAATGAATGAATTAGAGATGAAAATAATGCAGATTATAGGGGCTGCTGGTGAGAGTAAAGCAAAGGCTTTTCAAGCTTTAAAAAATGTTAAAGAAAGAGATTATGAAGGTGCTAGAGCTTTAATGGAAGAAGCAAGAGAGATAGATGTTGAAGCTCATAATGTTCAAACAAAATTAATTCAGGCTGAACTTTCTGGAGATGCTGAAAGCAAACCAATGGTTAACTTACTTATGGTACATGCCCAAGACCATTATATGTCTTCACAGCTATCTAGAGATTTAATAGAAGCATTAATAGAAGTATTTGAATCAAGGGAGGAGAAATAAAATGAGAATTGTATTATGTTGTGCTGGGGGATTTTCAACTACCATGTTAATGAATAACATGAAGAAGACTGTACATGAAAGTAAAAAGTTAAATGATGCTGATTTTGAATTTACAGCTGTACCTGTAGATTTATTAAAGCAAGAAACAGACAATTGTGACGTACTAGTTGTAGGACCGCAAATTGCACATAAGCTAGATTATATTAAAGAGATAATTGGGGAAATTCCATACACTGTTATCGATCAAGATACTTACGGAAAAATGGATGGAGCAACAGCTTTAAAGATGGCTTTAATAGCTCATAAAAAGGCAGAACTTGCAAAGCAAAAGTAAGTATAGAAGGTAAGTAAAATAAATGATTAAATATGGGTTTATCTAGGAGGGAATTATACATAAGGATTTTAGTATTTAATCATTAAGAATATAGGGATTTAAGGGAGGGAAATAATATGTTTGATAAATTCGAAAAATTTATGAATAAGTGGCTAACGCCTCTTGCTCAAAAAATGGACAAACAGCCACATTTAAGTGCAATTAAAAAGTCAATGGTGGCTATGACACCAATACTTATTATAGGAAGTTTATGTTTAATACCAGAAGCTATAGCAAATATGATTGGAGAAACAAATCCAATATCACAATTTATTTTAACTAATATGGATAATTTCTATTTACCATTCTACTTAACTATAGGAATGATGGGCTTCTATGTTTGTTTATGTATTACTTATTTCTTAAGTGATCACTATAAATTATATGTTCCAGGGGCAATGGTTCTTGGAGCAGTTGGGTTCCTTTTATTAGTATTTAGCTTTACTGAAGATGGCGGTATGGTTATTAAATACTTAGGAACTAAAGGTTTATTTATGGCAATGGTATCGGGGATATTAGCTGTTGAACTATACAGATGGTGTAAGAAGAAAAACTTCACAATACGTATGCCACAAAGTGTACCTGATTTCGTTTCTAGATCTTTTGAATTAATTCCTACAACTGTAATTATAGTTGGTACGTTTATGGCTATAAGATTATTAAGCTTAGCATTTTTTGATGTATTACCACCAGAAATATTAACTCAATTCTTATCACCATTAGTAGGATCATTAGATAATCCTTGGACATTTGTATTTATAACTTTCCTTGGATGTACACTATTTTTCTTTGGAATTCATCCATCAGTATTATCACCAATAACTGCTCCAATAGCAGCTCAATTCTTAGCTGAAAATATTGAAGCTATGCAAGCAGGTCAAGCACTACCACACTTCTACACTGGTGGTATGACAAGTGCCTTTGCCAACTTTACAGGAACAGGTGTTACTTTTGGACTTGTATTCTGGTGCTTATTATCTAAAAATCAAGCTAGTAAAAAAGTGGGTCAAGTTTCTTTAGTGCCAGCGCTATTTGGTATTAATGAACCAATATTATTTGGTGCACCAATAGTATTAAACCCAACATTCTTCTTACCATATGTTATTGGTGGAACGATTTTAGGTACATTCCCAGCGTTCTTAATGGAAGCTGGAATCTTAGCAAAACCAATTTTTAACCCACCATATGTTGGAGTATTCCTAGAAGGATTTTTAGTAAATGGAGATTGGTTAACTATTGCTGTTAATGCACTTCAAATGATTGGATCAATTCTTATTTGGTATCCATTCTTCAAGTTATATGAAAAACAAAATCAACTAAAAGTAGAAGATAATAAAGATTCTAAAATTTCAGAAGAAGATTCAGCATTATTAGGTGATTTAGATTTCTAAAAATTAAGGCAAGCGTAATGCTTGCCTTTTATAATTTTTTAGAAATTTGTAGCGAGATTTAATTAACAGGTATACATAATTTGGTAAGTAGATTTTTTATAGGAGGAAATATGGCAAGACATTTAGATAATATGAGGGACTTAATAGAAGAGTTAAGTTTAGATGGTATATTAATAAAATCAAAAACAAGTAAAAAATATTTAGACACTTTAACAGGAAGTGGTGTACAAATATTATTTACTAGAGATAATTCTTATGCAATTTTAGATGGAAGATATTTATCTGAAGCAAGAGAAAGAAAAGATGAGTTAATAATAATTGAAAATACTCCTGCTAAAAGTAATAAATCTCATTTTGATGTTGTAAGTGAAATTTTTAAAGAGTTTAATTATTCTAAGTTAGGGATAGAGGCTAATAGTTATTCAATTTCTGATTATGAAAAGCTAAAAAACTATGACTTTACTGTTACTTTAGTTAATGATGAAATAAATGAAGCCAGAATAATTAAGGATGACTTTGAAATTAATATTTTAAAGGAAGCTTGTAAGATTACTGATGAAGTATTTGCTGATGTTTTAAAGCATATTAAAGTAGGAATAAGTGAAAATGAAATAAATGCATTAATACATTATTATGCTTTAAAGGCAGGTGCAAGTAAGTTGTCATTTGAGCCAGTAGTAACTTCAGGTACAAGAACTGCACTGCCTCATGGAAGACCTACTGATAGGAGAGTTAAGGTTAATGAACCTATAATGATTGATTTTGGAATAGAGTATAAGAATTATCAGTCTGATATGACAAGAATGATATTTTTAGGAAAGCCTTGTGAAGAGTTAAATAATATATATAATGTTGTTAAGATTGCTCAGCAAGCTGGAGTAGATGCAATAAAATCTGGAGCGTTAGCTTCAGAAGTTGACTTTGTTGTTAGAGAGATAATTGAAAAGGCTGGTTATGGTGATAATTATAATCATGGATTAGGACATGGCATAGGAATAGGAGATGGATGTGAGTATCCATTTTTAAATCAAAGCTCAAAGACTATTTTAAAGGATAATATGGTAATGTCTTGTGAGCCAGGCATATATGTAGAAGGCTTAGGTGGAGTTAGGATTGAAGATGATGTATTGATTTCAGAGGGAATAGGTATACCTTTAAATCAAACTACGAAAGATATGATAATTTTGGAGGTATAGTATATGAAGCATAATTTTGATCAAGTTCATAATAGATTAAATACGTATTGTACACAGTGGGATTATATTCAAGATCGATTTAATAAATCAGACTTAATTCCTTTTTCAATATCGGATACTGATTTTACAGTGCCAGAGCTTGTATATAATAAGTTAAATAAAGCACTAGAACATCAAATATATGGTTATTCAAGATGGAATCATCATGATTATAAAGGATCAATTGCTGGATATTTTAAAAGAAGATTTAATAGCTATGTAGATGAAAAGTGGGTAATTTATTCTCCATCAGTAATGTATTCTGTTTCACTTTTATTAAGAATTTTAAGCGAAGATAAAGATAAAATAGGTACATTTAATCCTATGTATGATGCATTTATAAATGTTATTGAGCAGAATAATAGAGAATTAGTAAAGGTTGAGCTTCATGAAAATAAAGGGGAATTCTTTATAAATTTTAATGAATTTGAAGAAGTAGTTAAAGATTGTAAGGTATTTTTATTATGCTCACCTCATAACCCAACAGGTCGTGTATGGACAAAAGATGAACTAGAAAAGATTGTAGATATATGTAAAAGATATAATGTAAAAATAATAAGTGATGAAATTCATGCCGATATTGTAATGCCAGGGCATAAACATATTCCTATGATTAATTACTTAGATGAATATAAGGAAATTTATTTAGTTTCTTCAGGTAGCAAAACCTTTAATTATGCAGGATTAATTGGCTCTTATGCTATAGTTCCTGATGACAATATAAATGATTTATTTATACATCAAACTAGAACTAAGGATTTTTTAAACTCTGTAAGTATTTTAGGTATGTATGCAACAATGGTTTCTTATAATGAGTGCGATTATTATATAGATGGTCTAGTGGAGTATATAAATAGTAATATGGATTATATAGAAAACTTTATTAAAGAAAATTTTAAAAATATAAAGTTTAAGAAACCAAATGGAACATATTTAGCTTGGATAGATTGCAGAGAGTTGCCATTTACAGCAGACCAAATTCAAGATGTACTAGTAAACATTGGGGGAGTAGGAATAATGAAAGGCGAAGTATATGGCGGTGAAAAATATTTAAGATTAAATTGTGGGTGTCCTCTTTCTAAATTAAAGGAAGGCCTTGAAAGATTTAAGAAAAGTATTGAGTATCTTTATAATAGTCAATTATAAAATTATAAAAAGTTATATGATACATACTATACATTTGTTTTGAAGAAAGCTACAAATAAATTTAAAAATAAACTTCAAGAGAAAATTAAAAAACATTTGATTGAAATCTCAAATGAATAAATATAGAAAATAGTAATAAAAAGGGCTGTCTAAGTAAATGATTAAAAATAATTTACGTAGACAGCCACTTTCTTTAATATTCTTACTTATTAAAATATAAAGTTAGTAAAAGATGAATTTAAAAAAGATGATGCTATAGAAGCAAATAAAACAACAATTATAAGTGTTATAAATAGTGATATTGCAAGTAAGACTAAAGGAGCAACTATGTTAGTGCCACCATTAGCTTTTATTTGTTCATCTACATTACCAAATTGTTCGAAGAAGCTTCTTAAAGATTTAATCTTTCTTTTAGCATGAGTAATATAAATTGAATTAGCAAATATACCAACTAATATTGAAAGTATAAGATTACCTATTAAAGCAACATTAGAGCTTGTAAATTCTGCTATAAAAGCTATTATTACATTTATAACAGAGTAACCAATAAACCATTTATATAACTTTCTATATAAGAACCAGTATCCAGGTACAAAAAATGCTGCAAAATTCCATGACGGAAATTGTTTAGTACCATCTTGTTTTCTCATCTTTTTAAAATAATATTCAGTATTTGAATGACCAATAAAATTAACAAAGTCTTTTTCATCTTCAACTAAGTTGTTAAATTCATCATCGAATGTTTCATTTTCCATAAAAAAATCTCCTTTTGTCATAATTTTTATTATCTAAAGAATAGCACAAATTTTTTAATATAAAATAGATTAAACGTTAATAAAGATTATTATTTTATAAAGATTTAAAGAACATTTATAGAAAAAATAATGAATATAAAAATTTTAGAAACTTGTAAGATTTACAAAAGTTAAATTTTAGGGTTAAAGGTTATTATTACAATATAATAAGTTTTGATGATATAATCTTACAAGAGAAAGGGTGGGATAAAATGAATAAAAATAATATTTTAGTTGTAGATGATGAAGTAGAAATTGTAGATGCAATTGAGATATATTTAAAAAATGAAGAAACTAATATTATTAAAGCTTATGATGGGGAAGAAGCTTTAAAAAAGCTAAAAGAAAATGAGATACACTTAATAATTATGGATATAATGATGCCAAAATTAGATGGACTAAAGGCTACTATGAAAATAAGAGAAGAAAAAAATATTCCTATAATTATTTTGTCAGCTAAGTCTCAAGGGCATGATAAAGTATTAGGTCTTACTATGGGAGCAGATGATTATATAACTAAACCATTTGATCCATTAGAATTAATAGCTAGATCTAAATCACAACTTAGAAGATATAAAACATTAGGAAGCTATAAGGTAGAAGAAATTATTAAAGAAAATAAAATTGAGATAGGAAGAGTTACTTTAAATAAAGATAGCAAAGAATTAATTTTAGATAATACAAGTAGAGTTAAACTTACATTGACAGAATATAAGATATTAGATCTTTTAATGAGTAATAAAGGAAGAGTTTTTTCATCAGAGCAGATATATAGAAATGTGTGGGGGGAAGATGCAATAAATACAGATACAATTATGGTTCATATAAGAAGGATTAGAGAAAAGATAGAAATTAATCCTAAAAAGCCAGAATATTTAAAGGTGGTGTGGGGAATTGGATACAAGTTCGAAAAAGTATAAAAAAACTTTTAATAAAGGATTACTTTTTAATATAGCTGTAATTGGAGTAGTTTTAACCATAACATTAGTTGTTAATTATGTAATTTTTACTGGATATGAGAAGAGCAGAACTGCTATATGGTTATTAAGTTTTATAATAATACTAGCTATATTTACATGTGTAAGTAAGGTAAGGAATGCTTTATTATTCTTTTTATTAGATGATACATTAAATAAGCTTGATAACAATAAGAGTATAGATTACTCTTTAGCTGAAATATCAAACTTTCCAAAGTTTTTATTAAATGTATCAGGAAAAGGATATTTAAAATTTCATAATGGATTAGAAGAATTATTAGATTTAGCAATAGAAAGTGGTAGAAAAGTAAGTGAAAATAAAGGTGAAGAAAAAACAATAAATAATCTTATATTATCTTTAGAAAAACCATCTAATAATATAGTAAATCTTATAGAAAAGCTAGATGGTACTAGCGATAAAGAGATATTAGATAAGTTAGAGAAAGAAGAAATAGAATTAAAACTTTCTATAGAGAGATTATTCGAATGTTCTAAAATACTATCAAGAAAATTAGATGTAGAAAGGACTAATATTGATATAGTATCCATTATAAAAAATACTATAGAAGAGATGAAAGATAGTTTAATAAACAATGAGTTAGTATTTGAATGTGCACATGATACTTTATATGTTTATGGTGATGGAGAAAAGATATGGTTATCATTAAAATACTTAATTCAAAATGCAATAAAACATTCTCAAGATAAAAGTAGAATATTTATAGAAGTCATACCAGAGAGAAGCGATAAGTATGATATGTTTTCAAAGGTTTATATAAATATAAAAAATACATCAAAGCATATTTTAAAAGGGACTAGTGACGGTATAGAAATAAAAGCAGTTAGAAAATTAATTGAAGTGCAAAGTGGTGAATTAAATATAGTTAAAGATGGTGACCTTTTTAAGAGTATTATAACTTTAGAATATGGTGGTGAAAAAGATGCTAGTTTATAAATTGTTAGAGAAAAGGCAGAATAAAGAAAGGTGGTATTCTAAAGAAGAGGATAATATAAGTTCAAATGTTTATAAAAAAACTATATTAGAAAAGTGGATATTTTTAGTTGGATTTGTAGGACTTATAAGTTTGTATTTATCTAGTAGTAATTTGGAATTTAGTATTACAGAGATGATTTTAGAGTTTACTAGTGTAGGAGCATTAGCTTTATTAGGAGTATTAATTGTATCTAATGTGTTTTATTTAATAAAGTATTATATGTTATATAAAAATGAGACCAATAAATATAAGTGGTTATACTTAAATAGAATTAAATTAATAATATTTGAAGTAGTTATAGTAACATTATTTATGTTTATTTTCTATAATCTATATGAATTATCAATTAGTCACTATAAGATTATAGAAATTCAAAAATATATAGAAAATGAGTTGTATATAAGTAATATAAATCTATTAGAAATATTAATAGGAGAAAACTCACAATTTATAATAGCTATTGAAATTATTATATTAATTACATTACTTTATATATTTTTAAAAGATAAGTTTAGAGTATTTATGACAGGTACTTTTATTAAAAATGTAAGAAAAAGAGCTAAGAGTGGAGATTTTCATACTATAAAACGTGGATTAGATAATGAAATACATTTTGATAAAAAAGGAATATTATATGGAGCTGATTTTTCTATGATTTTGAAGGGGATTTCAGAGTTAATATCAAAATTGAAAATTAAGGGAATAGAAGAGGGAGTAAGTGAAGTAAGTAAAAATGAACTTATAACTAATGTTTCACATGATCTAAAAACACCACTAACATCAATAATAAATTATACTTATATACTTAAAAATAAAGACTATACAGAAGATGAAAGAAAAAAATATATAAGTATACTAAAAAGGAAAAGTAAGAGATTAAATGATATATTATTAGAATTAAAAGGTGAAGAAAACTATATTAATGATTTTAATATAGAGAAAGAAAGTGTATTTTATATGGTAGAAGACTGTGTTAATGAATATAAGCTAAAACTCAAAGGCAATAATATAGGAGTTTTATTTGAGAATTCAGTAGATGAAATAGTTAGTTTTAATAAGAAAAGCACTTTAAGAGTAATTCAAAACATTATAGATAATATAAAAAATTATGCTAAAGAAAATAGTAATATATTAATTTCATTTAAGATAGAAAATGAATATGTAACTGTTAAATTTAAAAATATATCAAAATATGAAATGAACTTTAAAAAAGAAGATGCACTTAGAAGGTTTTGGAGAGGTGACTTATCAAGAAATACTGAAGGAAATGGTCTTGGTCTTGATATATGTAAATCACTTATGGAAAAACAAAATGGAATCTTCGATGTAGAGATAAAAGGAAATACTTTTATAAACATAATAAAGTTTAGGAGACAATAAAAAGGAGGGCCCTATCCCTCCTTTTTATTGTGGTGTAGTTAAAAATATATAGTTATGAGTGTATTGCTATAACTGGTAAATTACTTAAGTTGTTGGATTCATTATCATCAGGTAAGCTTCTTATGTATTCTTCCCCTTTTCGAGAAACACTTACACCAACACCTTTGATTTCGCCATCCTTAGCCATTTGAACTGCAGCATTTTTATCGATTTGATGTCCATTTGAAAGTTCATATCCCACGATACGACTGCCATGTTTAACAACTCCAGTAATTTCTAGTGCATCGCTTTTAGGAGCTTCTGAAGGCTTATTAATACTTTTTGGTAAGTTACCAATCATATTATTATTTGTTTCATTATTCATAAAGTCTACCTCCTTATTTGATACACTAATAGTTTTAGTAATTTAAATAAAAATATGCATTATAGAGTTGTATTACTTAAAAATTTCAGTAATAACTTTGCCATCTAGATTATCAATTTTATCATTAAGCATATGGAATATAGTAGCACCTTCATCCATAAGGGTCATACTGGATATTTTATAATTATTTTTTATGCTTTTATCCTTTATAGTAAAAAATGTTTTATAATTATTATCTTTTGGAAAATATCCATGAGTTCCTAAATCGTATTTTTCTTTAGTTCCTTCTATGATATTAGGAGAGTAGTCATTAATGAAATAATAACCATCATTAGCTTCAAGCATAAAATCAGAGTTAGGGTCAGCACCAAAAGAAATAGCTTCCTCTTTTGAATAAATATTTTTTATACAGTTATTATTTTTAAGAGAAAAGTCTTTAAGCAAATTATAAACTTCATCTTTAATATTTTTATTATTTAAATATATATAAGCAGAACCATCACAATAATTACAGTAAGCATCATAACTCTTTATTTTCTCGTTTTTAACCTTAATATAGCCATTTTCTAAAAATAATCTATTTATTTTTATTACAAAGTTAGTGTCTTTGCAGCCGTGATCACCAAGTGTTATTATAGTAGCTTCATCATAAATATTATTTTCTTTTAAGTATGATACAATTTTTCCAAGTCTCTCATCATGCCTATTTAAAGCATTCTTAATTTCAGAATTTTTTGTACCAAGTTCATGTTTTTTTGTGTCCACATCTGTAAAATGAACTAATATAAAATCAGCTAAATCATTTTTTAGAACATACATTAAACTTTCAAAAGTAAAGTTGTCTAAGTTAGGTTGGTTTATTCCATCTCTTAAATGGCCAAACATATTATTTACTTTAAGCTGAAAACCTAATGTACCATTTAAAGCTGAGACAATTATTTGATTTTGCCAAAATCTATTTGGTAAAACTTCAGGGAGGTTAAGATCAACTGTCTTTGATTTGGCAGTTACTGGCCAGAAAAGTGCACATGTTCTAAAGCCCTTTTCTTTTGCAGAATCATATATAGTTTTTCCATTAATATAATCTTGTCTCCAAAACCAATCAGCTTTTTTTCTAAAAGGTTCAACCTTTATATTATTAATAATTCCATGATTTATAGGAAGTTTACCAGTTGAGATAGAAGTGTGAGCTGGGTAAGTAAGGGAAGGGTATACGGATTCAACATTTTCACAATAAGAACTATCTTTAATTAGAGCTTTAAAGTTCTTTAAGTTTCTTATATATTCAAAATCTTTATTAGACACTGCATCAAAAGATAATATAATAAATTTCTTTTTCATTAAAAAAACCCCTTTAATAGTAATAATATAAATATATTTTACTATAAAGGGAGTTCATTATATATAATTTTTATATTCTAAATTTTTAAAGAGTATATTTAGTTAAGATCAATATCGCCACTTATAGTTTTTACTTTAACTTTAGAATTTCCATTACCTTTTTCAAGATTAATATTATTGTGATTTATATCACCAGATGTACTATTTAATTCGAATTTTACATTATTCATAGTACTTGCATTCGAAAGTATAACATCACCAGAAGTTGATGTTATATCTAATAAATTAATGTTGTTAGAAAGATCTGCATTTATATCTCCAGATACAGTTTTAAACTTTGCCCTCTTAAATTTTGTTTGGGAATATAAAGATATAGTTCCACTTGTTGAAGTAATATTTAACTCATCTGAAATATTATTATCTCTTAATATTACATCAGAAGAAGTTGATCTAACAGCTAAATTACTAGCTTTTATACCATCTAAATTAATATTTCCGCTTACAGTATCAATTATTATATTGCCATTAAATTTATTAGGGATTAAGATTTCAATATTACCGTTATAAATTTTCTTTTCTGCATCATTCATAGATATATTAAGAGTATTATTTTTTTTATCTAATACAAAACCATCAGAAACAGTTTCGTTAGGTTTTGAAGAATTACCTGAATAATTAGCATTAAAATGATCTGAATCATAACTCTTTAAAGAGATATTAGATGATACAGTTTTAATATGAAGAGTTTTTATATCATTATTAATCACATAGCCGGATGTATCGGAAAAATAATGGGAGCTTCTCCAATTTGAAAAATCAAAAAGATTATCTGAAACATCAACGCCAAATATTTTTTTGAATTCTTCTTTATAATTAGATAACTTATAATTGCTGTTATATAAAACTACGAAACAAGATATATATGAAAAAATTGAAATTAGAAGGAGAACTAGCAATGTTATTTTAAATTTCTTTTTTATAATTTTTTTCTTCACCTTAGTTACCTTCCTTTCTAATTTTTTTTAATAAATTTATTATTGAAATAACTATCCATTTAATGAAATAGTAAGTAAGCATACATAAAAGTATTGTTAGTGCTAAAGATCCAATTATAAATAAAACTATAACTGAGTTTGGAAAATCTATTATAAATTTAGGAGTTTCACTAGCTCCTAAAACTACTAAACCAAGCTTAGATAATATAATTGCAATACCTGATATTGATAAACCGAAACTTCCACCTATAATTCCCATAAATATACCAATTATACCAAAAATGAGTCCGACACCAGCTGCACCTAAAGCAAGAATAAATGGGCTAAAGAATATAAAGGCTAAAATAATAAGAATAACTTTTAATGGGCCCATACTGCTAGATGCAAAATTTCTAGCAAACCAAGATTTATCCCTTGTATTGTTATTATTCATAGTATCATTATTGCTTGTAGTAGATTCATCATGTCTATTAGAGTTATAATCGCTGTTTATATCAGGATTAGAGTAGCTATTAGAGTCATAACTATTAGTATCTGTATAAACATCCTCATAATTTACATCACAATAGAACTTTGTATCATCCTTATCTAAATTAAGAGTATCTTTAGTATCATAAGATGTTTTTTCTAAATAAGCACATCTATATTGATAAACTATTTCATAAGGGTTTCCAAGTTCATCAATAATTTCTTCCTCAGTTTTCCCATTAGATTTTCCTATAGTAAAGTGCTCTTGATAATCAAAAAGAATATCAGCAAGCTCTTTTTCAGGAAAGTCTTTTAAGCCATTAGCTAGTATAGATAAAAAATCTTTTTTATTCACAGGTGTAACCTCCAATAATAATATTGTTAACTGCATTTTGGAATTCAAGCCATTCGCGTTCCAAATTTTCTTTATAATTGTATCCAATAGAAGTTAGACGATAATACTTCCTTGGTGGGCCTTCCATAGATTCTTGAAGATAAGTTGTAAAGTAACCCTCTTTAGTTAATCTTCTAAGAATGGGGTATACGGTACCGTCTGAAATTGATATATGCTTTGAAATTTCGCTTATTAATTCATAGCCATAGCAATCTTTTTTAGAAAGTACAGATAGAACACATAATTCTAGGACACCCTTTTTAAGTTGAGTATTCATGTGATTATATTACTCCTTTATCTCATATTAGTAAATTAATACCAATTAATAGCTATAGTATACAATAAGGTATTGTTTAATACAAGATAGTGAACTATGAATAATATGTATTTTAAGAATATTATAAGAATTATTAAGATTCGTTTATAAAAAAATTATAATAAAATAATTGACAAAATCTCTGAAAACGTTTAATATTAAATTAAAGATTGAGCCAAATTGCAGCCAACAAAAACATATTCATATAAATTTTACGCCTTTAGATTACATTTTCTAAGGGTTATTTTTTTTGCCATAAAACTGTGAATAACTTAAGAAATATGGGTAAAATATAGTATATTATAACCTTATTTTTACAAAATAATCAACAGGTCTCAAACCTTGGTAAACAGAGGGTTTATAAGGAATTTATGTTGAAAATGTGGATAAGTTCACCTAAAATGTGGATAAGTTGTTTTATATAGTAAAATTATTAACATAACATAATTAGACACAATATATACTTTTTGCAATAATAAATGTAACAATATAGTGGAATTTGTATAAATAAATATTATTGATTAAAATTAATTGTATAAAAACGATATATATTGGCAGAAGAAATTAACATTATGCACAAAACTGTGGATAAAAAATGTGGATAATGTGGACAAAGATGGAGGAAATGCTAAATGAAGTATGGAAAAGACGTATTAGAAAGTAAATTTATAAGTAGACCAAATAGATTTAATGCAGTTGTTAATTTAAATGGAGAAGACATAACGGTTCACGTTCCAAACACAGGAAGATGTAAGGAGCTTTTGAAAGAAGGGGTAACTGTACTTCTAAGAAAAGAAGATAATGAGAATAGAAAAACAAAATATGATTTAGTAGCTGTGTATAAAGGTGATAAACTTATAAGTATAGATTCTCAGATACCAAATAAAGTAGTTCTTGAAGCGTTAAAGAATAAAAAAATAGATAAGCTTAAAGAATATCCTATTATTTTAAAAGAAAAGACTTTTGGAAATAGTAGATTTGATTTTAAATTAGGAAAAGAAAACGGAGATGAATATTATTTAGAAGTAAAAGGGGTTACTTTAGAAGAAGACGGTAATGCTGCCTTTCCTGATGCACCAACTGAAAGAGGAAGAAAACACCTTTTAGAGTTAATAGAAGTTAAAAATAGTGGAAGAGGAGCTGGTGTTTTATTTTTACTTCAAATGGATGGAATGAAGAGTTTTAAGCCAAATGATGAAACAGATAAAAAGTTTGGAGATGCATTACGAGAAGCAAGGGATGCTGGAGTTGATATATTTGTTTATGAATGTTTAGTAGAAAGAGATGGTATAACATTAACGAAAGAAGTAAAAACTAGTTTTTAGAAAATTAACTTCTAAAAGAATTATGTATACTTTATAATATAGTTAACTATAGAATACGGGAGAGAATAATATGAAGTTTGAATATTGTCCAAAATGTGGAAGAAAATTAGAATTATTTAATTGTTGGGATGAAGGATATGTACCCTATTGTAAAGTAGATGATACTTTGTATTTCGATACCCCAAAGCCATGTATAGTTGTTGGAGTTATTAAAGAGGATAAAATACTGTTATTAAAGCAAAGTTATATATATAAGCATTCAAAAGTCTTAATTTCAGGATATGTAGATCAAAATGAACGAGCAGAAGATACTGTCCATAGAGAAGTACTTGAAGAAGCTGGTATAACTATTAAAGATGTTACTTACTTAGGTTCAGACTTTGTTAAGGATAAAGATCTATTTATGCTAACGTTCATGGCAAATTATGAAAGCGGAGAAATTAATAAATCAGATGAAGTTGAAGGTATTGGCTGGGTAGATTTAAAAGATGCATTATCACAAATGGAAGAAGATATAATAGGTAAAAAAGTAGTTAAGAAAATTATAGATATTAGAAACGGTAAATAGAAAATAAAGCCAAAGATAATTTATATAAGTTATCTTTGGCTTTATTAATTTAAATTTATTCGTTTCTAGTAAGTTTAATATGAAGAATGGAATTTTCATATGATACTTCACATTTATCAGTCATCATTCCAACTAAAGATAACTCACAGTCAAAGGCATTATCTCCACTAAGTTGCCAGTAATATTGTTCAACTTCATGTTGACGTGGAATGTTTAATGAGTGAACTAAATTATCAAAGTCTTCTTTTGGTAATTTATTAATGATAGCATTAATTGTTATTACTGAAGTAGAATTATCATTTTTTATATTTACGGTAACATCATTAGATGCAAAATGATAACAAAAAGATACTATTTCATTAATTATTTTTAAGTTTTTTTCAGTTTTAAATTTCATCTGTGCGAACCTCTCTTTTGAAAGTAGTTATAATTGGTAGTATAATCATTGCGACAAAACCACCTGCAAGTCCATTATTATAAAGATTTAGCCCCCCATGAAGATATCCTACATTTGATACTAATGCTACATGAAGCATTCCAGTAATTATCCCTATTTTCCATCCGAATTTACCTGAGATAGGAGCAAGGCAAGTACTAAATAATATTGCTAAAAGAATTCCTTCATCAGTGATATTAAATACACTAATTGAAGCAGCGATTGTTGCACCTAGCATTACAGGAATAATGTTTAATAAGTGTTTACCAAAGCATCCAAAACCTATTATAGTAAATAATCCACCGATAGTTGGACCATTTATATCACCACCTATTAAAACTAAGTAAAAGGTTGAAAATAATCCTATAATCCCCATATTTATATAAGCGCTATTTCCAAATAATAAGTAAAAATCAGAAACTAACTTACCAGATTGTTTATTTATTTTAGTTAAATTTGTTTTTATATCTCGTCCAAAATAAATTCCAACACTTATTAAGTAAAGACAGATTATTATTATAAATACTAGGAAAAATTTATTATTTCCAGTACTCCATATAAGTTGAGTTTCAAAATCAATTCCAACAAATCTAAATAGAGACATAAGTAGTGTAGCTAAAAGCCCACTTGCAAACCCAATATTATAAAGATTATATCCACCATGAGAGGATATACAATGAGCTGCAATTGGAGCTAATATAAAACCTATTAATACTCCAATTAATCCGCCACCTAATGATCCTAGTAAAATATTATTAGAAGTAAATCTAAGTTGACTTACTGTTGGAGCTAGAGTTGTTGATAGAATCATAACTAGTGCATAATTTAGTAGTGGAGCTTTTTGATACTTTGAAAATAAATAAACACCAAACATAACAGGCCATATATTAAGAATATTTTTTCCAAAGAAAGAGAAACCAGTCATAAGCCATAAGGCCATTATAGTTGATCCATTTGGCTTTATACCTAGAAGGTATAATATCAAAATACTAATTAAGCTAGTAAGTGCAGCATTTATTAAAGTAGCACCGATTCCCCCAATAGATATATAATCTGTTATTAAAATATCTGGAGTTAATATAATTGATTTTAAACCAGTTAAAATCTCATTAGGTGAATCAACAAAAAAGGCTGTAACAATAAAAAATAGGTATAAAGCAATTAATATTTTGTAAGGTAAAAAAAGCTTACGTTTTGTCATCACAGTCTATTCACCTCAATTTATAGAGTTATAAATATTATAATATATAAATGTATACGTTATCTATAATAAAATGTTGAAAATTTTTTAATATAAAATATTTTCAGAAATAAAAGTTAAGGCTATAATAAAGTGTAAAGTTATTAGATATTTTGGAGGGAGAAAGTAAATGATTAAGGAGAATGAAAAATACGTACCAGAAATATCAGGTACATTGAGAAATCATATAATAGAAGCGCCATCAGTAATAAGAAGATGTAGTGGTATAAAAATCTTTGGAAAAAGAATAAAATCTATAATGTTTTCAACTGATGTTGCAATGATAAAAAATACAAATGCAGATGCTATTATGGCGGTATATCCATTTACGCCCCAACCCAAAATAACAGAAGCTATAATAACAGCAGCGGATGTTCCAGTATTTTGTGGAGTAGGTGGAGGAATAACTCAAGGAAGAAGAGTTGTAAACTTAGCTCTAGATGCAGAGTTTAAAGGAGCTATAGGAGTAGTTGTAAATGCACCAACTTCAAATAGTATTCTTAAAAGAATTAGAAAAACTGTAGATATCCCAATAGTAGTAACTATAGTATCAGAAGATACAGATATAGATGATAGATTAAATTCAGGTGCTACTATATTAAATGTTTCAGGAGGAAAAAATACTCCAAGAATAGTTAGAAAAATAAGAGAAAAGTATCCATTGATTCCTATAATAGCAACAGGTGGACCAACAGAAGAGAGTATAATAGCAACAATAGAAGCAGGAGCTAACGTTATAAGTTATACACCACCATCATCAGCTGAGATTATGGGAGACCTTATGGACGTATATAGAGAAAAAGGTATTTAAAAATACATACAAATTTAGAAAAATGTATTAGATTTTAACTAAATGAAAAATTTTATTGAAAAAATAGAAAAATATGGTACAATAATATAAAAATATAATATTATGGTAAAAGAAACAGCCCTAGGGTAGAGGTGCCGAAATTATTAGTATTTTTCTCGAGACGCAATCTATGAAGGAAAAAGAAAGGAAAATCGGCCGAAGGGTTATATTTGCAAGATATAACTCTGGGTATACATATAACATATGTATAACTGTCACATAACGTGGAGAGCTACAAGGACGAATTGCATATCTAATATTTAATTATATAAGTAGTATTTATAATACTTTTTATTGTTGAATATTTTTTACGTGATAAGTAGACCTTATAACCCCACACGCTATTACCCGTCACAGTTTGTTCTGTGGCGTTTTGTTTTACTTAAAATAGAGTGGAGGAATCGTTTATGAAATTATTTGGTACTATGAAAACAGAGGAAAATTCTTTAGTAATTGGAGGAATAAAAGCTACAAAGTTAGTAGAAAAGTATGGAACTCCTTTATATGTAATGGATGAAGAATTTTTAAGAAACAATTGTAGAAAATATTATAGCTCATTTAAATGTGGTAGTAGAGGAAATAAAGTAGCATATGCAGGAAAAGCATTTTTAACTCTTGCAATGTGTAATTTAATAAATGAAGAAGGATTATATTTAGACGTAGTTTCAGGTGGAGAACTTTATACAGCATATAAAGCAGGATTTCCACTTGATAAGGTACTATTCCATGGAAATAATAAAACATTAGAAGAGATTGATATGGGGGTACGTCTTGGTGTTGGAACTTTTGTTGTTGATAACCTTTATGAAATAGAGCAGCTAAATCAAAAGGCAAAAGAACAAGATAGAATTCAAAATATTTATTTAAGAATAACACCAGGAATTGAAGCTCATACTCACGAGTATATAAAAACTGGACAAATAGACTCAAAGTTTGGTTTTGCACCAGTTGGAGATAATATTATAAATGCAATAAATAGAGCCATAAAATTAAAAAATGTTAATTTGTGCGGTCTTCACTGTCATATAGGTTCACAAATTTTTGATATTGAACCTTATGAAGAGGCTTCCGAAGTAATGATAAAACTTATGAAAAGAATAGAGGAGAAAACAGGATACCTAATTGAAGAACTAGATTTAGGTGGAGGATTTGGTATTTATTATAGTAAAGATGATTCTCCAAAAGAAACAAAAGAATATTGCGAAGCTATTTTAAATAAAGTAGATAATGTCTGTAAAGAGATAGGACTAAAAAGACCGACACTTATAATTGAACCTGGAAGATCAATAGTTGGTAATACTGGATTAACACTATATACTATAGGTTCTATAAAAAATATTCCATCTATTAGAAAGTATGTTTCAGTTGATGGAGGAATGACAGACAATATAAGGCCTGCTTTATATAATGCTCAGTATGAATGTATAGTTGCAAATAGAATGATATATGAATCAAAAGAAAAGGTCACAATATCAGGAAAGTGCTGTGAATCTGGAGATATACTTTTAGAAGGAATAAAAATACCATCAGTTTTAAGCGGAGATTTGCTTGCTGTAATGTCTACTGGTGCTTATGGATATTCAATGGCAAATAACTACAATAAGATTCCAAGACCAGCAGTTGTTATGGTTAAAGATGGTGAGAGTAGAGTAATATGCAAGAGAGAAAGTTATGAAGATATGATAAGAAATGAAGTGGGTTAATAAGGAGAAAATATGGGTGTTAGATTTATTAAAAATTGGGTTATTCCGATAGCTTCAGCAATTGTAGTTGCAGTGCTTATAAATAAGTTCTTAATATTTAGAGTTGAAGTTCCAACTGGCTCTATGGAACCTACGATAAATGTAGGAGATAAATTTTTAGCAACAAAGGTATATAACTTTGATAACATTAAAAGAGGGGATATATTAGTTTTCTATAATGAGGAATGTGAGAAAACTATGATTAAGAGAGTAATAGGATTACCTGGAGATAAGATTAATATAAATGGTGATTCACTATATGTAAATGGAGAAAAGTTAGAAGAAGATTATGTAAAGTATCCGCAAGAAACTTTTGGAAGTTATGAAGTTCCAGAAGGAAAGTATTTTTTCTTAGGAGATAATCGTGCAAATTCAGCTGATTCAAGATATTGGGTTAATCCATATATTGATGAAAAAGACATCGAGGGAAAAACTCAAATTAGAATTGCACCTATTAAAAATTTTGGTAGTATAAATTAGATAATTAATATAAGCTATTTTTATAAATTACATTCTTATAGATATATGAATGATATTTATGAAAATAGCTTTTCTTATTAACAAAATGAAAATAAATTTTTCAAAAACCTTAATAAATTAAATATTACTGAAAGAAAATTGACAAAAAAGTATGTTATAATTATTAAAGAATATGGAATTTTCAGAAAGGTTAAAAAGGTCGATAATATATTTATGAAGGAAAAATATATAGTTGATAGAATAGAATCAGAACATTATATCCTTGAAACATCTAGTAGTAAAATGATAAAAATCCCTAAAAGCAAAGTAAAAGAACCTTTAAAAGAAGGAGATGTACTTTATAAGATTGGGGAAGAATATATCTTTAATAAGGAAGCTACACAAAAACGTATTGATGAGATAAATGAGCTTATGAAAGGGATGTGGGAGGAATAATGAATGAAGAAAAAAACGAAATAAAAATTACAGATTATACAGAGAAAAGAACAGAAAGAAATAAAAAGAATAGTTTATCTAAGAAAAACAATTTATTTTTTGATTGGGTATTACCAGTAATCATAGCAGTTGTCCTTGCAGTACTTATTAACAAGTTCTTGATATTTAAAGTATACATTCCTAGTTCCTCAATGGAACCAACATTAAATGTTGGTGACAATCTTTTTGTAACAAGGGTTTACAATCCAGAAAAGCTACATAGGGGAGATATTGTAGTTTTTGATTCTAAGGAATTAAATGAAACAGTTATTAAAAGATTAATTGGTCTTCCAGGAGATACAATTAAGATTGATGGTGGAGTTGTATACGTAAATGGAAAGAAATTAGATGAGCCATATGTTAAAAATCCAATGGATACATATGGGGAATATAAAGTTCCAGAAGGAAAGTATTTCTTCTTAGGAGACAATAGGGCAAATTCTAATGATGCACGTTTTTGGAAGAATCCGTACATTGATGGTAGTGATATAAGAGGAAAAGCACAAATTAGAATATATCCGCTAAATAGAATTGGCTTACTAGAATAATAATACAAAAGAGAGAGGTGGAGTAAATGCAACAAGAAAATAAAAAAAGAAATAAAAGTGGGATTATATATTTTATAATAGCTTTAGTTATAATAGCGTCTTTTAACTACGTAAGAGAAACTTCTATGAATAAAGAAATTACGTATACCAAGTTCCAAGAGATGGTTAAAAATGAGCAAATTTCTAAAGTTGTAATAACAAGCGATAATTTAATAATCACTCCAAATGATAAGAGTGATCTTAAAGGAAAAACTTTATATACTGTAAATATTAAAAATGATGATTTACTTAAAGAACTTAACGCAGCACACATTGATGTAACAGGTCAAAATCCTAAACAATCACCTATATTTGATTTCTTATTAATTTATGGATTACCAATAATATTATTCTTTGTTATGTGGAGATTCCTATTTTCTAAGATGGCAGGCAAAATGGGTGGCGGCATGATGTCAATGGGAAAAAATAATGCTAAAGTTTATATGGAAGATGAAATTGGAGTAACATTTAAAGATGTTGCAGGTCAAGAAGAAGCAAAAGAATCATTAGAAGAAGTTATTGATTTTTTAAATGATCCAAGTAAGTATACAGAAATAGGAGCTAAGCTTCCAAAAGGTGTACTTTTAGTTGGACCTCCAGGAACAGGTAAAACATTACTTGCCAAGGCAGTTGCAGGAGAAGCTAAAGTACCATTCTTCTCAATTGCAGGTTCAAGTTTCGTTGAAATGTTTGTTGGTGCTGGTGCAAAGAGGGTTAGAGAACTATTTAAAGATGCTCAAGAAAAAGCACCATGTATCATATTTATAGATGAAATTGATGCTGTTGGTAAGAGCAGAGATAGCCAACTTCAAAGTAATGATGAAAGAGAACAAACACTAAATCAATTACTTGCAGAAATGGATGGATTTGATTCATCAAAAGGTATAGTAATACTTGCAGCTACAAATAGACCAGAAATATTAGATAAAGCATTACTAAGACCTGGTAGATTTGATAGAAGAGTAATAGTTGATAGACCAGACTTCCCAGGAAGAGAAGCGATACTTAGAGTTCACGCTAAAGATATTAAACTTGGAGAAGATGTAGATTTAAAAGAAATTGCAAAGAGTACTCCAGGTGCAGTTGGGGCAGACCTTGCAAACATAATGAATGAAGCAGCACTTAGAGCTGTTAGACAAGGAAGGAAAGAAGTTATCCAAGACGATTTAAGGGAAGCTGTTGAAGATATAATAGCAGGTAAAGAAAAGAAAGATAGAATTTTATCTCCTAAGGAAAGAAAGGCAGTTGCATTCCACGAAGTTGGGCATGCTTTAGTTGCAGCACTTTCAGATGGAGACCCTGTTCATAAAATTACAATAGTACCAAGAACTATGGGTGCACTTGGTTATACTATGCAATTACCAGAAGAAGAAAAGTATTTAATTTCTAGAGAAGAGTTATTAAATCAAATAACTGTAATGCTAGGTGGAAGAGCTGCTGAAGAAGAAGTATTTAACTTAGTATCAACAGGTGCTTCAAATGATATTGAAAGAGCAACTCAAACAGCTAGAAGTATGGTAACTGTATATGGTATGACAGATACATTTGATATGATGGCTCTTGAATCTATTCAAAATAGATATTTAGATGGTAGAGCAGTTAGAAATTGTAGTGAAGAAACTTCAACATTAGTAGATAAAGAAGTATTAAAAATAATAAGAGAAGCTCACAATAGAGCTAGAATGTTATTAAAAGAAAATAGAGACTTATTAGATAAGATTTCAAATGTACTTCTTGATAAAGAAACAATTTTTGGAGATGAATTCATGGAAATAGTTTATGAAAAATATCCAGAAATAAGAGCTAAAAGAGAAGCAGAAGAAAAGAGAAAAGAAAAAGAAAAAAGAGAAGCTAGAATAATTCAAGAAAGCAAAAATGAAAGAAAAAAAGAAGATGTTCTTATGAATGAAGGAACAAATGAAGAAACTGCTTTCTTAGAAACTGTAGTGGATGAAGAAAGCTTAGACCTTTTAAAAGATAATAAAGATGGCAATACTAAAGAAGAGGAAAACACTCCAGATAAGGATGAAATTTAAATTTAAAGGAGATATAGAATATAGTGAATAATAATCTAGATTTTCTGACAGAAGAAAAACACTTAAATCAAACTATAAGTTTATTGAATGAAGAAATATTAAATTATATAAATAAAAGAAAATATATAACAGAATATATTGTTGATTATAGAAAAAAGGTTATAGAAGAGTATAGAGATGATGAAGATAAAATATTAGAATACTTTGACCATGAAGCTTATGTAAAAGAAGAGGCATATAAAAGTATTGATAAGAAGCTTAAAGAATATACTATTTTAAAAGAATCACCATACTTTGGGAAAGTAACATTTATTGAAGATGGCGATAGAACCGCTGAAGAAATATATATAGGAAGATTTGGATTAACTAAAGAAGGAAGCTTTGAGCCAGTTATTGTTGACTGGCGTGCTCCTATTGCATCACTTTTCTATAAAGGAACTCTTGGAAAATCTTCTTACGAATCACCAGTTGGTGAAATTGAAGCAGATATTTTAGGCAGAAGACAACTTATAGTTAAACGTGGAGAACTTAAAGGGGTATTTGATTCAGCATTAGATGTTAAAGATGAAATACTTCAAATGGTTTTAACTAATAATTCTTCTGATAAGCTTAAAGATATAGTAATGACAATACAAGAAGAACAAGATGAGATAATAAGAGCACCAAAAGATAAGGTTGTTGTTGTAAATGGTGTTGCTGGATCAGGTAAAACAACAATAGCCCTTCATAGAGTATCATATCTTTTATATAATTTTAGAAAACAATTTGGAGATAAAGTTCTTATCCTTGGTCCAAATGATATTTTTATGGATTATATAAATGGTGTTTTACCATCTTTAGGTGAAGATGGAATAGATAATATGACTTTTGAGTCTTTTGCTATAAAAGAAATAGGATTAAAAGAAAACTTCACTGAGTTCTCTTATTACATCGAAAAAGCAATGCAAGGTGATGAAAAATCTTTACTAGATTATAAAGAGAAAAGTTCTAAAAGCTTTGCTAAAGAGTTAGATAAAAAAGTACAGGAAATGAATGGAAATTACTTCAATATAAAACCTGTAATATTCGATGGTGAAGAGATTGTATCAAAAGAAGAAATAAAGGAATTATTTGATAAGCACTATGCTTATATGCCTTTATTTAGAAGAAGTGAGAAGATAAAAAGAATACTTATCTCAAAGATAAAAGATAAGAGAGATGAGTATGTTTGGAAGCTTAATAAAGATATAGAAGAAAAAATTAAATCTATTAAAGAAGAAGATCTTATATTTGAAAAAAATAATTTAGATTTCCAAAGAAGATTAAGAATAAGAGAAATCATAAGATATGTAATGAATGCAAGAGATGAGTTAAATACTTGGATTTTACATGAAGATGTAGTAGATATATATAAGAAAGCTACAAATACTACAGATTTAGGATATATGGATCTTGCAGGAATTCTTTACTTAATGATTAAATTAGAAGGTAAAAAATCTAAGAAAGAATATAAACATGTAGTTATAGATGAAGCTCAAGATTATAACTTTATGCAATTTGAAGTAATTAAAGAGCTAACAGGTTCAACAAGTTATACAATAGTTGGAGATAGCAATCAAAGACTTATAGAAACGGATGAAAAACCTGCTATGACAAACTTAGATACAATATTTGAAAAATCAAGAATAATGAATTTCTCTTTAAATAAGAGTTATAGATCAACTCAAGAAATTATGGAATATGCAAGTAAGTTCTTAAAAGAAGAAAGAATAGTTCCACTTGTTAGAAATGGGGAAAAAGTTCTTGAAGAAGAAACTGAAAATATGGAAGAGACAATAGATACTATAAATTCAATTATAGAGGATTATGAAGAAGAAGGTCTTGAAAGTATTGCAGTTATAACTAAAAACAAAGAAGAACTTAAAGAAATATCTCATAGATTAAAGGAAAAAGTTAAGATACTTACTTTTGATAGAAATGATATTATCTATAATGGAGGAAAAGTTCTTATTCCTGCATACTATGCAAAAGGATTAGAATTTGATGGTGTAATTATATTAGAAAATGAAAATAATACACCAGATCTTGTTAACTATATTATGTGCACAAGAGCACTTCATAGGTTATCAATAATTAAAACTAAGAATATTTTATAATAAATTAAAAAGATATGATGTTTAAACATCATATCTTTTTTATATTATTTATTAGGTTTAAATGATTCAAATTCCTTAACTATATCATCATATAAAGCATTAACTATATCAAAATCCATATTATCAACATAGAATTTTTCAAGTTTGTCATGAAGAAGTTTAGCTTCAGTTATAAGGGATAAACCTTTATTTAATAATATATCAAATTCACATCTATCAAAATCAACTTCATCTTTAACGGCGTCAAGTTTCTTCTTATCACAAAGAGAAGTTAAATCAAATGAAGTTCCATTAAGTTTAAGTTTAGAAATTTCATTTTCTGTAAATATTCCTATTTTAGCTTCAGGAATTATAATGTGTTCAACTTCTTCAGGAAGTAGTGGACAATGGAAGTACTCAACATCTAAACCATGATTTAAGAATTCTTTTGCAAGATTCTTAAGCATATAACTCTTATATAAACCAGGTTCTCCTTTAAGTACAAATATATTATCAGTAAATGTTGATAGATTATCACCAAAAGATACAATTCCATTTGGGGTAAATGCTGTTGCAAATAGATGTCTTTCTTTTCCTACATGACCAGTAGAAACACTTGGAATAACAGCTGATTTTAATGTGTTTTCAAAGTTAAGAAGTAAATCTTTATCTACGCAAGTATTATTAATTTTTCTCCAGTCTAAATAAACTTTACTTGCTGCATTAAAGAATCTATAAGCTCTTGTAAATGAGTTACTTATATCGTTGGATACAGCTAGAATTTCCTTTTTTTGAGGTCTAATTGATTTCATATCTAAAGCCTTAGCCAAGTCTATAATCCTATCAACAGCCCCAGGGTTTTTTGGATCAGTCATATGAGGTGCAGTTGCATCTAATATAGCAACTTTAAGTTCTTTAACTAATACACCGTCAAGAGATTGGTCATCAGAAGAACAGTGATATTCTTCAACTGTATAGGAATTTGTAGCAAAATAAAATGCTAATTTTTTCATTAAAGATGACTTACCAGTACCAGGACCACCTTTTAAACATATTATTTCATTTGCATCTTCTTGAGAAAGAAGATATTTAAAATGTGAATAAAAGCCTTCGGAAGTATTTCCTCCTAAAAACATGTGACGATTCTTTGATTTGCTCAAGATACCACACTCCTTATAGCAATTAATAATTTAACTAATACATTATATAGAGAGCTATAAATTTTGGTGATATAAAATATATAAATTAAATTGTATTACAAATTATGTATATACAACATTATGTATATAAAGTGTTAAAAAATATGTATATTTGCATAAATATAAAAAATATTAAAAAATACTTGCATAAATATAAGGAGATGATGTATAATATGAGTAAGTTAATAAATGGAAAATAAATTTGGGGAAATAAAAAGGGGGATTTTAAAATGAAAAAAGGATTATTAAAAAAGGTGATTGCATCATGTCTTGCTTTAGCAATGACATTTAGCATAGTAGCATGTGGAAATAAAGAGGATAAAGGTACTTCAAATGAGAGTAAGACTGCAATTACAGAAATAAAAGATAAAGGTGAATTAGTTGTTGGATTAAGTGCAGATTATGCGCCATATGAATTCTATACAATGGTAGATGGTAAAAAGACAATAGTTGGTTTTGACGTAGAACTTGCTAAAGAAGTAGCTAAAGACCTAGGAGTTAAACTTACTTTTAAAGAAATGAAATTTGATGCTTTACTTACAGCATTACCAGCTGGACAAATTGATATGATTATTTCAGGTATGAATCCAGATGAAGAAAGAGCTAAAGTAATGGATTTCTCAGATATTTACTACACAGCTCAACATGGAGTTTTAGTAAATAAAAAAGATTTAGATAAGTATAAAGCTGTAGAAGACTTAAAGAGTGCAAAAGTTGGAGCACAAATGGGTTCAACTCAAGCAGACATAACAAAGGAAAAAATAAAAGCTGAAAATCCAACATTACTGGCTAATGTAAATAACTTAATATTAGAACTTAAATCAGGAAAGATTGATGCTTTAGTTACAGAAAAACCAGTTGCAGAAATGGCTATTAAAAACAATAATGAATTAGCTTTATCTAAAATAGAATTCAAAGATGAAACAGGTGGAAATGCAATTGCAGTTCAAAAGGGAGAAAAAGAATTAGTAGAACAAGTAAATAAAACAATAAAAAGACTTAAAGATAGTGGAGACTTAGATAAGTTTATAGTTGAAGCAAATGATTTAGCTTCAAAGCAGATTGAGAAATAAAAGTGCAAAAAGATAAATATATATAATATTAAGAATTAGATGCTTGGCTAAAATTTAGCCAAGCATCTAAAATAAAGGAGGGAATTTAAATGGGGTATCAATTTGATTTTAGCTTCTTAAAAGAGTACTTACCGGTTTTCTTAGAAGGGGCTAAAATGACATTAATAATTTCATTAATAGCAGTGTTATTTGGAACGATATTTGGTTCTATTTTATATTTCATGAAAGCATCAAAATTTGGAATAGGAAAATTTAAACCCTTGTCTATTATTGCAACAGTATACATAGAGATAATAAGAGGAACACCTATGATATTACAAATATTAATGGTGTACTCAGGTACCGCATTATTTCTAGGTCTTGACTTTAAGCCAATTACAGCAGCAATAATTGCTGTATCTTTAAATTCAGCAGCCTATGTGTCAGAAATAATAAGAGCTGGAATAAATGCAGTAGATAAAGGACAAATGGAGGCTGCAAGAAGCCTTGGAATGACACAATTTCAAGCAATGAAGATGGTAATAGTACCACAAGCTATAAAAAACATATTACCTGCTGTTGGTAATGAATTTGTTGCAGTAATTAAAGAATCATCAATGGCATCATTTATAGGTGTATCAGAACTTTTATTTAGTGCGGATATAGTAAAAGGTGCAGTCTATTTACCTTTTGAGCCATATATAGTTATTGCAATATTCTATTTTGTTATGACTTTCTCATTAGGTCGTCTTATGGGATATTTAGAAGGGAGGATGAAAGCTAGTGATTCACGTTAATAATTTGCATAAATCTTTTGGAAAAAATGAAGTATTAAAAGGTATTAATGAACATATAAAAAAGGGAGAAGTTGTTGTTATTATAGGACCTTCAGGTTCAGGGAAAAGTACTTTCTTAAGATGTTTAAATCTACTTGAAGTACCAACTGAAGGGGAAATAACTTTTGAAGGAAAAAATATAACAGATAAGAAAGAAAACATAAATAAAATTAGAGAAAAGATGGGAATGGTGTTTCAACAATTTAATTTATTCCCACATAAAACTGTATTAGAAAACTTATGTTTAGCACCTATTAACGTAAAAGGACTATCAAAGGAAGAAGCAAAAAATAAAGCTATGGAATTATTAAATAGAGTTGGACTTAGTGATAAAGCTTCAGAATATCCAAATTCTTTATCAGGTGGACAAAAGCAAAGAATAGCAATAGCTAGAGCACTTTGTATGGAACCAGATGTTATGTTATTTGATGAGCCAACATCAGCTCTTGACCCAGAAATGGTAGGAGAAGTTTTAAGTGTTATGAAGTTACTTGCCAATGAAGGAATGACTATGGTAATAGTAACTCATGAAATGGGATTTGCAAAAGAAGTTGGGGATAGAATTTTATTTATGGATGAAGGAAAGATAATGGAAAGCGGAACTCCTGAAGAGATATTCTTAAATGCTAAAAATCAAAGAACTGTAGATTTCTTATCAAAAGTATTATAAAGCTAAGATATATAAAGTTAATAATAGTCTGCAAATATATTATAAATTGAAATTTTATAATATATTTACAGACTTTTTTATTTAGAGAGGAATATGCTTAGCAAAACACGGAAACTTTTTCGTAAATAGTAATTGTTGTAAAAAGTTTATGGGGATTTTATAATTAATTTATAAATATTATGAAATTGCAATTTTATATATTAATTTTTATGTACAAAAGATTAGGGGGAGAATCATTATGAACAAAAGGTTAAAAGCAACTTGTGTAGCTCTTACTATTATAGTATCACAATCAATGTTTATTACACCTATGGTTGGTAAAGCGGAAACTGTACATGCGGCAGAAAGATATTCTAGTGATGCATCAGTTGATAATAAGGTTAATTTTAATACAGATGTAATATATCAAATTGTAACGGATAGATTTTATGATGGAGATAGTAGCAATAATCCAAAAGGTGCAATGTATGATGCAAATAAGAAGAATCTAAAAAAATATTTTGGTGGTGATTGGAAGGGGATAGAAGATAAAATAACTAGTGGTTACCTAAAGGATATGGGAATAACAGCAATTTGGATTTCACAACCAGTTGAAAATATTTATAGTGTATTTGAAGATGGTAGTACATCGTATCATGGATATTGGGCAAGAGATTTTAAAAGGACCAATCCAGCATTTGGAAGCATAAAGGACTTTAAAAATTTAGTTAAAGTTGCACATGATAATAATATAAAGGTTGTTATAGATTTTGCACCAAATCATACATCACCTACTAGTAGTAAGCTATCAGAAGATGGTAAGTTATATGATAATGGAAAGTTAATAGCAAGTCACTCAAATGATCCAAATGGAATCTTTAATCATAATGGAGGTACTGATTTCTCAACAATAGAGAATGGAATATATAAAAACTTATATGATTTGGCTGATTTAAATCATGAAAATAATACTGTTGATAAATATCTTAAAGATGCTATTAATATGTGGTTAAATACAGGAATTGATGGTATAAGAATGGATGCAGTAAAGCATATGCCAGAAGGATGGCAAAAGAATTTTGTTGATAATGTATATGATCATAAGCAAGTATTTACTTTTGGTGAGTGGTTCTTAGGTAAGAGAGAGGTCGATCCTAAAAACGTAGAATTTGCAAATAATAGTGGGATGAGTTTACTTGATTTTAGATATGCTCAAAAAGTAAGAGAAGTTCTTAGAGATGGATCAGATAATATGTACGGATTAAATGAAGTTATTTCTAGTACAGCTAATGATTATGAACATGTAAACGATCAAGTTACATTTATTGATAATCATGATATGGATAGATTTCATACTGATGGATCAGATAAGAAAAGTGTAGATGAGGCATTAGTTTTAACATTAACATCAAGAGGGGTTCCTGCTATATATTACGGAACAGAACAGTATATGACAGGAAATGGTGATCCTTATAATAGAGCGATGATGACAGGATTTAATAAGGATACTACTGCATATAAAGTAATCCAAAAATTAGCTCCTTTAAGAAAGACAAATCCAGCTATAGCTTATGGAAGTACAGAGCAAAGATGGGTTAATGATGATGTTTATATTTATGAAAGAAAATTTGGTGATAATGTTGCTTTAGTAGCAATAAATAAAAGTAAATCTAAGAGCGTAGATATAACAGGAGCACTTACAAGTCTTCCAAAAGGAAATTATGAAAGTGTGTTAAATAATATAACATCAAATAATAATATCAATGTAGATTCAAAAGGAAATATTGAAAAATTCACATTAAAACCAGGAGCTACAGCAGTATGGAGTTATGTTGCTAAAACTAATTCACCGACTATAGGTCATATAGGAAGTCCTACTTCCGAACCAGGGAAAATTGTAACTATCGATGGTAGAGGATTTGGAGATTCAAAGGGAACTGTTAATTTTGGAGAAAAACAAGGAGAAGTAGTATCTTGGAATGACAGAGAAGTAAAGGTTAAAGTTCCAGATATCTCTGCGGGAAAGATTAACGTTTCATTAAAAACATTACAAGGCGTTAAATCAAATTTATATAAAGATTTTAATGTATTAACAGGTAAACAAGAATGCGTAAGATTTGTAGTTAAAAATGCAAAAACTTTAATGGGAGAAAATATATACTTAACAGGAGATACAGGAGAACTTGGAAACTGGAATCCTAATAATGCAATTGGTGCAATGTACAATAAAGTAGAATATCAATATCCAAACTGGTATTTTGATGTAAGTGTTCCAGCGGGAAAAACAATTAATTTTAAATTTATCAAGAAAAAAGGTAACCAAGTAATATGGGAAAGTGGAAAGAATCATACTTATAAGGTGCCAGATAACTCAACAGGAAAAGTAGTTGTGGATTGGCAAAACTAAAGGGGATAAGATTAACATTAATATAGCATTTTTATTTAAAAAACTAAAAAAGCTATATTAATGTTACATATAATTTAATGATAAAAAATAGATAAATTAATTAAAAGAGGAACAAAACTCGGAAACGTTTTCGGAGTCGAAGTTAAGATATCTATATTGAATAGTTGGAAAACTGAGAATATAATTACATATAGGTAAACATTTTCAAAAAAATATACTTAGAATAGTATATATACTTAAAAATGGTAAATTTGTTGAAAACATGATATGATTATAACTGTATTTATAATGTTAAATGGATAAAGGAGAGAAAAAATTGAGTACAATTAAAGATATATCAAGAAAATGTCATATATCAATATCGACAGTATCTAGAGCATTAAATGGATATAATGATATTAATGAGGAAACAAAGGAGTTAGTTTTAAGAACCGCAAAAGAGTTAGATTATATACCTAATAAACATGCCAGGGAGTTAGTTAAAAGAAATAGCAATCATTTAGTAATAATAACAAAGGCTTTAAATGAACAGGATAATTTATTTCAAATACTTAGAGGGTTATATAGTTATGGAGAAAAATTTAATTATTCAGTTTCATTATTTACATTAGGAACTTCAATAAAATGTGGTAAATCATATTATAAATTTTGTAGAGAAAATAATATAGCGGGAGCATTATTATATGGAATACATACAAATGATCCATATATAAAAGAATTAATTGATAAAAAGTTTCCAACTGTAATGATTGATTGTGAAATTACAGGAGAGAAAGTTGCTAATATAAGTATAAATAATTTTAAGGCTGCATATGAAGCTGTTAGCCATATGATTAATAATGGTTGTAAAAATATAAAAACAATTCAAGGTGGAGAGGGCTCTTATGTAACTAAGGAAAGAGTTAAAGGTTACATTAAAGCCTTAGAAGATAATAATATAAAAGTTAAAAAAGAAGATATATATTATGGAAACTTTTCTAAGGAGTTTGGAGAAAAAACTATAAAAAAAATTATAAAAAATAAAGATGTTGATGGAATATTCTGTGGAGCTGATAGCATTGCAATTGGAGTATATCAAGGATTAAATACATTAAATATAAATATTCCTACTGAGATTTCTGTAGTAGGATTTGGAGATATAGAAATGGCAGAGTATTTATCACCAGCATTAAGTACAATTAGACAAAGTATGTATAATTTTGGATATGAAGGTGGAAAAGTATTAGACAAGCTTATAAAAGATGAGGAAGTAAAAAAAATAGTAAGATTAGAGCATGAATTTATAAAGAGAAGATCAGTAAGGTAATTTTTGGATTTAAGGTTCATTTTTTAAATAACATTTTTGGAAACGATTCAATTAGAAGAAAAATAAATATGAGGAGGCAAAAAGTTTTATGAAATCTAGAATTACAAGAGAAGCAATACATCATATTGTACAGAGTAATTATTCATATGGATATGATAGTGAGACATTACACTTAAGGATAAAAACTAAAAAAGGAGAGGTTAAAAAAGCACAAATAAGAATTGGAGATCCGTACATATGGGATGCTGGTGGATGTGATGGCGGAAATATGAATGCTACAGGAGGACGATGGATAGGTGGAAAGAGCTATCCTATGAAAAAAGAATGTGAAACAGAATATTTTGATCATTGGATAGTTGAATACAAACCTGAAATGAAGCGTTCAAGATATGCATTTATATTAGATGGAGAAAATGAAACAATATTATATACAGAAAAAAGAGTACATGAATTAAATGGATATGAAGATGAAAAAAAATTATCTGCAATAGGAGATTTCTTTTGCTTCCCATATTTAAATAACATAGATGTGGCAAAGACACCAAAGTGGGTTAAAGATACAATCTGGTATCAAATATTTCCAGATAGATTTTATAATGCAGATGAATCAATAAATCCTAAGAATGTTGAGCCGTGGGGAACAGAGCCTACTGGAGATAACTTTATGGGGGGAGATCTTCAAGGTGTATTAGATAAATTAGATTATTTATGTGATCTTGGAATAACAGGATTATACTTCTGTCCGATATTTGAAGCTACTACAAATCATAGATACGATACTATAGATTATTTTAAAGTAGATCCATCACTTGGAGACAAAAAGATATTTAAAAAATTAGTAGATGAAGCTCATAAAAGAGGCATGAAAATAATGTTAGATGCCGTGTTTAACCATATAGGATATTTTGCACCACAGTGGCAGGATGTAATAAAAAATAATGAAAAATCTAGATATAAAGATTGGTTTCATATAAAAAAGTTTCCTGTAGTTGATAGAGAATTAGAAGAATTAGATGGTAATAATTTAAATTATGAAACATTTGGAAGAACTCCATTAATGCCTAAACTTAACACAGAAAATAAAGAAGTTGTGGAATACTTATTAAATGTTGCAAAGTATTGGGTAGATGATATGAAGATCGATGCATGGAGATTAGATGTATGTAATGAAGTAGATCATGTATTTTGGCGAAAATTTAGAGAAGTAGTAAAAACTATAAATCCAGATGTATATATACTTGGAGAGGTATGGCATGATGGATTGCCATGGTTAATGGGGGATCAATTTGATGCTGTTATGAATTATCCAGTAACTGAAGCCATTAAAGAATATTTTTGCTTAGATGAAATTAGTTCTGAACAGTTTAAGTTCATGGTTGAAGATAATAAAGTAAGTTATTTAAGACAAATTGGGGAGAGTATATTTAATCTTTTAGACAGTCATGATACTCCAAGAATATTAACTGTTGCAAAAGGAAATAAAGAAAAGATGAAATTATCATATTTGTTTATGTTTACTCAAGCCGGATCACCATGCATCTATTATGGAGATGAAGTTGGGATGGAAGGCGATCAAGGCATGGGAAAAGAGTTCCATAGAAGATGTATGATTTGGGATGAAGATAAACAGGATAAAGATATGTTTAAATTTATGAAACGAATTATTGAAATTAGAAAAGAAAATAGCGAATTCAAACTTTTAGATAATACATGGATAAATGCTAGTAGAGAGGATAAAATACTAGTTTATTCTAAAGGAAATATAGTAATTATCATAAATAATTCTAATGTGGAGGAAAAGATATTATTACCTAATGAACTTATAAATAAAGAAGTTATTAATTTATTTGAAAATAAAACTGAAACATTAGAAAGAGAAATTACATTAGAACCATATGAATTTAAGATTTACAAATAATTAGTTAATAAAAATACATCAATAAAATATAGCAATATAGAAGAATTAGTTAACAAATATATGTAACGATTCTTTTAAGAGGAGGTTTTTATGGCTGGATTAACATTTAAAGGTATAAAAAAGATATATGAAAATGGATATGAAGCAGTAAAGGATTTTAATCTTGAAATAAAAGATAGGGAATTTATTGTCTTTGTAGGACCATCCGGTTGTGGTAAATCTACGACCCTTCGTATGGTAGCTGGATTAGAGCACATATCAGGTGGAGAACTTTATATAGGAGATAGATTAGTAAATGATGTTCTTCCAAAAGATAGAGATATAGCGATGGTCTTTCAAAATTATGCACTATATCCTCATATGACTGTTTATGACAATATATCCTTTGGGTTAAAACTTAAAAAGATGCCTAAGGAAGAGATTGATAAAAAAGTTAAGGAAGTAGCCAAAATACTAGATATTGAAGAACTACTTAATAGAAAACCAAAGGCATTATCAGGAGGACAAAGACAAAGAGTAGCAATGGGGAGAGCTATTGTAAGAAAACCTAAAGTATTTTTGATGGACGAACCTCTATCAAATTTAGATGCAAAATTAAGAGTTCAAATGAGAATGGAAATATCAAAGTTATATAAAAAATTAGATACAACATTTATATATGTAACTCATGATCAAACAGAGGCAATGACACTTGGTACAAGAATTGTTGTAATGAAAGATGGCGTTATACAGCAAACTGATACACCAAATGAAATTTATGAGCATCCAGTGAATATGTTTGTTGCAGGTTTTATTGGGAGTCCTCAAATGAATTTCTTTTATGGAGATATAAAAACAACTGATAAAGAGAAATTTATAAAAACTTTTAATTCAGAGATTAAAATAACTGGAGAAAAACTAGATAAGTTAAAGGATATACATAACAAAGAAGTTATTTTAGGAGTAAGACCTGAAAATATAATTATTGATAAGAAAGAATTAGAAAGCATTGATATACAAAAATTCATTGGAAAAGTTAATTTAATAGAAAATCTAGGTTCAGAGTTATATATTCATGTAAGTAAAGATGATAGAAAAATAATAATAAAATCAAATAGATATTTAAGTTATGAAATTGGTCAAGCAATAGAATTTGGATTTAAATTAGATTCAATATGTATTTTTGATAAAACTACTCAAGAAACAATAGCTTAGCAATTTAAGGCATATAAAAATGCTTAATATAAAATCTAGGAGGTAAATTAATATGATTAACAAAAAACTAGTTGCAACTATTATAACAGGTGTAATTATGACATCATTATTTGTAGGATGTTCTGGTGGAAAAGATAAATCAGAATCTACATCAGGTAAAGAACTAACAGTTTGGACAAAATTACCTGAAAAAGAGGTTCCAGTATTGCAAGAAGCTGCTAAGAAGTGGGAAGAGAAAACTGGAAACAAGGTTAAGGTAGTTAGGGATGATGGAGATTTCCAAGCATTTTTACAAGCTGCCAATTCATCAAAAGGACCAGATATATACTTTGGATCAGCTCATAATCAGTTATCTGCATATCAACAAGCAGGAATAGTAGATGAAGTACCATCAAAATATGTAAAAGAAGATGAATATATAAATAAAGGCGTATGGGATGCAGTAAGTATCGATAATAAAAAATATGCAATTCCAATATCAATAGAAACAACAGCATTATTCTATAATAAAGATTTAGTAAAAGAAGCTCCAAAGACAATGTCTGATCTTACAAAAATGGCATTAAAGAAGGGGGCTGGATCATTCCAATTTAATATAAATGATCAATATACTAATTTAGGATTCTTATTAACAAACGGTGGTTATATATTTGCTGAAAAAGATGGAAAGTATGATGTAAACAATATAGGACTTAATAATGCAGGATCAGTAAAAGGTTTAAAAATGCTTCAAGACTTTGTAGTTAAAGATAAGTTTATGCCAGCAGATATCACAGGTGATATAGCATTAACTAATTTTAAAGAAGGTAAATCTATGTTCTATATTTCAGGACCTTGGGATATACAACCATTAAGAGATGCAAAAGTTAACTTTGGTGTATCAGAAATTCCATCAATAGATGGAAAGCCATTTAAAGCTATGTCAGGAGTACAATGTGCTTTCGTAAGTTCAAAATCTAAGGATAAGGATTTAGCTTGGGAATGTTTAGATTATTTAACAAAAGAAACTCAACAAGGACTATATGAAAAAGGAAAAATACCAGTATCAAAAGCAATGTTAGATAAAAAAGAAGTAAAAGAAAATCAAGATGTTCAAGGATTCTTAAAAGCAGCTAAAAATTCAGTACCAATGCCAAATATTAAAGAAATGAATGCAGTTTGGGAACCAATGAAAAATGTACAAAGAGTACTTCAAGGGGAAAACCCACAAAAGGTTGCTAATGAAATTGTAGATGGAATTAAGAAAGGAATACAAGTACAAAATCAATAATTAGAGGGGGAAGTAATTCCCCTTTTTATATAAGAGGTGAATAGTTATGAAGAGTAAAAAAATAAAAAATAGAGATAACTTGACTGCTTCAAAATTTTTAGCTCCGGCTTTGATTAGTATGTTTATATTATCAATTATCCCAATTGTATTAACAATAATTATAGCTTTTACAGACTATAACCTACAGACTGTAAATACAGGATGGAAATTTGTTGGATTAGAAAATTTTAAAAGTATTCTTACAGGTCCATTAAAAGAAATATTTATACCTGTTTTTATATGGACAATAGTAGCAGCTACATTAATTACACTAGGTAGTTTCATATTAGGATTAATATTTGCAATGGTTTTATCAAATAAGAATTTGAAAGAAGCCCCTATTTATAAAGGTATATTAATACTTCCTTGGGCTTTACCTGCAACAATTATAATAATTGCATTTGAAGGTTTATTAAATAGTCAATATGGAGCAATAAATCAGATATTAATGAACTTACACATTATAAATGAGCCTGTTATGTGGTTAACTCAAATAGGCCCAGCAAGGGTTGCGCTTATTTTAGTTAGTATATGGATTGGGTTCCCATATATGATGAATGTTTGTATGGGCGGATTATCAGCAATTCCAGATACATACTATGAAGCTGCTGATATTGATGGTGCAAATGGAATACAGAAGTTTTTCAAAATAACTCTTCCATGCCTTGCAAAAACAGCATATCCATTATTAATTGGTTCTTGGGCAATGAACTTCGGTAATTTTGGAGTTGCGTTCTTGCTATTTAAAGGAGGTCCTGTTAGACCTGAGTCACCTTTTGCTGGATATACAGATATTTTAGGATCAGCAGCATATAAAATGTCTACACAATTTGGTAGATTTGAATTAGCAGCAACACTATCAATATTAATGTTTATTATTGTAGGTGGAATTTCATTTATTCAAATGAGAGCATCAGGACAATTTAAAGAGGTGGATTAGTATGAGTGGAAAAGAGATATTATATAAAAGAAAACTTACTAAACAAGAAAAATTTAATGTTTGGGCAAGTAGAATATTTTTATGGATATCAATACTTGTTATAGCATTTCCAATATGGGCAATTATATCTGCATCATTATCACCTGGGACAAGTTTTTATGAAAATGGAATAATTCCAAAAGAGATAACATTTAGTAACTATTCACATGTAATTAATGATACTGATTTTTTAATTTGGATAAAAAATAGTTTGATAGTATGTTTATTTGTTTCAATAGTACAAGTTTTAATGACTCTTCCAGCAGCATATGCATTTAGTAGATTGAGATTTACTGGAAAAAAATATGGCCTGATGACATTATTAATACTTCAAATGTTTCCAGCTACAATGGCAATTCCAGCTATATTATCAGTAGCATATAAGTTGCCTTTTGGGATGGATAACTTACCATTTTTAATTTTAGTTTTATGTGGATCAAGTGCATATAATATATGGCTTATGAAAGGGTTTGTGGATGGAATTCCTAAAGAATTAGATGAATCAGCATTTGTTGATGGAGCTTCACACTTTAAAATATTTACAAAAATTATAATGCCTCTATCAAAACCAATGCTTATAGTAATATTTTTCTTCTCATTTATAGGAGTATTTGGAGAATTTATGATTTCAGCAGCTCTTTTAAAAGCACCAGAAGTAAAAACTTTAGTTCTAGGATTAAATGGGATGATGAATAGCGGTTCAACAACAAGTTGGCCAATTTATGCAGCAGCATCAGTTATTGCAACAATACCTTTAACAATTTTATTTATTTCTATACAAAAGTTTATAGCTAAGGGATTGGTAGCAGGAGCAGTAAAAGAATAGTATAATACAATAAATGGAATATAAATTTCAAATATTTAAGCGTTAAGGAGAAGAATATGCAAATTACTGATATAGCAAAAATTGCTGGAGTTGGTGTAGGGACTGTCTCAAGGGTAATAAATAACCATCCCGATGTAAGTGAAAAAACAAGAGCAAAGGTAAAAAAAGTAATTAAAGAACATAATTATGTTCCAAATAATAGTGCTAGACTATTAAAAATGAATAATACAAAAAATATATGTGTATTTGTAAGAGGTATATATAACCCATTCTTTTCAGAAATTATTGATTATATTAGAAAAGAAATATCAAAGGCAGGATATTTTATGATATTACAACAAGAGGATTATAAAAATGAAATAGATGAAATAAGAAGTATGGTAGCAATAGCGAAAGAAAATAAACTAAAAGGTATGATTTCTCTTGGTGCTCAGTTATATGATATAGAAAATGAATTATTTAAAGATATAGATATACCTATTGTATTTACATCAGCTAATAGACTAAATGGTAAAAATGCAGAAAAATTTTCTACAATATCAATAGAAAATACTTATTCAGCATATATGGGGGTTGAACATTTAATAAGCAAAGGTCATAAGAAAATAGCAATATTACTTGGAAATGAAAATGATAAAGGTATAGGTAATGCTAGATTTGAAGGATATTTAAAGGCCTTATCGGATAATGATATTAAATTAAATGATGAGTATGTAATATATGGAGAATTTAATTATAAAGATGCATATGATAGTACAAGTAAATTATTAAAAAAAGATAAAAATATAACTGCTATCTTTGCTATATCTGATATTATGGCAGTAGGTGCAGCAAAGGCTATAACTGATAATAATTTAAAGATAGGTGAAGATATAGCTTTATTAGGATTTGATGGAATGGAAGTAACTAAATATTATTCACCATCCATCTCAACAATAGAACAGCCAAAAGAATTATTAGCGAAAGAAAGCATAAACTTATTATTAGATCTAATTAATGGCAAATCTCAAAATAAACATATAGTTATAGATACGAACTTAATAGAGAGAGAATCATCAATAAAGGAATTTGAACATAATAAAGATATATAATAGGAGGATATAAAATGAAAAAGAGAAGTAGTGGTATATTAATGCATATCTCTTCTCTTCATGGAAGTTTTGGAATCGGTTCCATGGGGAGAGAGTCTTATGAATTTGTAGATTTTCTTGTATCAGCAGGACAAAAATACTGGCAGATACTACCCCTTGGTCATACTAGTTACGGAGATTCACCTTATCAATGTTTTTCAGCATTTGCTGGAAATCCACATTTTATAGATTTTGAAATATTACGTGATGAGGGATTATTGGAAGAAGAGGATTATAATGATAAGAATTTTGGAGATGATCCAGAAAGAGTAGATTATGGACTTATATTTGAACTAAGAAATGGAATTCTTAAAAAAGCATATGAGAATTTTAAAAATAAGAATTTAAAAGGATATCAAGAATTTAAATATAAGAGATTTAAAGAAGAAAATAAATTCTGGCTTGAAGATTATAGCTCATATATGGCTATAAAAGAGCATTTTGGCTTAGTATCATGGCAAGAATGGGATGAAGATATAAAAAATAGAGAAGAAAAAGCTCTAAAAAGATATAAGGAAGAGCTTAAAGATGAAATAGAATATTATAACTTTATTCAATTCATATTCTTTAAACAATGGAATGAGCTTAAAGAATATGCAAATTATAATGGCGTGGAGATAATAGGAGATATTCCAATATACGTTGCAGAAGATAGTGCTGATATGTGGAGTAATCCTAAAATGTTTAAGGTAGATGAAAATAATATTCCAAAGTTCGTAGCAGGATGTCCGCCAGATGCCTTTGCAGTAACAGGGCAATTATGGGGAAATCCAATATATGATTGGGATGCTATGGATAAGGATGGATATAAGTGGTGGATTCTTAGAATGAGAGAAAGTTTAAAGCTTTATGATATGGTTAGAATTGATCATTTTAGAGGATTTGAATCTTACTGGCAAGTTCCTTATGAAGATGAGACAGCAGAAAATGGAGAATGGGTAAAGGGACCGGGAATTAAGTTATTTAGTGCAATTAAAGATGCTTTAGGTGATGTAAATATAATTGCAGAAGACTTAGGATTTATGACAGATGAAGTAATAGAATTTAGAAATGAAACTGGATTTCCAGGGATGAAGGTACTTCAATTTGGATTTGGAGGAGAGGATAGTACGGACTTACCCCACAATTATGTAAACAATTCCGTAGCATATACTGGCACTCATGATAATGATACAGTACTTGGTTGGTTTAAAAATAATACTTCAAAAAAGGAAATTAAAAAGGCAAAGGAATACTTATCATTAAATGAAGAAGAGGGTGTAAGCTTTGGATTTATAAGAGGTATTTGGAGATCTGTAAGCTTTTTATCAATAGCAACTATGCAAGATTTATTAGGTCTTGGTAGTGAAGCTAGAATGAATATACCTTCAACTTTAGGGGGAAATTGGGAGTGGAGAATAAGATCAGGACAATTAACTAATGAACTGGCAAAAAAGATATACGATTTAACAAAGTTATATGGGAGGCTGTAAAAGATGAGAGAAGAATTAAAAAAGAGTATGGAAAGAGAATTAAAAATTAGGTATGGAGTAAGTTTAAAGGAAGCCGATGCAGGACAAATATTTAGTAGTCTTTCATCAGCATTAATGGAAACTATAATAGATGATTGGAATAATACAAAAGAAGTTTACGAAAAAGGTAAACAAGCATACTATTTCTCAGCAGAATATTTAATGGGAAGAGCACTTGGTAATAATTTAATAAGTTTAGGATTATATGAAGAAGTAGAAGTATTACTTAAAGAATTAAATATAGATATAAATGTTATTGAAGAAGCTGAAGATGATGCAGCTCTTGGGAATGGAGGACTTGGAAGACTTGCAGCATGCTTTATGGATTCAGCAGCATCAATGGAAGTTCCTTTAAAAGGTTATGGAATTAGATATTCAAATGGATTATTTAAGCAATACTTTGAAGACGGATTCCAATATGAATGCGCAGATAACTGGTTAACTCATGGTGATCCTTGGAGCATAAGAAAAGATAAAGATGAAGTAATAGTTAAGTTTAAGGATATGAATGTTAAAGCAATACCATATGATACTCCTATAATTGGATATAAGAGCAAGAATATAAACACTTTAAGACTATGGAAGTGTGAACCAATAGAAGAGTTTGACTTTAATGCATTTAATGAAGGTAAGTATGCTAAAGCTGTAGAACTTAAAAATAAAGCAGATGATATATCAAGAGTATTATACCCAAATGATGATATGAAGCCTGGAAAATTATTAAGACTTAAACAACAATATTTCTTAGTAAGTGCATCTCTACAAGATATACTTAGAAATCATATAAGACTTCATGGAGAAAATTTTGACGAGCTTTATAAATATCATGCAGTTCAATTAAATGATACTCATCCAGTGATTGCAATTCCAGAACTTATAAGAATTCTAGTAGATGATTATGGATTATCTTTTGATAAGGCACTTAATATAACAAAGGGTATATTTGCATACACTAACCACACAATATTAGCAGAAGCTCTTGAAAAGTGGGATAACAAGTTAATGGTTGCTTTATTCCCAAGGATAGTACAAATCATTAAAATGATTGATACTAGATTTATAAAGGAATTAAAGAAAAAAGGTTACACAAAAGAAGAAATAGAAGAATTCAGAATAGTTAAAGATGGAGTAACTAGAATGGCAAATCTTGCAATTCATATAGGATTTGCAGTTAATGGTGTTGCAGAGTTACACACTGATATATTAAAAGATATTGAGCTTAACAATTGGTACAAGTTATATCCTGAAAAGTTCCAAAACAAAACTAATGGTATAACTCCAAGAAGATGGCTTAGATTATGTAATAAACAATTATCATCATTTATAACAGAGCTTTTAGGAGATGAATCTTGGGTTAAGGATTTAGGAAAACTTAAAGAACTTGAAAAATTTAAGGATGATGAAGAGATATTAAATAGATTTATGAAAATAAAACATGAAAAGAAAGAAGAACTTGCTAAGTACATTAAGGAAACAGAAGGAATAGAAATTGATCCAAACTCAATATTTGATATTCAAATAAAGAGATTACATGAGTATAAGAGACAATTATTAAATACATTATATGTTTTAGATCTTTACTATAGATTAAAGGAAAATCCAAAACTGGATATTCCAAAAACAACATTTATATATGGAGCTAAGGCATTCCCAGGATATAAAAGAGCTAAAGCTATTGTTAAGTTTACAAATGAAGTTGCAAAACTTATAAACAATGACAAAGATATAGATGGAAAGATAAAAGTTGTATTTGTAGAAAATTACAGAGTTTCTTATGCAGAAAAGTTATTCCCAGCAGCAGATATATCAAAGCAAATTTCAACAGCTGGTAAGGAAGCGTCAGGAACAGGCAATATGAAGTTTATGTTAAACGGAACTCCTACATTTGGTACTTATGATGGTGCAAATGTTGAAATAGTTAGAGAAAGTGGAGAAGAAAATAACTTTATATTTGGATTAAGAGTTGAAGATATAGAAGCTTTAAAAGGAAAGTATGACTGCAAGAAGTTCTACAAGGAGGATCCTTCACTTAAGAAGGTCATAGATTCACTAATAGACGGAACATTTAGTGATGGAGGAACTGGATTATTTAAGGATTTATATAATTCATTAATAGAAGAAGGCGATGGATACTACTTATTAGCAGATTTTGAAGCATTTAAAAAGGCTGAAGATAAAGTATTTAAAGCTTACAAAGATAAGAAGAGATGGGCTAAAATGTGCTTTGAAAATACTTGTAATGCAGGTACATTCTCATCAGATAGAACTATATTAGAGTACAGCAAAGATATTTGGGGAATTAATCAAACTAAAAATACAAAGTAGTATTTTGGAGAATTTATTATGAAGTTTGGCAAGAATAGCTTTAAAAGTTATGGAAGAGGAATAGAAAAGGAATGGATGCTTTCAAATGGGAGAAGTGCTTTTTCAGGTAGCACTATTATAGGTGCAAATAGTAGAAAGTATCATGCCATATTAATAGCTTCTATTAAGTCACCTGATGAGAGACATATGATATTACCTAAAGTTTGTGAGACATTTATAAAAAATGGCATTAGGTTTCCATTAGCAACAACTAAGTATAAAAATGAAGTTATTGAAGGTTATAAAAACCTTCAAAGCTTCTCTTATAATGGAATACCAGAGTATACTTATTTTATAGATGGAACTTTAATAAAGAAGAGAGTATTCTTAGAAAAAGGAAAAAATACAGCTATAATAGAGTACTTAATAAAAGGCAATAAAGATGGAGGGGAGCTTATACTTACACCATTTATGTCCTTTAGAAATCCAGGGGAAGTAAGCAGTGATGATAACCTTAAATTTATTAAAAAGGATTTAAAGAGTGGATTTAGTATTAATCCAAAACTTAAAGAAGATATAAATATTAGAATATTTCTTTCAGAGGGAGAAGTTTTATCTAGGTCAGAAAAAATAACTGAAGAAGTATATTATGATGTAGATAAAACAACTGGAGATAAATATTTAGACAGAAATTATATTCCAGGTGATATGGTTGTTAAAGTTAAAAAATATGAAGAGAAGAGAGTTCATTTAGTTTGTACTATTGAAGAAGATGAAGAGATTGATGCAGAAAAAATAGTGCAATATGAAGAGAAAAGAATAAGTGATTTAAGAAATACTTTTAAAAATGATAATAGAGTATTAGCTAAATATCTTCCTATTTCAGCAGATCACTTTATAGTTGATAGAGATTCAATAAATAGCAAGACAGTTCTTGCTGGATACCCATGGTTTTTAGATTGGGGAAGAGATACTATGATTGCATTAACTGGTATAGGAATGTGTACAGGAAGATTTGATGATACTAAAGATATTTTAAGAAGCTTTAGTCTATATGAAAAGAATGGACTAATTCCTAATATGTTCCCAGACCTTGGACAGGAACCTTTGTATAATACAGTAGATGCATCACTTTGGTACATTCATGCTATATACATGTATTTATTATATAAAAATGATACAACAGAATTAAACTTTGTAAAAGAAGAACTGTATGGAACAATAAAAAATATTATTAAAGCATATATGGAAGGAACAGATTTTTCAATAAAGATGGATGAAGACTCCTTAATTATGGCAGGAGATGGACTAGATCAAGTTACATGGATGGATGTAAGAGTTAATGGAATAGTTGTAACTCCAAGACATGGTAAACCTGTTGAAATAAATGCACTTTGGTATAATGCATTAAAAATAGCAGCATTACTTGGTGAAAAGTTTAGTGATGAAGAATTCAAAGAGTATGAAAGTCTTGCAGAAAAAGTTAAAGCATCATTTAATGAAAAGTTCTGGAATGAAGAGGAACAATGTCTCTATGATGTAGTTAATAACATAGAAAGTGACCCATCTATAAGACCAAACCAAGCATGGGCAGTTTCTCTTCCATTTACTATGCTTTCTAAAGAGAAGGAAATAAAAGTAATAGAGAAGATTTATGATTATCTATATACTCCTTTGGGACTTAGAAGTTTAAGTAAGGATCATGATGATTATAAGCCTGTTTATAAAGGTAAACTTATAGATAGAGATATGGCGTATCATCAAGGAACAGTTTGGTCATTCCCTATGGGATCATTCTTAAGTGGTTATTGTAAAGTACATGAGTACTCAGATGATTCTATAAAGTTTGTTGATGAAGCACTTAAAGAAATGGAGATTCATATAGAAGATCAATGTCTTGGTGGAATAGCTGAAATATTTGATGGAGATTCTCCACATAACCCTAGAGGTTGTTACAATCAAGCCTGGGGTGTTGGGGAAATAATAAGAGTGTATTATGAGTGTATAAGAGGCAATAATAAAAGATTAGAAGAAGCAAGGAAAAATATGTTTAATAAATAGAAGAAAGTCCTATAATCATAAAGAGTAAATAACTTCGTTTTGATTATAGGATTTTTAATAATAAAGAATTAGTTTATTTAAGGATGTGAGGGTAAATGAATATAAAAGAAATATATAACACATATAGTGGTGATAAAAAGGTACAATTAAGAGATATTTTTAATTCGAAAGAATTTGAAGAGAAGTATACTACTAAGTTAGAATTAGGTTCAATATATTCAAAAGAGAAAACTACGTTTAGAGTATGGTCTCCAGTAGCAACAAAAGTAACTATTGAGTTATTTAATAAGGATAATAAGAACGAATTCAATAAATTTGAAGATTTAGAAATGAAAGAAGAAAATAATGTATGGACTGTAGAGAGGCTTGGGGATTTAAATAAAATATATTATAGATTAAAAGTGCAAATTAATGAAAATATAAATATAATTACCGATCCATATTCAAAGGCAGTATCCTGTAATGGGGGATATTCAATGGTAGTTAATTTAGAAGAAACTAACCCAGACGGATGGGATGAAGACTTTAGACCATTTATTAAATCACAAGTAGATTCAATAATATATGAAGCACATGTACGAGACTTTACTATAGATAATAATTTAAATGAGAATTTTAAAGGTAAGTTTAAAGGTTTTTGGCAAAAGGGTACAACTACAAAAAATGGATATAAAACAGGAGTAGATCATTTAAAAGAACTTGGAATAACTCATGTTCACTTACTACCTATATTTGACTTTAGGACGGTTAATGAAGAAGATTTAAATAGTAAAGAATATAATTGGGGCTATGATCCAGTTCATTATAATGCAATAGAAGGTTCCTATTCACTTGATCCATTTAACGGAGAAGCTAGAATTAAGGAATTTAAAGAATTGGTATTAAATTTACATAAAGAAGGCATAAGAGTAATAATGGATGTTGTTTATAACCACACCTATGATACTAATGATTCTATATTTAATAAATTAATGCCATATTACTATTATAGAGAAGATAGTAATGGAAACTTTTCAAATGGATCTGCATGTGGAAATGAATTAGCATCAGAAAGAGAAATGGTTAGAAAGTTTATAGCTAATTCAGTTTGTTATTATGCAAAAGAATATCATATAGATGGTTTTAGATTCGATTTAATGGGATTACATGATATTGAAACTATGAAGATAATAAGGGAAGAACTTAATAAAATAGATAAAACAATAATTATGTATGGGGAAGGCTGGATTGGATCTGAGACCCCACTAAATGAAGAAGGTAGAAGTATAAAGAAGAATATAAATAAATTCAATGGTATGCAAATTGCAGCATTTAATGATGATATAAGAGATGGAATTAAAGGAAATGTATTTTCAGAAGAAAGTTATGGTTTTATAAGCGGAGGATATTGGTTTAATGAAGCGATAAAAAGTGGAATTGTAGCCTCTACAAATCATAAAGATATTGATTATTCTAAAGTATCTTACTGGGCTAATGAACCATATCAAGTAATTAATTATTCATCTTCTCATGATAATTATACTTTATGGGATAAAATTTCATTATCATGTAAAGAAGAAAGTGATTATGAATTAATTAAAATGAATAAGCTTGCGGCAGTAATAGTATTAACATCACAAGGAATTCCATTTATTCATTCAGGAGAAGAATTATTAAGAACCAAAACAGATACAGATAATAATATTATAGAAAATAGTTACAACTCATCTGATTATGTTAACAAAATAGATTGGAATAGAAAGGGAAAATATATAGATGTATTTAATTACTATAAGGGATTAATAGAATTAAGAAGAAATCATAAAATTTTTAGAATGAGTAATGCAAGAGATATATTAAATAATATAAAATTTATAAATACAGATAGTGAAAATGTAATTGCATATAAAATTACTAGAAATAATATTGGAGACTCATTTAAAGAATGCGTAGCTATATTAAATGGTGGCAAGGAAACTAGTTTTTTTAATATAGATAATGATATTTGGGATATTATATTAGATGAAAATTCTATAAATGAAGACGGATTAAGAAAGGTATGTGGAAATAATATATCTGTAAACGGACGAAGTGCTATTATAATGGTTAAAAAATAAAAGGCTAAGTAACTCTTAGCCTTTTTATATTGCTTTATAATATACTTTAGAAAAATATTGATGTCATTAAACCTAGGTATATAATTACTGTAATAATAATAAGCGGAGTAATAAGTAATAATAGTATAATTGGACCAACAAAACTTACTCCACCATTATGAATAAGACGATTATTAAGATCCATATGACTTATATTAGAAGAAAATCTTTTAATATTTTCAATCTTTTTTATAGAATCTTTTACATATAGTAAGTTACCATAAGTACCACAACCTATCATAATAATTAAAGTAAGAAGAGAAGAGCCTCCAATTAAAAATAAACTTAATAAATTAACTGCAAAAAGAATACCTGCAAGCTTGTACAGTTTTCTATATAATATCCAAAACATACCTAAGAAAAATGCTGCCCAGTTCCAAGAAGCAAAATTTTGATTTGATTGATATCTCTCGAACTTATCTAGATAGTATTCTGTATTTTTTTCACCAACAAATGCTATGAAATCTGCTTCTGTTACAGCATTAGGATTACTATAGCTATTACTATTTTCATAATAGAAATTATTAGAATTACTAGATGAGAATTCATTAGAATAGTCTTTTGACATGTTTAGATTATTTCTTGAATCATTCCCCCTGTTAGATTCACATAGAGGATTAGTACAGTTTCCATCTAACCCTATATTTCCCCCACATTTTTCACAAAACATAAAAGTTCCCCCTTAAATAAATAATACAAGGAAAGTATAACATATGAAAAAATTACAAACAATTTAATATTAAGAAAAATATGTAAAATTGGATAAAAATAAAAAAGATATAGAAAAAATGATTAAATTAGATTTTTCTATATCTTTTTGCTTTAATATAACTATAAAATTAATAATAGTAAGATCCAAAAGATGAGGCAAAACCTATTAAAGAAATTGCTGCAATAAATATTATAGCTATTACTATTCCAGCGAATATAAATATTGCAGCAATATTTGTACCTCCGCTAAGCATAAGTCTGTTACTATATTCATTTTCTCTTAAATTAGATGAAAATCTTTTAATATCAGTAATCTTTTTTATAGAGTCTTTTACATATAGTAAGTTACCATAAACACCAAGACCTATCATAATAGCAAGTGAAGCTATTGGTGAGAAAATACTCAAGATAGATGCTGATACAATATTGATTACAAATACTATAGCGGCGATTTTATACATTTTTCTATATATTAACCAATATACAGTTAAGAAAAATGCTGCCCAATTCCAAGAAGTAAAGCTTTGATCAATCTCATATTTTTGAAACTTATCCATATAATATTCTGTATTTTTTGGTCCAACAAAAGTAGCAAATTCATTTAATGATATATCTAAAGTATTTTGCTGTGCATAATAATTTCCATATTGTGCATTTTCATTGGTTTGATTGTTTTTATTAAGATTTATAAACTCTTCTGCATTATTATTTGTATTACTTGAAGAGTTTATGTTTGTATTACACAAAGGATTATGGCACCTTTTATCAGGTCCTAATTCCTTCCCACAATGCGTACAATACATTAAATATCCCCCTTAATTATATACTTGCAAGATGAGTATAGCATAAAGTAAAAACTCAATCAACCAGAAAATGGAAAAAGAGATTATAAATAAACTTATAATCTCCTTAGTAAAATAAATTTAACTAGTAAAGTCATGATCTATAGTTATAACACAATTATATTGTGGATGAGTTTCTTTTATAGAAGAAATTATAGATTCTCTTAGTTCATTTTCATTAGAAACCTTTGCTAAAGCTTTACTATTAACAACTACATCAAATATTAGATTTTTTTCATTACCTTCACCAACAACTCTAAAATCATGCATTGATTTTATTAGTGGATTATATTTTACTATTTTTAATACCTCATCATAAGCATGCTTTACTTCTGCATCATCTAAACATATAGGGTCCATATGAACTGTTAAATATATATTTAATTCTTTAGAAATTTCTCTTTCTGCAGTATCTATAATATTGTGGATTTTCATAACATCCATATCAGCTGGAATCTCAGCATGAGCTGAAGCCATACATCTACCAGGCCCATAATTATGAACTATTAAATCATGAACTCCTGTAATATTATCATAAGATAAAAGCATGTCTTCTATACTTTTTACAAGTTCAGGGTCTGGAGCTTCACCAAGAAGTGGATCAACAGTCTCTTTAACAAGAGAAAAACCAGAGTAAACTATAAAGCAAGCAACTATAAATCCTACATAACCATCAATAGGGAATGATATAAATTTAGTTGCAAGTATTGATATAACAACACAACTAGTAGTAAATACATCACCTAGGGCATCAACTCCTGCAGCTTTAAGTGCAGATGAATCTATTTTATTTCCAACAGATTTATTAAATAATGCAAGCCATAACTTAAGGAATATTGATACAATAAGTAAAATAAAAGGTATAAGCTCAAATTTAACTTGCTCTGGATTTATTATTTTATCAAAAGATGATTTTACAAATTGAAATCCAACTAACATGACCATAAATGCTACCACAAGGCCAGATAGGTATTCCATTCTTCCATGACCAAATGGATGTTTTTCGTCAGGGGGCATATTAGCCATTTTAAACCCTGCAATTGTAATTACTGAAGATGCAACATCTGATAAATTGTTAAATGCATCAGCAGTTACTGCGATACTTGACACTAAAAAACCAACAGTAAACTTAATTGCGAATAAAATAAGATTTACTACAATTCCAATAATTCCACCTAAGAACCCATAAGAATTACGAACTTTTCTGTCTTTTATATTTTCACTATCTTTAATAAAAGTTTTTACTAGAAAATTTGAAAGCATTTTTATTTGTCCTCCCATAGCCAATTAATATAATTATTCTATCCTAATAAGAAAAATTTATCAAACAATTACACAATTATATGAAAAGATATTATCTTTAATGATTTTTTATTGTATTTGGAAAACCACTTGCTATGCAAGTGTGTTCAGATAAGCTTTAGCGATGTATTACGCAAAAAAACCTCCATTTGTTAAAATAGAATTAGGTTCGCAGCCAAATTCAATAACAAAAGGAGGCATCCATAATGGATAGTAATAGTTTATCACATACAAAATGGAATTGTAAATATCACATAGTTTTTGCGCCAAAATACAGGAGAAAAGAGATATATGGAGAAAAGAAAGTTGAGATTGGAAAGATATTAAGACAACTTTGTGAATGGAAGGGTGTTGAGATAATCGAAGCGCATGCTTGCGTTGATCACATACATATGTTGGTTGAGATTCCACCTAAAATTAGTGTATCAAGTTTTGTGGGTTTTTTAAAAGGTAAAAGTAGCTTGATGATTTTTGAGAGATTTTCTAATTTAAAATATAAATATGGAAGCAGGCATTTTTGGTGTAGAGGTTTTTATGTTGATACAGTAGGAAGAAATAAAAAAGCGATTGAAGAATATATAAGAAACCAAGAAAGAGAAGATATGATAGCAGATCAGATAAGTATAAAAGAATATATTGACCCTTTCAAGGGTAGCAAGTAACAGAAAACATGCGGCTGGCGGACCTTTTTAGCGTCTTAAGACGCAATTGCAAGTAAGGTGCCCTTATAGGGCTTAGGAAATACCACCAGCTAAGCTGGTGGATTTTTATTACTATATATTGAATAGAATATTAAAATATTTTGTATTATAAAATATATAATTTCTATTATGATAAAATCAAATAATGATGTATTATTGTATTATGGATACTATGCTAAAATTTAGGAGGATTATTAAATGGAAAGACAATTAGCAAATGAATTAATAGATTTTTTATATGAAAGTCCAACTGCATATCATGCAGCAGCATCAGTTAAGGAAATTCTTAAAAAAGATGGATTTGTAGAACTATTTGAAGAAGATTCATGGGATTTAGAAAAAGGAAAAAAATATTTTGTAGGTAAAAATGATTCAGCTGTTATAGCTTTTGAAGTAGGTAATGGAGAACTTGAAGTAGATGGATTTAGACTTATAGGTGCTCATACAGATGCTCCAGGATTCAAGATAAAACCAAATGCTGAAATGAAAGTAGAAAATACTTATGTAAGATTAAATACAGAAGTATACGGTGGACCAATACTTAGCACATGGTTTGATAGACCACTTGGAATAGCTGGTAGAGTAATAGTTAAAGGGAAGTCACCACTTAAACCAGAAGTTAAATTAGTAAATGTAAATAAGCCAGTGCTTATAATACCAAACCTTGCAATTCACATGAACAGAAATGTTAATGAAGGATATGCTTACAATAAGCAAAAAGATACATTACCACTAGTTGGATTTGTTAATAATTCTTTAGAAAAAGAAGGATACTTAATGAATCTTTTATCAGAAGAAACAGGAGTTAAAGTAGAAGATATTTTAGATTTTGATTTATTCTTATATGAATACCAAAAAGGATCTTTAGTAGGAATAAATGAAGAGTTTATATCAGCAGGAAAACTTGATGACCAATGGATGGTATTTGCAGGTATAAAGGGATTACTAAATAGTACAAAGATAGCTGCAACTAAAGTAATGATATGTATAGATAACGAAGAAATAGGTAGTTTAACAGCTCAAGGTGCACAATCTAACTTAATTAGAAGAACATTAGAAAGAATTGCAATTGCACTTAATAAGAACACAGAAGAATTCTTTAGAGCATTAAAAAATTCATTAATGATTTCAGCAGACTTAGCTCACGCTGTACATCCAAATTTACCAGAAAAACATGATCCAACTAATAGACCATTCCTTGGTATGGGACCAGTTTTAAAGATTGCAGCATCAGGAAGCTATTCAACAGAAGGTGTTGCAGGTGCAATATTTAAATCAGTATGTGAAGAAGCAAATGTTCCTATGCAAAAGTTCGTAAATAGATCAGATGTAAAAGGTGGAACAACAATAGGACCAATGTCAGCAGCTGACCTTTGTATACCTGTTGTTGATATGGGAGCACCAATACTTGGAATGCACTCAGTTAGAGAACTTGCAGCAGTTAAAGATAATTTCTATACAATAGAAGCATTTACAAAATTCTTTAGCTTAAACTAAATTCTATTAAATTAGAAAATTCTCATTTAAATCAAAGAATATTTTAATTTTCCTTTGCTAATATTAGTTCATAAGCTAATTGAAAGCAAAGGGAGGAATTAATAATGAATAATAAAGAGAATAGAAATGAAGAAAAGAAATATATAGAAGCAGAAAATGTGGAAATAATCGAAGATAATAAAGATAATTTTGAAGATAGCAGTAATACTAAAGGAAACAGTGGATATGATGATACTTTTAATAGGGCAAAAGATACTGCAAAAAATACCTTTACTAGTTTAAAGGAAGGTATCTCAAAGCATAAGAAAAAGATTAAAAGAACTATAGTATCAGTAGTTATGCTAGGAATAATTTGTGGTATAGGAGCAGGTGGATTTGCTTTTTATAAGATTAAGGAATCTACTAAATATACAATAGAACAAGCAAAAGAAGTTGCATTAAAAGCTGTTTCTGGTACTGTTGTTAAGAGTGAGAAAGATTATGATGACTTACATGTAGAATATGAGTTTAAAATAAAAGATGATAAAAATATGTTACATGAAGTTACTGTAGATGGTGAAAGTGGAGCTATACTAGAAATAGAGTCTCCAACTACTCATAAGAACAATAAAAAAGAAAGTCATTTAGATGATGATCATATAGTAAAAGATCACTCTAATAAAGAAAACTCAAATAATAAGTAATTATAAAGGTAGGGTGTATTAAATTTTTTATACTCTACCTTATTTTATATTTTACTAAAGAAGGGATATGATCTTATGTACAATGTACTTATAGTAGAAGATGAGGAGAATATGGTTTCCTTCATAAAGATGGAGTTAGAGTATGAAGGTTATAATGTTGATGTTGCAAATGATGGTAGGAAAGCAGTATCACTTGCATTAGAAAAAGATTATGATGTAATACTTTTAGATTTAATGCTTCCAGGGATAAATGGGATTGAAGTTTGTAGAAGAATTCGAAAAGAGAAGGAAACTCCAATAATAATGTTAACTGCAAGAGATAGTGTAATGGATAAGGTTACAGGACTTAAGTCAGGAGCAGATGATTATTTAGCAAAGCCATTTGCAATAGAAGAACTTATTGCAAGAATGGAAGTTATATTTAGAAGAAATAAAAAAGAAAAAAGTAATTCTGAATTAAAATTTAAAGATATTATATTAGATATAGAAGGAAGAACAGTAAGACGAAACAATGAAGTTATAGAACTTACAAATACAGAATTTCAACTATTACTTATGTTTATGAAAAATATAAATCGTGCATTAACTAGAGATATTATTATGGAGAATATTTGGGGATATAATAGTGAGGCTGAAACTAATGTTGTGGATGTTTATGTAAGATATATTAGAAATAAGCTAGATAAAAATGATAAGGAGAAATATATTCAAACTATAAGAGGTGTTGGATATATAATGAGAGACTAATGAAAGAGTGGTATAAAAGACTACCGATATTTTGGAAGATAACAATTGTATCTGTAATAATATTTCTTGTATTTCTATTATTTATAGGAATAGCACAAACAGCCATATTTTTTGATTGGTTCTTTGATCATAAAAATAAATATGGGATTAAATTAGGGTTTTTTGATGATATATTTCAATCATACGGTGTAATCTTAATAATAACTTTATTACTTGGAATAGTAATAAGTGTAATAGGTGGAATGATTATTTCAAGAATGCTTTTATCAAATGTTAGGGATGTTATATCAACTATGGAGAACATAAAGAAAGAAGGAAGACTTGATAAGAGAGTAAAGGTTAGTAGAAGCAATGATGAAATATCTCAGCTTGGAATTGTATTTAATTCTCTAATGGATGATGTTGAAAATTCATTTAATAGAGAAAAAAGGTTTGTTCAAGATGCATCACATGAACTAAAAACACCATTAACAATAATTAAAGGACATTTATCACTTTTAAATAGATGGGGTAAAAATGATCCAGAGGTATTAAATAAATCAATAAAGGTTAGTAGTGAAGAAGTAGATAGACTTATTATATTAGTTAATAATTTATTAGATATGTCAAAGCTTGAAAATGAGAATAAACAAATAAAAGGAAATTGTGATTTAAAAGAAGTAGTAGATATAGTTCTAAATGATTTTTCTATATTAAATAATGATTATAAAATTAATTATAAAAATAATAATGTGTATGTTTTTAATATGAAAGCAGAGCATTTAAAACAAATATTAATAATACTTTTAGATAATGCAATAAAGTATTCTAAAAGAGAAAAATATATAGATGTAATAATTGAAGAAGATAGCAAATTTCAAATATTAACTGTAAGAGATAAAGGAGTTGGGATTCCAAAAGATGATATTCCATTTTTATTTGATAGGTTTTACAGAGTTGATAAATCAAGAAATAGTAAAACGGGTGGAAATGGGCTTGGACTTTCAATAGCAAATCGAATAATTTCATTGTATGGGGGAAAAATTTCTGTCTACAGTATAGAAGGCGAAGGAACAAGTTTTAAGGTGAAAATCCCAATATAAAAATACTTTAAAATAATTTAAATAATCCATTGACAATAGAATTTTAAAAAACTAAAATTGATAATTGGGAATTAAATATTTAGGTTATTTTGGAGGGAAAAGATGAAAAATTATAAGGGGATTATTTACGCAATTTTAGCTTCTGTTGCTTTTGGCTTAATGCCAATTTTTGCAAAAAGTGCATACATACATGGGTCAAATTCAGCAACTGTTTTAATATATAGATTTTCTATAGCTGCAGTTCTTTTATTTATATATTTAAAGTTTAAAAATATAAATTTAAAAGTTACTAAAAAGCAATTTTTAATATTATTTTTTACAGGTGCAATAGGATATACAATAACAACTCAAACATTATTTATGTCTTATAACTATTTAAGTGTTGGATTGTCAACTACACTTCACTTTATATATCCTGCATTTGTTTGTATATTAGAGTACTTTATATTTAGAAAAAATATGAGCAGAATAAAACTTATATCTTTAATCTTTGCAGGTGTTGGAGTATATGCACTTGTAGCTTTTGAGAATCAAACACTTAGCTTTATTGGATTAGTACTAGCAATATTTTCAGGAATATCTTATGGAATTAATATAATTTTACTTGCAATAAAAGAAATTTCAGATATAGACAATAGAGTTATTACAATGTACATATCATTTGGTGCTGCAATTGGAATGATACTTTATGGTGGAGTAACTAATCAAATAATTTTAGATATAAATATAAATTCTGCATTATCATACATACTAATAGCTGTTGTATCTACTATATTATCAATAATATTACTATTAAAGGGAATAGAAATTATAGGAGCTTCATCAGCTTCAATACTTGGAACATTTGAACCAATAGTTAGTATAATTATGGGAATAATATTATTTAATGAAAAGCTTACATTTTCATTAATGCTTGGTACATTCTTTATAGTATTATCAACTATAATATTAGCAAAAGATAAAAATGGTGATGAAACAATTGAAGAGGTAATAGCAAATAAAAACTTAGGTGAATTAAAAGCAAAAGCATAGTTATTTATAAAAAAACAATTAAACTATTTACAGTAGTTTAATTGTTTTTTTTATATTAATTATATATAAAGGTGTTATAATTAAACTAGAAAAATAGGGAAGAGGCGATAAATATGGGAAGAGAATTTATAGAAATATTAAATAGAGAAATGGTACCAGCTGAAGGGTGCACTGAACCTATAGCAGTAGCCTATGCAGTTTCTCTAGCAGTAGATACTTTAGGGGAAACCCCAAGAAATATAGATATACTTTTAAGTGCAAATGTTATAAAAAATGCCTTAGGAGTTGGAATACCAGGTACAGGAAAAGTAGGAATAGATATTGCAGCAGCGCTTGGAGCTATAATAAAGAAACCAGAAAAAAAGCTTGAAATATTAAGGGGATTTTCAAAAGAAGATTTAAAAAAGGCAAATGAACTTATTTCAAGTAAGAAAATAAAGGTTTCACAAAAGGATACAAAAGAAAAACTATATATAGAAGTAATAGCAAAAGGAGAAAATAACAATTCAAAAGTAATCATTTTAAAGGATCATACAAATGTAGTTTTAATAGAGAAAAATGGTGAGATGATTTTAGATAAAGAAAATAATGATGTATCCAATGAAAACGTTTCTAAGGATTCTGGTCTAACAATAAAGAGTATTTATGAATTTGCAGTTAATACGCCTTTTGAAGAAATAGAATTTATATTAAAGGCTGCTGATATTAATAGTAAAGTATCAGAAGAAGGATTAAAGGGTGGGTATGGATTAGAAGTTGGAAATAAGATAATAGAAAATAAAGACTTTAATCTATTTACAAATAACATAGCAAATAAAATAATTGCAGCAACAGCAGCAGCTTCAGATGCAAGAATGGATGGATGCACAATGACAATTATGACAACAGCAGGCTCTGGAAATCAAGGAATAGCATGTTCAATGCCTATAGTAGAAACTGCAAAAATTTTAGGGAAGTCAAAAGAAGATCTTGCAAGAGCACTTGTTATAAGTAATCTTATGACAATTCATTTAAAAGAATACATGGGAAGATTATCACCATTATGTGGTGCTGGAATTGCAGGTGCTACAGGTGCGTGTTGTGGTATAACATATCTTTTAGGTGGAAACTTAACTAATATAAAACATGCAGTTAATAATATGATATCTGATATTGCAGGAATGATATGTGATGGAGCAAAGAGTACATGTGCATTAAAAATAGCAACAGCTACAAATGCTGCACTTCAATGTGCAACTCTTGCAATGAATAATATATCACCATCATCAAAAAATGGAATTATATTTGATGATGCTGAAGATACAATAAGAAACATTGAAGTATTAGTAAAAGAAGGGTTAAGTAATACAGATAACACAATATTAAATATAATGCTTACTAAATAAACTAAAAAGAAGTATTAAAAGTTTAAATAATTACTTTTAATACTTCTTTATTTATGTATAAAAACTCTATTATAAAGTAATTTTCATAAAGTTAAAAATATAAATCATATTTAGAAATTAATAGATGCTATAATACGTATAAATATAAATTTAGATATAGCTAAAAATATGAAATGGATAATAAAAAATATAATGAATAAGGAAAAAATAAAATGAAAAAACAAATTATCACAAAGTTATCATTAACATTAGTATCATTATTAATATTTTCTTTAGTAGATATATTATTTGGAAAAGAAAATATAGTATTAGCTTTTGCAGTTATCATAGCTATAATGAACTTAGCTAAAAAGGATTTTACAATTAAACCTAAATATGAGTTTATAAAATTACTTATAGGTTTTATTTCATTGTCAGTATGTGCACAGTTAGTTAATTTAAATATATATTTAGGTATAGCATTGAATGTAGTATTTTTATATATTATTGGAGCCTTATATTTAGATGACTTAGATAATAGATATTACTATGTATTTACTAACTTATATTTATATACACTATTATTTTCAGTAGGATATAATCAATTTCCTTTAAGGTTAGCTGGTGTAGTATTTTGTGTAGTAATAATTATGATACTTAAGTTATATATAATTAAAGTTAATTATAAAAGTAAAAAGATAAACCTATTAACTGAAATTATAGATTCAATTAATTTAAAAATAGAGAATTTATTAGATGGAAATAATAAAAGTAAGTTAGATGGAAAGATAGAGAGCTTAATTAATGAATTAGATACTATTCTTAATAATTCAAAAGATAGTAAAGGTAATTTTATATATGAAGATAAATATATTTTTGACTTATTGACTATGTTAGAAAAAATAAATATGGAAATAGATAGCTATGATTATATGAATAATAAATATTTACTTAATTCAAATAAAGACTTGTTATATATAATAAAAGAATTTATAACAAATAAAAGAAGTATAGATGAGACTGTAGATTTATTAGAAAAAGAAAAGAGTAAAGTTTTAAAAAATGATAATAAGTATAAATTAAATGCCTGTTTAATTGAATTAATAATAATAAGTATTACAGGTTATTCTAAAAAGGCTAGAGAGAAAGAAAGCATGTTAAGTGCAATAAAGCTAATAATGTCACCTAAAAGAATAATAAACAAAATTATATATTCATATAAAGAAAAAGAAGAAACATTTTATTTTAATATAAGAATGGTTTTAGCAGTAACAATACCTCTTGCAGTAGGTAAGTTATTTAATATAGAGTATTACTATTGGATAGTGTTATCATCATTTGTAGTAATCCAAGCAAATCTTAAAGATACAATTTCAAAATCATTTAAAAGATTAAAAGGAACAGTTGTAGGTGCAGGATTATCAATTATAATATTCCAATATATTAGTAATATGAATATAAAAATAGCATTAATAATAGTTGCAATATTTTGTATGACACTTTTTAAAAGTTATGATAAATTAATGATATTTACTACTATATGTACTTTAGGGGTAAAGGAAATTGCACATCCTAATATGATAGTAATGTTCGATAGATTACTATTTGTATTTATTGGAGTTTTAATAGCCATATTAATAACTTATATAATAAGACCATATAAATTTAGCAATGAATGTAATAAAAAATTGTTAAAGATAAAGGAGAATGATAAAAGGATATTTTCTATAATAAAAAATGGTGTAGAAGGTGGAGAAAACCTTAATTATAACAATTTAAGAGAATTAATGCTTCAAAATAAACTAATGATAAACTATTTAAACAATATAATAGGTGATAAAAAACAATATAATGAAAGTTATGAAGAATTCAAAGTATATCACAATAGAGTATCAGTAAACGCAGGATTTTTATATAAATTATTTTTATTGAAAGAAAATGTTGATTTAGATAATTATTTAAATAGGAATTTAATAAAAGAAATAAAAGAAGATATTGATAATATATCCAAATTAAAGAATGTTGTAATTAAATAAAAAGAAAAGAGTTATATTATAAAGGTGTTTGATATGGTCAGGTCACTTTATAATATAACTCTTTTTTATTTATATCCTATACTTTTTTGATAATAAAGAAAATATGATTATTTTTAGAGTTTTAGTAAAAACTAATCTTAAAAGTAAAACTTTGCAAAGGAGAAAGGGATATGGATAAAAATGATTCATTGAATGGTAGAAAAAATGTTCTTAATGAGCTAAAGCTTAGTTTTATGAATATAAAAGATACTCATGATTATTTAAAGATGTTATCAAAAGAAGGAGAAGAGATAATAAGTGCGGGCAATTGGCTTCTTGATAATATATATTTAATAGAAAAAGAGTATAAAGCCATAAAAGTTAATATGCCAAGGAGTTATTTTCAAAATCTTTATTTTGAAAATGAAATAAATTCAGATATTAAGCTTCCAAGAATATATATTTGCGCAAAAGAAATGTTAAATAGAAATAAAGGAAAAGTGACTGAAGATGATAGTATATTTTTTATAAAGGAAAAAGGAGAAAAATATACTATAGGAGAACTTTGGGCTTTTCCTTTAGCACTTAGAGCTGGGATAATTATAAATTTATCTAAAGAAGCAACAAAATTAAAAAATATTCAAAAAGATAGAAAAGAAGAAAAGGGATACGAAAATCTATTAAAGAGTAAAGCTAAAGAAGATGAGTTAGTAGAAAAAATAAGTTCATTAATAATGTCTTTAAGAGAAATAGATGTTATAGATTGGAGACATTTTTTTGAGGAAACATCAATTATAGAAAGTATACTAAAAAAAGATCCAAGTAATGTTTATGAAAAGATGGATTTTAAATCAAAAGATTACTACAGGCATACTATAGAAAGAATTTCTAGAAAGTACAAAATAGATGAAGAAGATATCGTAAAAGAGGCTCTTTTATTAGCAAATAGAGCTAAAGAAAAAGGAATGGAATTTTATAGGATACATATTGGATACTATTTAATAGATGATGGAATTGAAGAGCTTTCAAAGGAACTTAAAAGAGGAAACAGAATAAAAAATAAATTTTCTTCTAAAATATTTTGGCTTATAAATATTTTAGGAAGTTTATTTATTATCTTCTTAGTATTAGCTTTAGGATATTTATATGGAGTAGAGTATAGTAGAACTCAACACGTAATAGAAGCAATAATAATATTTATTCCTGCAAGTGAAATAATTGTAGCACTTACAAATTGGATTGTTACAAAGAAGGTTCCTTTAAGACATATACCTAAAATAGAGTTAAGGGATGGTATAAATAGTGAAAACAAAACTATAGTAATAGTTCCATCAATGATTACTTCAGAAGAAAATATAAAAAAGCTTGTAGAGAAATTGGAAGTTTCATACCTAGGAAATAAAGAAGAAAATGTTTATTTTGCAATACTTGGAGACTTTCAAGACTGTGAGCATGAAACTACAAGGAATGATAAAAATCTAAATGGTTTTGCATTAGAGCAAATAGAAAAGCTAAATAAAAAATACTGCATTTCTGATAATAAATTCTTTTATTTAAATAGAAAAAGAGTCTATAACAGTAAAGAAGAAAAGTTTATTGGAAGAGAAAGAAAAAGAGGAAAGATAATGGAGTTTATTTCTCTTTTAAAGGGAGATAAAAATCATACATTTAATGTTATAAGTAGTTCAATTGATGAACTAAAGGATTCAAAATACATAATAACACTAGATTCAGATACATTTATGCCAAGAGATACTATAAAAAAATTAGTTGGTGCAATGTGTCATCCATTAAATAAAGCTATATTAAAAAAGAATAAAGTTATTAGAGGCTATGGAGTAATGCAACCTAAAGTTTCAATATCTTTAGAGAGTAAAAATATGAGTAAGTTCTCTAATATATTTGGAGGAGAAGGGGGAGTTGATGGTTACTCAATTGCATACTCAGACACATATCAAGATTTGTTTGGAGAAGGTTCATTTACCGGAAAAGGTATATTAGATATAGATGTATTCTATAAAGTTTTAAAAAATGAAATTCCAGATAATAAAGTATTAAGCCATGATCTTCTAGAAGGAGCTTATGTAAGAAGTGCATTAGTTACTGACTGTGAATTTATAGATAATTATCCATCAAGTTATCTTAGTAGTTCTAAAAGACTTCATAGATGGGTAAGAGGTGACTGGCAACTAATTCCTTGGTTATTTTCATCTAAAATATCATTATTATCAAAGTGGAAAATAATTGATAATTTAAGAAGGAGTTTACTTGCACCATCACTTTTAATTGGATTAATAATAGCACTTAGATATTTAAATAGAGGAATAGAAGTATCAATTATACTATTTTTAGCTATAATTACACCACTACTATTTACAGTAACTGATTTTGTTGTTACACCAAAAAATAAATTATCTGGTACATTTAAAAGCTTTAAACAAATAGTTTTAATAATAAGTTTTATACCATATCAAACATATATAATGGTAAATGCAATAGTAAAGACACTATATAGATTAATAATAAGCAAAAAACACTTACTTGAATGGCAAACAGCAGAAGATGCAGAAAAATCAATAGAAAATCATTTAGGTTATTACTATGAAAAGATGTGGTTTTCTTTAATTGCAGGGGCAGCAATCGTTGTTGTTGGCTTTAATTCATCAATATTTTTTGGAATAATGTCTACTATATTATCTCTACTTTGGGTATTTTCACCGCTTAATGCTTACGAAATAAGTAAAATTGATAAGAAATTACAATACTCAATAAGCGAAAAAGATTATATATATTTAAGAGAAATAAGTAGAAGAATTTGGGCTTATTATGAAGATTTCATAAATGAAGAAAATAATTATTTAGCACCAGATAATTATCAAGAAAAGCCCTTTAAAGGAGTTGCACATAGAACCTCACCTACTAATATAGGTATGGGATTAATAACGAATATAGTATCCTATGATTTTGGATATATATCAATTGATACAGTTATAGATAGGATAGAGAAAATTTTAGGTGGAATGAATAAACTATCAAAATATAAAGGTCATTATTTAAACTGGTATGATACTACAACATGTGAGCCTTTATATCCAAGGTATGTATCAACTGTAGATAGTGGTAATCTTTTAGGTTATTTATATCTTTTAAAAGAAACACTAGAAGAATACAAAAATAATCCATTAATTAGAAGAGAAGAAATACAATCATTAAAAGATACTTATAAAATATTAAATATAAAAGATAATATAAATATTTCTAAATATAAATCAATAGATGATTATAAAATAATACTTAAAAATGAATTAGAAAAAGTAAAAATATTTAAAGATGAAAAAGACGATGAAGAATATAATTACTGGATTAACAAGCTAACAAATGAAATAGAACAAAAACTTATATGGGCGGATAAGTTAAATAAGAATAATGAGGATTCTATAGGGAAGGTTAAAGATTTAGTACCTTTAAAAGAAAGAATTGATAATGTAATAAAAGATATAGAACTTATAATGAAAGATATGGACTTTACTGTTCTTTATGATAAAAAGAGGGAGTTATTTTCAATTGGATATAACTTAGAGGAAGATAGCTTAGGAAGTTCATATTATGACTTATTGGCATCTGAATCAAGAATAGCATCATTTTTAGCAATTGCTAGAAATGAAGTATCAACAAAACATTGGTTTAGACTTGGAAGGGCAATGAGTAACTCTTATAGAGGAAAATCATTAGTATCTTGGAGTGGTACTATGTTCGAATACTTAATGCCAAATCTTATAATGAAAGATTATGATAATACACTTTTAAGTCTAACTTATAAATCTGTTATAAAGGCACAGATGGCGTTTGCTAGAAAGAAAAGAGTTCCTTGGGGAATATCAGAATCTGCATATTATCATTTTGATGTAGCAGAAAATTATCAATATAAAGCATTTGGGGTTCCAGGAATAGGATTAAAAAGAGGGCTTGAAGATGAAATAGTAGTTTCTCCTTACTCAAGTATAATGGCACTTCCTATAGCAAATGGAAAGGCAATAGAAAACTTAAAAGTTTTAGAAAAAGAAGGGGCTTTAAGAAGATATGGATTTATAGAAGCTATTGATTTTACTCAAGGTAGAAACAATAAAATATTAAACGAAGATATTTTATACGATAATGAAGAAGAAAATGAAGATAAAAGCTTTAATGAATATAAGTACAATGAAGATTATAAAAAGAAAAAGATTCATTATGATGTTGTTAGAACTGATAAGAATAAATATAAAATAAGAAGTAATGGAAAGCCTGTTGTATGCTACATGGTTCATCATTTAGGTATGTCTTATTTAGCTCTTGATAATATGTTAAATAGTAATATATTAAAAGAAAGATTTCATAGAATACCAGAAATTAAAGCAACGGAATTATTACTTAAAGAGAAAATTCCAAATTACATAACTTTTGAAAGAGAAGATGAAATTTTACCTAAGAGAAAAGAATTTGAATTAGAAAAGTTTACTAAAAGAAGTTTTGAAGGTGCTATTAGAGAAAATAATGAGTTACTGCTTCTTTCAAATGGAAGCTTTTCTAGTATGATAACAACAACTGGTAGTGGATATTCAAAGAAGGATAATAACTTACTATATAGGTGGAAAGGGGATAGTACATCAGATAATAGTGGAATGTTCTTTTATATAAAGAATATAACTTCAAATAAATATTGGAGCGCTACATATGAACCTTGTAAAAGTGTAGGAGAATACTATAAAGTAGATTTCTCAATAGATAAAGGATGTTTTTATACAAAGCATGATGATATTGAAAGTAAATTAGAGGTAGTATTATCTTTAGAAGATGATGTTGATATAAGAAAGCTAACTTTAAAAAATACTGGAGATAAAGAAGAAATTTTAGAAGTTACAAGTTACATGGAAACTACTTTAACATCATTTGAAGGAGATGCTGCACACCCTAGTTTTTCAAATCTTTTCATTCAAACAGAGTTTGATGAAGAAAGTGAAACTCTACTTTCAAAAAGAAGACCTAGAGTAAAGAATGGAAAAATACCATTTTTATATCACAAAGCTATAGTAAATGGCAATAAAGAAGATGGTATAAGTTATGAAACATCAAGAGTAGACTTTATAGGAAGAGATAGGGATTTAAATTCTCCAAAGGCATTAGAAGAAGACACCCTTAAAAATAACATAGGAATTGTATTAGATCCTATAATGAGTATTAGAACTAAAGTAAGAATTCAAGAAAGTGAAGAAAAAACAATTTACTTTATTACAGGTATTAGCGAAAGTAAGGAAGATGCTATAAAACTTTCAGGAGAATACTCAGATATTAAAAAGTTAGAAAAAGCTTTTAATATATATAATAAAGGGATGCAAGTTGAACTAAGAAACTTAGGTATTACAGAAAATCAAGCTAATATATACCAAGAGTTAGCATCATATATACTTTTCTTAAATGATAGAAGAAAAGATAGAGAAGATTACATAAAGAATATAAATAAACATCAAAAAGATTTATGGGCATATGGAATATCTGGTGATCTAAAAATTATACTTTTAGAAATAAAAAATGATGATGATTTAGATACCGTAAGATTTGTATTAAAGATGCATAACTACTTTAGACTTCAAGGGTTAAAAACAGATTTAATAATATACAATAATGAAGAAGACTCTTATGATAAACCACTTCAAAATAGTATAAATCAAATAATAAGTAGTACTGCAAGTAGAGATATGATAAATAAACAAGGTGGAATATTCATTCATAATAAAGCTACTATGCTTTCAGAAATAAAAGATTTTCTAATAGGAATTTCAGCTATATATATAGATAGTAAAAAAGGAATAGAATTAAGAAATTTAAAAAGTGTAGATAGAAAAAATATAGATAAAGAATTATTAGAAGATGAGGATAAGATATTATTAAAGAATAATTTAGAAGATAGTAAAACTCAATTAGAAAGTTTAGAAGAGCTAGATTTAGATTTCTTTAATGGCTATGGTGGCTTTGATAAAAAAGACTATAGTTATGTAATAAAGCTTTCTAATTACAAGAGTACTCCAGCACCTTGGATAAATGTAATTTCAAATGATAATTTTGGATTTTTTATATCAGAAACAGGAGCATCACATACTTGGTGTAAAAATAGTAGGGAAAATAAAATTACTCCATGGAGTAACGATTGGGTTAAAGATCCTTTAGGTGAAGCTATATACGTTAGGGATAACAATTCAGGAACATATTTCTCAATAACTCCAAAGCCAGTACGCGATGGAGGAGAGTATATAATACGCCATGGATTTGGATATTCTTCATTTAGTCATAATACTAACGATATAAATAGTAGTATGATAGTTTTTGCTCCAAGGGATGAAAACTTAAAAATACAAAAAGTAGTTTTAGAAAATAAGAGTAATGAGGATAAAGAAATATCAGTATTTTATTATGCTCAGTTAGTTCTTGGTGTTTTAAATTATGATACTTCAAAATATATAACAACTTATAATAAAGAAAATTATATATATGGTCAAAATCCTTATTCTGAATTCTTTGGAAACCTTAAAGCTTATTCAACTATAATAGGTGGAGAAAGCTTGTCATTTACTTGTGATAGAAAAGAATTCATAGGTACTTCAAGAAGTATGGAAACACCAAAAGGATTAGAATATAGAAATCTTAAAGGTCAATTTGGAAGTGCTTTAGATCCATGTTTAGTTACAGAATGTAAAATAAACATTAAAAAAGGTGAAAAAAGAGAAGTAGTTATTTTATTAGGTGAAGAAGAAAAAGAAGATAATATAAAAAATATAATAGAAAAGTATAGTAATATATCAAATGTTTACGAAGAACTTAGTAAGACAAAGGCTTATTGGAGAGATTTCCTAGGAAATATTAGTGTAAAAACAGAAAATAAGTCGATGGATTATCTTTTAAATGGATGGCTTTTATATCAAAATTACAGTTGTCGTTATTTAGCAAGAACTGCTTTTTATCAATCAGGAGGAGCATATGGATTTAGAGATCAGCTTCAAGATTCAATGTCACTTGGATTGATAGATTATAATATAACTAAAACACAAATATTAAGAAGTGCATCAAGACAATACTTAGAAGGGGATGTTCAGCATTGGTGGCACCCTGTAATAAATAGTGGTATAAGAACAAGATTTTCAGATGACTTATTGTGGCTTCCATTTGTAACTGAGGAGTATATAAAAGTTACAGGTGATTATAGTATATTAAAAGAGAAAGCTCCATATTTAGAAGATGAGCCTTTAAGAGAAGGTGAAGATGAGAGATATACTATAGTAAATCAGTCATCAAAGGAAGGCACTATTTATGAGCACTGTATAAAGGCAATAGAAAAATCATTAAAATTTGGAGTTCATAATATATCTTTAATGGGAAGTGGAGATTGGAACGATGGTATGAGTACTGTTGGTAATAAAGGAAAAGGAGAAAGTGTATGGCTTGGATGGTTCCTTTATAAAATCCTTTCAGACTTTGAAGACTTAGCAAATTATATGAATGATGAAGAGAAAATAAATAAATATAAAGATATTAAAGAATTTATAAGAGAAAATATAGAGAAAAACGCTTGGGATGGCAAATGGTATAAGAGAGCTTACTTTGATGATGGAACACCACTTGGTTCAAAAGAAAATGAAGAATGTAAAATAGATTCATTATCCCAAAGCTTTGCATTAATATCAGGTGGAGGAGATAAAGAAAGAGGCAAAAAGGCTATTGAATCTACTATAGAAAATCTTGTAGATGAAGAGTTAGGTTTAATAAAACTTTTAGCACCACCATTTGAAAAATCAAAGCTAGAACCAGGGTATATAAAAGGGTATGTTGCTGGGGTAAGAGAAAACGGAGGTCAGTATACACATGCAGCTACATGGGTAATATTAGCGCTAACAAAACTTAATATGGGAGATAAAGCATTAAAATATTTTAATATGATAAATCCTATAAACCACACAAGAACAGAAGCTGAATGTGAAAAATATAAGTTAGAACCTTATGTTATGGCAGCTGATGTATATATAAGAGAACCTCACGGAGGAAGAGGTGGTTGGAGCTGGTACACAGGAACTGCTGGATGGATGTATAAAGTAGGACTTGAAAATATTTTAGGTTTTACAAAGTATAAAGGAGAAGGTTATAAAATAAATCCATGTGTTCCAAGAGAGTGGAGTGATTTTGAGATCAATATAAACAATGAAAAAGAGAAATATAAAATAACAGTTAAAAAAGGAACTGAGAATAAAATAATAATAAACGGAAAAGAAATCAAAGGAGATATAATTCCTAAAGACCTAGGAAAAGCAGAAATAGAAGTTTATTATAAAGGTTAAGAATAAAGCAACTTATTACAGAGATTTTGTAAATAAGTTGCTTTTTATTTTTTTAAATATCCCCACAATGTAAACAAATAATAAACTAATGAAGGTGTATTAACATAAAGTTTAAAAATAATATGAAGCATGTTTTAATAAATAGTGAAAATTTAATATAAAGATTAGTTATATACAGAAAGATAGTTAAAAAAATAACAAAAATAAGAAGTAAAAAATTAAATTATAAGAAAAATATATTAATTTAGAAACACTAAAAATTAATTGAAAATTTGATTGCAAGTGAAATTATGAAAAAAAGTTTAAATAAAAATTTTAATGTAAATATATGATTTAACTTGAAAAATATTATAAAATTTAATACAAACTGTTAAAAAAATATCTAAATTGACACATTACTCTATAAGTGTAATAATAAAAATATGTTAGTAAACATTTACAAAGATATTTTTAAATAAGGTTATAAGGTGAAAATATGAATTTTAACGAAGTATTAGAAAATAATCCAGTTATTTCAGCAGTTAAAAATTTTGAAGAACTAAATGTAGCAATAAATTCAAATATTGAAATTATATTTGTTCTTTTTGGGGACGTGCTTAATGTTAAAGAAATTAGTGAGATAATAGATCAAAATAATAAAATTGGAATAGTACATATAGACTTAATTGAAGGATTAAATCAAAAAGAAGCAGCAGTTAAATATTTAAAAAAAGAAACTAAATTTAAAGGAATAATAAGCACAAAATCTCAAGCAATAAGACTAGCAAAAGAAAACGATTTTATAGCAATTCAAAGAAGTTTTGTATTTGATACTATTTCTTTAGAAAATGTAAAAAATCATTTATCATCAAATATAGATGCAATAGAAATTTTGCCAGGACTTATCCCAAAAGTTATAGAAGAACTTACAAAGAATTCTTCAAAACCAATAATTTGTGGTGGACTTATTGAAACTAAAGATGAGGTTATGATGGCTTTAAGTTCAGGTGCATCATCAGTATCCACTACAAAAAGAGAAATATGGGAAATGTAATTTTTGCTAATAATTTAATTTTAAATATTTAAAAAGTAAGCATAAAGAGGTGTATTAACTATGAAAAAGTATATTATAGCCCTAGATCAAGGAACTACAAGTTCAAGAGCAATAATTTTTGACAATGAGCAAAATATATTAGGCATAAGTCAAAAAGAAATAACTCAAATTTACCCAAAAGAAGGATGGGTTGAACACAATCCAATGGAAATTTGGGCAAGCCAATATGGTGTTCTACAAGAAGTTTTAGCAAAGAGTAATTTAACTCAAGAAGATATTGCAGCTATTGGTATAACAAATCAAAGAGAAACTACAATAGTTTGGGATAAAAATACTGGAGAACCTATTTACAATGCTATAGTTTGGCAATGTAGAAGAACAGCACAAATATGTGATGAGCTAGAAAAACAAGGTTTAAAGGAATACATAAGAGAAACTACAGGACTAGTTCTTGATGCATACTTCTCTGGAACTAAAATTAAATGGATATTAGATAATGTTCCAGGTGCTAGAGAAAAGGCAGATAATGGAGAACTTTTATTTGGTACAGTTGATACATGGCTTGTTTGGAAACTTACTGGTGGAAAGGTTCATATAACTGATTATACAAATGCTTCAAGAACAATGCTTTATAATATAAATACACTACAATGGGATAAAAAGATGTTAGAAGTTTTAGGTATCCCAGAATCAATGCTTCCAGTAGTTAAAAATTCATCAGAAGTATATGGATATACAAATCTTGGAGGAAAAGGTGGTTACAGAGTACCTATAGCTGGTATAGCTGGAGACCAACAAGCTGCATTATTTGGACAAGCATGTTTCACAAAAGGTTCAGCTAAAAATACTTATGGAACAGGATGTTTCTTACTTATGAATACTGGAGAAGAAAGAGTTGAAAGTAAAAATGGACTTTTAACAACAATTGCAATCGGTATTGATAACAAAGTACAATATGCACTTGAAGGATCAGTATTTGTTGGTGGAGCTGTAGTTCAATGGATTAGAGATGAACTTATGCTTGTAAATGATGCTCAAGATACTGAATACTTTGCTAAGAAGGTTAAAGATAATGGTGGAGTATATGTAGTTCCAGCATTTGTTGGACTTGGTGCACCTTATTGGGATATGTATGCTAGAGGAGCAATATTTGGTTTAACAAGAGGAGCTAACAGAAATCATATAATAAGAGCCGCACTTGAATCTATTGCATATCAATCAAAAGATGTATTACATGCGATGGAAGAAGATGCAGGATATAAAATAAAGAGTTTAAAAGTTGATGGAGGAGCTAGTAAGAATGAATTCTTAATGCAATTCCAATCAGATTTAATAGATACACAAGTTACTAGACCAATAATTAGTGAAACTACTGCACTTGGAGCTGCATATTTAGCAGGACTTGCAGTTGGATATTGGAAAGATAAAGAAGAAATCGCAAAGAGCTGGTATGCTAGTGAAGTATACGAACCAAAATTCGATGCTGAAGAAAGAGAAAGACTATATGCAGGTTGGAAGAAAGCTGTTTCACGCGTTAGAAATTGGGAAAATGAGTAATATTATATAACAAAAGATAAATATAATTAAATATTTCATGAAAACGTTTGACAAAGACGAAGAAATATGATATTATTAAAACATAAATAAAATATAAGTGTTAAGAGAGTTAGAGTCAAGCACATGAATTAGGGATGGATAATCTCTAATTTCTGCTTGACTTTTTTTGTCCCTTAGAGAATTTTAATCCCTAAGAAAATGATAAAAATCAGGAGGTTTTAGTATGTATGATGTGGCAATTATAGGAGCAGGAGTTATAGGAGCTTCAATATTTAGAGAACTAACAAAATATGATTTAAAGGTAACTGTACTAGAAAAAGAAAATGATGTATCAATGGGAACATCAAAAGCAAATTCAGCAATAGTTCACGCAGGATATGATCCAAAGGTTGGAACATTAATGGCTAAGTACAATGTAAAAGGAAATGAAATGTTTGAAGATCTTTGTAAGGAGCTTAGTGTACCATTTAAAAGAAATGGATCATTAATAATAGCATTCTCAGAAGAAGATATGGAAACAGTAAAAAATCTTTATGAAAATGGAAATAAAATCGGAGTTAAGGGATTACAAATACTAAGCAAAGAAGAAGTTTTAGAAAAGGAACCAAATCTTAGCCATGATATAGTAGGGGCTTTATATGCACCAACAGGTGGTATAGTTGGACCTTATGAATATACAATAGCACTTATGGAAAATGCGGTTAGTAATGGTGGAGAATTAAAATTAAGATCAGAAGTTAAAAATATAGTAAAAGAAAACGATATATTTAAGATAACAACAACAGATGGAAAAGTAATCGAAGCTAAATATGTAATAAACGCAGCAGGAGTTCATGCAGATGAAATACATAATTTAATAGCTAAAGAAAGTTTCAAAATAATTCCAAGAAAAGGTGAGTACTTTGTAATGGATAAGACTCAAGGAAAACTTGTTAGCTCAACAATATTCCAATGTCCATCAAAACTTGGTAAAGGTATATTAGTTACTCCAACAGTTCATGGAAACCTTTTAGTTGGACCAGATGCTCAAGATATCGAAGATAAAGAAGATAAGAGCACAGCTGCAGAAAGACTTGACTATATAAGAGAAACTTCAAAGAGAACAACTGATAAAGTAAACTTTAGAGAATCAATTAGAAACTTCGCAGGTCTTAGAGCAACTCCAGATAGAGGAGACTTTATAGTTGAAGAAGCTGAAGATGTTAAAAACTTTATAGATGTAGCTGGAATTAAGTCACCAGGACTTTCATCAGCACCAGCTATAGCAGAAGATGTAGTTAAAATATTAAATGGATGTGGATTAGAACTAAAAGAAAATAAAAACTTTAATCCAAGAAGAGAAGAAATAGTATTTATGGAATTATCACCAGAAGAAAAAGCTGAAGTAATTAAGAAGGATCCAAGATACGGAAAAATAATCTGTAGATGTGAAAGCATAACTGAAGGAGAAATAGTTAATGCAATTCATAGATCATTTGGTAGCATTACATTAGATGGTGTTAAGAGAAGATGTAGACCAGGAATGGGAAGATGTCAAGGTGGATTCTGTGGACCTAAGGTTCAAGAAATAATAGCAAGAGAATTAAATATTCCAATGGAAGATATTTATCAAGAAAAAGATGGTTCATATATTTTAGTAGGAAAAACAAAGTAGGAGGGATATCAATGTACGATTTAATAGTAGTTGGGGGAGGCCCTGCAGGACTTGCAGCAGCATACGAAGCATATAACGATGGAGTAAAGAAAATTTTAATAATAGAAAGAGACAATGAACTAGGCGGTATATTAAATCAATGTATCCACAATGGTTTTGGATTACACACATTTAAGGAAGAACTTACAGGTCCTGAATATGCACAAAGATTCATAGACATGTTAAAGGATACTAATGTTGAAGTAAAACTTGGAACAATGGTATTAGATATAGATGATAATAAAAATGTGCATGCTATAAATGAAGAAGAAGGATATGTTGTATTAAAAGGAAAAGCAATAATTCTTTCAATGGGATGTAGAGAAAGAACTAGAGGAGCTATAAATATTCCAGGAGATAGACCATCAGGAGTATTTACAGCAGGTGCTGCTCAAAGATACATTAACATGGAAGGATATATGCCAGGTAAAAGAGTTCTTATATTAGGATCTGGTGATATCGGACTTATAATGGCAAGAAGAATGTCACTTGAAGGTGCTAAAGTTGAAGGTGTAGTTGAACTTATGCCATATTCAAATGGATTAAATAGAAACATAGTTCAATGTTTAAATGATTATGATATTCCACTATTTTTATCACATACAGTAATAGATATAGTAGGTAAAGAAAGACTTCAAAAAGTTGTAATTGCAGAAGTTGATAAAAATAGAAGACCTATTAAAGGAACTGAAAAAGAATTTGAAGTTGATACATTACTTCTTTCAGTTGGATTAATTCCTGAAAATGAATTATCAGAAAAAGCTGGAATAAAGAAAGATATGAGAACAAATGGACTTATAGTATCAGAAAGCATGGAAACATCAGTAGATGGAATATTTGCTTGTGGTAACGTTGTACACGTTCATGACTTAGTTGACTTTGTTACTCAAGAATCTAAACATGCAGGAAAATCAGCTGCTAAGTACATTAAAAATGAACTTAAAAAAGGTGAAGCAATAAATATAATTAACGGTCAAAATGTAAATTATACTGTACCTCAAAGATTCACAGCAGATGCAATCGATGGAAGTATGACAGTATTTATGAGAGTAAACAACATATATCATGATAAAGCACTAGTAGTTAGAGAAGGAGATAGAGAAATAGCTTCATTCAAGAGAAAACATCTAGCTCCATCAGAAATGGAAAAAATAATATTACCAAAGAAACTTTTAGAAGATGTAAAAGGTGATATAACAATTTCATTAGAATAATAAAATTTAGGATGGTGATTAAAGATGGTTAAAGAATTAATTTGCATAAGTTGTCCAATGGGATGTCATTTAAAAGTAGATGTAGATAATAAGACTGTTACAGGTAACACTTGTAAAAGAGGAGAAATATATGGATTAAATGAAGTTACAAATCCAGTTAGAGTAGTAACTTCAACAGTAAAGGTAAATGGTGGAGAACTACCAGTTGTACCAGTAAAAACAGCTGGAGCAATACCAAAGAAATTAAATTTTGAATGTATGAAAGTTATAAATGAAACAACTGTAAATGCACCAATAAAAATGGGTGACGTTCTTATAAAGGATGTACTAGGAACAGGAATTGATGTTGTTGCTAGTAGAGACATAGAATGTAACTAAAAATAAATTAAACCATGCGTATCTCTTTAAATTAATATAAATTAACAAAAACTAAACAACCTAACAAAAGAACCTATAGCTTTTGCTATAGGTTCTTAAATTTATAAAAATTATAGAATATATTTTTTTATAACAGTTACAATACCATCGTCCATATTTGAAGATGTTATAAAATCAGAGGCGCTTTTAACATTTGGATGACTATTACCCATTGCCACTCCTATTTTTGCAAACTGAATCATATCAAGATCGTTTGGTGAATCGCCACAGGCAATTACTTCACTTCTTTTAATCCCTATATGATCAATAAGAGCTTTTAGCCCTAAAGCTTTAGAGTTGCCCCTTTTTATAAATTCAAGCATGTGAGGAAGACCTCTAATTATATAGTATTTATCAAAGAATGTTTTAGGTATCTTTTTATAGAAAGAGTCTAATTTACCTTCTTCTTCAATTAAAATTACCTTTATAATATTATCTTCATCATCTATATCATTAATAAAATCAACGAATTTAACATCAAGCTTATTATATAAAGTTTCACAGTCACTATAAATAGTTTTATGGGATGCATAACAGTAGTTTTTAGTAAAAGCATGTACATAAAGTGAGTTTTCTTTAGCAAGGTTAAATATTTCTTTTAAATCAGTACCTTTAAGTGAATTATCTACAATAGCATCAAGAGTAGACGTATTATATACTACACATCCATTATAAGCTAATACGTATTCATTATCTCCTAAGAGAGAAAGTTCTTCTACATACTGCATAACCCCTTGAAGAGGCCTTCCTGTTGAAAGAACTATTTTAACGCCTTTATCTCTTGCAAGGCTAATATATTTCTTAGTTCTATCTGAAATTGTTGAATTGTCTCTTAGTAAAGTACCATCTAAATCTAAAGAAAGCAATTTATACATAAAATCCTCCATTTTATAAAATTTAGAAATTATACAATAATATTCTACATTAATAAGATTTAAAATCATAGAAATATTTAAGTTTAGAGTTATTTTTTTACTTTTAAATGATAATAAATTATTAATTAAAGATAGTAGTTCTTAGGATGAAAGTGGCTAAAAATCTAGCTTTTCAAAGACCAATATTAAGAACTTTATATTTTTTTAAGAAATCGTTCATAAAGTATTCAAATAGGTTAAATTAATGTAATTGAATATAATTAGAAATAGTAATAATATTTGTTAGTAAATTTTATTTTTTGAGGGGAGCATGGCATGAAGAAAATACTATATTTTATAGTACCAATACTTATAGGAATTATTTTTGCTTTTGGGCTTAATAAGCTTTTAGATAATAGGATAGATAGCTTATTAAAAAGCAAAGATTTAACACCTCTTATGAGTAAATATGAAAGTGAAATAAAAGATAAAGGGGTTATTTTAAACGATTATCTTCTATCTAAAGGAGATATTATGATGCTAGGGTCATCAGAACTTAGTAAGACAATAAGTAGACAGCATCCAACTAAATATTTTAACTCATATAAAAGTAAGTATAAGATATTTATAATTGGAAGACCATATAGTCAAGATTTACAAGATGTTTTAACTCTTGGAAGTGCTGATACAAAAAATAGCATTACTCAAAATAAGGATAATAAAAAGAAAGTAGTTCTTTTAGTATCAATGCAATGGTTTTTAAGAAAAGATGGTATTGCACCTAAAGAATTTGAAAATAGATTTTCACCAGAACAATTTTATAGTTTTTTAAATAATAAGAATATATCAAAAGAAAATAAGGATTATGTAGCAAATAGAGTTGCAGATCTTCTTAAAAAAGGAAGCCAATATAATGCAGAAGGTGTTTATGCAAAGCTATATAATGATAATTCAATTTTAGCAAAGGCTGAAAAATTAGTATTAAGTCCGTATTTCTTTGTTAGAGAAAAGTTAGTTTCGCTTAAAGGAAAAGGTTTATTATATGAAGAGCTTAAAGGTCTTAAAGATAAGAAAGATAAAAAGACTAATGAAAAACCTATAAATTGGAAAGAAGAAGATAAACAAGCTATAAAAGATGCTAAGAAAAGAGTTAATGGAAATAAGTATAAGATAGATAAAGGATATTATGATCATGTGCTAAAGAAACACTTAGCTAAAATGAAAAATGCATACAAAAATACTAACTTATTAGATTCTAAAGAGTTAGATGATTATAAAGCGTTCTTAAACCTATGTCAAAATTTAAATATAGAACCAACTATAGTTGTAATGCCAAATGCAAAATGGTACTACGATTATACAGGACTTTCTCAAGGAGAAAGAGATAAATATTATGATACTATAGCTAATTTAGCTAAAGAAAAAGGATTTAAAACTATAAACTTAAAGGATAAAGAAACTGAAGAATATTATTTAAGAGATGTTATGCATTTAGGAACAAGAGGATGGGTTGATATTAGCGAAAAGTTATATAAAGAGTATAACGAAGGAGCGGTTAAATAGATGTGTATTAGAAGGATTTTAAATAATTTAAAAAACAATAAGCTTTTAATGATGAGTATATTATTTACAGTAGTAATAATAGGTGCCATATTAGTTATGACATTTACTCAATTTAAGCAAATACCGTTTATATATAATGAATTCTAATTTAGGAGGAGACTTAATATGAAAATAATAGAGGGTATTAAAAGATTTGCTAAAACGGATAGAATAGCTTTAAAGTGCGATGGAGAAGAGCTAAGTTATAAAAATTTAGATAGTTATTCAGAAAGTATTGGAGCTTATTTAAAAGAAATACATGGCGATTTAGATAACACTCCAATTGTTATATATGGAAATAAGGACAACCTTATAATGGCATGTATGATAGGAGCTTTAAAGTCTGGAAGAGCGTATGTTCCACTTGATATAAGCTTTCCATTAGATAGAGTTTTAACAGTAACAGAAGAAGTTACTCCAAAAGTTGTATTTAATTTTAGTGATCTAGAAAAATCAAAATTTGGAGATGTTAATGTAATTAACAAAGATGAACTTATAGAAATAATAAATAAATATAAAGATAAAGAAGTAGATAAAGAAAACTACGTAAAAGAAGATGAAAATGCGTACATATTATTTACTTCAGGAAGTACAGGAAAGCCTAAAGGAGTACAAATAAGTAGTAATAATATAGATAATTTTGAAGAATGGATAAGTGATTATTTAAATATTGATGGAAGTGAAAAAGTAATAATGAATCAAGCTGCATATTCATTTGACCTTTCAGTTACAACAATATATCCAGGGCTAACTAATGGATGCACTTTATTCTCACTTTCAAAGAAGACTTTAGCAGATTATAAAGAATTATTTAAACAATTTAGTGCATCAGACATGGCAATATGGGTTTCAACACCATCATTTGCAGGTGTATGTGTAACAGAAGAAGACTTTAATGTTAACATGTTACCTAAGCTTGAAGCAATGATATTTATAGGAGAAGTTTTACCTAAAAATCTTGCAAAGGAACTTAAAAAAAGATTTCCTAAAACTAGAGTAATAAACGGATACGGCCCAACAGAAGCAACAGTTGGAATAAGTGCAAATGATATTACAGAAGAAATGATAGAAGATGAAAAGAGCCTTCCAGTTGGTGTTGTAATGGAAACTACAAAAATTAAAGTAGTTGATGAAAATGGAAACGAAGTAAAAGACGGAGAAAAGGGCGAAATTATAATAATCGGAGACTCTGTTTCAAAAGGATACTTTAAAAATGAAGAGAAAACAAATGAAGTATTTTACTTTGAAGAAGAAAATGGTGAAAGAAAAAGAGCGTATAAAACAGGGGATATGGCTTATCTTTTAGAAGATAAAATATATTACTGTGGAAGACGTGATTTCCAAATAAAGCTTAATGGGTTTAGAATTGAAATTGAAGATATAGAAAACAACTTAAGAAAAGTAGATAATGTTAAAAATGTTGTTGTATTACCTATTTATAAAGATGAAAAGATAGCATATCTTCAAGGAATAGTTCAATTAGAAGAGAAAAATGATTTAAGCAATTTAAAGAATGGAATGATAATAAAAAAGGGATTAGAAAAATTTGTTCCAGCATATATGATTCCAAGAAATATAAAGATAATAGATGAATTCCCAACTAACACTAATGGGAAAATCGATAGAAAGAAACTTATGGAGGATATAAAATAATGACTTTTTCACAGTATGGAGATTATTTTTATCTTTATATATTGGCATTAACGGCAATACCAGCAATAATCCTTGGACTTAGTGAGAAAAAAATAAAATATTATGGAATGATAGCAACAGCTTTCATGATATATTTAATATTTGGAATTAATATACACTTAGGTCTTCTTGCTGCATTTATAATAGGAGAAGTTATTTTAATAAAGGGTTATTTAGTTGTTAGAAGGAAAACTGACAGTAAGATAGTATATAGATTATTTTTATTTGCTTCTATGCTTCCTTTAATAATAAATAAAATTTCTCCGCACATAAAACTTGGAGTTATAGGATTTATAGGAATATCTTATTTAAACTTTAGGGCAATACAAATAATTATAGAAATATATGATGGTGCTATAAGTGAGATGAAACTTTCATCATTACTATATTTTATATTATTCTTCCCAACAATAAGTTCTGGTCCTATAGATAGATCAAGAAGGTTTGAAGCTGATTTAGATAAACATATAAAAAGAGAAGAGTATATAAATGAATATTTAATTCCAGGAATAAAGAAAATATTTTTAGGAGTTGGATACAAGTTTATAATAGCCTTTTTAATTAATACATGTTGGATGAGTAAAATTCCTACAGGTCATCATATAACATTTTTAAGTAGTGTTAATTATATGTATGCTTATAGCTTATACTTATTCTTTGACTTTGGAGGATATAGTTTATTTGCAGTAGGTACTAGTTATATATTTGGAATAAAAGCACCAGATAACTTTAATAAACCATTCTTAAGTAAAGATATGAAAGAATTCTGGACAAGATGGCATATCAGTCTTTCAAGATGGTTTGGTGATTATATATTCTCAAGATTCGTACTAAGCTCTATGAGAAAGAAGAGATTTAAAAAGAGAACAACAGCAGCCCATGTAGCTCAAATGATAACTATGATAACTATGGGATTTTGGCATGGACTTACTTGGTATTATATAGCTTATGGTGTATACCAAGGTGTTGTATTAGTTTTAACTGATATATATCAAAAGAAATCTAAATTTTATAAAGCACATAAGAAAGAAAAATGGTTTAATGTTGTACAAGTTGTTATAACATTCCATATAGCATGTATTGGATTATTACTATTCTCAGGATACTACGCTAATATATTTAAATAACTAATTTAAATTTAAAAGAAAGTTAAATGAAATTTCAATAAAATAATAAAAATATTTTATAAAATTATTTTGAGAAATAGTTAAACAAAATAGATTGATTATATAAATTTTATAACATAAAAAAGGAGATAGTTAATATGCAAGAGCAAGTAATAGAGATTTTTGAAGAAGTAACAGGTTGTGATGAAATAAGAGATGATTTAGAATTAGATTTATTTGAAGCAGGATTATTAGATTCACTTGCAATAATAGAAGTATTATTACAAATCGAAGAAAGATTCGGAATAAAATTACAACCAACAGATCTTGAAAGAAAAGATATGGCAACTGTAAATAATCTAGTAAAGTTCTTAGAAACTAGATAGTTTAATATCTTTAAAACTTAATTAGCTAAAATTTAAAATTGAATATAGATAAATACAAAGAAAACATAAGGTTTAATAAAAAAAGTGGCATTTAAGCCACTTTTTTTATTAAAAAGACTAGTTTTTATGATTTTTAAAATTAAATCTTTGAAGGTGCAATTAACTTTAAAGATTATTTATCTTTAAATTCTTCTAATGCTTCTTGTTCTTCTAGTTCATTTGCCATACTTTGAGTATAGTTAAATTCAGAAGTAGCAATATTGTTTGATACAATATCATCTACTGCAGGATTTGGTAATGGTGTTACATCACCGTTTGGAGCAACACTTTTTAAATCATGTGGACTATAGTTAGTTCTATTCTCTGGCAAGTAAGCTTTAAGCGGTGCTTGAACGTCTGTGTATTTTCTTTTCTCTTTCAAATCTTTTTTAGGCATTTATATCTCCTCCTTATAAGTATAGTTTGTACAGTAGGATATATTTAATTCACCATTTAAAAATTTATATAAAAAACTTAAATTAAAATACTGTGAATATAATGTTAATTAGTCACCTAACTAATTGACTCTTTTTATTTAAAGTAATATAATTGCATAATAAAAACTACATGGTTTTTAAAAAAACCATGTAGTTTTTATAGATTAATTATGAATATGGAGATTATAAAATGGATTTAGTTAATGAAAAAAAAGAGGAAATATTTAATACAGCTACATACTTATTTTCTAAAAAAGGATATATGTCAACATCTGTTCAAGATATTGCTAAAGCATGTAATATTTCAAAGGCTACAATTTATAAATACTTTAGTTCTAAAGAAGATATATTAATTTATATAATAAAATATTTTAATAATCAAATGGTGAGACTTGTTGATGAAGTAAATTTAGATGATAGTTTATCACCTATTAAAAAATATGAAGAGAAGATATATACGCTATTTAATTATTTCTCAGAGGGAAGAGAATTTTTCCTTATGCTTTCTGAAAATGGAGCTATTATGAAGGAAGAGAATATAAAAAATATAATGTTAGAGAATAAGATTTATATTATAAATGAGCTAAAGGACATGTTAATTCAGGCATATGGAGAAAGTATAAGATCCATAATTTGGGATATAACAATATGTCTAAAAGGAATTATTAGAGAATTTATAGTTTTATTTGCAATAAGAGAAATTTCAAATAGAGATTATAAAGATGTATCAAATTTTATAGTAAGACTAACTACATCAATTGTAGATAAACATAAGGATGATAAGCCACTTATATCAAAAGATATTGCACAGACATTTATTATAAATAATAAATTTGATTTAGATTTAGAATATTTAAAAAAACAGTGGAAATTACAAATATTAAAATTAAGGTCAATAGTATTAAATTCATATTCAATGGTTAATAGAGAAAAGATATTAGAGGCAATAAATTTATTAGAAATAGAAGGTGAAAAAGAAAATAGTAATAAAGTAATTATAGAAGCTTTAATAATGTATATAAGTGATAATGATGAATTAAAAGAACATGCTAAATGTTTAGGGCATGTATGGAATGGAATAAAAACGAAAGGATAAAATTTTATGAGTGAAGAAAACATAAGAGAAAAGAAGAAATTTAACCCGATACTTATATCAGCGGTATTTTTAATTGGAGGTTTTGTATCATTTTTAAATGGTACTCTTATTACAACAGCACTTCCAACAATAATGAAAGATTTAAATATATCCCCAACAACAGGACAATGGCTTACAACTTCATTCATGTTAGTTACTGGTATAATGATACCTTGTACAGCCTATTTAATTGATAGATTTTCAACAAGGAAATTATTTTTTGCATCAATGGGATTATTCACAATAGGTACTCTAATTGGAGGATTTTCAAATAGCTTCAATATGCTACTTGTAGCTAGAATTATACAAGCAACAGGTGCTGGTATAATAATGCCACTTATGCAAACTGTATTTTTAGTTATATACCCAAAAGAAAAAAGAGGATTTGCTATGGGGGTTGTAGGTATAATAATTGCCTTTGCACCAGCTATAGGACCAACACTTGCAGGAGTTATAGTAGATAGTCATCCTTGGAGAGATTTATTCCACTTAATAACACCTATATGTATTGTTGATTTAGTATTTGCATTTTTTGCACTAAAGAATGTAAAAGAATCAAAGAAAATAAAACTAGACATTATATCAGTAATAACATCAACTTTAGGTTTTGGTGGATTATTACTTGGATTTAGTAATGCAGGTACTGATGGATGGGAAAAAGCAAGTGTATTAATTCCATTAATAGTAGGTATAGTTTCACTTGCTATATTTACATGGAAACAACTTTCAAGCAAGAAACCAATGTTAAATTTAAGAGTATTTAAGAGTTCTACATTTACATATACTACAATAATAATAATGGTAGCATATGCAGGACTTGTTTCAGCAGAATTAATATTACCAATGTATATTCAGATGGCAAGAGGATATTCAGCCTTTGATTCAGGACTTATGCTTATGCCAGGTGCAATAATAATGGGTATAATGAATCCTATAACAGGTAAATTATTTGATAAATTTGGAGCAAGATTACTTTCAATTATTGGTTTAACTCTTTTAACAGCTGGTACATTTGGATTATCATTCTTAGAGGCGAATACAAAGATTGAACTTATAACATTTGCATATTCAGTTCGTCTTTTAGGTATGTCAATGTTTATGATGCCACTTACTACATCAGGTTTAAATACATTAAGTAAAGAGAATTTATCACATGGTACTGCTGTAAATAATACAATGAGACAAGTTGCAGGTTCAATTGGAACAGCAATATTAGTCACAGTAATGACTAAGGCAGCTTTAAATTCAGGAATATTAGATCCTAAACTTGCACAAATACATGGAATGAATATTGCATTTGCTATATCAGGAGTACTTACATTAGTTTCATTAGTTATAGCATTATTTGTTGTTAAGAAAAAACCAAAAGAAGAAGCCTAAGCTAATTAGTAAATATAAGATAAACGTAAAGTAATTCATTATAAGAATGATTTAAAATAAAATTATAAAATTAAAGTTAGAGGGAGTATCAGTTTTAATATATTGATGCTCCCTTTAATTGCTAATTTTATTGAAAATTGTCGATTGAACTGATATAATAATTTTGTTTTTAAAATTTAGATAATATATAAACATTAATATTATTTACTTTTATTGTAGTAATATAATTAGTTTGAAGGAGAGATTATATGCCGACAAGAATAGCCATCTTAGGTGGCCCAAGATGTGGAAAGACTACTTTAATACAACAATTATATGTTGATATGAAAATAAGAGATTTAAATGTTGGAGTTGCAACAGAATACAGTACTGACTACTTAAGAGATAAAGGCATGATTGAAACAATTGCTGAACAATATGGTATATATTTAGGTCAAGCTCAATTAGAAGAAAGTTTAAATGAATTTGACTATGCATTAACAGATTATGCTACATTTGTACCTTACATATATGGTAGATTTATGTTAGGGGATAAAAAGAGAACTAGAAAAGAAATAGAAATATTAAAAGATTTATATATATTAGCTTTAAGAGATCTTCCAAAGTATGATCATATATTCTTTGTTCCAAGAGAATTTGGTTATACACAAGATGGAGTAAGATGGCAAGATGAAGAATTAGCATCAGCAATTGATAAGGCTATTTTAAGTTTCTTAGAAGCTGAAAATGTTAAGTTTGAAATTATAACAGGATCAACTAAAGAAAGATCAAAGAAGATACTTGATATAGTTGGATTATCAGATATAGAAATAAAGGCTGCAATGCCACAAAAATAAATTAATATAAAATATTTTAAGCATGTATTTTAACAAAAGTTAATGTACATGCTTTTTTCTTTAAAATATAGTGTTTATAAAAAATAACTAAATGTATATATTTTTAAGTATTAGTTTAAGTTTTACTATTGATGTGTGATTAAATATTCTAAAAAAGTGTGCATAAAATAATCAAAAATAAAACTTTTTGTATATAAAATTTTTAAGTATTATAGAAAGCTTATATAAATGAAGTCACAGAAAAGGTGGCATAGTATTTGCTTTAATGATTTTATAAAAGGATAAAATTATCATTAGGATTATATTGGAGGTTTTAAATATGGAATTTAGAATAGAGAAGGATTCTATTGGAAGTAAAAAAGTACCTAAAGATGCATACTATGGAGTTCAAAGCTTAAGAGGATATGAGAATTTTAGAATAAGTGGATTAAATTTAGAGGAATCATTTATAAAAACTTTAGCTTTAGTTAAAAAAGCTTGTGCTATTACAAATTATGAAGTTAATCATTTAGATGAAAACTTAAAAGATGCTATAGTAAAGGCATGTGATGAAATAAATAGTGGAAATTATATAGATCAATTTATTTTAGATCCAATTCAAGGTGGAGCAGGAACATCAACTAATATGAATATGAACGAGGTTGTAGCTAATATAGCAAATGAATATTTAGGATATGATAAAGGAAGGCAATATCCAGTTCATCCAAATGATCATGTAAATATGGGACAATCAACAAATGATGTTATACCAACTGCAGGATTGATAAACTGTTATAACTTATTAAAGAAATGTATTTATGAGCTTAGAAGATTTGAAGAAGAATTATTAAATAAGGGAAAAGAATTTGAAAATGTAATTAAAATGGGAAGAACTGAAATGCAAGATGCAGTTCCTATAAGTTTAGGTTCAGAATTTATAGCATACAGTAGAGCTATAAGAAGAGATATAAATAGATTAGAAAAAAGAAGTAGTGAGCTTTTAGTTGTAAACCTTGGAGGAACAGCAGTTGGAACAGGTATAAATGCAAACTCTAAGTATATAAAGAAAGTAGTAATTAAGCTTAGAGAACTTACTGATCTTCCAATAGTTCAAGCAGATGATTTAATTGATTCAACTCAAAATGCTGATATAATAGCAGCACTTTCATCTGATCTTAAAACATGTGCAATTAATTTAAGTAAAATAGCTGGAGACTTAATTCTTATGTCATCAGGTCCAAGAACAGGATTCTCAGAAATTAATCTTCCAGCAAAACAAAATGGATCTTCAATTATGCCAGGTAAAGTTAATCCTGTAATGCCAGAATTACTTAAACAAATATCATTCCAAATTATAGGAAATGATACAACAGTTACACTTGCAACAAGTTCAGGGCAATTAGAACTAAATGCTTTTTATCCAATCATATTATTAAATGTGTTCCAATCAATTAGAATATTAACAAATGGGGTTTATACAGTAACAGAAAATTGTATAAAAGGAATAGAGGCAAATGAAGAAAGATGTAGAGAACTTGTTGAAAAGAGTATAGGAATAGTTACAGCTTTTGCACCTAGCCTTGGTTATGAGAAAGCAGCTTATATAGCAAAGAAAGCTTTAAAAAATAATATGAATATTAAAGATGTAATTAAAGAAGAACTTGGAATGAGCGAAGAAGGTATTAGAAAAACTCTTAATATAAATAAAATGATTAAAATAGAGGCTTAGTTAAATAAAGGTTAAGAAGGATTAATACAATTTAATCCTTCTTATTTTTTATAAAACAATGTTTAATAATAATTTTAAATATATAAACAAAAATATAAAAATTAATGTATAAAGAAGCTTTGATTAATGTGTTTTTTGTTACATTAAGGAATAATAGTGTGCAAAAAACTAAATATACAATTAAGTTTGTGTATAAATAATGTTTAATACTTAGCACAAAAATAAATTTAAATATAGGGAGTTTTAAAAATGAAGATAATAGCTATAATGGATTAAATTTACTGTGGTTGGCATAACTTTTGCTAAAGATTATATTAGGAAACAAAGTTTAATTTCTAATAAATATAAACGGTAAGGCTTATTAGAAAAAAGGGGATGAATATATGAAGATTAGTAAAGGTAGAGGAGAAAATAGATCTTTATATTTAAGAAGGGCTATAGCCACATTTATAGATTGGTATTTAGCTTCTGTATTAGCGGGAATACCTGTACTTCTTATATATAATTTAGAAAATGGAGATGGTAATATTGCAAGATCTCTTGAATCTATGTCAATAAATTATGCATTAGTAGCTGGAACATTAGCTATATTAGCAGCTTCATCTTATTATTTATTACTACCTACTTTATGGAGAAATGGACAAACATTAGGAAAAAGATTTTTAGGAATTAAAATAACAAATTTAAATAATGGTGAAGTTAAATTTAAGGATTTATTTAAGCGTGAAATAATAGGCGTTATGTTAGTTGAAGGTGGAATTATATGCAGTAGTGAGTACTTAAGACAAATGCTAACAATAGTGTCTAATATAAATACTTATAAAGTACTATCAATTTTAGCATCAATTATAACATTTATATCTATAATTTTAATTTTTGTAACTAAAGAAAATCGTATGATACATGATATTATTTCTAAAACAAAAGTTATTGAAATAAAAAATGCTTAAATTTGTTTTTAAAAATATAAACAATTTAAAATATAAAAATTAGATTGAAAGTGAAGGGTGAAGGAATTATGAAGAAGATTTATTTATTTTGTAGTCAAGGAATGTCTACTAGTCTTTTAGCTAGTAAGATGCAAAAAGTAGCAGATGCTCACAAATTACCAATTGAAGTGAAAGCGTTTCCTCATGGAACTATAGAAAGTGTAGTTATGGAAGAGCATCCAGATTGTATCCTTTTAGGACCACAAGTTAAGTATTTATACAATGAAACTATGGTTAAATTTAAAGATTTAAATACTCCAATAGCAGTAATCAATACAGAAGATTATGGAATGATGAATGGAGAAAAAGTTTTAAAACATGCAATTATGCTTATAAAAAATAATAAAAAATAGGAAGAGGTGGGCAAAATGTTTGCAACATTAGAAAAGGTTTTAATGCCTGTAGCAGATAAACTAGGGAGAAACAAAATTTTAGTTGCAATTCGTGACGGTTTCTTAATAACTACTCCATTATTAATTGTAGGATCAATATTTTTACTTATAGCTAATTTCCCAATACCAGGATGGGAAGATTTCTGGAACAATATACTAGGACCAAATTGGGCGTCATGGTTTACAAATGTTTCAAGAGCAACATTTAATATGATAGCTTTATTAACATGTGTTGGAACTGGGTATGCATATGCTAGAGAATTAAAGGGCGATGCAATACAAGGAGCTGGAGTAGCTTTAGTATCATTCTTTATATTAATGCCAACTAGAATACCATTTGAAGGTGTTAATGGACCTGAAACTGTTAGTGGTTTAGCATTTGAATATATAGGATCAAACGGAATTTTCTTAGCACTTATAATATCATTAGTATCAGTTAAAGTATTTAACTGGGTATATAAAAAGGGATGGACAATAAAAATGCCTGATGGAGTTCCTCCAGCAGTTGCAGCTTCATTTGCTGCTTTAATACCAAGTGCTGTAGTTATTACAATGTTCTTCTTAGTAAGAATAGGATTTGAATTTACTTCATTTGAAACTGCACATAACTTTATATATAAAGTTTTACAAACTCCTCTACAAGGTGCAGGAAATACATTATTTGCTCAAATTATATACAGTTTAGCATGTACAGTATTCTGGTTCTTCGGTATAAATGGACCAGCTGTAGCAAATACAGTATTTGCGCCAATAACAAAAATACTAACAATAGAAAACTTAGAAGCATTCCAAGCTGGACTACCTCTACCAAATATATTTACAGATCCATTCTCAAACTTCTTCACAGGTTTTGGTGGAGGGGGAAGTACTCTTTCATTAGTTATAGTAATGGTTTTATTCTGTAAATCGCAAAGAATTAAACAATTAGGAAGATTATCATTAGTTCCAGGGTTCTTTGGAATTAATGAACCAATTATATTTGGTTTACCAATAGTATTAAACCCAGTTTTAATAGTTCCATTTGTTGGAGTTCCAGTTGTTAACTTAGTTTTATCAACTATTGCAACGAATATGGGCATAATTCCATATACTACAGGGGTATCACTACCATGGACAACTCCAATAGGATTCTCAGGATATTTATCAACAGGTAGCGTTATGGCAGGAGTTTGGCAAATAGGATTATTACTACTTGGATGTATAATTTACTATCCATTTATAAAGATGCTAGATAAGCAATACTTAAAAGATGAAGAAAAATCAGCAAATGAACAATCAGTTGATGATATTTCATTCGATGATTTATCATTTGATGATCTATAGGAGGTCTTTTTATGAAAGTTTTAATGATATTTGACCAAGTTCAAGCGGGACAGGGAGGAAAGGAAAATCCTGATTTACCTTTAGGCGGTAAAGGTATGGCAATAGGTTCTGCAAATATGCTAGAAAAAGATTTAAGAGAATTAGATGGACAGGTTATAGCGTGTTTATATTGTGGGGATGGGTTCTTTAATAAAAATGAGGAATTAGTTAAGCAGAAGATGGTTGCTATGGTTAAAAAGATGAACCCAGATGTAGTTATATGTGGACCTGCATATAACTATGAAGGATATGCTAGAATGTGTGCAGTATTAGCAAATGAGATTGAAAAGAATACTGATATACCAGCATTAGCAGCAATGTCTAAAGAGAATGAAGATACTATATTAGCTTATAAAGACTTAGTAAATATAGTTAAGATGCCTAAAAAGGGTGGAATTGGACTAAGTGAATCATTAAGAAATATTTGTGTGTTAGCTAAGAAAAAGGCAGACAAAGAAGATATAAAAGAATATATAGAAAAGATTTGTTATTAAATCAATTAATAAAGGTAGTCTAAGGATATATTCTTAGACTACCTTTTTAAACAATAAATTATAAATAAAAGGTGAGTGAGTTTATATGAAATTAAGTAACAGTACAATAGATTTAATGAAAGAAATTACACAAGTTTCAGGAATATCAGGAAGTGAAAAAAATATATCAACTGTTTTACAAAAATATTATAAAAAATATACTGATGAAATAGTATTCGATAATTTAGGATCTATATTTGCAGTAAAAAGATCTAAAAAAGAAAATGCTAAGAAGGTTATGATCTGTGCTCATATGGATGAAATAGGATTTATAATAAATGAAATAAAAGATAATGGATTATTAAAATTACTTCCACTTGGAGATAGAACTGAAAAAGATATTATTTCAAAAAGAGTTAGAATAACTACTAATAGTGGAGAAGTTAGAGGGGTTATTGTAACTGGAGATACAAAAAATAAAGATAATATATTAGTTGATATTGGTGCAGTAGATAAAAAAGAAGTATTAGAACTTGGAGTTATATTAGGAAATGATGTAGTTATAGATGGAGAATTTGAAGTTTTACCTACAGGTAAAAGAATTGTTTCAAAAGCTTTTGATGATAGATATGGATGCATACTTGGAATTGAAATACTTGAAAGCTTAAAAGATATTGAATTAGATGTAGATTTATATGTTGGATGTACAGTTCAAAATGAAGTTGGACTTAGAGGATGTATAACAGCAACTAACTTAATTAAGCCAGATATTTCAATAGTACTTGATTGCTTAAAAGCTGATGACTTAAAAGGAAATGAAGATGCAGTAGGAAAGCTTGGTGATGGAGTACTTATAAGTTATTATGATAAATCAATGATGCCAAATAGAGCATTATTAAATTATTTAGTTGATGTTTGTGAAACAAATGATATAAAACACCAATATTATTATTCAATGGATGATAGTGATGGAGGATGGATCCACAAACTTCAAATAGGATGTCCTACATTAAAAGCTTGTATTTGTGCAAGAAATTTAAAATCAAATAGTGAAATAATAGACATAAATGATTATATAAGTGCAAAGGAAGCTACTATTGCTGTTATAAAAAGCTTAAATGAAGAAAAGATAGAGTATTTTAAGAGAGAAAATAGATAAAATATATTGGAGGACATGCTATGAGTATAGATAAAAGCAAAGCATATGGTGATGTCGATTTAAATATGCTAAAAGAATTAAGTGAAGCTAACGGAATATCAGGTTGTGAAAAAGAAGTTAGCAGAGTAACTAAAAAGTATTTTGAAAAATATTCAGATGAAATTATATATGATAATTTAGGGTCAATTATTGGACTTAAAAAAGGATCCGAAAATGGACCTAGAATAATGATAGCAGGACATATGGATGAAGTAGGTTTTGTAGTAAGAGGGATAGATAAAAATGGATTTATAAAAATATTACCTGTTGGGGGATGGTGGGGGCATGTATTACCATCTCAAGGAATGATTATTACAACAAAAAATGGAGATAAAATAAAAGGGATATTTGGTAGTAAGGCACCACATGGAATGCCTAAAGAAGAAAAAGATAAAGTTATAAATCCTATTGATTTATTTATAGACTTAGGAGTTTCTTCTAAAGAAGAAGTAGAAGAATTAGGAATAAAGATAGGGGATATGATAACACCTGACACTAAATTTGAAGTTATGAATAATCCAAACTACTTACTTGGAAAAGCTTTTGACGATAGAATAGGTGTAGCAGTAGCTATTGATGTATTAAAAGAACTTAAAAGCATAGAACATGATGCAAATATTTATGCTGTAGGAACAGTTCAAGAGGAAGTTGGAATAAGAGGTGCAAGAACAGCAACTCATGTAATTAAACCTGATATAGCATTTGCCCTAGATGTAACAACAGCTAAAGATACACCAATGGAAAAAGGAGATTTAAAACTTGGTTGTGGTGTTATACTTAGTATTTTAGATGCTTCAACTATAGCAAATAAAAACTTACTAAAACATATGGAAGATATCTGCAAAGAGAAAGATCTTAATATAAATTATGATTTTATGGTAGTTGGTGGAACTGATGCTGGAAATATTCATAAGTCATTAGATGGAGTAGTTAGTATGACATTATCAATTCCAACTAGATATATGCACTCTCATAGTCTTTTAATTCATAGAAAAGATTACGTTCAAACAGTAAAAGCTATTGCAGAGTTTTGTAGAAGAGTTAACTTAGAAATTTTAAATGATATAAAGAATGGAACTAGGTAGTTTTAATAATAAAGGTCGGATAAATTCCGACCTTTAGTTTGTTTCCTATTATAAGTTATTTATATATAAACATAGTAATATTATAAAGATAAATTCAGAAGATGGTAGATATAAATTAAGAGTTTCTTCTATTATATCTAAATAACTAAGGGCAAGTTTGTAGCTTTCAGGAAATAGTGATTTAAGTTTAGTTTCAATATTTTTAGTATCTAAATTTATAAGACTAAGTCTATCATAAATTAAATCTAAGTGAATATTAAACAAGTTTTCATATATTTTTATTTTGAAAAACTTTTCTATATTATTATCAAAACTAAATAATTTATTGTTTATTTCATCAAAAGTGGCATAAGAAAAATTATGCCTATAATTATCAGATTGTATTTCTATATTTTTAAAATATTCTTCGAGCAAATTATTAAAATCAAAAATTTTTATTGACTTATTAGATGATAAAACGTCTAATTTATTCATTAAAGTTTTATAAGAAGCAACCATATAATGCTTTTTATTTTGAAAACTATAACTTGTTATTTTAGTATCTTTATCATATATAAAATATCTATTTGTTGTTTCTAATTTGTCTAGCACAAATCTTTCCTCGATAAGAGGAGTTGATAATTTATGAGTAATATCTTTTGAAAGATCTGGACTATTTATTTTTATATGCTTTTTATTATTTATAAAGTATTCAGTATAAGCATTTGCAACGGCAAGCTTTATATCATTTTTAAGTTGTCCAATATTAAAAGGACAATCATAAGATAAGAAACATAGCATTGCATTATAAGAAATATAAATAGGTTTATTTAAGTTTTCACTTTCACTTTTTAAAAAAGTCTCAATTAACGTTAGTCTTTCTTCAATAGTTCTTTCATTTAAACTCGGTATTTTAATTTTTATCGAAATTCTTCTTAAAAAAGTACTAAGTAATGTTTGATTTATATCTTCATTAGTTGCACATATGATTCTAACAGAAGCTTTTATTTTTTTAGATACTTCACCAAACCTTCTAAAATAGCCAGTATCCATAAATAAAAATAGCATTTCTTGTCCTTCACTAGGAAGATTGTGTATTTCATCTAAAAATAGAATACCACCATCAGCCTTTTCAATAAGACCTGCTCTATCCTCTGTTGCTCCTGTAAATGTTCCTTTTTTTACTCCAAATAAATGGGAGCTTAGAAGCTGAACATTATTTGAATAATCGGAGCAATTAAAATGTATAAAAGGCATGTCCTTATCTTTAAAGAAAGAAACAGCATAATCATGCATAAGTTTTGCTAGCATAGATTTCCCTGAGCCTGTCTCTCCAATAATTAAAGAATTCATACCATTTGGCGGATAAAGAATAGATGTTTTAGCAAGTTTTGTAGCTTCAGTTAATGAGGGATATAAATAAGAAAGAGTATCTAGTGGACAGCTTATAGTAAAATCAATATCATTTGTATCTTTTAAGTAGTATTTAACGGGTCTTGCAGTATTTTTATAAAGGCGACCTTCTTTAACTAAGTTATTTAAGTTCTTGCTTATATTTGAACGCTCTATATTTAAAGCATTACAAATATCATTAGTAGTAACACCATTACCTTTGTCTAACTTTTCAACAGTTTCATAAACTAAGTCAATTCTCTTTAATTTTTTCATCTCAAACCCCTTAATGTATATACTTTAATTTAATGTTGTATAAAATAGTGTTTTAAATCACTATTTAGTGTGTAAATAAAGTAAAAATATATATTATTATGTATTATTTTAAAGCACACTTTTTACAAAATCAAGAAGTAGAATAAAGAGAAAAAATATAAATGGCTAAAATAGTAGCATAGTTAAATTTAAGAGTGGTTGGCACACTAATTGCTAAATATATTTATAAAACTAGTATGAATTTTGGAGAAAAAATATGATAAAGATATTATTAGTATTAAATCATGTACAAGCTGGCCTAGGAAATGAAAGTTTTGATTCACCACCATGTGGGAAAAGGGATGTATTAGGTCCTGGAAAGATGATGAAGAGTTTCCTAGAAAGTATTGGTGGAGAAATAATAGCTACATTATATTGTGGTGATATATATTACAAAAATAATATAAGTGCATCGAATGAAAGGTTTATATCGATGATAAAAAAGTTAAAACCTGATGTTGTAATATGTGGTCCTGCATTTCATTATGAGAGTTTTGGCTATATGGCAAGTAATATTGCAAAAGAAATTAATGAAAAACTTAATATACCATCATTTGCTGTAATGTCGTCTGATAATTTAGCGGTTAATGATTATAAGGAAGAAATTATTATTGTAAAAACTCCTAACAAAGGAGAAGATGGGCTTTATGAAGCTATTAAAAATATTTGTAACATGGCAATAAAATTAGGCAAAAAAGAAGATATAGAAGAATTTAAAAAATTAGTATGTTTATAAAAGAAGGGAATGATTTTATTATGAAATGGGCTATGATAGCAACATGGAGAATGGCAATTGAAGGGATAACAGAAGCAGCAGAAGATCTTAAAAAGGGTGGATTTTCTGGAGATGCAATAGAGAAAGCTATAAAAATGGTGGAAGATTTTCCTTATTACAAATCAGTAGGATTTGGTGGACTACCAAATGAGAATTGTGAAGTTGAATTAGATGCTGCATATATGGATGGAGATACTTTATCAATTGGTGCAATTGGTGGGATAAAAGATTTTAAAAATCCAATAAGTATTGCAAGAAAACTTAGTGAAGAAAGATTTAACTGTTTCTTAGTTGGAGCTGGTGCTGAAGAGTATGCTCATAAAGAAGGATTTGAAAGAGTTAACATGCTAACTGATAGAGCTAAAAAATATTATGCTAAGAGAAGAAAAGAGACTATAGAGAAGGGGTTAAGCCCATATGATGGTCATGATACAGTTGGAATGATAGCTGTTGATAAGGAAGGGAAAATGGTAGCTGGAACTTCAACTAGTGGTTTATTTATGAAGAGAAAAGGAAGAGTTGGCGATTCACCTATATCAGGTTCAGGATTCTACTGTGATAGTGAAGTTGGAGGTGCATCAGCAACAGGCCTTGGAGAGGATTTAATGAAAGGCTGTATTTCATATGAAATAGTTAGACTTATGAAAGAGGGAATGCATCCACAAGAGGCTTGTGATAAGGCAGTTAGAGAATTAAACGATAAGCTTATAAAAAGAAGAGGAAAGTCAGGAGATCTTTCATTAGTAGCTCTTAATAATAAAGGGGAATGGGGAGTTGCAACTAATATAGTAGGCTTCTCATTCTCCGTAGTATCAGAAGATGAAGAGCCAACAGTATATGTTTGTAATGAAATGAAAGATGGAAAAACAAGTTACGAAAAAGCATCTGAAGAATGGCTTGAAGCATACCTTAAAAGAATAAAATCACCAGTAACTTTTGATTAATTATAAAATATATTTATATGAAAGAAGATGATTTTATAATGAATGATTTAGGTAAAGCTAATTTAAGCTATGAGTTTAATAAAAAGGCAGATGAATATAAGGAAGAATTAATTAAAAGTATAGGAAGATTAGTTAAAATAAATAGTGTTGAAGGAGAAAAACTATATAATGCACCTTTTGGAAGTGGTCCTAAAGAAGCACTAGAAGAAGCACTTAAAATATCTAGAGAATTAGGATTTAAAACAAAAAACATAGAAAATGCTATAGGTTATGCGGAGTATGGAGAAGCAGATGAATATATAGGTGTAATTGGACATGTTGATATTGTTCCAGAAGGTGAAGGATGGAATTACAATCCTTTTGATGTATCAATAGATAACGAAAAAATATATGGAAGAGGAGTTCTAGATAATAAAGGTCCTATAATGGCAGTTCTTTATGGAATGAAAATAATAAAGGATTTAAATCTTCCAATATCAAAGAAAATTAGAGTTATATTTGGTACAAATGAAGAAACAGGTTTTTGTGATATACCATATTATTTAAAAGAAGAAAAACCTCCTATAATGGGATTTACACCAGATTGTAAATACCCAGCTGTATATGGAGAGCGAGGAATTCTTGATGTAACTATATGGAGCAATAAAATAAATGATACTAATATAAAAAGTATAAAAGGAAACTTTAGAAATAATGTTGTACCAGATTTTGCTGGAATTGAACTTTATAGTAATGAAAAGAGTGAAACTAAAATAATAAGTGCAAAAGGCAAGCAAGCACCTGGAAATGCTCCTGAAAGTGGAGTAAATGCAGTTACAAAATTATGCAAAGATATATTAGAATCAAATAATTATATAAATGATAAAGAAACTTTAGAATTTATTGAATTTATATATAATAGTTTTTATGAAAATCATTCTTTAAGTAAACTTAATATAAATTGCTTTGATGAAATCTCAGGTGATCTAGTAATAAATCCATATGAAATTAAAATGGATAAAGGAAAGATTGGAATCTCAATTGTGTTTAGATATCCAATTAGTTATAAATATGAAGACATGATTTCAATAATAAAAAGTATTATTAAAGATGGATACACTTTATCAGAAAATAGAAGAATGGATTCTGTATGTTTTGATAAAGAACATGATCTACTTAAAAAGCTTAAAGAAGCGTATGAAGATGTAACGGGGTTTGATGGAACACCAGTTACTACAACTGGGGGAACTTATGCAAAAGTATTTCCTAATATAGTTGCTTTTGGGCCATCATTTCCAGGACAAAAGGGAATTGCACATAATAGTGATGAGTATATGGATATTGAAGATTTAATTACTAATTTAAAAATATATACAAATGCTTTATATAATCTTGCCAAATGATTTAAAAAGACCTTTAAGGATAAAGAATTTTGTAAGTCTTTACTTAAAGGTTTTTTATTATTAGATGGTACATATAATTAATAATTATGTTATAATTGAGAGTGGATTATACTAAAATAATGTAAGAAACTAGATTAACATAAATTTAAGGAGGAAGTACCTTGGCTGATTTAAGAAATGAAATAGAAAAAAGAAGAACCTTTGCGATAATTTCTCACCCAGATGCAGGTAAAACTACATTAACAGAAAAGTTCTTATTATATGGAGGAGCAATTAGACTTGCAGGTTCAGTTAAGGCAAGAAAAGCATCAAAACATGCAGTATCAGACTGGATGGAAATAGAAAAACAAAGAGGGATATCTGTTACATCATCAGTTATGCAATTTAACTATGGTGGACATTGTATAAACATCCTAGATACACCAGGTCACCAAGATTTCTCAGAAGATACATACAGAACACTTATGGCAGCAGATTCAGCAGTAATGGTTGTTGACGCAGCTAAAGGGGTAGAAGCACAAACAAAAAAATTATTCCACGTATGTGCACTTAGAGAAATGCCAATATTCACTTTCATAAACAAGATGGATAGAGAAGCTCAAGATCCATTCCAATTATTAGAGGATATTGAAAATGAACTTGGAATAAAAACATATCCTATGAACTGGCCAATAGGATCAGGTAAAGAATTTAAAGGGGTATATGAAAGAGATAATAAAAGAATTATTGCTTTCACAGGTGGAGAACACGGTCAAAAAGAAGCTCAAGCAATAGATGGAGATGTTGATGATCCTAAGTTCAAAGAACTTTTAGGTGAAGCATTACATGAAAAGCTTATGGAAGACATAGAGCTTTTAGATATTGCAGGAGATGAATTTGATGTAGAGAAAGTTAGAAATGGAGAATTAACTCCAGTATTCTTTGGATCTGCTCTTACAAACTTTGGTGTTGAACCATTCTTAGAACATTTCTTAGAAATGACTACATCACCTATTGGAAGAAAATCAAATATAGGACCAATTGATCCATTTGATGAAAACTTCTCAGCTTTCGTATTTAAGATTCAAGCTAATATGAATAAAGCTCATAGAGATAGAATTGCATTTATGAGAATATGTTCAGGTAAATTTGAAGCTGGAAAAGATTATTACCACATGCAACAAGGTAAGAAAATAAAATTATCACAGCCACAACAATTTATGGCACAAGATAGAGAAATAGTTGAAGAAGCATATGCTGGAGATATAATTGGTGTATTCGATCCAGGAGTGTTCTCAATTGGAGATACTATTTGTACACCTTCAAAGAAATTTAAATTTGAAGGAATACCAGCTTTCGCACCAGAACATTATGCAAGAGTTAGACCAGTTGATACAATGAAGAGAAAACAATTCATTAAAGGTGTAACTCAAATAGCTCAAGAAGGAGCAATCCAAGTATTTAAAGAACTTCATATAGGAATGGAAGAAATAATAGTTGGGGTAGTTGGTGTACTTCAATTTGAAGTTTTAGAATACAGATTAAAAAATGAATATAACGTTGATATAAAAATGGAAAGACTTCCATATAGATTTGTAAGATGGATAGAAAATGATGGAGATATAGATGTTGATAAGCTAAACCTTACATCAGATACTAAGAAAGTTAAAGACTTAAAAGATAGAAATCTTCTTATATTCCAAAATACATGGGGTATAAGTTGGGCGCTAGAACATAATAAAGGAATAGTTTTATCTGATGTTGGTAAATCAGATGAATAAATAATATATCCTAAATTAAAGAAAATTAAACTAAATGGGTAAGAGGGGTAGATTAGATGGGAATTTACATGCTTAATTTAGTTAAAATGATAAAACAAAGTAGTGATGACAATTATATGATTGTTATCCTATCTTTGCTCATTTTAGCTCTTATTTGGGGTTTTATTTCCTTAATGAATAAAAGAACAAATGAAAAATATAGAATTGTTAAAAGTGAATTAGAGACAGTAGTATCAAAAAATGAAAATATAGATTTTTTAACAATAAATCTTAAATCAGGCAAGGTAACTTCAAAAAAGAATTTTGAATTACTATATAATAATTCAAATGGAATAGCCAATCTATATAATTTCCTAGATGCTATTTCTTTAAGTAAAGAAGAACTTGAAAGAATTATAGGAATATCTTATGAAAAAGGATATTTTGAATTTGAATATTCAGTAAAAAAAGATGATGAGGATAGATTTATAAGAGCATACTCTCATATTGTAAATAGTAGCAAATTAGATCTTATTCTTTGTGATGTAACAAGAGATAGAGTTGGAAATATTTCTTATGTACATGAAGAAGGAATTGATAGTGAAACAGGTCTTGTTAATAAACTTAATTATAAAAAAGAAGTTAGAAAACTTATAGATGATTATAGAGTTGCTTATGGTGCATTATTATTTATAGAAATTAATGATTTTGAAATTAATAAAAATTTATATGGCGATTATTTTATGGACCACTTAATAAAAATTATAGCTGCTAAACTTATAGGATATGTTGATGATAAAACAGTAGCCTTTAAATTTAGTGGACCAAATTTTGGACTTTATAGGCATGGATTTAATAAAAGAAAAGGGATGGATTCATTTTTTAATGATGTAAAAGAAAAACTTACATTCATAGAAAAAGTTGATGGTCAAGATATTCATATTAGTTGTAATATAGGTACTTCAATATTAAATTTTGATGTAACTTCTGAAGAAGAACTTTATAATTATGCTAAGTTTGCTATGGAAGAAGGTAGAAAACTTAGAAATGGTTTTGAAAGTAATATAAATCATTTTAATAAAAGTGATTATGAAAAGTATAGAAAAGTTAATAAAAAGATAAATAGAGTATTAAAAGTAATAGAAGAAAAGAAATATTATAGTGTATTTCAACCTATAGTATCATTAAGTGATATGTCACTTTATGGAGTTGAAGGACTAACTAGAATTCAAGATAGAAACTATAGAAATGTAATAGATTTTTTTAATGTTGCTAAAGCTAAAAATTTAGAAGATTATGTATCTATGAAGTTTGGTGTTAATATATATTATGATTATGTAAAATCTTTTTTGCCTAAAGATATTAAAATTTTTATTAATGAAACTTTTAATGAGGATAGAATTAAGGGCAGAGATGAGTATTTTAATATAATAAATAAAGAACTTAAAGATCTTAATATTTATAACACTAAAGAGAAAAACTATAATAATGTAATAATTGAGTTCTCTGAAAGATCAACATATGGTTTTTCAGAAGAGGTTGATGAAATTATTAACGTATATAGAAGAAATAATATACTTATTGCAATAGATGATTTTGGAGCAGGTTATGCAAATGAAGGTTTAATTTTAAAACTTAAACCAGACATTGTAAAATTAGATAGAGAACTTATATGTAACATTGACAAAGATGATTATAGAAGAACATTAACAACTAATACGATAAAAACATTAAAAAAACTAGGAGTTAAAATAGTAGCTGAAGGCATAGAGACTAAAGAAGAATTTGATTTCTTAAGAAATTTAGGAGTAGATTATGGCCAAGGCTATTATATACAAAAGCCTACTAGTATAGATGATTTGAAATTAAGTTACAAAGATATTTTAAATTAAGTATCTTTTTGTAAATAAAACAAAAGGATGGTAGATAATTATGAGGCCAATAAAAGTATTATCAATTTTTGGAACTAGACCAGAAGGAATAAAAATGTGCCCTTTAGTTAAGGCATTAGATAAAGATGAAAGATTTGAATCACTAGTGTGTGATACAGCACAACATAGAGAAATGCTAGATGCAGTTCTTGAAGTATTTGATGTTAATCCACAATATGATTTAGATATAATGGCTCACGGACAAACTATAATAGATATATCAAATAAAGTGTTAAGAGGAGTAGATTCTGTAATAAAGGAATGTAATCCTGATATAGTATTAGTTCATGGAGATACTTCTACTACATTAAATGGAGCACTTGCTGCATTTTATAATAAAGTTCCAGTTGGACACGTTGAAGCTGGACTTAGAACATATGATATATATTCACCATTTCCAGAAGAAGCAAATAGAAAATTAACAGGTGCAATAACAACTCTTCATTTTGCACCAACAACAACAAATGAAAAGAATCTTTTAAGAGAAGGTGTAGATCCAAAAAGTATATTTATAACAGGAAACACAGTAATAGATGCACTTTTAAGTGTAATTGATAAAGATTTAAAATTTGAACAAGAAGTTTTAAATGACATAGATTACAAGAATAAAAATGTGATATTACTTACAACTCATAGAAGAGAAAATTGGGGAGAACCAATGGAAAATATCTTTAAGGCTATGATTAAATTAGTTAGAGAAGATGAAAGTGTTGAAGTTATATTCCCAATGCACAAAAATCCATCAATAAGAGAACTTGCACATAGATATTTTGATGAATATAGAGGAAGAGTTCATCTTATAGAACCTCTTGAATATGTGGAATTTGCAAATCTTATGGAAAGAGTTAAGCTTATAATGACAGACTCAGGTGGAATTCAAGAAGAAGCTCCAACTTTAGGTAAACCTGTTATGGTTCTTAGAACAGAAACTGAAAGACCAGAAGCAGTTGAAGCTGGAACTATTAAGCTTTCAGGAATAGAAACAGAAAATATTTATAATGAAGCAAAAGAGCTTTTAACAAATAAAGAATCATATGAAAAAATGGCTAAAGCTACTAATCCATATGGAGACGGAAAAGCTTGTGAAAGAATACTAGACCATATAGCAAATTACTTTGCTTAACAATAGCATAAAAAGAGAATGATAGATTAATCTATCATTCTCTTTTTTATATTTTTTTACTATGAATTTTACAAAAAATACATAGAAAGTTCCCAAAAATCAACATTAGAAGGTATACAATATGTCTAAAGAGGATTTTAAAAATATATAGTAAAAATAGAATTGATACTATGTGTTATTTTGGGAGGTTTTTAAAATGAAAGAAGGTTATATTGTTTTAATGCCAAATGAAGATATTATTCAATTAGATAATTTAAATGATGTGGTATTAACGATTCAAGAATTTAATAAAAAAATAATTGAGGAATATTGTGATGATTATGAGATAGAATATGATGATATGTCAAAAAATGAAATGAATTTTGCAAGTGGATATTCTGTTGGGATGCCAAGAGTTTTTAAAACAGAAGATGTTGTAGATATAATAAAGAAAAGCGATATTATACAATGTGAAAAAGATAGTCTTATAAGTAAATTTAAACTTACTGAGAAAACAATAAACTTAGAAGATTATCCAGATTTAGAAGATATATTAGATGAATGTGATGAAATAGCAGTAGAAAATTATCTCGAATAATATAAAATAATAAATTGCTATTTTATATTATTAGGAGTTTAGATAATTAGTAAAAAAACTATTTTCAAAGTTGTTATTAAACAATTTTGAAAATAGTTTTTTTATTTTAAGTTAATGCTATATAGCATAATATTACAAAATATATCATATAAAAGTTTAATTGTATACCAAAAAATTAAAACTGTTATTTTACATAATAAAAAATAAATTTAAATTTTTATAATAATTTTGTCTTTTGATTAATATATTGTTCTATAAGAGTTAAAGGGGGATAGAATAATATGAGATCAAGAAAGTTAGTTAAACTTACGGCATCGCTACTTTTGGCAACATTTGCATTGACGCCATTAGTTAAGGCGAGTGGAGAAACTAAAGATAAGGAGCTTGGCGGAGATTATCATTATAATGCAATAATATTAGAAGATTACAATGCAAAAGATGCTGATTGCGAAGGAAATGCTATAATTGGAGGAAATCTTAACATAACAGGATACCATGATTTTGGTACACCAGTTGTTGGAGATCCAGCTGATAAAAATGGTCCAACACTTGTTGTAGGAGGAGACATAGTAAATAAATCACCAACAAATGTAAATGGAAGTATAGTAGTATCCTCAGAAAAAAATAAAGAAAAAATTAAAAGCTGGATGCACGATAAAGTAACTATTAAAGATAAATCAGTAATTAAAGAACATATAGAAGGTATAAAAGATAACTTTATAAACATGGTTGAAGAAAGAATACAAGGAAATGAAACTCAAGTAATTACATTAAATAAATCTAAATTTGAATCAATGGAAGTTAATAATTTAGTAACTTCAAATGGCAAAAAAGCTATAGTATTCGTTAATAATGGAAGTAATTTTGAATTCCCGAGTGGACAGCCAATGCTTAATAATGGAAGTCCTATGGATTGGGGGAAGGATTATAAATATTGGAGTTCAAAAATAATATGGTATTTCCCAAATGCAACTGAAATAAAAATTTCAGAGCAAGTTGTTGGAAGTGTTATTGCTCCTAATGCTGTAATTAACACTCATTCAGGAAATGTTAATGGTCATTTATTAGCAAAGACATTAAATCAAGAAGGGGGATTTGAATGTCATAACAATGTGTTTAATCCAGATGAAGTAATTCCACCAACTGATGAAGTAGAAGATCCACTTGGAAGTGTTAAATTAATGAAAGTCGATAGTAGTAATAATAAAAAAGTACTTGAAGGAGCAAAGTTCCATTTATTAGATAGTAATAAAAAGTTCATATCAGAGCACGTAACAAATAAAGATGGAATTATAAAGGTAGAAAATTTAGAAGCAGGAGATTACTACTTTATAGAAAAAGAAGCACCAGAAGGATATAAGTTAGATGAAAGTTTTCATAAGTTTACAATAGGAACAGAAGGGGAAAATATTTACGTAGAGATTACTATTAAAAATGAAAAAGAAGCAACACCACCAGAGCCAGAAAAGAAATATGGAAGTGTTGAATTAATAAAAGTGGATAGTAGCGATAATGAAAAAGTGCTTGAAGGAGCAAAATTCCACTTATTAGATAGTAATAAAAAGTTCATATCAGAGCACGTAACAAATAAAGAGGGAATTATAAAGGTAGAAAATTTAGAAGCAGGAGATTACTACTTTATAGAAAAAGAAGCACCAGAAGGATATAAGTTAGATGAAAGTTTTCATAAGTTTACAATAGGAACAGAAGGGGAAAATATTTACGTAGAGATTACTATTAAAAATGAAAAAGAAGTAACACCACCAGAGCCAGAAAAGAAATATGGAAGTGTTGAATTAATAAAAGTGGATAGTAGCGACAATGAAAAAGTACTTGAAGGAGCAAAATTCCACTTATTAGATAGTAATAAAAAGTTCATATCAGAGCACGTAACAAATAAAGAGGGAATTATAAAGGTAGAAAATTTAGAAGCAGGAGATTACTACTTTATAGAAAAAGAAGCACCAGAAGGATATAAGTTAGATGAAAGTTTTCATAAGTTTACAATAGGAACAGAAGAAGAAAATCTTAATATAAAAATTACTATAGAAAATGAAAAAGAAGTAACACCACTAGAACCAGAAAATAAGCCTGATATAGAGAAAAAACCAGAAAAAGATGAAGAAGAAACTTCTAAAAATGAAACAATAAAAGTACCTGCGACAGGATATAAAGGATATATAGGTTTATCAACCTTACTATTAGGATCTGGAGCTTTAATGATTTTTAGAAAAGAAAAATAAATAGTATTTTAGGATTATAAGATGATTTCTATATTGTATAGGAATCATCTTTTTTATTTCATTAATATAACAGTATCACTTTTATTATTAGAGTTTAGGTTAAATTATAATTTAATTTAACTTAGCATCATATAATCTAATAATAAATATTGTAAGTGAATAAAAAATAATATATAATTTACTAGTTGGAAAAAAATGTAATTATAGAGAGGGGATAATATTTTAAATTTAGCTATATGTAATGATAAATAAATGACTTAGATTGTTTTAAATAGACATAGAAAAATATAGATATAGAAATTATGCTGTTTAATACACAACATAAGTCGTTTAGTACAGATAAAGATGATAATATACAAAATTTTAAAAGGATTTATATTAAAGTAGGAGGTTTAACATGATTAATATTGCTATTTGTGATGATCAAGGTTATGATCGTAAGAATTTAAGACAAGTCTTAGACAAGATATCTTTAAGAAATAATATAAGACTTAATATAGAAGAATTCAGATCAGGGAGAGAACTTTTAAATATATATAAAAGAGATATACCAAAATTTGATGTAATATTTTTAGATATTTTTCTTGGTGATTCAAATGGGATAGATATTGCAAAATGCATTTTAGATTTATATAATTCAGTAAAATTTATAATTTTAAGTAGCAGTAAAGAGTTTATATTGGATGGATATGATATATCAGCAGTAAACTATATAATAAAACCAGCATCAATTGAAAGAATTGAAAAAGAGTTACTTAGAGCAATAGATATACAAGAAAATAATAAGAAGTTTTATGAAATAAATAAAAGTGGAAATACAGTATTACTAAAATTAAATAATATATATTATTTTGAGGTTGATCATAGAAAAATAAATGTGCACAAAAAAGAGAATGTAATTGATTATTATGAAAAGTTAGAAAATGTTGAAAAAGATTTAGATGATAGGGGATTTAAAAGATGTCATAGAAGTTATGTTATAAATATTTCTAAGATAAAAGAATTTAGAAGTAACGAGGTGAAGCTTTTAAATGGGGAAGTAGTTCCGGTTGGAAGAAAATATAAGGAAAATTTAAAAGAAGCATTCTTTGATTATCTTCAAACTGTATAAGAAAAGGTAGTTTTAAAATGACAGAAGAAAATATCTTATTTTTAATAGCAAGTATTTTTATAGCTGTATATAATATTTTTATTATAAAAAGGTTAGATGATAATTTAAATTTTTTTAATAAAAATATTATATATTTTTTTATGACATCAATGATGATATTATCTTTAATATGTTTTTATTTAGATAATTATATAATAGAGAATATAATATGGTTCACTATTTCAATAAATATAATTGTGATATTTACTAAAAAGAATAAAGGAGTTGTATTATTTTTAGTTGCAATAATATCAACTAGCATAGTAGATTTTCAAAATATAGTATTTTCTTATTATGAAATAATAACAAATAAGAGTATATCTGAATTTAGTACTAATATACAGACAACAGAAAAAACAGCAATAATATTTTTATACATTATTCTAGTAGTAATAAATATTAGGATTACTGCTAATTTAATAATTAATAATAGTAAATATATAGAAAAGAGCTTGGAAAATGAAAAAGGACTTGGAATAAAGTCTATAATGATATTTTTCTATATGATTAATATGGGGTTTGTTTACTATCTTTATGTATTAGATAATATCAATGGATTTTCATATTTTGTTGGATTTTGCTCTATTATGAACTTATTAACTAGATGGTTTTCAATAAGAAATTCAATTATTAAGGGGAGGGCAAAAGAATTTAAAGAAAAGACTGATATATTAAACAAGCAAATAAAGAATCAATATAATCATTATATAGAACTTGAAAAATATTATAGTGAAATATTCAGAATAAAGCATGATATAAATAATCATAATAATATAATTTCAGTTCTTCTTCAAAATGGTGAATATGATGAGCTTAAAAATTATATGAATAAATATAATAAAAATATCATTAATTTAGAAAAAGAGGTTTTAATTTGCAAGAATAAAATAGTTGATGCTATATGTTTAAGTAAAAGATCTATATGTAAAGAAAAAGGCATAAATATAAAATTTGATATTAAAGTTCCAGAATTTATTAATATAGATGATTTAGATTTATGTAGTATATATGGAAACATATTAGATAATGCTATAGAAGCATGTAATAGAATAGCAGATCAAAATAAAGAAAAATTTATAGATATTAAATCAAATATAGTAAAAGGATACTTAACTATAAAAATTGTAAACTCAAAAGATGGAGTATCTATAAAGAGGAATGGTAAATTTATCACTCTAAAGAAAGATAAAAAGAATCATGGAATAGGATTATATAGTGTTCAGAAGAGTGTTGATAAATACAATGGACAAGTTATTTTAAAAGATAAAGAGGAAGTTTTTATTACATGTATAATAGTAAAATGTAAGGAAACCTAGCAGCTAACATAGAAATTTCTATGTTAGCTGCTTTTTTAATAATATTAATATAATAAAGTTTTATATAGATAAAAGCATTAGTAAAAATTTTAGATTTTTATTAGTGCTTTTTGTTGTTTAGAACAAATTATATGCTGTTAAATACAAATCTGTTGTTCCAAATTTTAACAAATGATAAAAATATATAGGATTAAATTTTAGAAGTAATGGTGATTAAATGAGTGAGAATAGTAAAGGGAAATTAGTTAAGAATATTATTTCCTATATTGTTATGTCAATAGTATTTATTTTTATGGTTATATCAATTTTAAGTAATTTTGGGTTATTCGGATATAAATTTTATGATATTTTGACAGGAAGTATGAGTCCAACAATAAATCCTGGAAGCCTTATTATTGTGAAGGAAATAGATAGTAATGAGATAAAGGAAGGAGATATTATAACTTTTAAAGGAAGTAGTACAAGCGACCTAACAACACATAGAGTTGTTGAAGTAATAGAAAAGGATAATAATATTAAATTTCAAACAAAAGGTGATGCAAATGATGTTTTAGATCCTATGCTTGTTGATGAAGGACTTTTGGTTGGAAAAGTAATATTTAATATTCCTTATATGGGAAAGGGTATGAGCTTTATAAATAAATATAGAGTAATCATAGTAATTTTAATAATAGCTTATTTATGTTTTGGCACATTTTATAAGGGAGCTAAAGCAATTAAAAATAAAGATTAATTTAATTTCATGGAGGGTTTTATGGGAAAGAAAAAAATTATAGGGTTATGTTTAGCAGTAGGATTAATGGTTGGTGTAGTTGGAGGATCATTTGCGTGGTTTACTGATACAGATGCAGTAACAAATAGTTTTGCAACACAAGGCAATGGAACAGATGAATCTAATGGAATAAAAATAGAGGAAATATTTGATAGTGAGTTAGCAGGTAAGGTCTTACCAGGAACTGAAGTAAATAAAGATGCTAAAGTTAAAAATACAGCTACTTATGATCAAATTATAAGAGTTAAATTTGAAAAGAAATGGACAAAGACAAACGATAAGGATTTAAGCCTTGATTTCATAGAATTAAAATATCAAAATACAACTACATCAAATGAAGCAAATAAATGGATTAAAGGCACTGATGGATACTTCTATTACAATGGAGTTGTTCCAGCTGGTGGAGCTACAGAATATCTTTTAGATAGTGTTACTTTAAGTTCTCAAGTTAACAATGATTACAAAGATGCAAAATATGATGTAATAGTTCATGCAGAAGGTATACAAGCTGCAAATGGGGCAGTAAGTAATCAGTGGACAACTGCACCAGATGCTATAAAGAATTTAGGTGGAACTTCACAACAAAAGTAATAAATTATAAAAATAAAGGAGTGAGATGATGAAAAATATTTTCAAGATATTAGTATTATCTTTATCACTTCTTTTAATGATTGGAACTGTAGGGGATGCAACAGAGCTTGCACCCCCTAATGTTGAATTAGAAGGGAATGCTAATGGTATAGTATATATTCCTGGCGATGAACCTTTCTTAGAATTTAAGGGTATGGTTCCAGGGGATAAAATAAAAAGAAGGTTGGTATTGAGTAATAAATTTACAGACTCTTATGAAATATTCATAAGGGCTGAAAGAATAAGTGAGAAAGAAGAATATGATTTACTAGAAAAGTTAAAGATGAAGATAGAATATGATAATAGTACTTTGCATGAAGGGGATGCTACAGGACAACAAAGTATAGCAACTAATGTATCACTTGGGAAAATAAATCCGGGGGAAAGTAAAGAACTAGTAGCAGAAGTAGAACTTGATGGAAAGGGCACAGGAAATGAATACAAAAATAAATCTGGAGAGGTTAAATGGATATTCACAGCTGTAAGAACTCCAGGTAAAGATGAAAATACAGGAGGAAACACTTCTAATAATAATTCATCTAATATAGATTCATCAAGTAAACCACCAAAAACAGGAGATAATGGGATATTAGGATATTTAATAGTTATTGCTTCATGTTTTATCGTATTTAAAGTAATTAATAGAAAGGGGAGAAAGGCATAATGAAGAAAACTAAGTTAATTATATGTGCAGCAATTGGAATCACAATGCTATTCCCAGGAGAATTAATTACAAAAGTATATGCTCAAGGTAAGGAAATAGCTAGATGGTTTACAGATAGTGATAGTGCAACAAATAACTTTGATGTAGCTAATATTGACGTGGAGATTGATGAAGATTTTAAACAACCTACTGATTGGAATGGAAGCACACATGAAAAGCTAGTTAAAGTTCAAAATAATAGTACTGGACCTGCACTAATAAGAATTAGCATACAGAAGCGTTGGGTAGATGAAAAAGTAAATCTATGGGCAGGAGATACAAATTTCATTAAACTGAATTTCTCAAAACATGCGGGAAAACTTTGGGTTGATGGAAAAGATGGATACTTCTATTACAATAAAATATTAGCTGAGAAGGAAGTTACTGAAGCGATATTGGATTCTGTAGAGCTTAATATTCCTGATGAGCTAAAGGATAGATACAAAAATAAAGAAGTAATTGTTGATGTAAAGACTGAAGCAGTTCAAGCGACAGTTGATGGATATAATGCGACCTGGAAAAACTTAAATGATGATATAAAGACTATGCTAGATAAATTATGTAATAAAGGATAGGGAGGTAGCTATATGAGAAAACAGAAAAAAAGAAAATTTAACTTCTTCAAAAAGATGGCTATAGCTCTAGCATTTATATTATGTAATTGCTTTTTAATAAATGCAATGGCAGAGCCATATAGTCAAGTTAATAATAGTAGTAAAGCTCAAAGTAATAGAGAGCAAGAAACTAATGGTATAAAAAATAGTAAGACAGCAAAACCAACAGGAGTTGAAGGAGAGTATGAAATAGAATTAAAGGTTTCAGGGACTCCAACAACTAAAACTGTTCCTGTAGATATAGTAATGATAATGGATACATCAGGTAGTATGGAAGACGATATGATTGAACTTAAAAAAGCTATGACAAGCTTCACAAAGAAAATACTTAATACAGAAACAGGAGTAAAGGACTCACAAATATCAGTAATTAAATTTGCAAGTGATGCTAGCCTTCTTCAGGTTTTTTCAAAAGATGAATCAACTATAAATAGAAAAATATGGTTTACAGGAGTTGGGGGAGGAACAAATGCTGAAGCAGCATGGTTAAAAGCAGGAGAACAGCTATCGGAGGCAAGAACAAATGCAAATAAATATGTTTTATTCTTTACTGATGGATTACCAAATAGAACTGTAGAAGGTAAGGGAGATGCTGTTAAATGTGCTACAGAAGCTTATAATAATACAGTTAAAAATCATTCAGTAAAAGCTTATTCAATTGGATTAATGAGAAATGTATCCGATAGAGATAAGAAAAAAGCTGAAGACTTTTTACAAGCTACACAAAATGCAGGAAGATATTTAATTAATAATAAGGAAATAGATCTAAGTAAAATATATGATCAAATTGCAGACAATATAAAAACAGATTCATCAATGGCAAATAATGCAATTATAACAGATGAAGTTACAAAAGAATTTGAAATCGTAAATAATGGAGCTGATGCTAAAGTATATAAGCCATTAGAAGGTGGAAAAGAAGAGCTACTAGATATAAAGCCTATAGTAAATGGAAATAAGCTTTCTTGGGATCTTGGAAAGGTTGGTACTGAAGGTAGAATAATTAGATTTAAGATTAGGCTTAAAGATGAGTATTATGGAATGGGCGATGAGAAGATACCAACAAATGTAGAAGCAACTATGAAATATGAAGATCCGTCAGGAGATATCCAGATAATAACTTTTGAGAAACCAACAGTAAATGTGCCTTACAAGAAGGGTAAGATTACAATTATAAAAGAAGTTAAGAATAATACGGGTTTAACAGCGCCTAAAGATGATAACTTTAATATTTCACTAACTGGAAAAGAAGGTATAGGTGAGTATAGTGTTAAGTTAAAAGGTGGAGAAACAAAAACTTTAAACTTCACATTAAAGCATAGTAATGCAAATGTATCGCCAGAAAACCTAAAATCCAAAGATTTCTTAAATATTGGAGAATATGATATAAGAGAAATAGTGCCAATGAATTATGAACTTGAAGATATATATGTAAATGATACTAAACTAGATAAAAATAATAGTAAATTTACAATAAATAATACAGATAACAATATTACAATTAAAGTAGTAAATAAATACGTAAATGATAAATACTTCTACGACAAAGCTGAAAAGGAAAATGTATTAGAACTTAAAAAATAAATTAAAGCTAATTGTAAGAGTAGGACTCTTTTGTAAATAAGCTCTGAAAATTCAGGGCTTATTTTTTATGAATCATTACTTTAAAGGAGGATATTATATGAAAAAAATTATAAATATAGTTCTTATAGTGGCAATAATACTTTCACTATATAAAGTCATAACAAAAGTGATAGATTATAAAGAAAGTAAAAATACATATGAAAAAATTCAAGAAGTAAAAAGCGATAGTAATGATTTTAGTAAAGAACTAATGAAAATAAATAAAGATTATAAGATGTGGATAGAAGTGCCTAATACAAATATAGATTATCCTGTAGTACAAGGAAAGGATAATGATTTCTACCTAAATCATGATTTTAATAAAAAAGAAAGTAGCTCTGGAGCTATTTTCATGGATTATAAAAATAATATAAATAAAGATAAAAATATAATAATCTATGGGCATAATATGAAAAATAAAAGTATGTTTCAAAATCTTATGAAATTTAAAGACGAGTCGTTCTGGAAAGAAAACAATGAAATTATCTTAACTATTGATGGGAAAAGATATGAATATGAGATTTTTTCATCTTATATAAGCAATGCTGGAGATGTAGATTTAAAAACTAATTTTAAAAATGATGATGAGTATTTAAAGTATATAGATAATATTAAGAAAAAGTCTATTTTTAATAGAGATATGGACATTAAAAGTGATGATAGAATAATAACCTTAAGTACATGTAGTTATGAGAAAGATGATGCTAGAATGATTATTCATGGAGAATTAAAAAGATGAAGATAACATTATAATATAAGAGCGTTAATTAACAGTACGCTCTTTTTTATAGATTTTTATTTGGAATATTATATATTAAGTAAAAAAGTTTAAAAAGTTTTCGACAAATGATATTACGTACTGTGAAGTATGAGTAAAACATTTCAATTATAAAAACAAATAAAGCGTTTTGAAAACGATTTTATGGATGATGATGGAATAATTTTAATTTGTAATTAAATAAGATTAGAAGACTAATTGTATTAGGGATATTTTGGATTTAAAAATGTAGAAATTTTTTTGTTTAAAGAAAATATTAACATATGTTAATATTATAGATATAAATTATTAATAGTTTATTAAAAAATATATTAAACAATTTGGGTATACATAATAATAAATTTTAACACGGTAATATAACAAAATTTAAAAAAAATGTTGTTATATATAAAAAAATCATATTTTTTTATAAAAAGGATTGAAATATAAAAATATATGATATAATTATTAATGCTTATGAACAAATTGTTAATTATATTTAAATAATATTAACAAAAGGTATGTAAACAGAAAGGGACTAGGGGGAAAAAGATGAGTGAAGAAAATATAAATATTAGTGAAATATTTAGTGCTTTAAAACAAAGGTATAAGCTTATAATAGCCATTACTTTAGGTTTTACATTAGTATCTGGAATTATAACTTTTTTTGTTATAAAGCCTAAATACGAAACTAACGTAAAACTTTTTATAGGTAAAAATGAATCAAAGAAAACAGAATATAACAGTAGTGAAGTTCAGATGTATCAGAAACTCTTAACTACATATGCAGAAGTTATAAAAACTGATGACTTGATTGAAAAAGCATTAAAAGAAAAGAAAATAGATAAAGAAATAGATAAGGTTAAAGGTGCTTTAAAGGTTACACCTAGGGCAGATACTCAAATATTAGAGATTTCATATACTGATAAAGATAAAGAGTTAGCATTTAATCTTATTAATGGTATAACTAGCAATTTTATAAGAGACTCAAAGAAACTTATTCCAAATGGGAATGTTCAAATAATTGAGAAAGTTAGAATGCCAGAAAAACCAGTAAGCCCAAATAAGAAACTTAATATACTTATAGCATTCGTACTTGGATTAATGGTGAGTGTTGGATTATCACTTCTTTTAGAATTCATGGACAATACATTTAAAAGTAAAACAGATTTAGAGCAAGCATTAGATTTACCAGTATTATCAACTATACCAGAGTTTGATAGTCTAGATTTAGAAGATAGAAGATCTGGAAGAAGGAGGTAAGTTAATATATGTTTATATTAGAAAAACAACCAAAATCAGTTGAAGCTGAAAGTTATAGAATATTAAGAACAAATATAATGTATTCATCTTTTGATAAAAAAATAAAAAGAATATTAGTTACAAGTTCAGAGCCAGGTGAAGGTAAATCAACAACATCAGGTAATTTAGCACTTGCTTTTGCACAAGATGAAAAGAAAGTTATATTAATTGATTGCGATTTAAGAAAGCCAAGTTTACATAAGAAATTTAGAATTTCTAATAATAGAGGTCTTTCAGATGTAATTATTGATAAAGATAAGTTAAGTAAGTGTATACAAAAAAGAACAGAATATTTAGATATACTTACAGCAGGTAAAATACCACCAAATCCATCAGAAATGTTAGGATCAAAGGCTATGACTAGCTTATTAGATGAATTATCAAGTATTTATGATGTAATTGTATTAGATAGTCCACCAGTACTTGCGGTAACTGATGCACAAATTCTTTCAACTAAATCAGATGGAGTAGTACTTGTTGTTAGAGCAGAGAAAACTAAAAAGGATGCAGTAATTGCAGCTAAAGGAGTTCTTGATAAAGTTAATGCAAATATTTTAGGAACTGTTTTAAATGGTGGAGATAAAAATAAAGATAATTATTATTACTATTATGGACAATAGTAGCAATAAGTATATTGATATTTATATAAATTAGAAGATTAAATAAATTCATTATAATCTCTGTTTACATTTTAAGGCTTGTCGAAATTAATAGAAATTTAAGTAAAAATATCACATGATATACTATATGTTACCAAAATATGAACTAATAATTAATATAATGCAAATTATGTTAAAAAATAAAGAAAAGAATGGAAGAAGTCTGTATAATTGTTAGGTAGATAAACTTTACTTAAATTACAACTAATATATATTAGTTGGTTTGAATCGAAAAGAGGCAGGGGGATAAAGATTAGATGAATGAAGAAAATATAAATATTAAAGAGATATTTGAAAGTTTAAAGAAAAGGTACAAGCTTATAATAGCTATAACTTTAGGGTTTACACTAATCTCTATAATATTAAGTTTTTTTGTAATAAAGCCTAAGTATGAAGCAAGTACTAAGCTTTTTATAGGTAAACAAGAAAGTAAGAAAACAGATTATGATAGTAATGACGTACAGATGTACCAAAAGTTACTAACTACATATGCAGAAGTTTTAAAAACAGATGACATAATAGAACAATCATTAAAAAAATCACATATTGATGAAGAGGTAGATGCAGCTCAAAAGAATTTAAAAGTTACGCCAAGAGCTGATACTCAAATATTAGAAGTATCATATACAGATAAAAATAAAGAAGATGCTGCTAAGTTCTTAAATGCATTGACTAGCAATTTTATGAAAGAATCTAAGAAGCTTATACCAAATGGAAATACTCAAGTTATCCAAAAAGTAAAGGTTCCAGAAAAGGCGGTTAGTCCTAATAAGAAATTAAATATACTTATAGCTTTCGTCCTTGGTCTTATGATAAGTGTTGGAATATCACTTCTTTTAGAATTTATGGATAATACATTTAAGTCTAAAGATGAACTAGAAAAATTCTTAGAGATTCCAGTACTTGCAACAATACCAGATCATGATGCAGATAGTAGAAGTGACAGAAGGGGGAGAAGATAAGAGATATGTTTATAGTTTCTAAAGATCCAAAATCAATAGCAGCAGAACATTATAGAATATTAAGAACAAATATTCAGTATTCTTCATTTGATAATGAAATAAAAAAAATATTAGTTACAAGCTCAGAGCCTGGAGAAGGTAAATCAACAACAGCTGGTAACTTAGCATTAACATTTGCACAAGATGGAAAGAAAACAATTATAATAGATTGCGATTTAAGAAAACCAACAGTGCATAAAAAGTTTAATATTTCAAATACAGTTGGGCTTTCAGACGTAATGCTTGATTATAAAAATATTAATAAAGCAATACATAATGTAGATAAAAACCTTTATGCACTTCCAGCTGGAAAGGTTCCACCTAATCCATCAGAAATGTTAGGATCAAAGGCACTAGATGCATTATTAAATGAATTAGCTAAAATTTATGACGTAATAGTTATAGATAGTCCTCCACTTCTTGCAGTAACAGATGCCCAAATACTTTCTAAAAAAGTAGATGGTACTGTACTAGTTGTTAGATCAAACTTTACAAAAAAAGATACAGTACTTGCAGCTAAAGAAGTATTAACTAAAGTTAAAGCAAATATATTAGGAACTGTTTTAACTAGAGCAGATGAGAAGAAGCATGGATACTATTATTATTACGGTAATTAATATGGGGGAATGAATTTATGATTGATATCCATTCACACATTTTACCTGGAATAGATGATGGCTCTAAGAAAATAAGTATGACTTTAGATATGATAAAAAGAGCTAGTTTAGATGGTACTACAGATATAGTAGCAACTCCACACTATAGAAAAGGTTACTTTTATGTACCTTACAAAGAAGTAAAAGAGATTGCTACAAATATTAATAAGTTAGTTAAGTCAGAAGGGATAGATTGTAACATACACTATGGCCAAGAAGTATATTATTCTGAAAGCATAATCGAAGATTTAGAAAATGGAGAAATTGGAACTATTAATGGTGGGCAATATATGCTTGTAGAGTTTCCTATGAGAAGAATTCCAGAGGAAGCTATAGATTATATGTATGAATTAAAGCTTCGAAATATAACTCCAATTATTGCACATCCTGAAAGATATAAAGATTTTATGAATGATATTACTAAAATAAATGACTTTATAAATGAAGGATGCCTATTTCAAATGAATGCAGGAAGTATACTTGGTGAGTTTGGAAGTGAAGTTAAAAAGTGTGCAGAGAAGCTTGTTAAAAATAGAATATATAATTTTATAGGTTCTGATGCACATAATGATACAAGTAGAAAAACAGGAATTTCTGATGCACTTTATGCTATTTCAAAAATGGATAAAGTTTTAGAAGAAAACATAAGAGAAAGCTCTATAAAATTATTAAATAATGATTATGTAGAGTTTATAGGTAAGGAAGTTAAGAAAAAGAAATTATTTTCTATATTTAGATAAGTTATTTTTAATTAAGGGGGATAGGTTTTGGAAAGGATAAAAAATAATAATGCTACTTTAGATAGAGAGTATAATAACGAATCAATTATTTATATTTTCTTAAAAAGATTAATTGATTTACTTGGATCAGTTATTGGATTAATAGTTTTATCTCCAATCATTCTTATTGTATCTCTACTTATAAAGTTTGAATCAAAAGGTCCAGTAATATTTTCTCAAGATCGAATAGGAAAAGATGGAAAAGTATTTAAGATGTATAAGTTCAGATCTATGGTTGTAAATGCAGAAGAGCTTAAAGAAAAGCTTAAAGAACAGAATGAAATGTCAGGACCAATGTTTAAAATGAAAGAAGATCCTAGAGTTACAAAGGTAGGAAAATTTATAAGAAAGACAAGTATTGATGAATTACCACAACTCATAAATATTCTTAGAGGAGATATGAGTTTGGTTGGGCCAAGGCCATCATTACCTAAAGAAGTTGAACAATTTGAGGGTTGGATGATGGAAAGACTTGAAGTTAAGCCAGGACTTACATGTTACTGGCAGGTATATGGACGTAATAATATTGATTTTGAAGATTGGATGAGGCTTGATATAAAGTATGTAAGGGAAAGAAATACTTTAATTGATATAAAATTAATTTTTAAGACAGTTTTCGTACTGTTTGGAGATGAAAATGCTAGATAAGGGGATGTAGAAGATATGAAAATAGCGGTAGCAGGAACAGGTTATGTTGGATTATCTAATGCAGTATTATTAGCTCAACATAATGAAGTTATAGCAGTAGATATAATTCAGGAAAAGGTAGATATGATTAATAATCGAATATCTCCGATAGTAGATAAAGAAATAGAAGAATATTTAACTAATAAAGAACTAAATTTAGTTGCAACTACTGATGCTTATAAAGCGTATAAAGATGCTGATTTTGTAATTATTTCAACACCTACGAACTATGATCCAGAAATGAATTACTTTAATACAAGAAGTGTTGAAGCTGTAATTGCAAATGTACTTTCTATTAATCCAGAAGCAATAATGGTAATTAAATCTACGGTTCCAGTTGGATATACAAAGAAAGTTAAAAAAATGTTTGAAACTGATAATATAATTTTTTCTCCAGAGTTTTTAAGAGAAGGAAAGGCTTTATATGACAATCTTTATCCTTCAAGAATAATAGTAGGAGAACAATCTGAAAGAGCTAAAAAGTTTTCTGAATTATTAAAGGAAGGAGCTATTAAAGAAGATATTCCTATATTATTTACTGATAGTACAGAAGCAGAAGCAGTTAAGCTTTTTTCTAATACTTATTTGGCTTTAAGAGTTGCCTATTTTAATGAATTAGATACTTATGCAGAGGTAAGAGGACTTAATACTAAACAAATTATTGAAGGAGTAGGACTAGATCCAAGAATAGGAAGCCATTATAATAATCCTTCATTTGGATATGGTGGATATTGTTTACCTAAGGATACTAAGCAATTAAGAGCTAATTATGCTGATGTACCTAATGAAATTATTGGAGCAATAGTTGAAGCTAATAGAACTAGAAAGGATTTTATTGCTGAGCAAATTATTAAAAGAAATCCAAAAACTGTTGGTATTTATAGATTAACTATGAAAACTAATTCAGATAACTTTAGAGCTTCTTCTATTCAGGGAATAATGAAGAGAATTAAAGCTAAAGGAATTGAAGTTGTGGTTTATGAACCTGTTCTTAAGGAAGAAAGTTTCTTCAATTCTAAAGTTATTAGGGATTTAAGTGAGTTTAAGAAAGTTTCTGATATTATTGTATCAAATAGATTAGCAGAAGAATTATTTGATGTAGAAGATAAGGTTTATACTAGAGATTTATTTAATAGAGATTAATAATATATAAATAATATATAAATAAATGAGGAATTGAAATGAAAAAAATTTGTTTTATAGCTTCAACAGGGGGGCATTTTGAACAATTAATGATGCTTAAGCCACTTATGGATAAGTATGAAAGTTTTATTGTAACAGAAAAGACAGGATATTCAGTTATAAAAGATAATAGAAAGATTTATTATTTAAAACAAGTAAATAGACATGAGAAAACTTTTATATTCAACATGATAATTAATATGAGTAAGAGCTTTAATATTTTTATAAAAGAAAAACCAGATGTTATTATTTCTACTGGAGCATTAGCAACTATACCTATGTGTTTGTTATCAAAACTTTTTAGGAAAAAAATTATATTTATTGAATCTTTTGCAAAGATAACTTCGCCTACATTAACAGGTAAATTAGTATATAAGTTTGCGGATCAGTTTTATGTTCAATGGGAGAAAATGAAAGAGTTTTATCCAAATGCTATATATAAGGGGGGGATATATTGATTTTTGTAACCTTAGGATCTCAAAAGTTTCAATTTAATAGATTATTGAAAGAAGTAGATAGATTGATTGAGGAGGAAATGATAAAGGAAGAAGTATTTGCTCAGATAGGATATAGTGATTATAAACCTAAAAATTATGAATATAAGAATTTTTTAGATAGAGATGAATTTACAGATATAATGAGTAAATGTGATAAAGTTATTACTCATGGAGGCACTGGGGCGATAATTGGAGCTGTTAAAAAAGAAAAAAAAGTAATTGCTGTTCCTAGATTAGCTAAGTATGGTGAACATGTTGATAATCATCAGTTACAAATAGTAAAGCAATTTGAAGAAATGTGTTTTATTAGTACGTGTAATGATATAAAAGATTTAAAAGATATATATAATGAAATTGAGGATAGAAAACGAGATACATATGTTTCAAATACAAAAACAATTATAGAAAGTATAGAACTATTCTTGAGAAGTCTTTAGAAAAAAAGGAGCTTAAAAATGAGTTTAATAAAAGTATGTTATAGAAAAACATTAAGTATTTTGCCTGATAAATTGGCTAATGGAATCATTTTTTTTAGAGGATATAGGAAGATAATGAATTTGAGAAGTCCTAAGTATTTGGGAGAAAAAATTCAATGGTTAAAAATGTATGGGGATTTAGAAGAACTTGGACAATATGTTGATAAATATGAAGTTAGGAAGTTTGTAGAAAATACTATTGGGGAAAGATATTTAGTTAATACATTTGGTGTTTATAATGATGTTGAAGAAATAGATTTTAATAAATTACCTAATCAATTTGTTTTAAAATGTACAAATGGAAGTCAGGCAGTACTTATTTGTAAAGATAAAAATAAATTAGATATTGAAAAAGCAAAAAAAGAAATGAGAAGATGGTTAAAGGGGAAATTTTATAAAATAAAAAAAGAATATCAATATAAGAATGTAAAAAATAGAATAATTGTTGAAGAATATCTTGAAGATGAAAGTGGGGATTTAAGAGATTATAAGGTTTATTGTATAAATGGTGAACCGTATTACTATTCTGTATTTTCGGAGAGATTCACAGATAAGACAACTGATATGTATGATAAAAATGGAAAATGGCTACCAGATGTATTGAATGGAGGACCTAATAGTAAAATAAAAGGTAAAAAACCATTAGATAAGTTAAAAAATTTAGATGAGATGTTAGAAATTTCAAGAAAATTAGCTGCTCCATTTACATTTGTAAGAGTGGATTTTTATATTGTTAAAGGAAAAATATATTTTGGAGAATTAACATTTACTGATGGTGCTGGAGGAGAACCTATAAGGCCATTAAGTTTTGATTTGAAATTAGCTCATAATATTAAATTAGAATCGGTATTAAAAAAAGAAAATATTATAATAAAATAACTAATAAAAATAAAAAATGTGGAGAATGAGAAGTAAATGAACAAAAAAATATTAATTATTGGGCCTAGTACAAGGCGTTCTAAAGGTGGAATGGCTACAGTAATAGAGGGAATAATGACAGATAATAAACTAAATTCTAATTACAATATAAAAATGCATGAATCTTATTCAGATGGAAACATATTATATAGACTTATTTTTTCAATTGTAGCATATATTCGTTTTATATTTATTTATAATAAGTACGATTTATTTTATATTCATATGGCATCATATGGCAGTACGTTTCGAAAGGGATACTATATTAGATTTCTTAATAAAAGAAACAAAAAAATTATTTTACATGTTCATGGAGCCGAATATCTTATATTTTATAATAATTTATCAGAAAAGAAGAAGAAAAAAGTACAAGAAATATGGTTAAATAGTCACACTGTAATAGCATTATCCGATAAATGGAAGACTGAATTCGAACACTTATTTAATCATAAGAATATTATAGTAATTAATAATGGGATAGATACAGAACAATATGAAAATGGAAAGTGTATTATAGAAAATGTAAGACATAAATTTTTATTTTTAGGTCGTTTAGGAAAACGAAAAGGTACATATGATATAGTGTCAGCAATAGAAAAATTAACTAAAATATATCCAGATATATTAGTTTATATGGCTGGAGATGGTGAAATTAGTCAAGTTAAGAATTTAATAAATAAAAAAAAGCTTAATAATAATATTAAAATTATGGGATGGATTGATTTTGAAAATAAGGTTAAATTATTACAGAAAGTATGTACTGTCTTATTACCTTCTTATAATGAAGGTCTTCCTATGACGATATTAGAAGGAATGGCAGCAGGAAAAGTTATTATAAGTACTAATGTAGGTGGAATACCCGAGTTAGTTGAAAATAATGTAAATGGATTAATTATTAATCCTGGCGATATCGATGCACTTTGTAAAGCTATGAAGAGAGTTATAGAAGAAAAAAAATTTGTAGCGATGTGTTCAGTAAATAATTTAACTAAAATTGAATTCAATTTTAGTAGAAAAAAAATGCATGCAGAAATTTATAATGTATTTAGCAATCTATAGATATAACTCTTTATTAAAGGTTTAGGAGTTAATTATGAATGAAGTAACAAAATTAATAAGGTTAAGAAAAAAATTTAATAGTAGAATATTAAAAAAGGTTATAACGAAAATTATTTATTTTTTAGGAGCAGACATTCCGGTTGATGTTTATGTAGAAAATAATATAGAGTTTTGTCATAATGCTTTGGGAACGGTTATACATCCTAATACAATAATTAAAAATAATGTATCTATTTATCAAAATGTTACTGTTGGAAGAGCAAAAATTAAAGATAAAAATGAAATAAAAATTATAATAGATGAAGGAGCTGGTCTGTGTGCAGGTTCAAAAATTTTAGCAAAAGATAAATTGATTGTTGGTAAAAATACGATTATAGCTGCAAATTCTGTACTGTTAGAGTCTACAGGAGATAATGAAGTCTGGGGAGGAATACCTGCTAAAAGGCTAAAGTAGTGATATTTAAAATGATGGGAATAGGGAAAGATTATGGATGTAAGTTTTATTATACCAATTTATAATACAGAAAAAAATTTATTATTAAGATGTTTTGATTCGATATTAAAAATAAGAGGTATTAAATATGAAGTATTATTAGTTGATGATGGTTCAAAAGCGTTTGTTGAAGAATTTTGCAAACAATTTATCAAGAATCATAAAATGTTTCATTATTTTAAAAAAAGTAATGAAGGAGTTAGTATAGCAAGAAATTATGGGATTAGTAAAGCAGTAGGAAACTATTTATTTTTTATTGATTCGGATGATGTTATTGTACCTAATATTTTTAACAAATCTTTATTAGATAATTCGACTGATATGGTTATTTTTGATTTAGCATTAGTTAATAAATCAAAATCATTAGTGTGGAATTCATTTGAATGTAATCCGGGGAATATCGACAGTATAGATGCAATTTTGTCTATGATGTATAGTGGAAGACTAAATAGCCCATGCGCAAAATTGATAAAAAGGGATTTGGTAGTTGGAAATAAAATATATTTTGATAAAAATCTTATAACAGGAGAAGATGCAGATTTTATTTTAAATATTTTATTATTATCTCCTTCAATTTATTATATAAATGAAGTGATTTATCAATATTGGAGAACTGAAGAATCAAGTAGAAGAAGGATGATTTCAAATTCAGCAAAATTAATTGATAATTATGAATCTCATAGAGTTAAAAAAACAAAGATTGTAGATAATCTTCAAATTGATTTTATGTCAAAGCAAAATGCAAAAAGAGCATTAGTTTTAACTGAAATTAAGAGTTTATTTAATTTAGCATTAGATTTACAGAATGAAGGAGCATTATTAGATTTATCAAAAGAAAAAATAACAAAAGCAATTAAAAATATTAAGTTAACTATTTTATTAGAATGTGATTTGCTCACTAAATTAAGATATTATATATTGTACAAACAAATGTGGATATTAATACCCATAATTGCACACCTAAGAAATATATATTCATCTATAAGAGGATTACATACATAAATGTTTGAAAGAAGAGGATTAAAAGATAATGTGGATATATTTAATTTGTTTTGCAGTTTCATGTTTATTTTTGAAAATTGCAGATCTTAGTAAAAAAGGGGCAATATATAATATTTTTATCATAATGGGGCTTATTATTCCTTGTATACTTGCTGGTTTTCGAGCTGATACAATAGGAACAGATGTACAAGTATACGTTAAACCTATGTTTGAAGCAGCATTATCATCGAGTGATTTTTCTCAATATCAGGGTATGAGATGGATTGCTTCTTGGACATATATGTATGTGCATGATATAGAAATAGGATTTTCTTTACTTGTATATATTATTGCAAAAGTATTTGGAAATATGACTGTTTTGTTAACTTGTATTGAGATTCTAATCATTTTTCCTTTCTATAAGGGATTATCTTATTTTAAAAAGGATTTTCCAATGTGGTTATGTATGCTTGTTTTTTATTTAATGAATTACAATGTTACTTTAAACATGATGAGACAATGGATTGCTATGAGTTTACTATTTTATGGATTTAAATATGTAATAGAAAAAAAATTAAAGAAGTTCATTTTTATAGTATTAGTGGCAATGACATTTCATACTACAGCTATATTGGGGATTTTATTTTATTTTATATATTCATTTATTTATTCAGGAAAAAATAAAAAAAGAATTAAAATTTTTATATCTTCAAGAAAATATATTTCTTTAGAAAATTTAAATAAAGTTTTTATTATAACTATCGTGGTTTGTTTAGCATTACTAAGTATACAGAGCATAGCTATATTTTTAAATAATATAGAATTAGGTAAATATGCTGCTTATATTCAAGGTGACGTATACTTATTACCTATACAAATTATATTAAGAGCGCCTTTTATAATATTAATACTTTTAAATTGGAATAAATATAATGAAAAATATAATATGGCTCCAATTTTCTTAGTAATGATGATAATAGATTTATTAGTTTCACAGTTAGGAAGTATTTCTCAATATTCATGGAGAATTGCTACTTATTTTTCTATGTTTAATTGTTTATCATATCCTTCTATCTGCTTAATTTGGAAAAAAAGGATTACAAGGATTAGTTGTGATATTTTGTTAATTATGTATTTAATTTCGTATTGGGTATATTATTTTGTTTTAAAAGGGGTTCATCAGACTATACCATATATTATTGCTTAGTTTTGAATATTAAAAATATGAAATTAATTTGAAAATTTCGGAAAGCGGGATGAAATATGAAGAAAGTTATTTTAAGAGGATTTTTTTATAAAAACTTAGGTGATGATTTATTTTATCATATGATTGTACAAAGATATCCTAAAACTAAATTTTATTTACCAGTTATAAATAAATATAAAGATGCATATAATGATGAAATAAATGTCAAAATAATAAGTTTAAATAAAGTAGTTCGTGTAGTTAATAAATTATTAGGTAAGATAAATCCATTATTAGATATTTATAATTTATTTGAAAAGTACTCGGATTTAGTTGTACTAATAGGAGGATCTTTATTTCAAGAAAAATCAAGCGATGGATCGGATATAGAGCGTTTGAATGAAATGCCGGGAAAGAAAAAACCACTGTATATATTGGGAGTTAATTTTGGGCCATATAAGACACAAACATACTTAACAGAAGTTAAACATTATTTAGTTAAAGCTAAAGATATATGTTTTAGAGATGAGAGTTCATATAATTTATTTAAAAATTTAGATAACACTAGAGTAGCTACAGATATCATTTTTGGTATTGAAGAACTTATTCCTCCAAGTAAAAATAATTCTAAATTATGTGTTATTTCTGTTATAGATTTTGCAAGAAATTCAACTCTTTTAAAATATAAACAAGTTTATATAAATTTCATTATACAATGTATAGAGAAGTATTCTGAAATGGGGTATACAGTAATGTTAATATCATTTTGTAAAATGGAGGGAGATGAAAATGCAATTAAAGAAATTATAGAAAAATGCGATGAGAATTATAAAGATAAGATTGAGGTTTGTTCATATTATGGTCAAAATTGGAAGGATATAGTACAAACTATGAGTAGTGCATCTTGTATCATAGCTACACGTTTTCATAGCATGATTTTAGGGTTAGTTTATGGTGTTCCGACTTTGCCAATCATATATAATGAAAAAAGTCTAAATGTTTTAAGAGATTTAAAGTGTGAAGATTGTTGTGTAAGACTCGAAGATTTAGATACATATGATTTAGATAATATTAAATTTGCAAAGGTTGCTGATATAAATAAAGTAAAAATGCAATCAGTTAAACAATTCAAGGCACTTGATAAATTTTTGAATTAGAAGTATAAACTTACAATTAAAATATAGTAAATAAATTTTTTATGTATATTATACATACTAAATCAATAAAAAATGTTTTAATTAGACATTAATTTTATGAATTTAGCTGTATTAGGAAGGAATATATGGAAGAGAGAATTAAGAAAAAAAATACAGATTTATTTAAAGGAATGATAATTTACTCAATTGGAAATTTTGGAACAAAAATATTATCTTTTTTAATTGTTCCATTATACACATATTATATAACTACTGAAGATATGGGAACATATGATTTATTAATTACAACAGTTAATTTATTAATTCCAATTGTAACTTTACAAATTAGTGATGCAGCATATAGTTGGATGATGCGTGAAAAAGGAGTTAAAGATATTTGTATTAAATCAACCTTTCAGGTTTTAATATTTAATACCATTATTTCATCTTTAGTTATTATTTGTATTAATCAAATTTTTCCTATCCCATATTGTATGGAACTTATTTTAGTTTTAGCATCTTCAAATGCATTAACTATCGCACAAAAACTTTTAAGAGGTTTAAAAAATCAAAAGTTATTTGCTTTTTCAGGAATATTTTATACTTTTATATTTCTAATGCTAAATTTTATACAAATATGTATATTTAATTTAGGTGTTAAAAGCCTTTTTACTAGTGCAATAATAGCTAATATTTTATCATTATTGATTATTTTGTTATTAGAAGGTAGGTTGAGAACATCTTTAATAGATACAATAGACTTAAATTTGATCAAAAAAATGTTAAGATTTTCAGCACCATTAATTGCTAATCAATTAAGCTGGTGGGTAATTAATTCTTCTGATAGATATATTATTACTTTTTTTCTTGGAAAAGTAGCTAATGGTATATTTGCTATATCATATAAATTTCCAACTATTTTAGAAATAATATTAAATCTATTTAATACGTCTTGGCAAGATATATCTATAGTGGATGATATAGATCAGGGAACATATTATGGTGGGATTTTTAAACAGTTATATAGGTTTTCGTTTATGATTTTATTGCCATTAATTCCGATTACTAAAATTGCAATAAAATTAATTGTAGAGAATAGCTATAAGTCTGCAGCTAACTATATTCCATTTTTATATTTAGGAACAATATTTCTGGCATTTTCAGCGTTTTATGGTGTAGGATACTTAAGAAGTGGAAATACGAAACAAGCTTCATTAACAAGTATATATGGAGCAGTAGTTAATGCCATAGTTAGTTTAGGTTTAATTAAATTTATTGGATTACAAGCAGCAGCAGTTTCAACATTTGTAGGTTTTTTTGTTATATGGTTAATTAGAGAAAAGCATAATAGAAAAGAACTTGGAATAGACATTGATACAGTTGATTTTTTAAAATATTTTATTCCAATTTTAATTTTTTGTATAATATCATGCTTTTCCAATATGTATATTGATATAATATTTGCTATATCAGGAACAGTAATTTTTATAGTTGTTAACATAAGATATATATGTTATTTATTTAATTATTTATTGAAATTTTTAAGAAAAAATTAATAAGTTTTAGATATAAGAATAATGAATTCGTTATTTAAATTAATCTAAATTAAAGGGGAAAAGTATTTGTAAATTATATAAATTTATTGTTTAATGTTAAAAAATAATGAGAAAAGAGTATAGTTTAAGCAATATAAAATATTTTATAACAAATGATTAATATTTTTATAAAATAATTTGATATACAATTTAAAAATTAAGAAGTTAAGAGGGGAAAAATAGATATAAGTTTAATAGGAATGCCAATATTTTATGGATCAGATATTAAAGGTGTTGAAAAAGCACCAAATTTTTTGGAGAGTATGGATTAAATAATATCTTAGAAAAATATAATAAAATATATGATATGGGAAATATTTATGTAAATAAATATTATTCTGAGAATAAGTTTATGGAAGATGATATATGTAAATATTTAAGAGAAATACGCTTGGCAAATAATTGTTTAGCAGATAATGTATTTTTATCATTAAGCAGTGGAAGGTTTCCTTTAACAATAGGATGAGATCATTCCTTGGGATTAGGAACTATAGCTGGAAGTGCTAAAATGTTCAAAGATGACCTAACTGTAATTTGGATAGATGCACATGGAGATTTTAATAACAAAAAGACAACACCAAGCGGAAATATACACGGTATGCCATTAGCTGCATCATGTGGAATAGGATTAGACAGCTTAAACAATATTTATTTTAATGAAAATAAAATAAAGAAAGAAAATGTTTATATATTATGTGCAAGAGATTTAGATAAAGAAGAAAGTATTTTATTAAAAAACAATAATATTAAAGTATGGTCTACTAATGATATCCTGAAAATAGGAATTAATAATATAATTTTAAATATAATTAATGATATTGATTTAAAGAAAATTAATAATATACATATAAGTTTTGATATAGATTGTATGGATAGCAAGATAGTACCTGGAACAGGAACTCCAGTTAAAGGTGGAATAACTTTGAGCGATGCAAAAAAGATATTAACGTATATATTTGAAAGTAAAAAGGTAAAAGCGCTAGATTTTGTTGAATTTAATCCGGAACTTGATGATAAGAATATTACATTAGATAATTGTTTAGATTTAATAAATTTAATAGGAGAATTAATTTATAGATATACTGGTAAATAATTGAAATGATAGGGGAAATATATAATGAATAAAAAAATACGAAAAGCGATAATACCAGCAGCAGGTCTTGGTACAAGGTTTTTACCTGCAACAAAGGCTCAACCAAAGGAAATGCTTCCTATAGTTGATAAACCAACAATTCAATATATTATAGAAGAAGCTATAGATTCAGGAATAGAAGAAATACTTATAATAACAGGAAGAAGTAAGAAATGCATAGAAGATCATTTCGATAAATCAGTAGAACTTGAATTAGAACTTTCAAAGGCAGGGAAGAATGAATTACTTGAATTAGTAAGAGATATATCAGATATGGTAGATATACATTACATAAGACAAAAGGAACCTAAAGGACTTGGACATGCTATACATTGCGCAAAGACTTTTGTAGGGGATGAACCTTTTGCTATATTACTTGGTGATGATATTGTATATAATGATGAAAAGCCATGTTTAAAGCAACTTATTGATTGCTATGATGAGTATAAGACAAGTATTCTTGGAGTTCAAACTGTTCCAGAAGAAAATGTATGCAAATATGGAATAGTTGATGTAATAGAAATAGAAGATAGAGTATGTAAAGTTAAAGGATTAGTAGAAAAGCCAAAGGTAGAAGAGGCACCATCTAATGTTGCAATACTTGGAAGATACATAGTTACTCCTAAAATATTTGAAATTTTAGAAAGAACAAAACCAGGTAAAGGTAACGAAATACAACTTACAGATGCATTACTTGAACTTATAAACGAAGAAGCTATGTATGCTTATAACTTTGAAGGAAGAAGATATGATGTTGGAGATAAACTTGGATTTTTAGAAGCAACAGTAGAATATGCATTAAGAAGAGAAGATTTAAGAGAAGGATTTACTGATTATTTAAAGAGTATATTATAAATAACAGGATATTAAATACTTAACTAAATTACTGCCTCAAAGGTATGATATAGGTTATTATCTATTCATAACTTTGAGGCATTTTTTATACTATATTTAATAATAGTAGGAGCTAATTTAGAAAAAAATATAATGGAAAATACTACATTTTTTTATCGGTTAAATAATCTAAAGTATAAGAAATTAACTAAAACTAATATTTTTGTCACTTATAAGTAATAAGATACCATTATAATTAATAATAGATATAAAAAGGGGATTATTAATTATGAGAAGTAATAGAGAAAGCAAAAATATAAAATCAAAAAATAGTTTTAAAAATCAACTATATATAATAGTAGGAATAATTTTTTCAGTAATAATAAATGATAAATTAATCTATCCTATATGGTTTCAGAAACTTAAATATGAAAATAATATAATTATTAAAATATCATTTATAAGTTTAGTAGCATTTACAATATATATAGGTTTAAATGTATTGATAGATAAAGAAAAAATCTCTAAATATATAGATGGCTTTATAATAGTATATATATTATTTTTAATAGCAATAACGTTTTTTAAAGCAAAACTAAATTATCATTCATATACAATAAATCCAATAGATTCACTTACGGAAATAAAATGTGATATATTGGGTGGAATAATAAATATTTTTGGAAATATTTTTATGTATGTTCCTATAGGAGTATATATTAAAGAAAAGCTTAATCCAAGAAATAAAATAGCAGTATTGTTTTTTATTATATATATAGTTTCTGTAGAAATTACTCAAGCATTAACAAAAACAGGTACATTTGATACTAATGATATAATAATGAATACTTTAGGATTTACTATTGGACTTAGTATTTATAATAAGTATAAAAAGATTTAGTAGGTTTATATATTAATAAGGATTCACTTAAATTTTAGGTGAATCCTTTTTATATGAAAATAATGTTAACATAAAATTCACCTAATATTATTAAAGTTTATTATAAAATATTAAATGTACAATATGGACAAAAAGTTATAAACATCAATTATAAGAGGTGGTAAAAATAAGTACTAAAACTAAAAAAATAGTAGCAATAATAATAGTAATATTATGTGTCATTACTATAGCTTCAGAATTAACAATTGAAATGATAAATAATAAGGCTAAGATTAAGGCTGAAGAAGAACTTAAGAAATCATTAGCAAAAGGGGATGATAATGATAACAATCTTAAGGAAAATGAAGAAAATAAGAAAGCTGAAGAGAAAACTAATGATATAAGTAAAGACGATTCTGATAAATCTAAAGAAGCAGAAAAGCCAAAGAAAAAGGAAGAAAACAGTTTAGATAGGACTTTACCTATATATAAAGTTTATGCATCATCAGTATTAGAAGATGGAACTGGAGTAGATTATAGTCCATATAATCTTATTGATAGAAAGAGTAATACAATATGGGCTGAAGGGATAGAAGGCCCTGGAATAGAACAATTTATAAGAATTGATTTTAATAAAGACAAGGTTGTAAAAAAATTATACATAATAAATGGATCTGCTAAATCTGAAAGATTATATTATGCTAACAATAGAGTTAGAGTATTAAGATTAGATTTTGGAGATGGAGAGATCAAAGATTTTAAATTACAAGATGGAGTAATGGGAGAGCAGGAAATAGATTTAGGTAAAGGAATAAAAACACCTTATGTAGGAATGACTATTTATGATGTTTACTATGGAAACAAATATGATGATACATGTATATCAGAAATAAGAGCTGTTGGATACGATCCAGATGAAAAATTACAAAGTGCAAAAATTTAAAAAAGAAATTATAAAATTTCCTCTTTGAAAATATTTACATAAAGCGAGTACCTAATATATAATCTTATATATATGGTAAAAGGGAGATGGTTTATGTGAATGTTAAAAGTAAAGTTATAGACAATTATAATGGCAAAGATATTATAGAATATACTTTGACAAACGAGAATAATATTAGTATCTCTATATTGAATTTAGGTGGAATTATAACAAATATTACTACACCAGATAGAGATGGCAATTTAGAAAATATAGTATTATCTTTTGATGATTTTAAAAATTATTATACTAATCCATCATACTATGGAGCTATAATTGGTAGAACTGCTGGAAGAATTGATAAAGGTGAAGTAACTATAAATGGAAAGCTATATAAGCTTAATAAAAATTATGGGGTAAATTCAGGACATGGTGGAAATGTAGGTTTTGATAAAAAAATATGGGATGTAAAAGAATTTCATAATGAAGAAAGCTTAGGTGTAGAGCTTAGTTTAGTATCTAAAGCTCTAGAAGAGAATTATCCAGGTGATTTAAAGGTTAAAGTAATATATGAATTAAATAATAAAAATGAGTTTTTCTTTAAAGTATTTGGAGAAACAAATGAAGATACTTTAATGAATATTACAAATCATAGTTATTTTAATTTAAGTGGAAATTATAAGAGAGATATATTAAATCATAGTTTAAAAATTAATTCAGATAGCTTTTTAGAAATAGATGAGAATGGTGGAGTTACAGGAAAGATTATTAAAACAAATAATACTCCATTTGATTTTAATGAGTTTAAGAAGATTTCTAAAGATATAAATTCAGAAGACTATCAAATAAAATTAGGAAATGGATACGATCATCCATTTTTACTTAATGAAGAAAAAGAAATTATTTTAAAAGATGAAGAGAGTGGAAGAGTATTAAAGGTTGAAACTAATCAAGAAAGTGTAGTCATTTATTCAATGAACTATTATAATGATTTAAAGCTTAAAGGAGATATAACTCCAAAAGAAAGAATGGCAATATGCTTAGAGACACAAGCACCACCAATTGGATATAATGAAGCTTTTAAAGAAATGTCATATCTAAAAAAAGAAGATAAATATTCTAAATATACAAAGTATACATTCTTAACAGAATAATATAAAAAGTAATACCACTAGGAAAATGGTACAACCCATTAGATTCCTAGTGGTATTTTTATTAACTATTAAATATAAAATCGTGTAATTCTTCAGTTTCTGCTTTAAGGTCAAAGTTCATATAATAAACTCCTTTAAGCATCATACCTTTTTCATGATTATCACAAGGTACTTTACGTTCTATCATTGAAGAAGCATTAGTACTTAAAACATCTTTTCCAAGTGATAAAAACTCAGTTGTTGAAATGTTAGTTGTAACATATGGTAGTAATTCATCTAAAAGTTTAGGATAGTCTGTTGCAGGCATAGCCTTAACTTTTTTAAACACACCTTCTAATATTGTTCTTTGTCTTTGAGTTCTTCTTTGGTCTCCACCATCATATCTAATTCTGCAATATGCAAGAGCTTGGATTCCATTTAATGTTTGTTCTCCAGTTTTAGTTATATGAGAAGCATTAGTTTTATCAATTCTATTTAAATTATCTATATAACCATTTATATATTTTAAATCTCCAACTGTAATATCAACAGGTATTCCACCTAAAGTATCTATTATTTTTGGAAGTGAAGTAAAGTTTACAGTTATAAATTTATCAAGTGCTAAATTAAAATTAGTATTTAAAGTATTTAAAGCAAGTTCAGGACCACCATAAGCGTAAGCATGAGTAAGCTTTGTCATTCCATGACCTTTAACATCTACATATGAGTCTCTCATTATAGAAGTAAGCTTAACTTTATTATGCTTTTTATCAATAGTAAGAATCATATCAGCATCAGATCTACCGGCTTGTCCTTGAGGAGCATCTACACCAAATAATGCTATATTTATTATTCCATCTTCCTTTGATTCATTAGCTGCATCTTGCTCAATTCCTAAGTTGTCTTTATTAAGTTCCACATGATTGGTCTTACTAACTAAGTGGTAAACATATCCCATTCCACCAGCTATAAATATTATTGCAATAATTACAATTCCAATAACAACTTTTTTCCATGTAGCCATTTTCTTTTTAATCTTAGGTGTATTATTTACATCCCCCATAAAAAATCTCCTTTCAAATATGGTAGGTAATAAAGGTATTACCTAATGTTTTTATCTTTAAGTATTTAATATATCGCACTAAAGCGTATACAAGAAAATTTTATCATTACTAATATATAATGTAAAGTTAAGGAAATATTAATAATAATACTTTAAATAGTTTAAAATTTCCCTTTTAAAGAGAAAGGAATATTACATATAAAATATGTTTTTTGTAACAGTTAAATATATAATTAAGTTATAAGAAAGAAAATGGAATAGTATAAGCAGTGAAAATGAGGTTATATATATGGAATTAAACAAAGATTGTATACGGATATTACAGTATCTCATAGAAAGAGATGATTATGTTGAAATAGAAGAAATAGCGAAAGAATATAAAGTTACTAATAGGGCAATTAGATATAAAATAGATAAAATTGAAGACTTCTTAGTTAAAAATGGATTTGATTATTTAGATAAAAAATATAGAAAAGGAGTCAAGGTTTCAAATGACCCTAAGTTAAAGAAGTTTGTACATAAATTTGCAGGAGAATATACTCCATATAAATATGTATATTCAAAAGAAGAAAGATTTGAATATATGTTATTAAAGCTTTTGCAAGCAAGTATTGCTATAAAAATAAAATACTTTGAAGAGAAGTTATGTGTATCAAGAAATACTTTATTAAAAGAATTAGATTATATAGGCAACTGGCTTAAAAAGTACAATTTAGAGCTAATAAGAAAACCAAAGGTTGGGTTATTAGTTAAAGGTGATGAGATAGATAAAAGAAATGCAGCAGGAAATATATTATCAAAGACAATTTCATCAGAAGATTTATTAAATTATGTTTCAAGAAAAACGATTCAATCAAAAATTAATAATCTTCAGTTTGATACGTTATTCTCAGATATTGATATAGATTTTATAGATGGATTAATAAAACGTGCTGAATTTGAACTAAAAAGAGAATTTAGTGATGAAGCATATGGGGGACTCATTACCCATTTAGCAATAATGATTAAAAGAATTCAGCTTAATAAGAGCATTTATTTACCTAATGTAAATGAGGATTTTGTTCTTGAAACAAAGGAATATGAAGTGGCTAAAGGAATAATAGCTAAAATAGAAAGTCACTACAATATAAAAGTTCCAAAAGAAGAAGCTAATTATATAGTTATACATCTTTTAGGGGCTAAAGTTTTAAAAGATAGTATTGATTATGATAGTAAATATGAAGAAAGTGATCTTTATAATGTTATAAATTCTATGACTGAGTATATAGAGACATTTTATAATATAAGTTTTAATGAAGAGAGAAAGGGGCTAATAGAAGGACTTATTCTTCATTTAAGACCATCTATTTATAGAATTAAATATGGATCAAGACTTGTTAATCCATTATTTGATGAAATAAAGATAAAACACGAAGAATTATTTAAAAAAGTACAAGTTGCTAGTAAGTACTTAGAAGAATTTATAGGATCAAAGCTTGGTGAGCATGAAGTATCTTATATAGTGCTTCATTATGCAGCTGCTCTTAGACAATATAATGAAAGAAAAAGTAAAAAGGCAAAAGTTATAATTGTTTGTGGGACAGGCATTGGTACTTCAAAAATGATTGGGGCTAGTATATGTGAAAGATTCCATGTAGAAATTGTAGGAACATATGCTAGTAGAAATATTGATAGAAATTTAATTAAAAATTGTGATTATGTAATCAGTACTATAGATATACCATCCCTTTCAGAAAAAGAGTATATAAAGGTAAGTCCACTTATGAGTGAAAATGATTACTTGAAGCTTGAAAAAAATCTTCTAGGCAAGATCAAAAATGATAAGAAAGATAATGAAATAGAAATTGTTAATCGTATTATGGATACAATAAAAAAACATTGTGCCGTAAAAGATGAAGAACAGTTAAAATATGAAATACTTTATGAGATAAAAAGAAAAGAAGAGAAGAAACCAAAGAAAAAGAAAAAGCTATCATTAATTGATTTTATAAAGAAGGATATGATAGATCTTAAGCTAAATTGCAAAGATTATGAAGATGTCATTATGCATGGAGTTAAGCCTTTAGAAGAAAAAAATTATGTTACAGAAAAGTATGGAAAAGAAATAATAAAAAATTTAAAAGAATTAGGAGCATATATGGTAATTGCACCAGGTATATGTTTAGCTCATGCAGATTTAAAAGATGAGATAAATGAGACTTCAATGAGTTTTATAAACTTAAAATATCCAATTAAGTTTAATAGTGAGTTTAATGATCCAGTAAAGATAGTATTAACATTTGCAACTAAGGATAAAGAATCTCACTTAAATGCATTATTAGAATTTATGGATATTATAAATAACCAATCAGACTTAAAAAAGCTTAAAAGTGCTTCTTCAAAAGATGAGGTTTTAGATATATTTACTAAATATAAAAGAAATTAAAAATTTAAATTTATTTATAAGGAGGAAAAGTATATGAAAAAAGAAGAAATACTAGTTTTAACTGAAAAATGTAAAAAGGTTAGAAGACTTATAATTGAGGAAATACATAGTGTAGGAAAAGGCCATTATGGTGGTAGTCTTTCAATAGTTGAAGTTTTAGTTCTTTTATATAATAAGGAAATGAATATTGATGTTAATAAACCTAAAATGGAAGGTAGAGATAGACTTGTATTATCAAAAGGACATGCAGGTCCAGCACTTTATGCAACATTAGCAGATAAGGGATATATAAAAGAAGAAGATTTACTTACATTAAATAAGGAAAATACACTTCTTCCAAGTCATTGTGATATGAATAAAACTAATGGAATTGATATGACAACAGGATCATTAGGACAAGGTATCAGTTGTGCAGTTGGTATGGCAAAAGCATCAAAGATTAAAAAAGATAACGCATATATTTATTGCATAATTGGAGATGGAGAATGTGATGAAGGACAAGTTTGGGAAGCAGCTCTTGCAGCGCCAAATTTTAAACTTAATAATTTAATTGTATTTGTTGATTATAATAAAATGCAATTAGATGGAATATTAAATGATATTGTGAAAATGGACCCAATTGATAAGAAGTGGGAAGCATTTGGATGGTTTACTCAAACTGTTAATGGACATGACTTGGAAGAGATTCATAATGCTATAGAAAAAGGAAAGAAACAAGATAAGCCTAGTTTAATTGTATTAGACACAATAAAAGGAAAAGGTGTAAAGGTAATAGAAGACTCAGGATATAAGAGCCATAGTATGGGACTTACTGATGAAGAAATGAAAAAAGCAATAGAGGATTTAATGTAGGAGGTATTTATTATGGAAATGAGAAAAGTTTTATGTGATACAATGACAGAACTTATGAGTCAAAATGATAATATAGTTTTTATGGATGCGGATTTAGCAGAAGCTAATGGAACTATGCCACTTAGAAAAATGTTTCCAGAAAGAGCCTTTGATACAGGAATAAGTGAGCAGAATATGGCAAGCATGGCAGCTGGTATGAGTGCATATGGAATGAATCCATATATTTGTACATTTACTGCATTTTCAACAAGAAGAATATGTGATCAAATTGCAATATCAATGAGCTATGCAAAACAAAATATAAAAATAATTGGAACAGATGCTGGTATTGCATCAGAGTTAAATGGTGGAACTCATATGAGTTTTGAGGATATTGGAGTTTTAAGAAGTATTCCAGGAGTTACTATTATTGATGTTTGTGATGAAGTTGAACTTAGAAAAGTTTTAATTGAAACTGTAAATTATGAAGGTGTTGTATATATTAGAATGCCAAGAAAAGAAGTTCCTAAAGTATATGAAGAGGATAATAATTTTGAGCTTCTTAGAGGTAATGTTTTAAGAGAAGGAACAGATGTCACTATATTTACAACAGGAATTATGACAAGTAAGGCATTAGAAGCTCATAAGCTTCTTAAAAATGAAGGAATTAGTGCTGAAGTTGTAGCACTTCATAGTATTAAACCAATAGATAAAGATCTTGTTATTAAGTCACTTAAAAAGACTAAGAGAGCAGTAACTTGTGAAAATCATAATATTATTGGTGGATTATATAGTTCAATTTGTGAAATTTCATGTAGTGAAGTACCAGCTGTTATTAAAGCAATAGGTGTTAATGATCACTTTGGCGAAGTTGGAAGTATGAAATTTTTATCAAATAAATATGGTATGGATAGTGAAGATATAGTAAAGAAATGCAAAGAAGTTATAAACTTTTAATTAGTATATAAGTAAAAGGAAGTGTCTAATGTAAGCACTTCCTTTTATAGTTTAAAGCATTAATTAGAAAATGGTTTATTAGTTCAATATTTCAATTTTAATTTGACATAGAAGGTCATGTAAACCTATTCAAAAACCTTTTTAGAAATAATATAATAAAATCAAGTTAAGGGAATTAACTTAAGGAAATAAAAATTAGTTAAGGGGAAAGGTCATGTTAGGAGAATTAGTCACTCAAGATGTTATAAAAGTAAATGAAAAATGTGATAACTGGAAAGACGCAATAGGAGTTGGAGTAGAACTTTTAGAAAGTAAGGGAATTGTTGAAGATCGTTATAAAGATGCAATAATAAATAACTTTAAAGAACTTGGACCTTATATGGTGATAGCTCCTGGAATTGTATTATCACATGCAAGACCAGAGGGGGGAGTTAATGAGACTGGCATAAGCATATTAACTTTAGATAAACCTTTAAACTTTGGAAATGAACAAAATGATCCAGTAAAATTAGTTGTTACACTAGCAGCTAAAGATAATGAGAACCACTTAGAATTGTTATCTAGTTTAATGGAGATGTTTATGAACACAGAAGATTTAAATGGAATTTTAGAAGCTAACAATCAAAATGAAGTATATAAAATTATACAAAAGTATAATTAAAATATAAAAAGACATAAAAAATTTAAAAAATATAAAGACATATAAAAATAAAAGGTATTTTAGGAGGTAATTGTTATGAAAATATTAGTATGTTGTGGAAGTGGACTTGGAAGTAGTTTTATGATCGAAATGAATATAGAAAAGGTATTAAATGAACTTGGAGTTAAAGGTGTAGATTTAAGTCATTCAGACCTTTCATCAGCAAAAGGAAGTAATGCAGATATATATGTAGGAACTAAAGACATTGCTGTTAGACTAGAAGGATTAGGTGGAGAAGTTGTTTCATTAAACAACATGATAGACATGAATGAATTAAAAGAAAAATTAACTGAAGCATTAAAGAAGAAAAATATTATATAGTATTTAATAAAAATATAGCAGATGCTAAGTCTTAAAATTAGACTTAGCTCTGCACTATACATAATTAAATATTTAATGGGGAGATGAATCAGAGCTATGTTAAAATTTTTACTAGATATATTAAGCACACCAGCAATATTAGTTGGATTTGTTGCTTTAATCGGACTTATATTTCAAAAAAAATCTGTATCTGATTGTATAACAGGAACTATTAAAACAATAATGGGATTCTTAGTACTTGGTGGAGGAGCTACAATTGTTACTGGAGCTTTAGATGCCTTTGGTAAGATGTTTGAATATGGATTTGGAATTACAGGGATTGTTCCAAATAACGAAGCTATAGTCGGAATGGGATTAGTTGATTATGGTACTCAAACAGCACTAATAATGGCACTTGGAATGCTTGTTAATATATTAATAGCTAGATATACTAAGTTAAAATATATATTCTTAACAGGACACCATACTTTATATATGGCATGTATGCTTGCAGCTTTATTAATAGCGGGTGGAATAAATGGAGTACCACTTGTAATAGTTGGATCATTACTTTTAGGCCTTATTATGGCACTTATGCCAGCACTTGCACAACCTGTAATGAGAAAAATAACAGGTGTAGATGATATAGCATTTGGTCACTTTGGAACAGTTGGATATCTTTTATCAGCAGGAGTTGGTAAATTAGTTGGAAAAGGATCAAAATCAACAGAAGAAATGAATGTACCTCAAGGATTAACATTCTTAAGAGATACTTCAGTTGCAATTAGTTTAACAATGCTTATATTATACTTAATAGTTGCAGTTGCAGCAGGTCCTGAATATGTTGAAGGACAATTAAGCGGAGGACAAAACTTTATAGTATTCTCAATAGTACAAGCTATAACATTCGCAGGTGGAGTATATGTAATACTTGCAGGTGTTAGATTAATACTTGGTGAAATAGTACCAGCTTTTAGAGGAATAGCAATGAAACTTGTACCAAATGCAAAACCAGCATTAGACTGTCCAGTTGTATTCCCTTATGCACCAAATGCAGTTTTAATTGGATTCTTATCAAGCTTTGTTGGTGGAATAGTTGGAATGTTTATATTAATAGCATTAAAAGCACCAGTAATTTTACCAGGAGTTGTACCACATTTCTTCTGTGGAGCAACAGCAGGGGTATTCGGTAATGCTACAGGAGGTAAGAGAGGTGCAATATTTGGAGCATTTGCAAATGGTCTTTTAATAACATTCTTACCAGCCTTATTATTACCATCACTAAGCAGCTTAGGATATACAGGAACAACATTTAGTGACGCAGACTTCGGAGTAATAGGTATAATAATTGCAAAGATAGTAGCAATATTTACTCTATAAGATATTATAAGAAAATAAAAGTGACTAAGGTTAACCTTAGTCACTTTCTTTATGTTTAAAACTTTATTGTAATTTAAAATATTTGTCTGATATTTTACCTTTAAGAGTTGGAGATAATTCATTCATATACTTAAGAATATTAGCCCCCTTAGTTCCAGTTGCAAGAGTTGGAACATAATCATTTTTATTTGATACTGATGAAATAGTAGCAGGAAGTACTTCATATTCCATGTTAGAAAGCTCATCACCTATAAAATTAAGCTTAGCTTTTAATATAAATGTTCTCATATCTTGAGGATTTGAATTCCCACCAAAGCAGAAATTAGCAAGCGAATAAGCAATTAATTTACCCTTATAATCTTCTAATGGTTGAATAACATGTGAGTGTGAACCAACAACCATATCAGCACCAGAATCTATAGCAAAGTGTGCAAGATCAACTTGATAAGGAGATGGTTTAGTAGCTTTTTCATAACCCCAGTGGAAGTAAGGTATAACTATTTTAACACCATCATTTTTTAAAGATTCTATATCGTTTTTAATCTTTTCTTTAGTCTTATCACTATTATCCCAAGCTTGATATCCTAAGAATCCAAATTTAATTCCTTTAATTTCAGTTACTATTTTATGACCTTCGCCAGTTATATCTACTTTATTATCTTGAAGAGTTTTTACAGTGTCATTAAAACCTTGAGCTCCATAATCATAAATGTGATTATTTGCAATAGTTACTCCTTCAATTGATGATGAAGTTAGTATTTTAGCATAAGATTTAGGTCCTTTAAAGTGGAATTGTATAGCATCACCTTTGTCTTTTTTCTGAGTTGAATCTGTAAATGTTGTTTCTAAATTAACTAGAGTATAGTCATCATCTTCAAATACTTTTCTAACATTTTTAAGTAAGTAAGAAAAATCATTACCAGAGTTAGAAACAGCAGCTGGAAGACTAGTAGATTTATTAAACGTATCATCAGTTCCTAATGTAAAATCTCCAGCCATAGTTAAAACAATATCTTTAGGTTCTTTTTTTACTTCTTCATCTTTAGTAGTATTTTTTTCTTCATTTTCTTTTGCTAATAATTCTTCATTTTTAGCAGCTTCTTTTTTATTTGTAATATATTTGTTTATACCATAATAAGCTTCGCCTATTATTAAAATAAGTATTAATGCAAAAATTATTCTGTTTCGCACAAATCTTCTATGTAGCTTTTTTTTCTTATTATTTTTCCTGTAAAAATTAATATTATTTCTCTTTTTACTCAAAAGTACCCTCTCCTTATAAATTTTGTCAGTAATTATTATAGCATAATATATTTATAATAATTAGGGAATAGGTTTACAAAGAATTTTAAATGTAGTATCATAATAATATAAATTCATACCTATAAATTTATATTATTCTTATAAATTTATAAAAGTGAAGGTTAAAGGGAGGAGAATATTATGAAATTTCCATATGATTTTTTATTTGGAGCAGCCTCTGCATCGTATCAAGTAGAAGGTGCATGGGATAAGGATGGTAAAGGACTTTCGAACTGGGATGTATTTTCTAAAATTCCAGGGAAGACATTTGAAGGAACAAATGGTGATGTAGCAGTTGACCATTATAATAGATATAAAGAAGACGTAAAATTAATGGCTGAAATGGGATTAGAGTCATATAGATTTTCAATTTCATGGGCAAGAATACTTCCAAATGGAGTAGGAGAAGTAAATCCTAAAGGGATAGAGTTTTATAATAATTTAATTAATGAATGTTTAAAATACGGAATAGTACCATTTGTAACATTATATCACTGGGATTTACCACAAGCATTAGAAGAACAAGGCGGATGGACAAATAAAAAAACAATAGATGCATTTGTAAATTATGCAAATGTTTGTTTTAATGCTTTTGGTGATAGAGTTAAGCATTGGATAACATTTAATGAAACAATTGTATTTTGTAAATTAGGATATATGTTAGGGGCACATCCACCAGCTATAGAAAATGATGAAAAGAAATACTTTGATGCTATACACAATGTATTTGTTTCACATGCTAAAACAGTTGGTTTATATAAGAGCTTAAAACAATATGGAGAAATTGGAATAACAAATGTATTTAATCCAGCATTCCCAGTTGATGATAAAGAGGATAATAAGCTTGCAGCAGAACGTGCAAACAATTATGATACTTATTGGTATTATGATCCTATTTTAAAAGGAGAATACCCAGAGTATGTAGTTAAAGAATTAGAGAAAAGAAATACTGTGCCTGATTGGACTGAAGAAGAACTTCAAATATTAAAAGATAATGCAGATAAAAATGACTTTATGGGACTTAATTATTATCAGCCACAAAGAGTTGAAAGAAATTATGAAGCTGTAGAAAATATAGAACATACAAGAGAAAGTTCTACAGGTGCTTCTGGAAATGTATCATTTGATGGTTTCTATAAAACTGTAGTAATGGATGATAAGAAATATACTAAATGGGGGTGGGAGATATCACCAGAAGGTTTCTTAGATGGTCTTAGAATGCTAAAAGATAGATATGGTGATGTTAAATTATATATTACTGAGAATGGTCTTGGAGATGAAGATCCAATAATTGAAGGTGAAGTAATGGATATTCCAAGAATTAAGTTTATAGAAGAACATTTAAAGGTTGTAAAAGAAGCAATTAAAGAAGGTATTAATTTAAAAGGATATTACGCATGGTCAGTAATTGATTTATTAAGCTGGCTTAATGGATATAAAAAGCAATATGGCTTTATATATGTTGACCATAAAAATAATTTAGAGAGAAAGAAAAAAGCATCATTCTATTGGTATAAAAACGTAATAGAAACAAGAGGAGAAGATCTATAAATTTCATTAATATAAAAGCCCCGAGACTTATAAGTAAAAGTTTCGGGGCAATTTTTTTATTTTTTTAATAGTTCTCGCCAAGTATCTTTGCCAACTATTCCGTCAGCAGTTAACTTTCTGTCTTTTTGGAATTTAATAATAGCATTTTTAGTAGATGAACCAAATACTCCATCAGCACCATATGCTCCTAATGAATAGTTAAGAGCAATAAGTCTTTTTTGAATTATTTTAGTTAAATTACCACTAGCACCTTCCATAACAATAATACATTTATTTAAAGTTTCGGTGCCAAAGTAACCGTCAACTACTAAATTTGCATTTGCTTGAATATTTAATTCTCTTTGAAGTTCTTTAACAATCTCACCACTTATAGATACTTCCCAAAGTTCTTTATTAGAAGTGTCAGGAGTATTATTGTCAGGTTTAGAAGGAACTTTTTTACCAGAGATATATTCGGCTATAGTTTTTGAAATTAAATCGGGACCTAATCTTTTGTAAAGAGCAACATCTTCTGTAGCTTCCACAAAACAAGTTTCAATAATCATAGCAGGCATTGTTGTATTTCTTAGTTCATACAAAGTAGGTCTTGCCTTAACGCCTCTGTTTTTAAAACCAAGGGAAGCTAATGCAGCCATTACAGAATTTGCTTCTTTGAAACTAGAATCATAGACTAAAACTTCTGATCCAAGAGCGCCATTATAGCTTGAATAAGCGTTATTAAAATGACAACTTATGAAAAGATCAGCATCCCATGAGTTGGCTTTGTTTACTCCATAGGATAAATCTGAAATAGAAGTGTTATAAGAATCTGGTGGGGTTACATCTAATACATTATGACCAATTGATTTCAAATATTTAATTAAGGAATCTTTAATTTTTCTACCTTCAGTAGTTTCGTCTATAAGTCCATGTGAACCTGGTACGTTGAAGTTATGGCCACCTCTTACAGCAATTTTCATTTAATATCTCACCTTTCCTTAACTTTAGTTAATTCATACAATTATATAATATGTGAATTAACTAAAAGTGTTACATAATAAAAATTTATTTAAATATCATTTAATTTTTATATATGCATATTTTTCCGAAAACTAAAATTTTACAAATATAAATACTGTAAAATAATTCAAAATATATTAATAATAAAATAATGCTATGAATAATAAACTCTTAATTTACAGAAACTTATTATAAAGATTTTAGGAGGTGAAAATTATGGCTAAAAAAGATCAACAATCATCATGGAATAGTAAAAGATTTGAAAGCCCAAAGAAAAATGAGGTAAGGGAAGTTCCAGAAATTCAGGGAAAAGCAAAAAATAAATAATTTTTCATATATTAAAGTTAACAAAATCTTCTTTAATTGTTTATTGATTTACATAATCCAAAGGACTATACTCGTAAAAGACAAGCAAAGAAGAAAAACGGTAGGTGAGGCTACCGCAGGGATAAGGGTTGCTACCGCAAAATAATGGAGACATTATGAGAAGGTTAGCAGTGTATGTCGGTATTAAGGCATATTCTAATGCAATTTCATCGCCCTGCGATGCTAAAGCTTGAACGTATGATTATGATTTTTTAGTTTTAATACTTTATATAATTAGCTTCTCTTATCATAGGTTTAAGTTATGCCTATGATAAGAGATTTTTTTTGGAGGTGAAAAAATGGAATTAAGAAAGGATACAAAAAAAAGAAAAAAATTATCTGTAGCCAAAGAAAGATTAATGGATGCAAGTAGAACAAATATAGAGCAATTGTATTTAAAAATGGATACATCAGAAAAAGGATTAGATGAAAGTAAAGTTGAGATGTTAAGAGATCAATTTGGGTTAAATGAAATATCTCATGAAAAGAAAGACTCAGTAGGAAAGAAATTATTTGAAGCATTTATAAATCCTTTTACTATAGTATTATTTGTTTTAGGAATAATATCTTTATTTACAGATGTAATATTAGTTCCAAAAGATCAAAGGGATTATTCAAGTGTAGTTATAATCTGTATAATGGTTACAATAAGTGGAGTTCTTAGATTTGTCCAAGAATTAAGATCAAGTAAAGCAGCAGAAGAACTTAAAGCTATGGTACATACAACAGTAGATGTAGAGAGAAATGGTAGAAAAGAGATATCACTTCAAGAGTTAGTACCAGGTGATATTGTATATTTAGCAGCAGGTGATATGATACCAGCAGATGTTAGAATTATTAGAGCAAAGGATTTATTTGTTGGACAATCTGCCTTAACAGGTGAATCAGAACCGGTTGAAAAATTTGGTGGAGAATTAAGTTATGAAGAAGCTAAAGATAACAATCCTTTAGAACTAAATAACCTTGCTTTTATGGGTACTAATGTAATAAGTGGATCAGCATTAGCATTAGTTATAACAACTGGAGATGGAACATACTTTGGAGAAATAGGTAAATCACTAACAGGCAAAAAAGTAAAAACAAACTTTGATATTGGAGTAAATAAAGTAAGCTTTCTTCTTATTAAGTTCATGGCAATTATGGTACCTATAGTATTTTTCTTAAACGGATTTACTAAAGGAAGTTGGCTTCAAGCTTTTTTATTTGCATTATCAGTGGCAGTTGGTATTACACCAGAAATGTTACCTATGATAGTTACAACAAACCTTGCAAAAGGTGCTTATGCTATGGCAAAAAGAAAGACTGTAGTAAAGAAATTAGATTCAATTCAAAACTTTGGTTCAATGGATATTTTATGTACAGATAAAACTGGAACTTTAACACAAGATAAAATAATTCTTGAAAGACATTTAGATATAAATGGAAAGACAGATGATAGAGTTCTAAGACATGGATTTTTAAATAGTTATTATCAAACAGGTCTTAAAAATTTAATGGACTTAGCTATAATAGATCACGCAATTAAGTATGGGATGAAAGAACTTGAAGGTAAGTATGTTAAAGTAGATGAAATACCATTTGATTTTTCACGTAAAAGGATGTCTGTTGTTCTTAAAGATAAGAATTCTAAAATTCAAATAATAACAAAAGGTGCAATAGAGGAAATGCTTGATATATCAAGCTACGTAGAAGATGATGGGAAAGTTCTTCCTCTTACAAAGGAAATACGTGAAAAAATAATAAAAACTGTAAATAAGCTTAATAGTGAAGGTATGAGAGTTATAGGAATAGCTCAAAAAACTGAAAATGAAGGAAGAGAAGAGTTTTCAGTAAATGATGAAAAAGATATGGTTCTTATGGGATATATGGGCTTTTTAGATCCTCCAAAAGAAACAACTACAAAAGCAATTAAAGCATTAAAAGATTATGGGGTAGGAGTTAAAGTTTTAACTGGAGACAATGAAGCTGTAACAGCATGTGTATGTAGTCAAGTTGGAATTAAAAATAAAAAGATTTTACTTGGCTCTGAAATAGAACATATGGATGATTCAGAATTACAAAAGAAAGTAGAAGAAACAGATATTTTTGCTAAGTTATCACCAAATCAAAAGACACGTATAGTTACTTCTTTAAGAGAAAATGGACATACTGTTGGATTTTTAGGGGACGGAATAAATGATGCAGGCGCAATGAGAGCTGCTGATGTTGGAATTTCAGTTGATACTGCCGTTGACATAGCAAAGGAATCTGCTGATATAATACTTTTAGAAAAAGATTTAATGGTTCTAGAAGGTGGAGTATTAGAAGGTAGAAAAACTTTTGGTAACATAATAAAATATATAAAGATGACAACTAGTTCAAACTTTGGGAATATGTTAAGTGTACTTGTTGCAAGCGCATTTTTACCATTTCTACCAATGCTTCCAATACAAATTTTAGTTCTTAATTTAATTTACGATATATCACAAATAGTAATACCATGGGATAACATGGATGAAGATTATTTAAAAGTTCCAAGGAAGTGGGATGCATCAAGTATTGCAAGGTTTATGGTTATATTTGGACCAACAAGCTCAATATTCGATATAACAACATTCCTTGTAATGTGGTTTGTATATGGATGTAGTAGTGCATCAAATCCACATCTAGTATCACTATTTAATACAGGATGGTTTGTAGAAAGTTTATGTACACAAACGTTAATAATTCATATGATACGTACAAAGAAAATACCATTTGTTCAAAGTAGAGCATCTTCTCCTGTAATTGCAATGACAGTAATTGCATTAATTGTTGGAACAATAATACCATTTACAGCATTAGGAGGAGCCCTTCAAATGACTAAGCTTAGCACTTCATATTTTGGAATATTAATAATTACAGTAATAGCATATATGTTATTATGTCAATTAGTTAAGAAAATATATATAGGAAAATATAAAGAATTATTATAAATAAAATTATAAAAAAGACTACATTAAAGCTTAACTTTAATGTAGTCTTTTTTGTTGAAAATAATAAGAGAAAAAGTTATAAGCTTTTAAAGGTGAGGTTAATAAAATATGTAAAATATGTTAAAATATAAATAATTATTTAAAGCTTTGGAGGAGTGTATGGGAAAGAAAGGGGTAAAAAAACATAACGATTTTACGTATTTAAGAGGAAAAGGTATAAAGTATGCAGTATTAGTAGATAAAAATGAAAAGCTTAAAGTTATTCCATATAATTTTGATTATGTAACATTTTTATTTGGAGGAATTTCTTATTTGGGAAGAAAGCAAATTTTAAAAGGAATATCATTAATATTAGTACAAGCTTTAATTATATATATACTTAATATACCTGTAGGTTTAATTTTAAATTATGTAATAACATTTATTTTAGCATTATTTTCAGGGAAAGATTATGCTATGAGTTTAGTTAATAATGGTGCTATAGAATTTAATAGTTATGAGGAAAACGGATATTCTTTAGAATATAATGAAGATAAAGAAATTACGGCACTTCAAGAGAAAAAAGGAAGAAGAAAGAAAAGAAGCATAACAGAAAATATTAAAAAGCAAAATTTAATATTTTATATTGCATCTATAGCAATTCTATCAATAGGAGTTATAGTTACAGGAATAAATCTAAAGGGTGCTGTAGGAAGTAAAAATAGAGAAGTTTATTCAAATAAAGAAAATAGCAATATAATTAGTTTAACTATGCTTTTAACAGATGAAGAAAGTTTACATTCATTTTCAATAGTCGAAGTAAATAAGCTAGAAAATACTATTAAAGCTAATTATTATGTAGGAGAACTACTTATAAAAGATGCTGAAGAATCATTTTCAGCAAATGAATTGTATAAAAAAGATGGAATAATAAAAAATAGTATAATTAAAGAAAATTTTAATGTTGATAATAGTATACAACTTAAACTTGATTTAAAGGATTATAAAAAAATTATGGATTATAATAAAGGTGATACTTTAGATAAGATTTATAACAATATATTATTAAAATCATCGGAATTAGAAGATAAAAAATTCGATGAATTTATAAATTCAATATCTTTATTAGAAAAGAATGAAGATAAAGATTTAGTTAATGAAAAATACTTAGAATCAAATTTAGTGGAAGGATATAAGAACATTATAAATAAAGATACATTTAAATTAACTAAAGGAGAATATAAAGAAAAAAGATTATCTCATATTGTTTCAGTAAAAGCTATATTAGCATTAAATAGTGAACTTAAAGATAAAACTATATATTATATAGATGAGGAAGTGTTAGATTTAAATGATACAATTAAAAAACTTAAAGATAAGGATGAAGAAATAAAGGCTAAGGAAGCAGAAGAAATAGATGAAAATAATAATACTTCTATAAATAATAGTGATGAGCAAGCTGGTGTCGGACAAGGAACCCCACAAGGTAATGGATCAGGAAGTTCACAAGGCAGTGGTTCAGGCGGAGTACAAGGCGGTGGTTCAGGAAGTTCACAAGGCGGTGGCTCAGGAAGTTCACAAGGCGGTAGTTCAGGAAGTTCACAAGGCGGTAGTTCAGGAAGTTCACAAGGTGGTAGCTCAGGAAGTTCACAAGGTGGTAGCTCAGGAAGTTCACAAGGCGGTGGTTCAGGAAGTTCACAAGGTGGTAGCTCAGGAAGTTCACAAGGTGGTAGTTCAGGAGGCTCACAAGGTGGCAGCACAGGCGGTTCACAAGGTGGAGGCTCAGACGGATCACAGAATGGTAGCACAGTGGGCTCACAAGGTGGCGAAGCATCAGGAGAAGAAAGTCCTTCAAATTAGGATTAAGTGGGTTGAAGTATAAAAATTAATTAGAGTAAATAAAAATGTAGGATAATATCAAAAAAAGATATTATCCTACATTTTGTTTATATAAAATATTTCCCGGGAATATATAATTTTCAGATGTTATTTAACAAAATTCTTAACTTAGAAGCTAGTTTTTTCTTTTTATAAATGCATTTAGAATAATCTATATTATATTTTTCAGAGTATCTTTTTAAGGCGCATTTAACATTACTATACATTAAAAAATTAAATAAGTTTCTTTCATCAGTATCTAAAAGTTTAATTATAGAAGAGATACGTTCTTCTTCTGATGAATTAATAAAATCTTCTTCAATATTTGTTTCATCAACTAGAATATCTATAATTTCATCGCCAGCTTCTGTTTGAAGGTTTAAGCTATGAGCTTTTCTATCAGAATTATGTCCTCTACATAAATAAGCAAAATTATTACATACTGTCCACATAACATAAGATGAAAAAGAAGAGCTTTTATCTAAATCGAAAGTATTAATTGCTTTAAGTATAGATAAAATTCCATATTGCATAAGATCTTCACTATCATAACAATCTATATAAGAATATTTCTTTATTTGCTTTCTAACTAAAGGAGTGTATTTAACTATTAGTTCTTCTTTTGCATTCATATCATTCTTTTTTGCTAATTTTAATAAATTTAAGTCATTCAATTTAGCGTCCCCCTTTCGAATTAAACTTACTATTAAATAAGCAATTTACATAATGTTGCTATACTAAATATATATGCAGAAGGAGAAAAAAATAAGAACATATGTTCGTATTAATTTTAAAAAATATGCTTGGTAGTATAAAATTACCAAGCTATATTTTAAATTTATTAATTAGTTTTCGTATATGAATTTGTGTAATTCTTTAGTTTCAGCTCCAATATCGAAAGTCATATAATAAACACCGTTTATATTTTTGCCGTTTGAATGATTATTACAAGGTACTCTGTATTCTTCAATTGAAGTAGCCCCAGTTTTTATAATATCTTTACCTAATGTCATAAACTCACTTGAACTAATATTAGTTGATACTAGTGGAAGTAATTCATTTAATGTTCCAGGATAACTTGAAACTGGCATTTTTTTAATTTTATTAAAAATTGCTGTAATTACATTTCTATGTCTTTCTGTTCTTCTTTGGTCTCCACCATCGTATCTAATTCTTGCATATGCAAGAGCTTGAGCTCCATTTAATGTTTTTACTCCAGGCGTTGGTATATTAGAAGCATTAGTATTATTAATATTATTTACACTATTAATATAATCATTTATATATTTTAAATCACCTTCTGTTAAATTCATTTCTATTCCACCTATTTTATCAACAATTTTAGGAAGAGTAGTAAAGTTAACAGTAATAAATTTATCAATACTTAAATTGAAATTTTTATTTATAGTATTAAGTGCAAGTTCAGGACCGCCAAATGCATAAGCATGAGTAATTTTATCTTTTCCATGACCAATTATATTAGTGTAAGAATCTCTCATTATAGATGATAACTTAATTTTATCATGATCTTTATCAATAGTAAGAATCATAATAGCATCTGAACGACCAGTATTACCATTTTGTGCATCAACACCGAATAAAGCTATATTAGTTACCCCTTTGTTTTTAACAGCAAGTTCTTTATTTTCAGGAGTTATACCTAAATTTTCTTCATTAATTTCAACCTTTTCAGTTTTATCTAAAAGGTTATGAATATAGAAATAAGCACCTCCCACAGAAACTAATAATAAAACAAAAAGTGACAAAAGAACCTTTTGCCATAAAGCCATCTTTTTTAATTTTCCCATAAACCTCTCCTCAAAACCCCTATATTTATAAAATATAATCATAGTATATCATTTATGATAATATATGTAAATAAATCAATAATAAGTAATTATAATGAAGAATTTTACATAATAAAAGAATGAAAAAGGTTACCTATTTTAGGTAACCTATATACTATAGTGCAAATTTTTTTATGGCTTTACTTACACCAGAGTTAACATTACTATCTGTTATAAAGTCTGCCTCATTTTTTAAAATATCTAATCCATTTCCCATAGCAACACCAATTCCAGCATAACGAATCATTGAAAGATCATTCTCACTATCACCAATACACATAATTTCATCTCTTGAAATATTAAGCATTTTAGCTAAATGCTTAACTGCATTTCCTTTAGATGTATCTTTTCTCATAACTTCAAAGTTATAAAGACTAGAACTTACAACTTCATATTTATTTAAATCTATAAATTCATTTTTAGCTTTTTGCATCTCATCTCTATTTTCACGAGTAGTATCTATAGTTATTGCTTTTAAAACATCACCTTCATAATCTTTTAAGACATTAGTTAAATCACTAGACACATCAATTTTTATTTGATCTTCTTTTGATGCCAGTTTATTTGTTAAAATATAAGCGTGACTTTCTTCAAGAGGTTCATTAGAAATTGTTGTATTATGAGTATTGAAACATATTCTAAAAGGGTACTTTTTTAAAATATTATATATTTCTAATGATTCTTCTAAAGAAAGAGGATTTTCATATATAACTTTATCTGAATTTTTATCTTTTATATAAGCTCCATTTGATGAAATTATTGGAGCATCAATTCCTATTAAATCAGAGTAAAATTTTGCAGACGTAAAAAGTCTACCAGTAGTTAGTGCTATTTTAATTCCTTTATTAACTGCTTCTTTTAAAGTTTTTTTATTTTCTTCAGATATATTATGATCGTTGTCAAGTAACGTACCATCCATATCAATACATATTAGTTTTATTGCCATAATATATAGTCCTCCTCTTTGATAATTACATTTAGTATACCCACATGTACTTAAGAAAATTTTATCATTATTAAAATTTACTGTAAACAAGCTTATAATTTAATGAAAGGATATATAGAATTATAAAAATAGAAAAAATGTAGTGTATAACTACACTACATTTTCTATTATTTCTTCATTTTTAGTTTCATTTTTAAAAATTATGTTTCCAATTAAAATTGCAATTAATGTTGGTATAAGCCATGCAAATCCTTTAGAACTAAGAGGAATAAAGCTTAAATTAATTGCAGGAATAACACTAAGTATTCCAAAAATTAAAGAAGTATATATTCCAAGTCTTATTGCACGAATATTAGTTAAAAACTTATCTAAAAGAGTTGTTGCAATAAGTGTTATAGCAACTGGATAAAGTACATTTAATATAGGACCTGAAATCTTTATTATGTGATCAACACCAAGACGTCCTATTATAATACTAATTATAGTAATAACAATAGCATTAACTTTATAAGGTAATCTTCCTTTTGATATTTCAGAAAAGAAAGAAGAACCAGCAGTTATAAGGCCTATTGATGTAGTTAAACATGCAAGTCCCATTGCAATACCAATTATAATAGTACCAACGCTTCCAAGTATCTCTTTTGATAATACAAGAAGTAATCCAGTTTTACCTATATCAGATGAAACTAATCCATTAGTTTGAGCCCCTAAGAAAGTTAGTCCACCATAAACAAATGCTAAACCAATTGCAGCAACCATACCTGCTTTAACTGTCATAGGAACTAAGTCTTTCTTTTTATAGCCTTTAGATAATATATTACCTGATACTATAGCAGCAAAAAGAAGTGCTGCTAGTGCATCCATTGTTTGATATCCTTCAAGGAATGAAGTTGAAAAAACAGATGGAGCATTAGTTGTAGTAATATTTCTAATTGGGAATATTATTCCTTTAAAAATTATTATTGCAAGTATTATTAATAAAGCAGGAGTTAATATTTTACCAATTGTATCTATAATACTTGATTTATTAAATACGAAAAATAAGTTTATTCCAAAATATATAATCATCCAAACAAGTGGTGGTATACCTGGGAATATAGGACTTATAGTTAATTCATAAGTTGTAGCAGCAGTTCTAGGTATTCCAAGCATTGGACCTATAGCTATAAATAAAAGTGTTGCAAATACTAAAGCAAATTTAGGCCCAATTTTTGTAGCCATAGTTTCAAAAGTTCCATCACCTTTAGTACAAGCGATTATAGCAAGTAGTGGTAGTCCAACTCCAGTAAGTGTAAATCCGATAATAGCAATAAGGTATTGATCTCCAACTAGATGCCCAAGAAATGGTGGGAATATAAGATTACCAGCACCAAAGAACATTGCAAAAAGAGCAAAACCTACTATTAAAAAATCTTTTGTTTGTTTTTTCATCATCTCAAGCCTTTCTATATGATATATATATGAACATATTTTTAAATATCTAGTTAAAATATATTATCTTAAATTAATATATTAATCATAATAACATTGATTTTTATAAAAATCAATAAAAATATATAATATTTGATAATAAAGTACAAAATTATACAAAATACAAGTATTAAATTAATAAAAGATAACGTTTTTATTTTCCAAATTAAAATAATACATTTAAAATATGATATGTGGTATACTAGAAATAGAGACTTTTTATTAAAAACAAGACTTATGTGAATTTATTTATTAATATAGAAGTTAAGGGGGATAAGTCATGAAAGTAAAAAAAGCGATTATACCTGCAGCTGGACTTGGAACAAGATTTTTACCAGCAACAAAAGCACAACCTAAAGAAATGTTACCAATAGTTGATAAGCCAACTATTCAATATATAATAGAGGAAGCTATAGCATCAGGTATTGAAGAAATTCTTATAATAACAGGAAGAAATAAAAAGTGTATAGAAGACCACTTTGATAAATCAGTAGAACTTGAAATGGAACTTGAAAAGTCAGGTAAAGATGAATTATTAGAACTTGTAAGAGATATATCAGATATGGTTGATATTCATTACATAAGACAAAAAGAACCAAGAGGTTTAGGTCATGCTATACATTGTGCAAAGACATTCGTTGGAAACGAACCATTTGCAGTATTACTTGGAGATGACGTTGTTTATAGTGATAAACCATGTTTAAAACAACTTATGGAATGTTATGACGAATATAAAACTTCAATACTTGGAGTTCAAACTGTACCAGAAGAAGATGTTTCAAAATATGGAATAGTTGATGGAATTCATATAGAAAATAGAGTATATAAAGTTAAAGATTTAGTTGAAAAGCCAAAGAGAGAAGAAGCTCCAACTAATGTTGCAATACTTGGTAGATATATAATAACTCCACAAATATTTGAAATATTAGAAAATACAGCTCCTGGTAAGGGAAATGAAATCCAACTTACAGATGCTTTAAAAACTTTAATATCACAAGAAGCTATGTATGCTTATGATTTTGAAGGAAGAAGATACGATGTTGGAGATAAGTTTGGATTCTTACAAGCTACAATAGAGTACGGATTAAGAAAAGAAGGTTTAAGAAGTGAACTACTTGAATATTTAGAAAATAAAGAGTGGGAAAAAATCTTAAAGTAATAAATATAATATTTAATTTAAAATAGACCGTCTACGTAAATGATTTTTTATCATTTACGTAGACGGTCTATTTTATTGCTATTTTCATTTCTGCAATAATATTTTTTTATAATCATTACATTTACTTTATTTTTTATATAGATAATTAGTTTTAAAAATAAATTTTCATAATGTTTCTAAAATGTTAATAGTTAACAAAATGTTTTTAAAGTTTAATAAAAAATATATCAGAATAGATAAAGTTTGAAGAAAATATGCATAAAAAGTTAATTAATTTACTATTGGAGTAAATATTCAAAATAATTACAAAAGAATTTTGATACATTAAATATTTTAATTGATACAGTGATCCATTTAAGTTTTATTTAAAAAATAAAACTTAAATGAACTATAAAGTATTAAAGAATAGTTGAAAATAGTAGTAATGCTATTTATATACTTTTATAACTCTACTAATTAATCGTATAAAAATTCACTTAATTATAAAAAAATAGTGTATTAATTGAAAGTGAAAATCAGCTATAGTGTGTTATTTAACTCCTAAAAATTTACAGAAAATATTGTGAAATACACATGTATCTGAGTAAAAAACATATGGTAAAATGATAAAAATATAAGTTAGTTTTTATAAAAAATTTAATAGAATAAAAAATTTATAAAAAATATATAATTAAATGCTTATATCTTTGATAAAATAGAAACAAGAAAAAAGGGGGCATGAAAATGAAAGCTAAAAAAGTAATAAGTACGATTTTGATTAGCGGAATAATATTAACTCTATTTACTGGATGTGGAAATAAGAAAGAAGCATATTCTAAAGAATCGAAAGTAGTAAATTTAACAACTGGGGCAATTAAAACTATGGATTCTGTAAAAGCTACTGATTCTGAATCTTTTAATATAGTACAAAATACTCAAGAAACATTATTAGTATATGATAATGATAAGCCAGTACCAGGTGCTGCAAAATCTTTTGAAAAAAGTAAAGATGAAAAGACATATATCTTTCATCTAAGAGATGGACTTAAGTGGAGTGATGGTAAAAAGCTTACATCAAAAGATTTTAAATATGCATGGATGAGAATGCTAGATCCAAATGTTGCATCAGGATATTCTTTCTTTTTATTTGGTGTAAAAAATGGAGAAAATTATTTTAATGGAAAAGCAAAGGCAGAAGATGTTGGAATTAAAACACCAGATGATAAAACTTTAGTTGTGGAACTTGAAGATCCAATTCCATACTTTATTCAATTAGTTGCATTTCCAGTGTTAGCTCCACAAAGAGAAGATGTTGTAAAGGCACAAGGAGAAACATATGGAAGTAGGGAAGAAGGATTAGTATTTAGTGGTCCTTTTAAGGTTTCTAACTGGAAAAGAGGAGCTAAAGTAGAATTAGTTAAAAATCCGAATTATTGGAATGCAAAAAATATTAAATTAGATGAAGTAAATTTAAATCAAATCGGTGAAGTAAATACACAATATCAAATGTTTTTAAGTGGACAACTTGATGTAATGTTTAAAGTTGGTGGAGAATATATAAAAGAACTTCAAAAAGGAGTTAAAGAAGGAAAGTGGAAGGAAGTAAGTGGTGTTATGCCAACTGTATATTATGATCAGTATAATATGAAAAGTCCAAATAAAATACTTCGAAATAAAAAAATAAGACAGGCATTATCTATTGCTATTGATAGAGAACAATATACAAAAGATATATTAAAAAGTGGAGTTCCAGCTTATGGAATGGTGCCAGATGGAATTTTAGTTGGAGATAAGGAGTATAGAAAAGAAGTAAAAGAGCCATTAAAAGAAATAGCAAATAAAAATCCTAAAGATTTATTTATAGAAGGACTAAAGGAGCTTGGACTTGATTCTAATCCGTCAAAATATAACATAGATTTATTACTTCAAAATAGTAATTCAAGTTTAAAAAATCAAGGTGAATATTTACAAAATATATGGAAGCAAAAAATTGGAGTAAATATAAAACTTCAAACACCAGCAGATTTTTCAGATTTTTTAAGAAAGCAAAATGATGGAGAATTTGACATAGCGATGGCTGGTTGGGGGGCAGATTATAATGACCCTATGACATTCCTAGATTTATTTGGGGCAAAAAACGGAAGCAATTATGGAAAATTCAATGATGACAAGGTGAACAAACTTTTAGAAGATTTACAAACTGAAACAAATATGGATAAAAGAATTAAGATGTATAAGGAAATAGAAAAGATCGAAGTTGCTGAAAATCCAGCAGTAGCTCCAACATATTATTTAGATATACATTCATTCCAAAAGAATTACATTCATGGAATTCAATATCCAAAGTTTGGTGGTAGTTATCAATTAAGATGGGCGTATATAGAACAAAATTAAATAAATAAGGGGGCAAAATACATGGTTAAATATCTTTTAAAAAGATTAGTATTAATGATAATAACTTTATTTGTTATTGTATCAGCTACATTTTTCTTAATGAATAGTATGCCAGGAAATCCTGTAAGAGCACAAGCTAAAAAATTACCTGAAGCAGTACTGAAAAATATGGAAGTAAAGTATGGATTAGATAAACCAATTACAGAAAGGTATGTATTATACCTTAAAAGTCTTGTTAAAGGGGATTTAGGAGATTCTTTTGTAACACCAGGACTTGGAGTTTCAGAAATAATTAAAGATAGATTCCCAGCATCAGCAAGAATAGGAATTCAATCAGTACTTTTAGGATTAATAGTAGGTGTACTACTTGGTATAATAGCAGGATTTAGGAGGAATACAGCTATAGATTATGTTGTAATGTTTATTGCAATACTTGGAGTTTCTATTCCAAGCTTTGTTCTTGCAACTTTAATACAAAGCACTATAGGGGGAAATGGAGGAATACCTATTGCAGGTTGGTTTAGTAGTAGTACCCCATTCTTTGAAAGATTTAAATTCACAATATTACCAACAATAGCACTAAGTTTGAGCAGTGTAGCTACTTATGCAAGATATATGAGGGCATCAGTTTTAGATGTACTTGGTCAAGACTATATATTAACAGCAAAGGCAAAAGGTTTATCTTCTGGGGCAATAACTTTCAAACATATTATAAGAAATTCTATATTACCAATAATAACAATACTTGGACCACAAATAGCAACAATAATAACTGGAACTGTAGTTATTGAAAGAATATTTGCTATTCCTGGTATTGGGAATGGATTAGTGGATGCTATATATACAAAAGATTATAACGTTATTATGGGATTAACATTATTTTTTGCAGCACTTTATATATTATCAATTCTTATAGTAGATATTTTATATAGCGTTATAGATCCACGTATTAAATTAGAGGGTAAATAGGAGGTTAATGTATGGCAGAGTTAAGTAGAGATAAATTTAAAATTGTAGGAATAGACAAGAATAAATCTGAGCAAATAGCTAGACCAAATTTAACCTATTGGCAAGATGCTTGGAGAAGACTTAAAAGAAATAAAGTAGCATTAAGTTCATTAATTGTTTTAATAGTAATTATACTTATGTGCGTAATACAACCTATTATAGCAGGAGACAATTATATGGTTCAAAATATAAAAGATATGAACAAAGGACCTTCGTTAGCTCATTGGTTTGGAACTGATAATCTAGGAAGAGATTTATTTGATAGATTATGGATTGGTGGTAGAGTATCTTTAATTATTGCATTTGTTGGTACATTAATTGAATGTGTAGTTGGAATTATATATGGAGGAGTAAGTGGATATTTTGGTGGAAAAGTAGATAGTATAATGATGAGAATTGTGGAAATTTTAAGTGGGATTCCATATTTGATTGTTGTTATATTAATAGCTATAAGACTTGGAAATGGTATATTACCACTTTTAATAGCTTTATGTATAACTGGTTGGACTGGTATTGCTAGAATGGTTCGTGGACAAGTAATGCAACTTAAAGAAGCAGAATATGTTATGGCAGCACAAACATTAGGGGCAAGTCCTTTTAGAATTATAATGAAGCATATGATTCCAAATACTTTAGGAATTATAATTGTATACATAACTTTTGATATACCAAGTTATATATTTGCAGAAGCTTTCTTAAGTTTTATAGGACTTGGAATACAACCACCACAAACAAGTTGGGGGGCAATGGCATCAGCTGGACAGCAAGTAATGCAATTTTATCCAAGTCAGCTTATATTCCCATCACTAGCTATTGCTATAACAATGTTAGCATTTAACTTATTAGGTGACGGATTAAGAGATGCATTAGATCCAAAATTAAGAAAGTAGCGGTAGTTTATAAGGAGGGAAAAGATATTATGAAAAAAATACTTGAGGTAAAGGACTTAAAGGTATCATTCCATACTTATGCTGGAGAAGTTAAAGCGGTAAGAGGAGTAAGTTTTGAATTATCACAGGGCGAGACTTTAGCTGTAGTTGGTGAATCAGGATGTGGAAAGAGTATAACGGCAAAATCTTTAATGAGATTATTACCTACACCACCATCTGAGATACATAAAGAATCAAAAATTATGTTTGATGGAAAAGATATATTATCTTTAAATGAAAAAGAAATGCAAAAAATTAGAGGAAAAGATATTAGTATGATTTTCCAAGATCCTATGACATCTTTAAATCCAACAATGAAGCTTGGAAAGCAAATAACAGAAGTTTTAAAAATCCATAGAGGCATGAATAAACAGCAAGCAAATGAAGAAGCTATAAGATTATTAAAGCTTGTTAATATTCCAAATGCTGAGGAAAGAATTAATCAATATCCATTTGAGTTCTCAGGTGGTATGAGACAAAGAATGATGATTGCTATAGCTATTGCATGTAGTCCCAAAATATTAATAGCCGACGAGCCAACAACAGCTTTAGATGTAACTATTCAGGCGCAAATTATGAAGCTTATGGATAAGCTTAAAGAAAAACTTGGAACTTCTGTTATTTTAATAACTCATGATTTAGGAGTTGTTGCAGAATTTGCAGATAAAATACAAGTAATGTATGCAGGGATAGTTGTTGAAAGAGGAACAGTTAAGGAAATATTTACAGATGCAAGGCATCCTTATACTTGGGCGCTACTTAAATCTATGCCTACATTAGATACTGAGCATAAAGGAGAATTATATTCTATAAGCGGAACTCCACCAGATTTATTGAATCCACCTGTGGGATGTCCATTTGCAGCAAGGTGTGAATATGCAATGGAGATATGTAAGGAATCTATGCCAGAAGAAACAAATATAACTGATTCTCATAAACTAAATTGTTGGCTTATGCATGAATTAGCACCAAAGGTAGAATCACCTTTAAAAAAAGGGGGATTAATTAATGAGTAAAGAAGTACTTTTAGAAGTTAAAAACTTAAAGAAATATTTTAATGTAGGAAAAGGAAAAACTTTAAAAGCTGTTGATAATGTAAGCTTTACTATAAATAAAGGTGAAACATTAGGATTAGTTGGCGAATCAGGTTGTGGTAAGACAACTTGTGGAAGAACTGTAATGGGACTTTATGATTCAACAGATGGGGAAATAATATTAGATGGAAAAGATATTACTAGATTAAGTAATAAAGAAAAAAGAAAATGCTCAAGAATAGCACAAATGATATTTCAAGATCCTTATGCATCATTAGATCCAAGAATGACAGTTGGAGATATTATAGCAGAAGGAATTGATATACATAAACTTTATACAGGAGAAGAAAGGAAGAATAGAATATATGAACTTTTAGACCTTGTTGGACTTAATAAAGAGCATGCATCAAGGTTTCCACATGAGTTTTCAGGTGGTCAAAGACAGCGTATAGGTATTGCAAGAGCACTTGCAGTTGAACCTAAGTTCATAGTTTGTGATGAACCAATATCAGCTCTTGATGTATCAATACAAGCACAAGTTGTTAACTTATTAATAGATCTTCAAAAAAGAATGGGATTAACATATCTTTTTATAGCACATGATTTGTCTATGGTAAGACATATATCAGATAGAGTTGGCGTAATGTATTTAGGAAATTTAATGGAAATAGCAAAAAGTGATGATTTATACAAAAACTCACTTCATCCATATACAAAAGCTCTTATGTCAGCAATACCAGTAGCAGAATACAATGAAAAAAGTAGTGAAAGTGTAATAGAGCTAGAGGGGGAAGTAAGTAGTCCTATAAATCCAAAACCAGGATGCAGATTTGCAAGTAGATGTAAGTATGCAAAGGATATTTGCTTAAAGGAACAACCTAGCTTAAAGGAAATAGAAAAAAATCACTTTGTTGCTTGTCATTTATACAATTAATTTGAAACTTTAAGTTTATTATATATGAATAAGGAGAACTAGTAATTTATTAGTTCTCCTTTTAATTTATATTAAAAAATTTTATCTTGGAATAAATCCGATTTTCTTTTGCATTTTTCTAAGAGTTTTGTTAGCTATATAATTTGCCTTATTAGCTCCTTCTTTATATATAGCTTCTAAAGCTTTCTTATCTTTAAGAAGTTCTTTAACTCTTTCTTGAATTGGCTGAAGTTCAGTTACGATAGCTTCTGCAACATCTTTTTTAAGATCTGCATACCCTTTTCCTTCATATTCTTTAACTAAATCTTCAGGAGTTTTATTATTGATTGCAGAAAGTATATTAAGTAGGTTTTTAACACCTGGTTGATCGTCTGAGTAATTTATAACTCCGATACTATCAGTTACAGCTCTTGAAACTTTCTTTCTAATAACTTCTGGTGGATCCATAATTAAAATAAATGAATTTGGATTATCATCAGACTTTGACATCTTCTTTGTTGGTTCTTGAAGACTCATTATTTTAGCACCTGTCTTTGGAACATACGCTTCTGGAACTGTGAAAGTAGGGCTATAAGTATTGTTAAATCTGATAGCTAAATCACGAGTAAGTTCTAAATGTTGAATTTGATCTTTTCCAACTGGAACTAAATTAGTTTGATATAGTAATATATCAGATGCCATAAGAACAGGATAAGTTAAAAGCCCTGTTCCAACAGAGTTTCCAGCTTTCTTTGATTTATCTTTAAATTGAGTCATTCTTGAAAGTTCACCCATGTATGAGTTACATGATAGTAACCATGCACATTCTGAATGAGCCGGTACATGTGATTGTATGAAAAGAGTATTCTTTTCAGGATCTATACCACATGCTAAATATATTGAAAGAACTTCTAATGTTCTTCTTCTTAAATCAGCAGCTTTTTGAGGAACTGTTATTGCATGTAAATCAACAACACAGAAATAACAGTCATATTCATCTTGAAGTGTTAACCAGTTTTTAATAGCACCAAGATAGTTACCTAATGTAAGATCACCAGAAGGTTGGATACCACTAAAGATGATTTTCTTAGAGTCTTGCTTTTCCATTGTATTTCACTCCTTAAAATTAAATGTAATATATTTAAATTATATGTACACTGCCTAGTAATGTCAATTTGTATATTTTTTGTAAATAAGCAGTTTGCTAGAAAATATTAGATATATATGGAGATGAGTTACCCATTAAAATTTAAAGTGCCAAGGTCTTAAAAAGACTTTGACACTTTAATTAAGCTTTAGCTTTTGTTTGCTTTTTATTCCACTTAATATAATATATAAGATAGGCCGTAAATGGAACTATTATTAGAAGTAATAGGCTAACTAATTGATAGTATTTTAATAAATAAAATAGTAAAAAATGATTTTTAGAAGCAATGTATGCACATATATAAGCTACAATTGAATATATTACAGCAAAAATCTTCTTGCTTTTGAATTTATCTTTATATATATATAAAATAGCTACAGCACAAAGTACATATTTTATAAGCCAAACTGAAACAGTTCTAAGTAGAAATAACAAATCTCCAAATTCTATAAAGCCTTTTAATTGTATTCTTTGAGCTGCTACAAAATCCGGATAATAAATATTAGCAGATCTAACACGACCAAATGTTGCAATTAAAACAAAAAATGAAAATGATACTAATAAAACTATAAATATATTAGTTATTGTAGTATTTCTAAGTAGTTTTTCTTTTTTATCAACATATCGTAAAAAAGGAAATGCTATTGCTACAGAAGAAAAACCACCAAGACTTAATAAAATACATAATAAAAAATCTTTATTTATCCCACTTGAAAGTATAGGGAGACAATTTTTTGGATGTTGATATGGAATTGTAAAAGCTTCCGTTAGAACATCAGCACCTAATGCCACTAAAACTGTAAGAATAACAACTACAGTTAAAGTATCTATACGTTTTGTCATTAAATACATGCCTGGAATTATAAAAAATAAAAGGCAATACCAAATAGGTGTTTCAATAAATATATTTGAATGTATTGAATCACATTGAACTGATGCACTTTCTATAGAAGTTAGAAATAACCCAATACAAAATAATATAATTAAAATATTCCCGATAGTTTTAGAGAATACATTATTAAATACATATCTTATATCAAAAGTGTCTGTTTTCTTACTAACATAGAAAATGAAAAATGAATATAAAATAAAAATTAATCCAGCAATTAAAGCTGCAAGCCATGTATCACGTCTTCCGAGTTTTATAAATATAGAAGAATATCCTCTTAAACTAATCAAAGATACAGCAAGTAAAAAGAATATATAATGTTTACTTGATAATTTATTCATTACATCACCACCTTAAACTCTAAGTTAAAACATTCAAGTATAGTATTAACAAAATGGTGAATATTAAACATTACTAGAGGAATAATATTTTTAGGTGATGTGTATGAATAAGAATTTAAACTATATAAAAGAAAAATTTAAAGATAGTTTTGACGTTAAGTATAGAGAAGTTGATAGCTCTCTTGGAAAATCAACATTAGTATTTATTGATAATCTTTGTAGCACTGCATTTATAAGTGAATACATTGTAACCCCAATAAAAAATAAAGATTATCCTTGCAAAACAATGGATGATTTAATAAAAAATGTTCTAGAAATTAATATTGCAGATTATGTAAAAGATAAAAACGATATTGAAGATGCTATGCTTCATCTTGTTTCAGGAGATATTCTTATATTTGTTGAAGGGTTTGAAGAAATTATTTACTGTGAAGTTAAAGGATTCGTCAGAAGAGGGGTTGGAATACCTGTAACTGAATCAGTATTAAAGGGACCTAGAGAAGGATTTAATGAGTTATTTGTTGATAATATAGCCTTAATAAGAAGAAGAATAAAAAATCCAGATTTAAAATTTGAACCAATATATGCAGGAGATAAAAGCCAAACAGTAGTATGTATTGCTTATATAAAAGATGTAGCTCCTAAAAGATTAGTAGAGCATATAAAAAATGTTGTAGAAAATATGGATATGGAATTTATTCTTGATACAAATTATGTAGAAAGTCAGCTAAAAGAAAGCAACTCTGTATTTGATACAATAGGGTATACAGAAAAACCAGATGAAGTTGCAGCTAAAATGATGGAAGGAAGAGTTGCTGTATTAGTAGATGGAACACCATTTGTAATAACTGCTCCATACTTTTTCTTAGAAAATTTCCAGATGCCAGATGATTATTACATAAATAAATACTTTGCAAACTTCACAAGAAGCTTAAGATGGCTAGCATTTTTCTTTGCAACATTTGTTCCAGGACTTTATGTTGCAATAGTAACATACCATTTTTCACTTTTGCCTTCACAATTTTTATTTAGACTTGCAGTATCAAGGGCTGGAGTACCGCTTCCAACTGTAATAGAAGTAATAATAATGATGCTCGCCTTTCAGTTTATTAAAGAAGCTGGGCTTAGACTTCCACAACCAATTGGAGGTGCAATGAGTATTGTTGCAGCACTTATTTTAGGTGATGCAGCAGTTGGAGCTGGAATTGCATCGAGAATAACTATAATAATTATTGCATTAAGCACATTAAGTTATTTCTTAATTCCAAAGCTTTATGGTGCAATATCAATTTGGGCATTTATATTTGTAATAATAGGTTCTTTGTATGGACTCCCAGGAGTTTTTGTTATGACACTAATATTTATAACAAGACTTGCAGACTTAAGGTCTACAGGATACTCTTATCTATTCCCAATAGGAAGTTTAGATACATTTAAATTTAAAGATGTTCTATTTAGAGGTAACCTTAATAGAATATCAAAGAAAATAATTGGGGAGGGAGAGCAATATGAATCGTTACAAAAAAATGATTAGTCTTTTTATTGTTTTTATTATAGTAGCTACTACTATGAGTGGATGCTATAACTATAAAGAAGTAAATAACGTAACATTTACAACGAGTATGATTTATGATGTTGATGATTTTGGTAATGTAATAGTATATATGGACTGTGTAAGACCTTATAGAAATACAAATGAAAGTTCAGATAATGGTAAAAGAATTTTATATAAGGGTACTGGAAAGACAACATTAGAAGCAATAAGAGATATTAATTTAGCTTCTAGTTATAAAATAAATTTAACTCAAAATAGGGCAATAATATTTACAGAAGCAGCAGCTAAACAAGGAATAGATAAATTTTTAAACTTTATAAATAATGATCAAGAATCTCAAGTTAAACCGTATGTATTTGTTTTCTTTGGAGATGTAACAAGTCTTTTAAATGTTACTGCAAATGATGAAGAATATTTAGGATTATTCTTAGATGATTTAGTACATAAAAATAGAGCAAGTGCTAGAGAAGTTACAACTAATATTAATGATTATTTAAGTATAATTGAACTTGGAAGAAATAGTGGTCTTATAGGAGGACTTAGATTAAGAAAAGATGTTGTTGATCAAAGAGTAGAATTATCAGGTGCTGTAGTTATGCAAGATAATAAATTAGTAGAGGTTTTAGATGTGCAAGATACTATGAGCTATAATTTCTTAACTGACAATATAAAAACAGGGACGTTAGAAATTAATAATCCTCAAATGAAAGATGGATTCATAACATTAGAAATATTAAATAGTAAAACAAAAACGGATGTAGAGTATGATGGTACTAGAATACTTTTAACTAAAAAAATAAAGACTAAGGCAGTAATTGCAGAAGCGCAAGGTAGATTTATTACATCAGAAGCTGCAATAAAAAAATTAGAAGCTAAAGAAAAAGAAGCAGCAGAACATTATCTTGAGATGTTTTTAGATAAATTTACACAAAAAGATATTGATTTACTTGAAATAGAGAGACTTTTAGAAATTAAGTATCCTCATGAAGTAATAGAAGATGTACAATCAAAAATAATGTTTGATGTTGATGTGGATATTGATATATTAGGAAGCAATAAAGTAGAGAGTAGTATTTTTTAATTTAAATAATAGCAATATTTAATTAAAATGATAATAATATTTAATGTTTATGTTGCTATTATTAGAAAAAAAAGGTAATATAGTAATATAATCTTGTGTAAACTGGTAGATGGGGGAATGATATGGAAGATTATAAGAAGTTATTTGAAGATCTTGAAAGGGATTTTAAAAATTATAAAAAGGATGCAATTAATGAAATTGCAGAATATAAGAGAGCTAATGAAGATTTACAAAAGCAATTAGCAGTTCTTTATAATATAGCAGAAGTTAGTAAGTATATAAGTTCTAATATTCGAGATGATCAATTAGTATTAATGATTAATGATATGATAGTTGGTCTATTAGGCGTAACAAATTCATGTATATATATGAAGGAAAATGATGTTTTTAAAGTAAAGGTTTCCACTTATGGCACTGATATAAACTTAACTGAAGAAGAAAAAAGAAAAATAATATTAGGAGAAGATTACTTAATAAATGGTGATTTTATAAGAAAATATGATGATATAGATAATGCAATTAAATCTGTTCTTGGAATTCCTATAAAAATTAGAAATAATTATATAGGTTATATAATTGTTGAACATACTTTAAAGCATTACTTAACAACAGAACATAAAATGTTTTTAAGTTCTATTTCTAATCAGATTGCAATTGCACTTGAAAATTCAAAGCTTTATAAAGAGCTTAAAGATGCTGTTATAAAAGATCCACTTCTAGGAATATATAATAGAAAGTATTTCTTTGAAAAAGCAGAAAATATAATAAAAGAAGACAAATCTAATTATGCAATAGTTATGATTGATTTAGACAATTTTAAAAGTTTTAATGATACTTATGGACATCAATTTGGCGATGAAGTTCTAATTCAAACTAGCAATGTTATTAAAAATCAAATAAGAGATTTAGATATATTTGCAAGGTATGGTGGAGAAGAACTTATAATATTTTTAAATAAAGTAAAAAATCATAATGATATTTATAAAAAAGTAAATAATATAAGGAAAGCTATAGAAGAAAATGTTGTTACTATGGGTGAGGTAGAAGCAAAAGTAACAGCAAGTATTGGATTAGCTTTTAGAAAATTTGAAGATGATTCGATTACAGATGTTATAAGTAATGCAGATGAATTATTATATAAGGCAAAGAAAACTGGTAAAAATAAAGTAGTTATTGATGAATGTAAACTAAAATAATATAAAAATAAATCCTAACTTTTATACTAAAGTTAGGATTTATTTTGTTTTAATGAATATAATGTAATATAACTAAATTTTAGGAGTGGTTCTAATGATTCAAGTATTTTGTAACAGGCGAGGTTCAGGTAAAACAAAGAGATTAATACAGCTTGCTAATGATCATTTAGATAATGTAAAAGGAGTTTCTGTATATATAGATGATGATTCAAGATACGTTAGACAATTAGATAGAAAAATTAGATTTGTTTCAACAGAAGATTTTAATATTAATAATTGCAATAGCCTTTATGGACTACTTTGTGGGATTATTTCAGCAAACTATGATATAGAAAATATTTATATTGATGGATTACTAAGTATAGTTTCTTGTAATTTAGAAGAAACTTATCAGCTATTTATTAAGTTAAAATTCCTTAGTAATAAATATAGAGTAAATCTATTCATTAATATAAATCACGAAGAAGAAATACCAGAATTCATTAAACATTACGTTGCTTAAATAGTTATATAAGTTTTATATTTGAAGTTCTGAAAACATTTTCTAAAAATAAGTTAGTTTATATAATAAAGAGCCTATTTAGAATAATTGCATGGGTAATCAATATTAATATAATTAAAAACAAAGGATTATCTAAAGAAGAAAAATAGTATATTAATTAGAGGTGTATAAAAAGTTTAATAAATGACTAAAATAATTTTAATCTTAAAATATGTAGTTTTAGACATTTATATAAATTAATATTTATACATCTCTTTTTATTTTTGTAAATAAAGATATACTTTGGAAGTGCCTTTTTATCTTACTTTTAGATAGGATGGAGTTGCAAAAATCAGATAGAGAAGATATACTATATTTATGCAAAATTTACGATTAATAAAGGCTAGGAGGACATAAAATGGCTAATGTATTAGATGTTTTATTAGAGCGTGGATACATAAAACAATTCACTCATGAAAAAGAAACAAGAGAGTTACTTGAAAAAGAAAAGATAACTTTTTATATAGGATTTGACCCAACAGCAGACAGTTTACATGTAGGTCATTTCATTGCAATGATGTTCATGGCGCATATGCAAAGAGCAGGACATAGACCAATAGCGTTACTTGGTGGCGGAACTGCAATGGTTGGAGATCCAAGTGGTAAGACAGATATGAGAAAGATGCTTACAAAAGAGCAAATAGCTCATAATGTTGCATCAATTAAAAAGCAAATGGAAAGATTCATAGACTTTACTGATGATAAAGCACTTATTGTAAACAATGCAGACTGGTTATTAGGACTTAACTACATTGAATTCTTAAGAGATGTAGGAGCACACTTCACTGTAAATAAAATGCTTGCAGCTGAATGTTTCAAGAAGAGACTTGCAACAGAGAATGGACTTTCATTCTTAGAATTTAACTATATGTTAATGCAAGGATATGACTTCTATGAATTAAATAAAAAATATAACTGTAAGATGGAACTTGGTGGAGACGATCAATGGTCAAACATGATTGCTGGTGTTGATTTAGTTAGAAAGAAATCAAGAGAAAACGTATTTGCTATGACATGTTCTCTTTTAACAAATAGCCAAGGAGAAAAGATGGGTAAAACTGTAGGAGGAGCTTTATGGCTTGATCCAAACAAGGTATCACCATTTGACTTCTACCAATATTGGAGAAATGTTGCTGATGCAGATGTTGAAAAGTGCTTAAAATTATTAACATTTGTTCCAATGGACGAAGTTAGAAGACTTAGCGCTTTAGAAGGAGCAGAAATAAATGAAGCTAAGAAAGTTTTAGCTTATGAAGTAACTGCTTTAGTTCATGGAGAAGAAGAAGCTAAGAAGGCAGTAGAAGCATCAGAAGCATTATTTGCTGGTGGAAATGATATGACAAACGTTCCAACAGAAAAAATATCAAAAGATATGATAGGAAATAGCTTATTAGATGCATTAGTAGCTGTTAACATATTCCCATCAAAAGCTGAAGGAAAGAGATTAATGAAACAAGGTGGAGTTTCAATTAATGATGAAAAAGTTACTGACTTTATGAGAACTTTAGAAGAAAGTGATTTCAGTGAAGGCTCAGCTTTAGTAAAAAGAGGAAAGAAAAAATTCTATAAATTAATAGTTGAATAGAAAAATTAAAGGGACATTTAAAATGTCCCTTTTTAATATTTAAAATTATTATAATTCTTTTATTGATGTTATATAGTTTTTTACTTTTCCTATAACGTCATCATTTTGACCTACATAAACAACAATATCTTTTTCATTTATTGTAAAGTATGGACCAGGAGAAAGGAATAATTGTTCTCCTCTTTTAATACCAACTATAGTTGCACCTGTATTATGCCAGAAATTTAATTCTCCAAGGCTTTTGCCTATTATTAAACTATTAGGCTCAACTAAACTTTCATAAGGAACTATAAGTCCTACATTTCTAAGCTGAGTTGCAAACTCAATTAAATTTTGTATATTATTTTCTAACTTTTCCTCTAAAACTTTTTTCTCATTAATCAAATTATAAATTTCTTCTTTAATATTTGTAAATTCACTCTTAGTCTTAAATTTTTTTAGAAATTCATTAGCATTATACTTGCTAGTAATTTTTATACCACTTTTTTCTGCAACTTCTACGACATCCATATCTTTTAATAAAGCTATTGAACGACGTATAGTTTCAGGAGAAACATTATAAAGACTTGCAAGAGTAGAACGTCCTGAAAGTTTTTCACCTTCAATAAAATCTCCATTTACTATTCTTGAAGCAATGTCAATTGCTATTTTTAAGTATGCTGGAGTTGATGTTTTCCTAGCCATAACTTATCACTCCTATCAGTGAATAATTGTACCACAAATATGTTAAATATAGTAGATAGATAAAAAATATTGTTAGTATTGTTCACATATATATTTATTTAATGGAAATCATTAAGTATATGATGATATAATGGTAAGCATAGTTAATTTATAAGATATAGCAGGGAAAGGTGATAAAGAAATGGCATTATATGCGATATCAGATTTACACTTAGCTTTAAGTGGGGATAAACCAATGGATATATTCGGGAGTCATTGGAGTAGACATGATGAAAAAATAAAAGAGAATTGGTTATCTAAAATAAAAGATGAAGATACAGTATTAATAGCTGGAGATATTTCATGGGCTATGAAGTCTGGAGAGAGTGAAGAAGACTTAAAGTGGATAGAAAATTTACCTGGAAGAAAAATAATATCAAAAGGAAATCATGATTACTGGTGGGGTAGCATTAGTAAATTAAATAGTATGTTTGAAAATACGAAATTTCTTCAAAATAATTTTTATGAATATGGTGAATATGCTATATGTGGAACTAGAGGATGGGTATGTGAAGGAACTGATAGATTCACAGAACATGATAAAAAAATATATTCAAGAGAAGCTATAAGGCTTAAGCTTTCTTTAGATGAAGCAAAGAAAAATGGATTTTCTAAATTTATAGTTATGCTTCATTATCCACCAACAAATGAAAAGTTTATGGATTCTAATTTTACAAAAATTTGTGAAGAATATAATGTTGAAACAGTTATATATGGACACCTTCATGGAAAATGTCTAAATAGGGTATTAGAAGGTGAAAGAAATGGAGTAAATTATATAATGACTTCAGCAGATTATTTGGATTTTGATCCAAAGCTTATAATGGAGTAATTTAAAAAGGTCTATGCAGAAAAATATTTTGTATAGACCTTTTTATAAATTATAAATACAACGATAAAAACATTACAGAAAGAAAAGTTTTTGGTATAATATGATAGTAAAGCAATAGAGCAATATTAATAGGGTGGTTACTAATGGCAATAAATGATTGGAAAAGTTTTTTAATGCCTTATGAACAGGCAGTAGATGAGCTAAAGGTTAAATTAAGAAGTATTAGAAAAGAATATAGAAAGAAAAAAGAATACTCTCCAATTGAATTTGTTACAGGAAGAGTTAAGGAAGTATCAAGTATATTAGAAAAAGCAAATAAATTTGGTATTCCAGTTGATAGAATTAGATTTGAAATGGAAGATATAGCTGGTATAAGAGTTATGTGCCAATTCGTTGATGATATAGATAAAGTTGTTGAACTTTTACGTAGTAGATGTGATATGCAAGTATTATATGAAAAAGACTATGTAAGAGGAGTTAAATCTAGTGGATATAGAAGTTATCATATGATTATTAAGTATACTGTAAATATGGTAGAAGGTCCTATAGACATATTAGCAGAGTTTCAAATAAGAACACTTGCCATGAATTTTTGGGCAACTATAGAACATTCATTAAACTATAAGTATAAGCAACAAATACCTGTAGAGCTTAAACAAAAGCTTAAGAGTGCAGCTGATGCAGCATTTAAATTAGATGAAGAAATGTTAGAAATAAAAGACGAAATAAAAGATGCACAAAAGTTATTTGAAGTTAAATCAGCTATTATTTCAGATGTTATGAATCAGATTCTTGTTCTAATTTCACTTGGAAAGATTCCAGAGGCAAGTAGATACGAAAAGTCCTTAAATAAACTTATTGAAAACGGAGACGTATGGGAACTTAACAGTTTACTTGATTCTATAAAAAAAGAAATTGATAAATATAAAGATTAATAATAAATTTTAGAGTTAAAGAGTCAATAGTTAGTATATTAATTATTGACTCTTTTTACGATTAATTGTTTTAATAATCTTGAGTAAAATGGTAAGAAATGATATAATAACATATATTCATTAATAATTATTATTAATTATAAAATTTATAAAAAGAAAAAGTTAAGAAAAAATAATATTAAATAAATACATAAACTAAAAATATGAGGTGTTTTTATAAATGGTGGACGAAGAAAATATTATAAAAATGATAAGACAAAATCCAATTAAAATTGGAGAAATAGAAAATCCAACAGAGAAAATGAAACTAGAAGCTATAAAGAAAAATGGAATGACAATAAAATTTATAAAAGATCCTTCAGTAGAGCTTCAAAAAATAGCAGTAAAAAATGATCCATTATCAGTAGAATATATTGAAAATTTAGATGAAGAAGTTGCTCTTTTAGCTGTAAAAATATTATGGAATTCATTAAAGTTTATAAAAAATCCAAGTAAAAATGTTATAAAAAGTGCAATAGAATCAAAGGGATGGGCTATACAGTATGTAGAAAATCAAGAAGAAGAATTAAATAAATTAGCTGTATCAAATGATTATGATTCAATTAAATATATAAAAGATCCAAGTGTAGAAGTTCAAAAGATAGCTGTATCAAATTATTGGGGAGCTATAAAATTTATAGAAAATCCAAGTTTAGAAGTTAAGAGATTAGCTGTAAGTGAGGACGAAGAAGCTATAAATTATATATCAAGTTATGACTATGAAGAAATGAAACTTTTTATAAAAGACAATATTAATGTAGTTAAATATATTTATGAGAGTATAGATCCAGAGCTTGTTGTAGAAGTATTAATTGAGAAATTAAATGAAGGTGATATGACTAGAGAATATATGATGGACTTCTTAGATTTAGAAATATTAGAAATGGATAAAATCTCATTTATTAAAGAGTATGGAGATAAAGAAACTAAGAAGCTTTTAGTAGATTGTAAGCTTTAGGGAGGAATAATATATTATGAAATATTCAGATGTTTTAAGTGCAGTAGAATTAGTTATAGAATCTAATGATGTTCCTTTAATTATAGGGGAGAGTGGAATAGGTAAAACTGCATTAGTTAAAGAACTTTCAAGAAAAAGTAATTATGTTCTTATTACAATAGATGCAAATCTTTTAAAAGAAGGAGAAATTGGAGGACTTCCAACAGTAGTAAATGGTAGAACTTTATATGCAACTCATGTAAAACTTTCTCAAATTGAAGAATGCTCAAAAAGAGGAGAGAAGGTACTATTATTTATTGATGAGCTTAATAGATGTGAGCATGCTGTTCAACAAGAGCTTATGAATCTTATATTAAATAGAGAAATTAATGGCTTTAATATAGATGACAATGTAAAGATAGTTGCTGCTATGAATCCATCTAATAAGTATGAAGACTATAGAGATAGTGAATATGCAGTTGTTGATATGGACCAGGCTCAAGAAGATAGATTCGTATGGCTTAATATGGAGGCTGATGTTAAAGAATGGATTAAATGGGCAATGACAGATGGACATATTGATGAAGATATCATTGAATTTATAGGAATCTTTCCAGAATATCTTAATACTCCAAATTCAAGAGAAAGTATTAAAGGAACTCCAAGAAGTTATGAGAGGGTATCTAAAGCTTATAAAATATATAAGAATAATAAAGAAAAATATTCTTTTGAAGTATTTTTAAGTGTTGTAAAAGGTAACTTAGGAGTTAGTATATCAAATGATTTTATAAGTTTTATAAAAAATAAGAAAAAACCTATGATTAAGGTAGATGAATTATTTAAAAATGAAGTTATAAATAGTGCTTTAAGAGAAAGAATAGAAAATGAAAATAATTCAAGATTATATATTTTAGCTAAAGCATCATTAAATTATTTAGAATCTTTAAAAGAATTTAGTTATGAACTAAATGTATTTAGTGAACTTTTAAAATATTACCCAAGAGATTTAAGACTTGGAATTATGAAAGAAATTAAAGGTGAGTATAGCCAAAAATTATATAATAGACTTCTAGATAAAGATGAGTTTTTAGAAGCATTCTTTATGATATATGAGTAGATATTATAAAAGGAGGGATATGTTATGGGAGTAAGCTTTGATGAAAAGAGACAACTTTTATTAAAAGAAGCATTAAAATTTAATAGTGAAGAAGATATTTCTTCAAAATTTTCTAGAGAATTTTTCAATTTAGTAGAATCAGTTATAATAAATCAAATTGAAACAGAAGATAGCTTCTTTGGGAATTTTATGCTTAAGATAGATAGAGAAATAAAGCTAGATATAACTTATCCTTTAGGTACAATTATAAAAGTTAATGGATTTAAAATGTTCTTTAATCCAATATTATTTTTAAATAGTTCAAAAAGGGAAATGGGAGCACTTTTTAAACATGAAATATATCATATAATGTTTAATCATTATGAAAGAGAAAAAGAACTTAAAAACTCATATAGCAAAGAAGCTGTAAATATTGCTATGGATATATCCATAAATCAATTCATTAAGCATTTACCTATGGAATGTATGAGAATTAATAATGTTTCTATGGAATATAATTTATCTCTTAAAGAAGACATGCCAATTGAATATTATGCAAAAGAAATTGATAAAGCTATCAAAAAAAGAACAAGCAAAAAGAAAGTTAAAGATAGTGATAAAGTAAAAAGAGAATATGATAATTTAAGTGCCCACGATATTTGGGAAAATATTAATTTAGATAAAGATAGAGTAAATGATCTTACAAAAAAGACAGCTATTAGTTCAATTAAGGGAGATGCTCCAAAATTAATTTTAGATATTATAAAAGAATATAATGAAAAAGAACAAGTTGATTGGCAAAATGTATTAAAAAGATTACTTCCAACTGTAAAAAGTGGTTATAAAAAGACTGTTGTAAGAAGAGATAGAAGACAACCTAATAGAATGGATATGAGAGGAAGACTTAGAGATGCTATTCCAGAAATTATAGTAGCAATTGATATTAGTGCAAGTATGAGTGACTCAGAATTCCATAAGACTTTAATTGAAATACTTGCAATAACAAGAGATAGAGCAAATAAAATTAAAATTATTGAATGTGATGATAATATAAGTAATGTATATGATATAAAAACTCCTAGAGATATTAAGGAAAGAAGTAAGAAAAATGGAGCAACTAAATTTTCACCTGTATTTGAATATATAAGAGAAAATAGGTTATCTGATAGAGTTCTAGTTTATTTTACAGATGGTGTAGGTGAAAAAGAACTTACAGTAAAGCCTACAGTAAGAAATGTGATATGGGTATTAACAGGTGAAGATGACTTGTCATTAAGAGAAAAATTCGGGATTATAAAAAGAATAGATGGAAAGACAGATAAAGGTGAAGGTGGATCTGCTGCTCTTGAAATGATTAGAGGAGTAATTCACGATTGGGCTAGATAAGTTAAATGTTTCATATTGTTAAATTAAAATCACTTAAATTCACAAATTGTTAAAAATATTCGTTTTGTAGTAAATTTGTAACCTTTATGTTAAAATACTTATTATAAGGGGGAAAAGGTATGCAAAATGGGTTTAAAAATAAAAAGTATTTTATTTCAGTTGTAATTATATTACTGATAAGTTTGTCTGTAAATATTATACTTTGTTTAAAAAATAAACAATACAGTCATAGAATTGGGGTTAATTCTTATAAAAATATTGAAACTATAAAAATTAAAAATGAAAAGAATATTGAGATAATAAATAAGACAATAGATACATTAAAAATTAATAATGGAGAATTATTAAATTTATATAATAATTATAGTGATATGGCAGATTGTATAATAAAACTTTGGGATGATTATAATTTTTATAATGAAACTGACAGAGGAATATTTATAAATAAAGAAATAGATACAAGTAAAGTTATAGAAAATGATATATACTCAAGAATAGAGAGCTATTTAGGAAATACTTTAATTAATATAATGAGCACAGATAGTGATGATTTAGTAGTTAAAGGAAAAGATTTAGAAGATTTTGAAGTTATGAAATCGTTAGCTATTAATATGGATAAAATATTTAAATCAGTTGATGAAAGCAGATTAGGAAATGGAAATAGCAGTGATAAAGAGAAAAAAGTTATAGATAATAAATACTGGATAGATATTTTAAGAGAAATAGATAAAACTAGTAGTAAATACATTGATTATGATTTTATAAAAGAAGTTAAAGTAACAAAGGCAATATATTAAAATAGAGGTCTACAAAATGATTTAAATTATTTTGTAGACCTTTATTTTTTTATAAGTTTTTCTTTTTGGCTATACCTGTAAGCATAAGAGTAATAGCACCGTCACCTGTAACGTTACATGCTGTTCCAAAGCTATCTTGAAGAGCAAATATAGTTAAGATAAGTGCAGTACCAGCTTCATCAAATGCTAGTACACTTATTATTAATCCAAGGGATGCCATAACAGTACCCCCAGGAACTCCAGGTGCACCTATTGCAAATATTCCAAGTAGTAATATGAATAGTATCATTGTTCCAATGCTTGGAAGTTTTCCATAAAGTATTTGAGATACAGTCATTATAAAGAATACTTCAGTAAGGACTGAACCACATAAATGGATATTAGCACAAAGTGGTACAGCAAAGTCTACAATATCCTTTCTAAGTGCTTTAGATTTTCTTGCACATTCTAAAGCTACTGGTAAAGTAGCAGCGCTAGACATTGTTCCAACAGCTGTAAGATATGCAGGTCCATAATATTTAACTACTTCCCATGGGTTTTCTTTAGAAATTATTCCACCAATAATATAAAGAACTGTAAGCCAAATAAAGTGTCCTACTAGAACTATAAGTATTACTTTAAAGAAAACTGGCAATTGAGTCTTAAGTCCACCTTCATAAGATAATGCAGCAAAGTTTGTTGCAATAAAGAAAGGTAATATAGGAATAATTACTTTATTTACAATATTTAAAACAATATTTTGGAACTGATCTAGTAATTTTTCAAATAAATCTGCTTTTGACCAAGCAGTTGATAGTCCTAAAAGTAAAGCAAGTGCAAGTGCACTCATAACACTCATAATAGGTGGTATGTCAAGCTTAAATAATAATTCAGGAAGTTGTCTTAAAGTTGCAGCACTTGCATCTATAGAAAGGTTTGGAATTATGTTATAACCAGCTACCATAGATAAAAGGGCAGCAAACACTGAAGATAAGTAAGCAATTAAAACTGCATACCCCAAAAGTTTACTAGCATTTCCCTTAAGCTTTGTAATGGATGGAGCAATAAATCCTAATATTATTAATGGCACAGCAAAGAATATTATCTGACCAAGAACATATTTTATAGTAATGACTACGCCTATAACTGATTCAGAAGCATAATCACCAATTATAATACCAATTACTACCCCGATAAGTAGTTTGAAAATTAGATTGTTAAATAATTTTTTCAAAATAAAGTCCTCCTTTTTTAGTTATTTATATAAATTTTATTTATAAGCATTTAAAATAGTGATAAAAGTTATAAAAAAAACTTCTGCCTCTATATTACAGAGGCAGAAGTATACTTCCACGGTTCCACTCTGTTTATATGCAATATATAATAATGCATAAAACTTTAATTATCAGATACAAATATATCATAACGCTGTAACGTGCGTTCACGCTTTAATCTACTTTAAAAAAATTTCGAAAAAAGAGCTCATAGATGCACTCAATTGATAAATTCCCTTAAAGTCTCTTTCAGCTTATAAAGACTATTCTCTGTATAAGTTAAAATTATCATACTTTTCTAATCACTGCTTTTAAAATATAATTCAATTCTTACTAATTTGATACGAATTCTGTAATTTGATTATATGAAAAAATTTTTATAAAGTCAAGTAGGAGTTGATAAATTTTTCTTTATAGGAAAAGTATTGAATAAAAAAGGCCTAGAAATAATATAATTTCTAGGTCTTTTCAATAAATTATTATAATAAATATATTTTATTTAATAATTATAAGATTAGTGACATCCGCCACCACATGATCCGCATCCACCTTCTGGAGCGATAACAGGTTTTAAGCTTAATCCGTTTCCGTTATTTTCAGCTGATGAAAGGATAATGAATCCACCGAATTCATCAATTAAGTTCTTTCCTATAATGAAGTTTATTTCATTAACTGTTTCAACTACATCATCATCAGTAGCATCTTCAATTGTTATGTTAAAAACAGGACCGCTACAAGCCATTCCAGCTAAGTTGATTCTTATATTATAATTTTCTACTTTGTTTTCGTCTAAGAATTCTTTAAATTCTTTGTAAGCTTCTTCGCTTATTGTTAAGTTCTTCATAAAATCACCTATCCTAATTTATTTTATACTCATATTATATCACAATGTAATTCAAAGTAAACCAGTCAGAATTGAAAAAATTATGTATAATAAAAAAATTTAAAGGAATATTGGAAAATAAAGAGAATGTATATATAAAGAAAATTTTATTTAAATAATTTTACAAATTATAAAAAATACATTATAAATAAAAGGGTAATATAATAAAAGGGATGATACTACTAAATAAAGAAAGGATGGTTTTAAGTGAAACCATATGACAAAAATTTTGTATTAAATAAAATTAAAGAATATGATGAAAAAATAAATTCAAATATAATTGGTAATCACGAAATATTTAAAACATATAATAAAGATAAAATAACAGAAGGTTATATGTATAAGAAAAATGAAGAGTTTAATATAAATATGCCTGATTTAGAAGGTAAAGATAAATATTGGATGAGAATTTCACCAAAAGAAGTACAAAGTACTTATGGTATTATTAAGCAAGCTTATGGAAAGGTTGGAGTTGTAGGTCTTGGACTTGGATATACTGTTCAAGAAATGGCAAAAAGAGATGAAGTTAAAGAAATAATTGTTTATGAAATAGAAGAGGATATAATTAATTTATATAAAGAAAACTTTGGAGAAAATAAAAAAATAAAGATAATTAAAGGAGATGCTTATAAAGCTAAAAGTGAAACTTTTGATTATTTTTTTGTTGATATTTATGAGTATAAATTAACTGATAAAGTTGTTTCAGATTATGTTATATTTAATAAACTTCATAAAATTGAAGATTATACATTCTGGGGAGTGGAACATTTCTTATTAAGCTCTAGATATGAAGAAATAGTTTGGGTATATATACCTGAAATTTGGATGGAACTTAGTAAAAAAGCCTTTGCATCACTTCAAGAGTCAGGATACTTAAAATATTATGAAAAGTTAGATGAAAAATTAGTAAGTGATATTCTTCAAAAATTTAAAGTTGTATTAGAATAATTTTATATTATTTAGTAGAATATTTACTTAAAAATAAGACTTAAATAAAATAATAAACAATTTAAAGAAGCAATATTAATAAAAAGTATTGCTTTTTATTTTTATATAAATATTTAAACATACAACATAATTATTATAAAAGTGTAGAGAATAATAAATGTGGAGAAAACCTTTACTAAAAATTTACTAGTTAATTATTTAACAAAAATGAAAAGTTATGATATAATAATTATAAGAGGAGATGAATATTATGGATAAAGATAAATTAAAAATTCAATTAGAAAAGAGATATTTTAATACTAAAGGTTTTTGTAATGCTGTGTGTGAAAAATTAGGTGCGGATGGCTATGAATGTATTGTGGATAATTCAGAAGACATCATTGTAGATGGTGAAAGATATTCTTTAGAAAAATGGAGTTTTGATTACGAATCACCAATACAAGAAGCAATATTTAAAAGAGTAGAAATTAATAGATAAAAATTTTCAAGGAAATAGTTAAAAAAATAACCAAGTTTGGAAGGTTGTTTAAGTAATGTATTTAAAATTAAATATTAAGAGATAGGGCAATATTTTATTATTAGAATTATGTTTAATAAGAAATGTTGCCTTAATTTTTTTATAAAAAAGAGTACTCTATAAAAAGAGTACTCTAAAAATTTCTTATTTAACAACTATATTAACAAGTCTTCCTTTGATAACAATAACTTTTACTATATTCTTACCTTCAGTATTTTTAATTATATTTTCATCAGCTAAAGCAGCAGCTTTAATACCTTCTTCATCAAGGTCAGATGCAACATTAATTTTAGCTTTTATCTTACCATTAACTTGAATAGCTATTTCAACTTCGTCTTTAACTAAAGCTTTAGGATCGAATTCTGGGAATGATTCGTTAAATACTGAAGTAGTATTTCCAAATAAGCTCCATTGTTCTTCAGAGAAGTGAGGTGCAAATGGTGCAAGTATTTTTATAAAGCTTTCACATACTTCTTTTAAGAATGAAGTATTTTTAACTTCTTCTTTATTGTATTTTGATAGAGCATTTATAAATTCCATCATTCTTGCAATTGCAGTATTAAATTGCATCTTTTCTCCATCTTCACTAACACCTTTAATTGCAGTGTTAAGCCAGAAGTTAAGTTCTTTTTCAGCTTTATCTATAGTAGTTTTTGAATTGCCTGAATTTATAGCTTCTCTTGCAATTTCAAGATTTCTTTCAATTCTATCTACAAATCTACCAACAGATTTAATTCCATCATCACTCCAAGCTCCACCTTCAGTGTAAGCAAATCCAAACATTAAGTACATTCTAAATACATCAGAACCATATTCGTTAATGTAATCATCAGGTGAAATTGTATTACCTTTTGATTTACTCATCTTAAGTCCATCTGGTCCTAAGATTAATCCTTGGTGAACTAATGAAGTAAATGGTTCATCAAAGTTTAAGTAACCCATATCTCTAAGTGCTTTAGTTATAAATCTTGCATATAGAAGGTGCATACAAGCATGTTCAGGTCCTCCAACATACATATCAACTGGAAGCATTTTATCTATAAGTTCTTTATTAAATGGAGCTTCAGTATTTTTGTTGTCTGGGTATCTTAAATAATACCATGATGAACAAACAAATGTATCTAAAGTATCAACTTCTCTCTTAGCCTTTCCGCCACAGCATGGGCAAGTAGTGTTAACGAACTCTTCGCACTTAGCTAGTGGTGATTTACCGTCTGGTGCAAATTCAACATCATATGGTAATTTTACTGGAAGGTCTTTTTCTGGTACTGGAACAGTTCCACATTTTTCACAATAGATCATTGGAATTGGGGCACCCCAGTATCTTTGTCTTGATACAAGCCAGTCTCTTAATCTGTAGTTAACCTTTTGGCTACCTTCCTTAGTTTCTGCTAATTTTTCAACGATTTTAACTTTAGCTTCCTTTGTAGTTAATCCATCAAATTCTCCTGAATTAACAAGTATTCCATGTTCGCAGTATGGAAGTTCAGTTTCTGATCCATCTTTAGGAGCTATAACTCTGTTTATTGGAAGATTGAACTTTGTAGCAAATGCAAAGTCTCTTTCATCGTGAGCTGGAACTGCCATTACAGCACCAGTTCCATAGCTTGCAAGAACATAGTCTGAAGCCCAGATAGGAACTTCTTTTCCGTTTATAGGATTTATAGCATAAGCTCCAGTAAATACTCCTGTTTTTTCTTTAGAAATTGATTGTCTTTCTATTTCAGATTGTTTAGCAGTTTCTTCTTTGTAAGCTTCAATTGCAGCTTTATTTTCTGGAGTTACTATTTCATCAACTAATTTATTTTCAGGAGCTAAAACAACGTATGAAACTCCACATAAAGTATCAACTCTTGTTGTGAATACATCAAATGTTAAATCATGATCTTTAACTTTGAATGTAACTTCAGCACCAGTTGATTTACCAATCCAGTGTTTTTGCATTGATACAGTTTTTTCTGGCCAGTTAAGTCCATCTAATTTTTCAAGTAGTTCATCAGCATAATCTGTAATCTTTAAGAACCATTGAGTTAAATCTTTCTTAGTTACTTCAGAATCACATCTTTCACATAATCCATCAACAACTTGTTCGTTAGCTAAAACTGTATTACATGATGGACACCAGTTAACAGGAGCTTTCTTTCTGTAAGCTAATCCTTTTTCATATAATTTTAAGAATAACCATTGAGTCCATTTATAGTAATCAGGTCTGCATGTTACAACTTCATTTTCCCAGTTAAACATTGCACCCATAGCTTTTAATTGTTCTTCCATTTTAACTATATTTTTTTCAGTTGAGTCTTGTGGATGAACTCCTGTTTTAATAGCATAGTTTTCAGCTGGTAATCCGAAAGCATCAAAGCCCATTGGTTGGAATACATTATAGCCTTTCATTCTCTTAAGTCTTGCCCAAGTATCAACTGGTCCGTAGTTGAACCAATGTCCAGCATGTAGCTGACTTCCTGATGGATAAGAGAACATTTCAAGTACATAAAGTTTTTTATCTAATTTGCTTGGGTCAAACTTATAAAGTTCTTCTTTTTCCCATTTTTCTTGCCACTTTTTATCTATGGCAGTTCCGTAGTTTCCCATGGTATAATTCCTCCTATAAATTAATTGTGTAAATAAATCATTACTAAGTATTTAATGGATAGTATAGACATTTTTTGAAATAAAAAAACCTTCCATCTCTTAAATATAAGAGACGAAAGGATACTTCCGCGTTACCACTCTTGTTAGGAAATCTCAAATTATGAAATTTTCTCACTCAATAATTTAACGGTTAAAACCGTACTTGATTATTATCTCAAGTAAGCTTATAGACAAGTTCCTATATTTGTAATACTGCTTTGCACCAAAATAGCAGCTCTCTAAAATTACAAGTGTATAGTACTACTCCTAATCATAGCAATAATATATTTATTTTTAATCATTTGTTTAAAATTATATCCTACAGCACTTTAAAAAGTCAAGTATCATTATATCAAATCATGTAGGAAATATTATAAGTAATTAGGAGATTAGAAGTTAAAGGAGAAGCATTACCTTTAATGCATATTACGATAGAATAATCATGAATTCAGTGAAATAGGCTGTTTGCTACTAAATGTATAAAGCAATATAATAGAAGAAAGTGTTTATTAAACTTAGGAGAGTGATATTTTGGTATCATTTAGGAAAAACTTGAGAAGTATCCTACTTATAATAGTAGGCTCAGGGATATTAGCCTTTGGAAGTTATAACTTTAATTATCAAAATGGAGTAACTGAAGGGGGAGTATTAGGATTAATATTATTAGTCAAAAATGTTTTTGATATTTCACCATCTATAACAAATATTCTGATAGATTTTTCACTTTTTGCCCTTGGAGCAAAATTCTTTGGAAAGAAATTTTTATTATGTTCTATTTTTGCAACAATATCTTTTTCTGCTTCATATAGAGTTTTTGAAACTATAGGATTTTTAGTACCAGATTTAAAAGACCATATGTTAATAGGAAGTATATTTGCAGGGATTTTTGTAGGTGTTGGTGTAGGATTAGTTTTAAGAGCAGGGGGAGCATCTGGTGGAGATGATGTTATAGCTTTAGTAACATCTAAATTTACTAAGCTAAAAGTTAACCACGTGTACTTTTTAACAGATGCCGTAGTTTTAATTATGTCATTAGTATATTTAAGATTCAATCAAATTATATTTTCTATACTAGCTGTTATGATAAGCGGAAAGCTTATAGAAGTTATATATGAATATAGTGGTAAATCATCAAATAATGATGAAGAAATTGAAGGTGAATATGCTTAAATAAAGTAAATTAAAGGTTTAAAGAGTAGTTTTTAGAAGTTAATATTTTATACTTAAGAAAGATTTAATAATTAAATTTTTAAGCTTAATACAATTAAAATATTGTATTAAGCTTATTTTTTTTGCTTAAGTATTAAAAAAAGTATTGTATTATTATAAAAATATAAAAAATATCAATGGAATTTAGTCCAAAAGTTTGAAAGTGAGATTATATTAATATAAAATGTTAATAAATATTAAACATTGTTAATAAATAGCAATTAAGAAAAATAAAGATTATACTTTATTTTTAAAATACAAAAGAAACAAAATAGGAGATTTATTTAATATGATAAGAAAAAAAATAAGTAAAATATTAGCTTTAGCAACTATATTATGTTCTGCAGTTATAATTGCGCCGCACAATGTAACCGCTAATGCAACTCAAATTAAAGCAGAGAGAAGTGTATCATCTGTAGGAAAAGTAACAGCAGTAAGTGGATTAAATATTAGAAAGAGTGCAAGTACAAGCTCACAAATTCTTAAAACAATTCCATATAGTGGACAAGTTAATATAAAGAGTAAAAGTGGAAGCTGGTATTATATTGAGTATAATGGAACTTATGGCTATGTAAGTGATAGTTATATTAATATAATTTCAGGAAATAGTTCTAATAATAATTCTAGTAGTTCAGTAAATGGAACAGGAAAAGTAATAGCAAGAAGTGGATTAAATTTAAGAAAAAGTGTATCAACAAGTGCTGGGATAATAACAACAATTTCATATAATTCACAAGTTAATATAAAAAGTAAGAGTGGAAATTGGTATTATGTAGAGTATAGAGGGGCAGTTGGCTATGTAAGTAGTGATTACATACAAATGGGATCAAGTGGATCTTCTAATTCACAAAATTCAAACACTCAAATAAATGGATATGGAAAAATTACAGCAAGAAGTGGATTAAACTTAAGAAAAAGTGCATCAACAAGTGCAGGAATAATAACAACAATTCCGTATAATTCACAAGTAAGTATAAAAAGTAAAAATGGGAATTGGTATTATGTAGATTATAGGGGTTCTTTAGGTTATGTAAGCTCCGATTATGTAGAAAGAACACAAGGCAATAATTCTACATCTAATAATCAAGTAACTTCTAAATATGATAGAATATTAAGCGCTATGAAATCTCAAATAGGTAAACCATATGTTTATGGGGGTTCATCACCATCAACAGGTTTTGATTGTTCAGGGCTTATGCAATGGGGATTTAATCAAGGTGGAATTAACATAGGTAGAACTACTTATGATCAAGTAAATGCTGGTTATGGAGTAAGTGTAAATAGCGCAAAACCAGGAGATTTATTAGTTTATTCTAATAAAGGACATATTGGTATGTATATTGGAAATGGACAATGGATAGAATCACCAAGTACAGGTAAGACAGTAAGAATTTCAAATGTACCTTGGAATAAGATTGGATATGCAAGAAGAGTTATAAAGTAAATTAAATATAAATTTTAGTATAAAACCTTCTAAGTTATACTTAGGAGGTTTTATTATATTTTTTTAAAATTTAGTAATAAATTTAATTATATTTAAATATATAATAGTATGAAATTAAATTTCTTATAAATAAAAAAATGATGAAAATTTGTTTTAAAAAATCATTGTAAAAAATTCGCAGGATGTTATAATGTAATTGTGATTGAAATTAAATTTCTTTTTAAAAAGCATTTAAATGAAAAAATATTTCAATGAAGGGAGATGAGATATTAATATGCAGGTGAATTTAATAAAATTAGACACTGAGAAAAGAAATTATGATACTGAAAGTATAGACAAGCTACCAACAATAGAAGTAGTAAAATTAATAAATAATGAGGATAAAAAAGTTGCATTTATAGTAGAAAAGGAATTAGAGTATATTGCAAGTGCTATTGACTTGGTATATGAACAAATAAAGCTTGGAGGAAGGCTCATTTATATAGGGGCTGGAACTTCTGGAAGGCTTGGAATATTAGATGCGGCAGAATGTCCACCAACTTATGGAATTAATTTTGATTTAGTACAAGGAATAATAGCAGGTGGGAAAGATGCAATATTTAAAGCGAAAGAGGGGGCCGAGGATTCAAAAAAATTTGCAGTAGATGATTTAAAAGCTATAGGATTTAATAAGAAAGATGTCTTAATTGGAATTGCAGCATCTGGTAGAACTCCTTATGTTATAGGTGCACTTGAATATGCAAAAGAAGTTGGTGCAAAAACAATATCTTTATGTTGTGTTAAAAATGGAAAAATTTCTAAGGAATCAAACATATCAATAGAAGTAGTTACAGGTCCAGAAGTTATAACTGGCTCAACTAGAATGAAAGCAGGGACTGCTCAAAAAATGGTTTTAAATATGATATCAACTGGAGTTATGATAAAATGTGGTAAGGTTTATGGAAATTTTATGGTTGATTTAAAACCTACAAATAATAAATTAGTTGAGAGAGCTAAGTTAATAATAATGGAGTCTACAGGTTGTGAAAGAGAGACTGCAGAGAAATTTTTTTATAAAGCATCTGAAAACGTTAAACTGGCAATTTTTATGATTCTTTCTGGACTGGAAAAGAATGATGCTATAGAAATATTAGAAAAAAATGAAGGGAGAATTTCAAAGGCCATAGATTCTATTTAAAATGGAGGAGATTTTATGAATAGTTTAAAAATAACCGTAATTGGAGGAGGAAGTAGTTATACTCCAGAACTTATTAATGGATTTATAAAGAGAAAAAGTGAATTACCTGTGAGAGAAATAGTACTAGTTGACATTGAAGAAGGAAGGGAGAAGGTAACAATAGTATCAAAGCTTGCGGAAAGAATGATTAAAAAAGCAAAGTTAGATACAAAAATTTCAGTTTCTTTTGATAGAAAAGAAGCATTAAAGGATGCAGATTTTGTTGTAACTCAATTTAGAGTAGGTGGATTAGAAGCCAGAGCAAGAGATGAAAGGTTTCCATTAAAGTATAATGTTATTGGACAAGAAACATGTGGACCAGGAGGATTTGCTAAAGCACTTAGAACAATACCAGTAATACTTGATATATGTAAAGATATTGAAGAGGTATGTCCAAATGCATGGTTAATTAATTTTACAAATCCATCAGGAATGGTTACAGAAGCAATAAATAAATATACAAATGTAAAATGTTTGGGTTTATGCAATGTTCCAATACATATGAAGATGACATTTGCAGATGTACTTGGAGTTAAACCAGAAGATTTATTTGTAGAATATGTAGGATTAAATCATTTAGTATGGGCTAAGAGTATATGGCTAAATGGGAAGAATATAACAAAAGATTTAATAAATGAAATGACAGACTTTGAAAGTTTATCAATGAAAAATATACCGGCAATAGACTGGGATAGGGATTATTTAAAAGCAATAGGAATGATACCATCACCATACCATAGATATTATTTAATGACTGCTGATATGGTAAATGAAGAAAAGGAAGCAGCAAGTGAAAACGGAAATGGAACTAGAGCTGAGGTAGTAAAGAAAGTAGAAAAGAATCTGTTTGAAATTTATAAAGACGAGTCTATTGATACAAAACCTAAAGAACTTGATAAAAGAGGTGGAGCATATTATTCAGATGCAGCAGTTTCTTTGATAAGTGCAATATATAACAATAAAAAGGAAATACACACAGTTAATATATTGAATAATGGAGTAATTAAAGAACTTCCAAGTAATTGTGTAATAGAAACTAATGCAATAATAGATAATACTGGAGCTACTCCACTTACATTAAAGAGTCCATTAGCACAGGAAGCAATTGGATTAATATATTCAGTTAAATCTTATGAGATTCCAGCTGTAGATGCAGCAGTAAAAGGAGATAGAGAAAAAGCACTCATAGCATTAGTAAATAATCCATTAATCCCATCAATTGATATTTCAAAGAAATTATTAGAAGAATTACTAGAAATAAATAAAGATTATTTACCACAATTTTAAATATAAGGAGTAGAACGATGAAATTTGAAAATGAAATATTTGAACTTATCTCTAATACTGGTGAGGCTAGAGCTAACATTTTTAATTCATTAGAAGAAGCTAGAGTAAATAATAATGAAAAATCAAAAGAGTTTGAAAAAATTGCTGAACAGTATTTAACAAAAGCTCATAATATTCAAACTAAGCTTATTCAAGAAGATATAACATCAGAAGGAATTAATGTCTCTCTTTTAATGGTACATGCACAAGATCAATTTATGACTACAATGTCAGAACAATATTTAGTAAAAAAGATGATAGAAATGTATGATACCATTCATAATTTAGAAAAAAAGTTGGAGGAAACTAGATGAAAGGATTATTAATTATAAGTATTTATATAGTAGTTGTAGTTATAGCAGCAATGCTTCCAATTAAATTAACTAATTATATGTATAAAAAGAAAAATATTTTAATTAATAGATGGATTTATGGATTTTCCGGATTTTTAATTATGATTTTACCAAATTTATTCTTTGATAATATTCCTAAAATTTTAAACAGAATATTTTTACTAATATTTTTCTTTTTAATTATGATGTTTTTTGAAACATCAAGAATTAAAGTTGAAAAATACAGTATGAAAACTATGTTTGATTACACATGGCTTGCAAAAAGAACAGTTAAAAAGAAATTATAAGGGGAGGTAATATTATGATTAGAGAAAAATTAATTATAAGTGGAAATGTTAGTGAAGGTGGAATAAGATATTTTGCTCAAATGAAAGCCTCAGCTCTTAAATTAACTGGTTATGCAAAAAGAGGATTAGAAGGGACTATATTAATAGAAGCTCAAGGAGAAAGAGAAAATATTTCTAAATTAAAAGAAAAACTTAAAGTAGGAAATGGCTTTTTTGAAGTAGCCAATATAGAATCTAAAGAGATTGATATTATTAAAGACGAAAAAATTTTTTCAATAAAGTAATATATATTTAAGGAGGAATTATTTATGAGAGTATTAATGGTTTGTTCAGGAGGATTTTCTTCAACAATAGTTGTAAATTCTATAAAAAAAGAGGCAGATAAACAAGGATTGCCAATTGAAATAATGGCATGTGGTACACCTGAGTTTCTTGAAAACGTTTCAAATTTTGAGCCGGAAGTTGTAATAATTGCACCACAAGTAAAACATAGATTTCCATATTTTAAAGAGGAAGGGGATAAGATTGGTCTTCCAGTAGAGCAAATTCCTTTAAATGCATATACACCATTAGGTGCACCAAAAATTATTGAAGATATATTAAAAAAATATATTGAATAATTAAAATATAAAAAAGGGGGGAATTAATATGAATAAATTTATGGATAAATTTATGAAGTTTTTTGATGAAAAAATTACACCACCATTAACTAAGGTATCCGAGGTTAAACAGTTAAGAGCTATAAGAGATGGAATTATATCTACAATGCCTTTAATATTAATAGGTTGTATGTTTTTAGTTATTTATAACTTCCCAATACCTGCATGGAGAGAGTGGATTACGCCAAAAGCTGGAGTGTTTTTAATACCATTTAGAATTACAGTAAGTTTAATGGCTTTATATGCGTCTTATGGTATGGGATATGCATTAGCAAAATCTTATAAGTTAGATGGGGTTAGTGGTGGAGTATTAACTATGGCTGCATTTATCTTAATGAATGTTCCTAAAACAGTATTAGATGCTGTATCAGGAGAAGAATTAGGATGGGCTTTACCTATGGAGTACTTAGGTGGTTCAGGAATGTTTGTAGCTATTATATGTATGCTTATTGCAGTTGAGATTCTTAGGTTTTGTAAGAAGAGAAATTTAACTATTAAAATGCCAGAACAAGTACCACCTTCAGTTGCTAGATCTTTTGAAGCTTTAATTCCAGGACTATTTATTATTGTATTAGTGTGGATTGTTAGGGTTTTATTAGGATTTGATGTAAATGCTTTCTTAATGAAATTATTTGAACCTTTAATGGGTATAGCGGGTAATAGTTTAATTGGAATATTAATTCCAGTAATTTTAATGTGTTTATTATGGACAACAGGTATTAGTGGAGATTCTGTTATAGGTTCAATAGTTAGACCAATTTGGTTAGTGCTTATGGATCAAAATATGGCAGCTGTTGCAGCTGGAGAACAAGCTAAAAATATAGGTGTAGAAGGATTCCTAGATGTATTTTTATGGATAGGTGGTACAGGAGGTACATTAGCTTTATGTATACTATTATTAAGTTCAAAATCGGCATATTTAAAAGAAGTAGGAAAATTCTCAATAATTCCAGGGTTATTTAATATTAGCGAGCCTATTATGTATGGAGCTCCTATTGCAGTAAATCCAATATTAGCAATACCTTTTATAGTAGGCCCAATAATTACAACTTGTATAACATATTTTGCTATGTCTTGGGGCCTTGTAGCAAAGGTATCTGTAATGGCTCCGTGGACTTTGCCAGCACCAATCAAAGCATTTTTGGCAACAAATGATTGGAAAGCCATAATATTGGTAATAATTAATTTCGCAATATATGTTATTATTTATTATCCATTTTTTAAGGCATATGAGAAAAAACTTCTTTCAGAAGAAGGAGAAAATTAGAAGTTATATTAAGGAGCTAGATAATTCTAGTTCCTTATTTAAAATAAAGGGGGAATACAGTTATTAAAATGAATGTAAAGAATGGAATAGATAATATTAAGGAATATGACTATCTATTTAAGAACAAGAGAATCGGATTAGTAACGAATGTAACAGGAGTAGATAAAAACTACGTTTCTACTATAGATATAGTTAATAAATTATATGATTTAAAAATTTTATTTTCACCAGAGCATGGTTTAAGAGGAGAGTATCAAGCTGGAGATAATATAGAAGATTATATTGATAATATTACGAATAAACCTGTAATAAGTCTTTATGGGAGCAAAAAGTCACCAACTGAAGAAGAACTTAAGAAGATAGATGTTCTTATTTATGATATACAGGACTTAGGGATAAGATATTATACATATATATATACTATGTATTTATGTATGAAAGCTTGTAGCAAAAATAATATTAAATTTGTAATTTTAGATAGAATAAATCCATTAGGAGGAGCTTTTATAGAGGGAAATATATTAGAAAGAAAATATTCTTCTTTTGTAGGAATGTTACCGATACCTAATATATATGGGTTAACTGTAGGTGAATTAGCTTTGTATATTAATTCTAGTGAAAATATAAATTGTGATCTTGAAATAATAAAAATAACAGGCTGGAAAAGAGGAATAAAAATAAATGATACAGATTTACCGTGGATACCACCATCTCCTAATATACCAACACTTGACTCAGCATTAATATATGGTGGAACCTGTTTATTTGAAGGAACAAATGTATCAGAAGGAAGAGGAACAACTAAACCTTTTGAAATGATAGGAGCACCATGGATTAATTGCAATGATTTAGCTAATGAATTAAATAAAATTGGTGAATTAGGAGTTCATTTTAGAACGGTATATTTTATACCAAAATTCTCGAAATATAAGAATAAATTATGCAGTGGAGTTCAAATTCATATTAAAGATTATACTAAATTTTCTCCAGTTAGAATAGCGATAACTATTTTATATAAAATTAAAGAGTTATATCCTAGTAAATTTAAAGTTCATATAAACTCAAATGAATTCAAATATGATTTTTTTAAACATTTAACAGGATGTGATTATATATTTAAGAAATCATTAGTAGAAGTATTTAAGAAATACAAACAAGATGAAAATGAATTTGAGAAATTAATAGCTAAATATAGACTATATTAGGAGATGAATTTATGTATTATTTAGGAATAGATGGCGGTGGCACTAAAACACAATTTACAATAATAAATGAAAATGTAGAGGTTATTCAGTCCATTAAAAAAGGTACATCTCATTTTAAACAAGTTGGACTAAATGGAGTAGAGAGAGTTTTAAGAGATGGATTGAACGAAGTACTTAATAAAAGTAATTTAAGTAAATATCAAATAGGTGGAGTATGCATTGGACTTGCTGGTTATGGCAACATAAGAGAGGATAGAGAGAAGCTTCAAAATATAATAAAAAAAGTATTTAAAGATTTTAATTATATTATAAGAAATGATGTTGAAATAGCTATTTCAGGTGCGTTAAATGGAGATGATGGTATAGTAATAGTTTCAGGTACAGGCTCTATTGCTTTGTCTAAAATAGGTAATGAATTTAAAAGATGCGGAGGTTGGGGATATTCAATTGGAGATGAAGGATCAGCTTATTGGATAGGAAAAAAAGTAATTGAGATATTCTCTAAAGAAGCTGATGGAAGATTAGATAAAACACATATATATGATATAATTAAGAAAAATTTATCACTTTCAAATGATTATAATTTAATTAAATATATTAATGAAGAGATAAAGTGTGACAGATTAGAAATAGCTAAATTTTCAAAGCTATGCTTTGAGGCTGCAAAACTTGAAGATATAAATGCAATAAATATATTTAATCTAGCAGCAAAAGAGCTTTCTGATTTAGTAAATATTCTAATAAAGGATTTTAAAAGTAATAATATAAAATTATCATATATTGGTGGAGTTTTTAAATCAGGAAAATTTATTTTAGATCCATTAAAACATTTAGTGGATAAGAAGTGTGTATTAGTTTCTCCAAAATATACAGCTGATATAGGCGCAGCGCTGCTTGCATTAAAAACTTATAATAATATGTTATAATAAATTAATGTTTATAAAATGAATTAGGAGTCAAAAAATGAGTTGTTTATATATTATAAAGCAGGGGATGGAAGGATTTACAGAGAGCGAAAAGAAGATAGGAAAGTATATTCTTTCAAATAAAAATGAAGTAATAAACTTATCAGCACAAGAACTTGCAGAAAAAGTATCTGTATCAGCAGCTGGAGTTGTGAGATTTGCAAAAAAAATAGGCTTTAAAGGTTTTACTGCTTTAAAGGTTGAACTTGCAAAAGACAATGAAGAAGAAATAGTAGACTTTAGTGAAATGATTAGTGAAGATGATGATACAAAAACTATGATAAAGAAAGCAATAAAGTCTAATATTAATACATTAGAACAGACGTATAAGCTTATAAATATGGGTGTAATTGAAGAGGCTATAAATACTATAGCAAATGCTAAAAAAATATATATTTATGGAATAGGGGCATCAGGGCTTATTGCATTAGATTTTCAATATAAATTGCTTAGAATAAAAAAAGATGTAATATATAATAATGATTCGCATATACAACTTGCTATTGCATCTCATATAGGAAGTGATGATGTTGCAATAGGAATAAGTTATAGTGGTGAAACTAAAGAAAGTAATATTGCTATGAATGAAGCAAAAAATAATGGAGCAAAAGTAATTGCTATAACAAGATATAATAATAGTACATTATCAAAAATTTCAGATATGACACTTTATATACCAAATCAGGAGAAAGAACTTAGACTTGGTGCAATAGCTTCAAGAATGTCAGCTTTAACATTGATTGATATTCTATATCTAGGGATTGTTAAGAATGATATACCAAAAACAAAAGATTATATTACTGGTACTAGAAGAATAATAGAAAAAATAAAATAAAAATATTAAACCTAGAGGTTAACTATAAATTAATCTCTAGGTTTTTCTTATATAATTTAATGTTTGTCATATATTAAAGTTTTAATTAATAAAAATATAGTAAATATTAAATTTATAGGATGATAAGAATATGGTTGAAAAGATAAGAATATTTATGGATTTTTTAAACAGGAAAAAAAGATCACTAATAATATTTGTTGTAATTAATATAATAGTTTTTATACTTGGGTTTAACTGTAACATCTTTATAAATAGAGGAGTATATATAAATAGTAGGGAAGAAATATTAGTTAAGATTTGGATTATATTTTTTATTATATCAACAATATACCTATTATTTTATGACTATTTAAAAAAATGGAGCCATTATATTATAAGAGCAAAATACGTATTTATAAGTGCAGACTTTGCATTATTTTTATATTATTATAATTTAAACGAAGAATATATAGTGTCATCAATTGAAAAAGGTCCAAGCTTTATGCCAAAGAGTACCTTTGCTTTTATTCTTTATTTTATTATATTTGTTATCTTTAATATTTTAATAATAACAATACTAACTAAAAGTGTTAAAAGTTTTAGCATAAGTAAAAATACATTAGAAGTTGAATTTGAAAAAAATATAGTAAAGGGTCTTACTTATATAACAGATACTTTAAATTATGTATATGCAAATAACGTGGCGTTATATCAAAATTTAGATGAGATAATAGAAATTACATTTGAAGATATTACTATTAGAAGTGAAGTAGATATAAATGTATTTTTTGACTTTTATAAAGAAATAATAAATTATTTATTCGAAGATACAGGAGTATGTGTAAATATAAGAATTGAATATAAGAATAATTTTGAAGGCTTAAAAAATATAATTAATGATATTGATACGTCAGCACTTTCAAAGACTAATATTTTTGAAGATATAATTCATGATAAAATAGTACAATTTGAGCGATATATTTTTATACCAGTATCTATGAAATTAATCGAAACTAATGTTGTAATAATACTTAATTTTAATAATATTGATGAAACTTTAAGTTCACTTGGCAATATAGTATTTTCTCTTTCTTTATATGCAGAAAATTCAATAAAGAGTTATTTGCTTGAAAAAGAATTAGAAAGATTAAATAAAAGCTTTAATGTAGGGGAAAGGAATGATTAATTAGTATGGCAAAAGCGAAAATAAATCTTGGAAATAAATATAGTAATTTAAATTCAGGAGATAATGAAAGTAATATAAGTAGTGATAATATACTAATTAGATCTACTATATTAAATGTAATAAAAAAGGGGAAAAAGAAAGAAACAATAAATAATAATGATATATATGGCAAAATAAAGAGTCAAATTAATACTTTATACGTAGAATAATATTGTAGAGATATTAAGGTGGTGCCTTATTTTGCTTAAGCTTAAAATTATAAATAAAGAATATGATGATTTTGTGTATATAAAAACAAAACCTTTAATTATAGATTTAATAAAGGACTGTATAAATAAAAGAGATGATAATAATAAAAAAGAGGACAAGTAGAGTTTATAGGTAGAATAACTTTGTAAAGATTTTTATAAGGTTATTCTATTTTTTATATACTTATAAATTTATAAAAAAGAATAATTCGTAAGGTTAAATAATAATAATACAGTAATATTAAATTTTTAGGAGGTATGCAATTTTGAGTGGAATTTTAGAACTTTTAAGTTCGTTTAGAGGACAAGGATTACTAGGATTTATAATTATTGCTATTATTATTTGTATTTTATCATATGGAAGTTTTATGAGTGTTAAATTAAAAAAAGGATATAAAGATTTAAGAGATGAAGTTGAAAATGGAGAAGTTATAGATAATGAAAGTTTAGAAAAAAGTTTTAGAGAAAAGTCTTTAATAAATATAGTTAATCAATTTAAAAAGAGTGCAAGTAGGGGAACTGAAAATATTAATACAGAGGCATTAATATCAAAGTATGTTACAAGAAGTATACCTGTAAATGAGAAGGTCTTAAACCTTCTTCCATCTTTCTCTATAGCACTTGGACTTCTTGGAACATTTTTAGGATTAACTTTATCAATACAAGGTTCAAATGGAGTATTAGAATCTGGTGTAAAAACTATGGATGTATTTTTAAAAAATATGATACTTCCACTTCAAGGTATGTCAAGTGCATTTTGGACTAGTATATTCGGGGTAATAAGTTCAGTTATATTAAATTTACTTATACAAAGTGCAAAGCGAGAAAAGGATGATTTTTATGATGAATTTGAAGATTATTTAGATAATACTTTATATAGTGAACATGCATTTAGTTTTGTAACACAATTTGAAAGGTTTAATGATACTATATCAACTTCAATGATTACTTTAGCGAAAGATATGAGAGCTTTATTTAAAGAAGGAATAGATGAGCTTGTATCAAACATAAATAAAAATACTGTAGATATGACAGAGTCAGCAAAGGTACTATCAAACTATACTAAGGACTTGCAACTAGTTATTGAATCATTAAATAAATCTGTAGATAACTTTAAAGAGCCTATTGATAGCTTTAAAGGTGCGATTGATGAATTTGATATAACAACAGAAAAATTAGAGTTTGTTATGAATACATCAGTTAATAAGCTTTCAGATAAAATTGACATATTATCAGAGGTTATAAATAACTTAGATGTAAGTATGGGGGAACAAAAGGAAGCTATAGAGCTTATGAATAAAGAAGTTAGTGGATATAAAGAAGGATTAGAGCTTGGATATAAGGAGCTTATAAGAAGTTCTGAGGGGATAGAGGCTGTAATTAAGGAAAGTAATAATAGAGTTTCAGAACAAGTAAGAAGTTTAAAAGAAGGATATGAAGGCTTTGAAGATGGAATAAATGACTTTGTAACAAATATTGAAAACTTAAGAGAAGGTATAGGTGATGTTATATTAAAGGTTTTAAAAGAAGAACTTAATAATATATCAGAACAAATGGCAAGTAAATTAAATACTCCAATTAAAGGAATAGAGGAAGCAACTGAAAGCTTAAGTAATAATACAAGAATTGTTGGAGAACTTGTAAAGGCAACAAACGAATTAATTATTGAAGCTTATGAAAATTAGGAGGGAAGGTTTATATGAAGCTTAGAAGTAGAAGATATAGACTTAAAGAGAGTGATGCATCTTATTGGCCTTCTTTTGTAGATATAATGACAGCTGCAGTTTTGATATTCTTCTTTATAATGTTAATATCTATGGCTATATCATCACAATTTGTGGATAATATTTCAGAAAAGAGGGAGAAAATATATAACTCAATTCAAGATAATTTAGATAAGAATAATGTTGATAAAAATATTATGCACTTTGATAGAAATGAAGGAAAGATGGTTATTAGTACAGAGACATTTTTTGATACAGATAAGTGGATTTTAAAAAAAGATGGTGATGATCTTGCCAAAAAGCTTAATAATATTTTTTTATCGCTTTTAAATGAAGAAGAAATACGAGATGAAATAGAATATATAGAAATTGTAGGTCATACTGATTATGCAGGAGATACTATATCAAATAGAAAATTGTCAACAGAAAGAGCTATGAGTTTCTTAAATGCTATGATGCCAAAGGATAGTGAACTTGAGAACAGTTATGGAGGAAAATTTAAAGCTTCAGGAATGTCAGAGTTTGAGACTAATAAAAACAAAAAAGATAGAGATAGAAAAGAATATACTAAAACTGATATGGAAGAGACGAAAGATCAAAGAAAAATAGAAATAAAGATGACATTTTCAAATAAAGATTTAGAAGAGGCTATAAAGTCAAAAATTAATAAATAGAGGGGAGGAGGGTAACTTACTTTGGAAGCATTATATATTAAAAAAAGTGAAGAAAACTTAATAAAAAAGGTTGAGTCACTAAATAATGTAGATGAAATATTAGAGCTTATAGAGAAATCAATAATTTTATATAAATATAATTTATCAATGAAGACTTATATCAAGGTAATAAAAATATGCAAAGAAATAAATAGTAAAAGTATTAACTTAGCTTTATTTTGTGAAAGCTTAATAAAAGATAAGGCCATACTTCTTAATTTAGTTATTGATCCAGTAAAACAAATGTATAAGAAGGGCATTGTAACTGAGAATACAAAAGATGTAATTAATATTTTAGAACTCACAATGTCTAGTGATAAGGAACTTAGTAAGGTATTAATGAAACCAAAAATAAAGCTTGGAATAATAGATAATGAATTTACAGAAGAATTTATAGAAAGGTATAAAAAAGCATTTAATAAAAATCAATTTAATAAAACAATAGATATAATTTTAGAGAGTAAAAATGTTAAATATAACTATGAATTAATAAATGTTATATTTTATTACTACAAAAAGCATAGTGATATAAAAGCATTAATTAGAGTATTTAGGGAACTTAAGAATAAGGATATTGATTTTATAAAGTATGGAATAACTTTAAAAGAAAGAATTTTATTAATTAAAGCGTACAAAAAAGATAGGTTGATTGATTTTAATGAACTTATAGAGTACACAGGGGATTTTTATAAAAAGAGTGTTTATATAAGAAGTGCTTTTATAGAGATATTTGAAGAAAAACTTACAGAAGGAAGTAAAGATACAAATGAATTTATATATTTACATTATGAGGATATACTAAAGTATTTATCAAACTATAGCAAAATAATATATAAAGCTTATATGCATGAAGTGTTTAATCTATCAAGAAGAGATAATTTAAAAAGAATTTTAGTAATTGAAAATTATTTAAATAATATAAAAGGAACTATTAAAACTTCAAAGAAAATAGAATTAATGGAAAGAATAATAAATTACTATATAAATACAGGTAATGAAAATAAATATATGGAATACATTAAATATTATTTTAAAAATATTGCATCAGAAGATTCAGGAGACTTATTTAGAAGAATACTTCAAAGTAATAAAAGAGATAAAAATTTTCTGGCTAACTTTTTAATGAAAAATGGATTAGGTTTATTTAAAGATCTAAACATAAGAGAATATGAGTATGAAATGCTAAGTCTGTTAAGTAAAAATATTTTGAAGCTAAGGGAATATGAATTATTAAAAATAATATTACTAAGATATTCAAGATTACAAAATTTAAGCAATATAGCAAAAGAAAAAGGTATGGATTTAGTTACTAAATCAAATGAAAGTATAAATTCAATGAAAGCAGTAATTAAAAATTGTAACAAAATAAGTGAGGAAATATATAATAAAGGAATAATACCAATATACGATAGTTTACCTATTAATGAAAAAAAGAATCTATATAGCATTTTAATAATTAGAAAAGATTTGCCTATGGATTTTAGAGAAAAAAATTACGAAATAATAAAAGATAGAGAAAACGATAAGTTCATAATAGAGCAGTTTTTAAGTGGTAATCATATAAGCTATCTTAGTAAGGAACTTGCACTAAAAGAATATTTTGAAGATGATTTTAAGTTTTTGAGTATAGCATCTATAGGTAGAAATAATGAAAGAACAAGAAAAATAATATTAGAAAAAATATCTAGGAAATTTTTAAAAGATAAAAAGTATGTAAGAAATATTATTTTAGCTATTAAGGAAAGAGATAGGGAACTTAGGTTTATTTTAGAATGTATTGAAAACTATTTTAATTATGAAAATGAGATAGAAAAAAGAGTTGTATTTGAGAGGTTTAAAATTTGTGATAGAAAATATGGCGAAGTTTGTGATAAAGTTAGGGTTAAAGAAATTTTCACTAAGGAAGAACGCTCTGGATATCTTTTTAAGAATGACGGAGTTTTAAAACTAATAAAAAAATATTTAAATGAAAATAAAATAAGTTATGATGAAATTGAGAGCAAAATACTAATTATAAAAGAAAATATATTAAATAAAACAACTAAAGATAAGAGAAGTTTAAATTTATTAGATATATTAAATTTAATAAAGCTTGAACAAGATTTAGTGCTAAAGGGTACAATAATAACCAATTTAAAAATAGAGGAACTTGTATTTATAAATGATGTAGTATTTATAAAAAACTTAGAAAAGATAAGTAAATATAAAAAAGAATTAAGCAATGAAAAAGATATTATAAAAATAATGAAATATTATTTAGGTAATATAGAATTTGATAATGAATTATTAAAGAATGAAGTAATAGAAAAAATAATAAAAAATGATAGAATAGAAACTTATATTGAACTTAAAAATAGTATAAAAGAAATAATAAATAAAAAAGATAATTTAAATGACAGTGAATTTAAGGAATATAAATATGCTAAATATTTAGAGGACTTTAATATATTAAATGATAGTTTTAAAGAAAGAGTTATTTATTTAATATTAAAAAAGAAAGATATAAGAAAAGTAAGTAAAGAAATAATGATAGATTATGACTTCGAGAGTACTTTAAAAAATAATAATCAGTATTTAGATAAGTATATTAGTTATTTAATAGAGTGTTTTAATTATCACTATTTTGATTTAAGTAAATTTAAACTTAGAGAATTATACGAAAAAATAATAAATTTAATAAAAGATAATAGAGAAGATTCTTTATTAAAAAAATATATTAAAGATAATCAAAACTCATTTATAGAACTGTTTATTAATGCTCCATCTAAATGCAAGTATAAAAGTATTGAAATTTTTCTAGAGGCAGAGAGTTTAAATATAATAGAAGATAGAAAATATTTAAAAAGTAAATTAGCCTAAATTTTTATAGTATAATAAATTTATAAATTAAAAGATTATAAATTTATAACAGTAATTAAAAATAGAAAATACACTTTAGGAGAATTTATGAAACAAATACAGATAGATTATTGTGGAAAAACAATAAATATTACTCTTATTAGAAAAAAGGTTAAAAATATAAACCTTAGAGTTAAGATAAGTGGTGAAGTTATAGTTACTGCAAATAATAGAGTAAGTGAAGAAAAGATAATTAATTTTGTTCAAAGTAAGAGCGAGTTTATAATAAAGCATTTAGAAAGATTTAAAGATATAAGAGAAAAAGCTTTGGAGGATGAGAAGAATAGACTAGATAATAACAAAATAAAATACTTAGGAAAATTATACAATGTTAAATTCCAAGATAAAAATAAAACCGAAAAAGAAAAAATATTAAATGATACGATTATATTTTATATTAAAAATATAGATAATGAAAAAGATAAAGAAAAGATAATAAACAGTTGGTATAGAGATAGATGCTTAGAAATTTTTAATAAATGTTATATTGATACATTTAAAAAGTTTAAAAAATACAATATAAAAGAAGTAAGCATAGTAGTTAGAAAAATGAAAAGTAAATGGGGATCATGTATGCCATTTAAAAGAAAAATAACTTTAAATAGTGAACTTATTAAAGTTCCTTATGAGTGTATTGAATTTGTTATGGCACATGAGTTAGCTCATCTAGTAGAACCAAATCATAGTAAAGATTTTTATAAAGTACTAGATGATGTAATGAAAGATTGGAAATATAGAAAAGAAATAATAGACAAGGTTTATTTAAAATAATAAACTTTGTCTTTTTTATATATAAAGCATAGAAAATTTACAATTTGTTAGTTAAATGATTAAATTTATAAGTGATAATAAGTTTAATAGAAATAACTACTCTTTATAGAGTAAATGAATTTATACTATTATGATTTTATTGAATAACTAGAACAAAAGAAAAAGGATGGAAAATATGGAACAAAAAAATGAAGATATTAAAAGAGTAAAAAGAGTTGAAAGAAGAAAAAATAAAAGAAGTAAATTTCCGCAAACAGTACTTACAGTAGTAATTGCAGCTGTAGTTTTATTTGCTGCATATGCATTAGTAAAGTTATAAAATTTATAATAAAATTTAAACTTTAAAAATTAATTTTTATAAGTTTATTACTATATAGTTATAACTATTTCTTATGTGAAAATTTTATGTTAATATATAAAATTTCTCGTGTTTTATGATAAATAATATATATAATAAAGCTATAGGAATATAGATATTAGGGGTGAAGAAAATGAGAAATTTTAATAAAAAAATATTGGCAGTTTTAACTGTTTTAGTATTTTCTTTTGCATTAATTGGTTGTACAAATAGTGTAGTTAAAAATTCATTAGATAGTGCAAAAGAAGATATTAACAAAGGAGATTATAATAAAGCACAGGATGATCTTCAAATTGTTTTAGATCAAGATAGTAATAATAAGGAAGCACAAGATTTAATGAATATAGTATCAGATTATTTAGGTGCTGTAGATCATTTTAATTCGAGAGAATATGATGCAGCTCAAGCTGAATTAGACAAGCTTCCTAAAGATTATGTAGACTGCGGAATTAAAGACAATGTAGTAAATTTAAAAAATGAAATAGTATATCAAAAGGCTAAAGCTAAAGCTGTTGATGGATTTATAAATACTGCTCAAAAATTAGTAGATAAGAAAAAGTATAAAGAAGCAGAAGCTGAAATAAAAATGATAGATGTTAATTCACCATCAAAAGAACAACTAGAAAAAATAAATAAATTGAATAAAATAATTCAAAACAACAAAAAATAGAAATGCAATATAAATAAAAATTTAATATATGCTTTTTAAAGCAAATAAGCCAATTAAAACAGGGAAAGAGAGTTAGTATATTTATAATCATTTAAGCAGACGAAAAATATATCTTAATATTTTTAAAGTGCTTGTACAAATGATAAAATGTGCTGACTCTCTTTTTTATAAGTTAATTTAATAAAATATAAACTGCCTTGATTAAGTTTTATTAATTAAGCCTTATAAATGATGTATCATCACTAAAGATATTTGAAGTAAATTTAAGAATTAGACCTTCTGCATCCTTTTCTTCTTCAAATACTAATTCACCAGTTATGGATTTCCCAGGAGATAACTTACCATTAGATAAATTTTTAATGCCACCTAACTTTAATTTATGACAAGATTTAAAAATTCCATCTTTTCCTTTTAGATAAAAATCAAAAGGATTATAAGAAACAATGGAATCTCCAATATTTTCAATAGTTATATTTAAAATTATATATTCATTATTTTCTTTTGGTTTATCACTTAGAAATTCATCATCTTTTTTTATGCTGTTTATAGTAATCTTAGCATCTCTTGATATAACTTCATCTCCGATTTTATATAGTGTGTTTTCTTTTAACTTTTTACTTAGTTCTTTTTTTGAAGGAATGTTATTTAAATAATCATTAGCTGAAATGGTGTTAGGTGGTGGAATAAGTATGTAACATACTTTAATTATAAGAAAGCTTAAAAATAAAAATAGAATCCATCTAATTTTTGTTGATCTTTCAAGGTCGTTTTGCATAAGTATATCCCCCTTAAAAATATATGTAGAAATATTTATTTGATATTCTTTATAAGACATTATATGTAGAGAAATAAGATTTAATAATTAAAAAATAAGTATAAAATATGTTATGAAACTTTAAGCAATATATTAAATAAATTAGTAAAAAAATATATTAATCATTTTCTATGATAAACTTAAAAATATATGTATCATGTAATTTAATATGTGTGAGTAGGAGATGACATAAGATGAATTTTGAGATTAATGAATTATTAAAGGAAATAATAAATCAGAGTGAATGTATAGATAATAATAAAAAGATAAATCTTTTAGAAAAGGTTAAATATAATGGAGTAAAAAGTATTGAAGCATCTAAAATAATAGATGGTATATTAAACTATGGAGTAGCTTTAGAAAGAGAGAATCTTAAAGATTTACCTGATGTAGATTGCAAGAAATTAAACACTGCACTTTTTCTTATTTTAAAATATTATAAAAATATGGATAAAGAAACTTTTTTTGATTCATTAGAATTAATGATAAATATAAATATAGATTCAATAGAAGGCGGTTTAATAGAAAATGATATAAATGCACCGATTACTGCTATTATAGATATTTTAGAAGACTATGTTTTTGGATCAAATCCAGATGATAAAGATGTAGTACTTTCAAAAGATGAAATAGAACTTTATAAGGTGAATATTAATTATGGAGTAGATAGAATAAAAGAGCAAAATAGAGATTTTTTAGATATATATTAAATAAGCGGTAGATAGATATGTGATTCTTCTGTTAATTTTTTGGTGAATTTGTTATAATAATTAATGAGATGTTAATGATTTTGATACTTATTAGTACATAATTACCTCATAGAAATTACAAGGGGAAGAACTAAAGATGAAGTTAAATAGAAAACTAGTGCTAGTATTTTTAGCGACATTAGTTATTTGTTCATTCTGTGGATGTAGTAAAAAGAGCGAAACAAACACTTCTACAGAGACGATTGATTCAAAGGGGGATACTCATAATAACAAAGATGTAATTAATGAGATTAATATTCAAAGTGAATCAAAATAATTAAATTTTATATTTATTATCATAAGGTACTGTAATTAAATTTATAGTATCTTTTTATTTTATATAAGTTTATAAAAATAGGGGCTGTCTCAAAACCATAATTATCTAATAGAATTATAGAAAAAGCTGAATGAAATAAGCAGGATAAGAAAAAAAGTATTCTAACCTGCTTATTATTTTTCACACAGCATTTGTAATGTTCGTAAAGTATAAGTTAAATGAAAGAAGGCTGTCTATTTTGAGACAGCCCCCATAATATAGTTATATTTTACAAACAGTTTCTCTTTTTACAATATGATTATTTAAAATAATTCTTTTACTAAATTCATTATTGCAATTAATTTTTTCAAGTAGAAGCATAGAAGCGTTGCTACCAAGTAAAGCCATATTTTGATCTATTGTAGTTAGCTTAGGCTCAATTAATTTACTTAATAAAATATTATCATATCCAATTACAGATATATCATTTGGGACATTTAAGTCTAATTTTTTACAAGCATTAATAACTCCAAGGGCCATAAGATCATTACAAGCAAAAATAGCAGTTATATCTTTTCTATCATTTAAAATATCGATTAATTTATTAGTTGTATTATCAACAGTTTCTATAATATTTCCTTCACCTATATTTATAATATTTTTATATGAAAAATTATTTATATCATTCATAAATTCAATATAAGCAGTTTCCTTAATATCATATGAGTAACTATTTTCACCTCTAATAAATAAAATATTTTTATGATTATTTTCTAATAAATAATTTAAAGAAATTAAAGCACCTTCTTTTTCATCATTAGAAACTGAAGATATATTTGAAATATTATTGTACCCATTTATAAACGTAATTGGTATTTTGTTTGAAATTCCATCGTAAAATCCTGATTTAACGTTATTAGTATTTGGAGTTACAATAATTATTCCAGAAACATTTCTAGAAATTAAGTTTTGTACTGAAGATATTTCATCTTCTTCATTACCATTAGAACAACAAAGAATAATTGAATATCCATGTTCTTTTAAAGATTTTTCAATAGAGTTTACTACATCTGTAAAGAACATATTATTTATACTTGGTACTATAACACCTATAGTAGTACTTTTTTGTTTAGTAAATTCTTTAGCTTGCATACTTGGTATATAATTTAATTCTTTTATTGTTTTTAAAACTTTAGCTTTTGTTTCTGCTTTAACTGGATAGTTACCGTTCATGACTCTAGAAACAGTAGCAACTGATACGCCACACTTCCTAGCTACATCTGCTATAGTTAATTTCATTTAATAATCCACCTTATAATATATTTATAAATTTATCAAAAGCTTTATCTCCCTGAGGATTACGTTTAAATACGCCAGAATGAGATATTGCTTCTAAAAATTTAATTCCGACTTCCTTCCTTAATATATCATCAATGGAATTATCAGTAAACATAGTGTATTTATTTCTAATAGTTTTATACCAATCAGCATGTTTTTCTATTACTTCATTATTTGATATATCTTGAACATTATTTAAAAGATTTTCTTTTATAAGCGTAAGTTCTTCTTTAAGTCTTGCAGGTAAAACAGCAAGTCCCATAACTTCTATAAGTCCTATATTTTCTTTCTTTATATGGTGGACTTCATTGTGAGGATGGAATATACCAAGAGGGTATTCATCTGTAGTTCTATTATTTCTTAAAACTAAATCTACTTCGTAATTTCCATCTTTAAATCTAGCAATAGGAGTTATAGTATTATGAGGTTCTCCATTTGTAGAAGATAGGATGTCTACTGACTCATCACTATAATTTCTCCATGTTTTTAGTATATGATCGCATAAATCTATTACTTTATCTTTAGAAGTACCACTTACTCTTATAACAGACATTGGCCATTTTACACGTCCTAAATTAACATCTTCAAAAGACTTAATTTTAAAACTCTTTTCAATAGGGGCTAAGTCCATAGCAAATGTGTAATTACCACCTTGATAGTGATCGTGAGCTAATATAGACCCTCCAACTATAGGTAAATCAGCATTAGACCCAATAAAATAATGTGGGAAAATATCAACAAAATCTAATAAGTTTTTAAATGTGTCTTTTGATATTTTCATTGGAGAATGTTCTCCATTTAATACAATACAATGCTCATTGTAATAAGTATAAGGAGAGTATTGTAAAAACCACTTAGAATTATTAAGGGTTAATGGAATAATTCTATGATTTTGTCTTGCTGGATGATTTAAGTTACCATAAAAACCTTCATTTTCTTTACATAAAAGGCATTTAGGATAAGCATGTGATTTCAAAGCTTTTGATTTAATAATATCTTTTGGGTCTTTTTCAGGCTTTGAAAGATTTATTGTTATATCTAAATCTCCATATTCTGTAGAAGCTTTCCACACAATATTCTTATCTATTCTACTTTTTCTTATATAATTAGATGCTATGCTAAGGTCATAGTAATATTCAGTTGCCTTCTTTGGAGATATAGAGTAATTTTCTTTAAATTTAGAAATAACTTCTGAAGGTCTTGGCATAAGACAATTCATAACTTTAGTGTCAAATAAATCACGCTCAGTTATAGTATCATCAATAATATTTTCTGATACAGCATAGTCTAAAATATTATTTAATATAGAAGAAGGCTCAGAAAGTTCTTCATTAATTTCTTCTTTTTTAAAATTAGATAAATTTAATAAACCAAGAAGCATATTAGTTGAGTATATAACATCTAAGTCATCAATAAGTTTTTTATTAAGTGCAAAATTTATAAGTCTATTTATTTCATGATTTATCATATATATATTCCTCCCTAATCTTCAAAACCATTAGGATTATTTTTGTGCCATGTCCATGCTGTTTTTATTATATTTTCAATATTTGTATAAGCTGGTTCCCAGTTAAGCAGCTTTTTAGCTTTTTCACTTGAAGCAATAAGAACTGCAGGATCACCAGCACGTCTTTTATCCATTACTACTGGAATATCAAAGTTTGTAACTTTCTTTGAAGCTTCTATAATTTCTTTTACAGTAAATCCTGTTCCGTTTCCTAAATTAAATATTGTACTTTCATTACCATCTTTTAAATATTTTAATGCCTTTATATGAGCAGCAGCTAAATCAATTACATGTATATAGTCACGAATACATGTACCATCGTGTGTTTTATAATCATCTCCATAAACACTTATTGAATCACGTTTATGAAGAGGAACTCTAAGAACAAGTGGAATAAGATGAGTTTCAGTTAGATGATCTTCGCCTAAAGTACCATCTTCTAAAGCACCTGCAACATTGAAATATCTAAGAGATACATAATTTATTCCATATGCTAAGTTAAACCACTTCATCATTTTTTCCATCATTAATTTTGATTCACCATAAGGGTTTGTTGGGTTAGTATCATCATCTTCAGTTATAGGTATTTTCTTTGGCTCTCCATATACTGCAGCAGTAGAAGAGAAGACTATATTTTTAACCTCATGTTTAACCATTGTTTGAAGAAGAACTTGCATACCATAAACGTTATTATCAAAGTAAATCATAGGATTTACCATACTTTCTCCAACTAATGAATTAGCAGCAAAATGAATTACTGAATCTATATTATTTTCTGAGAATACTTTATCTAAAAATTCTTTATCTCTTATATCACCTTCATAAAATTTTGCATCTTTATGAATTGCTTTTTTATGACCAGTTTGAAGATTATCAACAATAATTATATCCTTAGTTTCTTTCATAAGTTCGTGAACTGTATGAGATCCGATATATCCTGCACCACCACATACTAAAATAGACATATAGTTACCTCCTAAAAATTAAATAATTTTTTAGCACCATCTGAAATGTTTGCAATATAGAAGCTTGGTTCATAGCCTATGATTTCAGAGTATAGTTCTTTTACATTAGATGTGAAAGAATCTACATATTCTTCTTTAACGATACTAACAGTACAGCCTCCAAAACCAGCACCAGTCATACGAGAACCAATAACTCCATCTTGTTTTAAAGCTACATCTACTAATGTGTCTAGTTCTTTTCCTGTAACTTCATAGTCATCTCTTAATGAGTTATGTGATTCAATCATAAGTTTTCCAAATAACTCTAAATCGTTATTTTCTAATGCAGAAACTGCGTTAAGTGTTCTTTCATTTTCTGTTACTGCATGTTTCGCTCTTTTTTTATCTATGTCATTAGTTATAAATTGTGATAGCTTGTTAAATTCTTCTGTATTAAGACTACAAAGAGAGTTAATATCTGAGTGTTCTTTTAATTCATTTAAAGCTCTTTCACATTCACTTCTTCTTTCATTATATTTTGAATCAGCTAGTCCACGTTTTTTGTTAGTGTTTGCTATAACTATTTTATGTCCATCCATATTTATTAAATTGTATTTGTATTCTAAAGTATCACAATTTAAAAGTATTGCATTATTTTCTTTTCCCATACCAACAGCAAACTGATCCATTATTCCACAGTTTACTCCAATAAATTTATTTTCAGCTTCTTGAGACATTTTAACCATATCAATCATGTCAATATTTAAATCAAATGTATCATTTAAAATTACAGCTGTTAAAACTTCAAGTGATGCAGAAGAAGAAAGTCCAGCACCATTTGGTATATTACCGTAAATTAATATATCGAATCCATGAAGTAATTTAAATCCATGATCAGTGAATGTTTTCATTACTCCTTTTGGATAGTTTGCCCAATCATCTTTTTTATCAAATATAAGTTCATCTAAAGAAAATTCAATTGTACCAATTTCTTTGAAATTTAAAGAACTAAGACGAATCTTATTATCTTGTCTATTTTTAACTAAAGCATAAGTTCCAAAGGAAAGAGCACAAGGAAATACATTTCCACCATTATAATCTGTATGCTCACCAATTAAATTAACTCTACCTGGAGAGAAGTAAGCACTTTCTGGTTCAGTATTAAATATTTTTATAAAATCCTCTTTTAAAGATCTTGCAATATCTTGATTTGACATATCAAATCCCCCTTTTATAAATTCCATATTTTAAAAGTTACTACACTTAAATAGTAACCGATTACTATAATAAAGTAAATAGTTTGTTGTAAAAAAGTTTATAAAAAATAGAAAGCGATTTCTGTAATGAAAATTTATAAAAGAGAGTAGAATTTCGATATAATTGTGAAGAATTTTATATGGAAAATAAAGTAAGTAAAAATTATAATGAAAACGTAATCAAAAATAATTGTTAAAAATTCATTTATATGTGGAGGGATTAAGATGGTTAAAATTAAAAAGTTATTGGCAATAGCTATGGCGACTATGATGTTAGGGGGAGCGCTAGCTGGATGTAGTAGTTCAGGAGATAAGGCAGATGGTGGAGATTCAAGTAAGGCAGTAAAGGTAGGAGTTTGCTTATATAAATTCGATGATACTTATATTTCAACAGTACGTCAAAGTTTAGAAAAGATCCAAAAAGAAAATGAAGGTAAAGTTGAATTTACTTTCTATGATGGAAAAGGTGACCAAGCTACACAAAATGATAGTATTGATACATTATTAGAAAAAGATACAGATCTTTTAATGGTTAATTTAGTTGATACAGGAGCTGCACAATCTGTTATAGATAAAGTTAAAAAAGCTGATAAACCAGTTGTTTTATTCAATAGAGAACCAGCAACAGATACTATAAAAGCTTATGAAAAAGCAATGTTTGTTGGAACAAACGCTCAACAAGCTGGAGTATTACAAGGAGAAATTCTTGCAGATGCATGGAAAGCTAACAAAGATTTAGATAAAAATGGTGATGGAGTAATGCAATATGTAATGCTTAAAGGAGAACCAGATAATCCTGAAGCTATTGCAAGAACTAAATATTCAGTATCAACAATTAATGAAAAAGGAATTAAAACTAAAGAATTAGCAAACCAAGTTTGTAACTGGGACCAAGCTACAGCTCAAAATGCTATGGAAGCATGGTTCTCTAGATATGGTAATGAAATAGAAGTTGTTATTGCAAACAATGATGGTATGGCTCAAGGTGCTATAGCAGCATTACAAGCACAAGGTTATAACAATGGAGATGCTAAGAAAACTATTCCTGTAGTTGGAGTTGATGCTACATCAGCAGCTCAAGACCTTATTTCTAAAGGATTTATGACAGGTTCTGTTCTTCAAGATGCACCAGCAATGGCTGAAGCTCTTTATAAATGTGGTATGAACTTAGCAGAAGGTAAGAGTGCAATTGAAGGAACTGATTATAAATTTGATGATACAGAAGTATCAGTTCGTATACCATACAAACCATATACTAATAAATAGTTTTTAAATAAGAATATATTTTGATTTAAATAAGGGTTGTATTATGTCCAAGCCAGGATGTAATACAACCTAAAAATAAGCAGAAAAGTGGTGAAGCAAGGATTATGGGAAATTCAAAATATGTATTAGAAATGACTAACATATGCAAGAGCTTTCCAGGGGTAAAAGCTTTAGATAATGCTCAGCTTAAAGTAAGACCTGGCACTGTACATGCTCTAATGGGTGAAAATGGAGCAGGAAAATCAACGTTAATGAAATGTTTATTTGGAGTTTATATAGAAGATAGCGGAAAAATCTTAATTAATGGAGAGGAATGTAAGTTTTCTAATCCAAAGCAAGCAATGGAAAATGGTGTATCAATGGTACATCAAGAATTGAATCAAGTATTACAAAGAGATGTAATGGATAATATTTGGCTTGGAAGATATCCAAGTAAGAATGGAATTATAAGTCAGAAAATAATGTTCGAAGAAACTAAAAAGATTTTCGATGAATTAGAGATAGATGTAAATCCAAAGATAAAGATGGTTAAACTATCTGTTTCACAAAGACAAATGGTTGAAATAGCAAAAGCTGCTTCATACAATGCAAAGATACTAGTTCTTGATGAACCTACATCATCATTAACACAAGAAGAAGTTAAGCATCTTTTTAAAATAATAAATAAGCTTAAAGAAAAGGGATGCGGAATTATTTATATATCTCATAAGATGGAAGAAATACTTCAAATATCTGATGATGTAACAATTATGCGTGACGGAAAATGGATTGATACAATAGAAGCTAAGAATTTAACTACTGATAAAATTATAAAACTTATGGTTGGTCGTGATTTAGATAATAGATTCCCACCTAAAACTAATAAACCGGGTGAAGTTATATTAGAAGTTAAAAATCTTACAGGAGCATACCAACCATCTGTTAAAGATGCATCTTTTAAACTAAGAAAAGGAGAAATCCTTGGAGTTGCTGGACTTGTAGGATCAAAGAGAACAGAACTACTTGAAACTATCTTTGGAATTGCAAAGCATAGCGAAGGTAAAATATTACTTCATGGTAAGGAAATAAATAATAAAGATTCAAGAACAGCAATAAAAAATGGATTTGCCTTATTAACAGAAGAGCGTAGAGCTACCGGAATATTTGGTGGTCTAGACATAAAGTTTAATACAGTAATTGCTAGCATTGATAACTACAGCAAAAGGGGAGTATTAGACAATAAAAAAATGGTGGAAGACACTAAATGGGTAATTGATAGTATGAGAGTTAAAACTCCAAATCAAAAGGCACAGATAAAAAACCTATCTGGTGGTAATCAACAAAAAGTAATAATAGGAAGATGGCTGTTAACTCAACCAGAAATCCTATTGCTTGATGAGCCAACTAGAGGAATTGATGTTGGCGCTAAATACGAAATATATCAATTAATTATAGATCTAGCTAAGAAAGAAAAAGGAGTTATTGTTGTATCCTCTGAAATGCCAGAGTTACTTGGAATTTGCGATAGAATTTTAGTTATGTCAAATGGAAGAGTTGCTGGAATAGAAGATACAAATAAACTTGATCAAGAAAAGATTATGGAATTAGCTGCTAAATATATTTAGAATTGAGGTGTAACATATGGAAAAAACACAAATAAATAAAGAGAAATTAACTACGTTTTTAGTAAACTATGCGTTATATATAGTGCTTGCAATGATGATAGTATTCTTTGTAATTAAAGAACCATCATTTCTATCATTTAAAAATTTAACAAATATATTAAGTCAAGCATCAACACGTGGTATATTAGCACTTGGAGTTGCAGGACTTATAGTATTACAAGGAACTGACCTTTCAGCAGGACGTATACTAGGCTTTACTGCAATAGTTTCAGCTTCATTATTACAATCTACAACATATGTAGCAAGGATGTATCCAGATCTACAAGCATTACCTCTTATAGTACCTCTTATTGCTGCTATGTTAATTGGTGGACTTTTTGGAGCTATAAATGGATTTGGAGTAGCAAAACTTAAAGTTCATGCTTTCATAATAACATTAGGAACACAACTTATTGCTTATGGTGCATCATGTCTTTATATTGATAGACCACCACTTGGAGCACAACCAGTTGCAAACTTAGATGAAAGATATATAAACTTTGTAACAGGAAGTTTAAACCTTGGAGTAGTTGAAATACCATATTTAATATTCTATTTAGCAATTATAGCATTAATTATGTGGTTTATTTGGAACAAAACTAAGCTTGGTAAAAATATGTTTGCTATTGGTGGAAATCCAGAAGCTGCTGCAGTATCAGGTGTTAACTTAGCTAAAAACATTATGATAATATTTATAATTTCAGGTATCCTTTATGGAATTGCAGGATTCCTAGAAGCTGCAAGAGCTGGATCTACAACTACAAGTACAGGATTTAACTATGAGCTTGATGCAATATCAGCTTGTGTAGTTGGGGGAGTTTCATTTACAGGTGGTGTTGGTACAATACCTGGAGTACTTATAGGTACAGTTCTTCTTCAAGTTATAAACTACGGATTAAACTTTATAGGTGTTAATGCTTACTGGCAATTTATAATAAGAGGTTTAATTATAATAGTTGCAGTTTCACTTGATGTAAGAAAGTATCTAGCTAAGAAATAATTAGGAGTGTAGATTATGGACAATCTTAATGTAAATGAAAATTTATTAGAAAATAATGATACAGCAAATAAAGAGCCTAAGAGAAGTTTTAGAGATTGTATATATGGAAATATAGACATATCACTAGAAAGTATGGATAAATTTATTGTGGTGATAGTGTCATTACTATTTATATCTATAATTTTAGGAGTAATAGTTTAATATTGAAATTATATAAGGTGCTAAATTTATAGCACCTTTTTCTTTTTTTATGTAATTTATAAATAAAAAGTTAGAAGTATGTTTTATAAAATTTTTCACATATTCTAATGTTCTAATTAGTTGTTGTTATACAGGTTTTAAGGTTATATAAATAATGGGGAAATTAATCAGAAATAGTCGATTTATATAGAAAAATAAAAGTGTTTTATGTATGGAAAATGGATAATTATTACTAACTACAGCTTGTCTTAACCGTTGGAATAAGTAATAAATTAAAGAATGATAATTAAAAAAATTAACTACAAAAGATTGCGTTTATAAGATTTGATACTAATACTTTATTAGAAAAAGTATTTTCAAAAATATGAATAAACCAATCTAAATAAGAATTCAAATATTTCGTTGCGACTCCTCTAAATAGTGCAATCCATTTTTTTAGATTTATATGAAAAGAATTAGAAATTTCACGTAATTTATTTTCTTTAGAATTTGTACACTTTTGCATCTTCATTAAATCTCTATTAAGATTTTTTGCAATAGCTATAGCATATCTATCTAAAAAACCTATAACTTGAGAATTAAAATTTAATTTATTTTTTAGTAGTAAATAAGATGAGTTTTGATTCAGCAATTGCTTAGATACAATTTGAGAAAAAGAAGATTTTTTCTCATTTACACAAATTGAAACAAAAATTTTTCTCCTATAAGTAATGCTTTTAGATAAATTTCTTTTACCTTTAAAGCTTTCAAAGAAATGAATGTGTTTAAATCCAATATAACTATCTAGATATAGTTTACTATTACAAATTGGAAGTTTATTTAATATTTTATGTCTCCATTTAAAAGATGTATCTATAGATATGTTTAAATTTGAAGCACATTCTCGTATAGTTTTTCCAGAAAACATTAATTCACAATATTTATACCAGTGAGTAGTGGATTTCTTAGAATTATACCAAATAGAGTTAGTAGAATCTGAAAATGTCTTAGAGCAAGATGGATTTTTACATTTATATCTTTGGATTTTATTATATTTTCCATACTTTATAAAACTCGTATAGGAACAAAAAGGACATTTTTTAATCTCTTTCATAAATATTCACCTCATTAGATTATAGACAAAAAAATTAATATATAAACATACCAACACATAACTAGAACAATTATATATAGCATATAGTTAATAATATATACATTATGATGCTAAAGAATTTTAGTTATATATAGACCTTAAAAGCAAAGTTATAAAAATATATTAAATAAAAGATTTTATTTAATTAAAATAAATATTGAATAGATATAAATAAAATGCGATAATCTACTTAGGTAAAAAATTAATTATATGTAAAAATAAAGAATTTGCATGTGAGGGGTATGGGATGGGTTTATATAAAATATTAATTGTTGATGATGAAGAAGAAATTCGTTATGGAATTATAAGGAAAATAAATTGGGAAAAATACGGCTTTGAAATTGTTGGAGATGCAGAGAATGGAAAAGATGCATTAGAAAAAGCTGAAAAACTAAAGCCAGATATTATTATGACAGACATAAAGATGCCATTTATGGATGGGTTAGAACTTGGAGAAAAGATAAAAGATATAATGCCATGGATTAAAGTTATAATTTTTTCTGGATCAGATGAATTAGAGTATGCACATAAGGCTATAAAGATTAATGCATATGAGTATGTTTTAAAGCCAATAGACTCTACAGAACTTATAGAAGTATTGAATAATTTAAAAATAAAGATGGATAAAGAGTATGATGAAAAAAAGAATGTAGAAGTACTTTATAAACATTATAAGGATAGTTTACCTATATTAAAAGAAAAGTTCTTAGTTGGTACAATAGAGGGCAGAATTAAAGAAGGGGTATGGACTGAGGAAGGTTTAAAAATAGGGGTAAATTTTAAAAATCCCTATTATGCTGTAGGGGTTATATGTAAAGATAGCCTTATAGAAGAAAATACATTAGATGAAAATGATTTGTTCGATATATCAATAAAGAAAATATTAGATGATTTAATGAATGATTATTGTGATTATGAGAGTTTTATTTATTCAGGGACAATAATTATTATAGGAAACTTAAAGAAAAAAGAAGATATATTAAAATTCATTAAAGGATTAAATGAGGTATGTAAAACAGCTGAATATATTATTTATAAAAATGTGTCAGCAGGTGTTGGGCAAGTTGTTGATGAATATTCTAAAATAAGATTTTCATATAAGATGGCTAGAAATGCAATGCATTATAGAATGGTATTAGGAACTGGAAGGGCAATTTATATTAAAGATGTAGAACCTGATAACTCTGTGCAATTGCAATTTGATGAAAATGATGAAAGAGAGCTTTTAAATGCAATTAAGATTAAATCGAAAGAAGAAATAGTAAGCACAATAAGTAAGCTTTTTGTAAAAGCTAATGAATTATTACTTCCTTTTAATTTATATAAAATTTATTTAATTCAAATAACTACAACGTTACTTAAATTAGTGCAAGCATATGAAATTAATATTGAAGAAGTTTTTGAAGTTGGATTTAATTGTTATAGTCATATAGATAAATTCGATTCTATGGATAAGGCTAAAGAATGGTTTATTGAAAAGGGAGTGAGGATTAGCTCTTTAATAAAAAGAGAACGATTAGATTCTTCTAAATTACTTGTAGAGAAAGCTAAACAATATATAAATGAAAATTATAAAGATAGTGAAATATCAGTAGAGAAGCTTTGTAAACATCTACATGTAAGTCCTACTTATTTTTCTACTATTTTTAAACGTGAAACAGGAGAAAATTTTGTAAACTATTTAACTACAGTAAGACTTGATGAAGCAGTAAATTTATTAAATACTACAGATTTTAAAACATATGTAATAGCTCAAAATGTAGGTTATCCAGAAGCAAATTATTTTAGTTATGTATTTAAAAGACGATTTGGAGTATCGCCATCTAAATATAGGAATAACTAAAACTTTGGAGGGTTTATAGGTTTGGGAAAATTTAAATTAAATAGATTATATAAAGATAAGGGGATTCAATATATAATATCTATTTCATTTACTATAATTGCTGTTATTGGAATGATTACATTAGGACAAGTTCTTTATGTTAAATTTATAAATATAAACGAAGAAATTTCATCTAAAAATAATAAAGATATAGTAAACCAAGTTAATCTTAATTTAGATAGATATTTAAGAAGTGTAATGAAAATATCAGATGGAATTTATTATAATGTCATAAAAAAGAAGGACTTATCAGTAGACGAAATTAAAAATGAAATGAGTCTTATATATGAAACGAATAAAGATTTTATCGCAAGTATTACACTATTTTCAAAATATGGTGAAGTTATAGATGGATATCCTTTAAAAACTTTAAAAAATACTATTGATCCTAGAGAGAACGAGTGGTTTTTAAATGCAATTAAAAGGAAAGAGAATCTTCATTTTTCTACGCCACATGTACAAAACTTGTTTAAGGATCCAGGTTATACATATAAGTGGGTTGTATCCCTTAGCAGAGCAGTTGAAATTACAGCAGATGGAGAAACAAGTCAAGGTGTTTTATTAGTTGATATGAACTTTAGTGAAATAGAGAGAATCTTTAAAAATACCGAAATTAGTAAGTCAGGATATATTTATTTAATGGATGGTAAAGGAGAAATTATATATCACCCAAGGCAACAGCTTATATATTCAGATTTAATAGATGAAAATAATAATATAGTAAAAGATTATGGGGATGGAACTATAGTAGAAACATTTGATAAAGAAAAAAGATTAGTTACAGTAAAAACAGTTGGATATACAGGATGGAAAATAGTAGCTGTGACTCCTTTTAGTGATATTACCGAAAGTTATAGTCATATGAAAATATTTACATTAGTTATATTATTTTTTGCTGTATTAATTTTAGCAACAATTAATATAGTAGTATCATCTCGTATAGCAAATCCAATAAAAGCATTAGAAAAGAAAGTTAAAAAGTTTGAAGAAGGAGCACTAAATATTGATTTTTCAACATGTTCAGGTTCAAATGAAGTAAAACATCTAGGAAAAGCTATAAATTCTATGGTAGCTCAAATGAATATTTTAATGGATAACATTGTAGTAGAACAAGAATTGAAAAGAAAAACAGAACTTGATGCACTTCAAGCTCAAATAAATCCACACTTTTTATATAATACTTTAGATTCAATTGTATGGATGATAGAAAGTGAAAAATATAGTGGTGCTATTACTATGGTTACATCACTTGCAAGATTCTTTAGAATAAGTTTAAGTAAAGGCAGAAATGTTATAACAGTAAAAGAAGAATTAGAACATGTACGAAATTATTTAACAATTCAAAATATACGTTATAAAAATAAATTTAATTATAATATAGAATTTGAAGATGATGTATTAAGCTTAGCTAGTATAAAACTTATAATACAACCGCTAGTTGAAAATGCAATATATCATGGCATGGAATTTATGGATGGAGATGGAGAAATAAATATAAAAGCTTATAAAATAAACGACGATTTATATATAGATGTAATAGATAATGGTCTTGGAATGCCAGATTATATAGTTGAAACTTTATTATGTGAGAATAAAAATATAAAAAGTAAGGGGTCAGGAGTAGGCCTTAAAAATGTTAATGAAAGAATAAAATTATACTTTGGAAAAAATTATGGATTAGAAATATATAGTGAACCAGATGAAGGAACAACTATTAGAATTCATATGAAAGCTATAGAGTATAGTGATTTTGAAGTTAAAGAGGAAAATAAAAAATGAAGATAAGGAGAAAAAATATAATAATCATAGCATTTTTTATAATAACTATTACATTATTTATAGCAATAATAAGTTACTTAATTCCAGACAAGGAAAAAAAGAAAGTTTATAAAATATCGTATATTAGTGCAAGCACTAAAGAGAAAAATTTAAAATTTATTGGTGAAGGAATATCTCGAGCAGCAAAAGATATGAATGCAGAAGTAACAATGCATAAACTATTGCCTGGGAAAGAAGTAGAGAATCAAATTTCATTATTAAAAAAAGAAGCTTACAAGAACGTAGATGCAATATTAATATCACCAATAGACTATGAAAAATTAGCAAAACCTATCGAAGAAGCTAATGAGAAAGTACCAATTATATTAATTAATTCAAAAATAGACTCTAATAAAAAATTACCTTATATATCATGTAATAATTATGGATTAGGAATAAACCTTGCAGAAGAAGTACTTCAAAGAGGAAATACAAGAAAAAGAATTTTAATAATAAAAGAAAATATTAATAGTAGTAATTTAAATGAAATGGAAGATGGATTTAAGGATGAATTAAAAAATAGTAAGAATTCATTATTAGAATTAAATTTAAAAGAGAATAAAGATAATTATTATGATCAGATTTTAAGTTTCATAAAAGAAAATAATGTAGATATAATAGTAAGCTTTAATGAAAATATAATTGAGGTTTTAGCAAAGCTTAAAAAGGATCTATATAAGGAAAATGAGAAATATAATTTTGAACTTTATGGAGCTTCTAAAGCAAATGAAATGGTATCTTATGTAGAGGAAGAAATTATAGATGGCCTAGCTATAGAAAATGAATTTAATATAGGATACTTAGGAACTGAAATGGCTATAAAAAAGATAACAAATGAAAAAATAGAAGAAAAAGAAATTAGATATACCGTTATTAACAAAAGAAATATGTATTTAGAAGAAAATCAAAAACTAATTTTTCCGTTTATTAAATAATCAATATTTTTATAGGTGGTGGAAATTATAAAAGTGTTTAAAAAAACTATATCGGTAACATTATCATTATTGTTTATTTCTAATTTTTTTGTTGGTTGTAAAGAAAATAGCTTGGATAAAAAAGATAGTTTAGAAGAAATAAAAATTGGAGTTAGTGTATATGAAAAATCGGATGCTTTTATATGTAGTATAATAGAAAACTTAGAAAAGATTATAGAAGATAAGGAATTAGAAAATAAATATAAATTTACATTAACAGTAGAAGATGCAAAGAAAAATCAATATAATCAAAATGAGCAAGTAGATAATTTTATTGATCAAGATTACGATGTTATGTGTATAAATCTTGTTGATAGAAGATCAGCATCATTTATTATTGATAAAGCAAAAAATTCTAATATACCAGTAGTATTTTTTAATAGAGAACCTGTAGAAGAAGATATGAATTTATGGGATAGAATACATTATGTAGGTGGGAAAGCAGAGGAGTCAGGCATAATTCAAGGAGATATAATTTTAGATATTTATAACAAAAATAAGAAGCAAATAGATAAAAATAATGATTCTAAAATACAATATGTAATGCTTGAAGGAGAAGCTGAACATCAAGATTCATTAATTAGAACTGAATATAGTGTAAAAAGACTTTTAGATAATGGATTAAAGGTCGAAAAATTAGAAAGTGATATAGCAAATTGGAATAGGGATGAAGCCAGTGAAAAAATGGATAGCTGGGTAAAGAAATATGGAGATAAAATAGAAGTTGTGTTTAGTAATAATGATGAAATGGCTTTAGGTGCAATTGAGGCATTAAAAAAATCAGAAATAAAAGATATGCCAATAATTGTTGGAGTAGACGGTATAAGTGAGGCATTAGAAGCAATTAAGGATAGGAGTTTAACTGGAACAGTATTTAGTGATTCATACAAACAAGCTGAAATTATTTTTAAATTGGTTTATATGGAATCTACCTTAGAAGGATCAAAAGAGGAACGTGAGGCTTTAAATAAAAAATATATAAGGAATGGTTATAAAGCTGTTACTAAAGAAAATATAGATTCAATTATTGAATACTAAGAATATTATATAAATCAATATTGTAATTAAATCTGGAGTGATAAAAAGATTAGTATGAGCAAATGAAATAGCTAGAAAGACTTTAAGTTTTTTAGCTATTTTTTGCTTTTTATTATGCAGGTGCATGGAAAAAGTTCGAACCAGTTTGGGGATTTTTAATCAGAAATGGACTTTTACCAAAGGCTAGAGGTAGCTTGGTAAGAACATTGAAATAAAGGGTAGAAGATATTAAATATTATTTATTAATCAAAATATTTTAGGTCATAGCAGAAGATATAAACTTGGATAATATATTTTTAGAAGTACAAACTAAAAATGATTAAATTATTATAAAAGTTTATAGCTAAAAATAATAAAAGCTATGATCTTTTTTATATAAGAAAGTTACATAAAAACAAAAGAAGAAAGGAGAATCTAATGAAAGAAGAAAAAGAAAAAATAGAAACAGGTTTTAACTTTGAAAATACATATGCTAGCCTTCCAGAAATGTTTTTTACAAAAAAAGGCCCAAGCCATGTGAAAGCACCAAGTTTAGTAAAATTAAATAGTTCATTAGCAAAAGAATTAGGATTAAATATTGATGCATTAAAAAGTAATGAAGGTATAGAAATACTTTCAGGAAATAAAATTCCAGAAGGTTCAATACCACTTGCACAAGCATATGCAGGACATCAATTTGGTCACTTTACTCTATTAGGTGATGGAAGAGCATTGCTAATTGGCGAACATATAACTCCAAAAGGAGAGAGGGTCGATATTGAGCTTAAAGGTTCAGGTAGAACTCCATATTCACGAGGTGGGGATGGCAGGGCAGCATTAGGTCCAATGCTTAGGGAATATATTATAAGTGAAGCTATGCATGCTCTAAATATTCCAACAACTCGTAGCTTAGCAGTTACTAAAACAGGTGAAGCTGTGATACGTGAAACTTATTTAAAAGGTGCAGTATTAACTCGTATAGCTTCAAGTCACATACGTGTTGGAACATTCCAATATGCTAGAAATTGGGGGACTGTAGAATATGTTAAAAAACTTGCTAATTATACTTTAAATAGACACTTTAAAGAAATAGAAAATGAAGAAAATCCATATCTTTCTTTACTTAAAGAAGTAATTAAAAGACAGGCAGAACTTATTTGTAAATGGCAATTAGTTGGATTTATTCATGGAGTAATGAATACTGATAATATGGCAATTAGTGGTGAAACAATTGACTACGGACCTTGTGCATTTATGGACACATATGATCCTGAAACTGTATTTAGTTCTATAGATATTAATGGTAGATATGCTTATAAAAATCAACCTAACATAGCTGTATGGAATCTAGCAAGATTTGCTGAAACATTACTTCCATTAATAAGTACTGATAAAGATGAAGCGATTAAGTTAGCAGAGGATGCACTTTCAGATTTTAGTGAAATATTTAAAAATAATTGGATTTCTGGAATGAGAGCAAAACTTGGAATATTTAATGAAGAAGCTAGTGATGAAGAATTAATTAAAAATCTTTTGAGTATTATGGAAAAATATAAAGCAGATTATACTAATACATTTAGAGCATTAACTCTTGGTGATTTAGATGATACAGAAATTTTTATTTCAGAAGAGTTTAAGGAATGGTATAAGATGTGGCAAGAAAGATTATCAAGACAAGATGAATCAAATGAGTTATCTAAAAAGCTTATGAAAAGTAGTAATCCAGCAATAATTCCACGTAATCATAGGGTAGAAGAGGCTTTAGAAGCAGCAGAAAATGGTGACTATAGTGTTATGGATAGACTTTTAGATGTTCTTATAAGTCCATTTGATTATTCTAAAGCACAAGAAGAGTATGCTAAGCTACCTAAACCATCAAGTTGTAGATACAAAACTTATTGTGGAACATAAAAATACTTCTGACAAAGAAAAAATACTATAGTAAAATAAAAGTAAAACAAAGACTATAAGTATTTTATTTAAGAAGGAAGTATACAATGGAAAAATTAATAAGAAAAAAATATCCTAAATATCTTAAAGAATTTAGATGTATAGGTGAAGAATGTGAAGACAGTTGTTGCATAGGATGGGATATAGATATTGATAAGATTACTTTTAGACAATATTATAAAGTTAAAGATCAAGAAATGAAGAAAATGTTCCAAAAGAATGTACATAATAATGAGTACTGTCAAGCGCCTGATGTTGATTATGGAAAAGTAAAGCTTAAGAAAGATAAGAGATGTCCATTTTTAGATGAATGTAATTATTGTATAATTCAATCTAAGCTTGGAGAAGAATATCTTTCAAATGTGTGTACATCTTTTCCAAGAATACTCAATAAAATAGATGGATATTATGAAATGTCTCTTGATGTATCTTGTCCTGAAGCTGCAAGAATTCTTTTGTTAAAAGAAGAAGGAATTGAATTTGAAGAAAATGAAGAAACTTTAGGAAAGCACATAATATCAAGTGAAATAGATACAAAATCTAAAGATTTTAAGAATCTACCTATAAAATATTTTAAAGAAATTAGGGATTTAAGTATTAAAATAATAAAAAATAGAAAGTTTGATTTAAACAAAAGACTTTATATATTAGGAGAATTCATAAATGAATTAGAAGAAGAACTTAAATATAACTATGAAAATGTATCAAAGTTTATAAAAGATTATGATATAAATTCAGTTAAAGATCCTTATGAAAAAGATGAGTTTAGTTATCTCCTTCAAGTTGATTTTTTCAAAAAGACTATGAAATATTTAAATATACTTAATGAAGTTGATAGTCTTTCATTTAAGGATTATACAAAGGAAGTTATGACTGGATTTAACTTTGAAGATGATAATATAAGTAAATACGCAAATGTTTATATAGAAGCATTTGAAGAATATTCTAAAGAATATATGATTAAAAATAGTTTTATTTTTGAAAATTATTTAGTTAATTTTATTTATAATTATATGTTCCCATTTTCAGAAAATCAATCAGTATTTGATGGATATATTATGCTTTTAATGAGATATTCATTTATTAGATTTTATTTAGTTGGTAAGTATATAGTTAATAAAAATGATTCTAAAGAAGAAATAGTTAGATTTATTCAAATTTTCTCAAAGAGTATTGGACATCATAGAAATTATTTAGTTAATTTATTAAAGTATATAAAAGAAAAAGAATTTAATAATATAGAATTTGTTAAAATACACTTACCTATGATGTAGAAAAAATTGTAATTAATATATGCAGTAAGTCTTTACGGATTTACTGCTTTTTTATAAAAACTTTTTCCATAAATCATAAAAATAATATGTAATATTAAACTTTAAATATGGTATAATATACTATATAGTATAATTGAGATGAACTTTTATGATGGAGGGATTATTATGAATTATGAGAAGGTACAATTACTTATGAATAATAGTAAAGAATTAGATAAAGCAGGAGGAATATTTACAGTAAATTCTTTTAGAAAATGTAATGCACTAACATTAACATTAAAAGATAAAATGGCAGATGCTAATAGAATTAACGAGGCCATAAAAATAATTAAAAAGAACACAACCTTAATGTCAAATTTTAGAGGGAATAATTTATTTACAACGGCTATTACTATATCTCTTGAAAATGATATGGAAAGCAGTTTTAAAGAGCTTATGAATATTTATGAAAAGCTAAAAAGCTTTTTCTTTGCAAATCAATATTTGATATTAGCTGCAATTGTTATATTTAATGCAAGAAACAGGGTTAATATTGATGATGCAGTGAAAAATACCAGAGAAGTTTACGAAGAGATGAGGAAGAATCATAGATTTTTAACAGGCCATGAGGATATTTCAGCTGCTGCTATGATTGCAACTACTTCAACTAATATTGAGATAACTTTAAATGAAACAGAAGAATGTTATGAAGCTTTAAGAAGCAGTGGGTTTAGTACTGGGAATAATACTCAAAGTTTATCACACATATTACCTTTATTTAATGGAAGTGCATATGAAAAAGCTATTAGAGTTTTAAAGATACAAAATGCATTAAGAGATAACAAGGTGCCATTAAAAAATTATTCCATTCCACTTTTAGGAGTAGCAGCATTTATAAGTGATGATCCTAATGTTTTTGCAAAAGAAGTAAGAGAAGTTTCTGATAGATTAAAACAAGAAAGTGGATTTGGTGCCTTTTCATTAGGCTCAACTATTAGGAATATGATAGCTACAGGACTTGCTATTTCAGATTATATAAATAGATTAAATGATGAAGATAATCAAAAGTTAATAAATGCTACTAATAACATAACATTAACAATACAATTAGCGATTGAAGTTGCAGTGGCAAGTGCTTCTGCAGGGGCAGCAGCTGCCGCAGCTTCATCATCATCAGGAAGTTAAAAAATAAATGAAAAGTATAGAGCAACTAGTTTTATAGTTGCTCTTTTTATATTAGAAAGAGAGTTATATAGGAGAAGCAAGTTTAAAGATTAATAGCTTAAATAAATACAGGATTTTATATTTCTGAAACTATAAGTAGAGTATTAAAAAGGATAGAATTATAGATTAATAAGGTATGTATAGTAAGATAAAATATGATAAATTTGGAGTTAATAATTAACAAACAAAAAAATATATGAACAAATAAAAAGATATATTTATAAATAATGAAATATATGTTAAATTCAGAAATAAATAGATAATAGTTCTTGAAAAGAGAATTTTTTGTTAATAAAATTAAGTTAATAATAATCAATTTTTGGAAAATATTATTTATACTTAAAAAATAGAAAAAATATTATATTTTAGGAGGAGATAATATGCATATACCAGAGAATTACTTAAGCCCATCAACATGTGCAGTTATGGGTGCTGTTATGATTCCAGTATGGAAACATTCAATAAGTAAGGTTAGGAAAAATTTAAGTAAAAAGAAGATTCCAATATTAGGAGTTTGTGCTGCTTTTTCATTTTTATTAATGATGTTTAATGTTCCAGCACCAGGGGGGACAAGTGCTCATGCAGTTGGGGCAGTACTAATTGCAATAATATTAGGTCCGTCATCCGCCACCATAGCAGTAAGTATAGCTTTATTGATACAATGTTTATTTTTTGGAGATGGTGGAATACTTGCATATGGAGCAAATACATTTAATATGGCTTTTATTATGCCGGTTGTAGGTTATTATACTTATAAATTTTTAAAATCAAAGTTTAAAAATAGTAAAGGAGAGTATATAGCAGCATTTATTGGAAGTTATTTAGGGCTAAACATAGCAGCTTTATGTGCAGCAATAGAATTTGGAATACAGCCTTTATTATTTAAAAATTCACTAGGACAACCTTTATATTGCCCTTACTCATTAAGCGTATCTATGCCAGCTATGGTATCAACGCATATTTTAATTGGTCTTCTTGAAGGAGCAGTTACAGTTGGAGTTTATGCTTATATTAAAAAAGTATCACCAGCAACAATTAATGATGGTGGTGAAGAGAATGTAAGTACTGTTTTTAAATCTGCTATTGTTGCTATAATAGCAATGATAATTTTAACACCACTTGGACTTATAACATCAGGTACAGCCTGGGGTGAATGGGGATTAGATGAAATGAAAGAGTTAATAGGATATGTTCCTAAAGGAATGAGTTCAGGTTTTTCATACCATGCACTTGGCGATGGATATGGATTCAATGGATTAGGTACTATTACAGGTTATATATTATCAGCTATAATAGGAGTTGCAGCTTTAATAATATTATTTAAAGTGATTGCAAGTCTTAAGAAAGAATAGATTAGTGAATAAATCATAGAAATGTTAAATTGATTATTTAATTTTTCTATGGTTTATTGTTATGCATAATAAATACTAGTATAAAGAGGTGAATTTAAGTGGTTAAAAATATTATTTTATTTTTAAGCTCTACGTATTATGGAAGTTAAAGAATGGTTATTAAATAAAGATGAATATGAACCAGTTAAAGACAAAGAAAGATTTTTAGATAAAAGTATAATTGGAATTGTAACAATACTTTCAAAAATAAAGCGAGATAATAGTAAAGAAAGTGGAATGATATACAATATAAATCCACTTGTGAAATTATCATCTATGATATTACTTATTATATTTTTATCATTATCTAAGAATATGTTTTTTGTATACATTATGATAGCGTATTCATTAGTATATTTATGTCTTTTAGATGGAGAAGCTATAAAGAAAATATTAGCGGTAAGTTTTATAGTTCCTGTATTTACTTTAATTATCCTATTACCTTCAATATTTTTTATGGGAAATAAACAAAGCAGTATAATGCTAATTTTAAAAATATTTATAACAGTTATTCTTGTTAATATACTTTCATATACAACTAAATGGAGTGATATAACTAAATCACTGAAAATATTTTTTGTGCCAGATATATTTATATTAGTGTTTGATATTACGATAAGGTATATATATGTACTTGGAGATTTTTCATTAAATATGCTATATTCATTGAAATTAAAGTCTGTTGGAAAGAACAAAGAAAAAAGAAATTCATTATCAAGAATTATAGGGAATTTATTTCTAAAGTCTAAAGTAATGGGAGAAGATATGTATTCAGCTATGGAATGTAGGGGTTTTACTGGGGAGTATGTATCATATACAAAATTTAAATTTACAATAATGGATGCATTATATATTATAATCAGTATTTTTATGGTGATTATATTTTTTGTAGTATAGATAGAAAGTAATTTGAAGAAAGAGATGGATTTTATGATAAGATTAGAAAACTTGCAATTTTCATATAAAGATAAGGTGGCGCTTAAAGATATAAATATTAAAATAAATGAAGGTGAATCTGTAGCATTAATTGGACCTAATGGATGTGGCAAATCTACATTATTAAAAATTTTAAATGGAATTTTAATAGCTAAAAAAGGTAAATATATATTCAATGGAGATGAGATTACAGAGAAGAAATTAAATGATAGTAAATTCTCAAAAAAATTTCACAAAAAAATTGGATTTATATTTCAAAATTCCAATGCACAACTTTTCTGTTCAACTGTATATGATGAAATTGCCTTTGGTCCAAGACAAATGGGGGCTAGTGAAGAGGCAGTAAGAAGTAGGGTTATGGATTGCTTAGAGCTATTAGATATAGAAGATATTAAAGATAGGGAGCCATATAATTTAAGTGGAGGAGAAAAGAAAAGGGTTGCAATTGCAAGTGTACTTTCATTAAATCCTGAAGTTCTTGTATTAGATGAACCATTAAATGAGATAGATCCTAAAGGTAAGAGATTTTTAAGAGAACTACTTATAAAACTTAATGAAAGTGGAAAAACAATAATATGTTCTACTCACGAATTTGGATATATAAAAGGAATTTTTAAAAGAGGAATAGTTTTCTCCGAAAATCATGAAGTTATAAGAGATGATGATTTTACAAAAATACTTGATGATGTAGAATTTTTAGAAGAAAATAATATATTATAGTTTGTTAGGAATATAAGTAATCTAAATAGAATACTATATAGTAATACAAATAACCTCATCTTATATTAGGAGATGAGGTTTTATTAATATCAATCTAAATTTTATATTACATAATTAAAATAAGAAAGAGAATGAAAATAGAAGAATAGTAAGGATAAATTAATCTAAAAGCACAATATATAATGATAATCATTTTCAATTAAAGAAGTTTTGTGGTATTATAAGGCCATAGAAATACTTTATATAGGAGGTTTACTATGGAAAAGATGAGAGGCCCAAGATTTAAAATGTGCAGAAGGCTTGGCTTGAATGTAATAGGTCATCCTAAAGCAATGGATCGTGCAGTAAAGGGCAGTAGTAGAGCTGATAAAAAGTTATCAGAATATGGAATAAGATTATTAGAAAAGCAAAGGTTAAGAGCATATTATGGAGTGCTTGAAAAGCAGTTTTGTAGATATGTAGAAAAAGCTTTTAAGTCAAAAGAGCTTCCAGGCGAAGCTTTAATTCAAATGTTAGAATCAAGATTAGATAATATGGTTTATAGAATGGGATTTGCTCCATCAATAAGAGCAGCAAGACAAATGGTTAACCATGGACACTTTTTAGTTAATGGAAAGAAGGTTAATATACCATCATACCAATTATCAGTTGGAGATGAAGTAGTTCTTAGAGAAAAATCAAGAAATACTAATATTTTCAAAGAAACATTTGAAAACAATAGTCTAAATGTATTACCGTATATACATAAAGATATAGAGAGTTTTAAAGCAACCTTTAGCAGAAGACCATTAAGAGAAGAAATTCCAATAGTTATTAATGATAACTTAATTGTTGAGTTTTACTCTAAGTAAAATATTATAAATAGTAAATAAAATAAAGTATATCTTGCCAAAAGATTAAAGGCTATATTAATGTGCAGATTAATATAGCCTTTATTTTTATGTATATAAACTTTAAATATTTAATAAAAGAACTGTAACAATTAATAATGTGTATAGGAATTTCTTATAAAATGTCGAAAATGCATGGTATAATATTTTTAAAATAGATAAAATTTACAATATATATTAAATAGATTAGGGGTAAGAAAATGTTCAAAGAAATTTTATTTGGAATTTCATCTGTAAAGGGGCCAGAATTTATAAAAGAGTTTACTACAGATAATAAGCAATTAGAAGATTTAAAAGAATTAAGTGATAAGGTTAAAAATAATGATAAGAAGAAGTATATTGATAAAGATATAGCTATTTTAAAGTATGGAATAGATGGAGAAAAGAATACAGACTATGAACTTAAAAATTCTTTTATACCAATGTTAATTCTTCATGATATAAGATTAGAATCAGAAGATTATGTAGCTCAGATGGATTATATAATAATAACCAAGTATTTTATTATGATATTAGAAACAAAGAAATTAAGCGGAGACATTTCTATAAATGAATCAGGAGAATTTATAAGAAGTTTTAAAAGTAAATATGGAAAAGTATATAAGAGAGAGGGGATATATAGTCCTGTAACGCAAAATGAAAGACATATAAGAATATTAAAAAAAATACTTAAAGATAATAATGTGTGCAAGAATATTCCTATATATTCATGTATAGTAATGGCTAATCCTAAAAGTATTATAAATAAAAGTAGGGCACCTAAAGATATAAAAGAGCAAATAGTAAAATATGATCAATTAGCTAAGTTTATAAAAGATAAAATAGATTGTGAAAAAAAGAAGAACGATGGAATAGTATTTGATAAGAAAATGTATTCTATTGCAGAGTATCTAAAGACAAATAATAAAGAAGCTAATTTTGATTATATAAAGAAATATTCACTTACAGAAGAAGACTTTAAAGAGCACAATAACAATGAATGTTTAATAGAGAAAGAAATAGATGAGGATATAGAAAAGCTCAAAGAAATAGATAATAAGATCATAAATGATATGATTTATGAAAAAGATTCAAATGAAAATTTTAAGCATGAAGATATAGATAATATTAGAAAACAATTAAAGAAATTTAGACTAGAAATTTCAAAAATTAATAGAATTCCACCTTACTATGTTTTTAATGATGCTACTTTAGAAGAGATACTAGAAAAAATGCCTAAATGCAATGAAGATTTAATTAAGATAAGAGGATTTGGAAAGGTTAAAGTAGAAAAGTATGGCGAAAATATAATAGAAATAGTAAATAGTTAAGCTTAGAAATAGTTTATTAGTATGTATATTCTAGTAAACTATTTTTTTATAAATGAATAAAAATATCAATTTGTAAAGATTCATTATAGTTTCAGTTAAACTTAATTCAAAGATGTTTTTTTATAAAATTATCTTGATATAATATGAGTATAAAAAATATTAAAAATAATAAATTTTTAATTTAGGAGGGTTTTTTTATGAGCAAAAAAAATATTGAAGAATTAAAAGAAGAAATAAAAAATAAGGCTGAAGTAGATCTTAATGTTGTTGATGAAAATAGCAAAAAATATAGAGAAGATCAAAAAGAAGCAGATGTTCTTGGAAAGAAAATAAATCAAGAATTAGATAGAGAAATAAAAGAAGAAGCTTCAATGGAAAAAGAATTTGCAAAAGAATTAGAAGCAGATATGAAATCAAGAAAATAATTATATGCTTTGCATAATATTTTTAAAAGAAAAGTTGAAAGTATTATAGAAAGTATAAGAACTATTAGGATAATCCTAGTAGTTCTTTTTCTTTTAACTTTAAAAAATATATTTTAAATAAGGTTGACTATTAAAATATATTAAAATAGAATATATTTGCGAACGAAAAATATTTTTTTTGGCATTATATTTGCGCACGCAATAATATTAATTATTATAATAAATTATTTGAATTTGAAGAAAATAAAATGTAGGGAGGATAACATATGATAAAAGAAAATAGTAAATCAGAACAAAAATATAATATTTGGCTTATGCTAATTGCAACTTGTTTATTTACATTTATGTCCACTTTAGATGGAAGTATTGTCAATATAGCAATGCCAGTAATATCACAAGATCTATCAATAAATATGAATCAAGCAGAATGGATTGTTTCTTTATATATAGTTGTAATATGTATGCTTTTAATATTCTTCGGAAAAATAAGTGATACAAAAGGAAAAATTAAAGTTTTTAGAATTGGAACAGTTATATTTGTAATAGGATCAATTTTATGTGGTATAAGCAATAGTTTAACTTTTCTTTTAATATCAAGAGCAGTGCAAGCAATTGGTGCTAGTATGACTATGGCAACTAACTATGGAATAATCACAGAGTATTTTCCAAGAGAGATGAGAGGAAAAGGACTTGGAATCCTAGGTAGTTTTGTATCCTTAGGAAGTATTGCAGGACCAGGAATTGGTGGGCTTATAATAGAAAATTATTCATGGCAGTATATATTCTTAATAAACATACCAATTGGAATTTTAGCTATACTTTTAGGGTATTTTGCATTTCCAAAAGAATTTAAAGAAAATATCAAGACTAGAATTGACTATAAAGGATTTATTTTATTCAATATTAGTATAGTTTCATTATTTATGGCTATATTTATAGGACAACAAATTGGGTTTACTAGACTCACAGTTATAATACTATTTGTAATATTTATAGTTTCATTAATTTTATTTATAATAACTGAAAATAGAGTTGATGATCCATTAATTGATATGAAATTATTTAATAATTTCTCATTTTCATTAGGATTATTTTGTGCACTTTTAGTATTTTCATCTAATCTTTTCTTTAATGTTTTAATGCCATTTTATCTTCAAAAAACATTAGGCTTTTCATCACTTACATCAGGATTTATATTGATGTCTGTACCAATTGCAATGATGATTGTTGCGCCTATTAGTGGAAGCCTTTCAGATAGAATGGGATCAGAAATTTTAACATTTATAGGATTAGTAATAGTTACAATAACACAGTTTTTATTTATATTTATGGATCAAAGCACTTCAGTTCCATATTTAGTTTCAATAACAACAATGACAGGAGTTGGGGTAGCACTTTTCCAATCACCTAATAATTCAATTATAATGTCATCTGTAAAGCCAAATAAACTTGGAATAGCAGGAAGTTTAAATTCACTTGCAAGAAATTTAGGTATGATTATTGGTATATCATTATCAACTACAATACTATATATTGCAATGAGCCATAAAGCTGGATTTAAAGTTATAACTTATATAGACAATATGCCTATGTTATTTATATATGGTATGCATGTAGCTTTTGCAGTTTCATTTATATTATGTCTTATTGCTTGTATAATTTCAGCATATAGATTATTTAGAAAATAATAGATTTTATTAAATAAATGTCTTATTATTAAAGTTAAGTAAAGGCTAATAATGGGGGCGTAAATAATGAATGAATTAATTAAATGGATTTCAATAGCTGATAGACATAGTAAAATTTATTTAGATAAAAAGTTAAAAGAAATAGATTTAAATAGTAGTCAGCACTTTTATATAATAAAAATTTTTGAAAATCCCGGAATAACACAAGATAAGTTAATGGATAGTATTCATTTAAATCCAAGTAATATAACAAGAGCTTTATGTCAGTTAGAGAAGCTTAAGTTTATAGAAAGAGTGCCTAAGAAAGAGGATAAAAGAACTTATCATCTATATCTTACAGATAAAGGGAAAAAGGTTTATCCTTTAGTTAACAAAACTATAGATAATTGGTGCAAAGAAATTCTTAGTGATTTTTCAGAGGAAGAATCAAAATGTTTATTAAAATTAATAAAGAAAGTTGCAAATAATTCACTAATTGCAACTGAACTATAAAAACAATAATATTAAATGAAAAAATAGCTATGCATAATATGTATAGCTATTTCTCGTTTAATTATATTTTATAAAGCAATGGGATTTATTAAAGATGATACTAAATATGATAAATCAGAGGAATCTGTATTTATGACAAAGAATATGAAATTTTTAGGCAATTGAATTAATTCGAAAAATATGTATAATATTATTGCAAAATAAAAATTTATCCTTTATGTGAAAATCAATGTAATTTTTATGGAATAATAAGTAAAATAATATGTATATATCTTTTAATTATATTAAAATTATTGTTACATTTATAAGTCACCATTAAGGAGTATTATATAAGTAAGAACTGATTCGACTTTATCTAGTATATATAATATATGGTTTTATGAAGTTTTCTCAATACTACAATAGTAAATACTAATGCACTGATTTTTAACTGCTTTAGGTAAAGTTTAGGAATAGTTTTACAATAAGATTTTGCAATAGGGGAGCAGAATCTTATTTTTTTATGAGAAGAAAGAGTGAAGGAAGATAAGACGGTTGGGTAGATTAAACAATGCACTAACGATGTTGCTTTTACTAAGAAGCAAACAGAAGATGAGTAGGAAAGAACTAGCAGAAAGACTTGAAGTAGACATAAGACAAGTGAGTAGGTATAAAGATGACCTGTGTGCTGCAGGTATATGGATTGAAGAAGAACGTGGAAGATATGGTGGATATATTCTTAAAAGTCCTTCAATATGTTTTGATATTGGACTTAATAAAGATGAGATAAACGCATTAGAGCTTACTGTAAAATTCGTTCAAAATGGTACTTTCCCTTTTAAAAGGGATTTTAGTACAGCGGCAATTAAAATATTATCAAAATATAATAATGTTAACTTCTGGCATGAAAATACATCAGCCCAATATAGAAGAATAAGTAAAGATAATGATGAGATTAAAGAAAAATGGATTAAAATTAATGAATGTATAACTAATAAGAAAAAAATAAAAATAGATTATACAAATCTTAGAGGTGAAAGAAAAAAAAGAACTGTGCATCCATATGCCCTGTATGTTTATGAAGGTGCAAATTATATGGTTGCGTATTGTGAATATAAGAAATCAATAAGAAATTTTAAATTAGTTAGAATTAGTAATATTATAGAAACTAATGATTTGTTTAAGAAAAATGGATTCAATATGAAAAAATATCTTGGAAATAGACTTGGAATATATAGTGATAATAAGAAATTTAAAGTTAAGCTTAAAGTTTATTATCCTTATGCAAGATGTTTTAAAGAACATAAATGGGTATATGAAGAATCAATAATAGATAGTCATAAAGATGGATACTTAATTTATGAAGGATATATTGCAGGTAAAATTGATATTGTTAAATGGATAATGGAAATGGGGAGCTCAGTAGAAGTATTAGAACCAAAGGAAATAAAAGAAGCTGTAGTTAGTGAATTAAAAAATACATTAAAATATTATTCTTAATACCTAAATTAATACATGTTGAATAATAATTCCAATTTTTTAATTATCAATAAACAAACAATTAAATATATATATAAGTACTTTTATTAATTTTCTAAAGGTGTATTATATGAATCAAGGAATAAATTATTTTAGAATTTGGGAGGTACTTATAATGAAAAGATTTATGTGTACAGTATGTGGTTATGTTTATGAAGGAGAAGAAGCACCAGAAAAATGTCCAGTATGTGGAGCTCCAAAAGATAAATTTGTAGAACAAGCTGGAGAAATGGCTTGGGCTGATGAACATAGAGTTGGAGTTGCTAAAGGTGTTGATTCAAGAATAATTGAAGGATTACAAGCTAACTTTACAGGAGAATGTACAGAAGTTGGTATGTATTTAGCAATGTCAAGACAAGCAGATAGAGAAGGATATCCAGAAGTTGCTGAAATGTATAAGAGAGCTGCTTTTGAAGAAGCAGAACATGCTTCAAAATTTGCTGAACTTTTAGGTGAAGTATTAGAAGCAGATACTAAGAAAAACTTAGAAGCTAGAGTTGCTGCTGAATTTGGAGCTTGCCAAGGAAAGAAAGAATTAGCTACTTTAGCTAAACAATTAAACTTAGATGCAATTCATGACACAGTACATGAAATGTGTAAAGATGAAGCTAGACATGGAAGAGCTTTCAAAGGATTATTAGATAGATACTTTGCATAAGAATTTTAAAAAAGCCTTGCAGAAGTTATTTCTGTAAGGCTTTTTTTATATAAAATTAATAACTTTATGATAGCATAGATTATATACTAAATTAAGGAGGAATGATATGAGCTGTATTGGAAATATTATTTGGATTATTTTGGGCGGACTTGTTAATTCTTTAGTATGGCTATTTTGGGGAGTATTATGGTGCTTAACAATAATAGGAATACCTGTAGGATTACAATGTTTTAAGATGGCAAAACTTCAATTAGCCCCATTTGGAAAAGAAGTAGTTAGCACAAATGAAAGTGGAACTAATTTTATTTTGAATATATTATGGATAATCTTTGGGGGATTTTCTCTTTGTATTGCAAATTTAATTAGTGCAGTATTACTTTGTATATCAATAATAGGAATACCATTTGCTATACAAAGTCTAAAAATTGCAAAGCTTTCACTTATGCCTTTTGGTAAGGAAGTAATATAACTAAATTAAACCTAATGAAAGGTCGTTTTATAACGGCTTTTTTATATACAATAAAAATATATATTTTATTAATATGGTTTAATAAAGTTAAAAATATTATAAAAATTATGAAAAATAATAAAGAGATTATTATTTTTTCACAAGAAATTTCTAGCAATTTTTTAAATTAAAGTATATAATACATTAAAAGATAAATTTTACAAGTTCGTATACATATAATGAAAATTAGAGATAATTTTCTAAAATAGATAAAAAATTTTTTAAAAAAGGGTTTACAACGGATAATTATTATTATATAATAATAAATGCAAAGAGGAACAAACAAAAAATAAAAATTAGATTTAAAACAAAATTTAAATATAAATAAAATGTGTGTTGAAAATTAGGAGGAAATTAATTATGAAAAAATTTGTATGTCAAGTATGTGGATATGTATATGAAGGAGAAACTGCACCAGAAAAATGTCCAGTATGTGGAGTAGGTGCTGATAAATTTGTAGAACAAGTTGGAGAAATGGCTTGGGCTGACGAACATAGAATCGGAGTAGCTAAAGATGTAGATCCAAGAATCATAGAAGGATTACAAGCAAACTTCATGGGAGAATGTACAGAAGTTGGAATGTATCTTGCAATGTCAAGACAAGCTGATAGAGAAGGATTCCCAGAAGTTGCAGAAGCTTATAAGAGAATAGCATTTGAAGAAGCAGAACACGCTGCAAAATTTGCAGAACTTTTAGGAGAAGTTGTAGATGCTGATACAAAAGTAAACTTACAAAAGAGAGTAGACGCTGAATATGGAGCTTGCCAAGGAAAGAAAGATTTAGCAACTTTAGCTAAACAATTAAACTTAGATGCAATCCATGATACAGTACATGAAATGTGTAAAGATGAAGCTAGACACGGAAAAGCTTTCAAAGGATTATTAGACAGATACTTTGCTTAATAATAAATAAAAGAAACTCCCAGAGATAGATGGGAGTTTCTTTTTTTTGTAAAAATATAGTTTAAAATTACTTACAAATAACAAAATATTGGTATAATTATGTAAAAGGGGGAGTGACTATGTTATATGTGTATATAATTATAGGAATTATATTAATTATTGCCAGTTATATTTATGAGTATTTTAGAAAGATTAACAAAATAAAGAAGGATATTTTAAATTCTTATGGTAAGAAAGTAGATATAAAGAAGAATAAGACAGATATTAATTATGCTGCAAACTATTTTAAAAATACTAAGGATAATAAAAAATTTTATATAGATGATATTACTTGGAATGATCTTAGCATGGATAAGTTTTTCTTATCTATAAACAATACTAGAACATCAATTGGGGATGAGTTCTTGTATTCAATTTTTAGAAATATATCTTTTAATGTAGATAAACTTAAATGTAGAGATGATTTAATTGAATATTTTAGACAAAATTCTAAAGAGAGATTTGATATTCAATTTATATTAGGTAGACTTGGGAAAAAGGAAAATGCTAATTTATCTTTTTACTTTAAAAATCCTATGGAAGTTCCTAAAAATAGAATTATTTTATATAGAACACTTCAATTATTACCTTTAATACTACTAATTTTAATAGTATTCTATCCACCTACATTTTTCTTGCTTATTATATCGTTAGGTTTTAATATGTGGTTACAAGGAAGACTTAAAAAATATAATGGATATAGAGTAGATGATTATATGTATATGATTGGAATGGCAAATGCAGCTAGAAAAATATATTCACTTAATTTAAAAGAAGTTAATTCTAAATTTCCTAATATAAAAGAAAATCTAAGAAATGTAAAAAATATCAAAAATAAATTTATTAATACTACTCCAGCAGCAGCTAATGGAGAGATAGGTATATATTCTGAATATATGAAAATGTTTTTCCTTAAGGATGTAATAAAGTATGAAAAAATATGTAGAACTGTTATGGAAAATACAAAGGATTTTGAAGAAATATATAAGTTTGTAGGTATGATAGATTCAATGATTGCAATATCTTCATATAGGGATTCTATAAAGAATTATTGTAAACCAGTATTTACTGAAAGCAAAAATTTAAGTTTTACTGAAATATATCATCCATTCATTGAGGAGCCTGTAACAAATGATGGAGTTATAGATAAATCTATACTTATTACAGGTTCTAATGCTTCAGGTAAATCAACATTTTTAAAAACAATAGCATTAAATGCAATAACAGCTCAAAGTATATATACTGTTTTTGCAAAAGAATATAATAGTAATTTTTTTAGGGTATATAGTTCTATGGCACTTAATGATAGTATATTTAAAAAAGAGAGTTATTATATGGTAGAAATTAAATCATTAAAAAGAATAATTGATGCTATTAATTATGATGTTCCGCTTCTTTGTTTTGTTGATGAAATATTAAGAGGAACAAACACGATTGAAAGAATTGCAGCATCTTCTGAGGTTTTAAAATATTTTTCAGCTAGTAATAATTGCATATGTATTGCAGCTACTCATGATATTGAACTTACTCATATTTTAGAAGGACATTTTGATAATTATCATTTCCAAGAAGAAATTAAAAATAATGATATAAAATTTGATTATAAATTCTATAAAGGAAGAGCAACAACTAGGAATGCAATAAAAATTTTAGAATTAATAGGGTATGATAAAAATATAGTAAAAAGTGCTGAGAAGTCAGCTGAAAACTTTATGAAAAATAGTATTTGGAGAAAAATATAAAAATATTTAAAAAAATTCTGAAAAATTTTTTAAAAAGCTTGCTTAATAATAGAAAAGCTGTTATACTAAATATTGTAGTGATACAAAATAATAAATTTTAAAAATTAATTAAAGATAATTAGATTATAACTTTCTCCTTTTAGAGAATTTATAAATTGATTTAAGTCTTTAACAGGAGGAATTAGTATGGATAAAACAATAGTATGTAAAGATTGCAGTAAGGAGTTCATCTTCTCAGAAGGAGAACAAGCATTCTACAAAGAAAAAGGATTCGATAATGAACCAGTAAGATGCCCAGACTGCAGAAGAGCTAGAAAGCAACAAAGAAACAACAGATAGTTTCTTTAGATAAAAGGTTGTAGTTTATGCTACAACTTTTTTATTATATTAAAGCATAGAATAAAAAGCTTGCTTAATAGTATAATAACTGCTACAATTAATATTGTAGCAATAAAAAAATAAATTAATTAAAGATAATTAGATTATAACTTTCTCCTTTTAGAGAATTTATAAATTTTAATGAAGTCTTTAAACAGGAGGAATTAGAATGGATAAAACAATAGTATGTAAAGATTGCGGTAAGGAATTCATATTCACTGAAGGAGAACAAGCATTCTACAAAGAAAAAGGATTTGATAACGATCCAGTAAGATGCCCAGACTGCAGAAGAGCTAGAAAGCAACAAAGAAACAACAGATAGTTTCTTTATAAATTCCACAAAGGTTAAGCCTTTGTGGAATTTTTTTTTGTCTTTAAATTTATTAGTACAAATGATTTATGTAAGTTATATATTGTTATAAGTAGGCAAGTTAATAGAGGTGGATATATGATTACTATAAGTTTATGTATGATAGTTAAAGATGAAGAAAAAACATTAGGTAGATGTTTAGGTTCAGTTAGTGACATAGTAGATGAAATAATTATTGTTGACACAGGTTCAAAAGATAATACAAAAGAAATTGCAAAGTCATTTGGGGCTAAAATTTATGATTTATCTTGGGAGGATAATTTTGCAAAAGCTAGGAACTATTCATTCAGTAAGGCTACTAAAGATTATCAAATGTGGTTAGACGGAGATGACTATATAGATGATTTGAATTGTCAAAAATTAAAGAAATTAAAAGATGAATTAGATAATACTGTAGATTCTATTATGATGACCTATTCTTTAATTAGAAATGAAAATGGAGAAACAACATATTCAACAAGAAGAAATAGAATAGTTAAAAGGGAAAAAGGATTTAGATGGATTGGAAAAGTTCATGAGTATTTAAATGTATATGGGAATATATATCAAAGCGATATAGCTATAAATCATAATAAGCAAAAAGAGTCCACAAATAGAAATTTAATGATATTTAAAAACATGGAAGAGAAGAATGAAGAATTTTCAACAAGAGATCTTTTTTATTATGCAAATGAACTTTATGATAATAACTTGTTTGAAGAGGCAGTTGTAAAATATAAAGAATTCTTAAATCAAGATTTAATTTGGTCTGAAGATTTTAAAAGAGGAACAATAAACCTTTCAAGAGCTTTAAAGTATAGTAACTCATCAGTAGATGAGAGGATTGATGTTATATTTCAAAGTATGAAAAAGTATACTCCAAATGGAGAAACACTTTGTGAACTTTCAAATTGTTTTATGGAAAAAGCTATGTATGATGAAGCAATTATATTTCTAAAATCAGCATTGGATATGGATATAGATGAACTAAATAGCGGTTTTAACAACAGGTTATATAATACATGGATACCAGCTATACAACTATGCGTTTGTTATTCAAACTTAGGAAATTTTGAAAAAGCTTACTATTATAATGAATTAGCCAGTATATATTTAGCGCCTAAGGATAAAGTAGAGTTTAATAGAGAATATCTAAAGGGCAAAATGAAAGATAATAATATTAAATTAGATAAAATTAGGCAAACTTTAGTGTGGGAAAAGTGAAAAATCGCCATAAAAATATATAATTTATAACAAAGGATAAGACTTAGGAATAGAATATATTAAATTGTTTAAGGGTGGTGATTTTTTTGAGCTGCGAAAGTGTTTATAGTACTGGAGATACTTTTGTTATGTCTAAATATCCAAATGAAAATTACAGTAAAGAATATTGTCTTGTAGTAAGTAGGGATATTGATTGTTATGAAGACGTGGTAAATACATTAATTAAATTTGATTTGCCAATGTCTACTTGTAACTGTAAAGTTACGGATGCTGAAATTAGAATATATATTGAAGAGATTAATATACCTCGTGATGAGAAAGGAATATGTATTGATTTATTATATAATTTAGATTTGTTTTATCAAGATTATGTAACTTATAATACAGCACCTTTTGTAAAGCCGAATAAAAAAAATATTTTTATACCAAAATCCTGTGAAGGAAGATATGTGTCTATTGATGTAACAGATTTAATAAGGAATTTCTCTAACAATCAGATAGAAAATAATGGTATAACGTTAGCTGTATCAGAAGAAAGTGTTGGAAGCATCACATTTTCATCTTCAAGAGGGGAAAATAATATAACTTTAAAAGTTTGTTATATTGATAGTTGTAGTCCATCTATTGAGGGACCTCCAGGACCGAGAGGACCAGAAGGTCCAAGAGGAGAAATGGGACCATGTGGTCCAGTTGGACCGGAAGGACCAGAGGGACCAAGGGGACCAGAAGGACCAAGAGGATTAATGGGACCAGAAGGACCATGTGGACCAGAAGGACCAGAAGGACTTATGGGGCCAGTTGGACCTAGAGGATTACAAGGTGTTGAAGGACCGAGAGGAAAAGAAGGACCAGAAGGACCAGAGGGTCCAAGAGGAGAAATGGGTCCAAGAGGTTTTGATGGAATGGCAGGAGAAATTGGACCTATAGGACCTAGAGGGTTAATGGGACCAGAAGGACCGGTTGGACCAACAGGAATTCAAGGACCTCCTGGTATACAAGGAATTATGGGACTAGAAGGGCCAGAGGGACCAGAAGGGCCACAAGGTCCTATAGGAGAAAGGGGTCCAAGAGGAGAGAAAGGAGATCCTGGAGAGCAGGGTCCTAAAGGAGATCCAGGTCAAATGGGAATACAAGGACCAAGAGGACCGAGAGGATTTATGGGACTAGAAGGGCCGTGTGGACCAATTGGACCAGAAGGACCACGAGGAATACAAGGACCGCAAGGGCCAAAAGGTGAAACTGGAGCAACTGGCCCAGAAGGACCAATGGGTTTAATGGGACCAGAGGGACCTATAGGGCCAAGAGGATTTCAAGGAGAAGCAGGACCAGAAGGACCAATGGGACCACAAGGACCAGAAGGACCACAGGGAGAAATGGGATTAATGGGTCCAATGGGACTTGAAGGACCAGAAGGACCAAGAGGATTAGAGGGTCCAGAAGGACCAGAAGGACCACAAGGTGAAAGAGGACCAATGGGGCCTATGGGGCCAGAAGGACCAGAAGGACCTGAGGGGCCAGAGGGACCACAAGGCGAAAGAGGAGAACAAGGACCAAGAGGACCAGTTGGACCAAGAGGGGAAGTTGGACCAAGAGGACCTAAAGGAGATCCAGGAGAATCGGCATGTAATGAGTGTGCATATATAGTGTCTGAAAAATGTGAATGTGTGAGATCAAATGAAGCTATACCATTTAAAGAAAATTTAGTTTTAAGTGAGAATGCAATTTGTCATACTGAAGGATCAAAAATTATAGTATTAGATGAAGAAGGTTACTATTTAATTAATTTCTCAGCATCAGCAAGCCTAGAAAAGGTAGGAATAGTTCAATTAGAACTAAGAGTAAATGGAATAATGTATAGCATAGCTGCTAGTGAAATATTAAAATGTGGAAGCTTAATTAATCTAGCAAGTACAGCCATAGTATTTAATAGCTGTGATGATGAACTAGAAATAGAACTTGTAAATGGAAGCAAGTGTCAGGCAACGTTCTGTTTAACAAGAGTGACAATAGTTAAATTATCATAGGATAATATAAGACATGATTTATTTCATGTCTTATATTAATATTTATAGTATGTTAATTAAATTAATTTTGTATTTGTTGATAGAGTTTTTAAAAGGGGATATAATTATAATATTAACTTAGAAGAAATTAAATTTTAGACAGGAGAAGATTATGGGTATAGTAATAACATTAGGTGTTTTATTAATAATTTTAAATTTAGCATGTGCTTTTTCTATAATATTTATAGAAAGAAAAGACCCTACAACAACTTGGGCTTGGCTTTTAATATTCATATTATTACCTGGTATAGGATTTATAATTTATATTTTAATAGGGCAGAATTTTAGTAGACAAAAATTATTTAAAGAAAAAAGGATTAATGATGTAAACAAAAAGAAAGAGCTAAATAAAATTTCAGGTGATAGTAGTGGTCATGATGGCGGAGAACAATTTAAAGATTTAAGAAGAATGAATTATAACAATTGTGGTGCAAGATATACAGTTGGAAATGATGTTGATATTTTCATAAATGGAGAAGACAAGTTTAAAAAACTTTTAGAAGATATTAAAAATGCAAAAGAATATATTCATATAGAGTATTACATATTCAGAAAAGATCGTATAGGAAAAAAGATTGTAGAGGCTTTAGAGAAAAAACTTGAAGAAGGCGTTGAAGTTAGACTTTTAGTTGATAGTATGGGTTCTTATACTGTAACTAAAAAGAAACTAAAAAGGTATTTAGAACTTGGGGGAAGATTTGCAATATTTTTCCCTGGATTATTGCCTCATATAAATACACGTATAAACTTTAGAAATCATAGAAAGATAGTTGTAATTGATGGAAATGTTGGATATGTTGGAGGATTTAATGTAGGAGATGAGTATGTAAACTTAGATAAAAAGATAGGTTTTTGGAGAGATACTCATATTAGAATAAGAGGTATGGCTGTTAATGATTTAAATGAAAGATTCCTTTTAGATTGGTGCTATGCAGCTAAAGAAGAACTTAATGATTTTGGAATATTCTTACCAAAGAAAGAGTATAGAGGCGGGGATGTTGGTGTACAAATAGTAACAAGTGGTCCTGACCATAATGAAGAATATATTAAAAATGCATATATTAAACTAATTAATAATGCAAAGAAAAATGTATATATAACATCACCATATTTTGTACCTGATGCTCCAGTTCTTGAAGCAATTAGAATAGCAGCTTTATCTGGAGTAGATGTTAGAATATTAGTGCCTGGAAAACCGGATCATAAGTTTATGAAATGGGCAGCAGACTCTTATTTATGTGATTTATTTTCAGCAGGAGTTAAAGTTTATTACTATAGAAAAGGCTTTATTCATTCAAAAACAATTGTAGTAGATGGTTCAGTTGTATCAATTGGTACAGCAAATATGGATATTAGAAGCTTTAGTTTAAACTTTGAAGTTAATGCTTTTATATTTGATGAAGAAAAGGCTAAAGAATGCGAAGATGACTTTATGAATGACTTAAAAGATTCAGTAGAGGTAACGAAGGCAATGTTTGAATCTAGACCTAAGAGAGTGCGTATAGCAGAGTCATTAGTAAGACTTGTATCACCAATATTATAGAATACTTAAGATATAACTTTAATTAATGAAGTTTAAAGTTATATCTTTTTCAATTTATAAAAACATATATTTTGTAATATTAAATTTCTTAATATTAATAAAAATGAGTATAATAAAATAAATTTATTAAAAATAAAGCCAAATAATTAAAAATGTGGTATAATAAGTAAAATTAATTTTGTTAATTAGTTTTGGGGCAATTTATAAAAACTTTATTAATAAAATAATTAAAAATAAGAAATTATTAATGAACAAAAGAAAGTAGAACTCAGGGTAAATTGGGTTCTTTTTTTGTAAATTAATAAAATTTTTAGAGGGGGCTTATAAATGATAGTAATTTTAAAACCGAAAGTAAAAGAAGAAGAAATCAAGAATTTAACTAGGGAGTTAGAGAGTAAAGGTGTGTCTGTTAATCCTGTTATAGGAAAAGATATGAGCATACTTGGACTTGTTGGGGATACAAGGTCATTAGATCCAACACAGATTGAAGCTAATCCAAATGTTGAAAGGGTTATGCATGTACAAGAGCCTTTTAAAAAAGCTAATAGAATGTTCCATCCAGATCCAAGCATTATAGATGTAAATGGAATAAAAATTGGTGGAGAAAAGATAGCAATGATAGCAGGTCCTTGTTCTGTAGAAAATGAAGAACAAATACTTGAAGTTGCTGAAAGCGTAAAAAATTCTGGGGCACAATTTTTAAGAGGTGGTGCATTTAAACCAAGAACTTCTCCATACAGTTTCCAAGGACTTAAATATAATGGTTTAGATCTTTTAAAACTTGCAAGAAAAAATACTGGACTTCCAATAGTAACAGAGATAATGTCACCATATGATGTTGAACGCTTTAATGAAGATGTTGATATTATACAAGTTGGTGCTAGAAATATGCAAAACTTTGATCTTTTAAAAGAGCTTGGAAAGATTAATAAACCAATTCTTTTAAAGAGAGGTTTATCTGCAACAATTGAAGAGCTTTTAATGAGTGCTGAGTATATTATGGCTGAAGGTAATGAAAATGTAATTTTATGTGAAAGAGGTATTAGAACATTTGAGACTTACACTAGAAATACTTTAGATTTAAGTGCTATACCAGCAATTAAGAAATTAAGCCATCTTCCGGTAATAGTTGATCCAAGCCATGCTACTGGCAAGTGGTGGATGGTAGAACCATTATCTAAAGCTGCAATTGCAATTGGAGCAGATGGATTAATTATAGAAGTTCATAATAATCCAGAGAAAGCATTATGTGATGGAGCTCAATCAATAAAGCCAGATGTTTATAATAAATTAATTGAAGATTTAAAACCAATTGCAAAGGCAGTAGGTAGAGTATTATAATTAATAGTTATAAATATAGATTTTAAAGAGGCGGTATAGTATATGAAAAGACTTTTAGTAGATTTAGGAGAAAAATCCTATAATATAGACATAGAAAAAGGAAGTATAAAAGATGTAGCTTCTTATATTAAAAGAGTTTATAATGGCGAAAAAATATTTATATTAACAGACGATAATGTTGATAAATATTACGGAAGTATTGTGAAAAAGTCATTAGAAGATAGTAACTTTAAAGTAGAAAAAATGACTATTAAAGCTGGAGAAGAAAGTAAGTCGTTTAGTTCATTAGAAGAAATATATAATAAACTTTTAGATTTTAAATTAACTAGAAAAGATTTAATTATAACTTTAGGTGGAGGAGTTATAGGAGATCTTGGTGGATTTGTTGCTTCAACATTTTTAAGAGGTGTATCTTTTTATCAAATACCAACTTCACTTTTAGCACAAGTAGATAGTAGTGTTGGAGGAAAAGTTGCTGTTGATTTAAAAAGGGGTAAAAATTTAGTTGGAAGCTTTTATCAACCAAAAGGTGTTCTTATAGATCCAGATGTTTTAAATTCATTAGAAGATAAATTCTTTAAAGATGGAATGGGTGAAGTAATAAAATATGGTTTCATAAGAGATGAAAATCTTTATAATCTTCTAAAATCATTAAATGGTAGAGAAGAAGTAATGAAGCATATTGAAGATATAATCTACACTTGTTGCGATATAAAAAGAGAAATTGTAGAGCGTGATGAAAAAGATCTTGGTGAAAGAATGGTTTTAAATTTTGGTCATACTTTAGGTCATGCAATAGAAACTTTTTATGGATTTAAAACTTATACACATGGAGAATGTGTTGCTATAGGGATGTATCTAATAGCTAAATTATCTTATGAAAAAGGAATAGTTCCTATAGATTATTCAGAGAATATTAAAAGTATTTTAACTTCTTATGGGTTGCCATATGAAGTCAAATTAGAGGATAATGAAGAGATTATAAATATAGTAGCTTTAGATAAGAAAAATATGGGAAGTACATTAAAGATAATTATAATGAAAGAAATCGGAAATGCAGAGATATATAATACAACAATTGATTTCTTTAAATAGAAAAGAGGTGAAGGAATGGGAAGTATAAAAATATATAACAAAAAGCTTAAAGGTGAAGTTAATATTCCGCCTTCAAAAAGTATGGCACACAGAGCAGTTATATGTGCAGCTTTAGCTAAAGGAAAAAGTATTATTAAAAATATAGATTTATCAGATGATATAATTGCAACAATAAATGCAATGAGAGAGTTAGGTGCAACTATAAATATTTTTGATAAACATCTTGAAATAATTGGAGTTTCAGATGATTTAAGAAAGTCAAAAAGATTAATAGATTGTAATGAATCTGGTTCAACACTTAGATTTCTCATTCCTATAGCAGCACTATATGATGGAGAAAATAGATTTATAGGAAAAGGAAATCTAGGGAAAAGACCACTTCAAATTTATTATGATATTTTTGAAAAACAAGGAATTGAATATTCTTATAAAGAATCTGAATTAGATTTAAATGTAAAAGGAACATTATCACCTGGAACTTTTTATGTAAGAGGAGATGTAAGTTCTCAATTTATAACAGGTCTTATGCTATCACTTCCTTTATTAAATGGCGATTCTAAAATAATAATTGAAGGAAAGCTAGAATCAAAGGGTTATTTAGATTTAACTCTTAGTGCAATGAAAGATTTTGGAGTTCATATTGAAAACAAAGATTATAGAGAGTTCATTATAAAAGGTAATCAAAGCTATGAAAAAAGAGAATATAAAGTCTGTGGAGACTACTCTCAAGGGGCATTTTTCTTATGTGCAGATGCTATTTCAAATGAAGTTAAATGTAATGACTTAGAAGAAGATTCTCTTCAAGGAGATAAAGAGGTTGTTTCTATATTAGAAAGAATGGGCGTTGATTTTAAAAGAGATAAAGATTCATTAATAGGAAGTGCTAGTGAACTTGTAGGAACAACTATAGATGCTTCAGGATGTCCTGATATAATACCAATACTTTCAGTAGTTGCATGTTTAGCTAAAGGAAGAACTGAAATTATAAATTGCAAAAGGCTTAGAATAAAAGAATGTGATAGGTTACATGCAATAAATGAAGAGCTTACAAAGCTTGGAGGAATTATTGAAGAAAAAGAAGATTCTTTAATAATTGAAGGTATTAGTAACTTTAAAGGTGGAGTTACTGTTTGGAGTCATAAAGACCATAGAATAGCTATGATGCTTGCAATTGCATCAACTTGCTGCAAGGAACCTATCATATTAAAAGATTTTGAATGTGTAAGCAAATCTTATCCAAACTTTTTTGAAGACTTTAAAATGCTAGGAGGAAATTTTGATGAGTGGAATGTTTGGGAATAACTTAAAAATATCTATTTTTGGTGAATCTCATGGAACAGCTATAGGACTTACAATAGATGGACTTCCATCAGGATTTCAAATAGATTTAGAAAAAGTGAATTTTGAAATGGAAAGAAGAGCTCCAGGAAGAAACAAATTATCTACTGCTAGAAAAGAAGGAGATAATGTAGAAATAATAAGTGGATTATTTAACGGAAAAACTACTGGTACACCTCTTTGTGGAATAATAAAAAATAGCGATAAAAGATCAAAAGACTATAGTAAGTTAAAAGATTTAATGAGACCTGGTCATGCAGATTATACAGGAAATATTAGATACGAAGGTTTTAACGATTATAGAGGTGGAGGACATTTCTCAGGAAGAATTACAGCACCACTTGTATTTGGTGGAGCAATATGTAAGCAAATACTAGAAAGCTATGGAATAAAAATAGTCTCTCATATAAAGCAAATAGGAAATGTTAAAGATGACTTTTTTGATAAAGTAAATATAGACGATAGTTTAATAGATTCTTTAAGAAAAGAAGAATTACCATTAATAAATAAAGATTTAGAAGATAGTATAAGAAACGAAATATTAGATGCAAAAAAAGAAGGGGATTCAGTTGGTGGAATTATTGAATGTGCAATAATAAATGCAATGCCTGGAATAGGTAATCCTTTCTTTGATTCAGTAGAATCAACTTTATCACATTTATTATTTTCAGTTCCAGCAGTTAAGGGTGTTGAATTTGGTGAAGGGTTCAATATGGCAAATCTTAGAGGTTCTAAATGTAATGATGAATTTTATTATGAAGGAGAAAAAGTTAAAACAAGAACTAATAATAATGGTGGAATATTAGGTGGTATAACAAATGGTATGCCAATAGTATTTAGGGTAGTAATTAAACCAACTCCTTCAATATTAAAAGTTCAAGATACAGTTGATATAAATGAGAAAAAGAATTGTAAGCTTCAAATAGAAGGAAGACATGATCCTTGCATAGTTCAAAGGGCACTTCCAGTTATAGAAGCAGTTTCTGCTATAGGGATTTTAGAACTGTTGAAAGGAAGATTTTAATGGATGCTTTAGAAGGCTACAGAGAAGAAATTGATAATATAGATAAAGAAATAACAAGGCTATTTGAAGAAAGAATGAATGTAGTCTTAAAAGTAGCTGAGTATAAAAAAGAAAATAACTTACCTATTTTTCATAAGGGAAGAGAAGAGGTAGTTATTGAAAAAAATATAAATAGACTTAAAAATAAAGATTATAGTTTAGAAATTAGAAAGTTTTATAATAGTTTAATGGAAGTCTCAAGAGAACTTCAAAGTAGGAAATTAAATAGAGAAAGTTCATATCAAGATATTAAAGAACTTAATATTTCTAAAGAAGATATATTAGGATTCCAAGGTGTTAATGGTTCATACAGTGAAGAGGCACTTTTAAAACATTTTGGAAGTGATAATAAAAGATTATTTTTTGAAGAGTTTGAAGACGTGTTTAAAGCTTTAAAGAATGATACAATTAAATACGGAATTTTACCTGTTGAAAATTCTTCAAGTGGTGGAATAAATGAGGTTCACGATCTTTTAATTAAATATGGTTTTTATATAGTTGGAGAAGAGAGTATTAAAATAGAAGAACATCTTCTAGGAACAGAAAATACTACTCTAGAAACAATTAAAGATGTATATTCTCATCCACAAGGATTTATACAAAGTAGTGAATTCTTAAAAAATTATAGTGATTTTAAATTAATTCCGTTTCATAATACAGCAACAAGTGCAAAGTTAGTTAGTGAATTAAATGATACAAGTAATGCTGCAATTGCTGGAGAGAGAGCATCTAAAATATATAATCTTAAAATAATAAAAAGAAATATTAGCAATAATAAAAACAATTGTACAAGATTTATTATAATAGGGAAAGAACTATTAAAGGAAAAAGACGCTAACAAGGTAAGCATTGTATTTTCACTTGAGGATAAGCCGGGAACTCTTTATAAGCTTTTAAAACATTTTGGCGAATATGATTTAAATATGATAAGAATTCAGTCAAGACCAACAAAAGGGGAAAGATGGAAGTATTTCTTGTATATTGATTTTGAAGGAAATCTTCAAAATGAAGGGGAGAAAAAAGCACTAGAATTTATAAAAAATAGTAGTGAATACTTTAGACTTTTAGGTTGGTATAAAAAGAGAATGGAAGTGAAGTAATGGAGTTTTTTGGACTTATCGGAGAAAAGTTATCACATTCTTTATCTTCAGAGATACATGAAGATGTATTTAAATATCTTAATGTAAATTGTGCATATAAATTATTTGAAATAGAGAAAAATAATATAAATAAAATATGGGATGCGTTAAGAGTTTTAAGTATTAGAGGAATTAATGTAACTATTCCATATAAGGAAGTCATAATGGAAGGATTAGATGAAATATCAGAAGAAGCTAAAAAGATAGGGGCAGTTAATACAATTTTCAATAAAAATGGTAAACTTATAGGATATAATACTGATTATTATGGTTTTAAGTATATGCTTCTAGATAAAAATATTAATGTAAAGAACAAAAAAGCAGTTATCTTAGGAACTGGTGGAGCAAGTAAGGCAGTTCTTGCATGCCTTTTAGATTTAGGCGCAGAAGAAGTTATATTAGTAAGTAGAAGCAAAAAAGAGAATAAATATAACGATAAAGTTAAGTATATAACTTATGATGAACTTAAAAGCATAAAAGGAGAAGTTATTATTAATACAACTCCTGTTGGTATGTATCCTAATACATTAGAATCACCAGTTTCAAAAGATATAATAAATAATTTTAATAGCGTAGTTGATATTGTATATAATCCTTTAGAGACAGAATTTTTAAAGTATGGAAGAGAACTTAATAAAGTTACATGTGGTGGACTTATGATGCTTGTAGTTCAAGCGATATATGCAGAAGAAATTTGGCAAGAAAGAAGAATAGATAAAAAGGTTATACTAAACATATATAATAAACTTAGTGAAAAATTTTAGTTCTTAAAATTAAGGAGCACATATGTATGGAAAAGAGAGATAAAATTATATTAATAGGTATGCCAGGTTCAGGTAAAACAACAATTGGAAAGATTCTTGCAAAAGAGCTTAATTATAATTTTTATGATATGGATGATTATATAGAAGAGACTTCTAAAAAATCTATAAAAGAACTATTTGAAAAATCAGAAGATGAATTTAGAAACATTGAAACAGAGGCATGTAGAGAGCTTTCACTTAAAAAGAGATGTGTAATTTCAACTGGTGGTGGAGTAGTTAAAAGGGATATAAATATAGAAATACTAAGAGAAAGTGGTATTATAGTATTTATAAACCGACCAACAGAAAAAATATTAGAAGATGTTGATATTTCAAAAAGGCCACTACTTAAGAATGGGAAAGAGAGATTATATAAATTATATGATGAAAGATTTTATAAATATAAAAATTCTTGTCATATAGAAGTATTAAATGAAGGATTCTTAAGAGACGCTATTGATTTAACCAAATTTAAATTAAAGGGTAAAATTAAGGAGTAAGTAATATGAAGATTATGGTTATAAATGGACCAAATTTAAACATGCTTGGTGTAAGAGAAAAAGAAGTTTATGGAACTAAAGATTTTAAAGAGGTTATAAAATATGTTAAAGAGGAAGGGGAAAAAAGAAATTTAGATATTACTTTTTTCCAAAGTAACATTGAAGGAGAAATAATAAATGCTATTCAAAGAGCTTATTTTGAAAACTTTGATGGCATTATAATTAATCCAGGAGCTTATACCCATTATAGCTATGCAATACATGATGCAATAAAGGGAGTTTCTATAAAAACTGTAGAAGTACATTTATCAAATATTCATTCTAGAGAGGAATTTAGAAAAACTTCAGTTACAGCACCAGCTTGTATTGGACAGATTTCAGGCTTTGGAGAGCTTGGATATGTATTAGCTATGGAAGCTTTATTAGGATAAGTAAATTAGTAAACTAAAGAGTTATAAGTGTAGGATATGAAGTATTGTGGGTGTTAAAAAACAAATAGAGAAATTATATTTTGGAGGATATTTTATGATTATTGTAATGGATCCAAAGGCTAATGAGGACGCAATAAGAAAAGTTAGCCAAGTTGTAGAAGGATTAGGTTTAAAACCTCATCTTTCAATGGGAGAATCCCATATTATTATAGGTGTGGTAGGAGATGCTTCAATATTAGACTCGAATAAATTACTAAGATTTGATGGAGTTTCAAAAGTAGTTAAGGTTGAGGAACCTTTTAAAAAGGCTAACAGATTATTTAAACCAAGTGATACTATAGTAGATGTTTTAGGAAACAAAATTGGTGGAGGCCATATCGGAATAATGGCAGGCCCTTGTTCTGTCGAAAGTGAAGAACAAATTATTCAAATCGCTAAATCAGTTAAAAAATCAGGAGCTAATTTCTTAAGAGGAGGAGCATTTAAACCAAGAACTTCTCCATATAGCTTCCAAGGACTTGAACTTGATGGTTTAGAGCTTTTAAAGAAGGCAAAGGAAGTAACAGGATTACCTATAGTTACAGAACTTATGTCAACTGATTACATCGATGAATTCGTAGAAAATGTTGATGTTATTCAAATAGGTGCAAGAAACATGCAAAACTTTGACCTTTTAAAGCAAGTCGGAAAAACAAAAACTCCTATTCTTTTAAAGAGAGGATTATCAGCAACTATAGAAGAATGGCTTATGTCAGCTGAATATATTATGGCTGGAGGAAATGAAAATGTAATTCTTTGTGAAAGAGGAATTAGAACATTTGAAACTTATACAAGAAACACTTTAGATTTAAGTGCAATTCCAGTTGTTAAAAAGCTAAGTCATCTTCCAGTTATTGTAGATCCAAGTCACGCAGCAGGATATTGGTACTTAGTAGAACCACTTGCTAAAGCTGCAATTATGGCAGGTGCAGATGGACTTATGATAGAAGTTCATAATGATCCAAAGAATGCATTAAGTGACGGACAACAATCAATTAAAGAAGAAAGCTTTGATAAGCTTATGGAAAAAGTTAAAGCAATATGTGAGTTTGAGGGTAAAACTCTTTAATAAATTTTAGGGGGAATATAAAAAGGGTATGAGAATTACAATTGTTGGTCTTGGGGTTATAGGTGGATCCTTCGGGATGGCGCTTAAAAAGAATGGTTATACTGATGTTTATGGTATAGATAAAGATTTAGAAACAATTAAAAAAGCTAAGGAGATTGGAATTATAAAGGAAGGATATTTAGATGGAAAAGAAATTTTAAAGACATCTGATTTAGTTATAATTTCAATATATCCAAAGCTTATATTAGATTTCATAAAAGAAAATAAAGAATTCTTTAAAAAAGGTTCTGTAATTACAGATGCAACTGGAATTAAGGAAATGTTTATTGAAGACATAGTTACTATTCTTCCTAGTGGTGTTGATTTTATTTTTGGACATCCAATGGCAGGAAGAGAGAAAAAAGGGATAGACTATGCAGATGATAAAGTATTTAATGGGGCAAATTATATAATAACCCCTATAAGTATAAATAAAAAAGAGAATATAGAACTTATTGAAAATTTAGCATTTAAACTTGGGTTTAAAAAAGTTAAAAAAATAAGTTCAAAATATCATGATGAGATGATAGCTTTTACTAGTCAATTGCCACACGTTATTGCAGTATCACTTATTAATAGTGATGAAGAGGGTAGAGACACAGGATCATTTATTGGTGATAGCTATAGGGATTTAACTCGTATAGCCAATATAAATGAAGAACTTTGGAGCGAGCTTTTCCTAGGAAATAAGAAAAATTTATTAAAAGCAATAGGGGACTTTAATGAGGAACTCTTAAAGATTAAGAAAGCTATAGAAAATGAAGATACAAATATATTATGTGGACTTTTTAAGAAAGCTACGCATAGAAGAGAACAGTTATAAAAAGGAATTCTAAAAGGTAAATACCTTTTAGAATTCCTTTTTATAACTTAAGTAAACGTTTCACCAACTTTTACACAAAGAAATATATTAGTGCAAAAGTGTGTAATGAATTTACACAGTCAATTATATAAGTGTGTAAAATTTTGCTGAAAAATATCTCCTAGACAAGCGATTAGTAGGTTAATTTCTAAAAATAAAATTAAAAATAGTTTTGGTATGCAAATTGCTATAGATAATAGTGTAAGAAAAATAAATATTAAATAATAAACCAAAGATGCCATATTATTTATAAATGAAATTATAAATAAGGAATTATATTTAAGATATGGTTTATAAGTAATTTGGCAAATAGATAACATAGGAGGAAAGTCAAATGAAAAAATTTATGGACTGGATGGAAGCACACTTTATACCTGTTGCAGCTAAAATTGGAGCTCAAAGACATTTAGTTGCTATTCGTGATGGATTTGTAACTATTATGCCACTAATTATGGCTGGAGCATTTGCAGTATTAATAAATAACTTAGGTTGGGAACCTTATCAAAACTTTATGAATAGTATTTTACCAGCAAATTGGAAGGATTTTGGAGGAGCAATTTGGAACGTTTCCTTTGGATTTATGTCTATCCTTGTTGTTTGTACTATCTCATTCCATTTAGCAAAGAGTTATGATAAAGATGGAGTAACAGCAGCTGTTGTTTCATTAGCATCATTTATGATGTTATATCCACAAGTAGCTTTAGCTAACGATGCAGGATCTGCTTATTCAACTGATGCTATGGGAGCAAAAGGATTATTCGTAGCAATTATCGTAGCACTTATAGCTACAGAAATCTTTGTTAAACTTATTGGTAATCCTAAATTAGTAGTTAAAATGCCAGATGGAGTGCCACCTGCAGTAGCAAGATCATTTGCAGCATTAATACCTTCAATTTTAGTATTAATAATAGCAGCTGCAGCTAAATTCATATTACAAGCAGTAGGAATTTCAAACGTATTTGACTCAGTTTATAATGCAATACAAAGTCCACTTCAAGGGGTTGTAGGTAGCTTCTGGGGTATGATTGTATTAATCTTAATTCAACAATTACTATGGTTCTTCGGATTACATGGTTCAAATATATTAGCACCAGTAATAAATGCAGTATTACTACCATTACTTGAAATGAATATGCTATCAGCTAAATCAGGACAAGCACCACAATACATTTTTAATAGCCAATTCCTAGATTCATATGTAAATCTAGGTGGTTCAGGTACAACAATTGCTTTAATAATTGCTATATATATAGCAGGTAGAAGAAGTAAACAACAAATGATGATTACTAAATTAAGTACAGCGCCAGGATTATTCAACATAAATGAGCCAATGATCTATGGTATGCCACTTGTATTAAATCCAATTTACTTTGTACCATTTGTATTAGCACCACTTGCATCAGCTTCAATTGCATACTTCTTAACAGCAATAGGATTTGTTCCTAAAGTAGCTTATATGGCAACTTGGACAACTCCACCAATTATAGGAGCTGCAATTTCAACTAACTCAATTATGGGTGCAGTTACTGCATTAATCTGTTTAGTAGTTTCAATATGTATTTACTTACCATTTGTAATAATGGCAACAAAACAAGAATTAGACTCAGAAGGAGTTTAAAAATAAAGGCCTTAGGAATTTATCCTAAGGCTTTTTTTATAATATAAATTTAAAGACATAACTATTTTTTGAATATAAATAATCCATTAAGCTAAAGATAATCGTAAGATATTTAATATTTTATATTAACTTTAAGAAGGGAGTTTTTTATTTTGGAAAATTCAATGTTTTGTTATCAATGTGAGCAAACTTTTGGTGGGAAAGGTTGCACTAAGATGGGGGTATGCGGTAAGACCCCAGAAATCGCAGGACTTCAAGATTTACTTATTTATCAATTAAAAGGAATAAGTATTTATGCAAAGGCTTTATTAGATAGAAAAGAAACAATAGATAAAGAAGTAGTTAAGTTTGTTGAAGATAGTCTTTTTACAACTTTAACAAATGTAAACTTTGATGCGGAGGTACACGTTGAACTCCTTAAAAAATCACAAGAAATAAAGGATAAACTTAGAGAACTTTATGGAGAAGAAATATTAAAAGAACAAGCTACATATAGACTAAAAGATAGAAAAGAAGATATGCTTAAAGATGCAGAAGTTGCAGGTATTATGTATGATGAAGATTTAGATCCAGACATTCGTTCATTAAGACAAACAATAATTTATGGACTTAAAGGGATTAGTGCATATGGACATCAAGCAAGATTTTTAAATTATAATTCTGATGAAGTTGATAATTTTTATTTTCTTGCATTAGAATGTACAACAAATGATGATTTAACAGTTGAAGAAATGATAAGAATGACAATGAGAACTGGTGATATGAGTGTTATGGTTATGAAAGTGTTAGATGAAGCTAACACTAAATCATACAAAGATCCAAAGCCACAAAAAGTAAATGTAAATAGAAGAAAGGGACCATTTATTATCGTATCAGGACATGATTTAAAAGATTTAAAAATGCTTTTAGAACAAACAGAAGGAACAGGGGTTAATGTTTATACTCATGGAGAAATGTTACCAGCACATGGTTATCCAGAACTTAATAAGTATGAACATCTTGTAGGTAACTTTGGAAGCGCATGGCAAAATCAACAAAAAGAATTTGATAACATAAATGGATGCATATTAATGACTACAAATTGCTTAATGAGACCTAGAGAAAGTTATAAAGATAGAATTTATTCAACTAATGTTGTTGGATGGGACGGTGTTAAGCACGTAAATACAAAAGAAGATGGAACTAAAGATTTTAGTGAAATAATAGAGCAGGCAATTGAACTTGGTGGATTTAAAGAAGATGAGGAAAAGAAAGAAATAATAGTTGGATTTGCAAGAAATTCAACACTATCTCACGCTGAAGATATAGTTAACTACGTTAAGAATGGTGATATAAGACATTTCTTCTTAATTGGAGGATGTGATGGTGCAAGACCAGGAAGAAACTATTATACAGAAATTGCAGAAAAAGTTCCAAGTGATTGTATTATATTAACTTTAGCTTGTGGAAAATATAGATTCAACAAACTAAAATTTGGTGATATAAATGGAATTCCAAGATTATTAGATGTAGGTCAATGTAATGATGCTTATTCAGCAGTAAGAATAGCAACTACATTAGCAGATGCTTTTGATACTGATGTAAATGGCTTGCCACTTTCTATAGTATTATCTTGGTATGAACAAAAAGCTGTTGCAGACCTTTTAGCTTTATTATCATTAGGTGTAAAAGGAATATATTTAGGTCCAACACTTCCTGCATTTTTAAGTCCAAATGTACTTCAATACTTAGTTGATACTTTTGATTTAAGACCTATAAGCACACCAGATGATGACTTAAATTCAATGCTTAAGCAAGAAGTTTAGGAGGTATGTTAATATGAACTTTGATTATAAAGATGAGAATAAAGATAATGAAAAAGAAGTAGTTAAAAAACATAATAATAGAGAAAAAGATCTTAAAGAGGATGAAATAGATTGGGAACTTATTAGATAAAATTAAGGGTACTTAAAGTACCCTTAATTTTATCTATTTTTATATTCATCTATTAATTCATAAATAGTTTTAGATGTTGTGTCTTCCATTTTATAACCTAATAAATCAAGAATTTTTTTTAGGCTTTCTTCTGATGAAGTTTCTATTTCAATATATGGGAAAGGACAAAAATCCTTATCATTTATATCTATTTCTACTAAGCCGTCTAATACTTTATAGCTTTCTCTATATTTTTTTATTGATTGATAAACATTAAGTCCTAAAGATTTAAAAATACCTTCAGCCATTTTTTTATTATCAACAATAACCTCATTTTCTTCCATTTCTTTAAATTTACCTTGTGAAAGAAGTCTTTTTGTTGTCATAAATATAATTTCTTTATCATTTAAAAGATCATGAACTGTTCTAATTCTAGCGTATCCTTTATTATTTAAAAGTCTACTATCTTCAAAATCATATAAATCATTTATTTGATTTTCAGATTTAATCTTTTTAGCACCAATTGAATTTAATTTATTTCTTAATTTATCTAAATCAATATCAATTATTCTAGTTTCTAATTCCTTAGCCATACTAATATCCTCCTAAAAATATTTATATAATTAATATTACATCAATTTTTACATATTTTAAACAATAGGAAAGTAAATAGGGACAATCTGATAAACATTCTGTAAACAAGCCGTTAAGAAAAGGTTATAAGTATTAACTTTATGAACAAAAGGTTATAATATTATAATAGGTATTAAATTTTCAAACATAAGAAAATAACAATAGAGGTTGGAGGAATAAATAGTGAATATATTAGCAATTATTTCAGGTCTTATTGGAGGACTAGGACTTTTCCTTTTTGGTATGAAACTAATGGGAGATGGTCTTGAAAATGCTGCTGGAGAAAAATTAAAATCAATAATTGAAAAAGTTACAAGCAATAGAATTATTGGTGTTTTAGTTGGAGCATTTGTCACTGCTGTAATTCAAAGTTCAAGTGCAACTACAGTAATGGTAGTTAGTTTTGTTAATGCAGGGCTTATGAATTTAATTCAAGCGGCAAGTATAATAATGGGAGCAAATATTGGGACAACAATAACAGCTCAAATGGTATCTTTCAACTTAGAAGGAATAGCTCCATTAGTTATTGGTATAGGAGTAATAATAACATTAGTTGCTAAAAATAAAAAAGTAAAAGATATAGCAAGTATATTATTAGGTTTTGGTCTTTTATTTTTAGGTATGGGAATGATGTCAGGGGCAATGAAGCCTGTTGCTGACTCAGATATATTTAAACATTTTGTAATTTTAGTTGGTGACAATATATTCTTAGGAATTTTAGCTGGTCTTTTAATGACAGCTTTAGTACAAAGTTCATCAGCTACAACAGGTATACTTATAGCACTTGCGGCATCTGGTGCAATAAAATTAAATGTTGCTTTACCAATAATATTAGGATGTAATATTGGAACATGTATTACAGCATTAATCTCAGCTGTTGGCGTTAGCAAGACAGCAAAGAAAGCTGCAATAATACACTTATTATTTAACGTTATAGGAACTATTATATTTATACCATTTGTAGGAATATTAGTTAATATAGTTCAATCAATAAGTCCAGATAGTGTAACTAGACAGGTTGCAAATGCACATACTATATTTAATATTACAGTTACATTAATACTTTTACCATTTATCAATTTCTTAGTATTAGTTGCTAATAAGATACTTCCAGGGGATGATAAGGTAGAGAAAAAAGATACTATATATTTAGATGATAAATTATTAGAAAACCCTGTTATAGCATCAGTTCAAGCTGAAAAGGAAACTTTAAGAATGGCTGAAAAAGCAAGAGAAAACTTCATACTTTCAATGGAAGCATTTAGAGATAGTTCTCTAGAACATGCAGAAAAAGTTATGAAAAATGAGGAACTTATAAATACATTAGAAAAAGATCTAGCTGATTATTTAATGAAAATATCTCAATCAGAATTATCTGGAGACGTAAATAACTCAGTGACTGCAAACTTCCACGTTATAAGTGACTTAGAAAGAATAGGAGATCATGCTAAAAATATAGCTGAACTTGCTATAGAAAAAGTAAATGGAAAAGTTCATTATGATGAAGAAGAGAAACAAGATTTAAAAGTAATGTACAATACTACATTAGAAGTAGTTGAAATGGCATTTAATACATATGAAAATAAAGATTTAAATAATATAAACTCATTAGCTAAACTTGAAGATGCGATAGATAATATGGAAAAAGAATTAAGAAACAGCCATATAAAGAGATTATCAAGCAAAAAAGGTTCAGCTCATGGTAGTGTAATATTCTTAGATATTATAAGTAATTTAGAAAGAATAGGAGATCATGCAGTAAATATTGCAGAAGTGATTTCAGCAAGATAATATAATTTAATTTATAGAAAAGGTAGTAATAGATTTTAGTTTATTACTACCTTTTCTTATTATTAAGATAATATCTTTTTATAAAAAAATTATTTTTTGTGTTACAATATAAAATGTTATTAAATTGGTGGAGGTAAATATAATAATGGAATATGTAAATGATATTAATATAAATGAAGCTGTTATACATATATTAGATAGTAATGGGGGAGAGCCAGTACTTAATGAATTTACTTTAGATTTAAATGAAGATATATACAAGTTTGTATTTAAACATATAGAAAAATGCTTTAAAGATGAAGAGTTAAAATATGCAAAGTTTAACCAAGGAAGAAGCATAGTAAAAGAAGTTGTTCAGGACTACTTAAATGGAATAGATAATGATCTTATTAACTTATCAAAAGAACTTGCACTGCAAATGTTTGCCATAATGAATGGTAATGTAAATATTCCATCTTGTGATTTAATTGTGGCATCAATAGTAACAGATCAAGGTCCAATGATTGCAATACTAAAAATGGACTATATTAAAAACTTTACTCATCAAGTAGAATTTGTTGAAAATAAAATAGGAATTGGTATAGTACCACAAGCAGCAGGTCTTCCTGGAAGCTCACAAAAGATTCAAAAAGCTGCATTTATTAAGCCAATAAGAGAAGAAGATAAATATAATCTTATGGTTTTGGATAAGCAAAGAAAGAGTAAAAATGAAGATGAATATGGAGCAAATTACTTTATAAATAATTTCTTAGGATGTACGATTGTTGCAAACGAAAGAGATATTACAAAAAACTTTTTAAAAGCGGCAGAAACATGGACTAGAGAAACTTTTGCAGAGGATGCAGATCAAGCAGAGAAAGTACGTAGTACGGTTAAGGCTAAACTTAAAGAAGAGGATGTTATAAATATTGATGAACTTTCAGAAGAGCTATTTAAGCATGAAGGTAACATTAAAGAAAACTTCTCAACATTTATAAAGAGTCAAGGTGCTGAAGAAGTAGAAGTAGATAAGACCTGGGTTGAGAAAAAACTTAAGAGAGTAAGACTTAAAATTGATAAGGAAATAGATCTTTATATAGATGAAGAAGTATATAATGATGAGAGTAAGTTTGAAATAATAAGAAATGGTGACGGAAGTATTAATATGGTTATTAAGCACGTCAAAAACTATATAGAAAAATAAATTATAAGTGCAAATATAAGTGAAAATATTTTATATTTCACTATATATTTGCACTTTTTAATTTAGCTCATTAGCTTAACTAATACTGCTTTTTGAACATGCAATCTATTTTCAGCTTCATCAAATATAGAAGGTGAGTACCTATCTAAAACTTCACTAGAAATTTCTTCACCTCTATGTGCTGGAAGACAATGAAGGACGATTGCATCATCCTTTGCAATGCTCATTAAATCTAAATCAACTGTATAACCTTTAAATGCTTCTTGTCTTTTTTTAGCTTCTTCTTCTTGCCCCATACTTGCCCAAACATCTGTTATAACTATATCAGCATCAACAGCCGCTTCTTTTGGAGAAGTAGTTAGTTTAAATTTAGTACCATTTTCTTTAGAGAGTTCTTCTGAATATTTAATATATTCATCTAATGGTGAATAGTCTTTAGGACAAGCCATTGTAAAATCCATGCCAACTTTAAGACAGCCAACCATAAGTGAATGAGCCATATTATTTCCATCACCAATATAGCAAACTTTAAGATTATCAAAAGAAGTTTTATATTCTCGTATAGTCATTAAATCTGCAAGAACTTGGCATGGATGTTCTAAATCAGTAAGTCCATTAATTATAGGAATATTAGAATAGTTTGCAAGTGAATTAACTTCATCTTGAGAGTAAGTTCTAATCATAATGCAATCTAAATATCTAGATAGAACCCTTGCTGTATCACAAATAGGTTCTCCACGACCTATTTGAAGATCATTTGAGCTTAAAAATAATGGATGTCCTCCAAGATCATTCATACCAACTTCAAAGGAAACTCTTGTACGTGTAGAAGATTTTTCAAAAATCATTCCTAGAGTTTTGCCTTTAAGTAATGGGTGTGGAATACTATGATTTTTTTCATATTTTAATTGATCAGCAAGATTAAGAAGTTCAAGTATATCATTTTTAGTAAGTGATTTCATTGTTAATAAATCTTTTTTCAAAAATAGCCCCCCTTAAATATTAACCTATTATATCTAGTAAAATGTTAGCCCCAATTTCTATTTCTTCAAAACTTATAGTAAGTGGCGGAAGAAGACGGATAGTATTTTCACCAGCTGTTAATACTAAAAGTCCTTTATCTAATGCTTTCTTTTGAATATCAGATGCTTTAAACTTAGTTTCTATTCCAATCATAAGTCCAAGCCCTCTAATATCTAGTATATTTTTAGAAGTTTTTAAAATAGAAAATAATTTTTCACCCTTTTTAGTAACTTCATTTAAAAAGTTATCATTTAATATTTTGTCTACAACAGTAATTGCAGCAGAAGTGCAAAGTGGATTACCACCAAAGGTTGAACCATGATCTCCAGGGGAAAATACATCCTTTAATTTTTCATTGCACATAAAAGCTCCTATAGGAACCCCAGATCCAAGTCCTTTTGCAACTGTAATTATATCCGGAATAACATCAAAATGATTAAATCCAAATACTTTACCTGTTCGACCGATTCCACATTGAACTTCATCAAATATTATTAAAATATCTTTTTCCCTGCAAAGCTTAAAGATTTCTTTAACAAAGTCATAAGATATTGGATTAACGCCACCTTCTCCTTGAATTGCTTCAAGCATTATGGCGCATACATCAGGTGTTAAAGACTCCTTTAGCATTTTTATATCATTAGCTTTTGTATATTTGAATCCTTCAGGAAAAGGAGAGAAGTACTTATGAAATTTTTCTTGTCCTGTTGCTTTTAATGTACATAAAGTCCTTCCATGAAAAGATTTTTCAAGAGTTAGTATAGTGCTTCTCTTTTCAGTTTTATATTTATCATAACTATATTTTCTAGCAAGTTTTATTGCACCTTCATTAGCTTCAGCTCCAGAGTTTGAGAAAAATATTTTACTCATTTTACTTATAGAGCATAACTTATTTGATAATACTGTATTTTTATCATTAAGGAAGATGTTAGATGTGTGTAATAAATTTTTTGCTTGATTTACTATAGTATCAGTAAGATCTTTATCACAATATCCTAATGAATTAACTCCAATTCCACTTGTAAAGTCTAAGTATTTATTATTTAAAGTATCATAAAGATAAGTTCCATAGCCTTTTGTGAAAACAACTTGAAAAGGAGAATAAGTATTCATAAGAGAATTTTTTAGGTAGTTCATAAATATCATATCCCTTCTTAATAAATCATTGTACCAATTCCATCATCTGAGAAAAGTTCGAGTAAAAGCGAATTTTTAACTCTTCCGTCTATAATATGAGCTTTACTAACGCCCATTCTAATTGCTTCAACGCAACAATCAATTTTAGGTATCATACCAGATTTTATAACTCCATCTTGAGTAAGCTTTGGTATTTCATGAAGTCTAAGTTTAGATATTAATGTGTTAGAGTTTTTTATATCAAGCATAACGCCTTCAATATCTGTTAATAAGATTAATTTTTCAGCTTTTAAAGATGCGGCAATTTTGGATGCACAAGTATCTGCATTTATGTTATAAACATTATTACCATCAGGGGAAAGGGCTATGCTTCCAACGATAGGAATATAGTCAGATTTTAGTGCCATTTCTAATACCTCAGTATTGATATTTGTAATTTCTCCGACATATCCCAAATCTTCAGATGAAACATATTTTTTAGCTTCAATTAAAGCACCATCCATTCCACATAAGCCGATAGCTTTTCCACCAAACTTCTGAAATAAGCTAACTAAGTCCTTGTTTACTTTTCCACCTAAAGTCATTTGAACTAAATCTATAACTTCATCGCTTGTATATCTTAAGCCATTAATAAATTTACTTTCTATATTGAGTTTCTTTAAAAATTTAGAAATGTGAGGTCCACCGCCATGTACTACGACAGGATTTATACCAACACATTTTAATAAAATAATATCATTAACTACAGAAGCTCTAAGAGTATCTGAAATCATTGCGTTACCACCATATTTTATTACTATTGTTTTACCAGAGTATTTTTGGATGTAGGGAAGTGCATTAGCTAAAATATCCCCAGTAAATGAACTGTTTGTAGACATAAAATCATAACCTCCCATTAACTTCTATACTCTGCATTTATTTTTACATAGTCATAACTTAAATCACATCCAAAGGAAGTTACTTCATATTCCCCAAGTTTTAGATCAACTATGATAGTTATTTCAGAATCTTTTAATATGTCAGTTGCAATATCCTCATCAAAGGGAAGTGCAAAACCATTTTCACAAACTTTAATTGTTGAGTGAGATTTAAAATATACATCAACTAAATTAGGATTAAATTGAGCCTCACTATAGCCAAGTGCACAAAGAATTCTACCAAAGTTTGCATCCTCTCCAAACATTGCAGTTTTTACAAGAGATGATTTAATAACGCTTTTTGAAAGAAGTTCTGCTGATTCAATAGATGGAGCATTTATAACATTACAAGAAATAAGTTTTGTTGCACCTTCACCATCTTTAGCTATTCTTTTAGCTTGTTTAATATTTAAGGCATTTAAAGCATCTAAAAATTTATAATAATTTTCATCCTTAGAAGATATAATCTCATTTTTAGCTAATCCATTTGCAATAATTAAAACCATGTCATTTGTACTAGTATCTCCATCTACAGATACCCTGTTATAACTTATATTTACACTTTCTTTAAGTGCTTCATCTAAAAGGTTTGGAGTAATTAAAAGGTCAGTTGTTATAAAAGATAGCATTGTCCCCATATTAGGTTCAATCATTCCAGATCCTTTGCAAATAGAGCCAATAGTAATTTTTTTATCGTTAATAAAAAATTCTACTGCACATTCTTTCTTAAAAGTGTCTGTTGTTAAAATAGCAGATGCTGCATTAGAAGAATTTTGACTTAAAGTAGATGTTAGGGTGTTTATACCATTTTCTATTAAATCTATATTAAGTGGAACGCCTATTACTCCAGTTGAAGCAACTAGAACATTATTTTTATCTATATTAAGAGAATCAGAAGTTAAACATGCCATTTTTTCTGCATTCTTTAATCCTTCTTCTCCATTTAATGTATTAGCATTACCACTATTTATTATTATTGCTTGAGCTTTATTATCTTTAAGATGTTCTTTAGTTACATAAATAGGAGCTCCCTTTATTTCGTTTTTTGTATATACACCGCAGGCTGTTCCTATTTCTTTTGAATATATAAGTGCTAAATCTTTTTTATTTTTTTTAAGTCCAACATGTATTCCTGAGGAGAAAAAACCTTCAGGAGAAGTTACACTACCGTTTTCAATAAAATTCATTTTAAAAGCCCCCTTAAGTATAACTTTAGAATGGAGTAGGGATGAGATTAAGTCCACATTTCTCATCAAATCCTAAAGCTATATTCATATTTTGAATTGCTTGTCCGCTTGCTCCCTTAAGCATATTATCTATTGTACTTATAATAATAAGTTCATCTTTTCTATGATTTAAATGAAGAGATATATTGCAATTATTTGATAAAGTTACATCTTTAATTTTTGCAATTTCGTTAAGTGGAAGTATATTTACGAAAGGTTCATTTCTATAGAATTTATCATAAGTTTCGTGTATTTTATCTAAAGATAAATTTTTATCTTTAAGTGTACAGTAGATTGTTGATAATATACCGCGATTTATTGGAAGTAAATGAGGAGTAAAAATTATATTTACATCATCTACAGAAATTTTTGTTAGAGTTTCTTCTATTTCAGGTATATGTCTGTGACATCCGATTTTATAAGGATTAAAATTTTCATTAACATTAGTGTAATGAGAAGATTCAGAAAGTCCTCTTCCAGAGCCTGTAACTCCAGATTTTGAATCACATATTATTTTCTTTGTTTCTATCATATTATTTTTTAGTAGTGGTAATAGTGCAAGTTCTATAGAAGTTGGATAACATCCAGGATTACCTATTATTTTAGAGTTTTTTATCTTCTCTCTATTTAATTCTGGAAGTCCATATACACTATATTTATGAAGTGACTTTTCAGAAAACTTTTTTCCGTACCATTTTTCATAAGAGTCTTCGCTATCTAGTCTAAAATCTGCTCCAAGATCTATTGAGAGTTTACCACTATTAAATGATTTATAAATAATTTCTTCGCTATATCCATGTGGAAGAGCAGTAAATATAACATCACATTCTTTAATAACATCATCAATATCCTCGCATATTAAGTCTGTTACATTAAAAAAGTTTTTATATACATTACTAAGTTTTTCGCCCTTATAGCTTTTTGAACTTATTTTATAAAGCTTAACTTTAGGGTGGGAGAGTAGAAGCCTAGTAAGTTCAGCTCCTACATATCCAGTAGCCCCAATTATACCAACTTTAATCATAAATATAGCCCCCTTTAATTTAGATTAAAATTAATTAATTCATGTTCTTTTATAAAACTTTCTAAAAATTTTAATTGAGTTAATATAGAGTCTTTGCCAGGACCGCCAATAACATTTCTGCCATTTACACAGGCGGAAAGATTAATTGCATCATATACATCTTCCTCAAAAATATGAGAAAATTTTTTAAGTTCTTGTATTGATAGGTCACTCAATCCTTTATTTTCTTTTATACAATATAAAACAGCTTCTCCAACAATGCCGTGTGCTTCTCTAAATGGTGTACCTTTCTTCACCAAGTAATCAGCAAGGTCTGTTGCATTAGTGAATCCAAGTTCAGCGCCAGATTTCATGACATCTTTATTTATTTTCATTGTATCTATCATACCAGTAAAGGTAACAAGAGAAAGTTTTACAGTATCTAATGCATCAAATAAAGCTTCTTTATCTTCTTGCATATCTTTGTTATATGCAAGAGGAATACCTTTCATGACTGTAAGAAGTGTAACTAAATCACCATAAACTCTTCCAGTCTTTCCACGAACAAGTTCAGCAACATCAGGATTTTTTTTCTGTGGCATTATACTGCTTCCAGTACTATATTCATCTGATAATTCAACAAAATTAAATTCGTTAGTACACCAAAGAATTATTTCTTCAGAAAATCTTGAAAGATGCATCATTATAATTGAAAGCACAGATAAAAGCTCTATAACATAATCTCTATCTGATACTGAATCAATACTATTTAAGGTGATTTTATTAAAAGAAAGTTCTTTTGCAACATAGCTTCTATCAATTGGATAAGTGGAAGTTGCTAAAGCACCACTACCTAATGGCATTTCATCTAATCTTATTAAATAATCTTTTATTCTAGAAATATCACGCTTAAACATTTCAGCGTAAGCTAGAATATGATGAGAAAAAGTAATTGGTTGAGCTTTTTGAAGATGAGTATATCCTGGCATTATTGTATCGACATTTTCTGTAGCCTTTGTATATATAACTTTTAAAAGGCTAACTATATCATTAATAAGAAGAGGTACATAACCTTTTAAATAAAGTTTTAAATCTAATGTTACTTGATCATTTCTGCTTCTTCCGGTATGAAGCATTTTCCCAGCATCACCTATATAATAAGTTAATAGCCCTTCAATAAAACTGTGAATATCTTCAGAAGATTCATCTATATCAATAACACCATTTTCTAATCTTTTTAATAATTCATTAAGTCCATCCTCAATTTTTATACATGAGGACCTTGGAATAATATTTTGTTTTTTTAGCATTTTTACATGTGCTATACTTCCTAGAATATCTTCTTTAAACATTCTTTTATCTATTCTTATTGATGAATTAAAATCATTAACATCTTTATTTGTTCCTTCCTTAAATCTTCCGCCCCAAAGTTTCATAAAATTATCTCCTTAAATTTATTTGTCTTTTAAAGACTTTTCCATTAAAGCTTTTACTGTTATCGGTAACCCAAATAAGTTAATAAATCCAGCTGAATCATTTTGATTATATACATTATCTTCTCCAAATGTTGCAAAGTCTTCATTGTATAAAGAATATGGAGAAGTTATACCTGCATTTACAATGTTACCTTTGTATAGTTTAAGTTTTACTGTTCCAGTTACAGTTTCTTGTGTTTTATCAACAAATGCTGAAAGAGCTTCTCGAAGTGGAGTATACCATTGACCGTTATAAACTATATCTGCAAATTTTAAAGATATCATTTGTTTATAGTGTGCAGTTTCTTTATCAAGACATATTGATTCTAAAAGGGAATGTGCTTCATAAAGAATTGTTCCACCAGGAGTTTCATAAACACCTCTTGATTTCATACCAACAAGTCTATTTTCAACCATATCAATTATTCCAATGGCATTTTCTCCACCAATCTCATTAAGTTTTTCAAGAAGAGTTTTACCATCTAAATTTTCACCATTTAAAGATACTGGAATTCCTTTATTAAATTCTAAAGTTATATAAGTTGGTTCATCTTTAGCATCTTCTAATGTTTTAGAAAGTTCTAGAATCTTTTTATAATTAGGTTCATTTTTTGGATCTTCAAGATCTAAACCTTCATGACTTAAATGCCATATATTCTTATCCTTACTATAGTTTGTTTCAGGTGTTATATTTAAAGGAATATTTCTTTCCTTAGCATATTCAATTTCTTCTTCACGAGATTTTATATCCCAAATTCTCCAAGGTGCAATAATATCCATTTCAGGTGCAAATGCTTTTATTGCAAGTTCAAATCTAACTTGGTCATTTCCTTTTCCAGTACAACCATGACAAATAGCTGTTGCCCCATTTTCTTTAGCTATTTCCACAAGTCTTTTTCCCATTAAAGGTCTAGCAAAGGAAGTTCCTAAAAGATATTTACCTTCATAAATTGCTGAAGCTTTTATTGTTTCAAAAATATATTCATTAACAAATTCATCTGTTAAATCTTCTATATATAATTTTGATGCTCCAGTTTTTAATGCTTTTTCTTCTAAGCCATTAAGCTCATCCTTTTGTCCTACATTACAAGCTACTGCAATTACCTCAGAAACTCCATAAGTTTCCTTAAGCCATGGAATAATAATTGAAGTATCAAGTCCTCCTGAATAAGCTAAAACAACCTTTTTATAATTTTTCATAATATAGCCCCCTTTTTATTTAACAAATATTACTAATGAAATTGATTATACTCCTTTAGGTATAATTATGCAAGTGCAAATGCATAATTAACTTGAAAAATAAACTTATGATGTATAATATGCATAAAGCGAGTAAAAATATACAAAAATCGAGTAAAAAATTAAAAGTTTAAAATAAATCTTTTTACAAATAATAAAATGGAAAGCAGTATATAAGGAGTGATAATTATGGCTACATTAAGTTGTGGAGTACGTTCATGTGCTCATAATAAAGATCATCATTGTTGTCTAGAATCAATTGAAGTTGGAGGAAATCATGCAGAAACATCAAGTCAAACTAATTGTAAAAGCTTTGATGAAAAAGATGGTTCAATGTCAAGCATGAATATGGAGATAAATCCTAATATGGCAATAAGGTGTTCAGCAGTAAATTGTATGTATAATGAAAACCAAAGATGTGTATCAAATTATGTTGATATAGAAGGACAAAATTCTTGTACAGAATGTTCAAGTTTTGTACCAAAAGGATATTAAAAATAAAAAGGTTTGCTAAGTTTTTAGCAAACCTTTTTATTATAATATATTACGTAGTTTGGGATTTTGCATTTCTTTTATTCTATTTGAATTATATTTTACAACATGAAGTGAAGCTAATGCATCATTCTTTGTTTTACATTTTACATTAACTGTAACAAGTACTGTATTGTCAACTAATTGGTCTAATTCAACATGATTAATATACATAGAAGATACTAACGATTCATCCTTTAATTTACTTAAAAGGGCTACGGACTCTTCATAAGCTTTATCCCATTTATCTTCATTTATTAATTCTTCAATCTTTTCACTATCTTTATTAATATTATCACAAAGGTCTATCAGTTCATTATGAGCAAAAGAGACAAAGCCAATTACAGTAATAAATAGAATTATAGAAACTATTGTGTTCTTCATTTCTTTTTCTCCTTCTTTTCATATTTATCAAATAGTTGATATTTAAATTTACCACTAGTATCGTACATAGCAATAAGTACTTTTTTTACATCATCTATGCCATGTTTATTCAGTACATTAATTATCCAATCTTTATCCTTATCCATTTTAGTTAATGGGTTCTTATTTATCTTTCCATCAGATACTAATATTTTTGGAAGGTATAATTCTGTATTACTATTTTGGTTAGAAGATTGAGTATTATTGCTACTACTTGGTTCTGAAGGAAAGAATGATATGTGACCATTTGTTTCAAGTATTGCATAAGTAATATCATCTAGATTAAAGTAACCTGATAATCTCATCTCTTCCATAAGTTCATCAATATTTATTTGCTGACTTTTAAGAGCTTTATAATTAATTTTGCTTTTATAAATTAAAATTGATGGTTCACCTTCTACAACTCTTCTAGCAAATTGGCATTTTAATTGTAATTGAGAAAGTAAAATTTTAAGAAGCAAAAGAGTTAAAATTGGAATAATTCCTAAAAGTAATGGTAGCCTACTATCTTGCATTGGTAGTGATGCCAAATCAGAAATCATTATAGTTATTACAAATTCGTATGGCTGAAGTTCGCCTATTTGACGTTTACCCATAAGCCTCATTACTACAACTACTAAAATGTATAATATAGCAGTTCTTATACAAACAATAAACATTATAAACACCTCTCTAATGAATAATATTTGTAGATTTTAAAATTTCTATTCAGCCTAATATATATTTTGTTAGAGGGTTTCAAAAATAGCTTTAAAGAAATATAATAAAAGTAAATCAAAAGGATTTAAGAGAGGAGCAAGAAGGAATTATGAAATTAAATATAACTCTTGAGAATGGCAATATAATTTCAATTGAAAAGGGAAGTACATTTAAAGACATTATAGAAATGTACTATAAGGAGGATATTAAAAATATTGCTCTTTGCACATTAAATGGTAAGTATTATGAACTTGTAAGAGAAGTGCCAGAAAGTGGAGAACTTAAAAAGGTACATTTTGATTGTGATGAGGGGCTTAATGTTTACACAAGGACACTACAATTTATATTTATAAAGGCGGCACTTGATATATTTAAGGATTCAAAAATTACAATAGAACATTCAATTAGTAAAGGTCTTTTTGGAGAAATCCATAAAGAAAAAATATTAAGTGAAGATGATATAAAAAGAATAAAAGAAAGAATGAAGTATCTAATAGATAGTGATTTACCTATAAATAAAATAGAAGTATCAAAAGAAAAGGCAATAAAAGTTTTTAAAGATTATGGAATGGAAGATAAGGTTAAGCTTTTAACTTATATGAATTTTGATACTGTAAAGCTTTATGAATTAGATGGAAGATATGATTATTTCTATGGTCAAATGGCTTATAGTACAGGAGTTATAAAAGCTTGGGATCTTATAAAATATAATACTGGATTTATTTTAAGAAGTCCTAGAGTAGAAGATTTAAATACTCTTCCACCATATAAAGAACAAAAGAGACTTTCAAGTATATTTTATGAAACAGAAAAATGGCTTAACATACTTGGAATAAGCGATGTTGGAACATTAAATGAAAAAATTATGGAAAATGATCTTAAGGATATAGTACTTGTTTCAGAAGCATTACATGAAAAGAAATTTGCAAATATAGCAGATAATATTTCAAATAAAAATGGTGTGAAAATAGTTCTAATTGCAGGACCATCATCATCAGGTAAAACAACTTTTGCAAATAGATTAAGCATTCAGCTTAGAGTTAATGGATTCTATCCAATACCACTTAGCTTAGATGATTATTTTGTAGATAGAGAATTCAGTCCTAGAGATGAAAATGGTGAGTATGACTTTGAATCAATATACTCATTAGATTTAGAAACATTAAATAATCATTTAGAAAAATTATTAAATGGGGAAGAGGTAGAGATCCCAACTTATAACTTTATGAAGGGTAAGAGAGAATGGCTTGGACATAAGGTTAAATTACCTCAAAATGGGGTTTTAATAGTTGAAGGTATACATGCGTTAAATCCAGTTCTAACAAATTTAATAGATGATAAGTATAAATACAAAATATATATATCTGCATTAACACAATTAAATTTAGATAATCATAATAGAATTCCAACTACAGATGTAAGAAAGATTAGAAGAATAGTTAGAGACTACTTATCAAGAGGATATGGTGGAGAAGATACTTTAAGTATGTGGCCTTCAATAAAAAGAGGAGAAAGAAAAAATATATTTATCTATCAAGAAGAAGCAGATGAAATGTTTAACTCAACATTAGTTTATGAACTTTGTGTATTAAAACCTTATGCATTAAAGGAACTTAATAAAATTAGTAAAGATAGTCCAGTTTATAATGAAGCTTCAAGACTTATATCATTTTTAAATTTCTTTAAGGAAATACCAATGGATAAAGTGCCAGAAAACTCAATATTACGTGAGTTTATAGGAGGCAGTTGCTTCTATAAATATTAAATAAAAAAGGCAAAATCATTTTTGATTTTGCCTTTTTTGTTAAAGTCTTGTAATTTTAATTCTATATTTTTTAAAAGTTTCTTCAACAAGGAATTTATTATTTTTACTTACTTTAAATGTAAGTGTAGTTTTATTTGTGAAGACAATAATATTAAATTTATCTTTAACTGGTACTATTTGTACACCTTTTATATTTTTATAATTATAAAATTGTCCTAAGTAGCATATTCCATCTTGGCAGAATGTAAACCTTAATGATAGAACTACTTGATAAATTATAAATATTATTGGTATTAAAATATAAATACTAGATGCATCTAGTATTGTTCCTCCAGAGCTTTTAATAGAGATTATACCAAATACTAAAATAAGTAATACTAAAATAATATTAAAAATAGCAATTCCTGAATAAACACCAATTTTAATATATGGTCCTTTTTTTCTGTGGCTAGTTTCTATATAAACACTTCTTACTATAAAGAATACTACAGCTAAAAGTAAGAGTATTTCAAAGATATGCATTGCGTTCATATAATTTCTCCCCCTTTAATAATAAGTCAATTATATAATAACAAATTTTTATTAGTTAATTGTTTACAGTATGTAAATAATTATATTTTAAATTAATAATAAAATAAAAAAGAACTACTTAAGTAGTTCTTTTTAGCCACATATTTTTACGTTTATACGATTTTCTTTTAAAGTTTTTGATAAGTTTTCTAGTTGTTTTTTTGAGATTTTAAAGTTAAATGAATCCTTTTTACCTTCTATAACAACAGCAGTAGAGAATTTACCTTCTCTCATTAAAACTTTCACTATATTTTTAGCATCTAAATATTGTCCCATACATAGTAAACCTTTATTAAATAGTACTAATCTTGAAGAAGCAAAAGCTTGGAATACAATCATAATTAATATTAATAATATAAATATGTATTTCATTGAGAATAAATTAATACCATTTGCGTTTATAAAAGCAAATGCGAGAATTAAAAGTCCTATGTTTACTAATGTTATACCAGAAAATATAGTAAATTTTGTTGTCTTATTAGAATTCTTTCTGCAAGTATATTCAATATATATTGCTTTACCAATTACAAATAAAAGTGTTAAAACAATTACTATATTTAATACTAATGAAAAATATTTCATAAATTAAGTCCTCCTTAAAAGCTATGTAATAATAATTGTAAATATAAAAAAAGATTTTAGTGTGAATAAAATGTAAATTTTAAATAAAAGAATATAATTCTAAATTATCTATTTAACTTGAGTATTTGAATTAAATGTAGTTAAATTAGTATATAAAAAAAATTAAGAGGTGTGTGTAATGGAAAATAAAGAAGTTCAAGAATATATAAAAAGTATAACAAAAGCATCAGCTTATTTTATATTTAGAAATGGACCAATTAAAGATTTATACAAAGAAGGAAAAATAAATGATGAAGAAATGAAAAATATTCAAGAATATCTTCAAAATCATTTAGCATATCTTTATAATGTGTTATTAGAGGAAAATAATATAAAGAAATTCGATTTAATTACTTCTACAATGAATAAGTTTTATGTAAATGATGATTTAGAAATAAAAATGAATGATGACGGATTTGATAATTTTTACAAAAGTTTATTCGAAGGAAATAAGGGAACTAATGGTGGAATAACATTAAAATAAAAAATAACTTGTAAGCTAAACATAAGGAGCTTACAAGTTATTTTTTTAAATTCTTTCAACATGAATTTTTCTATCTTTTAATACTTCATAAAAATCATCTGCTGAAGGTTTGTTTATTGAAACGTTGAATGTAGTTTTTTCAAATTCAATTTTCAATAAGTAACTGTTTTTAGATTTTTCTTTAAATATAACAGATTTAATATCTGTATATGGAACGTTATAATACATGTAGTAAAGTGATCCATGTGTAAGTAATATTTCTGAATTAACATATGTATTTAGAATCAATATTAATATGATAATTATAAATAATACATTATCAAGAATAGAACCTTCATTAACTAAAAATATGTAAATCAGACCAACAAACAGTAAAAGTACTAATGTTATAATAAATGATAAATTATAATTTCTTATGATTACGAAATGTCCATCTTTTTTTAGTTGGGTTCTTTTAAAATAATTCTTTAGCATAGCAAATGAATATAATATAATAAATGCTATTTCTATAATTAAAAACCAGTCCATGTATGTAATCCTCCTTAATCTTTAACAGTATTTAGTAAATTAAATATAACACCATTGTATGAATAAGAAATTAACATCATATAAAATAATGATTAATGGTGTACAAAAATTTGAAAAATTTCTCTATAGTTATATTTTATTTAAAATTTAAAAATAAATTCTCTTTTATTAAAAACATATGTTGATAAAAGAACTAATAATAGATTAAACTATAGTTAGAAAAAATTTATACAGAGGATAAGGTGAGGTATATGAATAATGTAGGTGTTTTTGACATTTTAGGTCCAGTAATGATTGGTCCATCTAGTTCACATACAGCTGGTGCTGCAAGACTTGGAAAAGTTGCAAGAGCAGTAGCGGGAGATGAAGTAGTAAAAGTAACTTTTTATCTTCATGGCTCATTTGCTAAAACTTATAAAGGCCATGGTACAGATAGAGCATTAGTTGCTGGAATACTTGGAATGGAACCAAGTGATAAGAGATTAAGAGATGCCCTTAAAATTGCTAAAGAAAAAGGATTAGATTTTTCTTTTGTTGAAACCGATTTAGGCGATGTTCATCCTAATACTGTAAAATTTATTATGATTACAAAATCAGGAGAAAAAAGAGAAGTTGTTGGATCTTCAATTGGCGGAGGTAGTATAAAAATAACTGAAGTTAATGGAAATAAAGTCGAATTTACAGGAGACTATCCAACTCTTATAATAGCTCAAAAAGATGTTCCAGGTGTTGTATCTAAAGTTACTAACCTTTTATATGAAAAAGGAATAAATATTGCATTTATGAGTGTGTTTAGAAGACAAAGAGGACAAGGTGCTAACATGGTATTTGAATTAGATCATGGAATAGATAATGATACTTTAAGCAAAATAAGAGAAGTAGATTATATAACAAGAGTTATTATGGTTAATCCTGTAAAGGAAGGTGAAGAGTAATGATCGCAAGAAATGGTGAAGAACTTTTAAAAATTTGTGAAGAAGAAAATATATCTTTAAGTGAATATGCAATAAGAAGTGAAATGGAAAAGTCAGGTGCTTCAAGAGAAGATGTAATAAAGAAGATGAAGATGACTTTAAAAGTTATGATAGATTCTGCAACAGAAGGAATGGAAAATGAAGTTTACTCAGTAAGTGGACTTATTGGAGGAGACGGATATAAAATAAATGAATATTTAAAAAAAGGAGATACTCTTACAGGAACAACAACAGTTATGGCAATGGCAATGGCTCTTTCTTCATCAGAAGTAAATGCTTCAATGGGAAGAATAGTTGCATGTCCTACAGCTGGTTCTTGTGGTATACTTCCAGCTGTAATATTATCTGCTGGAGCTAAGCTTAATAAAACAGAAGATGAACTTGTTATGGCGCTTTTTGCATCTGCTGCAGTTGGAACAATAATTGCAATGAATGCAACAGTATCTGGTGCTGAAGGTGGATGTCAAGCAGAATGTGGATCAGCAGCCGCTATGGGATCTGCTGCTGTAGTATATATGATGGGTGGAACTCCAAAGATGAGTTTAGATGCAGCAGCTATAGTTCTTAAAAATATTTTAGGACTTGTTTGTGACCCTGTTGCTGGACTTGTTGAAATACCATGTGCAAAGAGAAATGCATCCGGTGCTATAAGCGCACTTTGTATGGCAGACCTAGTTATGGCAGGTGTTGAATCTAAGATACCTTTCGATGATACAGTATCTGCAATGTATAAAGTAGGAAGACAATTACCACCTGAACTTAGAGAAACTGCAATGGGTGGAGTTGCAATAACAAAGACAGGAATTGAACTTAAGAAAAAAGTTTTTGGTGATAACTAAGATTTAGGAGAAATTACCGTGCAAATATAGATAAGAGGCTAATATGATTTATGCTCCGGAAGTGCCTAATGCACTCCAGTCCGCTAGTATCATATTACTCTCTCATCTATTTGCACTACTTTATCAGAAAATTGAAGTTAATTGTAAAACTTTTATGTTCTTAATATATAGATTTATAAATATAAAATAAAAAAGAGTGATTAATAAAAAATTTATTAATCACTCTTTTTTATTAATTTTTGAATTTTATCTTTAACTCTTCTTCAACTATGAAAATTGATAGAAGCATTGAAATTACTGAAAACGATAATCCGATTAATGAAATTATTGAAGGATTTAATGAGAAACCTAGTTTTAATATTAATATAAGTGCAGATGATATAATTCCAAATATTACCCATAGTTTTCCGAGATTAGTATTTGCAAATAGCCAAGCTTTTCTAGAGCTCATTGAGCGTTTGCTCCTAAATCCACAGTGTTCATTAATAATATCAGGTGGATTAATTAAAAAAGCACCTCCTAAAATAATCATTATAACTGGAACTAAAAAATCAATATAATATTTTAGAATATTCATAAAATCGCCTCCGTTTTATGTAAAATTATATTCTATCTATATTTATAATATAACATAGAAAAAGCATGTGTGAAAACGTTTTTATAAATTTGTTAAACTGTAATATATTTGTGGATAATTTTATAAAATATTTTAGAATGTGTAGACTATATTAAAAATTTGGTATAGAATTAAATAGAAATAATTAGATATAGAGCTAGGGGAGCCATAAGCTTTTGGCTGAGATTGAAATTTTAATTTCTAAACCCTTATTACCTGATATGGTTAGTACCATCGTAGGGATGCCTTTTGTTTATGAATAAATATATTGATGGATAGAGTGTAACCTTACGTAATTAGGTTATGCTCTTTTTTTAATACTTAAAAAGGGGGATAGTTTATTGTGAGGAAAGAAAATCTAACTTATAAGTTAGCCTTAAGTGGCTTATTGATAGCTGTAGCAACTGTATTTGGTACATTTTCTATACCGATTTTAGGAGCTAGAATTTCACCAATTCAACATTTCATAAATGTAGTTTCAGCAGTAACACTAGGACCTGTATTTTCTATATTGAATGCATTTATAGCATCTCTTATTAGAAATATTTTAGGTACAGGAAGTTTGCTTGCATTTCCAGGAAGTATGATTGGGGCATTACTTGCAGGCTTACTTTATAAAAAGTTTAAGAATACTTTTGTAGCTGTCATTGGTGAAGTTATAGGTACTGGAATAATTGGTGCAATGCTTGCATATCCAGTAGCTTCATTATTTCTTGGGAAAGAAGGGTCATTATTTTTATATATAGTACCATTTTCTTCAAGTTGTATTGTTGGAGCAATTTGTGCCTATATGCTTATAAGTATACCAATTATTAAAAAGACACTTGGAATTTATGAGAAAACATTAATAGAAGATAAAAAATTAATTAATTGAGAGGATGATAATTATGTTTAGAGCATTAACAATTGCAGGATCAGATTGTTCAGGAGGAGCTGGAATTCAAGCAGATTTAAAAAGTTTTTCAGCAAATGGAGTATTTGGAATGAGTGTAATTACTGCAATTACAGCACAGAATACACAAGGAGTTTTTGGAATTCAAGATATAAATGAGGATATGATAAGAGATCAAATAAGAGTTATATTTGATGATATTAGAGTAGATGCAATAAAGATAGGTATGGTTTCAAAAATAGAATCAATTAAAGCAATAGGACAAGCGTTAAAAGAAATAAAGGATATTCCACAAATAGTATTAGATCCAGTTATGGTATCAAAAAGTGGGTTTAAGCTTTTATCAGATAATGCAAAAGAAACATTAATAAATGAACTATTTCCTATAGCAACATTAATAACACCAAACCTTCCAGAAGCAGAAGAAATACTTGGAGTAAGGATTAAAACATTAGATGAAATGAAAGAGGCAGCAGTAAAATTAAAGGAACTTGGACCAAAATATATATTAGTTAAGGGTGGACATTTAGAAGATGATGCAACAGACCTTTTATATGATGGAGAGAATTTTATTTATTATAAACAAGAAAGAATAGATAATAAAAATACTCATGGAACAGGATGTACATTATCATCAGCTATAGCTGCAAATCTTGCTAAGGGAATGAATATAAAAGATGCTGTTAAAGAAGGAAAAAGATACGTAACAGTAGCCATTGAACATGGTATAGAACTTGGTCATGGGGTAGGACCAACTAATCATTTTTATGAATTATATAAATTAGCTAATATAGAATAATCAAAATTTAGGGGGATAGAATTTTGGATATAAGAGAAATTTTAGAAAGAGCGAGTATGGGAAAAGTAAAGGATCCGTTAGTTGATTCAATAACTAATAATGTAACTATGAATGATGTAGCGCAAACGATACTTTCATATGGTGGAAAACCAATGATGATTGACGATATAAGAGAAATAAAAGAAGGTACAAGTATATCTAATTGCTTACATGTAAATATAGGAACAATGGGATATAAGAAAGAAGAAAGCATGATAGTTGGAACTAATGTAGCTAAAGAAAATAATATCCCTGTAGTATTAGATCCAGTTGGAGTACATGTAACAGGCTTAAGAAAAGACTTAATAAAAAATATTTTAAAGATAGGAGTTACTTTAATTAAAGGTAATTTAACTGAAATAAAAAATATTATAGGTCTTAAAAGCGATTTTATTGGAATAGATTCTTTAGATGATGGTGAATATACAGATGAACTTAGAAGAAATTTAAGAAAATATTCTAATGAAAATAATTGCTTAATAGTTGTAACTGGAAAAGAAGATTATATAACTGACGGAAAAAGAGAAATAAGAATAAATAACGGAGTTTCAAACCTTGCATTAGTAACTGGTACTGGATGCATGCTTGGTGGAATGTTATCTGTTGAGTGTGGAAAAAATCTTGGGGATAATTTAATTTTCGGAGTAGCAAAAGCACTATTAACTATGAATATTTCTGGAGAAATTGCAATGGAAAATAATGAAGGCGAAGGGATTTTAGCATTCAAACATAAAACCCTTGATAAGATTTCTTGTATTAGAGATGAAGAGATAATAGAAAGAGGAAAGATAATTTATGAAGAATTTTAATGATAAAAAAGTATATTTAGTTACAGATTATAGATTGCCATTTGAAGAACTTATGGAAAAGGTTGAAAAAGCATTAAAGTCTGGTGTTAAACTTATTCAATATAGAGATAAAAATGTAGATACAAAGATTATGTGTGATAGAGCGTTAAGATTACTTAATTTATGCAAAAAGTATGACGCAACATTTTTAGTAAATGATAGAGTTGATGTAGCACTTGCAGTAGATGCTCATGGAGTACATTTAGGACAAGATGATATGGATTGCGCTATAGCAAGAAAACTCCTTGGAAAGAATAAAATAATTGGAGTATCAACTAAAACTTTAGAAGAAAGTAAAAAAGCTTTAGAAGATGGTGCTGATTATTTAGGATGTGGAGCTATTTATAGTACAAGTACAAAGGATACAAGTGTTATAAGTATAGAAGCATTAAAAGAAATAAAAGAAAATATTCCGTTATTTATTTATGGCATTGGAGGAATAAATACATCTAATATAACAAATGAATTTAAGGAAGTTTTAGATGGAGTAGCTGTTATAACTGCTATATTAAATTCTAATGATATAGAAAAAGAAGTAATAAAGTTTAATGAAATATTAGAGTAACAAGCATTAACTAAGTTGAATAGTAATATAATGAAACAATTCTTCAAGGAGAAAATATGAGTTCTAATGAATGTAATGATTTTGAAGAATTTTTAAAAAACTTTAGTGCTTCATTTAATTTTGGAAATGATAGCAGTACTGAAGAAGGTTGCGAGGATATAAAAGGTGGGTTTCAAGATTTAAATCCTCATATATTTCCTCTTACGGCAGAGTTAGTTGGACATGTTCTTGCAAGCAATTTACCATTTAATGTTCAAAATGCAATAGGAAACTGGTTTGAATTATTAGGACAAATAATATTAACATATAATTCACAACAACAATATTTTCAAGGTGGCCCAGGAAAATATTATGACGTTAGAAATAAAAACATAGGAAATCCTTATTGCACTAAAGGAACATATGATCAAGCTAATGCAAGATCAGGACAAGATGGAATTACACCTGCTAGTAGATCGAATACTAGTAGTAGAGCATCTAGAAATAAATCAAATGACACAGATGAAGATATAGAATCTATGAAAATATGTATTAATAGTATGCTTGAGAAAATTGATATTTTAACTTGTGAAATAAATAATCTAAAAAGACAAATGTAGATAATTCAAAATATATTAGTAATAAAGAGATATAAGGGATGTATTTTCATTATTTGAAAATACATCCCTTAAATATTTCATAAATAATAATATTTACTTTTCTAATTTGATTCATTATAAGAATCATCTTCAGAATAAATTTCTTCGGAATAATCTTCTGCATTAAATTTTATATACACTTCAAAGAAGGTTGAGAAAAATAATGAATCATCACATAGTATTTTATAATCTTTTGAAAGTAACTTAGCATAATAATCACATACATATGGTTTATCAATGTAATTATCAATAGAAGAATGAGTAGTGAATGGTTCTAGGAAAGTAGTAGATTTAACAATGCCATCTGAATCATTTGTTATATAGTGCAGTTTTATTATTTTACAACCAGTTATATATATGAAATCATTATTATGTCCTTCCACCATTTTAACTGAAGAAAGTTTAATTTTTACAAATGTATCTATTATTTTTTCAATGTAGTTATTAGAGTTACAAGCTCCTATAGTTAAAGTATCTATATTAGAAAGAGAGATACATTTAAAGAAATTTTTACTCATAAAAAGATCTCCTTTATATTGCGTTTATATTATAGTATGAAAAAATATTAATATTAGACAATAAAAAACAAAATATGAAACAAAATTTATAAAAATCATAATATAACATGAGAGATTGAATTTTATAAAGAATAACTATATTTTGCAATGGGAATGTAACATTAGGAGGGTAGATAATGAAGGAAATAATAAACGAAAACTATGAATCAATTAATAATGATAAAGATGATTGTGATTGCAAAAGAGAAGAAAAGTGTAAAGATGAATGTATAAGAAAAGAAAGTATATTTTTCTCTGGATTATGTAATCCAAAAGATTTTGATATAGATAATGGACTATGGACAGAAGAAAATGTTTCGGGCTCTGTACATGTTCCATTAAAAAAACCAGAAATAGAAGAGATAGACTCTGTTAATGCAAAAATTGAAATAATAAATAAAAAAGTTATAGTAACTCCAGGTGTTGAAGGGGTAGACATTTATAATTATGAAGGAAAAATAGCTACAGGTAGGAAGTTAATAATAGAAGGACTTGTATGCTTGACTATGTCATATGTATCAAATAGAAAGGATCAAAGCGTCCATAGTTTCCATGGAAAAGTTCCATTTTCAGCATTTATAGTATTACCTAATAAGTGCAAAGAAGAAGATCCGTTAAATAATAACTTTATAGTATCAGCATGTATTGAAGATATATGCATTAAGTCAATATGTGATAGAACAGTAAAATTAACAGTAACATTTGTATTGAAGGCAAATAAAAGTGTAATGTCATGTGATAGGAAGTTCTTATCAGATTCTGGAATTGATTGTAACAAAAATAATTCGGATGATGAAAAAGAATGTAAAGATTGTATTGAAAATAATAAACCTATAATTTCAGGAGTTTGCTCTGAAGAGAAAATAAAGGATCTTTTAAAAGCTAAAAAGGATAAGGATCATATTTCATATCCAAAGTTATGGACTGAAATATCTGTACCAGAAGTTTTAACTATTTCTATGATGAAGCCAGATATTAAACAAATATTATCTGTTAATTCTGAACTAAAAATATTATGTCAAAAAGTTATTAACACTCCAGTATCAGAAGGAGCTAACTTAGGAAATTTAAATTTAACAGGTAAAAAGATAGTAATAGAGGCAGTATTAGAACAAAGAATAACTTATGTTTCTAAATCTAACTGTAATTCAGTTCATGCAGAACATTTTAAACTACCAGTATCAGCTTATATAGTTGCTCCAAAGGGTGTTGAGCTTACTGATAAGTTTAAGATAATTCCATGTATTGAAGACATTTTTGTATGTATATTAAATGATAGACAAATATTTAAAAATATCACTATATTCTTTAAAGCACTTCCTATAAAGTGTGAACAATAATCTAAGGAAAAGAGGGTGGAAATATGAGTTGTAATTGTTCTTTAGAACAAAATTATAAAGTAATAGGACTTTGTGATATTAAAAAAGTTAATGACGGTAAAAAGATAGAGCCAAAGAAATCTTGGGTTCAGATAACTATTCCAGAAATACTAACTATTCCTGAATGTAAACCAACTATAGAAGAGATAGATAAAATATATATATCATCTAAAGTTAACTCAGTAAGAATAATAAAAACACCTAAGTCTCCTAAAAATGATAAGGGTGAGTTTATTCCAGGCAAAGAAGGAACGATATTAACTGGTAGAAAGTTATTAGTAGATGGAAGCCTATGCCAGACTATTGTGTATACAGCTAATAACAGAGCACAAACAGTTCATGCTGCAAATTTTGAAATTCCATTTTGTGTTCATATAGTAATTGATGAAGATGCAAATGCAGAACTTGATAAATATTGTGTAGATATTTGTATTGAAGATGTTTTTGCAACAGTAGTAGATAAAAAAAATATATTTAAAAATGTAACACTATTTTTACAAGCTAAAAAAGAAAAAAATCCACATTGTTAAACCGATAAATAAACTGTACATATACCTGTGTACAGTTTATTTAATTAAATGTTTAAAAAAAGAGAGGTTAAAAATAAAAGCTAATATATGTAAATTTATATTGTAAAATAAAAAATACAAAAAATTCACAATGTATTAAAAATATCACATTTGATATAAATAATATAAAAAGTAATCATTAAAACTAAAAGTTTGTTAAATTATTATCATTAAATTTGAAATAATGATAGTTTATTGAATTATTTATAAGTATTTACCTATATTTATATAAAAAATAGAGATTTGTCTTATATAAGATAGAGGAGTATTATCAAATTGTAATCTTAGTAAATTTCAAGAAATATAGGAGGAGTTTAAATGGGATATAAATTAGAATTTGAAAAAGCAAACAAGCTTTTAGAAGAGCTAAGAAAAGAATACAAAATTTATGCACCAAAAAGATTTAGTAAACAAGGACGATACTCAGATACCGATATAATCAAGTATGGTGAAATAAAAACAGTAGATGAAATAGTTTATAAAGAAAAATCTACATATCCAGCTAAAGAAATAATTACACCTATAAATCAAACACTATATTATTTCACTGAAGATGAATTCAGAGAAAGTAAGCCTATTCATAATAAGAAAATCTTAATATTCGCAAGACCTTGTGATATAAATGCTCAAAAAAGACAAGATAAAATTTATTTAGAAAATGGAAATTTTGAAGATAAGTTCTACAAAAGAATGAGAGATAGAGTAAAATTTATTTGTATGGAATGTACTGAAGGATGGGATACATGTTTCTGTACAACAATGGGAACAAATAAAACAGATAATTATAGTTTAGCTGTAAGATTCTTAGAAGATAGTTTATTACTAAATGTAAACGATAAAGAGTTTGAAAATTACTTTAAAGATGAAGAAAAAGCTGAATTTAATCTTGAATTCATAAAAAAGAATAAGGCAGAAGTTAATCTTCCAAATATAGAAAGCATTGAAGTATTAGAAAAGCTAAAAAAGCATCCTATGTGGGATGAGTACAATAAGAGATGTATAGGTTGTGGAAGTTGTACTGTTGCATGCAGCACTTGCACATGCTATACAACAAGAGATATTGTTTATGATGAAAATGGAAAAGTTGGAGAAAGAAAAAGAGTACAAGCTTCTTGTCAAATTGAAGGTTTTGATGAAATGGCAGGAGGACATAGCTTTAGAAATACAGTAGCTGAAAGAATGAGATATAAAGTTCTTCATAAGATACATGATTATAAAGAAAAATTCGGAGAAAATATGTGTGTTGGTTGTGGAAGATGTACAGATAGATGTCCTGAGGCTATTTCATTTACAGCAACTATAAATAAAGTTACAAAAGCAGTAGAAGAAATAATGGAGGAGATGTAAATGGAAAATATATTAACACCAAAAGCTTGTGAAATTATAAGTGTTACAAAAGAAAGTAAATTAGAATATACATTTAGAGTAAAGACCGATATTAAAGTTAAGCACGGTCAATTTTTACAATTATCAATTCCAAAGGTTGGAGAAGCTCCTATATCAGTAAGTGGATTTGGTGATGGATATTTAGATTTTACAATCCGTTCTGTTGGAAAAGTAACTGATGAAATATTTAAATTAGAAGCTGGAGATACAATTTTCTTAAGAGGTTCATATGGAATTGGATGGCCAGTTGATAAATTTAAGGATAAAAATATTATTATAGTAGCTGGTGGAACAGGAGTAGCACCTGTTAGAAGTATGATAAATAAATTTTATGATGATGAAAACTACGTTAAGAGTTTAAACTTAGTAATTGGATTTAAAGATGAAGACGGAATATTATTTAAAAATGAATTAGAAAAATGGAAAGAAAAATTTAATACTATATACACTCTAGATAAAGGAGAAAAAGAGGGTTGGAGCCAAGGAATGGTTACAAAACATTTAGATAAGTTACCAATAAAAGAATTTGGCGATAATTATGAAGTTGTAATAGTAGGACCGCCAGTAATGATGCATTTTACAGCATTAGAATTTTTAAAACTTGGTGTAAAAGAAGAAAAGATATGGGTTTCTTTTGAAAGAAAGATGTCATGTGCAGTTGGTAAATGTGGACACTGTAGAATTGACGAAACATATGTATGTCTTGAAGGACCAGTATTTAATTATACTAAAGCAAAAACATTATTAGATTAAGGAGTGTTATAAATGAATCATGATATAGATATTAAGAAAGTAAGACTTAATTGCTATCGTCAATCAAAGGTTCCTGGAGAATTTATGCTTCAAATGCGTATTCCAGGTGGATTAGTAAATGCTAAATACTTAAGTACAGTTCAAGAAATAGCGGAAACTTGGGGGAATGGTTCATTCCATGTTGGTATGAGACAAACATTTAATATACCAGGAATTAAGTATGAAGATATAGATAGTGTTAATGCATTTATAAAAAAATATATAAAGACTGTAGAAGTTGATGGATGTCATTGTGATATGGAAGTAGATGATAATGGATATCCTACAATTGGAGCTAGAAATGTAATGGCTTGTATTGGTAATTCACATTGTATAAAAGGTAATGTAAATACAAAGAAGCTAGCTGATAAGATTGAAAAATTAGTATTCCCATCTCACTATCATATAAAAGTTTCAGTTTCAGGATGTCCTAATGATTGTGGTAAGGGACATTTCCAAGACTTTGGTGTTATAGGACAAGCTAGAATGGAATATCATCCAGAAAGATGTATTGGATGTGGGGCTTGTGTTAGAGCATGTAAGCATCATGCAACTAGAGTTCTTAGCTTAAATAATAAAGGATTAGTTGATAAAGATATTTGTTGTTGTGTAGGATGTGGAGAATGTGTTCTTGCTTGCCCAGCAAGTGCGTGGACTAGAAAGCCAGAAAAATATTATAGAATAGTTATTGGAGGAAGAACAGGAAAACAAACTCCAAGAATGGGTAAGACATTTATCAATTTTGCAACAGAAGAAGTTGTTCTTGGTATATTTGGGAATTGGCAAAAATTCTCTGCATGGGCATTAGATTATAAGCCAGAATACTTACATGGTGGACACTTAATTGATAGAGCAGGATATCATAAGTTTAAAGAAATAATTTTAGATGGTGTGGAATTAAATAAAGAAGCATTAGTAGCTGATAATATATTCTGGGCAGAAACTGAATATAGATCAAACTTTAATGTTAAATCAATTGAAGACCATAAAAGTATACCACTTGATAGACCAGTTAGATAAAAATATAAGGGATATTTCATTAATGAAATATCCCTTATATTTTTATTATTTGACTGTAATAATTGAAGATGTAATTCTTAATATAAAAGATTTTGATAGTGGTGGTTTTACAACTCCTCTCACTGAAATAAAGGAACCTTCCTGAGTCTTAGATAAGTCTTCACCTTTTTGGAAAATTACTTCAATATCATTATTTTCTGATTTTAAAACGGCACTATTAGAATCTACTGATATAGATTTAACTTCACCAATAACTTGAATAATATTGTTATTATAGTAATCAGGATCATGAGAATCTAAATTATCTTCAATTTCTGCTGGTGTAAGATATGTAATATCAGCTGGATTAACATTTTTAACTAAATCATCTTCATTTCTAAATTTATCTTTAAAAAAATATATTCCTAAAATAGAAGATATAAAAACAATCAAAAGTACTATAATTAAATTTTTAAATTTCATATAGATACCTCCTAAAGAAATTTTATAATATCCCTATGGTTAGTATTTACATAATTGGGTGAAATATATTCAAAATATTGTTAAATGTATTGCTCTTTTAGTTATAAATATAAAATATGGTATAATGAATTAAAGAATATAAATATTAAAACTAAAGATAAAACCACAGATATATATAAACTTTAGTTATAATATGAAGTTTAAGGAGAGAGAAAAATGAGATATTTTATGGTTGAAGGGCTAATAAAAAATCCAGATTTAATTAATGATGATATTATGAAAGAGCATATGGCTTATTCTCAAAAAGCAATGAATAAAGGATTAATATTAATGTCTTCTCTTAAAGAAGATATGAGCGGTGGACTATTTGTTATGGTAGCAGAATCAATTAAAGACGTAGATGAATATTTATCTAATGAGACATTAAAAGTTCATGGAATACAAGATTATAAAATTACAGAATTTAAACCACATTACTTTAATCAATCATTAGCAAGTGAGTTAGTAAATAATTAATAATGAAATATTTAATTGTTATTTATAAATTTTAGTTTAATGAATAATATAAAATTATATAAATTAAAGGTTAAAGTGGACAGTTAATAACTGTCCACTTTTATTATATTCATTTATAAACATTAGATTAAAATAGAAATAAAAAATAATTATTGACTATAACGTAACGTAATAGCTTAACATAAAGATAGAAATAGGGGAAAGGAGGAAATATATTTTGGAGTATACAGTTAAAGATATTAAGGAAATAGCAAAGGTAAGTGCTAGAACTCTTTATTATTATGATGAAATAGGACTTTTAAAGCCAAGCTTTACTACAGAAGCAGGTTATAGGATATATAACGATAAGGATTTAGAAAGACTTCAACAAATATTATTTTTTAGAGAACTTAACTTTTCTTTAAAAGATATAAAAGAAATATTAGAAAGTGAAGATTTTGATAGAAAGCATGCTCTAGAAAATCAAAGAGAGCTACTTTTAAAAGAGAAAAAGAGAATAGAGTGCATAATAGATACACTAAATAATACATTAATGGATATAGAAGGAGAGAAAATAATGAGTAAAAAAGAAATGTTTAATGGATTTGATATGACTGAAATAGAAAATCATAAAAGAAAGTATGAGAAGGAAGTAAAAGAAAAGTACGGAAATAGTGATGCGTATAAAGAAAGTGTTTTAAAAACATCAAAATATACAAAAGATGATTGGAAAAGTGTTTATGGTGGGATGGAAGAGATATTTAAAGCTATTTCAGAAAACATGGATAAAGGACCAGAAAGTTTAGAAGTTCAAGAATTAGTAGGCAAATGGAGAAACTTTATAAGTGATAATTTTTATAATTGTACTGTAGAAATATTTAGAGGTCTTGGAGAAATGTATGTACAAGATGAGAGATTTACTAAAAATATAGACAAAACAAAAGAAGGACTTAGTGAATTTTTAAATAAAGCTATAGAAATATATTGTAATAATTTAAAATAAGTTAATAAAATTACAACTTTACTTATATAAATATATAAAGAGTTAAAAAATAAATTTTTATTTAGTAAAGGAGTAATGGTAGTGAAAAGACTTATTTTTAATATAATTATATTAATTATTATGATAACTGTCCCATCATTACCATATAAAAAGCAATATGATCCTTGCTTATTTGATGAGGATAAAATAAATTTAGAAGTTGAATATGATGAAAGTGTTGATACTTTAGTAATTACTAAAGGTTCAGGTTATATAAAAAGATATGCTAGTATGAATGATTTAAATAATATAAACGTTTCTGAAATAAAGATAGTCGGAAAAACTCCTTATAAGGAAATATCAAACTATAGAATAAGAAAGTCTGAGAAACGAAGATTTTTTATAAAAGGAGAATTTGTTAAAGGAAATAAAACTCAAGAAATATTAACACTTAATGTAACTGACTGGGCTCCTTTAGATTCAGATGTTAAACTTTTTGAGACTACAGTATGGCATAAATACAATTTAAGTTTATGGACTACGTACTTTGGTTTTATAATAATACTTCATAGTATATATATTTTATGTAAGCCAATATTTAAAGGAAGCGATTCATAGGTCGCTTCCTTTATTTAATAAATTAATATAATAAGCTTTACTCATAATGGAAAGTTAATTATATTATAAGTATAAGAAAAGAGAGAGGGTAGGGCTTATGAATAATACTCAAAGGGCATATTATGCATTAAAAAAGTTTTATGGGTACGATAGTTTTAGAGAAGGCCAGTTAGAGATAATAAATAAAATTTTAAATAAGATAGATTCCTTTATATTAATGCCAACTGGAGGTGGAAAGTCTATATGTTATCAAATTCCATCAATAATTTTTGATGGAATAACATTAGTTATATCACCACTTATTTCCCTTATGAAAGATCAAGTAGATAGTTTAAAAGAAAGTGGTATTAATGGTATATACATAAATAGTTCTTTAAAAAGTGAAGAGATAAAAGAGATTCTAAAAGATGCATCACTTGGACTTTATAAGATAATATATATATCACCAGAAAGACTTGAATCTAATTATTTTAAGAATATAATTAAGGATTTAAATATATGTCATATTGCTATAGATGAAGCTCATTGTGTATCAGAATGGGGGCATGATTTTAGAAAAAGTTATAGGTATATAAAACCTTTTTATGAGAGTTTAAGAAATAGACCAGTTATATCTGCATTTACAGCAACAGCAACTAAAGAAGTAAGGGAAGATGCAATTAAACTCTTAGGACTTAATAACCCATATAAATATTTAGGAGATATAAATAGAAGTAATTTAAATATAAATGTTTTAAAAGAAATAGATAAAGAAGAAGAGCTAAAAACTATTATAAGAAGTCATGAAGATGAATCAGGAATAGTCTATTGTACGTCAAGAAAAGAAGTAGACATAATATATAATAGATTAGCTGATATAGGGTACAGTGTTCTTAAATATCATGCGGGGATGAGAGAAGAAGATAAGGAAAAGTCACAAGAGGATTTTTTATTTGAAAGAAAAAATGTAATGATTGCAACAAATGCTTTTGGAATGGGAATAGATAAATCTAATGTTAGATTTATAGTTCATGCATCAATTCCTAAAAATTTAGAAACTTATTATCAAGAGATAGGTAGAGGAGGAAGAGATGGTGAAAAGTGTGATTGCTATTTATTTTATTCAAGAGATGATATAAGAAGAGTTGAATTTTTAATAAATAAAAGTAGTGCAATAAACAGAAGAGAAATAGCTCTTAGAAAACTTCAAGAAATGATTGAATATGCAGAAACTAAGGATTGCTATAGAAATTATTTATTAAATTATTTTGGAAATAAATACGTAACAGATTTTTGTAATAACTGTTCTAACTGCTTAAATAGTGATGATATAAAAGATTTTACTCGTGAAGCTCAAATAATATTATCAACTATATTTAGAACTAGAGAAAGGTTTGGAATATCCGTATTAATTGATATTTTAAGAGGAATAAAAGGACCAAAGGTTATTAGTTATGAATTAGATAAAATTACGACATATGGTCTTATGAAAGAATATAGTTCAAATTTTATAAAAAGTATAATAAAAAATCTTTTAGAACTAAAATATGTAGATTTAAAGCCAGGAACATATTCTATGCTAATTTTAAATAATAGATCAATAAAGGTCTTAAAATCTGAAGAAAAAGTTTTTATGAAGATTAAGAAAATGGAAGATGAAGTTATAAATAAAGATATATATAATGCTTTAAAATCTTGGAGAAAGATTAAATCAATAAAAGAAAATATAAGACCATATATAATTTTTTCAGATAGAACATTAATAGATATTTCTAATATAAAACCTTACGAGACAGAAAGTCTTATGAATATAAGGGGAATGGGAGAGAAGAAACTTCAAAAATATGGAGAAGAAATATTAGAATTAATAAGAGATATGGATAAAAATTAAAAAGAATCAAAGTAGAAAACTACTTTGATTCTTTTTGACTTTCTTCGAAATAACAAACTACTGGAGTTCCAGCTTCGATATTTTCAAATATTGTTTTTGCAAGTTCAGGTGGACAGTTTACACATCCATGAGAACCACTAGTTTTATAGATATCTCCACCAAATTTATTTCTCCATTTTGCATCATGAAGACCTATACCACCATTAAATGGCATCCAGAAATCAACTGGCGTACTATAATCTTCACCCTTTAAAGTTGCACTCTTTTCCTTATAATTAAGGAAGTAAACTCCAGGTGGGGTATCAGTTTTCTTGCTTATATTTCCTGTAACTACATCACCTTCAGTAACAAGAGAACCATCTTTATAGAACCATAAATGTTGCTTTGATAAATCAATTTCAACATAAGTATCACCTATGTCAGAAGGTCCCATAACTTTAGCTTTTTGAGCATATATAGGTGTTCTCGTAGTGGTTGTCCCTTCTTTTATTAAACTGATTAAACTATTTGTTTCTTCTGAAACATTAATTTTCCATCCGTAAGAACCACCAGATACTTTTACCACCTTACCTGTTGAAGAGTTAAACTCTCTTGTCTTACCAACAGTATTATATTTGTTAGCTAATGAAAGTACGAAGTTATAAACTTTAGAATCACTTACTGTAACATTCATATCCTTACTTACATTAAGCCAATCGTGAATTAATGATCCGTCTACAACTACTGTGTTATCACCAATTTTATAAGTTATATTAGCTGAAACATATTTGTCCAATAAATTTTTAGCATCTAAAACTTCTTGGGATTTAGATGTAAATGTTGGATTTTCATAGCAGTCTATAGCATCTAAATCTAAGCTAGGCTCTCTGTTTACTATTGCGTTAACAACATTGTCATATAAAAGTGAAGTTTTTACTTTATTTCCATAAACCTCAGGAACAATTTCGTAACCGTCATTAGTATATTTAAAGCTTGCATTTTTAGGTTTAACTATATTAGCTTTATCGAAATAAGGTAAATTGTTAAAAGATTTTTTAATTTATCTTTGTTGTAGGAAATAACACCTGGTACTTCATAACTTTCTTTTTTGAATATTGAAATAATCCATCCAAAAGGATTTTGGCAATCCTTTAACTCTTCAATCTTTCCATTTGGACTATATTTAAGGTCAATATCAGATGCCGTTATTTTAGCGTCTATATCATTACGACCTATAAGTTCTAATGAATAAGAGTCAGCGCCATGAGATAATTCCTCTTCAACTTCGCTAACAGTTTTGCAAGATGCATTAACACCATTTATTTTTGTTTTGAAGTAGAAATGGTTAATGAAGTACATTGATACACATAAATAAATTACTACAAGAGTAACTATAAATCCTGTGATACCAAGAAGAATCTTATTGTTAGTAAATTTTTTTATAATGTCTTTTTTCATAATAACAACTCTCTCCACCTATCGATTCAATATAAAGACATATTATTATATTGATTATTAATTATTAATTATAACAGTTACTATATTATCATTTTAATTAGAATTTTTAAACAACAAAATGGTTAAAATAATATAATTTTATGAATATTTAAATTATATATTATTTTTATGGAAATAATGCTAAAATATATAATGTAATTTACAAATAATTCAAGCTAAGATAGGGTATAAAAATAATAATAGCAATTCTATGTGTAGTTCTTTTGGGAAGTATTTATTTTTTTATTATGGGGGATAAAAAAATAAATAATGAAAATGATGAAGATTTTAAAGGTTTAGATGTAGACTTTATTAATAATAAAATTGCTTGTATAGTTGTACCATTTAAATTCAATGAAAACTTTGAAAAAGAAAAGATTATAAGATTTAATTTGAATTAGAAATTAAAAGTTTCTAATTCCTTTTTTTTGTCATAGATTACTAAACGTAGTGAATATATTTTAAATAAAGGGAGGGATTAGTATATGGATTTTAAGGAATTTATTCAAAGCGATAGAGAAAATAGAGAAAAGGAAAGATTTAATGGAACATTCCTAGACTACCTAGAACTAGTTAAGAAAAACCCTGATATTGCTAAGTTATCTCATAAGAGACTTTATGACATAATCAAAAGTATGGGAGTTGAAACTTTAAAAGGAGAAGAGAATCATAAAATAAAAAGAATATATGGAAATGAAGTTATAAGAAAATATGGATTTTTTAAAGATGATTTTTTTGGTATTGATAAGGTATTAATGAAATTAGTTAATTATTTTCACTCTGCAGCAATGAGAGGTGAGGAAGCAAGACAAGTACTTTATTTAGTGGGACCAGTTGGTGCAGGTAAATCTTCTTTAGTTGAATCACTAAAAAAAGCATTAGAATCTTGTGAATCAATTTATACTATAGATGGATGTCCTATGCATGAAGAACCATTGCATCTAATTCCAAAACACTTAAGACCAAAATTTGAAGAACTTTTAGGAGTTAAAATAGAAGGAGATCTTTGCCCGGTATGTAGATATAGACTTATGAATGAGTATAAGGGTAAATATGAAGATATGCCTGTAACTAAAAAGAGTTTTTCAATTAGATCAAGAAAAGGTATTGGGGTAGTACCACCTGTTGATCCAAATAACCAAGATACTTCAATTCTTACTGGATCAATTGATATTTCAAAGATGGATATGTACCCAGAAGATGACCCAAGAATATTCTCATTAAATGGTGCATTTAATGTTGGTAATAGAGGTATGGTTGAGTTTATTGAAGTATTTAAAAATGATGTTGAATATCTTCATACAATAATTACAGCAACTCAAGAAAAATCAATTCCATCACCAGGAAAAGGTTCAATGATTTATTTTGATGGAGTAATTGTTGCACACTCAAATGAAGCTGAATGGAATAAATTTAAAGCAGACCACACTAACGAAGCGATATTAGATAGAATAGTAAAAATAGAAGTTCCGTATTGTTTAGAACTTGATGAAGAAAAGAAAATTTATGAAAAAATACTTAAAAAGAGTAGTTTCGATGCACATATTGCACCTCACACAATTGATATTGCTGCAATGTTTGCAATACTTTCAAGACTCACACCATCAAATAAAGTTGATCCTATAACAAAACTAAAAATTTATAATGGTGAAGAAATAGTTGAAAAAGGATCTACTAAGAGAATTGATATATCAGAACTTCGCGAAGAAGCAGGTTCTTATGAAGGAATGAAAGGAATATCAACAAGATTTATAATTAAAGCTATTGATAATGCACTTTCAAATTCAGAATATAACTGTATAAATCCGCTTAGCATAATGGAAAGTATAATTAAATCAGTTAAAGAACTAGATATAGGAGCTGACGATAAGAAGAGATATTTAGGATTTATACAAGATACAATAAGAAAAGAATATAATAAGATTTTAGAAAAAGAAATAACAAAAGCATTTATACATTCATTTAAAGAACAAGCTGAAAGCTTATTTAATAATTATATTGATAATGCAGAAGCTTTTGTAAATAAGAGCAAAATTAAAGATACTTCAACTGGAGAAGAATTAAATCCTGATGAAGAATTCATGAGAAGTATAGAAGAACAAATAGGAGTTTCAGAATCATCATGTAAAGGCTTTAGAGCTGATGTTACATCTTATATGTTCTATTTAGTTAGAAACGGTGGAATGATAGATTATACATCATATGAGCCTTTAAAAGAAGCAATTGAAAAGAAACTTATGGCATCAGTTAAGGATCTTTCAAGAATAATTACTAAATCAAGAGTAAGAGATAAAGAACAAACTGAAAAATATAATGCTATGGTAGAAGAAATGCAAAAGAATGGTTATTGTCTACATTGTTGTGATGTAATCTTAAAGTATGCAGCTAATAATCTTTGGAAGGATTAATAAAAATTATGGCAATCTTTAGAGATAATACAATAAATCCAATAGATCATGATAGATCAATTGAAGATAGAAGAAGACATAGACAATTAGTAGAGAAATCCATAAAAGAAAATTTAGGTGATATTTTATCAGAAGAGAGCATTATTGGAGAAAGTAAAAATAAAAAATTTAAAATTCCTATAAAAGGTATAAAAGAATATCAGTTTGTTTATGGTAGAAATTCAAAAGGAGTTGCAACTGGTACTGGAAATGAAAAACGTGGAGATAAACTTGGTACGGGAAAACTTGGCCAAGGTAAAAACGGTAAGGGCGCAGGGAATATAGAAGGTGACGAAATTTATGATACTGAAATAACATTAGAAGAACTTTTAGATTATATAGTTGAAGATTTAGATCTTCCGAATTTAGATAGAAAAAAATATTCGGAAATTATAACAGAAAGTTCAGGAAGAAGAGACGGATATCAAAGATACGGTATAAGACCAAGACTTGCTAAAAAGAAGACTGTAATGTCTAAAATAGCTAGAAAACAAGGAAAGAAAAGAGCTTTAATGGAAAAAAATGAAGAGCTTTTGGAAGATACAAGATTTCCGTTTAGAGAAGAAGATTTGAGATATTATAGGATAAAACAAAAGCCAAAAAGAGAAAGCAATGCTGTAATGATTTTTATAATGGATGTATCAGGTTCAATGGATAGTACAAAAAAATATTTAGCTAGATCTTTCTTTTTCGTACTATCAAAATTTTTAAGAAGAAAATATAACAATATAGCTTTTGAATTTGTATCTCATACAACTACAGCAAAAAGAGTGAATGAACATGAATTTTTCCATAAAGCAGAGTCTGGAGGAACTTATATATCAAGTGGACTTGATATGGCACTGGATATAATAAACAAAGATTATCCAAAGGAAATGTGGAATATTTATCCTGTTTACGCAAGTGATGGGGATAACTGGACAGAGGATAACGATAAAGCAATGGAAGCTGTTAAAAAATTATGTTCTATAAGCAATATGTTTGGTTATGCAGAATTACTTCCATCTACGTACTCAACTACAATGTATTATAGATTTAAAAAGGAAATAAAAGAAGAAAATTTTATACCTGTAGTAGTAAAAGAAAAGAAAGATTTATGGGAAGCTTTAAAGATTATGCTTAGCAAGGAAATGGGGGAGGAGAATTAAGTGGAATATAATTTATCTGATTTAAAAGCATGGAATGAGAGGATAGAAGATGAGGCAAATAAGTTAGGACTAAATTATTATCCTCAAGAGTTTGAAGTTATTGGCTTTAATGAAATGATTGGATATGAAGCGTATGTTGGAATGCCATCTAAATATCCTCATTGGAGCTATGGAAAAGCATATGAAAAAAATAAAACATTATATTCTCTAAACCTTACAGGTCTTCCTTATGAAATGGTAATAAACTCAAATCCATGCCTTGCGTATCTTATGAAAGATAATACTTTATTATTACAAATATTAACTATGGCTCATGTGTATGGGCATAATGATTTCTTTAAAAATAATAGACTGTTTAAAGAAGGTACAAATGCAGATAGAGCATTAGAGATGTTTAAGTTAGACGCTGAAATAATAAGAGGATATATAAATGATCCTAATATAGGTTATGAAAAAGTTGAAAAAGTACTAGATGCAGCACATGCAATAAGATATAGCATAGGAAGAAGTATTGGAGTTAAAGAGCTTAGCGACGAGGAAATACGACTTAGAAGAATAAAAGACTATAAAGAGAAAATATCAAATAGAAGTTTTCTTGATATGGATAATGAAATAGAAGAACCTGAAGTTGATAAAATCCCATTAGAACCTAGGGATGATGTTGTAGGATTTATAATAGAACATGGAAAACTAGAAGAGTGGGAAAAAAATATTTTAAGGATAGTAAAGAGAGAAACAGAATATTTTATGCCACAAATAGAAACTAAGACTATGAACGAAGGATGGGCATGTTTTTGCCACTATACAATACTTAAAGAGTTAAATCTAGATGAGGGTTTATATCTTGAGTTTTTGAAAAGACATAATGATGTTGTTTCTCCAATAGAGGGTGGACTTAATCCATATTATATTGGCTTTAAAATTTTTATGGACTTAGAAAAAAGATATGGAAGAGAAAAAATATTTGAAGTTAGAGAAGTTGAAAGGGATTCTTCTTTTATTAGAAGGTACCTTACAAGGGAATTATGTGAAGAACTTAATCTTTTCCAATATGGAAAAAGAAGCTTCGATTTTGTCATAGAAGAGGTGGCAGATGAAGAAGGTTTTGAAAGCATAAGGGATAATTTAGCTAAAACATCTGGAATAGGAAATATCCCCCATATAAGAGTTATAAATTTAAATAAAAGAGACTATACTCTAACTTTAGAGCACGTTTATGATGGTAGAGAACTTGAACTATCATATGCTAAAGAAACTTTAAGGTATATAGGGAGACTTTGGGGTTATAGAGTTAGGCTTGATACTAAGGATAGAAGTGGAGAAGCCTTCGCATTAATATGTGAGAACGGAAAGGTGGCCATTTCTGATAGTAACAGAATAAGATAATAAGAATATTTTATAAATAGGTAATAATTTAATCAAAGAGGAATTCAATGAATTTAAAAGGAAGTAATACAGAAAAAAATCTATATAAGGCATTTGCTGGAGAATCAAGAGCTAGAAATAAATATAATTTATATGCTGAAAAAGCTAGAGAAGAAGGATTTAGATGGGTAGGAGAAATTTTTGATGAAACAGCAAGTAATGAATTTGCCCATGCAAGAGAAGTATTTAGAAGATACTTAAAGAAGGTAGGAACAACAGAAGAAAATTTAATAGAAGCCGCAATGGGTGAGAAAGAAGAAGATGAAAGCATATATAAAGAATTTGAAAGAGTGGCAAATGAAGAAGGCTTTAAAGAAATAGCTACATTTTTTAAAGAGCTTCGTGAAGTTGAAGAAAGTCATGAAGTAAGATTTTTATCATTAGCTGAAAGAATAAGAACTGATAGAATGTTTAAATCTGATAAAGTAACTTTCTGGCAATGTATGAATTGCGGGTATATACATGAAGGGCTAGAGGCTCCAATGATCTGTCCTTTATGTAAATTTAAACAAGAATATTTTATGCCATACTGTAAAAAAGGGTAATGATTTAAGGAGGAGTTTTTATGTATTATAGATTTCCAAATAATAGAGAGTACTTCTTAAATGTTACAAATAGTTTTGATGATAGTATAAATGACTTTATTGAACTTGATGATTATAGAGAAGATAATTTAATGAATAAGAAAGCAAATGATAAATCTAGCTATTTAAAAAAATATTTAAAAGATAATAAAGATTTTTTAAATGATAAAGCTAGATGGGAAATTATTGATAATGAATTTGCAAAAGAAAGTACAGAAAAATAAAAAATTTTAATTATAGTCTAAATGCATTTATTATTTAATACATTTAGACTTTTTCTTTAGAAAATAATATATGGAATAAAAATTAATATTTAGAGTATTATAGACTAAGCAAGTTTTAATATTTAGGAGGAAAATATGCAAAATAAAATTATAGAAGATCATTTCTCAGAACTTGTAAAAATGAGTGGTCTTTTAAAGACTTTAGTAGACTCTTATAGATTATTAATAGCAAGTGCTTCTGATATTAATACTATAGCAATTAGACGAACAAAGGATGTAGAAAAAGCAATAGATAGAGCAGATGAAGTTGGTAAGTTAATAGATGAAATTGTTAAAATAATGGATGATTATGAACATTGTTACATAAAATACAGTAAAGTTAAAAATGAAATTGTATCCTTAACTTATGAAAAGAAGAAACTAAAAAATGAGTTAACAGATGTAATTCAAACTGAAATAGATAAGGAACTTAATTTTTTCAATAATGCAGGGTTTAAAAAAAGGGATGAAGACGCAGAAAAAGATGAAAGAAATGAAGATTAAAAATAAAATGTCCTAGAATTTAAAAAATTCTAGGACATTAAATACCTAATATTTATTATAATTTTTTCAATTTAATATTACTTACCATTAAGTAAGATCCTAAGATCATTAAAATTACTGGTACTATAGTTGGTATTATATCTGATATGTTTGAATCTTTAAGGAAATACGCAACTATAAGAGCAAATAACGCCATAAAACAACCGGCAATTGTTATAGGTATTCCTCTAAATACACCATCAAAATCTGAAGTATTATATCTAGCTAATCTAAATGCACCACAAATTGGGAAAGCTAAAAGTATAGCATATCCAATTAATCCAAAAGGACCAAATTCATTTAGTCTAAATAAAGTAAATGTTAAAACTGAAGGTGCAACTCCAAATGAAACTAAATCAGCTAGTGAATCTAATTCCTTTCCAAGGTCGCTTGATACTTGAAGGAATCTTGCAACTCTTCCATCATATCTATCTACAAGTCCAGCTAATAATATTAGAAAAGCAGATAGAAGATAATTATTATTTAATGTTGATAATAAAGATAATACCCCGCATGATAAATTAATAAAAGTAAATACATTAGGAATACAACTTTTTTTCATATAACCACTCCTAAAAATCATAAATAACTTACAATTAGTAATTATAGCATACAAATGACTATAATATAAGGGAAAAATAATACTTTAAGAAATTTTTAAACGAGTTTTAAGAATTAAAGTAGAAGTGAGTAAGTATAATTATATAATTGTTAAATTGATATAGCATTTTATAGACAATAAGAAAAAGCAAAGGTATAATAAAAATAATGTTACCAAATTAGGAGGAGTAATAAGAATGCAAAAAGTGCGCTTTATTTATAACCCATATTCTGGTGAAAACGCAATCTTAAATGAACTTAATAATGTAATAAAAATTCATCAAAATGCTGGATATCAAATAGTTCCATATATGATAGAAAGAGGACGAGATATAATAGAAGCTTTAGATTGTGTTGATAATAGTTATGCATACATACTTGTAGCTGGGGGAGATGGGACTGTAGATTCAGTTCTAAATGCAATGATGAAAAGAAAAATAAACCTTCCAATAGGAATATTGCCAGTTGGAACTGCAAATGATTTTGGAAAGTTTATAGAAATGCCACAAAATATAACTAAGGCCTGTGAAAGAATTATAAATTCAAAACCACAAAAAGTTGATATAGGAAAAATAAATGAAAAGTATTTTATAAATGTTGCAAGCACAGGTTTATTTACTGATGTATCACAAAAAACAGATGTACATCTTAAAAATGCAATAGGAAAGCTTGCTTACTATATTAAAGGTTTAGAAGAATTACCAAACTTTAGAAAACTTAAGATTAATATAAAATCAAAGCAATACAATTACGATGGAGAAATGTACTTGCTATTAGTTTTTAATGGTAAGACAGCAGGTAACTTAAATTTAGCAACAAAAGCTGATGCACAAGATGGAATGCTTGATTTAATACTATTTAAAGCAGTTCCAGTAATAGAGCTTGTACCATTATTTTTAAAGGTATTAAGAGGAGATCATTTAGATTCAAATAAGGTTGTATACTTTAAAACAGATGATGTATTAATAGAATGTAATGAAGATTTAGTTACTGATATAGATGGAGAAAAAGGTCCAGATTTCCCACTTAGAATACAATGTATAAAAGGTGGAATAGAAGTTCTAGGACTTAAGGAATAATAATATATAATTATTAATAAGTATAGATAATAAATAGATTTTAAGGAGTGTAGGAAAATGAACCTTATATATTATATTATTTTATTATCTATACTTTTTTTTGTTTTATTTTTAATACATAAAACATTAGAAAATGCACCTAAAAAGATAAAGATATTACTAAGTTTATGTCTTATAACAATTATTTTAAGAACAATAGTTTTAATTTCTATGTGCATAATTAAAGATGCATCTTTAATATATTATTTGAAATATTTTACTAATTTAAATTATATATTTGTTCCAGTTATAGTTATGATTTTATATTATATAAATTTTAGATTTGATAATATGAGTTTTAATATAAACTACATTATAGCTTCACTTCTTAGCATATTATATTTAATCTGTATAAAATTAAGTAAAATAATAATTAAAGTTGATTTAAACTTTGGATATGTTATGGAACTTAATAATAAAAAAATTATAAATATAATAGTTATAGTTTTACTTGGAGCATTATTACTTACTGGGGTGCTTTTAATAGATAAGAAAAATTCTAACAAAATAAATATAGTACTTTTAGTATGTTATGTATTTTTAACTATTATTGAGAATGTAGCAATAACTATGAATATTTGGATATTCCCATATAGTATAGTTAATGAAATTTTTCTTATGCTTTTAATAAATAAGTCTCTAAATGGATTTAAAATAAAGTAATTATAAATAAATACTATAAAAATGTTGCCTTTTAAGACTAATAATATATAATATAAGTATAGACAATTTTTATAATTTGAAACAAATCAAGGTTTTGTGTTATACAAAGCCGTTTTTTTCACGTCTAAGAACTATTAAATTAACAAAAAAAGGTGGTGTTTTTAAATGGAGGGTGGACCTCAATTAAGTGAGAATCCAAAACTCAATAACATGTCTTTAGGAGTAATACCTCTGTTTATTAATATTAATCATTAATTATAATAAAGGTTGCGCTCCTTAAGGCATGAGTAGGAGGCAATTATTATGAAACAATTAACAGTGTTTTTATACACAAATATACTAGGAAATAAAATATACGATGAGTTTGGTGATGTTTTAGGAACGCTTAGAGATGTATATGTAACAACAGAAGATGGGTATCCTAGAATAATAGGATATAAAGTTAGAAGAGATGGTTCAATATATCATTATGAATTTAGAGATATTAATTTTTATGATGATGATGGAAAAGTTCTTATAAAGACTAAGGGGAGTAAAGAAATACTTCCAAGAACTTATAGCTACTTATTATCAAGACATCTTTTAGATAAAAAGATAGTTGACATTAATGGTAAACAAGTCGTTAGAGTTGATGATTTAAGAATTGCAAAAATTGCAGGGGAATATAGAGTAGTTGCAGTTGAAACAGGACCTCTTGCTAAATATAGAAGAATGGGACTTGGTTGGGCTGCAAAGTTTATTTATAAGATACTTAGAAAAAGCTATGAAGATACAGTTCTAATGTGGGATGATGTTGAATCATTAGAAATGATAAATAATGATTTAAAGCTTCAAATTCCATATCAAAAACTATCAAAACTTCACCCAGCTGACCTTGCAGATATCTTAGAAGAACTAGATAGTAAATCAAGAAAACAAGTTTTTGAATCTTTAGATGAAGATTTAGCAGCTGATGCATTAGAAGAATTAGACCAAGAATATAAAGGTAAAATTATTAAGGAATTATCAGAAAGTAAAGCAGCAGAACTTTTAGAAAATATGCCAAGTGATGAAATTGCAGACCTTTTAGATGAACTTGATGAAGAAGAAAGAGAAAAGATCTTGGCAAACCTTGAAAAAGAAGATGCAGAAGAAGTTAAAGAACTTCTAGAATATGAAGATGAATCTGTTGGTAGTATAATGGCTAAAGATTTTATTTCACTTAATTTAGATATAACAGTTAAAGAAACTGTTGATATTTTAAAGGAAATGGAACCTGATGAAGAAGACATGTACTATATCTATATAACGGATAATGAAGATAAAGTTCAAGGTATTATTTCTTTAAGAGATCTTATATTAACTCCAGGTGAAAATAAATTAAGAGATGTAATGGATACTAATTTTGAGTATCTTAGAAATTATGATAATATAGAAGAAGCTATAGAGCTTACAACAAAGTATGATTTATTATCTATACCAGTTGTAGATGAAGAAGAAAAATTAGTAGGTATTGTTATTATACATGATATTATAGATGAATATTTACATCCATCATGGAAAAAGAAAAATAGAAAAGTTTAATAAAATAAAAAAATTATTAACTGAAAAAAGTATTGACTTATTAGCGAAGGACATAGAGGTTTAACTATGGACTTCGCTATTTTTATTATATAAATTATAAGTATTTAAAATAAACAATTAATAATAGATTGGTAATTTTTTTGCAAGATTAATAATGAAAAATGTGTTGACAAAAAGATTTATAAGCATATAATAAAAATATAAAGTTTATTAAAATACTCTGAATTAAAAACTATGAAAAAGTAAAGTAGTATAAAGGAAGATTACAGAGAGAAAAGCATAGCTGAAAGCTTTTTATCTAGAATTTATATGAAGTGCGCTTTGGAGTTGATATCCTGAATTTTAAGTAAGGTTATCCGGGTTCTCCCGTTATAGTGATATGGTATAAAATGTACCAAATTTTAAGGTGGAATTAGTCTTTTATCTTACTAATTCAATTAGAGTGGAACCGCGAGAAGTTACTTCGTCTCTATGTAGTAGAGAGGGAGTTTTTTTTTATAAAAATAATTAAATGTATTCTATGGAGGTATAAAAAATGATTTATGAAAGTGTAGTGGAATTAATAGGAAACACACCTATGTTAAAATTAAAAAAAGAAGATGAAAATAGTGCGGATATTTATGTTAAGCTTGAAAAGTTTAATGCAACTGGAAGTGTAAAAGATAGAGCAGCACTTGGTATGATTGAAAAGGCAGAAAAAGATAATCATATAAAACCAGGTGACACTATAGTTGAACCAACAAGTGGAAATACAGGAATTGCACTTGCTATGATTGGAAAGCTTAAAGGTTATAAGGTAATAATAGTAATGCCAGAGACTATGAGTGAAGAAAGAAGATCTTTAATCAAAGCGTATGGTGCAGAACTTATTTTAACTGATGGGAAAAAAGGTATGAAAGGTGCAATTGCAAAAGCAGAAGAACTTTCAAAGAAACCAGGATATTTCATTCCAAGCCAATTTGATAATGAAGCTAATAAAGAAAAACATTATGAAACAACAGCAGAAGAAATATTAAAAGATGTACCAGATGTTGATGTGTTTATTGCAGGAGTAGGAACTGGGGGTACAGTTACTGGAGTTTCTAAAAAATTAAAAGAAAGATTAAAAAACGTAAGAACAATTGCAGCAGAACCTGAAAAATCTAAAGTATTAAGTGGTGGAAGACCAGGTCCACATAGTATACAAGGTATAGGTGCTGGATTTATTCCTTCAATTTATGAAAGTGAAGTTATAGATGAGGTTTTTGCAGTAACTGATGAAGATGCATTTAAAGAAGCTAAGGAATTTGCAGCTAAGGAAGGATTATTAGTTGGTATTTCAACTGGATGTGCACTTAGTGTAGCTAAAAATATTGCCAAGGAAATAGGAAAAGATAAAAAAATTGTTTTAATAGCACCAGATGGTGGAGAAAAGTATATCTCAATGGGTTTATACGACTAAGGAGGAAAGATTGCTGTGTTTAAAAAACTTAATTATGATTTAGATAGAGTATTAAAAGAAGACCCAGCAGCAAGAAGTAAGTTAGAAGTATTTTTGTTATATCCAAGTATAAATGCTTTAATTGTTTATAGAATAGCTCATAAATTATATAATAAAAAGTGTTTCTTTTTAGCAAGATTATTGTCTCAACTAGCAAGATTTTTTACAGGGATAGAAATACATCCAGGAGCTAAAATAGGAAGAGGCTTATTCATTGATCATGGTATGGGAGTTGTAATTGGAGAAACTGCAGAGATTGGAGATAATGTTACAATATATCATGGCGTAACCCTTGGAGGAACTGGAAAAGATAAAGGAAAAAGACACCCTACTGTAAAAGATAATGTTATAATAGGAGCTGGAGCTAAAATATTAGGTCCTATAACAATTGGAAATAATGTAAAAGTAGGAGCAAATTCAGTTGTATTAAAAAATGTACCAGATAACGCTACAGCTGTAGGTATACCTGCTAAAATTATTGTTAAAGATAATAGGAAAAATGATAATAGAGAAGATTGCAAAAAAGATAATATTATTGAAATAAGTTATTATATTTAGAATGATAAAAGGAATAATATAGTGCATGGATAAACAAGAAAAAATTATTGAGTTTTGTAAATCTATAAATCTAGATTTAGTTGGATTTATAAAATGTAGAGAATTTAGTGAACTTAAAGAATTTTATTCTGAAAGAAAAGAATATAAACTTGAGAATGAGTTTGAAGAAGCGGATATTTTAAAGAGGATAAATCCTAAAACTTATATGAAAGATGGAAAAACCATAATTTCAATAGCTTTTCCTTATAATACTAATGAAAATATATGTGATAATGGTTTTTCCATTTATACAAAAGGAATGGATTATCATAATGTAGTTCATAAATATTTAGAAAAAATATGTGAATTTATAAAAAGCTTAGGTGGAGAATGCGTGGCCTTTACTGATAGCAACCATTTACCTGAAAGACATATAGCAGCTTTAGCTGGAGTTGGATTTATTGGAAAAAACAATATGCTAATAACTGAGAAGTATGGGTCATATGTTTTTTTAGGAGAAATAATAACAGATTTAGAAGTATATAATGAAGATAAAACTATATTTTACAATATAAAAGAATATAGTAAATGTGGTGAATGTAGTATTTGTTTTAATGAATGTCCAACTAAGTCTATAAATAATTTTAGAAGAAATCCTAATATATGTGTTTCGTATTTAACTCAAAAGAAAGAATTAAATAATAAAGAGATTGATTTACTAAATGGAAGAATATTTGGATGTGATAGTTGTCAAATGAAATGTTCTTATAATGAAAATGTTAGTTTCACTAATTTAAAAGAATTTGAAGTAAAAGATTTTATGAAAAATGATGATGAAGATTTCATAATAAATATTAATAATTCATTATTTAAAGAAACTTTTAAAACTACATCATGTGGATGGAGAGGAAAAAATACATTAATAAGAAATGCTATGATTAGAAAGAAAAAGTTTAAGAATAAGGAACTCGGAAATATAAAGAGTGAATCTCCATATATAAAAGAGTATATAAATATCTTATCTAAAGAAAATTCTTAATTTAGGTAATTTTATAATGTACCATATAATAGGTGAATAAGCATCTATTATATGGTATTTATTATTTTCTTAAAAAATTAGTTTAAAATAAAATATAAGTAGTATATACTTATATATGCTATTATATAATTTATATTATTTATAAATAATTATCAAAAGAATAATTACAATTATTCTAAATATTTGAATATTAAAATATTATATAATATAATTAATAGTAATTATAGGGATAAAATAGGAAGTAGGTGAAATATCTTATGTTATCACCATTTATGGCAAACGTTATGAAAATATTACCAGAGAACTTAGTAGTATTTGCTGGAAAAAAGATAACAGATAGATACATAAAAAATCATGCAAATATGCACATTGAAGGATATGACAAAATAAAAGATATAAAAAGACCTGTAGTGTTTATATGCAACCATTTAAGTAATTCAGATGGATTGATTTTAAATAAAATATTAAAAAAGGACTTTGATCCATACTTTGTAGCGGGAGTAAAACTTTCAAATGATCCTATAACTAATATAGGAATTAAGATGGTTAAGAATATACCAATAAAACCTAATACTGCAGATAAAGAAGCTATGACTAAAATGGTTAAGGCAGTAAGAGGTGGAGAAAGCCTTCTAATATTCCCAGAAGGAACAAGAAGCAGAACTGGTGCTATGATAGAAGGTAAGAAAGGTGTATTACTTCTTGCTAAAATAAAAAATGCAACAGTTATTCCAATAGGTATAAGTGGAACTGAAAAGTTACTTCCAATATGTCCTGAAGGAGATATGGGAGGAGAGAAGTGGCAAGATGCTGATGTCACTGTAAAATTTGGTGATCCAGTAGAGCTTCCAAGTAAAGAAAAAGAAGAAACTAAGCATGAGCATGATAATAGATGTATGGAAGTTTTAATGAAATCTATAGCTAATCTTTTACCAGAAAGTTATAGAGGAGTATATAAATAAATATAACTAAGACTATAAATTTAATTAATATTAATTGTAATATTAGATTAAAATATAATTAACTCGCTCTTTTTTAGGGCGAGTTTCTTTACAATATAAAATAAAGGGAACATGAATTTATACTAATAAAGTAGACTAGAGGTGGAAAAATGAAAAAAAGAACTAAAGAAATACTTGATATATTAAAAGAAACATATCCGGATGCTAAATGTGAGCTTAATTATGAAACACCGTTTCAATTACTAGTAGCAACTATTTTATCAGCACAAACTACTGATAAGAAGGTAAATGAAGTTACTAAAGATTTATTTAAAGAATATCCAGATGTAGATTCATTTTTAAAGCTAACAAATGAAGAACTAGAAGAAAGAATAAAACAAATAGGTCTATATAGAAATAAAGCTAAAAATTTAGTATTAATGTGTAGACAACTTAAAGAAAAATTTAATGGTGAAGTTCCAAAGACTATGGAAGAGATAATGTCATTAGCTGGTGCTGGAAGAAAGACTGCTAATGTAGTTTTATCTAATGCTTTTGGAGTGCCATCAATAGCAGTAGATACCCATGTGTTTAGAGTATCAAATAGATTAGACTTAGCTCATTCAGAGAATGTATTAGAAGTTGAGAAACAACTTATGAAAGAAATTCCTAAAAAGGAATGGAGCCTTACACATCATCTTTTAATATTCCATGGAAGAAGATGTTGTACTGCTAAGAAACCTAAGTGTTCAGAATGTCCATTAAATCATATATGTAAATGGGACGATAAGAAAAGTTATATGTAAGTTATAAAATATTAAAAAATAGTAGCTTAATTTTTTAAGCTACTATTTTGGTTTTTAACTAGCACTTTTTTGAATTTTATTAGCAACTTTATTGTTATACATAAACATTCCGATAGATGCTATTATTACAATTGCATATCCAACAAAGCTAAATGCTGTAGGTATTTGACCGAAAAGTGTAAATCCAATTAATGCAGTAAATACTATTTGAGTATATGAGTATATAGATATTTCTCTAGCTGGTGCATGTTTGTATGCAGCAGTAAGAGCAAATTGTGCAACAGAAGCTGCAACACCTGCCATTAGTAAGTAAAATAATTGTTCCATGGTAAATGGTTTAAAATCTACTAATACAAATGGTAGAGTTGAAATTATTGAGAAGAAAGAGAAGAAAAATACTATTGTAGGACCTTTTTCTCTTCCACCTAAAAATCTAACAAATGTATAAGCTCCACCAGCAAAAATTGCAGATGATAGACCTATTAACGCAGGTATTATTTCCAAACTAAAAGTAGGTCTTATTATAAATAAACTTCCAACAAATGCTACGATTAGTATTATTATTTGATTCTTTGTAATTTTTTCTCTTAAGAATAGGCTAGAAAAAATAATTGTAAAGAATGGTGAAAGTTGATTTAACATATTAGCATCAGCTAGTATAAGATGCTCTATTGCATAGAAGTTAGCTATGATTCCTATAGTACCTAGCAATGCTCTTCCTATTAAGTATTTTCTATTTTCTGCTTTACCAAATAGACAGTCTCCACTTTTTTTTACTAAGTAAAAGGCTACGATACAGCTTACTACATTTCTAAATAAGCTTTTTTCTATTGAAGGTAAATCACCAGAAAGTTTAACGAAAGTACTCATTATAGCGAAAGAAATCGCTGAAACTATCATTAATATAATTGCTTTATTTTTTTCTTTCATGTCTTAAAATGTCTCCTTATTTTTTTATATGGTTACATTATACCATTATATTTATAAATTCAAAGGATAATAATTATTAGATAGTTTAAATTTACCGAACCACTATTATTAAAAATTTAATAAGTAGTGGTACTTCATTTATTAATGCTATTTATTATAATATTAATATAGGTTAAAATAATAGAGTCAAAAACACATATTTAAAGTGTATAGTTATTTTGGAGGTAAAATATGAAAGTTGGAGTAATAATGGGGGGTATCTCATCAGAAAGAGAGATATCATTAAATAGTGGAGAATCAATCTTAGAAAATATAGATAAAAACAAATATGATGTTGTTAAGATTGTAATAGACAAAAAAGAGGATATAATAAACAAAGTAAGAGAAGAAAAAATAGACTTTGCATTATTAGCTCTTCATGGTCAATTTGGTGAAGATGGAACTGTTCAATCAGTATTACAAGTTTTAGATATACCATACTCAGGATGTGGTCCATTAAGCAGTGCAGCATGCATGGATAAGGATATGTCAAAAAGTCTTTTAAAAGCTGCAGGTATAAGAACAGCACCTTGGATAAACTTAAGAAGTGTTGAAGAAATAGATTATGAAGAAATAGAAAAGTTAGGATATCCAGTCGTTATAAAGCCAACTCATGGTGGATCAAGTGTTGCAACATTTATAATTAAAGAAAAAGATGAAGTATTACATGCAGTAGAAGAAGGTTTTAAATGGGATAGTGAAGTAATGATAGAAAAATTCATCAAAGGTGAAGAAATAACTTGCCCTGTATTTGGTGATGAAATGTATCCTGTAGTTGCTATTAAGCCTAATTCAGAATTCTTTGATTACGAAGCTAAATATAAAGATGGTGGAGCAGATGAATTTGTTATAAATTTAGAAGAAGAACTTCACAATGAAGTAGAAAAAATGGCTCTTGATACTTACAGAGCGTTAAAATGTGCAGTATATGCAAGAGTTGATATGATAATTACAGAAGATAAAGTTCCTTATATATTAGAAGTTAACACTTTACCTGGAATGACTAAGAATAGCCTATTCCCAAAAAGTGCTGCAGGAAAAAATATATCATATAGTGGACTTATAGACGATATAATAGAAGCATCTTTAAAAGAAAAAAGATAATTTAAAAGCCAATCTACATAATAAGTGTAGGTTGGTTTTTATATATGCTAGTATATGTACTAGGGGATATTTATAATTATATGTTTAATTATCTGCATAGTGTGATGTTCTAAATAAATGTTGTTATAGGGTTAAAAGCATTGTGAAATTAAAGTTGGAATATCGCATATTTTGTCGTAGTATGTAGTATTACATTTAAGCAAAGTAGTTGGGAGAATGAATAAATATTAAATGAAATTGCTTGTCCTATACAATCAAATACTTTAAGTAAATATGGAATGGACTAAAAAATTTAAGAACAAAAAATTGCACTTAGAAGTTTTGAAGATATTATTTTGTTTGAGAAAGAATTTTCAAATATATGAACAAACCAATATAGATATGAGTCTAAATATTTGGTAGCAACCCCTTTGAAAAATGCTAACCAAATTCGTAATTTTCTACAAAATAAATTAGTCAAATTACGCAACTCAATTTCCTTTAATTTTGAATATCCTTTTAATTTCATAAGATTTTTATTTAACCTTTTTGATATAGAAATTGCATACCTATCTAAAAATCCTATTACTTGAGATTTGAAGTTTAATTTATCTTTTATTAACCTATAAGATTTCTTTTGATTTAATATATCTTTAGATATTATTTGAGCAAATGAGGTTTTATTTTCATTTACGCATACTGAAATAAATACTTTTTTTCTATTTTGATTAAGTAAATATAAGTTTTTCTTTCCTTTGAAATTTTCATATAAATAAATATTTTTAAATCCAATATAGTTATCTAAATAAATAGATTTGTTGCATATTGGAAGTTTATTTAAAATTTTATGTCTCCATTGAAATGATGTATTTATTGAAATATTTAATTTTGAAGCACATTCACGTATTGTTTTTCCAGAGAACATTAATTTGCAATATTGATACCAATGTTCTGTAGATTTTTTTGAATTATACCAGACTGTATTAGTACAGTCAGAAAAAGTTTTATTACATGATTGATTTTTACACTTATATCTTTGGATTTTATTATATTTTCCATACTTTATAAATTCTGAAGAAGAACAAAATGGACATTCCTTAAATTTTCTCATAAATATTCACCTCATTAAATTATAGACAAAAAAATAGAGATATAAACATAACAACAATTAATTAGAACATTAAGATAAGAGTTATATTTATAATGTGCAAATAGAGATATAATAGGTATATAATTAGTTCTTGATATAATTAGAATTTACATATAAAATGGAGAAAATTAGAATTTAAAGTATAAATTAAAAGTTTAAGAATTTGTTAAGAAAATAATAGCAAATTATTTAAGAAGTGATTTTTATAATTAATATAACACTTTAGTAATAGTGTGAAGGGAGACTATAAATTGAAAAAAGAGAGAATTTTAATAGTAGATGATGAGAAAGAAATAAGAGATTTAGTTGAAATATATTTAAAAGGTGAAGGATATGAAACGCTTAAGGCTAAAGATGGAGAAGAGGCATTATATCTTTTAAAAGGTAATGATATAGATTTAGTTATATTAGATGTTATGATGCCAAAACTTAATGGTATAGAAACATGTTTAAAGATAAGAGAAGAAAGTCAAATTCCTATAATAATGCTTTCAGCTAAATCAGAAGATGTAGATAAGATTTTAGGATTAAACATGGGTGCTGATGATTATTTAAGCAAACCATTTAATACATTAGAACTTATGGCAAGAGTTAAGTCACAACTTAGAAGATACAAGAAATTTAATAACTATCAAAGTAGGGAAGAAAATGAATTAACTGTAGTAATAGATGATCTTGTAATAAAACTAGATACACATGAAGTTTTCCTTGGGGAAAATAGTATTAAATTTACTCCAACAGAGTTTGATATATTAGTTTTACTTGCTAAAAATAGAGGCAAGGTATTCTCTATGGTAAATATATATGAAAGTGTTTGGAATCAAGAATATATGGAATCAGATAATACAGTAATGGTTCATATTAGAAAAATAAGAGAAAAGATAGAGGAAAATCCAAGAAATCCACGATTTATTAAGACTGTTTGGGGGGTTGGATATAAAATTGAAAAATAAAAAAGATGATAAGGATAAAGTGAAATTCAAAATAAAAATAGCTGACATATTTTTAAATAACAAGTTAGCAAGAGTTTTTAAAAAATACTATTATTATATAGAAGAAAGGGTAAAGAAGAGCATAAGATTTGAGCTTGTTATTATATTTGGATTATGTTTTGCTGTATCAGCATTATCTTATATATTTATGAATGACTTATTTAGAAATGAAAAGACTAATGCTGAAATAAGATATGATTATAGTAGAATTGAAAGAAAAGCTCAGCAAGTTGTTGATGATATAGAAGAGCGTAAAAGGTCTAAAGGATTTAATATAAATGATTCAAAAGCTTTTGCTACAGCGTTTGAGGCAAATGGTACTTCAGATAAAATTTATATAACAGATATTGATGGAAAGGTTATTCATAGAAATCAAAATGCTTCAGAAGAAAAAATTGATATATTTAATACTTTAAAAAATGTATCAAGAAATATGAAAAGTGAAGTTGATGGAAGTGAATATACAATAATATATCCTTTAGATATAAATAATGGCAAGTATTATTTGATATACAATGGTATACCACCGGCAGAAATTGAATATGTAAAATATGAAGTATCAAATTCATTTTTAGCATTAAGTTTATCTATCATAATGTTTATTATAATATTCCTTCTTGCAACAAACAAGAAAACAAAATATTTAGATGAAATAGCTAAAGGAATTAAAATAATAGCAGAAGGTGATTTAAGCTATAATATTCCTGTAAAAGGAAATGATGAAATAACTAATATTGCTATAAATGTTAACAATATGGCAGATGAAATAAGCAATAGAATTAATGCACAGAAAATTTCGGAACAAACAAAAGCAGATTTAATTACAAATGTATCGCATGATTTAAGAACTCCTTTAACATCTATAATGGGATATATAGGTCTTGTAAAAGATAAGAAGTATGGAGATGAAAAGACTAGAGATGAGTATTTAAATATTGCGTATAATAAATCAGAAAAGCTTAAAGCATTAATTGAAGACTTGTTTGAATATACAAAACTTAATAATAATGGAATGAAGCTTAATAAAGCAGAAGTAAATCTTGTTGATTTTGTATCACAAGTATCTGAAGAAATGAGACCATATTTTGAAGAAAATAATATAGATCAAATAAAAACTTTAACAGACCAAAAGATAATTGCTAGTATTGATACTGGGAAAATGGTAAGAGTAATTGAAAACTTACTAACAAATGCAGTTAAGTATTCATATAAACCTGGAGCTGTTATTATAGGGGTATATGTAAAGGAAGGATATGCAACTATTGCAGTTAAAAATAGAGGAGAAAATATTCCACAAGCTAAGCTTGATAAATTATTTGACAGATTTTATAGATTAGATGAATCAAGAAGTGCTGAACTTGGAGGTTCAGGTCTAGGTCTTGCAATATCAAAAAATATAGTTGAAATGCATGGTGGGAAAATATGGGGGGAATGTTATGGGAATGATATTAGCTTCTATATTAGGTTAAAAGTGTAAAAGTAACTAAATTTTAATCTTTTAGTAACCATATATTAAATTAGAAAATGTAAATTAAATTTAAAATACAAGTTATAGAATTAAATGTAACCTTATCAAGCATAAATTAATACTTTATATATAGAGAGAGTAAGTATTTTTATGGAGGATTTATGCAAGATAGGAATGAAAATAGTAGATTTGGAATAGATTTGAATGAATATAGCCAAGGTGTCAATTTTGCTGAGCTAGCTAGAAGAATAGACTTTTTATATTTAAGATCTTCTGGATCAGGAAGTGGACGTTTTAGAGTAGATAGAAAGTTTATTGAATTTGCAAGTGAAAGTAGAAAATATGGAATACCTGTTGGAGCATATCATTTTGGAGTTCCATCTATTAACTTATTAAGTGCTGATTCACAATGTGATGATTTTATTGATGTTTTACAACAAGGTTTTGGTACAAAAAAATATGGGGATTTATTTCCAGTATTAGATGTAGAAACACCAATAGAACCAAAAATGGATACAGATGCACTTTTAAAGTGGATAGATAGATTCAGAAAGAGGTTTGAGAAAAAAACAAGAAGAAGATTGATGCTTTATACTGGATTATTCTTTATACAACTTTATAATAACTTTCAATTATCAGATGGAACATATCCATTAAAAAATATGCCTTTATGGATTGCTATGTATACAAATGTTCCTTCTAACCCACCTTATCCACCTAATATAGGAGGTTGGACTAGATGGAGAATATGGCAATATAGTGAATCACAACAAATCACAGGGGTTGCTAATCCAGTCGATGCAAACTGGGGTCCAAATAACTTAGATTTGTTAATGCAACCTGCTCAGGTAAAAGGACTAACAGCTAGTATGGATAATGAAAATATTTATGTTTCATGGAATAAGAATAGTGATGTAGATTTACTTGGATACAATATATTTGTTGATAATTATTGGCTAGGAACAGTTGATAAAGATGATACAAGATTTGTAATTCCATTAAGGAGAATTTATAAACCTAAGAGTAGAGTACTAGATATAAGTATAGAAGCATTTGATTATGATGGAGAGACATCACAAGTTAGAAGTAGAGTTAAATTAGATGGTAGAAAGTCATAAAATAAAGAGGTTTTTTTAGAGTTTTAGAGAATCTTTTATAACAAAGATTCTCTAAAACTTATTTATAACTTTTTATTATAGGCTAATAAATTGTTATTTTTGTAGTAATTTATTAACCTATAATGTATTTTTAGGTTAAATAATAATTATAGTAAAATTGATTGGAGGGAAGTTCTTAGTGAAAAGCGGAGGTCAGAGATCTGCTTCTAATGGGGGAAGTAAAAAGAAAAAGCAATTAATAATTGCAAGTGTTGGACTTATTATATTAATTTTAGGAGGTTTAGGTGCATATACTACATATGTAAGTGGAACCGTAAAAGAATGGAATAATAAAATTTATCCTGGTGTGACAGTTGAGGGAATTGACTTAGGAGGAAAAACAAAAGAAGAAGGAAAATCTATATTAGAAGAGAGTTTTTCAAAAAAAATTCAAGATAAAAAAATACTTGTAAAAGTAAAGAATAAGGATAAAGAATATGATACTGATTATTCAGAATTAGATCCTAAGTTTGAAATTGATAAGGCTGTAGAAGAAGCTTTTAATTATGGTAAAGATAATAATTTATTTAAAAAGAATTCTTTAATAAAAGAAGGAGAATTAAATAAACACGAAATTCAACTTAACTTTACTTATAGTGATGAAAAATTAAACAAGCTAGAGGAGAAAATAATTAAGAAGTTTAATATAGCAGCTAAAAATGCAAAAATAAACATAGATAATAGTGGAAATATTTCAATAACACCTGAAACTATTGGTTATGGAATAAATAAAGAAGAATTAGATAAGAATCTTAAAGAAAAAATAAATGGTGATTTAGATAAAGAAACTTTAGTTGAGTTAGAGTATAAGGAAAATAAACCTAAAGTAACTAAAGAGGAATTATCTAAAATTAATGGTGTTATGGGTTCATTTAGTTCATCATATCAATCATCAGATGCAAATAGATCAGCTAACATAAAAGCAGCAACTGAATTTGTAGATGGAACTCTTTTAATGCCAGGAGAAGTGTTTAGTTATAGTGAAGCAACTCAAAGGGACAAGAGTAAATATAAAGAAGGTAATGTTTATATAAATGATAAAGTAGAAAAGGATATTGGTGGTGGAATATGCCAAGTATCATCAGCACTTTATAGAGCTGTAATGAGAGCAAACTTAAGACCAGCTGAAAGACATAATCACTCAATGACTGTTGGATACGCAAAACCAGGATTAGATGCAACTGTAGCTTGGGGATATTTAGATTTCAAAATTAAAAACACATATAGTACTCCGATTTATATTCAAGGAATAACTCACAATAAAGTAACTGAATTTAAAGTTTATGGTGATGTTAAAGAATTAAAAGGAAGAACTTATGAAATGGAAAATGAAATAATAAAGACAATACCAATAAGAGAAGAAATAATAAAAGATCCAAACTTAAAAGAAGGTACAAGAAAAGTTGAATCTGCTGGAATAACTGGATATGTTGCAAAAGGATATCAAGTCACTTATGAAAATGGAAAAGCTATAAAGAAAGAATTAGTATCAACAGATACTTATAAAATGATTCCGAAAAAAGTAAGAGTTGGAACAAAGAAAAATTAAGAAAAGTTAAAAATAACTTAATTAAATAAATAAAAGTGGAAATTATAGTTAAATTTTCATAAAATATAAATAGAATAAAATGTACTGTAAAACAAGCTATACTTAACTGTATAGCTTGTTTTAATATGTAAATTTTTAATATGTGTAAGTGGAGATGGAGATATGACATATAAGATGGTATGCATTGATATGGATGGAACACTACTTGGAAAAAGAAAATCCATATCAGAAGAAAGTAAGAGGGTAATAAAAGAGGTTAGTAAAAAAGGTATTAAGGTTGTTGTAACTACAGGAAGATTGTATAATAATGCAGCTTATTACTCTGACTTAATTGGTGCATCTGATGCTGTTATTGCTGGAAATGGTGCTGTTATAAAAGAAAAATCAAAAGATGAAGTAATATATAGGAGCAAAATCGATACTGATATATGCAAAGAGTTATTATTGAAAGCTAAAAAGTGTGGTGTAATATTACATTTACATACTATAGATAGAATAATTACAAATAGTTGTATTAGCAATATAATAGCAAAGATAGTTTTGCCAGGCAGAAAATATAAAAGCTTTCCTATATATACTGAAACTATAAAAAATACTGATAGTATAGAGAAAGTTTTAAAAAAATATAATGGTGAAGTTACTAAGTGCATAATGTTCTCAACTTCGGCTAAGAAAACTATAAAATTTAAAGAAGAAATAAAAAATATAGAGGGGATAGTATGCTATCCTTCTGGAGATAAAAGTATTGAAATAAATAAGCTTGGAGTATCAAAAGGAAATGCAGTTAAATTTTTAGGGGAATACTACGGTATAAAGAGAAAAGAGATAATTTGTATAGGAGATAATGAAAATGATATTTCAATGATTGAATATGCAGGACTTGGAATAGCTATGGGAAATGCTATAAAAAAGCTTAAAGAAAAAGCTAATTATATTACAGATACAAATACTAATGATGGCGTTAGAAAAGCACTTGAAAAATTTATATTAAAAGTTAGGTAGTTATAAGGAATTAAAAAAATGAAAATACTACTTTAGGGAGGTGGTTTTATGTTTAAACCATATAAAGTAGTATTTGATGAAAAAGCATTAGAATATAAATTAGGAAAAGAATTATATGATATATTTAAAAAAAGTGACGCAGAAGTTTTAATAAATAAAGGTGGAAGAGTTATAGGAAAAAAAGATGAAAGTGAAATTAAAAAATTTGTTTCATCAAAAAGAACTTTAGTTGTTGGGGTAAGAAAGATTACTGAATTTCAAAGTTGCAGACCATCTGCAAATTATCAGCTTCCCCTTGTAAGTGGATGTAATGGTATGTGTGAATATTGCTATTTAAATACACAACTTGGAAAAAGGCCATACACTAAAAGTATATGTAAATATAGATGAAATACTAAAGAAAGCATTTAAGTACGTTGAGGAAAGAGCTCCTAAGAAAACTATATTTGAAGGTGCAGCAACATCAGATCCAATTCCAACTGAAAGATATACGGGAGCCCTTAGAAAATGTATAGAAAAGTTTGGAGGAAATGAATTAAGCTACTTTAGGTTTGTAACTAAATTCTCAGATGTTGATACACTTATAGGGGCAAAACATAATGGACATACAACTATAAGATTTAGTATAAATACAAAGAAAGTAATAGAAGGGTTTGAAAGAGGAACGGAAAGCTTTCAAAAAAGAATAGAAGCTTCAAAGAAACTTTATGATGATGGATATAATATAGGATTTATAATAGCTCCAGTATTTCTTTATGAAGGATGGAGAGAAGATTATTTAGAGTTAATAAAAACTGTTGGTGAGATTTTCAGTGATAGAGAAAATAAATCTATAGAAATTGAAGTTATATCTCATAGATATACTGAGAGAGCAAAGAATCAAATTTTAAGTGTTTATCCAGATTCCAAGCTTCCTATGGATAAAGAAGATAGAATCCTAAAATATGGTCAATTTGGCTATACAAAATATGTATACAGAAAAGAAAATATTAATGATATAAAAGAATTTTTTGAAGAAAATTTAAGGAAATACATTAAAAATTGTATAATAAAGTATATAATTTAATATAAAGACCATATATAAGATAATAGTATAAGAAGGCTTGAAATATAATACAAAGGCTTTGACTAAAAATAATTACTGTAGTATTATTCTTATTATAACGTAATTTTTAGGCGTATAAGAATTGAGAAAAGATGAATGAAAAATTCATCTTATTTTTCTCTTATTTATCAGTGGAAGGTGATTTTTTGAATTTAAATATAGTAATGTATCAACCAGAGATACCACAAAACACAGGTAATATAGCAAGAACATGCGTTTTAACAGGATCTAAATTACATTTAATAAAACCATTAGGTTTTGATATTAGTTCTAAGCAAGTTAAAAGAGCTGGACTTGATTACTGGAGTGAGTTAGATCTTGAAGTACATGAAAGCTATGAAGACTTTATGAAGAAGTATGGGGAAAATAAAATATATTTAGCAACAACTCATGGTGGAGAACATTATGATGAAGTTGAATTTAAAGAAGGCGACTTCATTATGTTTGGAAGAGAAACATGTGGAGTTCCTGATGATGTACATAATGCTCATGAAGGAATAAGAGTTCCAATGATTAAAACTAGCACAAGAAGTTTAAATCTTTCAAATACTGTTGCAATAATTGCATATGAAGCATTAAGACAATTTGGCTTTCCTAATATGAAATAAAGCAAAAGGGGATGAGGAAATGGAAAAAATTAAGATTATAACAGATAGTACTGTTGATTTACCTAAAGAACTTTTAAGGGAATTAGATGTAGAAGTACTACCAGTTCTTATAAATTTTGGAGAAGAAAGTTACTTAGATGGAATAGAGATAAATAGGGATGAAGTATTTAGAAGAATAGATAATGGAGATGTATTCCCAACAACAGCTCAAATAGTTCCAAATAGATTTGTAGAAACATACGAAAAATACCTAAATCAAGGTTATAAAGTTTTAGCAGTTTTAATGTCATCAGGAATGAGTGGAACATACCAATCAGCATGTCTTGCAAAACAAATGCTAGAAACAGAAGATGTTCAAATTGTTGATTCTCAAACAATAACATCAGGACTTGGAGTACTTGTATTACAAGCAGCTAGACTTAGAGATAAAGGATTAACAATTGAAGAGATAGCTAAAGAGTTAGAGGAAATTAAACCTTATTTAAGAAGCTGTTTAAGCTTTGATTCATTAGATAATCTAGTTAAAGGTGGAAGACTTCCAAAGGCAGTAAGTGTTGTTACAGGAATGCTTGGAATAAAGTTAGTACTTGAAGTTAAGGATGGAGTTATTTCCTTAAAAGGTAAAGTAAGAGGTAGCAAAAAGGCTGTTAAGAAGATTATAAGTGACATGGAAGAGTTTGGAATAAGAAAGGATATACCTGTTATTATAGCAAACGTAAATCATGATGAAGTATGTAACGGATTAAAAGAATACCTAGAAGAACATAATATAGATTATATAGAAGGACCAGTTGGTTGTTCTGTAGGAATACACTCAGGAGATAAAGCTCTTGGAGTATTCTTTGTAAGTGAGAAATTATAATATATTTTTATAAATTGTAAAGAAGCATCAAAATTTTTTGATGCTTCTTTTTTGCATTAAAAAGCTATTCTAGGGGAATATAATAGTAATAATTTATTCTGAGGTGAAAATATATGGATAAGCTAAAGAAAAATAAAGAGATATCAATCTTATTATTAATAATATTTTATTTATACTCAAATTTTGTATTAGTTGGTTGTAATTTATTTAATGAGAAAAGAATGAGTGATACTTTAAAAGTCGGTCTTATATCTGAAAATTTTAATGATTTATCTTTTGGACAGATGTCTAAGAAGGGTATAGAAGAAGCAAAAGAGAAGTATAAAGTTGAGCCAGAATATAAAGAAATAAAAGAAAATAACGATGGAATAGATAAAATATTTAAAGATTTTGCAGAACATAATAATATTACTATTGCAACAGGAGAAGAGCTTAAAACAAATATTCAAAAAATAGCTAGAGAAAGAAGAGATAAAAATTTTGTAATACTAGACGAAGAAGTAAATGAACCTAACGTAAAATCAATTCTTTTTAAGCATGAACAAGGTGCTTTTTTAATGGGAATAATAGCAGGGAATGAAACTAAAACAAACAAAGTTGGATTTATTGGTGGAATGGATAATAAAATAGGAAATGAGTTTTATGCTGGATTTACAGCAGGCGTAAAAACTGTAAACGAAAAAGCCTTAGAAGGCCTAATGTCAAGAAAAATGGTTAGATTTAATGAAAGTTTTTTAGATGAGAAAAAAGCTTATGAGAAAGCAATTGATTTATATGATTCAGGGTGCGATATTATATTCCAAGCAGCAGGAAATGCAGGTATAGGTGTTTTTAAAGCAGCAAAAGAAAAAGGTAAAAAAGCAATTGGGGTAGATACAGACCAAAAAGTTACCGCAAAAGAATACAAAGATGTAATAATATCATCAATGATAAAAAGAACTGATGAAGCAATGCTTAATCTTTGTAAGGAAGCAAGAGAAGGAAGTTTTAAAAGTGGAATAAGAAATAAAGAAGAACTTGGTTTAGCAGAAAATATGTTAGATTATGCACCAACGACTAAAGAAGACGTTAGTAAAAAAACTATGGAAGATTTAGAAAAATATAAGAAAATGGTTATAGAAGAAGTGATTGAAGTTCCCTCTAGATTATTTGAAGTTGTAGGATTTAAAACAATTACATAATAAATTTTCTATGATATAATTATAAAGAAAATAAAGAGGGAAATGAGTGATATTATGAAAATGGAGTATTCTATTAAATTAACTCAAGAACAAAAGTTAATTATGACTCAAGAGATGCAGCTATCAATTAAAATGCTACAAATGTCAGTTAATGATTTAAGAGAATATATAGATAAAGAATATCAAGAAAATCCTATACTTGATATAAAAGATCATAGTCAAGAAAAATCAAGTATATCAGAAGAAAAACCTATGGATAAATATGATTATAAAGAAATGATAAAATACTTTGAATTTGATAATTATGGAGCTCAAAGTTATGGAAGTTATGATAGTGATGATGAAGTATCGCCTTTTAATTTCATATCAGAAAAGAAATCATTAAAAGAGTTTTTAGATGAAGAGCTTATGGAACTTGACATTGATGAGTATACAAAAGAAATAGCTGAATATATTATAGAAAATTTAGATCATAGAGGTTATTTGGAATGTGACCTAAATATTATATGTGAAGAACTTAAAATTCCCCTTGAAAAAGGGGAAGAGGTACTAAAAATAGTACAAGACTTAGAACCATATGGAATTGGAGCTAGAAATATAGAAGAATGTTTACTTATTCAATTGGATAAGCTTGCTTTAGATGATGAAATAATGGTCAAAATAGTAAAAAATCATTTAAATGAAATAGCGGAAAATAGATATACTGCAATTGGAAAAAGTCTTAAAATATCACCAAGAGAAGCGCAAAGGTATGGAGATATAATTAAAAAGTTAGAACCTAAACCATCAAGAGGTTTTTATACTGGAGAAGAAGTTAAATTTATAATTCCAGATGCAGCTATAAGAGAACTTGATGGTGAATATATAATAATAATGAATGATAGTGTGTTACCTAAATTATCTATAAACAAAACATATAAACAAGTTATAAATAGTGATAAAAATAGTGATACATCTAATTATGTAAAAGAAAAATTAAATAAAGCATTATTCTTAATTAAAAGTATTGAGCAAAGAAGAAGTACTTTATATAGAGTATTAGAAAAGATAATTGAAAGACAAAAAGAGTATTTTTCAAAAGGATACAATTACTTAAAACCTATGACATTAAAAGAAATAGCTGAAGATTTAAATGTTCATGAATCAACTATAAGTAGAGCAATAAAGGACAAATACATACTTACAGATAGAGGAACTATTAAAATAAAAGATTTATTTACAACAGCAGTTTCAAATGGAGATGAAGATTTAGGAGTTATAAAAATTAAAAATAGAATTAAAGTTTTAATAGACGAAGAAAATAAAACAAAGCCTTATTCTGATCAATTTATTTGCGATAAATTAAAAGAAGAAGGCATGAATATATCAAGAAGAACTGTGGCAAAATACAGAGAGGAACTTGGAATTAAATCTTCAAGTAAAAGAAAAAGACTTTAGTTAACCTTTGTTAATATAAGGTATGACAGTATATTCATATACTAAATAAGGGATAAAAATCAAAAAAATTTAAATTTAGACTTCCAAAATACTTGAATTTAATTTATAATAGTACCTGTGGGACAAAAAAGAAAAGTATGGGACGTTTTGTGACCAAAGGGGTGTTGAAGTTGCAGGAAATATTAAGATTGCAAAAGAAAATAGTTCCTGAACTTGTAGAGGTACTCGAAAAAAGGTACAATATACTAAGGACTATATTTTTAAACCAACCAATAGGAAGAAGAGTTTTAGCGAATGAACTTGGATTAAGTGAGAGGGTAGTTAGAACGGAGATAAGTTTTCTTAAAGGTCAGGGGTTAATAGAAGTTAATACACCAGGTATGAATGTTACTAAAAGTGGAGAAGAGTTAGTTGATAAGTTAAGTTCATTTATACATGAACTTAGAGGATTATCAGATATTGAAAAAGATATAAAAGAACATCTTCTCTTAAAAAAAGTTATAATAGTTCCTGGAGATGTAGATAGTAATCCAGCTGTTTTAAAAGATATTGGTAAAGCAGCAGCTAATTATTTAAGTAAAATAATTAAAAGTGATTCAATAATTGCTTTAACAGGAGGAAGCTCAGTTAAAGAAGTTGTAGAATCATTTGGGGAGATAAAAAATCTATCTAATGTATTAGTAGTTCCAGCAAGAGGTGGAATGGGAAGAACTGTAGAAATACAAGCAAACACATTAGCTGCATCCCTTGCGAAAAAAGTCCATGGAAGTTATAGAATGCTTCATGTATCTGAAAATGTTAGCTTAGAACTTCTTAAATCATTAAAAGAAGAAAATGACATAAAAGAAGTTGTGCAAAGTATACATAATGCAGATGTATTTTTATATGGAGTGGGTAACGCCTTTGAAATGGCTAAAAAGAGAGGACTTTCTGATGAAAGTATCTTAAAGCTCAAAAAGCTTAAGGCTGTTGGAGAGGCATTTGGATGTTATTTTGATAAAGATTCAAAAGTAGTTTCAAAAAGAACTGCTATTGGAATAAATATTGATGAAGCCAGAAAAATTAACACACATATAGTTGTTGCTGGTGGAAAAAATAAAGTTGAGTCAATTATTGCGACTCAAAGAGGTAACGAAAACGGAGTTTTAGTTACTGATGAAGCTGCTGGAATAGAAATTTTAAAAATTTTAACTGGCAGAGATAATTAAATTTGTTTATAAAAAAATTTTTTATAAAAGCTATTTTTAGGAGGTATTTACAATGGTAAATGTAGCAATTAACGGTTTTGGAAGAATAGGAAGATTAGCATTAAGATTAATGATTAACAACCCTGAATTTAATGTGGTTGCAATCAATGACTTAACAGATGCTAAAATGTTAGCACACTTATTCAAATATGATTCAGCACAAGGAAGATTCGATGGAGAAATCGAAGTTAAAGAAGGAGCTTTCGTAGTTAACGGAAAAGAAATCAAAGTTACTGCAAACGCTAACCCAGCTGAATTACCATGGGGAGAATTAGGAGTAGACATCGTTTTAGAATGTACTGGATTCTTCGCTTCAAAAGAAAAGGCTTCAGCTCACTTAGAAGCAGGTGCTAAGAAAGTTGTTATCTCAGCTCCAGCTGGAAACGACCTTCCAACAGTTGTATTCAACGTAAACAACGAAATATTAAAGGCAGAAGACACAGTTATCTCAGGTGCTTCATGTACAACTAACTGTTTAGCTCCAATGGCTAAAGTATTAAATGATTCATTTGGATTAAAAGAAGGATTCATGACTACAATCCACGCTTACACAAATGACCAAAATACATTAGACGCTCCACACAGAAAAGGAGACTTAAGAAGAGCTAGAGCTGCTGCAGGATCAATCATCCCTAACTCAACAGGAGCTGCTAAAGCAATCGGATTAGTTATCCCAGAATTAGCTGGTAAATTAGACGGAAACGCTCAAAGAGTTCCAGTAATAACTGGTTCATTAACTGAATTAGTATGTGTACTTGACAAGAAAGTAACTGTTGAAGAAGTAAACGCTGCAATGAAAGCTGCTGCTAACGAATCATTCGGATACACTGAAGATCCAATAGTATCATCAGACGTTATCGGAATAAGCTTCGGATCATTATTCGATGCAACTCAAACTAAGATCATGGAAGTTAACGGAGAACAATTAGTTAAAGTTGCTTCATGGTACGACAACGAAATGTCATACACTAACCAATTAATCAGAACTTTAGGATACTTCGCTAACTTAAAGTAGTCTATTAATTAGATAGTAAATAAAAAGTTTTATAAGTCTGGTTTTGTAGTATAAGGCTATAAGGCCAGACTATTTTAAAATACATTTAAATTTATGTAAGAGGTGAAAAGAATGAACTTCAATAAAAAGACTGTAGAAGATATAAACGTAAAAGGTAAAAAAGTCTTAGTAAGATGTGACTTTAACGTACCATTAAAAGACGGTGTTATAACTGATGAAAATAGATTAAACGGAGCACTTCCAACTATAAAATACTTAGTTGATAACGGAGCTAAAGTAATCCTTTGCTCACACATGGGTAAACCAAAGGGAGAACCAAAGCCAGAATTATCATTAGCACCAGTTGCTAAGAGATTAAGCGAAATGCTTGGTAAAGAAGTTGTTTTCGCAGCTGACGACAATGTTGTTGGAGAAAATGCTAAAAAAGCAGTTGCTGAAATGAAAGACGGAGACGTTGTATTACTACAAAATACAAGATACAGAAAAGAAGAAACTAAGAACGGAGAAGAATTCTCAAAAGAATTAGCTTCACTTGCTGAAATCTTCGTAAACGATGCATTCGGAACAGCTCACAGAGCTCACTGCTCAACTGTTGGAGTAACTGATTACTTAGATACAGCTGTATGCGGATATTTAATTCAAAAAGAATTAAAGTTCTTAGGAGATGCTGTTGAAAACCCAGAAAGACCATTCGTTGCAATCTTAGGAGGAGCTAAAGTTTCAGATAAGATAGCTGTTATAAACAACCTTTTAGATAAAGTTGATACTTTAATAATCGGTGGAGGAATGGCTTACACATTCTTAAAAGCTCAAGGATACGAAATCGGAACTTCATTAGTTGAAGAAGATAGAGTTGAATACGCTAAAGAAATGATCGAAAAAGCTAAAGCTAAGGGAGTTAACTTCTTATTACCAGTAGATCACAGAGTAGCACCAGAATTCAAAGATATGGAAGCTACAATAACTGAAGACCAAAACATTCCAGCTGGAAACATGGGACTAGATATCGGACCAAAAACAGAAAAATTATATGCTGATGCAGTAAAAGATGCTAAGACTGTAATCTGGAACGGACCAATGGGAGTATTCGAATTCGAAAACTTCAACAAAGGTACAATTGCAGTAGCTAAAGCTATGGCTGATTCAAATGCAACTACTATAATAGGTGGTGGAGATTCAGCTGCAGCTGTAAACATCTTAGGATTCGGAGATAAGATGACTCACATCTCAACTGGTGGTGGAGCTTCACTTGAATTCTTAGAAGGTAAAGTATTACCTGGAATAGATGCTTTAAATAGCTAATATTTAAGTTTAGCCTAAATAGTTTTTATAAATAAAAAGCCGCTCTTTTAAATTTTAAAGAGTGGCTACCTTATTGAGATACGAACAACAAAATATTTTAGAGGTGATTTTAATGAGAAAAGCAATAATCGCAGGAAACTGGAAAATGAACAAGACTGTAGATGAAGCAGTTGCATTCATAAATGAATTCAAACCATTAGTAAAGGATGCTACTTGTGATGTAGTACTTTGCCCAACTTTCGTATGCCTAGACGCTGCTGTAAAAGCTGCTAAAGGATCAAACGTAAAAATAGCTGCACAAAACATGCACTTTGAAGAAAGCGGAGCTTTCACTGGAGAAGTTTCACCAGTTATGCTTGAAGCTATGGGAATCGAATACGTAGTAATCGGACACAGTGAAAGAAGAGAATACTTCAATGAAACAGATGAAACTTGCAACAAGAAAGTTAAAGCTGCTTTCAAACATAACATAACTCCAATCCTTTGCTGTGGAGAAACTTTAGAACAAAGAGAATCAGGAAAATATGTTGAAGTTTTAGCTGGACAAATCAAAGCTGATTTAGAAGGATTAGCTAAAGAAGAAGCAGAAAAAGTTATAATAGCTTACGAACCAATCTGGGCTATCGGAACAGGAAAAACTGCTACTTCAGAACAAGCTAACGAAACAATAGCTGCAATAAGAAAAGTTGTTGCTGAAATGTTCGGTCAAGAAGTTGCTGATAAAGTAAGAATTCAATACGGTGGATCAGTTAAACCAGCTACAATTAAAGAACAAATGGCACAATCAGATATAGATGGAGCTTTAGTTGGAGGAGCTAGTTTAGTACCTGCAGACTTCGCTCAAATCGTTAATTACTAATATTAATAATAAGATTTATTAATACTAGAATTTAACGTACAAAGCAATAGTTATGATTGAATTAAATGGATTCTTTCAAGCTATTGCTTTTTGTTGTTTATGATTATTTATTGTAGTATAATATAAGAGAAATATTATAAATAATGTAAAAAGAGATTAATTATATTTTTTGTAAACAAATGGAGGTAAAATTATGGCAAAAAAACCAGTAATGTTAATGATACTAGATGGTTTTGGAATAGCAGAAGCTTCAGAAGGTAATGCTGTTTCATTAGCTAAAAAACCAAATTTCGATAGATTAGTAAAGGAATATCCTCATTCAATGCTTCAAGCTTCAGGAATGGCTGTTGGTCTTCCAGAAGGACAAATGGGTAACTCAGAAGTTGGTCATTTAAATATAGGAGCAGGTAGAATAGTATATCAAGAGCTTACTAGAATAACAAAAGCAATAGAAGACGGAGAATTCTTCCAAAATCCAGAACTTCTTAAAGCAATGAAAAATGCTAAAGAAAATAATTCTGCATTACACTTAATGGGATTATTATCAGATGGTGGAGTTCACTCTCATATAGATCACTTAAGAGGTCTTTTAGAATTCGCTAAAAAAGAAGGTCTTCAAAAAGTTTACGTTCATGCATTCATGGATGGTAGAGACGTTGCACCTTCATCAGGTAAAGAATTTATAGAAAAGACAGAAGAAATGATGAAAGAAATTGGAGTAGGAGAAATCGCAACTATAAGCGGAAGATACTACGCAATGGATAGAGATAACAGATGGGAAAGAGTTGAACTTGCATACAATGTAATAGTTAAGGGAACTGGCGAAACTGCAACTAGCGCAGTAGAAGCTATAGAAAACTCATACAATGATAATAAAACTGACGAATTCGTATTACCAACTGTAGTGGAAAAAGATGGACACCCAGTTGCAACAGTTAAATCAGGAGATTCAGTTATATTCTTTAACTTTAGACCAGATAGAGCAAGAGAACTTACAAGAGCATTAACTCAAAAAGATTTTGATGGATTCAATGCTGAAAAGTTAGATTTAGTATTTGTATCAATGACTCAATACGATAAGACATTTGAAGGAGTTAATGTAGCATTTAAAGCTCAAACATTAACAAATACTTTAGGTGAATTCGTTGCAAATAAGGGATTAAACCAATTAAGAATTGCTGAAACTGAAAAATATGCTCACGTAACATTCTTTTTCAATGGTGGAGTTGAAAAACCAAATGAAAATGAAGATAGAGCACTTATTGCATCACCAAAAGTTGCAACTTATGATTTAAAGCCAGAAATGAGTGCATACGAAGTAACTGATGAATTAATAAAGAGATTAGATAGCGATAAATATGATATGATCATATTAAACTACGCAAACCCAGATATGGTAGGACACACTGGAGTAATTCCAGCTGCTGTTAAAGCTATTGAAACTGTAGATGAATGCTTAGGTAAAATCGCAGCTAAAGTTCTTGAAAAAGACGGATCATTATTCGTAACTGCTGACCACGGAAATGCAGAAACAATGATAGATTTCTCAACAGGAACTCCATTTACAGCTCACACAACTGATCCAGTTCCATTTGTATGGGTATCAAACCATACAGAAGGAAAGACTTTGGAAGATGGTAAGTTATCAGATATAGCTCCAACTATGCTTCATGAAATGGGTCTTAAATCACCAGAAGAAATGACTGGACATTGCTTAATAAAATAATTTAATTAAGTTTAAATAAAAAAAGAACTTGTTTAATTACGAGTTCTTTTTTTTATAGAAAAATTTAAGATTTTAGAATTCAGGGTATTTAATTAGATCACGACATGATATAGTATAGTCTCCAATTTTAGATTTAGAAATTATAATTTTATAATCTATATAGATATTTTTATTTAAATTTTCATAAACTAAAAATTTATGATCTATTCCAATAGGATCAGTAAATAAAATATATAGTGAAGTAGAATCTATTTCATTTATAGAGAACTCGGTAGATGCTATTGTAAAAAGTTCAGTAAAATTTGGAGGTAAACTCTTCTTTATATCATGAGTGTTTATATCTTTTGAAAAAAGTTTTACTAAAAAAATATTGTCATCTGTATTATTTAAAACTTTAAATTTAGCTTTTGAGTTTATAGAATCGAAAAACCAAACCATAAAAGAACTCCTAACTATTTATACTTCAGTTATAATATATCTTTATTTTAAATAATTATTACAACTACTTTAACTATAACTAAAACTTATTAAGCATTAAAAAGTTATATAGTAATTATATATACACTTAAAAATGATAATGATAAAATTATAGATAATACTTATTAATAAACAATAAGTATCAATATAAAAAGTAATTAGTATAAGGAGAGAATAAATGAAGAAGTTAATCAACACAGCCTTTATTTATACCATTTTGGCATTAGTAAGTGGAGTTTTTTATCGTGAATTTACAAGGAGTTTAGAGTTTACTGATAAGACAACTTTATCAGTAATGCATGTACATTTATTTGCATTAGGTAGTTTAGTATTTTTATTACTTGTTTTATTTGAAAAAGAATTTAAAATAACTAAGAATAAATCATTTAATAAATTTTTTATTACTTATAATGTAGGTCTTATATTTATGATATCTATGTTTTTATGGAGAGGAATTGACCAAGTGCTAGGATTAAATGGGGGTGCTATGATTTCAGGAATAGCAGGAATTTCACATATTATATTTAGTATCGGAATTATAATGATGTTTATTGTAATAAGAAAAGAAGTTGTGAAAAGTCAAAAAATAAGCTAAAGTTAATCTTTAGCTTATTTTTTTGTTTTATTAAATAACATAAAACATATAATAAGTTTTATAAGATTATCACCATAAAGAATAAGTTTAATAATATATATTGAGAAGAATAATATTTAGGTAGATAATATGAAAGCTAATTATGATTATTCCGTTTGCTTTGACAAAGATACAGAAAAATTATTTAGAGAGAGTAAATATTTAGGGCAAGGCAATAATGGAATAGTATACGACCTCCCAGGAAACAAGATAGTAAAAATATTTCTAAAAGAAAAGATTTGTAAGGCAGAAGGGAATACCTTAAAGAGAACAAAAAAATCAAAACATTTTCCTAAAATATATGTACACGGAAAATTATATATTGTAAGAGAAAAGGTATCAGGAGTACGTCTAGATAAATACATAAAGAGAAACGGAATAGATAAGGATTTAACTATAAAAATATGTAATTTATTAAAAGAATTTAAGAAACTAGGATTTAAAAAATTAGATACAAGATGTAGAGATGTTTATATAACTGAAAGTGGAAAATTAATGTTAATAGATCCTAAAGGATGCTACACAAGAAAGGTAGATTTTCCAAGACATTTAATGAAAAAGCTTAATAGACTCGGAGTATTAGATGATTTTTTAGAATACGTAAGAGAAATTGACAAAGTTAAAGCTAAGTATTGGCAAAAAGAGATAGAAAAATATTTTAAAAAGAAAAATATAGAATATATAAAATAATGAGTAAGTGGTATATATCAGAGAAAAGAATAATAAACTTAGAAAGGTTTAAAAATATATTTAATATTTATTTTTAAACCTTTCTATGCTTATATAGCCATTTTTTTATGTGATTTAACTCAAAAATAATATTAATAAATGGTTTAGAATATTATAAAAATAAGATATATATTAAAAAACTGAAAATAAATATCAATTGATTGAAAATATCAATAAAAAGCTATATAATGTAGTTAGAGAAAATAATAAAAATAATTAATAAAATTTGTTATAAATACAAATAATAATTATTGGTAATTGATTTCCAAAGAGGAGGGTATTAAAAATGAAACAATACGCAGAAATAGTAGATATCGTAGCAAGAGAAATATTAGATTCAAGATCATTCCCAACAGTTGAGGTTGAAGTTTACTTAGAAGATGGAACAGTAGGAAGAGCTGCAGTACCATCAGGAGCATCAACAGGAGTATTTGAAGCTGTAGAACTTAGAGACGGTGATAAAGACAGATTCAACGGAAAAGGTGTCTTAAATGCTGTAAAGAACGTTAATGAAATAATTGCAGATGAACTTATAGGTTTAAATGCATTAGATCAAGTATTTATAGATAAGACATTAATCGAACTTGATGGAACTAAAAACAAAGGAAAATTAGGTGCTAATGCAATACTAGGTGTATCACTTGCAGTAGCTAGAGCAGCAGCAGAATATTTAGGATTACCTTTATATCAATATGTTGGTGGAGTAAATGCTAAAGTATTACCAGTTCCAATGATGAACATTATAAATGGTGGAGAACATGCTGATAACTCAGTAGACCTTCAAGAATTTATGATCATGCCAGTTGGAGCAAGTACATTTGGTGATGCTTTAAGAATGTGTTCTGATGTATATCATGCACTTAAGAAATTATTAAATGAAAAAGGATATTCAACAGGTGTTGGTGATGAAGGTGGATTTGCACCAGATTTAAAATCAAATGAAGAAGCTATTGAAGTTATAATAGAAGCTGTTAAGAAAGCTGGATTAGAACCAGGAAAAGATATCTTTATAGCACTTGACCCAGCTTCATCAGAATTCTTCGAAGATGGTAAGTATGTATTAAAACATGAAGGAAAGACATTATCACCAAAAGAAATGGTTGATTTCTATGAAAACTTAGTTAATAAATATCCAATAATCTCAATCGAAGACGGTATGGCAGAAGAAGATTACGAAGGATGGAAGATAATAACTGAAAGACTTGGAAAGAGAATTCAATTAGTTGGTGATGATTTATTCGTAACTAATACTGAAAGATTAAAGATGGGTATTGAAATGGGAATTGCAAACTCAATTCTTATTAAACTTAACCAAATTGGTACTTTAACAGAAACTTTAAATGCTATAGAAATGGCAAATAGAGCTGGATATACAGCAGTTATTTCACATAGATCAGGTGAAACTGAAGATACAACAATTTCAGATTTAGTTGTTGCTGTTAATGCAGGTCAAATCAAAACAGGTGCACCAGCAAGATCAGAAAGAGTTGCTAAATATAATCAATTACTAAGAATCGCTGAAGAACTTGATGATGTAGCAGAATACAGAGGAATGAATTCATTCTTCAATCTTAAAAAATAATATTTAAATACAATATGATGGTTTTTGGAAATTAATGTTTGATAAAAATTATCCTATATGTTATACTAAATAAGTTAAATAGTATAAAATTTTAAGTGTTTAAATATTAGGAGGTGTTTCCCATGAAAACAGCATTATTTGTTGTTGAAGCTATACTTGGTTTAGTTGTTATAGTATCAATACTAATGCAACCTAGTAAGTCAGATGCGTTAAGTGGACTTATTCAAGGTAGCAACAATGATACATTCTTCTCAAGAAATAAATCAAGAACAAGAGAAGTTATGTTAGAGAGAACAACTGTTATCTCTATGCTACTATTTGTAGTAAATACAATGGCATTAAATATGATTTAGTATTTGTGGGAAGCGCAAATTAGAATTTTAGCCAGTCAATTTATTGACTGGCTTTTTTTTATAAAATCTATTTATTATAATACTTAGGAAGTTTGTTTGAAGTAATAAAAGTAATGGGAATAAAACTAATATACAGTGTATAAAATGATATTAAATTCATAGATTTATATTAGGAGAATAATATAAATTTATGAGGTGTAAAAATGGAATTATTAGCATTACCGTTATTTTGTAGTATTATTTCGTTAATTGTTTTAATTTTTATTGCAAAAGATATTTTGAAAAAAGATCCTGGCAATAAGAAAATGAGGGAAATAGCATCACATATTGAAGAGGGGGCTATGGCTTTTATAAAAAAGGAATATAAATATCTTTCGATTTTTGTAGTATGTATTTTCCTTTTAATTTCTATATTTTTAAGCTATAAGACAGCAATTGCATTTTTAGTCGGTGCAATTTTCTCTATGGTAGCAGGATTTGTTGGTATGAGAATAGCTGTTAAGGCAAATGTAAGATGTGCAAATGCAGCTAAGTCAGGAATCAAAAAAGCATTAGATGTTGCTTTTTCTGGTGGAACTGTAATGGGACTTTGCGTTGTTTCACTTGGAGTAATTGGAGTTACTATGCTTTCAGTAGTATTTGATTTAAATACTGAATACATCACTGGATTTGGTCTTGGTGCTTCATCAATAGCACTTTTTGCAAGAGTTGGTGGAGGTATATATACAAAGGCAGCAGATGTTGGAGCAGATTTAGTTGGGAAGGTTGAAGCTAATATACCAGAAGATGATCCAAGAAATCCAGCTGTTATAGCTGATAATGTTGGAGATAATGTTGGTGATGTATGTGGTATGGGAGCTGATCTTTTTGAATCTTATGTAGGTTCAATAATATCAGCTATAACACTTGGAAGTTTTTTAGTATCAACTGTACTTGGAAGAGAAGCTTTAATATATCCTTTAATACTTGCAGCAATTGGAATTATAGCTTCTATAATAGGAATTTTTGCAGTTAAGATGTATAAAGGTGATAATCCACAAAAAGCACTTAATATAGGAAGTTTTTTATCAGGAATAATAGCTCTTATATTAAGTGGTTTAGCATGCAATTATTTCTTTAAAGATTTAAAATTATTTATACCAATTGTAGTTGGTGTATGCGTTGGACTTTTAATTGGAAAGATTACAGAAATATACACATCATCTGATTATAAATCAGTTAAATATATGGCAGAAGAATGTAAAACAGGTGCTGCAACTAATATAATAGCAGGACTTGCAGTTGGGATGAAATCAACTGTTATGCCAATTATTTTAATTGTTATTGGAATATTAATTTCATACTTTGGAGCAGGCGGAAGTGATAATTCATTAATAGGATTATATAGTATTGCACTTTCAGCTATTGGAATGCTTTCAACTACAGCTATAACAGTAGCTGTTGATGCGTATGGTCCTATTGCAGATAATGCTGGGGGAATAGCTGAAATGAGTGGACTTGATGAAAGTATTAGAGAAATAACAGATAAATTAGATTCAGTAGGTAATACTACAGCTGCCATAGGTAAAGGGTTTGCTATAGGTTCAGCAGCTCTTACTGCACTTGCATTATTTGCATCTTATACTCAAGCAGTAAACTTAGAAGCTATTAATTTATTAAATCCATTAACATTAGTTGGAGTATTAATAGGAGGTATGCTTCCATTTTTATTTGGAGCTTTAACTATGCAATCAGTTGGAAAAGCAGCGGGAGAAATGGTTTCAGAAGTAAGAAGGCAGTTTAAAGAAAAGCCTGGAATATTGGAAGGAACAGAAAAACCAGAATACTCTACATGTGTTGAAATATCAACAAGAGCAGCTTTAAGGGAAATGATAGCCCCTGGAATTATTGCAGTGTTATCACCTCTTGTTGTAGGGATACTACTTGGAAAAGAGGCACTAGCAGGACTTATATGCGGAGGTGTTGTAACAGGTGTTATGATGGCTATTTTAATGTCAAATGCAGGTGGAGCTTGGGATAACACTAAAAAGTATATTGAAAGCGGAGTAAATGGAGGAAAAGGAAGCGATGCTCATAAAGCTGGAGTAATTGGTGATACTGTTGGAGATCCATTTAAGGACACATCAGGACCTTCCATGAATATATTAATTAAGCTTATGACAATAGTTGCAGTTGTATTTGCACCACTTATTGTTGAATTTGGAGGAATATTATTTTAATGTTATATAGATAAACATGGGAGCTATCTTTTTATAATTTAAAAAATATTAAAAAGATAGCTTTTATTATATTTAAATTTATTAAATAATATAAAATCATTAAATTTTTAGAAGATTAAATAACGGTTTTAGGAAAGTTATGTTATTATAGATATAATTTACTTAAATAATAATTATCATTGATGTATAATAGGTATTATATTAAATGAATAGTATAAAGAAATAAAGGAAAGTATATACTAATGATATAAGATTAATAACGGAGGAATAATATGAGAATAAAACATACATTATTACAATTTATGCGTGAAGAAGCATACAAACCAATGACTTTAAGTGAATTGGTTGCAGTTTTTGATATAAGATCAGATGAAATTAGAGCATTTAAAAAAGTACTTAATGCAATGGAGAGAGAAGGATTAATAGTATTAACTAAAAAGGAAAAATACTGTATTCCAGAAAGAGTTGGACTAGTTGCTGGTAGACTTCAAGGACATCAAAGAGGATTTGGTTTTTTAATACCAGAAAATGAAGGCGAAAAAGATGTATTTATACCATCATCATGTATGAATGGGGCTATGAATGGAGATAAGGTTCTAGCACAAATTACTAGGGAAGATAGAAATGGTAAGAAAAGAGAAGGAGAAATTGTAGAAGTAGTTGAAAGAGCAAACAACAAAATAATTGGTGTTTATGAAAATAGCAGAAACTTCGGATTTGTTGTTCCAGAAGATACAAGACTTCATCAAGACATATTCATATCAAAGAAAGATAGAAATGGGGCTAATGACGGAGATGTTGTAATAGTTGAAGTAACTAAATGGCCAGAAAAGAGAAGAAGCCCAGAAGGTGTTATAACAGAAGTTTTAGGTCAAAAGGGAGATAAAGGTCTTGATATACTTACTATAATTAAAAAGTTTGGATTACCAGAAGAATTCCCAGATAAAGTTTTAAATTATGCAGATAAGATAGACGAAGAAATAGAACCTAAAGAATATAAAAGAAGAACAGACTTTAGAAACTTAAAAATGGTTACTATAGACGGTGAAGATGCTAAAGACTTAGATGATGCTGTATCTATAGAAAGATTACCAGACGGCAATTTTAGACTTGGAGTACACATAGCAGACGTAACTCACTATGTTAGAGAAAAAGATCCTCTAGATAAAGAAGCTTTAAAGAGAGGAACATCAGTGTACCTAATAGATAGAGTTATTCCAATGTTACCTAAGAAACTTTCAAATGGAATATGTTCTTTAAATCCTAAAGTTGATAGATTAACACTTAGCTGTATAATGACAATCGACAAAAAAGGTAAGGTAATAGATCATTCAATACATGAAGGTATTATTAGAACTAATGAAAGAATGACATATACAGATGTTACTAAGATTCTTGTAGATAAAGACGAAGAATTAATTAAGAAATACGATTATTTATATGAAGATTTTAAGGCTATGGAAGAGCTTGCTATGATTTTAAGAGGTAGAAGAATGAAGAGGGGAGCTATAGACTTCGAATTTGAAGAAGCTAAAATAACTCTTAATTCTTTAGGAAAACCGGTTGAAATAAAACCTTATCCAAGAGAAATTTCAAATAGAATTATAGAAGAATTCATGCTTGTATGTAATGAAACAATAGCTGAATATATGTACTGGACTAACTTACCATTTGTTTATAGAGTTCACGAAGATCCAGATGAAGAAAAGCTTATTAAATTCAGAGAATTTATTTATAATCTAGGATATACAATGAAATGGGGTCAAGAAATCCACCCAGGAACTCTTCAGGAAGTTTTAGATAAAGTTAAAGGTAAGAAAGAAGAAACAGTTGTAAGTACTCTACTTTTAAGATCAATGATGAAAGCTAGATATTCACCAGAAAGTTTAGGTCACTTTGGTTTAGCAGCTAGATACTACTGTCACTTCACATCACCAATTAGAAGATATCCAGACCTTCAAATTCATAGAATTATAAAAGAACAAATCAATGGAAAGATTGATGGTGGAAGAGCTAAGAAACTTATAGGAATAGTTGATTATGCATCAAAGCAATCTTCTGAAACAGAAAGAGTTGCACAAGAAGCTGAAAGAGAAGTTGATGATTTAAAGAAAGCAGAATACATGCAAGAAAGAATTGGTCAAGAATTCGAAGGAATTGTTTCATCAGTTACTTCATTTGGTATGTTTGTAGAACTTCCAAGCACAATCGAAGGATTGGTTCATATAACTGCACTTGAAGATGACTACTATGTATATGATGAAAATCATTTAGCTTTAATTGGAGAAAGAACTAAGAATATTTATAGACTTGGTGATGAAGTTAAGGTTAAATGTAGTAAAGTTGATATAGAAAATAGAGAAATTTATTTTGATTTAATTTCTGATGAAGAAGATGAAGATATTAAAGAAGAAGCTTTAAAAGAATTAAATGAAAAAATTCCTCAAGTTAAAAAGGAATTAAAAGAAGTATTAGCACAATCAGAAGATATAATAGAAGAATAGATTTCTAAAGGCAATCTCTTTTGAGATTGCTTTTTTACTGTTAAGTCTAGAATAATTGCGAATTTCTATAACTTATATTATAATTTTACTAAGTTATATAGGTTTAAATAAGAAGTAGGTGATAAAATTGGTAAGAAAGAAAAATTCAAATTCTTTAGCAGAAAATAGAAAAGCTAGACACGATTATTTTATAGAAGAAACTATTGAAGCAGGTCTTGTACTTGTTGGAACAGAAGTTAAATCAATTAGAAACGGAAGAGTTAATCTTAAGGATTGCTATGGGGAAGTTAGAAATGGTGAAATATTTATAAGAGGAATGCATATAAGTCCATATGAACAAGGAAATATATTTAATGTAGACCCATTAAGAGATAGAAAGCTACTTCTTCATAAAGAACAAATAGGAAGACTTGCAGGATTAGTATCAAAAGAAGGATTAACACTTGTACCTCTTTCATTATATCTTAAAGAGGGAAGAGTAAAGGTTGCACTTGGAGTTTGTAAGGGTAAGAAAAATTACGATAAGAGAGATTCACTTCTTGAAAAAGCCCATAATAGAGAAATGCAAAGAGCAATTAAAAATAAAAACAGATATTAAGTTTAAGGCTATCTAAAAGGATTTTAAAATTTGATTTTAGATAGTCTTATTTTGTTTATGAAAACACGAAGTTTGTAAATTAATTGTAAATACATAAATAAATTTCTAGGAATGGTATTATAATGTATTTATAAAACACTACTAGATAAAAGAGATGGATAATAGGGGGAAGTTTCTCATGGGTTTTGATAAGAGAATTTTAAATTCACATAAAAGAAGTAAGGAATATGGTATAAAAATAGATAGTAAAAGTTCCAATAAAACGCTAAATAATGATGAACTTCAAAATGTATTAAAAGAAAATTCTGAGTTAATAAGTATAGCGAAAGTATACATGGATATGTTTAATGAAGTATTAAAAAACGAAGAGTTTATAATAGTTCTAACAGATAAAGATGGATGTATCTTAAGAGTAACCGGTAAGGAAAATACAGTTAAAGAATATGAAAAATTAAATATAAAGACAGGCATGTATATGGATGAGAAAAATATAGGTACAAATGCTATGGCAGTAGCTTTAGAAGAAGATAGAGCTGTACAACTTACAGCAGAAGAGCATTACATAAATATATTTAAAAGGCTTACATGTTCAGCGGCACCGATACATGGTAAAAGTGGCAACATTATAGGAACACTTAATTTAACTTCTGAATGGATGAATAAACATCCTCATTCACTTGGATTAGTTATATTTTGTGTTAAGGCAATAGAAAAAGAACTTGAAAAAAGACATATAAACAATATATTAAAGGAAGCTTATAACTATGTAGGAAGTGTTATGGATAATGTGGACAAAGGCATAATAATTGTTGATTCAGATGGGAAAATTACCAATGTAAATAGTCTTGCTTGTGAAATATTAAATATTCTAGGAGAAGATTTAATAGATGAAAAGATAGATACTATAATTCCAGGATGGAAAAACATAGCTTTAAGTTTTGAAAAGGATAATTATAAAACATATATAAAAGAAATAAAGTTATTAAGTGATACAAATAACAGAACATTAATAACAGTAAAACCTATTAAGTTAAATGAAAAGGTTGTAGGTGCAGTAGTTACTTTAAGTAAAAAGACAGAAATGCAGGACAACATGTATACATCACGTTCAGCTTATAAAACTTTTGATGATATTTTAGGAGAAAGTGATGCAATATTAAATGTTATAACTAATTGTAAGATAATAGCTAATAGTCCTTCAACTGTGCTTATTCAAGGAGAAAGTGGGACAGGTAAAGAAATTTTAGCCCAAGCAATTCACAATTTTAGCTATAGAAGAGACAAAAAATTTGTTGCTATAAATTGTGGTGCAATTCCTAAAAACTTAATAGAAAGTGAACTATTTGGATATGAGGAAGGTGCATTTACTGGAGCAAAAAAAGGCGGTAAACTTGGAAAGTTTGAAGTAGCAAATGGAGGAACAGTATTTTTAGATGAAATTGGTGAAATGCCACTAGAGATGCAAGTACATTTATTAAGAGTAATACAAGAAGGAAGAATAACTAGAATAGGAAGTGAAAAAGAAATTCCTATAGATGTTAGAATTATAGCAGCTACAAATAAAGATTTAAAAGAAGAGATTAAAAATGGAACATTTAGAGAAGATCTTTTCTATAGATTAAGCGTAATTCCAATATATCTTCCTCCTCTTAGAGAAAGAAAAGGGGATGTTGAAAAATTAATAGAGCATTTTTTAAGAATTAAAGCATTTAAGCTTAATAAAAATGTTCCTAAAATTGATGAGAATTTATATAACAAATTAATAAATTACTCATGGCCGGGGAATGTACGTGAACTTGAAAATTGCATTGAAAATATAGTGAATTTAGATGGAAAAATATCATATCAGTTTGAAGATGATATGGAAGATAAAAATATAGAAGAAATAAAAGATAAACATAAAGAATGTGAAGTAAATGACAAAGAAGATAGAGGAATATATATAGAATTAGGTAATGATTTTAAGATAAAGGATATAGAGAAAGTTTTAATAGAAAAAGCAATTAAGTACAATCAATATAATATGAGTAGAACGGCTAAATCTCTTGGAATTAGTAGAAATACTTTATACTATAAATTAGATAAATATAATATATATTAGTTGTACTAAAAAAATACAGTGTAATAAAATAGGACAATAAAATTAGGCATATGTATTAAAATAATACATATGTCTTTTTCTATATATTTTACAGAAATGTATAAAGAATGAGATTATTACTAGGATATTGTTAAAATTATAACAGTTGGCACGGAATTTGCTAATATTTATTAGTGTAGAAATGAATACATAAAAAAAGGAGCTGCGAGTTTGATATGTATAAAATAGTTTCAAAAAGAGAATTAACAAACAATATATATTTAATGGACATAGAAGCAAAAAGAGTTGCACATTCTGCAAAGCCAGGACAATTTATAATTGTTAAAACTGATGAAAAAGGTGAAAGAGTGCCTTTAACAATTGCAGATTTTGATAAAGAAAAAGGAACAGTATCTATAGTGTTCCAAGTAGTTGGAGAAGCAACAAAAGAACTTGAAAGATTAAATGTAGGTGACTATGTAAGTGATTTTGTTGGACCTCTTGGAAGAGAAAGTGAATTTGTTACAGAAAATATTGAAGATTTAAAAAAGAAAAAATATATCTTTATAGCAGGTGGAGTAGGTGCTGCTCCTGTATATCCTCAAGTTAAGTGGATGAAAGAACATGGCATAGATGTTGATGTAATTATAGGAAGTAGAACTAAAGATCTTTTAATATTAGAAGATGAAATGAGAGAAGTTTCTAAAAATCTTTATATTTCAACAGATGATGGATCATATGGATTTAATGGTAGAGTTACTGACTTATTAACTCATTTAGTTAAAGATGAAGGAAAACACTATGATGAAGCTGTAGTTATAGGTCCTATGATAATGATGAAATTTATGTGTATGTTAACTAAAGAACTTGGAATAAAGACAACTGTTAGTTTAAATCCAATAATGGTTGATGGAACTGGTATGTGTGGTGCATGTAGAGTAACAGTTGGAGATGAAGTTAAATTTGCATGTGTTGATGGACCAGAATTTGATGGACATCTAGTTAATTTTGATGAAGCAATGAGAAGACAAACTATGTATAAGACAGAAGAAGGAAGAGCAATCCTTAAGGAAAGAGAAGGAGACACTCATCATGGTGGCTGTGGACATTGCGGAGGTGATAAATAATGAATATGGAAGAAAGATTAAAAAGAGTTCCAGTACGTGAACAAGATCCAAAAGAAAGAGCTAAAAATTTTAAAGAAGTTTGTTTAGGATATAACGAAGATGAAGCTGTAAGAGAAGCTAAAAGATGTTTAAATTGTAAAAATCCAAGATGTGTAGAAGGTTGCCCAGTATCAATAGATATACCTGGATTTGTTAAAGAAGTATCAGAAGGTAATTTTGAAGAAGCAGCTAAAGTTATTTCAAAATATAGTGCACTTCCAGCTGTATGTGGAAGAGTTTGCCCTCAAGAAAGTCAATGTGAAGGTAAATGTGTACTAGGAATAAAAGGTGATGCTTTATCAATTGGTAAACTTGAAAGATTTACTGCTGATTGGAGCATGGAAAATGATGTAGACCTTTCAGAAAAAGAACCTAAAAATGGAAAGAAAGTTGCTGTAATAGGAAGTGGTCCTGCAGGTCTTACATGTGCTGGAGATTTAGCTAAAAAAGGCTATGATGTAACTATTTTTGAAGCACTTCATAAAGCTGGTGGAGTTTTAGTTTATGGAATTCCAGAATTTAGACTTCCAAAAGATAAGATTGTTAAAAAAGAAATTGAAAACATAAAAAAACTTGGAGTAAAAATTGAAACCAATGTAATTATAGGAAGAACAATAACAATAGATGAACTATTAGAAAACGAAGATTTTGATGCTGTATTTATAGGATCAGGTGCTGGACTTCCAAGATTTATGGGAATAAAAGGAGAAAATGCAAACGGAGTATTTTCTGCAAATGAATTCTTAACAAGAGTTAATTTAATGAAAGCTTTTAAAGAAGATTACAAAACTCCTGTAAAACTAGGTAAAAAAGTTGCTGTTGTAGGTGGCGGAAATGTTGCTATGGATGCTGCAAGAACAGCATTAAGATTAGGTAGTGAAACTCATATAGTTTATAGAAGAGGAGAAGAAGAACTTCCAGCAAGAATTGAAGAAGTTCATCATGCAAAGGAAGAAGGTATAATATTTGACCTTTTAACTAATCCAACTGAAATATTAACTGATGAAAATGGATGGGTTACTGGAATGAAATGTGTAAGAATGGAACTTTCAGAACCAGATGAATCAGGTAGAAGAAGACCAGTAGAAATAAAGGGATCAGAATTTATAATGGATGTTGACACTGTAATAATGTCACTTGGAACATCACCAAATCCATTAATATCACATACAACAAAAGGTCTTGATATAAATAAGAGAAAATGTATTGTAGCTGAAGAACACACAGGTAAAACTTCAAGAGAAGGAGTTTATGCAGGTGGTGATGCAGTAACTGGGGCTGCAACTGTAATACTTGCTATGGGTGCAGGTAAAGATGCAGCTAAAGCAATTGATGAGTATTTAAAAGACAAATAAATATAATTTTTATATAAATTTTTACATGGGAATTAGGAGGAATATTTTATGGCAAGATTTACATTACCAAGAGACATTTATCATGGAAAAGGATCAATTGATGTTTTAAAGAATATTGAAGGTAAGAAAGCAATGATAGTTATGGGTGGAGGCTCAATGAAAAGATTTGGTTTCTTACAAAAAATTGAAGATAATTTAAAAGAAGCAGGTCTTGAAGTTAGAGTATTTGATGGAGTTGAATCAGATCCATCTGTTGAAACTGTTATGAAAGGTGCAGAGGCAATGAGAGACTTTGAACCTGATTGGATAGTTGGTCTTGGTGGAGGATCACCAATTGATGCAGCTAAAGCTATGTGGATATTCTACGAACATCCAGACTTTACTTTTAAAGAAGCAATAGTACCATTTGGGTTACCAAAGCTTAGAAATAAAGCTAAATTTATAGCTATAGCTTCAACTAGTGGTACAGCTACAGAAGTAACAGCATTCTCAGTTATAACTGATTATGGTGAAAAGATTAAATATCCTTTAGCTGATTTTGAAATAACACCAGATATAGCAATAGTTGATCCAGAACTTGCAGAAACTATGCCAAAAAAATTAGTAGCTTATACAGGTATGGATGCTATGACACATGCAATAGAAGCATATGTATCAACAATAGCAGATAACTTTACTGATCCATTAGCTTTAAAGGCTATAGATATGGTTAGAACTTATATAAAAAGATCATATGAAGGAGACATGGATGCAAGAGCTGAAATGCACGATGCTCAATGTTTAGCTGGTATGGCATTTAGTAATGTATCCCTTGGAATAGTTCATTCAATGGCTCATAAAATAGGGGGAGTATTCCATGTGCCTCATGGATGTGCAAATGCAATTTTACTTCCAGCAGTAATACAATTTAATAAAGTTACTGCTAAAGATAGATTTGTAGAAATAGCTAAGATGTTACACCTTAGTGGAAACAATGATGATGAATTAGTAGATTCATTAGTTATGGTTATAAGAAACTTAAATGAAGAACTTAATATACCAAAAACATTTAAAGAATATGGTGTTGATGAAGAAGAATTTAAAGCAAATGTTAAATACATGTCTAAAAATGCAGTTATAGATGCATGTACAGTAACTAATCCAAGAAAAGTTGATGAAGATTTAATTGAAGCAATTTATAAAGCTGCATACTATGGAGAAGATGTTAACTTCTAGTAAATAAAAATAAGTTTAGAAATTCCCTTATCTACATTTAATTGTGGATAAGGGAATTTATTTATTTTTATTTTTATTTTTATTTTTATTTTTATTTTTTTATGTGACTAAAATGTAAACAATTGATAAAATATAAGAAAAGTATAAGAATTTATAGTAAAATAGTAAGGTGACTTCTTTATGTAAACCTTAGCAAAAAAGAAGATATAATGAATTACGAAAGGAAGGATTAAATGAACAATAAGAAAAAAGGAATTTCACTTGTATTAATTGCAACATTATTCTGGGGAATGATGGGCGTAACTAGTAGAACACTAGCTAATGCAGGAATAAATTCTATGAGTATTTCATTTTTTAGATGCTTAATTGCAGCTATAGGATTTAGTATATTTTTATTTATATTTAATAAAAACGCCTTTAAGATTGATTTAAAAGGAATTATAGTTAGCGCTTTATATGGTATAGTAACATTTGGATTATCATTCACTACATTTAATATTGCAGTTGAAAGAGTACCAATAGCAGTTGCTACAGTACTTATGTTTACAAACCCAATATGGGTAACAATTTTTAATGCAATATTCTTTAAAGAAAAAATTACAGCAAAAAAGGCAATAGTAATTTTACTTGCTATTACAGGTTGTATTTTAATTTCAAATATATTTGGAGTTGGATTTGAAAACTTAGATATAATTGGATTATTAATTGGACTTTCAACAGGAGTACTTTTTGCGCTTCAACTTGTTATACCAAGATTTTTCGATGGAAAATATTCAAAAGACAGTATGCTTATATACGGATTTATAGCAAGTGCAATAGTTTTAGCATTCTTTACTGATTTTAGTGGAGTAAACACAGCTATTACAACAAATGCACAACCTATATTTGTTGTACTTAATATATTATCAATTGGTGTACTTTCAACATTCATTGCAAATATAGCATATGTTAAATCAACAGATTACATAGATTCAGGAATTGCATCAGTATTAGTTGCATTAGAACCTGTACTTGGAAGTTTATTTGCTTACTTAGTATATGGAGAAACATTAACAGCACTTCAATTACTTGGAGGACTTATAATAGTATTTGCAGCTATTTGGCTTGCAAGATCATCAAATTAGTATTAAAAGACGTTTTAATTTAAAACGTCTTTTTTGTTAATAGGAGGTTAATAAAGATAGTATATAATTATTTAAAATACTTAAAAAGGAGAAGAAATATTGGAGGAAAAAGATAAACAAAAGACATTTAGTTTAATTAATTTAATTAAGAGAACGTTTATAGATTTCAAATTTAATTTGTTTGGATGCACGTATTTTGAAATTTGTTATAGAATACTTACAGCCTTTATATTTGCACCAGTATTATATTTTATATTTAGATATTTCCTGCGCAATGAAGGTTTAGAGACAATTGCAAATAAGAGTATAATTTCCTTTTGTTTAAGTATAGAGGGAATTATATGTATATTAATATTAGTAATATTAGCCTTTTGTCTTGTATTTATAGAGATTGGAGCTTTGACTTATATTGGAGTAAAGTCATATAGAAGAGAGAAGGTTAAAGCACTTGATGGAATATTTAATATGATAGGTGTATTAAAAGATACATTTGATAGAGGGATAATTCCTTTAATAATAATAACTGGTGTAATTGGACCACTTACAGGAATAGGGCTTTGTAGCTCATTAATAAAAAATTACTCAATTCCACCATTTATAACTATAGAATTATCAAAGACACTTTGGGGGAAAGCATTATATGCATTAATTATAATAACAGTAGTAATATTTTTATTAAGATGGGTTTTATCAATACCTATAGTAGTTATAGAAAAGGTAAAAGGGAGACAAGCTGTAAGAAAAAGCTATACTATATATAAAAATAATAAGTGGAAGTTACTTAAAGCTATAATACTATGGACTATAATTATAAGTTTAATTGAATTTTTACTAGTTATTTTAACACTTGGCTTTGGAATGGGTATATCAAAATATGTTTTAGGCTCAAAAAGTGTTATGAGTAAAGTTTTCTTAAATTGTTTACTAGCAATTTTTTATGCTGGGTTTACTATAGTTTCAATTATAACTACACCACTTTTTGTTTCATTCTTAGTAGAACTTTATTATAAACTTAGAGATGAAGAGAATGTTGTAGAGAGAGAATTTAAATGTTTTTATGATTACAAAAATAATTTAGTATATAAATTTTTTAAAAGATTCTCTAAAATTTTTGTAGTTATACTTACTATAATTTTTATAGTATATAGTGGTTTTATTGGATATGGTATAGTAAGTCATAAAATAAAATGTAGTAAAACATTAATAACTGCTCATAGGGGAGCAAGTACGTTAGCACCAGAAAATACTTTATCTGCAATAAAAGAAGCTGAAAAAGAAAAAGCAAATTATGCTGAAATTGATGTACAAACTACTAAAGATAATAAAGTAATATTACTTCATGATAGTACATTTAGACGTACAGCTAAGGAAGGAAAAGCTCCTAGACAAATGACTTTAGATGAAATAAGAAAACTTGATAATGGATCATTTTTCTCAAAAGACTTTAAGGGGGAAAAGGTTCCAACACTAGATGAAGTATTAAAAGAAGCAAAGGGAAAAATAAAATTAAATATAGAACTTAAGCCAAAAGGAAAAAATGATGAGTTAGTTAAAAAGGTTAGTGAATTAATAGATAAAAATAAGATGGATAATGATGTTATGATATCTTCAAATAATTTTGAAGTTCTTCAAGAAATGAAGAGAATAAATCCTAAATTAAAGGTTGGTTATATTGTAATTGCAGCATTTGGTGATTTTCAAAAATTAAATGTTGATTTCTTCTGTTTAGACTCATCACTTGTAAATGAAAAAACAGTATATGCACTTCATGCACTAGGTAAAAAGGTAGATGTATTTACGATAAATAGTAAAGATCTTGCAGAAAAGATGTTATATTTAGGAGTAGATAATATAATAACAGATAATGTACCAATGGTTAGAAAAACTCAGGAAGAATTAGAAAAAAGTGATACTCATGATTATACACATTCTTTTTATGAATCTATATTAAGTATAATAAATTATGATAAAATTTAAAAAAGTAGTTGCATTTTTCTGAAAAAGTAATATTATAATAATATAAACAATAAAAAATTGATAATCCGTTGATAAGGAAGAGTAAGTAAGTTAAGCTTCATTAAAGAGAGCTAAGGGTGGTGAGATCTTAGCAAGAAGAGATTTATTGAATGGACCTTGTAGGAATAAAACGAAATCTATTTTTAGAGAGTAGCATTTATGGTGGGCTGCACCTTATAGCAGATAGAGTATGATAGTACTTGAATTGAGGTGGTGTTTAATTTATTACATATATAATTAGACACAAATTAGGTGGCAACGCGGAAAGTATATAATCCGTCCTATGTTTTAGCATAGGACGGTTTTTTTATTATAAAAATTTAAGGAGGTGATCTAAGTGGTATGAAATGATGAGTTATTAGGAGAGTGGAAAATTAAAATTATGAATATTAAAGGAGAATGGAATTATATGAATAGAAATGAAAACACAAAAAATATGATAATGAATGCTTTATTACTAGGAATAGGAGCTCTGCTTCATCAAATTACACCAGCACTTGGATTACCAATGCAACCGGATTTTGCACTTGCAATGCTTTTTATAATAATGATATTAAATAGAGGAAAATATAAAACATGTTTAGTAGCTGCAATTGTAACTGGACTATTTACTGCAATGACAACTAAGTTTCCAGGTGGACAAGTACCAAATATGATAGATAAACTAGTAACAGTTAATGTTGTATTCTTAGTTATGATGATTATGAATAAGATAAATGTAATAAAGTCAATGACAGAAAGTAAAAGAAGAAAAGTAGAAAGTTTAGTTGTATTTCCAATAGGAACTTTAGTAAGTGGATTAACATTTTTAGGATCAGCAAGTTTAATAGTTGGATTACCAGCAGGATTTACTAGTTTATTTGTAGCTGTAGTTATACCAGCTATAGGTTTAAATTTAGTTGGGGGTATGTTTTTATTTAAGATTATAAGTACTTCAATGAAGAGAGCTTTTGCAAATTAAATAGTATAGTAAGAAAGTCACTTGAAAAATAAGTGGCTTTTTACTATATATGGGATAAAGTGTAATATTTTTTTACAAAATCAATTAAAATTAAACAAATTTTGAATAATTCATTGAAAAGTGAAAATCTTTACCATATAATAAGCTTGTTAATAAAAATTAATTAAAAGTTAACTAAATTTTAATATTTTTAATTTATATGAGTATTGAGGAGGAGTTTATTGAATGAATAGAAGAAAGTTAAATGCAATTATTAAAGCAACAGCAGTTATAATTGCAGTATCAATAGGAACAATATTCTCTGGAGGAATAAAGGCACATGCAAGTACAAATCTTGAAAGAGAATTTAAATCAGTAATAGATAAATATAATAAAAATGAAGTAGTTATTGAAAATGGTATATCTTTAAGAAAAGGAGAAACTCTAGATTTATCTAAATACCCAGGGTGGGATATGTCTAATAAAAATACAGTATCAATTAACGATAAAGGTATTGTAACACCTAAAAATGAAGGAACTGTTTATTTAAGCAAAAAAATAGGTGATAAGGTTCATATAGTTGAAGTTTATGTACCAAATAGTAGTACAAGCTATTCAATTAAACCTTTCTCTAATACTGTAGATAGAAATTACTATAAAGTATTTATAGATCCAGGTCATGGAGGATATGATGATGGATCATCAGGAAATGGATTATTAGAAGATGAATTAAATCTTCAAATTGGATTAAAACTTCAAAAGAAGCTAGAAGCTAGAGGTATAGAAGTTAAAATGAGTAGAACAACAGATGAATATCTTTCATTAGGTGAAAGAGCTGAGATGGCAAATGAGTATGGAGCTGACATATTTGTATCTAATCATATAAATTCATTTGACCAAGCAAGTGCTAATGGAATAGAAACGTATTATCATAGAGATAAATCAAGTCATAAACCATTAAGTGATGATATTCAAAATAATGCTATAAAGCAAACTGGTGCAGTAAATAGAGGGGTAAAGAATGCAAACTTTGCTGTTTTAAGAGAAAGCACAATGCCTTCTTCATTATTTGAAGCTGGATTTATTTCAAATAAGGCAGAAGCAAGCAAACTTGGAAGTGACGCATATCAAGATAAATTAGCTACTGCTCTTGCTGATGGAATAGAAAAATATTTAAAAGATAATATTAAATTAAATGGAGTAGAAGAAAAGCCTGAAAATAAACCAGAAGAAAAACCTGAGCAAAAACCTGAAGAAAAGCCAGAGGCAACAATTAAAACAGGAACAGTAAATGCAAGTGCATTAAATGTAAGAAGCGGAGCATCAACAAGTAGTTCAATAATAGGAAGCTTAAACAGAGGAGCAAAGGTTGAAATAGTATCAACATCAAATGGATGGCACAAAATAAAATATAAAAATGGCTATGGATACGTATCAGCAGATTATATAAAGGTTGATTCGCAAAATACAAATAAGCCAGAGGCTAAACCAGAAGAAAAGCCAGATGTAAAACCAGAAGCAACAACAAAGACAGGAACAGTAAATGCAAGTGCATTAAATGTAAGAAGTGGTGCTTCAACAAGTAGCTCAGTAATAGGAAGCTTAAATAGGGGAGCAAAAGTTGAAATAGTATCAACATCAGGTAAATGGCACAAAATAAAATATAAAAATGGATACGGATATGTATCAGCAGATTATATAAAGATTAATTCATCAAATACAAGTAAGCCAGAATCTAAACCAGAACAAAAGCCAGATACAAAACCAGAAGCAACAACAAAAACAGGAACAGTAAATGCAAGCTCACTAAATGTAAGAAGCGGAGCATCAACAAAGAATTCAGTAATAGGAAGCTTAAATAGAGGAGCAAAAGTTGAAATAGTATCAACATCAAATGGATGGCACAAGATAAAATTCAAAAATGGATATGGATATGTATCAGCAGATTATATAAAGGTTAATTCATCAAATACAAGTAAGCCAGAAAATAAACCAGAACAAAAGCCAGATACAAAACCAGAAGCAACAACAAAGACTGGATCAGTAAATGCAAGCTCATTAAATGTAAGAAGCGGAGCATCAACAAAGAATTCAGTAATAGGAAGCTTAAGTAGAGGAGCAAAAGTTGAAATAGTATCAACATCAAATGGATGGCACAAAATAAAATTCAAGAATGGCTATGGATACGTATCAGCAGATTATATAAAAGTCAATGGATCATCTACTTCAAATAATAATTCTTCTGTTTCAGAAAGAATAGGAAAAGTAAATGCAAGTGCATTAAATGTAAGAAGTAACCCTTCAATAAGAAACTCAGTAATAGGAACCCTAAGTAGAGGATCAAAAGTAACTATAGTATCAACATCAAACGGATGGCATAAAATAAAATATAAAAATGGTTATGGATATGTATCAGCAGATTATATAACTTTATAGGATAAAATAATATTTTAAATTAAGACTACTAAAACTTTAATTAATATAAAGTTTCGGTAGTCTTCTTTTTAAAAAATAGTTTATAAGTCTAAAAATTAGAAAATAATATTATTAAACTTAAGCATAATTAAATAATTAGGTATCTAATAAGATAGGCAAACAGTCTATCTTATTTTTTATCATAATCATGTGAAATATTAACTGCATCTGCTAATGTAGTTTGTTTATTTGTTTGTACTCTCGGATTAGTATAAGATAATATTTCTTCATTTGAAAATCTATCATTGATTTTAATATTATCTAGATCTTTATTAAGAGAAGTTATCATATCTGCGTCACTAGATTCAGTTACATTAGTTTTTAATATGTGAGCTAACACACCTATAGGATTTCCATTTTCATCTTTCATCCAAATTACCTCCTTACCTTTAAATGTATTATCTGCATTAATGAATGTTTAATTCATGGGAAATTGAGTAGAAAGCTTAGTATTATATCAAGAATAGGTACTTATAGAGATATTGAAAAGACTCTTTTATAGATAATAAATAAAAATATAAATAATATCAAAAAATAGGTAAATAATATTAAATGATATTAATTTATATAAGTAATATTTAAGTATAGAAGGGAGATTAATATAAAATATGAGTGAAACAATTAGAGAAAAATTAGAGGGTCGCGTGAGTTACCATGACTCTGTTGAAGAGATGTTAAAGAGAATACAAAATGATGGACTTTCAAGTGTATTTTCAAGATGGAAACCACAAGAAAAAATAAGGTGTAAATTCTGTCTTGAAGGATTAAGTTGTCAATTATGTACACAAGGTCCTTGTAGAATTAATGAAAAAACAGGAGCTGATAAGGGCGTTTGTGGTATCGGAGCAGATGCCATGGCTATGAGAAATTTTCTTATGAGAAATATAATGGGTGCAGCTACATATGCACATCATGCATTTGAAGCTTTTAGAACACTTAGATCTACTGGTGAAGGTAAATCTCCATTTAAAATAAAAGATGAAGCTAAATTGAAATGGATGTGTGAAAAAGTAGGAATAGATACTAATCAAGATATTAATAAACTTGCTGTTCAATTAGCTGATTTTCTTGACAAAGAGATGAAAGTTAGTCCTGATCAATCTAGTATAATGACAGAAGTCTTTGCTCCGCAAAAAAGAAAACCAGTATGGAAAAAACTTCACATTTATCCTTCTGGTGTTGAACATGAAGTTCAAAACTCAATTGCAAGCTGTTTAACAAATGTGGATGGAGATTATGTATCACTTGCTACAAAAGCTCTTAGATTAGGACTATCTACAATATATACAGCACAAATAGGCCTTGAAATGGTACAAGATATTTTATTTGGAACTCCTATGCCTCATGAAGTTAATGTTGACTTAGGTATAATGGATCCTGACTATGTAAATATAGTATTTAATGGACATCAACCTTGGATAGGGGCAATTACAATAGAAAAACTTAGAAAAGGTGAATATAAAGATGAAGCTATAGCGGCAGGAGCTAAAGGTATTAGAGTAGTTGGTTCTATTGAAACAGGGCAAGAGTTACTGCAAAGATACGAAGTTGATGATGTATTTGTTGGTCTTATGGGGAATTGGCTAGCTATAGAACCACTCTTAGCTACTGGTACAGTAGATGCAATCGCTATGGACGAAAACTGTTCACCTCCAGCTATAGATCAATACGCTGAAAAATATCAAATAGCATTAGTTAGTATAAGCACAATAATAGGTGTACCTGGTGCTGAACATAAGATTCCATATTATCCAGAAAAGGCTAATGAAATGTCAGATAATTTAATTAAGATAGCAATAAATAACTTTAAGAAAAGACATGGTAAAATTGAACCTATGGTTCCTAAATATGTTACAAAAGCTATATCAGGATTTTCAACAGAAGCTGTTTTAAGTGCTCTTGGAGGTAAAATTGATCCATTAGTTGATGTAATTGCAGCAGGTAAAATAAAAGGTGTGGTTGCACTTGCAAACTGTTCTACTTTAAGAAACGGTCCTCAAGATTGGAATACAGTTAATATAACAAAAGAATTAATAAAAAGAGATATATTAGTAGTGGCTGGAGGTTGTGGTAATCACGCTCTTGAAGTAGCAGGATTATGCAACTTAGATTCTGTAGAAAAATATGCAGGAGAAGGTTTAAAGGAAATATGTAATATGCTTAAAATACCTCCTATATTAAGCTTTGGTACTTGTACTGATACAGGTAGAATATCAATGCTTGTTACGGCATTAGCAGATCATCTTAATGTTGATATTCCAGACCTTCCTATAGCAGTTACTGCTCCAGAATGGATGGAACAAAAAGCTACTATAGATGGTATATTTGCAGTAGCATATGGAGCATATACACATTTATCTCCTACTCCATTTGTTACTGGTGCCCCTAAATTAGTAAAACTTCTTACAGAAGATGTTGAGGGGTTAACAGGTGGCAAAGTAGCTTTAGGAGATGATCCAGTTGAAGCGGCAAAGGCGATAGAAGCTCATATAATAAACAAAAGAAAAAAACTTGGACTTAAATAATATTTTTAATAAATTTGCTATGTTTTAATAAAGTTAGGTTTTGAATAACTAATACTTACAATAGCTACTTTATTATATTTTAGTATTTGTGCACACCCTTTAGTGAAATTTTCGCTAGGAGGTGTGTATTTTATTATTAAAATACAATTTATGTAAAATATGAAAATATGTTTTTTAATTATAATAGGACATATGATATCAGAAAATAAATATGAAGTTGTTAAGTTATTAAATGAAATTTTGAAAAAATAATGTATTTAAGGTAAGTTTAAAAAATATTAAAATCTTTTGGCTTAATATGAATTAGTTTCAGCATGTAGGTAAGTTGACAGTGAAGAATATGTGCTATATAATTAGTTCATAAAACAAAATTGAATAGTGCGTTTTACAAAATCAAATTTACCTAACATGGGGATGTTTTGGCTTCGACGGGGGTAAGTGAGGTTTGGTAAGCGAGCCGAGGGAAGCATGGTGCCTCGATAATAAAGTATGCATTAAAGATAAACGCAGAAGACAATTTTGCATTAGCAGCTTAATATAGACTGCTCATCAGCCCTAGATTGCCCACGGTCTAGGATCCTGGTGTCATTATTAGTGGGGAACCGAGCTTAGCAAAGCTTTGAGCTAGGAACGGAACTTATGAAGCTAGCGGTCTAGTTACCTGTCTGTAGGTGTTCTAGAAAGCGAAATTTAATATACAGACTACGCTCGTAGAAAGCTGGACGGAGCTACTTTCGGACACGGGTTCGACACCCGTCATCTCCACCAATAGATTAAGAGAAAGAGATAATAAATTTATATTTATTATCTCTTTTTTATTTGTTATATATACATTAAAGGATTAAGAGATGTATGTAATATACTTATAGCGACTTATAGTGTAACTAAGTGTTAGGTTAAGAAATATTATTAGACTATATATTAACAATATTAACCTTATATAATATGATAAGAATCTTAGAAATTAAGAATAAGATATAATCAGTAACAATTAAAAATAATTAATCTGAATAGTCTATTTTACCATATTAGTAAACGTAAATTGATACAATAAAATAACAAGATATTAGAAAATAAGGAAGTGTTATTGTCCTCTTGTAAGGAGAATTAAGTTAAAAAGGGGAAGTTTAAGAGAGGATGTATTATTTTCTATAAATTCCTACTTATGAATAATGTTGCTTAAAAGTCTATATTATTATTATTATTTATAGTGTAAAATAATATAGAGAGTTTATATATATAGTATATTTGAAAGGATGGGTTTTTATGAGAAGAAAAATTAAAGGTAGAATAGTTACGGTTGATGATAAAACTATAAAAATAGTAGAAGATTTAAACATATGGGGGGCTAAGTTACCTAAGAAAGATGATATACAAGATGGAACATTTATAGATATAATGAATGATATGTTGAATATATCTATAGGGGATTATGTTATTTTATGGAAAAGATGCTTCTAAACAGACTGGTGAGAGTAAATTTTATGGAATTTATCGAGCTATTTCAGATGCATATATTGATGAGGAGAAGTTTGAATTCGAGGAACAAGGAAAGAGTGAATATCCATTTAGAATAAAATTAGAGAAGGCTTATGATTTTAAAGAACCAATAAATGAATATGACCTTATCAATGATCCTAATATAAAGAATGATATATGGACTATTATAGGAAAAAAAGTAAGGGCAAAGGGAAAGGGAAGAGCAAGTACACCAATAACAGATGAGATAATATCTATTTTTATTAAAAAGTTTATTGATTTAAATGAGAATTGGAGATTTATAGAATATAGTGGAGAAAATATAGAAGTTTCTAATAAGATTGAGTTTAGATTAACTAAAAAAGAAATTACAGAAAAATTTATAGAAAATTATAATATTGAAGCAATACAGTTACTTGATAATGATGAAAGAAAGGTTAGATTTGAGCTAGTTTTATACGGCTTATTTAATCAATATATAAATAACGAACTCAATGGTAATAATGAAACCGATATTTTAGAGAAACTAGGAATAAAGGGAAAATGTATAAAGTGGTATGCTAATTATTTACCTTATGGAATAGAGGGTACTGAAATAGATTTTATGATAAGTATATCAGAGGATGGAGAGAATACGAGTGAAATTAAAGTTATAGAGTTTCAAAGAAAAGAAATTGATAAAGATCATTTAAAAAGAGTATGCAAATATACAAATTGGGTGAATAAAGTATTGTGTAAAGATTCTAATATAGCAAGTGCTGTATTAATAGGATATGATGGTAAAATGAAGGTGAAAGCAGAAGAAATAAAAGAGATGAAAAGGATATATAATATAAAAAAAATGGATGTTTTTAGTTATTTTGTAGAAGATGAAAAGTTAGAATTAAAAAAAATAAGAATTGAAGAATAAGTTTATTGACAACGTTAAAAAAAACATGTAAACTAGACATACAAGTTTAGGGAGGAATATGTCTATGAAGTTTTTTACAATAAAAGAAGTTGCAGATATTAGTGGTAAGAGTCAAAAGACTATAAGAAGACATATCGCAGCAGGATTACTAAAATACGATAAAGTGAGCAATAAGTACAGGATATATGAGGATGATTTTAATGAATGGATGGCAAGTGCACCTAAGTTAGATGAAATTGCACTTGGTTTAGAAGAAGATAATAACTTTTTATTAAAGAAAAATGGAATAAAGAAAGTTGATGATATTAAATATATTGATATATCAGATTTATGGTATAGAAATTTTTGGAATAACAAGAATGATGGTAATGGATTAACATTTGTAGATTTATTTGCAGGTGCAGGAGGATTATCATTAGGTTTTGTTGAAGCAGGTTTTACGCCATTAGCTAGTGTAGAAATAAATAAATTTGCGGTTGAGACATATAAGTATAATTTTATTGAAAAAAGAGGCTTTGATGAGTTTGTAGAAACAAGAGATATACGAGAGGATGCGGTAAAACAATATTTATATGATCATTTGAAAGATAAAAAAGTTGACGTTATTTGTGGGGGATTTCCTTGTCAAGGTTTTAGTATGAGTGGAAATAGGATTGTAACTGATGACAGGAATAGTTTATATAAAGAAATGTTAGAAATAGTAAAAGAAATAAAGCCAGATTTTGTAGTAATGGAAAATGTAGTAGGATTAAGAACTATGCTAGATGGAAAAATAGAAGCAAAAATAATACAGGATTATAATGAAGCGGGATATGATGTAAATGTAACTGTATTGTCTTCAGCTGATTATTTTGTTCCTCAAATAAGACAACGTGTTATTTTTATATGTAATAGAATAGGAGCAGTTAATTATCATCCAAAACCATTGTTAGATAAAGAAAATTATGTAACTATTAAAGATGCAATAGAAGATTTGATGGATAGACCTGATGATAAAGATATAAATCATGTAAGAACTAGACATAAAACTGATATGATTGAAAGACTAGGAAAGGTTGAAGAAGGAAAAAGTTTATATGAAAATTATTCAGATTCATGGAAGAAATGTCATTGGAATAAGCCATCATGTACCATTAAAGAGAATCATGGCGCAGTAAATATACATCCGAGAAGACCTAGAGTTATTACAGCTAGAGAAATGGCTAGGCTACAATCATTTCCAGATGATTTTATTTTTAAGGGGGCTAAGAAATGGCAACTTGTACAGTTAGGAAATGCAGTACCACCATTATTAGGAAAAGCAATAGCGTTAGCAGTTGAAAAAAGTTTAAAAAGCAAATAACTATAAAAAGCACCATAACTATAATTTATGGTGTTTTTGTAGTATAACTAAAGATACTAAAAATTATTAGAAAAGGGGAGAAAAAATGAATAATGCAATTAAAGGAATGATGATTCAAGCTGAAATTTGCAGAAGATACAATTTATCTTTAAATGAAAAAGCTAGAGAAAATTTTAAAAAAAGTAAAGAACTAATTTCAGTAAAGTTAATAGAAAATATTGTAGACGAGATATTGAATAAAGTTAAAGATGTTCCAATAGAATTAACTACATTTAATAAAGATAAGAATAATAACAGTATTCCATACAATTTTAAATTGAAATCAGGAAGAACATTATCGATTAGAACAAATAAAAACGGGGCCAAAGTAGCACCTAGAATTGTAGGACAAGCTGGATATAAAGTTTTAAATGAGTATTTTGGAGATTTTGTTAATTTTAAAATAGAAAATCAAGAAGATATAAAGGAGTTAGTATTAACGCAAATTAATAAAATGCTACCGATATTCATAGAAAATTTTTTTAGTGCAGATTTAACTGTATGGGTAACAGAGAGTGATGAAATAAAAATCATAGAAAAATGGGAGGCACCTGATATGATTTTTAAAAAAGAAGATTTGACTTTCACTAAGAAAACTAAATCAACTTGGAATGAGAGTACTACATTAAAGTATAAAGGATTATCATTTGCAGAAATACAAGTTCATAAAGAGAGAACATTTAAATTTAGATTTAATATGAAGGTAATATGCGAATGGTTAAAAAAGCAAAAAAATAATAATGAAACGTTTGGAATGACAGCAGAAAAAACAATATGTGATCTATTTAACCTAAAAAGAGAAGGGCATCTTGCTTCTAGAAGTAATTTTGAAATTGAACAAAAGATATATCCAGTATTAGAAGATGCGTTTAGATATCTACCAAAAGCCATACAACATACGGGGTCTTTAAAAGGAGAAAGAGGTGGTACTAGCAAATGCTCATATGATTTTATATTAGAAGGAAATAAAACATTATCTTTAAAAACTAATTATGGAAAAATGGTATGTCCTCCTGAAGTTGGACAACCTGGAAATAAAACTTTTTTAAAATATTTTGGAGAAGTTTTTAATATAAATGAAATTAATAATGATATATTTAAAAGAATAGTTTTAACTGAGGGTGACAGGTTATTGCCAATTTATTTAGAGCATTTACTAGATTCAGATTATTTATTATGGATATATAAAGAAAAGGATGAGTTTAAGTATCAAATAATAAATTCAGAAAAATATAGAAAATTTGAGTTTGAAAAAAATTCTATAACATTTTCAAGAAATACTATTGAAGAGTGGAATTCATCAAATACAATAAAATATAAAGGAATATCATTAGGCGAATTTCAAGTGCATAATAATAGAATATGCTATAAATTTAGATTTAATATGAAGAATTTATTACAAGTTTTAAATGGTTATGAAAATAAAGAAGTAGAACTTTTAATAGCTGAACAAAAATAAGTATATATCAAAAAGAAAAAAATATAGGAAAATTTATGGATATATAGTAATAATTGCTTTATATAGTGCTATGAGAAATAAAGAAAGTTGTAAAAGTATTTATAAGAATAGAGGTATTTTAATATTAGATTTTACTATGTAAAGTAATGTATAATTTGTTTGATAAGGATTTATAGTTAATTAATATATAATGAAAATCTATCAGTAAGAGTTACGATAAGATAATTTCAAACATACTGTTAGTGGTTCAGCTGTTAGGTGTAAAATCAGTAAAGTGTATATAGGAGTTAATGTTTATTCACTATTAAGTGTTTGCTCTAAGATGATTTCTATTGTCTCTGCAATATATTCTGAGAAAATAGAATTTGAGTGCAGAGTGACGGTTAGGGGTGAAAATATTGATGAGAAGATTTTAGCTCCGTGTGGAAACTGTAGACAATTACCTAATACTTATATGTCTTATGGTGATGTTGTAAGTAATACGTCAGAAGCAGTTATGAAAGTAAAGGTATAAGAATTATTACTATATGCACATTATGTTAAAAATTAATAATAATTAAAAATATATTAGGAGAGCTAGATATAGCTCTCTTTTATTGAAATAAATTCATTAATATAAAGTAGATAAGAAAAAAGAAGACTGATATAATGTCTTTAGAATATTTACAAAGGAGTTATTAAATGAAATACTATTTAGCACCAATGGAAGGAATTACGGGATACATATATAGAAATCCTTATGAAAAATACTTTGGTAATATTGATAAATACTTTACACCTTTTATTGTTCCAAATAACAGTAGAAGTTTAAAAACTAAAGAATTAAGAGATGTTCTACCTGAAAATAATGAAGGAATGAATATAGTTCCACAAATACTTACTAACGATGCAGAAGGATTTATTTTTACGGCTAAAAAATTAAAACAATTAGGTTATAATGAGATTAATTTAAATTTAGGATGTCCTGCTGGAACAGTTGTTTCAAAAAATAGAGGTTCAGGATTTCTAGCAAAAAGAGAGGAACTTGATAAGTTTTTAGATGAAATATATAAAATAGATGATATGAAAATTTCTATAAAGACTAGAATAGGAAAAGATAGTCCAGAGGAATTTTATGAATTAATAAAAATTTATAATAAATATCCTTTAGAAGAACTAATTATTCATCCTAGAACTCAAAAAGATTTTTATGGAAACAAGCCTAATTTAGAAGTATTCAAAGATGCATTATCTTTAAGCAATAATACAATATGTTATAACGGTGATATTTTTACAAAAGATGATCATGACAAATTAATAAAAGAGTTTCCTAAAGTAGATAAAATAATGCTTGGAAGAGGAATACTTGCTAATCCAGGATTAATGAATGAGATTAAAAATAATATTTTCATAGATAAAAATACATTAAAAGATTTCCATGATGAAATTTTTAATGAATATAGAGAATTATTTAATGAAGACAGAAATGCGATATTTAGAATGAAGGAATTATGGGGGTATATGATTCACATATTCTCAGATAATAAGAAGTATGCTAAAAAAATAAAAAAAGCACAAAAGTTAGATGCTTATAATGATGCTATTTCAAGTTTATTTGAAGAGCAAGAAATTATAAAAGGAGCTGGATTATTTACTAATCAAGATTAAGTTATATGAGTAAGGAAATGAATATATTTAAAGTTTCAAATTATGATAAGTTTAAGTGTATAGCTGATAAATGCAAATTTACATGTTGCGTGGGTTGGGATATTAACATAGATACTAATACTTATAATAAATGGACAAAGGTGAATGATGATTCAAAATATCTTTTAAGAAATGTAAAACTAAAGAAATGTGAAAATAAAGATATGTATTTTATAAATAAAGAAAATCATGAAGCATGTCCTTTTTTAGATAAACAAGGGTTATGTTATGTAGTAAAGAAACATGGGGAAGAGTACTTATCTTCAACATGTCATATGTTCCCTAGAATCGAGAATGTTTTTGATTGTAGGAAGGAACTTTCATTATCATGTTCTTGCCCAGAAGTAGTAGAAATTATAAGTAATATGGATGGAAAGATAAATATATATTCAGAAGATAGCACTAATTTCGAAAATAATCCACTAGAGTTAGAAACAAGAGAAGTTTTACTTAATATTATCCAGAAAGAAAATTTAAGTTTAGAACACAAGCTAATTATTGGTTTTGAAATGTTATTATCCATTTTAGAAAATGAAAGCTTTAGTAGAGAAGATATATTATTAGAAGAATTAGAAAAGTATAAAGATAGAGATTACATAAAAAATCTTGCTTCTGCATATAGAGAGATTGACTTAAACATAGAAGATTCAATTGAAGAGATTAATAATTTATTTTTAGATATTATAGAAAATTATAAGGAAGTTTCCATGTTTGATAATCTTTTAAGTGATATTTCATCCTTTGTAGAAGAGATTGAAATTGAAAGCATTTCAGTAAAATGGAACTCTTATAAAGAATCGCTTAATAAATATAATGATTTAATTGAAAACTGCATTGTATCTAAGATTTTAAGTAATTGTGTAAGTAATGATATTGAGGATATGATAATATCTTACCAAATGATTGTACTTGATTATTTATTAGTAAGGTTTGCTTTGTTTTTAAAATATTGCATGAATGAAGAGAAGATAAATATTGAAGAAATAAAAGACTATATTGTAGCTTTCTCAAGAATTATTGGAAATAATACTGAGGCAGTTAAAGAATTCCTAGAAGATGGATTTGGTGATGCTATCTTAGAACTTGGATATTTATGTTTTATAAGTTTATTTTAATAGACTTAATAAATCAAAATTTTAAAAGGAACAATATAAAAGCTATATTGTTCCTTTTAGTTTTATAAAGTTATATTAAGTTAACATAATACTCTTTAAGAAGGTTGACTATAGATTTATCAGGTAAAGTTTCAGTAATAATACTATTAAAATCAATTGCATTAGCAAAAGGGAAACTACCAGTTATTTCGAATTTCTCATTTAACATTATTAAAAATAATTCTTTTGATATACTCATGATAGCACTTTTTGTTGATGCATCTTCTGAAAGAGAAGTGCTTATAGCACCATCTTTAAGATCAATTCCACTACATCCTAGAAATGCCTTATTGCAACGATATTTCTTTATTTGTTCAATAGAATAAGAACCGATACTACCACCAACAAATGCATTATAATCTCCACCTATAAAAATAAAGTGAGTTTTTGATTTTTCAGGAATTAATGATGATATTTCAAACATATTTGTAATTAAAGTTATATGTTTATCATTTTCAACTATTAATTTTGCAATCATATAAGAAATAGTTGATGCATCTAAAAAGATCGTATCATTATCATTTATTTGTTCAAATGCTTTTCTTGCAACTATCTTCTTTAAGTCAATATTTTTCTCAATACGTGTATTAAAGCTTTCGCAATTAACAAATGTATGCTTGATACTAATAGCGCCTCCATAAGTGCGCTTAAGTAAATTGTTTTTTTCTAAAGTTTTAAGATCTTTTCTGATCATACTTTCACTTATATTGAATTCTTTACTTAGATCTTTAACTAAAACTTTTCCTTGGATATCTAATAAATCTAAAATATATTTATAACGTTCTTCAATAAACATTTTATATCTCCTTAAAATTCTCATTTATAGCTATTATATTATAAATTTATTATTATTTCAATTGACTAATGAGAATAAATGATATAAAATGAGAATAAACAGGAAGGTGGAGGAGAGATTTATGAAAAAAGCAATATTCTTAGATATAGATGGGACATTATTAGATTGTTTTGGGGGAATAACAGATATTACTCCAAAAGTAAAGGCTGTAATTCGTGCTCTTCAAGCAAAAGGGGATTATGTGTTTATTGCAACAGGTAGACCATATGCATTTTTGAGCCAAGCTATATTAGACTTTGGTTTTGATGGATTTATATTAGCAAATGGGGCACAAGTTATAATAGATGGTAAAACTATTTATAGTAATCCTATGGATAAAGAGTATGTAAAGAAAATGGCATCTGAACTTGAAAAACTTAATGTTCAATATATTTTAGAGGGTGGAACTTACTCATATATGAAGGAAGAGTTTAAAGACTTTTTTGCATTTTATGATGAGGTTGGAGTTTCAAGAGACAATATAAAATGCAATTATGATATTGAAGAAATTGATATACATAAAATAGAAATGTTATGCCAAAGTGATGAAGATGCGAAGTTATGTTTAAACTTAATAACTAGCGATCCAGATTATGATTACTTTGCTAGTATAAGCAAAAATGCATTTGAATTATATTTAAAGAAAAACACTAAGGCAACTGGAATTTTAAAAGCAATAGAATATTTAAATATTCCAATTGAAAATACTTATGCTTTTGGAGATGGAAAAAATGATATAGAAATGCTATCAACAGTTGGTTGTGGTATAGCAATGGGTAACGCTTGCGATGAAGTTAAAGGTTACGCAAACAAAGTTACTGATACAGTTCACAATGACGGGGTAGCTGTAGGAATTGAAAATTATATTCTTTGTTAGTATAAATTGATAATAAAAGAGTCCACGATATATTATTGTGGACTTTTCTTTTTTTATAAAATTTCTAAAATTTCTACTGTGTATTTATCTCCTGGAGCTTCTACTGTAACTACATCTCCAACCTTTTTACCAGATAACGCTTTTCCAAGATCTGATTCTACACTTATAAGCATGTTTTCAGGATCTAAATCCATTGTTGTTACAAGAGTTACAACAACTTCATCATCATCTTCTACAAACTTAATTCTAGCTTTACTATTAATTCCAAGTGTTGATTTATCTGAGCTTTCATCATCTACTACTGTAGCTGTTGAAATCATAGTTAATAAGTATTGGATTCTATTATCATTTTCTCTATAGTTTGCACAAGCTTCCTTGTATTCTGCATTTTCAGATCTATCTCCATGTGCAGCAGCAACTAATTTTTCTTTAGCGATTTCAGCTCTTTTTACAGTCATTCTATATTCTAATTCATCTCTTAATTTTTTGATATTTTCTTCTGTTAGTTGATTATGCATAATAAACTAAACCTCCCCAAAAATATATTATGTTATTATTATATAATATATAGAAAAAATTTAAATGGTAAAAGAGTATTTACTTAAATAAAGGTTACTAAAATTAGATATTTAAATATTTAAAAATCTGTTTCTTATGGTAAAATGTTGATTAAATATACAAAATTTACAAAAACAAAAGGGGTAGAGGGTTTGCTTAGAAATGTTAAATTTAATATATTTCAATTGATTCTAGTATTTTTATTCTTATTTCATGGAATTATAGCAATTTTTAATAGTCAAGATCAACTTATATATTTTGTTCTTGCATCACTTATTTATGTATCTTTATTTACGTTAATTACAACCTACAGAGTTAGTAGTACTTTTTTAAAAAAACGATTATCAAGATTTTTATTTTCAATTGTTATGGGTGTCATTTCATTTTATGCATCAATTTCAATATACTTTGTAATATTGGGGTTATACATAGCTAAAACTTCTTAAATAAAATAGTATTTATGACTTTTCTTTTAGAAAATAACCTTAAAATGGAATTATATTTACTTTATTCAAAATTTTGGAGATAATATAAAGTGTAATAAAAAATATATATAATTAAGGGGTTTTGGAGGTAAATATGGTAGAAAAGGTAATTAAAAGGTTTAATGAAACTGAACAGAAAGAATTTAAAACTACAGAAGATAATTTACAATTACAAATGATGGCACTTGCAATACAAACTAAAAGAAAGTTAGAAAATGCTATAGATGAGGATATTGATTTTTCAATAAAGAGCTTAGGACATATTGATGACTTTTTAGAATCACTTCATAAAGAATATACTAAAGAAGGTTCAGATTTTGACGATGATTTACACACAGGAATATGTTTTGGAGTTGGAGCTTATATTGGAGAAACTATAAGAAATATGATAGATGTTAACTGGGCTATGGGAGGAGACGGAATACCATGCTTAGAATTTAAAAGTAATGATGGTATGTGGAATAGTTTTCCTATACGTAAAGTTGCTAAAAGGTTAAGTAATGGTGAAGAAGATAATATTCAAGGATTTGCTATTACAACATTAGAATATGCTAAAGAGTACTTATAAATATATGTATAAAAAAGCTTACCTTAAAGGTAAGCTTTTTTATTTACTCAATATAATGAAGAATATTTAAATATTGCGAATATTTACGGATATATTGAATAATATGAAAATATATGTATTATTAATATGTAAGAAATATTACTTATGAAAAATTAAATATCGGGGGAAACATATGATTAAACAAAGAAGCTTTATTACTTATTTACTATTATCAATCATTACTCTAGGAATATACTCAATAATATTTATGTACAGCTATACGAAAGACTTAAATAGAGTATGTGATGGAGTTGGAAAGCCTAGTCCAAATTACATAGTAGTAATATTATTAACAATTATAACTTGTGGAATATATTATTATGTATGGTTATATCAGATTGGTAATAGGATTAATCAAAAAGGTTATGAATATGGAGTTAATATTCAAGAAACAGGTTCAACAATAGTATTATGGAATCTATTAGGAAGTCTTTTATGTGGAATAGGAAGATTTGTTGGACAATACTTACTTATAAAAAATATGAATGTATTAGCAGAACAATATAATGCTAGATTAATATAAAAATATATAAAAGCTATATGAAGTATATAAAAAAGTATATTTCATATAGTCTTTTTTTATTTAGAAATATATAATAATATCTTTATGTGGAATAAAATGGATGGTATACTAAATATAGATGTAAAAGATTACTGTTTAATTTATAGACAATAAAAAACGTCAATTTAACAAAGCTGGAGGTATGGGGATATGGTTGAAGAAAGAAAAGATGAGATAGGAAAAGAATTTTTATTAAAAGAAGAAATTTGCATGGAAGAATTAAAAAAATTAGAAATTCAAGAAATAAATTTTTTAATTCAAACAGCACAATATTTTATAGATAATAAAAAATATGAAGAGATAGATTTTAATAAAAGGATTGAAATATTTACAAATATATTAATAGATAAGATAAAGGAATCTAATGAATTATATATTGCATACGATAAAATTACTAACTATCCTTATATAGATTCTTTTGGTAAAGCGTGGCTTTTTTCAAAAGAAGAGTTTGCTAAAAATGCTGAAGACTATTTTAGTAAGCAACTTATAATGCTTGATATGAAGAAAATAACTTCAGAAGAAATAATGAATGTATTTTATAATTGCCACCTACTAGGTATAGAAAAATTAACTGTAGATAATGGCGAGTACTATGCAGATATAAATAGAGATGATATATTACCACCACCTGATTTAAGTGATGTACCAGAAATAAATATTCCAGTTACAAATCCAAAATTGCAAAATGCGATGGTTAGATTTTTCCAAAGATTATATTCTAAAAATAATTATGAAGGGAAAGAAAGAGACCTTCAAAAATTAGAAGATAAAATGTTTGATGAAGTAATTGATGCAAAGTATTTATTACCTATGCAACTTAAAGGAGTAGATGCAGAAGATCAAAAAAAAGAAGGCGAAGTAAAATTAAATAAAGGGGCAATAATGGAATTTGCAGCTTTAGCTGATAATAATAATGAAGAGTGGGCAGCAGCATTTACTGATTGGGTTGAATTTGAAAAGGCATATGATAAAAATATATGGAAAGGTAATATTGTAACTTATGATGACTTACTTTTTATATCTAAGGAAATGAAAGGTATAGTTATAAATTATAGAGGAATACCTCTTCGTTTAAATGATCAAAATAAAAAAATAATTGAAGAATATAGAAAGCGTAGAAATAATAAAGACACGAAATTAAAAGAAGAGGTTATGGAAAAAGGAACGAAAATTATAATAGGAGAACCTAAGGAATATCCTAGTGAAATGATAGAAGCTATCAAAAAATATATGAAAAAAGAAAAAAGTATAACGAAAGCATACTTAAGACTTATGATAAAAGATAATATTCAAAGTTATTTAATAATTGTTGATTTTAATGGAAATAAAGATGTTGTATTTAGAGGAATTGCAAATATAGCAGTTAACCATTCGAATGGTATGTTTGTTGATATAGTAGATGCAAATGGATTTAAAGATACCATAAAAGATATTGAGCCATTTTATAAAAGAAAAAGATTTGGATTATTCTCTTAATGGTAGTTAATTAAAGGAATGATTTATTAAAATAGAAGGTTTAATCAGTAATGATTAAGCCTTTATTTATTTTAAAGGAAAAAATATATTTATTTTTTTAAATTATGAAAGTTTTTTGTTTTATTTACGATTATACTGATGAAGGGAGCTCTTAACAAAGGGAAGAGGGGGAAGAGAATTGGCAGAAATAAATAAAGAGAACTATATAAAGGCTTTAAGAGAAAAAAATATAGAAGCATTAGATTTTATAATGGATACATACTCTAACCTTATTTTTAAGGTAGCCTATAAAGTTTTAAATAGAAGGGAATTATCAGAAGAATGTATAAATGATGTTTTTCTAAAGGTTTGGAATAATATAGATAGATTTAATAAAGAAGATGATAAATTCAAAAATTGGATATGCACAATAACTAAATATACAGCAATTGATATGCTTAGAAGCGAGAAAAAACATAGTAATAATTTAAGTATAGAAGAAGAAGTTTTAAATTCAAAAAGTGAGTTAGAGAAAGATTTTCAAAATGATAATGATTTACTAATAATAAAAAATGAAATAAATTCTATGGATAAAATAGATAGGGAAATATTCATAAGGCGTTTTTATTATGGAGAAAAGATAAAGGCAATTAGTGAAAAGTTAGGTATGACGGATAATGCTATTAACCTAAGAATATTAAGAGGTAGAAAGAGATTAAGCGAGAAAATTAGAGAGGGGAAAATATAATGAGTAAAGAAAAAGACTATTTAGATATGATAGAAGAATTTGATGAAAATAATTTACCTGATATAGATATAAATAGCGAAGAACTTAAAAGAGTTAAGGGAAAAGTATTTAGCATAATAGAAAAGTTAAAAAATGGTAATAAATCATTAGACTTTAATATAACTCTTGATGAAGCTTTAAAACTTAAAGAAAGATTAGGAGATAATGCAGATAAGGCAATTTATGGAGTTAAAAGTGCAAAGCTTATGAGAGGTATTATGATTGAAACGATAAAGGAGAATGAAGGGCTTAAAGATGAAGATATTGTAGATGAGTTACTTAGAGATATTAATGCACATTATTGGTGGAGAGGGGGAGCAGTTTGTTATAAATTATTTTTAACTAAAGATAAACTTATAATATATTCCTTTGATTCACATTATAAAATTTTTAGTAATTATAAGCTAAGATTAGATGAAATTATAGAGGCAGGAAAAGCTGGAAAAGCAAAATGTATGATGGATGAAGATGAACAAATTATTGTGTTAAAAGATAAAGTAATATACTTTGATCCTAAATATGGAGGTAAGGAATCGGATTTATTAAGATTTATGGAATCTTTAAAAAAAGCTGGCGTTAAGGACGTAGATAGAAGTAAATTTCCTTGGAAAATTTTCCTTATGAAATGTACTTGGGTACTGTGTGCATGTGTTATAATATATTTGATTTTTATGGTATTAAATTTATAAGTTAAAACACCTCATTTAGTATTTTATAAAAGGTTATGGAAAAGAATTAAGTAATGATACAAAAAGTGAAATTCGCAAGAAAATATATAGTTTATTATATTCATTAATAGATTCATATGTTTGGTAGTAGAATATGATAATAATGAATTAAGGTTAGAAAATAAAGAAAAGTCATTAAAGCTAGTTAAGGAATTATTAAAATAGTATATTAGTTAAAAGTTGTGCTTAATAATATTTTATGAGTACAACTTTTTTATTTTTATAAATGTGAAGATTGTTATATTTTATGCCAGTATATTTATAGAATAGTATGTCCCATAAATTTAAAATAAATATATAGATAAATATATTTATTAATAAAGGGGAGTGTAAGTATGGTTAATAGAATTGTATTGAATGAAACTTCTTATCATGGAGCAGGAGCTATTAAGGAAATTGTTACAGAAGTAAAAGGAAGAGGTTTTAAGAAAGCTTTCTTATGTTCTGATCCAGATTTAGTTAAGTTTGGAGTGACAGGAAAGGTTACTTCTATATTAGATGAAGCCAATCTTAGCTATGAATTATATTCAAATATTAAAGCTAATCCAACAATAGAAAATGTAAAAAGTGGTGTAGAGGCATATAAAGAATCAGGTGCAGATTATATTATTGCAGTTGGTGGTGGATCATCAATGGATACTGCAAAAGCAATAGGAATTATTATTAATAATAAAGAATTTGAAGATGTAGTAAGTTTAGAAGGAGTTGCACCAACTAAGAATAAATGTGTTCCAATTATTGCTGTTCCAACAACAGCTGGTACAGCAGCAGAAGTAACTATAAATTATGTTATTACTGATGTTCAAAAAAATAGAAAGTTTGTATGTGTAGATACTCATGATATACCAGTAGTAGCAATTATTGATCCTGAAATGATGCAAAGTATGCCAAAAGGACTTACAGCTGCAACTGGTATGGATGCATTAACTCATGCAATAGAAGGATATATAACAGGGGCTGCATGGGAAATGACAGATATGTTCCACTTAAAGGCTATTGAATTAATTTCAAAACATTTAAGAGGAGCAGTAGAAAATACACCAGAAGGAAGAGAAGGAATGGCATTAGGTCAATATATTGCAGGAATGGGATTCTCAAATGTTGGACTTGGTATAGTTCACTCTATGGCGCATTCATTAGGTGCTGTTTATGATACACCTCATGGAGTTGCAAATGCAATTATTCTTCCAACTGTTATGGAATATAATGCAGATGAAACAGGAGATAAATATAAATATATTGCAGCTGCTATGGGAGTTGAAAACACAGAAAATATGACAGTTGAAGAATATAGAAAAGCAGCAGTAGATGCAGTTAAAAAGCTTTCAGAAGATGTAGGAATACCAGCTAATCTTAAATATATAGTTAAAAAAGAAGATATAAGATTTTTAGCTGAATCTGCTTATAATGATGCTTGTAGACCAGGAAATCCAAAAGAAACATCTGTTGAAGATATAATTAGTTTATATGAATCTTTAATGTAAAAGTAAAAAATACCTCCTTAGTGAATCGATTTCATTTAAGGGGGTATTTTTATTATATTCAATTTATTAAATTAGGCTTGTCTAGTGACTTTAAATATTTTTTTGGTGTTAAACCTTTATATTTTTTAAAAGTTTTAATAAAGTAACTTACATCATTAAATCCACAGTTTAAAGCAATTTCAGTAATAGAAAGCTCGGTTGCAAGGAGCTGTTCACAAGCAATTTCAATACGATAGTAATTTAAATATTCTATAGGTGTTTTGTTACTCATCTCATGGAAAAATCGACAAAAATATTTTGGGGACATCCCAGAAGCTCTTGATAAATCTTCAAGAGTTAAAGGATTTTGATATTCATTTTCTATCAAGGTTATAACATTTTTAAACTGAAGGAATCTCTCTTTAGTTTTTTTCGTATGGTTATCATTTTTCATATATAATTTATTTTCTAATATAGTACCAATTAGATAATATAAAGAACCTTGGGTTATAAATTCATAACCTATATTTTTAAGTCTCATAGATTCAAATAATGATGTACAACAAGTATTTAAATCTTTTATGTTTGAAGGTAATTTAGGTGCTATGACTTTATTATGATTTATAATGTCATATATTTGTTTTGTACAGGCATGATTATCCTTTAAAAATAATTTCATATCAAAAACGATACATTCATAAATACAATTATTAGGTAAACCACCATGAAATATTCCACCATGAATAAAAAGTAGATCATTCTTTCGTGCAACTATCTTGTCTTCATCAATAAACAGTATAAATTCTCCCTCTAGAATTCTAATTATCTCACACTCAGTATGCCAATGATAAGGCATGTTGTATCTAGAATGACTAGGAGTAACGTGATAAAACTCTATTGGAAAATCAAAAGTTCCATGTTGCTTATTCTCTTTATAATCAAAATATTTCATAAACCCCTCCCTGTATGAAAAGTGAATATTATTATATTTTTTGACTATTATAACACAAGAAAACGTTTATATAAATATATATAATTGAATTAAAGTTAAAATTAAACAAATAAGTTATAAATTTAATGGGAATTAGGAGGTAATCATTATGGCAAAAAATAGATTAATAGGAGAATATCCTGTAATAGGAATAAGACCAACTATTGATGGTAGAAGAGGAATACTTGATGTGAGAGGTTCTTTAGAAGAACAAACAATGAATATGGCAAAATCAGCAGCTAAACTTTTAGAAGAAAATTTAAAATATTCAAATGGAGAAAAAGTAAAGGTTGTTATATCAGATACTACAATTGGAAGAGTAGCAGAAGCTGCAGCTTGTGCCGATAAATTTAAAAGAGAAGGTGTAGATATAACACTTACAGTTACTCCATGTTGGTGCTATGGTGCAGAAACTATGGACATGGACCCTATGACTATAAAAGGGGTATGGGGATTTAATGGAACTGAAAGACCAGGAGCAGTTTATTTAGCATCAGTTTTAGCGACTCATGCTCAAAAGGGACTTCCTGCCTTTGGTATATATGGACATGATGTTCAAAATGCGGATGATACTGAAATACCAGAAGATGTAAAAGAAAAAATATTAAGATTTGGAAGAAGTGCAGTTGCAGCAGCATCTATGAGAGGAAAATCTTATCTTCAAATTGGATCAATATGTATGGGAATAGGTGGCTCTATTATAGATCCAAACTTTATAGAAGAATATTTAGGTATGAGAGTAGAATCTGTTGATGAAGTAGAAATTATAAGAAGAATGACTGAAGAAATATATGATAAAGATGAATTTGAAAGAGCTTTAAAATGGACTAAGGAAAAATGTAAAGAAGGTTTTGATAAAAATCCTGAAAATGTTCAAAAGACAAGAGAAGAAAAGGATGCTGACTGGGAATTTGTAGTTAAAATGATGTGTATTATAAAAGATTTAATGAATGGAAATGAAAAGTTACCAGATGGATGTGAAGAAGAAAAATTAGGACATAATGCAATAGCTGCAGGTTTCCAAGGACAAAGACAATGGACTGATTTTTATCCAAATTGTGATTTCCCAGAAGCATTACTTAACACTTCATTTGACTGGGATGGTGCTAGAGAACCTTATATATTAGCAACTGAAAATGATGTTTTAAATGGATTAGGTATGCTTTTTGGAAAGTTACTTACAAACAAAGCACAAATATTTGCTGATGTTAGAACTTACTGGAGTCCTGATGCAGTTAAGAAAGCTACAGGATATGAATTAGAAGGAGTAGCAAAAGAATCAGATGGATTTATACACTTAATAAATTCTGGTGCAGCTTGTCTTGATGCATGTGGCCAAGCTAAAGATGAAAACGGAAATGGAACAATGAAAGCTTGGTATGATGTTACAGAAGAAGATCAAGAAGCAATCCTTAAAGCAACTACATGGAATGCGGCTGATAACGGCTATTTTAGAGGCGGTGGATATTCTTCAAGATTCTTAACAGAAGCAGAAATGCCAGTAACAATGATGCGTTTAAATTTAGTAAAAGGACTTGGACCAGTTGTTCAATTAGTTGAAGGATATTCTGTAAAACTTCCAGATGAAGTATCAGATAAGTTATGGAAGAGAACAGATTATACTTGGCCTTGTACTTGGTTTGCTCCAAGACTTACAGGAGAAGGTGCATTTAAATCAGCTTATGATGTAATGAATAATTGGGGAGCTAATCATGGGGCTATAAGTCATGGACACATAGGTGCAGATATAATTACTTTATGTTCTATCTTAAGAATACCTGTAAGCATGCACAATGTACCAGAAGAAAAGATATTTAGACCAGCAGCATGGAATGCATTTGGAATGGATAAAGAGGGACAAGATTACAGAGCTTGTATGGCTTATGGTCCAATGTATAAATAAAAAACTTAGCAGGTGATACTATGGAAAATAAAAACTTAAAAGGTAAAGTATTAGCCTTCGATTTTGGTGGATCAAGCGGTAGGGCTATGCTTGGAAGTTTTGATGGAAAGAAAATAAATATAAAGGAAATTCATAGATTTTCAAATGACCCTGTATTTATAAATGGAACTATGTACTGGGATGTTTTAAGATTATTTTTTGAAATAAAGCAAAGTCTTATAAAAGCAAAACAGTTTGGTGAAATTGATAGTATTGGAATAGACACATGGGGAGTTGATTTTGCTCTGTTAGATAAGGATGGACAGTTAATTGAAAATCCAGTTCACTATAGGGATGAAAGAACATTTGGAATGATAGAAAAGAGTTTTGAAAAAATATCAAAGGATGAATTTTATAGTATAACCGGTAATCAATTTATGGAAATAAATACTGTATTTCAGTTATTAGCATTAAAAGAAAAGAGATCACATCTGCTTGAAAGGGCAGATGTGATGCTCCTAATGCCAGATTTATTTAATTATTTATTGACAGGTAAAATGGTTACTGAAAATTCTATAGCATCAACAACACAGTTATTTGATGCTAAAAAGAGAACTTGGTCAGATAAAGTAATAAATGATTTAGGTCTTCCAAGAAAGATATTTACTGAAATAGTTCCAAGTGGAACTTTAATAGGAGATATATCAGAAAATATATGTGAAGAGCTTAAAATAGAAAAATGCAAAGTTATTGCAGTTGCAGGACATGATACTCAAAGTGCATTAGTATCTGTTCCAACTACAGAAAAAGATTTTGTATTCTTAAGTTGTGGAACATGGTCTTTACTTGGAACAGAACTTGATGATCCAATTATTAATGAGAAATCAAGTAAGTATAATATTACAAATGAAGGTGGGTATGAAAATAAAGCATCATTCCTTAAAAATATTATTGGCTTGTGGTTAATTCAAGAAAGTAAGAGGCAATGGGAAAGGGAAGGAAAAGATTATAATTTCTCAACTTTAGAAGAAATGGCAAGAGAGTCTAAACCTTTCAAATGCTTTATAGATCCAGATGATCCTATATTTGTACAAGCTGGAGATATTCCTAGTAGAATAAGGGATTATTGTTTAAAAACTAATCAAGAAGTTCCTAAAAGTGATGGAGAAGTTGTTAGATGTATAAATGAAAGTTTAGCTATGAAGTATAGATATTCTTTAGAAGAGATAAAGGATTGCACTAATAAAAACTATGAAGCTATTTATATGCTTGGTGGTGGAACTCAAAGCAAATTATTATGTCAGATGACTGCAAATGCATGCAATTCTAAAGTTTCAGCAGGACCTATTGAGGCAACTGTTTATGGAAATATAGCAATACAACTTATGGCCACAAGGAAAATAGAGAATTTATATAAGGCACGTGAAATTATAAAAAATTCTAATGATATGAATTATTACGAACCTCAAAATTACGAATTATGGGATAGTGAATATGAAAGATTTAAAAATGTAATTAAATCTAGGGAGGTAATAAAATGTTAAAAGGAATACCACAAATATTATCACCAGAATTACTTAAAGTATTATGTGAAATGGGACATAGTGATCAAATAGTAATTGCAGATGGAAATTTTCCAACAGAGAGTATGGGAAAAGAATGTATAGTTATTAGATGTGATGGTCATGGAATACCAGAATTATTAGATGCAATATTAGAAGTATTTCCACTTGATACTTATGTTGAAAACCCAGTAAATTTAATGGAAGTTATGAAAGGTGATAATGTTAAGACTCCTATTTGGGATGAATATAAAAATATTATAGAAAAACACGATGATCGTGGAAGTAATACAGTTTCAACTATAGAAAGATTTAAATTTTATGAAGAGGCAAAAAAGGCTTATGCAATAATTGCAACAGGAGAAAAAGCTTTATATGCAAACGTTATACTACAAAAAGGTGTAGTAATTTAGTGAAGGACATAGCTTGGAGGTAATTATAATGGAAAATACAAATAAATTAAAATACATGGAAATAAGAGAGCAAATATGTGATGTATGCCACAAAATGTGGCAATTAGGTTGGGTAGCAGCAAATGATGGGAATGTAACAGTAAAGTTAGAAGACGGTACATTTTTAGCAACACCAACTGGAATTAGTAAAAGTTTTATAACACCAGAAAAGTTAGTCCATATTGATGAAAATGGGGAAGTGCTTGATGGACCAGAAGGTGCAAAACCTTCTTCAGAAATAAAAATGCACTTAAGATGCTATAAAGAAAGAGAAGATGTTGGAGCCGTTGTTCACGCACATCCACCAACTGCAACAGGATTTGCAGTAGCTCATCTTGATTTAGACAGATACACAATGATAGAAACTGTAATTGCAATTGGTTCAATTCCAATAACTCCTTATGGAACACCATCAACTTATGAAGTTCCAGATTCAATAGCACCATATCTTCAAGAACATGATGTTTTATTATTAGAAAATCATGGAGCATTAACAGTTGGAGCTGATTTAATAACAGCTTATTATAGAATGGAAACATTAGAGTTATACGCAAAAATAAGTTTAACAGCACATCTTTTAGGTGGAGAAAAAGAAATATCAAGAAAAAATATTGATAGATTAATAGGTATGAGAAAAGATTATGGAGTAAGTGGAAGACACCCTGGATTTAAGCGATATAGAAAAGAAGAATAAGTATTAGAGGAGTGTTTATTGTGGAGAAAATGAGTAATATTGACCAAACATCTATTGTACCTAAGAGATATAGAATGCATTTTATAATGCTTATATCATGTTTTGTACTTTGGGGTCTTTTAAATAATATGACTGATAACCTTGTTCCTGCATTTGGGAAAATATTCATGTTAGAAGCTGCTGATTCATCTTTAGTTCAAGTAGCTTTCTATGGATCATATGCCGTACTTGCATTACCTGCTGCAATCCTTATTAAAAAATATTCATATAGAAATGGAGTATTAGTAGGACTTGGATTATATATAATTGGAGCTATGGGATATATACCAGCTGCAATGCTACAAAACTTTAATTTATTCTTAGTATCAGTTTTCATTTTAGCTGGTGGACTTTCAATATTAGAAACTACTTGTAATCCATATGTAATCTCTTTAGGAAGTGAAGAGACAAGCGTTCGTCGTTTAAACTTAGCACAAGCATTTAATCCTATTGGTTCATTAACAGGTATTATAATGGCTAAATATTTAATATTAGGAAATTTAAATCCAGCAACTTATGAAGAGAGAGTTGCAATGGGACCAGATGCTTTAAGTAAAATACAAAATAATGAATTAATATGGGTATGTGTACCATATGTTAGTTTAGTTGTTATAGCTATAATAATATGGTGTTTCTTTAAGAGAAGTAAAGGCTCAGAAAAAGATAATTCAGGAGAACTTAATATAGTTGAATCAATAAAGAAACTAGTAAAAATTCCACGTTATGCTTTTGGAGTAGTTGCACAATTCTTCTACGTTGGAGTTCAAATAGCTGTTTGGACTTGGACTATAAAATATGTAATGGTTACTGTTGGGATAGATGAAGCATCTGCTGCTAAATATTATCTTATTGCTATGGTTGGATTTATAGTATGTCGTTGGATATGTACAGCACTTATGAAATATATAGAACCAGCTGTTATGATGGCTATATTTGCAGTACTTGGAATACTATGTAGCTTAGGAACAATATTCTTACCTACAAGTGTATCTGTTTGGTGCTTAGTTTTAATTTCAGCATGTATGTCATTAATGTTCCCAACAATTTATGGTATAGCACTTGAAGGCTTAGGTAAAGAAGTAAAAGTTGGTGCGGCAGGTCTTATAATGGCTATATTAGGTGGTGCAGTAATAACACCTATAATGGGAGGATTCATTGACAGTGGAAGATTATCAAGTTTAGTTACATCATATCAAGGTGCAGAAGCTGCAGTTCGTTCAGCATTCTTCATACCAGTAGTTTGTTTTGCAGTTGTTCTTATTTACTCATTATGCTTTAGAAAGAAAAAAGCAGCATAAATTTTTAAAATTATATATTTATATAAAGTGCAATTTGTTATAATTGCACTTTTTTATTGTATTTGGAAAACCACTTGCTATGCAAGTGTGTTCAGATAAGCTTTAGCGATGTATTACGCAAAAAAACCTCCATTTGTTAAAATAGAATTAGGTTCGCAGCCAAATTCAATAACAAAAGGAGGCATCCATAATGGATAGTAATAGTTTATCACATACAAAATGGAATTGTAAATATCACATAGTTTTTGCGCCAAAATACAGGAGAAAAGAGATATATGGAGAAAAGAAAGTTGAGATTGGAAAGATATTAAGACAACTTTGTGAATGGAAGGGTGTTGAGATAATCGAAGCGCATGCTTGCGTTGATCACATACATATGTTGGTTGAGATTCCACCTAAAATTAGTGTATCAAGTTTTGTGGGTTTTTTAAAAGGTAAAAGTAGCTTGATGATTTTTGAGAGATTTTCTAATTTAAAATATAAATATGGAAGCAGGCATTTTTGGTGTAGAGGTTTTTATGTTGATACAGTAGGAAGAAATAAAAAAGCGATTGAAGAATATATAAGAAACCAAGAAAGAGAAGATATGATAGCAGATCAGATAAGTATAAAAGAATATATTGACCCTTTCAAGGGTAGCAAGTAACAGAAAACATGCGGCTGGCGGACCTTTTTAGCGTCTTAAGACGCAATTGCAAGTAAGGTGCCCTTATAGGGCTTAGGAAATACCACCAGCTAAGCTGGTGGATTTTTATTGTTTTATAGAATTCTTAGAAATATTTATAGAAAAATAAAGTATATTTTTAGTTGGATGAGTATATATGTAAAAGACTATAAATTTTAATATTTTATTTATGAAATTTATTGCATGCTAAAGGAGTGTTTTTATGTATGGGATTATAGAAAAAATAGTTGATGAAATGAAGGAGAAAATAATTGATTATAGAAGAGATTTTCATAAATACCCAGAGCTTGCTTGGACAGAGTTTAGAACTGCTTCATTAATTGGGAAAACATTAATAGATAATGGATACAAAATTAAAGTTGGAAAAGAAATTATAAATGATAAGTATAGGATGAACATTCCTTCTAGATATGAATTAGAAGAAAATTATAAAAGAGCTATAAAGCAAGGTGCATACGAAAATATATGTAAATTAATGAATGGTGGATACACGGCAGTTGTTGGGATTTTAGAAAATGGAGAAGGTCCAACTATATCATTAAGATTTGATATGGATGGAGTTAGAATAAAAGAAAGTGATAGTTATAATCATAGACCATGTTCTGAAGGTTTTTCATCAGTAAATGATGGTGTAACCCATGCTTGTGGTCATGATGGACATATAGCTATAGGTCTTGGAGTTGCAGAAATAATTTCAAAGATGAAAAAACATTTTAAAGGAACAATCAAACTTATATTTCAACCAGCAGAAGAAGGAGTAAGTGGAGCAAGAGCTATAGCAGAGACTAGTTTATTAGATGATGTAGACTATATAATTAGTGGACACATAGGAATAAAGGCAAGAAAATCAGGAGAAATAATTTGTGGTACAAATGGATTTCTAGCAACATCAAAAATTAATGCTGAGTTTAAAGGAAAATCATCTCATGCAGGGGTAGCACCAGAGAAAGGTCATAATGCTCTTTTATCAGCTGCAACAGCAGTATTAAACTTAGATGCTATACCGAGAAGTGGCAAAGGTGATACGAGAATAAATGTTGGTAAATTAATAGCTGGTAGTGGAAGAAATGTAATTCCAGGAAGAGCATTTATGGAGATAGAAACTAGAGGAGAGACTACTGAATTAAATAGATATATGGAAGTATATGCAAAAAGAATATTAAAAGCTTCAGCAGAAATGCATGATACTCATGTTGATATAAACTGTGTAGGAAAATCTATAAGTGCAGAAAGTGATAGAGAATTAATAAAATTAATTAAAAATATTGCAAGTAATATAAAAAGTTATAATGATATTAAAGATGTTGAAAGTTTTGGAGCAAGTGAAGATATGTGTTATATGATGAATAAAGTTCAAATACATGGAGGAAAAGCATCGTATATTATGTTTGGAAGTAATTTAGAGGCTGAACATCATTCACCAATGTTTGATTTTAATGAAGATGATATGATAAGTGCAGTAAAATTATATATTGGACTTATAGTGAATTTATCTATTAATAATAAAAAAAGTTAATTATATTTAGTTAAAGTACCGTATTTTTATATATAAAGTATGGTACTTTTTATATATTTTATAATTGTAACTAACAGGATGTAATGATATTATAAAAATAATTGTGTAAACATAGTATTTATTTTAGATAATAAATAAGGAGAAATAATATGAAGCTTAGAAAATCAGTTAATGAAGATATTAATAACATAATGCAAATTATAGATGAAGCTAAAGAAGCTTTAAAAGAACAAGGAATTGATCAGTGGCAGAATGGATACCCTAATGCTGATGTTATAAGAAATGATATTTTAAATAATGATAGTTATGTTTTTATAAAAAATAATGAAATTGTAGCTACTTCAGCAGTTTCATTTGATGGAGAAAAGACTTATGATAAAATCTATGATGGAAACTGGGTTAGTAATGATGAATTTGCAGTTATCCATAGAATTGCAATAACTAGTAAGTATAAGGGAACAGGTATAGCATCTGAAATTATAAAAATGATAGAAGCTATGTGTTTAGATAAAGATATTCATAGTATTAAAGTTGATACTCATGAATTTAATATACCTATGCAAAAATTACTTAAGAAGAATGATTTTAAATATTGTGGTGTTATATATTTAGAAGATAAGAGTAAAAGAGTAGCTTTTGAAAAAATATTTTAAAAGTTTAAATTTACATAAACTAAAAAAGAAAGAGAGAAAATGATGGATAAACAATTAATAGATGTAGTATTTATAAATAACTTAGGAGCAGAAGAGCTTTTAAATGAATTATATGGAAAGAAGTTAAATTCAAAAAAGACTATATTAGAATATATAGAACTTACAAGTGTATTTAAGCAAGAAGATGTAGAACCTGAAAAGATACAAGAGACATACAATTATATTTATAACAGCATAGAAAGTATAGGAAGCACAATTAAGCCTAACACAATGATGCATTTAAAAAATCAACTTAAAAGTAAGCTTGGTAAATTAGTTAAAGATAAAGATCCTAAGAAAGAAAGTACTTTTATTAAATTCTTTAAAGAAGCATATCCTGCAAAGGAAAGAAGAAAGAGCTTTACGTTTGCCCTTATGGATATAAATAATATAAAAGATGATCAAATATGGACTACATTAACTTATATAAATAGAGAAATATTAAAAAACAATCTTAAATTATCTAATGCAGAGACAAAAGATATAATAGAAATGATAAATAAGTTAATAAGCAAGCAAAATATTAAGTATATAAATCAAGTAAAAAGTATGGAAAAGTTAACTAATGCATTAAAAATAAAAATAGTTAATAAAAAAGGCAGTTTTAAAGTAGAGAAGAGATAAAACCTATAATAAAAAATAATTTTTTTATTGGAGGAAGAAAATGAATTTTATTGCAATAGATTTTGAGACTGCTAATGAGAAAAGAAATAGTCCGTGTTCTATAGGTATAGTTGTTGTTAAAAATGGAGAAGTAATTGAGAAAGTACATCATTTAATAAAGCCAAAGGAAATGAGATTTATGCCAATAAACATTGGTATTCATGGAATAAGACCTAAAATGGTTGAAAATGAATTAGAATTTGATAAGATATGGGAAAAAATAAAGCATTATTTTGATAATAACCTAATAATAGCCCATAATGCTGCATTTGATATATCTGTTTTAAGAAATACTTTGGCTTTATATAAGATTGAAGCTCCAAATTTTAATTATATATGTACCATGAAACTTGCAAAGAATTTTTATAGAGGGATTAGTAACTCTAAATTAAATACAGTAAATAAATTTTTAGGCTATAAATTTAAGCACCATGATGCTTTAGCTGATGCACTTGCGTGTAGTAATATACTTCTAAATATATCAGAAGAATTAGAAAGTAAGGATATTAGTTACATATCAAGTTCTTTAGGAGTAACTCTTGGAAGTGTAGACTGTAATGGGTACAAGCCTTCTTCAAGTAAAGGAAGAATTTTAAAAATATCAAGTAGAGAACCCGTAGAAGATGAGTTTGATATATTTAAAAATTTAAATAGTGGTGCATTTGATAATGAGGTAGTTGTATTTACCGGTGGACTATCCTCTATGACAAGAGTTGAAGCTATGATGTTAGTTAGAAAACTTGGAGGAAGTGTAGGTAGTTCAGTAACTAAAAAAACAACATATGTAGTAACTAATATGAAAAATATTAAAGATTTAACTATAGATGAAATGAGTACAAAGCTTAGAAAAGCAACAACTTTAATTAATAAAGGACAGAATATAAAAGTTTTAAATGAAGAAGAATTTTTAGAAATGATAAAAAAAGCTAATTAGGCTTAGTATATTGATAAAATTATTTCTTTTAATAAATATAAGTAAAAAATACATGCTTTAATTAGCATGTATTTTTTTATAATTAACTTTTCTAAAGTACATATACTATTTGTATAAAATTTTAGGAGAAGTATTATGAGAAAAATATTAGTACCACAAAAAGCTAAAGTAACTCCAAAGGAAGTACTAGAAGAGATTAGCAAATTTAATTACATTAATAAAAGTCCATATAGCCTAAGTTATTATAATGTTCCAAATGTCACTTGGGATTATAAGCCTGAGGGAAGTCTTAGAATTTCAGATCATTGGAATTTTATATCCCATGGTGAGAAACATTGTATCTTAGAAGGAGTAGAAGAGAAAGTAGAAAATAATTGGATGTTAGCTAAATATATAGATGGAAAGTATCATGTATTAAAAGAATTTGGAGAAAATGTTTCAGGCTATAGGTTTACGGAAATAAATAAAAATGAATTAGAGCTACTTAAAGATTTATATAATTTAGGTGGCATAGTTAATTCTAAAGAATGGCATAAAAAACATAAGGAAAAGACTTATACAATAAAAGAAACACATATAAAAAATAGGAAGAAAGTATTAAGAGATATTAATCCTGATAAATTAAAGGAATTTAAAGAAAAAAATAAGAAGGTTAAGAAAATAGCTTATATTAGAGAAGTGGATTTACATAATATAAAATTAGCATTAAGTTTATATGAAGCAAGTAGAGAATTTGATGAGTTATGTAAAAGTAAAGAGGGAATCAGTGAATTAATAAATACATATAAAGGATATAGACTCAGCGCAGGAGAGATTGAATCTTTTGAAGAGAAGTACATCTTAGTATTAGATAATAAAATGGCTATTGATTTTAGCGTAGAATATTTAGAAGAGATAAGTAACACCATTTTTAAATGAATTATATTATAAATTAATAGTATTTTTTAGGAGTTATAAATGGAGGATAGAAAAGATAAAAACAGATATATGACAACAAATGAAGGGGAGCCGATTTATAATGACACTAACGTATTAACAGTAGGGGAAAATGGTCCTATATTATTAAAAGACCAACAATTCATAGATAAAATAGCACATATAACAAGAGAAAGAATGCCTCCAAGAGTTGTTCATGCAAAAGGTTCTGGTGCAAAAGGACATTTTAAAGTTTTTAATAGTATGAAAAAGTATACTAAAGCTGATGTATTTACTGATACAAGTTGTGAGACAAAAGTATTAGTAAGATTCTCTTTAGTTGGAGGGGAAATTGGATCCCCAGAGACAGCAAGAGATGGTAGGGGCTTCGCAGTTAAGTTTTATACAAAAGAAGGTAACTATGATATAGTTGGTTTAGATTTTCCAGTATTTTTTATTAAGGATGCAATAAGATTTCCAGATTTAGTACATGCATTTAAAAATGCTCCTGCAACTAATCTTCCAGATTTAAATATGTTCTGGGACTTTATTGCAAGTGCTCCGGAATCTACTCAAGTTGTTTTACATTTATTTAGCGATAGAGGAACACGTAAAAGTTATATAAAGATGCCTGGATATGGGATAAACACATATCAATGGGTAAACAAGTTAGGGGAGAGATTTTACATTAAATATCACTGGAAGCCACTTGCAGGAGATGAGACAATTTCAGCTGAAGAAGCTATAAGATTAGCAGGAGAAAATCCAAATGTTGCAACACAAGAACTTTATGATACATTAAATAGTGGAAAGAAAGTAGAATATGATTTATATGTTCAAATAATGAGACCTTCGGAAGGAAAGACATTACCATTTAATCCATTAGATCCAACCAAAAAGTGGCCTGAAGAAGATTTTCCATTGAAATTAGTTGGAAGATTAACATTAACAGACGGACCAGATAATTTTTATGAAGAAATAGAACAAGCTGCATTTAGTCCATCTAATTTAGTGCCTGGAATAGAAGTATCCAACGATAAATTATTACAGGGTAGACTATTTGCATATCATGATGCTCAAAGATATAGAATAGGAACTAATTTTCAGCAGCTTCCTATAAATAGACCTATTAAAAAAGTAATAAACAATGAACGTGATGGACAGATGCAATTTGAAAAGCATAAAGGAATAGCATATAGTCCTAATATATTAAATAATAATCAGCCAAGAGTTACACCTGAGAAGTATCCTACTTGTGGGGAATATGTTGAAGGACATGAGGTAAGAAAGCCTATAAGCAACAGGAAAGAAGATGATTTCACTCAAGCTGGACGATTCTTTAGATCTCTTTCAAAGAGAGAACGTGAGACTATAATAAAGAATTTAGTAGATGGATTAACTGGTATTGATGAAAGAATATTAGATGTTGTTTTAGGGTATTTTACTAAGGCTGATAAATTCTTAGGACAAATATTAAAAAATGAATTAAAAAAGAAATGTTAAATATTAAGCTAAAAAATCATAGATTAATTTCTATGATTTTTTAGCTATTTAAAAGGATTAAATTTAATTGATGCATATTGAAGTGGTAAATAGTGCTTATTAAAAGCTATGGGGAATTCACTATTTTTATAAATAGCTTCTTCTACTAAGTAAAATTGTTTTCCAGAAGAAAGCGGATGATTTTTAGTTACAAAACTACCGGCTGTTGAAAATTTTATATTTGAAGAAACGTTACTGCATTTATTATAAATATCTTCTTCTACAACTTTTAAAAGTTCTTCTTTGTTATTTAAATCAATATTAAGATCAGATATTGTCTCTATTGGCATTATAGTAAATGTATAAGAGATAAAATCATCTTTATGTTTAAACCATCTATCTATAGTAACAACAGCTACAGTTTTCTTACCTAAAATTTTAGTGTAATAATCTGATGGAGGAACTATTTTAAAGTCTATCTCAACAGCTGAAATATCGACCTCTAAACATTTATAAACAACATGTCCTATTTTTTCTAAACCTACATCTTTCTTAGGTGTATCTTTTATTATGTAATTTCCTTTACCACGAATATTTTTTATTAAACCATCATCTTGCAGAAGTGCTAGTGCTTGACGAAGAGTTGTTCTACTTACACCTAATTGTTTAGCAAGGTCAGGCTCAGATGGAAGTCTACTACCTTCAGGGAAATTACCTTCATTTATCTTTTTAAATAGTTTGTCATATACTGTTACATATCTTAATTCTTTTGTTTTATCTATTATTGTAATATTATTACTCATTTTAATACACCTTTCTAATAAATAAACAAGTTTAATACAAGTTACACAAATTTATTTACTTGTTCATATAAATTATAGAGTATTTTTAGAAAATAACCAAATATAAAAAATGAAAAAATATGTAAACGATTGACAAAAATTGAATTACGGTGTATTATTTAGTCATACATAAAGTAGACAACATAATAGACAAGTTCTAGTTGTATTTAAAGTTGATTAGGAGGTACAAAGATGAAATATTCACAAAATAATAAAGAATATCACATAAACGTAGCAAAGGGGGAAGTTGGAAAATATGTAATTATGCCAGGAGACCCAAAAAGATGCGCAAAGATTGCTAAATACTTTGATAATGCAGAACTTGTTGCAGATAATAGAGAATATGTAACATACACAGGTTACTTAGACGGAGTGAAGGTAAGCGTTACATCAACAGGTATTGGTGGACCATCAGCTGCTATAGCTTTAGAAGAATTAGTTAACTGTGGAGCAGATACATTTATAAGAGTAGGTACATGTGGTGGTATGGACCTTGACGTAAAAGGTGGAGATATAGTTGTAGCTACAGGTGCTATAAGAGCGGAAGGAACTACAAGAGAATATGTTCCAATAGAATTCCCAGCAGTTGCAAATTTAGATGTAGTAAACTCATTAGTACAAGCAGCAAAAAATTTAAATGAAACATATCATGCTGGTGTTGTTCAATCAAAAGATTCATTCTACGGACAACATTCACCAGAAACAAAGCCAGTATCATATGAATTATTAAACAAATGGGATGCATGGGTTAAATGTGGATGTCTTGCATCAGAAATGGAAGGAGCTGCATTATTTATAGTTGGAAGCTACTTAAAAGTAAGAGTTGGAGCAGTATTCCTAGCTATAGCTAACCAAGAAAGAGAAAAAGCAGGATTAGATAATCCTCAAGCTCATGATACAGAAGGTGCAATAAAAGTTGCAGTTGAAGCTATAAGAAACTTAATAAAATTAGACAAAGAAAAATAAACTAGTGTAGAATAGTATTACAATAGAAATGGGAGGTTCAAATATGAGTAAATATAAAAGAATTTTTACTATAGTAATTGATTCACTTGGCGTTGGAGCATTAGAAGATTCAAAAGAATATGGTGATGTTAATGTTGATACTTTAGGTCACATATCAGAATCAGTAGAAAGCTTTAATATACCAAACCTACAAAAAATGGGTATTGCTAATTTACACAAAGTAAAGCATGTAGATCCAGTTGAAAAACCATTAGGTTACCAAATGAAAATGAAAGAAGCTAGTGTAGGAAAAGATACAATGACAGGTCATTGGGAAATGATGGGCCTACATATTACAAAGCCTTTCCAAACATTCACTGATACAGGATTCCCTAAGGAATTATTAGATGAATTAACTAAAAGAACAGGTCATAATATTGTAGGAAATAAGAGTGCTAGTGGAACAGAAATATTAGATGAACTTGGTGAACATCAAATGAAGACTGGAGATATGATAGTTTATACATCAGCAGATTCAGTTTTACAAATTTGTGGTCATGAAGAAACATTTGGATTAGATGAATTATATAGATGCTGTGAAATTGCAAGAGAACTAACACTTAAAGATGAGTGGAAAGTTGGAAGAATTATTGCAAGACCATATGTAGGAAATAAAAAAGGTGAATTCAAACGTACAAGTAACAGACATGATTATGCCTTAAAGCCATATGGAAGAACTGTTCTTAATGAATTAAAGGATAATAACTTTGATGTTATATCTGTAGGTAAAATTAAGGATATATTCGATGGAGAAGGAATTACAGAAGGACATAAGTCAAAGAGCTCTGTTCATGGAATGGAACAAACATTAGAATTAATGGATAAAGATTTCAATGGTTTATGTTTTGTAAACTTAGTTGACTTTGATGCTTTATGGGGACATAGAAGAAATCCTCAAGGTTATGCAGAAGAATTAGAAAAGTTTGATGTTAACTTAGGTAAAGTTTTAGATAAGTTAAATGATGATGATTTATTAATAATAACTGCTGACCATGGTAATGATCCAACTTACACAGGAACAGATCATACAAGAGAACATGTACCATTCTTAGCATACTCACCATCAATGAAAGAAAATGGTAAACTTGAAACAGCTAAGACATTTGCTAATATAGGTGCAACAATTGCAGATAACTTTGGTATAAAAATGCCAGAAGGAACTATAGGTGAATCAGTTTTAGAAGAACTTAAATAATAAAAAGGATAGGCTTATATTTTAAGTCTATCCTTTTTTATTTTAAACATTTATAACTTCACCAGTAGATATACTATTTATTTTATCTTTAAGTATTCCTTTTAGTATATTAAAAGGCTTATATGCAGTACAGTGACAAGTATAAAAATCTATATATAAAGAACTTGGATTTATATATGGAATTCCAGCTATAGTTGGTATTATACATGTATTAATAGGAATGAAGATGTTTAGAGTAATTTTACTACATCCTTATTATCATATATGGATATCACTATCAGTATTTGGAGTAATATATTTACTATACTATTTCATTACAGTTAAGCTATATAAAAATATCGTATTACCAAAAAGAGATTAAAACATAAAAAAGGGAAGATTTTAATAATCTTCTCTTTTTCTTTTATGAGAAATTCTTAATTGAAATATTGTAAGAAAAAATATAAGTAACATGTTAAAGATGTTATTTATATAATAATTATAGAGTTATATATAGGGAGGAATCTATGAGTAAACATAGATCAAAGAAAAAGTATAACAATGAGATAAAAGGAAAATATACTACTAATAATGTTGGTGGTCCTGTAACAGATGATAGTAATTCATTAACTGTTGGAAAGAATGGACCAGTTTTAATGCAAGATATAAACTTAATAGAAAAGTTAGCTAGTTTTGATAGAGAGAGAATTCCAGAAAGAGTTGTTCATGCAAAGGGTGCTGGTGCAAAGGGATACTTTGAATTAACGAATTCAATGAAGAAATATACTAAGGCGAAAGTATTTAATGAAGTTTCAGTCAAAACACCAGTTACTGTTAGATTTTCAACTGTTATTGGCTTTAGAGGTTCTGCAGATACTTTAAGAGATCCAAGAGGGTTTGCAACTAAATTTTATACTTCTGAAGGAAATCTAGATATAGTAGGTAACCATCTTCCAGTATTTTTTATAAGAGATGCTATGAAATTTCCAGATATGGTTCATTCTTTTAAGCCTTCACCAGATAATAATGTAACAGATAAAAATAGGTTTTGGGACTTTATATCAAGTAGCCCTGAATCTACTCATATGATAACATTTTTATTTTCAGATTTAGGAACAGTTAAAAGTTATAGAACTATAGAAGGATTTGGAGTAAATACTTACGTTTGGGTAAATGAAGAAGGAAGAAGAGTATTTATAAAATATCACTGGATTCCACTACTTGGGGTTAAAACTATAGATAGGCATGAAGCTGAATTACTTGCAGGACTAGACCCAGATGTTGCAACAAGAGACTTGTATGATGCTATAGAAAATGGTGAAGTTGTTCAATATAAATTAAAAGTTCAAGTAATGGAACCAGATATGAAAGATAAGCTTGACTTTGATCCATTAGATGCAACGAAAACTTGGCCTGAAGATAAATTCCCATTAATCGAAGTAGGAATGATGACATTAAATGAAAATCCAACAAACTTTTTTGGAGAAATTGAACAAATAGCATTTTGTCCATCAAATTTAATCCCAGGTATTGAACTTTCGGATGATAAACTATTACAAGGAAGAGGATTTGCATATAAAGATACTCAAAGACATAGAATAGGAGCTAACTTTCAGCAGTTACCTATAAATAGACCAAGGGTTGAAGTTGTAAATTATACTCAAGATGGACCTATGAGGTATAACTACAATAAAGGAAGTGTTAATTATAAACCTAATACATTAAATAATAATGAGCCTAAAGATTATCCTAAAGGTAAAGTAAAACCAATTCATGTTGAAGGTAATATAGTAAGTGAAGTTATTGATAAGGAAAATAACTTTAAACAGGCAGGGGATAGGTTTAGGGCTATGAGCTATAAAGAAAAAAATACATTGATTGATAATATAGCAGCTGATATGTGGGAAGTAAATAGGGATATTCAATTAAGGGCAATAGAGAATTTCACTAAAGCCGATGCTGAATTTGGGAAAGGTTTAAAGAGAAAGCTAAATATTAAATGATGGATAAATGCTAAAAAATTATAGATAGTTAAAAAAAGTGGACTTTTTAGTCTGCTTTTTCTTTTAGTTTGAATATAGTAAATATGGACAAAGTATATTTAATACTATATAATTGATAATAATTATCAATTAAGGAGGGGTGAAAATGAATAATGTAATGGTAGCTTTTATATTAACTTTGATTGCAGGATTAGCTACTGGTATAGGAAGTCTTATAGCTTTCTTTGCTAAGAAAACTAATAAAAAATTCCTTTGTATTAGTTTAGGTTTTTCTGCAGGAGTAATGATTTACGTTTCTATGGTAGAAATGTTTCAACAAGCTAAAGATTCATTAGTAGCAGAAATGGGAATGAAGACTGGAAGTTTAGTGACAGTAATTTCATTTTTTGCTGGAATAGCTATTATAGCTATTATAGATAAATTAGTTCCAAGTGCGGAAAATCCTCATGAAGTTAAAACAATGGATGATGTAGAAAATAATAATTTTCTTGAAGATAAAAAACTTTTAAGAACAGGAATGTTTACTGCTTTAGTTATAGCAATTCATAATTTTCCAGAAGGTTTAGCAACATTTGTATCAGCTTTAGGGGATGCTAGTATAGCAATTCCAATAACTATAGCAATAGCAATTCATAATATACCAGAAGGAATATCTGTATCAGTTCCTATTTATTATGCAACAGGAGATAAGAAAAAAGCATTTTTATATTCTTTCTTTTCAGGGATGTCAGAACCTATAGGTGCGGTGATTGGTTATGTTTTATTAAGAAATATTCTTAATGATATAACACTTGGAGTATTGCTTGCTGGTGTAGCTGGAATTATGGTATTTATATCAATTGATGAGCTTTTACCAACAGCTAGAAAATATGGGGAGCACCATCTGTCTATATATGGATTAATAGCTGGAATGCTAGTTATGGCAATTAGCTTATTATTGTTTATATAAAATATACTTATAAATTAAAAATTGGAGTATTAATTTTAACTAAGAATAAAATTTTAATGAAGTAAATTGACTTTAAAAAAATAAGGATTATAATAAGTTTATAAGTTAAAAAAAGAATCCGACGAAGAGGAAGAGTAATTAAATTTAGGTTCGCTAAAGAGAACTAGGGATGGTGGAATCCTAGTGAGAAAGGATTTAATGAATGGGCCTTGGAGGAATGAGGAGAAATCTTAAATAATATTTATTTTTGAGAGTATCTAATTGGGAATTTTGCACCTTATAGCAAATAGAGTATGTTAGTACTTGAAGATAAGTGGCGTTATTTATAAATATTATTATTTTATTTAACGCAATTTAGGTGGCACCACGGAGATATTATATCCGTCCTATTTTTATAGGACGGATTTTTTTATTTTTATATAAAAAGGAGATAGATAAAATGAAAAAAGAAATAATACTTACAGGAGATAGACCAACAGGAAAATTGCATTTAGGACATTATGTTGGTTCTTTAAAAAGAAGAGTAGAGCTTCAAAATTCAGGTGAATATGAAAGTTATATTATGATAGCAGATCAACAAGCTTTAACTGATAATGCTAGAGATCCAGAGAAAATTAGAAGAAGTTTAATTGAAGTTGCATTAGATTATTTAGCTGTTGGAATAGATCCAAATAAATCAACAATATTTGTTCAATCACAAGTACCAGAACTTAATGAGATTACAATGCATTATTTAAATTTAGTTACAGTATCTAGGTTAAATAGAAATCCTACTGTAAAAGATGAAATAAAACAGAAAAACTTTGAAAGTAGTATACCAGCAGGATTTTTAATATATCCAGTAAGTCAGGCTGCTGATATTACTGCATTTAAGGCAAAGTTTATTCCAGTTGGTGAAGATCAGCTGCCTATGATAGAACAAACTAGAGAAATAGTTAGATCTTTTAATTCAATTTATGGAGATTTATTAGTTGAACCAGAAGCCATAATTTCAAATTCAAGAAGTTCACGTCTTCCTGGAATAGATGGAAAAGCGAAGATGAGTAAATCATTAAATAATGGAATATACATATCAGATGAAGCTGATGTTATAGAAAAGAAAATAATGAGTATGTATACAGATCCAAATCATATTAAAGTTTCTGATCCGGGAAAAGTAGAAGGTAATACTGTATTTACATATTTAGATGTTTTCTGTAAGGATAAAGAGTATTTAGAAAAATTAAAAAATGAATACAGAAAAGGTGGACTTGGAGATGTAAAAATAAAAAAATATTTAAATGAAATAATACAGGCGGAATTAGAACCTATTAGAAAAAGAAGAAAAGAGCTTGAACAAAATAAAGATGAGGTATATAAGATTCTTAAAGAGGGTAGCGAAAAGGCTAGAAAGGTAGCAGCTAAAACATTAAAGGAAATTAGAGAAGCAATTGGTATAGAATATTTTGAAAATTAAACCTAAAATTGTATTACTTAAATGATAGAGTTTTAATAATATTAATATTTCATTTAGAATATTGTAATTTTTTAAATATATCAAAATCAAAACGTTTTAATTATTAATATTGTAATGAAAATGTTGACAGTAATTTCGGTAGCGTTTACAATAAGAATACAAATAGATATTTTCTAAAAGAGCATTGGGGGGTAATTTTATTAGTTTTTAGAGTAGCTAAATATACTTTAAAACTGTATTAGGGAGGTTATATATTATGAAAATACTTGTAATTAACTGTGGTAGTTCATCATTAAAATATCAATTAATTGATATGGAAAATGAAACAAAAATAGCTCAAGGTTTAGTTGAAAGAATAGGTATTGATGGATCTAGATTAGTTCATAAAAGACAAGATCTAGAAAAACATATTATAGAATCTAAAGTTAGTGAGCATAAAGATGCTATAGAACTAGTATTAGGTACATTATTAGATGAAAAAATAGGTGTGATTTCTAGTATGGATGAAATTACAGCTGTAGGGCATAGAGTTGTTCATGGTGGTGAAAAATATTCAGAATCAGTAATTGTAGATGAAGAAGTTATTTCTTATTTAGAAGAGTGCTCAAAGCTTGCACCACTTCATAATCCATGTAACATAACTGGTATAAAAGAATGCAAAAAGCTTATGAAAGATACTCCTATGATAGCAGTATTCGACACAGCTTTCCATCAAACATTACCAGAGAAAGCTTATATATATCCAATAGATTATAATCTTTACAAAGAATACAAAATAAGAAAGTATGGGTTCCATGGTACTTCTCATAAATATGTTTCTATGAAACTTGCAGAAGCAATGGGAAAAGATATTAAAGATTTAAAAATAATAACTTGTCATTTAGGTAATGGAGCAAGCATTGCAGCCGTTAAAAATGGTAAATGTATAGATACTACAATGGGCTTTACACCACTTGCAGGAATACCTATGGGAACTAGATCTGGTAATATTGATCCATCTATAATTCCATATTTAATTGAGGAATGTGGATACACTATTGAAGAAGTTAGCAAATCATTAAATAATAGTTCTGGAGTTCTTGGAATTTCAGGTGTAAGCTCTGATTTTAGAGATATTGAAGAGGCAGCAAATGATGATGATAAAAGAGCTAAACTTGCACTTGATATTTTCCATTATAGAATCAGAGAAGTTATAGGATCATATATAGTAGCAATGGAAGGCGTAGATGCAATAGTATTTACTGCTGGAGTTGGAGAAAATTCTCCAGAAACTAGGGAAGAATGTCTAAAGAATCTAGAATTTTTAGGAATAGAATTTGATGAAGAAAAGAATAAAGTAAGAGGAAAATTAAGAGAAATTTCTAAGGAAAATTCTAAAGTTAAAGCATATGTAATTCCAACAAACGAAGAACTTATGATTGCAAAAGAAACTGTTAATTTATTAAAAAAATAAATTTTTTATTTTAAAAGGATACTTTTTTAGGTATCCTTTTTTAGCATTAATTTCAAATGTTTACCGTTGTAATTTTATTTATATTAATATATAATTAAAAAAACTAAATATATATAAATAATAGGTTTCTAAAATTTATATTTTAGTAAAAGGGAAAGTGGTTAGAATCCATTACAGCCCCCGCTACTGTAATAGCAGATGAATCTCAATATATCCACTGGTTTTTATACTGGGAAGGAAGAGAGGAGGATGAAGCTTAAGTCAGGATACCTACCTATTATTGATTAAATCCGTACTTCGGAGGGAAGTTAGGGAATAATTTAAAAGGTACTTATTAGATAATGTAATCATTTTAATAGATTAATCTAATAATGTTTTTTTGCGTTTTGAATATTCTAGCATCCTTAAATAAGGGTGCTTTTTTATTGGCGATAAATAAAATTTAACATAAATAAAAATAAGTCGTTAAGGAGTAGATATATGAAAAAAGCAATCGTTGTAGTTAGCTTTGGAACAAGCTACGAAGAACCTTTGAAAAATTCAATTGAAAAAATAGAAAATAGAATTAGAGATAAGTTTAGTGATTATGAAGTACATAGGGCTTTTACATCTCATATGATTATTAGAAAAATCGAAAAGGTTCAAGGAATTAAAATTCCAACACCTGAAGAAAAGCTTCAAGAATTATATGAAAATGGAGTAAAAGAAGTAGTAATGCAGCCGCTACATATAATTCCAGGTGAAGAATATGAATACATACAAAAAGTTCAATCAGATTTTGAAGATAAGTTTGATGTAATTAAACTTGGAAGACCAATATTTTATTATCAAGGAGTAGAAGATGTTCCAGACGACTATACGTTATTTATAAAATCAATAGAACATATTTTAAAAGAAAATGAAAATGTAGTTATGTTTGGTCATGGAACAGCACATCCAGCTGGTTCAGTTTATGGATGTATTCAAGCTGTATTACAAGATGAAGGTTATGATAATGTCTTTGTTGGTACTGTTGAAGGATATCCAAGTTTTGATAATGTATTAAAAAGACTTAAGAAAAAGAATATAAAAGAAATATTATTAATGCCACTTATGGTTGTAGCAGGAGATCATGTTATAAATGATATGGCATCAGATGAAGAAGATTCTTGGAAATCTTTATTTGAAGCAGAAGGTATAAAAGTAAATCTTTATATGAAAGGTCTTGGAGAGATAGATTCATTTAATGATTTATATATGAATAGAGTAGATGATTTAATTAATGATAGATATGTCGGTATAGGACATACAAAAAAGGGGAAAAGAGATGAAGACACTAATTGTTTCGTCAAACTGTAGTGGTGGAGGAAAAACCACAGTAACATTAGGATTACTTAAAGCATTAAAAAATAGAAACTATGATATTCAAAGTTTTAAAGTAGGACCAGATTATATTGATACTGGATTCCATAGTGAAATAACTAACAAGCCTTCAAGAAATTTAGACCTTCACTTAATGGGAGAAGATGGCGTTTTAGCATCATTTTCAAGAGGTTGTGGAGATTTAGCTTTAGTTGAAGGGGTTATGGGATTATATGATGGAAAAGGAGTAACATGTGAATGTTCAACTTATTCTGTTTCAAAGACATTAAATAATGCACCAATAGTATTAGTTATAACTCCTAAAGCTCAAAGTATAACATTATGTGCTGAGTTAAATGGAATAAAGAATTTTAAAGATGCAAATATTTGTGGAGTAATTTTGAATTGTATAAGTAAAAGTTACTATGTTTTACTTAAAAAACTTATTGAAGATAATTGTAATCTTAAAGTTTTTGGTTACATTCCAAAAGATGAAAAACTTAAATTAGAAAGTAGACATTTAGGTTTAGTACAAAGTGTAGAAATAGATAATATTAAAGAAAAGATAGAACACTGTGCAAATTTAATTGAAGAATATGTTGATTTAGACAGTCTTATAAATTGCTTTAAGGATGTAGAGCAAATAAAGGATAATTTTCATATAAAAAATTACAATAAAAAAATAGCAGTAGCTTTTGATGAAGCTTTTAGATTTTATTATAAAGAAAATCTAGAATTATTAAAAGAAGCTGGCGAGGTTATATACTTTAGTCCTTTAAATGATGAAAAACTCCCAGAAGATGTGGATTTTATATATATAGGTGGGGGATACCCAGAAGTTTTTAAAGAGAGATTAAGTGCAAACAAGACAATGCTAAACAGTATAAAAACTGCACTCCAAAATGGTGTAAATTGTTATGCTGAATGTGGTGGACTTATGTATTTAACAGAAAGTATAGACTCAGCAAAAATGGTTGGTTTCTTTAATGGTGAAAGTGTTATGACAGGACGATTAAATAGATTCGGATATGCTAAAGTTTCGTTTGATAATATTGAAGTTAACTGTCATGAGTTTCATAAATCTAAAGTTGAACTAGAAGAAGATACTTTATACAAGATAGAAAAATTAAATTATAAGGGTGATATAAAAACTTGGGAGTGTGGATATAAAAAGAAAAATACATTAGCAGGTTACCCACATATACATTTCTTTGGAAACTTAGAATTTTTAAAATATATTTTAGAGAAAGAAGATGAATAATGATGGATTACATTAAAAATCCTATGGCAATAGAAAATAGAAGTTTTGAAATAATTGGAGAAGAAATGGGACCACATAACTTCACTGAAGAGGAGTTACAAATCGTTAAGAGAGTAATACATACAACAGCTGATTTTGAGTATGCAGATTTAATAGAAATCAGTAAAGATGCTATAGAAGCAGCAAAAGAAGCTTTTAAAAATAATCCTAAAATCTATACAGATACTAATATGGCTTTATCAGGAATAAATAAAAGAGCACTTAGTAAGTTAAATGGGGAAGCTATATGTTATGTAAACTTAGAAGAAGTTCATAAAGAAGCTAAAGAAAAAGGAATAACAAGATCAATGGCAGCAGTTTCTAAAGCAGCTAGTGATAATGTTGATATTTTTGTTTTTGGTAATGCACCAACAGCACTTTTCAAATTAAAAGAACTTATAGCAGAAAAGAAAGTAAATCCAAAACTTATAATTGCAGTACCAGTTGGATTCGTTGGAGCAGCTGAAAGTAAGGAAAATCTAGAAGAATTAAATATACCTTATATAACAGTTAAAGGAAGAAAAGGTGGAAGTACAGTAGCAGCAGCTATTATGAATGCGTTAATGTATGGATCAGTTGAAAGGGGATAACAAAATGCTAGACCTTTATGTTGAAAGTGGAGGCAAAAAGTTAAGATGTGGTTATACAACTGGATCATGTGCAGCTGCAGCTTCAAAAGCAGCAACATTTATGTTATTTAATGATACTGATTTAGAAGAGATAGAAATTAATACACCTAAGGGAATTAAACTTTCAATAAAAATTAACTCTATTGAAAGAGGAGAAGACTATGTAAAAGTATCTGTTTTAAAAGATGGTGGAGACGATATTGATGCTACAGACGGAATAGAAATATTCTCAAAGGCAGAAAAGTCTAAAGAAAAATATAGTCTTACAGGTGGTATTGGAGTTGGAATTGTAACTAAAGATGGATTATCAATAAAAAAAGGCGAATATGCCATTAATCCAGTACCAAGAAAGATGATTAAAGAAGAAGTTTTAAAAGTACTTCCAGAAAATGAAGGAGTTAAAATTTCAATTTCTATACCAGAAGGTGTTGAATGTGCTAAAAAAACATTTAATCCAAGACTTGGGATAGAAGGTGGGATTTCAGTACTTGGAACAACAGGAATTGTATATCCAATGTCAGAAGATGCGCTTAAAGCTTCAATAAAGATTGAAATAAAACAAAAAGCAATTGGAAGAGATAGATTAGTATTAACTTTTGGAAATATCGGTGAAAGATGTGCTAAAAGCTTAGGCTTTAAAGAAGAAGAAATAGTAATCACTTCAAACTTTGTTGGTTTTGCACTTGAATGTTTAAGTAGTGAAAATATAAAAAAAGTAATTATAGTAGGTCATATTGGTAAGCTTAGTAAAATAGCTTATGGATGCTTTAATACTCATAGTAGAGTTAGTGATGTAAGACTTGAAGTTATGGCATTAGAACTTGCACTTCTTGGATATGATATATCTCTTGTAAAAGAAGTATTAAATCAAAAAACTTCTGAAGGTGCTGTAGAATTTTTAGGAAGTGGATATGAAGATTTATATAAAAACATTGGAAGAAAAATCATAAATAGGCTTAAGATTTATACTTATGATGAGGTAGAATGTGATGCTATAATGTATCATGGATTCTCAGATTATAAAGTTTTATATAATTCTTTAGAGGAGAAATAATATGGTTTATATAGTTGGACTTGGTCCAGGAAGTAGAGAATACATATTAAAAAAAGCAGAAGATACATTATTAAATAGTGATTTAATTGTTGGATTTGAGAGAGCTTTAAATTCATTAAGTTTTATTGATAAAAAAATGATTAAAGTTAAAACATTAAAGGAAATATTAAATATAATTGAAACTTCAGATGATACTTTAAATATATCTATAGTAGCATCAGGAGATCCATTATTTTATGGAATTTCAAATTATATAAATAAAAATTCAACAAAAGAAATTAAAATAATACCAGGTATAAGTTCATTCCAATATTTAATGTGTAAAATAAATACACCTTGGAACAATGCTTATACAGGAAGTCTTCATGGTAGAGAAGATGAATTTATAGAGAAAGTTAAAAGTAATGAGATAAGCATTTGGCTTTGTGATAACAAGAATTCTCCTAGCTTTCTTTGTGAAAATCTAATCAATCACAATGTTGATTGTAGTGTAACAGTTGGAGAAAACCTTTCTTATGAAGATGAGAGAATAGTTACTGGAGATCCTAAAGATATTAAAGAGTTAGTATTTAATAATTTATCAATAATTGTAGTTCATAGAAAGTTATAGGTGAGAAAATGATTTTAATAAAGGACAGTGAATTCATCAGAGGAAATTGCCCAATGACAAAGGAAGATGTTAGGGCTTTATCAATTTGGAAAATGGACTTAAATAATGATTCAAAAGTTTTAGATATTGGTTCTGGAACAGGAACTATATCAGTTCAAGCAGCAAAGCTTGCTAAAGAAGGTTTAGTTTATTCTATAGAAAAAGATGATGATGCATTTTTAGTATCAAAAAAGAATATAGAAAAATTTAATTGCAGTAATATAAATCTTACTAAAGGTGATGCAAGAGAAGTATTAGATAAATATGTAGAAGAAGGGTTAAGATTTGACTCAATATTTATAGGGGGTTCTGGTGGAGGCCTTGAAAATATTATAGAAAAATCAAATGTATTACTTAAAGATAATGGTGTTATTGTTATGAACTTTATTACATTAAATAATGCTTATAAAGGTATTGAAAAGGCAAAAGAATTAAATTATAAAGCTGATATATCAATGGTTAATATAAGCAAAAATAAAGGCGAAAGTTACATGATGATAGCTAATAACCCAATTTATATAGTTAAATGTGTAAGAAAAGAGGATGAATAAATGGCAACTTTATATGGAATAGGTGTAGGGCCTGGAGATAAAGAATTAATAACAGTTAAAGCAGTTAGAGTTATAGAAAATAGTGATGTTATAGTTGCTCCAAGTGCAATGGAAGGCGGAACAAGTATAGCACTTGAAACTGTAAGAGAATATATCAAAGAAGGAACAGAAGTTGTTGTTAAACAATTTCCTATGGGAGGTAAAAATCAAGAAGCTAAGATTAAGGAAGCTTATGATTTTATAGAACAAAGATTAAGAGAAGGCAAAAATGTTTGTTTTTTAACAATTGGAGATCCATTTGTATATAGCACATATATATATTTATTAAATAATATTAAAGAAAAACATTTTAATGTTGAAACTGTACCAGGAATAACATCTTTCTGTGCAGCAGCTAGTATTGTTGAAAGAACTTTAGTAATTGGAGACAATAGATTAACTATTCTTCCAGCTTCAAAAGTTAAAGAAATAACAGATGAAAAATATGTTGTTATTATGAAAGTTTATAAACGTGAAGAAGAAGTTTTAGATATTTTAGAAAGTAAGGGATTTGACTACATCTATGTAAGTAGAGCAGGTAGAGAAGGTCAATTAACTTTAACAGATAGAGAAGAAATATTAAAGTGTAGAGACTACATGTCATTAATTTTAGCGAGCAAAGAATAGGGAGGCAGTAAAAATGGTTTATTTTATAGGAGCAGGTCCAGGAGATGTTGATTTAATCACAGTTAAAGGAAGAGAAATTTTAAGTAAAGCTGATATAGTAATTTATGCAGGTTCATTAGTTGCAAAAGAACATATGGACTTTTGTAAAGAAGGAGTAGAAATACATAATTCAGCTAGCATGACTTTAGATGAAGTTATTGAAGTTATAAAAAATAATAAAGATAAATTAATAGTAAGACTTCATACAGGAGATCCGTCAATATATGGAGCTATAAAGGAACAAATGGATGAATTAGATAAGTACGGTATAGAATATAAAGTTGTTCCAGGTGTAAGTTCTTTCGTTGCAGCAGCTTCATCAATTAAAAAAGAATTTACTCTACCATCTGTTACTCAAACAGTTATATTAACTAGAGTTGAAGGTAGAACTAAAGTTCCAGAAACAGAAGATTTAGAAAAGTTAGCTTCAGTTGGAGCTTCAATGGCAATATTCTTATCAATATCAATGATTGATAAAGTAACAGAAAAGCTAAGAAAAGGATACGGAAGAAATGTTCCAATAGCAGTTGTAGCTAGAGCAACTTGGGAAGATGAAAAAATAATTATAGGTACATTAGATGATATCGGAGAAAAGGTAAAGGCTGAAGGTATTAATAAGTGTGCACAAATATTAGTTGGAGATTTCATTGATTGTGAATATGAAAAGAGTCTTTTATATGATAAGACATTCACTCATATGTTTAGAGAAGGAATCAAATAATTATGATAAGCATAATTAGTGTTACCGAAAAAGGTGATGAAATAGCTTATAAGCTTAAAGAAAACTTTGATTCAGATATATATTTAAAATCTAAATTAAAAGATTTTAAATTAGATAATATAACAAAAGAATGCTTTAAGAAATATAAAGCTATAGTATTTTTAAGTTCAACAGGAATTGCAGTTAGGGCAATCTCAAAATATTTAAAAGGAAAAGATGTAGACCCAGCTGTTATTGTAGTAGATGTTTGTAATAACTTTACTATAAGTTTAGTATCAGGTCACTTAGGTGGTGCAAACAAATTAACTTATGAAATTTCTAATGTATTAGGGAATATTCCAGTAATAACAACAGCTACAGATAATATGGATTTAATAGCACCAGATATTCTTGCTAAAAACAATAATTTAATTATTGAAGACTTAAAAAAAGCAAAAGTTATTGCAGGAAGACTTGTAAATAAAGAAACAGTATATTTTAAAGATGATGAAAAGAAGATAGATTGTCCTAAAGGATATATAGAAACTGAAGAAGTTAAAGATAATACTGTTTGGATTACTAATAATTTAAAAGAAAAAGATAATGTATTAAAGCTAATTAGAAAAAACATAATTTTAGGTATTGGTTGTAGAAAAGATACTGATTCTAAAAAGTTAAGTGATTTTGTAAGCAATGTGCTATTAGAAAATAACTTAGATAAAAGAAGTGTTAAATTAATAGCTTCAATAGATGTTAAGAAAAATGAAAAGGCTATATTAGATTTAGCAAAAGAGTTAAATTCAAAGCTTAAATTTTATACAAAAGAAGAAATAATGACTGTTGAAGAAAAATATGAAGGCAGTGCTTTTGTTAAAGCTACAGTTGGAGTAAGTTCTGTAAGTGAACCAGTTGTTGATCTTTCTTCTGGAGAAATTATTATAGAAAAAATAAAAAATAGTGGAATGACTTTAACGGTTGGAATAGAAAAATAAAGGAGAAATAAAATATGGGAAAATTATATGTAATAGGAATTGGGCCAGGTGGTCTAGATCATATGACTTTAAAAGCAAAAGAAGCTATAGAAAAAAGTGATGTAATAGTTGGATATACAAAATATATCGATATGATAAAACCTCTTATAGAAGATAAAGAAGTGTTTATGACAGGTATGAGAGGGGAAGAAGCTAGATGTAAGGAAGCTTTAAGACTTTCTAAAGATAAAGATGTAGCTTTAGTAAGTACTGGTGATTCAGGAATATACGGAATGGCAGGACTTATATTAGAACTTAGAGAAGATGAAGATGTAGAAGTTATACCAGGATTAACAGCTTCAAGTGCGGCAGGTTCAGTTATTGGAGCTCCACTTATGCATGATAACTGTAATATAAGTTTAAGTGATTTAATGACTCCTTACGAATTAATAAAAAAGAGAGTTAAAATGGCTGCAGATGGTGATTTCATAATTTCATTATATAACCCAAGAAGTAAGGGAAGAGCTAATTACTTAAGAGAATGTATAGATATAATAAGAGAATTTAGAGATGACAATACTCCAGTTGCAGTAGTAAGACACGCATTAAGAGAAGGTCAAGAAGTTAAATTATTTAATATAGGAAACTTTGATGATACTGTAGTTGATATGTTCTCAATAGTTATAGTTGGAAATTCTCAAAGTTATATAAAGGGTGGCAAATTCATAACGCCAAGAGGATATAAGATATGATAGGTTTCGTACTTGGAACATCAGAAGGTAAAAAAATATTAGAAGAAGTTAATAAGTTTACAGATGATATTTTTGTATCTACATCAACTAAGTATGGATCAGAATTATTAGAGAAGTATAGTATAAAACATTTAAATTCTAAGCCTTTAAATTATGAGGGATTTAAAGAAGTAATAGAAAATTTTAATATAGAGATTTTTGTAGATGCAACTCATCCTTATGCAAAGGAAGTATCAGAGACTCTTATTAAGGTGTGTACAGATTTAGATGTAAAGTACATTAGATATGAGAGAAAGAGTTATTTTGATGAAATAGAAAATAATGAAAATATTATAAGAATAGATGATTATAGTGAACTTAAAGATGTTTTGGAAAATATTGATGGAACTATATTAAATACTACAGGAAGTAATAATGTAGATACTATTAATAATTTAAATTTAAAAAACAGATTAATTCACAGAATACTTCCATCTCATACAATATTGAAAAGATTAATAGAAAATGGAACTAAAATAGAAGATATAATCGCAATTAAAGGTCCATTTGGAAGAGCTATTAATGATGGAATTATTAAAGAATATAATATAAAAGCGATTATAACAAAAGATAGTGGACTCGAAGGTGGAGTAAAAGAAAAGGTTGAATCTGCATTAGAAAATAATGCAAAGGTGATTTTATTAAATAAACCAAAAGTCCAATATGGAGTAAGTTTTAATAATATCAAAAATTTAATTTATATAATAAAAAAAGAACTGGGGGAATAAAGTTTTGAAGAAATTAAGTTTTATTTTATTTGCATTTGTATTAGCAGTTTGTATTCCAATGAATGCATACGCAATGCATATTGCTGAAGGAGCAATTTCATTAAATTGGTGTTTATTTTATTTTGTAGTTGCAGCGCCATTTGTAGTAGTAAGTATAAAGGAGCTTAGAAAATGTATTAAGAGAAATAGTGACATTAAGATGTTACTTGGACTTATGGCTGCATTTATATTTATGATGTCAGCGATGAAATTACCATCAGTTACAGGTAGTTCATCACATCCAACTGGTACAGGTCTTGGAGCAATAATTTTTGGACCAAGCGTAGTTGTTATATTATCAGTAGTAGTTTTATTATTCCAAGCTTTATTATTAGCTCATGGTGGATTAACTACTTTAGGTGCTAATGTTTTATCAATGGGTATTGTAGGACCTCTTGTAGCATTTGGTATTTATAAATTATTTAAGAAAAAGAATACTACAATTGCAGTATTTTTAGCATGTGCACTTGGAGATTTAGCTACATATGTTGTAACTTCAATACAATTAGCACTTGCATATCCGTCAAGTGTTGGAGGATTTGTAGCATCAGCTGTTAAATTCATGGGAATATTCGCTGTTACTCAAATACCACTTGCAATAGTAGAAGGTATTATATCAGTAATAATATATGATTTTGTAAAGAAACATTGTAAAGCAGAACTTTCAGAAATCGAGGAGGGATTACTATAATGAAAAAGAGAAATTTAGTTTTAATAATAATATGTATAGCATTAATAGTAATGCCTTTTGTAGTTAATAGACATGGGGAATTTGCAGGAGCAGATGATCAAGCTGATACGCTTATTGGAGAAATAGATCCAAATTATGAACCATGGTTTGAAAGTTTATGGACTCCACCATCAGGAGAAGTTGAAAGCTTCTTATTTGCTGCTCAAGCTGCTATAGGGGCAGGATTTATAGGATACTTTGTAGGTAAAAAAAGAGGACAAAGTGATAAGGCTAATAAATCTGTACAGCAATAATAGTAGACTAAAAACAATACATCCTATTGAAAAATTATTACTTATATTAATTTCTTTAGTAGGATGTAGTTACACAAAAAATATTTATATAATAATTTTAAATATTTTTTTGTTTGCAGTATTAAATATAATTGCAAAAAATCCATTTGTTATAGTTAAAAAATTTATAGGTGTAGCACTGCTTTTTACAGTGACTACATCTATTACAATGTTATGGCAGGGGCAATCAAAAGATTTAATACTTTTAGTTGTATTAAGAGGAATGAATGGAGCTTTAACATTAAGTTTTTTAGCATTAACAACTCCTATAAATCACATAGTAGCAGTCATGAGTAGATTTGAGTATACAAAAGATATAGCAGATATAATAAATCAAATGGAGAGATTTATTATGTTATTAGAAGATGATGTTAGCTTAACATTTAAAGCTATAAGATGTAGAGCCGGATTTGGTTCTTTTAAAAAAAGTATAAAAGATTATGGGATGGGTTTTGGAGTAATATTTAAAAATCTAATTTCTAGATGGAAAGAGATTAATACGTCTCTAAAAAATAGATGTTACAGAGGAAAACATAATTATAGTTTCAAATTTAAATTCAATAAAATAATATTAAGTTTAGTATGTATTTATTTGATATTATTAGTTGGATTTATTGTTATTTATAAGTAATTAAATAAAAGGGGTGCAATATGATAAATAATATAGTTAATGAGATAAAACCATTAAATGGGGAAATGATGAAAAAGACTAGAGAAAAGGTTGATTCATTAGCAAAACCACTTGGAAGTCTTGGAAAGTTAGAAGATATAGTTGTAAAGTTATCAGGTATTACAGGAGAAATGTATAATGATATCAATAAGAAAGGTATCATCATAATGTCAGCTGATAATGGAGTTGTTGAAGAAGGAGTAGGTTCTGCACCACAATATGTAACACTTGCACAAACAAGAAATTTTATTAAAGGAAAGACAGGAGTTGCATCACTAGCTAAAGCAAACAATACTGACTTAATAGTTATAGATGTTGGAATAAATAGTGATGAAGAAATAGAAGGCGTTATAAATAAAAAGATAAGAAAAGGAACAAATAATCTTTATAAAGAAGCTGCAATGAGTAGAGATGAGGCTATTAAAGCAATAAATATAGGAATTGAAGCAGCTAAAGATGCTAAAGATAATGGATATAGCATAATTGGTGTAGGTGAAATGGGGATTGGAAATACAACAACATCTTCAGCTATTTTACTAGCTATGCTTGATTGCAAATTAGAAGATGTAGTAGGAAAAGGTGGAGGAATAACTAGAGATTCTTTTGAAAAGAAAAAGAAAATAGTTAAAGAATCACTTGAAATAAACAAAGTAAATCCAGATGATCCTATAGATGTTTTATCTAAAGTTGGTGGATTTGATATAGCAGCAATGGCAGGAGTTTTCTTAGGATGTGCATATTATAGATTACCTGTTGTAGTTGATGGATTCATATCAGCAGTTTCTGCCTTAGTTGCAAGTAGAATAAATCCAATGGTTAAGGATTTCTTATTCTCATCTCATAAGTCACTTGAAATAGGATATAACGTTATAATGGAAGAATTAGAGTTAGACCCAATGTTAGATTTAAATATGAGACTTGGTGAAGGTAGTGGATGTCCTATGGCATTTTCAATAGTTGAATTTGCAATATCAATGCTTAAAAATATGTCTACATTCAAGCAAGCTGATATTGATGATAGCTATATTGATGAAATTAGAGGAGAAGAAAATTATATAGTTTAAGGAGAAATATTTTATGGAACTTGGATTAATTCATATTTATTGTGGCGATGGTAAAGGTAAAACTACAGCTGCTATGGGACTTGGAATGAGAGCTGCTGGAAGAAGTAAAAAAGTTTTACTTACACAATTTTTAAAAAGTAATAAGACAGGGGAATTAAACTCAATTGAAAAGTTATCAGAATTTTTTCATGTAGTAAAAGGTGTACCTGCTAAAAAGTTTGTGTGGAATATGAACGAAGAAGAAAAATTAGAAGTTAAAAAAGAACATACAAATAGATTTAGAGAAGTAACTAAAAAAGCTATAGAAGAAGAGTATGACCTTTTAATATTAGATGAAATTATAGCAACAATAAATAGAGATTTCGTTATGCTTAGTGAAGTAATTGATTTTCTAAAGAATAAGCCAAAAGGTTTAGAAGTAGTTATGACTGGAAGAAATCCAAAGGAAGAACTTATAGAACTTGCAGATTATGTATCAGAAATAAAAGCAATAAAACACCCTTATAATAAAGGAATAAAATCAAGAGTTGGTATAGAAATATGATTATATTTATAAGTGGTGGGTCTAAAAGTGGAAAATCAAAAATTGCAGAATTATGGTCAAGTAAATTAAATAGTAAAGATGAAAGATTAGTTTATTTAGCAACTATGAAACCTTATGATAATGAGGACTTGAAAAGAATAGAAAAACATATAGAAAATAGAGAAAAATACAATTTTATAACATATGAAATACATAATAATATAGAAAATGTAGTTAATAATTTAAAGAAAGATGACACTGTACTTTTAGATAGTGTTACTTCATTAGTTACAAACGAGATGTTTTCAAAAGAAGAAGTGAATTTTAACGTTATAGATAAGATATTAAAAGGAATATATGAAATTTCTAAAAGTGTAAAAAATTTAGTTGTTGTTTCTGATTATGTTTTTGGTGATAGCATAGTATATGACAAGTTTACAGAAGGTTTTAGGAAAAATCTTGGAGTTATAAATAGAGAAATAGCAACGAAGTCAGATATAGTTTGTGAGAGTTTATACGAAAATATAATTATATACAAGGGAGAGGAGCTTTTAAAATATGAAAAGCTTATATAATGCAGTTAATATGGCTATAGGTATGTTTTCAATAATTCCACCATTTAAAAAAGTATGGTGCGAAAAGTCTGCAAAACATATAATGAAGATGTTTCCTATAATAGGATTTATAATAGGACTTATATGGTATGGTGTAAGTATTTTATTAGAGAAATTTAATGTTCCAATAATGATTTCATCAGCTATATTACTTAGTGTACCTTTTATTCTTACAGGTTTTCTTCATTTAGATGGATTTATGGACATGTGTGATGCACTTTTGTCTAGAAGACCTAAAGAAGAAAAAATAAGAATACTTAAAGATTCAACAGTTGGTGCTTTTTCAGTAATATCACTAGTTCTTGTATTTTTTATAGAGTTTTCAGCAATTAATTCAATACTTCAAGAAAGAAAAAATACAGCATTTTTAATATTGATTCCGGTTATATCAAGAAGTTTAGTTGCGTATTTTTTAATTACTAAAAAATCAATTAAAGAAAGCTATTTTGGAAAGTTATATAAAGAAGGAACAGGAATAGTAGATAAGATAATATTAATAGGTATATATGTTATTGCACTAATTGTAGGATTTTTTATTAATCATGTATTAGGAATTTCAATTAGTCTAGCTATGGCAATAATAGCAATAATATTAGTTAAAAAAGCCGAAAAAGAATTAGGCGGAGTTAATGGTGATGTATCAGGGTATATAGTTACTTTATCAGAATTAACTGCTTTAATTATTTTAGCAATTATTTAGGAGTTGATAACACTTGGATATTTATTTTGGTGGTGCTTATAACGGAAAACTTAATTATGTAAAAGAAAAATATAAAATAGAAGATAAAGATATTTTTTATTGTAAAGATTCAGAAATAGATTTTTCTAAAAGAGTAATATGTGGAATACATAAATTTATATATTATAATGCTTTAAATAATAAAGAATCAGTTGAGTATTTTAAAACTAACATAGAGAAGTTTAAAGATAAGATAATAATTTGTGATGAAATATCATCAGGTATTGTTCCAATAAAAAAAGAAGAAAGATTATGGAGAGAAGAGACAGGAAAGGTTATGAAGCTTCTTACTCACGAAAGTAATTTAGTCTGTAAAATTTTCTTTGGAATTCCAATGGTGATAAAAAATGAGTAGTATAATTTTATATTTAATAAGGCATGGAAAAACATTTTGTAATGAAAAAAGATTATATTGTGGAAGTAGTGATATAAATTTAAGTGATAAAGGAATAGAGGAACTTAAAGAAAAAAAGAAAACTACTAATTATCCAATATGTAAATTAAATTACACGAGTGGTGCAAAAAGAGCAAATGAAACATTTGAAATTATATATGAAAATTCAAATTATGTTATAAAAGATGAATTTTTTGAATATGATTTTGGTGATTTTGAACTAAAATCTTATGAAGATTTAAAAGAAGATAATAGGTATATAGAGTGGATAATGGATAAGAGCTTAAATGTTTCTTGCCCAAATGGTGAATCCAAAACACAATTTAGAAAAAGAATTAAAGAAGGTCTTATAAAGCTAATTAAAGAAATAAAAGAAAAGAACGAAAATGAAGCTTTAATTCTTTGTCATGGTGGAACAATCGGAACTTTATTAGAGATTTTTTTGAAAGAAAAGGATTTTTATAGTTATCAGCCAAGCTGTGGTGGTGGATACAAATTAAAGATAGATTATACAGAAGATTTAGAAGAAAATATTAAAATAGAAATATTAGAGGAGCTTTAAATAGATGATAGCATTAACACTAGGATTTATTTTAGACTGGATTATAGGAGAACCTAATAATCCATTTCATCCAGTAAGGATTATTGGAAGTTTTGCATGCTTTATTGAAAAAGTTTTTAGAAAAATATTTCCTAAAAATTTAAAAGTTGCAGGATTTTTAGCATGGATTTTTATTGTAATACCAACGTTTTTAGTAGCAACATTAATAGTACATATTTGCAAAGATATAAATAATATATTTGGAATAATAATTGAAGGTATATTAATTTATTTTTGTATATCATCTAAAGGTCTTAAAAGAGAAGGATTAAAGGTTATTAAAATATTAAAAACTGGTGATATAAAAGAAGCAAGAAAGAGACTTTCTTATATAGTTGGAAGAGATACTGAAAACTTAGATGAAAAGGCAATTGTAAGAGCTGTTATTGAAACTGTAGCTGAGAATATGTCAGACGGAATAATAGCACCATTAATATTTATAGGTTTAGGTGGTGCCCCATTAGGACTTTTCTATAAGGCAGTAAATACTTGTGATTCAATGTTTGGATATAAAAATGATAAGTATATTGATTTTGGATATGCATCTGCAAAGTTAGATGATGTATTTAATTATATTCCAGCAAGAATTACGGCATATTTTATAGTAATAGCATCATTTATATTAAGATTAGATACTAAAGAATGTTATAAAATTTACAAGAGAGATAGATATAATCATACAAGTCCAAATAGTGCACATCCAGAAGCAGCTGTAGCTGGTGCATTAAATATTAGACTTGGTGGTGCAAACTATTATTTTGGAAAGTTAGTAGTTAAACCTACTATTGGGGATAGTATAAGAGAAATTCAAATTAAAGATGTAGATAATACTAATAATATATTACTTATAGTTAGTATTTTAGGATACCTTTTTGCTATGCTTATAACTTATATTGAAGGAGTGATTTTATGAATTTAGGTCATGGTGGAAATATAGAAGAAATAGCAAGAACTTATAATATAAAAGAAGAAGACATAATAGATTTTTCTGCAAATATAAATCCTGTTGGGATAAATAAAAATGTAAAAAATGCAATGATAGAAGCGTTAGACAAAGTAGAAAGATATCCAGATATAACGTATCATAACTTAAAAAAAGAAATCAGTACTTTTGAAAATATAGATTATAATAATATAATTCTTGGAAATGGCGCGGCAGAAGTAATTTTTAATATATCTAGAGGATTAAAGCCTAAGAATGCATTAATTATGGCACCAACTTTTGGAGAGTATGAAGATAGTTTAAGATCAGTTGATTGTAATATAAAGTATCATATGCTAAAAGAAAAATTTAAATTAGATGATACTCTATTAAAAGAAATAAATAATGATATTGACATAATATTTATATGTAATCCTAATAATCCAACTGGAGTACTTACTAAAAAAGAATATATAAAAGATGTACTAGAAGTTAGCACAAAGAATAATGTAACTGTAGTTATTGATGAGTCATTTTTAGATTTTGTAGAAAATAAAAATGATTATTCAGTTATAGATTTAACTTCTAAATACAATAATTTAATTATAGTAAAGTCATTAACTAAAGTATTTGCTTTTCCTGGGATTAGAATAGGCTATGGAATTACAGGAAACAATGACTATATAAATTTAATAAATAAGGTAAGTATACCTTGGTCAATTAATGTTGTTGCAAATAATGGTGCAATTTGTGCGTTAAGAGAAAAAGATTATATAAAAGATACGGTTAAGTACGTTAAAGAAGAAAATGACTTTTTATATAAAAACTTAAGAGAGTTTAATTGTCTTAAAGTTTATAAAGGGGCTGTTAATTTTATATTATTTAAAATAGATAAGGATATAGATTTAAAATATGAATTATTAAAATATGGAATTTTAATAAGAAGTTGTAGTAATTATAATGGATTAGATGAAAAATATTATAGAGTTGCAGTTAGAACTAGAAAAGAAAATGAGAAGTTAATAGATTCATTAAAAAAGGTACTATAAAAATGAAAGAAGTTTTAATAATATTAGATGGTTTAATGGAAGAGGCACTTGAAAAAGAAGACTTAAAGAATTTAATACTTGGAAAGTTTTCAAAAGAAGCTACTATAGAGATGACAAACTATACAACTAAAAACAAACAAGTAGATAGCTTAAATTGTATTTTTAAAATATTAGGATATCCTCCAAATGAATATGATTTGGGGGATAGAGCATATTATGAAGCTTTATCTAAAGGTATAAAACTTAAAGAGAATGAAACAATTTTAAGATGTAATATTGTTAAAAAGAATAATGATATATTAGAAGATTTTACAGGTGGAAACTTAGTAGATAATTTAGAAAAAGTTTTAAATAAAATTAATATTAAAGACGGAAGAGTTATACACTGCGATAATTATAAAAATCTTTTAATAATAAAAGATCAAGATTTAAGTATATTAAATAGTAAATGCTATGAACCACATTTTAATGTTAGTAAAAAGATAGAAGATATTATTCCAAATAATAATTTATTAAGAGAAATAATATATAATTCAGCAAGTTATTTTAATAAGAATAATTTAGAAAATAGAATTCTTTGGCCATGGGGACCTTGCAGAAAAGTTAATATAGAATCATTTAAAGATAAACATAAAAAGACAGGTACATTAATTAGTGGAATTGATTTAGTTTGTGGAATGGGAATTGCACTAAATATGAATTCAATTAAACCTAAAGGGTGTAACGGATATTCTAATACATCACTTACTTCAAAACTTAAAGAAGGTCTTAAAGCTTTAGAAAAAGATGATATTGTAATTATTCATGTAAATGGACTTGATGAATTAGCACATACAAAAAATTATTATAAAAAATTAAAATTTATGGAAAAGATACAATCAGAATTAATAATACCTATGATAGAGAGCTTAAAAAATAAAGGTAATTATAATATGATAATTACTTGTGATCATAGAACAGATTCATCTACAGGTAATCATGAATCATTAGATGTACCTAGAATAAATATTAAAATTTAAATTTTAAAATGGGAGAAGAAATTATGACTAAAAAAATTATGCTACTTGGAACAGCATCCTCTGTTGGGAAAAGTACTATTGCCACAGCATTTTGTAGATATTTTAAAGAAAAAGGATATAATGTTGCACCATATAAAGCATTAAATATTTCATTAAATTCATTTGTTACAGAAGAGGGAGACGAGATAGGAAGATCTCAAGTTGTTCAAGCTGAAGCGTGTAATATTAAACCAAAGGAATATATGAATCCTATTCTAATGAAACCTAGTGGAAACTTTAAAACTCAAGTTATAGTAAGAGGAAAAGTATATTGCAATATGGATGCTTATAAATACGAAGATTTAAATAAGTATTTAAAAGAAGCTGCAAAGGAAGCTTTTATAGATATAAGTAAAGACCATGATTTAATAGTGCTTGAAGGATCAGGAAGTTGTTCTGAGATAAATTTAAAGAAAACAGATATAGCAAATATGCATACAGCAAAAGTTACAGACTCAAATGTAATATTAGTAGCAGATATAGATAGAGGTGGAGTTTTTGCATCAATAGTTGGAACTTTAAATGTATTAAGTGAAGATGAAAGAAAAAGAGTTAAAGGTATTATAGTTAATAAATTTAGAGGAAAGAAAGAATACTTTAAAGGTGCTATGAAGCAAATAGAAGAAATGACTGGAGTTAAAGTATTAGGAGTTATGCCACACTTTAAATTAGATATTGAAGAAGAAGATGGTGCTACAGATAACATAAAAAACACTAAAGGAGAAGGTGTTGATATAGCTGTTATAAGACTTCCTCATATGTCTAATTTTACTGACTTTAATTCATTAGCTATAATGGAAAATGTTAATGTTAGATATGTAGATAATATAGCTGATTTAGAAGGTGCTAACATGATTATTATTCCAGGAAGTAAAAATACAATTGAAGATTTAAAATTTATTAAAGAGAATGGATTTAATCATGCAATAAACTATTTTAAGCATAGAGGATCATTAATATTTGGTATATGTGGCGGATACCAAATTCTTGGTGATGTTATAAAAGATCCACTAGAAGTTGAAGGAAAGGCTTCAGAAGAAGAAGGTCTTAAATTACTAGATATGTGGACATACTTTGAGAAAGAGAAAACTACTAAGCAAGTTAATACAAAAGATATATACGGAAATGAAGTTTCAGGATATGAAATACATAATGGAGTAAGTATATGTACAAATGAAGCTAATGTATGGATTAGAGATAATGAAGGAAATGTAGTTGGAATGAAGAATGAAGACTCTACAGTATATGGAACATATCTTCATGGAATATTTGATGAAGGAAACTTTAGAGTAAATATAATAAATAAACTTAAAGAAAAGTTAGATATTAAAAAAGATAATGATATTGACTATGCAAGTTATAAAATAAAGCAATATGACAAGTTATGTGAAATATTAAAAGAAAATATAGATATGGAATATGTAGAAAGCATACTATAAATTAAAATAGCTAAGTATAATTTTAAAATTATACTTAGCTATTTTTTAGTTTATATGGTCACTTTGGAAACCTTCACGTTTAATAGAATGTTTCTTATTTGTTCTATTATGATTTTTACCTTCTTCGCTTGTTAAAGGTGTTTGATGATTGCATTTTGCCATTCTAACACTCTTTTTATCAACTTGACTATCTTTTGCCATATTTTCACCTCCAGTAACTTAGTTACTTTTAGTATTAGTAAATATGAAGAAAAAAACACAAGAAAAGAAAGGGAAAAATTAATTATCTACTTGTCTTATAAATGGTCTTTTACTTAATGTAAGCCATAAGCTTAAACTAATTAATGTAACTATAATATACATAGTTCCAATTGCAATTATTTTATTTCCAACATTTAAAGTTATAAGTATCATACCTATACTTCCCATAATAGTGTTAGTAAAACTAAGAAGTGATGATGCAGAACCTATATTATCATCTTGTTGTGCAAGCATTAATGTTGTACTAGGTGGTTTAAGCATATTACCAAAGAACATGGCTGGTATTATTGATAATGCAAACGCTAGTGGTGAATGATTACCAAATACAATTAAAAGAATACCACTTAATAGTACAATTAAAAAATCAACAGTAATAATTGTACGACTTTTAAATTTATTTGATAACTTTACATAGAACATAGGTCCTAGAACTAAAAATATAGCTGTTGATGAATAGAAATAACTATATAATTGGTCATTTAAATGAAATCCATCAATGTAAATGTATGATGATGTACTTATATAAGCCATCATTGGAAGCGCAGTAATTGTAAAGATTAAAACTAAAAGTGAAAAACCTGGGTTTTTAGAAACAGTTTTAAGCTTTGAAAAGACTTCTAAAATATTTCCATCATTATAATTAGTTAAAGTCTCAGTAACTAGAATACTACCTATTATACCTAAAATACTAACTATAGATAATACCCAGAATATTCCGTGCCATGATGTATATTTTAATATTAATGATCCTATAGTTGGAGCAATAACTGGTGTTGTCATTGCAATTGATTGAACTAATGCAAGCATTGCAGTTAGCTTTTTACCTGTATAAACATCTTTCATCATAGCAGTTGATACAGAAACTGCAGAACCACTACCTAGTGCTTGAATGATACGTGATATTACAAGGGTTTCTACACTATTTGAACATGCACATAAAAAGCTACCAATACAGTAAGTTATCATTCCAATTAATAATATACGCTTTCTTCCATATTTATCGCTTAAAGGTCCCCAAAAAAGCATACCAATAGCATAAAAAATAAAGAAAAAAGTTATAGTTAAATTTAAAATCTGCTCAGTTGTATGAAATGTTGTTATCATTTTAGGTAGAGCAGGTAAGTAAAGGTCAGTAGACATAGGAACAAAGGCACTTAAAAATCCTATAAAGATAATGAATCCTTTATTACCTAATATCTTTTGCTTAATACTTAAATCATTTTTTTCTTTTGTATCCATTAGATCTCCTTTAATTATCTAATTAAAAGCATATTACATATTAAAAATAAATAATAAATTTATAGCATAAAGAAATGATAATATTAATTAAGTTAAAATGTCAATGGAATGAAAAGTATATTTGTATTTATGTAGTTTTATGTAAAAATATTCAATTAATTTACATAAATCCGAATAAAAATAGAATTTATTATTAAAATATATTTATAGATGAGTTATTTTGATATATACTGTTATGTGTCTAAACTTTTTATAATGAAAATATTATATAAAATAAATGAAAAGGGGAGAAAGAAATGAGTGAATTTAATCATGAACTTGGACTAATAGCATTAGAAAGTTGTAAAGAATTAGGTAATGCTGTTGATAAGTACATCCAAAATAAAAGAAACTTTGATAAAACATATTTAATACCAACAAATGAAGTAAGATTCTCTAATGGAGAAGGTAAAGTTAAGATTTCAGAAAGTGTTAGAGGAAAAGACATTTACATATTATGTGATATTGGAAACTATAGCTGCACATATAAAATGTTCGGTTTTACAAATCACAAAGGTCCAGATGAGCATTTCCAAGACATTAAAAGAACTATATCAGCTATAAAAGGAAAAGCTGCAAGAATAACTGTAATAATGCCACTTTTATATGAATCAAGACAACATAGACGTAAAGGAAGAGAATCTCTTGATTGCGCTTTAGCACTTAGAGAACTTGAAAGCTTAGGTGTTGATGAAATAATCACATTTGACGTTCATGATCCTAATGTACAAAATGCAGTACCATTACTATCATTTGAAAACATATATCCAACATACGATATAGTAAAATCACTTATTTCAAACGAAGCCACTTTAGAGCTAGATAAAGAAAAATTACTTGTTATAAGCCCAGATACTGGAGCTATGGATAGAGCAATCTATTACTCAAGCGTATTAGGAGTTGACGTTGGATTATTCTACAAGAGAAGAGACCATTCTTTAGTAGTTAACGGTAAGAACCCAATAGTTGAACATGAATACATGGGAAGAGACGTAGCAGGAAAAGATGTATTAATAGTTGATGATATGATAGCATCAGGTGAATCAGTACTTGATATAGCAGTAGAATTAAAGAAAAGAAATGCTAGAAACGTATATGTTGCTACAACTTTTGCATTCTTTACAGAAGGACTTAATAAATTTAAGGACTACTATGAAAAAGGAATAATAGCAAAAGTATATTCAACTAACTTAACATATGTACCAAAAGATTTAAGAGAATCTAAATGGTTCAATGCTGTTGATATGTCAGAGTTCTTAGCTAGAATTATAAATAGATTAAATCATGGACAATCAATTGCTAAGTATATGGATGCAACTGAAGTAATTAATAAGTTATTACAAGAAAATAAGCTATAATATACTAAGTAAAAGCCACGAATTTTATAAATTCGTGGCTTTTATTTGTATTTGGAAAACCACTTGCTATGCAAGTGTGTTCAGATAAGCTTTAGCGATGTATTACGCAAAAAAACCTCCATTTGTTAAAATAGAATTAGGTTCGCAGCCAAATTCAATAACAAAAGGAGGCATCCATAATGGATAGTAATAGTTTATCACATACAAAATGGAATTGTAAATATCACATAGTTTTTGCGCCAAAATACAGGAGAAAAGAGATATATGGAGAAAAGAAAGTTGAGATTGGAAAGATATTAAGACAACTTTGTGAATGGAAGGGTGTTGAGATAATCGAAGCGCATGCTTGCGTTGATCACATACATATGTTGGTTGAGATTCCACCTAAAATTAGTGTATCAAGTTTTGTGGGTTTTTTAAAAGGTAAAAGTAGCTTGATGATTTTTGAGAGATTTTCTAATTTAAAATATAAATATGGAAGCAGGCATTTTTGGTGTAGAGGTTTTTATGTTGATACAGTAGGAAGAAATAAAAAAGCGATTGAAGAATATATAAGAAACCAAGAAAGAGAAGATATGATAGCAGATCAGATAAGTATAAAAGAATATATTGACCCTTTCAAGGGTAGCAAGTAACAGAAAACATGCGGCTGGCGGACCTTTTTAGCGTCTTAAGACGCAATTGCAAGTAAGGTGCCCTTATAGGGCTTAGGAAATACCACCAGCTAAGCTGGTGGATTTTTATTATAAATTTAAATACATAAAGATACCTAACTTAAATTAGATATTAAAAATCTTTATATTATATAAAATAATGCTATTTCTCATAAAAAAAATATATTTGTATAATTAAATTGTTTTTAATATTAGCAAAGAATAATTACACAAACTGGAGATGAGAGAGATTAATTATGTAGTTTTTAAAGACTTAATTAAAAGATACAAAGGAAGTAACAAAAATGTTATAGAGAATTTTAATTTATCTATAAATAAGGGTGAGTTTATTGTAATTGTTGGTTCAAGTGGAAGTGGAAAATCTACTCTTTTAGAAATGATATGTGGTTTTGAAGAGATAACAGAAGGAACAATATCAATAGATAATAAAATTATAAATGATATAGAGCCAAAGGATAGAAATTTATCTATGGTATTTCAAAATTATGCATTATTACCTCACTTAACTACATATGAAAATATAGCTTTTGGAATGAAAATTAGAAAGGTAGCTAAAGAGGAAATACATAAAAAGGTAATGTGGGCAGCTAAGATTCTACATTTAGAAGAATACTTAAATGTAAAGCCAAAGAAATTATCTGGAGGACAAAGACAGAGAATAGCATTAGCTCGTGCAATTGTTAGGGAACCAAAGTTATTTTTAATGGATGAACCACTTTCAAATTTAGATGCAAAATTAAGAAATGAAACTTGTAATGAGATAGTATCATTACATAAAAAGATAAATGCAACAACAATTTATGTTACTCATGATCAAACAGAAGCATTAACGATGGCAGATAGAATAGTTGTTTTAAATGATGGCATGGTTGAACAAGTAGGAACGCCTAAGCAGCTATATATGAATCCAAGTAGCATATTTGTAGCAACATTTCTTGGTAAGCCTAAAATGAATTTATTTAATATGAAAATAAAAGATAATAGGTTAATATTAGAAAATACTATTGATATAGGTTATTTTAATCAATTTGATATATCAAATAAAGATGAATATATAATTGGATTTAGAGCCGAAGATATACTAATTAGTGGAGAGCATGATTCATCTATAAAGGCCAAAATTAAGAAGATAGAGTATTTAGGAAGTGAAACAATTCTTTATTTAGATTACAAAGGAATAGAATTTACAACTAAAACTTATAAAATAAAAGACTTTAAACTAGAAGAAGAAATTAATATTAGCTTTAATTTAGAAAATGCTAATATTTTTAATAAATATACTAAAAGGAACATAAGGGGAGAAGAATATGAAGAAAAAGATAATTAGCATGATGATAATGCTACCACTTTTACTTACAGGGTGTGCAAAAGAAAAAACTACTACAGATGGGGAAATAGGAGGAACTATTACAGTAATTACAAGTAGAACTGATGCTGATAAGTTATTTGAAGAAATGGAAGCAGAGTTTAAAAAACTGCATCCTAAAGTAGAAGATATAATTTTTGAATCATCAAGTGATTATGATAATTACATAACAACACGTATGAATACAAAAAATTACGGAGATGTTTTATTTGTACCATTTAGTATGAATGCAACTCCAAATGAATATGAAAATTACTTTGAACCTTTAGGTAAAGTTGATGAATTAGAAAAGAAATACATAGATGTAACAGAAGCTGATTATAATGGTGTATCTTATGGTATACCAGCAGCACTTAATTCTCTAGGAATTATATACAATGAAGATGTGTTAAAAAAAGCTGGAGTAGAAAAGATGCCAACATCATTAGAAGAAATGGTTGAAGTATGTGAAAAAATTAAAAAGAATACTGATGCAATTCCATTCTATACAAACTACAACAACACACTTGGAGTTTGGGGAGGAGCTTTAACTTCTTATGGTGGAGAGCAATATAGATCAGAAATGCTTAAAAAAGGAACAGCATTTAAAGAAGGACAACCTATAAGACAAGTTATGGATTTATTCTATACATTATCTTCAAAAGGTCTTACTGAAAAAGATCCAATTACAGGAGATTATGCTAAGTCACAACAAATGCTTGCAGATGGAAAAGTTGCAATGTTTATGATGGGATCACAAGAATTACCGGATATCGAAAAGTTAGTTACAAACGGAAATAAAATAAATATAGCACCATTCCCAGTAAAATTTAATGGACAAACAAGTATTCCATTTGGAGCGCCAGCTGTAGTTGGAGTTAATAAAAATAGTGAAAATAAAGCTACTGCAAAAGCTTTCTTAGAATTTTTAGTATCTGATAAAAGTGGATATGCAAAAGAGTTTGGCGGAATGTCACCAAATAAGGAAGATTTAAATGAAGAACAACAAAAAATCTTCAAAGAAAATAATGTAATATTAACAGTTCCAACAGAAAAACCAGAAGATGATAAGTTATATAGTACTATAGCTAATGAAGTTGGAGTAGGAAGACTTACAGATGTATTACAAAAAACAATAAATATAGGTTTATATCCAAATCAAAATGAAAGTTATGATGAATATATAAATAAATTAGAAGCAAAATGGGAAAAAGCTATAAAGAATAATGAGAAATAGTACTCTAAAAAAAGAAAGAAAGATTATTTTTATCTTTCTTTTTTTTCCAATCTTATTATTAATTTTATTTGGATTTTTGCCTATAATATCTTTAATTAGCTATAGTTTTACTTCGTGGAATGGATTATCAACTACAAAAGAATTTGTTGGATTTGATAATTTTTTTAAGATACTTACAGATTCTAGTTATTTAGAAGTATTTAAAAATAGTTTTTATTACTTTATATCTGGTGTGTTACAAATCATAATTGGATTAAGCTTTGCAATAATATTATCTTTTAAGGTTAAATTTAAAGGATTTTTTAAAGCAGCATTTGTATTTCCTTGCCTTATAAGTGGTGTTGCAATATCTATGATGTTTAGAGTTTTTTTCTCACCAGATGGAACTTTTGATCAAATATTAACTTCTTTAGGACTTGCAGATATTATTCATTTTTGGCTTGGTGATCCAAGGTTTGTAAACTATACTTTAGCAAGTATATCATTATGGAGATTTACTGGAATGAGCTTTATTATGTATTTTGGAGCAATTCAGTCTATACCTAAAGAATATTTAAAGTGTGCTGAAATTGAAGGAGCATCAATTTTACAAAAAATTAGATATGTTATATTACCAAACATACACACAGTAATAAAGATAAATTTTATTCTTCTAATTGTAGGATCAATTTCTGTATTTGAAATACCTATGATAATGACAAATGGATCAAATGGGACAAGTACATTTTTACTTATGACAATGAAGACGGCATTTGAAAATAAGCAAATAGGTCTTGCATCTAGCATGGCGGTTATAATAACTATTTTAATTGTAGTTATGACTCTAATACAAAAGAGGGTGTATAGAAATGATGAAGATGAATATTAAGAAAGTAAGTTTAAAAATAATTAAATATATTGCCTTGATTTTATGGTTACTTATTTTATTTACACCTATTATAACTGTATTCTTTGGTTCTTTTAAAACTTATAATGAGTTTACTAATACAGCAGGAATAACGCCACCTGAGAACTTTTTTAATTTCTCAAATTATAAAGAAGCATTTATAAATGGAAAGATGTTAGTTGGATTTTTTAATACATTTATATTAATTCTTTTTGGAGTAGGTGGAAGTGTAATAATTGGGTCAATGGTAGCCTTTGCCATAAATAGATTTGATTTTAGAGGTAAAAAAATAATTTTATTTATGTATTTATTAGTATCAATTGTTCCGATGGAAATATCACAAGTTGCAACTTTTAAGATTATTGATGCAATGGGAATATATAATACAAGACTTGCACCTATAGTTCTATATTTAGGAGCAGATGTTCTTATGGTGTATATATATCTTCAAATGCTTGAAAAAATTCCAAAAGATATAGATAAAGCAGCAAGGATTGAGGGAGCAAGTTATTTTAAGATATACTGGAAAGTTATTTTTCCATTACTTAAGCCAGCAACAGCAACGGCTTGTATGATAAAGATAATTTCTATATATAATGATTTTTATATACCGTTTCTTTATATGCCTGGAGAAAAATTAAATACAGTATCTACAACTCTATTTAGATTTATTGGACCATCTAGGACAGATTGGCAAATTATATGTGCTGCAATAGTAATTAGTATGATACCTATGATTATATTCTTTTGTTTTCTTCAAAAGCATATATATGGGGGCATAACATCAGGGAGTATTAAATAATGAGAGAAAATAATTTTTTAAAAAGAGTATACACAGTGATGGAAGTGAGAACTGGTTTTGCAACTGGACTACCTGTTTTAAGTGGTGGCTTATTTGGAGCTTATCTAGCTGGAAAATTAGATATAGTATTATTAGTCCTTATGTTTATATCAGGATTTAGTTTTAATATAGTATCAAATATAGCAAACGAAATAAGAGCGTACTTAAAAAATGAAGAAAGTGAAGAAACAATAACAGGACATAAAGGAAGTGAAGGACTTGTTAGGGGAGATGCTAAGCTTAAAGATGCAGTTATTGCTCTTATATTTATGCTTGGACTTGGAGGAACATCGGGTCTTCTTATAGTTTTTATAACTAAAAATTTAGTTATATTGTTAATAGGAGTTTTAAGTGTGTTAGCAGCTATATGTTATTCTCTAGGACCTAAGCCATACATTATATACCCAGTAGGAGAACTTGTATCTGGAACTTTTGTTGGGTTTATAAGTTGTTTTGTGTCTAGTTACATTCAAAGTGGAAAAGTAAGTATAGAGATAATACTTTATGCATTTATTGCAATGATAATGACCATATTTTTAATGTCTACTAACAATACGTCAGATTATGATAAAGATATGGGAAGTAGAACTACTCTTCCTCACGTTATTGGGTTTAGAAATTCAATTAAGATAATAATACCAGAGGCAATAGTTATGATAATTTTTTGGTGCGTACTATTTTTTATAGGAAGTGTACCATTTATAATGTTTCTTACAGGGCTTATAACTTTTTATTACTATGGATATATACGTTGGTATAAGGATTATTACAAAATAAAAGAAGTTTATAAGGAGATGGGAAGAGAATGGGGGCCAAGACCCTTATTATTAATATATAGTTTTCATATATTAATTTCATTAGAATTTTTAATTATGATAATAAAAAAATAGGAGAAATTATGAGTGCAATTAATTTAAGTTTAATAAAGAAAAATCCATTAACTTTACAAGCTATTATTGCAAAGAAGATGGGGATATTTGAAAAGTATGGTGTAGAGGTTAATTTAAATATACAGGAAGATTTTAATTTCGGAGGCAAGAATCCATTTTTAGAAGGAGAGTCTCATGCTTTAATGGGAGATATAACTTTCTTTTTTTACATGCTTAAAAGAGGAAAGAAGTCAGTTATAACTTCTAATTTAACTCGTACAATAAGTCTTTTAATAAGCAAAGATGCACCGAAAGACTTAAAGGGGTTAAGAGTTGGCGTAAATAGAGCTGGGATGTTTAAATTATTTTTAGAAAATGACTTAAAAGATAAATTAGAAGATGTAGAAATTGTTTGGATTAATAATACTTATGATAGAATCAAAGCACTAGAAGAAGGCAAAATTGATGCTTTAGTTGCTATTGAGCCTTTTATTGATGAACTTATAGATAAAGGGCATAAAAAAATGTGGAGTTTAAGAGAAAGTGATAAAAATTTAGTTATGTGGTGCTTTGAAGAATCATTTTATAAAAGAAATAAAGAATCAGTAAAGAACTTTCATAAAGCTTTAGAAGAAGCTAAAAGAATATTTAATGAATCTAGCAAAGAAGAAAAAATAAACATAGCTACAGAATGTGCAGGATATAATTTAGAGGCAGCTAAAAGATTAGGATATTTTAGTTTTGAAAAATGCGAAGCATTTAGGGAAGAGGACTTTAATCTTTGTCAGGAATGGATGTACAGAGAAAAAGATATTGATAAACTATATGATGCTAAAGAGTTAATAATTAAAGATACATTTATTTAAACTAATAAGACCAAAGCAGAATTTGAGAATTTGCTTTGGTCTTTTATAATATAAATTTAATCAAATTTTAAATAAGATATTTTATTTAAATGAGATAATAAATAGTTTGCAGATATCCCAACAAATATTCCAGTACCTATTCCAGCTATTGATAATATAGGTAGGTAAAGAAATACTCCTATATTTTTAAGAATAAGTGATGCGACTATAAGTTGACCTATATTATGAAATACAGCAGCTGCTGCACTTACCCCTATTATGGATACGTATTTTCCTCCAAGTTCTTTAACAATAATAATTATAATAAAGCTTAAAATACCTCCAGAAGCACTATACATAAGAGTTGAAAGACTACCTCCTAGCATAGTTGAAAGTAATAATCTTAAAAATAGTACAGTAAAAGCTTCTTTATAACTACCTAAGGTATATACAGCTATCATTATAACAAGGTTTGCAAGACCAAGTTTTGCACCAGGCGTTATAAATGGCATAGGAATCATACCTTCAATAATAAATAGTATTAAGGCCATTCCAACAAGTAAAGACATATAAATCATTTTATTAGTTTTATTAAGCTTCATAGTTTTTAATGTGAAAGTATAATGTCATCATCATTACTTTCATCTCCTTTTATTTCTATTATTAATTCATGTGGCAGACATACTAAAGTTTGAGATACTTTAGAGATTTCACCTTGCTTTATACAAAGTTCATCTTTGCAATCTGCATCTATTATTTTAATAGTATTATTTCTTATTAATATTTTATTAGTCCCCTTAGAAGTAGTTATATCAATTATTTTCTCTCCTTTAAATGATGAAAGTGGAATGTTTTTATAAAGTTTTCCCGAAACTTTAATACTTGCATAAGTTGAAGAATAGTTTTTATAAAGTTTACTTCCTAATATAAAATGTGGAGTAAAAGACAAAATAATAAGAAATATTATAATAACAATATCTAATTTCTTGAAAATCTTCATAGAAAATTTCTCCTAAGTAATATAATTGAACTTTTTAAAAAGTTATAATTAGATTTTAAAATATAAGAAAAGAAAGGGGTAATAGAAAAAAATTATACTGTATAAAAAAGATATATTAATATTAAAGTAGTATTTCAGTGTATAATCCATCTTGAAATGATTATAAATTTTTTATGTTTTTTAGGAGGATAAGTTATGAAAAGAAGATTAGTAGCAATATTATGTACAGCAGTATTATCATTATCACTTGTAGCTTGTGGTTCAGGTGAAGAAAAGAAAGATACATCAAAAGAAGGAACTACAACAAGCACTGAGTTAAAAGATGGTACTTATGAAGCTGAAACTAAAGAAGCTGATAAAAATGGTGGAACAGCTAAAGTTAAAGTTGTTATTAAAGATGGAAAGATAACAGAAGCTAACTACAACGAAATGACTAAAGACGGAAATAAGAGAGAAGACGAAGCATACAACAAAATGATGCAAGAACAAGCTGGTACTAGCCCTTCAAAATATGAAGTTGAAATAGAAAAGAAAGTTGTTGAAAAGCAATCAGCTGATTTCGATGCAGTAACAGGAGCAACTTCATCATCAGATAAAGCTAAGCAATTATTTAATGCAGCTTTAGATAATGCTAAAGCAGGAAAAACTGAAAAAGCATCAGTAGAAATAAAAGAAGCTAAATAATTTAATTTATAAATATTAAGCCATGAATGTAATTATGATTACATTTATGGCTTTTTTGTTTTAAATAAATAAAAGTATAGTTAAAAATTTAACTATATATCAAAATTTCCAAAAAAAGAAACAAAATTGTTGAAAAATGGTGATAAAATATATAAAATATAAAATAAGTATGAAAATTGTTAATAAAGTATAAATAAAATTAATGATTAATTTTTCAAATATTAATAAACGAGGGGGAAGAGGTTTATGAAGAAAAAAGTAATTTCTTTTTTTGTAGCTATTTTATTAGTTTTTTCTTTTATAGGATGCACAGAGAAGAAAAAAGCTGAACCTATTTATAGAACAGAGCTATTTATGGGAACGGCTATAAAAGTTACTATTTATGATAAACAAGATGAAGAAATATTAGACAAGGTATTTAAACGTATTATTGAGATAGAAGATTTAGTAAGTATAAACAAAGATAATACTGAAATAACTAATCTTAATAAAAATGCAGGCATAAAAGGAGTAAAGTTAAGCGAGGATAGTTTTAATATAATAAAAAAGGGCTTAGAATATTCAAAATTATCTAATGGTGGATATGATGTTTCAATAGGTCCATTAGTTAAGCTTTGGAGTATTGGGTTACCAGAAGCTAAAGTTCCAAATAAAGAGGAAATAAAAAATGTAATAAATAAAATTGACTATAAAAAGGTAAAAGTAAATGATGAAACTAAAGAAGTATTTTTAGAAGATAAAGGCATGATGCTTGATCTTGGAAGTATAGCTAAAGGATACGCTGCAGATGAGATTGTAAAGGTTCTTAAAGAGAATAATGTTAAACAAGCTATTATTGACCTTGGAGGAAATATATATGCTTTAGGACTAAAAGATGGGGACAAGGATTGGAAAGTTGGAATACAAGATCCATTTACTGAAAGAGGAAATGTAGTTGGATCAGTTGAAGTATCTAACAAGTCAGTAGTAACTACTGGCATTTATGAAAGATTTATAGAGAAGGATGGAATTAAGTATCATCATATTTTAAATCCAAAAGATGGGTATCCATATAAAACAGATATTGCAGGTGTATCTATAATTGCAGATAAATCTGTAGATGCAGATGGATTATCAACTCTTGTATTTACTAAAGGACTTGATGATGGAATTAAATTTATAGAAGACTTAGATGGCGTTGATGCAATCTTTATAACTAATGATAGAAAAGTTTACACAACTAAAGGTATAAAAGATAATTTTAAAATGATTAATGAAAGTTTCACACTTTCTAATTAAAACGGAGGAAAAAAAGATGCAAATAGATAGCTTAAAATATTTTTATGAAGTAGCAGAACTAAAAAGTATATCAAAGGTGGCAAATAATTCTCATATATCACAACCAGCACTTAGTCATCAATTGTCCAAGCTTGAAAAGGAGCTTGGAGCAAAACTTTTTGAGAGAAGTAATAGAGGAGTTGAGCTTACAAGTCAAGGTCAAATATTATATAACTACGCTAAAGAGATAATATCATCTCATAACAATTTATTAGAGGAAATAAATGCACTTAGTAATAATAATGAAGAAATTAGGATAACAAATTCAAGTGTATATGCAAACCTTTTAGTAATAAATATGGTTAAAGACATAAATAAAATATTTAAAAATCATAATATAAACATAAACAATCACTTTGAAAGTAATGATCAGTCATTACTTCTTCATAATAAATGTGATGTTATAGTAGGATGTAATTTAATACATGATGTAGACTTAGCATCTAATTATATAGGAAGTGATAAATTAATACTTGTATGCAGTGAAGATTCGAAAGATATTAATATAGATAAATTATCAATAGCATTTTTAAATGATAAATTATATTCATGCAAAAGTCTTTTAGATAAAATAGATAAGTCAAAAATCGCTTTAAAAACGAATTCAATAGAAGCTATAAAAGAGTACTTAAAAAATCCAAATACAGCAGCTATAGTACCTATGAATGCAGTAAGAAGAGAATTAGAGGCTGGAAATTTAATAGATTTAAAGTGTAAAGACTATGAAAAAGAATATGAGCTTTTTATAACTCATAGAAAAGATATTGAAAATCCTTTAAAGAAAAAAATAAATTTATTTAAAAAGGAACTAGAAGTAGCTTTAAGCAAGGAAAATTTTAAGCTAGCGATATAATGGAGGACTTATGAGCATTGAATCTTTTATAAATTTTGTTGAACTGCCGACTAAAATAGCAAGTGTAGTGCCATTTTTAGTAGGGAGTATGTATAGTTTATATAGATATGGAGAAATTAAATTAGTTAATTTAATAATAATGTTTATATCTATGATAACTTTTGATATGGCAACAACAGCTATAAATAATTATTGTGACTATCAAAATGAACTTAAGCATTTAAAGAATGAGTATAGTGGAAGAAATCCAATGTTTGTTCATGGAATTTCTAAAAAAATAGGATTAATTACTATAGGGACTTTATTATTTATAGCAACATTATTTGGAATAATATTAACTATTAGAACTAATCCATTAGTTTTAGTAATAGGGGTTATATGTTTCGTTGTTGGAATATTTTATACATTTGGTCCTATACCAATTTCAAGAATGCCTCTTGGAGAGATTTTTTCTGGTGTATTTATGGGGCTTTTTATAACCTTTATCACTATTTATGTAAATATATATGATAAAGATTATTTTGGAATATATTTATATGGTGATACTATAGTAGCTAAATTTAATATTATAGAGGCTTTAGTAATATTATTAATTTCTATACCGTTAATTACAGGTATAGCTAATATTATGTTATCTAATAATATATGCGATCTAGAAGAGGATATAAAGGTTAATAGATTTACATTGCCATATTATTTAGGAAAAGATATTGGAATTATTATGTATGAGGTTTTGTATTACATTGGATATACAGCAATAGTAATAGGAGTATTAACTAGAATTCTACCAATTACATCAGCATTATGTATACTTACACTAATTCCAGTTATAAAAAATATTAATTCATTTAAAGAGAATCAGATAAAATCAAAGACATTTATTCTCTCTATTAAGAATTTTATAATACTAAGCGTAGTTTATATATTAAGTATTGTGTGTGCTATAATATAAAGCTTTTAGTGGTATACAAAATTGTTATGGTTGATTTAAAAAACTTATAACAAATCCTTAAAAAGTTAATTGTTAAATAATTAATAAATGGCTAAATATAGAGATTTATAGAGGTTTGAAGCTAAAAATTTATACCTATAAATTATTAATATTAGCTAATAAATGGTGGTAGACAGGTATTACTATTAACTATAGAATAAACATGCAAAATAACTTTTGATAATGTTTAACAAAGGATTATTATTCTGTAAATAAGAAAGAAAAGAGGGAGTTATATGTCAACTAAAATAGTTATTTTAGGGGCTGGTTATGCAGGTGTACATGCAGCCAAGAAATTATCAAAAAAGTATAAGAAAAATAAAGAGGTAGAGATTACTTTAATAGATAAGAATCCTTACCACACATTAATGACTGAGTTACATGAAGTTGCAGGGGGAAGAGTCCCAGAAGATTCAGTAAAGATTGAACTTTCTAGAATATTCCACAGAACTAAAGTTAATGTAGTTGTAGACTATATAGAAAATGTAGATAGTGATAAAAATATAGTTAAAACAAAACAAGGCGAATTTGAGTATGACTATTTAATAATAGGAACTGGAAGTGAGCCAGCATTCTTTGGAGTTCCAGGAGTAAAGGAAAATGGATTTACACTATGGTCTCTTGAAGATGCACTTAGAATAAAAGCTCATATTAAAAACAGAGTTAAAGAAGCTTCCTTTGAAAGAAATGCTGAAAAGAGAAAGAGAATGCTTACATTTGTAGTTGCAGGTTCAGGATTTACTGGAATAGAAATGGCTGGGGAGCTATTAGAATGGAAGACAACTTTAGCTAAAGAATATAGAGTAGATGAAAAAGAAATTAAATTATTAGTAGTTGAAGCTATGTCAACTATACTTAATATGTTAGATAGAAAACAAGCTGATAAAGCTGAAAAGTATATGGTAAAGCATGGAGTAGAGATATTAAAGGACTCTCCAATAGTTGAAGTAACTAAAAACACTATAAAATTAAAGAGTGGAAAAATAATTCCAACAGAAACTTTAATTTGGACATGTGGTGTACAAGCTAATCAAGATTTAAATGAAATGGATATTGAAAAAGGAAGAGCTGGAAGATACACTGCAAACAAATATATGCAAGCAGTAGGAAAAGAAAATATATATGTTGTTGGTGACGTGGCTTATGTTGAAGAGGAGCCAGGAAAGGGAAATCCTCAAATAGTAGAAGCTGCTGAACAAACTGCAGTAACAGCTGTTAAAAACATAATAGCATCTATAGAAAATAAAGAAAAAGTAGAATTTAAATCAAATTATCATGGATTTATGGTATCAATAGGTGGAAGATACGGTGTTGCAAATCTAATGGGAATAAAGCTTTCAGGATTCTTTGCAATGGTAATGAAACACCTTATAAATATGGTTTACTTATTCAGTGTTAATAATGTTCATGCTGTCTATAATTATCTTCAACATGAATTCTTCTCTATGAAAGAGAGAAGATGTATTATGAGAGGACATCTTTCATCTAAAGGAAATAGATTATGGCTTGTTCCGTTAAGAGTTTATATAGGTTTCCTTTGGTTAATTGAAGGTCTTAAAAAGTTAGTTGGTGAAGAAACTTGGACAAATGCATTTGATTCAGCATCAAAAGCTTCAGATGCTGCAGGCGGAAGTATAAGTGCTTACATTGACAGTTTAGGTAGTAATTTAACAGTTGGTTGGGATAGCTGGATGAAGATGGGTAATGTTAAAATGCCATTCTCATGGCTTCAAGATACAGTTTCAGGTGCATCACAAGCTACTGATGCTGCTGCAGCTAATATGCCTACACCAATATTTAAGAGCATGCCAAAATTCTATGAATCAATAATGGAAATTTTCATGCCAAATCCTGATGTTGCAGTTTGGTTCCAAAGAATCGTTGTTTTAACTGAAATTGCAATAGGATTATGTTTAATAGCTGGATTATTTACATTCTTAGCATCAGCTGCATCAGCATTTATGACAGTTAACTTTATATTCTCAGCAATGGCTGGATGGGATATATTATGGTTCACATTCGGTAGTGTAGCGTTAATGTCAGGTGCTGGAAGAACATTTGGATTAGATTATTATGTAATGCCATGGATTAATAAACTTGCCCATAATTTCTGGATGGGAAAAAGAGAACCAATATATGATATACATGGTGGTAATGCATAATATAAAAAATAAAAAAGCAGGAAGTAATTCCTGCTTTTTAAAAAATATTATTTGAAGGAGATAACGAGGGGGATAAATATGAGTAAATTTTGGAGCAACTATCCTATAATTAATAAAGAAATTGAAAAAGTTAAAGCACAAATTAATAAAAATGCAAAATGTAAAGATAAAATTATAGAAAAGAGTATATTAGAGCTTCTAAATTCAGGTGGAAAGATGTTAAGACCTGCATTTACTGTTATAGCTTCAAAATTTGGAGATTATAATGAAGAAAGAGTAATAGCACTTGCTGCTGTAATAGAAATGTTCCATATGGCAACTCTTGTACATGATGATGTTATAGATGATGCTAAGCTTAGACGTGGAGCTGAAACTGTGCAATCTAAGTATGGAAAAAACTATGCAGTTTATATAGGAGATTATCTTTTCTGTCTATGTTTTAGAACTTTAGCCACAACTTCTTCTATAGAAAGAGGAGTAGATATTGATACAAAAGTTATGTCTAGAATATGCTTAGGTGAAGTTGAACAATTAAACTCTAGATTTAAAAAAGATGTGTCAGTTAAAGAATATTTAAAAAGAATATCTGGTAAAACAGCTGAGTTATTTTCTTTAAGTCTTTATATAGGTGCTGCAGAAAGCTCATGTGATAAAAAAACTTGTAGACTATTTTGGGAAATTGGGCATAACATAGGAATGGCCTTTCAAATAATAGATGATATATTAGATTATGTTGGTACTGATGAAGAAATAGGAAAGAAATCTGGTAATGATTTAAAAGAAGGTATATATACATTACCTCTTATACTTGCAATGAAAAAAAATCCAGAAGCGTTTAAAATACCACTAGATAAAGAAAAATATGAAGATAGCGATATAAAAAATATAATTAATCTTGTAAAAGAAAATGAAGGAATAGATTCTTCTATAGAACTTGCAAAGAAATATTCAAAAAAAGCTTTTAGAGATATAAATAAATTACCTGACAATGAATATAAGCAAATACTTTTAGAGGTAACAAGAAAGCTTTTAGAGAGAAAATATTAATAAAAAGACTTATGCGTAATAAGATTAGCATAAGTCTTTTGAAAATTAAAAATGATTACTTATCTCTTCTCTTTGAATTCTTTTTAGATCTTTAAGTCTTAAATTAGTTTCATCCATAATTTTTTCAAAAGTTTCACCATCAATGATCATTTGTTTAGCTTTATCATGCGCAGAATTATTATCCATAAAAACTACCTCCTATAATTGAAATCAATATTTATTTTGCGATTATAGGAGAAATATATACATCTAATTTATAAAATCGAGTTCAATTAATGGGTTATATAAATGTTTAAAGTACATTATGAAAATATAGGGAATATTATATATTAATTAACAAAAGATTGCTTTAGGATGTGATATATATGGAAAATAAAAAGGTAGTTATATGTGTAATTAATGAGAAAAATGAATATATAGATAAATGCTGTGTAAGATTGAAAAATGAAGAAAAAATATATAAAGGTTTTACAAATAAAAATGGAATGGTGAAGTTTTATATTCCTAGTGGTGTATATGAATTGGAGTTGGATAAAATTGGATACAAGAGCAAGTGCTATAGAATAAATGTGAATAGATGCTATAATTTTAAAATAGTTAGATTATGTAAAGAAAATTATGAGGATGTAATTATTAATTTAGTGGATGATAAAATGAACCCTATAGTAAATGGTGAAATTAATATAACTAATAATAAGAATAAGTATACAGGATATACAGATAAATGTGGTATTGCTATGTTAAGTATATATCATGGTTATTATAAGCTAAATATTATAGTAAAAGGATACGAAAAGATTTCATGGATTGTTCTTTTTGACGAAGTAGAGAGTTTTACTAGAATAGTAGTTAAAAAAAAGCCGATACCAGATGGAACAGTTATTGGAAAGATAAATGTTCAAGATACTATGGATTTAAAAGATATTGCAGTAATACTATATTCAGTTGATGAAAATAATAAAGAAGAACCAATAAAATATACGTACACTAACGAGAATGGAGAATACTCTTTTGATAATATAGATAGTGGTAAGTATTTAGTTAAAGCAACAAAATAAAAAAATAGACAAACCATAATATGGTTTGTCTAAAATTTAAAATTAAGCAGGTATATTATTAGTTGCAGTTACATAGTAATTTCTAGCCGCTACATCACTAGGAACTATGAAAGTGTAGTATCCATCAGCGTTAGTTTTAGTATAGGCTTGAGCAACACCAGATGGTGATGTTCCTAAAAATAGCATAACTGATGTGTTAGCTAAAGCTACACCAGTATCATCACTAGCTACACCTTGAATTAAGCTAGAAGTTGTAGTAACTACTGGTGTAGTAGATAAATCAGGAAGAATTGTGAATGTTCCTGTTCCAAAGCTTATTACAAGTTCAGCTGGATTTAATGCTGATGTTACTCCAATAATTTTATAAGTCTTTGTTCCATCTAATCCTACAAAAGCATAATTACCATCAGAATTAGTTACTGTCACACCAGCAATTACTGGAGTTAGTGGATTAGTTATATCTAATAGTGTAATTATGCCATCATTTACTGGAGAACTATCAGAAGCAAGTTTAAATAATCCAAGAACCGCTTTTTTATTAGAATTTAATTCAGAGTCAGCACTTAAAACTGTAGTTCCCATATCAGAATATGATGCAGATGTTACAGCAATTGAATCAGTTGTACTTACATCATATCCAGGAGTTAAAATATTTAGTTGATAATTAGTAGCTGCTGGTGCGGTAATAGAATAAGCACCGTTAATATCTGTTTGAACCATATAAACATTTGTTCCAGTTGAAGGTTTAAGGGCAACATAAGCATTTGCGATTGGGTTAGTACCATCACTAACCATTCCAACAACTCCTCCATCTGTTATAGTGTAAGGAGTTGATAAATTAAAAGGATCTAAATCTAAAAATTTATTGTTTCCAAGAACTAATTCTCCTAAACTACCTGTAGTTAAAGGGTATACTTTTTTATCTAAATAAGACATATAAAATGTCCTCCTTTATTATTAAAATTTAGAGAAAAACTCTATAATTTATAGTATGATTATTTTACTAATTTGACATAAATATTTTTAAGTATATAAAAAAATATTATATAAATGTTAGAAAAAATTATCAATTTTGTGTACAATTAAATATAATTAATTATAATTTGTTAATTATTTAAAACTAAGGAGGGAGAGAATTAATGAAGCTAATTTTACATTATTTAAAAAGATATAAGGTTTTATTTGCATTAAATGTAATTTCAGTATTTGGATTTGCATTAGTTGAACTTGGTATACCAACTATAATGGCTAAAATCATTGATGTTGGTATATTAAATAATGACATACCTTATATTAAAAAAATGGGACTAATTATTATTGCTATTTCTTTAATTGGATCATGTGGAACTATATTACTTGGATATTGTTCATCTAAAATCTCAACAAGTATAACAAGAGATATTAGAAATGATATATTTGAAAAAGCTCAGAAGTTTTCACATAGTGAATATGATAAGTTTGGAATATCATCTATGATAACTAGAACAACTAATGATGCTTTTCAGCTACAACAGTTTGTAAATACTATTTTAAGAGCTGCACTTATAACACCTATAATGTTTATTGTAAGTTTAGTCATGATAGTTAGAACAAATCTTAAATTATCTGTAGTACTTGGGGTTACAATTCCATTTATAATCGTAGGGGTTTATGTAATAGCAAAAGTATCTCATCCAATGTCAGAAAAACAACAAAAAGGATTAGATAAATTAAATAGAATTTTAAGAGAAAATTTAACTGGTATTAGAGTTATTAGAGCTTTTGGAAATGATGATCATGAAGCCAAAAGATTTAAAGAAACAAATGATCAATATGCAACTGTTTCAAAGAAGCTAAATAAACTTATGTCTATATCACAACCTACTTTTTTCTTCTTACTTAATATAGCAATAATCGCAATATTTTGGATTTCAAGTAAAATGATAAATGCAGGTACTTTAGAAGTAGGTCAATTAGTTGCATTTATTGAATATTTATTCCATGCAATGTTCTCTATTATGTTATTCTCTCTTGTATTTGTAATGTATCCAAGAGCAGAAGTATCAGCAAATAGAATAAGTGAATTATTAGAAGAAGAACCTTTAATAAAGAGTCCAGAAAATGGAGTTAAAGTAACTACAAATAAAGGAATAATTGAATTTGATAATGTTACATTTACTTATCCAGATGGAGAAGAACCTGTACTTAAAGATATATCATTTATAGCTAAAAAAGGTGAGACTATAGCCTTTATAGGAAGTACAGGAAGTGGAAAGAGTACATTAATAAATTTAATACCAAGATTTTATGATGTTACAAAGGGATCGATAAAGATAAATGGAATAGATGTAAGAGATTACGATCTTAGTGCTTTAAGAAAGAAAATAGGATTTATTCCACAAAAGACTTTATTATTTACAGGAAGTATTGCTCATAATATTAAATTTGGTAAAAAGAATGCTAAAGATGAAGAAGTAGAGCATTCAGCAAAAATTGCACAGGCTTATGATTTTATTACAAAGAAACCTAATAGGTTTAATGAAAAAATAAGTGAAGGCGGTTCAAATGTATCAGGTGGTCAAAAGCAAAGACTTTCTATTGCAAGAGCTATAGTTAGAAATCCAGAGATTTATATTTTTGATGATAGTTTCTCAGCATTAGATTTTAAAACTGATGCTATTTTAAGAAGAAAACTAAAAGATGAAACTAAAGAATCTATTGTTTTAATAGTAGCACAAAGAGTAAGTTCAATTATTGATGCTGATAAGATAATAGTTTTAAATGAAGGAGAAGTAGTTGGAAGTGGAACTCACAAAGAATTACTTAAGACATGTGAGATATACAAAGAAATTGCTTCATCACAACTTACAGAGGAGGAACTTTTAAATGAATAGATTTAATAATTTAAAAAGAACAATTAATAAGCTTTCTCCATTTGTAAAACCATATAAAATAGGATTTATATGTTCAATACTATTTATAGTTGGAGCAGTAGCCTTAAGTGCAATTTCACCAGTAGTTGAAGGACTTATAATTTCAAGGCTTACAGAAGATGTTATAGACATTACAAAGGGGATTAAAGGTGCTTCAGTAAACTTTAATTATATTTTAAAAATACTAATTATATTAGCTTGTATTTATACTGTTTATACATTGTTGGTTTATGCAGCAAACTTCTTATTAACTAATGCGATTCAAAATACAATGAGAGATTTAAGAAATGCAGTCCAAGATAAAATAAGAAGACTACCAATTAAGTATTTTGATTCAAACAGTTACGGAGATGTATTAAGTCGTGTTTCTAATGATATAGATACAATATCAAATGCACTTCAACAAAGTTTTAGTCAAGTTATTAACTCAATACTTGCAATTATTTTTGCAATTACAATGATGTTTATTATAAATGTAAAAATGGCACTTATTGCAATTTTAATTATTCCAGCGAGCTTTTTAATATCAAAGTTTATTGTAAGTAAATCACAAAGACTTTTTAACAATCAACAAAAAGCACTTGGTAAATTAAATGGTGCAGTTCAAGAGATGTATACTGGATTTAATGAAATTAAATTATATGGAAAGCAAGAAGATGCAATAGAGGAATTTAAGGAAATAAATAATGAACTTTGTACTAATGGATTTAAGGCTCAGTTTGTTTCAGGACTTATGTCGCCACTTATATCTTTAGTAACTTATCTTGGAATTGCAGCAATGGCACTTATAGGACCTATATATGTTATAAGAGGTATAATCTCAGTTGGTAATCTTCAAGCATTTATACGTTATATATGGCAAATAAATCAACCACTTTCTCAAATGACACAATTATCATCAACAATACAGTCAGCATTTGCAGCAGTAAATCGTGTATTTGAAATATTAGATGAAAAAGAACAAACAAAAGATCCAGAAAATCCAGTTAAATTAGAAAATGTACGTGGAGATGTTACATTTGAAAATGTAAAGTTTGGATATAGTGATGATAAAATATTAATCGAGAATTTAAGTGCAAACATTAAAAGCGGTCAGATGGTTGCAATTGTTGGGCCAACGGGAGCAGGTAAAACTACATTAATAAATCTTTTAATGAGATTTTATGATATACAAGGTGGTTCTATAAAAATTGATGGTGTAGATACTAGAGATATGAAACGTGAAGATTTACGTAGTATGTTTGGTATGGTTCTTCAAGACACTTGGCTATTTAATGGAACAATATATGAAAATATAGAGTATGGAAGATTTGGAGCAACAAAAGAAGAGATAGTAAATGCAGCTAAAATTGCAAATGTACATCACTTCATAAAAACACTTCCAGATGGATATGATATGTTCCTAAACGAAGAAGCATCTAATATATCACAAGGTGAGAAACAATTGCTTACAATTGCAAGAGCTATTATTTCAGATCCTAAAATATTAATACTAGATGAAGCAACAAGTTCTGTAGATACTAGACTTGAATTATTACTTCAAAAAGCTATGCAAAATGTAATGAAGGGAAGAACAAGCTTTGTTATAGCACATAGATTATCAACTATTCGTAATGCAGATTTAATACTAGTTATTAATGAAGGAAATATTATAGAACAAGGTAATCATGAAGAGCTTATGAAAAAAGGTGGATTCTACGAAAAACTTTATAATAGCCAATTTGCAAATAAAGAAGCTAATTAGGAAGAAATAGAAATTTAAATGAATAATCTATTCTCATGTTTTGAGGATAGATTATTTTTAGTTTTAAAATATTTAACATGTTGAATACTTAAGTGTTCATAAAAATAATATTAGTAATTGGTATAATTAGTATATAAAAATATGGGATGGGAGAAGGGGATGTTATGTCTAACTCTTTAAAAACAAAACACGCACTTGCAAATTCATTAAAAACTTTAATGAAAAAAACAGAACTAAATAAGATATCGGTAAAGAATATAGTAGATGAATGTAATCTTAATAGACAAACATTTTATTATCATTTTGAAGATATTTATGATTTAATTGATTGGATATATAAGACAGAGGCATTAAATAGTATAAAAGAATGTGATGATTATGAACATTGGACAGATGGGCTTATTATAATATTTAAGTATATTGAGAAAAATAAAGAATTTTGCTTAAATACATTAAATTCTTTAGGAAGAAGTCATTTAAATAATTATTTATATTTAGTAACTAATGAACTCATTAGTGGGGTTATAGATGAACTTTCTATTGATATGAATGTAAAAAAGGAAGATAAAGAGTTTATGTCAAGCTTTTATACTGTTGCATTTAAAGGGCTCATAATTAAATGGATGGATGATGGTATGAAAGAAAAACCTGAAAAAGTAGTTACAAAATTAAATGAATTAATTGATGGAAATTTTTTAAGAGCATTAAAAAGATATAATGATAAATAAAAGAGGTTATATTAAATATTTCTAGAATAATAAAATAAAAAGAATTATTTTTAGGAGAAATATGTAAGTGAATTTTAAAGATTTTAAACTAATTTTTAGAATAATAATACTTTTAGGAATTTCTTATTTTTATATAGAATCTGATAAGCCTGCTTTTTTCTTTATAACATATATACTAATAAATCTAATATTTTCAATAATACAAAGTTTAGCTAAAAAGGAATATGAAAAATATATATTAAAAATAATTGTTTTTATAAATATTATATATATACTTATAGGATTTAAAATTGCAGTAATTTTTTTAACACAAATTATAATTGAAGAAAGTGTTAAAAGTAATATAAGATTGTTTGGAGTAAGTATATTTATAATTACATATAGTTTTATTTTTAATAGTGAAAATTATATTTTGTTTTATTTATACTTAATGATAATATCTATTTTTTTATATTTAATAGTAAATAGAAGTTTTTCTAGATTAAATATATTAGAAGCTAAACTTGATGAAGAAAGAAAATATATAAATAAAATAAAGTTAAAAATGGAAAATGAAGCAGAATACTATAAAAATAGTATAGCTTATGCAAAGCTTGAGGAAAGAAATAAAATATCAAGACGAATGCATAATGAGGTAGGACATATTATTGCAGCATCAATACTTAGATTAGAAGCTGCAACAATTGTATTGGATTCTGATTTAGAAAAGGGAAAAGAAATGGTAGAAGAAATAACAGAGCACTTAAGAAAAGGTATGAATGATATAAGAAATACTATTCATGAAATTACGCCAGAAAGTGAAGAGATTGGATTAAATAGGCTAAAAACTTTAATAGAAAATAAATTTAAAAATAGTAATATAATAGCCAAAATAAGATGCAGTGGAGACATTGAGAAAATTAATAGTAAGCAATGGATAATAATTAATGAATCTATAAAGGAATTATCAACTAACACCTTAAAATATTCAAACTGTGAAAGAGTATATATTATAATTGATGTTTTAAATAAACTTATAAAAGTAAATTTTAAAGATGATGGTATAGGAAAAGAAAAGATAGTTAAAGGATATGGACTTAAGAAAATAGAGGAAAGGCTTATTGAGAATAATGGGGACTTAATATTAAATGGAAAAGATGGATTTTCGGCTATATTACTTTTAAAAATAGATTAGAAAGGGGATTATAAATTTTGACTATAAGGGTTGTTATTGGTGAAGATGATAATTTAATTAGAGAGAGTTTAGGCATAATACTTGGAGCAGATAAGGATATTGATGTAGTAGGAACATTTTCTAATGGAAGAGAAGTAGTTGAATTTATTTATAAAAATAAAGCAGATATAATTTTATTAGATGTAAGAATGCCAGTATTAAATGGCGTACTAGCTACTAAAGAAATTAGAAAAGTAAGTAGTGCAAAAGTTATTATACTTACTACATTTGACGAAGATGAATATATACAAAAGGCAATATCTTTTGGAGCAAAAGGGTATTTACTTAAAAATACTAAGCCAAATAAAATAATTGAAGCTATTAAAATGGTACATGCAGGTAACTCTGTAATACAAGAAGAAGTTCTAAATAAAATATCAAAAAATATTTTAAATGATAATAACACTAAAGATCTCAGTATTTTTACAGAAAGAGAGCTAGAAATAATAAAGGAAATATGCAAAGGATCTAGCAATAAAGAAATAAGTAATAATTTATTTATATCAGAAGGAACAGTCAAAAATTATATTACATCTATTTTACAAAAAACTAATTTAAATCATAGAACGCAAATAGCTATAAATTATTTAAATAGCTTTTAAAAATAAACATATGACTTTTGTCATAGAGAAAAAATGACCTTTTCTACATTAAAGTAGAAGGTCTTTTTTTTATAATATTATAAGAAGGTTAAATTTAGGGGGATTAAAAATGTATGTAATAGAAATTAAAGAATTAGTGAAGAAATATGGTGACTTTTTAGCTGTTGATAATATATCGCTTAACATAGAGAAAGGAAAGATATATGGACTTTTAGGGCCAAATGGTGCAGGAAAAAGTACTACTATAAATATTCTTTGTGGACTTTTAAAAAGTACGTCTGGAACAATAAAAGTTAATGGTATTGATATAACAAAATCAATGAAAAATCAAAATAAAATAATGGGAGTAGTTCCTCAAGAAATATCTCTTTATAAATGTTTTACGGCAGAAGAAAATTTAAAATTATTTGGTGAAATATATGGGTTAAGAGGAAAAAAGCTTAAAGAAGGTATAGAATATGCTCTAGACTTTACAGGGCTTACAGATGTTAGAGGGAAATTAGCAAAGGAATTTTCAGGTGGGATGCTTAGAAGACTTAATATAGCTTGTGCTCTTGTACACAGACCAGAAATAATTATAATGGATGAACCGACAGTTGGTATTGATCCACAATCTAGAAATCATATTTTAGATTCAGTAAAAAAACTTAAAAATGAAGGAATTACAATTATTTATACAACTCATTATATGGAAGAAGCAGAAATACTTTGTGATGAAATAGCAATAATTGATAATGGAAAAGTAATTGTAAAGGGAAGCACAGATGAGCTTAAAAATATTGTAAGTGATAAAAGCAGTCTTAAACTTACAGTTAATGATATAAGTTTAATTTCAGTAGAAAATATAAAAAGCATACCAGGAGTTCAAAATTTATTAATAGAAGAAAACACTATAAATATAGATTCAAATAAAGATATTAATAATTTAAGTAAAATAATAGATAAAATAAATGAACAAGGAGCAAAAATTTTAGATATAGGATATAAGGAAATAACATTACAAACTGTATTTTTAACACTTACGGGTAGAAGTTTAAGAGATTAATGGGGGATATAAAAATGAGAGCTGTAATAAAAAGTGTGCTACTTAAAACTATAAGAGAACCAAGTTATTTAGTATTTTTAATGTTATTTCCAATTTTTCTTATACTTTTAATAGGAGGATTACTTGGAAATTATTTTGAAAAAAACACTTTTAAATTAGATGCGAGAACAATATATTATTTAAATGAAAATAAAGAAAATGATCTTATTAAAATATTAGAAACAGAAGTAAAAAGAATTAATAAGGAATTTAGTCTAGAAAGTATAAATACAAAAGAAGATGGTATATCAAAGGTTAAAAATGATGGAGATATATTTATAGATTTTAATAAAGATAAACTAGATATATATATTTTAAATGGTAATCAATTATATTATTCATATTTAAGTTCAATAATTAAAGGGATAGATAGTACAATAAATAGTACAAAAATTTTATATTCAATTAATCCAAAAGAAGCTGAAAATATAGTAAAAAAAGAAAAAGTTTCTCCTAAAGTAGAGCTTTTAAGTAGAAAAAAAGCGCCTACATCATTTGATTATTATGCAGTTGCGGAAATAACAATGATGACATTATATATAATGTTATTTCCATTTGAAAAATTATATGGTGATAAGAAGCGAAAGTTATATGAAAGAATGAAACTAATGGGAATATCAGATAGTAAGTATTATATAGGTTCAGTAATTGGATATTTTCTTTTATCATTTTTAGTAACAGCGCCAGGATTTTTATTTTCTAAATATATACTTAAAACTAATTGGGGAGATAATCCAATTATAATATATGGTTCTATTCAAGTTTTATCATTATCTTCAATAATAGTTGGAATAGCACTAGCTAAGTATGTTAAAAATGAAGAGAAAGTTATGTTATTAGTTCAAAGTATTATATTCCCGGCTCTATCTTTCTTAGGTGGGGCTTATATAAGTTTATCTGATGATGTAGGTGGAGTTTTTCAAGTAATTACAAATTTATCTCCAATAAGATGGATTAATAGGGGAATATTTAGGAATATATTTGTAGGAGATTCTTCACTTCTTTTAAAAGCCACATTGTTAAATATAGGAATAATATGTGTATCTTTAGTATTTATAACTTATAAAAGAAAGGAAGATAGGATATGAGAAATTTATTTGTTATGATAAAAAACAATTTAAATATAATGATCTTAAAAAAGCCTGCTTTCTTTATCATAAGTATCCTAGCACCTATTTTAATAGTTACATTTATTGGAGAATTCATGTATGCAGATCAAAAGCCTATAAATATAGGTATAGTAGGAGAAGATACGAATTTAATAAATAAAGTAATAGAAGATTCTATAAAAAATAACGATAGTATTAATGTAGTTAATTTAGAAGAAAATGATATTAGAAGTAAAATAGGAGAAAAATCTATAGATGTAGCTATTGTATTAGATAATGATATTTATAGTAAATTATCTAAAGGGGAAACAGATTGTGTAAAAATAATAGGTAAAGAGGAAGATAGCACAGTAGATTTAGTAAAAGGAATTATTTCATTAGAATTAAATAATATAAATATGCTAATAAAGGGAAGTAAGGATGAATCTAGTTTTTATGAAGCTTTAGAAAATTATAATAAGAAAAATATGAAAATAGAAAAAGGAATTTTACAAAATAAAGAAATAGATAATGAAATATCAGGAATATTTGTAGGTTTTATAATTATGTTTATGTTCTACAAAGCAACTTTAGGGGCTGGTAGAATAAATAATGATAAATATGATAAAGTTTATGAAAGATTTTTTGTATCAGGAATAAAGGTATGGCAATATTATTTAGGTAATATTATAGCAAGTTTAATTTCTTTGTTAATTCAGATAATACTAACTCTTTTATGTCTTAATATATTTACCAATATAAATTTAGGAATGAGTAATTTAAATATGTTTATAGTATTATTTTTAGTTTCAATACTTGCAGTATCTATAGGAACTTTTTGTATTGCAATTACAAAAAACTCACAAGCAGCTTCAATTTTAAGTAATATTTTAATTATGAGTTTATCAATGATTGGAGGATGTTTTGTACCAATAGAATTATTTCCAGAGTTTATTAATAAAATATCGAAGTTTTTTCCAACTAGATGGGCTATGGATATGGTTTTCGAATTTCAAAATGGTGCTTTAGTAAGTGAACTTTGGAGAAACATAGTAGTAATATTATTATTTTCAATAACATTTTTCTTATTAGCAGCATATAAAACTAAGTTCTCAGAAAAAAGAATAAATATATAGATAGAAAAAGGAGCTTTTAAAGCTTCTTTTTTAGAATACTTAATATTTTTTCATCAAATAATAAATATTAAAAGGATTGAGGTGAAAGGATATGTCATTAGTTTTAGTTAATGGATTAAGGAAATGGTATGGAGATAGACTTATTTTAGATATAGATAAGTTTGAAATAAATAGGGGAGATAGAATTGGGATAATTGGAGAAAACGGAGTAGGGAAAAGTACTCTTCTAAAAATACTTATAGGTGAAGAAGAGTACTCAGAAGGTACAATAGATATAACTGATAGTTATTCATATATAAGTCAAATGGAAGAAGCATATGTAGAATGTTTTAGCTCTAAAGAAAAAAGTCTCTTTGATCTTCCAGATACATATAATAATTTTCTATCTGGTGGTGAAAAAGAGAAATATAGAATTGCTAGAGCATTAAATGAAAATAAAAGTTTAATAATTGCAGATGAGCCAACTTCTAATTTAGATAGTAAAAGTGTTATTTTATTAGAAAATATGCTGAAAAAATATAAAGGTGCATTACTTATAGTATCTCACGATAGAGAATTTTTAAATAATGTATGTAATAAAATAGCTTTATTAGAAAATGGGAAGTTAGAAACATATGATGGTAATTATAATAATTTTATTAATTTAAAGAATGAAAAAAATAAAAGAAAAGAAAAAGAGTATGAAGAGTATAAAAAAGAGAAAGAAAGATTAAAAAATGCAATTGTAAAGAAGAGAGAACTTAGAGACAGAATTAAGAAAGCACCTAAAGGAATGGGAAAATCAGAAGCTAAAACTATAAAAATGGGTGATCAAAAAGGTAAAAAGAATATTGATGATAATATAAAGTGTATAGAAAACAGAATTAAACATTTAGAAGTTAAAGAAAAGCCAAAAAAAGAAACTGAAATAATAATAGAAGTTAAAGATGATATTAAAATAGAATGTAAAAATCTTATAGAGGTAAAAGGTATAAATATAAGATTTAATGATAAAGATTTAATAAGTGATGGAAATTTTAAAATAAAAAATGGCAAAAAGATTGCGTTAATTGGGAGCAATGGTAGTGGAAAGACTACTCTTTTAAAAGAAATAATTAAAGGGCAAAATGAGAGCATAATTATAAATAAAAATGTAATTATAGGGTATTTTGATCAAAGTCAAAATATTTTAGATGAGGATAAAAGCATTTTAGAAAATATTAAAAAAGATTCATACTACGATGAAAGTTTTATAAGAATGAATCTAAGCCATTTTGGATTTATGGGGGATGATGTTAAAAAGATTGTAAAAGATTTAAGTGGTGGAGAAAAGGTTAAATCAGCTCTTTGTAAAGTACTTTTAACTGATAATAATTTTTTGATACTAGATGAACCAACTAATTACTTGGATATAAAAGCATTAGAGGCTTTAGAAAATGCACTTAAAAATACTAATAAAACGATATTATTAGTTTCACATGATAGAAGTATTTTAAATAATGTTTGTAACTATGTAATAGAAATAGAAAATAATAAAATAAAAGAGTACGATCTTACATATAGTGAATATATAAATATAAAAAATAAACCAAAAGAAAGTAAAGAAGAGAAGAAAACGCATGAAGAACTTTTAATTTTAGAAAATAGATTAACTGAAATTATTTCACTTTTATCTATAGAAAAAGATGAAAATAAAAAATTAGAGCTTGATAAAGAATATAATAATATTCTTAAATTAGTGAATGAACATAAGAAACTGTAGTATATTTAATTTACTACAGTTTTAATTATGTGAATATATTACTAATTTAAATTAAGATTAAATTAAATTGCCCTAATAGGTAAAATGATGTAACATAGAATTAAAAAGGGAGGAATTTTAAAATGAAAATTGAGTTAAATATAATAGAGCTTGGAAAGCTTTTAAAGCAAATAGGAAATGAATATAGATTAGAGATGATGGCCAAAATCAAATTAAGTGGCGGATGGATGACACTTCAAGGAGAAGCTATAGTTGAAAAGATACCAGAAGAGGGGGGAAAAGGTAATATTATATCTATAAGACTTACTAATGGAGAAGAATTAGGTAGTTTAATTAATATTACAGGTAATAAAACAGGAAAATTTACTGTTGATGTTTCAAAGGGTAAATATAAAGAAATAAGACCAGGAAAGTTAAATATAGACACAGTTAAAGTTAATGAAGATCAATGCAAATTAAGAATTGATGATGATATTATATTTAAGATAGAAACACCAATAAATAGAATCATGGATATTATAGAGAGCTTATAATAGTAAACATTATAAAAATTTATAATGTCTAATTAGAAAGAGAGGAAAAAATGAAGATTAATTGGAACACGAAATATAATACTATTTCTGTTTATACATTTATTGTTGTATGTGCTATTATAGCATTTTACTTATCTATATCTCAGATGAGTGTATTAATGAATAAAATAAGCCATATAATAGTTATTCTTAAACCATTTATTATGGGATTTGCAATAGCTTATCTTTTAGATTTTGTGTTAAGATTTTATGAAAATGTTGTATTTGAAACAAAGTTTTTTAAAAAGTTTAATATAAAATCAAAGAGAGGTCTTGGATTATTATTTACTTATGTAACAGCATTCTTATTTATAGGATTATTTATTCATTTTGTATTACCACAGCTTATAGATAGTATTGTAGGGCTTGTTAATGATATACCACTTTATATACAAGATACGACTAATTTTATAAATGGCTTAATAGATAATTTAAATTTAGGTGAACAATACCAAGGAGTAATAAATGAGAATTTTAATAATCTTATAGATTATATAATTAAGGTAGCTACTAATTTACTTCCTATGCTTGGAGGATTTTTAACTACATTATTATCAAGTATATGGAATATAGTTTTAGGGTTAATAATCTCTATTTATCTTTTAATAGAAAAAGAAAGATTTTTTGCACTAAATAAAAAGATAACATATGCTATTTTACCTAAAAGAGCAGCAGTTAAAACTATAGAATTAACACATAGAAGTAATGATACATTTGGGAAATTTTTAAGTGGAAAAATATTAGATTCCTTTATAATTGGAATACTAACATTTGTTGTATTAACTATATTCAATATGCCATATACATTACTAATATCAGTAATTGTTGGCATAACAAATATAATACCGTTCTTTGGACCATTTATAGGTGCAATACCTTCAGTTATAATAATACTCTTTGTATCTCCTATAAAAGCATTTTGGTTCCTTGTAATAATTTTAATTATTCAACAAATAGATGGTAATATTATAGGTCCTAAAATATTAGGAGATTCAATAGGTATTTCAGCATTTTGGATACTATTTTCAATATTAGTTGCAGGTAAGTTCCTAGGACTTGTTGGAATGATTATAGGAGTTCCTTTATTTGCAATTGTTTATTCTATAATTAAAGAAATTATAGAAGATAAGTTAGAAAAAAAGGGTCTTAAGACAGAAACAGAAGATTATATGTAAAAAAATAAAAGTCAATCTTTATTAAAATAAAGACTGACTTTTATTATTTAAACAGAAATTAAGCTTTGTTTACTGAACCGAATAATTCCATTTTTTCTTTAACCATATCTTTGATAGCTTCAAATCCTGGTGCAAGAAGTTTTCTTGGATCGAATCCTTTTCCTTCTAAATCTTTTCCTTCTTCAATGTACTTTCTTGTAGCTTCTTGGAATGCTAATTGACATTCAGTGTTAACATTGATTTTTGAAACTCCAAGTGAGATAGCTTCCTTGATCATGTCAGCAGGAATTCCAGTACCTCCGTGTAATACTAATGGCATTGGAGTAGTTGCTTCATTTATAGCTTTTAATGCAGCAAAGTCTAATCCTTTCCAGTTTTCTGGGTATTTTCCGTGGATATTACCGATACCAGCAGCTAACATTGTAACTCCTAAATCAGCGATTTTCTTACATTCTTGAGGATCTGCGATTTCACCAGCTCCAACAACTCCGTCTTCTTCTCCACCGATTGATCCAACTTCAGCTTCTAATGAGATTCCTTTTTCAGAAGTTAATTTAACTAATTCTGAAGTTTTTTCTATATTTTCAGCTAATGGGTAGTGTGATCCGTCAAACATAACTGATGAGAATCCAGCTGCCATAGCTTTCTTAGCTCCTTCATAACTACCGTGGTCTAAGTGTAATGCAACAGGAACTGTTATGTTTAATTCTTCTAACATTCCGTTAACCATTCCAACTACAGTTTTGTAACCACACATATATTTTCCTGCACCTTCTGATACTCCTAAGATAACAGGTGAATTATTTTCTTGAGCAGTTAATAGAATAGCTTTAGTCCATTCTAAGTTGTTTATGTTGAATTGTCCAACTGCGTATTTGCCTTCTCTAGCTTTATTTAGCATTTCTTTTGCTGAAACTAACATGTGCAAAACCTCCATATACTTATATAATTATTATTATTATTATTTTTGAGAAGTAAATGCTTTTGACATATATTTCTCTCTACCTAGTAGTATAACCCAAAATCATAATTATGAAAATAGCAAAATATATAAATTTAAATAATTAGCATATATTAATGCTAATATGAAAAAAAATTTAAGTATATATGTACAAAAAGTTAAAAGTATATGAATTGACAATTTTGTTTCCAAATTTTAATCATTTGCTGTGAGCTAAAGAGTAGAATATTGAAGTATAAATGAAATAAAAACAAAAAGGAAGAGAAAAATGGAAAACAACAGAAGATTAAAGAGAAGACAAAGAATTAAAAGAAGAAGAATTACTTTAATTGTTGCACTAGTTATTATAATTGGTATTGGTTTTGGAGCATATGAAATATTTTCTCACAAAGACAATACTGTAAAAGCAACAGCAAATGAAGGACAAGCTTCTAAAGACAATTCAGAAGCTAAGGCTAAAGAGGAGGAGAAACCATCTCCAAATGAAATTATGCCAGGTCAAAATATAATATATTCAGCGGATTCATATGCAGTACCTGCAAATAAAGTTTTTGATATGTTAACATCTTCAAAATCTGTAAATAATGAAAAAGAAGTATTTTTAACATTTGATGATGGTCCAAGTGAAAATACTGAAGCTATACTTAAAATATTAAAAGATGAAGATGTACATGCAACATTCTTTGTATTAGGATCACAACTTAAATCAGATGAAAAAAATAAGCAATTATTAAAGGATGAAATAGAAAGTGGTAATGCAATAGCAAACCATACAATGAGCCATGATTATCATAAATTATATCCAGGAAATAGTGTAAATGTAGAAAGATTTATGAAAGAAATTAATGAAAATAACGAACTTATGAAAAGTATTTTAGGTAATAATTTTAATACAACTGTTATTAGAATGCCAGGTGGATACATGTCTAGAAGATATTATAGAGATCCACACTTAAAAGCATTAAATGAGGCATTTAAAGAACAAGGAATATATTCAATAGACTGGGATGCAGAAACTGGAGATGCAGAATCAAATACTTATTCAGTAGAACATTTAGTAAATAGAGCAAAAGCATACATGAAGACAGAAAAGCACATGATATTATTAATGCACGATGCAGCTGCTAAAAAGTCAACAGTAAAAGCATTACCAACTATAATAAAATTATTAAAAGAAAATGGATATAAATTTAAAGTAATAAAGAATGCTCCTATTGATAACGGAAATAGTAATTCACAAGATAATACTAATTCACAAAATAGCAATGAAAATAAATAATATAAGTAAAAAAAAGTCTAGCAAAATTTTGCTAGACTTTTTTTTACTTATATAAAATATCTTTTATAGTATCATTGTAATATGGTGAACTTGGATATGAATTTTCAATATGTTGAGCATATTTTTTAGCTTCTTCTTTATTACCAGTTCCGTTATAATACTCAGCTAATTTATATAATATTTCAGGTGTATACATATCTGAATGTGGGAATTTTTCTAAATATTCTTTGTAATATTTAACTGCATCTTCTGGTTTATTTAATCCAGCATTTGCTGCACCTATAAAGTATATTATATGTGGTTGTAAATAAGTACCGTCACAGAATGCATAAGCTTTATTTAAGTTATTTAATGCATCTTCATATTTTTTATCTTTCATATTTTGTAAGCCAGCATCATAGAAGTTTTGAACTCCATTTTCTTGCATAAGTTTAGTAGCTTCTGAATAAATTTTTTCATCATCAGCAGGTATTTTTAATCCTTTTGCTTCGCTTAATAAGTTATATAGATCTTCATAATTTTTGTCATTAACTGCCTTAGTTAAAGAATTATTAAAATCGGCTGGCAGTTCTTTAGTTTGTTCGTTAATTTGTTGTTCTTGTTTTTGTGGAGCATCATTTTTATTAGAGTAATATTTTACTCCGCTATATGCAGCTAATACGACAACTACACCACAGGCTGCTAAAATAGCTATATTTCTATTTTTATTAGAAGTCTTTTTCTTATTTGATTCCACTTTATCAGTATTATCTGAAGTAGTAGGAGTAGCTTCTGTACTTTCCTTTTCTGTAGTATCAGTATCTTTATGTTGTTTAGCATTAGCTTCCTTTTCTCTAGCCTCAGCTTCCTTAGCTTGTTTTTCTCTAGCTTCTTTTTCTTTAGTCTCAGCTTCCTTAGCTTGTTTCTCTCTAGCTTCCTTTTCTCTAGCCTCAGCTTCTTTAGCTTGTTTCTCTCTAGCTTCCTTTTCTCTAGCCTCAGCTTCTTTAGCTTGTTTCTCTCTAGCTTCCTTTTCTCTGGCTTCAGCTTCCTTAGCTTGTCTCTCTTTAGCTTCTTGTTCCTTGGCTTCCTTTTCCTTAGCCTCGGCTTCTTGCGCAGCTAATATAGCAGCAAGTTCAGCTTGTAGAGTATCACTACTTATAGTATTGAAATTATCGTAGCTTAATGCTTTTTCTTTAGTAGATTTGTCCGTTTCTGCAAGACGCATTTTAGCTGTTGGATTATTATTATATTCAGCATTTATTTTCCAATTTAAAATTGCCTCGTCAATTTTACCAAGCTTATAAAATATTTCTCCTTCAAGTTCTAATGCTTTTTCATTATTATATTGTTTAGCTAACACCTTATCACAAATTCTTAAAGCTTCTTTATAATGTTTTTTCTTATAATAATTTTCTGCCTTTTCTAATTTTTTATCAAAATTACTCATAGTTCCTCCTTAGTTAATCTATACATTACTTATATTTTAATACATAATGACAACTAAATTATTTCAAAAGTATTTCTTTTATAATAAATTATAAAAAATTTATATAAGGATATTATAATACATAGATATATTTAAAAAGTAAAATATTTTAATTTTCTTAATTTTAATATATAACTAAATTTTGGATAATGAGTGCTAATAATGTGAATATTAGATTAATAAATTGTAATTTTAATAATATTAATTTAAATTAAATAAAAATTATTAATAAAAGGTATTTACAATAATTGATTTAAGGAATATTATTTAAATATAAAGATTAATGGATAAATATTATTAAATAATATTTATTTACAAATGGAGGATTTAATATGAAAGTAATAGTTGTAGGTTGTACACATGCAGGAACTGCTGCTGTAGCAAATTTAAAAGAATTATATCCAGATTGTGATGTAACAATATATGAAAGAAATGATAATATATCATTTTTATCTTGTGGTATAGCCCTTCATGTAGCTGATGTTGTTAAGGATTTAAATGACATGTTTTATAATTCACCAGAAGGTTTAGCAAAACTTGGTGTTAAAACAAATATGAAACATGATGTTTTAAATATTGATTTTGATAATAAAAAAGTAAATGTTAAAAATTTAGTAACTGGTGAAGAATTCGCTGATAGTTATGATAAATTAGTTTTAACTGTTGGTTCATGGCCAATAGTTCCTAAATTTGAAGGTGGAGATTTAGATAATATTCTTCTTTGTAAAAACTATAATCAAGCAAAAGTTATTACTGAAAAAGGTAAGGATGCTAAAAATGTAGTTATTATAGGAGCTGGATATATTGGAGTTGAACTTGCTGAGGCTTTTGAAGTTTTAGGTAAGAAAGTTACTTTAGTTGATGCTGAAGATAGAATAATGGCTAAATATTTAGATAAAGAATTTACAGATATAGCTGAAAATGAATTTAAAGAACATGGAGTTAATCTAGTTCTAGGAGAAAAGGTTAAGTGCTTCGAAGGTGAAAATGGAAAAGTTAAAAAGGTTGTTACTGATAAAGGAGCTTATGAAGGTGATTTAGTAGTTCTTTGTATTGGATTTAGACCGAATACTACTTTAGTAGATGGTAAATTAGATACATTACCAAATGGTGCAATAATAATTGATGAATATATGAGAACAAGCAGAGAAGATGTTTTTGCAGCAGGAGATTGTTGTGTTGTAAAATATAATCCAACTGGTGAAGATAGATATATTCCTCTTGCTACAAATGCAGTAAGAATGGGAACATTAGTTGCAAGAAATATTAATGGACCAAAGATTAAATACATGGGAACTCAAGGAACATCAGGAATTAAGATTTATGATGAATGTATAGCTTCAACTGGTTTAACAGAAGAAGGAGCTAAGATGGTTCAAGGTATAAATGTAGGAACATCAACAATTGAAGATAATTATAGACCAGAATTCATGCCAACATATGAAAAAGCAATGGTTAAGATAGTATTTGATAAAGATACAAGAAGAGTACTTGGAGGACAAATAATATCAAAAGCAGATTTAACTCAATTTATGAATACTTTATCAGTAGTTATTCAAAATAAGATGACAGTTGAAGAACTTGCTATGACAGATTTCTTCTTCCAACCACACTTTAATAAACCATGGAGCTTATTAAATTTAGTAGCACTTAAAGCACTTTAATAGTATTTTATAAAGATGTAAGAAAGCTTGGCTTCCTTACATCTTATTTTTTTGAAATAATTTCATCTATTATAAATATTGATATGAAGTAATTATATGATAATATTATTTTATATAATAAAATAAAGGAGAAAAAATGGTAGATATAGACATTATAAAAAATAGAAAAAATGATCATATAAAATACTCATTAGAATCATATTTAGATAAAGATTATTTTAAAGATATAAAATTATTTAATAATTCTATTCCAGAAATTAATTATGATGATATATGTTTAGAGACAAAATTTCTAGGAAAAAAGATTGCAATGCCAGTTATGATTAACGCTATGACTGGAGGATCTGATGAAAGTTTTAAAATAAATAATGATTTAAGCAAAATAGCAAGTGAATTTAATATTCCAATTGCAGTTGGATCTCAATCAATAATGCTTAAAAACAAATCGGTAGAAAAATCTTTTAAAATAGTTAGAGAAAACAATAAAGATGGAATAGTTATTTCTAATTTAAGTGCACTAAGCTCATTAGATAATGTAAAAAGAGCAGTAGATAGTATTGAGGCTAATGCTATTCAGCTTCATATGAATGCATCGCAAGAATTTGTAATGAATGAAGGCGATAGGGATTTTAAAGGAATGCTAAAAAATATAGAGCATGTAATTAATAATATAAATGTACCTGTTATATTGAAAGAAGTAGGTAGTGGAGTAAGCTATGATACTTGCAAGTTATTAAGTAGTATTGGAGCAGAATATATTGATGTATCAGGAAAAGGTGGAACTAGCTTTATAAAAGTTGAGGACTTAAGAAATGGTAGCAATTTTTATGAAGAATTAGAACAGATAGAAATAAAAACTCCACACTCAATTATCTTTTGTAGAGAAGCTAATAAAAATATAAATATAATTTCATCTGGAGGTATTAATAGAAGTAGCCAAGTAATTAAATCATTAGCACTTGGAGCTAATATAACTGCAATTGCAGGGGGAATACTTAGGAATTATATTTATGGAGGCAGAGAAGAAACTAAAAAGTATATTATAGATTTAGAAATGAATATGAAAAAGCTTATGGGATGTTTAGGATGCGAAACCATAGAAGACATTAAGAACTTAAAATACTATTATGCAGATGAAGATAATATAAAAAAATATATTAATTATTAGGCAAAAAAGCTATTTAAGGGACAAATAGTATGGAAGATATGGTTAGAGTATGTTATAATTTCTATGTTATTCTTTAATAATGGAGGAGTAAGTATATGAAACATATAAAGACAATAAACAAAACTAACATCAAAAATAGTTTAAAGAAACCAGGCTGCAAAGAGTGTGCTAACTCATGCCAATCAGCATGTAAGACTTCATGCACAGTTGCAAACTTAGAGTGCGAAAACTAATAAATAAGCAGTAACTTAAATTAAGTTACTGCTTAATTATTAATGTAATTTTAGGAGGAATTTAAAAAATGGCATTAATACATAAATTTAAACAAGGAGACAATGCATTTGTCTTAGATGTAAATACAGGAGCAGTTCACATTGTTGATGACTTAGTTTATGACTTAGTTGATGATAATGGATTAAGAGATAAAGACGTAATAATAAATGAATTAAAAGATAAATACGATGAAAAAGAAATAAGCGAAGCTTATGATGAAATAAAACAATTAGTTGATGATGAGATGCTTTATACAAAAGATATGTATGAAGATATAGCTCATAGCTCAATGGATGATAGAGATTACATAAAAGCAGTATGCCTAAATATAATCCATGGATGTAACTTAAGATGTAAATATTGTTTTGCAGATGAAGGAGAATATCATGGACACAAAGGTGTTATGGATATAGAAACTGCAAAGAAAGCAATAGACTATGTTGTTAAAAGAAGTGGTCCTAGAAGAAATATAGAAATAGACCTTTTCGGTGGAGAACCAACTTTAATAATGGATACTATTAAAGAAATAATAGCTTATGCTAGAGAAAATGAAAAGAAGTGGAATAAAAATATAAGATTCACTATGACTACAAATGCTACTCTTTTAAATGATGAAATGATGGATTATATGGATAAAGAAATGGGAAATATAATTCTTTCATTAGATGGAAGACAAGAAGTTAATGATAATGTAAGAATTAAAGTTGACGGTTCAGGATCATATGACGATATACTTCCAAACATTAAGAAAATGGTAGCTAAAAGAAATAAGGACAAGATGTTCTATGTAAGAGGAACATTCACAAGAGCAAATACAGACTTCTATGAAGATGTTATGGCTATGGCAAACGAAGGCTTTAGAGAAATTTCAATAGAACCTGTAGTTTTACCAGATGAACATCCACTTTCATTAAGAGAAGAAGATCTTCCTACAATATTTGAAAACTATGATAAGCTATATGATGAAATGGCTAGAAGAAAGAGAGAAGGAGACGAATTTAGATTCTATCACTTCAATGTAGATTTAAACGGTGGACCATGCGTTTATAAGAGAATTTCAGGTTGTGGAGCAGGATTTGAATATGTTGCAATAACACCACAAGGTGAAGTTTACCCATGTCACCAATTCGTTGGGAAAGAAGAATATAAGCTTGGAACAATATATGATGATAGCTATGATAAAGATTTAGCTAAGAAATTTAAAATGGCTCACATATACAATAAGCCAAAATGTAGAGATTGTTGGGCTAGATTCTACTGTAGTGGTGGATGCCAAGCTAACAATATAAACTTTAATGGAGATATTAACGTTCCTTATGAAATAGGATGTAAAATGCAAAAGAAGAGAATTGAATGTGCTATAGCTTTAAAAGCAGAGGAGTAGATTCTTTTGAAAAAGCATGTCCTAAAAAACGGAGTAAAGTTAATATATAAAAAAGTTACATCTAGTCTTACATCAATATGTGTTTCATTAGATGCTGGAGCTTTAAGAGATGGTGAAAAGCTAGGAATAGCACATGTAACTGAACATATGGTTTATAAAGGAACTAAAAAAAGAAGTGAAGAAAAGATTAATAAAGAAATTAGTGAAATATTTGGATTTTCTAATGCTATGACAAACTACCCATATGTTATTTATTATGGAACACTTTTAGGAGAAGATCTTGATAAAGGTATGGACCTTTTTAGTGATATAATAATTAATCCAGTGTTTAATAAAAATGGATTTAAGGAAGAAATGGATGTTATTTTAGAAGAATTAAAAGAATGGGATGAGGAACTTGAACAATATGTTGAAGATAAATTATTTTTAAATTCTTTTAATAAGAGAAGAATAAAATATCCAATAATCGGAACAGTTGACTCTTTAAACTCTATAAGATTAGAAGATGTAAAAGAATTTTATAATAAAATGTATTTCCCAAGCAATACTGTAATATCTATAATAACACCATTAGATTTTGATGAAGTATTAAAGATTACAGAAAAATATTTTGGAACTTGGAATAAAAAAAGCGATAATTTAGATAATATACAATATGAAGTTTGTAATGGAAATAAATTTATAGAAAATAAAGAAGGTATAAAAACTAGTAAAGTACAGATAGTTTATGATATTAGTAGCTTAAGTTTCAAGGAAGTTAAGGCACTTAGAATCTTTAATGAATATTTTGGAGAAGGAATAAATTCTAAGTTATTTGATATTTTGAGAACAAAAAATGGATTAGTTTATGATGTTTTAACTAGGGTTTGTCATGAAAATGGAATAAAGTTATATAAAATAACTTTTAGTACATCAAAAGATAAAGTAGATAAGGCATTAGAACTAATAAGTAAATGTATAGATGAAGTTTTAATGTTAGATAACTTTAATGATGAATATATAGAGAAATTTAAAAAGAGTTTTAAACTTAGAAGATTATTTAGAGAAGAGCAGAGTATAGTGTTAGCTAAAGAATTGTCTACATATGAAACTATGTTCTTAGACTATAATATTTATGTAGATGAAAGTGAAATGTTAGACGATATTAATTCTAAATTAATATTAGATACTGCAAAAAAAGTACTTAAGAATAGTTTGATACAAATAGTTAAATAAAAAAAGTCCTGTCAAAATGGCAGGATTTTTTATTATTAAAAATTATTTTGACGGATAGAATAAGTATAATAATTCGTATAAACATACAAGCTATAGTTTGCAAATAAAGGAGAGAATGAAATATGGATAAATTACCATTATTAAATTGTCTTATGGATTATCATAAAGAAAATAATTTAATTTTATCAATGCCAGGGAATAAGTGTGGAAAAGCTTTTTTAAGAGATGAAATTGGAAGACAATTCGTAGAAAAATTAGGATTTTTAGATATAACAGAAAATGATCCTTTAGATAATCTTCATAATCCTCAAGGTGTAATAAAAGAAGCAGAAGAACTACTTGCTAAAACTTATGGAGGAAATAGAGCTTTCTTTATGGTTAATGGTAGTTCAGGTGGAAATATAATTTCTATATTTTCAGCTTTTAATGAAGGTGATGAAGTTTTAGTAGAAAGAAATTGTCATAAATCTGTATATAATGGACTAATTTTAAGAAGGCTTAAGGTAACTTATATAGATCCAATTTTAGATGAGGAACATGGTATTTTTATGCCACCTAATAAAGAAAAGATATATGAAGCATTAAAAAAGAGTAAGAATGCTAAAGGAATTATATTAACATCACCTAATTACTATGGAATAAGTTATAAATTAATTGATGAACTTATTAAAGAATTAAAAGAAAGAGGTTTAAAAATAATAATAGATGCTGCACATGGAGCACACTTTGGAATGTGTAAAAAACTACCTAAGAAAATTAGTAATTTAGCAGATTACACAATATTAAGTGCTCATAAAACAATTCCATCATTAACACAAGGTGGATATTTAATAGTAAATGAAAAGCAAAGTGATGTAGATTTTTATTTTAATTCATTTATAACAACTTCTCCATCTTACTTGATTATGGCATCATTAGATTATGGTAGATATTATTTAGAACAGTATGGGGAAGAAGATTATAGTAAGTTAATTAATATAGCAAATGCTTTTAAAGAAAAAATAAATAAATTAGATAAAGTTTATATAATAGGAAACGAAGATTTAATTTGTGATTACGAAGAAGATAAAAGTAGATATATAATGACAGTAAAAGAAGGATTTAGTGGACATAAGCTGTTTGATTATTTAAGAAAAGAGAATATACAATGTGAAATGAGTTTTGAAAGAGGAGTAGTTTTAATATTATCGCCAATTAATACAAAAGAAGATTTCGAAAAAATATATAAAGCTATAGATAAACTTAATATGGATATTATAAAAGAAAATAATAAAATTAAATTTTCGTTTATTAAACCAGAGAAAGTATTAGAGCCATATGAAGTATTTAAAAAAGAATATGAGATATTAAATTTTGAGGAATGTGAAGGTAAAATAGCAAAAGAATCAATAATACCATATCCACCTGGAATACCTCTAATATGTGCAGGAGAAGTTATAACAAAGGATAGTATAAGCATAATAAAAGAATATTTAGATAATAAAAAGGATGTCATAGGTGTTTCTCATAATAAGATTAAGGTTATAAAAATGATTTTGTAGAATAAAGTCGTAAAATTAGTACCAAAACTTACAAAATACCATATATTATACTATAAGATAAAAATTAGGTAAACAGAAGAGAGGTATGTGGGTTATGGAAAGATGTAACAACAGAAATAATAGATGTAACAACAAATGTGATAATAGATGGGATAATATTGGACCAATCAGAGAAAATAAATGCAGAAAAATTGAAAACTGCGCAGAAGATTTAGCTGACGTGAACGAAGAATTACTAGAATGTGTAGAAAAAAAATTAAGAGATATCGTATGCTTACAAAAAGAAGCTAGAGAACTTTTAGCAAAAGCTAAATGCGTTAACGATAAAGCAGAAGCAAAAACAAGAGAAGTTCAAATGATAGTTAGAAAACTTTCTGATATGGTTGAAAGGGCAAACGAATTATTCAGAAGAGCTGTAGATTGTAATAAGAGAAACTGTAGAAATAACAGATTCTGTCCAGATGAACACAGATGTTGTAGAGTATTCCCAGGTGGAAGTCTTCCTGAAAGAGATGACAGAGACGAAAAATGCGATAGAGATAGGGATAGAGAAGACAGATGTGAAGATCTACTAAGAGATAGAGACGACAGATGCGATAGAGACGACAGAAGAGACAGAGACGATAAATTTGATTGTTTCTGGGAATAGATATTTTAAAGAGAGACTATGAAAATAGTCTCTTTTTTATATGTTAAAAAATATTATATTATTTTATTATTATAATAAAATAATAGTACAAATAATAAAAAAGTATAGACTTATTTGGAAAATTTATGATATAATAATAAAAAAGCTTGGAGGATGATTATGAGTACAACAATTAATAAATTAGCAAAATTAAATAGCATTAATTTCTTTAGCTACTTTAGATAGAGGTTGTATTTATGAATTATCATAGATACAAACCTTACTTAAAAGGATGTATCTATGGTGGCTAAGTTTTAAAAGTATGTAAATAATAAGCCGCATAGATTTATACTATGGGGCTTTTTCTTAAAGTTTAAAGTCTCATAGCATATACTATGGGGCTTTAATTTTTGAGGAGGTTTATATGAGTAAAAGGGAAAATTTTAAGAGTAGTAAAGGATTCATTCTATCCTGTATTGGAGCTGCTATAGGGTTAGGTAACATATGGATGTTCCCTTATAGAATGGGAAGTAATGGAGGAGCAGTATTTTTAATACCATATCTTTTCTTCGTTTTAGTTTTAGGAACAACTGGACTTATAACAGAATTTTCTTTTGGAAGAATGTTTGGAAAAGGAAATCTAGAAGGGACTAGAATAAGTTTTGAAAAGGAAAAATTGAAATTTGGAAGAATTGTTGGGTTGATCCCCGTCATAGGTCTATTTGGAATATTCATGTTTTATAATGTAGTTGTTGGATGGATTATAAAATACTTTACTGTAGGCGCAGTAGGAATGTTTAATAAAGTAGATTTAAGTAATTATTTTGAAAGCTTTGCGGGAAGTCCTGAAAGTATAATATGGAATCTTTTAGCTATAATTATAACTGTATTAATAGTTTGTTTTGGAGTTTCAAGTGGAATAGAAAAAATAAATAAAATAATTATGCCAATGATGTTTTTAATATTAATTTTACTTTCAATTAGCTCATTAACTCTTGATGGAGCTATGGAAGGAGTTAAATTTTTATTAGTGCCAAAGTGGGAATATTTATTAAAGGCATCAACATGGATCAATGCATTAGGACAGGCATTCTTTACAGTTTCAATTACAGGATGTTGCTTAGTTGTTTATGGAAGTTATACAAAGAAAGAGTTTAATATACCAAGGGCTGCAATATACACTGCAATATTTGATACATTAGCAGCTCTTTTAGCAGGGTTTGTTATAATGCCAGCTGTATTTGCTTGTAATTTAGATCCATTAGCAGGACCACCTTTATTATTTATAACAGTACCAACTATATTTGCTAAGATTCCAGGTGGACAAATCCTTGGAGCAATATTCTTTTTCAGCATATTCTTAGCTGCTATAAGTTCTTCAATTGCTATGCTTGAAGGTCCAGCTGAAGCTTTAATGTCTCAAACTAAGTTTGATAGGAAAAAAAGCGTAATACTTATTGCTGCAATAGGTTTTATACTTTCAATTCCATTAGATTTAAACATGGATGTTTTTAATAATTTTACCAACTTTATAACAATTATACTTTCTCCAATAGGTGCTTTAATTACAATGATTGTATTTTATTATGTTTTAAAGAAAGATGATGTCTTAGCTGAAATAAATACTGGTGCAACTAAAAAATTAGGAGATAAATTTTACTATTTTGCTAAATATGCGTTTGTTATTATAACTATAGTTGTAATAATACTTGGGATATTATTAGGTGGAATAGGTTAATTAAATAGAATAGGTAAAAAGCCTAAATATATATTTAGGCTTTTTATCTTTAAGTTATATAGAATCTATTATGTTAAGTTTCCATTCTTTAGCTAAATCCATAGCCAGTACCGTAGATTCACCATAAATTTCGTCTGGAGAATGAGCATCAGAAGAAACTAATACTCTTATGTTTTCCTTTTGAACTTTATCCCAGAATTTTTTATGAGGATATCTATATCTTGGGCCATCACAAAAATCTATAATTCCGTGTCTAATACCGTTTGCATTAACTTCTAAGATTGAGTTATTTCTTTTTGCTGCATTAATGATTATTTCACATGCTTTTTCACAATTATTATCCCAAGGGAAATTGTTTAGAAAAATTAAATCAGGATGAGCTAAAAATGAAAATAATTTAGTATCTAATGCTTCGCTTACTGCATTTGCATATATTAAATATTCATCTGTATTATTTAATTCAAAACTATTTATAAATGGATTAGTAGAGGTTTTACATACATGTTGACCTAAAACTAAATAATCAAATTTTTCTGAAAGTTTTTTATAGTAATCTATTTGATTTCTATCATATTCTATTTCTAATCCAATTTTTATATTTATTTTATCTTTATATTTTTCTTTTAATGAGTTTATAGAATTAAAATAGTCATCTAATTCATTATATTGCATTCTAAGTCCATATCTATTGTCTTCATAAGGTGCATGATCGCTAAAACCTAATGTATGTAATCCGTTTTCTATTGCGGAAACAACATAATCTTCATCCGTTCCTACTGCGTGCAAACATCTAGTTGTATGTGTATGATAATTTACTTTTTTCATAAAATCTCCCCCTTTTTAAAAAATGGATTTTATTATATGATATACCAAAAATAGTATAAAAACAATTAATATTTAAAATATATAACTTAAAAAAAAGACATATATATTTTATAAAATCATGAAAATATATAATGGAAGGTATTGAATTTATTAACATATAAGCATATAATATAGAAAATGATCAATGTAAATTGATGATTAGAAATAGTGTAGCCTTCATCCATTTGTGACTGAAGGTATTTTTGTACAAAAAATTAATAAACTTATGGTATATAGGAGGTATTAATATGGATGAGATTCTTAATGTATTAGAGAAAAATAGCAGATATAGTGACGAAGAAATTGCAGTAATGACAGGTAAGACAGTTGAAGAAGTTAGAGATGCAATAAGAGATTATGAAGAAAAAAATATAATTGCTGGATATACTACTTTAATAAATTGGGAAAATACAGGAAAAGAAACTGTTACAGCATTAATTGAAGTAAAAATTACGCCACAAAGAGGACAAGGGTTTGATAAGGTTGCTGAAAGAATATACAAATTTTCAAACGTTAAAGCATGCTATTTAATGAGTTCTGGTGGATTTGATTTAACTGTAATTGTAGAAGGTAAGACAATGAAAGAAGTTGCTATGTTTGTATCAGAGAAATTAGCAGTACAAGAGTATGTACAAGGAACTGCAACTCATTTTGTTCTAAAGAAATATAAAGATCATGGAACTGTTTTTAAAGATAAAAAGATACAAGATAGGGAGGCTATATTTATATGATAATGGAAAATATGATTTTAGATAAAGTAAAAAATATGCCTCCATCAGGAATAAGAAAATATTTTGATCTTATAAATGAAATGGAGAATGTTATATCTCTTGGAGTTGGAGAACCTGACTTTGTTACACCATGGAACGTTGTTGAAGCTGGAATATACTCCTTAGAAAAAGGACACACTCATTATTCTTCTAATGCAGGATTTATAGAGCTTAGAGAAGAGATTTCAAATTATTTATGTAGAAAAATACATATATCTTATGATGCAAAAGATGAAATTTTAGTAACTGTTGGGGGAAGTGAAGCAATAGATTTAGCACTTAGAGCTTTAGTTTCTGAAGGTGATGAAGTTATAATCCCAGAACCAAGCTTTGTAGCTTATAAAGGATGTACTGCATTTACTGGAGCAACACCTAAAATTATAAATCTTAAAGCAGAGGATGATTTTAAACTTATGCCAGAGGATTTAGAAAAGGCAATAACAGATAAAACAAAAGTTTTAATATTACCTTTCCCAAATAATCCAACTGGTGCAATAATGACTAAAGAAGAACTTCAAAAGATAGTTGATGTTGTAAAAGATAAAGATATAGTAATTTTATCTGATGAAATATATGGAGAATTATCTTATGATGAAGAACATGTTTCAATTGCATCATTTAAAGAAGTTAAAGATAAAACATTAATAATAAATGGATTTTCTAAAGCATACGCAATGACAGGATGGAGACTTGGATATGCTGCAGGAAATAAAGTTTTAATTGATGCTATGAAAAAAATACATCAATATGGAATTATGTGTTCACCAACAACTGCACAATACGCAGCAATAGAAGCACTTAAAAATGGTGATGATAGTGTTAAGGAAATGGCATCTGAGTATAATCGAAGAAGAAGAGTATTAGTTAATGGATTTAGAGAAATTGGTCTTGAGTGCTTTGAACCTTTAGGGGCGTTATACGTATTTCCATCAGTTAAATCAACAGGCATGACTTCAGATGAATTTTGCGAAAAACTTCTAATAGAAGAAAAGGTTTTAGCAGTTCCAGGTAATGCTTTTGGTGAATGTGGTGAAGGCTTTATAAGAGCATGTTATGCTGCATCTATGGAAGATTTAATTGAGGCTATTAAAAGAATTGGAAAATTTGTAGAAAGACATAAGAAAAATATTTAAATTTAAGAGACTTAAAATTAAGGAGTGAAATTTTGATATTATGAAAAATAAAGAGATAAATTTAGGGGAAGGAAAGGTTTCGAGCCTATTATTTAAACTAGCACTACCGGCAATTATAGCTCAGCTAGTTAATGTTTTATACAATATTGTAGATAGAATATTTATAGGTAGAATTCCAAATGGTGAAATTGCAATGGCAGGTGTTGGCGTTGCATTTCCTATTATAATGATAGTATCTGCGTTTAGTGCACTTATTGGAATGGGTGGTGCACCAATTGCTGCTATAAAGATGGGGGCTAAAGATAATGATGAAGCAGAAAAGATAATGAGTAATAGTTTCTCAATGCTTATTATTATAGGTGCTATATTAACGGTTATATTTTTAATATTTAAAGAGCCTATTTTATATGCTTTTGGTGCTAGTGATAAAACTATTAATTATGCAATAGATTATCTAACTCTTTATTTAATTGGTACAATTTTTGTTCAGATAGCCCTTGGAATGAATCCATTTGTAAATACTCAAGGATTTGCTAAAATTGGTATGTTAACTGTTATGATAGGAGCTGTTATAAATATAGTTTTAGATCCTATATTTATATTTGTATTTAATATGGGGGTTAAGGGAGCTGCTCTAGCAACTGTATGTGGACAGTTAGTTTCAGCACTTTGGGTATTAAAATTCTTATTTGGAAAAACAAGTGTTTTAAAAATAAGAAAGAAATATTTAGTTCCAAAATTAAATGTAATATTGCCTGTAATTGCTCTTGGAGTATCTCCTTTTATAATGCAAGGAACAGAGAGTCTTGTAATTATAATTATGAATAACCAGTTATCTACATATGGCGGGGATTTAGCAATTGGTGCTATGACTATAATGAGTAGTATAATGCAAATAGTTATGCTTCCTTTAATGGGGCTTTCACAAGGAGCACAACCTATTATTAGTTATAATTATGGAGCAAAGAAGATAGACAGAATAAAATCCACTTTTAAACTTCTTTTGATAAGTTGTTTAGTTTATACTGGAGTTATGTGGGCGCTTCTTATGATAGTTCCTAAAATGTTTGTATTAATATTTAATAGTAATCCTGATCTTGTAGAAATAACAGCTTGGAGTATAAAAATTTATTTTGCTGGAGTTATAATGTTTGGTGCACAAATTGCATGTCAGCAAACTTTCTTAGCATTAGGACAAGCAAAGACATCATTAATATTAGCTCTTTTAAGAAAGATAATATTATTAATTCCATTAGCATTTATACTTCCTAACTTATTTGAAGAAGGACTTAAAGGTGTTCTTATGGCAGAACCAGTTGCAGATATATTAGCAGCAACAATTACAGTAATATGCTTTATTATTTTCTATAAGAAGAAATTAAATATAAATGAAGCTTTAAATTAACGCATTATTAATTAAAGGGAAACTTTAAATAGTTTCTCTTTTTTTGTGGTAAAATATAAATATGTTTTTTATAGGAGGATTTTATATGAGAGAATTAATAGATTTACATACACATACAATATCAAGTGGTCATGCATATAGTACAATAAAAGAAAATATAGATAGTGGTAGTTATAGAGGATTAAAATATCTTGGAATATCAGACCACGCACCTAATATGCCAGGAGGCCCTCATGTATTTCATTTTCACAATTTAAGAATTGTACCAAAGATGGTAAATGGGGTTATAACATTAATAGGATCAGAAGTTAATATTATAGATTATGATGGTAGAGTAGACTTATCAGATGAAGATCTAGAATCACTAGATTATGCTATAGTGAGTCTTCATATGCCTTGTATAAAACCAGGAACAGTAGAAGAAAATACGAATGCAGTGATTAAAGCAATGGATAGACCAAAGGTTAAAATTATAGGACATTTAGATGATGATAGATATCCTGTTAATTATGAAAAAGTAGTACTTAAAGCTAAAGAAAAAAATATATTATTAGAACTTAACAATTCATCATTAAATCCAAATGGATTTAGAAAAGGTGCATTAGAAAATGATACAAAAATGCTAAAACTTTGTATGAAACATAATGTTAAAATAATTTTTGGAAGTGATGCTCATATATGTTATGATGTTGCAAACTTTGAAAATTGCAAAAAATTAGTTGAAGATTTAAATTTCCCAGTTGAATTAATAGTAAATTATAATGAAGAGGATATTAAAGAAATATTCTTTTAGTAGGGGATAGCTTTCATGGGGGAAAATAAAAAGATAAAAGTATTATATAATGGGAAAAATATAGATAAAATATTAGATAAGTTAGTAAATCTAGAAGAAGTAAATAAAGATTTTAAAATTTTTAATAATAAAAATGTAAGTAGTTTTTATTATAAGTATAAAATTAATTTAATTTTTATGATTATAGAGTTTATTAATATATCTAAAATAGATAATAGTATATTAGAGTATGTAATTAAAGAAGAACTTGAGAATAAAGATGAGTTATTAGTTTTAGTTAATTTAAATGATGATTTTCATTTAAAATTAAATGAAAATTCTTATATAAAGACGAATTTATCTAATGAACTATTAGAAAGAATAGAATGTGTGGATTCAAAAATTTTATTAAATTATATAATAAAAGATTATTTTAAAAATTTATATATAGAAAATAATGCTTTAAAATATAATATTTATATAACAGAAAAAATAAATATAAAAGATTTAGGTATAGGAATAATGCAAGTTTTAAAAGAATATAAAAACTTGGATATTCAAAAAGAAATACACTTAAATATAATAAGTGGTGAAAATTTGTATTTAGATACATTATCCCTTATAAGTGATCCGATTTTAGAATATACAGGGGAAGGATCTAAGGTTACTATTAATAATGTAATTCAAGAAAACTTAAAAGATGAATTTATGATAAATATATTAGGAGCTTTTTAAAGTTCCTAATTTTTTTATGTAAATATTGTCTAATATTTAACAAATAAATGGTTATTTAACTTATTTAAGTTTAAAAAATATAGGCAAAAGACTTAATTAAGTTAAATAACTCTTTAGAAATTTAAAAATGATTGAGTGGAATTCGTTAATGTTATAACATAACTGTGAAAGAAATAACGAAATATAAATACGAAAAAACGGAGGAGTTATAAGTGGATATTTTAAGCATTTTATTAAAAACTATAACAGATAATGCAATTATTGGCGCAATATTTTCATCAATAGCAATTATTTTCTTAGGATTTTATTTAAGAAAGAAAAACATAATAAAAGATGCAGCATCACAAATACTAACTAAGGTTGTATTATCAGTTGCAATTCCAGCGCTTGCTTTAAAATCATTCTTAGTAGATATAGACAAAAAAAGCATGCATGAAGGAATAAATCTTCTAATTTGGGGATTCGTAATATACATATTACTTATATTTATAACTAAATTACTTTATTCAAGATACAAAGGGGACAAGCAAGATGCTCTTAGAGTATTAACTGTATTTGGATCAACTACATTCTTTGGAACACCAATAGTACAAGCTGTTTACGGAGCAGTAGGAGTTATGTACTCATCAATATTTAACATTGCATATAGAGTATTCCTTTATTCATACGGATATGTAAAAATGTCTGGTATAAAAATGGACAAGGATAACTTCAAAGAAAAAGCAAAAGAAATGTTCTTAAACCCAGTTATTATTGCAACATTCTTAGGATTATTCATATGGTTATTCCAAGATTCAATGCCACAAGTTGCAGTTCAAACAAAAGAAGGTATTAAAAATTATGCTTTCTTAAGAATTGACCAAACAGTACCATGGCTTTACAAACCATTAACTTACTTAAGTTCATTATGTTCACCACTTGCATGGCTTGCAATAGGAGCTAAACTTGCAACAATTCCATTTAAGGAAGCAATGGCATCAAAAGATTCATGGTTATACAGTATACAAAAAGTAATATTAGTACCATTTATCAATATCGTATTACTATACATCTTAAATGTAACAGGAATATTACCAGTTTCATATGTAGGACTAGCTACAGTAGTAATAATGATGGCAACACCAACTGCAACAGTTGCAGCAGCTTATGCAATAAGTTTTGATAAAGAGTCATTACTTTCATCAAATTGTTCATTACTATCAACAATAGTAGCTGTAGTAGCTATGCCATGTTGGATAGTTGTATTAGAAGTAATTAAAAACTTAGGAATATTCGCATAAACTTTATATATAAGAGGGAGATGGCTAAATTATGTCAATCAAATTAGTTTGCTACGGAGTAAGAAAAACAGAAGTTGAATTTTTCAATAAACTAAACATATATGGTTATGATTTAAAACTTGTAGAAAAAGGATTAAATCATGAAAATGTTAAAGAAGCTATAGGGGCTGAGGCTATAATGGTTAGAGGTAACTGTATGGCTGACAGACAAAACTTAGAATTATTAAGTAAACATGGATTAAAATATGTTTTAACAAGAACAGTAGGATTTGATCATGTTGATTTAGAAGCAGTTAAAGAATTAGGATTAAAATCAGCTAGAGTTCCAGGATACTCACCAAATGCAATATCAGAACTTGCAGTTACTTTAGGAATGATGCTTTTAAGACATACTGCATATACAGTAAATAGAACTAGCAATGGAGACTTTACAATTGACGCTACTATGTTCAGTAAAGAAGTTAGAAATTGTACAGTTGGAATAATAGGAGCTGGAAAAATCGGTCTTACAACAGCTAAACTATTTAAAGGACTTGGTGCTAAAGTTATAGCTTATGATGTATTCCAAAGTGATGCAGCAAAAGAAGTTGTTGAATTTGTAAGTCAAGAAGAATTATTAAATAGATCAGATATAATATCAGTTCATATGCCTTACATAAAAGGAGTTAACTATCATTTCATAAACGATGATTTCATATCAAAGATGAAAGATGGAGCAATACTTATAAACACTGCTAGAGGAGAACTTCAAGATGTTGAAGCAATTGTTAGAGGTCTTGAAAGCGGAAAGATAGGAGGCTTTGGTGCTGACGTACTTGAAGGAGAAAAGAAATACTTCTTTAAGAATATAAGCGGTGAAGAAATTGAAGATAAAAATGTAGAAAAGCTTATGAACATGTACCCAAGAGTATTATTAACACCTCATATGGGATCATATACTGATGAAGCTTTAACAAACATGATAAGTATATCTTATGATAATATGAATGAATACTTAACAAAGAACGAATGTAAAAATGCAATAGCATAATAGATTAAAAGTATCCCACAAAGTTTTTACAATAAACTTTGTGGGATTATTTAAGTTAAAGGAGATTTTTAGAATTTATAAAATAGAATTGTAGAAAATAATATTTAAGATATAATATATATTTAACGGAGGTATTAATATGAGTTTTAAGAGAAGAATAAGAAAAAGAAGTATATTAATTGCCGCTATTCCATTAATATTATCTTGGACATTTTTCTTAAAGATAAGAGTTGATGATATAAATGATAGAATAAAACAAGATTTAAAACAAACATCATTTGTTGTATCAAGTACTCCAACTGTTCAAGAGAAACTTAAAGATAGAAAAAATGATTTTACAATTCAAAATTACGTAAAAAAATATATGAATACATTTGAAAATGTTGACATAGTAGTAGTTGGAGATATGACTGAAGAAAAATACTCACATCTTGATGAATCACAAATAGGCAAAAAATATGTAAATAGTGATGCTAAGAGAGTAGTTAAAACTGGTGAAAGCTATTATTCAACTATGAAAGGCTCAATGGGGGTTACTTTAAGGTATTTTGAACCTGTATATTATAAAGGCAAACAAGTCGGCTTTGTAATGGTCGGTAAATATTTAAAAGATGTTGAAGCTGTAACTAATAGAATTATATATATTGGACTATTTAGCCTTGTTGTAGTAATGATAATAACAATTTTTTTATCTGAAAGTTTTGCAAGAAAAATAAAAAAAGAGATGCTTGGAATGGAGCCAGATGAAATAGCAAGACTTTATAATGAAAAGAAAGTAATATTAAATACAATATCAGAAGGAATCATAGCTATAGATAAAAACAAAAAAATATTAGAAATAAATGATAATTGCTTAAAGATATTTGAAAACTTAAATATAGATGAGCTAATAGAAAAGCTTTCTTATTACATTGATAAAAAAGAATCTATTGACATGAAAGAATTTAATATATCAGGAGAAAAAACATTTATAACACTTGATTTTATAAAGGATGAAGATAGGGAACTTGGAGCTTTAATTACATTAGTTAAAAGTGAAGATATAAATAGAGTAGCTAGAGAAATTACTGGGATGGATGAACTTCTTAAAAATATAAGAGCAAACGTACATGAATTTAAAAACAAGCTTCATGTAATACTTGGTCTTATAAATATAGAAGAATATGAAGAAGCTAAAAAATATATAGCAGAGTGTCAAGAAGAAGTTTTAAAATCCTCAACTAGAGTAGCAAATATAAATGATAATTTTATAAGTGCAATGTTAATTAGTAAAAGACTTATAGCAAATGAAAATAATATATCATTTAAAATAAATGAAAAATCATATATGAAAGAAACTCACGGTAATATATCTTCAGTAGATTTAATAACTATACTTGGAAATCTTATTGAAAATGCATTTGATGCATGCCGAGAAAAACAAGGTCAAGGTCAAGTAGATGTATTTATTGATGAAGATGAAGAAAATGTAATAATCGAAGTGAGTGATAACGGAAAAAAGATAGATGAAGGAATTAAAGATGATATATTTAAAAATGGTGTAAGTTCTAAGGGGACAGGAAGAGGTATTGGTTTATCAACTATTAAAGGAAGAGTAGATTTATACGGAGGAAATATTGAGATAAAAGAATTTAGAAAACAAAAGAAATTTAGAATTACTATAAAAAGGAGAGAGTAGCTTATGAAAAAAGTTATTATAGTAGAAGACGACCCAATGGTAGCTCTAATAAATAAAAGATACGTTGAAATGATACAAGGGTTTAAAGTTATTAATACCGTATCAACTAAGGAAGATTTAATTAAAATTTTAAATGAAGAAGATATAGATCTTATATTGATGGATGTATATCTACCAAATGATAATGGAATAAATATATTAAAAGGAATTAGAGATCTTGGATTCGTTACAGAAGTAATAATGATGACAGCTGCTGATAGCTCTAATGATATAAGGAAAGCATTTGCATATGGAGCTATAGATTATTTAATAAAACCATTTGAATTTGAAAGATTTAAAGAAGCTATAGATAAATACATTAAGAAGATACAATTATTAGGTGCTGAAAAGATTGCCCAAACAGATTTAGATAAGCTTTATGTTAAAGAAGAAATAGTTCAAAGTAATACTGAACATTTACCTAAGGGCATAAATAAAAAGACGTTAAATAAAATTTATGAAGTTATAGAAAATGATAAAAGAGAATATTGGACTATAAGACAAATATCAGAAAAAACAGGTGTAAGTAATGTAACAATAAAAAAATATGTTGATTATTTAGAAAGTATAGATAAGGCTATAGTTACAATAGATTATGGCAATATTGGAAGACCTGAATATAAGTATACATTTAATTAACAATTAGGTAATACTTAGAAATTAATCCTAAATTTATATATAATATAAGTAAAGATATTTTTAGGAGGTATTTTCTATGGATTATCACAAGCGCAAATATATAGGACTTTTAGGTTTATTATCTTTAATTGGACTTAAAGGATTTACAGCTAATGAACCTATATATTATATATTTTTTATAAACATATTATGGTTTACTTATTTTTATGAAAATAGTATAGTATATAAAAAATTAAAGAATTCGTAATTATTTAATAAACAAATTAAAATATTATGCACAAATTTAGAATATTGAAATTTACTTTAGTCTAGATTTGTGCAATAATAATGTTTATTGTAAAAATTAAATTAAATAATTAAAGGAGTAGTTATGAAAGTAGGATTTGATCACAAAAAATATTTAGAAGAACAATCTAAATACATATTAGAAAGAGTTAACGATTATGATAAGTTATATTTAGAATTTGGAGGAAAGTTACTTCAAGATCTTCATGCTAAGAGAGTTTTACCAGGTTTTGATGAAAATGCAAAAATAAAATTATTACACAAGTTAAAAGAAAAAGTTGAAATGGTAATATGTGTTTATGCAGGGGATATAGAAAGAAATAAAATAAGAGGAGATTTTGGTATAACATATGATCTAGATGTTTTAAGATTAATAGATGAATTAAGATCATACGAATTAGATGTTAATAGTGTTGTTATAACAAGATACGATGATCAACCTGCTACAAATATATTTATAAACAAACTTGAAAGAAGAGGAATTAAAGTTTATAAACATAGAGCTACAAAAGGATATCCAACAGATGTTGATACAATAGTTAGTGATGAGGGGTATGGTAAGAACCCATACATTGAAACTACAAAACCAATAGTAGTAGTTACTGCACCAGGTCCAGGAAGTGGAAAACTTGCAACATGTTTAAGCCAACTTTATCATGAATATAAAAAAGGAAGAGTTGCAGGGTATTCAAAATTTGAAACATTCCCAGTTTGGAATGTTCCATTAAAGCATCCTCTTAATATAGCATATGAAGCAGCAACAGTAGATTTAAAGGACGTAAATATGATAGATTCATTCCATATGGATGCATATAATAAAGTGGCTGTAAATTATAATAGAGACATTGAAAGTTTCCCAGTTCTTAAGAGAATAATAGAAAAGATAACTGGTGAAGAATCAGTTTATAAATCACCAACAGACATGGGTGTTAATAGAGTAGGATTTGGAATAGTTGACGATGAAGTTGTAAAAGAAGCTTCAAGACAAGAAATTATTAGAAGATACTTTAAAACAGCAGTAGAATACAAAAAAGGATATGCTGATAAAGAAACATTCCAAAGAGTAAGTCTTATAATGAGTGAATTAAACCTTGAAGAAAAGGACAGAAAAGTAGTTACTAAAGCAAGAGAAAAAGCAGAAGCACTTAAAAATGAAAAAGATGATAATGAAATATGTTCAGCAGTAGCTATAGAATTAGAAGACGGAACAATACTTACAGGTAAAACTTCTAATTTAATGGATGGAACAGCAGCTGTTATAATAAATGCAATAAAGCATTTTGCAAATATTTCTGATGAAATGCATTTAATTTCTCCAGTAATATTAGAACCAATTATAAACTTAAAGGCAAAAACACTTGCTTCAAAGAGACCAGCGCTTAATTCAGAAGATGTACTTATGGCACTTAGCATATGTGCAGCAACAAATCCAATGGCACAAGTTGCATTAGAAAAGCTTCCTATGCTTAAAGGAGCTCAAGCTCACTCAACTACTATAATAAGTAATAATGATGAGCAAACATTCAGAAAGCTTGGAATAGATATAACTTCTGATGCAGAATATCCAACTCAAAATTTATATTACTAATATATATTTATTAGAGAAGATCAAATTTTATTTGGTCTTCTTTTTTATAAGAAAAATAAAAAAAATATTTTAAAAAGGGTTTACAATGGATAATTATTATTATATAATAATAAATGTAGACAGGAACAAAACAATAAAGCGACAAAATAATAAAAGAATTTAAATAAATGAATTAATAAATGTGTGTATAAATTAGGAGGAAATTAATTATGAAAAAATTTGTATGTCAAGTATGTGGATATGTATATGAAGGAGAAACTGCACCAGAAAAATGCCCAGTATGTGGAGTAGGTGCTGATAAATTTGTAGAACAAGTTGGAGAAATGGCTTGGGCTGACGAACATAGAATCGGAGTAGCTAAAGATGTAGATCCAAGAATCATAGAAGGATTACAAGCAAACTTCATGGGAGAATGTACAGAAGTTGGAATGTATCTTGCAATGTCAAGACAAGCTGATAGAGAAGGATTCCCAGAAGTTGCAGAAGCTTATAAGAGAATAGCATTTGAAGAAGCAGAACACGCTGCAAAATTTGCAGAACTTTTAGGAGAAGTTGTAGATGCTGATACAAAAGTAAACTTACAAAAGAGAGTAGACGCTGAATATGGAGCTTGCCAAGGAAAGAAAGATTTAGCAACTTTAGCTAAACAATTAAACTTAGATGCAATCCATGATACAGTACATGAAATGTGTAAAGATGAAGCTAGACATGGAAAAGCTTTCAAAGGATTATTAGACAGATACTTTGCTTAATATAAAACAAAAATCTCCCATAGCAATTAGCTATGGGAGATTTTTTTGTATAGTAATTTAAAAATATAGTAATACTTATAGAGTATAGAAAAATCGTGAAAATGTTTACAAGTTTTAAGAAAATTAACCTTGTATTAAATTTAGGTTAAAAATAATAACAATAAGTTAACAAAGTAAGTAAAGCATTTAAATAAAAAATTCTAGATATTATACTATTAAAGGAATGACATGTAATGTCGTAGTTGTTATTAAGGAGTGAAATAAATGTTCAATTTAAATCCAAAAGAAGATAAATTTTTTGTATTGTTTGTAGATGAAGCAAAGAACATTCATGAAGCAGCAAAGCTACTAAAGAAAGGATTTGTTGAATTACAAACCAAGGAGGAATGTTCTAAAGAGATAGGTCACTTAGAACATAAAGGGGATAAGATGGTTCATGATAGTATAGTTGAATTAGATAATGCCTTTATAACACCGCTAGATAGAGAGGACATATATAGTCTTATTAAAAAGATGGACAATATACTAGATCTAATTGACTCAGCAGGAAGTAGATTAATTATGTATGATTTAGTCGAAGTTAAAAAGGAAGCTACTGTTATGTGTGATATGATAGTAGAAGCTACTGAAGAAATTGTATTATTAATGGAAGAACTTAAAAAGATAGGTAAAAAGAATAATAGAATAATAGAAAAAATTAAGAAAATTAACTCTATAGAACATAAAGGGGACTTATTATATAGAGAAAATATTAGAGATTTATTTAAAAGTGGAGATGACGTTTTAGATATAATAAAATGGAAAGATGTTTTAATACTTTTAGAAAACACATTAGATGCTTGTGAACAAATTGCAACTATTGTTGAAGGAGTTGTAATGAAGAATGCATAGCGCAACACTTATAGTAACTATATTAATAGTAATATTATGTTTATCATTTGACTTTATTAATGGATTTCATGATACAGCAACAGCTGTTGCAACTACTATAACAACAAGAGCTCTACACCCTAAAACTGCAATATTACTTTGTGCAGTATTTAATTTTGTTGGAGCTTTTATGGGGACAGCAGTAGCAAAGACTGTTGGAGATAATATAGTTAGTCATGAATTTATACCACAATGGGCAATTGTAGGTGTTCTTATTTCATGTATAATATGGAATCTAATAACATGGTATTTTGGAATTCCAAGTAGTTCATCTCATGCTTTAATAGGAGCACTTATTGGAGGAGGTATAGCATGTAATCATACTATACATGTTGTACAATGGGCTAATGTATTTGATGATGTAATAGTTTGGCTTATAGTAGGACCATTAATTGGATTCGTATTAGGATATATAATAATGGTAGCTCTTAATTGGATATTAAAGCCGTTTAAACCAAGATTAGTACATAGAATATTCCAAAAACTACAAATAGTAGCTTCAGCATTTATGGCTCTTAACCATGGTGGTAATGATGCTCAAAAATCAATGGGGATTATTACAATGGCACTTTTAAGTGGTGGACTTATAAGTGAATTTGAAGTACCAACTTGGGTTATAGGAGCTTGTGCACTTGCTATGGCGCTTGGAACTTCAGTTGGAGGAAAGAAAATTATTAAAACAATGGGTAGTGGAATGGCAAAACTTACACCAGTTGGTGGTTTTGCAGCACAAATGGGTGCAGCTACATCAATACTTGGAGCAACATTATTTGATGCGCCTGTAAGCACAACTCAAGTTATTACAACTACAATAATGGGAGTTGGTGCTTCTAAGAATATTAAATCAGTAAAATGGGGCGTGGCTAAAAATATTATATGGGCTTGGGTATTAACAATTCCTTTAAGTGCATTAATATCAGGAGCTGTAATAGAAATAATGAGAATATTTATATAAATTATATTATAAAGATGGATGTGAATTTTTTTGCATCTTTCTTTTTTATATAAAATATACTAAATTTAACAAACAAAAGGTAGATTTTTTGTGGGAAAAATTATAAAATAGAGAATGTTACAAAAAGAATTATGTAATATAGAAGAGGAGAGATGTAATGTACATTATTAATTTTATAAGAGGGTTTTGTATGGCATTAGCAGATAGTGTCCCTGGAGTATCAGGAGGTACTATTGCATTTATTTTAGGTTTTTATGATAAATTCATAAATTCATTAAATAATGTAGTTGTTGGAAGTAAGGAAGAAAGAAAAGAAGCAATAAAATTCTTAATTAAATTAGGAATTGGTTGGGTAACTGGATTTATATTATCAGTTTTATTTATAACATCAGTTTTTGAGAGTCATATTTATGAAATAAGCTCAATGTTTTTAGGATTTATTATTGTTGCAATTCCAATAATATATAAAGAAGAAAAGGAAAGTATTTCTGGAAAATATAAAAATATTATTTTTTTAATTATAGGTATAGCAATTGTTGCAGGTATTACATATTTTAATCCAGCTACAGCGGGTGGTACTGGTGTTGATGTTTCAGTAGATAAGTTAACATTTAGTCTTGGAATATATGTATTTATTTCAGCTATGATTGCGATATCAGCTATGGTTTTACCAGGAATATCAGGATCAACAATACTTTTAATATTTGGACTTTATTCTCCAGTACTTAGTGCAATAAAAGAATTATTAAAGTTTAACTTTAAGTATCTTCCAGTAGTTATGATATTTGGTTTTGGAGTTTTAGCCGGAATAGCGATTACTATTAAAGGTGTTAAATATTCTCTTGCAAACTATAGATCACAAACTATATATTGCATATTAGGACTTATGATTGGTTCATTATATGCAGTTGTTATGGGACCTACATCATTAAAAACTGCTCAAGATCCAATGACATTTAATACTTTTAGTATTGTTTACTTTATAATAGGTGGGCTTATAATAATTGGTCTTGAAAGATTAAAAGTTCAACTTGAAAAAAGAAAATCAAATTAATTAAAGATTATTATAATCTCTAAAGTGAATTTTAAATTTACTTTAGGGATTTTTTATGTTAAAAATTAAAGGGAAAAATAAAGTAATAAAGAATATATTTAAATTAATAAGATTTATATTTAATAGTTAAATATAAGAATCTGTTAAGTTGTTATGAAAAAATAGCTTAATAAATCATAGATTTTCTCGTTCTTTGAAAATTATATAAGTTTGACTATATTTGCGCATGGCAAATAAACCTGCAAAATATAATTTTTCAAGCAGGTTAATCAAAGATATTCTTAATAAATTAAGCAGCTATAAACCAAGATTGCCTAGATAAATTATCACTAGAGAAGCCAGCGACTTCAGCGGGAGTAAGGTTATTTAACGACCCATGAATTCTTATAAAATTATAGTGAAATATAAACATAAAAATAAGATTATTAGCTTTTTCAAATGAGTTAAATCCTTTTTTGGACTTATACCAAGCTTTAAAAGTCTTATTAAAAGATTCTATAAGATTATTATTTATATCACTAGACATTGGCTTAACTGGTACATGTTTTGTTTCCGGTAATAGCGTAGCTATCGCTTCGTTATAAGCTGGCCATCTATCTGTAATTAGGTTAGAGGGTGAACCATATTTTTTAGCTTCATTGATCAGAGAAAAAGCAGAGCTTTCATTTCTATATCTACTTAAATGAAAAGATATTATAAATCGCGTTTCAGAGTCTATAACTAACCATAAATAATGTTTTACTCCGTTAATAAAAACAACAGTCTCATCAGCGTGCCAATCGTCAGATTGCAAATCTACTTGTTGTTTAAAGTTATCTGCTTTGAGTTTAAAGTATGGAGCAAATTTATTGCTCCAGTTAGCGATAGTTACATGAGACACTTTTATATTAAAGGTGTTCATAAGAAATTGAGATATAGCTCTAGTTGATGTATTGTTCAAGTAATATAATGTTAGTGCTGTAATAATAATTTGTAATGGGAATCGCATTCCTTTCATAGAAAGGGCCCCGGTAATAGCTTCGCTAGATGGTGAATCAATATTAAAATTATGATGTTGCACAATAATATGATTACATTTTTTATTATTACATTTATATCTATTATAGTGTTTGTAAGAATGATGTAAATAAGTTCCTTTATCACACTTTGGACACTTAGGATACTTCATTTTAGGAACTCCATCACCATCGCTAGCGATGAATTGGCGCTTACATTTTTTACATTGATATTTTTGATTAGCCTGTTTGTCAAAACCAAATTTATATAGTTTATTAGAGTGACAACGAGGGCATCTAATATTTGTTTTGTTCATTGTTTTCTCTCTCCTTTTCTAGGGGGTAATTTAGTCTTTGCAAACTTATTGTATTTCCTAAGGTTGAGAGAATCAATGTTCATATAACTTAACAGATCGAAATATAATATGGGGGGAATATTATGGGGATATATAAAGTAGGGATTAAACTAATGAAAGCCCAAAGGAAAGATAATATATTTTATATGATAACTATATTAGTATCCACTGCCTTAATATTTAATATGATAAATATATTAAATATTGAGGGAAGTGGATTTAATAATATTATTGAAAGAACAATATTATCTATGCCTATTTTAATTATAATTTTACTAATATGTTTTTTAATATTTTATACAAATAATTATTTAAGCAAATTAAAAGCTAAAGAAATAGCTATACAAATATTAAGTGGAGTTAATGTATTTAAGCTTGGTATTTCTTTAGCGATGCAAACTTCAATACTTACAGGTGTTTCATATGTTTTAGGTTTAATAATTGGACTTTTACTAGTTCCTATATTTTGTTTATTAGCAAAATCAGATGGAATTTACTTATTATCAAGGGAGGCATTTATTTATAGCTTATTGATTATGATTGTAGAATTTTTATTCATTAGTGTAATAAATATAGGCTATGGGTACAGAAATAGCATTACAGATCTTATAAATGATGAAGAAAGGGATTCTTATATTAGAGATAGTAGCAAGAAGAAAGGCTTATCTATAAAGGATTTTAGATTTTTTATATATACATTTCTTTCTTTAATATTTTTATTTATACCACAAGATAAAATGGAAGAGAACTCAACTTATGTACTACTTATATTTTTTATAACTATATATGGTTCGCTTCAAATAATAAATGTATTTATTCCAAAGTATGTAGATAAAATAAAAAATAAATATTTTAATAATAAAATAAAGATAATAGCAATTAATAATGTAAAAACAAAGATTATTAAGAATAAAATAATATCATTTCTAATTTTTTCAACATCAGTTTCAGTGATTTTTTCAATGCAAGTAGTTAGTAGTTTTGAAAAATTTAATTTATATAATAGAATAACTTTCATAATAAATATAGTCTTAATTGCTTTTATGATTATATATAGAGGGCTATATGATGCAACTAATGAAAAAAATACTTTAAATAGTTTAATATTAATTGGATATAAAAAAAGTGAAATAAAAGATATTATAAAAACTGAATTTAAATATTTTTATATTGCTTTTCTAGGTGTTCCTTTTTTTATGATATTTATGTATTTAATGATTCTTTTAATAAAAGGAATATTAGATATTATGTTTGTTTTTAGTTATATAGTGATATATATAGTCATAATGTCTATAACAGTATTCCTTACTTATTTTTTCACAATAAAAATAATTCAAAATAATAGTGTGGAGGGGTAAAAGAATGTATGCCATAGAAGCTAAAAATGTAACTAAAAAATATTATAGAAATTTTCAAGGAATAAAAATTCCTGCTATACATGATAAACAAGAGGAATATGTAACTACAGCATTAAATAGTGTTAGCTTAAATATTAAAGACGGAGAATTTGTTGTTATTATGGGGCCGTCTGGTGCAGGTAAGTCTACATTTTTAAATATGATATCTACAGTTGACTTTCAAACATCTGGGGTTGTTAAAATAAATGGTCAAAATATAAAAAAGATGAGTGAAAATTCAATAAGTGAATTTAGGTATAATAATTTAGGATTTATATTTCAAAATTGTAATACTTTAAGTAATTTAACAATCAAAGAAAATATAGTACTTCCTCTTACACTTGCAGGAACTTCTATAGAAGAGGCTAATAAAAGAGTTGAAAATATAAGCATAAGATTAGATATAAATGATATTTTAGAAAAATATCCAGATGAATGCTCTGGAGGACAAATACAAAGGGTTTCAGCTGCAAGAGCACTTATAAATAATCCAAGTATTATAATAGCAGATGAGCCTACTGGAAATTTAGATTCTAAAAATTCTTATGAATTATTATCATTTTTAAAAGAACTAAATGAGAAAGATAAAAAGACTATAGTAATGGTTACTCATGATGCTATGGTTGCAAGTTATAGCAATAGAATAATATATATTAGAGACGGAATTATAGAAAAAGAACTTATTAGAAATGATAAAGAACAAAAAGAATTTTTCTATGAAATTATCGAATATATTTCTAAAGAATCAGGATATTTTTTTAATAAATGAATAAATAAAAAGAGCCTATATTAGGTTCTTTTTTTATGTTAAAAAATAAAACTAGTAGAAAAACAGAGTTGCGACTATTAAATATATATATGAATTAGGTCTATTTTACTTATAAAGGCTAATAGTGCGGAAAATCCTATAACATGCCCGAAAATAGCGTTGATTTACCACAAAATGGGAGTATAATTCAATACATAATTTGTTTTGAAAGGGGAATTTGTTTATGGAGATAATAGCTATTTTATTATTAATTCTATTATTCATTATATCTACAATTTATATTGGAAAATATATGTATAGTATATTATTTAATACTAAATCATTTGTAGATCCGGTGATGGATAAGATTGATAATGGAATTTATAAAATATGTGGGGTAAAAGGAAAGGATATGAACTGGAAACAATACATAATAGCACTTTTAGTTACAAATGTAATTATGTTAGTTGTTGGGTTCATATTATTGATGACTCAAAATTATATTGTAGGATCAAGTAGTGAACTTTTAGATATGAATTGGCATACGGCATTTAATACTGCTATAAGTTTTATTACAAATACAAATCTTCAGGATTATGTAGGCGAATTGAATTTAACTAATATATCTCAAATGATTGTAATAACAATGTATATGTTCACTTCAGCTGCAACAGGGTTTGCTATATGTGGAGCATTTATTAAAGGCTTAACAGGACATAAATTTGGAAATTTCTATAGAGACTTAATAAGAATAATAACAAGGTTACTTTTACCAATATCAATAATTGCAGCAATAATCTTAATATCAGAAGGAGTCCCACAGACATTAGAATCCCATAGGGTTGTACAAACACTTGAGGGAGAAGCACAAACCTTAAGTTATGGACCAGTTGCTTCTTTAGAAAGTATAAAGCATTTAGGAACAAACGGAGGAGGGTTTTTTGGAGCAAATTCAAGCCATCCTTTTGAAAATCCGACGCCTTTAACTAATTTTATAGAAATGCTTCTAATGATGTTAACTCCAGGTGCATATTGTTATGTTTTTGGAAAAGCCTGTAGGAATAAAAAACAAGGACGAGCTATTTTTATAGCTGCATTACTTCTATTCTTAGTAGTAATTCCAGTTATATATTTTGCAGAAGCAAAAGGAAATCCTGTAATGAATGAGCTAGGTATAACTAATACTATTGGGAATATGGAAGGTAAGGAAGTTAGGAATGGAATATTTGATTCATCCTTATTTTCAGTAATTACAACATCATTTACAACAGGATCAGTAAATAATATGCATGATTCGCTAACTCCTATAGGTGGAGCCGTACCAATGTGGAATATGATGCTTAATTGTGTTTTTGGAGGTAAAGGTGTAGGATTTATTAATTTGTTATTGTATGCAATGCTTGGAGTATTTATATGTGGGCTTATGGTTGGAAGAACTCCAGAGTTTTTAAGAAAAAAAATAGAAGGAAAAGAAATGAAATTAATAGCCATAGTTATATTAATTCATCCAATATTAATTTTAATTCCATCTGCAATAGCAACAATGTTTGGACAAGAATCCTTAAGTGGATATCATGGTTTATCAGAGATAATATATCAATTTACTACATCAGCTGCAAATAATGGTTCTGGATTTGAAGGACTTAATGACACTACGGTATTTTGGAATGTATCAACAGGTATAGTAATGCTAATTGGAAGATATTTATCAATGATACTATTATTAAAACTTGCATCATTAATGAAGGAAAAAGCTCTTGTCCCTGAAAGTTCAGTGGCGTTTAGAACAGACACACCATTATTTGTTGGTGTATTAATAGTTACAATAATAATAATTGGTGCACTAACATTTATGCCAGTGTTAGTTCTTGGACCTGGGGCTGAATTCTTAAGCTTATAAATTTACAGTGGGGGATTTTAAAATGAAAGAAAAAAATAATGGAATAATTACTAAAAAGATAGCAAAAGAAGCTATATTACAATCATTTAAAAAATTAAATCCAAAAGATATGATAAAAAATCCTGTTATGTTTGTAGCATATGTTGGGATGATTATAACTGCAATTTTAACTGTAATACCCAATAGTAGTACATCTTATGAGGGAAGAATATACAATGGAATAGTTACTATTATTTTATTTTTCACTATATTATTTGCTAATTTTGCTGAAAGTATTGCAGAAGGAAGAGGAAAGGCTCAAGCGGATTCTTTAAAATCTAGTAAAAGAGATACTAAGGCAAAATTATTATTAAGCAATGGGAAATATAAAATAGTAGATGCAGTAGAACTAAAAAAAGGAGATATTGTTTTAGTTGAATGTGGAGATATGATTCCAAATGATGGTGAGGTTATTGATGGAATAGCATCTGTAAATGAATCTGCAATTACTGGTGAATCTGCACCTGTAATTAAAGAAAAAGGAGGAGATTTCTCTTCAGTTACTGGAGGAACTACTGTAGTTTCTGACTGGATAAAAATAAAGATAACTTCAGAACCTGGAGAATCATTTTTGGATAAGATGATTTCATTAGTAGAAGGAGCTTCAAGACAAAAAACACCAAATGAAGTAGCACTATCAACTCTTTTAATAGCACTTACTGTAATATTTTTAGTAGTTATAGTAACTCTATATCCCATAGCTAGTTTTGTTGGAGTAAAATTAGAGATTTCAACATTAATAGCATTACTAGTATGTTTAATACCAACTACTATTGGAGGGCTTCTGTCTTCAATTGGAATTGCAGGAATGGATAGAGTTACAAGATTTAATGTAATTGCAATGAGTGGAAAAGCTGTTGAGGCGTGTGGTGATGTTGATGTAATGATACTAGATAAAACTGGTACGATAACATTTGGAAATAGACTTGCAGCAGATTTTAGAGAAGTAGAAGGAGTTTCAAAAGAAGAGTTAATTAAATATGCATTAATTACATCTATAAATGATACTACTCCAGAGGGAAAATCTACAGTTGAACTTTGCGAAAAGCTTGGAATGAAAATAGAAAAAGAAAATTATAAAGATGCTGAATTTATAGAATTTAAGGCTCAAACAAAGAGTAGTGGTGTAAATTTAAAGGATGGAACGAGAATAAGAAAAGGAGCATTCTCTGCAATTACTGAGTTTGTTAAAGAGAATGGAGGAAAAGTTCCAAAAGATTTAGAAGAGATTGTAAATGGTATTTCTAAAATAGGAGGAACACCTTTAGTGGTTGCAAAAGAGGATAAAATATATGGAGCTATTTACCTTAAAGACACAGTTAAACCTGGCTTAGTAGAGAGATTTAGGAAATTACGAGAAATGGGTATAAAAACAATTATGTGTACAGGAGATAATGAGCTTACAGCTAAAACTATAGCAGAGGAAGCTGGTGTAGATGGATTTATCGCAGAATGTAAACCAGAAGATAAAATAGAAGCAATAAAAAATGAACAATTACAAGGAAAGATAGTTGCTATGACAGGTGATGGAACAAATGATGCACCGGCTCTTGCTCAAGCAAATGTAGGACTTGCTATGAATTCTGGTACAATTGCAGCAAAAGAGGCAGCTAATATGGTCGATTTAGATTCAGATCCAACTAAAATTTTAGATGTTGTAGGGATAGGAAAGCAACTTTTAATTACTAGAGGAGCACTTACTACTTTTTCGATAGCTAATGATATAGCTAAATATTTTGCTATAATTCCAGCTATGTTTACAATAGCAATTCCTCAAATGGAAATACTTAATATTATGGGACTTGGTAGTCCAAAATCAGCAATAATATCAGCACTTGTATTTAATGCTATTATAATTCCACTTCTAATTCCAATAGCACTTAAGGGGGTTAAATACACTCCTATGAGTCCAGAAAAAATTTTAAAAAGAAATATAACTATATACGGGATAGGTGGAATAATAGCTCCATTTATAGGTATAAAAATTATAGATGTTTTTATATCAAAATTATTGCTTATAGTTGGTATATAAGGGGAGAGAATAAATATATGGAATATTTAAAAAAGGGATTAAAAATAACTGTTAGTATGATTATTATTTGTGGAATAATGTATCCACTATTGATTACAGGAATAGGTCAATTATTTTTTAATTATGAAGCAAACGGAAGTGTTATGAAAGTAGACGGAAAAGAAGTAGGGTCAGAATTAATAGGTCAAAATTATACTGATGAGAAGTATTTTAATGGAAGAATATCAGCAGTTAATTATAACATTTCAGATAATGGAAAAGAAATAGATTCAACATCAGGATCACAAAATTTAGGTCCAACAAGTGATGTATTAAGAGAAAGGGCAAATAAAGATATAGAAAACTTTTTAAAGAAAAATCCTACTGTATCAAAGGATGAAATAACTGAAGAGCTTATATCACAATCAGGCTCAGGATTAGATCCACATATAACAGTTAGAGGTGCTGAAATTCAAATAGATAGAATATCTAAAGCTACAGGAATATCAAAAGATAAATTGAAAACATTAATAGAAGAAAATAAAGAAGGAAAGTTGCTTGGACTTTATGGAAGTGAAAGAGTTAATGTTTTAAAATTAAACATTGGAGTAGATAAACTATTAAAGGAAAAATAAAATATTAGATATTAAAAAATAGGATAAGCAAAATTACTTATCCTATTTTTAATCATATGGTACAACTATAATTTCAATATTCTTAGAACCTTCAAGTAATTTATTGACAGTCGATCCTCTGAAAAACTTTTGAAGTCTTGTACGTTTTGAATGTCCGATTATAAGTTTAGTAATATTTTTTTCTTTAGAAAATTTAATAAGCTCACTAGAAATAGATTTACCTTTAAGAGTTACAATTGTTGCATCAAATTTTTTAGCAAGAGTAATATTTTCATCTAATGTTTTTAAGATTTCTGGATTATCTTTTGGATAAATACTATGTGTACAATTAACATAAACTACATATAGAGGACATTTATACTTTTTTGCAATCCTAGCACCAAATCTAATTAATCTTTTACTTTTAGGATTAGAAGAAATTGATACCATAACTTTTTCAGCAGTGTGCCAGTTATCATGTATATTATGAATTTCTTTATATTCGTTTAAAGTACAATCAACTTCGTCTGCAATTTGTCTTAATGTAAGTTCTCTAAGAGCATTAAGATTTCCAATTCTAAAAAAATTTTTTAATGCTCTTTGAATTAAATCAGTTTTATATACATTTCCTCTTTTTAGTCTCTTTCTTAAAGAATCTGGTGGAATATCAATAACTACAACTTCAGCAGTAGCTATTATACTATCAGGTATAGTTTCTTGTACTATTACTCCAGTTATTTGACTTATAACATCATTTAAACTTTCTAGGTGTTGAATATTAACTGTTGCATATACATTAATACCAGCATTTAATATTTCTATAACATCTTCATAACGTTTTTTATTTTTAGATCCAGGAGCATTTGTATGCGCTAATTCATCCACAAGAACTAGTTTGGGATTTCTTTCAATTATTAATGGGACGTTAAGTTCTTTGAAAGTAATAGAATTATAAGAAATCTCCTTTAAAGGAAGTTCTGGAAGTGATTTAATTTGATTAATTGTATCTAATCTTCCATGACTTTCAAAATATCCAATTACAACATCTTCTCCACGATTATATCTTCTATTTGCTTCATTTAACATAGTATAAGTTTTTCCAACACCAGGAGCATACCCTAAAAATATTTTTAGTTTTCCTTTTTCTTCTGTAGCACAAATTTTTAATGCATCATCTGGACTTATTCTATCTTTAATCATAACATCACCTAACTTAGATTAATTTATGTTAGAAAGATCTTTTGAGAATTTTTTAAATAATATACCTTTCTCTGTGTCACCTAATTGAATTAATATATCTCCAAGTTCATTATATGTTTCTGGAATCATTGGATCTTTAAAAAGTTTTTCTTTTATTTCTTCAATAGGAAAATCAATAGAAACATTATTTTCAATTTTTTTAACATATGAAGATTTATCTTCAAAAAATAATTCAGTTAAGGTCTTCTTTATAGTATTTGCAGTAAATGGTTTTTGAAGATAAGCCTTTGCACCTAGTTTAGTTGTAGTTACTGCATTATTAACAGTACCAAATGCAGTCATTATAACAACTGGAAATGAGTAACCTTTAGAGCGGATAGTTTTAAGAAGTGATGTTCCGCTCATATTTGGCATTTTTATATCTATAAAAGCTATATCAAAGCTATTATTGTAGATTAAATCTAAAGCATCCATAGCATTGGAAGCTTGAATAACATTAAAATTTTCTTTTTCTAAACATTTTGATAATAGTAATCTTATATTCTTAGTGTCATCAACAACTAAAGCTTGTCTCATCTAAAATTCTCCTTTTTATAATAAAAATCTATATTTAACAATATTAACTCATATTAACTAAAATGACAATTTTATATACTTAAAGAATACAAGATTATTATTTATTAATTGTAAGAAAAAAGGAGAAGAATTAATGTAATTGGTTTTAATAGAAAGGATAATTTTTCTAAAAGGATAGTAATAGATTAGCTTAAATATATCACATATATTATAATTTTGTTAATAAATAGGATGGGGTGAAGTATGGGTGATAAAAACTATAAAAACAAAGATATTTCTTATTCTCTCGGTATTTTTGATATTTACTACGCTTAATTGTTTAGTATCTATAAATTATTTTAAAAAGCTTCAGAATTCAATTGATTCTATTATGAATGCAAATTACGATAGTGTAGTTGTAGCTCAGAATATGATAGAAGTTTTAGAGAGACAAGATAGTTTAGCATTATCAGTTATATTTAATGAGAATTTTGTATTTGAAAAATCTTTTGAGGAAAATAATATAAAATTTTTAGAATGGTTATATAAGGGAAAGGGGAATATAACTGAAATAGGTGAAAAAGATGTATTAACTAACATTGAAAAAATATATATAGATTATAAAAATAAAATTCAAATATTTCAACGAGTTAAAGATAAAGAGGGTAGTGAAAAGGTAAAAAGTTATTACTATAATGAGATACTTCCGTTATTTACAAAACTTAAAGAAGAATGTACTAATCTTTTAAATATCAATCAAGATTCTATGGTTAGTATGAAAGAAGAATCAAAAACTCTTGCCAATAATGCAAAAAATTATGTGCTTATTACTTCATTAATTGTATTACTTATAGGATTAAGCATAATAGGATATTTACTAAGGAAAATAATTCATCCTATAGAAGATTTAACGGTTGGAATAAAGAAAGTATCAGAAGGAGATTATGATTATAAAATACCGTTAAATAGGGAAAAAGAAATAAATTATGTTTTAGAAGAATTTAATCATATGGTAATGGAACTTAAAGACTATGAACGACTTAATATTAATGAGATATTAATGCAAAAACAAAAAACAGAAGCAATAATAGAAAGTATAAACTCTCCAATTATTGTTACTGATTATAACAATAAGGTTAATATGATTAACAAGTCAGCTGAAAGAATATTAGATGTAAAAGAGAAGAATGTAATTGATAGACACTTTTTAGAAATAATAGAAGAAAGAAAAATATTCAATATAATAAATAAATGTAAGGAGCGAGGATTCGGTTTTAGAAAATGTGAAGATATAGAATTAAATCAAAATAATGAAAAAGTTTATTATAGAGTTACTTCAACGCCTATAATATTTCATCATAGTGAAAATATAGGTACAGTAACAATTCTTCAAGACATAACTAAATTTAAAGAAGTAGAAAAAATGAAATCCGAATTTATTGCAGCTATATCGCATGAGCTTAGGACACCATTAACATCTATATCAATGGCTGTTTCAATGCTTATCGAAAATCAAAATAATTTTAAAGAAGATGATATAGAACTTATAGATATTATTAAAAGTGATAGTGAAAGACTAAATAGTCTTGTATTAGAATTACTAGATTTAAACAGAATAGAATCTGGAAAAATGAAAATGGAAATTAATGAAGTTAATATTAAGGATATAATAGATAAAATAAGCAATATGTTTAAAATACAATTAAATCAAAAAAATGCTAATTTAATAGTAGATATAAGTGGAGTATATAGAACAGTAAAGGCAGATATAACGAAAATATCATGGGTAATAGTAAATCTTATATCAAATGCTATAAGATATATTAAGGATGATGGAAATGGAATAATAGAAATAAAAGCTAGGGAAGTAAATAATGAAATGCTAATTTCTATTAAAGATAATGGAGAAGGAATATCAATAGAGAATCAAGATAAAATATTTGAAAAATTTGTTCAATTAAAAGATGAAAATGGACAGATAACTGGAACATCTGGACTTGGACTTGCTATATGTAAGGAAATCGTTAAAGAACATTGTGGTAACATATGGGTAAATAGCACGGTAGGGGAGGGAAGCATATTTTACTTTACCTTGAAATTAGGAGGTGTAATAAATGGGAAAAATATTAATAGTTGATGATGAAAAGAATATAAGGATAGCTTTGTGTAGATGTTTAAAAAATGAAGGATATAATATTACTTTAGCTAAAGATGGCCTTGAAGCACTTAATACAATTGAAAAACAAGATTTTGATTTAATATTAATAGATTATCAAATGCCAAAGAAAAATGGTATCGAAGTATTAAGAGAACTTAGGGAAAAAAATATAAAAACTAATGCTATAATTATGACTGCGTATGGTACTATTGATATAGCAGTTGATACAATGAAATTAGGAGCTGTTGATTTTATAAGTAAGCCTTTTGAATTAGAAAAAATAAAAATTATAGTTAAAAATAATATAAATAATTCAACTAAAAATAATAAAACATTAGATGAATATATATTAGAAGCTAAAGATTTAATAAAAAAAGGAGAATTAGAAAAGGCTAGAAACTGCTTAAAGGAAGCAATTTTAATAGATACAAGTAGTGCGAAAATCCAAAATCTTTTAGGAGTAGTTGAAGAAAAGATGCATAATAAGTTATTAGCACAAAAGTATTATAGAGCAGCTCTTTCACTAGATGCAACTTATACTCCAGCAGATAACAATTTAAAGAGAACTGTTCTATACTCATACAGTTTAAAAAATATAGATTTAGGATAAATAAAAAATAAGTACCAACTCACTTTAGCTGGTACTTATTTTTTTTATTTATGAGAAGTGATCATTTTATTACGACCTAATTTTTTGGCTGAATACAGATTACTATCAGCTGAGTGAACTATATTTTCCATAGTACTAGTTTTACAATCTTTAGCAGTAACTGTATATACTCCTAAACTACAAGTTAATTTAAGTGAAATATCATCATATTTAAATAAGTGATTTTCAACACTAGTTAGTATAGTCTTTCCAAGAGTTTTTATTTTATCTATATCATCATGTTTTAAAATAAGTATAAATTCTTCACCACCAAAACGACCAAACAATGCATTTTCATCTTTGATGCATGAAGATATGATTTTAACAAAGTCTTTAAGAACTTTATCACCTAATAAATGTCCATATGTATCATTAATTCTTTTAAAGAAATCTATATCAATCATCATTACTGAAAGAAATGAATAAGATTTATATGTAGTAGCAAGTTCTTTAGTTAAGGAGTCATACATAAATTTTTTCGTATAAACTCCAGTTAAATCATCTTTATGTAATAAATCACTAATTATATTAAACATATTTTTTAATGAATCATCATAATCATTATCTTTAAAGTATCCACTTTTAGTAATGTTTTTAATAAGTTCTACAACGTAAGTAGTATCATTAATTTCAAATGGTGATGATATAACCATATAAAGTTCATTATCCTTTACTTCAACTTTATAAAATGTATTATTTTCTATGTATGCATTTAAAGAAGTACAGTTTTCACATGGTTCATCTTTACTCCAAAATTTATAACAGGTTAGACTTTTATTATCTTCAATTAAATTATTTGGATAACTATTTATAACTTTGTTGTTTATTGGGTCTACAAGTCGTATTACATCGTATAAATTTTTAAATGGAAATAGTCTCTCGCTAATATCTTTTAGTATATTCATAAATCTCATCACCTTAATTCTTAAACCGTTATTATATTTAATATATTATAAAAAGTAATTTAGGTAAACATATATTTTAATTTTGATATTTATTAATAAAATTTATAATATAAAACTAATTAATAGACAAGGTTTTTTTAACCGACTATAATAAAGTTAAACGAGTGATATAAAGGAGAAAAATATGATTATAGAATTAAAAGATAAGAAAATAGAAGAATCATTAAAGCACTTAAGAAAAGCAATTGAAATAGTTGGAGGAAATGAATATTTAGAAAATATAACAAGTGATGAACAATTAATTGAAGAGCTTTTAAGATATGTTTTTTATAAAGGAGAAGCTACTATAACTATAGATGGAAGAAATTATACAGTTATGGAGTTATGTACATTAAAAACTGAGTTTGAAAAATACTTCTTAAAAAATAAATTAAAAGTAATAAATAGAATAGTTACTAAGATTAAAAAATATAATACTGAACTAGAAGGAAAAATAAGAAAGTTTAAGAAAAGTAATTCAATAGAAGAGTTTAAAGAAATTGTAGAAGAAATAGAAGAAAGATATAAATGGGAATTCGATAATTTCTTATTAAATTATATAGATAATATGGATGATGATAAAAATTACTATGGAGAATATTTAAAAGAAAAGAGAAAACAAATTATAGATAGCATTTTAATGAAATTAGGTATATAAAATTTCGGCAAAATATATTATAATTGGAAGGTAAGTTCAATTTTAAAGAGAGATATCTTTTTAAATTTGTTCATTTAAGCACTTTATAAATAATCTAACAGAAAAGAGTAATCTAACCTGGAAGAAAGTTAATTTAATAATGTATATTAGAAGTATTTTAGATATTTTAAATACTTTATTTTGTCGTACATATTAGACTGATTTTCTTTGAGATTATAAGAAAATCAGTCTTTTTTATATTACTAAAATTTCGAAAAATCTATAAAAAAGACTAATAAATTTTTTGGAGGTTTTTATGAAAAAAATAGCAGTTATAAGCGCTATACTTGAATATCCACAGGAATGTCAAGAGGAGTTTAACAAAGTTGTATCAAATTTTAGGGGAAGTGTAAGGGGGAGAATGGGAATACCTTTTGAAGAAGGTATTTCGGTAATTTCTTTAACTGTAATAGGGGAACTTAATGAAATAAATAGTTTAACTGGTAAGCTTGGTAATATAAATGGTGTTACTGTTAAAACAGCAATAGCAAAAAAAGAAATTTAAAATTAGAAAGGGTCATGTATGAAAATAAAAAATATTATAGATAAATTATATGAAGAACATAACGCGACAAGAGAAGAACTCTTATATATTTTAGATAATATTACAGATGAAGAATGTGAGTATCTAAGAGAAAAAGCCAATGACATAAGAATGCAGAATTATGGTAATAAAGTTTATATGAGAGGACTTATAGAATTTACAAATTACTGTAAAAGAGACTGTATGTATTGTGGAATTAGAAAAAGCAATAAAAATGCTGATAGATACAGATTAACTTTCGATGAAATAATACAATGTGCTGATATTGGAGATAAACTTGGATATAAGACATATGTACTTCAAGGTGGTGAAGACGCTTATTTTACTGATGAGAGAATGATTGAAATTATTAAGGAAATAAAAAAGAGACATCCGAGTAATGCAATAACACTTTCACTTGGAGAAAGAAGCTATGAATCATATAAAAAGCTATTTGAAGCAGGTGCAGATAGATATCTTTTAAGACATGAAACTGCAACTAAAGAGCTTTATGAAAAACTTCATCCAGGTGCATCTTATGATGAAAGAATGGAATGTTTAAGAAATCTAAAGGAAATAGGATATCAAGTTGGGGCTGGATTTATGGTTGGACTTCCAGGACAAACAAATGAAGATTTAGTAAATGATTTAATGTTTGTAAAGGAATTTGAACCAGATATGTGTGGAATAGGACCATTTATACCTCAATCTGAAACACCACTTGGAAATGAAAAGGGTGGTACATTAGAGCAAACTGTAATATTACTTTCATTAATAAGATTACTACTTCCACATGTATTACTTCCAGCATCAACAGCGCTGGGAAGCGTTGATCCACTTGGACGTGAAAAAGGTATTAAAGCAGGAGGAAATGTTGTTATGCCAAATCTTTCACCAACAGAAGTAAGAGATAAGTATGCTTTATATGATGGTAAGATATGTACAGGTGATGAAGCAGCAGAATGTAGAATGTGCATAGAAGGTAGAATGAGAAAATTCGGATATGAAGTAGAAGTAAATAGAGGAGATAATGTAAAGTGGCTTAAAAAGAACAATTAAGAGGACATCATTTAGGAGGAATAAGTATGTTTATAAACCACGAATTAATTAACGGTATTTTAGAAGAAACAAAAAATCCAACTAGAGAAGAAGCAAGAGAAGTCATAGAAAAGGCAAAAAGAAGGGAAACATTAGACTATAGAGATATTGCTATACTTTTAGCTACTAAGGATAAAGAAATTGAAAAAGAAATCTTTAAGCTTGCTGGAGAAATAAAGGAAAGTATATATGGTAAGAGAATAGTTATATTTGCCCCACTATATGTAAGTGATTATTGTGTAAATAATTGTGTTTATTGCGGATATCAAAGATGTAACTCATTTGAAAGAAAAAAATTAACTCAAGAAGAAATAGCAGAAGAAGTTAAGCTATTAGAAAAGATGGGACATAAAAGATTAACATTAGAACTTGGAGAAGATCCAGTAAATGCCCCAATAGAATATGTTTTAGAATGTTTAGATACAATGTATAAAACTCAAAATGATAATGGGGAAATAAGAAGAATTAATGTAAATATAGCTGCAACATCAGTTGAAAACTTTAAAAAACTTAAAGATAAAGAAATTGGTACATACGTATTATTTCAGGAAACTTATCATAAACCAACATATGAAAGAATGCATCCAAAGTCATTAAAGAGTGATTATGAGTATCACTTAACTGCTTTTGATAGAGCAATGGAAGCTGGAATAGAGGATGTTGGTGCTGGGGTTTTATTTGGACTTGCAGATCCAAGATTTGAAGTTTTAGGACTTATGATGCATAATGCTCATCTAGAAGAAAAATTTGGAGTTGGATTCCATACTATTTCAGTTCCAAGAATAAGAAAAGCAAAGGGAGTTGCAATGGATAACTTACCAAATCTTTTAACAGATGAAATGTTTAAAAGAGTAGTTGCAGTAATTAGAATAGCTGTTCCATTTACAGGAATGATGATTACTGAAAGAGAACCTGCAGAAATAAGAAGAGAAGCTCTTAAATATGGAGTATCTCAAATATCAGCAGGATCAAGTACCGTTGTTGGTGGATATAAAAAGAGAGAAATGAATCAAGAAAATGATGAACAATTTAAGCTTTTTGATGAAGTTAGACCTCTAGAAGTTATAAGAGAATTATTAGAAGATGGATATATACCAAGCTATTGTACTGCATGTTATAGAAAAGGAAGAACAGGAGATAGATTTATGTCTCTTGCAAAGAGTGGAGAAATACAAAATGTGTGTGAACCAAATGCTATATCTACACTTGTAGAATTTGCTTTAGATTATGGAGATGAAGACTTTAAAGAAAAAGCATTAAAGACAGCAGAAAAAATAGCAAATGAAATGAAAAATGAAAAAACTAAGGAAATAACTTTAGAAAATATTAAAAGATTAAAAAACGGAGAAAGAGATCTTTTCTTATAAAGATAGGATTATATGTAGGAGGAGTAAATATGTTTATAGATCACGAATTAATTAATGGAATTTTAGAGGAAACAAAAAACCCTACGAGAGAAGAAGCACTAGACGTATTAGAAAGAGCTAAAAAGAAGGAAAAGTTAAGCTATAAAGATATTGCTATTCTTTTATCAGTTGAAGATGAAGATGTTGTAAAAGAAATGTACAAATTAGCTGGAGAAATAAAGAGAAGCATCTATGGTAAAAGAATAGTTATGTTTGCTCCACTTTATGTAAGTGATTATTGTGTTAATAATTGTGTTTACTGTGGATATCAAAGATGTAACAATTTTAGTAGAAGAAAACTTACTCAAGAAGAAGTTGCACAAGAAGTTAGAATTTTAGAAAAAATGGGTCATAAAAGACTTGCATTAGAACTTGGAGAAGATCCAGTTAATGCGCCTATAGAATATGTTTTAGAATGTTTAAAAACAATTTATAACACTCAAAATGAAAATGGAGAAATAAGAAGAGTTAATGTAAATATTGCTGCAACAACTGTAGAAGAATATAAAATGCTAAAAGAAGCAGGAATTGGAACATATATATTATTCCAAGAAACTTATCATAAGCCAACATATGATTTAATGCATCCAAAGTCATTAAAGAGTGATTATGAATACCACTTAACTGCCTTTGATAGAGCTATGGAAGCTGGAATTGATGATGTTGGTGGTGGTGCGTTATTTGGACTTGCAGATCCTAAGTTTGAAGTTTTAGGACTTATGATGCATAATGCTCACTTAGAAGAAAAGTTTGGAGTTGGATTCCATACAATATCAGTTCCAAGACTTAGAAAGGCTAAGGGAGTTACAATGGATGAGTTCCCACATCTTTTAACTGATGAAATGTTTAAAAGAGTAGTTGCTGTACTTAGAATAGCTGTACCATTTACAGGAATAATTCTTTCAACTAGAGAAACAGCAGAAATGAGAAGAGAAGTATTAAGATATGGAGTATCTCAAGTATCAGCTGGATCAAGTACAGGAGTTGGTGGATACAAAGAAAGAGAAGAAAAAGGATACGATGATAAACAATTTGAAACATCTGATGAACGTACACCACTTGAAATTATTAAAGAATTGTTAGATGATGGTTATATACCAAGTTATTGTACAGCTTGTTATAGAAAAGGTAGAACAGGCGATAGATTTATGTCTCTTGCAAAGTCAGGAGAAATACAAAATGTATGTGAGCCTAATGCTATAACAACTCTTGTAGAATATGCTTTAGATTATGGTGATGAAGAATTTAGAGAAAAGGCTCTAGTTACAGCTGAAAAAGTAGCAAATGAAATTGAAAATGAAAAAACAAAAAATATTGTGTTAAATAATATTAAGAAGCTAAAAGAAGGAACAAGAGACCTTTTCCTATAATATAGGAGATGATTTGTATGAATAATACACCAAATTCAAATAGAAAACATATTGCTATTTTTGGTAATACAAATAGTGGTAAGTCTTCTTTAATGAACAAAATATTAGGACAAGAAATGTCACTAGTATCAGAAGTTGAAGGAACAACAACAGATCCAGTACAAAAAGCAATGGAACTTATTCCTGTAGGTCCTGTGCTTTTAATAGATACAGCAGGGCTTGAAGATAAGACAGAACTTGGAGAGCTTAGACTTAAAAAGACTATGGAAGTTCTAAAAAAGACTGATGTAGCTATTTTTGTAATTGATGCCTCAAGTCCAGATTTTGAATCTTTTAATAACTGGAAAATAGAAGCTTTAAAATATAATATACCTTTTATTGTGGCAGCAAATAAAGCAGAGGTTGCAAATAAGGAAATTGTAGAAACTTTAAAAGATAAATATTCAGATGTTATATGTACATCAACAGTAACTGATATTGGAATAGATAATATTAAAGAAGCTTTAGTTAAAATATTAGATAGAGAAGATGATGAAAAATCATTAATAGGTGATTTAGTACCTTATGGTGGAACTGTAGTATTAGTAGTTCCTATTGATTCAGAAGCTCCAAAAGGTAGATTAATTCTTCCACAAGTACAAGTTATAAGAGATTGCTTAGATAATGGTATAAAAAGTTATGTAGTTAGGGATACAGAACTTGAAGATGCTCTAAAAGATTTAAAAAATGTAGATCTAGTTGTAACAGATTCACAAGCTTTTAAAAATGTAAGCAAAATAGTTCCAGAAAATATTAGACTTACTAGTTTTTCAATACTTTTTGCAAGACAAAAAGGAGACTTAAAGACTTTTGTTGATGGTGTTAATAAAATAAGGACTCTAGTTCCTGGGGATAATATATTAATCTCAGAAAGCTGTACTCACAATGTATCTCATGAAGATATAGGAAGAGTTAAAATTCCAAAACTTTTAGAAAAGTTTGTTGGAGGTAAATTAAATTTCACTTATAGAGTAGGACATGATTTCCCAGATGATATTAAAAAGTATGATTTAATAATTCATTGTGGAGCATGTATGATAAATAGAAAAACTGTATTAAATAGAGTTAACCTATGTAATGAAAAAAATATTCCTATAACTAATTATGGGGTAGTACTTGCCTTTTTAACAGGAATACTTGATAGATCAATTGAAAACTTAATATAAAAAGAATTGTAAATTATATTTTACAGTTGTATAATAAAAGTAAAATTAAATAAGCTAGGGGTGCTTTTATAAAAGCTGAGAGATAGTTATTATAGACTATTAACCCTTTAACCTGATATGGATAATGCCAACGGAGGGAAGCGTACTATTTTATATAAATTACTATTTATATTGTAATTTATGGCTTTCTGTGTATTTTTACATAGAAAGCCTTTTTTAGTTAGATTAAAGAAGATTATATTCCTAAGTATGTGTATATCATAGGGAGATAATCTTCTTTTTTTATAAAAAATAAAAAAGGAGTGTAAAATATGAAATTTACAGATTATTTATTTGAAGAAAGTAAGGAAATTTTTGATGCTTATTTAGAGCATCCATTTTTAAAGGAGCTAGGAGAGGGAACTTTAGATAAGAATAAGTTTAGAGAGTATCTTATTCAGGATTATCTATACTTAAAAGATTACGCTAAAGTTTTTTGTCAAGGTGTTATTAAGTCTAATAGCATGGAAGAGATGAAATTTTTCTATGGCTCAATTAAAGGAACAATGGAAGATGAAACAGCAGTACATATAAAGTACTTACAAGGTTTTGGTATAAGCCCTAAAGATGCAGAAAAGAAAGAAACTAAATTGACTAATAAAAGTTATACAAGTTATATGTTAGGACAAGCTTTAACAGGAGATGTATATGATATTATAGCAGCAGTGCTTCCTTGCACATGGAGTTATTATTACATAGGTAAAAAATTATTAGAAAAGTATCAAGATAAGCTAGAAAATAATTTTTATAAAGCTTGGATAGAAATGTATTCATGTAAAGAGTATGAGGATTTTACTAATGATTGGATCAACTTTACGAATGATAAATGCAATAATTTAAGCAAAGAGAAGAAGGAATATCTTAAAAATATATTTATAACATCAAGTATATACGAGATGAAGTTTTGGGATATGGCATATGAAAAGGAAGAGATATAAAAATGATAATTAACATAATAATAGTTTTAGTAACAACTTTGATATTTATTTTTTATTTATATAACTTAAGAAAACATCCACTTACAACAAAAAATTTAGTAGCAGTAGGAATGTATTCATCAGTAGCTTTTTTACTATATTTAATACACTTTATAACCTATCCACAAGGTGGAGGTATAACTTTGTTTTCAATGCTTCCTATAATGCTTCTATCAATATTTTATGGAACTACAGTTGGAGTTACTGGAGGGCTTATATTTGGGTTCTTAAAATTATTAAATGGAGCATTTATAGTTCATCCTGTACAATTTTTATTAGATTATATTTTAGCAAATATGGCACTTGGACTTACAGGTGTATTTAAAGGAGATAAAAGACTAAATATTAATTTAGGGGCTATTATCTCGGTAGCTTTAAGTGTATTTATATCAATATTATCAGGAGTAATATTTTTTGGGCAATATGCACCTAAAGGAATGAATGTATGGTTATATTCATGTATTTATAATATAAGCAGTGCAGGAGTTGAGGGGATTTTAACGATAATAGTTATGAATTTACTTCCAATTAAGAAACTTAAAAATATGGCAAATAGAGGAAAATAAAATCTAAATTTTTTTACTAAAGCTTTTTATGTTATATTAATTATATAAAATAAAAAGCTTTAGGAGAAAGAAATGAAAAACGGATTTGAAAAATTTAATTTAAGCAAGGAAATTATTAATTCATTAAATGATTTATCATATACTAAACCTACAGAGGTTCAAGATCTTGTAATAAAAGAAGCATTGTTAAACAAAGATCTAATAGTAAAATCTCAAACAGGAAGTGGAAAAACAGCAGCTTTTGGTATTCCATTATGTGAAAAGATTATATGGGATGAAAATGTGCCAAGAGTTCTTATACTTGCACCAACAAGAGAACTTGCAATACAAATAAAAGATGATATCCTAAATATAGGAAGATATAAAAGGATAAATGCGGTAGCTTTAGTTGGAAAAGAATCTTTTAAAGAACAAGAAAAGAAATTAAAAGGAAAGGTTCACTTTGTAATAGGAACTCCAGGAAGGGTTTTAGATCATTTAGATAATAAAACTTTAGATGGTAAAGCTTTTAAATATTTAGTAATTGATGAAGCTGATGAAATGTTTAATATGGGATTTATAGGTCAAGTTGAAGGAGTATGTAGAAGAATTACAAGAAAAAGAACTACAATGCTATTTTCAGCAACTATGCCTGATAAAATTACAGAATTAAGTGAAAAGCATATGGATAGACCAGTTCTATTAAAGGTTAAAGAACAAAAATTAATTACAGACAGAATAACTCATGGACTTGTTAGGCTTTTAAATGGAAAAGATAAACTTTCAAAGGTTAATGAAATACTTTTAAAAGAAGTACCTGAAACTGCTATAATGTTTTGCAAAACTAAAGAGAATGTTGAAACTGCATTTAATTATTTTAAAAATAAAGGTTATTCTGTAGATAAGATTCACGGGGATATGCTTCAAAAAGATAGAACAAAGAAAATGGAAGAATTTAAAGAGGGTAATTTTAGAATTCTAATTGCAACAGATGTTGCATCTAGGGGAATAGATGTAGATAACATAACACATGTAATAAATATAGATATTCCAGTTGAAAAAGAAGCCTATGTGCACAGAATAGGAAGAACAGGAAGAGCAAAAAATACTGGTAAGTCTATAACTTTAATGACTCCATATGAAGATAAATATTTAGAAAGAATTGAAGAATATATAGGATTTAATATAGAAGACTATAAAGAAAATAATAGTGAATTAAGTGAAAAAGATAGAGAAACTATTTTAAAAAGAAAACCAGAAACTAAGAAGAAAACTAAAAAAGTAAATAAAAATATAATGAAAATTTACTTAAATGGTGGAAAGAAAAAGAAAATAAGAGTATTGGATATTGTAGGAACTATTTCTAATATAGAAGGAATTAATAAAGAAGATATTGGAATAATTGAAGTTAAGGATATGGGATCAACAGTGGAAATTTTAAATGGTAAAGGAAATAAGGTACTTAAAGAACTTCAAACTAAAACAATAAAGGGTAAAAAATTAAGAGTTGAAAAAGCTAAAAATTAATTAGTTTATTTTAGAGCGGAATATTAAAAATGTTAATATTCCACTTTTTTTACTGAAAATATATTGAAATTAACTAAAATACTTGTATAATTATGGAATGAGTGAAAATAATTGATTAAATTAATCATATAAGATTTAATTTAAAATAATATTATATATGAAGGGTATAATATATATTTTATGTATATTGGGTGTATATAGGAAATAGAGGGGGATAAATTATGGATTTTAATTTAAATGTACCAACAGAAATAATATTTGGTGAAGATGTAGTAAAGAATAATTATATAAAATTTAAAGATGAAGGTGATATTGCACTTATAGTTACAGGAAATAAATCTTCTAAATTAAATGGAGCTTTAAAGGATGTATTAGATGCTTTAGATAGATTAAATAAAGATTATTATATTTTTGACAAGGTTGAAGAAAACCCATCTTTAGAAACAATAGAGAAGGGAAGTAGTTTAGGTAGAGTAGTTAATGCTGATTTTGTTATAGGAATTGGAGGAGGATCCTCATTAGATGCTGCAAAGGCAATTGCTATGATGATAAAGAATAAAAACGTTACAAAAGAAAATATATTTGACTTTAAAGATTTAGAAGCACTACCTGTCATTGCAATTCCAACTACATCTGGGACAGGAAGTGAAGTTACACAATATTCAATAGTTACAGATAATAAAAAGCATACTAAAAGAAATTTAGGGCAAACTATATATCCTAATATTGCATTTTTAGATCCTAAATATACAGAAAATTTAAGCGTACAAATAACTAGAAATACAGCTATGGATGCTTTTTCTCATATAGTTGAAGGTTATTTAAATAGTAATTCAACTGAATATACAGATAAATTATCTATAGAAGCTTTAAAATATTTCAGTGAAGCATTAGATTCATTACTTAAAGGTAATTTTTCTAAAAAAGATAGAGAAAATATGATGATAGCTTCAACTATTGCTGGAGGAATAATTGCACATAATGGAACATCAATACCACATGGAATGGGATATGCATTAACTTATAATAAAGGCATACCACATGGACTTTCTAATTGCTGTCTGTATCCTGAATATTTAAAGACATTTAAGGATCACAAAAAATTAAATAATATAATCAGTATATTAGGTTTCTCATCTCTTAAAGATTTAAATAAAAATATAAAGAGATTATCTACAGTTAATGTGAAAATTTCAGAAGATGAGATAAAAGAATATACAGATAGTATATGGAATAATAAAGATAAGCTTAAAAATCATCCAGAAGAGATTACTTATGATGAACTTTACAAAATTTATTATAATAGCTTAGTTGAAAGTGATATTTAAAATATTATTTATGATATAATAAGAAAAAAATAGAAAAGAGGAATGCAAAGATGAATTATATTTTTAAATATGAAGATAAAGAGATTAAGCTTTCTAAAGATAATCTTATAGAAATAATAAATGATGAAGAAATGCCTATAGAAGATATAAATATAGAAACTATTATAAAGCTTTTAAATGAAGGAGAAGATGTTAAGTTTGAAAAAGCTTATTATAGCACTCCTTGTGAAAAATGTGATAGTAATTTTAAAGAAAAAAGAAATATAAGTGAGTATTTAGAATATTATTTTTACATTTATACAAAGGATAACAAGTTTGTAATAAGTGATATATCAAAAGAGTATGAAAATTTAACATACAATAGATTAGAACTTGAAGGAAAAGTTGATAATAGTTATATTGTAACTGTAATTGTTTGTGCAAATTGTAATGAATATTTAGTTCAAATAGAAGAGATAGAAGTTTAATTATAAAAAGCTTACTAAAATCGTATTTTAGTAAGCTTTTTTTATATGCAATTAAAAATCATAGTTTTAAAAATGCAATTACTAGAAGACATATTCCAGATACCCAAGATAAGTTGTTATTTGAAGAAGAGATCATATTTTTGCCAATATATGAACCGATTTTTATTGAGGCAATTCCAAATATGAAGCATGTCATAATCATAAACAATGAATTTACATTAATAAAGCTAGCACCAAAACCAACTGCTAGACTATCTATAGATAAAGCTATAGCCAAATAGATAGATTCTTTTAAAGAAATATTTTTTGATCTATCAAAGTCGGCCTTTTTTTCATCTAAATAAACTTCAAGAGCAAATTTAAAGTCAAATAGTTTAAAAGTAAGAGGCTTTGTAGTATTAGTGTATTTATTCATAAATTTTTTAAACACACCTTCAAATAACTTATAAATCCCAAGAATGGTGAAAATCGAAAAGCTTATAAATTTAGGTAAATAACTTGGTAGTATATCTTCTATATAATTACCTAACAAGAGAGAGATAGCTAGTATTCCTGCTGAAATTATATTCATTACAATAATATAAGTATTTGGAATTTTTATTTTATCAGCACCATAAGCTATACTAGCTACAAATGAATCTATTACTAAAGAGAAGACTAATATTATAGTTTCCATATATTCACCTCAAAGACATTTAATCTACTAGTTATTTTATGATGAAATTAGTCGAAAAGTGAAAAAATATTTTTTTGTAACAAATAAATAAAATTTATAATTTATAATAAGACATATATTATAAAGGGTAGAGAAAGGGAATTTATATGTTTAGTGTTAACGATATAGTTAATTTTTTTAATAATTATAGTGAAATAGCTATTATATTAAGTTTATTTATTAGTATTATAATTGCTATTTTAGGGGTTATTCCTTCTGTATTTGTTACAGGAGCAAACATTTTATTTTTTGGACCCGTATTTGGATTTTTCATATCTATTATGGGTGAAGTTATAGGTGGTTGGATTACTTTTAGACTATATAGAAAGGGTTTTAAGAAAGGCTTTGATAGTCTTACAAAAAAACATAAATTATTAGAGAATATAGCGAAAAGTAAAGGTAATAAATGTGCCTTTTTAATATTACAAGGTAGAATAATACCTTTTATACCATCAGGTGTTGTAACTTTAGCAGCATCTATTAGTGAAATAGATGATATTAGGTACACGGTAGCAACATTTATTGGAAAGATTCCTTCAATATTAATAGAAGTATTAATAAGTTATGGAGTTTTAATGCAAGGTCAAAAATTTATACAAATTGCTCTTGCAATTATAGGGTGTTATTTTATTTATAAGACTATAAGAAAAATGTGATATAATTAAAAAAATGACTTATTTAATTGGAGGCAGGATTATTATGTATAAGTTAATAGCACTTGATATGGATGGAACTTTATTAAATTCTAAGAAAGAAATATCAGAAAAAAACAGAGAAGCAATAAAAAAAGCAAAAGAAATTGGGGTGTATGTTGTACTAGCTTCAGGAAGACCTATTGATGGTTTAGTTAATTTTTTAGAAGAATTAGACTTAATAGGTGATGATGACTATGTTTTAAGTTACAATGGCTGTTTAGTACAAAAGACTAAAAGCAGAGATATAGTATGCGACGTTACAATTACAGGAAAGGATTTTAAATACTTACTTGGTTTAGCTAAAGAAGCTGGAGTAAATATACATGCCTTTTCTAAAGAAAAAGGATTAATAACACCTCAGACTAGTAAGTATACTGAATTTGAAGCAAGTCAAAATGGAATAGACTTCTATGAAATTGACTGTAATACTGTAAGAGACGATGAAGAAATAATTAAGGTAATGATGATTGATGAACCTGAAATATTAGAAAAGGGTATAGCAAAATTACCTAAGGAAGTTTATGAAAAGTATAGTGTTGCAAGAAGTACACAATTTTTCTTAGAATTCTTTAATAAGAATGCTAATAAGGGAGAAGGTCTTAGTCTTTTAGCTAAGCATTTAGGAATAAAGAAAGAAGAAATAATTACTATGGGAGATGAAATGAATGATTTCCCTATGATTGAATATGCAGGTCTTGGAGTTGCAATGGGTAATGCGTGCGACAAAATAAAAGAAATTGCAAATTACATAACAGATAGCAATGACGAAGATGGAGTTGCAAAAGTTATAGAAGAATTTATTGTAAAAGAGAGAATATAAATTAAATACATAAAAGGACTTTTTCAATTTTGAAAAGGTCCTTTTAATATTTAAATCTATATAGTTTTATTAGTAAATATTACACAAGTAGGTTCTGGCACATTAATTTCATCTGATAAAGAAAGAATAGAACCACTTGATAAATCAATCTCATATGATGTAAGTTTATTTTTTAAAAGACTTGCAATTATAATCCATTTACCATCTGGAGTAAATGTAAAATCTCTTGGACTAGATATATCAAGATAATACGTATCAACTAGAGATAATGTACCATCTTTTAATATTTTATAGCATGATACACTATTTCTTTTTCTTTCAGAAACATATATATATTTATTTGATGGATGTATATGAATTGCAGCACCTTCAAAATCTTCGCTAGAGTCTTTATAGATTGGGAAGTTATCAATAATATTAAAACCCCAGTCATCAAATTCAAGAGTGAATATTTCTGCAGTTAGTTCAGTTAAAACATATGCTATATTAAGTGAACTATGAAACACCAAATGTCTTGGTCCAGAATTATTTTTTAATTTTATTGAATATAATTTGGTAAAGTCTGTAGTATTATACATAGAAATTTTATTTAAAGCTAGATTGCAAGTTGCTAAAAATTTATTATTAGGGCTTAAACCTGCAAAATGCATCTTTGAAGACTCTTTTAGTTTAGTATTTAAACTTCTAACTGGTTTAAAACTAAGATCATTTAATATCTCATATATATTTACAATTCCCTCATGATAATTTGCACTAAATAAGAACTTATCATTATTAGAAATATAACATGGAGGTTTTAATGAATCTGAAGTCATATAGATCTTATCTAAATTCAAATTATTTATTTTAAATGAGCAAATACCTCCCTCTAAGTTATCTCCTTGTATAGAAAATAAAACATTAGATTCACTATTTAAAGAAATATAAGTTGGATTTTTTATACTAAAAGCTAAATCAACTTTTAAAAATTTTCCAATATTACTATCAAATAAAAATTTATATAAACCATTACTATCTTTTTTTGTGTATGTACCTATAAAACCTAAAAATATATTTCTCATACTAATACCCCCCTTAGATTGAATATAAAAATATTATAACATAAAGTTAATTACATTTAAGGAAAAATATGTTTTAATAAAATAAGGGGGTGAATTTATGCCGATTAGAATACCATGTGAGTTACCAGCTTTTAAAGTTTTAAGTGATGAAAACATATTTGTAATGAATAATAAAAGAGCAAATACTCAAGATATTAGGCCACTTAAAATATGTATATTAAATTTAATGCCTATGAAAATAGAGGCAGAAAATCAACTTTTGAGGTATCTTTCAAATACACCATTACAAGTAGAAATAACGTTGCTTCAAACTAAAAGCTATAAATCAAATAATACATCTAAAGAACATTTAGAAAAGTTCTACTGTTTTTTTGAAGATATTAAAAATGAAAAATTCGATGGGATGATAATAACTGGGGCGCCTGTTGAAAAATTAGAATTCGAAGAAGTGATATATTGGGAAGAACTTAAAAAAATAATGAAATGGAGTAAAAGTAATGTACATTCAACACTTCATATATGTTGGGGTGCACAGGCTGGTTTATATTATCATTATGGAGTTAGAAAAAGAGAGCTTAATAAAAAGATGTTTGGAATCTTTAAGCATTATGTAAATGATAAAAAAGACGAGCTTGTAAGAGGATTAGATGATATATATTATGCACCACATTCTAGGCATAGCGAAGTTATTAAGGAGGATATTTTAAAAATTAATGAACTTAAGATATTATCTGAATCTGATGAAGCAGGAGTATTTATTATTGCAACAAAGAATTTAAGACAAATTTTTATAACGGGTCATTTAGAGTATGAGAGAGATACTTTAAAAAATGAATACTTTAGGGATATTAAAAAGGGTTTAAATATAGAAATTCCTAAAAATTATTTTTTAGATGACGATATATATAGTGAGCCAGTAGTAAGATGGAGAGGGAGTGCTAATATAGTCTTTGGAAACTGGCTTAATTACTGCGTTTATCAAAATACTCCATATGATATAAATTCAATTAAATAGATATTTTATACTGCAATATGGAAAAGATTGCAGTATTTTTTTTGCAGTATATGGAATAGAAATAAAAAGTTTTTTAAAAGTGTAAAAAAATATGACAAAATGATTGAAAATATGACATATAGGCGTGTATAATCAACTAGTAATAAATTTGACGTAATGGAGTGAAGAAAATGGAAGAAAATAGAGAGAAGTTTTCATCAGGACTGTCAGTATTTTTTGCTACATTAAGCTCAGCAGTAGGAATAGGTAACATATGGATGTTCCCTTACATTGTTGGAGAAAATGGTGGAGCGACATTTATTATAATGTATTTAATATGTGTACTTGTAATAGCTATCCCAATATTAATTAGTGAATTTGTATTAGGTAGAAATACAAGAAAAAATATATATGGTGCTGTAGAAAGTATAACTGATAAAAAATTCTTTAAACTTATTGGAATAATAGGTGTTATGGCATCTTTTTCTATGTTATTTTTCTATACTGTAGTTTCAGGATGGGTATATTCTTATGTATTTAAAGCATTAAGCGGTGCATTTAATGGTGCAGATGCTAGTTCTTTAGAAGCTATGTTTAATACTGCAAGTTCTGGAGTTTTTGGCCCAATTATTTGGCAAATAGTTGCTTTAGTAGTAGCAGGTGTTATACTTGCAATGGGTGTTAAAAGCGGTATTGAAAAAATGACTAAAACATTAATGCCAGTTCTTATAGTTTTATTAGTACTTTGTGCTTTAAGAAGTGTTACATTACCTAATTCATTAGGAGGGGTAGAGTTCTTATTTAAACCAGACTTAAGTAAAATAACTTTTGAAGTATTTATATCAGCACTAGGATTAGCATTCTTTAAGTTATCAGTTGGTACTGGTTCAATGGTTACATATAGTAGTTATTTTACAGATGATAATAATTTAGTAAAAACAGGAGCATCTGTAGCAATTGCAGATACATTTGTTTCATTAATTGCAGGGGTTGCAATATTCCCAGCAGTATTTTCTTTTGGACAGGCACCAGGTAGCGGACCAGGACTATTATTTAATACAGTTCCTTTAATATTTTCAAAAATGCCAGGAGGAACAATACTTGGAGTAGTATTCTTCTTATTAACTGCAATGGCAGCAACAATGGCAACTATTTCTATACTTGAAGTATTAACAGCTACATTATCAGAACAATTTAAAATTGAAAGAAAAAAAGCAATAATAATAAATATAATTATAATAGCAATATTTGGTTCATTAGCAGCATTATCTGCAAATGCTAATTCACCACTTGCAGGGGTAACTATATTTGGCTTAACATTCTTTGATTTCTTTAATGCGCTTATATCTAAAGTATTACTACCTATAAATGGTTTATTAGTAACAATACTTATGGGACATGTAGTAAGTAATAAAATTTATATTTCACAAATAACTAATAACGGAACATTAAAGAATGAGGTACTAGCTAAATTCTTAATATTCTTAGTAAAATACATAACTCCAGCACTTGTGCTAGTTGTATTTATTAAAACTTTTATATAAGTTTTGGGAACCGTTTTATACGGTCCCTTTTTTTATATTTATAAATTAACCACCAAGGGTAATATCTTGCTCATTATACCAATTTAGGGCTTCAAATAGATGGTTTTCTTTAAAGTCTGGCCATAAATCATCAATTATATAAAAGTCAGAATAAACAGACTGAACAGGTAAAAATCCACTAAGCCTCCTTCTACCTCCCCATCGAATTATTAAATCTACACGAGATACATCATTAGATTGTATAGAGGATGGTATATTTTTGTTTAAATCTTTACTTTCTTTAAGAGAATAAAGATCCCATTGCCAACCATAATTAACTAGAAAATTAACTTTCATTCCGCCTTTACCAAATTTTTTTCGAGTTGTATAAGGTAAAAGTTCTTTAGGAAAGTTTTTAGAATCTTTATTTCCTATAACTAGGATCTCAGCATCTTCTTTAGAAAGTAATTTAACTGATTCTATACATGCGTCTATAAATGCATTTTTTTGAACAGCTGGTCTTTTAGTATTATCTACTGTAAAACCATAAAAAGTTAATTCCTTTACACCTATCTTTTGACATTGTTTAAATAAAATAAGACCAGGAAGTATTCCTAAAGAATATCCTTTGTCTTTAGATAAACCTAGTGAAGATGCATAACGTCTATTGCCATCCGGAATAATTCCTATATGATTTGGAATTCTCATACTTTTTCCCTCCTAAAACTTTGAATATTTTTATTATTTACAAATAAACAAAAATTATCCAATAGAAAATGAGAAAAATGGTTGAACTCTATATAGAATGTAAAGTATAGTATAGAAGAATTAAAAAAGTAAGGTGATAGTATTGATAAATTTAGAAGACTTAAAGAAAGTAAAATTATTTGATTATATAGGGAATGATACATTACTTAAATTATCAGAGATAGGAAATAAAGTAGCCTTTAAAAAAGGAGAACATATATTTAGAGATAAAGATACAATAAGTAGTATTTATATTATCTTAAGCGGAAAAGTAGCTCTTTATAAACTTAATGAAGCTGCTCATAAAAAAGTAATTTTTATTCTTGGAGAAGGAGTAATAAATGAAGTTATATTAGAAGATATGAAATCTTCGATTAATTGTGAAATCTTTGAAAGTGCAGAAATACTGACTTTTGATAAAAAGAGATTTATAAATATTATGAGTGAAGATTTCGAACTAACAAAAATAATATTAAATTCGATGGCATTAAAAATTAGAAGACTTTATAGACAAATGAAAAATGCAACTCCACTAAAAATAGAAAAAAGGCTTGCAGCAAAGCTTTGGAAATTATCTAAAGATTATGGAGTTAAACAAAATGATGAAGTAGTAATAGATTTAAATATAAGTGTTGCATATCTGTCAGATATGTTTGGAATGCCAAGAGAAACTATATCTAGAGCGCTTAAAATTTTGGAAAAGGAAAATCTTATAAGAAAAGAAAGAAAAAAGATAATTATTAAAGATAGAGATAAACTAGCTAGTTATTTTAAGGGATTGTGATAATTATCACAGAATCAATAAAAAAAGGAGAATATACTTAGGTAGTAATAACAATGTATGGAGAAGATTTTAGTAAAGTATTAGCAGAATTAATTGGAAGAAAAAACTTCCTTTAATAGCAGTTAAAGTGCATAACTACCTAAGTTGCTATGCTTACAGATCTTTTGATGGGATCTGGGATAATACTTATATTTATAGTTAAAAGGTTATTGAATTAAATGTTATCTTATAAACAAGATTGTTATAGGATTGTCATTTGATGTTATATATAACCTTATATAACGTTTCAGAATAAGTATTATTTAGTGCAGTCCCATATTATTTAATTTCAAAAAACAGATAGGTTAACTAGAAAGGAGTTAATTATGGGATTCAAAATTAGAACTAAAGATTTAAACAGCGTTTTTGAAAAACTAAACGGAAGTTACAAGATAGTAGCACCTAAAGTAGTAGAAGGCGCTGGAAGATGTTCAGAAACAGATGTTGTAAGATACGAAGAAGTTAAAACAGTAGAAGAAATAGAATTTAACAAAAAATCAGATTATTCATATAAGGAGGCATTACTTCCTGTAACTCAAACTTTATTATTCTTTACAGAAGATGAATATAAAGAACCAAAAACAGATGAAAAGCCTCAAATTATTTTCTTAAGAAGCTGTGATTTACATGGTGTTAAGAGATTTGATGATATTTATTTAAGAAATGGATTTGAAGATCCTTACTACAAAAAGATTAGAGAAAAGGCTAAATTCGTTCTTATCGGATGTAATAAGAGCTTTGAAAGCTGTTATTGTGTATCAATGGAAACTAATAAGACAGATGAGTATGATGCTTATTTAAAAGTTTCTGATGGATATGCTTACTTAGATGTAAAAGACGAAGAATTAAAAGAATACTTTAATGATGTAGCTAAAATGGAAATGGAAGTAACTCCAGAGTTCGTAGAAGAAAATGAAGTTAGTGTTAATATACCAGACAATTTAACTATTGATGTATTTAAATCAAAGATGTGGGATGAATATTCAGAAAGATGTATAGCTTGTGGAAGATGTAACTTTGCATGTCCAACATGTACATGCTATACAATGCAAGATATTTACTACAGCGACAACAAAAATGTTGGAGAAAGAAGAAGAGTTTGGGCTTCATGTCAAGTACCTGGATATACAACTATGGCAGGTGGCCATGAATTTAGAAGAGCTAACGGAGAAAAGATGAGATTCAAAGTTATGCATAAAGTTTATGACTACAAGAAGAGATTCGGATATCATATGTGCGTTGGTTGCGGAAGATGTGACGACATATGTCCAGAATACATAAGTGTAGCAGGTTGTATAAACAAATTAAAAGACGCTATGGACGAGGTGAATTCAAATGATAAATAATGATTATATACCATTTCCTTCAAAAATATTAGAAGTAATAGAACATACTGATATAGAATATACTTTCAGAATGGAATTTAAAGGTGACGTAAAACCTGGACAATTCTTTGAAGTTTCAATACCAAGATTTGGTGAAGCACCAATTTCAGTTAGTGGTATTGGAGAAAATTTTGTTGACTTAACAATAAGAAGAGTTGGTAAAGTTACAAACGAAATATTCAAAAACTACGTTGGAGATAAATTATTTATGAGAGGACCATACGGAAATGGTTTCGATGTAAATAATTATAGAGGTAAAGAATTAATAGTTGTAGCTGGGGGAACAGGTCTTTCACCAGTTAGAGGAGTAGTAAATCACTTTGCTAAAAACTCAGATGAAACTAAGGGATTAACATTAATCACAGGATTCAAGAGCCCTAAAGATATGTTATTTAAAGAAGATTTAAAAGCATGGAAAAATGAATGTAACCTTATAGTAACTGTAGACTCAGCAGAAGAAGGTTATGAAGGAAACGTAGGACTTGTTACTAAGTACATACCAGATGTTAAGATAGAAGATATGGAAAATGTTCAAGTTATAGTTGTAGGACCACCTATGATGATGAAGTTTGCTGTTTTAGAATTCTTAAAACGTGGAATTAAAGAAGAAAACATATGGATTTCACAAGAAAGAAAAATGTGTTGCGGACTTGGAAAATGTGGACACTGTAAGATAGATGACACTTATATTTGTTTAGATGGACCAGTTTTCAATTATACAAAAGGTAAACTTTTAATAGATTAGGAAGGTGAATTTAATGGATATAAATACTAAAAAACTTAAGAAAAATGCCTTCAGAGTAACTAAAAAAAGAGGATATACTGCCTCAAGAGTTAGAGTTCCTGGTGGACATTTAGATGCAAAATATTTAGGAATGATTCAAGAAATAGCTGATAAATATGGTAACGGAACTGTTCATATAACAACTAGACAAGGATTTGAAATTCCAGACATAAAAATGGAATGCATAGCTGAAGTTAACGAAATGCTTCAACCAATTATAGAAGGTTTAGAAATAAATCAAGAAGTACCAGGTGAAGGATACTCAGCTGCTGGAACAAGAAACGTCGCAGCTTGTATAGGTAATAATGTTTGTCCTTTTGCAAATTACAATACAACAAAATTTGCAAAGAGAATAGAAGATGCAATATTCCCAAATGATTTACACTTTAAAATTGCATTAACAGGATGTCCAAATGACTGTATAAAAGCAAGAATGCATGACTTTGGAATAATCGGTATGACAAGAACTGAATATGACCCATATAGATGCGTAAGCTGTATGGCTTGTGTTAAGGCTTGTAAAAAGAAAGCAACTGGTGCATTAAGTGTTGAAAATTATAAGATTAAAAAAGATAAGAGCAAGTGTATCGGTTGTGGAGAATGCGTTATGGCATGTCCTACAAGAGCATGGACTAGAAGTAAGAAGAAATACTATAGACTTGCTATCATGGGTAGAACAGGTAAGAAGAACCCAAGAATAGGAGAAGACTTCTTAATATGGGTTGATGAAGATAGTATAGTTAAAATAATAGAAAACACTTATAAATACGTTAAAGAATATATAGCAAAAGATGCTCCAGGCGGAAAAGAGCACATTGGATATATTATAGATAGAACAGGATTCATGGAATGGAAGAAATGGGCTTTAGATGGAGTTGAACTTCCAGAAGATGTTATCATGAAAAACAATGTATATTGGAGTGGAATTAAGTATCCAAACACTCAAGATTACTAAAATTTTATATTAGGTTTTATATAATTATAAATATATAATTTATATAAAATAATAGTATTTGAATATCACCAAAGTTTGCGTTAAAATTAAAAAAGCAAATACTTTGGTGATATTTTATTAATTAAAAATATATTATTCTCCAAAATGATGTATAATAGTATTGAAAATTATATAGGTAAATTTAGTATATATTTTTAAAGAATATATATTAAAATTAAAAACTTTGAAGTTTTAATGGAGTGAGAAGATGATATCAGTTTTAGGAGTACAAAAGAATATTCCATTAGATATAAGAGAAAAATTCTCTATAAAGCCTACTAAAAGAGAAAAAGCTATGATTAAGTTAAAAGAAGATTTCAAAGAAGTTGTAATTTTAAGTACATGCAATAGAACAGAAATTTATTTTAATCATGACTTAAATGAAGAAGAAGCAGTTAGAAAAATTTTTGATGTGTTAGAGTGGGAAGAAGATTTAAGGGAATATATATTTTGTATAAGTGAGGAAAGAGCGGAAGAACATTTACTTAAAGTTATATGTGGATTTCATTCAAAGATTTTAGGTGAAGATCAAATTTTAGGTCAAGTTAAAGAGGCATACTTTAATGCTTTAGACCTTAAAACTGTAAATTTAGAATTACAAAGGTTATTTCAAGAAGCAGTAACTTGTGGAAAGAAGTTTAGAAATGAAGCAAAGCTTTATGAAATACCAGTTTCATCTGCATCTATTGCAGTAAATAAAGGAATAAGAAATAATTGCAGAAGATTTATGGTGTTAGGACATGGTGATGTTGGAAAGCTTGTTGTTAAGCATCTAATTTCACACAATGTAGATGAAATAATAATTGCGGTTAGAAATAAAGATTCTTTAGATTATGAAGATCAAGAAAATATTAAAGTAATTAGTTTTAATGAAAGAGCAAAATATATAAATGATATGGAGGCTGTAATATCTTGTACATCAGCACCTCATACAGTTATAACAAAGGAAGAAATAAATGAGTATGGAAGAAATATTATTATATTTGATTTAGCTCTTCCACGTGATGTTGAAGAAAGTATAGCTAATTATGAAAGAGTCACTATCTACAATATAGATGAAATAAGTAAAGTAGATGATGAAAATAAAGATTTAAGAAAAGAGAGAATGTACGAATTCTATTATTTAATAGAGGAATATTTACATAATTATAGAAATTGGAGAAAACTTAGAGAAATAACTCCTTACATAAAAGAGTTTAAAAAGCATAGTAAAAGTATATATGAAAAAAGATATGAAACATTTAAAAATAAAGAGGGTAAGGACGATAGACTTGTAAATACTCTTATGAAAAGTGTTTCTGATGCATATGTAAATAGAGCTATTGATGTCTTAAAGGAAGAGACAGTAAAAGGATGTGGAGAGGAATGTATAAGGATTCTGGAGAAAATATTCATAGAGAAGAACAATTAGAATATATTATGCTCTCTTTATTATCTAATAAAATAAATGTATTAATAATTGGTGGAGGAGAAGCATCACTTATTAAGACAAAAACATTTTTAAATGGTGGTTGCAATGTAACTATTGTGGCTAAGGAATTTTTAGAAGATTTTAATAACCTACAATCTAATAGATTACATATTATTAAAGGTGAATATGATGAAAGTTTACTAAATGATTGTCATATAGTAATTCTTGCTATAGATGATAGTGAAAAAATAAACGAAGTCAAAAAACATTGTGATAAAAGATGTAAGATTTATATAAATTGCAAAGACTATAAGGATGGAATGGGGGCAGTTCCCATAAACATTAAAAGTGAAGAAGGAATAATGGGGATTAATACTTTAAAAGGAAATCCTAAAGCATTAAAGATGATGTCTAATGACTTTAAAGATAGACTTAAATCTTATGATAAATTTATTGAAACTACATCGATTATAAGAAATAACGCAAAAAAGTTTAAAGAGAAGAAAAAAGAAATACTTAATTTTATAGTATGTGATGATTTTAAAGATGTAATAGAAAAAGGCATGGGAAAAACTCTTTTAAAAATGTTTTATGAAGAGGAATTAGTTGATGAACTATTTAAAGATTAAGTGATGAGGTGAAATGATGAAATTTGTTATAGCGACTAGAAAATCTAAATTAGCACAGGTGCAAGCTGAGAGAGTTATGGAGCTACTTAAGACAAGAGAAGTAGATTCAGAAAAGTTACTTGTAGTAACAGAAGGTGATAGAAGACTTGATGTAACATTGGATAAAATAGGTGGTAAGGGTCTTTTTGTTAAAGAAATAGAACAAAAAATGTTAGATGGAAAAGCTGATATTGCAGTTCATAGTATGAAAGATGTACCTCATGAACTTCCAGAAGGATTTGAACTTGTATCAGTTCCAGAGAGGGAAGATGTAAGAGACGTATTTATTTCAAGAGATGGTACACATTTTAATGATCTAAAAGAAGGCGCAACAATTGGAACTAGTAGTTTAAGAAGAGTATGTATGCTTAAGGAATTAAGACCAGACCTTAATATAGTACCAATTAGAGGGAATGTTCAAACAAGACTTAGAAAGATGGAAGAAGAAAATATGGATGGAATAATACTTGCAGCTGCAGGTCTTAAGAGATTAAATATGGAACATATAATAACTGATTATTTTGATCCTAAAATATTTATTCCAGCAGTTGGTCAAGGAGCACTTGGAATAGAATGTCTTGAAAACTTTAAATATAAATATGTATTAGAAGAACTTAATAATGATATTGTAAAGTGTGAAGTACTTGGAGAAAGAAGTTTCATGAGAGCTTTAAATGGAGACTGTCATAGTATGATAGGAGTTTATTCAGAAACTAAAGATGATGATCTTTATATGATAGGAACGTTTTTAGTTGATGGAAAGGTTGTAAAAGCAGAGGTTTCAGGAAATAGATTCGAAAGTGAAAAATTAGGAAAGAAACTAGCAGATAAAATATTAAACAAGTAATTTTGGAGGGATAAAATGAGCAAAGCTTATATAATAGGTACTGGACCTGGGGATGAAGAATTATTAACTTTAAAAGGTAAAAGAGTTTTAAAAGAATGTACAGCTGTACTTTATGATAGACTAGTATCAAACAATATACTTAACTATTTAAATGATGATTGTGAAATTTACTACTGTGGAAAAGAGCCAGGTGCACATTATAAGACTCAAGAAGAGATAAATAAGAGTATAGTGGAACTTGCTAAAAAGGGACACATAGTTGGTAGAATTAAAGGTGGAGACCCTTACGTATTTGGAAGAGGCGGAGAAGAGGTATTAGCTCTTAGAGAAGAAAATATAGAATTTGAAGTAATACCAGGAGTAACATCTCCAATTGCAGTATTAAATTATGCAGGTATTCCAATAACTCATAGAGGTATAGCACAAAGCTTTCATATAGTTACTGGAATGTCAGCTAAGGATTTAAATGTTAACTTTAATGCATTAGCTAAAGAACATGGAACATTAGTATTTATGATGGCTCTTTCTAATATTGATTCAATATGTGAGGAACTTATAAAAAACGGAAAAGATATAAATACTCCAGCAGCTGTTGTAATGAGAGGAACTTCAAGTAAACAAAAGAAAGTGATTGGAACATTAGAAAATATAAGTGATAAAGCAAGGGAAGCTAAGCTTAAATCTCCATGTATAATAGTTATAGGTGATGTTGTAAAACTTTCAGAATCACTTTCATGGTATGAAAATAAACCTTTATTCGGTAAAAATATATGCATAACTCGTTCTAAAGAACAATCAAAAGGAATTAAAGAAAAATTAAAAAATTTAGGAGCAGAAGTTACTGAAATAAATTCAATTAAAGTAGAAAATAAGAGTGCAGCTTTAGATTTATATAAAGATAAATTAGAAACTTATGATCACATTATTTTAAGTTCAGTAAATGGAGTTAATATATTCTTTGATTATTTAATTCAAAATGAAATAGATATAAGAAATATTAAAGCAGACTTCTCAGTAGTTGGTAAAGCAACTAAAAAGGCTCTTAAAAATAGAGGTATTATCGCAGCAAAAATGGGAAAAGAATTTGTTGCTGAAGGTTTATTTAAAGAAATAAAAGATGATATTAAAGAAAATGATAAAGTACTTATCTTATCTTCAGAAAAAGGTAGAAATTTCTTAAAGGATGAAATTTCAAAAATTACACAAAATGTTGATAGAGTAAATATATACGATGTAGTAGAAGGCACTCTAAAAAATGAAAAAGCTTTTGAGGAAGTAGATATAATATTATTTACTAGTCCATCAACGGTTAATAATATGATAGAGATGGTTTCATTAGATAAATTAAAACAAAAACAATGTGTTGCTATAGGACCTATAACTTTAAAAGCTCTTAATGATAAAGGCATTGATGCCTTAGTTTGCAAAGAACATTCAGAAGATGGTTTTATAAGTGAAGTTTTAGAAATGTTAAAGGAAGTGTAACTTAAGTTATGAGAAGAGGAAGAAGATTAAGAACAAATGAATGTGTAAGGGATTTAGTTAGAGAAACAGTACTGACTCCGTCAGACTTCATTTTACCTATATTTGTTGTTGAAGGTGAAGGAATAAAACGTGAAATAGAATCATTACCAGGAGTATATCATTATTCAGTAGATATGCTTGATGAAATAATAGAAGAAACTGTTAGTCTTGGCATTAAAGGAATAATGTTATTTGGTATTCCAGATCATAAAGACTGCTGTGGAAGCGAAGCTTATGCAGATAACGGAATAGTTCAAAGAGCTACTAGAAGAATAAGAGAAATAACAGATAAATTAATAGTAAGTACAGATGTATGTATGTGTGAATATACAGATCATGGTCATTGTGGAATAATCCATGATGGAGATGTTGATAATGATGAAACATTAGATTACTTATGTAAGATAGCGGTTTCTCATGCAAAAGCTGGATCACAAATGATAGCACCATCAGATATGATGGATGGTAGAGTTTTAAGAATAAGAGAAGCTCTTGATAATGCAGGATATAAAAATGTATCAATTATGAGTTATTCTGCAAAATACTGTTCTGCATATTACGGACCATTTAGAGCAGCTGCAAATTCAGCTCCTTCATTTGGAGATAGAAAGACATATCAAATGGATCCTGCAAATAGAAGAGAAGCAATTAGAGAAGTTATGTATGATATAGAAGAAGGTGCTGATATAGTTATGGTAAAACCTGCACTTTCATATCTTGATATAGTAAGAGATGTTAGAAATGAAGTTAATCTTCCAGTTGCAGCTTACAATGTAAGTGGTGAATATGCAATGATAAAGGCAGCCGGAAAAATGGGTCTTATAGATGAAGAAAGAACAATAATTGAAACTTTAACTTCAATGAAAAGAGCTGGAGCTGATATAATAATAACTTATCATGCACTTGAAGCTTCAAAACTTTTAAGAAAGTAATAGGGGGTATTTATATGAGAAACGAGGAAATCTTTAATGAATCAAAAAAATATATGCCAGGTGGTGTAAATAGCCCAGTTAGATCATATGGATCAATGGGAATAAATCCTCCAATAATTAAAAGTGGAAAAGGTGTAATAATAAAGGATGAAGAAGGCAAAGAATATATAGATTTTGTATTAGCATGGGGACCATTAATACTTGGACACTGTGATGAAGATGTAGTAAAAGCTATAAAAGATGAAACAGAAATCGCTTTAGCCTTTGGTGCACCAACTGAATTAGAACTTAAAATGAGTAAATTTATGTGTGAAAACTTAGATACAGTAGATATGGTGAGAATGGTTAACTCAGGTACGGAAGCTACAATGAGTGCTATAAAACTTGCAAGAGGATATACTAAGAGAAATAAAATAGTTAAATTTGCAGGATGTTATCATGGACATTTCGATGGTTTCTTAGTAGAAGCAGGTTCAGGTGTATTAACAGAAGGAATACCAGGTTCACTTGGAGTTCCAGAAGAAGCAATAAAGAATACTTTAGTTGGAATATATAATGACGAAGAAAACATGGAAAAGTTATTTAAAGAACATGGAAATGATATAGCAGCAGTTATTATAGAACCAGTTGCAGGTAATATGGGTGTTATAAAAGCTAAAGATAGTTTCATAAAGACTTTAAGAAGATTATGTGATGAATATGGTTCACTTTTAATATTTGATGAAGTTATGAGTGGATTTAGAGTTGCATTTAAAGGAGCTCAAAGTTTATTTGACGAAAAGCCAGATTTAGTTACTTATGCAAAGATAATGGGTGGAGGACTTCCATGCGGTGCATATGGTGGTAAGAAAGAAATTATGGAATGTTTATCACCACTTGGTGGAGTATATCAAGCTGGAACAATGTCAGGAAACCCAATAGTTATGGCAGCTGGATATAAAACATTAACTAAGCTTAAAGAAGATTTAAGTGTTTATGACCATATAGAAACTTTAGGTAAAAAACTAGAAGATGGAGTTTATGAATTATCTAATAAGTACGGAGTACATGTTGTATTAAATAGAGTAGGCGGAATGATGACAATATTCTTTACAGATGGAAACAAAATAGATTGCTATGATGACGTTAAAAAGTGTGATGAAAAGAGATTTAAAAGATATTTCTTACACATGTTAGATGCTGGATTTAACTTACCACCATCACAATTTGAAGCATTATTCTTATCAACTAAGCATACTACTAATCATATCGATAAATTCTTAGAAGCTTTCGAAGAATTCTTAAAAAAGGAAAGTAAATAATGAAAAAGGCTATTGTATTTGTAGCTTTTGGAACAGCAAAGGAAGAAGATTTTAAAAAATATCTTCTTCCTTTTAAAGAAGATGCTGAAAAAAAGTATGGAAAAGAATTTGATTATTATTTTGCTCTAACTAGTGAAAGAATATTAAAAAGATTTAATAACAAAATAAAAAGTTATGAAGACACGTTAAATAGCTTAAAAGAAAATAAGTATGAGGAAGTTTATATTATTCCTTTATATTTTTCAAGAGGTCTAGAATACTCTAAAGTAGAAAAAATATCTAATTCTTATAAAGATTCATTCAAAACATTAAAATATTTAAAGCCTATTTTTGAGGAAAATAAAGATATACTTGATGATTATTTTAAAATACCAAAAAATATATTATTTATCTGTCATGGAAGTAGAAATTCTAATGAATCATTAGATAAAAAATTTATAGAAGATAAAATATTAGATAGTGGAAAGAAGCACTATGTGTCATCAACAAATGAAAAAGATAATATAGATGAATTAATTAATGATATAAAAGAAGATGGAATAGAAAGTATATTAATAATACCTATTCTTCTTACTAAGGGATATCATTTTACAAAAGATATTATTTTAGATAATGATGAAAGTTTCTTTAGTAAACTTAAGAAAAATAATATTAAAGCTGAAGTACTAGATAAAGCACTTGGGGAAGATGAATCATTTAGAAAGCTTATGATGAAAAATATTGATAGTATAATAAAAGATTAATTAAAGAATCTGTTAAGTTGTTATGAAAAAATAGCTTAATAAATCATAGATTTTCTCGTTCTTTGAAAATTATATAAGTTTGACTATATTTGCGCATGGCAAATAAACCTGCAAAATATAATTTTTCAAGCAGGTTAATCAAAGATATTCTTAATAAATTAAGCAGCTATAAACCAAGATTGCCTAGATAAATTATCACTAGAGAAGCCAGCGACTTCAGCGGGAGTAAGGTTATTTAACGACCCATGAATTCTTATAAAATTATAGTGAAATATAAACATAAAAATAAGATTATTAGCTTTTTCAAATGAGTTAAATCCTTTTTTGGACTTATACCAAGCTTTAAAAGTCTTATTAAAAGATTCTATAAGATTATTATTTATATCACTAGACATTGGCTTAACTGGTACATGTTTTGTTTCCGGTAATAGCGTAGCTATCGCTTCGTTATAAGCTGGCCATCTATCTGTAATTAGGTTAGAGGGTGAACCATATTTTTTAGCTTCATTGATCAGAGAAAAAGCAGAGCTTTCATTTCTATATCTACTTAAATGAAAAGATATTATAAATCGCGTTTCAGAGTCTATAACTAACCATAAATAATGTTTTACTCCGTTAATAAAAACAACAGTCTCATCAGCGTGCCAATCGTCAGATTGCAAATCTACTTGTTGTTTAAAGTTATCTGCTTTGAGTTTAAAGTATGGAGCAAATTTATTGCTCCAGTTAGCGATAGTTACATGAGACACTTTTATATTAAAGGTGTTCATAAGAAATTGAGATATAGCTCTAGTTGATGTATTGTTCAAGTAATATAATGTTAGTGCTGTAATAATAATTTGTAATGGGAATCGCATTCCTTTCATAGAAAGGGCCCCGGTAATAGCTTCGCTAGATGGTGAATCAATATTAAAATTATGATGTTGCACAATAATATGATTACATTTTTTATTATTACATTTATATCTATTATAGTGTTTGTAAGAATGATGTAAATAAGTTCCTTTATCACACTTTGGACACTTAGGATACTTCATTTTAGGAACTCCATCACCATCGCTAGCGATGAATTGGCGCTTACATTTTTTACATTGATATTTTTGATTAGCCTGTTTGTCAAAACCAAATTTATATAGTTTATTAGAGTGACAACGAGGGCATCTAATATTTGTTTTGTTCATTGTTTTCTCTCTCCTTTTCTAGGGGGTAATTTAGTCTTTGCAAACTTATTGTATTTCCTAAGGTTGAGAGAATCAATGTTCATATAACTTAACAGATCGTAATTAAATAAAAGGGGGCTTTTTATGGAATTAGTTACTATAATATCATTTTTATCAGCAGCTATAGTTTTAACTTTAGCACCAGGTCCAGATATATTATATGTAATGACTCAAAGTATAACACAAGATAAAAAAGCTGGAATATTTACGGCTATGGGGCTTTGTAGCGGTATATTTATTCATACAATGGCAGCAGCACTTGGAATATCAGGAATACTATATAGTTCGACTAAAGTTTTTAATATTATTAAAATTTTAGGTGCATCATATTTAATTTATTTAGCATTTAAGGAACTTACAAGTAAGGAAGAAAGTTTTCTTTCAGAAAAACAAGAGAATCTAATATATTCAAAACTATATAAAAAAGGTATAACTATGAATTTATTAAATCCTAAGGTTGCATTATTTTTCTTAGCATTACTTCCACAATTTGTAGATAATAATGGAATGAATGTAACATTACAAATGATGATACTAGGAGTAATATTTATGGTGCAAGCCTTTTTGATATTCACTCTAATATCGATTTTTTCTTATAAAATAAAAGAAAAAATATTTAATAAAAATAATAAAATTACATCTAAATTTAATTTAGTAAAAGCGTTTGTTTATGCTTTTATTGGAGTAAATATAGCACTATCATCTAAGTAAAAGTAAAGGTAATCTATAAAATATAGATTACCTTTACTTTTTATATATCATCTACATCCGTTTCTTCACCATATCTAACAGTTCCTTCTGCGGAAAAACTATCATGTGGATTTTTCTCTATGAAAGTTCCGTCATTTGGTTCCTTTGATGAATGACATGTACAATTTGGGCAAGAGTTTGAGCAAGCTTTTTTATGTTTTTTATGAGTCATAATACATACCTCCTTACTATACTAATTATTTTGTACATATAAATAAGAGTTATTCTTAAAAAATATTCAAGAAATTCATAAAATAGAAAAAGTATTACCGAAATAAAGACAAAAATAGTAGTTGTATGGTAATATATATACTAATTCGATGTATAAATGGAGGGGTTTTGTATGGAAAATTTAAATAATGGAGTTGCTATATTTTCAGGCATATTATTGTTAATAACAGTATGTACAATAATAAATTATATTATTACATCATTAGCGTTATATAATGTAGCAAAAGCTGAAGGTGACGATAAACCATGGCTTGCTTGGATTCCGATTGGAAATGCATATATGACTATAAAACTTGGAAAAGGAAATATGTTATTTATAATACCTTTTGTTTTGGCAATGATCTTTACTGGAATGATAAGAAATATTTCTATGGTAATATATACTGCATACTCAATATATATGTATAAAAACATATGTGATAGATATAATGCTAGCTTTTTACCTATATTAATAGGTTCTTTATCTTTAATAGTTGGTATAGTCCCAGCACTTATAAATGCTAATATTTTAATATACTTAATAGGACTTTATGGTCAATGGAACTTATATAGATGCGTAACTAAGAAAGTGAAAGTACAATAAAGAAGATTTTTTTAATTTTAATAAAATAATTTAAATTATAAAATACTAAAGGCTATATAGATTAGTAAATTTCTATATAGTCTTTTAATTATTAATTAAAGCTTAAGTTTACTTAATAGAATATTACTTTTTTGATTAAGTAATTTGTTATATAATATCGATAAGGGAACATAAAGTTAGGAGAGGAGTTAGAAAAACATGGGTGATGATAGAATAATTGATTTTAATGAAATAAAAAATAGAGTGAATGAAAAAGATATAGATAAATTCGAAAGTTATATGTATGATTTATTTTATAAAACTCAAACTGGTGAAATGAGCTTTAGTGATTTTTCTAAAAATTTATCAGAATATATGGCGAAAAATAACATTTCAGAAAAGAAGCTGTTTGAAATACAAAAGAAAATAATGGAGAGATATGGTTTTGATCCTTCATCAATGGAAGATAGTTTAAAACAAATGGGTGTAAATTTAGATTTAAATGATAAAGCTGAAAATTACGAAAAAGTTAGAAAGAAAATATCTTTTAAAGAAAAATATAATAATAAATTGATTGGAAAAACTGTGGAAGAATATTTTATAGAAAATGAAACAAATAAAATAAAGATTCTATTAGATAAAAATATAGTAACTATAATAAGTGATAAAAACATAGATTTAAATGATAATGAGTTAAATGAATTTTTATGTTCCTATAAAAAGATGTTTGAGGGAGAATCTTTAGAAGTTAATATATGTGAAAATAAAAAAACATATAATTATTAAAATGATGAGGCTTTTTCTTTTAAAAGCCTCTTTTAAATTTACATAAAAAAATGATATAATAGTCAAATGAATGAGGTGATAAAATGAGTAGTATAGCAGGACAAGGTTGTCAAAGACTTATACCAGAAGAAGATAGAAAGCCTTTAGAAGAAATTGAAAGAAGTATAGTTAAAAGATATAGAAAACCTATATGGACTAAGTTTATAAAGGCTGTAAAGCAATATAATTTAATTGAAGAAGGAGATAAGATTGCAGTAGCAATATCTGGCGGAAAAGATTCTATGCTAATGGCAAAATTATTCCAAGAACTTCAAAAGCACGGCCAAATAAAATTCGATTTAGAATTTATAGCAATGGACCCAGGTTATCATGAACAAATAAGAGAATTATTAATAGAAAATTGTAAACACTTAAATATACCAATACATCTTTATGAATCAGGAATATTTAAAGTTATAGATGAAAAAGCTAGTGATTATCCATGTTATCTTTGTGCTAGAATGAGAAGAGGTTCTCTTTATGCTAAAGCACAAGAACTTGGATGTAATAAGTTAGCATTAGGACATCATTACAATGATGTAATAGAAACAACTCTTTTAAATATTCTATATGCAGGTAACTTCAAGACAATGCTTCCAAAACTTAAATCTGCTAACTTTGAAGGACTTGAACTTATAAGACCAATGTATTTAATAGAGGAAGAGTACATAAAGAGATTTATCAATTATAGTGGTATATGGCCATTAAACTGTGCATGTATGGTTGCAGCTAAGAAAGTTGGTAATAAGAGATTTGAAATAAAAGAATTAATAAAAAATCTTAAAGAAAACTTCAGTGGTGTTGATAAATCAATATTTAAAGCGGCAGAAAATGTATGTATGGATTCTATACTAGGATGGGAAAAGAAAGGCGTTAAGCATTCTTACTTAGATTTTTATGATGAAGAATAATTTTAAAGGAGCATAGAAAATATGCTCCTTTTTTATAATAATTTATGCAAGATTTTTTAAATGCTCATTTATAGCATGAGCTACACCATTATCATCATTTTTTAGAGTAATAAATTTACATACCTTTTTAACATCTTCTTCTGCATTTCCCATTGCAACACTATATTTAACTTTTTCAAACATAGAAATATCATTAAAATTATCTCCAATTGCCATAACATCATCTAAAGGTATATTTAAGGAATTCGCAATAAATTCAATTGCATTTCCTTTAGAAGATTCGCTATTTAATATTTCAAAATTATTTTTAGAAGATGAAACAATTGTGATTCCAGCCATATCTTTAAGTGCAGATCTACCAGATAGAAGAATATCATTATCAAAAGATATAACAGACACGCTATAACAATCCATTGAATATATATCTTCTAAATTTGTAACTTCTTTAACCTTAATACCATTTTGTGATCCATAGAAAATATGAAGAAGATCATCTAAATCAGATTCATTTAAGCTTGGATTTTTTTCTTTTGCTCTAAAAAAATCATAAATTAGTTTATCACGACCAGCTTCAAACATATAGTTACTAGTTGAAATACAATAATAATAATTGCTATAGTGAAGATAGGGTAGTATTTTTTTTAGACATTCTTTCGATAGTGTAAAAGTTTTTAATGTATTCCCAGTACAGTTATGTATTTGAGAACCATTATTTGAAATTATATATGGGGCTTTAATTCCAGTACCTTTAAGTAAATTTAATACATTTTTATAAGTTCTTCCAGTTGAAATTATTACGTCTACCCCTTTTTTTTGTGCATTTAATATAGCAAGTACATTTTCTTTGCTTATTTTATTATTTGAATTTAATAAAGTACCATCTAAATCAGTTGCAATTAATCTCATAAATACCTCCACAAATATAATAGTATGCGTATTTATTGTACTAGAAAAATAATGAAAAGTATACAAATAATAGATAATAAAATAAGATTTTAATTATTAAATGAATTATATTTTAAAAAACGGTAGAAATTAGAAGTTTAGTATGTATAATAATGATAAATTTAATTGATATAATAAAAGTATATTAAGTATGAAAGAGGTGAATATAATGAAGATAGCTGTTATATCTGATTTACATGGGAATTTAAAAGCATTAGATTATTTTATTAAGTTTATAAATAAAGAAAAAATAGAAACTGTTTTGAATTTAGGAGACATTCTAGGGGGACTTAATCCAATTGAAACACTTAGAATAATAAAAAAGGATAAAAGATTTATAAATGTATGTGGAAATCATGATAAAGAATTAGAATTTTTAAAGGATGATTTAACAAATGATGATATAAGATTTTTAAAAAGCATTCCATTAAGTAGAGTTTTTGAATGTTTTAATAAAAAGTTTTTAATGGTTCATAGTAGGAAAAATAGTAATATAGATATTCCTCTTCTATATAATGAAGGAGATTTAATTGAGTTTTTAACTGATTATGAAGGGGAGTGGGATTATGTATTATTTGGTCATACTCACTATCAATGTTATTTATCATTTTATGATGGTAAGATAATGATAAATCCAGGTTCTCTTGGACTATCTTATGATAACAAAATTAGTTTTGCAATTATTACTATTGAAGAAGGTGAATTTAGTTTAGAATTTAAGAAAATAAAAAACTGGGAATATAATTAAATGATGTTATAATGTAAGAGAAATAAACTATTTAAATTAATAAGCAATAATATGGTAAAGGGAGATGAATTAATTGAAGTTAATAATTAACGGAGATGATTTTGGATTAACAAGAGGGGTTTCAGAAGGGATTATGAAATGTATTAAAAATGGAATACTAACAGATACTTCTGCAATGACTAATATGCCATTTTTCGAAGAAGCTATAAGTATTGCAAAAAGTGAAGGTATAAATGAAATGGGAATACACTTAAATATAACTTGTGGAAAACCAGTTTTACCTCAAAGTGAAGTAAGTAGTATTTGTGATGCAAATGGGAATTTTTATAGAAAGCCAGAGCTAATTCCTTCTAATATAGATCTTTCTCAATTAGAAAAAGAATTAAGAGCTCAAATTGAGAAGTTTAAAAAGACTAATATGAAGATTAACCATATAGATTCACATCATCATTTTTATTCATTTAACGATGATGTATTTAAATTAGTAATTAATCTTGCAAAAGAATTAAATGTACCTATGAGATGTCCAATAAATGAAAAAAGATATGTTGTAGAACAAAATAATGTTTTATGTCCAGATTTTTTTGATAGTACATTTTATGAAGGAAATATATCAGTAGATTATTTAATTAATAGATTAGAAAATTTTAAAGGTATGTATAACGTTATAGAGCTTATGGCTCATCCATCAAATGCATGCGAAGAACTTAAAAAAATTTCTTCTTATAATGTGATGAGAGAGGCTGAACTTGAAGTTTTAACATCAGAAAAAATAAAAGAATATATAAAAAATAATAATATACAACTAATAAGTTATTCTAACTTATAGAAGAAAGAGAAGTGATATTTTATGACTACAGAAGATATAAAAGATATGGATCCTAATATCTTAGTAAGTATAATAAACTTAAAACTTAGAGACTATTATTCAAGTCTAGAAAATTTATGTGAAGATATGGATATTGATATGAATGTATTAGAAAGCTCATTAGAAAAAAGTGGGTTTTCTTATAACAAGGAAGTAAATCAATTCAAATAATTAAAAGGAGTAGTATTTTAATAAAATGCTACTTTTTCTAATTAAAATTTAATAATTGTCTATGGAATAGAAGTTAATATATGGGGTATAATAAAGAAAAAGATGCATAAAAAGAGGTGGGTATTTATGAATTTTAAGAAAAAAAGCAAATTAGCTATTTTAATGGCAGCTACAACTGCATTAGTAGTTACATTAATAAACGACAAAAAAAGAAAAGAGGAGAGCTTAAATAAAGAAGAATATTAATTTTATAGCTTAAAGGTAGACACTATGAGAACGAATGATAAATTAATAACTAATAAAATATTTGAAGAAAAAGATATTAAAGTATTTTTATATGATATAGAGACTGGACTTCCAAATAAGTATTATATGAAATCAAAAGTTGAAGATATTTTAAGAAATAATTATAGTAAAATAAATGATATGACTGCTTTAATAGTAATAGATATAGATAACTTTAATATTATAAATGAAATGTTTAGCTATAGAGTTGGGGACAAGTTATTAAAATTAGTAGCAAAAAGACTTAAAAAGGTTGTAAATGAGAATGATTTATTGGGTAGATATAATGGTGATGAATTTATAATCTTTAAAGATAAATTTAAAGATATAGATAGTATAAAAAAATTTAGTACAGATATACTTAAAGTAATGGAAGAACCATTTTCTGTATATGATGAAAAGATATATATAACAGCAAGCATTGGTATAGCATTATGTCCTCATAATGGAGAAAATTTTAGTGTTCTCTTAAAGTCAGCAGATGCTGCAATGCATTTAAGCAAGAAAAATGGTAAGAACTGTTATAGTTTTTTTGATAATAGTATTTCTTTAGAAGTTACTAGATTATATAATCTAAAAAGATATTTAAAATCAGCATTAATTAATAATGAATTATTTGTAGTATTTCAACCTAAAATATCTTTAAAGGATTGCAGAATGCATGGTATGGAAGCGCTTCTTAGGTGGGAAAGTAAAGAACTTGGTATTGTATATCCATCGGAAATGATTCCTGTTGCAGAAGCTACTAGATTAATAGTACCAATAGGAAAGTTTGTATTAGAAGAAGTATTTAAAAAAGCTAAGGAATTAATTAGTGAAGGTAGAAAAGATTTTAAAATAGCTGTAAATTTATCAGAACTACAATTAAGATATAGTGCTGTATTTAAAGACTTTAAAGAACTTTCAAAAAAATATGATGTTCCTTTAACTTATGTTGAAGTAGAAATAACTGAAAGTGTATTAATGAAAGAAGCTAATAAAAATATAAAAACATTAAATAAGATAAAAGAATTAGGTGCTAGTATTGCACTAGATGATTTTGGCACTGGTTATTCATCTTTTAATTATTTAAAAAATTTACCTATAGATGTTCTTAAGATAGATAAAAGCTTTATTGATGATGTTACAGAGAATATAAAAAGTAGATGTATTGTTGAAAGTATTATATCATTATCTCATAGTTTAGGTATTAAGGTAGTTGCTGAAGGTGTTGACAGTAAAGAGCAAGTGGCATATTTAAAAAGCGTAAATTGTGATATAATTCAAGGTTATTATTATAGTAAACCCTATAAATTTGATAAGATTAAAGATATGTTTTCAAAAACTTTTAAAAAAGAAATTATTTAATATGAAAATAAGGAGTGTATATCAAGGTTTACTTTGGTATACACTCCTTATAGTTTTATTTTATATATTTAAAAACTTCAGGGGTTTTACAATCAATTGTTTTGAAAGTATATCCTTTGTTTTTATAGTAAGATATTATATCAGGAAGTGCTTTGGCCGTATTTTTATGAAGAGGAGAGGCATGCATTAATAAAACAACTGTGTTTTTATCACTTTTAGAATTTTTTAAAATTCTACTTGGAGATAAATTAGGATTCATACCATCTCCACTATCAGCATTCCAATCATAAATTCTTAAATCATTTTCATGTAATAGTTTTACTAAATCTTTTTTTAATTTATAAAAGCTATTATTTACTCCAAATGGAAATCTTAAAATTTTTGGAGAGCAACCTATAGCGTCTTCGATGGCTTGTTGGGTTTTTAGCATCTCATCTAAAAATTTTTCATTTGAAGTATAAAGATTTTTCTTCTCATGAGTAAAACTATGCAAACCAATAGAGTTTCCTTCATCATAAGCTCTTTTTAGAATTTCTTCATTACCCTTTATTTGATTACCTATTACAAAAAAAGTTGCTTTAACATCCTCCTTTTTTAATATATCTAAAATATCTTTAAAAACGGTTTTTGATGGAGCATCATCAAAAGTTAAATATACAATTTTTTCTTTACAATCTATATTTTCTAAAGAATCTTTATCCTCTGCATATGCATATAATATGTTAAAAGGCAGGATAAATAAAATCATAGAAAATATAAAAAATTTTTTAAACATAAAATTACCTCCTAAAACTCAATAATATTAGTTTTGTTTAAATAATAAAAAATATTCTTTTTATATAAAAAATGTTGATATTTTTTTACTAAGTATGCTATAATTCAAGAAAACAATCTTTAAATTGGTCCAGAGAGGCTAGTAAGAAGTTTTAAAAAATTATGATTTATAGGGATCTTTCTATAAATATTTTTTAGTATGCAATGACTTCTTACTTTTGTAAGAAGTTTTTTTTATACCTTTTAAAAGCAGTCCAGCGAGGCTGACAAAGGGAGAAGTTTAATAAATTTCTCCTTACTAAAATGTAGGAGTGATAAATTTATGCAATTATTTGAAACATGTGAATTAAGAGAAGAAAGAACGTTTAAAGCGAAGGCTGTAAGAGTTGTACTAGCGCTTCAACATCTAATAGCTATGTTTGGAGCTACAGTATTAGTACCAATGCTAACAGGACTAGACTTATCAGTAGCATTATTTACAGCTGGAGTTGGAACATTAATGTTCCATATATGCACTAAAGGAAAAGTTCCAGTATTTTTAGGATCATCATTTGCGTTTATTGCAGTAATACAAGCTGTAGGTTTAGAGTATGGTGATTTAAGATATGCTCAAGGTGGAATGTTTGTAGCTGGGTTAATATATGTAATTACTTCATTTTTAGTAAAGAAAATAGGGGTAGATAAAATAAAGAATGTATTACCAGCTGAAGTTGTAGGACCTATGATAATGGTAATAGGATTAAATTTAATACCAACAGCATTTAATATGGCAAATAAAAATATAGTGTTAGCTTTAATAACACTTGGATCAACACTTTTAATTAAACAATTTGGAAGAGGATTTACTAAACAAATAGCAATTCTTGTAGGAGTTTTTGTTGGATATATATGTGCATTAGCAATGGGACAAGTGGATGTTGTAGAAATAAGTAAAGCACCGCTTTTAGCTATACCAAACTTTACATTACCAAAGTTTGATATAGGGGCAATAATGATTATAGCACCAGTTGTTCTTGCAGTATTTATGGAGCATGTTGGAGATATAACTACAAATGGAACAGTAGTTGGGAAAAACTTCATAGAAGATCCAGGATTAAATAGAACATTACTTGGAGATGGGGTAGCAACTATAGCAGCATCCTTATTAGGAGGTCCTGCAAACACTACTTATGGTGAAAATACAGGGGTTTTAGCAGTAACTAAAAATTATGATCCATCTATACTTAGAATTACAGCAGTAATTGCTATACTGCTTAGCTTTATAGCTAAGTTTGGAACTGCAATTAGAACTATACCAGAGCCTGTTATGGGTGGAATAAGCTTAATGCTATTTACTATGATAACTTTAGTTGGAGCTAAAACAATAAAAAATGAAAAAGTAAAATTTAATGCTAAAAATATAATTATTATGTCAACAATTATATTCGTTGGATTAATAGCACCAAATATAAATCCTATGCTTTATAAAAACTTTGGATTTATGATAGCTATTAAAGTGACAAATACAGTAACAATTTCAGGATTAAGCCTTGCAGCAATTGTTGGTGTAGTATTAAACTTAGTTTTAAATAAATTAGTAAAAAAACAAAAATAATTTAATAAAGAACAGAAGGTAGACATTTAGGCTACCTTCTGTTCTTTATAATATATTATAAAGAAAAATGTAGAATTTTATAGTTTACGTAGGATATATATGGTAATATAAGTGTGGGAATAAACAATTCTATGGGGTGAAGTAATGGGAAGAAAGGGACTTTCTATAAAGATTAATTTCAAAATATTAGATACTATATTTATATTAACAGTTATAATACTTCTCATAATAACAAACGATGTGAAAGATAATGTAATAGTTGTTTGTATATTAGTTTTATATTTTGTATTAAAACAAAGAGCACTTAAACAAAGAGAGTTAAATAAAATTAATGAAGAATCTAATATAAATAAGTTGCGTTATAAACGTGCTATAAAAGGTCTTAATGGAGTTGTATGGGAATTATATGAAGATAATTCTTTATATATATCAAGTAGAGCTAGGGATCTACTTAAAACAGATGAAATTATAGATACTTATGAAAAATTTGAAAAATACATAGTTGAAAAATATAAGTGTGAGGTAAGAGAAACTTTTGATAAGTTTGTAAAGTCAGGATATACAGGAAATTTTACTATTGACTTTGATATAAGGGCAAAAGATGGAAGGATAATTCCAATAGAAGTAAAGGGTTCTAGAGAATTTAATGATGGAAAATATACAGTGTATGGAACTGCTTTTGATTTAATATATAAAAAGAATCAAGAAAGATTACTTAAAGAAAGTGAAAAAAATTATAGACTCGCCTTAAAAGGGACTAAAGATATAATGTTCCAATGGGATATAGAAGATAATATAATTAAGCTAGAAGGAAATCTTCATAGTATTTTATATGTAGTGGAATCTAAAGCATTGAATGTAACATTAGAAGATTTTTTAAATAATATTATAAAAGAAGATAGAGAAAAAATTTTAGATGTTTATAAAATTTGCATTAAAGGTAATGAAGAATATTATGAGTGTGAATTTAGAATGAAATCTATAAGAGAGGTTTCATGGATTAGACTTAGAGGTATGGTCTATGATGAAGAAGGAAAACAAATTATTTATGGATCATTAAGTGATGTAAGTGATAGAAAAGAAAAAGAAGAAAAAATTTATTATATGAATTATTATGATAAAATCACAGCTCAACCTAATAGGAGACTTTTTGAGGAATGTATAAGAAGTAAAATCGAAAATTATCTATTAGAAAATAAAAATCTTGCTATAGCATGTATAGATTTAGATAACTTAAAGGATGTTAATGATAATTATGGACATGACTTAGGCGATAAATTATTAAAGCAATTTTGTATAGTTATAAAAAAAGCATTATATAAAAAAGGATTTTTAGCAAGATTCGAAGGAGATGAATTTGTAGTATCAATAGAAGAGTATAATTCAAAAGAAGAGCTAGAAGAATATCTAAAAAAAATAATTAATATGTTTAATAGACCTATAAGAATTGATACTGTAGATATATACTGTACTATAAGTATAGGGGTTAGTTTTTTAAAAGATGATGGAACAGATTTAAAAACACTTCTTAAAAAAGCTGACATAGCAATGTATAATGCAAAAAGCTTAGGTAAAAATCAAATAAGATTTTTTGATAAAGAAATAGAAAATACAATAAAGAGGAACTTAAAAATAACAGATGAATTAAAAAAAGCATTAGAAAGAAATGAACTATACGGGTTGCTTCAGCCTAAAGTAAATACATTCTCTAAAAAGATAGAAGGTGTTGAATATTTAATTAGGTGGAAGAATAAAGAACTTGGTTATGTATCACCTTATGAATTTATAACTTTAGCAGAGAAAAGTGGAGATATAATAGATATTGGGAAATTTATCATAGAAGATGCTGTGAAAATTTGCAAAAAGTTAAATGATGTATCAGAATATCCTATAAAGGTTGCAATAAATATATCACCAATACAACTTAGAGATAATGAAATAGTTAAAATTATAAAAGATAATTTAGAAAAGTATGGAGCTTTAGCTAAAAATATTGAATTTGAAATTACTGAAAGCACAATGATGAACTCAATAACTAAAAATTCTAAATTATTAAATGATATAAAAAAAATAGGGATAACTATTGCACTTGATGATTTTGGAACAGGATATTCATCATTTAGTTATTTAAGAGATCTGCCTATTGATGTTCTTAAAATAGATAAGAGCTTTATTGATTATATAGGTAAGGATAAAAAGAGTGAATACATAATAAAGAAACTTATAGAGTTATCACATTATTTTAATTTAGATATTGTTGCAGAAGGAGTAGAAAATAATATTCAGTATGAATTTTTAAAGAAAATAAATTGTGATACTATACAAGGATATTATTTCTATAAACCTTTATTGGTCGAAGAAATTTTGAAAATAATAAAAGAATAGTAACAAAATTACCTCTTAAATCATAAGGTGTATTGTACACTTAATTTAGGGGGTTTTTTATTTGGGAATTGAAAAGAATAGAGAAAGAAATAAGCGTATTTTAATGCATAAACCAAAAGGAAAAACCAAGGGTAAAATAATTGTATACACTATGATGAATAGTTTAGATGGAGAACCAATTAGTGGAGTGAAGATTAATCTTTATAGAATAAATGGAGTTTCACCAAATTTAGAGGCAACTATATATAGTAATAAAGAGGGGAAGGCTGAGTTTAAAAACATAGAAAATGGAAATTATAGAATAATAGAAATAATTGATAAAAGTATATATGAAAAGCCATGCTATATAAGATGGAATGAAGTTAATATATCAAATTATTTAAAAGAAGAAACAATATATATAATAAATAAGAAAAAAGATAGTATACCTAATTAATTAGAAATCCTCATAAAGTTAGATTTGAATAAATATATTAAATTAATGACAGAAATATTATATAAAATTTTTTAGAACAATAGAATTTAAATCTATTGTTCTTTTTTATGTTTAGAGTTTTTAGATAAGTTTATATGTATTAGATGTTTTTACTATTATAAAAATCTTTGTGCTAATTGTATTGATAAAACAAGATTCTTATTAAAAATTGTATAAGATGTTGTTTAATAAATAAAAAAATGTGTGTATCATTTACTTGGTATTGTGTAGTTAATTTGATTTAAAAAGAATTAATAAACATATAAATCTAAACTGATAAAGTTTCTTTTTATGTAAAAATTATATAAAAGATACACACATGGTATTAAGAGTGACTTTTCTGTGTATAAAATAAGTAAATTGGTGAAGTTGACAGTGTATATTTAATTTGCTAATTTTAAGATGACAAAGGAAATGGAAATAACTTTTAAATTTAGTGGGGGTGATATTCATGAAAATGAATAAAGATTTAATTTTAGAATTTATTCAAAATTGGTCTGTAACTGCACAAGCGCGCGAAGGTTTATCCACTCAGTTTTTGTCAGATAGTCTTAAAATTGATCGAGCAAATGTTAGTCGTATTTTGAATCAGTTAGTTAAAGAAAAAATTATAGAAAAGATTGGGGGACGACCAGTTCTATATAGAATGATTGATGATAAATCAATTATTGAACAATCTTGTTTTTATGACTTAATAGGATACGATGGCAGCTTAAGGGAAGCAATTCAATTTGCAAAAGCAGCAATTATGTATCCTTCGCATAGTTTATCTACATTAATTACGGGTCCTAAAGGATGTGGAAAAAGATATTTTGCTAAAAAGATTATTGAATATTCTATCGAACAAAATGTTTTACCTAAAGATGCTACCCATATACATATTAATTGTTTAGATTATGCTGATGATTATAAGATGATTGAAGAAGTATTTAATTCATCAATAAACGAGTTAAATCAGGTAAAAAAATGCGTGTTGTATATTGAGCATATTGAGTTGATGTTAACCTCTTTAAGAAATGAATTTATAGAATTAATCAATTGTAAATCTAAGAATAATATTATTATTGCTACTTGTGCTGATGATGTTTCAGAAAGTTTGAAGAACATATTGGTAAATAAGTTTGATGTTAATATAGATTTACAAAGTTATCAGAATAGACCAATCTTAGAGCGATTTCAATTTATTGAAAAATTCTTTATAGATGAATCAACGTCAATGCAAAAAGAATTACATGTAAATTCAAAACTTATTTATTGTTTGTTGATGTATGATTGTTTGGGTAATATTGGACAATTAAAAAGAGATATTAGAATTGGATGTGCTAATAGTTATGTTCGTAAATTAGATTCTAATAAATCTTATATATCCTTAGCTATTAATGATTTTCCAAATTATGTTGGGCGAGGAATTTTAAAATACAAGAATTATCATGAGGAATTAAAAGCAATTATTTCAGAAAACTCTAAGTATGTATTTACAAAGGGGGATGTTAAAAAAGAAGAAACCTTGAATGGTTCTGAAAGTATCTATGATGTTGTGAATAATAAGGTAAGTGATTTAGAAAATCAAGGATTAAACAGAGAAGATATTTCTATGATTATTAATGCTGATATTGAAAAGGAATTTAAACAGTATAGCAATAATCTTAGTGAACAAGTCATTAATATTGAGGAGTTATCTAAAGTTGTCAGTGAGAAATTGATTTATATGGTTTCACATTTTTTAAGAAAAGTAAGTATTGAATGTGAAAGATTTTTTCCAGAATCAATTCTGTATGGATTATGTTTGCATTTACATGAAACGATTCTTAGAAAAGGTGAAAGGCGTAAGCTAAAGAAATCACAGATTCATGAAATCCTTGGTAAATATCCTACTGAATATGCTTTGACAATTGATTTTGTTTCACTAATTGATGAGGAATTTAATGTTGATTTGCCAATGGATGAAGTGGTTTTTATTACTATGTTCTTATGTGATCATTTTTATGAAAATAAAGAAACTATAAAACCTGTATTACTTATAGCAATGCATGGTGAATCTACAGCAACTTCAATTTGTAAAAGTGTAAACAATTTAGTTAGGGAAACAATAGCATATGGCTTTGATATGCCATTAGAACAATCGCCAATGGAAGCTTATGAACGATTAAAAACATTAATGTTAGAAATTGATAGAGGCGCAGGAATAATGGTTATGTATGATATGGGGAGTCTGAAAACAATGGCTGAAATGATTTCAGAAGAAGTAAATGTACGAATAGAAGTACAAGAAGTTCCTGTAACATTATTGGCTATTGATTATGCAAGAAAGTGTTTAATGAGCCATACATTGAAGGAAGTCTTTGATAAGATCAAACCATTGAGCTTTGAATCAGATGTTTATTATGAAAAGACTTTTGAAGAAGATGAAAAAAAGGCTATTATTACATTGTGTATGAGTGGTCAAGGTGGAGCAGTTCAAATGAAAGAATATATAGAGGAGGTTTTAGGAGATTTTCCAGTAAAAGTTATTCCATTAGCTATTTCTGATAATAAAGAACTATTAGCAGAAATTAATGAAATAAGAAGGAGCAGCAGTATATGTTGTGTTGTTGGAACATTTAACCCTAATCTTTACCCATACGTTCCTTTTGTAAGCGTTTCTGCTCTATTTGAGACAGATAGAATGCAATTACGTAAGTTGCTACATTTACATCATCCTGATTATTTGAGTGAATCTAGTCTTTATAATAATTTAGAAGAATCGCTATTAATGATTGAAAGTAGTGAAATTAAGAAAACCTTACCACCGATTATAGATGGATTAGAGTTATTAATAGAGGAAGATTTTTCAAAAGATCAGATGATTGGATTATTTATGCATATATCAGCACTTATAGATAGACTTCTTCAGGGAGAAAAAAGTCCAAGTTATAATAAAACATTAAAAATAAAAGAGGAGTATTATAAATTATTTGAATCAATTAAGAAAATGCTTCAACCATTAGAAAGAAAATTCAAAATACGCTTTTCAGGTGATGATATTGCAATGATTTTAAGTTATATGAAAAAAATATAGGGGGTTTAGGTTATGAAAGAAAACGAATTAATGGAAGAAAATAAATCGATTGAAGAATATGCTTTTCAGTTGATTGCTTATTCAGGAGATGCAAGAAGTTCTGCATTTAATGCTTTACATGCTGCCAAAAAAGGTGAGTTTGATGAAGCAAAATCATTACTTGAAAAATGTAAAGAAAGTGCAGTTATGGCTCATAAAATTCAAACTGAAATATTAACGTCAGAAGCTGGAGGAAATAAGTTTAATATTAGTGTTTTATTTGTTCATGCTCAAGATCATCTAATGACTTCAATGTTAGCAGAGGAATTGATTGAAGATATGATTGATATGAGAAAAGAATTAGATAAATTAAAAAATAAATAGGAAAAGAAGGGGATTTTAATTATGAGAATTATGTTAGTTTGTGGTGCAGGAGTTTCAACAAGTATTTTAATGAAAAAAATGATGGATTATAGTAAAGAAAATAATATTGAATTAGAAGTAAAAGCATATGGTTTTGAAGATGCTATTGGACATTTTGAAGAATATGATTGTGTTTTAATAGGACCTCAAATTGCTTATCGTATTGATGATATTAAAGAAGTTTGTCAAAAACCAATTTCAGCAATTAATCCTATGGATTATGGTATGGGAAATGCTGAAAGTGTGATTAAAGCTGCTCAAGACTTATTAAAATAAAAATAGTGGGAGAAATATATGGATAAATTTATAAAATTACTTCAGAAGTATTTAGTCCCTTTTGGACAAAAAATATCAAAAATTAAGTTTTTAAATGCAATTAGTGCTGGGTTAACAATTTCCTTTCCAATGATTATGTTAGGATGTATTGTTAATATTATTGCTAATCCACCTGTGACTGAAAAATTATTAGCAGGAACTGGATTTATTTCTGACTTCTTAAGAGGATGGAATAATTGGGCAACAACATATCATGATACTATTATTACACCATACAATATGACAATGGGAGTATTAGGTTTTATTGTTGTTATTTCTACTGCATATAATTATGCAAAAAGTTTAAAGTTAGATCCTTTAATGACTTCAATTATGGCAATGACTGTTTTCTTAATGGTTGCTGCACCAATGCAAGATGCAGTTTTATATACTGAAATTGCTAATGCTTTAAAGAGTGGAAGTGCTTTAGATGCTATAAATAAAGTTAGTATGATGGCTGCAACATTTATGGGATCTACAGGAATGTTTGGTGGACTGTTTGTTGTATTTTTAAGCGTTAATATTACAAAAATCTGTCGTGACAAGAATATTACATTTAGAATGCCAGGTTCAATTCCTCCATATGTTGCTGCATCATTTTCATCAATTATTCCATTTGCTTTGAATGTTATTATAATTTATGGAATTAATATTATCTTATTAACTGTTTTTAAAGCTTCTTTACCAGCTTTAATTATGGGAATTGTTATGCCTGTTGTGGATAAAGTTACAAATCCAGTTATTATGTTTGGATTGGGATTATTAAGTAGTTGTTTCTGGGCTATTGGTATTCATGGAGGTTTAGTGAATGCTCCATTGATTCCAATTTATATTGCTGCATGTTTACAAAATGCTGATTTAATTGCAGCTGGACAATCTCCTGTTTTCCAACCTATCTTTATGATGACTTATGGTTATGCAGGTGGTATGGGTTGTATGTTGGCACTATCAATTGTTTTATTAAGGTGTAAGTCGGTACAATTAAAAACTGTAGGTAAAATGGGATTAATTCCAGGTTTCTTTGGAATTAGTGAACCAGTTATGTTTGGAACACCTGTTATATTAAACCCAATGCTAGCTTTACCTATGATTATTTCATGTTCTGTTGTTTGGGTTTTTGGTTTTATTGGTTTTTCTACTGGTATTTTATCTTTACCATTTGCACCAATTTTATCAAATATGCCACTAGGATTAGGACAATTATTATCAACAAATGGAATTGCAAATTTCTTATTCCCATATGTAGGAACAATTATTGCTGTATTTATATATTGGCCGTTTGTTAAAGTTTATGATTCTGAAAAATTAGCAGAAGAACAAAAAAATAGTTAATCTAAATAGATTATAAAGTGGGTATATAAAAATATATCCACTTATATTATTAAGGATAGGAGAATTTATATGAGATTTCCAGATAATTTTTTATGGGGTGGAGCAACTGCTGCCAATCAATGTGAAGGCGGATGGAATATTGACGGAAAGGGTATGACTGCTGTTGATACTGATTTAGCTGGTTCAGCAAAAATGCCAAGACGTGCAACATATATTATGCCAGATGGAACAACAGGAAAAGCTGCTTGGTTATTTGAGCCATTGCCAGAAGGTGCAAAAAGAACAGTGTTGGATGGAGAATTTTATCCAAACCATGAAGGTATTGATTTTTATCATAGATATAAAGAAGATATTGCTTTATTTGCAGAAATGGGATTTAAAGTTTTTCGTATGTCAATTGCATGGGCAAGAATTTTTCCTAAAGGAATTGAAGAAGAGCCTAATAAAGCAGGATTAGATTTTTATAGAAATGTATTTTTGGAGTTAAAAAAATATGGTATTGAACCATTAGTTACATTATTACACAATGAAACACCTCTTTATTTAGAGCAAGAATTAGGTGGATGGTCAAATAGAAAATTAATTGAATGTTTTGATCGCTATACAGAGGTTGTATTTAAAGAATATAAAGGATTAGTAAAATACTGGTTGACTTTTAATGAAATTAACAGTTTAACATTAATGTTAGATTTTTTTAGAACACCACCAAATCAAAAAGTTATAAATAAACATTATCAAGCTTTACATAATCAGTTTGTAGCAAGTGCACGTGCAGTTAAGCGTGCTCATAAAATAGATTCAGATTATAAAGTTGGATGTATGGTTGCAGGAATTTGTACTTATCCATTATCATGTGACCCTTTAGATGTATTAGCAGCTCAAAAGAGAAGAGAAGAAACTGTATACTATTGCGGAGATGTTATGGTTCGTGGTGAATATCCTTTCTTTGCAAAACGTATTTGGAAGGAAAAAGGTATTGAGTTAGAGATAACTAAACAAGATAAGAAAGATTTAAAAGAAGGTACTGTTGATATGTATTCTTTCTCTTATTATAGCAGTACATGTGCGGCTTCGCATAAAGATGACAATATTGATCGAGGAAATATTTCTTTAGGTATAAAGAATCCAAAATTGAAATTTAGTGATTGGGGATGGGCTTTAGATCCAACAGGATTACGTTTTTATTTAACTGAGTTATATGCTCGTTATCAAATTCCATTAATGGTTGTAGAAAATGGGTTAGGAGCTATTGATGAATTAACAAAAGATCATAAGGTACATGATCCATATCGTATTGATTATATACGAGAGCATGTGAAAGCTATGGCGGGAGCGCTAGAAGATGGTGTTGATTTAATTGCTTATACACCTTGGGGATGTATTGATTTAGTTAGTGGATCAACAGGCGAAATGAAAAAACGTTATGGTTTTATTTATGTTGATAGGGATAATGATGGACAAGGAACATTAAATCGTTATCGTAAAGATTCTTTCTATTGGTATAAGAAGTGTATTGAATCTAATGGTGAAGATTTAGATTAATATAATATAAAAAGGAGACTACTATGAAAAAAAGATTAGGTATTTCTTTATATCCTGACTTAGCATCTAAAGAAGAGAATATAAAATATTTAGAAACAGCAAGTCATTATGGTTTTGATATTTTATTTATTGCGTTTTTGGGGGCTAAAGGAACAAAAGATGAGATTATAGAGCGTTATTTACCTTATACTTCAAAAGCTAAAGAATTAGGTTTTGAAATTATTGCTGATGTGAATCCACAAGTTTTTGATAAGCTTGGTGTGAATGCTTCTTTGTTTAAAGGACCTTTAGACTTAAGTTTCTTTAAAACCTTACATGTTGATGTTATGCGTTTAGATTATGGAATGTCTGCATTAGAAGAAGCCTTTCTTACCAAAAATAAATATGGCATTAAAGTTTGTATGAACGCTGGTGGAACAGCTGACCATGTTGCGACTGTTTTAGCTGCTGGTGGACAAAAGGATATGATTATGGGGTGTCATAATTATTATCCACATCGTTTTACAGGAGTTCCTTTAGAGCGTTTTATTGAATCAACACATATATGGAATAGACATAGTATTAGATGTTCTGCATTTATTTCATCTCAACAAGAAAATGCATTTGGACCTTGGCAGGTTACAGAAGGTTTACCTACTATTGAAATGCATCGTGATCTTCCTTTAGATATTCAATTTAAACATTTGATGATGATGAATATTGTAGATGATATTATTATTGGAAATTGTTTTGCTAGTGAAGAAGAATTAAAAGCTATGGCAGAAGCTAATACTGAACAGATTGAATTCCATGTAGAGCTTGTTGAAGGAGTTCCGCAATCTATGATTGATCGTTTGCATTTACAATTATCATGTAGAAATGATGTCAATAAATATCTTATTCGTTCTTTAGAAAGTCGTTTAATTAAGGCTGAAACACCACCGTTTCATACTGTAGATATTCATAAAGGTGATGTTTTAATTGATAATGATCTATATGGACAATATGCTGGTGAAGTTCAAATTGCTTTAAGAGATATGCCGAATTATGGAAAAACTAATGTTGTTGGACGTATTAAAGAAGAAGAGATTATTTTAATTGATTATTTAGCTGGTGGACAATCATTTGTTCTAAAAGAAAAATAAATATAGTTATTGAAAAGGAGTAAGAGTTATCTTATTCCTTTTCAATCATAAAGGAGATATTTTATGGGTAAACAAAAAGTGCTAAAAGATTATATATATATATTGTTAGGTTCATTTCTTTTTTGTGCAGGATTAAACTGGTTTATTGTACCAATTGGATTGTATAATGGGGGAACTGTGGGTATTTCACAAATTATTCGTACTTTATTACAATCAAGTGTAGAGTTACCTGCATCTTTTGATATAGCTGGGATAATTAACTTTGTAATTAATTTACCATTGTTATATCTTGCTTACCGTCATTTTGGAAAATCACTTTTTTGTAAAACTGTTTTTAGTGTAGCTACACAAACAATTTTATTTTCTTTCATTTCCATACCTAAAACTCCTATTATAAATGAATATATAGCTTCGTGTTTAATCGGTGGGCTTATTGCTGGTGCTGGTGTAGGGATAACTTTACGTTCAGGTGGAACTGGTGGAGGAGCAGATGTTCTAGGTTTGTATTTTACACAAAAATATAAGGATTTTAGTGTTGGGAAACTAGTCTTGATTATTAATGCATTTATATATGGAACATGCGCGATTTTATTTGAATTGCCTGTAGCTATTTATTCAATTATTTATTCAGTAGTATATTCAATGGTTGTTGACAGAATCCATTTACAAAATATTAATACAAGTGTTATGATTTTTACGAAAAAGAAAGATATTCATAAAAAAATTATTAATGAATTACAAAGAGGAACAACATATTGGAATGGAGTTGGTGGTTACACTGAAAGTGATACTTATGTTGTCATGAGTGTGCTTTCAAAATATGAAATTCAATATCTTACACAATTTTTAGAAGTTGAAGATCCTGATGCATTTGTTATAGTAAGTGAAGGTCATCAAATTATTGGTAATTATGAAGTGAGAGTGTAGGAGGTTTTTATGAAGAAGATATTTTATAATGGAACTATTATAACAATGGATGAAGATAAGCCTTATGTTGAAGCTTTATGTATTGAGAATGGGAAAATTATTGCCTTAGGATTAAAGAAAGATATTTTATCTATGAAAGAAAATGGAGATGATATGATTGATTTAAATGGTCAAACATTATTACCTGGATTTATTGATGCACATAGTCATTTTGTTGGTTTCGCAAATTCATTAGCACAATGTGATTTATCAAAAGCTCAATCCTTTGAAGATGTTGTTAGATTAATGAAAAAGTTTATTAATGATAATCATATTACAAAAGGTGAGTGGGTTTATGGCAGTCATTATGATCAAAACTTTTTTATCGAAAAAAAACATCCAGATAAATTTTTACTAGATAAAATTTCAACTGAACATCCAGTAGTACTTGTACATGCATCTTCGCATATGGGCGTAGCTAATACCCTAGCAATGCAATGCCAAAATATTTCAGCTGAAACAAATGATCCAGAAGGTGGAAAATATGGACGTGTACGGAATAGCTTAGAACCTAATGGATATATGGAAGAAAATGCTTTTATAGATTTTCAAAATAAGGCACCTATGATTAAAATAGAACGAATGATGGAACTTATTAAAAAAGCTCAAGATATTTATGCAAGTTATGGTATAACGACAATTCAAGATGGTATGGTTGCAAACCCATTATTTCAGTTGTTACAATATGCATCATCTTTAAAAATATTGAAATTAGATGTTATTGGATATATAGATTTAGCTCATTGTCGAGATTTAATGCAACAACAAGATGCCTATAGAAATAAATATAAGAATCATTTTAAATTAGGTGGATATAAAACTTTTATAGATGGTTCTCCGCAAGGACGTACTGCTTGGATTACATTCCCATATAGAAACAGTGATAATTATTATGGATATCCTATTTTGAAAGATGAAGAATTATATAAGCTTATTTATCAAGCTTTACAAGATCATCAACAATTATTAGCACATTGTAATGGGGATGCGGCAGCTGAACAATATATAACACAGTTTGAAAAGGTTCTTCATGATTATCCAAAGTTAGATCCTATGCGTCCAGTTATGATTCATGCTCAGCTTGTTAGAAAGGATCAATTAGAGCGTATGAAAAAAATTCATATGATTCCAAGTTTCTTCGCTGCGCATACATATTATTGGGGCGATATTCATATACAAAACTTTGGAATTGAAAGAGCGAGTTTTATCTCACCAGCTAAAGACGCTGTTGACTTGGATATACCATTTACATTTCATCAGGATACACCTGTATTACATCCTGATATGTTAAAAACATTGTGGTGTGCGGTGAACCGTAAAACAAAAAATGGAGTGAGTATTGGTTTAAAGGAAAGAATAACAATTGAAGAAGCACTTAAGGCTATAACTATATATCCTGCGTATCAATATTTTGAAGAAAATCAAAAAGGATGTCTGATGATTGGTAAGAAAGCTGATCTTGTGATTCTAGATCGTAATCCTTTAGAAGTTAATAGTAATGAAATTGATAAAATTAAAGTTATGGAAACAATTAAGGATGGAAAAACTATTTATAAATATGAGTAACTATTGGTAGAGATAGTTTCTTTTCTTAATGTATAGAAAAGTATAAATTTTATTAAGCTGAAAGTTAGATATTATCTAGCTTTCAGTTTTTATATATTGTAAAGTAGATAGAGAGAATCTAGAGGTGTATAAATGGAAATAGGAAAAATTAAATTTTTTATACAAACTATTTCAATTTGTGTATTTGAATAGGTTAAAGAGGGTATGTAATAAAATTTAGCAAAGTGACAGTTATTTGAAAATATGTTATAATTGCCATGCAGATTTTTAGTGAAGGACACAATTTTGGATTAAATAAAGGTATAGAGAGAAATAAATTAATAATTGTATAAATGATAACTTAAGAAAGAAGGAATAGAATTAAATGTTTGTATTTCCATGGTATGCATTAAATGACAAGATTAAAATTATAAATAATAATTGTAATGAAGAAAAGTTGCAAATCAGTAGAACTGATAACATGCGCTCTTTAAATGTTCCATTTGGAATAAACATTATGAAGGGTGGACGATTTGAAGGAAAGGATAATATTTTTTTGAAAGGAGTATTTGAAAATGAACGCTTTCACGCACAGCGTAAAGATGTGAATAATAATTCGGTGGATAGAAAGATGATTTTTCGTAGTGAGTGGAAAATTGAAATGCACCAACATGATTACTTTGAATTAATGTATGTGTTAGAAGGGAATGTAGAACAGAAAATTGAAAATAATTTTCACATATATAAAAAAGGACAAGCATGTTTTATGAATCGAAATACTCGCCATTGCGAAGTGTCAGGGGAAGACTTTTTTGTAGTTTATTTATGTTTGTCTAAAGAATACGTAAGAAAATTGTTACAGGTTACTAATGATAGAGCAGGTATAATTTATAGGTTTTTAGATTCTAATGTAGATGAAAAAGCTAGATATACTAAAAATTATCTTTTTTTTGATTCTATAAATTTAGAGAGTAGTATAAAGCCAATATACGAATTATTTGAAAAAATGTCAGGAGAATTGATAGAAAAAAAACCAGGATATCTTGTCATTTTTCATGGTCTTATTGAACGACTATTTGGAACGTTAGAGGATAAGGAAAAATATGTGGTATCTCATGTTTCTCTGAATTCATCAGTGGAAGAAGCTTTATTTACACGTATTAAAGAAATTATAGAAAACGATTTAGCAAAATGTTCTAGAACAGATCTTTCTAAAAAATTAAATTATAGTGGTGATTATCTGAACAGAATTGTAAAAAAATATACTGGGTTAAATATTACACAATATTGTCAAAGAGTTAGTTTACTTAAGGCAAAAACATTGCTATGCGAAAGTGACATGAGCATTTCATCAATCATATCTTCTATAGGTTTTAAAAATAGGACGCATTTTTATGAATTATTTAAAGAACAGTTTGGAATTTTGCCAAATGAATTGAGAAAATTAAATAAATAAAGTAGGTCTGAATATGATACTGTTTACATTAAGTAACGCGTTTGCGACAATATTTTTTTGATGTATATGTATGTTATTCTTAATTATATCAATTAATAGAATAACAAGGGGGAGAAAATTGAATGTTTAGAAAAAATATAGAAATGTCTCAAGTGCAAGAAGGAGAGGTAACTAAGAGAGAAATGTTTGGTCATGCCATTGCAGGTTTTGGACAAAATCTGATTTTTGGTTTATGGAGTAGCTATATGCTTGTATTCTATACAGATATTTTTGGTATCTCAGCTGGTGCTGCTAGTATTATTATGTTACTGACAAGGATTTGGGATGGAGTTAATGACCCAATGATGGGTACCATTGCAGATCATACAAGAACAAAGTGGGGACGTTATAGACCATGGCTATTATTTATGGCACCAGTAATTGTTATTTTCTTGGTATTAAACTTTAGTTCGCCTGATTTATCGCCTGTTGCGAAAGTTATATATGCAGGAATTACTTATGTTATGATGAGTATGGCATTTACAGCCGTAGATGTACCATATTGGACAATGCCAGCTGCAATGTCAAAAGATGTACAAAAACGTACAAGAATTATTAGCTTCTCACGTATGGCAACAACTGTGGCAACAACTGTTCTAGGTGTAATTGCAGTCCCTATGATTCAAGCATTTGGAAAAGGAAATATGGAAAAAGGCTACATGATGACAGCTTTAGTAATTGGTATTGTTGGTGCAAGTTTGTATTTAGTAGGTTTTGCAAATGTTAGAGAACATGTTCAGCCAGTTAGTTCTGAAAAAATAGGTTTTAAAAATTCAGTTCGTGCTATTGTTCAAAATAGACCACTTTTGCTTCTTTTAGTATGTGGATTGCTTGGAAGTACAGGAACCATGTTGAAACAGGGTATGGTTATTTATTATGTACAGTATTGTGTTGGTGATTTTAACCTGATTCCGATTTTTAGTGTGTTGTTTTTACCGGGGATGATTATAGGTGTTGCTATCGCACCATTTTTTACAAAAAGGTTTGAACAGAAAACGGTATTCATTGTTGCCAAAGTGATTGGTATTATTATTGATGTAGTATTTTTCTTTGCAGGATTTTCAAATATTACGCTTACTATGATTTTATATGCACTTTCTTCTATTCCACTTGGAATATCTTCAGTAGTTTCTTCTGCAATGGTTACCAATACTATTGAATATGCAGAATGGAAATTTGGAAGTCGCCAGGAAGGTTTAATTAGTTCTACTCAGACTTTAACGGCTAAGATTGGAATGGCTTTAAGTGTAGGTGTTACAGGTATTGTGTTGCAAGTTTCAAATTATGTACCAAACCAAGTGCAAACTCATTCTACACAGATGATAATACATGGTGCATTTACTTTGTTCTGTGCAATAATTGGAGTATTATGTGTAATTCCAATGTTCTTTAATAACTTTACAGATAAGCGCCATGCAGAAATTATGGTTGAGCTAGAAGAAAGACGTAAAAAAATACAAAAGTAAACGATATCTTAGAAAGGGGTAATTAATATGAGAGTTAAACAAAATTTTGATAAAAATTGGAGTTATATTATTGATGAAGTAGGACCTTTACCAAAGACCTATGCAAAAAGTGGAATTATAGCAGGAATTACAAACGCTGTAGATGGAGAGTTATTTGAGCCATTTGCAGGTGCAGGCAATATGTTAAGACAGCTTCAGGATATTTTACCAGCAGGAGATGATGCAAAGGGAGATATAGATGCTGCTAATATGTTAATGGGTAATCTTCCTGAAAAATCGAAATCAGCTAAGGGGTGGAAGAAAGTAAACTTACCACATGATTTTCGTTTAGAGATGGGATATTCAGAAGATGGAACAAATTGGGCGCAAGGTTATATTAAAGATGGTATTGCATACTATAGAAAAGCATTTAAAGTGCCAAAGAACGATTTAGGAAAAAGGGTAGTTATTGAATTTGATGGTGTAATGAGAAATTCATCTTTCTGGTACAATGGTTGTTTTATTGGAGACCATTACTCAGGATATACAGGATTTCAGTTTGATGTTACAGAGTTAACAAAATATGGAGATGATGAAGGAGATAATGTTATTTTGGTTCGTTGTGATACAACGAATGGAAGTGAAGGTTGGTGGTATGAAGGTGGCGGAATTTATCGTCATACATGGCTGATAACTTATGCAGATATACACGTTGATCGTTGGGGTGTATTTGTAAAGCCTATTGTAAATGGAAAAAACGCAAATCTAGAAATTGAAACAACTGTTTGTAATGAAAGCTCTAGACATAGTGACTATTTTATCAGGACAATTATTATAGATCCTGAAGGAAAAGAAGTAGGTAGTGTAGTGACAGAAGGAAGTACCCCAGCATATGGCAAAACTTCTTTTAAGACTTATCTGGAGCTAAAAGATATTATGCTTTGGGATTGTAGTAATCCAAATCTTTATACTGCTGTAACAGAAATTATTATAAATGATAAAATTATTGATAATTATGATACTACATTTGGAATTAGAACAATTGAATATACAGATAAAGGTCTTTTGTTAAATGGGGTGCAGACACCACTATATGGAACTTGTTTCCATCAAGATTTTGTTGGAGTTGGTGCGGCAATTCCAGATGCCATTCAGAATTATAAAATAGAAAAAATAAAAGAAGTCGGATTTAATGCTTTCCGTTCTTCTCATAATCCTGCAACCTTAGAACTTTTGGATGCATGTGACAGATTAGGTGTTTTGGTTATAAATGAAAATCGTATTATAGAAACTACAAAGCATAGAATTGAAGATTTAGAAGAATTAATAAAAAGCTCTAGAAATCATCCGTCCGTATTTGCATGGAGTATGTCTAATGAGGAGATTTTTGCAGGTAGTTATCAGGCTTTAAGAATTTTAGATAAACTATTACCTTATGCAAAAAGCTTGGATGATAGCCGTCTGTTTTTATCAGCAGAAGCATTCTTATCTGGAGAAATGGCAGCAAAATATGGATTAGAACTATATGATGTGTTTGGAATGAATTATGCAGAGTCTGCATTAAATAATCATCAGATCGAAAAATTATCAGCGGAGTATCCTGATATGAAGTTCCTTAGTACAGAAAGTGCATCATGGTATACAACAAGAGGTATTTATGAAGATAATAAAGAAAGAGGACATTGCTCTAGTTATGGAACAAGATATGTAATGATGGGCGGTGAAGGGGGTCCAAATGCAGGAGGAACTGCAAAACCGTGGAGAACGTGGAACTTCTATAAGGAAAATCCGAAAACAGGAGGATTTTTTATCTGGACAGGCTTCGATTATCGTGGAGAGCCAACACCATTAAAGGAATATCAAGTATGCTCAAACTTTGGTATTATGGATACATGTGGATTCCCAAAAGATGATTTATACTACTATAAAGCACGAATGAAAGATACGCCAATACTTCATATCATGCCGCATTGGACATGGGAGAAAGAAGGAGAAATAAAAGAAGTGCGCTTATATACTAACTGTGAGGAAGCAGAACTTTTCTTAAATGGAGAGTCACTTGGCAGAAAAGCACTAAATGGAGATTGGATTCAATTCGATATTGCTTATCATCCAGGGGAGCTTCTGGCAGTTGGTTATAAAAATGGAAAAGAAGTGATTAGAGATATGAGAAAAACGGCTGGAAAGCCGGCAGCAATTAAAATGTCAGCAAACAGAAAATATATTCATGGTGATGGTGCTGATGTTTCTTGTATTACAGTATCTATTGTAGATGCACATGGTGTTATAGTACCAAATGCAGAAAATAAAGTAAGCTTCGAGGTAACTGGTGCAGGTACGCTATTGGGTCTTGGAAATGGAGACCCAGGATGTCGAGAAAATGACAAGGCATCCAGTAGACATGCTTTTTCAGGTTTAATCCTTGCTTTAGTTCAGTCAAAGGAAGATGTAGGTGATATAAGGATTCATGCGACAGCTTCTGGATTGAAAGAATGTGAACTTGTGTTGACAGCACAATAGAAGAATTTTTGAAAAGTGTGAACATAATGACGTAGGTATTATGTTTACACTTTTTTTTAATGATAAATGGAAATTAAAAATTAATGAATAAAAACTTAGAAATTATAAAGCAAATTTTAGTATTAGTCTAGTAGTTTTAATTTTAACTTTTTAATAAAATCAATTGCTTTTTTAGTAAGTTAAAATGTTTTTTAGATATGAAAATAAAAAATAAATTACTAATATTAACAGAAATGTGTGTTATATAAATTATATAGATAATAATATTATATAAAAAACTTTTATTTTGAGGATTTATTATTTATGATATAATTTTAATAAAAATAAATGTACTATAGGAGAAGATTACATGTCAAATTATAAACTTAAAGTTGAAAAGATAAGTGAAAAAGCAAAATTACCAAGCTATGCTAACGAAGGTGATGCTGGATTAGATTTATACTCAATAGAAAATTTAAAGGTTAATCCAGGAGAAAGTGCATTAATTAGTACAGGAATTAAAATAGAACTTCCAAAGAATACTGAAGCTCAAGTAAGACCAAGAAGTGGATTAGCACTTAAACATGGAATAACAGTTTTAAATACTCCTGGAACTATTGATGAAGGATATAGAGGAGAAATTAAAGTTATAATAATAAATCACGGAAAAGAACCTTTCTTTGTAGAAGAAGGAATGAGAATTGCACAAATGGTTGTAAAACCAGTTTTTAAAGTAGATGTTTTTGAAGTTTCAAGTCTTACTGAAAGTGAAAGAGGAGAAGGCGGATTTGGATCATCTGGTCTTAAATAAGAAAGATAGCTAATTATTTAGCTATCTTTTTTATTTTAAATATTAACTATTTAATTCTTCACTTAAAGATTCCCATTCTTCATATAAAGATTCTATAACTAACTCTGTGTTTGAGATTTCTTTATTTACTCTTTCAGCCTCTTTAGGATTTGAATATATTTCTTCTAAGCATAGATCATTATTAAGCTTTTCTAAAAGAGCTTCATTTTCTGAAATACTACTTTCAACTTCTCTAAGTCTAGTCTTTTTTATTCTTATTTCTTTTTGAGCAAGTTTAACTTTTTTCTTTTCTTCTTTTACTTGAGTTTTAGTTTTACCGTTTGAAACTTCTTCATAAACTTCAAACCTTGAAGGATTTTGTTTCTTTTCCATATAATAATTATAGTTTCCAAGATATTCATCCATCCCAGTTTCTTTAAGTTCGACTATTTTATTTATTACTTTATTTAAGAAATATCTATCATGAGATACTATAAGCATGCTACCATCATAATTTAAAATAGCATTTTCTAAAGCTTCTCTAGATGGAATATCTAAATGGTTAGTAGGCTCATCTAGAAGAAGAAAGTTAGATTGTGAAAGCATAAGTTTTAAAATGTTAATTCTGCACTTTTCACCACCACTTAAGTTTTTAATTTCTTTAAATACATCATCACCTGTAAATAAGAATGAACCTAAAGCAGTACGTATTTTTGTAGTAGTTAAATCAGGAAAAGCATCCCATACTTCATCTAATATAGTCTTATTTTGATCTAAGTCAGATTGTTCTTGATCATAATATCCAACATTAACATTAGTACCTAAAATAGTTTTTCCGTTATCTGCCTTTAATTTGCCCATTATTATATTAAGTAGAGTAGTTTTCCCACGACCATTATCTCCAATTAAAGCTATCTTTTCTCCACGCTTTAAATCAAATGATATATTATTAAATAAATTTTTATCTTCAAAAGATTTTGAAAGATTTTCTATATGTAAAACATCATATCCGCTTTTAACTGCAGTTTCAAATTGAATTTTAGAAGCGCCTTTTTCTTTATCCGGAGCATCTAATCTTTCCATTTTTTCTAATGCTTTTTCTCTACTTTCAGCTCTTCTTATACTTTTTTCTCTATTAAATGATCTAAATTTTTGTATTATCTCTTCCTGCCTTTGAATTTCAGCTTGTTGAAGATTGTAAGCTTTAAGTTTTGCTTCATAATCTTTCTCTTTAAGCTCTAAATACTTTGTATATGGAGCATTATAACAATTAACATGACCATTTATAACTTGGAATGTTCTATTTGTAACAGCATCTAAGAAGAATCTATCATGGGAAATTACAAGTAATGTACCTTTATAGCTTTTTAAAAATTCTTCAAGCCATTCTATAGCTTCTAAGTCAAGATGGTTTGTGGGCTCATCTAGAAGTAATATATCAGGATTTTGAAGTAATAATTTACAAAGAGCTATACGAGTTTTTTGACCTCCGCTTAATGTTGTTATTACTTTACTAAAATCATCTTCTAAAAATCCAAGTCCTTTTAAAACTTTAGATATATTTCCTCTGTATGTATATCCACCTCTATTTTCATATAATTCTTGAGATGTAGTATAATCTTTAATTAATTTTTCATGATAAGAAGCATTAGATTCATCATAAGGTTCTTTCATTTTTACTTCTAAGTCTTTAATTTTATTTTCTAAATTTATTAAATTCTGAAATACACTAGATACTTCTTCATAAATAGTGTTTTCAGATTGCAGACTAAGATGCTGTGAAAGATAGCCTATTGTTTTGTTTTTATCTATAAACATATCACCATCGTCTGGTGTTATATTTTTGGATAAAATTTTAAAAAGAGTAGATTTACCCTCTCCATTTGGACCGATAATACCAACTTTATCTCCTTCATTTACAGATAAAGTAACATCTTTTAATACATCTTGTATACCATAACTTTTCTTTATATTTCTACAACTTAAAACAATCATAATATATCCTCACTTTATAGTTTAAAACAATTATAAAATCATAAGCTTTAAAAGTTTATGATTTATTAATAAATTGAATATTCCTTTTAATTCTATGCCTTTTTATTATACTATTTATAATGTTTCTTATCAATTTAAAGGGAGATAAGGTTTTATTATAAGCAAATAGATGATAATATTAATATATAAGATTTACTGTTTTTGGAGGAAATAATGCTTAAAGATAATAATGAATTACAAGGAAATATATATTTAAAGAAAAAAAAGAAGGAATTAAATTTATATAATGCAGCTTATGAAATATTTAAAAGCAAAGGCATAAATAATACTTCAATAGATGAGATAGTAAAAAGTGCAGGAGTTGCTAAGGGGACTTTTTATCTATACTTTAAAGATAAATACGATTTAGTTAAAAAATTAATTTTGCTAAAAAGTTCTATATTAATAGAAAAAGCATATGAAAAAACTAAAGAAAAGAAGTTTGAGCAAATAGAAGATATGGTTCTTTATTTTACAGAATATATAATAGATTATTTTAAAGAAAATAAACTTTTATTAGGAATAATAAATAAAAACTTTTCATATGTAATTCATAAAAATAAAAGTTTGATGGAAAAGAAAGCGGAAATAGACGAAATAATTGGTATATTCCTAGAAAAGTTATTAGAAAGAGGATTTAGTGAAGAAGAAGGAAAGATAACCTTATTTATGATAATAGAATTAGTTGGAAGTGTATGTTATAGTTCTATAATTTTAGGTGAGCCAGAAGAGATAGAAGTTATAAAGCCAATATTATTTAAAAATATAAGATTAATGCTTAGATAGTAAAAAGGAGATATTTTAAAATATCTCCTTTTTTAATTAGTCTTGTCTTCCATCTCTTGTCAAAATATATCCAACTTCAGGTTCGCCATTAAGTACTCCTACAACGTAAATAGTCTCAAACTCTCCAGGTATTAATGAAACATTAGAAAGAGTTTTTGAAATTGAAGTTGCGCCTGATAATGCTAAAGTAAAATTATATATACCAGGTGATAAAGGATAATATCCTGTAGTTTCTAAATATTCAACACTATCAAAAAGAGTTTGTCTATTTCGTATACTTAAAGAAAGTAGTGGAGACGTTGGAGAAAGGTTTATAAATCTTAAAAATGAAATATCTAAACTAGCTTTTGATGCAGTATCTCTTAGTACAAAAAATGATAATTCAGAATTATTTGTAATAAGAGAAGCCGTAGAATAACTATTTGGTATAACTGTTAAAGTACCTGAAAATATAGCAGTATCATATGTTCCAGATGGATAAATATCTATAACATAGTCACCAGGTGCAAAATTTATATATTCAGATATAGTACCAAAAGCTAGATTTGATTTTAATAAATTTCCACCAGTATAAATATCTATATTAGGTGTTCCAGGTACTGCATGTATAAATCTAACCTTTGAATTTAAATTTGGAAGAGATTCTCTAAACATAAAATCACCTACTCTCTAGTATTGCAATTGCAATATTGAAGTGTTAAATTAGCTATACGAATTATTAAAGTTCTTGTAATTGGAGGTGGAACTCTAAAAGAACTTAATGTATTTAATATAGCAGGGTTATTTCTTCTAATTTGCTCAAAAACAAATTCACCATTACATGGTCTAGGTGGTCTAGGTGGCCTTGGCGGCTGAACTGGTGGTCTTGGTGGTCTAGGTGGCTGAACCGGTGGTCTTGGTGGCCTAGGTGGCTGAACCGGTGGTCTTCCAGGCTGAGGCATTGGCGGTGTGCTTTCAACCCTTAAATTATTTAAATTATACATAGTATCATCATAAAACTCCTCAAAGTTATCAAAATCTTGATATTCTCTTAATGATGATCTTACAAGTTCATCTTCATCTAAATCTAAATCTAATCCTCTTAAGACTTCAGTTGGTGTTGGAATTTCAAAATTATCTGATGTATCCACATAAATATCTTTGTTATAACACATTAATTCTTCATTTCCACCTAAAGCTTTATCTATAGAAGATTTTCTTAAATCTTCCTCATCATAAGAATCTAAAGTTCTAAATGTGTTACTTTCAATATTTACAATAGGCGTTAATCCGTAATTTAAGTCACAAAATGGACTTTCAACTTCAAATGTATCAAAAATAATATCATCATTTGTTAAAGACATATATTTTTTATCAGGTTTCATTTTCTACCTCCAAAGAATACTATATATTAAATATATGAATGACATACAGTCTTGTTACTTCTATAAATATTCATAGACAATTAAGGGTAGAACAATAGTAAGAACAATATTTAATCTTGTGAATATTATATAGTGGAGGGATATGAATGGATACTAAAAAAAATATCTTAAGAGGAAAACTTTTAGGAATAGAAAGCAAAGTGAAGTTAAAAGATGGTAGAAAAGTTTGTGGGATAAATTTTGACAATGCGGCGACAACACCTCCATTAAAAAGTGTAGTAGAATATATAAATTTTCTAATTAAATATTATGCATCAATAGGAAGGGGAACAGGGCAGAAAGCAACATTTACAACAGATATGTATAATTCTGCAAGAGAATATCTATTGAATTATTTTAATTTAGAAAATAAAAATGAATATACTACAATTTTTGTAAATAATACAACAGAGGGAATAAATAAAATAGCGGATACTTTACTTGAAGGAAATGAAATTGTACTAACAACTAGAATGGAGCATCACTCTAATGACCTTCCTTGGAGAAAAAATGCAGTTGTAGATTATATTGATATAGATGAAAATGGTAGATTAGATTATAACTCATTAGAAGAAAAATTAAATAAGTACAGTGGGAGAATAAGATTTCTATCTGTAACCGGAGCTTCAAATGTAACGGGCTATGTAAATGATATTCATAAAATAAGTAAAATGGTTCATAAACATGGTGGAAAAATAGTAGTAGATGGAGCACAACTTATTCCTCATAAGAAAATATCGATGGGATCAGGTGATGAAAGCATCGACTTTTTAGTTTTTTCAGGTCATAAGCTTTATGCACCATTTGGAAGTGGAGCAATAATTGGAAGGAAAGATGAATTTAATGATAAATTTCCAGATAGAGAAGGTGGAGGAACTGTTGAATTAGTTAAAGATTCAGAAGTTTTATATCTAGATACTCCAGAGAGAAATGAAGCCGGAACACCAAATTATTTTGGAGTAATTGCAATGGTTGAAGCTTTAAAAGAGTTAGATAAAATTGGATTTGATAATCTTTTAGCTAGGGAAGAGATGTTAGCTAGAATTTTAAATGAAGGGTTAAAAAGTATTCCAAATGTTATATGCTATGGAGATAATGAGAATTTATCCGATAGACTTGGAATTGAAGTTTTTAATATAAATGGTGTTTATCATAAAGATATTGCTAAATATTTAGCTGATAATGGAGGAATAGCAGTAAGACATGGATGGTTTTGTGCTCATCCGTATTGTAGAAGACTTATGAATTTAAGCGAAGAAGAGGCAGAAGCATATTTAAAAGTTAAAGATGGGAAAATGTATGGAATGGTTAGAGTAAGTATTGCAGCATATAATACAAAAGAAGAAGTATATAAACTATTAAATTTAGTAGAAGATATATCAAAGAAATATGGAGTGAAGGCTTAGTAATTTAAAAGGAATTTTAAAGTGAAAAAATGTATTTATTGTAATAGAGAAATAAGTCTTAAATATTTACTAAAGCAAGAAAAATTAGATAAAATAAAATGCCCATATTGTACAAAAGAAATTAAGGCAAGCAGTATATCTAAGTTACTATTTATTTCACTATTAGTATTAGTAATTACATTAATGGTGATATTTCCTTTAAAACTTTATTTAAAACTTTTATTTATTAGCATATGGATTGTAGTATGCGAATTTATTTTAAAAGCTATAATATATGTATATGAATAAAAGCACAGTAAGTAGATACTGTGCTCTTTTTTTTGGTCATATTATTTATTGAAAACTTTGTACTTTGGAAGATTTCCTTCAAAGCATAAAGTTGGAGTTCCTTCAAATAAAGGTAGGAAATACTCTAAAGCTTCTTCTTTTATATTATTTCCTCTTTCATTTACCCACTCAGTAGGAAGATATTTAACATTATTTGCTATTTTTGATGCTTCAATTGGGAAGAAAGAAGTTTTATAATTTTCATTATCTTCTCTTTTTATAGCAACCATATATCCATTCATATCATTTTTTGCATATTTTAATGCTTCATAACCAGAAAGGAAAGCTTCCTCTATATCTATTTTTGAAGCACAGTGCATTGAACATCTTTGTAATACACCAAGTTCTAATGCTTTAACTCTTGTTGTTATTCCTGCTTTAAGTATAAGACCTCTTAAATACTCTCCTACACCACCTAATTGGGCATGTCCAAAAGAATCCTCTGAAATACAGTTAAGTTCAGCTAGGAAATTACCTTCTTCATTTTTTAATCCCTCTGATGCAACTATGTAAACTTGATTTTGTTCTTTAAATTTTTCTCTAACATCCATTAAGAATTGCTCTTTATCAAAAGCAACTTCTGGTACATATATAAAATCAGCAACTGGTTTTCCATTTATTCTAGCAGTGCAAGCTGAAGCTGCTAGCCATCCAGTATCTCTTCCCATAGTTTCTATTATGAAGATACCGTTGTTTGTGTAAACAGATGAATCAAGATAAGTTTCTAATACTGCTGTTGAAATAAACTTAGCAGCACTACCAAACCCAGGTGTATGATCTGTATACATTAAATCATTATCTATAGTTTTAGGTATTCCTATAAATTTTATAGCTAGTCCATTTTTTTCAGCATATTTTGAAAGCTTTGCTGTTGTATCCATTGAATCATTTCCACCAACATAGAAGAATGTATCAATATTTAATTCTTTTAATATACATAATAATTTATCATATTCCTCAGTTGATTCTTCAAGAGGCTTTAACTTATATCTGCAAGAACCTAAGCCAGATGAAGGGGTATATGTAAATGTGTTTAATTCCTCAGAAGTTTTTGAAGATAATTCTACAATGTTTTTGTTTAAGATGCCTTCAATTCCGTTTAAACCTCCATAAACTGTATCATATAGTTTTAATTCTTCGTTTGCTTTAACTAATCCAACCACACTAGAATTAATTACTGAAGTTGGACCTCCTGATTGGGCAATTATACAATTTGACATAAATACGCTCCTTTATATAACAAAATTTATTAAATGTGATATACTATTTAAAAATATAACATACTCTGTTTAATACTATACAACAAAAAAGCTATAAAATAAAGTATTTTAATAAAAAAAATAAAAATTAGAATAAATTATGATATTAGATACTAATAATAAAACATATGAAAATAATTAAGAAAGGAATTAAATTATGAGTATTATATTAGTAATATTAGTAGGAATAGCATTATCTATGGATGCATTAGGTGTTACTTTATGTATTGGTGTACAAAAGGGAGTAAAGAAAAGCACTAAATATTCTTATATACTTTCATTTGGCTTTTTTCAGTTTTTATTAATATTTATAGGCGGGATTATTGGAAGTATAGTAAATCGTTTTATAAACATACCTACTTTTTTAGGAGGAATTATTGTTTTTATAGTAGGAGCAATAATGATATATGATGCAATAAAAAAAGAGGAAGAGTGTATACTACTTAAAAAGGGGATGAATATATTTCTTGGAATATCAGTTAGTATAGATGCTCTTGTAATTGGTATCACAATGATGAATAATGTGCAGTTTATTGTATTATTTTTATATTCTATTCTTGTAGGACTTATAACATTTAATATATGCTATATAGGAATTCTTTTATGTAAATGCATAAGAAAAATAGATTTTGTAGAAAGATATGCAAATTATTTTGGTGGGATTATACTTATACTTATGGCAATAAAAATGATTTTCTTTTAAAGGTTTAAAACTTATATAAGAAGTGATAAAATTAACTTAAATGATTTTTAAGTTAACAGGGTGGGATTAGCTAAAATGAACGTTGAAATTATATTGAAAGATAAAGGGCTTAAGGTAACTAAAGCAAGAATTAAAATATTAACTATATTACAAAACAGTAAAGAGAGTATAAGTGCAGATAAAATTTTTGATATTTGTAGAGATGATGATACAAATATTAATTTAAGTACTGTATATAGAACTTTAGATGTATTTTTAGAAAATAATATAATAGATAAGTTTGTATTAGAAGATAGCGTATCAATTTATAAGCTCCATAAGGCAAATCATAAACATTTATTAGAATGTAATATATGTCATAAAGAAGTTGAATTAAATTGTCCAATGATTCAAATAGAAGAGATCATAAATAGGCAAACTGGATTTACATTAACAGAACATAACTTAGAAATGAAAGGTGTATGTGATGAATGTAAAAAAACATCTCAAAAATAGATTTTGAGATGTTTTTTTATTTTATAAATCTTTTAAATATAATCACTATTAATAAAGTTATAACTGCCATAAGAGCAATAGTTCCGCCAGGTGCGCTATCCATATAATAAGATATAACAAGACCAAACATAATATCAATAAATCCAAAGATTATTGAAAAAATAAGAGTTTTATTAAAGTTTTTATTAAGCTGAATAGCAGTTGCAACTGGAACTACTATTATTGATGATATAACTAAAATACCCATTATTCTTATAGACATAGATATTGTTGCACCAATTAGCATAGTAAATATATAATTTATTAATTTAACTTTTATACCTGAAGTTTTAGCACCTTCTTCATCAAATGTAACGTATAAAAGTTTATTAAAAATAATAGCTAATACTATTAAACATATAATACCTGTAATTAATATAAGCATTATATCTTGTTTAGTTACCGTAAGTATGCTACCAAATAAAAAAGAATTAACATTTGCAGAAGCTTTTCCGCTACTTATTAAAATAATTGCAATTCCAAGGCTTAGCGTAAGCACAATAGACATTACAAGTTCTGCATAACGTTTATAATAATCACGTAAAAATTCAATTACAAGAGCGCAAACTGTTGTGAATAAAAAAGCAGTAATTAATGGATTAACACCAATAACTAATCCAATTGCAACTCCAGCAAAAGAAGAGTGGGAAAGAGTATCCCCTATCATCGAGTATCTTCTAAGTACTAAGAACAAACCTATAAATGGGCAGAGAATTGATATGATTCCTCCGGCAATAAAGGCGTTTCTCATAAAATCTAATTCAAACATAAAGTAAATACCTTTCTATTATAAATTTAATATTTTATTATCTCTATTTGAAATATGTTTAATATATTCTTGCTTTGTGTAAATAGTTGGCATGCCACATACAACTTCTATTATGTGAGTTGAATATTCTAAAGCCATATTAATGTTATGTTCTACTGAAATGATTGTTTTATCATTTTCTACGTTAAGCTTATGAAGTAGAGAGTAGATAGACGCTTGGCTCTTAGAATCCACTCCAGTAGATGGCTCATCTAATATTATAAGGTCAGGATTTCCCATAAGAGCTCTAGCTATAAATACTCTTTGTTGTTGACCGCCTGATAAATTACCTATTAATGCATTTATAAAATTAATCATATTTACTTTTTCTAATGCTTTATTAATTTCTTTTTTGTTATTTACTCCGATTGATTTACCATGAGTTTTTAATATTTCATATACCGAAATAGGAAATTGAGAATTAAAGCTTTCAATTTTTTGTGGAACATATGCAATCTTTCTAGCATTCACGTTTATTGTTCCTGATGTAGGTTTTAAAAGACCAAGTATAAGTTTCATAAGGGTAGTTTTGCAGCTTCCATTTTCACCAACTACAGAAACATAAGCACCTTTAGGTATATCTAAACTAACGTTATCAATAAGAAAAGGTGGTTTATTGTTATATGAAAATGTAAGGTTATTTATATTAATCAATTAATCATCTCCTAAAAATAATTACCCTTTATTATACACTTTTATGCAAATGATTTGCAAGATTAACTAATCTAATTTAATTTATATAAATTTTCTAATTTCCAAGAGTTATTTGATTTTTTTAAATGGCACTCAACTTTTCTTGATTCATGTGGTTTTTCTTTTGAAAGTCCTGATGCTGTAACTACAGCAGTATCCCCATCAGAAAACTTAAGCTCCATATTCTGTACTCTTAGAAGAGAATTATCTATATTAGATGTAGTATAGTATTCAACTGCAGAAGATATATTCTGACATTTCTTATAAGTTATTATTTTATTAGTTACAAAACCACCTACTATAAGAAAGACGCAAATAACAGCTAAAGTTATCCTTCTACGTTTCCTTTGCCTCATTTTATATCTTTCTTTTCTTGTTATTCTAGTTCTTCTGTTAACTCTTTTATAATCCATATAAAAATCACTCCTAAAACTATTATAATAAAATATTACCATATTTTACCATAAAGTAAAGAATATTATATTTATTATTTCATAAAATAGTAGGTATAGTTTATAATAATAACAAATAAATAATATTATAAATAGAAAAGAGGACAAAATTTATGGATTTTTCAAGTTTAGTATTAATGGAAAAAGATAAAGAAACAGGATTTATAACAAAGGAGCTTGGAAGCTTTAGTGTAAATGAAGGAGCTTTACATGTAAGAAAGTTTTTTGTAGATGGAGATACTGTTAATTTATATTTTGATACAAATAAAGATGTAAGCGAATGGGAATACTCAGCTATATATGATTTATTTAACGCAAAAGAATTTGAGGAAGAAGGATTTGAACTTTCAGAGGATTTAGATGAATATAATCCAACATTTATAGTTAAATTTAAATATGATGATGATCATAATAAAATGCAAGAAAATGTAACAAAAATAGTAGATCTTATAGAAAAAGAAATGATAGAAGTATTTAAGAATATAGAAGGTAAAGAAGAAGAATATAAAGAAGATTAAAATTTTTATAAAGGCATAAAATAAAGAGAGCCTAATTTATTAAATTAAAAAGGAGGAGAGTTTTATGAAGGAAACTACTTTAAAAAGTAGAAATGAAATTAGAGAAGAGGATAAGTGGGATATAGAAAAAATTTACAAATCAAGTGCTGATTTTGAAAAAGATTTCGAAGATTTAAAAAAGGAAGCTCCAAAGCTTAAAGATTTCGAAGGTAAATTAAATGATCCACAAAATATATTAGAATACTTAAAGTACTCTGAAAAAATAAATAGATTAGCAGAGAAACTTTATGTATATTCACATCTAAAAAGTGATGAAGATACTGCAAATAATGAAAATCAAGCTAGAATGAGCAAAATAGATAGTTATATGGCTGATTTTTCAAGTTATTCAGCTTACTTTGTACCTGAAATACTATCACTTGGAGAAGAGTATATAATAAAAGCAATGGAAGAAGTTCCAGAGCTTAAAAATTATGAATTCTTATTTAGAGATATATTAAAGGAAAAAGATCACGTTCTTACTAAAGAAATGGAAGAATTATTATCTCAAGTTTCAGATTGTTTAGATGCTCCAGATGCAATTCATAATATGTTATCTAATGCAGATATGAAATTCAATAAAATTAAAGATGAAAATGGAAATGAAGTTGAACTTACAGAAGGTAATTATTCAAGCTTTATAAAATCAAAAGATAGAGAAGTTAGAAGAGAAGCTTTTAAAACACTATTCTCAGAATATAAAAATCTTCAAAATACATTTGGAACAACTTTAAGTGCATCAATTAAAAACTTTATTTTTAGTGCTAAAATTAGAAAGTATAAAAATGCATTAGAAGCATCATTAAAGCCAAATGATATTGATGTTAAAGTGTATAAAGAAGCAATAAATACAATAGATAAGAATTTATCATCACTTCATAGATATGTATCATTAAAGAAAAGAATGCTTGGACTTGATGAAATGCATATGTATGATTTATATGTACCTGTAATAGAAATTGAGAATGAACATATTGAATTTGATAAAGGTGTAGAAATTGCAAAAGAAGGACTAAAACCTTTAGGAGAAGAATATTTAAGCATATTTAATGAAGGTATAGAAAATAGATGGATTGATAAATATCAAAATAAAGGTAAAAAAGGTGGAGCTTATTCTTGGGGATGTTATGACACAATGCCTTATGTACTTTTAAATTATAATTATGATTTAAATGATGTATCAACATTAGTTCATGAAATGGGTCATTCAATCCATTCATATTACTCAAGAAAGAATCAAAGTTACTTCTATTCAGGATATACTCTATTTTGTGCAGAAGTTGCTTCAACAACAAATGAAGCTCTTTTAATCCATCATTTAATAAATAAAGAAACAGATAAAAATAAAAAATTATATCTTATAAATCAAGAACTTGAGCAAATTAGAACTACTGTATTTAGACAGCTTATGTTTGCAGAATTTGAATTATTTACACATGAAAGCATTGAAAGTGGAATACCACTTACAGCACTAGAATATTCAAAGAAGTGGCATGAACTAAATGTTAAATACTTTGGACCTGATATAGTAGTTGATGAAGACATAGATATAGAGTGGGCAAGAATTCCTCACTTCTATTCAGATTTTTATGTATATCAATATGCTACTGGATATGCAGCAGCTTCAGCATTTGCAAGTTCAATATTAAATAAAGAAGAAGATGCAGTTTCAAAATATATTACATTCTTAAAGAGTGGGGGAAGTGATTATCCAATTAATATATTAAAGAAAGCTGGAGTTGATATGACAACATCTAAGCCATTAGAAGCAACTATAAATAGATTTAATGAATTATTAGATATGTTAGAAGAAAACTTAAAATAAAATAAAAGGTACTTAATCATGACAATGATTAAGTACCTTTTATTTTATATTTCTTCTATTTTGTTACCTTTTTTATTTAAATTCCTAATCCATTTTTGTGCAATTTCTTCTTCATGTTTTTTGAAGTGTTCATATTTTTTTACTTCTTTTAGTGCATGTTTTAATTTCCTATCAAGTTCTTTTTCATCTAAATCGCTACTGTTATATGCTGAATATATTTCTTTTAAAGCATGCATAGCAGCTCTTTTATCTTTTTCACCTTTAAGGTTTTCAAGTAATCTTTTTAATTCCTTTTTCTTAGATGATATTTTAGGATCATTATCTTCTTCTGCAATTGCAAGTAAAACTTCAAGTCTATCTTTTATGTGGTTTAAAGTTATATCTTCAAATACATCTTCTATTCCAAATTCTTTTAAAAATCTGCTAAAGTCTTTCATATTATCTTCTCCAGATATTATTTTTTCAATTTCTATAAGTTGCATCATAATAAAACCCTCCCAAATTAATAATTTAAGATAGGCACTAAAAATTTAAAATATAATTTAAAGCTTTAGTTCGTATCTTAATATAAATTTTACTCTAACTTTATTTTAAAAATGTGATTTGAATCATATACTAAGTTAACTATATATTAAATATATAAATTTATTTTCTACGACTACAAATGAAAATTTATATACTTTATAATTTGATATAATATATAATAGTTAAATAAAAATAAACAGAGATAAGGGGTTAGGTTATGAGGAACTTTGAAGGCGAGGTTTTTAATTTTTTATCCAGAACACAAGGATTCTATATAAAAACATATTATAGCAATTTTAGCAAAAGTGAAAAATGGATAGCTATTAAAGATTTAGAGGATGGAGTGTATGCAGTAATTATATCTAAAGACTCCGAAGAAGATATAAATTTTAAAGAAGCATATGAATATATGATTTCTTTAGGAAGAAGATTTTCGTTAAATAGTATAGTTTTAGTTAATGGAGATTATATAAAAGGTAATAATATAGAAAATAAATTAGTTTATAACATAAATACTAAAGAGATACTATATTGTGATAGAAGTGCAGATCCATTAAAGATGTGTATAAATGTGATTGATGAAGAAAATCAAAGAGAAGGATATAAAAATATATTTAAACAAAGTCCAGTTACAATGACGTTAATTTTAATTAATGTTATTATATTTTTACTAACTGCAATAGCTTCAAAAAGTCTTATTGATATAAATGGATTAGTTTTAGTTAAATACGGAGCTAAAGTTAATTATTTTATTGATAAAGGTGAAGTTTTTAGGTTAATAACATGTAGTTTTTTACATGGAGGATTGATGCATCTTGTATTTAATATGTATTCATTATTCGTTGTAGGAACTGTAGTTGAAAAAATATATGGAATTAAAAAATATCTTTCAATATATTTTATATCTGCAATTACATCAAGTGCATTAAGTTATTTATTTGCTCCAGATACAATATCAGTTGGAGCATCAGGAGCTATCTTTGGAGTTTTAGGAGCATTCCTATGGTTTGCACTTAAAGAAAAAGAACATATTCAAAAAGGTGTAATAGGAAATGTTATAGCAGTTATAATTTTAAATCTTTATATAGGTTTAACAGCGTCTAATATAGATAACTTAGGTCATATTGGAGGTTTTATTGGAGGATTTTTACTAGCAATACCGTTATATAAAAGTAATTATGGAAAATAATTATTCTAGGGGGAATAGGCATTATGAAATTAGCATACGATAAAATAGTAACTTATTTATTTTTAATAATAATATCTGTTACTACTGTATGGGATATAGCTTGCAGAGGGGGAGTAAAGTTACCAAGAATAGCACTTATACTTGTTACACTTTTAATTTTTGATTTTATATTTAAAAGAAGTTTTTTAAGAAAATCTAAAATGACATATGTAGCAATTGTTATATTTATATTCTTTTCAATGTATTTAGCTAATGTTTTAAACTTTTATGCTTATGAGGGATATGATAAACTTCTTCATTTAGTATCAGGTCTACTAATAGGAGTTATTGGATTTGCAATTTATACTTATCTATTTGGTAGCAAAAAAAATACAGAAATAAAGCCATATGCTATGGTCATATTTACAATAATGTTTGCAATAGCTTGCGCAGGAGCATGGGAGATATGGGAGTTTGCAACAGATAGTTTATTTGGATTAACAGCTCAAAATGGCTTAGAGGATACAATGTATGATATAATTTGCGGAACTATAGGTGGAATTATTGTAACTATACCTATATATATGTATTCAAAGGGAAGTAAGAATAAGATATTAGATAAGCTTATGGATGAAATAAGAGAAGATTAAAAAGGAGTAACAACTTAAGTTGTTACTCCTTAAATATTATGAAGAAAATAATTTTTAAGATTATCATCTAGTTTATTTCTTCTAGAAATCTTTATAATATATTCTTTAGTTTTAGATATATCATTATTTTTAAATAATTTATTTAAATGTGCAATTTCACTTTTAGATAAAGAGTTTTCTATAGATAAATAAAACTCTTTTAATACTTTTGATGAAAGAGCTTCATTAATATTAACAGAAGAGCATTTATCTATAAATTTATAAAATTCAATTACTCCTTTTTCGTAAAGGATATATTCACCTTCTTTAAATAGTTCTAAATTCCTTTCTTTTAAGTAAAACTCATAAGTTTTAAGAGCGCTTAATTTAGTAGATTCATCTAAAGTATTATTTAGATCTTTTAATATATTTACTATTTTAGTTGAAGAAAAATCTTTATCTTTTACTTCTAGCATTATATCTATATCAAAATTTTTTATAGATTTTAAGTACTCTAAAAATTTATCTATAAATATTGTATTAGAGTGAGAGCCAATTCTTTTATTAAGAGCTTGCTCACTGTAGTGAACTTTAATTTTTCCATCTTCTTTATTCCAAGTATCTTTAATAGAATTTAATATTTTAAATGAATTAGTATCTACTCCTTCATAACAAAGATAATGAAGGTTATCATATATTATAGGGATTTTTACATGTTCGTTTATATTTAAGAGATCTTCTATAGAATAGTTTTTTTCATCATTTTCTATAACTAATCTGTCTTTAACATTTTTAGATAAAGAATTATATACATTTAAAAATCTATTTATGGATTCTTTTTTATTATCATAAAGTCCACCAACATGTAGAATTATTTTATTAGATTTATCATTTGAGATACTATCTAAAAATTTTGTGTGATACTCTAGGTCATTAATAGACTTTTCTACAGTAACTAGATTTTTACTATTTAAGACTGTATATTGACCAGGATGCATTGAAATTCTAATAGAATTTTTAGTTATAATATCATTTATATTTTTAAAATCCTCTTTAAAAATATTAGACCAATCTAAGTTGTTTATTTTATGACTTCCAAAAGGGATTATATCAGAGCTTATTCTAAACATATAGATACCATTAGATAAGTTATATTTAAGTATTTCATATAAATCTTCTAAATTATATTTAATACATTCTATAAGTTTTTCTTCTGTATAATTTTTTAGTGTAAATGTTCGTGTGGTTTTATTATGTATTTTAAGAGGAGTGCATGCATATCCTATATTCATAAAAAAAATCCTTTCTTTATAATAGTTTCTTATAAATATAGTGTTAGAAAATATCAAAAAACAAATACCTCATAAATCAAAATAAAAGAAAACTTTTTCAAAGGGGAACTAATTTTCAAATTAATAAAATAATATAAAATATTTTAAAAGAATGGAAACTTTTTAAAAAACAACTATATTTTATGGAAAAATATAAAAAAAAGGTGTATTATATAAATAGATTATTAGTAGAGGGTGAAGTAGAATGAATGGAAGAGAATATGTAAATGAAGTATTAGCTAAAGTTAAAGAAAGAAATAAGGGGGAGGCAGAATTTATAGATGCAGTTACTGAAGTACTAGAATCTTTAATACCTGTATTTGATAAAAATCCTGATTATATTAAAGAAGGAATATTAGAAAGAATTGTAGAACCTGAAAGACAAATATTCTTTAGAGTACCTTGGGTAGATGATAATGGTAAAGTTCAAGTTAATAGAGGTTTTAGAGTACAATTTAATAGTGCTATTGGGCCATATAAAGGCGGACTTAGATTCCATCCATCAGTTAATCAAAGTATAATTAAATTTTTAGGATTTGAACAAATATTCAAAAATTCATTAACAGGACTTCCAATTGGTGGAGGAAAAGGTGGATCAGATTTTGATCCTAAAGGAAAATCAGACAGAGAAGTTATGAGATTCTGTCAAAGTTTTATGGCAGAACTTTGCAAGCATATAGGTAGTGATATAGATGTACCAGCTGGAGATATTGGAGTTGGCGGAAGAGAAATAGGATATATGTATGGGTACTATAAAAAAATTAGAAATACAAGCGAGCAAGGTGTATTAACTGGTAAAGGATTATCTTATGGGGGAAGTCTTGGTAGAAAAGAAGCAACTGGATATGGATTAGTATACTTCACAGAAGAGATGCTAAAAGATAATGGAACAAGTTTTGACGGAAAAACTGTAGTAATTTCAGGATCAGGTAATGTTGCTATATATGCAGCAGAAAAGGCTAAGGAACTTGGAGCAAACGTTGTTGCATTAAGTGATTCAAATGGATATATATACGATGAAAATGGTATTAACTTAGATGTAGTAAAAGATATAAAAGAAGTAAAAAGAGGCAGAATAAAAGAATACTTAAACTATGTAAGCACAGCTAAATACGAAGAAGGATGCAAAAATATATGGAAAATAAAATGTGATATTGCACTTCCATGCGCTACTCAAGGAGAAATTAATGAAGAATCAGCTAAACTTCTTATAAAAAATGGAGTAAAGGCTGTTTCAGAAGGCGCAAATATGCCATCAACTCTTGAAGCAGTTAAAGTATTCCAAGATAATAAAATAATGTTTGGTCCAGCAAAAGCTGCAAATGCAGGTGGAGTTGCTTGTTCGGCTTTAGAAATGTCCCAAAATAGTATAAGACTTTCATGGACTAAAGAAGAAGTTTTAGAAAAGCTAAAAGATATAATGGTTATGATTTATAAAAATGCTAGTGAAGCAAGCAAAGAATATGGAGATGAAGGTAATATTTTAATGGGTGCAAATATTGCTGGATTCTTAAAAGTTTGTGATGCTATGATGGCACAAGGAATAGTTTAAAATTAAAAATACAAAAAGACAGATTTTTATAAAATCTGTCTTTTTGTATAAACTTTTAAAAAAGTTAGTAAAGTACGTATAATATAAACTTTAATGTAAATTCTTAAATATTTTTAATTTTTATGTACTTGATTTTTAACGACTATTGAATTATATTTAAAAGGATGTATTTTAGAGAAAATAGAAATGAATGGGGAATAAATTCCATTTGTCATTAGGAGTGAATATAATGGGAAATATAATTTATGCTGTAACGGCAGTATTTCAAGTTTTCGTATTCTTTATAACTATGTACTTTTTAATATTAGCTTTCTTTGGGCTTTTCAGAAGAAAAGAAAAGAAAAATTATACACCTGTTAAAAAGTTTGCTATGATAGTAGCTGCCCATAATGAAGAAGTAGTTATAGGTAAACTTATAGAGAGTATGCAAAGGCTTAATTATCCAAAGGAATTATACGACATATTTGTTATAGCTGATAACTGTACAGATAAAACAGCAGAAATTTCAAGAGGATATGGAGTAAATGTTTTTGAACGTTTCTCAGAAGATAAAAGAGGAAAAGGTTATGCTCTTGAATGGATGTTTAGTAAACTATTTAAGATGGATAAAAAGTATGATTCCATCTGTATATTTGATGCAGACAATTTAGTACATGAAGATTTCTTAAAGGAAATCAACTCAAAGATGTTAGAAGGATACAAAGTCGTACAAGGATATATAGATAGTAAAAATCCAAACGACTCATGGATTGCAACAGCTTACTCAATAGCATTTTGGTCACAAAATAGAATGTTCCAATTAGCAAGAAGAAACGTAGGTTTATCAAACCAACTTGGAGGAACAGGATTTGCAATTGATACAGAAATGCTTCAAAAACTAGGCTGGGGAGCTACATGTCTTACAGAAGATTTAGAATTTACATGTAAGTTAGTATCACACGGAGAAAAAGTAGGTTGGGCACACGATGCTAAAATATTTGATGAAAAACCACTTACATTAGTCCAATCTTGGTCACAAAGAAAAAGATGGATGCAAGGATTTACAGATGTTGCATCAAGATATTTCTTTAAGTTAATAAAAGAATCAATAAAACAAAGAAAGTTTTATATGTTTGACTGTGCACTTTATGTAATGCAACCATTTGTAACATTATTACTAGGTATTTCAGCAGTACTTACTTTAGTACAATCAAATTTTGGAACTTCAGACGTTTTTGTTATAAGTAATGCATTTAGTGATGTAGGTTGGAAAGTATTTATAATATGCCAATTCTTAATCACACCATTAGTACTTAAACTAGAAAAGAAAGTTTCAACAGGATTCTTTACTCTTTTAGTTATATACTCTTTAAATGTATTTATACTACCGATATTATCCACAAAGATAGATAGCGTTTATGCATTCTGGATAGTATCAGCAGGATATAGTTTAACAATGCTTTTAATAACATTTATATGTTTAGGAAAGAAAGGATTAGTGTTATTTATTAGATTCTTATTATATGGATTATATACAGTAACATGGATTCCAATAACTATACAAGGAATATTAAACAAGAACAATAAAGAATGGAGTCACACAAAACACGTAAGAAACGTAGAGATTTGTGATTTATAATAAAGAAAAAGCTTAAGGTTTTAAATAACCTTAAGCTTTTTTCTTTTAGGTGTATAATGATTTATAAGTGGAAAATATGCAAAAGTCAGCTTGGAGGAGAGTTTATGGAAAGCTTTAATTATTTAGAAAGTTAAATGTTCCAAAATCATTAAGTGAGCTTAATATAGATAATAAAAAATTTGGGATTATGGCAGAAAAAGCAGTAGAACATGGTGGTTTAAAGTATGCTTACGTTCCATTAAATAAAGATGATGTAATAGAAATATTTAATAAATCATTATAATAAAAAGATCTTTAGGCCTTTTTATTTTTATGAATTTATATATTATAAATAGCAAAAGATAATATTAATATATTGTTCAAAAATAATCTATTGAATTATATAAAAAAAAGTATAAAATATATTTAATAGGAAATATTAATAGAAAATAATTATTGATTAATACAGGAGTGATATATATGAATATAACAGCACAAGGAAATAAAATAACATTAAGAGGAGCAGAAGTAAGAGTAGGACAGGAAGCACCTAACTTTGTTTTATATGATAATTCATTAAATAAAGTGACTCTTAAAGATACTGAAGGAAAAAGAGTATTTTTAGCAGTACCATCTTTAGATACTCCAGTTTGTGATATTGAAGTAAAAAGATTTAACAAAGAAGCAACTGATTTAAAAGATACAAAAGTTTACGTAGTATCAATGGATTTACCATTTGCTCAAGCTAGATGGTGTGGATCTGAAGATGTAGACAATGTAATTACTTTATCAGATTATAAAGACAGATCTTTTGGAGAAAATTACGGACTATATATTGAAGAAATGGGATTACTTGCAAGAGCGGTGTTTGTAGTTGATGAAAAGAATAATGTAACATACGTAGAATACTGCAAAGATATAAGTGATGAACCAAATTATGATAAAGCTTTAGAAGCATTAAAGGCTTTATAAAATAAATTAAGAATAATAAAATTAATATAGTAAAAAGAAAAACTGTGCAAACACTTGTACGGTTTTTCTTTTTTTTTATTAAAATTATGATAGAATAGAATGGTTAATAAAATAAAAGATAGGAGTTATAAATATTTAATATTATATAAAGTGAAAAATTGCACAAATTAATTATAAAATATAATTTATAAAAGATAATATTGAATATTTAGACTTTAAAAAAGAGTTTGCATAATCTATTAAGGGGCTTAATGTAAGTAACTCTTTTATAGTACATATTAAATAAATTAAAAATATTATATTAGAAATTAAAAATGAAATTAATATTGTTATTATAAATTCTTAAGGTGGAGGAAAAAATGGTAAAAGAAAATAATATATCATATGATGTTACGGATTTAACGTCTTTAGAAAAATTAGAGCCTGTTAGAATAAGACCGGGCATGTATATAGGTTCTACTGGAAGTAAGGGTCTTCATCATTGTGTTTGGGAAATCTTAGATAATGCAATTGATGAAATATCAAATGGATATGGTAGCAAAGCTACTGTTATATTAAACAGTGATAAAAGTGTAACTGTAATAGATAACGGTAGAGGGATACCAACAGGAATTCACCCAGTTAAGAAAAAGAGTGGAGTTGAGATGGTATATACAGAACTTCACACAGGCGGAAAGTTTGATAACAAAAATTATAAAACATCAGGAGGTCTTCACGGAGTTGGAGCAGCTGTTGTTAATGCTTTATCTAAGTGGGTTGAAGTAGAAGTTCATCAAAATGGAAATGTATATAGACAAAGATTTGAATATGCTTTTGATAAAGAACTTAAAAAAGATATGCCAGGAACACCAGTAACTCCTTTAGAGGTAGTTGGAAAAGCAAAAGATACTGGAACAAAAGTAACTTTTTTACCAGATAAAAAGATATTTTCAAGTACAGATTTTAAATTTGATATTATAGATGAAAGACTTCAAGAATTAGCGTTCCAAAATAAAGGGATGAGACTTGAACTTATAGATAAAAGAGGAGAAGAAGAAGTTAAAAAGGAATACTACTCTGAAAGAGGGTTACTAGATTTTATAGAATATTTAAATGAAAGTAAGACTCCTATTCATAAAGATCCTATTTTATTTGAAGGAGAAAAAGAAATAGCAGGAATATCTATGGCTGGAGAAGTATGTATGCAGTTTACTGATTCAACTACAGATAATATAGCAAGTTATGTAAATAATATACCAACCACAGAAGCTGGAACTCACGAAACAGGATTTAAAACTGGTATGACAAGAGCTTTCAAAGAATGGTCAAGAAAACTTGGTTTATTAAAGGAAAAAGATAAAGAGTTTGAAGGCGATGACTTAAGAGAAGGTATGACTGCTATTGTAAGAATAAAAATATCAGAACCAGTTTTTGAAGGACAAACAAAAACAAAGCTTGGAAATGCAGAAGCTTATACAATGATGAATGAAGTAGCATACACTAAGCTTTCAGAATGGATAGAAGATAATAAAGAACTTGCAAGCAAAATAATAAATAATGCCCTTCAAGCGGCGCAAAGAAGAGAAAAGATTAAAAAGATAAATGAAGCAGAAAAGAAAAAGATAGGTAAAGGTACAGCACCACTTGCAGGTAAAGTTGCTGTTTGTACAGGTAGAGATAAAGAATATAATGAATTTATAGTAGTTGAGGGAGATTCAGCTGGAGGTTCAGCAAAGCAAGCTAGAGATAGAAAATTCCAAAGTATTATGCCATCAAAGGGTAAAATAATGAATACAGAGAAGCAAAAACTTGAAAATGTACTAGCTTCAGAGGAGCTTAAAATATTTAACACAGCAATTGGAACTGGAACTTTAGATAATTATAGTGAAGATGATTTAAAGTACAACAAAATAATAATAATGAGTGATGCTGACGTTGATGGATATCATATAAGAACTCTTTGGATGACTTATATTTATAGATATATGAGACCTCTTATAGCTAATGGTCACCTTTACTTAGCACAACCACCTTTATATAAAGTTTATAAAAAGGTTAAAGGTAAAGAAATAAGTGAATATGCTTATTCAGATGAAGAACTTGAAAAAGTTAAAAAGAAAATTGGTAAAGGGGCATTAATTCAAAGATATAAAGGTCTTGGAGAGATGAATCCAGATCAATTATGGGAAACAACATTAAATCCAGAGAGTAGAACATTGCTTCAAGTAACAATAGAAGATGCAGCTAAAGCTGAAAAAATGGTATCTCTTTTAATGGGAGATGTTGTTGAGCCAAGAAGAAAATATATGTACAAATACGGAGAATTTTAATTATAGATAGAAATGGAGAAATGTTATGGCAAAAAAAGTTAGTAATATACCAGTAGATAGAAACGTAATAAGGGTTCCTATTGAAGAGGCTATGCCAGATAACTATCTTCCTTATGCAATAGAAGTTGCAAAAGATAGAGCACTTCCAGATGTAAGAGATGGATTAAAACCTGTTCATAGAAGAATATTATATGGTTCATACCTGTTAAAGGCATTTCCAGATAGACCATATTATAAATCAGCAAGAATAGTTGGAGATATTTTAGGTAAATTCCATCCTCATGGAGATACATCTGTATATGATGCAATGGTTATACTTGCGCAAAACTTCTCAACTAGAGAGCCACTAATATCAGGACACGGAAACTGGGGTTCAATGGATGGTGATGGTGCAGCTGCTATGAGATATACAGAAGCTAGACTTGCACCAATTGCTATGGAAATGATAAGAGATATAGATAAAGATACTGTAGATATGGTTCCAAACTATTCAGATAGTGAAATGGAACCAACAGTACTTCCAAGTAGATATCCAAATCTTTTAGTAAATGGAACATTCGGTATTGCAGTTGGACTTGCAACTAATATACCACCACATAACTTAGAAGAAGTTACAAATGGTGTTTTAGCTTATATTGATAATAAAGATATAACAACTGATGAAATAATGGAACATATAAAAGGACCAGACCTTCCAACAGGTGGAGTATTAATCGGTAAAAATTCATTAAAATCAGCTTATGAAACAGGAGAAGGTAAAGTTACATGTAGAGCAAAAACATGTATAGAAACTTTAGAAAACGGAAGACTTGGAATTGTAATTACAGAGTTCCCATATAGAAGAAATAAATCAAAGATACTTCAAACTATTTCAGAAATGACAGCTGATAAGAAACACTCAAAAGTACTAGAAGGAATAACTGATATAAGAGATGAATCAGATAGAAATGGTATTAGAGCTGTTATTGAATTTAAAAAAGCAATGAGTGAAAGTGATGTAGAAAAAGTACTTAAATACTTATTTAAGAAAACAGATCTTCAATGTAATATTAGTTTTAATATGGTTGCTTTATGTAATGGTAAGCCAGAAACTATGGGACTTAAAACTATAATAAAACATTATGTAAATCATCAAAAGGAAATAGTAACTAGAAGAACTAAAAGAGAATTAGAAATTGCAGAGAAAAGATTCCATATTGTAGAAGGATTTATTAAAGCAATAGACATAATGGATGAAGTGATTAAAACAATAAGAGCATCTAAGTCTAAAAAAGATGCTTCAACTAATTTAATTAATAACTTTGGATTTACTGAAATTCAAGCTGGTGCAATATTAGAACTTATGCTTTATAGACTTACAGGACTTGAAATTAAAGTTTTTGAAAAAGAATATAAAGAATTAAAAAGAGAAATAAAGAGACTTAAAAAGATATTACAAGAAGAAAAAGAACTTCTAAAAGTAATAAAAGAAGAGCTTAAAGAAGTATGTGAAAATTATAAAAATCCTAGAAGAACAAACATAATTGAAGATGATAGTATAGCTAAGATAGATGTGGAAGAGCTTATTGTTATTGAAGATGTTATGGTTACACTTTCAAAGGATGGATTTATAAAGAGAATTCCTCATAAAAACTATATAAGATCTAATCAAGATGTTGAAGCGATTGATTATAGAGAAGGGGATGAACTTAAATTCTTATTTGAATCAAATACTAGAGATAATATATTAATATTTACTGATAAAGGTAATATGTATCAAACTAAAGGTATAAATATTCCAGAAGGTAAATGGAAGGATAAAGGAGAAAGAATAGATACATTAATTAAAACATTAGATTTAGAAGAAGAGACTATAGTTAATGTTATATCAGAAACAACTTTAAATCCAAATAAATATATTCAGTTCATTACAAGTAAAGGTATGATAAAGAAGAGTTCTTTAGATAAATTTAAAACTTCTTATAGTAAGCTTCAAGCAATTAAGCTTAAGGATAACGAAAATGTAGTAAGTGTAATGTTATTAAATAGAGAAGAAAATAAAGAGTTCTTAAAGGTAAATACAAAGATTGGATTAGAATTTAATTTAGAAATTGGAGAAGTTTTAGATACTCCAAGAAATATCATGGGAAGTTATTTATTTAATCTTTCAGATAATGATGAAATTATAAGCTGTGAATATGTAGATACTTTAGAATACAAAGAATTTGCAATTGGAGTAACAAATAAAAATGTTATAAAAGCATTTTCAAGAATTCCTAAAAATGATGATCTTAAAACATATACTGATACTTTAAGTGACTTATTATTATTCACTGATAAAGGAAATGTAGTTAAGATAAAATCATTTATGCTAGAAAGTGTTGTATCTAAAGATATAAAACTTAATGATATTGTTTCAGGTCTTTTAGAAAAAGAAAGGGTTATAAAAATAGTATCACTAAAAGAATATAATGAGGATTTAGCTGTATTTGTCATTACAAAAAGAGGATTAGTTAAAAAGACTATACTTACAGAGTTTAGTCATGACTTTACAATAACTCAATACTATAAATTTAAATTTGAGGATGATGAAATTGCTTCAATAACAATAAATAATCAAAAGTATGGCGAATTAGTTATAATAACTAAAAAAGGAATGGCTATTAGATTTAATCAATCTAATATAAATCCAATGGGAAGAATTGCATCAGGTGTTACTGGTATAAGTTTAAAAGATAATGATGAAGTACTTTACGGAAGGTATATAATAGAAAGTGGAGATAATGAAATTGCAGTTACATCTACAGAAGAAGGTATATTTACTTTAACTTCTTTAAAGAAAAACGTAGAAACTGTAAAAATTTCAGATATCAAACTTCAAAATAGAGCAGGAAGAGGAACAGATGTTATGGTAGTTTCATTAGATGATGAAATTGTATCTGTTCAGTATAATTAGAAGGGAAGAGATTAAAATGAAGAAAGTAGCAGTATTATTAGCTAATGGTTTTGAAGAAATTGAAGCTTTAACAGTTGTTGATGTTTTAAGAAGAGGAAACATTAATTGTAGTATGGTTTCAATTAATGAAAAAGAAGTTACTGGTGCACACAACATAAAAGTCATAGCAGATGAAATTCTTTCAGATGATTTAGATGTTGATATGGTAGTATTACCAGGCGGAATGCCAGGTGCTACAAATTTAAGAGATGATGTAAGAGTTATAAACTTATTAAAAAAGATGAATAGTGAAAATAAAAAAATTGCAGCAATTTGTGCAGCCCCAATAGTTCTTGCAAAGGCTGGAATTATAAGTGGAGAAGATATTACATCATATCCAGGATTTGAAGATGATCTAAAAGAAGGAAATTATAAAGATGATTTAGTAGTTATAAGTGGAAATTTAATAACTAGTAGAGGACCTGCAACAGCTTTAGAATTTTCATATACTTTACTAGATGTACTTAATAATTCAAAAAGCAGTGTGCTTAGAGATGAAATGTTATATAATTTAATAAAGTAAGTTAGAAGAGGAAGAATAATGAAAGAGAAGTGGCTTGTAAGAAATAAAAAAGAGGAATTCCTAAAGTTATCTAGTGAAATGAACGAAAATAGTTTAATACTTAGATTACTTGCAAATAGAGGAATTTCAACTAAAGAAGCAGCTTCTCTTTTTCTTAATGGTACAATTTCTGATATGCACGATAGTTTTTTATTAAAAGACTTAAAAGAAGGTGTAAGTATCATAAAAAATGCCATTGAAAAAGGGAAGAAGATAATAATTTATGGTGACTATGATTGTGATGGGGTTTGTAGTACAACAATTCTTTATAAAGGCTTAAAAAGATTAGGCGCAAATTTTGATTACCATATTCCAAACAGAGAAAGTGAAGGATATGGAATGAGCAAAGATAGAATAAAGATTTTAAAAGAAGAAGGCGCAGAAGTACTACTTACTTGTGATAATGGTATATCTGCCTTTGATGAAGTAAGTTTTGCTAAAGAACTTGGACTAGAAGTTGTATTAACAGATCATCATGATATACCTATAATCGAAGAAGATGGAGAAAAGCATAAATGTTTTCCAAAAGGTGATGCAGTAATAAATCCTAAAAGAGAAGATTGCATGTATCCTTTTAAAAATCTATGTGGTGCAGGGGTTGCATTTAAATTTATTCAAGGACTTTATAGAGAATTTTCAATAGATTTAGATGAAAGTATAGAACTTTTAGAATTTGCAGCAATTGCAACTGTATGTGATGTTGTAGATTTAATAGATGAAAATAGAATAATAGTAAAAAAAGGTTTAGAACTTATAAATAATACTACAAATAAAGGATTAAAAGCACTTATAAAAGTGAAAAATCTAGAAGATAAACCAATATCAGAATATCATTTTGGTTTTGTTATAGGACCTTGTATAAATGCAACTGGAAGACTAGAAATTGCAGATATATCAGTAGAACTTTTAATAACAGAAGATGAAGAAAGAGCAAAAGAATTAGCTTATAAATTAAATGAATTAAATGAAAAAAGACAAGAACTTACAGCTGAAAGTACAGAAAAAGTAATAGATAAGGTTGAAAGGACTCTTGGAAAAGATGAAAGAGTAATAGTAGTTTATGAAGATACTATACATGAAAGTATTGCAGGTATTGTTGCTGGAAGAGTTAGAGAAAGATTTAATCTTCCAAGCATAGTATTAACAGAAGGGAAAGAAATGCCAAAAGGTTCTGGAAGATCAATTGAAGAGTATAATATGTTTTTAGAACTTTCTAAGTGCAAGCATCTTATGAATAAATTTGGGGGGCACCCTATGGCAGCTGGACTTTCTGTATTAAAAGAAAACATACCATTATTAAGAAAAGAATTAAATGAGAGATGTCAATTAAAAGATGAAGATATAATTCCAAAAGTTATAATAGATGCGCCATTAAAGCTTCAGTATATAAATAAAGAACTAGTAAATAAGCTTTCTTTAATGAGACCTTTTGGAAAAGGAAACTGGAGTCCTGTATTTGCAGATAAAGATATAACAGTAAAAAGAGTTATATTTATGGGGAAAGATAAAAATTTCTTAAGATTTAAAATGGAATTTTCAAATGGAATGCAAATAGATGGAGTCAATTTTAATAAATACGAAGAATTTAAAAATCTTTATATTGATAAATATGGAGAAGAAGAGTTTTTAAAATTACAAGATACAGGATATTGTAATTTTAAAATGGATATATTATATTATCCTGAGATAAATGAATTTAAAGGAAATTCTACCATTCAATTATCAATAAAGAGTTTCAGATTATAAATAAGCCTATATAATATATTATATAAATAGATAAAATTGTTATAAAGACATATAAGGAGTGGATATTTTTTGAGTAAATATAAAATAATTATGACTGGAGGGGGAACTGCAGGGCACGTTACCCCAAATTTAGCATTAGTACCATCATTACAAGAAGAAGGATTTGAAATAAAATATATAGGAAGTAAAGATGGGATAGAGAAAGAAATTATAACAAGCAATAATATTCCATACTATGGCATTTCATCAGGTAAACTTAGAAGATACTTTGATATAAAGAATTTTACTGATCCATTTAAAGTTATAAAAGGTATTCATGAAGCTAGAAAAATATTATCAAAAGAAAAACCAGATGTTATATTCTCAAAAGGAGGATTTGTTACAGTTCCAGTTGTTATAGCAGCTTCAATGAAGAAGATACCTGTAATAGCACATGAGTCTGATATTACACCAGGACTTGCTAATAAATTAGCATCACCATTTTGTGATAAATTATGTGTGACATTTAGGGAAAGTTTACAGTTTGTTAAAAATAATAAAGGAGTCTTAACAGGAAGCCCAATAAGAAAAGAAATTTTATCAGGATCAAAGGCGAAAGGTAAGGAAATTTGTGGCTTTAAAAATGATAAAGATATAATTCTTATAATGGGGGGGAGTTTGGGGTCAAAAGTTATAAATGACAACATAAGAAAGAATATAGATAATATTCTGAAAGATAACAATATTATACACATATGTGGTAAAGGTAATATTGATGAGTCTTTAAAGAAGTTAGATGGCTACAAGCAATTTGAATATGTAAGTGATGAACTTAAACATTTAATGCAATCAGCAGATTATATAATTTCAAGAGCTGGAGCTAACTCAATATTCGAATTTTTGGCGCTTAAGAAGCCTACACTTTTAATTCCACTATCTAAAAATGCAAGTAGAGGAGACCAAATTTTAAATGCAAACTCATTTAAAAAGGAAGGTTTCTCATTAGTTATGCAAGAAGAAGAGCTTCAAGAAAAAGGAATCTTAGAAGGAATTAAAATGTTAAAAGAAAGTAAACAAGATCTTATAAAAAATATGAATGAAAGCAAGCTAAATGATGGAGTAAAAGAGATTATAAGTGTGATAAAAAGTAGCATTACAAGATAATAATATAAATCTAAATAATGTAAAAATAAAAATGAATAAATAACAGGATAATTTCAATTGGAAACTTGCAAATTTAAAATAGTGTTATATAATAAAAGAGACGGTTTTTTGTTTAATGTATTGAAACATTATTAAGAAATATTTTAAACAAAAATATCAAAGCGATATTAAATAAAATTGTATTTTATTTGGTTAATGTATAATTTTATTTACTATATATTACTCATTAGGAAGTTTAAAAATGGACTTTTTATTAATTAAAGAGTTTTGTTTTTAATTTTTATAATTGAAAGAGGGGTCACGCGATGAGAAAAATGAAAACTATGGATGGTAATACTGCTGCTGCTCATATATCTTACGCATTCACAGAAGTTGCAGCTATCTATCCTATAACACCATCATCACCAATGGCAGAACACGTTGATGAATGGGTAGCACAAGGAAGAAAGAACATATTCGGTCAACCTGTTAAAGTAATGGAAATGCAATCAGAAGCTGGTGCTGCTGGAGCAGTTCACGGATCATTACAAGCTGGTGCATTAACAACTACTTACACTGCATCACAAGGTTTATTATTAATGATACCTAATATGTACAAAATCTCAGGGGAATTACTTCCAGGAGTATTCCACGTATCAGCTAGAGCATTAGCTACTTCAGCATTAAACATCTTTGGAGATCACCAAGACGTTATGGCTGCAAGACAAACAGGATTCGCTATGCTTGCTGAAGGTTCAGTACAAGAAGTAATGGATTTATCAGCTGTAGCTCACTTATCAGCTATCAAATCAAGAGTTCCATTCTGTAACTTCTTCGATGGATTCAGAACTTCACACGAAATCCAAAAGATTGAAGTTTTAGATCAAGAAGAATTAAAACCATTAGTTGACATGGAAGCTTTACAAGCATTCAGAGATAGAGCTTTAAATCCAAATCACCCAGTGACTAGAGGTACTGCTCAAAATCCTGATATCTACTTCCAAGAAAGAGAAGCTGTTAATAAGTTCTACAATGCTGTTCCAGACATCGTTGAAGGATACATGGCTGAAATCACTAAGTTAACAGGAAGAGAATATCACTGCTTCGATTACTACGGTGCTGCTGATGCAGATAGAGTAATCATCGCAATGGGATCATGTACAGACGTATGTGAAGAAACAATAGATTACTTAAATGCAAACGGACAAAAAGTTGGGGTTGTTAAAGTAAGACTTTACAGACCATTTGACGTTGCTAGATTAAGAAAAGCTATACCAGCTACAGTTAAGAAGATAGCTGTTTTAGATAAGACTAAAGAACCAGGATGTAACGGAGAACCATTATACTTAGACGTTATGAGTGCATTCTACGGTGAAGAAAACGCTCCTGTTATAGTTGGTGGTAGATACGGATTAGGATCAAAAGATCCAAACCCAGGTCACATCGCTGCTGTATATGAAAACTTAGCTAAAGACGAACCAAAGAACGGATTCACAATCGGTATAGTTGATGACGTAACTAACACTTCATTAGAAGTTCACGAAGATATCGATGCTACTCCAGAAGGAACTACAGCTTGTAAGTTCTGGGGACTTGGATCAGACGGTACAGTTGGTGCTAACAAGAGTGCTATCAAGATTATCGGAGACCATACTGACATGTATGCTCAAGGATACTTCTCATATGACTCTAAAAAATCAGGTGGTATAACAGTATCACACTTAAGATTCGGTAAGAAAGCAATCAAATCACCTTACTTAATAAACAAAGCTGATTTCGTAGCTTGTCACAACCAATCATATGTTTACAAATATAACGTTCTAGAAGGATTAAAGAAGAATGGAACATTCTTATTAAACTCAATCTGGAGCCCAGAAGAAGTAGAAGAACATCTACCAGCTTCATACAAGAGATATATCGCTGAAAACAACATTAAGTTCTATACTTTAAATGCTGTTAAGATAGCTCAAGAAATCGGTCTTGGCGGAAGAATCAACATGATAATGCAATCAGCTTTCTTCAAGTTAGCTAACATTATCCCTGTAGAAGACGCTGTTAAATACTTAAAAGATGCTGTTGTAACTTCATACGGTAAGAAGGGACAAAAAGTTGTTGATATGAACAACGCTGCTATCGATAAGGGAATCGAATCAATAGTTGAAATTAATGTTCCTGCATCATGGAAAGATGCTAAAGATGAAGTTGTAGCTGAAACTAAGGAAAGACCAGAATTCGTTAAGAAAATCGTTGACCCAATGAACAGACAAGAAGGATTCGATCTTCCTGTATCAGCATTCGATGGAATGGAAGATGGTACTTTCGAACAAGGTACTGCTGCATTTGAAAAGAGAGGTATCGCTATAAACGTACCTGAATGGGATAAGGAAAAATGTATCCAATGTAACCAATGTGCTTACGTATGTCCACATGCAGTTATAAGACCAATATTATTAAATGAAGAAGAAGCTAAAAATGCTCCAGAAGGATTAAAGATGGTTCCTGCTAAGGGAATTAAGACTGAATCACCAATGAGCTATGCAATGGCTATTTCACCACTAGACTGTACTGGTTGCGGAAACTGTGCTCAAGTATGTCCAGCTCCAGGAAAAGCTTTAGTTATGAAGCCAGCTCATACACAAGAAGGAGAAGCTATAACTTGGGATTACCTAATAGATGAAGTTTCACCAAAAGCTAACCCAATGAACAAGAAAACTGTTAAGGGTAGCCAATTTGAAAAGCCATTATTTGAGTTCTCAGGAGCTTGTGCTGGATGTGGAGAAACTCCATATGCTAAGCTTATAACTCAATTATACGGAGATAGAATGATGATAGCTAATGCTACTGGATGTTCATCAATCTGGGGAGGATCAGCTCCTTCAACTCCATACACAACTAACCATAAAGGATACGGTCCTGCTTGGGCTAACTCATTATTCGAAGATAATGCTGAATTTGGATTAGGTATGTTCTTAGGAGCAAAAGCTATAAGAGAAAGATTAGTTGACTTAGCTAACGAAGCTATCGTTTCATTAGAAGAAGGAGAAGCTAAAGAAGCTCTTAAAGCTTGGGTTGAAAATGTTGAACTTGGAGAAGGAACTAGAGATAGAGCTGATAGAGTAGTAGCTGCTTTAGAAGGATTAGATAATGAATTTGCTAAAGAAATCTTAAAAGAAAAAGACTTCTTAGTAAAACCATCACAATGGATCTTCGGTGGAGACGGATGGTCATATGATATCGGATTCGGTGGAGTAGATCACGTACTTGCATCAGGAGAAGATGTAAACATATTTGTATTCGATACAGAAGTTTACTCAAATACTGGTGGTCAATCATCAAAAGCAACTCCAACTGCTGCAATAGCTAAATTCGCTGCATCAGGTAAGAAGACTAAGAAGAAAGACCTTGGAATGATAGCAATGACTTACGGATACGTATATGTTGCTCAAATTTCAATGGGAGCTGATAAGAACCAAACTCTTAAAGCAATAGCTGAAGCTGAAGCTTACCCAGGTCCATCATTAATAATCGCTTATGCTCCATGTATAAACCATGGTATAAGAATAGGTATGGGTAACAGCCAATTAGAAGCTAAGAAAGCTGTTGAATGCGGATACTGGGGTATGTACAGATACAACCCACAATTAAGAGGAACTGATAAGAACCCATTCGTTCTTGATTCAAAAGAACCAACTGGAGACTTTAAAGAATTCTTAATGGGAGAAGTTAGATACGCTTCACTTGCAAAAGCATTCCCAGAAGCTGCAGAAGCTTTATTCGAAAAGACTCAAAGAGATGCTATGGAAAGATTAGAAGGCTACAAGAAATTAGCTGGAAAATAGTATTTTAATAAAAAGACTTAAGTGAGATTACTCACTTAAGTCTTTTTTTTATAAAAATAATATAGTGATGCTTTAAAAATTTACAAAATAGTTATTAAAATGAAAGAGTTGAAAAGTAGTACTTATACAAAGTATAATTAAATTAAATATTCTAAAAAATTATTAAAAAATAAGGAGAATAATATGCCAAGAAGAATTTTGTATTTAAATGATGTTATAGATATAGAAATTTTTCAAAAAATACAGGATGATATAGCAGAAGCTACAGGCATTTCTATAATAACAGTTGATTATAAAGGTAAACCTGCAACAAAACATAGTAAATGTAGTGAATTTTGCAATCTTATGAGAAAAAATGAGAAATTCTCAGAACTTTGTGAAAAATGTGATTCTAGAGGAGGGTTAGAAGCCGCTAGATTAGAAAGACCATATATATATAGATGTCATAAAGGGCTTGTAGATTTTGCTACACCTATAATAGTAAATGGTCAATATTTAGGATCAGTAATGGCAGGACAAGTTCTTACAGAAGAAGAAAATTTAGATTTAGAAAATATAGTTAATGGAAAAGATGATTTTAAAAACCTAGAAGAAAAAGAAGAACTTTTAAAGGCATATAAAAAATTACCTGTATTTAAATTTGAAAAAGTTCAATCAATTGCAAATATGATGTTCCACATAAGTAATTACATAGTAGAAGAAGCAGTTCTTAAAATGGCTCAAAAAGAATTAAATGATAAAAACATAAAATTTATTGAAGCTAAAAAGGAAAGAGCTGAACTTGAAAAAGAATATGAAGCTTGTAAATTAAAAGCATTACAAGCACAAATAAATCCACATTTTTTATTTAATGTTCTAAATAGTATATCAGCGCTTGCAATAATAGAAGAGGCACCAAAAACTCAAGAAGTCATATATAATTTATCAAATATGCTCAGATATACACTTAAAAAAGCAGATAAAGTAGTATCTATAGAAGAAGAATTAAAATATATAGAATCATATTTAGCTCTTCAAAAAGTTAGATTTGGTGATAGATTAAATTATGGAATAGATGTAAGTGATAATATTAAAAATCAAAAGATTCCATTTATGAGTATACAAACATTCGTTGAAAATTCTATAGTTCATGGATTAGAAGGAAAAGAAGATGGTGGAATAATAAATATATTCTCAAATGAAGATGAAGATAGTTATACTTTATGCATAAAAGATAATGGTACAGGAATAACAGAGAATATATTAAAAGATTTAAAAGATGAATTAGAATATAGATATGGAAAAGATTTAGATAAAATAGGAATAAATAATGTAAATAAAAGAATGGCTAAATACTATGGGGATGATTATAAAATAGAAATAGAAAGTAAAGTTCGTGAAGGTACTTTAGTAAAAATTATCTTTAAAAAAGATAAATAGTTAGGATGGTGCATACATATATGCTTAAAGCAATGATTATTGATGATGAAGAGCTAGAGAGAAGGGCATTAAAGATTATTTTAAAAGACCTAGATAGGTTAGAGGTCGTTGCTGAGGGGAGTAATGGAAGAGAAGCCATAGAACTTGATAAGGAATTTGAACCAGACTTAATAATAATGGATGTAAAGATGCCTGGATTAGATGGATGTAAGGCAGCAGAAATAATTAAAGGGCGAAATGAGAATAAAATAATAATAATGATAACAGCACATGATGATTTTGATTTAGTTAGAAAAGCGTTAGTAGTTGGAGTTAATGACTACATATTAAAACCAGTAAGCCCAAAAGAACTTATAGAAAACATTGAAAAGTTAATTGTTAATTTAAAAATTAACAAGAATGAAACGATAAATTATAAACAATCAAGTTGTAACATAGATGAAATTAAGTCTCCTATTGAAAATGCACTAGAATATATAGAAGATCATGTTGAAGAAAATATTAACTTAGAGAGTATAGCTAGTATATGCAATTTAAGCTCATGTTATTTTAGTAAGCTGTTTAAAAAAGAAGTAGGAGTTAATTTTAAAACGTACATAAATAATAAAAAGCTAGATAAAGCTAAAGAAATGCTTAAAAATACGGATATACCAATACTTAATATAGCATTAGATTTAGGTTTTGATGATTGTGGCTATTTTATAAGAGTATTTAAAAAGAGTGAAGGAGTAACTCCTAAAAAATATAGAGAAATAAATTAAAAAAAGCGAATTTTTTGATGTTAATAAAATAAATTGATGTCAAAAAAATCGCTTTTTTTAGTTGTGAAATAAAAATTTTTCCATTAAATAGACTGAAAATATTAATTAATTTAATAAATAGTGAAAAAATATAACTTTTTGGTCATTTCCCTATATAAAATGACCAAAAAGTAACATTCTATTTTGAATAAAAATAAATATTACTATTAAATTGATAAAAATTAAACAATTTAATTCAAGAAGAAGACAAGATTTTATAATGGAATTTAAAGTGATTTAGATTACAATAAAGACATCGATAAAAAAATAACAAGTTATATTAAATATAAAACTTATGTATAAGGGAGGAAACTTAAAGTGAAATCAAAAAGATTCGAGGCTTTAGCAAAACGTCCTGTAAACCAAGATGGTCTAATTGGTGAATGGCCGGAAGAAGGTTTAATAGCAATGGGAAGTCCAAATGACCCTAAATCTTCTATAAAAATAGAAAATGGTGTAGTTGTAGAACTAGACGGCAAAAAAAGAGAAGACTTTGATATGATAGACAGATTTATAGCAGATTATGCAATAAATCTTGACTATGCAGAAGAAGCTATGAAATTAGACTCAGTAGAAATTGCAAGAAAATTAGTTGATATAAATGTTGGAAGAGATGAAATAGTAGAAATAACAACAGCAATAACTCCAGCAAAAGCTGTAGAAGTTATGGAACATATGAATGTTGTTGAAATGATGATGGCACTTCAAAAGATGAGAGCTAGAAAAACTCCATCAAATCAATGTCACGTAACAAACCTTAAAGATAATCCAGTTCAAATTGCAGCAGATGCAGCAGAAGCTGGAATAAGAGGTTTCTCAGAACAAGAAACTACAGTTGGTATAGTAAGATATGCACCATTTAATGCACTTGCAATACTTATAGGTTCACAAGTTGGAAGAGGTGGAGTTTTAACTCAATGTTCAGTTGAAGAAGCTACAGAACTTGACCTTGGTATGAGAGGACTTACAAGTTATGCAGAAACAGTTTCAGTATACGGAACTGAATCAGTATTCACAGATGGAGATGATACTCCATGGTCAAAAGCATTCTTAGCATCAGCTTATGCTTCAAGAGGACTTAAGATGAGATATACATCAGGAACAGGTTCAGAAGCATTAATGGGATATGCAGAAGGAAAATCAATGCTTTACTTAGAATCAAGATGTATCTTCATAACAAAAGGTGCTGGAGTTCAAGGACTTCAAAACGGTGCAGTTAGTTGTATAGGTATGACAGGTGCAGTTCCATCAGGAATAAGAGCAGTACTTGGAGAAAACTTAATAGCAGCAATGCTTGACATAGAAGTTGCATCAGCTAACGACCAAACTTTTTCACATTCAGATATAAGAAGAACAGCAAGAACATTAATGCAAATGCTTCCAGGAACAGACTTCATATTCTCAGGATATAGTGCAGTTCCAAACTACGATAATATGTTTGCTGGATCAAACTTCGATGCAGAAGATTTTGATGATTACAACATATTACAAAGAGACTTAATGGTAGATGGTGGATTAAGACCAGTATCAGAAGAAGAAACAATTGCAATAAGAAATAAAGCTGCAAGAGCTATTCAAGCTGTATTTAGAGAACTTGGATTCCCTAAAATAACAGATGAAGAAGTAGAAGCTGCAACATATGCACATGGAAGTAAAGATATGCCTGAAAGAAATGTTGTAGAAGACTTAAAAGCAGCAGAAGAAATGCTTAATAAGAGAATAACTGGATTAGATATAGTTAAAGCATTAAGCCAAGGTGGATTTGATGATGTTGCAAACAACATATTAAACATGCTTAAGCAAAGAGTAACAGGAGACTATCTTCAAACATCAGCTATACTTGATAACGACTTTGATGTTATTAGTGCAGTTAATGATGTAAATGACTATAAAGGACCTGGAACTGGATACAGAATAAGCAAAGAAAGATGGGAAGAAATTAAAAATATTCCTAACGTAATAAATCCAGAAGATATCGAATAAGAAAGTGGTGAATAATATGGAGAATAAAGTAAATGAATATGTTATACCAAAGCTTACACTTAAAGAAGTAGGTGAAGCTAAAGTCGGAACAAGATCAGACGAGGTTGTAATAGGACTTGCACCAGCTTTTGAAAAGTTCCAACATAGAACATTAGTTAATGTAGAACATACTGATATATTAAGAGAACTTATCGCAGGTATAGAAGAAGAAGGATTACATGCAAGAGTTGTTAGAATAGTAAGAACTTCAGACGTTTCATTTATAGCAAATGATGCAGCAAAATTAAGTGGTTCAGGAATCGGAATCGGAATACAATCAAAAGGAACTACAGTTATCCACCAAAAGGATTTACTTCCTTTAAACAATTTAGAATTATTCCCTCAAGCACCACTATTAACATTAGAAACTTATAGATTAATAGGTAAAAATGCAGCAAAATATGCAAAGGGAGAATCACCAACACCAGTTCCAACAAAGAATGACCAAATGGCTAGACCTAAATTTATGGCAATAGCAGCGTTATTCCACATAAAAGAAACTAAGCACGTAGAACCAGGTGCAAAACCAATAGAAATAGAAGTTAAATTCTAAATTATAGGGAGGCATAATAAGGATATGGCAAACGAAAAAATGAGTCCTAAGGACTATCCATTAGCAATTAAAAGACCAGAAGATATAAAAACTCCAACAGGAATGAATCTTCAAGATATAACTTTAGAAAATGTTTTAAATGGAGATGTTAAACCAGAAGACGTTAGAATATCACCTGAAACATTAGAAATGCAAGCTCAAATAGCTGAAGGTATGAATAGACATGCAATAGCAAGAAACTTAAGAAGAGCTGCTGAACTTATAAAAGTTCCAGATGACAGAATATTAGAAATGTATAATGCTTTAAGACCATTCCGTTCAACAAAAGAAGATCTTTTAAATATTGCAGATGAACTTGAACATAAATATGGTGCAAAAGTTAACGCTGAATTCGTAAGAGAAGCTGTAGAAGTATACGAAAAGAGAAATAAGTTAAAACAAGAATAAGATACTTCTAACAAAAAGCAGGAGGACACAATGAAAATAATTGCAGGTGTTGACATTGGTAATGCTACTACGGAAGTAGCATTATCAAAGGTCGAAAATGGAAAGATTGAATTCCTTTCAAGTGGAATCGTAGGAACAACTGGAATAAAGGGTACAGAAGATAATATAGAAGGTGTTTTTGATTCATTAAAACAAGCACTAAGAAAAGTATCTTTAACATTAGAGGATTTAGATTTAGTTAGAATAAATGAAGCAGCACCAGTTATTGGTGATGTTGCTATGGAAACTATAACAGAAACTATTATAACTGAGTCAACAATGATAGGACATAATCCTCAAACTCCAGGTGGAATAGGAATTGGTATAGGAAAAACTATATATATTGAAGATTTAGATAATATAGATCTTGAAAATCTTGAAGATGAGAATGAATTTATTCCGATTATATTAAGTAGGGTTAATTTCTTAGAAGCAGCAGCTAGATTAAATGCTGCAACTAGAAGAGGAGTTAATATTACAGCGGCAATCGTTCAAAGAGATGATGGAGTACTTATAAACAATAGATTAGATAAAAAAATACCTATAGTTGATGAAGTTATGTTACTTGAAAAAGTTCCAGTAGGGATGAAAGCTGCAGTTGAAGTTGCAGCACAAGGTGATGTAATTGAAAATCTAGCAAATCCATATGGAATTGCAACAGTATTTAATCTTTCATCAGAAGAAACTAAACTTATAGTTCCTATATCAAGAGCACTAATAGGAAATAGATCTGCTGTAGTTATTAAAACTCCAAAGGGAGACGTAAAAGAAAAGAAAATCCCTGCTGGAAAAATTAATATAGATGGATTAAAACGTAAAGAAAGTGTAGATGTAGAACACGGTGCATCAAAAATAATGGATGCAGTAAAATTATGTGTACCTATACAAGATGTTAAAGGTGAAGCTGGAACTAATGCCGGTGGAATGCTTGAAAGAGTAAGACAGGTAATGGCAAACCTTACAAAACAAAAGATAACAGATATAAAGATACAAGACCTTTTAGCTGTTGATACTTTTATACCTCAAAAGGTTAAAGGTGGACTTGCAGAAGAATTTTCCCTAGAAAATGCAGTCGGAATAGCAGCTATGGTTAAAGCCGATAAACTTCAAATGCAAATGATAGCTGATGAACTTGAAAAAGAGCTTAAAGTGCCAGTTGAAGTTGGTGGTGTAGAAGCTGATATGGCTATTCGTGGAGCACTTACAACTCCTGGAACTAGCACTCCTCTTGCAATACTTGATATGGGGGCTGGATCAACTGATGCTTCAATCATAAATAAGAATAATGAAATATCATCAATTCACTTAGCAGGTGCTGGTAATATGGTAACAATGCTTATCAAGTCAGAACTTGGACTTGAATCATTTAACTTAGCAGAAGAGATTAAAAAATATCCATTAGCTAAAGTTGAAAGTTTATTCCATATAAGACATGAAGATGGAACAGTTGAATTTTTTGAAGAACCATTAGATCCTTCAGTATTTGCTAAAGTAGTAATATTAAAAGATAGAATGCTTGTTCCAATTGATGGACAAACATCTATTGAAAAAATAAGAAATATAAGAAGAAGTGCAAAAGAAAAAGTATTTGTAACTAACTGCTTAAGAGCACTTAGCATAGTTTCACCAACAGGAAGCATAAGAGATATAGAATTCGTTGTTTTAGTTGGAGGATCATCTTTAGACTTTGAGGTACCTCAATTAGTTACTGATGCATTATCACAATATGGTGTAGTAGCTGGTCGTGGAAACATTAGAGGAACAGAAGGTCCAAGAAATGCTGTTGCAACAGGTCTTATATTAGCTTGTGAAGGAATGGAGTAATTATTATGGCAATGGTGATGAAGGCATATGAATACGAAATACCTTGTATATATTTATATTATGAAGAAGGATTAAATGATGAATCTTTATTTAATGAAATATTATGGGGTATAGAGGAAGAAGGTATACCTTTTAAAGTAGAAAGCTTACAAGTAAACAATTCATGGGAGCTTAGTCATTTAGGTGCTACTAAATCTAAGCTAGCAGTTGGAATTGGAATTGATAAGAATGGAATAATAACACTTACACATAATAAATTAAAGAAAGATAAACCATTATTTACTGCAAACTTAAAAGATGATGGAACAGTCTTAAGAAAACTAGGAGCAAATGCTGGTAGGTTAGTTAAAGGTATAGCATTTAAATAAACTTATAGGAGTGATAGTTTATGTCAAAGATATACACTAAAACTGGTGATAAAGGAACAACTTCACTTTTTGGAGGAAGCAGAGTAAACAAAGATAGTTTAAAAGTTGAAGCTTATGGAACAATAGATGAAGCGATCTCTTATATAGGAGTAGCTCATTCTAAAATAGATGTTAAGGAATTAAAGGAAGAATTAAATCATATACAAAAAAGATTATTCACATTAGGTGCTGAACTTGCAAGTGATGAAAAAGGAATGTCTTATTTAAAAGATTTAATTAGTAAAGAAGATATAGAAAACCTTGAAAAATTAACAGATAAATATATGGATATTGCAGGTCCTATGACAGAATTTGTAATACCAGGTAAAAATGAAGCTTCAGCGCACTTACATGTAGCTAGGACTATAGTTAGAAGAGCGGAAAGAAGAATGGTTACACTAAATGCTGAGCAAGGACTTAGAGAAGAGATTAGAAAATATACTAATCGTTTATCAGATACTCTATTTGCTATGGCAAGATACTTAGAAGAAACTAAATAACAGGAGGGATATATACTATGAAAAAGTTAAATGAAGTAAAAGAATTAAGTTTAGAAATAGTAAAAGAAATGGCTAAAGCAGCTGAAGCTAAAGCTACAGAAATAAATGTTCCTGTAATTTTTGCAGCAGTTGATAAAGGAGCTAACTTAATGTTAATGCACAGAATGGAAGATGCATTTATAACAAGCATTGATATAGCTATAAATAAAGCTTATACAGCAGCTTGTTTAAAACAAGGTTCACACGAAATTGCAGAATGTGTACAGCCAGGTGAAAGCCTTTATGGTCTACAACTTACAAACAACCAAAGAATTGTACCATTTGGTGGAGGATTCCCAATAATAGTAGATGAGCAAGTAGTTGGAGCAGTTGGAGTAAGTGGTGGAACTGTAGAAGAAGATATGTCAATAGCTAAAGCTGCAGTTGATGCATTTTACAACTTATAAAAGCTTAAAAGATTCAAAGTTTAATTATTTTGAATGTTAATCAATATAACAACAAAAAACAACTTTTAGGAGGAAAATGAAATGAGAATGTACGATTATCTAGTACCAAGCGTTAACTTCATGGGCGCAAATTCAATATCAGTAGTTGGAGAAAGATGTAAAATATTAGGCGGAAAGAAAGCTTTAATAGTTACAGATAAATTCTTAAGAGGATTAGAAGGTGGAGCAGTTGATTTAACTGTTAAATATTTAAAAGAAGCTGGAATAGAAGTAGCATTCTATGATGGTGTTGAACCAAATCCAAAGGATACAAACGTTAAAGATGGATTAAAAGTATTCCAAGATGAAAACTGTGATATGATCATAACAGTTGGTGGAGGAAGCTCACACGACTGTGGTAAAGGAATAGGTATTGCAGCTACTCATGAAGGAGATCTTTATGACTATGCAGGAATAGAAACTTTAACTAATGCATTACCACCAATCGTAGCAGTTAATACTACAGCAGGTACTGCAAGTGAAGTTACAAGACACTGTGTTATAACAAATACAAAAACTAAAGTTAAATTCGTTATAGTTAGCTGGAGAAACTTACCATTAGTTTCAATCAACGACCCAATGTTAATGGTTGGTAAGCCAGCAGGACTTACAGCTGCAACAGGAATGGATGCTTTAACTCACGCTATCGAAGCATACGTATCAAAAGATGCTAACCCTGTAACAGATGCTGCTGCAATCCAAGCAATCAAATTAATATCAAACAACTTAAGACAAGCAGTTGCCCTAGGAACTAACTTAGAAGCTAGAGAAAACATGGCATACGGTTCATTATTAGCTGGTATGGCATTTAACAATGCAAACTTAGGATATGTTCACGCTATGGCTCACCAATTAGGTGGATTATACGACATGCCACACGGAGTAGCAAACGCTATGCTTCTTCCACATGTTGAAAAATACAACTTAATAGCTAACCCACAAAAATTCGCTGATATAGCTGAATTCATGGGAGAAAACATAGAAGGATTATCAGTTATGGATGCTGCACAAAAAGCTATCGATGCAATGTTCAGATTATCAGCTGATGTAGGAATTCCTGCAAGACTTAGAGATATGGGAGTTAAGGAAGAAGACTTCGAATACATGGCAGAAATGGCATTAAAAGATGGAAATGCTTTCTCAAACCCAAGAAAAGGTAACGAAAAAGATATAGTTAACATATTTAAAGCTGCATTCTAGTTTAAAATATTAAAACAAATAACCCCTTTAGGCTTTAGTTTAAAGGGGTTATTTTAATAAAAAATTCTTCATAAATAAGGAGGACTTATAATGAATATATCAACTTTTATGGCAGAACTTATAGGAACAGCCATCTTAGTTTTACTAGGAGATGGTGTTGTTGCAAACGTAGTACTTAAGAAATCTAAAGGATTTAACTCAGGCTGGATGGTTATAGCATCAGGATGGGCCTTTGCAGTAGGAGTACCAGCATACATATTTGGAAGTATAAGTGGAGCGCATTTTAACCCAGCTGTTACAATAGCTCTTGCAGTAACAGGAAAGTTTGCATGGTCACAAGTACCAATGTATATTTTAGCTCAATTTATAGGTGCAGTATTAGGATCAGCACTAGTACTTTTAACTTATTATCAACATTTTGAAGCTACAGAAGATCAAGCTGCAAAGCTTGGAGTATTTTGTACAGCTCCAGAAATAAGAAGTAATACTTGGAACTTTATAAGTGAATTTATAGGAACATTTATATTAATGTTTGGAATAATTGGTATTACAGCACATCCATTTGCAGATGGTGTACAACCACTTGCAATATCAATACTTATTTGGGCAATTGGACTATGTCTTGGAGGACCAACAGGTTACGCAATAAATCCAATAAGAGATTTTGGTCCAAGATTTGCTCACTTTATTTTACCTGTACCAGGAAAAGGATCTTCAGATTGGGGTTATGCATGGATTCCAGTAGTATCTCCAATATTAGGAGCAATAGCAGGTGCTTTAGTATATGGAATAATATTTTAATTACATTTAAAAGTGACTTTTTAGTCACTTTTTATTTATTTCTTATAAAATTTTTAAAATTTACTTTTAATTTTAATTAAATAAGGGTACAATTAGGATATATTGTTAAGCAATTTTTAAAACCTAAGGAGGAAGAAAGAATGGATAAAGAATTAAATAAATGTGGATGTGGAAATCACGAAGAAAATCACGAATGTGGATGTGGACACGACCACGGACATGATCACGGACATGAGTGTGGATGTGGAGAAGACCATCACGATCACTTTGTAGTAGATTTAGTTGATGATCAAGGAAATACAATTTCATGCCCTATAATAGATGCATTTGAATTTGAAGGAAATGAATATGTATTAGCTAAAAATATGGAAGATGATTCAGTTTATCTTTTCAGAGCTTCAGAAGAAACTGAAGAATTAATAGTTCCAGAAGAAGATGAATTCGAAAGAGTTTCAACTTACTATAACGAAACATTAGTAGAAGAATAGAACTTAAAAAGAGAGTGGATTATCCACTCTCTTTTGTGAATATAGAAAATTAAAAGTAATTTACAAAAAAGTACAAAAATGGTATAGTCATTATAGATTAGGAAGGTGCTAGAATATGAAATATGCAGACTTACATATACATTCTACCTTTTCAGATGGCAATTTAACACCGGAGCAAATCCTAGAGGAAGCTAAACAAAAAGGAGTAAAATGCATTTCTATAACTGACCATGATTCTATCGATTCGCAATATATAATAAAAAATAATAATAGCGATGTAGATATTATACCTGGTATAGAATTAAGTACAGAAATAAATGATTGTGAAATACACATATTAGGTTATTTTATGGATATAGAAGATGAGAATTTAATTAAAACAGTTGAAAGTTTAAAAAATGCACGAATTAATAGGGTAAAAAGTATTTTAAATAAACTTAAAGATGAAGGGATACATTTAGACTTTGAAGATATAGTAAAAGGAAACTCATCTGTAGGAAGAGCTCATATAGCACATGAAATTGTAAGAAAAGGATATGAGGATAATTATAAGACTGCTTTCTCAAAATACTTAATAAAAGGTAAAAGTGCCTATGAAAAAGGTCAAAAATTAAGTTATAAAGAAGCATTAAGAGTAATTGAAGAGAGTAATGGAATTGCAGTACTTGCACATCCAGGGAAAATATATAAAAGTATGGAAGTTGAAAAAATAATTAGGGAACTTAAATGCTATGGTCTTAAAGGGATTGAAGTATATCATCCAAGTCATAGAAAAGACCAAATTAATTTACTTTACAATTTAAGTAGAAAGTATAAACTTCTTATTACAGGTGGAAGTGACCTCCATTATACTGGAAGCAATGAGATTTTTATAGGATCACAAGGTATTAATGAAAGTTTATTAAATAAATTATTATTGTGTAGCAAAAATAGGAAGAAATAAAAAGGGGCGAAAATAAATGAAATTATCTAAGAAAGCAGAGGATATATCACCATCAATAACATTAGCAATAACTGCAAAGGCAAAAGAACTTAAGGAATCAGGGGTTGATGTTATTAGTTTTGGAGCAGGTGAACCAGATTTTAATACTCCTTCTAATATAATAGAAGCAGCTTATAAGGCTATGAAAGAAGGAAAAACTAAGTATACAGCTACTTCAGGTATTAAGGAGTTAAAAGAAGAAATATGTAAAAAGTTTTTAAGAGATAATGGACTTAAATATGATTTAGATCAAATAATAGTATGTACAGGAGCAAAGCAATGCCTTGCAGATGCATTTATGGCTATATTAAATGAGGGGGATGAAGTTATAATTCCTACTCCTTACTGGGTAAGCTATCCAGAACTTGTTAAAATAGCTGGAGGAGTTCCTGTATTTATGGAAGGTTCTATAGAAAATCATTTTAAATATGAAGTAGAAAAGTTAGAAAATATAGTAACTTCAAAAACTAAAGCAATAATAATAAATAGTCCAAATAACCCAACTGGAACTATATATAATAAAGAAGAACTTTTAGGACTTGCAAAGTTTGCTGAAAAACATAATCTTATAATTATAGCAGATGAAATATATGAAAAGCTAATATATGATGGGGAAAGACATATTAGCATTGCTTCATTAACTGATTATGCTTATAATAATACAATTGTTATTAATGGATTATCAAAAGCAGCAGCAATGACTGGTTGGAGAATTGGATATGCAGCAGCAAATAAAGAGATAATAAAACTTATGACTAGTATACAAAGTCATATGACTTCTAATACTAATTCAATTACACAATATGCGGCTATTGAAGCGTTGAGCAATACGGAAGATAGTTTAAATAAAATGGTTAAAGAATTTGATAATAGAAGAAAGTATATGATAAATAGATTAGACTCTATAAAAGGAATAAACTATATACTTCCAAAGGGAGCCTTTTATATAATGGTAAATGTAAGTGAATTTTATGGTAAATCCATAAATGGAGAAAAGATAACAGATTCATTATCATTTTCTAAAGAACTTCTTAAAGAAGAAAATGTAGCCGTAATTCCTGGAATAGGCTTTGGACTTGATGATTATATAAGATTATCATATGCAACATCTATGGAAAATATAGAAAATGGAATAGATAGAATAGAAAAGTTTTTAAATAAGCTTAACTAAATAAAATTTGTTTAAAATAAAGATGAGGCGTTTTATTACGCCTCATTTTTTATACGACATAATTTTCAAAAAAAGTATTTTTTATTTACATATGGATAGAAATTTATAGGAGATATATTATATAATGTATCTAAGTATATTATATTTGGAGGAATTTATGATAAAGTTAGCAATATTTGACGTAGATTTTACAATAACAAAAAAAGAAACATTAATGCAATTTTTTAAATATATGGTACTTAAAGATAAAAAGAATATTAGATTTTTACCAAGGGCTATATTTTCAGGTATTATGTATGGAATAGGAATTTATGATGAAAGAAAGGTTAAAGAAACTTTTCTTAAATTCATAGATGGAATTTCAGAAGAACAATTAAAAGAGCTAGTTAAAGGTTTTTATAACGATGTTTTAAAAGATATTTTGTATGAAGATGCAATAAATATGATTAGAGACTTAAAAAGTAAAGGATTTAAAATTTATTTAATATCAGCTTCACCAGAATTTTATTTAAATGAATTTTATGGAATTGAAGAAGTAGATAAAATAATAGGAACTAGATTTAAATTTAAAGATGGTAAATTTTTAAGACAAATGGATGGAACGAATTGTAAAGGGGAAGAAAAAGTTAGAAGACTTATGGAAGTATTAAAGAAAGACAATATAGAAGTTAACTTTAAGGAATCATATATGTTTTCAGATTCTTTATCTGACAAACCTTTATTAGACTTAGTTGGCCATCCATATTTAGTAAATTATAAAAAGAAACATGAAATAGAAATTCTTAAATGGAAATAGTGTTTTAAATATTGTGTGGTATGGGACCAAAATATATTAGGGGAATATTTTTAAGGAGGAGTTTATGGGGATTTTAAAAATATTAGTTTTTAAAACAAATAATAAAATGCTTGCGGCTGATATAAATGATATAGAAAGAATAATTAAATATGAAGAGGCTACATATATACCAGATATGCCACCATTTGTAGAAGGCGTCATAAATTATGAAGAAAAAGTTATTCCATCTATTAATCTAAATAAAAAACTAGGACTTAATGAAGAAAATCTTGAAAGTAGAAAAATAATAGTTATAAGGAGAGAAGAAAAAAGGTTTGCAGTAGTAGTTGATAATGTATGTGAAGTTTGTGAAATAAAAGAAAAATCGATAGAAGATATACCAATTAATAATTTTAACATAAAAAAAGATTATATAAAGGGTTTAATAAATTTAAATGAAAATATAGTAATTTTATTAAACTTATTTAAGATTCTTACAGAATCAGAAGAAAAAATTATTTTTTTAGGTGATATAACATGATTTTGAAAGATAAAGTAGTTGGACTATCTGAAATATATGTAGGAAAAGACGGAGAAAATATAATAACTGTAGGTCTTGGATCGTGCTTAGGCGTAATAATATATGATTATAAAAACAAAATATTTGGACTTGCACATATAATGCTAAGTGATAGTACCAAATTTAAAAATGTACAAAATATAGGTAAATACGTTGACTTAGCTATACCTGAATTAATTAGACAAGTAATTAGAAAGGGTGCTTTAAGAGAAAATTTAAAATGCAAGTTAATTGGAGGAGCATCTATGTTTAATTTCTCTGATACAAGACTTACAAGTGATATCGGAAAACGCAATGTAATAAAAGCAAGAGAAGTTCTTTTAAAAGAAAAAATAGAAATTATATCAGAGGATGTATTTGGAACAAAGGGGAGAACAATTACTATAAATACTTCAACTGGAGAAACCTTTGTAAGAACTGTTGGAGGAGAAGTTAAGGTAATATAATCTAATAGTATTAAAAAGTCATATTATAGTATATTAAAGGGGTTTATGTATGGAACAAAATATTCTATACAACTGGGCATATAATGAGTTTAAAATAAATTTGTATTGCTATAAGCAAGCTCAAATAATTAGAAGAATAAGCAATCTTATGTCTAGATGTAATTGTGTTACCGAAGAAGAATATTTGAAATTATTAAAAAAAGATTTTAAAGAGAGAGAAAAATTTCGTAACTTTTTAACTATAAATGTAACAGAATTTTATAGAAACCCAGAGCTTTTTTATGAATTAGAAAAAGAATTAAGAGGATATATTAGGAAAAATAAAAGACCTTTAAAAGTATGGAGTGCAGGGTGCTCGTCAGGATGCGAAGCTTATACATTATCAATAATGTTACATGAGATAGATTTTAGAGCAAATTATAGTATTATAGCAAGCGATATTGATAAAGACATCCTAAATAAGGCGAAAATTGGGGTCTATACAGAAAAGGAAGTAAAAAATATACCTAAAAATATAAAAAATAAGTATTTTATTAAAAAAAATGATAAATATTGTATTCATAAATATTTAAAAAGAAGAGTTTTATTTAAAATATTAGATTTAATAAATGATGATTATGAAGGGAATTTTGATTTAATTATATGTAGAAATGTATTAATATATTTTAATTTAGACACGAAAAACAAAATTTTGAAAAAGTTTAGTGAATCCTTAATGCCTGGAGGTTTACTTTTTATTGGAGCAACAGAGAGTCTATATAATTATAAAAATTATGGATTTTCTAAAGTTTCTACATTTATATATAGAAAATTATAGGGGGAGAATTTATGGATGTATCTCAATATATGAGTATTTTTTTAGAAGAGGTTATGGATAATCTTCAAAGCTTAAATGAGTCGTTATTAGAATTAGAAAAAAATCCTCAAAATATAGAAAAGATAAATGAAATATTTAGAATAGCTCATACAATAAAAGGAATGGCAGCAACAATGGGTTTTAATAAAATGACTGAGCTTACACATAAAATGGAAGATGTTTTATCAAAATTAAAAAATGGAGAATTTGCAGCCAATGAAGAGATAGTAACTATATTATTTAGGTGTTTGGACATTTTAGAAAAATCAATAAGTAGTATAAGTGAATCAGGTGAAGAAATAAATGATATTAAAAATATGTTAGATATATTAGAGAAGATAAAATCCGAGAATAATTATAAATCTAGGTCAGAAGAGATTAAAGGGGAGGATTTTGCTTTAAATGAGTATGATATATCAGTAATAAAGCAGGCGTTAGATAGCGGTTATAATGCGTATGAGATAGATATTAATCTTATGCAAGACACTTTATTAAAATCAGCAAGAGCATTTTTAATAGTTAAGGAACTTGAAGAGAGTGGTGAAATAATTAAATCATCTCCAACAACTAGTGATATAGAAAATGAAAATTTTGATTTTAATTTAAAGTTTATATTACTTACCACAAATAATAAAGAAAAAATTAATGGAATAATAAGAAATATATCAGAAATAAAAGCGTTTACTATAGATGAAATTAAAATAGATAATAATTTAGATAATGAAAAAAGTACCAATAAAAATACTAATAATGTTAAAAAGGATTATAATAAGATAGAGAAAAAAAAGGAAAATTATAAGAGAGTATATCAATCTGTACGTGTTGATTTAAATAAAATAGACAATTTAATGAATATGGTATCAGAACTTGTTATATATAAAACTAGATTTAATGAAATTACATCTTCTATAAAATCTCAAGAATTAGATGAACTTATGGAACAGTTAGGGAGAACAACAGGGGATATACAAGATTTAGTTATGAAAATTAGAATGTTACCTTTAGATATTGTATTTAGTAGATTTCCTAGAATGATTAGAGATATAGCTTTAGGCATTAATAAAAAGATAAATTTATACATTGAAGGGGAAGATACAGAATTAGATAGAACTGTAATAGATGAAATAGGAGAGCCTTTAATTCATATATTAAGAAATGCTGCAGATCATGGAATAGAAGATAAAGAAGAACGAATAAAAAAAGGAAAAAGTGCTATTGGTACAATAAAAATTATAGCTTATCAAGAAGATACAAAAGCAATTATAAAAATAACTGATGATGGTAAGGGAATAGATGTAAAAAAAATAAAAGAAAAAAGTGAAAAACTAGGGATATGTACAGAGGGGTTAGATGATAAGAGTATAATAAATCTTATATTTACAGAAGGATTTAGTACAAGTGATTCAGTTACTGATTTATCAGGTAGGGGAGTTGGTATGAGTATTGTAAAAAACAAAATATCATCTCTTGGAGGTAATATTGAAATTTCAAGTATACCTTCTGTTGGAGCAACATTTACAATAACTCTTCCGCTAACACTTCAAATAATAAAGGCATTACTTATTACTGTTGGTGAAGAAAAGTTTGCAATATCTCTAGGTTTTGTAGAAAGAGTAATACAGTTTAATGAGGAGAATGTTAAAACTGTAAATAATAAAGAAGTTATTTTTGATAGGGATAAAATAATACCATTTGTAAGACTAAGCAAGAAACTTAGTATAGATGAAAGTAATAGTAAAAATAAGTTCGTTGTTATAGTTAAAGCACATGAATTAAATTGTGGAATTTTAGTTGATTCTTTAATAGGACAACAAGAAATAGTAATAAAACCTTTAGGAAAAATGTTAAAAAACATGAAAGAATATATAGGAGCAACTATATTAGGAGATGGATGTGTAACGTTGATATTAGATGTTACTTATTTACAAAATGGTTAAATGGGAGGGGTACTATGGAAAATTTGAATTTTACGCCAATTCAATTAGATGCACTTAAAGAAATTTTTAACATAGGAGCTGGTAATGCAGCTACATCACTATCTATATTAATTAATAATAATATAGAGATGTCTGTACCATATGTTAACATAATAGATTTTAATACTATATATAATGGTGAATTAAATAGGGAGGTTTTTGGAGTAGCGGTTAGGGTTTTAGGAGATATACCGGGAAATATATTAATTATTTTTGATTCTAATGCAGTTTTAGAACTTAATAAAATATTACTTGGAGACAATAATAAAGAAGAATTTAATGAATCATTACTTGGGGAAATTGGAAATATTTTATCATCAAGTTATATGAATTCTATATCAGAGTTTACTGGGATTAAGATATTACCATCTGTTCCAGCCGTTACAAATGATTTATTAAGTACTATACTAGGAACTATGTTTTTAGAATCAGGACAATTCTATGACTATGTTCTAGATATAGAAACGATTTTTAAGGGTAAAAAAGAGATTTTTTCAGGGATGAATTTTTATTATATTCCTGAACTTCAATCTTTAGAAAAAATACTAAAATCAATATGTATACAATGAAATTTGGAGGAATTTTTATGATAAATATTTTAATAGTTGATGATGCTGCATTTATGAGAATGATGATTAAAGATATATTAGAGAAGAATGGGTTTAATGTTATAGGAGAAGCAAGTAATGGTTTAGAGGCTGTAGAACTTTATAAGAAAGAGAAACCTGATATTGTTACTATGGATATAACTATGCCAAAGGTTGATGGCATAGAAGCTGTAAAATTAATAAAGGAATATGATAATGAAGCGAAAATAATAATGTGCTCTGCAATGGGGCAGCAAGCTATGGTTATGGACGCAATTAGAGCTGGTGCAAAAGATTTTATAGTTAAGCCATTCCAGGCAGATAGAGTAATAGAGGCAATAAATAAAGTTATATTAGCAAAGAGTGCTCTATAGAGAAGAAAGGGAATTTATAATGCAGGTTGTAGTTTTTTCAATAGAAAAATCGTATTTTGCTATAAATACTAATGTTGTTCAAAGTATAAATAATATAATGAAAGTAACTAAAGTACCAAAATCATCAAAATTTATTAAAGGATTGATAAATATAAGAGGAAGTATTAAAACATTAGTAAACATAAATTTAATATTAGATGTAGCTGAAAATTCACCAAAAGAAAATATAATTATCTTATCACTTAAAGATGAAGATATAGCAATAGAAGCTGATTTTGTAAAAGAAGTTGTAGAAATAGAAGAAAAAGATATTGAAGTTTTAGATGAATGTGATAAAGATTATATGCTTGGAGTTTTAAGAAGGAATAATGATCTTATAACAGCTTTAGATATGGAAAAATTAATAAAAAATATTATTTAAACATAAAACCGTGTAATTTTAAAATTACACGGTTTTTTTATTAGTTATTCATTATAACGTTAGTTAATGGTGGTATAACTTGTTTCTTTCTTGAAAGAACTCCAGGTAAGAATGCCATAGAATCTTCTAAAGTGACATTGAAAGTTTTTTCAACTAAATCTGGTCTCTTTCCTCCAACAAGTATTTGTGAACCTTCGTTTAATATATCTGTTAAAAGTAATAATACCATATCAAATGATGATTCTTCAGCTTTCTTGTTCATGTAAGCTAACATTTCATCTTTTAAAGGCATAAATCCTTCAATATCCATTGTATTTACTTGAGCAACACCTATTTTAATGTCTCCCATAGTAAATGGCTTAAAGTCTTGATTGAATATTTCTTCAACAGTTTTTCCTTGAAGAGAAGTACCTGCTTTAAACATTTCTTTAGCAAATTCTTCTAAATTAATTCCAGCTATCTTAGCAAGCTTTTCGCAGATAACTTTATCTTGAGGAGTACAAGTTGGACTTCTGAATAATAAAGTATCTGATATTATTGCACCGCATAATAAACCAGCAATTTCTCTTGAAGGGTTAATACCATTTTCAAAATAACTTTTTGCAACTATTGATGATGTACTTCCTATTGGTTCATTTCTAAAGAAAATAGGACCGTTAGTTTGTATGTCAGCTACTCTATGGTGGTCTATTATTTCAAGAATTTCGGCATCTTCAAGTCCAGGAACTGATTGACCTCTTTCGTTATGGTCTACTTGAATAACTTTTTTCTTGAAGTTTGAAATAAGATGATATCTTGACATTGTTCCAACAACTTTTCCTTCTGAATCAACAACAGGATAGCTTCTGTATCTAGTTTCAAGCATAGTATCTTTTACTTCATCAACTAAATCATCAGTTGTGAATGAAACTATATCATCCTTAATCATAACATATCTAACAGGGACACTTTGTATTATAAGTCTTGAAGCTGTAAATGAATCGTGTGGAGTTGATATTACAGTTATTCCAGATTCTTTAGCTTTTACTAAAAGTTCATCATTTAATTTAGTTGAACCTGTTAGTACCATTAAAGAAACTTTTTCATTTATTACTTCTTCTTGGATTTCAGGTCTATCTCCAAGTATAACTATATCACCAGCTTCTACATGTTCTTTCATTGAATCTGGTTGCATAGCAGCAACACAAATTTTACCAGGGAACACTTTAACATTTTCATTAATGTATTGTGCTGAAGCTGAAAGAGTATCTATAATATTGTCTATAGAAGTTTTACTTTCGCTTAATATTTTATTATCCCAAATATCCATGTATGATGATGTTAAATTTGATATTGATAAAAGTCCTATTAAATGATCGTTAGAGTCAGCAACAGGAAGAGTTTTAACATTCTTTTCCTTCATTATGCTCCAAGCCATTTTTAAAGATATATCAGCTGAAATTGGGCTAATATTATCTATTTCTAAATCTTCAACCTTTAATTTAACAGTTTCTAAAAACTCTGGTGCTTTTACATTAAAGTAATCTAATATAAATTGAGTTTCACGGTTTACATTTCCAAGTCTAACTGGAACTGCTGGAATTTCACCAGTTTTGTTCTTAAATTCGGCATATGAAATTGCGGCACAGATTGAGTCTGAATCCGGATTTCTATGACCAGTAACATATATTACGTTTTTCAAAGAAACTACCTCCTTTATCTTATGAAATAACAAATATAATTGTAAATCCTAAACAAAAAAATGTAAAGTATAGTAATAGTAAAAATTCTCATAAGTTTAAAACTTTTAAATATATATATATAAGAACGCTAAAAAGGAGGAACTAATAAAGTGGTACAGGAACAAAATATTATTCCCGGACTTACAACGAAAGAAGCAGAAAAAAGATTGAAAAGTTTTGGACTTAATGAATTAGAACATAAAGCTAAGACATCACCAATTAAAATTTTATTAGCACAATTTAATGATTTTATGGTGTGGGTGCTTATAGGAGCAACGATAATATCAGGCTTTATGGGAGATACTGCAGATGCAATAACTATACTTATTATTGTTATAGTGAATGCACTTCTTGGATTTTTCCAAGAGTTTAAAACAGAAAAATCATTAGAGGCACTAAAAGATATGGCAGCGCCAACTTGTAAAGTATATAGAGATGGTAAAATAAGCGTTATTAACTCAAAGTACTTAACAATTGGAGATATAGTAGTATTAGAAGCAGGAGATAGAATACCAGCAGATGGAGAATTTATAGAAGGAACTGGAATTGTAATTGATGAATCTTTATTGACAGGAGAATCGGTTGGAGTTAATAAAGATGTAAACAAAGGAAGTAATACAGGCTTTATGGGTACAAATGTTTTAAAAGGTAAAGGTCTATTTAAAGTTATAGAAATTGGAATGAAAACAGAAATGGGTAAAATTGCAGATCTTCTTCAAAATATAGAAGAAGAAAAATCACCACTTAAAGAAAAGCTAGATTCACTTGGAAAAGTACTCGTTGTTATATGTCTAGTTATATGTGCAGTTGTTACTGTACTTGGCATAATAAGAGGAAATGAAATTGGCGAAATGTTTATGCTTGGTGTATCTTTAGCAGTTGCAGCTATTCCAGAGGGACTTGCAGCTATTGTAACTGTTGCCCTAGCTCTTGGAGTATCTAGAATGCTTAAGAGGAAGGCTTTAGTTAGAAAACTTCCAGCAGTTGAAACATTAGGGTGTACATCTGTAATATGTTCAGATAAAACAGGAACATTAACTCAAAATAAGATGACCGTAAAAGAAATATATATTAATGGGAAGATAGTAGAACTTCAAAATAACAAAATAAAAGATATTAAGGGAATTAATATGTTAAAAAATATATTAGTTCATTGTAATGATTGTAATGTGGATAGTAAAAATAAAAATTTAGAAAAAGCTTTATGTGGAGATCCTACTGAAACTGCATTAGTTAGAATGTTCTTTACTAAAGTAAATGATGTAAAAGAATTTAGAAGTAGAGCTAAAAGGATATTTGAAATACCATTTGATTCAACAAGAAAAATGATGTCTGTAATAGTTAAAGAGGACAATAAAGAAATATGTTATGTTAAAGGGGCACCAGAGAGAATTTTAGAAAGATGTAATTATATATATGAAGATTCTATTGTAAAACCTCTTACATTCCAAAAGAGAAAGTTAATAGAAAACAGTTTAGAAGCTATGTCTTCAAGAGCATTAAGATGTATAGGAGCTGCATATAAAGAAACTGGACTTGCAAATGATGAAAGAATAGAAAAAGATTTAATATTTGTAGGATTTGCAGGAAGTATAGATCCACCAAGAGTTGAAGCTAGAGATGCAGTTTTAAAATGTAAATTAGCAGGAATAAAACCTGTAATGATTACAGGAGATCATAAAAACACTGCCCTTGCAATTGCAAAATCTTTAAACATATGTAAGAATGAAGAGCAAGTTTTAACAGGTAAAGAAATCGAGGCCTTAAGCGATAAGGAATTAATTAAAAAAGTAGCAGATATAAGAGTGTTTGCAAGAGTTTCTCCTAATCATAAATTAAGAATTGTAAAAGCATTTAAAGCTAGAGGTAATATTGTTGCAATGACAGGCGATGGAGTTAATGATGCTCCTGCAATAAAAGAAGCTGATATTGGAATTTCAATGGGGATTTCAGGAACAGATGTAACTAAAGAAGCTTCATCAATGATACTTATGGATGATAATTTCAGTACTATAGTTGCGGCAGTAGAAGAAGGTAGAGTAATTTATGATAATATAAGAAAGTTTATAAGATATCTTCTATCATGTAATTTAGGGGAAGTTTTAACTATGTTTTTAGCATCATTATTTACGCTTCCAAATCCACTTACACCAATACAAATATTATTAGTAAATTTAGCAACAGATGGCCTTCCTGCAATAGCACTTGGAGTAGATCCGGCAGATAGTGATATTATGAGGCAACAACCTAGAGATAAAAAGGAAGGTATCTTTTCTAGAGGATTAACCGAAAAGATAGTAATTAGAGGTGCATTAATTGGTTTATGTACACTTTTAGCATTTATGACAGGTAGATATTATGGAATGAATCTTGAAACCTGTAGAACTATAGCATTATCAACATTAATAATGTCTCAGCTTTTCCACGTTTTTGAATGTAGGTCAGAAAGACATTCAATTTTTGAAATAAAATTATTTACTAACCCATATTTAGTTGGAGCAGTATTAATTTCTATAGGACTTCTTTGTTCAATATTATATATACCATTCTTAGGTGGTATATTCCACACAGTGCCACTAATGCTTAAACATTGGACAATAGTTTTATTCTTCTCAGGAATAATAGCATTTATAAATAGTGTATATTTATTTATAAAAACAAAATAACTATATTTTAAAGGGATCAGTTTTAATATTGATCCCTTATATTGTATAATTAAAATAAAAAGAGGTGATTTTAATGATTAAACATATTGTAATGTGGAAATTAAAAGATGATAACAAAGAAGAAAATGCTAAAAAAATTAAAACTATGCTTGAAGGATTAAAGAGTGAAATTAAGGAAATAGAAGAAATAGAGGTTGGAATAAATATAAATAAAAGCGATGCTTCTATGGATGTTTGTTTAGTATCAGTATTTAAAAATTTAGAGGATTTAGATATTTACCAAAATCACGAAGAGCATGTTAAGGTTGCTACATTTGTTAGAGAAGTTTCTAAAGAAAGAAAAGTAGCAGATTTTGAAATATAAAAAAGAGATAGAATTTTTATTCTATCTCTTTTAATTATCTTTGTCTCATTCTTGTAGCTGATTGTCTTGCTTTTTTTATTTGAGAGTGGTCTATTGGTATTAAATCTCTCTTAGTAGTTAAGTTAAGTATATTTTGAACTTGAATAATTTCTGAATCCTTCTTACCCTTAACACCTTTAAGTCCCATAATCATGACTTTATGTCCTTTATTTACTGGAATAAAATCAGGTTTTTTAAACCATCTATTTTTTTTGTATCTACACTTAACAGCGCCTCTACCAGCATCTGGCTTAATTATCATATTAACTATTAATTTATTAATAATAATATAATTCTTTTCTTCAGTCTTAATTGATATAACAGTACCAGCAGTACTAGTTATTCTATCTCCATATTTTTGGAAGTAAGAATCTCTAAAATATTTATCAAATTTATCTTTTAATCCCATAAACAATTCTCCTTTATAAAAAAATACATAAGTCCATCTTGGATAAATCTATTATAACAAATAGTATTATAACATAAAAAAAAAATTAATAAAATATAAAATTAACATAATGTTAAAGACAGTATATAGTTAGGAAATACTTAATTTAAAAATAAGTAAAATAATTTTTTTGTTAAAAGACATATTATTGTAATAAAAATATTATATAATAAAATAGTGAAATATATTTATAATTTATTATGTAAATTATAATGTTTTTTGGGGAGAGATTTAATGGATAAATTATTATATGGTATTACTAATAAAGTGATAGAAAGCTATAGATTAGCAAAAAATAAATTAAGATATGATGGAGAATATATCAATCATTTTACATCATTAGTGTTTAGAGAAAATGAAAATATAAATATAGATAAAATAAAAGAAATAAGAAAATATATTAAAGCTAATACAAGTAAAATGTCTAGTTTTAGAGGCGATATTTTATATATGCTTTCAATACTTATAAGTAAACAAGAAGATTACTTAAAGTTTTCAGATAAGCTTATATATGCAGGCGAAATTTTGAAAGATAACGATTTCAAAGAAGGTGCATATTTAGCATTATCATCATATGCATTAGCTAAGTATGGTGTATATGAAAATTACAATAAAATAGTATCTTATATAAAGGATATTTATAAAACACTTAAAAAGGAATATAAAAATTTTGTAGGAGAAGATGATTACTTAGTATGTACTTTACTTGCAATAGAAGCTAGTGAAAAGATGAGTAACGTAAATGAAATGGGAGCTTATATTCAAAGTGTATTTAATTATTTTTCAGATTTAGAAGATTACTCTAAAAATGATCTTCAAGGAATTGCAAGTAGTATACTTTTAAATAAAAATGTAATGGCACCTTACAAAGCTAAAAATATAATTAAAATATTTGATAGAAATGATTTAAAAATAGCAGATGAGGTTCTTCCTTTAATAGGTGTAGTATCAAGAGGAGACGATGCATTTAAGTATGTTAAAAAGGTAAAAGATGTAATTGAATGTTTATGTGAAGAAGAAGCAGAATATACATTTTATATGGATAAAACATTTAGAACATTACTTGGTATATTTATAGTTGAAATTTATGAAAAGGAAAAAGAAACTTTTTCAAATAAGTATTTAGAAGAATTATTATGTTTTGTAATATATTCATTTATAGTAAGTAAAAATCAAGGATTATTTGAGGAAGTACTGGCATAAGGAGTACAATTTTTATAATGAAAAAAACTATATTACATGTTGATATGGATGCATTTTTTGCATCCGTTGAACAAAAAGATAATAAAAACCTTAGGGGAAAACCTGTTATTGTTGGTGGCGTAAGTGAAAGAGGAGTTGTTTGTACTTGCTCTTATGAAGCTAGAAAATATGGAGTTCATTCAGCAATGCCAGCATTTTTAGCGAGGCAAAAATGTCCTAATGGAATTTTTGTAAGAGTTAGATATGATAGATATAAGGAGATCTCAAATAGAATATTTAAGATATTTAAAGAAGTTACTCCTTTAGTTGAACCTTTATCAATAGATGAGGCTTATTTAGACCTTTCTTTAAGTAATATAAAAGATGGAAGGGAAGCTGCAAGCTATATAAAAAAAAGAGTTTATAATGAACTTGGTTTAACACTATCTATAGGTATATCTTATAATAAATTTCTAGCAAAACTTGCATCAGATTGGAATAAGCCAAATGGAATTATGGAAATAAATGAAGAGATGATTCCAAATATATTATTTCCACTATCTATATCTAAAATATATGGTCTTGGTAAAAAGTCTGTAACGAAATTAAATAATATGGGATTGTTTAAAATAGAGGATTTATATCCATTATCTAAGGAATTTTTCTATGAATATTTAGGGAAGCAAGGAATAGAAGTTTATGAGAGGATAAGAGGTATTGATAAAAGAGAAGTTAAAGTTTTTAGAGATAGAAAGTCAGTTGGAAAAGAGAGAACTTTAAAAAATGATACAGATAACAAAGAAGAGCTTTTAAAATATTTAGATGAGTTTTCAAAAGAAATATCATCTATACTAAAATCTAGAGATAAATATATTAAAACTATAACATTAAAATATAAAACTAGCTCATTTTGTAATCATACAAGAAGCAAAACTTTAAATGATTATATAAATAATAAAGAAGACATATTTAAAGTTTCAAAAGAACTTTTAAATGAAGAAGTATTTAATGAATCTATAAGACTTATAGGCCTTAGTGTATCTTCTTTTAAAGAAGGATTAGAAGAGCAGATATCGTTATTTTAAATTATAATAAGATATATTTAGATAAAATACGACAAATGCTGTTTGACAACATATACATAATAGTTCTATAATCATCTTAAAGACAGTATGTAAAGGAGTGCAAAAAAATGCAAAAAAATGAATTAGCAAAAATGATAGATCATACTATGTTAAAACCTGATGCAACAAAAGCATCTATAGAAAAATTATGTAAGGAAGCTTTAGATTATAATTTTGCTTCAGTTTGTGTTAATCCATCAAGAGTAGCAGAATGTTATTCAATGCTTAAAGATAGCGATGTAAAGGTATGTACAGTTATAGGATTCCCTTTAGGGGCTACAACTACAGCAGTTAAAGTTTTTGAAACTGAAGATGCTATTAAAAATGGAGCAACTGAAGTTGATATGGTAATAAATATAGGAAAGCTTAAAGATAAAGATTATGACTTTGTAAAGAAAGATATACAAGCTGTTGCAGATGCTGCAAAAGGAAAAGCTTTATCAAAAGTTATAATAGAAACATGTCTTTTAACTAATGAAGAAAAAGTTATAGCTTGTAAATTAGCAAAAGAAGCAGGAGCAGATTTTGTTAAAACTTCAACTGGATTCTCAACAGGTGGAGCTACAGGTGAAGATATAAAGCTTATGAGAGAAACTGTTGGAAACGATATGGGAGTTAAGGCTTCAGGTGGAGTAAGATCAATAGAAGATGCTGAAATTATGATAAAAAATGGAGCATCAAGAATTGGTGCATCAGCTTCAATTGAAATTTGTGAAGGAAAAGTTTCAACTAGCGATTATTAATATATAAATAAAAAACCTAAGGGAGATAAGTCCCTTAGGTTTTTTTATTTTTATATAAATTAAAAAAACTATATCTAAAATGGAGTTATTCGAATATTAATATATTATATAAAATTATGAATAAGGAGGGTTAACTAAGTAAATTTAAAAATAAGCTTAGAGGAGCATTGTATGAAGAGAGAATTAACTTTAAATGAGATAATCTACAATATCGAGTATAGTGATGAAGGTAAAAGTATAAATTATGTTGATATTAAAGAAATGATAAACCCATATAAAGAAATTAAAAGAGCACTTAAAATAAAAAGAAGTGGATATAACTTATATGTTATAGATTCGTTTTCAAATGATAAAATAGATGGGTTAGTTGATCTAGTTAAAAATGAATACAAGTCTTTAAAACCTCCTTCAGATATATGTTATGCAACTCTTGGAGATTGTAAAAAACCGTTTCCTATATTTTTAACTTCAGGAAAAGGTAATCTATTAAAAAAAGGTATAAAAAAATTAAAAGAAGATTATACAATAAGTTTTTTAGACTTTTTAAATGTTTCATCTGATGATGAGAAAGATAATATAATAGAAGAAATACATCTTCAGAGAAATAAATATATAGGAGAACTAGTTGATATGTCAAAAGTCGAAGGGTTTGATGTAAAAGCAACTGGTGGTGGATTTGCATTTATCCCCTTAAAAGAAGGAGAAATAATGACTGAAAAAGAATACGACTGTTTAGAGAGAGAAGATAGAGATGTAATTCTTCAAAAAGCAAATAAACTTAAGAAAAAAGCAGAAGTAATATTAGAGGATTTAAAAGAGTTAGAAGTTAGTTCAATTGAAAAATTAAAGGATATATTAAAAAAATATTTAGAAGAAAGTATGGAAAATACTAAAGATGATTTATTATTAGAATTTATAGCAGATGATGATGCTTATAATTATTTAGAAAATTTATATTTTAATATAGAAAATGATTTAATAGAAAACTACAATATAGATATAGAAGATGAAGAAGCAAAGATAGAAGATATTCTTTCAAAATATGATATTGAAGTTTTAATTGACAATTCTGAAAAAAAATGTCCACCTGTAATTTATGAGGATGATCCAAATAGTATAAATCTTCTTGGAAATATAGAATATGAAAGTCAAAATGGTAATTATATAACTGACCTTTCATTGATTAATCCAGGTTCTCTTTTAGAGGCTAATGGTGGATGCTTAATTATAAGACTATCAAGACTTATATCTAATGTAAATAGCTATTATTATTTAAAGAAGGCACTTATATCAGGTAAAGTTTGTTTTGATAGTAATAGAAATTGTTTAGAACTAGTATCAATAAATGGTTTAAAGCCAGAAGCTATACCTATTGATGTGAAAGTAATACTCATTGGAGACTATGAAAGCTACAATATACTATACTCTAATGATGAAGAGTTTAAAACACTATTCCCATTAAAGTGTGAAGTAAAAGAGGAAATAAGAAAATCTGATGATGTATATAAATTAATGAGAAATTTTATATTAGATAAAATTAAAGATATGAAGCTTTTAAATGTAGAAGAAGACGGAATTAAATCTATAATAAGATTTTTAGTTAGAGAAGTATCAAATAGGGAAAAGATAAGCGTTGATTATAATAAAATAGAAAATATATTAGTTAAAGCAGATATTATAGCAAAAGAAAATAATAGCAATATAGTTACTAAAAAAGATATAGAAGATATACTATACAAAGAAGAAGATATAGAAGATGAATATTTAGGTATGTATAAAGATAATAAAATATTTATAAATACAGAAGGAAAAGTTATAGGTAATATAAATGGTCTTGCGGTTTTAGATACAGGAACGTATAGATTTGGAAAACCACTTAGAATAACTTGTGTAGCTATTAAAGGAAGTGGTGAAGTTATTGATATTCATAAAGAGGCAAAGTTAAGCGGCAAAATACATGAAAAATCAATAAAAATATTAAAGTCTCTTTTAAGTTCTAAAATATCAAAATATACGAGCCTTCCAATAGATCTCCATGTAAGCTTTGAACAAAGCTATGGATTAATTGAAGGTGATAGTGCATCTGTTGCGGAAATGGTCGTTATGTTATCTGCAATAAGCAAAAAGGGAATAAAACAAAATATTGCAGTTACAGGATCACTTAATCAATTTGGTGAAGTACAACCAATAGGTGGAGTAAATGAAAAAATTGAAGGATTTTTCAATGTATGCAAATCAGTTACTAGTTATAAGGGCAAAGGAGTTTTGATACCAGCTACTAATAAAGATGAGCTTATATTGAAACCAGAAATAGAAGATGCAGTAAAAAAAGGTGATTTTCATATTTATGTAATGAGTAACTTAGAAGATGCTATAGAAACTTTAATTTTAGATGAGGATGAAAGTGTAGAGAAATTTTATTCTTTAATTCAAGAAGAGATTAAAAAATACAAAGAGTAATTAGGGAAGGTATTATGTGTATTCATAATACCTTTTTATTATTTATATAATTTGGATTGACTTAAATTATAAATATATGTTAAAATATGGAAGAAAAGAACAGAAAAAATTTAGGGGAGGTGAATTACTCTAAAGGAGCCTTTAGGGTAAACTATATGTATCTTAAGTTTGATAAAAGTTTAGATAGTTTAATTGTACATTTAATTGGCGAATTAGATCATCATAGTGCTGAAGAAGTTAGGGTTAAAATTGATGATAGAATAGAAAGAGATAACATAACAAAAGTTATTTTAGATTTTAGTAAAGTAACGTTTATGGATAGTTCAGGAATTGGTGCTGTAGTTGGTAGGTATAAAAAGGTATCAGCAAAGGGTGGAAAAATTTGTGTTGCAGATGTTAATTGCAGTGTAAATAGGGTTTTTGAATTATCAGGACTATTTAAGATTATAAAAAAATTTGATAATGTGGATGAGGCAGTAAGGTGCATTTAAATGGAGGGGTTTTCATGTATGATAATAAAATAAGTATTGAATTCTTAAGTAAATCTCAAAATGAGGCTTTTGCAAGAGTTGCGATTGCAGCTTTTGTTTCACAGTTAGATCCAACAATTGAGGAAATAACTGATGTTAAAACAGCAGTTTCAGAAGGGGTTACTAATTCAATAATTCATGGTTATGAAAATAGTGAGGATGGAATAGTAAAAATAGATGCTAAAATTAAAGGAAAAGAAGTTGAAATCGTAATATCAGACTTTGGAAAAGGTATAAAAGATATAGAACAAGCAAAAGAACCTTTATATACATCAAGACCTGACCTTGAAAGATCTGGAATGGGCTTTACTGTTATGGAAAGTTTTATGGATAGCCTAGAAGTATATAGTGAAGAAGGAAAAGGTACAAGGGTGGTTATAAAGAAAAATTTTAGTGCAGAGTAAGTTAGGGGAAATAGTATGGATAATGAGAATTTAAAAAGAGAGGAATATAATTATGACCATAATTCTGAACTCTTAACTTTAGCAAAAAAAGGTGATCAGAAAGCATTAGATAGACTTATTGAAATGAATTTGGCTTTAGTATCATCTATAAGCAAAAAGTTTTTAAATAGAGGGTATGAATATGAGGATATTTATCAAATTGGTTCAATTGGATTAGTCAAAGCTATAAATAATTTTGATCCATCATTTAATGTTAAGTTCTCTACTTATGCAGTGCCTATGATTATAGGAGAAATAAAAAGATTTTTAAGAGATGATGGTATGATAAAGGTAAGTCGTAACTTAAAAACTCTTGCAAGAAAAATTCATTACTGTAAGGAAGAACTTACAAAAAAATTAGATAGAGATCCAACAATAGACGAACTTTCAGAGTATTCAGGAGTGAATAAAGAAGACATTTTAATTGCAATTGAATCAGCATCTAGTATGCAATATCTTTATGACACAATTCATCAAGATGATGGTTCGCCAGTATTACTTATAGATAAAATAAGCCAAAAGGGTGGAGAAGATGATAGTGCTATGATAGATAGGATAGCGCTAAAGGAAGCTATAGGTACGTTAGATTTAAAAGCTAGGCAGATTATAATGCTTAGATATTTTAAAGATAAAACACAAGTACAAGTAGCTAAGATGCTTGGAATAAGTCAAGTTCAAGTATCTAGAATAGAGAAGAAAGTACTTCTTAAAATGAGAGAAAAGTTAAAAGAATAATATTCAAAGTTGCTTTAAAGAATACTTTTTAGCAACTTTTTTTAATATAATACTTCTTTGTAACTTTTGTTACAGATTTATATATGAGTAATTTAGTATACTTTGAATTGCGAAAAGGAAAAACGAACTTATACATATATCGTATATAAATTTAAGGAGGAAATTTTAATGGGAATGTTTTGTTTTCAATGTCAAGAAGCAGCAGGATGTAAAGGCTGTACTGTAAGAGGTGTTTGCGGAAAGACTGAAGAAGTAGCAAAAGCACAAGATATTTTACTATACGTTACAAAGGGACTAGCTATAGTAAGCAATGCTGGAAGAAAAGTAGGCGTAATCGACGATTCGGTTGATAAGTATATAATAGAAAATTTATTTACAACAATTACAAATGCAAATTTTGATAAAGAAATGATATTAGATAGAGTTAGAGAAACTTTAAGACTAAGAGAAGCTTTAAAAAATAAAGTTGTAAATAAGGGAGGAAAACTTGGAGAAGTTGTTTTCCACGGAGGATTCTTAAGAAAGTTATTTAACATGCAAAAAGAAGAAGTAATAATAAATGATTCAGTTCTTTTTAGCGCAAGTGAAGAAGTAAAACTTCTTGAAAAAGCATCAAAAGTTGGTGTTTTATCAACAGAAGATGAAGATATAAGAAGTTTAAGAGAGCTTATAATGTATGGATTAAAAGGATTATCAGCATATATGAAGCATGCTATGAACTTAGGATATAACGATAGAGAAATACATGGATTTATAGCAAAGGCTCTAGAAAAGACTTTAGATGATAAATTAACAGTAGATGATTATGTAGGTCTTGCATTAGAAGCTGGTAAATATGGGGTAGATGGAATGGCTTTATTAGATAAAGCTAATACTGAAAGCTATGGACATCCAGAAATTACAAAAGTTGATATTGGAGTTAGAAAAAATCCAGGAATTTTAATATCAGGACACGATCTTAGAGATTTAGAAATGTTATTAAAACAAACAGAAGGAACAGGCGTTGACGTATATACTCACGGAGAAATGCTTGCAGGACAATACTATCCAACATTTAAGAAATATAAACACTTTGCAGGAAACTACGGTAATGCATGGTGGTTACAAGATAAAGAATTTGAATCATTTAATGGACCAATACTTATGACAACTAACTGTGTAGTATTACCTAAAGATTCATATAAAGATAGATTATTTACAACAGGTGCAACTGGAGTTCCAGGATGTAAGCATATAAATGCTAATAAAGATGGAGAAAAAGATTTTAGTGAAATTATAAAGTTAGCTAAAAAATGTAATGCACCAACTGAAATAGAAAAAGGAGAAATAGTTGGAGGATTTGCACATAATCAAGTATTAACATTAGCTGATAAAGTTGTTGATGCAGTAAAAACTGGAGCTATAAAGAGATTCTTCGTTATGGCAGGTTGTGATGGAAGAATGAAATCAAGAAATTACTACACAGATTTTGCAAAGAAACTTCCAAAAGATACTGTAATTTTAACAGCAGGATGTGCTAAATATAAATATAACAAATTAGATTTAGGTGATATTGGTGGAATTCCAAGAGTTTTAGATGCAGGACAATGTAATGACTCATACTCATTAGTAGTAATTGCATTAAAACTTGCTGAAGTATTCAAAGTTGATAGTGTAAATGAATTACCAATAAGCTATAACATTGCATGGTATGAACAAAAAGCTGTAATAGTATTACTTTCATTATTACACTTAGGCGTTAAGAATATTCACTTAGGACCAACACTTCCAGCATTCTTATCACCAAATGTTACTAAAGTATTAGTTGAAAACTTTGGTATCGGTGGAATAACAAATGTTGAAGATGATATGAAAATGTTTATGGAACAATAATTTTATATTTTTAAAAGATAGCTTCTACTCATAGAAGCTATCTTTTTTTTTATTCACTTAGGATATATTTTCCAGTGTTATATTTAAAATTCTACAAATAATAAAAATATTAATAATGAAAGGAGATTTTTATTGTGAGAGTAAAAAAACCAAAAGAAAAATATATAAGACAAAAGTTTGATAATCTTGCAACTGAAAGTGAACCTAAACCACAACTGTTAAAAAATTGTATTAGAGCATTTTTGGTTGGTGGATTAATATGTGATATAGGAGAACTTATATTAAATGTTTTAGCTTCATTTGGAATTGAGCAAAACGAAGCTGGAATAATAACATCAATTATATTAGTATTTTTAGGTGCACTTTTAACTGGCATTGGAATCTACGATAAAATTGCAAATTATGCAGGAGCAGGTACTGTAGTTCCTATAACAGGTTTCTCAAATGCAATAGTTGCACCAGCTATTGAATTTAAAACAGAAGGTTTTGTATTTGGTGTTGCAGCTAAGATGTTTACAATAGCAGGGCCAGTATTAGTATATGGAATAGGAAGTTCTGTAATAGTAGGTATTATTTATTACCTATTTATAATCTAATAAATTTTATATTACTAAGGAATTGGAGTGGAATGCGTTTTGGAAAAGGTAAAAAGAGTAGGTAAACAAACAATAAAGTTAAAAAATCCACCAAGTATAATTGCGACTTATTCAGTAGTAGGTCCAAAAGAAGGAGAAGGACCTTTAAAATCATATTTTGATGAAGTGTTAAGTGATGATACATGTGGTCAAGATAGTTTTGAAAAAGCAGAAAGTGAAATGATGCATACAGCAATAACAAGTTGTATACAAAGAGCAAATTTAACTCCTGCTGATATAAACTATTTATTTGCTGGAGATTTATTAAACCAAATAATCTCATCAGGTTTTGCTGCAAGGCAACTTGAAATACCATTCTTTGGACTATATGGAGCATGTTCTACAATGTCTGAGTCATTAGGGCTTGCAGCACTTATAATGGATGGAGGCTTTGCTAATTATGCAATAGCTTCAACATCATCACATTTTAGTGCAGCAGAGAGACAATTTAGATTTCCATTAGAATATGGGTCTCAAAGAAGTGCTACGGCACAATGGACAGTAACTGGTTCTGGAGCTATGCTTTTAGGATACAAAGAGAATTTTCCAAAGATTACTTATGTTACAACTGGAATTGTAAAAGACTATGGAATTAAAGATGCTAATAATATGGGAGCAGCTATGGCGCCTGCTGCTGTAGATACACTATATAAACATTTTAAAGATACTGGAAGAAATCCAGAATATTACGACATAATTACAACAGGAGACCTTGGTAAAGTTGGTAAGAGTATAACTGATAAGCTTATATTAGAATATGGATATGATATTAAAGCAAATCATGTAGATTGTGGGGATATTATATTTGATAATGAAACTCAAGGAACTGGCTCAGGCGGAAGTGGCTGTGGATGTTCAGCTGTTGTAAGCGCAGGATATGTATATAAGAAGATGATGAGAAAAGAAATAAAAAGTGCCCTTATAATATCAACAGGAGCACTTATGAGTCCTACATCTTCTCTTCAAGGAGAAAGTATACCAGGAATAGCTCATGCTGTAGCAATTGAAATGGAATAGGAGGAGAAGAGAATATGTATATGGAATATATAAGAGCTTTTATAGTTGGAGGGCTTATATGTGTTATTGCACAGATTTTAATGGATAAAACAAATTTAACTCCAGGAAGAATACTAGTTTTATTTGTAACTTTAGGTGTTATACTTGGAGCATTTGGAATTTATGATAAGCTTGTTGAATTTGCAGGTGGAGGTGCAACTGTACCTCTACCAGGCTTTGGAAATTTATTGGCTAAATCAGCAATAAAAGAAGTAAGGGAAACAGGACTTATAGGTGCGTTTACTGGAGGGATAAAAGGAGCCGCTGGAGGAATTACAGCATCTATCTTCTTTGGGTATATAATGGCATTAATTTTTAAACCAAAGACTAAATAATAAGTATATAATAAGGACAATTTTGGCAATACTTTAAGCAATGAGGTGAAAAGTATGTCATTTAGAAATTTAGGAAAAGTTAAATTACCTATTTTATATATAGCAGTAACTTTTCTTATAAGTAGTTTATTTTATAGATATTTAAATAGTGATTTATGGCTAGCTTTTATTATAGCTAGCTTTTTATTTTTATGGGTATTATTAAAAGAAAATATAGAGTTTTTAATATTTATATTTGTAATTTTTATAGTTGGAATATGTATTAATATTAATTTTTATAATATAAAAGTTAATAGTACTGAGAAAGTTTTAATCGAAAGAAAATACTCTTATGGAGGAATAGGAAGCATAAATTCAAGAAAAATATTTTTAAATGGAAATTTAAAAGATTTTAAAGAAGGGGAAGAAGTAATTTTAAAAGGTGAATTTAAGAGAAATGTAGATAAAGAAACTGGAATTATTGGAGAGTATAAAATAAAAGAAGGAAACGTTAATAGTAAAAGTATATACACGAAACTATCTAAAATAAAAGATACCTTTAAAAAGAAGTTAGAAGAAAATATAGGTTTTAGAAAAGCATCGCTAGTCACATCTATTACATTTGGAAGAGATGATGCTCTAGATAGTGAAGATGAATATGATATGAAAAATTTTGGAGTTATACATGCATTAAGCGTATCAGGTCTTCATGTAGGGATAGTATTTTTAATATTTAAAAAGTTATTTAGAGAAAAGGTATCACTATTTATAACGTTTATATATGTAATTATGACAGGGGTAGCTTTCTCAAGTCTTAGGGCATTTATAATGCTGTTTTGTGCTAATCTAGGGGTTATGGTTAAGAAACGGTATAATTCTCTTGGAGGACTATCTTTAAGTGCTATAATCATATTCTTTATTGCGCCATATTCAGTATTTACATTAGGATTTTTATTATCTTTTGGAGCAACTCTTGGAATAATATTATTTAATAAAGAATTAAATAGAAAATTATATAAACTACCTAAATACTTAAGAGAAGGGGTAAGCATATCATTATCAGCTCAAATTTTTACTATACCTTTATTAATAATATTCTTTAATGAATTATCTATAAGTTCTATAATTGGTAATCTAATTTTAATTCCTATTATAAATGCTATATTAGTGCTTGGGATAATACTTATTTTAAGTATTAAGATACAATTTTTATTTGATTTTTTTAGTTTTTTAATATTAAATAGTATAGATTTTTTAGATAATATTATGTATGGTCTAAAAGAATTAACACCATCTTTAATGTATTTAAATGAGAGCTATGGATACTTTTATATAACTTTATTAATTGCATTTTATTTATATAAAAGAGGAGTAAAAAAGGGAGTAATGATTCCTTTAGCCTATATTATTTTTATTATGATTAATTTATATAGTATAAATCCAAAAATAATTTATAAAAAAGAAGGAGCGTTACTTTTATCTTATAGAGGGGATAGGATAGTAGTATCAAACAAAAAAAGTAATATAGAGAATTTAAAAAGTAAAACTAATGCAGATGAAGGTATTAACGAATTTAGAAAGATTAATATTAAAGATGAATGTTATTTAAAAAAAGAAGATAGTGAGTATATTCTTTATTTATACGGAAATAAATATAATTTAAACATAAGTAGTAAATCAAAAAATGAATCAGAATATGGTATAATAAATTTCAAAGATAAGGATGTAAATGAAATTATAATAATAGGTAAAAATCTGTTGTATAAGTAAAACAGAATCGAAAGGTGATTGCTTTGATTAATTATGAAACATTAGAGAAGGACATAAAATTAAAAAAAATTAAAAATTCGTATGTATTTTGTGGCCCAGATGAAGAACTTATAAAAGAAAGTATAGGGAAATTAATAAAGCCTTATATAGATGATAGTCTTATGGATTTAAATTTTATAAAGTTTGATGGGGTACAGTGTACCTTTGATGAGGTTATGAATGCTTGTGAAACATTACCTTTTATGGCAGAAAAGAAGGTAGTTTTAATTTATAGATGTGCATTTTTAAATGATAAATTAGATGCTCAAAGTAAAAGTTTTTATAAGGAAATGAAAGAATATCTAAAAGACATGCCAGAACAAACAATACTTATTATGTATTATGTTTTTAAAGATAAAAGGGATACTGCTAAAAAGAATAAAAATATAATGGGGCTTGATAAGTTAACTACAGTAGTTCAAGTTGATAAATTAAAACGTGATGGATTTTATAAAAGAGTTGAATTAATGTTTAAAGAAAATAATAGAAGTATAAATAAAGTACAACTTAGATATTTTTGTGAAAAACTTCCTATGAATCTTCATATAGCAAGAAAAGAAGTGGAAAAGATATCAGATTATACATTAGGGCGTGAAATAGATAAAAAAGATATAGATCTTTTAATCCCAAATAAAAGTGAAGATGATGTTTTTGATTTAGTAGATCTAATATCACAAAGGAAAATAGAAAAAGCAGTTGATATTTTAAATGAACTTTTATTTAAAGCAGAGCAACACATGTTAATAATAATAACTATAGAAAATCAGTTTAAAAGACTATATGATATAAAAATTGGACTTTTAAAAGGTAAGAATGTACAAGATTTTATGAAAGAATTTAGAATACCACAATTTGTTGTTGAGAAACTAATACAACAAAGTAAGAAATTTTCTTTAAAACAACTAGAAAAAATATTAAGATTATGTATTGAAACAGAAAATAAATTAAAAAGTAGTACTATAGATAAAAAAGGAGAATTAGAAATTTTCCTTCTATCAATTGCAATGGTAAAGAAATAAAGAAAACTCACCTAAATATTTAGGTGAGTTTTATGTTATTTTACAATATTTAAATAAAGTAAATAACCGACCTAAAAAGGTCGGTTTATGTTACTATGCCATAGCATTTAACTTTGCAGCTAATCTTGATTTCTTTCTAGCTACTGTGTTCTTGTGTAGAACTCCCTTAGAAGCAGCCATATCTAGTGACTTAGTAGCTTTAACTAATAAAGCGTTTGCTTCTTCAGCATTTTTAGCTTCAACAGCAGCTTCGAACTTCTTTATAGCAGTTTTTAAAGCTGATTTAACCATTCTATTATTTAAAGTTTTAGTTTGAGTAACTTTAATTCTTTTTTTAGCTGATTTTATGTTTGCCATTACTTTTCACCCCCTCTAAATTTTATAGGGCCTCTCTGCAGTTTCTGGGGAATCTGCGTACGAGTTTACATTCAACAAACCATATTATAGCATTGAAGTTTATTATATTCAAGTATTAAATTTAAACAAAAAGGAAAAATAATTTAGAATACATAAATTTTTAAGAGGTGAGAGTATGTTAAACTTTAGAACAGACCTTGCAATAGAGGCAAAAGAGCATTATGCAAAAGAACATAAAAATGAAATAGATGGAGTAATTGTAGAAGAAGAAATAATTAATGACAGCAAAGTAACTAAAGTAAAAATAGAAAGTGAAGAGGGTGCAAAAAAACTTGGTAAACCTATAGGTAATTATATTACTATAGATATTCCAGAGCATACTGTATATGATGGAGAATTAATGGATGATTTATCAAAGGCAGTTGGAATTAGTTTAAAAGATCTTGTTGGATTAAGTGAAGATAAATTAGTTTTAGTAGTTGGTCTTGGAAATAGAAAAGTAACACCGGATGCATTAGGTCCAAAGGTTGTTGATAAAATAATGATAACAAGACATCTAAAAGAAGTAATGCCAGATACTATTGATGATTCAATAAGACCAGTATGTGCTATAGCACCAGGTGTTCTTGGAATTACAGGAATAGAAACTGGGGAAGTAATAAAAGCTTTAGTAGATAAAATTAAACCTGATATGGTTATATGTATTGATGCATTAGCATCAAGAAGAATTCAAAGAGTAAATAGAACTATACAAATTAGCGATACAGGAATTTCACCAGGTGCTGGAGTTAATAATCATAGAATGAAAATTAATGAAGAAACACTAGGAATTAAAGTTATTGCAATTGGAGTTCCAACAGTGGTTGATGCAGCAACTATTGCAAATGATAGTATAGATTTAGTAATTGATGAATTAATAAGTCAATCAGAAGAAGGATCAGATTTTTATAAAATGATAAAAAATATAGATAAAAATGAAAAGAGTGCACTTATAAAAGAACTTCTTAATCCTTATGTTGGGGATTTAATGGTTACTCCAAAAGAAGTTGATTTAGTTATAGACTCTTTATCAAAGATAATTTCTAATGCAATAAACATTGCAATTCAACCAAATTTAGAAATGGAAGATATAAATAAGTTTATGAATTAAATTTTAAAATATATAATGTAATTTAGATAGAATAAAAAGATCAGAATATAATTCTCGTATTTTTAATTAAAAATTAAATAATAATTATGTAAAACCCCTCATATATATATAATTATAGGAGGGGATTTTTAGTGAGAGGAAATAAGTATAATAGAAATAAAAAGGGAAATATGGATATTGGGATATTTGTAGTACTTGCCCTTATAGTTTTATTTTTTGCAAGGTGTATATATATTTTATCTAATAATGATGAAAGAGGAGGTCTTGCATATGTTCAATTACTTAACTTTACAATGCCAATTGTAGAGAACCAAGTATATAATAAAGATGAATATTATGAAAATAATTTTTCGATAAAAAATATTTGCTTAGAGGCTGTTGGTCTTAAAAATATTAGTCCTTTAAAGATTGTTATGAATGAAGTTCCTATATTTAAAGATGAAGAATTAGAAGGTCATAGTAGCGGAGAACTTGTTGAGTACAAACCATTTGAATTAGATTCAGAGTCTATATCCCGTTATACAGATAGTGAAAGAAAAAATCTTTACAATCCTAAACTAAAAAAAGAATTAGATAAAAGTAAGCCTGAAGTTTTAATCTATAATACTCATACAAGTGAAGGATATGTAGAAAGTTCTAATTTTACTGATAATCCAAATCAAAATGTTGTGGGAGTTGGAAATATAATTGCAAAAGAATTAGAAGAAAAGTATGGAATATCAGTTATATATGATAAAACTAAGCATGATAATTCATATAATGATTCTTATGGAAGGTCAAGAGAAACTGTAAAAAGATATTATGATAAATATGGTGATACATTTAAATTGGTTATAGACCTTCATAGAGATGGTTTAGATAGGAAAAAGGCAAATGATACAACGAAAAAAGCTTTTACAACAACTATAAATGGAGAGAGTTTAGCAAAGATAAGTTATGTTAATTCTAAAAATAGTTCTAAATATGCAGCAAACAGTAAAGTTGAAAAAGAGATGTCTAAAATAACTAACTCACTATATCCAGGACTTGCGAAACCTACAACTATTTATAACAATGGAGTAAAAGCATTTAACCAAGATATTTTTAGTAATTCAATACTTATAGAAGTTGGAGCAAATATAAACACATCACAAGAAGCTATGAATTCAGCTAAATATATAGCTAGAATAATTGCAGAGTATATAAATGGTAAAAAGTGAATAAATATATAAGGTTTTGACCATCATTAAATAATAGAAATATTTAATGAGGTGAATTTATGATAATTAAGAAAAAAAGAATTAAATTAATTACAAGTTTTTTTATAGTAATTTTATTTATAACTATTGTAAGTTTAGTTAATATAAATATGATAAATACAAAATCTCTTTCACCTATAGGAAATACTTATGATAATTTTAAACTTGTAAGTTCAGAATTCGGTGAAGATTTTAATGGATTTATACAAGACAAGTCAAACATTAAAATTTATGAAAATAACGGAGAATTTATAGTATCATTAAATAATAAAAAAATAAAAATAAAAGAAGAGTCAAAAATTATAAATGGTATTAAAAGCATAATTTTAAGTATAGGAAATGGTTTCTCAAAAATTTTTTCGATGATAGAAGAATTTACTACGAAAATTTTATAACAAAAGAAATAAATAAAGAGCAGTTATAAGCCCATAAATTATTGACACTTAAGGTACAAAGTGTGTTATAATTTAGCTTGACTTTAATATATGGGGGTGAAATAACTGCCTTTGTTTTAGAAAGGGTAGTTTTATATATGAAAAATGATAGACAAAAATTTATTAGAAATTTTTCAATAGTAGCACATATAGATCACGGTAAATCAACATTAGCAGATAGATTGTTAGAAATTACAGGTACTTTAACTAAGAGAGAAATGGAAGAACAAGTACTTGACAATATGGAACTTGAAAAGGAAAGAGGAATAACAATTAAGTCTCAAGCTGCAAGACTTATATACAGAAGAGAAAATGGAGACGAATATATATTAAATTTAATAGATACTCCAGGGCATGTAGACTTTACATACGAAGTATCAAGAAGTTTAGCTGCTTGTGAAGGAGCTGTATTAGTTGTTGATGCAACTCAAGGTATTCAAGCTCAAACTTTAGCAAATTGTTATTTAGCACTTGATAATGATTTAGAAATTACTCCTGTTATAAATAAAATAGACCTTCCATCAGCAAGACCTGATGAAATAAAACAAGAAATAGAAGATGTAATAGGAATTCCAGCTGATGAAGCACCTATGATATCAGCTAAAACAGGATTAAATGTAGAAGATGTATTAGAAGCTGTTATACGTGATATTCCAGCACCAAGCGGAGATGAAAATGCACCACTTAAAGCTTTAGTATTTGACTCATATTATGATACTTATAAAGGCGTTGTAAGTTATGTAAGAATTATAGATGGTGTTGTAAAGCCAGGAACAAAAATTAAGTTTATGGCAACAAATAAATCATATGATGTAACAGAAGTTGGGGTATTTACTCCAAAGCTTATGGCAACAAATGAATTAAGAGCTGGAGATGTTGGCTATATAACTGCATCTATTAAAAATGTAAAAGATGCAAGAGTTGGGGATACAATAACAGAATCAGGAAGAGAAACTGAGGAAGCACTTCCAGGATATAAGCCAGCAATTCCTATGGTTTACTCAGGAATTTATCCAGTTGATGGAGCTAAATATGAAGAATTAAAAGAATCATTAGAAAAGCTTCAAATCAATGATGCTGCATTGAATTTTGAACCAGAAACTTCAGTAGCTTTAGGTTTCGGATTTAGATGTGGATTCTTAGGATTATTACATATGGAAATAATCCAAGAAAGAATAGAAAGAGAATTTAATTTAGATATTATAACAACTGCGCCATCTGTTATATATAAAATAAAGAAAACTGATGGAGAAGTTTTAGATATTACAAATCCAACAAATCTTCCAGAAATGAGCGAAATAGATTATATGGAAGAACCAGTTGTTAAAGCTTCAATAATAACTCCAACAGAATATGTAGGAGCAGTTATGGAACTTTGCCAAGAAAGAAGAGGAAAGTATATTGATATGCAATATATGGAGGAAACAAGAGCTGTAATTAATTATGATATTCCTCTAAACGAAATAGTTTATGATTTCTTTGATACTTTAAAATCAAAGACAAGAGGATATGCATCATTAGATTATGAATTCAAAGGATATGAAAAAGCAGATCTTTGTAAGCTTGATATTCTTCTAAATGGTGATATAGTTGATGCGCTTTCAATGATAGTTCCAAGAGAAAGAGCTTACCATAAAGGAAGAGCAATTGCAGAAAAGCTTAAAGAAATAATTCCAAGACAATTATTCGAAGTTCCAATACAAGCTGCAATAGGTGCTAAGATTATAGCTAGAGAAACAGTTAAGGCTATGAGAAAAGACGTACTTGCTAAATGTTATGGTGGAGATATCTCAAGAAAGAGAAAGCTTCTTGAAAAGCAAAAAGAAGGTAAGAAGAGAATGAGACAGGTTGGATCAGTTGAAGTACCACAAGAAGCATTTATGTCAATTTTAAAAGTAGATTAGTTAATTTAAGTAAAGTAAACTCTAAAATTATTTTAGAGTTTACTTTTTTCTTATATAAATGAATATAATTTATATTTAATGTATAATTGAAGTAAGGGGGTAGAAGGATGTTTTTAAAAGAATTTAATAAAGAGGAAGCTAAAGCGTTTATAAATTTAGTAAATCAATTTGCAAATGTAGATGATAATTTCGCAAAAGAAGAAGAAAAACTTATAAAGGAATATAAAAATGAATTAAATATTGAAGAAGATTACGACTTAGTATTAGGTTATGACGATGTAATATCTATATTAAGGAGAAGTTCTGAGAGAATAAAAAAGATAGTTTATTTTGAATTAGTTGGTCTTGCTTTAATAGATGGAAATTATGAGGATATAGAAGTAGATTTTTTAGATAAAATAGCAATAGATCTTGATATAAATAGAGCTATAAAAATAGAATTTGCTAACTTTTTCTATAATTTTAAAGAGTCATCTGAGTTAACATTATCTGAAATAAAAGCAAAGGATATAGACAATTTAGAAGAAAAGGCAAGGGCATTATTATAGAATATTTATTAAAAATAGGATTTTGATGAATAAAAAATTCATTAAAGTCCTATTTCTTTTATACTTAGTAAATAAAATATATATTTTGTTATAATAATAAGAAATGTATTGTAAAGGAGAATTAGTATGAAAAAAGTTTCATTATATGTGCACATACCATTTTGTAAGCAAAAATGTTTTTATTGCGATTTTAAATCATATGCAGGAATAGAAGAATTAGAAAATGATTATATAGATGCATTAATTTTAGAAATAAGAAATAAATGCAAAGGATATTTAATAAAAACTTTATTTATTGGAGGTGGGACACCTTCATATTTAAGTGAAAATAATCTTTCAAAACTTCTTAAAGAATTAAATAAATTATCTTTTTTAGATGATGCAGAGAAAACAATTGAGTGTAATCCAGGAACATTAAGTGATGAAAAGATTAAGATAATAAAAGAAAATAGTATAAACAGAATAAGTATGGGACTTCAAACAACCAAAAATAATTTATTAAAAAATATAGGTAGAATACATACTATAGAAGAATTTAAGGCAAATTATAAAAGGGTTCGTGAACTTGGAATAGAAAATATAAATATAGATATTATGTTTGGACTTCCAAATCAAAGTTTAGAAGATTATAAAGAAACATTAGAAGATATAATTAAATTAAATCCTGAACATATTTCAGCATATAGCTTAATAATTGAAGAAGGGACATATTTTTATAAACTATATGAAGAAAATAAATTAAATGTTCCGAATGAAGATGATGAGAGAAGGATGTATGAAATAACTAAAGAAATTTTAGAAGATAATAATTATAAACAATATGAAATTTCAAATTATGCAAAAGAAGGCAGAGAGTGTAGACACAATAAAGTGTATTGGGAACTAGATGAATATATAGGTGTTGGTGTATCTGCAAGTTCATTTATAGACGAAAAGAGAATAAAAAACATAGACAATATAAAAGAATATATAGAGAGAATAAATAGTAATATAGATGTTTCAGAAAGTATTGTAGCTAATAGTTTAAAAGAAGATATGGAAGAGTTTATGTTTTTAGGGCTTAGAATGATAGAGGGTGTGTCAATAGATAAATTTAAAAATAAATTTTCTAAAGATATAAATGATGTATACGGAGATATTATAAATAAAAATAAAAAAATAGGTCTATTAGATGAGAAGGATGGAAGAATATATTTAACTGATAAAGGGATTGAAGTATCAAATTGGGTTATGAGTGAATTTATATTATAATACTAGAAAACTGAAGCAAATAAAAGAAAAATAAGGATAATTTAAAAATATTGCTATTAATTTCTGTTTAAAGGTAATTATTATAATTGACAAAAATATTCAACGATAATATTATTTAACTATAGTCATTAGCACTCACTACTAACGAGTGCTAACAAATAGAGGTGATTGTATGGTTATTGATGATAGAAAAATTAAAATATTAGAAGCTATTATCAATGATTACATTAAAACTGGAGAACCAGTAGGTTCTAGGACAATTGCAAAAAATCACGACTTAGGAGTAGGTTCTGCAACTATAAGAAATGAGATGTCAGATCTTGAAGAGATGGGATATTTAGAACAGCCTCATACATCAGCAGGAAGGATACCATCAAGTAAAGGATACAGGTTATATGTAGACAGCATGATGGATAAACCAATTCTAAGTAAAGAAGAAGACTTAAAGATAAAAGAATATGTTTTAAACTCAGCAATGCTTGAAGTTAATAAAATAGTTAAAAATGCAAGTGAATTACTTTCAGAATTAACTCATTTAACTTGTGTTGTTAAAACTCCTTCTATGAGCATGAGTACATTAAAATCAATTCAAATAGTAAGGATGGATGATCAAAATCTTTTAGCTGTTATAGTTACTGATGGAGGACTTATTAAAAATCAAATAATAAGAGTTAATGAGGCACCATCTGTAGAAGTTTTAAGTGGTATAAACAAAATATTAAATCAAAGACTTGTACATCTTTCTATTGAAGAAATTAATTTAGAAGTTATAAATAACTTAAAATTAGATTTACATGGATATGATGAAGTATTCAATGCAATGCTACCTGCGCTTTATCAGTGTTTAAAAGAAGATGATACTTCTAGAGTGTTTATGGAGGGTACAACAAATATATTTAATTATCCTGAGTATAATGACATAGAAAAGGCAAAACAAATATTGTCACTTCTTCATAATAAGGATTGTGTCGTTGAACTTATAGAACCAGAAAGTGATATAACTATAAAAATTGGTGATGAAAACTATATTCCAGAAGCTAAGGATTGTAGTGTAATATCAGCAGAATATTCACTAGGTGATAGTGCTAAAGGTACTATTGGTTTAATTGGACCTAGAAGAATTAATTATTCAAAGGTAATTGCAATAATGGCTCAAGTAATGAAAGAATTAAACAACACTTTAAGAGGGTCGTCAAAGAAATAAAAGAGATGAGGTGCTAAAAAGAGATGATGAAAGATAATGAAAATCTAGAGAGTTTAGAGAATCAAGAAAGTAGCATAGAAAATGAAGATGCTAACTCAAATGAAAATGTTGATATAGAAGAAAATACAGAAGACTTAAAAGAAGAGGCTCAAGTTTCAGAAGAGAAGAAAAAAGAAGAGGATGAGTTAAAAATGTTTAAAAAATATAAAGATGAAAACAAAAAATTAACTAACGAACTTGAGACTTTAAAAGATAGACTTTTAAGAGTTTCTGCAGAATATGAAAACTACAGAAAAAGAACTACAAAAGAAAAAGAAGGAATTTATACAGATGCTTGTATAGATGTTTTAAAAGAAATAGTACCAAACCTAGATAACTTAGAAAGAGCTTTAGAAGCAAATGGTAACATAGAAGATATGAAAAAAGGAGTTGAAATGACTCTTAAGGGCTTTAGAACGGCTTTAGAAAAGTTAGGTGTTGAAGAAATAGAAACAAAAGATGGCTTTGATCCAAATTTCCATCAAGCAGTAATGCATATTCAAGATGAAAATTTAGATGAAAACTCAGTCGCTGAAGTATTCATGAAAGGATACAAAAGAGGCGATAAAGTAATAAGACATTCAGTTGTTAAAGTTGCAAACTAAATTATTTAAATTGAATAAATTAAATTGATTATAACAAACACTAATTTGTGTTAAGGAGGAATAGATTATGTCAAAAATAATAGGTATTGATTTAGGAACTACAAATTCATGTGTAGCAGTTATGGAAGGTGGAGAACCAGTTGTTATAACTAACTCAGAAGGTTCAAGAACAACTCCTTCAGTTGTTTCATTCCAAGCAAATGGTGAAAGATTAGTAGGTCAAGTAGCTAAAAGACAAGCGATTACAAACCCAGATAAAACAATAATCTCAATAAAGAGACATATGGGTACTGATTATAAAGTAGATATTGATGGAAAAGGATATACTCCACAAGAAATATCAGCAATGATACTTCAAAAATTAAAGGCTGATGCAGAAAGCTATTTAGGAGAAAAAGTAACTCAAGCAGTTATAACAGTTCCAGCATACTTCAATGATGCTGAAAGACAAGCAACAAAAGATGCTGGTAAGATTGCAGGACTTGAAGTTTTAAGAATAATAAACGAACCAACTGCTGCATCACTTGCATACGGATTAGAAAAAGCAGATCACGAAGAAAAAGTATTAGTATATGACCTAGGTGGTGGTACTTTCGATGTATCTATCTTAGAACTTGGAGATGGAGTATTTGAAGTATTATCAACAAACGGAGATACAAAACTTGGTGGAGATGATTTTGATAACAAAATCATGGATTACATCGCAGATACATTCAAAGCAGAAAACGGAATTGATTTAAGACAAGATAAAATGGCACTTCAAAGATTAAAAGAAGCTGCTGAAAAAGCTAAGATTGAATTATCATCATCAACTCAAACAAACATCAACTTACCATTCATTACAGCTGATGCAACTGGTCCAAAACATATCGATATGAACTTAACTAGAGCTAAATTCAACGAATTAACTCACGACTTAGTTCAAAGATCAATTGAACCAATGAAAAAAGCTATAGCTGATGCTGGAATTTCAGTAGGTGACATAGATAAGATATTATTAGTTGGTGGATCAACAAGAATACCAGCTGTTCAAGAAGCAGTTAAAAACTTCACAGGAAAAGAACCTTCAAAGGGAATAAACCCAGATGAATGTGTTGCAATTGGTGCAGCTATTCAAGCAGGTGTATTAACAGGAGAAGTTAAAGACGTATTATTACTAGACGTTACACCATTAACATTAGGAATTGAAACTTTAGGAGGAGTAGCAACTCCACTTATAGAAAGAAATACAACAATCCCAGCTAAGAAGAGCCAAATCTTCTCAACTGCTGCAGATGGTCAAACATCAGTTGAAATTCACGTAGTTCAAGGTGAAAGACAAATGGCTGCAGATAACAAGACATTAGGAAGATTCACATTATCAGGAATTGCTCCAGCTCCAAGAGGAATCCCTCAAATCGAAGTTACATTTGATATAGATGCTAACGGTATCGTTAAAGTATCAGCAATGGATAAGGGAACTGGTAAAGAAGCAAACATCACAATAACAGCTTCAACTAACTTAAGTGAAGATGAAGTAGATAAGGCTGTTAAAGAAGCTGAAAAGTTCGCTGAAGAAGATAAGAAGAGAAAAGAATCAATAGAAGTTAAGAACAATGCTGATCAAGTTGTATATCAAACTGAAAAGACTTTAGAAGAACTTGGAGATAAAGTTTCAGCTGATGATAAAGCAAAAGTTACAGCTAAATTAGAAGAAGTTAAGAAAATAAAAGATTCAGATGATATAGAAGGAATCAAGAAAGCAATTGATGAATTAACTCAAGAATTCTATGCAATATCATCAAAGATCTACCAAGAAGCAGGAGCACAACCAGGAGCAGAAGGTTTTGATCCAAACAACATGGGTGGAGCACAAGGAACTAACGAAGCACCACACGATGATAATGTTGTAGATGCTGATTTCAAAGTAGAAGATGATAAATAATAAATAAGACTATAAAAAATATATAGTTTCTTATATAATAAGTAGAGGGAAGGCGGAGATAATATTAGTCTTCCCTCTTATAAAGTCTAAAATTGGTGGTGAAAATAGATGGCAAGTAGAGATTATTATGAAATTCTCGGATTAGAAAAGGGCGCAAGTGACGCTGAAATTAAGAAAGCCTTTAGAAAGCTAGCTATAAAATACCATCCTGATAAAAATCAAGGAAATGCTGAAGCAGAAAAAAAGTTTAAAGAAATAAATGAAGCTTATCAAGTACTTTCAGATCCAGATAAAAAAGCTAAGTATGATCAATTCGGAACAGCTGATTTTGATGGAAGCGGATTTGGAGCAGGAGCTGGTGGATTTGGTGGCTTCGATTTCTCAGATATGGGAGGATTCGGAGACATATTTGATACTTTCTTTGGAGGCGGAGGCGGTTCAAGTTCTGCTAGAAGAAATGGACCAAGAAGAGGCGCTGATATAGAATATACTATTAGATTAACTTTTGAAGAGGCTATAAAAGGTGTAGAAAAAGAAATATCAATTACAAGAAATGAAAATTGTGAAACTTGTAATGGATCAGGTGCTAAGCCTGGTACTACACCACAAACTTGTCCAGTATGTCATGGATCAGGTCAAGTTAGAGTACAAAGACAAACTCCACTTGGAAGTTTTGTAAGTACAACTACATGTGATAAATGTCATGGTACAGGTAAAATAATAGAAGAACCATGTTCAACATGTAAAGGAAAAGGTCAAGTTAGAAAGACAAGAAAAATAAAAGTTAATATACCAGCAGGTGTTGATACTGGAAATGTAATACCTCTTAGAGGACAAGGCGAACATGGAACTAATGGTGGTCCAGCAGGAGATCTTTATATAAAGATAGTAGTTGTACCTTCTAAGCAGTTTACAAGAAGAGGGGTTGATATATATGTAGATACACATATATCAATGGCAAAAGCAGCACTTGGAACAGAAATAACTGTTGAAACTGTAGATGGAAATGTTAAATATACAGTGCCAGCTGGAACTCAATCAGGAACATTATTCAGATTAAAAGGAAAAGGTGTTCCAAGAGTTAATGGAAGTGGAAGAGGAGATCAATACGTAAAAGTTATAGTTGATATTCCAAAGAAACTTAATGATAAGCAAAAAGAAGCTTTAATGATGTTTATGGAGGCTTCAGGCGAAAAGGTTGAAGGCGCTAAAGAGGGACATCATAAAAAAGGATTTAAAGATTTATTTAAATAAAAAGAACTGCTAGGTTTCTCTAGCAGTTCTTTTAATATAATTAAAATGAACTAAGAGTATTTTCTGGGAAATATTGGTTTAAAATATAAGTGGTATTTAAATCTACTAACTTGACATTAGTTAGAGAAAAAGGTTAAAATTATTTATTAAGTTCACTAATGAAAGAGAAAGGAATGAATTTTCATGGAAGGAACATGGATAGAAGTTAAAGTACTTACAACAAGTGAGGCTGTTGAGCCTATTTCAGGAATATTTTATACATTAGACTGTAAAGGGGTGTCAATAGAAGACCCAAATGATATATTAGGAAGAGAACAAGGACCATTAACTTGGGATTTTGCAGATATAAATGTTTTAGAACATAAAGGAGAATATGCAGTAGTTAAAGGATATTTCTCTGATGAAGATAATATAGAAGAAGTAGTTACATATGTAAAAGAAAAAGTTAAAGAAATAAAAGACATGGGATTTGACGTTGGACGTGGGGAAGTTTTAGTTGAAAAAACTCACGAAGAAGATTGGGCAAATAACTGGAAAAAGTATTATAAACCTTCAAAGGTTGGTGAAAAGATAGTAGTTAAGCCTATATGGGAAAACTATGAAAAGAAAGATGATGAATTAGTTGTTGAATTAGATCCAGGAATGGCATTTGGTACAGGAGATCACGAAACAACTAGAATGTGTATTCAAGCTTTAGAAAAGTATGTTGAAAAAGATAGTACTGTATTTGATGTAGGAACAGGTTCTGGTATACTTGCAATAGCAGCTGCAAAGCTTGGTGCAAAAAAAGCTGTAGGAGTTGATTTAGACCCAGTTGCAGTAGAATCAGCAAAAGAAAATGTTTCATACAATAATTTAGATAATATAGAAGTTTTATATGGAAATTTAGTTGAGGTTATAGAAGGAAAGGCTGATATAGTTGTTGCAAATATTATCGCTGAAATAATATGTATTCTTATAGATGATGTAAAGAGAGTATTAAAACAAGGCGGAATGTTTATAACATCTGGAATAATCCATGAAAGAGTTAAGATGGTAACAGATAAATTAGAAGAAAGCGGTTTTGAAGTTATTAAAGTTAATAAAGATGGAGAATGGAACTGCATAATAGCAAAAGCTAAATAAAGGTTAGGTGAGGATTAAATGCATAAATTTTTTACCCCATCAGAATATATAGTTGAAGATCTTTATGGGAAAATAGTTGGGGAAGATGTTAAACACATATATAAGGTGTTAAGACTACAAGAAGGAGAAAAAGTAGTTTTAAATGACTGTAATGGAAATGAATATTTAGCTAGAATTAAAGATGTATCTAAAACAGAAGTTAATTTAGATATAATTGAAAAATTAGAATTAAATAATGAAAGTGATATAGAAATAGTACTATTTCAAGGTATGCCAAAAGCACAAAAAATGGATTTAATAGTTCAAAAAGGTACAGAACTTGGAATAAGTAAATTTATCCCTCTTATTACTGAAAGAGTAGATGTTAAGCTTAAAGGTGATTTTAAAAAGTTAGATAGACTAAATAGAATAGCACTTGAGGCTTGTAAGCAAAGTAAAAGAAGTATTATACCAGAGGTTTTAAACCCTATAACTTTAGAAGAATTAATAAAAAATATGAGAGATTTTGATTTGATAATTGTACCTTATGAAAATAAAGAAGATTATGGAATAAAATCTCTTATGAAAGATATAGATAGAGAAAATATAAAGAGAATTGGTATAGTAGTTGGCCCTGAGGGCGGATTTGAGGAAGATGAGATTTCAAAATTGAAGGGAGAAGGAGCATATATAATTACTCTAGGAAAAAGAATTCTTAGAACTGAAACAGCAGGATTTGTTGCAACTTCACTACTTCAATATGAATTAGGAGATCTAGGAGGAATTATTTAATGAAAGTTGCATTTGCTACATTAGGTTGCAGAGTTAATATGTATGAATCAGAAGCTATGACAGAAAAATTCATAAGAGAAGGATATGAAGTAGCTGAATTTACAGATAAATGTGATGTTTATGTTATAAATACATGCTCTGTTACTAATATGGGAGATAAGAAATCAAGACAATATATAAGTAGAGCTAGAAGATTAAATGAAGATGCTATAATTGCAGTTGTTGGATGCTACTCTCAAATAGCACCTAAGGAAGTTGCTACTATAGAAGGAGTAGACGTTGTTTTAGGTACTAGAAATAAGGGAGACATAGTTTATTATGTAAATAAAGCTATGGATGAGAAGAAGCCACAAATTCAAGTTGGAGCTGTTTTAAAGAATAAACAATTTGAACAACTTAAAATAGAAGAATATAGAGATAAAACAAGAGCATTTTTAAAGATACAAGATGGATGTAATAGATTCTGTGCTTACTGTTTAATTCCATACACAAGAGGAGCAGTATGTTCAAAAAGCTTTGAAAATGTTATAGCAGAAGTTAAAGAACTTGCAGCACATGGATTTAAAGAAGTTATATTATCAGGTATACATACAGCGTCATATGGAGTAGATTTAGAAGGTGATATAGACTTAGTTAAAGTCTTAGAAGAAATAGAAAATATAGATGGAATAGAAAGAGTTAGAATTGGTTCAATAGAACCATCATTCTTTACTGATGAAGTAGTAGAAAAGATAAAGAAAATGAAAAAGCTTTGTCCACAATTCCACCTTTCACTTCAAAGTGGATGTAATGCTACTTTAAAGAGAATGAATAGAAGATATACTGCTGAAGAATACGAAAATATTGTTAATGTATTAAGAGATAACTTAGAAGATGTTTCAATAACAACAGATGTTATTGTAGGTTTCCCAGGAGAAACAGATGAAGAGTTCAATGAAACTTATGAATTCTTAAAGAGAAATAAATTAACAAAAACTCATATATTTAAGTTTAGTCCAAGAACTGGAACAAAGGCGGCTCTTATGGAAAATCAAGTAGATGGAAATAAGAAAGAAGAAAGAAGTAAAAAACTTATTGAGTTAAATAATATTAACGAAGGTAACTTTACAAAAGGCCTAGTAGGTAAAACAGTAGGAGTTTTAATAGAACAAGAAGTTAAAGGAAAAGAAGGCGTATTTGAAGGTTATACAAAAAATTACGTTAAAGTTCATGTAGAAGGTGCAACTAAAGATGATATATCAAAAATAATAAAAGTTAAAATTTTATCATCAAATGGTGACTATGCATGCGCAAACGTGGTAAAATAATATAGTAGTATATATAAAAGGAGGTGAACTTATGTCAGATTGTATTTTTTGTAAAATAATAAGTGGAGAAATTCCATCAAAAAAAATATATGAAGATGACATGGTGTATGCTTTCCATGATATAAATAAAGAAGCACCTGTACATTTCCTAGTTATACCTAAGGAACATATAAAGAGTGCTAATTATATTACAGAAGAAAACTCAAAAGTTATTGCACATATATTTGAAGTCATAAATAAAATAGCTAATGAAATGGGTATTGCAAAAGACGGATATAGAATTGTAAATAACTGTGGAGTTTTAGGTGGGCAAACAGTAGATCATTTACACTTCCATATATTAGGTGGAAGGGAATTAAAATGGCCACCAGGTTAAATTTGTTTAATGAAATTGTTGACACAATCAATGTCAATATTGTATAATATAGCTTGTGTTATTAAGCCCGTAGCTGATTGAATTGATAATTTAAGCTAGCGGAGGGAGGGATAATAGATGTCAGAAATAAAAGTTGGAGAAAACGAAACACTTGAAAGTGCGTTAAGAAGATTTAAAAGAAAATGCGCTAGAGCTGGAGTTCTTTCAGAAGTTAGAAAGAGAGAACACTACGAAAAGCCAAGCGTAAAGAAGAAAAAGAAATCAGAAGCTGCAAGAAAGAGAAAGTTCAAGTAGTATTTTGAAAGAAGGTATATGAAGATGCCAACAATTAAAGAGAGACTTCAAGAAGATTGGAAAACTGCTTTAAAGGCAAAAGACAAATTTAAAGCTAATGTATTAAGTACAGCTAAATCTGCAATTTTACTTTGCGAAAAGAATGGTGAAAATGTTGATGATGCAAGAGTAATTGAAATATTAGCTAAAGAAGTCAAGCAAAGAAGAGAAGCTGTGCTTGAGTTTGAAAAAGGTAACAGACAAGATTTAGTAGATGAAGCAAATGCTGAAATAGCTATCTTGCTAGATTACCTTCCTCAGCAATTAAGCGAAGAAGAAATTTTAGAAATCGTTAAGGAATCAGCTATAACAGTGGGTGCAAGTAGCATAAAAGACATGGGAAAAGTTATGGCATTAGTTAGACCTAAAACAGTAGGTAAAGCAGATGGCAAACTTGTAAGTCAATTAGTAAAAAATTATTTAAATAATAATTAAATAATAAATAACAAGAAAGGCTCATAACTTGGGCCTTTTTGTTATATTAAAGAAGATAGGCAAATTTTAGCCTATCTTTTTTTATTTAATAAAGTAATTTTAAAAATACTTAGCTTTAATATAAATATATAGTTTTTTTATGTAAATTTTATTAAATGGAATGAAAAGGAGATAAAAATCATAAATTACAATGATAGAAATAATATTGGAGGGGTATTAGAAGTGAAAGAAAGTTTATTTAATATGCGAAATGAACTTGTAGAAAAATTAGATTTGCCGAAAGATGTGATGCTTAATTTACCTAAAATAACTGTAATAGGAGATGAAGAAATACTTATAGAAAATCATAAGGGAATTGAAAGCTTTGAGAATGAATTTATAAAGATAAAAACAAAATGTGGTGTTGTTGAAATAACTGGGAAGAATTTTGAAATTTTATATATTGCAGCTGAAACAATTGTTATTTCTGGAAAGTTTAAATCAATTAATTATGAGGATAATAAGCTATGAACTTTGATTATAGGAAATTGTCTATAATAACTTTAGAGATAAGTGGAATGAATACAGAACAAATATTAAATAGTTTATGGAAAAATAATATAAGCTTAGATAACATAAGAAAAGTAAATGCAGTTACAATAAACGTTGATATATATGGAGAAGATTATGAAGAGGCAAAAAAGATAATAAAGAGAGCTAAAGGAAAGGTTAAAATAATAAAGAGACGTGGACATATAGTGAAAATATCAAGAGCAAAAAAGAGAATGTCATTTTTAATTGGTGGAATTATTTTTTTATTTATAGTATTTTCATTGTCAACTAGAATTTGGGCGATAGATATACAGACAGAAAAAAATGTTTCGCCATATGATATAAGAAAATGCTTAAATGAATTTGGTATAAGACAAGGTCTTAAAAAATCACAAATTAATGTATATGAACTTGAAAAAAAGCTAGAAGATAGTAGCAAAGAGATATTATGGGTAAGAGCTAGGATGGAAGGGTCTAGTTTAAAGGTTATAGTGGAAGAAAAGGTAAATCCACCAGAACTTTTAAGTCATAAATCAGGAGAAATTGTAGCCTTAAAAGATGGAGAGGTAAAGAGAATTTTCACTGAGTTTGGAACTCCTGCTGTAATACCTGGACAAATAGTTAAAAAAGGTGATACATTAATATATCCATATGAGGGAACAGGAGAACAAAGCTTTGAAGTAAATCCAAGTGGAAGTATTATTGCTAATGTGTTTTATGAAAGAAGTTTAGAGGTTAAGATTTCAGGTAAAACCATGGAGAGAACGGGCGAAAAAGCATCTGATATGTATCTAAATTTATTTGGAAAGAAAATTTACTTAAAAAAAGCTACAAATTCATTTAGCAACTATGATAAAATAGAGAATAAAGATGGAATTTTACAATCGAATACTTATTATGAAATTGAGGAAAAAGATATAAATTTAAATAAAGATGAAGTAGTAAAAGAATCACTTAAAAAACTTGAAGAATTCCTTATAAAGGATTTAACTAATGAAGCTAAAATTGTAGGAAGAGAATATGATGTTCAAGATATTGGTGATGGAAAGATAAAAATTATTGCACAATTTGCAGTGGAAGAAGATATATCATCATAAACAATAAAGCTATATGTTAGTTGATAAGAAGGTGGTAAACTTGATATTAAAAAGAGAAAAAATTAAATTTAGCCCTAAAGAAAAATATATAAGATATTTAGTAAATATAATAACAATAATAATAACTTATTTATTGCTTGTAACAGCTGTTGCACCAAAGCAATATGATTTAAAGGAAGGCGATATAGCAAGGGTTGATATAAAAGCTCCAAGAGATACTGTAAATGAGCTTGCAACTCAAGAGAGAATCAAGGAAGCTACGGAAAAAATTGATAAGCCCTATACATTAAAGGGAGAAGTGCAAAATGAAGCATTAAATAATGTGGATAATATACTTAAAAAGGTTATCAATTTAAATGCTACCTTAGATGATGAAAAAGAAAAGTTAAAGGAATTAGAAAAGTTAAACAATAAGAGTTTAGATAATGAAGATTATTTAATACTTTTAAAATTATCTCAAGAAAAGCTAAATGATATTAAATTTGAACTAAATGGAATAATAAATGAGGTATACCAAAAAAATATAGAGTATGGCAATGAAGAAAGTATAAGTTCTGCGATAAGTTTAGCACAAAAAAGAATAAATGAAATGGATGTTTCAAATAGTGTTAGAAATGTTTTGAAAAAGATTGTAATACCAGAAATAAAGCCAAATTTCTTTTATGATAAAGAAAAAACAGACGAACTTATAAAAGAGGTACAAAAAAGTGTACCAAAAGTAATAGTTAAAAAGAACCAAACTATAGTTAGTGAAGGTGAACCTATAACAGCAGAACAAATAGATGTTCTCAAGGATCTAGGGCTTTTAGATCAAAGTGGAGGTACTAGTTTTTTAATAATATATATTGTCCTTGCAGTATTTGTTGTTGTTGTATTTTTAACTCAGTATATATACATTGCAAAGAATCATAAAAAAGTATTTAAAAACACAAAACTTATAATACTTATAAATATTATAAACATATTTAGTTTTTTACTTGCAAGAATAATTGGAGGTATATATCCTTCAGTAATTCCACTTGCTTGTGCGCCTATGCTTATTGCACTACTAATAGATTATAAAATATCCATGGTTGTTTGTAGTATAAATGTGATTATAATAGGTGCTCTTGTAAACTTTAATCCCCAAATAATATTACTTGGCATACTAAATGCAATACTAGGGGCAACTGGTCTTAGGAAAATGCAACAAAGAAATGATATATTCTACTCATCAATTTCACTTATGGTTATGAGTTTAATACTTTCATTTACAACAGGAGTATTAATTTCTAATAACTTTAGTGAAATAATAGTGTTTAGTTTATTAGCAGCTGTAGGTGTAGCATTTTCTGCTGTACTTACTATTGGATTACTTCCATTTTTAGAATCAAGTTTTGATGTAGTAACAACTTTAAAATTATTAGAATTATCAAATCCTAATAATCCATTACTTAGAAAACTTTTAATGGAAGCGCCAGGCACATATCATCATAGTATGCTTGTTGCTAATTTAGCCGAGATGGCAGCAGAAGAAATTAATGCAAACCCTGTAATTGCAAGGGTAGGGGCATACTTTCATGATGTTGGTAAAACAAAGAGACCATATTTCTTTGGAGAAAATCAAATAGGCAAAGAAAATCCTCATAATAAAATAAATGCAAATCTTAGTACGTTAATAATAATATCTCACGTAAAAGATGGGGTAGAACTTGCTAAGGAATATAACTTGCCAGATGTAATTAAGGATATAATAGAACAGCATCATGGTACTACATTAGTTAAATATTTTTATTATACAATGAAAAATAATGCGGAAAATCCAGAGGATGTAAAAGAAGAAGACTTTAAGTATCCAGGACCTATTCCAAGTAGTAAAGAAGCTGGTATAATAATGCTTGCAGATAGTGTAGAGGCTGCTGTAAGGTCTATATCTGAACCAACTAAAGGTAAGATTGAAGAGATGGTAAATAACATTATAAAAGATAAGCTTTATTCAGGACAGCTTGATAACTGTGATTTAACTTTAAAAGATTTAGAGAAGATAAGAAAATGCTTCCTAAAAACATTAAATGGTATTTATCATCAAAGGATTGAATATCCTACTGAGAAAAAAGTCAAGAATAGTTAATAACATGGGGAAGTTTATAAAGCTTCCCCTGATTTATTTAAATACATATTAAAGAAGGAGAGTAAAAATGATTTACGTAGATAATAGACAAGAAAAAATAAAAATAGATGAAGAATTTCAAAATAAACTTGAAGAGGTTATAAATTTTGCATTAAAGGAAGAAGAAGTTACAGTTAAAGCTGAAATATCAATGTTATTTGTTGATAATGAAGAAATAAGAGAAATAAATAATGATACTAGAGGAATTGATAGAGCAACTGATGTATTATCATTTCCTATGTTAGACTATGAAGATAAAAAAGTATTTAAGGAGATGTATAAAGATAAAGAATTTAATGAAACATTTATGGATGGGGAAGAATTAGTTTTAGGAGATATAGTTCTTTCACTAGAAAGAGCTTTAGAACAAAGTGAAGAATATAATCATTCATTCACTAGAGAGGCTTGCTACTTAGTTGTTCATTCAGTTCTACATTTATTAGGATATGACCACATGGAAGATGAAGATAAAAAGGTAATGAGAAAAAGAGAAGAAGAGATTTTAGGTAAATTAGATATTACAAGATAAAATTAATAAAAGGGTGATAAGTATGAGATTAAAAAAGATGGTCGATAGTTTTAATCATGCTATAGATGGAATTATATATACTGTAAGAACACAAAGAAATATGAGAATTCATATGATAATTACACTATTTATCCTAATGGCATGTCTTTTGTTTGATGTATCTAAAGGGGAATTTTTAATACTTGCTATTACAATAACTATGGTAATTGGAGCAGAACTTTTTAATACTGCAATAGAAGCTACTGTTGATATGACAACTAATTATTATCATCCACTTGCTAAAATAGCAAAAAATGTAGCAGCTGGAGCTGTGCTTTTAACTGCAATAAATGCTGTATGTGTAGGGTATATTATATTTTGGGATAAGTTATCTACAATTTCCCTTGTGCTATTAAATAAAATAAAAGGATCACATCCATATACGATTTTTATTGTTCTTGTTATTGTGTCAATTTTAACTGTAATAATTAAAGCTATATTTGGTGAAGGAACTCCATTAAAAGGAGGTATGCCAAGTGGGCATAGTGCATTATCCTTTTCAATAGCTACAGCAATATCACTAATTACAGAAGAACCTGTATGTATAATGCTTAGTTTTTTAATGGCTTTAATAACAGCACAAAGCAGAGTAGACTCAGAAGTGCATTCTACCTTTGAAGTTATAGTAGGAGCTTTATTTGGTATTTTAATAACACTTCTTATATTTACTATGTTCAAACTGTAAAGCTTTGTTAGAATAACTTTTTTTAATCATGTATTAGTGTTATAATAAATAGCACACAATAAGTATTAGAATACACAATATTTGAAATGAGGGATAGTATATGGCAAACATGAATTTAATAAGAGAGGCAATCAAAGTAAGAGAGAAGGCATATTGTCCTTATTCAAACTTTAAAGTTGGTGCTGCTGTTTTATTTGAAGATGGTAACATCTACACTGGTTGCAATATAGAAAATGCATCATTTGGTGCAACAAACTGTGCTGAACGTACAGCTATATTTAATGGTGTTAGTAATGGTAATAGGGTTATTAAAGAGATTGCATTAATAGGTGACACTAATAGTTATACTTATCCATGTGGTATATGCAGACAAGTAATTACAGAGTTTGCAGAAAACGAAAATATAAAGATTTATATAGTTAAAAACGAAAATGATTTTATAGAAAAAACATTAGAAGAAATAATGCCTGGATCATTTTCAAAGAGAGATCTAGAGTAGACTTAGGAGGAAATATGTTTAAATCAGGATTCATTTCAATAGTAGGAAGACCAAATGTTGGTAAATCAACACTTATGAATTATATAATGGGTGAGAAACTTTCAATAGTTTCAAATAAACCTCAAACTACAAGAAACAATATACAAACAATATTAACTACAGACGATTATCAAATGGTGTTTGTAGATACACCAGGTATTCATAAACCAAAGCATAAATTAGGTGAATACATGGTAAACTCAGCAAAGGATTCAACTAAAGATGTTGATCTTATACTTTTCTTAACTAATCCAGGAGAAGAAATAGGAAGAGGAGATAAATTCATTTTAGAAACATTAAGAGGAAAAAATGTTCCTGTATTTTTAGTTTTAAATAAAATTGATGAATTTACTCAAGAAACAGTTGCTAAAAGCTTAGCTGATTTTTCAAATGAATTTGATTTTAAAGAAATAATTCCAATATCAGCTATGAAAGGTAAGAATGTAGATAAGTTATTAGAACTTATGGCTAATGAATTACCAGAAGGACCTAAGTATTATCCAGAAGATATGATTACAGATGTTCAAGAAAGATTTGTAGTTTCAGAAATAGTTAGAGAAAAGGCTCTTAGAACATTAAGAGATGAAATACCACATGGTATTGCTGTTGATGTAATTCAAATGAAACAAAAAGAAAATGGAACTTATCACATAGAAGTAGATATAATATGTGAGAAAGATTCACACAAAGGAATAATTATAGGTAAAAATGGTCAAACATTAAAAAAGATTGGTGAAACTTCAAGATATGAATTAGAAAGATTCCTTAGAACTAAAGTTAACTTAAAAACTTGGGTTAAAGTTAGAAAAGACTGGAGAGATAATCAAAACTTACTTAAGGAGCTTGGTTATAAGAAATTAAAGTAGTTTTGGGGGGCTGATTTAGTTGTCATTATTTAAGACAAGTGGAGTAATAATTAAGACCCATGATTACAAAGAAAATGATAAACTTATTTGGTTGTACACAGAAAAGCTTGGAAAAATAACAGCTATAGGAAGAGGGGCAAAGAAAAATAAAAGTAAGCTCTTTGCCATAACTCTTCCACTGTGTTATGGGGATTATATGGTCTTTAAAGGGAAGAATTTATTTAATCTTCAAGAAGGTAAAATAATTAATTCATTTCAAGGTCTTATGGGGAACTTAGATAAGCTTACTTATTCATCGTATTTGTGTGAATTAATAGACATAGCACTTATGGATGGGGAAAGTAATAGAAGTTTATATAGAGATTTTGTAACTACATTATACTTGTTAGATACAGATGCTATTGACTATGAACTTTTAATTAGGGCTTTCGAACTTAGATTATTAAGAGCTACTGGATATGGACTTATATTAGACAAATGTGTTGCTTGTAAAAAGAAACTAAAGGTTTCAAATTATATAAGTTTATCAAATTTTGGTGGCGTATGTGATGAATGTCCTAAAACTCATGGTTTACATATATCAAAGGGAGCTTATAATGCACTTAGGTTTTTATTAAATACTAACTTGGAAAAGATATATATGTTAAACTTATCTAAAGAAATAAAAAAAGAAATAGAAAGAGTTACGACATTTATAATTTCATCAAACTATGCTAAAAAACCTAAAAGCTTAGAAATGCTAAATTATTTAAAGGAGTGATAATTTATGAAGGATATAACATTAGAAAAAGTAGACCAAATAAGAGAAAGAACTGGAGTTAGCTATGAAATAGCTAAAGAAGCTTTAACTATTAATAAAGGCGATTTATTAGAAGCATTAATATATATAGAAAATAATGTTGTAGTTCCATTTGCTGAAACAGAAAAAGTTAAAGAAGAAAATCCAGAAATTACGGGGGAAGAAAAAGACGAAACTGTAGAGGAATTTAAGACTTGGCTTAAAAGTGTTATAGAAAAGGGAAATATAAGCAGAATTAAGATTAAAAAAGATGATGCAGTATTAGTTGATGTACCTGTTAATGCAGGAATAGCAGCTGCTGTTATAGCAGTTATTCTTCCACCAGTCTTAGCATTTGGTGTTATAGCGGCTGTTGCAACTAAAATAACAATAGAAATAACAAGATGTGATGGTTCAGTAGAAGTAGTTAATAAATATGTTAAAAAAGCTGCTTCAGAAGCAAAGGGTAAGGCATCAGAATTTGCTGGTATAGTTAAGAATAAAATTAATAATACTAAGTTTGATTTTATAAATAAGAAGTCAAATAAAGTAAAGTCTCATGGTGAAGATGAAACTGTTTATACTTATACTGTGAATTTCAAAGATGAAGAATAAATGGAAGAAAATAGGAGAAAAATAGAGAGATTATAAAGTTAATAAGAATAAATAAGGAATATTCGATAGATTTGTTGGATTTTTCAGAAAATTTAGTATAGTCAAATAATAATTACATGGTATAATTAGTATATGATTAAAAAATTTAACAATTGAATCATTTATCTGAATATTCCTTTTTAGGTTGAAAAGAGGGATATATTTGAAACTGTCAGCTAGACAAGAAGAAATAATTAGATTAGTTAAAGAAGGACAGCCTATAACTAGCGAGGCTTTAGCAGAAAAACTAGGAGTAACTAGGGCTGCACTTAGAGCAGACCTTGCAATTTTAACAATGCTAGGAACATTAGATGCAAGACCAAAGGTTGGTTATGTATATTCAAACAAACCAAAGAGTAGCTTGGTACATGAGTATATAAGTGAGATTAAAGTTTCAGACATTATGTCAAAACCATCAGTAGTCAATGAAAGTACTACAGTGTACGATGCAATCGTATACTTGTTCTTAAATGATGTTGGTACTATATTCGTTGAAAATGAAGGACTTTTGACAGGAGCTGTATCAAGAAAAGATTTTCTAAAGATTGCTATTGGAGGAACTGATATTCATCAAGTTCCAATTGGAGTTATAATGACAAGAATGCCAAATATTATATGCGGTAATGCTGATGATGCGGCGTATGATATAGCAAGAAAAATCATTGATCATGAAATAGACAGTATTCCAATAGTAGAAAAAATTATGGTAGACAATAGGGAACAATACAAAATAGTGGGTAAAGTATCAAAAACTAACGTTACAAAGTTATTTGTCAGATTAGGCGAGAGTAAATAATTTTTATTAAGCAAACTACGGAGCAAATAGAAAAATAGTTCCGTTAGTATATATAACATTAGTATTGAACGGAGGAGTATTGAGATGGAGAAAAAGTACGTTTACCTTTTTAAAGAAGGGAATGCATCAATGAGAAATCTTTTAGGCGGTAAAGGGGCAAATTTAGCTGAAATGTCTATTCTAGGAGTTCCTGTTCCACAAGGATTTACAGTTACAACTGAGGCTTGTAATAAATATTATGAGGACGATAAAGTTATAGCACCTTCAATAATTGAAGAGATTGAAATTGCAATGAAAGAGCTTGAAAAAGAAACAGGAAAAGAATTTGGAAGTACAGAAAATCCATTACTTGTTTCAGTAAGATCAGGAGCAAGAGTTTCAATGCCAGGTATGATGGATACAATATTAAACTTAGGTCTTAATGATGTAGCAGTTGAAGCTATGGCAAAGCTTACTAACAATCCAAGATTCGCTTACGATTCTTACAGAAGATTTATTCAAATGTTCTCAGATGTTGTTATGGGTATAGAAAAGAGATTATTTGAAAATAAAATCGACGAGATAAAAGAAGCTAGAGGAGTTGAATTTGATACAGAATTAACTGCTGATGACTTAAAAGAACTAGTAGATCAATATAAAGTTATATACAAAAAAGAAAAAGGTGAGGATTTCCCACAAGATCCAAAAACTCAATTAATAGAAGCTGTAACAGCTGTATTTAGATCATGGAATAACCCAAGAGCAATAGTATATAGAAGATTAAATGATATTCCAGGTGAATGGGGAACAGCTGTAAACATTCAACAAATGGTATTTGGAAATAAAGGAGAAACATCAGGAACAGGTGTAGTATTCTCAAGAAATCCTGCAAATGGTGAAAAAGAAATATATGGTGAATATTTAATGAATGCACAAGGTGAAGACGTTGTTGCAGGAATTAGAACACCACTTCCAATAAAGAAACTAGAAGAACAAAACCCTGAAATCTATAAACAATTTATAGATATTGTAAATACATTAGAAAACCACTATAAAGATATGCAAGACATGGAAATAACTATAGAAGAAGGTAAACTATACTTCCTTCAAACAAGAAACGGAAAGAGAACAGCTCAAGCTGCACTTAAAATAGCTGTTGATTTAGTAAATGAAGGAATGTTAACTAAAGAAGAAGCAATATTAAAGGTTGAACCAAAACAATTAGATACTTTACTTCATCCAGCATTCTATGATGAAGACTTAAAGAAAGCATCACCAATAGCTAAAGGACTTCCAGCATCACCAGGAGCTGCGTGTGGATTAATAGCATTCACTGCAGAAGAAGCTAAGGAAAGAACTGCAAAAGGTGAACAAGTTGTTTTAGTAAGACTAGAAACTTCTCCAGAAGATATTGAAGGTATGATAGCAGCAGAAGGTATATTAACTGTAAGAGGGGGAATGACTTCTCATGCAGCTGTTGTTGCTAGAGGAATGGGTACATGCTGTGTAGCTGGTTGTGGAGCATTAAAAGTTAATGAAGAAGCGAGAACATTAGAAGTTAATGGAAAGGTTTATACAGATAAAGACTTTATTTCAATAGATGGAACAACAGGAAATATATATGGCGAAAAGATAAAGACTGTTACTCCAGAAATAACAGGACATTTTGCTACATTCATGGAATGGGTAGATAGTATAAGAAAATTAAAAGTAAGAACAAATGCAGATACACCAAGAGATGCAAAACAAGCAGTTGAATTTGGTGCAGAAGGTATAGGTCTTTGTAGAACAGAGCATATGTTCTTTGCAGAAGACAGAATATTAGCAGTTAGAGAAATGATAATTGCTAAAAATGAAGATGATAGAAGAAAAGCACTTGCTAAAATCTTACCAATGCAAAGAGCTGACTTTATTGGAATATATGAAGCACTTAAAGGAATGCCTGCAACTATAAGACTTCTAGATCCACCACTACATGAATTCTTACCTCACACAGAGGAAGATATTTTAGCATTATCTAAAGAATTAGATATTGATGTTGAAAAAATTAAAAATGCAGTAGATGAAAAACATAAATTTAATCCAATGATGGGACATAGAGGATGTCGTCTTGCTGTAACTTATCCAGAAATTGCAGAAATGCAAACTAGAGCTATAATTGAAGCTGCAATTGCAGTTAATGTTGAAAGAGGATATAATGTTGTTCCTGAAATAATGATTCCTTTAATTGGAGAAGTTAAAGAATTAAAATTTGTTAAAGATGTAGTTGTAAAGACTGCAGAAGAAGTAATGAAAGAAAAAGGAACAAACATTGAATATACTGTAGGAACTATGATTGAAATACCAAGAGCTGCACTTACTGCAGATGAAATTGCAAAAGAAGCAGAATTCTTCTCATTTGGAACAAATGATTTAACTCAAATGACATTTGGTTTCTCAAGAGATGATGCAGCTAAGTTCTTATCATCATATTATGATAATGGAATATATGAACAAGATCCATTTGCTAAACTAGACCAAACAGGCGTTGGACAATTAGTTAAAATGGCTGCTGAAAAAGGAAAGAGTACAAGACCTAATATTAAGCTTGGAATATGTGGAGAACATGGAGGTGACCCTTCATCAGTTGAATTCTGCCATAATATAGGATTAAACTATGTATCATGTTCACCATTTAGAGTTCCACTTGCAAGACTTGCAGCAGCACAAGCACAAGTTAAAAATAATAGATAAAAATAAAACAGCTTAGATTAATTTCTAAGCTGTTTTTATTATTAATATAATTTAAATCCATATTCACTTTCTATTCTTGGAATAATTTTTTTCATAAATTTTAAATGGAAGTAAACTGTTTCATTAGATTTCTTTAATAATGTTAAGAAAGAATATTTATTACACTTTCTCATATTCTTATAATAATCTCTAGATACTTTCCAAAATCTTTGAGGAAAAGCTATATAGGATAAAATATATCTAATATCAGATTGAGATAGTGGATGAATTTCATTATATTCTCTTAATATTGATAAAGTAAGTTCAATATTAAATAAAGTAGAATCACGCCTTAATAATCTTCTTAATAAATAGGATAAATCACGTGCAGAATAATCAAGTTTACATTTATCTAAATCTATTACCCAAATATTTTTTTCAAAATCAAATATTATATTTTTATTTACGTAATCTCCATGGCATAAAGATTTAGATAGTTCATTGCAATCTATGTTTGAAGATATTAATAATGAATATTTTGATAGTTTTAAATTATCATCATAATGCTTTAAGAATTCATTAGAAAAGGGGTCTTTAATTTTATTAGCTAACTTATAGTTTTCAATTAATTGTTCATGATGTTTTGATATTGATATGTAATAATCATCAAATCCTTTTCTGTTCTCACTACCTTTAATTGGAAAGAAATTTTTACTGCAAGAATGAATTCCAGCTATTTGTCTAGATGATGTTAAAACATGATTTACATTATCAAAGTCACATTTTACTCCATTAATCCAAATTGTAAGTATAAAGTACATATCATTAAATTTAACATATTTATTTCCATCTAATGAATTTAAAAGTTTTGGAGTTTTAATACCATTTTGCCAAAGCCATTCTAAAGCAGAGTACACAAATAAGAGGTTAGCTTCATCAAAGTAAACCTTTTTTAAGCAGTAACAATTACCTTTATAACAAACTTTATAGACGGCACGTTGCTTATCTGTGTTTTTAAACTTAACAATATTAACTTTAGCATTTTCTAAACCATAATGGATCAGTACATTATCTTTTATACTTTGTTCTGAAAATATATCTATAACATCAAATTTTCTGCTATCTATTACCATAAAAATCATACTCCTTATATAATTGCTTATTATTATTTTATTAATCAAGAATATGAAATAGAATAAGATAAATTTAAATAATAAATTTAAAATTATTGCAAATAATAAATTATAGTAATAATTAAAGGAATTTAAAGATAAATATAGAATGATTGATAAGAGGTGAATTTATATGGATATAAGAGAGAAAATTGAGAGATTTGAAATGTTGACATTAAGAGAGGTTGCAAAACATTCAAAAAATTCGCTAGGTAGAAAAAGACATGAAGAGAATGAGAATGTAAGAACATGTTTTATGATTGATAGAGATAGAATAATACATTCAAAGGCTTTTAGAAGATTAAAAGATAAAACGCAAGTTTATATAAGAACTAAAGGAGATCATTATAGAAATAGATTGACTCATACATTAGAAGTTTCTCAGATTGCAAGAACAATAGGAATAGGAATTGGACTAAATGAATATTTAATAGAAGCAATAGCTTTAGGTCATGATTTAGGTCATGTTGCATTTGCACACAATGGAGAAGAAGTATTAAATGAATTTTTAAACGAAGGGTTTAGACACAATGAGCATAGTGTTAGAGTTGTTGAAAAGTTAGAAAAAGAAGGCAAAGGACTTAATCTAACGAAAGAAGTTATAGATGGGATATTAAAACATAGTGGACTTTCAAAAAGTAAAAGTAGCAATGCAATGACTTTAGAAGGAATAGTTGTTAAATATTCTGATAAAATTGCTTATATAAATCATGATATAGATGATTCTATAAGAGCTAATCTTTTAAAGGAAGAAGATCTTCCAAAAGATATTATTAAAGTTTTAGGAAAAACTCATTCAGAAAGAATAGGGACTTTAGTTTCGGATTTTATAGAGGAATCTAATAAAAATTTAGATAATGGAATATTAAAAGTTTCATTAAGTGATGAAAAGGATGAAGCGATGAGAGAACTTAGAAAGTTCATGTTCAAAAATATTTATTTAGGAGATATTTTAAAGGAAGAAAGAGAAAAGGCTAAATTTATATTAGAGCAAGTTATAAATTATTATGTTAAACATCCAGAAAAAATGCCAAAGCTTTACAGGGATATTGTAAAAGAAGATGGGGTAGATAGAGGAGTAAGTGATTATATAGCGGGCATGAGTGACGATTATTGTCTAAATAAGTTTAACGAAATATATGTTCCAAAGTTAGTAATATACTAAAACAGAGAATAAAATATACAAAATTAGGAAACATAAAATTATCGGATAAAAAGAAGGAATTTCGATATTTAAGAAGAATAAGTATTAAAGACGGAATAAAAAAAATAATTATAAAATTATATGCAAATAAAAGAAGGAATATTGAAAAAAATGTCGAATAAAATATAAGTTGCATAAAAAAGCTTAGGAGGGAGTGAAGCTCCTTGCATATTACAGAAGAAACAATTGAAAGAATTAAGCAAGAAAATGATATTGTCGATATTATCTCAGAGACAGTAAAGTTAAAAAGATCAGGTCGTAATTACATGGGACTTTGTCCATTTCATAATGAAAAATCACCTTCTTTTAGTGTTTCACAAGATAAACAAATATATAAATGTTTTGGATGTGGAGAAGCTGGTAATGTACTTACATTTGTAATGAAAAATAGAAATCTAAATTTTATAGAAGCATGTAAGGTTCTAGCTGAAAAAGCTAATATCAGATTAGATCTTGGTAATGGAGAAGAAAGTAAAGTAGTAAAAAAGAAAGAACTTTTATATAAAGTGAATGTAGAGGCTGCAAGATACTTTTTCTCTAATCTTCAAAGAGATAAAAATTCTAAAGAATACTTCACAAATAGAGGCATAAAAGAAATAACTATAAAACGATTTGGTCTAGGTTATGCAAAAGATGGGTGGCAAAACTTAAGAATTCACCTTAAGAGAAAAGGCTTTAATGATGAGCTTATGCTTGAAGCTGGTCTTGTTTTAAAAAGTCAAAAGGGAACTATTTATGATAGATTTAGAAATAGAGTAATGTTTCCTGTATTTAATAGCAAAGGTAATGTTATTGGTTTTGGTGGTAGGGTTTTAGACGATTCTAAACCTAAGTATTTAAATTCACCAGAAACATTAGTTTTCCAAAAAGGAACTAATCTTTATGGATTAAACTTTGCTATAAAACATAAAAATGAAGAGAGATATTTTATAATTGTTGAAGGATATATGGATTTAATATCACTTCATCAGTATGGAATAACAAACGTAGTTGCATCTTTAGGTACAGCACTTACTACTAATCAAGCAAGATTACTTAAAAGATATGCAGATAAAGTTATAATCTCATACGATGCAGACTTTGCAGGTCAAACAGCAACATTAAGAGGACTTGAAATCTTAAAAGAAGCTGGATTTGATGTTAGAGTTCTACAAATTCCACAAGGTAAAGATCCAGATGAATTTGTAAGAAGTAATGGAAGAGATGCTTTCTTAAAGTTAGTTAATAAAGCAGAAAGTCTTATTTCTTATAGATTAAAAAAAGCAAAGGATGGAATAGACTTTAAAGATAAAAGTTCGCTTATAGAGTATGGAAATAGAGTTACAGAAATTCTGGCAAATTTAAACCCTGTAGAGAAGGATATATACGTAAAAAGTATATCAGAAGACACAGGAATTAAAGAGCAGTCACTATATGACTTAATTTCTATGACAAAAAATACGAAAAGTGAAGATTTTATGAATAAAAAGGAAGAATTTGGAACAAAATTATATGTAGAGCCAGGTTATGTAAAAGCTGAGAAATCATTAATAAAATTAATGTTAGATGAGGATTATTATAATGAAATAATAGAAAATATTTCATCAGATGATTTAAATTCTAAGGCACATGCAAAAATCTTTAACTTAATAAAAGAAAGCAAAGATAAAGGGTTAGAGAATACTAACTTGCATGTAGAAGCCGGTTGTGATGATGTTGAGTCTTCTAAAGAATGGGTAAAGATAAAAGAATTCCAAGTTTTAAAAGCAGAAGATAAACACAGACTAATATTAGATTACATAAAGCAAATTAAAAACTTTAAGTTAACTAAACAGTTAGATCTTCTTAGAAAAAAACTAAAAGAATTAGAAAATAATGGACTTATAGAAGAGTCAATTAAAGTTGCATTAGAATTAAATAAGATAAATGATGCACTTAAAAAGGGAGAGAGGGATTAGTTGGTCATGACGGAAGGAGGTAACAAAATTATGGCAGGAAAAACAAATGTAAAAGGTAAAGAAGATAAGAAGGATAGAAATCAAAGAATGACAATTGTCAAAAACCTTATAGAAAAAGGTAAGAAGAATGGTTCATTAACATACAAAGAAATAATGGATGAAATTGATAATATAGAATTAACTCCAGAACAAATAGAAAAAATCTATGAAGTTTTAGAGTCAATGGGTATAGAAGTTATAGGTGAACCTCATGGTGCAGATAAAGAAGAAGAGGAAGAAGAATTAGATTTAACTGTACCAGAAGGTATTGCAATAGATGATCCAGTTAGAATGTATTTAAAAGAAATAGGTAAAGTTCCACTATTATCTTCTGAAGAAGAAATTGAACTTGCTAATAAGATAGAGCAAGGTAGCCAATATGCTAAGAAAAAATTAGCAGAAGCAAACCTTAGACTTGTTGTAAGTATCGCTAAAAGATATGTTGGAAGAGGTATGTTATTCCTAGATCTTATACAAGAAGGTAATTTAGGTCTTATTAAAGCTGTAGAAAAATTTGATTACAGAAAAGGGTTCAAATTCTCAACTTATGCTACATGGTGGATAAGACAGGCAATAACAAGAGCTATAGCAGACCAAGCAAGAACAATCAGAATACCTGTTCATATGGTTGAAACTATAAACAAACTTATAAGAGTTCAAAGACAATTACTTCAAGAACTTGGAAGAGACCCATTCCCAGAAGAAATATCAAAGGTTATGGATTTACCTGTTGAAAAGGTTCGTGAAATCCAAAAGATAGCACAAGAACCAGTTTCACTTGAAACTCCAATTGGTGAAGAAGAAGATAGTCACTTAGGAGATTTCATTCCAGATGATGATGCATTAGCACCTGCTGAAGCTGCTGCATTTACAATGCTTAAAGAGCAATTAATAAATGTTTTAGATACATTAACTCCAAGAGAAGAGAAAGTTCTAAGATTAAGATTTGGTTTAGATGATGGAAGAGCTAGAACTCTAGAAGAAGTTGGTAAAGAATTCAATGTTACTAGAGAAAGAATAAGACAAATAGAAGCTAAAGCTTTAAGAAAGCTTAGACATCCATCAAGAAGTAAAAAACTTAAAGATTATTTAGATTAATATAGCAAGGCGCTAGAAGGATTTCTAGTGCCTTTTTAGTGAGTTAATAGATTTTTATTTTCTATTTTATATGCTATAATAAATAACTGAAACTAAAGACAAAATATAATAAAAAATCATCAGTTTGAAGTAGGAGAAAAATTATGGAATTAAGTAAAAGATTAGATTTAATAGTAAATCACATAAAGGATTGTGATACATTAGTAGATGTAGGAACAGATCATGGATACATTCCTATATATGTTATAAAAAATGGAATTTGTAAAAGTGCAATTGCATCAGATATAAATAAGGATCCGTTAGATAAGGCAAAGCTTAATGCTATATTTGAAGAAGTTGATGAAAAGATTGATACAAGATTAGGTGGCGGACTTAGCACTGTAGAAGTTAATGAAGTAGATGCTTGTGTAATAGCTGGAATGGGTGGGAATTTAATAAGAGACATTCTTGAAGCTGATAAAGAAAAAGCAAAAGGATTTAAATTTTTAATACTTCAACCAGCTCAAAATCCTGAAGTACTAAGAGAATATCTTTATACAAATGGATATGAAGTTATAGAAGAAGATTTATGTATAGATGAAGATAAATATTATGAATTATTTAAAGTAAGAGTAAAGGAAGGAGAAGAAACTTCACTTGATCCTATTTACTACGAAATAAGTCCAAAGCTATTAAGAGATAGACATCCTTTAATGAAAGATTACATAACTTATAAAAAAGAAAAATATGAAAAGATTTTAGGATTTATAGAAGACGATACAGAAAGTGCAGAAGCTAGAAAAAATGAACTAGAAGCAAAAATAAATATACTAACTAATTTAGAAAATTATTTAAGATAATATAAATTAGGAGGATAAATTTATATGAGTGTGAAAGTTAGAGATATTATGGAGGCTATGGAAAGCCTAGCACCAGAAATTTTAAAAGAAGATTTTGATAATGTAGGTCTTATGGTTGGATCTAAAGATAAGGATGTTAAGAAAATATTACTTGCATTAGATTGTACTAAAAATGTTTTAAATGAAGCTATAGAAAATAAATGCGATATGATAATAACTCATCATCCTTTAATATTTAGAAAGCCAAACAGAATAGTTCCTGATGATTTACTTGGATATAAAATAACTGAACTTATAAAAAATGATATAGCTTTATATTCAAGTCATACTAATTTAGATTCAGCTAAAAATGGCATCAATAAAACTATAGTTGAGATGCTTGGATTTAAATCAAATGAAATTATAGAAAAATCAAAAATTAAATCTTTTGATGAAGCAGGACTTGGAAGAATAGTTAGATTAGAAGAAGAAATTTCTTTAAGTAGTCTTGTAGATAAGGTTAAAAATGTTTTAAATATTGATACTTTAAGAGTAGTAAAAGGAAATGATACTATTAAAACAATAGCTATAATAAATGGAAGTGGTCAAGACTTTATTAGTGAAGCTGTAAGATTAGGTGCTGATTGTATAATAACTGGTGATACAACATATCATTTTGCATCAGATTATAAAGAACTTGGAATCTCTATTATTGATGCTGGTCATTTTAATACTGAGTGGTTAGTATTTTTAAGAGTATTAGATGATATAAGAAATGAGTTTAAAGATATAGAATTTATAGAATCTAAAGAATCGAAAGACCCATATATATTTATTTAGTAACATAAATAAAATAATCGCATATATTAAATAATGATAATAATATTTAATGGGGATGGGATTATGGGTAGAAGAGGCAAAGGTGGACTTGGAGATTTTTTCTTCATATGTAGAAATTTTTTAGGACCGAATTTCTTTAGAGGTTGTAGATTAAATGGTTGGTTTACTCCACTTAGACTTTGCGTATATTGTGCAATACTTATCGCATTGATTTTTATGGGAGTTGGATTTTCAGGAATAATAATCATAGCGCTATTGCTTTTAATTCTACAGCTCATATGTTAAATGGAAAATTTTATATTTGTAAAAAAATAAAATATATGATATCATAAGTACTGCGAGTAAGACGTGCAATCGCTGCTAGCCTTAGAGCTAGGAGAGGAAAGTCGGAGCTCCATAGGGCAGGGTGCTGGCTAACGGCCAGTCGAGGCGACTCGAAGGAAAGTGCAACAGAAATATACCGCCTAAGATTGGATTCTTGGGTAAGGATGGAAAGGCGAGGTAAGAGCTCACCAGCATAATGGAGACATTATGGCTATGTAAACCCCACTTGGAGCAAGACCGAGAAAGAAGCGTTTTGGGGCGGCCCGTCCCGCTTCGTGGTGTGTCGCTTGAGCTTGTTAGCAATAACAAGTCTAGATAGATGATTGCTTAATACAGAACTCCGCTTATGGCTTATCTCGCATGAGTTGAATGTTAAGGTTGAATGAGAGAAACAGATGTTTCACTTATTCAACCTTTTTTAGTTTCATTGTATCTTTTCATATTAAAATTATTATTTTTATTAATTTCTTTTGTAGAATTAGCACAAATACGCCTTATCTTTTCATATATTAAAACTCCTATAATAAAGCCAAATGAATTTAATATAATATCATTTATATCAAAAATACCAAGCTTAGTTATATACTGGATAATTTCTACGATTATACAATATACAATAATTCCTATAAATAACTTTATACTTGAAGTGTTGAAAATATATCTAATATAAATACCAATAGGTATATATAAAAATAGATTTCCAAGTAGCAATAAGATTGTATTACTTGATAATTTAAAATCATTAATTATTTTAAGTGGATTTAAGTTTATACCAGTTGCTCCATCTCCATATATTCCTTTAAAGAAAGTAAAAGCAAAAATACACATTAAATACATTATAAAGACTAGATGTATTTGAGATTTACTTACTTGCTTATTTTTAATTGAAATAATCAAACAATATAGTAGTATAGTTAAAAATACTCTTACAATAAGATAAGAAGATTCTGATGATACCACTCTAACTAATATATCGTCAAAAAATTTCATACATAAAAATATAGAAGATATAAGGCATACTAATAGTAAAAATAAATGCTTTAAAAATTTCATAAATAGTTCTATCCTTTTTCTTTAATTTTAGTGTTAGAAGTTTACAATATAACGAATATTGTAATATATTGGATAATTATATGAGATCATAATTTTAATCAATTTGAAATCAACAAAGTTCAAAATTACTACTATAAGTATAGCTATAGTAATAATGGGAAGTTCTGTGACTGCAAATGTACATTCAGGAAGAACGGATTCAACAATTTTAAGGTTGAATAAGATATAGAAAATTATTTTATTCAACCTTTTGTTTTATATAATTGTATTAGATTTTATTAGTTAATTTTCATAAATAAAATTTTCTGCAATGTAGCGATACATTTGCATAAACTTCCTTTTAGTATTAGGATAGATACAAAAGTAATTCCAAAAATTTCAAGGGGGAATATAAATGGAAAGAGAAGCAATAAATAAAAACCTTGCACAAATGCTAAAAGGCGGAGTAATAATGGATGTAACAAATAAGGAGGAAGCTATAATTGCAGAAAAAGCAGGGGCATGTGCAGTTATGGCGCTTGAAAGAGTACCATCTGATATTAGAAAAGAAGGTGGAGTAGCTAGAATGTCAGATCCTAAAATGATAAAAGAAATTCAAGAAGCTGTATCAATACCTGTTATGGCTAAAGTTAGAATAGGACATTTTGTTGAAGCTAAAATATTAGAAGCTTTAAATATAGACTTTATTGATGAAAGTGAAGTATTAACACCAGCTGATGATAGGTATCATATAAATAAGAGTGAATTTAAAGCTCCTTTTGTGTGTGGAGCAACTAACTTAGGAGAAGCCTTAAGAAGAATTGGAGAAGGAGCTTCAATGATAAGAACTAAGGGGGAAGCTGGTACTGGAGATGTTGTGCAAGCTGTAACTCATATGAGAAAAATAATGGATGAAATTAGAGAAATAAAGAATGCTCCAAAAGAAGAATTAATGACAATTTCAAAAGAATTAAATGCACCATATGACCTAGTAAAATATGTTCATGAAAATGGAAAGTTACCAGTTGTTAATTTCGCAGCGGGAGGAATTGCAACACCAGCAGATGCAGCTCTTATGATGCAACTTGGAAGTGAAGGAGTATTTGTAGGGTCAGGTATATTTAAATCAGAGAATCCAGAAAAAAGAGCTAGAGCTATAGTATTAGCAACAACTTATTATAATGATCCGAATAAACTTGCAGAAGTATCTTATGATCTTGGAGAGGCTATGAGTGGAAATTCAGCTAAGGAAATTGAAGTAAAATATGCTGAAAGAGGATGGTAAAATGAGAATAGGAGTACTAGCACTTCAAGGAGGTATTATTGAGCATATAAAACATATAGAGGCTCTTAATCATGAAGCAGTAGAAGTTAAAGATAAAAAAGATTTAGAGAATATAGATGCAATAATACTTCCAGGTGGAGAAAGTACAACAATTGGCAAGCTCCTTAATATTACTAATTTAATGGAATCAATTAAAGAAAGAATAGTTAATGGATTACCGACATTTGGAACATGTGCAGGAATGATTTTATTAGCTAAAGAGATTGAAAATGATAAAAGAAGACATTTAGCTGTTATGGATATTAAGGTAAAAAGAAATGCCTTTGGAACTCAAATAGATAGCTTTAAGGAATACGGACATATAAAAGGAATAGAAGATAAAGATATAGAATTAGTCTTTATTAGAGCGCCATATATTACTGAAGTAGGAAAAGATGTAGAAGTATTATGTAAGGTTAAAAATAAAATTGTAGCAGCTAGAGAGAAAAATATTTTTGTTACATCCTTTCATCCAGAACTTACAGAGGATTTAACCTTTTTAAAATATTTTTTAGAAAAAATAAAATGATTTAATTAAAAAAGATAGAAGTACTTTAAATTCAAATATTTAAAGTACTTCTATTTTTTTATAAAATTACCTCTAATATAAATTCTATAAGTTTTAATAAGTGATTAAGGCAGTTTAAAATGCAAATACTATGTATAAGGAATAAATAATTTAAAGAATGGAGGATTTATATGAAAGGGCTTATTGAAATAAAAAAAGGTTTAGATTTAGTAAATAAAAGCATTATAAAATTAGAAAATGACATAAATAACATAAGAATTGATGAAGATAATAATATTGATAAAACCGATGTAATGTATAGCTTTGAGAGAATGTCAGATAACTTTGAAAATATTAAAATTGATATTGATAATTTAATAGCAAAAAATGATGATAATAACTTAAATATATATCAAAAAATACAGAAAGCAAGAGTGGAGCTTCAAAAAAGGGATTTAAAGAAAACAGGATATAATAAGTTTGCTCATTATAAATATTTTGAACTTGGTGACTTTCTTCCACACGTTAATGAAATTTGTTTAAGTATAGGGCTATATACAGAATTTAAATACACTAAAGACCAAGCTTGGTTATATATTAAAGATACAGAAAATCCAGATATATTTAGGGAATGGTCAACACCAATTGAAGTTGCAACATTAAAGGGATGTAGTGCAATTCAAAATATCGGAGGAACTCAAAGTTTTGCAAGAAGATATCTTTATATGATGGCTTTTGAAATAGCAGAAACAGATGTTATAGATTCTGGTGCAGTAGATGAAGAGGCAGAAGAGTCAAAAAGAAAGATAAATAAGGCAGGAGTAATGACAATAAACAGTTTAATAGACGAAACAGGAGTTGATAAGAGTAGATTCTTAACATGGGTTGGAGTGGAAAAAGTTGAAGATATACCAAATTCAGCATTAAATACATGCATTCAAATGCTTAATAAAAAGAAAAAGAGTAATGAAAGTAAAAAGAAAGAAGAAATAGAAATTAAAGAAACAAAGATAGAACCTGAAGAAAAAGAAGAAAAACATCTAGAAGATTTTGAGTTTTAGGAGGTTTTAGCTTATGAAAGAGATAGAAGTTAAAAAAAGATTACCCATAATTTTAATGAATTTTAATGAAGTAAAATCATCATTAGAAGATACTATGGATAAATATAGAGGAATTATAGTTACAGAAGAAAATTTAAAAAAATGCAAAACAACTCAAAAGGATTTAGCAAAACTCAGAAGAGGTATTGATGAATATAGAAAAAATGTAAAAAAAGAAATGGAAAAACCAATAAAAGAATTTGAATTTAAATGTAAGGATCTTATAAATTTAATAACAGAAGTAGAAAGACCAATAAAAGACGGAATAAAAATATATGATGATAAAAGAAGAGAAGAAAAGAGACTTATAGCAAAAGAATATATTAAAGAAAGTATAAAAAATTATAATTTAAATGAAGAGTATGCAACAAAATTAACAGTTAAGGATAAGTATTTAAATCTTAGTGGTACATTAAAAAGTATTAAAGAAGACATTGATATGCAAGCAAATATTCTTAAAAACGAACAAGAAAATGAAAAAAATAAAAAAAATATATATAAAATATCTATGAAAAGTGCTATAGATTCAGTAAATAAGAAATTAAATACTAAATTAACTTTAGAAGATTTTAAAGAGTATATAGAACTAGATTGGCCATTAGATAAAATTTTAAAAGAAATAGAAAATAGAGCAGACGCTATATTTAAGGCAGAAAATAAAGCATATGATATGAAAAATGATGTACAAGCGCCTTTAAGTGTAAATAAGAACGTAATAAGTAATTATAAGAATAAATTAACTAAAGAAGATACTAAATATTTTGTTGATATGCATGTATCACATAATTATGAAATGATTAAGGCTTTAAGCCAGTTTTTAAAAGAAAATGGGTATGAATATGAAGTTTATAAAAAAGGAAGGATTAAATCTAAAAAATAAGCGACTTAATTAAAATTAAGTCGCTTTATCTTTTACTTTTAATCAATTTTTACCATATTAAGAGTAGGAAATAATATGAACTGTAACTGTTTGTCTACCAAAAGCTATACATTCTTCTTTTGAATTCATAAATAAATCAATCTTATTACCTAAGATAACACCACCAGTATCTGCTGCAATAGCATATCCATATCCGGGTATGAATACTTTAGAACCTAAAGGTATTACATTAGGGTCTACAGCTATTGTACTAATACCGTTAGGATCTCTAACAGGTTTAGTACCCATTGCAGTAATAGTATGACCTGAATAAGCTGTCGCTTCAACTGTAAGTGTTTTTAAATATGGTCCACTATTTGAACTATTATTGTTTGAATTACTATTAGAGTTATTTTCTTCTTTCTTTTTATCCTCATCCTTTTTCTTTTGATCTATTAAGCTATTTCCTTTAGATACATAAGAATTAGCTTTATTAATTACATTATTTGTAGATAATTGAGGAATTAAATCCTTTAAAGTAGTTACTGCGTTTTGCAGAGCACTTATAGAAGATGATGATGAATCTATAATGCTTATAGGATTTGCAATAAGTTTATTTTCATTTTCTTCAATAACCGATTGAACTTTTGCTTTTTGTTCATCAAATTTTGCTTTTGATTCTTTTAAAGTATTTTGCTTATCTACAAGAGTTTTTAATTTAGAAGTATTTTCTTCGTTAAGTTTTACTATTTGATTTTTATTGTCATTTAGATTCTTGATGTCATTTTGAAGAGCCTGTTCATTACCTTTTAATTCAGTAATCATATCAGTATCTGCTCCAACTATTTTTTGAACTGCATTGATTCTACCAAGTAAATCTGCAAGTCCATTTGATTCAAATATAAAAGCTAAATAATTTGATATTGAATAATTACCGCTTTTATAAATGGCTCTTAGTCTTTCTGATAATACATCTTGTCCATCTTGAATCTGCTTTTTTGTTGATTCTATTTTTCCTTGAGTTGTTTTAATTTCATTTTCAATAGAAGTTATTTTATTTTTATTGTTTTCAATTGTTGAGTTAAGTGAATTAATATCACCATCTAAAGCTTGTATATTACTATCTAAAGTTTTGATTTCATCACTTATTTGATTAAAATGAACTTTATTTTCATCGATTGTTTTTTTTGCATCATCTGCAAAAGCAGGGAAAGCAATATGAAACATTAATGTCGATATGGTAAAAAAAGATATCAAAAATTTCTTCATAAAAAAAGACCTCCTCTTGATATTTATTATAGTATAGCATAATAGCTTATATCATGGGAGGAAAAGTGTGGATTTATAAGAAATCCACAAAATATACTGAAAATTTATAATATTTTAAGAAAAATTAGCAAGAAATTTTGAAGAGAATTTAATGAAAAATAAGTGAATTTCTAAAAAATTACACTGGAATTCATGAAAATATACTCTTGTTAAAAGGAGGAATTAGTAAGTTTTTATAGAATATTAAAGTATAAAGAGGGTTTAACAACAGGAGGAAATATATGAAGTTATTAGTATGGTATGTGGAAAAATGTAAAATAAACAAGGGGTTTAGAATAAAGTCCTCATTATTAGTTGGATTAATAGCGGCATTAATAGCAATGATTGTAAACGCAAATAATGGATTAGATTTTGATGTTTGTATAATATCTGGTGCATTATTAGGTTTAATATGGATTCCATTTTGGCTTTTAATTATTAGGCAGTCAATCAAGTTTAGAGATAAAAGGGAAGAATTTGAAAGACTACAAATAGAGAAAGAAAAAGAAGAAAAAAGAAGAAAGACAGAAGAAAAATTAAAAAATAAAAAGAAGAATAAGAAAAAAAATAAAAAGGACCTTTAAAAGGCCTTTTTTATTTTACTTAAAGATTGCACTGCACCATTCATTTGTTTGGTATTTTTCAATCATTTCAAAATTATTTTGAGTTATCATATCTTTAACTGAATCAAAACTCCAAGATACTAAGCCTGATACTAAAAGTATACCATCTTCTTTTAGGTGTTCTTTTATAAATGGCATAAACATTTCAGTTTCAGCTCCACCTATATTTATATAAATCCAATCAAATTTAGAATATATAGTAATATCTGATGACAGGGCATCACCTACTAAAACTTTGATATTATCTAATCCATTTAAAGAAGCATTTAAAAGAACTTCATCTTCTACATCTCTTATATCAAGTGCAACAACTTCTGAAGCTCCTTTAATAGATGTTGCAATAGATAATATACCAGAACCAGTTCCTATATCTAATACTGATTTATTAGTAAAGTCTTTAGATAATATTATATTTAATAAATCTTTAGTAGTTTCATGTAATCCAGTACCAAAGGCACCTTGTGAAATAAAGTTAATTTTTTTTCTTCCTTCAATATCTTCATCACTTGGATCAGCTAAAACCCATTCATTACCAATTAAAACAGCAGGCATTTTAAATTCTTCATATTCATAATTAATTTCTTCTACATTTAATAATTCTTTATTTACGATTTTATTAACTGTATCTTTAAAATTATCTAATCCTTCAATATCTTCATCATAAGCAACTTTTAATATAATTGGCTCATCATCTTTTTCAACATAACCATAGCCAAATTCATCAGTTGTTATTTCAAGTGGATTTTCATAAAATACATTGAATATATCATTTATTTGTAGCTCATTTATTATTTCATCAACTTCATTGTAGTTTACTTTATATGATAATATGTACATATATTCACCTCTTTAATTTATATCTATTAGATATGGTATTACAAAAGACTTTTAATGTAAAGGCTTAAGAGGTATAATTTAATAATGTAATAATAAACAAAGGAGAATAATATGGATAGATTTAAGCTTAAAATACTTATGACAATTTTTATGATACTTGGAAATATAGCCATATTTTTTAAAGGAGCACCTTTTTGGTTTAATTATGTAGGTCAAATAGCACTTCCAGTATTTTTATATCTTTTAGTGGAAGGTTACTTTAAGACATCTTCAAGAAATAATTATTTAAAAAGATTACTACTAGCTTCAGAAGTTATATTTTTAGGGAATAATATTATGTCATTAATAGGACATAGGGGGATGGACGGAGGAACTTTAGAACTTAGCAGTTTTAATTATATACCTTATATAGTTTTCGTAGGCATTGCAATTCTTGCCATTATCCTTATTGTATTAACTTATAAAACAGATATAATTACTGATAAAAAAGCAATAATATTTATATTTTTAATGGTAATTTCAAACTTTATCTTAAATTATGCATTTAATACAAAGTTATATATTTTACCTAATAATATATTACTTTCAATGTCAGCTGCTTTTGTTATGCTAAATGGTATGGTTCAAATAAGAACAGGTCATACAACAATAGCATTTATAAAAGTATTAGTTGCAGTATCTTTAGGAATATGTACGCAATCACTTATAATAGGACCTGCATTCGTATTTATATTCTATAAATGTTTTAATAATAGAAGAGATATGTATCTTGCAACTATTGTATTTTCAGCATTATTTTTACCAGGTTTTAATATAGAAAGAATGCTACAATATCCTGTTTGGATGATGGTATTTTGTATACCATTTATATATTTCTATAATGGAGAAAAAGGTAAAGATTTTAGAAAATTCTTTTATATATTTTATCCAGTACATATATGGATATTATATTTACTTAGTATAATTTTATAAAATAAAAGATGTCCAACATAAATTGTAGCAAATATCTATGTTGGACATTTTAAATTAGATTTTTAGAGAGGTATTGTTATTTAAATTATACGTTTACAGACAGTTAAATATTCTTTATTATATAATAAGAATAAAAATTTTGTGAGGTTTTGGAGGGAGTATATGAAAAAACTTAGAATTGGAATAATAGGATTTGGTAAAAGTGCTAATAGATATCATCTTCCATATATATTAAATAAAGAAAAGTTTGAAGTAGTAAAAATATTTAGTAGAACAGAAAAGAAAGAATTAGAAGAAAAATATAAAGAGTATGGTATTAAATTTGTTAGAGATGTCAATGAGCTTTTAAATGATAGTACAATAGATCTAGTTACGGTATGTACTCATGTTGATTCACACTATGAATATGCTAAATTAGCTCTTAATCATAATAAAAATGTTTTAATTGAAAAACCTTTTACTAGAACAAGTAAAGAATGCAAAGAATTATATGAAATTGCAAGGGAAAAAAATCTTCTTATAATGCCATATCAAAATAGAAGATATGATAGTGATTTCTTAGCATTAAAGAGTGTTATAGAAAGTAATGTATTAGGTGATTTAGTTGAATTAGAATCACATTTTGATTATTATAGAAAAGATTTAGTTAAGGTAGATGGTTCTCCATACGATGGTGCCTTTTATGGACTTGGAGTACATACTATAGATCAAATAGTATCTATATTTGGTAAACCAGATAAGGTAACTTATGATATAAGAAGTATAAGAGTTAAAGGTAATCCAGATGATTATTATGAAGTATGTATGTTTTATGACAACTTTAAAGCTATTGTGAAAACTAATCACTTAGTAAAAATGGAGTATCCTAAATTTATATTACATGGTTTTAATGGAAGTTTTATTAAATACGGTATTGATAAACAAGAAGAATGTCTGAAAGCTAATATAATGCCTTGGGATAAGGAATTCAAATCGGATATTAAAGAAAACTATGGAAAATTAAATTATATAGATAATGAAGGAAATGATATTACTAAAGTAATAGAAAGCCCAAATGGTGATTATAGTGAAATTTATAATGCAATGTATGATGCCATTATAAATAATAAAGAACTCCCAGTAAAGGAAGAGGAAGTTCTAGAAGTTATGAATATATTAAATAATGGAATAAAAGAATGTTATAAAATATAAAAGATTTATTTAAGGAAAGAAATATAAAAAATATTTATTTTCTTTTTTATTTAGATAAATATACATTACTAGTTGCAATTATATTTACACCAGTATTTAGAATGTTTTCTTTTATTATGTCACCAGATTTAATAGGAGCTGATACTTTTAAATCACGAAGTTCACTTAAAATCTTAAAAATTAAAGATTTAGGAACTACAATTTCACTTTTAACAGGAACAATTTTAGAACTGCCATTTAAAACGGTTATAACAGTTGTAACTGTCATAGATGGAACTATGTATTCCTTTTTAGCATAAGAGATACCTTTTCTGCAAGCATTACCAGTTACTGATGTTATATTATTTTTATCGAAAGAAATATTTAAATTACATGAACGATCACAGGCTAAGCATACTAAATTAATACTTTCCATATTATAACTCCTTTCAAAATGCTAATATAAATATTATTGACATAATTTACAAATTAGATACATTATGAAAAGAAATAGATAAAATATTGTGGTAGAATAATATTTATAAAATAACTTTTTAGGAGTGATATATAATGAAAAAACTAGTAGTTTTAGATGGAAAAACATTAGGTGACGTTGATTATAATTTATTAAATAAATTTGGAGAAGTTAAAGTTTATGATATAACAGAACCAAAGGATGTAGAAAATAGAATTAAAGATGCAAATGTAGTATTAACTAATAAAGTTGTACTTAATGAAGATAATTTAAAAGATGCAAAAAATGTAGAGCTTATATGTGAAATGGCAACAGGATTTAATAATATAGATGTTGAGTATGCAAAAAAAAGAAATATTGCAGTAACAAATGTTGCAGGATATTCAACTAATACAGTAGTTCAACATACATTTGCTACACTATTACACTTATATGATAAGATAAGCTATTACGATAATTATGTAAAATCATTAGAATATTCAAAATCAAAAATATTTACAAACTTAGATAAACCTTATAGAGATTTAAGTGGTAAGACTTGGGGAATAATAGGACTTGGATCAATAGGTAGAGGTGTTGCAAAGGTTTGTGAAGCTTTTGGAGCAAATGTTATTTATTATTCAACATCAGGTAGAAATAATAATCAAGATTATAAGAGAGTTGAACTTGAAGAACTTTTAAAAACTTCTGACATAATATCAATACATGCGCCTTTAAACGAAAAAACTTCAGGTCTTATAAATTATGAAAATCTTAAAAAAATGAAAAAAGAAGCTATAGTAATTAATATGGGAAGAGGTCCTATTGTTGTATTTGAAGATTTAGCTAGAGCCTTAGATGAAGGTATAATAAGTGGAGCTGCATTAGATGTATTTACAGTAGAACCAATTGAAGAAGATAATCCTATTTTAAAAATAAAAGATAAAGAAAACGTAGTATTAACACCTCATATTGCATGGGCAAGTATTGAGGCTAGAGAAAGATTATTTAAAGGTTTATTAGAAAATATACAAGCTTTCTATAATGGAGAAAAGAAAAATAGAGTAGATTTATAACATGAAATAAGGATGGCTTTAAGCCATCCTTATTCTAAATTAATATTACCAATTCCAAGCTTAGTAATTTTAAAGTTTACTGAAACATTTATATTAGATTTTAGAATTTCTTCATCCCAATCTGCAACAGTATTTCTGCCAAACTTAGATGCAGCTAGATTACCAAGATTAAGTAAATCTAATTCATAAGTAGTTTTCATTGAAGCTATAAAGTCTTCTATTCCAGTCTTTATATAATCGCTTATTTTCTTTTCAAGTTCAAGTTTTTGCTCAGGTGTAAAATCTGATGTATTTAAGTAATTATTATTTACTATCTTACCTTTAATATCGAGCTTTATATCAAAAGAAAATATATCTCCAGATTTTTCACACTTAATATGTCTTTTAAATATATTTTCGGTAGAAATAGTGTTGTTATTATCTTCAATATAAGTTAATAGAGCAGTTCCTTGAGGATTTCTTAATAAATTTAAATAAGTAATATTATCAAGATGGACAGAACCAACTAATTTACCTTTATCTAAAACAGAAAGAGAAGTAAGTTGTAGTTTACCATCAACTATATCTATGTTTGGAGCTAAAAATTTACGTCCTTCTCCGGTGTTTTCAATATAAGCATCACGTAAAGTTTCAGGCTTTGAAAAATAAGAAAATGAACTTAATGATTTAATTAAATTTTCTATATAGTGAGAAGAGGATGGATATCCTTCAACTTTAAAAGATAGTATATCTTTTGGATCTTGCGAAGTAGTTAAAACTAATCCTCTACTTGTAACTTGAGTATTATTTAATAATCCATCTAAAGGAACAGCTAAACCTGTTTCGCACAGTCTTCTAGAGAATATATATATTTTTTCTGATCCAAGTGAGAATTTTCTGCCTGAATGAGATTGTCTATCCATTCTTGCTTGTAGTGTTGTTTCTCCTTTAGAATCAATCAAATATGTACTAACAGAATTATCCTTAGTGAAGTTATATATTGACATAGGTACATGGTATATATTTCTATCTAAATCTTTAGTGACATCAAAACCAACACCAACAACAAAATCAACATCTTCAATATTTGTGAAAGAATAACTACTTAAAAATTTAGATACTAAAAAAGTTAATACAAAAAATAGCATTATAATTAAATAACTAAATAGAATCTTTTTTTTCATTAGAATTCCTCCTTAAGGTAACTATGAAAAGCATAATAATGTTGAAGAAGATAACAAGTGTTAAAGGCACAAATATTTTATTTACAAAAGAATCTAAAATAACTATATCTGTTAAAGGTCTTGTAGCAAAATAAAGGGGAACTGGAAGTATTAATAGGACTAAATACTTTAATTTGCCCCTCAATTTTTCTGGAATAAGATATATAAAATTAAAGAAGAAAATAGATGAATTTTTAAATGCATTAACTGATGATAAGACAATAAAAATAAATGAAAAATTATTTATAATAGGAACTTTAATAGATGAAATATAGTTAAGTAATGGGAAATAATATAGTGATAATGTTTCATACCCAAAGTAAGAAATACAAACAAATGTAATCCATGAAGTAATAAAAACTAAAATTAAAATAATACTTATTGCTATTTTTTTATAGTCTTGTTTATTTTTTAAGTAAGGAAGATAAATTGTAAAACATTCAAATCCTGCAAACATAAATATACCTGTATAAGAAGACTTTAATAACAATTTAGGGGAAGTATCCATAAGTATTGGGAATATATTTGATATAGAGGCATCTCTTAAATTTAAAAATAAAAGTAAATATATAAATATAATTATATATAATGAAATCTGACTTACCTTAAGTAGGGGTTCTATATCAAATAATGCAGCACAAATAACTCCTATTGAAGCAATTAAGAAAATCATTTGAAGTATATTATAATACCATACTATAGTGGAATTTATTATTAGAGAAATTGCAGCGTAGTGTATAGCACCATAGCAAAATAAAAATATAGCAAAAATAAAATTAAATATTGTTCCAAGAAACTTTCCAAGTAGTATATTATTTATAGCAAATATATTTTTACTAGGATATTTTTTATATACAAACCAGTATAAAGTAAAAAATATAATAGGATATATTGATGAAAAAAATGGTATAATCCAAGCGTTTTGATTAGTTTTAATTGCCATAACAGAAGGATAACGAATTTCAAGTAATATAAGAGTATATCCTGCAATTAAGCAAATAAATTGATTTGTACTTATTTCAAGCCTTTTTTTCATTATTTTTTTCACCACACTTTTTTATGTTAATAGTATTTAATCTAAGTTTTTCTTTTAACTTAAAAATAATTGGTCTTCTATATTGGCTGTTAAGTTTGGTTCTAATAAATGTATCTTTCATATCTTCGGCCTTAAATAAAATATAATCAACTCCAGAAACTTTAAGATTGCAAAGATAAACTAACAAGAAAAATTCTCCAGAAATTAAACCGAGTATTCCAAAAAAATTACATAGTATTAAAAAAGGAAATTTAATAATCCTAAGTGATAATGCCATTTGATAATTTGGTATTAAAAATGTACAAACTACAGAAATACCAACAACAAAAAGAGCAGGAGGTGAAACGATTCTTGATTGAATAGCAGCATCACCAATTATGATACCACTTACAATACTTAAAGTTTGACCAACCTTACTTGGAAGTCTTAAACCACCTTCTCTTAATAGCTCAATTATTAATTCCACTAAAAATATCTCAAGAAATGGCGAAAGCGGAATTCCTTGTCTAGATCTAGAAATAGGTTCTATATATTTATCTAATAAAAGGTCAGAATTAAATTTTGTAAGTATTATATAAACAGAAGGTAATGTAAGCAATACAAATGCTGCGAGAAATCTAAGAATTCTTGCAAAACATGCAATTATAGTACGCTCATTATAATCATCAGTGTTGTGAAAAAATTCTACAAGTACTGATGGTGTTGATAATGAATATGGACTACCTTCAACTAAAACAACGACTTTACCTTCCATCAATTTACCAACAGTACTCTCTACAGAGTCTGTAATAAAACTTTGAGGTACTATAGAATAAGGATGTTCTTCAGTATATTGTTGAAGACTTCCTATTGATTGAAGAGAATCAATATCTAATGCCGCAATTTTACTTACAACGTCATTATGAACGTTATCATTTGCTAAGTCTTTTATATGTAGTACATTAACATTTGTTTTACTACGTCTACCAATAACAAAATTTTCAACAACTAAGTTTTGATCTTTAACTCTACGTTTAATTGCTGACATATTCATTTCTAAAGATTCATTTAAATCTTCTTTAGCTGATGCTATTGAAGATGTTATAGATGGGGTGGAGGGAGAACGATATGTAAATGATGTTGTATCCATTAAAATAGCTTTATGAGAATCATCAAATATTAATAAAGTTTTACCTCCATCTATAGCTTCAACAATTTTAGGAAATGATGATTCAATAGTAGCGTTACTTACAGGAAGAGCTACTTTTAATAAGTAATCATATTTATCACAGCCTTCAGGAAATTCAACATTAAAGTTATACATTAAAGGAGTTAAAATATCCCTATTTATAATATCTTTATCAACAGTTGCATTTGAATATAATAAAGTAATATTTGTAGATTTAAATTTATCTATAAGTAACTCTTTAACGATAATAGTATCAGGACTTGATGTTATACTATCTATTATGCTTTTTACAAAGGAACTAGTCATTAAAATACCTCCAATATTAATAGTCATTAGAAATATTTTTTGCATAAAATATGATATTTATTCTTTAAAAAAGTAAAGATTCAAGAAAGATGCTATAATGGGATTTTTATAGAATATAAGTTAATAGAAAGGGTAAATATATTAATAGTTTTAAGGGAATAATTTGATTTAAAGTAAAAAATGATTATAATATAATAAGATATAAAAGAATTTAAAAGGGGTTGTTAGAAATTAATAATAGAGTGTTTAAAGTGATTTTACCAAGTATATTAATATTAGCATTTATAATTTTTGATTATATTAACCTTAGTTATAGCAAATATATTTTAGTAGGGTTATATGTATTATTTCCACTTATGTTTATAATTCAAGGAGCAATATATAAAAGTTTTAAAAGAGAACTAGTATTAGGAGTTTTATTATCTTCAATATCAGTTTTACTTTGCGATATTTTATATAATATGGGAACTGTATTGCCTCTTGTTTTAATCTATATAGTATTAGGTACTATAACATTTAATATTACTAAAAAATGTAGTTATAAAAAAGTATCATAGGGGTAGTTAAATCCCTATGATACTTTTTTATTATAATATACTCTTTATTACTTGAAGAACGCCATTTTCTTTATTACTTTTTGCTATAAAGTTTCCATGTGCTTTCATTTCATCTAATGCATCTTCCATAACATAGCTATAGTATGCTTGTCCAAGCATTTCAACATCGTTAAAATAATCCCCAAACACCATAGTTTCTTCTTTTGAAATATTTTTAAGTTTTTGAATTTTTGCAATTGCAGTACCTTTATTTACATCAATATTTGTTATGTCTGTCCAATATTCTCCTGCAACGACCATTTTTATCTTATCTTCAATTTCTAATAAATTTTCATGTATTATAGGATAAGAATGAGTTAAGGCACCATTCATATCACATATAGAAATTTTAAATATATCATCATTTATTTCATCATAAGAATTTACTATAGTTTTATTAAGATAGTATTTATCAATTTCTTTTTGAGTATTTAAATTACAAGGAAGTTGATAGAAGTTTTTAACACCACAAAATATAACACAAATATTTTCTATTTTTAAACAAGCGTTAGCTATTTTTTCTACTATAGTCTTATCCATTATTTCTAGTGAAGTAATCTTACCATCTTCAACTACCATAGCACCGTTATCTGAGATATAAGATATATCATCACAGATTGGTCCAAAATTTTTATATAATGTTTTGTAAGGACGTCCACTTGCAACAACAAATTCAATATTTTTTTCCTTAAGTTTCTCAAAGATATCAAAAAATTCCTCAGGAATCTTGCCTTCAGGTGTAAGTAATGTGCCGTCCATATCAGAAGCTATTAATTTTATCAAAATATCACCTTTTCCTATGTAGTTTAATATATTTTATAATAGCATATAAATATACTAATTAAAAATAAAATTAAATATACTTATAAAAATACTCTTTACTTAAAATATAATTAATGTTAATATATGTAAAAGTGATTAGGGGCTATTATTAAAAATATCACTTTTAAGTTAAATATAATATTTAGTTTGAATCTGTTAAGTTGTTATGAAAAAATAGCTTAATAAATCATAGATTTTCTCGTTCTTTGAAAATTATATAAGTTTGACTATATTTGCGCATGGCAAATAAACCTGCAAAATATAATTTTTCAAGCAGGTTAATCAAAGATATTCTTAATAAATTAAGCAGCTATAAACCAAGATTGCCTAGATAAATTATCACTAGAGAAGCCAGCGACTTCAGCGGGAGTAAGGTTATTTAACGACCCATGAATTCTTATAAAATTATAGTGAAATATAAACATAAAAATAAGATTATTAGCTTTTTCAAATGAGTTAAATCCTTTTTTGGACTTATACCAAGCTTTAAAAGTCTTATTAAAAGATTCTATAAGATTATTATTTATATCACTAGACATTGGCTTAACTGGTACATGTTTTGTTTCCGGTAATAGCGTAGCTATCGCTTCGTTATAAGCTGGCCATCTATCTGTAATTAGGTTAGAGGGTGAACCATATTTTTTAGCTTCATTGATCAGAGAAAAAGCAGAGCTTTCATTTCTATATCTACTTAAATGAAAAGATATTATAAATCGCGTTTCAGAGTCTATAACTAACCATAAATAATGTTTTACTCCGTTAATAAAAACAACAGTCTCATCAGCGTGCCAATCGTCAGATTGCAAATCTACTTGTTGTTTAAAGTTATCTGCTTTGAGTTTAAAGTATGGAGCAAATTTATTGCTCCAGTTAGCGATAGTTACATGAGACACTTTTATATTAAAGGTGTTCATAAGAAATTGAGATATAGCTCTAGTTGATGTATTGTTCAAGTAATATAATGTTAGTGCTGTAATAATAATTTGTAATGGGAATCGCATTCCTTTCATAGAAAGGGCCCCGGTAATAGCTTCGCTAGATGGTGAATCAATATTAAAATTATGATGTTGCACAATAATATGATTACATTTTTTATTATTACATTTATATCTATTATAGTGTTTGTAAGAATGATGTAAATAAGTTCCTTTATCACACTTTGGACACTTAGGATACTTCATTTTAGGAACTCCATCACCATCGCTAGCGATGAATTGGCGCTTACATTTTTTACATTGATATTTTTGATTAGCCTGTTTGTCAAAACCAAATTTATATAGTTTATTAGAGTGACAACGAGGGCATCTAATATTTGTTTTGTTCATTGTTTTCTCTCTCCTTTTCTAGGGGGTAATTTAGTCTTTGCAAACTTATTGTATTTCCTAAGGTTGAGAGAATCAATGTTCATATAACTTAACAGATCGTTTAGTTTAATAAGGGGGCAAAGTTATGAAAAGACAAATATATATATTTGACACAACGTTAAGAGATGGGGAGCAAACCCCAAAGGTAAGTTTAAATCCAGAAGAAAAACTTGAAATTGCAAAGCAGCTTGAAAGCTTAGGTGTTGATGTAATAGAAGCTGGATTTCCAATGGCATCGAATGGTGATTTTGAAGGAGTTAAGCTTATAGCAGAAAACATAAAAAATTCAACAATAAATGCTCTTGCAAGAGCAAATAAAAAAGATATTGATAGAGCCTATGAAGCTATAAAGGCAGCTAATAAAAAAAGGATTCATATTTTTATTGCAACATCTGAATTGCATATGAAGTATAAGCTTAAAATGACTAGAGAAGAAGTTATAGATAAAGTTAAAACTATGGTTAAGTATGCAAAAGGATTAGTAGATGATGTTGAATTTTCACCGGAAGATGGCTCAAGAAGTGACAGGGAATTTTTATACAAAGTTCTAGAAACAGCAATAGAAAATGGAGCAACTGTATTAAATATTCCAGATACAGTTGGATATTCAACTCCAAAAGAATTTGGTGAATTAATTAAGGGAATAAAAGAAAATGTAAAAGGAATAGAAAATGTAATTATAAGTGTACATTGTCATAATGATTTAGGGCTTGCTGTTGCAAATTCACTAGAAGCAGTAGAAAATGGTGCAACACAAGTTGAGTGTGCAATAAATGGTCTTGGTGAAAGAGCAGGTAATACGGCTTTAGAAGAGATTGTAATGGCTCTTAAAACAAGAGGAGATATTTATAATGTTTATACTAATATAAAAACAGAAAATATATATAGAGTATCATCAATAGTGTCACATTTTTCAGGAGTAAATGTTCAACCAAATAAAGCAATAGTAGGAAAGAATGCATTTTTACATGAATCTGGAATACATCAACATGGTGTATTAGAAAATAGGGAAACTTATGAAATTATGACACCAGAATCAGTAGGGTTTAAGACAAGTAATATGATACTTGGTAAACATTCAGGAAGACATGCTTTTGAAGAAAGAGTTAAAGAACTTGGATGTAATTTAGATAATGAAAAGTTAAATGAAGCATTTAAAAAGTTTAAAGATTTAGCTGATAAGAAAAAGGAAGTTTCAGATAAGGACATTGAAGCATTAATTTATCATGGAACTGTAAACGTAGAAGATAAATATAAGCTTATTAACTTTAATGTAACTACTTGCAATAAGATGAGCTCAACTGCAACAGTTAATATAAATTATGATGGAAAGAACATAGAGGAAGCAGCCTGCGGTGATGGTCCTGTAAATGCTCTTTATAATGCAGTAGAGAGAGCTATAAATAAGAAATTAGTATTAAAAGATTATAATATTAATGCAATTACAAGTGGTGCAGATGCATTAGGGGAAGTTATAGTAAAGCTTTCTTATGATGATAAAAATGTAATTGGTAGAAGCGTAAGCACTAATGTAATAGAAGCTAGTATAATGGCATATATGAATGCTATTAACAAAATCGTAAATTAATTGACATAAAAACTTGATTTTAGATAAGTTTATTTGTATAATAAAAAGAAAATTAGATAGTTCGGATGAAGATAGTGGGAGAGTGATTAATTTATTAATCCACCGAAGAGGGAAATCTTTCAGGTATTAGGACCGCTATTGGACGAGCCTCTGGAGAGACCTAAAGAGTTTACTTTAGGCACCGAAGGAGCAAGGCATATAAATTAATTTATATGTTGAAACTCTCAGGTAAAAGGGACAGGGGATTTTTTGAAGCTAATAGTGTAATTTTAGCTTTATTTAATCTCCTCCAAATTATAATATTTAGGAGGATTTTTTTTATGGAAAAATTTTTAACACAACTGGATGCCATTGTATGGGGTCCGCCACTTTTAATTTTACTTTTAGGTACAGGTTTATATTTAACTATTAAACTTAAGTGTCTTCAAGTAACTAAATTACCAAAAGCATTAAGTTTTCTATTTAAGGATGAGGAAGATGGAAAAGGTGATGTTTCAAGCTTTGGTGCATTATGTACAGCATTATCTGCAACTATAGGTACAGGAAATATTGTTGGGGTTGCAACAGCTATTAAAGCTGGTGGTCCTGGTGCATTATTTTGGATGTGGATTGCAGCATTTTTTGGAATGGCAACAAAATACGCAGAAGGTGTACTTGCGATTAAGTATAGAGAGTTTGATGAAAATGGTAGAGTAAAAGGAGGACCTATGTATTATATACAAAATGGTATGAATAACAGGGTTCTTGCAAAAATATTTGCATTATTTGGAGTATTAGTTGCATTATTTGGAATTGGCACCTTTGCTCAAGTTAAATCAATAACAGAAGCGGCAAATACTAGCTTTAATGTTCCTGTAATAGTTACTGCAATTGTAGTTACTATACTAGTTGCAGCGGTAACTTTAGGGGGAATAGAAAGAATATCTAAAGTATCAGAAATGATAGTACCTTTTATGGCAGCTCTTTATATTTTTGGTGTAATTATAGTTATAATATTTAATTTTAAACAAGTTCCAAATGCAATTATGTTAATAATAGAAGGTGCATTTAATCCAAAAGCAGTATTTGGAGGAGCAACTGGAATTACAATTATGATGGTAATTCAAAGAGGAATAAGTAGAGGGGTTTTCTCAAATGAATCTGGACTTGGAAGTGCTCCTATTGCAGCAGCTGCTGCTAAAACAAATGAACCTGTAAGACAAGGTTTAATATCTATGACAGGTACTTTCTTTGATACAATAGTAATATGTACAATGACAGGTATAGTAATAGTTTTAACAGGTTTATATAATTCACCATTAGATGGGTCAGTACTTACAACTGCAGCATTTGAAGTTGGATTCCCAATAGCCATAATTGGAAAATATATAGTTAACATAGGACTTATGTTCTTTGCATTTACAACTATATTAGGATGGAATTACTATGGTGAAAAGTGTATAGAATATTTAATAAATGAAAAAGCAATAATACCATTTAAAATAATTTATATAGTACTTGTAGCAATAGGTGCATTTATATCATTAGATGTAATTTTTATATCAGCAGATATAGTAAATGGACTTATGGCCATACCTAATTTAATTGCAATAATAGCATTAAGGAAGGTAATATTTAATGAAACAAACAATTTCTTTAAAAAATTATAATATAGAAATATATATAAAGATAGGTTTAGTATTTTAACTAATCCTATCTTTTTTGTATTGAAAATAGTTAATTATTTATTATGAAATATCATAAGATGAATGTATTTAAAGAATATGGTCAAAAGTGTAATAAGATGATATAATTAAAAAATATTTTAATAAGTTAAAAATGAAAAGATATATATAGAAAAATAAAAAAAGATAAGGGCAGATGTAAAATGAGAAAAAGGGAGATATTAGTTGCTGTGGCATTAGTAGGAGCAATATTAGTTGGATTAATTGGAATAAATAATATTGAAGATAATAGAACTAAAAATTCTAGAACTAATGCTTTGATTCAAGAGGGTTTAGCAAAAATTGAAGATAATAAGCTTGAAGAGGCTATACAAATATTTGACAGAGTGCTTAAGGTAGATCCTAATAATAAAGAAGCAATGGAACTTAGACAAACTACTCAAAATACAATAAGTTTATTAGATTCTAATGACAAAGAAGAATATAAAATGATAAAGGAATCATTTGGAAATTAAAAATACTTTGAGTGTTTTTGTATGCAAACTGTATAAATTTAAGATTATAAGAATTAAAAAGATAGGTTTAGCATTTTAGCCAAACCTATCTTTTTTAATATTTCATTTTAAATTTATGTTCTGATGGAATTATATCTGCTTTATCTATATTAATACCTAAAACATGTGAAAATCTATTACCTTCTTTTAATAGTATAGTAAACTCTTCTAAGTTTTCCTTAGATCCTTGTGCTTCTAAATAAACATCTCCGTTATCTAAGTTTTTAACAAATCCAGTTAAATTAAATCTTGATGCTAGAGAACAAACAAAGTACCTAAATCCAACCCCCTGAACATGACCATTAATTAAGACTTTAATCCTATACATAAAACTCACCTCTCAAAATAATTATAACATAGGGAATAAAGCAAAAAAATGTAAAACAAAAATAATGTAAATATTCTGAAAATTATTGAAAATGAAAAAAGAGTAGTTTAAAATTATAAAAAAGGGAATATGTGGAGGGTGACATGGAGAAAAGTTTAGTTTTAATAAAACCAGATGGTGTTGAAAAAAGATTAATAGGAAAGATAATCAAAATGTATGAAGAGGATGGGCTTAAAATATCAGAGCTTAAAATGCTTAAAGTTTCAAAGGAATTAGGAATGAAGCATTATGAAGAACATAAAGATAAGGAATTCTTTAATAAGCTTATAAATTATATAACTAGGGGTCCTGTATGTGCAATGATTTTAGAAGGAGAGAATGCCATTAATAGAGTTAGAAAAATTAACGGAGCAACAAATCCAAAAGTAGCAGAGAAAGGAACTATTAGATATCTTTATGCTGATAATATGACAGAAAATTGTGTGCATGCTTCAGATTCAAATGAGAGTGCAATAAGAGAATGTAAGCTATGGTTTGATGAATACAAATAAATTAAAAAATGCTAAGATAGCAATTTATCTTAGCATTTTTATTTATGAAAATATTCTTATCCATTCATCGTTATATAATTTTAATGTTTCCTTATTTAGATCAGTAAACACTTGACATTTACTTAGTTCTTCTTTAGTTGGATATTGTTCTTTTATTTCTTCAGGTAACATTTCAAAAGTTTTTGTATTTGGAGTTTGGTAACCTATATACTCAACATTTTGAAGTGCATTTTCAGGATCACATAAGAAGTTAATAAACATTTCAGCTTCTTTTTTATGTTTAGCTCCTTTTGGAATAACTAATGCATCGAACCATTCATTAGAACCTTCCTTTGGTATTACATATTTAATATCTGGATTTTCACTTGTTATAACAGCTGCATCTCCAGACCATACTGGTGCAACAGCAGCTTCACCACTTACCATAGCATCTTTAACTTCATCAACCATGTAAGCTTGAACTAAAGGTTTTTCTTCAATTAGAGCGTCAGCAGCTTGTTTAATTTGTTCAGGATTTTCTGAATTCATAGAATATCCTAATTTTTTTAGTGCTATTGCCATAGCATCTCTAACTGAGTTAAACATAATTATTTGATCTTTGTAATCTTTATCCCAAAGAATATTCCAGCTATCAACTGGTTTCTTTACCATTTTTGTATTATAAACTATACCAATTGTACCCCACATATATGGAACTGAATATTCATCCTTTGGATCGTATGAAAGATGTTTAAACTCTTTTCCTATATATTTGTAATTTGGTATATTATTAAAATCTATTTTTTCTACTAAGTTTTCTTTAATCATTTTTTCGATCATGTAATCTGATGGAATAACTAAGTCATAATTACTTGAGCCATCTTTAATTTTAGCGTACATAATTTCGTTAGTATCATAAGTACTATAATTAACTTTAATTCCAGTTTCTTTTTCAAATTTATCTATTAGGCTAGGATCTATGTAATCACCCCAGTTATATAAATTTAAAACTTTTGTATTAGGATTGCTAGCTTTAGAGCATCCTGAAAAAAGAGATACTGTTAATACTATTACGATAGATAATGCACTTAATAACCTAAATCTTTTCATATTAGTTCACCTCTTGATTTCTTTTTTTGTTAACTATTAATAGAAGTGATAATACTACAACAAACATTATTGTTGAAAGAGCATTAATCTCTGGTTTAATACCACGTCTTGCCATAGAGTAAATTTCTATAGAAAGATTTGTAACTCCAGGACCTGTTGTAAAGAAACTTATTACAAAGTCATCAATTGACATTGTAAGTGCCATTAAAAATCCTGCAAATATTCCAGGCTTTATTTGAGGTATAACAACCTTTCTTAAAGCATATAAAGGAGTAGCACCAAGGTCCATAGCAGCTTCAATAGTATTATCAGGAAGCTGTCTAAGCTTTGGAAGTACTGAAAGTATTACATATGGAATATCAAATGATATATGAGCTAAAAGCATTGTATTAAAACCAAAAGTGAATTTTAAGAATATGAATAAACTCATTAATGCAATACCTGTAACTATATCAGGGTTTATAATAGGTAAATTATTAACACTTAATAAAAGTGATTTTCTTTTACCTCTCATATTATGAATACCAATAGCTGTTATTGTTCCGATAATAGTAGCTATTATTGATGCTATTAAAGCTATTAATATTGTGTAATATAAAGCTTCCATTAAGGAATCATTTTGAAATAATTCACCATACCACTTTAATGTGAATCCATGCCAACTACCCATTGACTTTGAATCATTAAATGAAAACACTATTAAAGTAACTATTGGAGCATATAAAAATATAAAAATTATCGCTAAATAAAATCTTTTTATAAAATTTTCAAATCTACTTACCATAAACGACCACCACCTTCAGTTTGTTCGCCATCGAATCTTGACATTACAGCCATAGATATTAATATTAAAATCATAAGTATTATAGCTAGTGCTGAACCAAAATGCCAATCACTTAAAGTAGTGAATTGTTGTTCTATAACATTACCAATTAACATATCTTTTCCGCCACCTAGAAGTCTTGGAATTACGAATGTTGATACAGCTGGCATAAATACCATAGTAATTCCTGAAATAACACCAGGTATACTTAATGGAAAAATTACTTTAGCAAATATTTGTTTTTTATTTGCACCAAGGTCAGAAGCTGCATTTATTAAGTTTGTATCTATTTTTGATAAAACAGTATAAATAGGTAATATCATAAATGGTAAGAAGTTATATATCATACCAAGCATTATAGCACCATTTGTATAAAGGAATTGGATTGGCTCTATACCGAAAATTCCAAGGAAGTTATTCACAATACCATTCTTACCTAGTATAGGAAGCCATGCGTATGTTCTTAATAAGAAATTCATCCACATAGGTAGTATAAATAACATAATTACTAAATTACGTTTATTTTCTGGCATCTTTGATACTATATAAGCTACTGGATATCCAATTAAAAGACAAACAACAGTAGATAATATAGCTAAAAGTAAAGAACGTCCAAATATTTTAAAATATAAAGGATGCATAAGTCTTTGGAAATTTTCAAGTGAAAATTTATATCCTGTATCTGTGTCTATAGTTAAACTAAAAAATAATATCATAAGAAGTGGAACAATAATAAATATTGCACTCCAAATTATATAAGGATAAGCTGCTAGGCTTCTTTTATTTTTATTCATCGCAAGTCACCTTATTCATTACATGTATATCTTCAGGATAAATATCAAGTCCAATTATAGAACCAACTTCTGCTGATTTTGTATTATGGATTATCCAATTTTTATTGCAATTTTCTAGTTTAACTTCTATTTCATAATGAACTCCTTTAAAGACAACAGATAAAACCTTTCCGTTTAACATTCCGCTTTCTTTTGAGACCATTTTGATATCTTCAGGTCTTACTACTATATCAACAGGTTCATTTTTATTAAATCCTTTATCAACGCTCTCAAATATATGACCACAGAATTCAGTTTTATAATCTTCAAGCATTATACCATCAACTATATTACTTTCTCCTATAAAATCGGCAACGAAAGCATTTGCAGGTTCATTATATATATCTTGAGGTGATCCCATTTGTTGTATAAGTCCTTTATTCATAACTACGATAGTATCTGACATTGTAAGTGCTTCTTCTTGATCGTGCGTTACAAATATAAAAGTAATACCAAGTCTTTGTTGGATCTTTTTAAGTTCTATTTGCATTTCTTTTCTAAGCTTTAAGTCTAAGGCACCTAAAGGTTCATCAAGAAGTAAAACTTCAGGTTCATTAACTAGAGCTCTAGCTATTGCAACCCTTTGTTGTTGACCACCACTTAAAGAATCTATACTTCTTTTTTCAAAACCACTAAGGGCAACCATTTTAAGCATTTCAGTAACTTTTTTATCAATTTCTTCTTTAGAAACTTTTTTTATTTTTAATCCAAATGCTATATTGTCATAAACGTTCATATGAGGAAATAGAGCATATTTTTGGAATACAGTGTTTACCGGTCTTTTGTGAGAAGGAAGTGTTGCCATATCTTTATCATCAAACATAACCTTTCCGCTATCTGCAGTTTCGAATCCTGCAATTATTTTTAGTGTAGTAGTTTTACCACATCCACTTGGTCCTAAAAGAGTTAAGAACTCATTCTTCTTTATATTAAGATGAAGGTCTTTTAAAACCTCATTATCTCCATACTTCTTACTTATACCTTTTAACATTAGAATGTTATCATTCATAATAAACACCTCTTTCTAGAATTTAAATTTATTAATTAAAATGATGGGGGAGTGCTTATCCATATTATCTTAGCAACTGTCTTTCCGGGATTTGACACATAATGATTGGATCTTGGTTTGAAATAGAAACTTTCACCTTTCTTTACTTTATATACTTCATCTCCAAGATGCAGTAAAATGCTTCCATTTAAAACAAAACCGAATTCTTCTCCCTCGTGAGGTTCTTCCTCTATGTATCTACCATTAGGTTTAAGTGTTAACATAATAGGTTCCATATCATTTTTTTGAGCACTTGGAACTAACCATTTTAAACTATATCTTAATTCCTCATCTTCAGTTTCGAACATATCATCACTTTTATATGTGATCCTTTCTTCACTTTTTTCACTGAAAAATTCAGTTAAATTAGTACCTAATATTTCAAGTATATCTACTAAGGTAGCTATAGATGGAGAAGTTAAATCATTTTCTACTTGTGAAATAAAACCTTTTGATAATTCACATCTATTTGCAAGTTCTTCTTGAGTAAGTCCCTTTGCGACTCTAAGACTTCTAATTTTATCTCCGATTTCCAATATTCACACCACCAATTCTTTTAAAGTGTAATTTTACTAAACATAAAGTTTAAAATTACTAAACAAACAAAACTAATTATAAATAGTATATGCAAAAAAATCAATATATTTCTAAAAAAAAAAATAAAAAAATTATATGTAAGACATTATAGGGTGGGGGGTGTGGAGAAGTTAGATAAAAAAAGTTTAATAAAAAAGGTCAAAAAGTTTAGTAATACTAAATATTAAAAATTAATTAAGAAAATTGAAAAATATTAAATTTCTATAAAATTCCAATTAGATAATATTATAGAAAAATTTTTACTTATATATATAAAATCTTTAAAGTTTGATATAATTAATATAATGTAAATAGAAAGAAAATAGATGGAAGGGTCAAACATAAAACAAGGTGGTTATGATGAAATTAAGTGATGGATTATATAGGAGAAATGGAAAGAAAGTTTATATAAAACAACCTGAATACGAAGAACTTGAATTTGTATCTAGTTTATGGAAAGATGAAGAAACTATGAAAGATATCGGAGGAGTTTTTAATTTTTCGAGAAATAAGTGGGAAATGTTCTATAAAAAGATGGTTAATCCAACAGATGGAAAAAATTTTTACTGCCTAGTATATACTAATAAAGATATTCCAATAGGTGAAGTTAGTTTTCATGGATATGACTCTGCAACAAAAATTGCAAGATTTAATGTAAAGATTCATTCAAAGTATAGAAATAAAGGTTATGGAGAAGAAGCAATTAGACTTTTACTTGAATATTTCTTTTTAGAATTTGGTGGAGATATATTAATGGATAAGGTTTTAACTGAAGCTGGAGAGAGGATTGCTCAAAAAATAGGTTTTGAAGAAGTTAAAACATTTAATAATGATAATACTATGAGAATATCAAAAGAAGATTTTTTAAATTTTGATAAATGTTATAAAGCCAATATAGGAATGCTTATGATAAATGACATGAACGTTTTAGATTTTACTATGGCTAAAGAGTTATTTGAAAAAGCAAATGAAATTTTAGGACAAGATATTTTTAATGTATATGGTATTTCAATTGATAAAAGTATAGAGGTAAGTAGAGGATTAAAGTTAAATATTGAATTAGAAAACAATAATAAAACTCCAAATGTATTAATAATACCTGGCGGAAAAGGAATAATTTCAAGAGACAAGGGTGAGCAAGTTATTAATCATATAATAAATTACTATAATGATTGTGATTTTATTTGTGCTACTAATGAGGGAATATGTTATCTTGCACATTGTAAAAAGCTAGATGGAGTTGTTGTACCAAAAGGTAATTGGATTGATGAGTTAAAAGATAGAAAAGAAGACTTTAGAGTAGTAAAGAGAAATTATACAGATAATGGTAAGCTAATGTTAAGTTCAAATTTAATGGGAAGTCTAGAATTATATTTAAATTTAATTAAGAAAATTGGTGGAAATGATTTAGAAGATAAATTATTTGAAGAAATAGGATTAAAAAAATAAGTGGAGTTTTCTCCACTTATTTTTTTAGAAAAACACTTGAAATTATAGAAGCAATTTCTTTTAAAGTGCTAAGTTGATTTGATAAGTTTTCCTTAACTACAATTGCATCAGCAGTAGCTTCAGTTGCTACATCACTTATATCTTTAACATTTTCTGATATTCCCTTAACATTTGTAAGAGTTGTATCTAAATTATTTTTATTCTCATCTAAAAGGGTATCAACTTTAGTTAAAACATTTAATAATTTTAATAGACAAAGTATTAAAACTACTAAAGCAAATGCACCAAGTAAAGCAACTATAATCCAAAATAAATCAGCTATATTTATATACATTATTTAGTTTCCTCTATTATTTCAGTATTTTTATCTTCTATAGTTAAGTCTTTATTTTCTTCAGCATTTTCGATAATTTTATCTTCTTTTATAGATTTATTTTTATTATCTAAATATTCCTTGATTTTTGATTTAGCTTCTAAGTAGTTATTTCTACAGTTTAAAGTTGCTGTATTTGCTTTAGTTTTAACTTTTTCATTTACATCTTTAGCAACTTCTTTCATATCAGCTCTTAATTCTTTTCCAGCCTTAGGAGCAAATAGTACTGCACATGCTGCACCAACTGTAGCACCAATTGTAAGTCCAGTAGCCACATGTTTTGCTGTTTTTCTCTTACAAGCTCTAGCTTTTGCTTTTCTCTTTTCTTCAATTAATTTTGATAAATTCATACAATAACCTCCTAAAATTCTAAAAATATGATATATTTCTTATGAATAGTATACTAGAATAAAATATAGTAAACAAGCTAATAAATTATAATTATAATAAAGTTTACATAAGGACTATTAAGTTTAAACATATACAATTTGTTAACTTAACTATTCCATAAATATAAGCTGTGGTGTAAAATTGAGGTAGGGAAATTATATTTTTATATAGACATTTAGGAGGGAGTTATGGGAAAAAAGAAAGGAAAGTACATAAGTATTATTACTATAGTAATTTTAATAATACTAATACCTATGGTAGCTTATAATTATTTTGGTCAAGGTAGAAAGGAAATAGGAATAGCAAATAGATTTATAAAAAGCTTAACGAAAAAAGATATTATAGAAGAAAATTCTAAAGAAATTAAATTTAAATTAAAAGAAAAGAGTGGAACAGAAAAGGAAGAGGGGATCTATTCTTTAGTTAGTGATGATTATAGAGTAGATTTAGATAAAAATAAAAACATTATTAGTTTTATATCCAATAATAAAAATAGTAAGAAAATAAATATTACTCCAGAGAAAGCTAAAGAATTAGCAATGAAATATGTAGATGAAATGTTTGAGGGAGAATATAAAATTGATGAAATAAGCAAAGAGGATAAAGATAGCAATTCATATTATTCAGTAGTTTTTTCAAAATATGAAGATGGATATCCATATTATTTAGAAAAATTAATTATCAATATAAACAAAGAAGATGGAAAATTGCAAGGATGCATAAATAAAACTCAAAATTTATCACATAAGAAAATTGATATAAATATATCAGAAAAAGAAGCAGAAGAAATAGCTATTAATTCTTTTAATAAATTGAATAAAGATGGAAAGATAATAAATAAGCCTTATTTAGCTTTTTATAATAATAAAGAAGATGAAGGTGAAAATGAACTTTGTTATATAATTGAAATAGCTAATAAAAGTGAAAAGAATGTATATTTTATTTCTTCAATAAATGGAGATGTAAAAAATTCTTTTAGTAATATAATCGAAAAAACAAAAGTAAAATAAAATTATAAAATTAAATTGGAAGTTTAGATGAAACTATTATAAATAACGGTATGAGAATTATGTAAAGATTATAAATATTGTGGATTAGTTAGGACTTAGAATAAATTAACTTGAGGGCATGATGTTTATTATGTTAAAGAATAAACTAAAAGCAGTTGAAATATAGCTAAGTTTTAAAAAAAGAGGATAATTTAAATTAAAGTGGTCCCTATGTCAAGGACATTTTAAAAAAGAGAGTTAAGATGCTAAAAGCTGATTTCTGTATTGAACAGGAGTCAGCTTTTTTAAATTCCATTGACAACGATCATTATTATAATAATCAATATAATCATCTATAACTAATTGTAATTCTTCTAGGCTAGAGCAACATTTGTAATTAATTTCATCTTTCATGTGTCCAAAAAATGATTCCTGCGGAGCATTATCCCAGCAATTTCCGCGCCTGGACATAGATTGTCCAAGATTTTTAGATTTCAAAAGTTTTTGAAATGTTGGGCTTGTATAATGACTACCTTGATCTGAATGGATAAAGGCATCTTCGACTAATTTTACCTTAGAATTTGTAACAATATCTAAAGTTATCCTATCTGATAAATTATAAGCTAATATCTCATTTGTTGAAGCATCTTTGATGGTAGACAAATAAGCCATATTAGAATTTGAATATGGCAAATATGTAATGTCTGTAAGTAATACCTTACCTGGCACTTTTTGCTTAAAGTTCCTATTGAGTAAATTTAGAACTACAGTATGTTCCTTTGTAGCTTTAGCTATACGCTTATACGGATTAGGTTTTCTAATTGGACAAATTATATTAAATTTTCTCATTATCCTTTGTATACGCTTTCTGCTATAAATAATATTGAATCTTTCTTTTAAGATCATTTTAATAGATCTTGATCCCTTTTTATATACTCTATAATTGAAAGCCTCTAAAACATTATTTTTAATTATTTCATCTTGCTTTTCACGATTTTTACGATTATTTTTAGACTTTAAATAATTATAGTAACCGGAACGTGAAACATTTGCCACATTGCATAATTGTTTAATTAAATTTCCTAAAGGTAATTTGTTAGCTAGTGACTCTATTAGTCTAAATGCTTGTGCTGCTATTACTTTACTTTTTTTCACCTGCCTTTCTTGCAGCTCTAATTTTTTTAATAATTCTATCTCAGCCTTTAGATATTCAATTTCAGCATTTTGTCTTGATATTATTTCATCTTTAGTAATTTTACGCTTACGCGGACGCCCGCAATTATTCCTTCTAGTATCATCTAATCCTAATACTCCATTATCCTTATATGCTTTTCTCCATCTTGATCCTGCACAATCTACGCGACGCATCCCAATAATATCTACATCAAATCCAGCTTCTTCAAAGATAACTCTTGAAGTCTTGCCTTTACTAGATTCAGCAATGAAATGTATTTTAAATTCATTGGTATAGGTTATTGATTTTTCACTTACCTTATTAACATATTTATTCTTTGATAATTTAACTATTTCATCCTTTGAAAATCTTATTTTACTCATAACTAATCCACCTCATAAATTTATTGTACAAAAAAAGAACCTATATAGATAGACTCTTTTTTATAAGTGTCCATCTTATAGGTTCCAGTTTAAAAAGTTATCCTCTTTTTTTATATTTAAAGATAATAATATCGGTAAATTTTTTATCTATATTTCTGATATTTTGTTTAGATAATTTTTTCTCCAATTAGATGGAGATTGATTATATTTTTTCTTAAATGCTACTGAAAAGTTGAATTGACTAGAATACCCAAGTAATTCAGAAATGGAGCTAATGGATAAAGTTTTATCTTTTAGTAAATTACATGCATGCAACATTTTATATTCAATTAAAAATTCTTGTGGTGTTACATTCATATGCTTTTTAAAAATACGAGAAAAATATGATTTGCTTAAATTACATCTTCTAGCAATATCCTCAACGGAAATATTCTGATTATAATTAAGTTCAATAAAATTCAACGCTTCACGAATATAGAATTTGTTTAAATCATCCATTTTATTTAAAGTACTATTTATTGAATATTCGATTAAAGAGTTAACAAATAAATATAGGTATCCTATTATAAAGCTTGGATTTTTTTTAGGATGATTAATGATACACTTCATTTGTTTAATAATTTCAATGGATTGATCTTTTTCTTTAGTTTTAAAGATTGGATTGTCAACATTTAATCCTGCTTCTTTCATATATGTTTTTGCTTTTAAGCCATTAAATTCAATCCATATATAATGCCAAGGATTATGTTCATCAGATTCATAAGAACAAATAGCATTTGGACAAATTAAAAAACCTTCTCCTGAAGAAACTTCATAATACGTTTTTTTCAATGTCTTAGAATCTACTGAAAAAAATTTACCTTTTCCGGATAGTACATAATGAAATAAATAATTATTTCTAACTGTTGGATCTATTGAATGCAATGGATCACATTCTTCTGAGCCAAATTGTATTGGCTTTAAATCAATATAATTTTCATTATTAAAAATGGTTTTGAATTTAGACATAAACTAACCTCGCAACATATGATGAATTTACAAAATATATTGTAATTTGAAAAAAAGTACAAATATTAATATATTTAAGAATAATAATAACATGTTTTAATAACGTTTACAATGTTAATATTATATATATATTAACTAAACTACAAAAAATTTACATTTTATTAATTAAATTGAAGTTATAGAATCTGTTAATTTGTTATAAAAAATATCTTAACCATTCGTAAAATTAGTTGCTTTTTAAAATTATATACAGTTGATAATCCGAGTGATGTAACAGATTGTATAAATAAAAGGAGGGGATCTAGGATAGTATTAATGAGTTAATATAGTGGTTTTAGAAAGTGTTTTCATAGGAGGGAAAAATGAAACAAATAAGTAAAAAAATAATAGTATTTTTTATGTTATCATCATTAATAATATCAAACATAGGTAGTACAACATTTAGAGTATTTGCAGCAGAGGATAGTGATGTAATTATTTATGCAAGTGATTATGGTGTTGATTCAACTGGGAAGAATGATAATGCAAAGGCACTAGTTAAGGTGTTTGAAGCGGTAAAAGAATTAGGTAAGCAGGGAAAAAAGGTTACTTTAAAATTTGATAATGGTATTTATCAGATTCATAAAGAGAATTCTCAAATTCGTGAAATTCATACTTCAAATACTGACAGTGTAAGATTTCCTAATAAATCAATAGGAATATTAATTGAAGGACAAAAAAACTTAACTGTTGATGGGGGAGGAGCAAAGTTTATTATTAATGGTGATATGATGGCTCTTGCAGTCTTGCAGTCTGAAAATATAACGATTAAAAATCTAAGCATAGACTATCAGATACCTACAACATCAGAAATGACAGTACTTGATTATGATATGGAGAACAAGACAGTTGATTACTTTATTCCAGAATATTTAAATTATGAAATTCAAGGTGCAAATATTTTGTGGAAATCAGAGCAAAAATCTGATGGTGAATATTACTGGCAAGAACGTAATGATCACAGAAATTACGGGATTTCAGTTAAATATCCTACAGAATTAATGGGGCGTAGCTATTATTCACATCAAAATCCATTTACAAATGCTAAATCAATTGAAAAATTAGATAATTCAAGGGTACGAATTAAATATAATTCAAATCCAGCATTTGATTTAGTTAAAGGAATGAACTTTCAATTAGTATCTAATGCAGAGCGTCCTACAGCAGGGGCTTTTGTATGGGAAAGCAAAGATATAAATATTATTAATACAAAAATATCATATATGCATGGGTTTGGTTTTTTAGTACAGATGGCGGAAAATGTAACCTTTGATGGTATTCGTATGGAAACAGATATAGAAACTGGACGTAACACATCAAGTTTTGCAGATGGGATACATGTTTCAGGTGCAAAAGGTAAGATTGAAATAAAAAATTCATTTTTTAATAATACACATGATGATCCAATAAATATTCATGGTACATTTACACGAGTAGAAGAGGTTATAAATTCTCATAAGCTTAAACTTAAATATGTTCATGCACAACAAGGCGGATTTAAACAGTATTATAAAGGTGATAAGGTTGTATTCTATACACGTGATACATTAGAGTCTCGTGATAATGAAAAAGAATATACAGTTAAAAGTGTTGAAGGACCAACAAGTGATAATTTAAAAGAGATGATTGTAGAATTTGAAGAAGAAGTACCAGCATTCTTAACTGAGCGTATTGGAAATGAACCAAAATTTGTTGCTGAGAATGCCACATACACTCCTGAAATTTTAATTAAAAATAATGAATTTAAAAATGTATTTACTCGTATGATTCTTGCAACATCACGTAAAAAGATTGTAATTGAAGATAACTATTTTGAGTCACCATCAATGCCAACAATGTTTTTCTCAAATGATTCAGATGAATGGTATGAATCTGGACCTATTCGTGATTTAGAAATTAGAAATAATACGTTTAATATTAGAACACTAGGACGTACATGGTGGAAATATGCACCTGGTATATATATACATCCAGTGACAAAAGGTGGAGGTTTACCGGATGAATCAAATCCAATACACAAAAATATTTTAATTGAGGACAATACATTTTATTTAGAAAGTGACGGAGCTGTACGTGCTGAGAGTGTAGAAAATCTAACATTTAGAAATAATAAAGTATTTAGATTAGATCCAGGTGTAGAGCTAAGTATTGAAGGTAAGAAAGAATTACAAGTTGGCAATCAAAGTAATTTAAAGTTAACGTATGATGGTAATGTAGTAGAAGGACCAAAGACATTACCAGGTGGACCAGAAGGAAATTCAGGAACTGTTGCAAATGTTTTAGAATTTAAAAATAGTAAGAATGTCGTTTTAGAAAATAATTTTTATGATGATGGATTAAAACAAAATGTTTTATTAGAAGGAATGGGTACTGATAATCTTAAAATGACAGATAACTTAAAGGTCTTAACGAAACGCGAAAATACAAAACCTTCTGAGGCAGTAAGTGATGTTCAGTATGCATCTACAAATCCAGAGGTAGTAAGTGTTGACAAAAATGGAAAGATGACAGCTCATAAAGAAGGTAATGCTGAAGTATTTGCATATTATATATGGAACGATACAATTATTGAATCAAATAAACAAGAAATAAAAGTTTTAAAGAAATCAGATAAGCCATCGATAGATTTTGAATTTGAGTCAGATGTAATGAGTATAAATGATGAATCAGGTGTAAGCTACAAAGTTAAAGGTGATATCAATACTGATGAAATTGAATATACAATTCACGATAAAGATATTATTCGATTTGATAATAATAAATTTTACGGATTAAAATCAGGCTTAGCACGAATTACAGCAAATTATAAAGGTGTAGAAAAGAACCTATTTATGGTTGTAAATAAAAATGATGATCAAAAAGTTTTAAATCCTATTATTAAAATTGAAAATAAAGATGCTAATAGTGTAATTAGTGAAGAGAGTATTAAGATAACACGTCAAAGTGGAAATGATCTATGGGGTAATGATAATACACTAAGTAATCTTGTAACTCTTAATTTAGATTCAGTTGATAAAAATAATTTCACAGGAATTGTAACAATTGATGGTCTGCCAGAGCGCTCTAGTTCAAATTGGGATTCAGCGTATCTATTAATTATGAAGGAAAAAGCTGATGGTACAGTTGATCGTGATAATTATTTATCAATAGGAAAACGAGCTCATGCAGATGGAATTGGCACAGTTCATGAAGTGAATGCTAGGGGAACTGAATATTCAACTAATAATACAAGTGAAAATAGTGTTCGTAAAGCAACATTTGCAATAGAAAAACAAGGAACCTTAGTAAATTTATACTCCATAATAGATGGAGTTAAAAATAAAGTTCAAACAGTGGATATTAAAAACTTTGGAGATAATTTAAAACTTGCTATTGCAGGATGGGGTAATGCTCAAGCAAATAAAGATTTAAAGATTACAGATATAAAAATAGGCAATGGTGCAGTCGATGAAGTCATGGAAACTAGATCTTTGTCAGTTATGATATTAGATAAATCAGAATTTATAATTTCAAACTTAAACCATGAAGGTATTAATCATGAATTTATTAATATGACATTTGATTCAAATTATGAAGGTAAGAACTTTACAATTGTTAATGGAAATGGCAATACACATCTTGTAGAAGGAACTAAGGTTATGTTATCACAAGACGGTAATTATAAGATATATGTTGTTTCACAATTACCAAGTGGTAAATTTTCAAATATACTTGATACAACAATTTCTCATAAAGGACAAGAACTTGAAGGGGTTTATGTTAATGGTAAGAAAGTTGTTGATGGAGATACAATTACTATTCCAGCAATGATTACAAAGCTTCATGTTATGGATTATGATAATAAAACTGAAGAAGTTATTGATATTAAAGATAAAGACGTATTAAATGGAAGGTTTGGTAGTGTTAAACTTAATAAAATTAAATCAAATATAACTGGTATTAAATCTATTAATGCAAAAGGATTTGGTAAAATTGATCTTAATGATAAAAATTCATTTATTAATACAGATAAAAAAGATAACACTATAACATTTGAAGTTGAATTAACTGAAGGAACAGATAAGCTTATTGCCAAAAACCACGATCATGGAATTGAGTACGAAGTAAACCAAGTAGGAAATAAAGCAACAGTTACTGCTTCAGTATATAATGGGGTAAATAGTATTGCTTTTGAAGCTATAGCTCATGATGGTATTACAAAGACAAAGCATACTGTACATGTGATGAGATATGCACCAATTGAAAAAGGTATTAAAGAAATAGTTTTAAATAATGATAGTGTAGATCTTGAATCAGATAAAATTGATTTAGAAAATAAGACAAATAAAGTTGTAATTGATGCTAAAGCTAATGATAAGAATGCAAATGTATCACTTATGAAACGAAATGGTGCTAAAGTAGAGACTTTAAAAGGAACAAGTACAGTTGAAGTTGAAAATGGTGATGAGATTGTTGTAAGAATTATTCATGAAAATGGCCGTTCATTTGAATTTAAGACATTTACAGTTCAAAATGCAAAGGAGCAAATAGATATCAAAGATTTAATTACATTAATTGAAAAGGCTGAAAAAATAAATTTAGAAAATATTACAGACGAGACAAAAGACATATTTATATCAGTTCTTAAAGAGGTTAAAGAAGGCGTAAAAAATGGAATTGACTCAGAAGAAGAACGTGATACAATGATTAAAAAACTTCAAGAAGCAATTAATCAACTTAAAGAAAAACCAACAAACCCTAATGAACCAGATGAAGAGAAACCAACAGACCCAGATAAATCAGATGGAGAGAAACCGCAAAATCCAAATAATGATAATAATACTAATGATAATGAAGATGATTTACCTAAAACAGGTATAAGTGATACTTTAGTACAGATAGGAGCCTTGATTATTTTAATTGGACTTGGATTAATTTTCTTAAATCGCAAGAAAAGACAAGCTTAATAAAAAAAGGAAATAGATTTTAAGATATAAATAAAAAGTAGAAATACATAGAAAGTATTTCTACTTTTTTATTAATAAGATTTTTAAAGTGTAGGTTTTTATATTTCTGCAGCTATACTGTATCAGCATGTAATTTTTTTATGAAACATTTAAAACTTTTTAAGGCTGATTTTTTATTCCCATTCCTTTGCATTTTTAAGTCCAGGAATAGATGAAGCTTTAAATACTGGCTCTTTTATACCAGATTTCTTTTGCTTTGTATAATCTTTTAAAGCTAGAAATGCATATTTACTTAACATAAATATTGCAACTAGATTAACAATTGCCATTAATCCCATGAATACATCAGCTAAGTTCCAAACAACATCAACTTTAGCAACAGATCCAAATAGAACCATTAATATAACACATACTCTATAAGCAAATAAGAACCATTTTTTATCATTTAAAAATTCAATGTTAGATTCTCCATAATAGTAGTTACCAACTATTGAACTAAAAGCGAATAAAAGAATACATATTGCTATGAAAGTATTACCAAATGGACCAATTTGAGAACTTAATGCATCTTGTGTAAGCTTTATTCCAGTAGAAGCATTAGGGCCTGAATAATCAACACCTGATAAAAGTATTATAAATGCAGTACAACTACAAATTATTAATGTATCAGTGAAAACTCCAAGAGTTTGAATTAAACCTTGTTTTACAGGGTGTGTAACATTAGCAGTTGCAGCTGCATTTGGGGCACTACCCATACCAGCTTCATTTGAGAAAAGTCCTCTCTTAATTCCAAGAAGAAGAGCTCCACCTAAAGTACCACCTGCAACTTCTTTAAATCCAAATGCATTTTCAACAATTAACTTTAAAACTGAAGGTATTTCAGTAGCATTCATTATTAAAATTATAACTGCAATTCCAATGTAAGCTAGTGCCATTACAGGAACTAGTACTTCAGTAACTTTTGCAATTCTATGTATGCCACCAAATATTATAAGTGCAGTAAGTACAGTAAGTATTATACCTATAACTAATCTATTAACTCCAAAAGCAGTGTTAAAAGATTCTGTAATAGTATTAGATTGAACTGAATTGAATACTAAACCAAATGCTAAAGTAATAAGTACTGAGAATAAAACTCCCATCCATTTTTTATTTAAACCTTTTTGCATATAATAAGCTGGACCACCTCTAAAGGATCCATCTTCATTTTTCTCTTTATAAATTTGAGCAAGAGTTGATTCAACAAAACTTGAACCTGCTCCAATAAGAGCAATTATCCACATCCAAAAAATTGCACCAGGACCACCTACTGAAATTGCAATTGCAATACCAGCTAAATTTCCAGTACCAACTCTTGATGCTGTACTAATACAAAATGCCTGGAAGGATGAAATACTTCCTTTTTCTTTTTTATTAGAAAAACCATCGCCTAGAAGTCTAAACATTTCTTTTAAATATCTAAACTGCACAAAGTTTGTCCTTATAGTAAAGTAGGCGCCTAAAACTAATAAAAGTGCAATTAGAATATAAGTCCATAGAAAATTATTAAACTTCAAAATAATATCGTTTATTATATCCATATTAATCCTCCCGTTAAAAAATTTTTATAAAAGATGTATTTATTTTATAATAAAATATCAATATTTGCAAGAATAAAGTTTAAAAAATTCATAATGAAGGATATAACAAGTAAAAATAATGAAATTAATTATTTAAAAGAAATATAATGCAAGAATGGTATGGTAAAAATTCAAAACTATATAAAAAAAGATTGCTACATAATGTAGCAATCTTAATATTTAAATTAATGTATAAGTGGTTTTATTATAGATGGAGTATTATTCGTTTGATTATTTTCAGTATTAGTTTGGTTATTATTAGAATTTACTTCATCTGGATTTTTGTTTTTATCATCTTCTTCGTCCTTATCCTTATCTTTATCATTGTCCTTATCTGAATTGATACTTGGCATTGATGTCATATCATCTGAAGATGATGGAAGAACATATTTGTAATCAGCTGTTTTACTATTTGGATAAAGCTTCTTTATAAATACTCTTTGAGCTACTAATCCGCTTGGAGTGCTTGAAGTTGCAAGTTTTCCATTTAAAGTGTTAACTGAAGCTGCTACGTGAGTTTCACAATGTTGTTTTGGCTCAGTGCCCTCTATAAACATTTCAGTATATATTCTGTTACCTCTAGGATCATTTTTACAAAGATCAGTTGGAAGCTTACCAGAATCTTTACATACAGCTACTTCAACAATTCCATCTGGTTTTTGGATATCTTCTGTACTTAATCCTTCGTTTGCAACCTTCATGATTTTTCCCCAAAGGTTTGAAGCAGTAGTACCAGAACCTCCGCCTTTAATAGAATTATTTTTATCGTATCCTACCCATACAGCTGCACTTAAATGAGGAGTTAAACCAGCAAACCAATAATCTTTATTATAACTAGTAGTTCCAGTTTTACCTGCAACAGGCATACTACCAAATTGAGCTCTTTGAGCATTGTATTGAATAGGGCCTTTTAACATATCATAAACAATATAAGCTGCTTGCTTTGATAATATCTTTTCTTCTTGAATTTCATTGTCAAGTATAACATTCCCGTTGTTATCAATAACTTTAGTATATAATCTTGGCTTTACATAAACCCCACCATTACCAAAAGTACCCATAGCAGAAGCCATTAGATATGTGTTACCACCATCTGGATCTTTAGGGTCATTAGGGAATTGACCAAGTGCAAGTACAGAAGGTTCCTTTTTCTTTATATCATCTTCAGTGTACTTAAGACCAAATTTTTGACCATAAGATAAAGCTGTATCACTACCAGTTTCTAATAAAGTTAGTGTTGCACCTACGTTACTTGAACGTTTAAGAGATTCTCTAAGTGTAGTTAAACCATAATACTGGTTAGGTGAGTTTGTAGGGTTATATGATGATACTGACTTTGGAATTGGTGCATCATCAATAACTGAAGCTGCAGTTAACTTTTGACTATCAATTGCAGGTCCATAAACAGTAAGTGGTTTTGAAGATGAACCAGTAGGTCTAAGCGAGCTATAGGCTCTATTAAGTGACTGAGCATCTTGATCACCTCTGCCACCAACAAGCGCTAATACTTTACCAGTTTTATAATCAGTAACTGTAGCAGATGCTTGAAGTAGTGGAATACCACTTTCATTAACTTTGTCTGTACCTGGAATGTTAAAGTTACTGTAATTATTTAATATTTTTTGAGTACTATCTTGGATTCTTCTATCCATTGTAGTGTAGACTTTAAGTCCACCAGTTGAAATTAAATTCTCAACTTGTTCATCACTATATTTATATTTAGCTTTTAAATCTTTTTTTACTTGATCTACAGTTGCATAAATGAAATCTTCATAAGGCAATCTGTAATCAGTTTTAGTTCTTTTAAATTTAAGCTTTCCATTATCTAAATCTTTAATTGCTTTATCGTATTCAGCTTTAGTTATATAGTTATGTTCTAGCATTTTTGATAAAACAGTTTTAGTTCTTTTTATATAAGGACTAGGATCCTTTTCATTATTTGGATTATAAGCACTATAAGCTGTAGGGGCTTGAGTTACACCTGCTAAGTAAGCACATTCAATAAGATTTAAATCAGAAACATCTTTACTAAAGTACATACTAGCTCCGGCTTTTGCACCATATGCAATTCCTCCAACAGGGAAATGATTTAAATAGGCTGTTAATATTTCATCCTTAGAAAGCATTTTTTCAAGTTCTAATGCTAGATATATTTCACTAATTTTTCTTTCTGCTGTTTGCTTGTTAGTTAAGATTGTATTTTTAACTAATTGTTGAGTTAAGGTTGAAGCACCTTGAAGTCCACCTTTACGTGTCACAAGATAAACGGCATCGTTTGCAAGTGCACCTAGTATTCTTTTTACATCAACTCCGTTATGTTCATAAAATCTTTCATCTTCTATAGCAACAATAGCATTTTTTAAGTTTTTAGGTATCTCTTCTGATGTAACCTTTTGATAATCTTCTTTACCATGAAGAGATGCTATAAATTTATCATTATCATCATAAGCTGCTAAAGTTTGGTCTACATTTACAACTTGATTTATATCTATAGGTGGTGTATTTTTTACTACTGCAACGATATATCCAACTCCGATAACTGCAATTGCTAAAAATGCAAAAACAATACTTAAAATTGTCCATTTAAAAATCTTTTTACTTTTCTTTGATTTTTTTGAAGAATTTTTTTTAGACGAGTTAGATTTTGACATATTTAATCTTGACGTTTGGCTACTTTTTGTGTTTTTATTCTTTTTTGGAACTTTTTTACCTGCCATCTCATCCTCCTAATCTTTTAAATTAATAGATAATAATATTATCCATTATAGCATAATTATAATATGATTAAATCAATAACTCAATAAAAAGGTGTAGTATGAAACATTATTCAAAGGCCCAAACAAAAAGATATAAGTCCTTTATAGTTATTATTATTGCATTATTTATAGTTTTTAATCTGATCCTTACCCTTTTTGATAAGAAGGTTATGCCATCTGTTTTAAATATTTCTGAAACTATGATGAGATCAGAAGCTATAAAAACTATAAATGCAGTTAGTGTTGAAGTTTTTGATGAAGAAGCTTCTAAAAAAGATATCGTAAAAATTGAAAGAGATAAAAATAATAAAATCAATTCAATAAGTGCAGATACAATAGTACTTAATAAATTATCATCAGAAATAGCAATAAGATGTAATGAAAGGTTAGAAGACCTTGGTGCTAAGGGGATAGAAGTACCACTTGGATGGATGACAGATAAAAGTGTTTATTACAATTTAGGTCCTAAAATAACAATAGAGATGGAACCACTTGGAAATATTGAAAGCAGCTACGAATCGGTTTTTGAAAGTGCAGGAATAAATCAGACAAGGCATAAGATTTATTTAAATGTTAAAGCTAAAATTAAGATAATTATACCTATGTATACAAAAGAGTTTGATGTGGATGCTCAAATACCACTTTCTGAGACAATAATAGTTGGAGAAATTCCAGATGCAGCAATACAACTTAATGATTAAAATATAAAAGAAGGCATAAAGTTTATGCCTTCTTTTATATCAAAAAAGAGTATACTATTTTGTTTCCCAGTTGAAAACATATGGTACATTTCTATAATGATCACCATAGTTTAATCCGTATCCAACTACAAATAAATCTTCGATTTCAAAGCAGCAGTAGTCTGGAGTAAGATCTACCTTTCTTCTTGAAGGTTTATCTAAAAGAACAGAAGTTTTAACAGATTTAGCACCTAATTTTTTTACGTGATTTATAACGAAATCCATAGTAATACCACTATCAACAATATCATCAACTATTAATACGTCGTATCCTTCTATATTATCTGGAATATCATTTACTATTTTAACTACTCCAGAACTTGTTTCGTTATGACCATAGCTTGATGTTGTCATAAATCCTATTTTTGCTTTTGTGTCTATGTGTCTAACTAAGTCAGCTGCATATATAAAGCTACCTCTTAATAAAGATAAAACATAAAGATTTTTGTCTTTATAATCCTCTGTTATTTCTTTACCAAGTTCAGCGATTCTTGTTTGTATTTGTTCTTCTGAAAATAAAATATTACGCTTTTTATCTTCCATGATGAAAACCCTCCCGTGAATATTATTTAAAAATGTTTGTAATAATAAAAATACTGTATTATACCATAAAAATCAAGTATAAATTTCCCATCATACATTTACAATGGTGTTTTTATAGTATAAAATTATAGTCAAATTAAATAATATATATAAAGAAAAAGGTGATTTAATGATACATGGAAATGTTGAAGGAATAAAGAATTCCTACCTTTCAGAGCTTGATGATTTATATAGTGTAAAGACTTTAAAGCAAGAAGCTTGTAATATAGAAATAATTGAAACTATATCTAGAATTTCATCTCAAATAGAAAGAGAAGTAAGTGTTGCAATAGATAGAAGAGGGAAGGTTACATCAATTGCAATAGGAGATTCTACATCAGTAGAGCTTCCAGTACTTGATATAAATGAAAAAAGATTAGCAGGAGTACGTGTTATACATACTCATCCAAATGGATTATGTAATCTTTCAGCCCTAGATTTAACTGCACTTTTAAAACTAAAATTAGATGCAATAATTTCTATTGGTATATATGATGGAAAAATAATAGATTTTTCATTAGCTAATTTAACAGTTTTTAATGATAATCTAGTGTATGAAGAAATGCAAAATCTATCATTAGAAAAACTTATGTCAATAGATATGTTAGAAAAAATAAGATATGCTGAAAGTCTTATAAAAGAAAATGATGTAATAGAAGATGAAGGAGAGAAAGCAATATTAGTAGGATCAGATACTAGAGAAAGCTTAGATGAACTTGCTGAACTTACAAAAGCTTGTGATATACCAGTTTTAGCTAAAGTTTATCAAGGAAGAAGTAAGATAGATCCAGCTTTCTTCATTGGAAGAGGAAAGGTTCTTGAAATAGCTCATTTAAGACAAACAGAAAGAGCAAATGTAATAATATTTGATGATGAACTTTCAGGTTCACAAGTTAGAAATCTTGAAAACGCTATAGGAGCGAAGGTTATAGATAGAACAACTCTTATTCTTGAGATTTTTGCAAGAAGAGCAAAAAGTAAAGAAGCAAACATTCAAGTAGAACTTGCACAACTTAAATATAGATTAAGCAGACTTCAAGGTCTTGGAACTGTTTTATCTAGAACAGGTGGTGGAATAGGTACAAGAGGACCTGGGGAAAAGAAACTTGAAACAGATAGAAGACATATTAGAGAAACTATATATGATTTAAACTCAGAACTTAAAAAGATTAAAAAGATTAGAGAAGTTCAAAGAGAAAAGAGAAATAAAGAAAGTATACCTAAAGTATCTCTTGTTGGATACACAAATGCAGGTAAATCTACTCTTAGAAATGCTCTTTGTAAAATTGCAGCTTCAAAAGATAATAGACATAAAGAAGAAGTATTTGAAGCAGATATGTTATTTGCTACTTTAGATATTACAACAAGAGCTATAATACTTAAAAATAAAGGATTAATTACTTTAACAGATACAGTTGGATTTGTTAGAAAGCTTCCACATGATTTAGTTGAAGCATTCAAATCAACACTTGAAGAAGTTATTTATTCAGATCTTTTATGTCATGTAGTTGATGCTTCAAGTGATGACTGCTTAGATCAAATTAAAGCTGTTGAAGAAGTATTATCAGAACTTGGAGCAATTGATAAAGAAACAATTCTTGTATTAAATAAAGTTGATAAGATAAGTGAAGAAGCTTTAGATGAAATAGAAGAAAAATTATCATACTATGATAATGTAATTAGAATTTCAGCTAAAGAAGAACTAAATTTAGATAAGCTTTTAGAAGAAATAGAAGAAAAGCTTCCTTATAGCTTAAAAAAATGCGAGTATATAATTCCTTATGATAAAGGGGATATAGTCTCTTTCCTTCATAGAAATGGTAGAATATTAAGTGAAGATTACGTTAATGAAGGTACTAAACTAACAGTAGAAGTTGATACAGAAGCTTACAATAAAACAAAAGAATATATAATAAATGAATTAAATTAAAGTAGTTTACTAAATAAAGTATTATAAAGATTTCTATTGTACATAACATACATTAGAAATCTTTATTAATTTGAAATACTATTTTAACAATATACATAGTTTTGTTATAATAAAAGAAAGAATAAAAGGGGGTGTACGGAATATGAAAAATATAATAATAGAATACCAAAAGGCATTTAATGAAATATTAGAGAATTTTAAAAATAATAAAAATGTTATAGCAGTATTTACATTTGGAAGTATAGTTTCAGGAGATATATGGGAAGAATCTGATATAGATTTTTTTGTTATATATAATTTTGAATATGATTTTGTAAGAGATATATATTCAGAAATGTATAAAATACCAGTACATACTAGGATATTAAGTAAAGAAAAGTTCTTAAGTTCTTATAAAGAAGATGGAAGTAAAGGTACTGCAAGAAACATTTTGAAATTTTCTAAGTTAGTTTTCTCAAGAGACAAAGATATAAACAATCTTTATAATAGATCTATTTATGTAGGTGATGAGTTTAACCATATAGATAGTTTAGAATATTTAAGCAGAGTTATTAAAGATGTTGGAATATGTAAAAAATATATACAAAATGACAGAGTATATACGGCTTATGAGATGATAGTTAGAAGTTTAGATAGTTTCTCAAAATTATACTTAAATTTAAATGGATATACTGTAAGTAAAGATGCTATAAGAATGGTTATAAATTTAAATGATGATTTTAAAAAATTAATAGATGAGAAGCTTTTTAATGGAGTAAAGGAAGAAAATATAATAGATATAATAAATTATATAAATATATATGTAGATAAAAATATATTAAAAGCTTCAAAAATAATTACAGATATATTAAGTGATGGAGAAGAATATTTAAGTGCATCAGAAATTAAGAATAAAGATATATTAAGAGGTTCTAATATTAAACTTGAACAAATATTAAAAAGACTTCTTACAAAAGGAGTAATTAAGAAAAAAGATAAAGAAGTTATAGATAGTAATGGTAATGTAATTATAAGTGAAAATGTATATGGAATAGAATAAGGTGATTAAGTTTGGAATTTATAAGAAACATAGTATTTGAAGAAGAGACACCAAAATATATACAAATTGCAAATAAGTTTAAGCATCTTATAGAAACTGGTAAGATAAAAGACGGAGAAAAACTTCCAACTATAAGAGAACTTAGTAGCCTTTTAGGAGTAAATAAAATAACAGCAGTTAACTGTTATAAAAAACTAAAAAATGAAGGCTTTGCTTATCAAAAAGTAGGTAGTGGTACTTTTGCAAAAAAGAAAGAATTAAACATAGCTTTTAGAAATTCTTATTCACAAGCTTTAAAGATGATAAAAAATAATTATAAAAGTAATTACGTTGATTTTACTGGTGAAATAACAGATGAAGTTTTATTTCCAATAAAGGAATTTAAGAAAATAATAAATAAAGTTTTAGATAGGGATGGGGAAGAAATATTATTGTCTCAAAATACTTTAGGTTATGATCCTTTAAGGAAAACAATAAACAATGTATTTTGGAATGGTAATATAGATACAGAGGATATTTTAATAGTTTCAGGGGCGCAACAAGGTATAGATATCGCATCTAAAGCATTACTTAATATTAATGACAACATAATAGTTGAGAAACCAACTTATGGTGGAGCTCTTTCAGTATTTAAGTGGAGAAGAGCAAATATATTTGAAGTACCAATTGAAAAAGATGGTATAAATATAGAAAAGTTTGAAAGAATAGTAAAGAAAAATAAGATAAGATTATTTTATGCTATGAGTTATTTTCAAAATCCAACAGGTGCATCATATAGTTTAGAGAAAAAGAAACGTATACTAGAACTTGCAGAAAAATATGACTTTTATATTATTGAAGATGATTATTTATCTGAGCTTATTTATGAAGAAAATTTTGAATATATTCCATTTAAGCATCTAGATACTTCAGACAGAGTTATATATATAAAGAGTTTTTCTAAAATATTTATTCCAGGTATAAGACTTGGTTATATAGTAACTCCTAAGGTGTTTAGAGAAAACTTTTTAAGAACTAAATTTAATACAGATATTACAACATCAACTCTTATGCAAAGAGCACTTGAATATTATATAGCTAACGAAGACTTTAGAGGTAATATTCATAATCTTTCAGTTGAATTTAAGAAGAGATATGATTTAATGGGAGAACTTATAAAGGATGAGCTTTCAGATTATGTATACTATAATAAGCCAGATGGTGGCTTAAATTATTATTTAGAACTTAAAGATAAAAATATATCATCAAAGGAATTATTTTTTAAACTTGTAAAAAGAGGAGTTTATATAACTCCAGGAGTATTATTTTTTAGAGATGATAAAGAAGGGGACAAGACATTTAGAATAGGTTTTTCTCAAACAGATTGTGATAAAATAAGAAAAGGGCTTAAGATAATCAAGGAGGAATTAAAATCATGGCATATATAACTATAAGAGACTATGGAGAAGATAGCTTTGAAGAGAAAAAATCAGAGTTTATAGGCTATGCAAAAAGAGTTGAAAGTGAAGAAGAGGCTAAAGAATTTATAAATGAGATAAAGAGCATGCATAAGCAGGCTAGACATAATTGTTTTGCATATGTAATTGGAGAAAATTACGGAATTCAAAGATATTCAGATGATGGTGAACCACAAGGAACTGCTGGAATTCCAATACTTGAAGTAATGAAAAAGCAAGGGGTAACGGATTGTGCTATCGTAGTAACAAGATATTTTGGTGGAATACTACTTGGTGCAGGTGGTCTTACTAGAGCTTATACTAAAGGAGCAAGTATTGCACTAAAAGCTGGTGGAGTAGTTGAAAAAGTTGAAGGATGTAAAGTTTCAATTACAATAGATTATGATTTAATAGGTAAAATTCAATATCTTTGTGGCCAAAACAATTGGCATATTGAAGATTCAGAATACACTGATAAGGTTACAATATTTATATATGCAGAAAAAGAAGTAGCTGAAGTAATAGAAAAAGAAGTAATTGAAGCTACAAATGGAAAGGCTATTATAAGTGAGAGTGAAGAGGATATATACTTTAAGGAAAATAATAGATTATTTAAAGCTATATAAAATCATATTTGTAAAGAAAATATAAACAATGCAAATATTGAATAAATTTAAATGTCTATGATATAATTTTAAGGTATAATTTTTATATTAACATATAATAAGGAGGAATAGACATGTCAGGACACTCAAAATGGCATAACATCCAAGCTAAAAAAGGTAAAATGGATGCAAAAAGAGGAAAGATTTTTACGAAAATTGGGAAAGAATTAATGGTTGCAGTTAAAAACGGTGGACCAAGTCCTGAGTCTAATGCTAAACTTAGAGACGTAATTGCAAAAGCAAAGGCAGCAAATATGCCAAATGACACTATACAAAGATCAATAAAGAAAGCAGCTGGAGAAACATCATCAGTAAACTTTGAAAAAAATGTTTACGAAGGTTATGGTCCATCAGGAGTTGCTGTTATAGTAGAAGCTTTAACTGATAATAAAAATAGATCAGCAGGTAATATAAGAAGTGCCTTTACTAAAGGTGGCGGTAACATGGGAACAACAGGTTGTGTTGGATTCATGTTCCAAGAAAAAGGAGAAATCGTTATTGAAAAAGGCGATTTAGATGAAGAAGAAGTTATGATGATGGCATTAGATGCAGGTGCTGAAGATTTCCAAGCAGAAGATGAAGTATTTGTAGTTTATACTGAACCAGATAGCTTCGGAGAAGTTAGAGAAGCATTAGAAGGAAATGGATTAGAATTCTTAGAAGCTGGAGTTAAAATGATACCAGATACTACTTCAGAATTAAATGAAGAAGATGCTAAGAAGTTCCAAAAGATGTTAGACTTACTTGAAGATGATGATGATGTTCAAGAAGTTTACCACAACGCTGAATTCCCAGAAGGATGGGATGAATAAGACTTTTTAAGCACTTTTGAAAATCAAAAAATAATCGATTGTGACATACAAAAGTAAGATAACACACTTTTAATGTCGATATACAATAATCATGTTATATCGGGATTGGAGGTGTGTTTTCTGCTTTTATTTATAAATACAAGTTGTTACCAATAATACAGTGAATAAAATATTTAAATAACATTAGGAAAATATGAATTTTTATGTATATAAAATTTATATAGAGAATATATTTTATCAATAATGAATAAGTAGGAGAGAGTAATGATAGTTAAACCAAATTTAAAGAAAGATAAGTTTATATCTAGAACGGAAGTAAAAATTTTAGTGGAAGGTATGCCAGCTTTTAGCTTTAAAGACGAAGAAATATATAATGATAGTTGTTTACACTATAACGGGGATTTGTATAGAACTAATGATGGAGAAGAATATTATATTTTTAGAGAGTTGGACTATTGTACATTATATATTATGAACTGTAATAAAGAAATATATAATGTATTATCTAAGCAAATAAAATTAACTGATGACATAGCAATTTTCGATAGTATTAAAGAGGAAAATGGCGAAGAAAGATATGTAAATATACCAGTATCTTATAGACATATTGAAGGTTTTAGGGGAAATAATTTTGTATTTATGAAGTAAGTATATAGTGGATATTATTTATGCTACTAGATATGAGTAGCATATTTTCATGAGAATATCTTTTTTATTATTATTTATTAAAGTGGGATATATTGAAAATATTAGCAATTATTGTAGAGGTTAACCTGTATTTTTGATAAAATAATTAATAAGGGGGAGTTGTTATGATAAATAAAAAAAAGAAACCTAAATTAAAGAAATTTTTAATGTATATATTAGAAAAAGTTTTATTGATAAATAGATGGATTTACAAAACAATTTCTAAGTTGAATGAAAAAAATTATAAGTTAAATAATTATGTAGAATTAACGCCGATAGATACATTAAAAAAAGATAGTACATATATAGAGTCATTAAAGTGGGCAATTGATAATGATAAAACAAATAATATTGCCATATCAGGAAAATATGGTGCTGGGAAAAGTAGTATAATTGAAAGTTTTAAAAAGCACTATCCAGAATATGAGTATATAAATGTATCATTAGCTAATTTTATTGACAATTGTGATGGGAATATTGAAGATAAATTAGAAAAAAGGATATTAGAACAATTATTTTATAAAGTTAAATACAAAAAAATACCATTTTCAAGATATAGAAAGATTAGAAATGTTGGAATAGGGGAGGCAATTAGAATTGGCCTAGTGATATTATTAGCAGTTGTAACATCATCAATAATTATTAATCCAGATATTATATCAAATACATATGATAAATTTGATAAAATTAGTAAAAACCTAAATGATATATTCCCTTCATTTTTACAAATTAGCTGGATAAATTACATTGTACTTGGAGTAGCTATTTTATCAGTTAGTTTTTTATCAATACAAGTAATAAAACTTATAAAGAGTAAATTTGTAATAAACAAGGTAACTGGAAAAAATATTAGTGTAGAAGCTACTATGGAACCAATCGATACGATTTTTAATAAGTACATAGATGAAATAGTATATTTTTTTGAAGCTACTAATTATGAGGTAATATTTTTTGAAGATATCGATAGATTTAATAATGTCAATATATTTACAAAATTGAGGGAATTGAACATATTAATAAATAATTCGGAAGCTATTAAGCAAAGGGTTAAATTTATATATGCAGTGAAGGATGAGATATTTGGAGAAATAGTTCAAAAAGAAGTTAAGAAGAATGATAATAAGGAAAAAGGGAATGAGAAAGATAATGATAATAATCAAGGTGATTACTTAAAGTATTATAGTAATATAAGTAAAAATAGGACAAAATTTTTTGATTATATATTACCAGTTATACCTATAGTCAATAATGAAAATTCATATGACAAGCTTTTGGAAATTAATAACAAGCTAGAGGATGAATTAAAGATAGATGAAAAATTACTAAGTGATGTTTCCATTTATTGCGATGATATGAGAGTGCTAAGAAATATAGTTAATGAATATATAACTATGTATAACACTATAAAAGAAAATTATATTTATGAAAAAAATAATACAAAATATGAGATTGAAGATAGTATTAATGAATTTAAATGTGATAAAAATCAATTATTTGCAATGATTGTATATAAGAATTTATATCCAGTAGATTTTTCAAAATTATTAAATGATAGTGGAATATTATATAATATATTTAAAAATAAAAAAGAATATATTGAAGTGCAGAAAGAAAGTTTAAAAAAGGAAATAATAGCAAAGACTAATAGTTTAGAAATATTAAAAAAAGAAATATTCTATGATATTAATGAACTATATTTATGCTATAAAGCTAAATGGAAAGAAAAGTATGATTATGTTTATATTAATGGATCTAACAATTATTTTGATGAAAATTTTAAGAAAAGAGATTATTTAGACTATATTAATAGTTTGGATAAAATTTCAATATATAAAAATTCATGGATGATTTCAAATGAAAGTAAAGTTGAAAAAGACATTTGGTGTATAGGTGGTAGTAGAAATTATTATGAAAGATTTATAGAAATTGAGAAAAGTAAAGGTGATATTGAAAAGAGAATAAAAGAATTAACTAAGGAAATTGATAATTTACATAATAAAATAGATTTATTAGAAAGTCAGAAAATATGTAATTTAATTAATAAGAATATTAGTGAAAGTGTATTATTAGAAAAAAATAAAGATTTAAATAATATACCATATTTAATTAGGATGTTAAAAAAAGGAATTATAAATGAAGGATATAAAAATTCGATATCATATTTTTATGAGGGAAAATTAAGTGCAGATGATTATTTATTTTTACAAAGCGTATTAAATAGAAAGATAAATAAGTTTGATTATCCTTTGATCAATAGTAAAGAAATAATAAAGAAATTATATGTAGAAGATTTTAAGGAAGAGTTTGTACTTAATTATAATCTTGTTGAATTCTTATTAAAATCTGATGAGTATAGAGTCTATAAAGATGCTCTAATTGAAAATATGATAAATTTAGAAGATAAATATGTAAATTTTGTAGAAGGTTTTTCAAGAGAAAGAGATATAGAAAATACAGCATTGTTACTTTATGAATGTTCCATAAGGGATAATGAGTTTATTAGTAAATATATTGAGTTTAATGTTAATGAAAAGCGTAGGTTTGAAATTATAATTGAATATATTAATCAAAATAAAGTAAGGGTTATTAAAGAAAATCTTAATTTTGACATAATTGTAAAGAAGATTATATTTGAGACAAAATTCTTTATAGAGACTGATTTAAAAATTGAATATGAAAAATTTGCAGAATTACTTAATGGTTTAATTATAAATATAGATAAGATTAAAAAAGTAGATATAAGTTTATTAAATAATGATCAAATAGAAATGTATAAAAAATATATAAATATAGTATATGAGAGTTTAAGATATGGATTTAATGAAGAAGTTTTAGATGAAATAATTTTATGGAGGATAAATAATTCAAATTTAGGTAACAAAGGATATTATACATTAGCTAAAGAATATAATTTGAATGATATGGTGGAATACTTAAGTGATTTTGCAGATGATTATGTAGAAAATGTATTATTAAAGACAGAGAAAAAAGAGAGTAATGAAAATATAATAGAATTGATAAATTTAATGGACACTAATAGGGAAAGTATAAAGAAACTTATAGAAAATATTGAATTTAAGGTATTTGATATAAATGAAATTGATAAAGATATATGGGGTATAGCAATTAAAAATAGAAGAATATATAATAAATGGAGTGAAATAATAAAATATTATTTATATAAAAATGAACTTAATGAAATAATAATAGATTACATAAATGATGAATTAGTTTGCATAGAATTGTCAGAATATAAATTTGATGATGAATATGATAATGTAGAAAAAGAAGCTGAAGATAAGATATATGATTTTGAATGGGGAATATTAAGTAATAATAAAATTAATGAAGAAAGTTTAAATATTTTAATGAAATCATTTGGAAATCCATTTACAGATTTAGATATGGGGGATGTTACTGTAGAAAGACTTTTATATTTGATAAATAATTCTAGAATAGCAACAAATAAGAATTCATTTAAAACAATTAATCAAAAGGATAAAAATTTAGCTGTCATATTGCTTAAGAAAGATATTAATAGTTATATTGAAAATTATTCAGAATATGAGATTGATTCTGAACAATTTATTGATATTATAAGTGATAAAAATATAGGTAATAACGCTAGAAAAGAAGTTGTAAAAATAGCTATAAATAATATAGAAGATGAGAAAGAACTAGCAAAAGCAATTGCAGAATATGAACTAGAAAATTCAAAGCCTAATGAATTAGAGCTGAATGTACTAAAATATATAGCGATTTCAGAAATTGATAATAAATTGAAATTTGATATTATTGAGAGAAATATAGATGTATATTTAGAATATGAAAATGAATTTAAAAAAGAAATTGAAGTATTAGATAAACTAATAAATTCAAAGAATATTAGTCAAAGTAGTAAAGATAAACTCATAAGTATAATAATAAAAAATGAACTCAATGATATAAACCTTATAAATTCAGTTTATAAGAATAAAGAAAAAAACTTTGAAGAAGAAATGAATGATGATATTATTGATTATTTTATGGATTCGCAAATAAATGAAAATAATAAGTTGAATTTATTAAAAACTCAAATTAAATTCAAAGAAAATCAGAAAATAGAAAAGTGGCTTGATCTAATTTCACCAAATTTAGGTAAGTTAGTTTGGAGTGAAGAAGATAATATTTTAGTAGAAAATGAGAAATCTATCAGAGAGTTAATAAAGGAATTAAAGGAAAAGGATATTATAAAGGATTACAAAGAAATAGCTAAAAATAAACTTAATATAGAAACTAATAATATTTTTAGCAGTGAACTAAATGATTAGTGTTAATACAAAAAGCCACATAGAAATATGTGGCTTTTTTATAATTATAAAATTTCTTAAGTAAGCTTATACTATAAATATTATTTAAGTATTAAAAAGGGATTCTGAAATAGTGAAGAGGTGAAAATATGTACAAAGAACATAATTCATTTGAAAGTATAGATGATAATAAAAAAATATGGAGATATATGGACTTCACTAAGTTTGTAGATATATTAGAAAATGAGGCATTATTTTTTACAAGATCAGATAGATTTAAAGATAAGTTTGAAGGAACATTGCCAATAGCAAATGAAGTTATTAAAGAGAGAGAAAGTAAGGTAGATTATGAAGATAGAAAATTGAAATTAAAGTTAATAAAAGAAGTAAGAAAACATATGCTTATTAGTTGTTGGCACATAAATGACAGTGAATCAGATGCTATGTGGAAATTATATTCCCAATCAACACAATCAATAGCAATACAAACAAGCTTTGGAAGACTTAAAGAAGCTTTTAAAAAAACAGATGAAACAGTAAATATCGGAAAAGTTAAATATATAGATTATAATCTAGATGTAATTAATGAAGATAGTTTATATAATTTTTGGTTACATAAAAGAAAAGCTTTCTCTCATGAGAATGAATTAAGGGCAATAATATGTAGATGTGATATAAGTAAAATTAAATATACGAATTTAAATATTAAAGACATACCATCAGATTATGGAGAAAATATTGATGTGGACTTAAACATGCTTATAGATTCAGTATATGTATCACCACTTGCTGAGCAGTGGTTTGCAGATTTAGTTGAAAAAGTTATAAGAAGATACGGTTATAATTTTGATGTTAATTACTCAAAGTTAAGTGATAATCCAATATTTTAATTACATAAAATAATATAGTTAAATAAAAATTAAAAGGTTTATTATAATGAATTATTTTGTTTGTGGTAATAAAAAAGAATTACAATAAATTTACAAGGATATATAATCTCCTTCTATTAAATAATATTACTGATAGCTTATTTAATAGAAAGGAGAACTGATTATGTCACATAAAAATAATAAAAATAGTAAAGCCAATAAAAAAGTAAGTCAAAAGACTAAAAAAGAAGTGCAAAAGATGAAAGTAGAAACAGCTAATGAAATTGGTTACTCAAAAGAATCAAGAAAACTTGGAAAAGATAAAGAAAGAAAAGTACCATATAAAAAATAAATTTCCTATTGATTTATTTAAATTTTATGATAGAATAAAATAAATTTAAAAAAAGTTCGTATAATCCTTAAAATACGGTTAAGGAGTTTCTACCAAGAACCAATAATTCTTGATTACGAAGGATATGTTTAAAATAGTAATTTTTAAACAAGTTCTTCGTAGTCAGGAATTTTTTTTATTTTAAATTAATAAGATAGGAGAGATATTATGAAGTTTAAAAATGCACCAAAGATCGAATTACATTGTCACTTAGATGGTTCTTTAAGAGTTGATACTGTTGTAGACTTAATAAAAAAAGAAAATTTAGAATTAAAGAATTTAGGTTATGATGAAATTAAATCAGAGTTAATTGTTCCTGATGATTGTAAGTCATTAAATGATTATTTAAAAAGATTTGATATACCTAATATGCTTATGCAAAGTAAAGAAAACTTAAAAAGAATTGCATATGAATTAATAGAGGATGCTAGCCTTGAAAATGTTAAATATATTGAAGTTAGATTTGCACCACTTTTACATAAAAATGATGGATTATCTGTAGAGGAGATAATAGAAAGTGTTCTAGAAGGTTTAAGAGAAGGGGAAAGAGACTTCAACGTTAAGAGTAATTTAATATTAAGTTTATTAAGACATATGGATGTTGAATCTGCTTATGAAGTTATAGAAGGTGGGAAAAAATTCATAGGACAAGGTGTTGTTGCATTAGATTTAGCAGGCGGAGAAGAAAAAGGATTTGTGCATAAGTTTGTAGAGGCTTTTAAATTAGCTAGGGAGTACGGATATAAAGTTACAATACATGCAGGAGAAACTGGATTTGCAGAAAATGTTAGCGATGCAATTAATTTATTAAAAGCCGAAAGAATAGGACACGGTGTAGCTATATTAAAGGATAAAGATGTTTATAATTTAGTTAAAGATAATAATATAGTATTAGAGATGTGCCCAAAGAGTAATGTTCAAACAAAAGCAGTTCAAGAATACAGTAAACATCCAATTAAGAAATTCTTAGATGACGGATTATGTGTTAATTTAAGTACAGATAATAGAACAGTATCTAATGTAACTTTAACAGAAGAATGTAATACTATAGATTCAATTCATTCTCTAACTGAAAGTGATGTTAAAAAGCTTTATATAAATAGTATAAAAGGTGCTTTTTGCACTAATGAAACTAAAGAGTGGTTAATGGCACAAATATAAATATAATATAAAAAAATTAAATATAAAAATTACTTCAAAACCATATTGAAAAATATATAATATATGGTAAAATTATATAGAATGTAATATATTTTACATTTCAAACTATGGGTGAGAGGGGATTTTTATATGAAAAGCAAATTAGAATTAGAGGTAAGAAGAGATTCCTTAATGAACAAAGGAACTCATAATGCAGCTTTAGTTGCAAAAATAATAAGAAAACTTAGAAGAATTGAAAATTAAACATAAAATAAAACACTCCAAGGAATTGGAGTGTTTTATTTTATATATTAGGATTACTTTCTAATAAATTATTATCTTCTATATCAAGATTTGATTTTAAATAGAATGTTATAGATAAAAATACTGTTAAAAGTTCAGCTACAGGAATAGCAAGCCATATACCATTAACATCTATAAATCTTGGAAGAATTAATATAGCTAAAGTTACAAAAACTAATGAACGGCTAATAGAAATTATTGCTGATACTTGTCCGTTACCTATTGATGTAAAATATCCTGACATAAATACATTAATACCAATCATCAAGAACCCAAATGAGAATAATTTAATACCAGAAGTTGCAATTTCATAAACAGCTATATCTGAAGTAAAGAATGATATTATATACTTTCCAAAGAATATTGATATTAAAAAGATTAATAATGATGATATTCCTATAGATACAAAGCTATGATTTAAACTTTCTTTAATTTTTTCTTTGTTTTTAGCTCCGTAATTATAACTTATTACAGGGGATATACCCACAGTTATACCAAAGTAAACAGCTATAAAGAAGTAATACATATAAGTTATTATAGACATTGCAGCAACTCCATTTTCACCATAATACTTAAGAATACTTATATTAAATAAAAATGTTGTTATTCCAGTTGAAAATTCAGTGAACATTTCAGAACTACCATTATAACAAGAATTCCATAAATCTTTAAAATAAAGTTTTGGTTTACTAAATTCTAAGTTAGAATTTTTACTTAAAAAGTATAAAAGTCCTATTATAGCTGAAACTGTAATTGAGAAAAATGTTCCAAGTGCAGCACCTAAAATTCCAATTTTAAATATTACAATAAATAAATAATCTAAAATTACATTTAAAATTAAACCAACTGAAGACATTATTAGAGATATTTTAGGGTTACCATCTACACGTGCATAGTATTCAAAATATAACTTGAACATCATAGGTAAAGTCATAAGTATTGTTACAAAACCATAAATAGAAGCATAAGGCATTATAGATTCTGTTGTTCCTAAAAAGACTAGTAATGGTTTTAAAAAAATAAGTCCAATTAAGGTTAATATTATTGATATTATAAGAAGAACTAATGTTATAAATGTAAATAGTTTATTAGCACCAACTTTATCTTTTTCACCAAGTTTTATTCCAACTAAAGCACCTGAACCTGTAGCTAACATTACAGATATACCAAAAACTACACAAGTTACTGGTATTACAATATTTATTGATGCTAGAGCGTCTGAATTTACAAATCTAGATACGAAAAATCCATCAATTGTTGTATAGAATGATAAAAAGATCATAGATACAATTGAGGGGAGTACATATTTTATAAATTCGAAGTAAGTTTGTTTTTTACTGAAGTTTTCTTTCATGTTTTTATCCTCCGATTATATTATTGACAATAAGTATTCTAAAGGATATAGTTACTATATAGTCAAGCATATTTTGTAAATAAATTTAATTTTTTCAAGGTGATATAAATGGATGTCAAATTTACAGTAGGAGAACTTGCAAAATTACACAATTTATCAAAACAAACTCTGATTTTTTATGATAAAATTGGCTTATTCAAGCCTAAAATAATAGATTCTAAAAATAATTATAGATACTATACTTCAGAGCAATTAGAAGTCTTAGATAGTATTTTAATATTAAAGGAAATAGGAATTCCTCTAAAAGAAATTAAAACCTTTTTAGAAGATAGAAATATAGATTCTACTTTAGAATTAATGAAAAATCAGAAGAAAGAATTAAAAAAACAAGAACTTCAATTAAAATTAATAATAAAAAGATTAACGAATAAAATTGAAACATTAGAAAATATAAAAAACTATGAAAATAGTGTTTATTTTAAAGAAACTAAAGAAGAATACTTAGTTGCAGAAAAGGTAGAGAAGCCTTACGATTTATTAGCTACAAATATTTCAATTAAAAAGCTATTAAAAAATGTTATGAATGAAAATTATTCATATGATTATCAAGTAGGAGTTATGATAGCTAAAAAAGATTTAAAAAATAAAGATTATACAAAAGCATCATATACTTTTTTCCCTCTTAATAATAAGGTAGATGATAAATGCGTTATAGTAAAGCCTAAAGGATTATATGCAGTGACATATCATAAAGGAAAGTATGAAGATGTAGGAAAGACTTATGAAAAATTATTATCTGAAATTTATAAAAGAGGTTATGATATAGGTGAATATTCTTATGAATACTGTGTTTTAGATAGTTTAACTAGTTTAACTCCAGATGATTATGTAACTGAAATTGGTATAATGGTTAAATAAAAAGAACCTATTATTAGGTTCTTTTTTATTTAACAATAAATCTATTTAAGAATTGTTTAGTTCTATCATGTTTAGGATTATTAAAGATTTCATCTGGAGTGCCTTCTTCAACGACTAATCCATCTGCCATAAATATTATTCTATCTCCAACATCTTTTGCAAAAGACATTTCATGAGTTACTATAATCATAGTTCTATTTTCTTTTGCTAAATCTTTAATTACAGATAATACTTCTGAAACAAGTTCTGGATCTAAAGCAGAAGTAGGTTCATCAAATAAAATAACATTAGGGTTTATGGCCATAGCGCGTGCTATGCTAACTCTTTGCATTTGACCACCTGATAAAGTTCTAGGATATGCATCCTTTTTATCAAGCATACCAACTTTTTTTAGTGCATCTAAAGCAATTTTATTAGCTTCATCTTTATTTAATTTCTTAACTACTATTAAAGCATCAGTTACATTTTGAAGTACTGTTTTATTATTAAAAAGATTATAGTGTTGAAAAACCATTGCAGATTGTTTTCTTAAGTTATGAATATCTTTCTTTGATACTTTAGGTGCTACTATTTTAGCATCTCCAATTTCAATAGTACCACCATCAGGTTTTTCTAAATAATTTAAACATCTTAAAAAAGTAGATTTACCAGATCCTGATGGTCCAAGTATAACAACAACTTCTCCAGGTTTTACATCTATACTAATATCTTTTAAAACATCTATTCCATTAAATTGTTTTTTTAAGTTACTTACCTTTATCATAAAATCACCTCTTAGTAAACTGAAAGCTTTCTTTCTAGTATCTTTTGGATGTAACTAAAGAACTCAATTACTATCCAATACATAATAGCTACAATAATATAACTTTCAAAGAATTTATAACTAGATGAAGCTGCCATTTGTGCTTTAGCAAGAAGTTCAACAACACCTAAAGTAAATGCTAAAGATGATCCTTTAACTGTATCTACAAATATATTTCCAAGTGGTGGAACTGCAATTTTAAAAGCCTGTGGAAGAATTATTCTTCTAAGACCTTCTCCCTTTGTCATGCCAAGAGAAAGGCAAGCTTCCATTTGTCCTCTATCTATTGCATCTATTGAAGATCTTAAAATCTCAGCAATATAAGCTGATGCATTAAGACCAAGTCCAATAAGTGCAGCCATATAAGCACTCATATTTTGAAGTGCTGGTATTACTTGTGGAATACCAAAATATAATAAAAATAATTGTACAAGTAGAGGTGTTCCTCTAAAGAATGATATATATATTTCTGCAATTTGTTTTAAAACAGGAAGTTTATATACTCTTATAATTGCAAGTACTATACCAACAACAAGTCCTAATATCATACCAAAGATTGAAAGAGAAATAGTAACTTTCATTGCATTAAGTAGCATAGGTATTAATTTTAATGAGTACATAAAATCAAATGAAACACCACTAGTATGAGTATTATCTAAATTATTACTATTTTCCACGTTGTTTGGAGTTGTTACATTCATTCCAAGCCATTTTTCAGAGATTTCTTTTAAAGTTCCATCATTTCTCATTGCGTTTAATGCAGAATCTACTTTATCTACAAGTTCTTTTCCGTTTTTATCTTTAACAAAAGGATAAGCATTTTCTATTTTATCTATAGGTTCGCCTGCTAGTTTAAGGTTTAATCCTTTTTCTTTAATAGTAGCAATAGCAGATACTCTATCTATAACAACAGCATCTATCCTTCCAAGTAAAAGTTCATTAAATGCAGCATCTGTATTTTGATAAGTAATTACTTTTACGTTTAAGTCTTTTCCTTTTTCTTTAACTATCTTTTCATAGTTACTTCCAAGGTCTACGCCAACTTTCTTATCTTTTAAATCGTTAAAAGATTTTACTGTATCATTATCTTTTTTTACTATTATTTGAGCACCACTATAAATAGATGGTGTTGAGAAGTAGTATTTCTCTTTTCTTTCATCTGATACAGAGATTTGGTTTGCTATAGTATCAACTTTACCGCTTTCAAGCATTCCAAATAATCCGCTGAAAGAAGCAGGTTTAAATTTAACGTTATAGCCAATTCTTTTGCCTATTTCGTTCCAAGTGTCAATTTCGAATCCTTCTAATTTCCCATTTTCTAAAAATGTAAATGGATAATAAGTTCCAGATGTACCAACAGTTATAGTTTTGTTGTTATTAGATGAATCTACTACAGGATTGTTGTTTTTAGATGAACATCCAATAAAAGATAAGATAATTATAATGAGTGATAAAATTACGAGTGATATCTTTCTTTTCATTTGTTTTCGACTCCTTACAAGATTTTGTATTTTTAATTATATATAATTCCTATCTGAATTGTCAACTTTAAAGTTTGTACAAGATATATGAAAATATACTTAAAATAAGTAAATAATATAAGTTATTTTTATATGTAAAAGAAATATAACAATTATACTTAAATATTAAAATCTATATTTAGAGGATTAATGTATAATGGTATATATATTGTTGTTTATAAAGGGAGGATTAATGTATGGAAAGATTAGATGGAACTTTAGAAAAGTTAGAGAATAACCAAAGTATAATAATTAAATTAAATAGAATTTGTAAAGATGGAAAGCTATATTATAAAGATACAATAAAGGGCGAAAATATATTTTTAATGGATATAAAAAATACAGATACGATTGAATTTAATGATCCAAAACCTAATAATAGAACTTTTTATGAAATAGAAAGTGATGGGGAAAAACTTATTTTAGCAGAAAGATTAGTACCTCTTAAAAACTTTTGTAATTTTAGAGATTTAGGTGGGTATACTACAAAAGATGGAAGAAAAGTAAAGTGGGGACTATTTTATAGATCAGAAGAATTATCTAATCTTACAGGAAAAGATTTAGAATACTTTAAAACATTAGATATAAAATACGTATTAGATTATAGATCAGACAGCGAAGAAGAAAAAGCTAAAGATGTAGAAGTAGATGGAGTAAAAAATATACACATATCAGCTATGAGTTCATTAGATAATGATAATTTAGATATGACACAGTATGTAGGAGATATGCTTTCAGGAAAAAGTTCAAGTATGACTCCTAAAGAAATACTTGAAGAAGGTTATAAAAATATGCCTATAAATAATAAAGCTTACAAAGAACTAATGAATCTTTTTAAAGATCCAAATAATACAGCAATATTACAACATTGTACAGCTGGAAAAGATAGAACAGGTATAGGGTCTGCATTAATTTTATTAGCATTAGGTGTAGATGAAGAGACAGTAATAGACGATTATTTAAAAAGTAATTACTATAGAGCTAAAAGCAATGAAAAACTTTTAGATATGTGTAAAGACCACTTAAAAGATGATAAAATGAAAAACTTAATAAAAGATATTTTAGGTGTAGATAAGGAATTTTTATTATTAAGCATTAAAACTATTAAAGATAAATATAGTTCATTTGATGAATATTTTAAATGTGAATATGGATTAGATGAAGAATTAATGAAAAAATTAAGAAATGAATATTTATACTAATTTTTATAAGCCTTGTTATTATAGCAAGGCTTATTATTTTAAAAATATATAAAAATACTGTATAAAAATATGCATACAGGAAATAATGACCAATAAGGAGTGATGAAGATGAGAGTGAATAAGAAGAAAGTTATTACTATTTCAGCTTTTTTAATTGTTGGTTTATTTTTTTCAACATATTATATAGTAAATAAAAAAATAGAACAAAGAAATTTAAAATATTTAAATACATTAGCTGAAGAAACAAATGCTCGTAAAGCTAATGAAATTTTAAAAAATGATTTAAAGGTAGCTTTTTATACAGAAAATACTAAAGATAAAGTTACAACAATTAAAGCTTTAATAGATGAGTATAAAATAGATAAAAATAATGTGACAGAAAATGAATTAGCTAAAGCAGTTTCTAAAGATGGATATAAATTATCAAGTAGATCAAGTGAAGGTATTATATTTAAAAGAGATTCTAAAGATTCATTAGAAAAAAATACTTATTATATAGGAGAAAAAGACGGATATTTAGCAATTTATAAAACAGATGATAATGGAAACCTTAATATTCACAAGGTTTATTCAGATGACATAAGCATAGACAACTTTATGGAAGTGGATGCTAACAAAATAAAAAATTATAAGTATTTTAATAGCAAAAACTTAAATGAAGTTGAAGAAAAGATAACAGAGCTAACCACTTAAAACCTCTTAATTAATATATATAATACAATTTTTAATTGTAAAAATCATTTATTTTTAAGACCTAACAAAAATTTTTGTTAGGTCTTAAACTATTTATAAAAATACTATGATTTCTTGAAAGATTTCCTTTAAAATGATAAAGTATTAAGTAGACTTGTATGGGAACATACTTTCACCTATATAAAAGTGGAGAGGGGGATTTTAGTAGTGTACGAATACATAAAAGGGAAATATGTTGGAATAGTAAAAGATTACGTAATTATCGAAAATAATGGAATAGGATATAAAATATTTTCTTCAGGAATAACAATGTCTAGTATGCCATCAATTGGTGAAGAAGTAATGCTTTATTTAGTTCAAATTGTAAGAGAAGACTTTATAGGATTATATGGATTTATTTCAAGAGAAGAACTTCAAATGTTTAATATGCTTCTTTCAATAAATGGAGTTGGAGCAAAAGCAGCACTTTCTTTACTATCTATAAGTAGAATAAATAATTTAAAATATGCAATAATGACAGGTGATGAAAAACATATATGTAGAGCACCTGGAATTGGAAAGAAAACTGCAGGAAGAATTATATTAGAACTTAAGGATAAGTTAAAACCAGATGAACTTATTAATGATGAAAATGTTGTAAGTTATGAAGAAAATAGTTTAGAAGATGATTATGCTTTAAAAGTTTCAGAAGTATTAGGTGCTCTTTTAGCCCTTGGATATAGTGAAAAAGAAGCCAATATGGCAATAAAGAATATAGATAAGAGTAATACTGTAGAAATTATGATAAAAGATTCTTTAAGAGTATTAATGGGGTAGGTGAATAAGGTATGGAAAGAATTATTACACCAGATGAACTTAATGAAGACTTTAATAATGAATTAAGTTTAAGACCTCAAAAAATTAATGAATATATAGGTCAAGATAAAGTTAAAGAAAGACTCGATATATTTATAAAAGCAGCAAAAAATAGAGGAGAAGCACTAGATCACGTACTTTTATATGGTCCACCAGGGCTTGGTAAAACAACCCTTGCAAATATAATTGCAATAGAGATGGGTGGAAACTTAAAAGTAACTTCAGGACCTGCAATAGAAAGAGCAGGAGATTTAGCTGCAATACTTACAACACTTCAAGACAATGATGTTTTATTTATTGATGAAATTCATAGATTAAACAGAAACGTAGAAGAAATTCTTTATCCAGCAATGGAGGATTATGCACTTGATATAGTAATTGGGAAAGGTGCAGCTGCAAAATCTATAAGATTAGATCTTCCTAAATTCACATTAATAGGAGCTACAACAAGAATTGGAATGTTAACATCTCCATTAAGAGATAGATTTGGTGTTCTTTGTTCAATGGAATACTATACTGAAGAGCAATTAAGAGATATAATAATTAGAAGTTCTATGGTGCTTGGATCATCAATAACAGTTGAAGGCGCAGATGAAATTGCAAGAAGATCAAGAGGAACTCCAAGAATTGCAAATAGGCTTTTAAAAAGAGTTAGAGATTATTCAGAGGTTAAATCTGATAATATTATAAGCTTTAAAGAGGCAAGAGAAGCTTTAGAGCTTTTAGAAGTAGATAATCAAGGTTTTGATAGAGTTGATAATAAAATTTTAGAAGCTATAATAGATAATTTTAAAGGTGGTCCTGTTGGAATAGAAACTTTATCCTATTTTATAGGAGAGGAACTTGGAACTATAGAAGATGTATATGAACCTTATCTTCTTCAAAGAGGATTTATAGTAAGAACACCAAGAGGAAGAGTTGCAACTGAAAAGGCCTATAAACATTTAGGAAGAAAGTTTGGAGAAAAAAGCAAACATGGAGAACAAAAAAGTTTTTTTAATGAGTAAGGAGAGAATATAATGAAAGTAAGCGATTTTGACTTTTATTTACCAGAAGAATTAATAGCACAGCATCCATTAGAAAAGAGAGATACTTCAAGATTAATGGTACTTGATAAGAAAACTGGAGAAATAGAACATAAAATATTTAAGGATATAATTGATTATTTAAATGAAGGAGATACTTTAGTTTTAAATAATACAAGAGTTATGCCAGCTAGACTTATCGGAGAAAAAGAAAATACTGGTGGAAAAATAGAATTCTTACTTCTAAAGAGATTAGAAGGAGATAAGTGGGAATGTTTAGCAAAACCAGGTAAAACAGCAAAGCCAGGAAGAAGATTTACATTTGGAGATGGAAAACTTAAGTGTGAAGTCTTAGAAGTATTAGAAACTGGTAATAGAGTTATTGAATTTGAATACGATGGAATATTTGAAGAAGTATTAGATTCATTAGGAGAAATGCCACTTCCTCCATATATTCATGAAAGATTAGAAGACAGTGAAAGATACCAAACTGTATATTCAAAAGAAAAGGGATCAGCTGCAGCACCAACTGCTGGACTTCACTTTACAGAAGAATTATTAGAACAAATAAAAGCAAAAGGTGTAAATATAGCATATGTTACTTTACATGTTGGGCTTGGAACATTTAGACCTGTAAAGGCTGAAACTATAGATGAGCATGTTATGCACTCAGAATTCTATCAAGTTTCAGAAGAAACTGCTAGAATAGTAAATGAAACAAAAGATAGAGGTGGAAAGATAATATCAGTTGGAACAACTTCAACTAGAACTCTTGAAACTATAGGCGATGAAAATGGAAGAATTAAAGAGTGTAGTGGATGGACTAATATATTTATATATCCAGGATATAAGTTTAAAGTTGTAGATAGATTAATTACAAATTTCCATCTTCCAGAATCAACTTTAATTATGTTAGTATCCACACTTGCTGGAAAAGATCATGTATTAAATGCTTATAATGAAGCAGTAAAAGAAAGATATAGATTCTTCTCATTTGGAGATGCTATGTTTATAAAATAACATTATGATAAATTAGAGGAGTGAAATTTTTGAGTAAAAGATATACGCTATTAAAAAAAGACGGGAAGGCTAGAAGAGGTAGATTTGTAACACCTCATGGAACAATAGAAACGCCTGTTTTTATGAACGTTGGAAAATTAGCTGCAATTAAAGGTGCAGTTTCAAGTATGGACTTAAAAGATATAGGATGCCAAGTTGAATTATCAAATACTTATCATCTTCACTTAAGACCATCAGATAAAGTAGTTAAAGAACTTGGTGGATTACATGAATTTATGAACTGGGATAGACCGATCCTTACTGATTCAGGTGGATTCCAAGTATTCTCATTAGCTGGAATTAGAAAGATAAAGGAAGAAGGGGTTTACTTTAACTCACATATAGATGGAAAGAAAATCTTTATGGGACCTGAAGAAAGTATGCAAATTCAAAGTAATTTAGCATCAACAATAGCAATGGCTTTTGATGAATGTATAGAAATACCATCACCAAGAGAATACGTTGAAAAGTCAGTTGAAAGAACAACTAGATGGCTTGAAAGATGTAAAAAAGAAATGGATAGATTAAATTCACTTCCAGATACAATAAATAAAGAACAAATGTTATTTGGTATAAACCAAGGAGCAACATTTAAAGATATAAGAATAGAACATGCAAAGACAATCACAAAAATGGATTTAGACGGTTACGCAATTGGAGGTCTTGCTGTTGGAGAAACTCACGAAGAAATGTATGAAGTAATAGATGCAGTTGTGCCATATCTTCCAGAAGATAAGCCAATATATTTAATGGGAGTTGGAACTCCAGCAAATATATTAGAAGCTGTAGATAGAGGTGTAGACTTCTTTGACTGTGTACTTCCTGCAAGAAACGGAAGACATGGACACGTGTTTACTAAAAACGGAAAGATAAACATAATGAACAAAAAATTTGAGCTAGATAAAAGTCCAATAGATGAAGGATGTGAATGTCCTGCATGTAAGCATTATACTAGAGCGTATATAAGACACTTATTTAAGGCTAAGGAAATGCTTGCTATGAGATTATGCGTTCTTCATAACCTTTATTTCTATAATAAACTTATGGAAGATATAAGAAACGCTATAGATGAAGGAAGATTTAAGGAATTTAAAGAACAAAAGCTTAAGGAGTGGAATATTTAAGTTTGTTTAAAATGAATTAACTACAAAGACATAAAGTTTTGTTGACAACAAATTTAAATAAATGTAAACTCAGTTTATGGATAGAATTATATTCCAAAATAATAATACAATTTGAAAGGAAGTAGAATAATGGGAGCAGCTTTATATAATATAATACCATTAGTATTAATATTCGGACTTTTCTTCTTCATGATTATTTTACCAGAAAAGAAAAGAAAGAAACAATATGGAGAAATGATGAACTCATTATCATTAAACGATGATATAATGACAAGAGGCGGAATCGTTGGAAAAATAGTTCAAATGGACGAAGAGCATATAACTATAGAAACAAGTTCAGATAGAACTAAAATAAAATTAGTTAAAAATGCTATAGCTAGTAAAATAGCTAAAGATGAAAATAAATAATATTAATAAAATCCATCAGTTAAATCTAACTGATGGATTTTAAAATTTTATAGCATAAAAATACTAGCTTTACACTTTTTTAGATAAGTTCTTAAAAAAAGGTTATAATAATAGTAGAATACTTTATAATAGCTTTCTTATATGGTATAATTAAAAACGATTTAAATAATAAAATGCCAATAAATGTAAATTAATTTATTTTTAAAGAAAGAAAAATATTTGATTAAAAACTCACAAAGGGGGATAAAGATGAAGGCAAAAGGAAAAAGTACATTTATTTTTACACTTTGCACCCTAGCTATCATAATTCTTACGTTTGTATGCTTTAGAGGAGTAACGATAGGTGGATGGGAGGTTAAATCATTTGACCAAACTATTACAAAGGGATTAGATTTGCAAGGTGGAGTTTCTGTTTTATTAGGAATTCAAGATGAGAATGTAAGTAAAGAAGACTTACAAAAAACAAAAAACTTAATTCAGCTAAGAGTTAATAAGCTTGGAGTAGCTGAAACAGTTGTAACAACAGAAGGGGATAACAGAATAAGAGTTGATATTCCAGGAGAATATAACTCACAAGGAATTGTAGATTCACTAAGTAAAACAGGTAATCTTACATTTAAATCTCCTGATGGAAAGGTTCTTTTAACAGGTAAAGATGTTAAAGAAGCCACAGCAATATTAAGTCAACAATCAAGCAAACCAGAAGTTTCATTAGAATTAAATGATGAAGGAAGTAAGAAATTTGCAGAGGCTACAGGACAATATTTAAATCAAAGAATATCAATCAATATGGACGATGAACAACTTACAAATCCATTAGTTCAAAGTCAAATTACAAATGGGAAAGCAGTAATAACAGGAATGAGCAGTATGGATGAAGCTAAAAATATAGCTGGTCTTATAAATTCAGGTGCACTTCCAGTTACAATAAAAGCGCTTTCACAACAAACAGTTGGTGCACAACTTGGTGCAACAGCTCTTCCAAATGCAGTTAAAGCAGGAGTTGTCGGAGTAGGATTAATATTCTTATTCATGATACTTTATTATAGAGTACCAGGATTTATAGCAAGTATAGCATTAACACTATACATTACACTTGTTTTATTAATATTCGTTGAAATTGGTGCTACTTTAACACTACCAGGTATAGCAGGTTTCTTACTGACAATTGGTATGGCAGTAGATGCTAACGTCTTAATTTTCGAGAGAATAAGGGAAGAATTAAGAAGAGGGGTTTCCTCAAAAGCTGCTGTAAAGAAAGGTTTTGAAAATGCACTATCATCAATAGTAGACTCAAATGTTACTACAATAATTGCTGCATTAGTATTATACTTTATGGGTTCAGGTGCAGTTAAAGGATTTGCAATAACATTATTAATAGGTATTGTTGTAAGTTTATTTACAGCATTAGTAGTTACAAAGTTCTTAATGAATCAAGCTTTAAATATGGGAATATTAAAAAAACCATCTTATTTTAGAGCAAAGGTAAAGAGGGGGTAAAGACATGCTTAGAATAGTAGAAAAATCAAAAATATGGATTTCTTTATCTCTTATATTTATAATAGTTGGATTAGGCTTTATGTTTACAAGAGGTTTAAACTTCGGAATAGACTTTAAAGGTGGTACTCAAGTAGTATTTGATTTTGGAAAGCCTTTTGATAAAGCGGCAGTAGACAAAATAGTAAAAGGTTATGCAGAAGATGCACTTACAAACACTGTAAATGAAGATCAATATGAAATTAAATCTTCAAAGTTAGATTCAAAGAAAGTTAATGAAATATTTGATAAACTTAAAAAAGATTATGGTTTAAAACAAGATGCATTAGTATCTCAAAATGATATTGGATCTTCAATCGGAAAAGAATTAACTAGAAATACTATTTTTGCTATAATAGTAGCATTTGTAGCTATGCTTATATATATAGCAATTAGATTTGAATTTAAATTTGGTGTTTCAGCTATTATTGCATTAATTCATGATATATTAGTTACATTAAGTGTTTATGCAATATTTAATATACCAGTAAATGCACCATTTATTGCTGCGATACTAACAATAATTGGATATTCAATAAATGATACTATAGTAATCTTTGATAGAATAAGAGAAAATTATAAAACTATGAGAACTGCACCTACAATAGAAGTTGCAGATAAGAGTTTAACACAAACAATGTCAAGATCTATTAACACTACACTTACAACATTAATTACTATAATAGCAGTTAATGTATTTGTACCAGCTGTTAGAGATTTTTCATTCCCACTTGTAATTGGTATAGCTACAGGAGCATATTCATCAATATTTATAGCTTCACCAACTTGGGTTTGGCTTAAAAATAAAGCCTCAAAAAAGAAGGGAATAAGAGCATAATTTATAAACAAGACGTAAAAAATATGAACCTTCAAAACTAAGTTTTGAAGGTTTTATATTTTTTTGTCATAAATATTTGTCAAATTACTTGTTTTAAATTATAATATTATTGTTTTCTAATTTTATGGAGGAGATAGTAAGCGATGCGTAAGTTTTGGGAGAGCATATATTGCCCTAATTACATAAGAGGATATAATCCCTTTATATTAAAAGGTATGAACAAGTCAATAGAACGTCTTGTAACTGCTATTAATAATAGGGAAAGAATCATTATATATGGAACAAACACTGTAGATGGTATTTGTGCAATTGCTTCCTTAAGCTTAGTGCTAAGATACTTGAATGCTGATGTAGAGTACATGATACATGACGGAGGGGAAGAATGTAAGGAAGTAGACACTTTTGATATAAAAACAAAAGTTGACTTTTTAGGAGGAGAGCTACTTATTACATTAGGAGTAGATTTAGTTTCGAAGCAAGAGGTAGAACTTTGTGAAAGCCTAGGTATTGATCTTATAGTTCTTGAGAACAAGAAGACAGACGAGAAAAGGGATTATATTTATATAAATCCTAGACAAAAAGGATGTCAATACAGGTATAAGACTTTATCTATAAGTGCATTAACATTTAAATTAATGCAAGCTATAGCTATTTATTATAATATGAAGAGTATTAATAAATATCTAGATTTAATTTTAATTGGTACTAAATGGGCAGGTTCTTCATCTAGAGGTGAAAATGCAGTTTTCTTAAAAGAAGGCAAGAAATTTCTAGATAATACAAATAATATAGGTTTAAGAGCAATTATTAATTTTAATAACGTTGAAGAACTTGATGATGAGAATATAGATAAAATTATAAATTTATTAACACCAACAACGAGTGCTGTTGGTATGATTAGTAATGCAAGAATTGTTTTAGAGTTATTAACCACAGATGATGAGGATAGAGCACAGCAAATTTCTAAGTATCTATATAATACTAGAATACGCCAAAGATAATCTTGTTATATTAGAGAGAGTATGTGGATAAGAGCATTAAAAAAGTTTAATATGAATAATTGGAGGAATTAATATGAATTTAAAGGATAAGATAAGAGTAATTGATAATTTTCCTAAGGAAGGTATAAGCTTTAAGGATATTACTACATTAATAGGTGACGGAGAAGGTTTAAGAGCATCAGTTGATGAAATAGTAAAGCATTTAAAAGATAAGAAGATTGATTTAGTAGTAGGACCAGAAGCTAGAGGATTCATATTTGGTGTTCCTGTTGCATACGCATTAGGCGTTGGATTTGTTCCAGTTAGAAAGCCAGGTAAATTACCAGGAGAAACACTTTCAATGGCTTATGATTTAGAATATGGCACAGATAATTTAGAAATACACAAAGATGCTATAAAAAAAGGACAAAGAGTTGCAATTGTTGATGATTTATTAGCAACAGGTGGTACTATTGAAGCGGTTGCAAAACTTGTAGAACATGCAGGTGGAGAAGTAGTTTCATTAGATTTTGTAATTGAACTTACAGAATTAAATGGAAGAGGCAAGTTAGAAGGTTATGATGTAATGTCATTAACTCAATATGATGTCTAAAATTATTTGAAAAAGATTTGACAATATTATATAATAATAGATAATGGCTGGTTAGAAAACCAGCCTTTGATTTTAAACAATTATACTATTAAAAGGGAGCGTAATCCTAATATGATAGACGAGTTAATTAAAGTAATCAATGAAAATTGTAATAATGTAGACATTGATGTTATAAAAAAAGCTTATGAGGTTGCTAAAGAAGCTCATAAGGATCAAAAAAGAATATCAGGAGAACCTTACATAACACATCCAATCGATGTTGCTTGTATTTTAGCTGAACTTGGAATGGATACTAGTACAATTGCAGCAGGTCTTTTACATGATGTAATCGAAGATACAGATTATACATATGAGGATATGGCTAGAGAATTTAATGAGGAAATTGCAAACCTAGTTGAAGGGGTAACAAAGCTTGGCAAAATACAGTATAAGACTAAGGAAGAACAACAAGCAGATAATGTTAGAAAAATGCTTTTAGCAATGGCAAAGGATATAAGAGTAATTATTATAAAACTTGCTGATAGACTTCATAATCTTAGAACTCTTAAGTTTATGAAGAAAGAAAAGCAAAAGCAAAAAGCGAAAGAAACATTAGATATATATGCACCACTTGCTCATAGACTAGGTATGTCAAAGATTAAGTGGGAGCTTGAAGATCTTGCTTTTAGATATTTGCATGAAGAAGAATATTATGATTTAGTAAAAAAGATTGCTGAAAAAAGAGTTGAAAGAGAAGAGTATATAGATTCTGTAATAAAGGATTTAGATGATAAACTTCAAGATGCTGGAATAGATGCTGATATTGAGGGAAGACCAAAGCATTTCTATAGTATTTATAGAAAAATGGTAAATAAGCATAAAAGTATAGAGCAGATATTTGATTTAACTGCAATAAGAATATTAGTTAATTCAGTAAAAGATTGCTATGGAGTATTAGGTATAGTTCATACAATATATAAACCTATACCTGGAAGATTTAAAGATTATATTGCTATGCCAAAGCCTAATATGTATCAATCCCTTCATACAACTGTAATCGGACCTCAAGGGAAAACTTTTGAGATACAAATAAGAACTTTTGAAATGCATAAAACTGCTGAGTATGGTATAGCTGCCCATTGGAAGTACAAAGAAGGCGGCGAAGATGATAAAGGCGTTGACTTTGAAACTAAGCTTGCATGGCTTAGAGATATTTTAGAGTGGCAAAAAGAAACTTCAGATGCTGAAGAATTTATAGAAGGCTTTAAAATAGATTTATTTTCAGATGAAGTATTCGTATTTACTCCTAAAGGCGTTGTAATTAACTTAGCAAGTGGTTCAACACCAATAGATTTTGCATATAGGATACATACAGATATAGGCAATAGATGTATTGGTGCTAAAGTTAATGGTAAAATAGTTCCACTTGATTATAAGCTTAAAACAGGAGAAATTGTTGAAATAATAACATCAAAAACAGCACAAGGGCCAAAGATGGATTGGCTAAATATTGCTAAAAGTAATCAAGCAAAAAGTAAGATAAGACAATGGTTTAAGAAAATTAAAAAAGTTGAAAATATAGATAAAGGTAAAGAACTTTTAGAAAAGGAACTAAAAAAGCAAGGTGTTATATTTAATGATATAGCTAAAGGTGATGCTTATGAAAAGATGCAAAAAAGATATAACATTCATAGCATGGAAGATCTTTATTCACGTATAGGTGTTGGAATGATATGTGCATCTAATATAGTTTCAAGACTAAAAGAAGAAAGTATAGATGATAAAGAGAAGCATTCTAAAGAACTAGTAGAAAAAAATATTGAAGAGCAAATTCATAAAAATGAAAAGAAACAATCAAATGATAATAATTACGGAGTAACTGTAAAAGGACTTAGTAACATTATGGTTAGATTCGCAAAATGTTGTAATCCTGTTCCAGGAGATGAGGTTCTTGGATACATTACAAAAGGAAGAGGAGTTTCTATTCATAGAAAAGATTGTAACAATATAAAATCTTTAATAAAAAATGAGAAAGATAAAATTGTAGAAGCTAGTTTTGGAAAAGAAAAAGGTGCTGGATACTTAGCAGAAGTTCAAATTAATGCAGAAGACAGAATGGGTATTATTTCTGATGTAATGCAAGTTATTACTGAAAAGAATTTACCTTTAATGGCCTTAAATGCAAATTCTTCAAAAGGGAATGTTGCAGTAATAAATTTAAAGATTAAAATAAATTCAATTGAACAATTAAAAGAATTTATGAAAAATATAAGAAAAATTAAAGGTGTTCATGACGTATATAGAATGAATAATTAAAGGATGTGTAAATTTTGAGGGCTGTAGTTCAAAGAGTATCTTCATCTAATGTAAAAGTAAATGGAGAAGTAATAGGTAGTATAGGAAGAGGATTAAATGTTTTAATTGGTATATCTAATGATGATACAATTGAAGATTTAAAATATATAAAAGATAAAATTATAAATCTTAGAATATTTGAAGATGAAAATGATAAAATGAATTTTTCTGTATTAGATGTAAAAGGGGAACTTTTAATAATTTCTCAGTTCACGCTATACGGTGATTGTAGAAAAGGTAGAAGACCAAATTTCATGAATGCTAAAGGTGGAGAAGAAGCTAAAGTATTATACCTAAAACTTGTAGAAATGTTACAAGAAACAGGGCTAAATGTTCAAACTGGTGAGTTTGGAGCTGATATGAAAGTTGACATTCAAAATGATGGTCCTGTCACGCTGCTTCTAGATAGCACTAAAAAATTTTAATATTAGGAGATGGTTTTTTATGATTATTAAGACAATACCTGCTGGTATATATGATGCAAACTGTTATATAGTAATTGATGAAAAAACAAGAGAAGCTGGAATAATTGATCCAGGTGGAGATGAAGTTAAACTTTTAGAAATAATAAAAGGATTAAATATTAAACCAAAATTCATTTTATTAACTCATGCGCATTTAGATCATGTTGGAGCAGTTGAGTATTTAAGTGATAAACTTAAAATTCCATTTTACGTACATGAAGCAGAACAAAAATATATAGACAATAAGAGTTATGTATATGGAAGTATAAGAAAAGCAGATGGATATTTAACAGAAGACTTAAGTTTATCTATTGGTGATAAAAAGATTAAAGTAATTCATACTCCAGGACACACAGAAGGAGGAGTATCTTTCTTAATAGGAGATTCATTATTCTCAGGAGATACTTTATTTAATGGTGCAATTGGAAGAACAGATTTTGCTGGAGGAGACTTTGGTAAAATAATAACTAGTATAAAGACTAAATTATTACCTTTAGGAGATTATGTTGATGTATATCCAGGACACGGTCCAAAGTCAACAATTGGATTTGAAAGAAAAAATAATCCATTTTTAAATTAAGGAGAAAATATGATAATAAATATAGGGTTAAATGATTTAAAATACAGATATGATGTTTATCAAATGTTTAATATATATTTTCCTTTAGATGATATTAAATTTCCAAAGGAAGATGAAGTAGATAAATATGATTATGTGATAAAGGTATATGATAATGAAGTTATCTTTGAAAAAGAAGACTTTAAACGTGAAGAGAAGATTAAAGATAATATAAAAGATTCAATAAAACTTCTTATATTTAAAGCTTTAAAAGAAATAACTTCTGATGAATATCCTTGGGGAACTTTAGTTGGTATAAGGCCATCAAAGATTGCCTTAAAGCTTTTAGATGAGGGAAAAACAGAGGAAGAAATAGTAGAATATTTCTATAAAAAATATATGGCTATGGAAGAAAAGGCTAAGCTTTGTATTGATGTTGCAAAATTTGAAGAGAAATTTGTAAACAAAGAGAGAAATAAAATTGCTATATATATTGGAATGGCTTTTTGTCCTACTAGATGTTTATATTGTTCCTTTGCATCTAACCCTATTTCTGGAAATAAGAAATTAGTTAGACCTTATTTAGATGCTCTTTCTAAAGAAATAAGCAAAATAAAAGAATATGTGGATTATAAGAACTTAGAGATAGAAACAGTATACTTTGGTGGGGGTACTCCTACGTCAGTTTCAAATGAAGAGTTTGAAGAAATAATGAATAAGGTTTATAATTCTTTTGTAAAGGACAAAAATATTGTAGAATTTACAGTTGAATGTGGAAGACCAGATTCAATAACTGAAGAAAAACTCAAAACAATGAAAAAGTATGAAGTATCTAGAATAAGTATAAATCCTCAAACTATGAACGATGAAACATTAAAATTAATAGGAAGAAATCATTCATCAGAAGATGTTAAAGAAAAATTTAACATGGCAAGAGCTTTAGGATTTAAAGATATAAATATGGATATGATAATAGGACTTCCAGGAGAAGGACTTGAAAATTCAAAAATTACAGCAGAAGAAATTAAAAATCTTAAGCCAGATAGTTTAACAGTTCATGGACTTTCATTAAAGAGAGGGTCAAGACTTTATGAAAACTTCATTCTAAAAAAAGGTCTCGGAATAAAGAGCCAAGATGAAATAAGCAAAATGTATGAAGAGAGTAAAGAGTTAGCTAAAGATTTAGGATTAATTCCATATTATATGTATAGACAAAAGAATATGGTTGGGAATATGGAAAACTTAGGATATGCAAAAGAAGGCAAAGAATGTATTTATAATATGCAAATGATTGAAGATAAGCAAACTATAATTGCACTTGGTGCTGATGCAGTATCTAAAGTGGTATTTTTAGAAGAAAATAGAATAGAAAGATTCCCAAATGTTAAAGATGTTAGAGAATATATTAATAGAATAGATGAAATGATAGAAGGTAAGATTAATTTACTTGATACATTATACAAATAGGAGGCAATTAGATGGAAATACAAGCACCTAAGGGTACTAAAGATATGTTACCAAGTGATGCTTATAAGTGGCATTACGTTGAAAATATATTTAGAGAAATTTCAAAAAACTTTGGAATAAGAGAAATAAGAACACCAATGTTTGAGCACACTGAATTATTCTTAAGAGGAGTTGGAGAAACTACTGATATAGTTCAAAAAGAAATGTACACTTTTAAGGATAAAGGTGATAGAAGTATAACATTAAAGCCAGAAGGAACTGCACCAGCAGTTAGAGCTTTTATTGAAAATAGATTATTTAATGAAGCACAACCAACAAAGCTTTATTATATTACACCATGCTTTAGATATGAAAAAGCACAAAAAGGTAGATTTAGAGAATTCCATCAATATGGAGTTGAAATGTTTGGTTCAAAAGAACCTTCAATGGATGCAGAAGTTATGGCACTTGCAATGTCAATACTTAAAAAGATTGGCCTTAAAGGACTTAGCCTAAATATAAATAATTTAGGATGTCCTAGTTGTAGACCTAAATACAATGAAGCATTAAAGAAATTCTTAGAAGAAAACTATGAAGGATTATGTCCTACATGTAAGTCAAGATTTAATAAAAATCCAATGAGAATATTAGATTGTAAAGAAAAATCTTGTAAAGAAATTACAAAGAATGCTCCAATAATATTAGATTATATTTGTGAAGAGTGTAGTGATCACTTTGAAAAAGTTAAAGAGTACTTAAATATTTTAGGAATAGAATACAATATAGATCCTTCAATAGTTAGAGGTCTTGATTATTATACTAAGACAATATTTGAAATCTTAAATTCAGACTTCACAGTATGTGGAGGAGGAAGATATGATAAGCTTATAGAAGAAATCGGAGGTCCTGAAACTCCAGCTATAGGTTTTGGAATGGGTATCGAAAGACTTATAATGACAATAGAAAATGAAGGTATCGAAATTCCAAATGAACCACTAGTTGAACTTTATTTAGCATCTAGAGGAGAAGAAGGAGCAAAGGAAGCATTTAGATTAGCTCATAAACTTAGAGAAATTGGAGTTAACTCAGAAATAAACCATGCAGGAAGAAGTTTTAAAGCAGAAATGAAGTATGCAAATAAAATAAATGCAAAGTTTAGTGTTGTTTTAGGTGATGATGAACTTTCAAGCAAAACTGCAAGATTTAAGAGAATGAGTGATGGAGAACAATTTGAATTAAGCTTAGAAGATTTAGAAAAGATCAAGGAAGTTATTAAGGCTTAAGAGTAAAATTAATTTGCTAAAATTATATTAAAATAGATATGGAGGAATCACATATGGCAGAAGCGCTTAGCGGTTTAAAAAGAACAATGATGTGTGGTGAACCTAGAGAAGAACATAAGGGTAAGAAAATTACTCTAATGGGATGGGTTCAAAGAAATAGAAAACTTGGGGGATTACAGTTCATTGATTTAAGAGATAGAACTGGAATAATGCAAGTAGTATTCGGTGACGATGTAAAAGAAGAAGTTTTTGAAAAGGCAAAGGGAGTTAGACCTGAATATTGTATCGCTGTAACTGGTGAAGTAGTACTTAGAGAAGCTCCAAATAAAGATCTAGCAACAGGACTTGTAGAATTAAAATGTGAGGATATAAAAATTCTATCAGAATCAGAAACTCCTCCAATATATATCAAAGAAGATTTAGATGCAGCTGAAAATATAAGATTAAAGTATAGATACTTAGACCTTAGAAGACCAGATATGCAAAAAATATTTATGATTAGAAATAGAACATCAAAGGCAATCAGAGATTACCTAGATAATAACGGATTCTTAGAAGTTGAAACTCCAGTACTTACAAAGAGTACTCCAGAAGGAGCAAGAGACTACTTAGTTCCTTCAAGAAATTATCCAGGAATGTTCTATGCACTTCCTCAATCACCACAAATATTTAAACAATTATTAATGGTTTCAGGATTTGATAAGTACTATCAAATAACTAAATGTTTCAGAGATGAAGATTTAAGAGCAAATAGACAACCAGAATTCACTCAAGTTGACTTAGAAATGAGTTTTGTAGATCAAGAAGATGTAATGGCATTAAATGAAGGTTTAATAGCTCATGTATTTAAAGAAGTATTAGGACATGAAGTTAAACTTCCAATTAAGAGAATGACATTTAAAGAAGCTATGGAAAGCTATGGATCAGATAAGCCAGACTTAAGATTTGGAATGAAAATTCAAAACATCACAGAATCAGTAAAAGATGTTGAATTTAAAGTATTTAGCGATGCTATTTCAAACGGAGGATCAGTTAGAGCTCTTGTAGTTGAAGGCGGAGAATCTATGGGAAGAAAAGACATAGATAGACTTGGAGAGTTCGTTAAGACATACAAAGCAAAAGGTCTTGCATGGATTAAAGTTAAAGAAGATGGAATACAATCACCAATAGCTAAGTTCTTAACAGAAGAACAAATGGCAAATCTTTTAGAAACAGCTGGAGCTAAAAAGGGAGATTTAGTTTTAATAGTTGCAGATAAAAACTCAGTAGTATTCCAAAGCTTAGGTGCTTTAAGATTAGAACTTGCTAAGAAGCTTGATTTAATCAAAGATAAGAATGAATTTAACTTTACATGGATTACAGAATTCCCATTATTCGAGTACAGTGAAGAAGAAGGAAGATATACAGCATGTCACCATCCATTCACAGCTCCAATGGAAGAAGACTTAGAATTCTTAGAAACAGATCCAGGAAAAGTTAGATCAATAGCATATGACTTAGTTTTAAATGGAGAAGAATTAGGTGGTGGATCAATTAGAATTCACGATACTAAACTTCAAGAAAGAATGTTTAAAGCTTTAGGATTCACTATGGAAGAAGCTTGGAAGAGATTTGGATTCTTATTAGAAGCATTTAAATTCGGACCACCACCACACGGCGGATTAGCATTTGGATTAGATAGAATGATAATGTTCTTAGCTGGAACTGAAAACATCAAAGATGTTATAGCATTCCCTAAAAACCAAAATGCATATTGCTATTTAAGTGAAGCTCCAAATATAGTAGATGAAAAACAATTAGAAGAGCTTGGAATAGGAATATTACCAAAAGAAGAAAAAGAAGATTAATAAAAAGACACCTATTTTTTAGGTGTCTTTTTTATAAATCTAAAATATACTTAGTATAATTAAAGTTATTCCTGATAACATTAGTTCTAAACTATGAAGTCTTAAATCAAGTATACTACCAGTAAAAGAATTTTTTAATTTTAATAATTCATTTTCCCTTTTAGCTAAAGCAATTTTGGCTTCTGAAAAGTAAGGTGATTTACTTTGACTTAGAGAGTTAAGTTCTATCATTGCACTATGAGCATCATATAATGAGAAACAACCTATAATAGCTGGAACAAGACCAATACAAAGTAATATGTCATTATAGATGAAGCTAGTAACAAGGGAGATAAAAAAGGCTATAACAAGCTCAAGTAAAAGATAAATAAAAAAACTCTTTAATTTTTCTTTTAGTTCAAACCTTTGAAGTTTCATAGATAAGCCTCCAAAAAACTTTTTGTTACTAAATTATATTCAGTAAATCGTTTTAATGAAACAATTTAGGAGAAATTTGTAGAATATTTTTTTAGTTTTAGGAAAAAATAATTTTTGTATTGATAACAAAGGAGGATATTATATATGAAAAACATATTTAAAAAGAGTATTGTTGCAGCAATATTATTTGTAGGATTATTTTCAATTCCAGCATCTGCACATCCAAGAAAAGGTCCAATATTTATGGGGACTATAAAAAAGGTAGAAGAATGTAAGGATTCAAAGGATATTAAATTATTAGTAGATGGATATATGAATGCTTGTGATGTATATAAAGGTGAAATTATTATAAAAGTTAATGAAAAAACTAAGTTACATGGAAGTTGCAATAAGAAAGATTGTAAGGAAGAAATTAAACTTGAAGTTGGGGATCATATATGTGCAATTTTAGATCAAAAGATAACAAAATCAATTCCACCTCAAGCAAGTGCAAAGAAAATAAAAGTAACAAGTAAAAAAGAGAGAGCAGAAAAAGAAACTAGTGTTAATGATGTTTACTCAGAAGAAGAAAAGAAAGAAGATAAGAAAGCAACTAGTGAAGATGTAAAAGAAGAAAAGAAGGAAGACAAGAAAACAACTAGTGAAGATGTAAAAGAAGAAAAGAAGGAAGACAAGAAAGCAACTAGTGAAGATATAAAAGAAGAAAAGAAAGAAGATAAGAAAACAACTAGTGAAGATATAAAAGAAGAAAAGAAGGAAGATAAGAAAACAACTAGTGAAGATGTAAAAGAAGAAAAGAAGGAAGATAAGAAGACAGCTAGCGAAGATGTAAAAGAAGATAAAGAAAATAAATCAGAAAAAGATAAATAATAAAGAAGAGGGAACAAATTATTTTTGTTAACCCTCTTTTATTTTTTATAAATTTATTAAATATTATAATTTTTGTAGTAGAATATAAATTAATAATATATTGATAAATAATTATAATGAGAGTTATATTATAAGTATAAGGTTATTAAATATAAAAGATTAGTGAGCGAAAGAGGAATGAGAAAATGAAAGATATTAATTATATTTTAATGAGATATCCAAGTTATTTTGAAATCATAGATTATAGAAATCAGCATAAAGATAATATTTCAATGGAAAAAGTTTATGATAATTATAATAGTCTTTTAAATATATTATCAGAAGAAAATATAAAATATTATTTTTTAAATACTGAAAAAGGGGTAAGTGAAGTTTTTACAAGAGATATAGGATTTTCTTTAGAAGGAACTTTATTTGTATGCAAATTAAAAAATAAACATAGAAAAACAGAAACAAAAAAGTTATTAGAACATATAAGAAAAAATAGATTAAAGTATTATGAATTTGAAAATGAAATTGAAGGCGGAGATGTAGTAATAGGGGATTCAAAAATATTTGTTGGACTTAGTCAAAGAACAAGTGAAGAAGCTATATCAGAATTAGAACAGTATTTAGAGGATGTAGGAAGCAAATATAAAGTTATTCCTATAAGATTTGATTCAGTAAGTAAGCTTCATTTAGATTGTGTATTTAACATATTAGATAAAAAGTCAGCAATAGTTTGTGATTATATTTATGATATTGAAACGATAGAAAAAGAGTTTAAAAATATTTATTATGTATCAAAGAAAAGTGCTGATAATTTAGGAATTAATATAATTACATTAGATAAAAAGAGGGTTATATGTAGTGATACAGAAGCTACTAGAATACTTAGAAAAAATGGATATAAAGTATTACAATGTGAGTATGATGAAATTATAAAAGCAGGTGGAGGAATAGGATGTAGTACACTTCCAATAAGAATTTAATATAAAATGTTACATAATTGTTACTTTTGGATAAAAAGTTACAAAATGATTAAAAATTCCTTTAAATATATATGAAAGTAGGGTAAAATGTAAAGGTATAGTGTTATAATTTGGGTATATGGGAGTGATATAATGGATAATAAAAAGAAAATTATGGCATTAGTTTTAGCTACATCTGCAGGAACAGGTGCTGTTTTAATACAAGATGGAAAGATAGCTCATGCAGATGACTTACATAAATCAATGCTTTCAGAAAAAATGTCAAATACAGGTGAGGTTATAAATATTTCTAGTTGTTTAAGAGTAAGAGCTAAGTCAAATACTAGTTCAGAAATTATAGGATATTTATATAATGGAAATAAAGTGAACATTAAAGGCAAAGAAGGAAGCTTTTATAAAATAGATTACGAAGGAAAAGAAGGCTTTGTTCATGAGGATTATGTAAAGCTTGGCTCTAATAACTCAAATAACACAAATTCTTCAGGAAAAGGTAAAGTTATAAATATAAGTAGTAGCCTTAGAATGAGGAGTGGAGCGGGTACAAATCACTCTACAATAGGATATTTATATGAAGGAAATACTTTTGATATTTTAGGAAAATCAGGCGATTGGTATAAAATAAAAGCAAATGGAAAAACAGGATACGTATATGGAGAATATGTAGAAGTTATAGGTAGTGGTCATAATAGCAATAATAATAGCAATAATACTAACAATAATAACACTAGCGTTAATAATAAAATGGGACAAGTTAAAAATGTTTCAAGTAGTTTAAGAATAAGAAGTGGTGCTGGTACTAATCATTCCGTTGTTGGTTATCTTTCAAATGGAGATAAATTTAAAATACTAGAGAAAAGTGGCTCATGGTATAAAATAAACGGAAATGGTACTATAGGATACGTTCATAGTGACTATGTTGCTATAGTTGGAGAAAGTAGCAATACTAACAATAGTAGTAATAATAATCATGAAACAAGTGAAAAATCAATTGGAAAGGTTATAAATATATCATCTAATTTAAGAATTAGAAATGCACCGAGTACAAATAGTTCAGTTGTTGGATATTTATTAAATGGACAAACATTTAATATTACTGGTAAATCAGGATCATTCTATAAAATTAATCATAATGGAACGACTGGATACGTTCACCAAGATTATGTACAAATTGTTGGTAGCGGAAATAGTTCAAATAGCGGAAATTCAAACAGTGGAAGCGAAAGTGCTGTTAATCAATATGGTAAGCTAGTTAATGTTTCAACTAGTTTAAGGCTTAGGAAAGAACCAAATACAAGTAGTTCGGTTATTGGATACTTAGTACCAGGAGAAGTATTTAAAATTGAAAGTAAACATGGAAATTGGTATAAAGTAAATTCAAATGGTAAAACAGGCTATGCAAGTGCTGATTATATTAGAATAGTAGATAAAAATTCTGAAACATCTACATCAGCAACTACTGAAAATTTAATTAATATATTAAAGGCACAAATAGGATCACCTTATATGTGGGGTGGTAAGGGTGAGTTTATCACAACAGAAAGTATAAGAATGTTTAAGAATACTTTCCCAAATGAAGCTGCACAAGGAAAATATGATATACCATCTAAATATATAAATAGTGGATATAGAGCTTTCGACTGCTCAGGATTATTTTATTGGGGCTTTAAACAAATTGGAATTAATATTGGAGGATCAACTTATTCTCAAATAAATAATGGTAGAGAAGTAGCAGTAAATGATGCAAGGCCTGGAGATTTATTATTCTATGGAAATTTACAACACGTTGGTATGTATCTTGGAAATGGAAAATGGATTGAAGCTCCAAAGTCACATGATTATGTTAAGATAGCAAATGTACCATGGAGTAGAATAGGAAGAGTTAGAAGAATAATAGACTAGCATTTAGAAGTATCAGTTAAGTATTTAACTGATACTTTTTTTATAAAAAAATATAAAAAGCAATAATCTATGGAAAAGAAATACATTTAATTGTATAATTAGAATTGTATTACAATTGGGGCATTTTATAAAAGGGGGTATAAATTATGAAAAAAGTTAATATTGCATTACTAGGTCTTGGTAATGTTGGACGCGGTGTCTGGATGATATTAAACTCTAATAAAGAAGAAGTTTTTAAACGTTCTGGTTATGAAGTTGTAGTATCAAAAGTCCTTGTAAGAGATGTTGAAAAAGATAGAGGTGTAGAAGTTCCAAAGGAGCTTTTAACAACAGATTTTAATGAAATTTTAAATGATGACTCTATAAAAATAGTAATTGAAGTTATGGGAGGTATTGAACCTGCTAGAGGATACATGCTTAAGTGTATGGAAAGAAAAAAACATATAGTAACTGCAAATAAAATGCTTCTTGCAACAAGAGGAGACGAATTATTTGAAAAGGCTGATGAAGTTGGGGTAATGTTCCAATATGAAGCAAGTGTAGCTGGAGGTATTCCAATTATACAAGGAATAAATGAAAGCTTAACTGCGAACAAAGTGATGGAAATGTACGGCATAATAAATGGAACAACAAATTATATATTAACAAAGATGGAACTAGAAGGGCTAACTTTTGATGAAGCTTTAAAAGGGGCACAAGAAAAAGGATATGCTGAAGCGGATCCAACATCAGATATAGAAGGATTTGATGCTCAGTATAAACTTGCAATACTTTCATCATTAGCGTTTGGAACAAAAATAGATGTTGAGAGCGTATATAGAGAAGGAATAACTAATATAAAGCCTATTGACATTGAATATGCAAAAGTATTTAAAAAGGTTATTAAACTTTTAGCAACAGTAAAAGATAAAAATGGAAAATTAGAGATGAGAGTTCATCCTACAATGATTCCTGAAAATCATCCTCTTGCAAATGTATATGATTCATTTAATGCAGTTTTCGTTAAAGGTAATGCAGTTGGAGACTTAATGTTTTATGGAAGAGGTGCAGGGGATTTACCTACAGGAAGTGCTGTAGTAAGTGATATGATTAATATATTAAAGAATGGATTAAATAATGAGAACTTACAATCTGTGACTAAGAATAACTTATGGGATAAAGAAATAAGAGATATGAGAGGTGTAGAGAGTAAATACTATATAAGAATATGTGTATTAGATGAATCAGGTGTACTTGGAGATATTACAGCTATATTTGGAGAATATGATGTAAGCTTGGGATCAGTAATACAAAGAGGCGAAAATAGAGAACCTAATGAGGTTGATCTAGTTTTAGTAACACATAAATGCAGAGAATCTCAAATTATAAATGCAATAGATGATATATATGAACTTAAAACTGTTAAAAAGATTGAAAATATAATAAGAATTGAAGATTTCAATTAAAAGAATTAAAGTGCTAATCTGTTATCTTAAAATGGATTAGCGCTTATTATTTTTAATTAGTGAAGATAATATGAATAATTTTTGATTTTATATAGTATTTATTATTACATTATGATATAATTTATACAATTTAAAGAATAAGGAGAATGATTATGAATAATAGAGGGGATTTTTCTGAGATTTTTGAATTTATAAATAAGATTAAAAATTCAAAAAGCAAAATAAATAACATAAATAAATGTGGAAAGGCATCTTTTAAAGGATATTTAAAATGGCTTTTAATATCTTATTTAGTTATGGGAGTAATATTATTTTTACAAAATAAACTTATATTTGATTTCTCAATTAGTTTTTTAGCTATAATAATTCCATTTGCTTTATGTAGCATAATTTATGGTGTTACTCATTTTAGTAAAAAGTATATTACTTTAGGTGGAGCTAGTATATTGTTATATGTTGTTATTATGATATTATGCAGTCCACTTGTAAGTTATAAAGCACATAGAGAGTTATTAGGTAATGTAGATGGAGTTGAATTCTCAAGTCAGATAAAGCATATTGACTTAAAGCAATTACCAACTATAGATAAAGAACTGGCGGACAAGCTTGCAGATAAAAAGCTTGGGGAAATTCCAAGCCTGGGTAGCCAAGTTTATATTGGAGATTTAACACTTCAAAGCATAAATGGAGAACTTTATTATGTTGCACCACTTGAACACTCATCTTTATTTAAATGGATAACAAATCATAAAGGAACACCAGGATATGTTAAAGTAAGTGCAACTAACCAAAATGATGTTCAATTAGTAACAGAATTAAATGGTGAACCGTTAAATATTAAATACCTAGAATCATCATACTTATTAACAGATTTAGATAGAGCTGCTTTTTTAAGAGATATGAAAGCTCAACATACTGATTATACATTTGAACTTGATGATGAAGGAAAACCTTACTGGGTTATTACAAGATACGATACTGGAGTTGGTGTAACTGAAAAGAAAGCTATAGGAGCTTTAATAATTGATGCACAAACTGGAGAATCTGAAATTTATGATATTGATAATATGCCAAAATGGGTTGATAGAATACAACCAGATAAATTTATAAAAAATTATATAGATAAATGGGGTACATTAGTTCATGGAGTATTTAACTTTAGTGATAAGGATAAGCTTGTATCAACTGAAGGAATGAACTTAATATATAACAATGATGAATGTTATTACTATACAGGTATAACATCAGTAGGTAATGATGAAGGTTTAGTTGGATTTACATTAACTAATACAAGAGATGGTAAAACTACTATGTATAAGACAGCAGGAGCTACAGAAAGCGCAGCTATGAAATCCGCTGAAGGTAAAGTTCAGCAATACAAATATACAGCTACTTTCCCATATTTAATAAACATTCAAAATGAACCAACTTACTTTATGACATTAAAAGATGCTAATGGACTAGTTAAAAACTATGCTATGGTTAATGTTAAAAATTATAATACAGTAGCAGTAGGAGATTCACTTCAAGCAACACTTAATAAGTATTTAGAAGTATTAACAAATACAAACATTTCACTTGAAGGTAGTGATAGTGCAAAGACTATTGAAGGGGAAATAGAAAGAGTTGGTTTAGTTATAAAAGAAGGATCTAGTATATACGATATTAAACTAAAAAATGATAATAATATATATTCAGTTTCAACTGAAACTGCAAGAGAAGTTTCTTTAAGTAAACCAGGCGATAAAGTTAAGATTGAATATATGAATGTTGGAGATTCTAGATATATAATTGTAAATTCGTTTGAAAATGCAAATACTTCTTCTAAAGATAAAAATGATTCAAAAAAAGAAGAGAAGAAAGTTAACGAAGAGGTAAAAGCTGAATAATTTAAATTAATAATAATCAATAGAGGATAGAAAGTATATTTTATACTTATCTATCCTCTATTTTATTTAAGATAAATTTCAATATTAAATAAATATAAATTATGGGAAAAATAAAAAAATATGATAAAAGGTATTGATTTTATATTTTAGTGTGTATATACTGTATATATAGAATATATACAGTATATACACGGAAGAGGTGAAATAATGAATATAATCATTTCAAATACTTCAGGAGTGCCAATATATGAACAAATATCAAAAGCTATAAGAAATGAGATTATAAGTGGATATTTTAAAGAAGATGATATATTACCATCAATAAGAAGTTTAGCGTCTGAACTTAGAGTGAGTGTAATAACTACTAAAAGGGCATATGAAGAGTTAGAAAAGGAAGGGATCATATATACGGTTAAAGGAAAAGGTTCATATGTAGCAAGGCAAAATAAAGAGATTTTAATGGAAGAAAAACTTAGGGAAATTGAGTGTAAATTAACAGAAGCAATTGAGATAGCAAATAGCATAGGATTAGATTTTGATGAACTTATAGAGATTTTTAAAACTTTAAAAGAATTTTAAATGAAAATAGGGGTGTAATTTATGAAAGATTATAAAAATGCTTTAGAGGTCAATAAGATAACTAAAAACTATAAAGGATTTTCATTAGATAATGTAACTTTTAATTTAAAAAAGGGTTTTATTATGGGACTTGTTGGTCCAAATGGAGCAGGTAAAACAACAACAATAAAAGCTATAATGAATTTAATTAATTTAAATAGCGGAAATATTAAAATATTCGAAGAAGATTTAAAGAAAAATGAAATAGAGATAAAAGATAGAATAGGCTTTGTTTATGATGAATGTAGTTCATTTGAAGATTTTTCAATAGAGTATAACAAAAAAATAATAGCACCATTTTATTCAAGATGGAATGAGAATAAATTTAATGAGTATTTAAAAATGTTTAAGTTAGATAAAAGGAAGAAAGTTAAAGATTTATCTAAAGGGCAAAAGATGAGATTTTCATTAGCTATAGCATTATCTCATGAGGCAGAACTTTTAATATTAGATGAACCAACATCAGGATTAGATCCTGTGTTTAGAAGTGAATTATTAGATTTATTCTTTGAGCTTATAAAAGATGGTGAATTATCAATATTATATTCAACTCATATAACAACAGATTTAGAAAAACTTGATGATTATATTACATTTATAAAAGATGGAAAAGTAGAGTTTTCTAAAGAAAAAGATATTCTTTTAGAAGAATATTCTATTATAAAAGGTTCAGTAGATGATATCACAGAGGAAATTAGAAAAGAGTTAATAGGAGAAAGAGCTTCTAGATATAATTTTGAAGCTTTAATTAAAAATAAAAATGACTTTATAAAGAAATATGGAAGTAACTTTGTATTTGAAAGAGCAAGTATTGATGATATTATTGTGTTTTATTCAAAAAAGGGGAAGGGGTTAATATAATATGATAAATTTGCTTAAAATGGAGTTTTTAGTACAAAAGAAGTTTCTTAAAGGATTAATTTTAATGATTTTATTTACTACCTATATATCTTTAGTAAGTGGGGGAACTCAGAGTATATATTTAATAAGTACTATGATTGTATTTATTTTAGTTTTAACAACTATTGAGGTAGAGAAAAGGAGTAATTTTAATTTATGTATTAACTCAATGCCTATTAAAAGGAGTGATTATATAACAGCAAAATATATAAGTGCCCTTATGTATATAATTTCTGCAAATATGATGTTCTTTATCCTTTTTAAAGGATTGAATATCATATTAAAAAATGAAATGTTCTCTTTAGATATAAACTCTATAATATTAGTTATATCAGTTCAAACACTATATATGAGTATTATTATACCTATCTTTATTTTCTTAAATCCTAAGTATTATAGATTTGCTAATATGCTTATAATAGGAGGAACTACCTCTATTGTTGTAATTTTATCTGAAGAAAATATATTAATGGATCTTTTAAGTAATACAAAGAGTATAACATTTTTATGTATAAGTTCTGCAGTGTTTATTTTATCTTGGATAGTTACTAATTTAATTTATGAAAAAAGGGATGTGAAGTAGTATGTTTAAGTTAGTATTAAGAGATTTAATGATTCAAATGAAAATGTTTTTTGGCTATGTAATATGTCTTATATTTTTAACAGCTATTTTTATTATAGGAATAAAAAATGACTCAATAACATCAGAAGAGATTTACTTACAATTTAATATTTCATATTTATTTATAATAATGATATTCCCTTTAAATAGTATAAATTATATAATAGCTAAAACAACAGGAAAGAGAAACAGTATTAATATGATTTTAAGGTCTCTTCCTATAAGTAGTAAAGATATAGTTAAAAGTAAAATAGGAACTCCACTTGCTATATTCTTTTTATATGGAATTGCATCTATTATACCAATTGGGATTTTATCTATGTATATTGGGGAAAATATAATTACTTTCGAAGCAATATTATTAATTTTTATAGGTTTTTATTGTACTTCAGTTTTTAATATGGTTCTTAATTTATTATATCCAGAAAGTACTATGATTTATTATATTAGGATTATACCTATATTTTTAGTTATAGGATTTGTAACATTGTTAAGAAAGTTATTTTTATCACAAGCAGAATTAACATTAATTTTAGAGAATTTAAATGTTGTTTTAATATTAATGACTATGCTAGTTATAGTAATAAGTATTTTATCAATTAATATAGTTACAAAGAAATACAAAACAATGGAAATATGAGAAAATAGGACACCGAATATAGTTTATAAACTATATTTAGTGTCTTATTTAATTACATAAATAAAAAATTTCCCAACTAATACTGTTTCTCCATAATGGTTTGTACATCTTATTTAATTACATAAATAAAAAATTTCCCTAAAAATTTAATAAAATTGTGGCAAATTTATCTGAAATTAAGATGTAAAAAGTGAAAAATAAATTGTTTTATGATAAAGTTAATTCGGAAATGATTACGTGACTATGGAAAGGATGGACGGGTATGAGTTTACAAAAGAGAATATCAAGTTATAATAAAAATCTTACAAGATTAGAGAGTGACTTATTAGATAAATTGCTTAAAAATAAAGATAAATTTAACTACAAAACATTTACCATAGAGAATATAGCGGAAATTTTTTCAACAAGTACAAGTACAATTCATAGAATATCTAAAAAATTAGAATATAAAAGTTTCATACAATTTAAGGATGATTATTTTGAAAAAAATAGATTTGGGGAAGAGAAAAAAGAAATTTTAGAAAATTCATACATGAATTCAATTATGGAGACTTATAATTTAGTATCTATGGGACTTAAAGAAGAAATACTTGATAAGATGGAAAAATGCAAAAAAATTACGTTATATTCAGTAGGTATTAATAAATATCTTGGAAGAATATTTAAATTAAAACTTCAAAATCTAGGAATACCAGTTGATGCACATGATGATCCAAGATTTATGTCACTTTCAAGTAAAATATTAAGACGTCATGATGATCTTGTATTTATACTCTCAAGAAGTGGTGAAACTAAAGCATTACTTGAAGTTTTAGTTGAAGCTAATTTAAATGGTGTAGATGTTATACTTATAACAGCAAATAAAGGTTCAACATTTGAAAGACTATGTAAGTATGTTATATATACAGGGGTAGATAGCAATATAGATGACGAAGACACAAGGGTAAATTCACACATAGCAATGGATCTTATAATTAGAAGATTTGAAGAGAAGTATAGAAAAACTAACAAATAAAAGCTTAGAAGAATTGTCTCTTCTAAGCTTTTATTTTTAATGAAGTATGTTTATAAACAATGTGATAACAGCAGAGTTTACAAAATCTATAAATAGACATCCGATTATAGGGACTACTAAGTATGGAGTAGGGGCAAATCCAAATTTACTTGTTAATGCATCCATATTTGCTACAGCATTAGGTGTAGCACCCATACCAAATCCACAGTTAGCAGATGCAAATACAGCAGCCTCATAATCTCTTCCCATAACTCTAAATGTTATAAAGTATGCGAATAATCCCATAAGAACAGTTTGTCCAATTAACATAACAATCATAGGTAATGCTAGATCGAAAAGTTCCCATAATTTTAATCCCATAAGAGCCATTGACAAGAAGAAGGAAAGGCTGATTCCACCAATTACTTCAATTTCTTTTTCTTCAATAGTAATTTTCTTAGCATCTAGAACATTTCTTATAATTGCAGCTGCAATCATTGCACCTATATAAGACGGGAATGTTAACCCTAGATCTTGTATAAAGCCTGATATTATAGATCCTATACCCATTGCAATAAAAATCCATGATATACCTTTCATGATCTTTTTATTACATAATATAGCTTGGTTATCTTCATGGAAATCACTTACTGGAATTGAATGATCTTGTGATTCTTTTGGTGTTTTTAGATTTTTTCTCTCAATTAGAGATTTAGCGACAAATCCACCAACTAAACTACCCATTATAAGACCAAATGTTGCAGAAGCAAATGATACTGTTGTTGCACCAGATACACCCATCTCTTCAAGAAGAGGTCCAAAGGAACCTGCTGTACCATGTCCACCTATCATAGGTATTGAAGCAGTACAAAGACCAAGAAGGGGATCTAGATTAAATAGTTTTGCTAAAAATGCTCCTAATGTATCTTGAGATATTACTAATAATATTGATAATACAAGGAATATTAAAACATTAAGTCCACCTTTTTTTAATATTTTAACGCTAGCTGTAAATCCTACACTTGTAAAGAATGCGGTCATAAAAATATTTTGTAGTGTTGTATCTAATGTGATTGTTGCAATATTTGTAATTCTTAAAATAAGAATTAATATTGAAAAAATAAGCCCACCAACAACTGGAGCTGGTATACAGTATTTAGATAAGAATTTAACTTTATCTTTTAAATATTTACCGAAATAAAATACTATTGTTGCTAATGCCATTGTTTGAAATATATCAAATCTAATTTCCATTTATATTCATCTCCTTTTTAAATTTTATGTTGCATATATACGGTGATCAAAAATTCAATATGGAGAATTTTCTGTATATTTTAATGCGGTTAAATATTATTTTACAACATTTTTTAATATTTTTAAAGTTTTTCTTAAATCCATAAATAAAAATAGGGAAACTAAAGATATATTGTAATTCTTATAATTTCTTCTTATTAGTTAACTTTTCTATTGATTTAATTATATGATTATTTCTAGTAACATCTTTTTTTTCTGACGTTATATAATTTATATATTTTTTCTGACAAGAGAAGGAAAGTGTATTAAAAAAATCATTTGCTGAAATATTCTTTTGTAGTTTATTTTAAAACTTTTGCATTCTTAAATTCCTTCAATTAAAAAGGCAACTATCATTCATTGATAATTGCCTGTGCTTAAATTTTTGCAAAAGAAAAGACAATCAATTTCTTAATCGAAATCAACTGTCTTTCATGTTCAATATTCAATTTTCATAGTGATATAATGTGGTTTCCTACAAAATTGGATTTTTCTCTCTTTCTTCTTGATAAACTCCAATTTGTATTGCTTATGTATCTAAAGAAATATCATCCCAATCATATTCCTTTGATATAACCCATTCAAGACCTTTTCTTCTTTCCCAAACTATTTCTCCGTCAAGATTACCAATATTGGTGTTGGGGTTTATTCTTTTTTCTACACAAGCCCAATGATAGCGATAATACAAATCTAACATATCTAAAATATCTTCAATATTTCTAATTTTACATTTTCCTTTAAAATCTTCAAAACTACTGCAATCTTCAACAAGTGCAATAGCTTTCTTACAATCACAAATATCATTTGCAGCTTTAATATCATCAATCAATCCCAATACCCACACTAAACTCCAATATGCTTCGTAATTCCAAACAATATCTGCTGTATCTTGTTTATTATATTTATTATTAAATAATCTTTTTTCTTTTCTTAATAAATTATTTTCAACATCATATTTTTTTAATAATTCAGAAAAATGCTTTTTGGCTTCATCATAATTGTTTTCACTTTCAATTTCAAAAACAAATTGAATTGATAACAAACAGGCAATGGCTCTTTTACATATTGTATCTATATCTTTTAATTTAACAGCATCACTAGATTCAATCACTGGTAAATTTTCACAATAAACAATTCCCGTTTTTTTGATATATTTATTATTTTTTTCTCTTCTTTTTTCTGGCAATTTATTTTTATTTCTTCCAAATATATCTAATATACCCATAATAAAACTTACCTCAAAAAAATTCTAATTTATTCATTTTATAGAAATAATTATATCATGGATAGACATTGGAGTCACTTCTTTTTGCTTTGGTAAGGATACTTATTTTTACATCATAGAAAAAACACTATATTTTTATACGAAAATCATTTTAAGGCAGTCTTTATAAGGATTTTCGTAGTTTTTATGCTATTTTTATTTTAAAAAAGACTTTTTCATTAGCCATGAAAAAGTCTTTAAATATTATTTAATTTCTAATTATTATGTATGATAAATAAACAACATAAAGTAATACTAATAAGGTTCCTTCACCTCTACTTAATTTTTTTATATCATTTCCTCTATTTAAATAAATTAAAAAGCCAATTACAACTGTAGAGAATAATAAAAACATTAAATCTATAGAAAGATTTCCAGTAACAACTATTGGATTTATAGTAGAAGATAAGCCAAGTATCAATAATATATTAAATATATTAGAGCCTAGCACATTACCGATTGCAATTTCTGTTTCTCCTTTAAGAGCTGCAACTATTGATGTTACAAGTTCAGGAAGGGAAGTTCCAACAGCAACGATTGTAAGCCCAACTAATTTTTCACTCATTCCAATTGAATAAGCTATTTTAGTAGCTCCATTTACAACAAGGTTACCACCAAGTATTATTCCGATAATTCCTATTATAATTTTAAATACATTAGGCCAAATTTTAATTTTATCTAGTTCTTCTTTAGAACTTTCTTTAGTATTTTCATCTTTATTACTTTTTGATGCACTCTTTATTAAAATTATTGTATAAACTATACAAATTAATAATAATAAAATTCCTTCTATTCTAGTTAAGATTCCATCATTACCACTTACAGTTATTCCAAATGCCAATATATATATAAGGCATACAATTATTAAGTTAAAGAAAAAATCTCTTTTAATTAACTTTTTATTTATAATAAGTGGCATAGTTATTGCAGTTCCGCCAAGAACAACTAAAGTATTAAATATATTAGATCCAAGGACATTACCAATTGCAATTCCATTGTTACCTTGAAGAGCCGATATTGAACTTACTGCAAGCTCTGGGGCACTTGTTCCAAGAGATACAATAGTTAATCCAACAATAACTGATGGTATTCCAATTTTCTTTGCAATACTAGAAGAACTACCTACAAAAAGATCAGCTCCTTTTATCAAAAAAGTAAAACCAACAATTAAAAAAATAACATTTATAAAATAACTCATTTAGTATCTCTCCTTTAACTCTATTTTACAAAGCTATTTATTTTTTTTACTAGTAATTGAATTTTCTTTTCTTCTTCTGTACCAGCTTCAAAACCTAAACAGTTTATTGCATAATTTTCTATTATAAGACCACCAACATTATTAATAGCAGATCTTATAGCGGATACTTGAACTAATACATCACCACAGCAAGAGTTCTTTTCCATCATTTTTTGGATTCCTTTAACTTGACCTTCTATTCTCTTTAGTCTGTTCATAATATCCTTTCTAAGTTTTTCATTATGCTCATCAAAGCTTAATAGTTCATCATTATTTTCCATTAATTAAACATCCTCCTTATACCTCCAGGTGGTATATATTCATTATTTTATTTTAACCTATTTTATGAATTTTTAAAAGACATTAATATTGTACACTTTTACTTTACAAATTATAATAATATGAATAAACTTATTTGTAGAAATGATTTTTAAGGAGGACATAATTTTTGAGTATAGTTACTGTTAAAGATATGAACCACGGCTTTGGAGATAGAGCGATTTTTGAAGATGTTTCTTTTAGATTACTTAAAGGGGAACACGTTGGATTAATTGGTGCAAATGGAGAAGGTAAATCTACCTTTATGAATATAATTACTGGAAAGCTTATGCCAGATGAAGGAAAAGTTATTTGGTCAAACAATGTTAGAGTAGGATATATGGACCAACATGCTGCATTAACTAAAGGAACTTCAATTAGAGATGCTTTAAGAGATGCATTTAAGTACCTATTTGATATGGAACAAGAAATGAATGGTCTTTATGAAAAAATGGGTGAAATGACAGAAGACGAAATGAATAAAGCATTAGAAAGAACTGCTGTTATTCAAGATATGCTTGATAATAATGGATTCTACTTAATAGATGCAAAGGTTGATGAAGTTGCAAAAGGTCTTGGACTTTTAGATCTTGGTCTTGATAGAGATGTTGATGATTTATCAGGTGGACAAAGAACAAAGATTCTTTTAGGTAAGCTTCTTTTACAAAACCCTGATATTTTACTTCTAGATGAGCCTACGAACTACTTAGATGAAGAACATATAGAATGGCTTAAGAGATATCTACAAAGCTATGAAAATGCATTTATTCTTATATCTCATGATATTCCTTTCTTAAATGATGTAGTTAACTTAATTTATCATGTTGAAGAAAGAAAGCTTACAAGATATGTTGGAGACTATTATGAATTTAAGAGAAAGTATGATGAAAATAAGAAGAGATTAGAAGCTGCTTATGAAAAGCAACAAAAAGAAATTGCAAGACTTGAAGATTTCGTAGCTAGAAATAAAGCTAATGTTGCAACAACAGGTATGGCAAAATCAAGACAAAAGAAACTTGATAAGATGGAAAGAATAGAGCTTACAAAAGAAAAGCCAAAGCCAGAATTTGAATTTAAATATGGAAGAACTTCTGGTAAGGTAATATTTGAAACTGAAGCCTTAGTTATAGGATATGATAAGCCTCTTACAAAACCACTTAACATATCTATGGAAAGAGGACAAAAGGTTGCATTAGTTGGAGCTAATGGTCTTGGAAAGTCAACTCTTTTAAAGAGCTTACTTGGCAAGGTTAAGCCTTTAAGTGGTAAAGTTCATTTAGGAGATTACCAACAAATCGGTTACTTTGAACAAGAAGAGAGAGAAGAAAATAATAACACTTGTATTGAAGAAGTGTGGCAAGAGTTCCCAAGTAAAACTCAATATGAAATAAGATCAGCCCTTGCAAAATGTGGTCTTACAACAAAGCAACTTGAATCTAAGATAAGAGTTTTATCAGGAGGGGAAGCTGCTAAGGTTAGACTTTGTAAGATATTAAATGTTGAAACTAATATACTTATATTCGATGAGCCTACTAACCATTTAGATGTGGATGCTAAGGAAGAGCTTAAGAGAGCTTTAAAGGAATATAAGGGAACAATTCTTTTAGTATCTCACGAACCTGAGTTTTATAGAGATATAGTTACAGAAGTTTGGAACTGTGAAGATTGGACTACTAAAATCGTATAGATATATTAAAAAGAGTTAGTTTAAAAGCTAACTCTTTTTAATTGTATTTGGAAAACCACTTGCTATGCAAGTGTGTTCAGATAAGCTTTAGCGATGTATTACGCAAAAAAACCTCCATTTGTTAAAATAGAATTAGGTTCGCAGCCAAATTCAATAACAAAAGGAGGCATCCATAATGGATAGTAATAGTTTATCACATACAAAATGAAATTGTAAATATCACATAGTTTTTGCGCCAAAATACAGGAGAAAATAGATATATGGAGAAAAGAAAGTTGAGATTGGAAAGATATTAAGACAACTTTGTGAATGGAAGGGTGTTGAGATAATCGAAGCGCATGCTTGCGTTGATCACATACATATGTTGGTTGAGATTCCACCTAAAATTAGTGTATCAAGTTTTGTGGGTTTTCTAAAAGGTAAAAGTAGCTTGATGATTTTTGAGAGATTTTCTAATTTAAAATATAAATATGAAAGCAGGCATTTTTGGTGTAGAGGTTTTTATGTTGATACAGTAGGAAGAAATAAAAAAGCGATTGAAGAATATATAAGAAACCAAGAAAGAGAAGATATGATAGCAGATCAGATAAGTATAAAAGAATATATTGACCCTTTCAAGGGTAGCAAGTAACAGAAAACATGCGGCTGGCGGACCTTTTTAGCGTCTTAAGACGCAATTGCAAGTAAGGTGCCCTTATAGGGCTTAGGAAATACCACCAGCTAAGCTGGTGGATTTTTATTGTAAAATTAAGATTTATTAGAAAATATAAGCTATTAGAATATTATTATAGTAAGTATGTTGCTGGGGGGAATATGAGTGTGTGAAACTATATATAGGTTGCATCAGATAAAGAGCGTATTAAATAAACAGATAAAATTAATTAATATTTCTTATGTTGGAATAAAATCAGATAGCAAAAAAATTGGTATACAAACAATTTATAAAAGGTAATTATAAAGAATTAAAACTAATATATTTTAATGATTTAGATAATATATCATTTGATGGTGAGTATAAAAAATTAATTAGAAAATACTATAAATTAAGTAATTTAAATGAATAGTGATGTAATGATATATATAATAAAAATTAACATTAAAAATGGTATATTGAATGTTAAAGGTTCAATAGAATAAAAAGAAGTACTAAAAGTACTTCTTTTTATTCCAGTATATTATCTAGTATTCTGTACATATTTATTATAATTCATTAAATGTAGTATTTCGCCACACAAAGGACAATAAATTAATGTGTAGTATATAAGTTCTCGATTTGACTCGTCTCAGAAGTTTTCAATAAAAAAGACCTAAAAATAATATAAATGTTTTACCAAAGAAAAGTAAATACACCATTTACAAATAAGAATTTCTTATAATTTATCTTACAGTAAGTTTTATCAGTTTTTTTTATGTAAAGTTCTAGTTTATAGCCTTCTTCAATTCTTCTTATAATATTATCACACCAAGAAAAATTCCTATTTTTATAATCTTCATTACTTCTACATAATATAGCTTTACATTCATTCCATCTTATATCATTAAGTAAAAAACCATTATCATCTTTACGTCCTTCTTCTGGCAATAGAGCAATTCTTTTTTCATTATCAAATGGCTTGTACCATTTTGTGTAATTATAATTTCCGCAAATATCTTCTCTTTTTAAATTTTCTTTAACTATTCCATATTTTATATTATCCATATATATCATCCTTTATTATAAATATTTTTGTATAAATTATAACATTTATACAAAAATATTTGAATAAGATTATGGTTAAGTATATTTATTACAAATGAGTTTGGTATAATTATAAATATGTTAGTATGCTATGTAATTGTAATGGGGGAAGGGGTAATGAATAAGAAAGCACTTTTAGTGGTTGATGTCCAAACAGCATTAGTATTAGAAAAACCTTTTGCTGTAGAAGAAGTAATAAGTAATATAAAAAGCTTATTAAAAATATGTAGAGAAAATGATGTAGAGATAATCTATGTGAGGCATAATGGAGAAGTTGGTACTGAGTTAGAACCAAATACAGATGGATGGTCAATATATAATGAAATAAAGCCAATAGGTAATGAAAAAATAATAAATAAGAATTTTAATTCTGCTTTTAGAGAAACAGAATTAAAAGAGTATTTAGATAAAAAGGGGATAAAGGAACTAATATTAACTGGTATGCAAACGGAATATTGTATAGATGCTACGTGTAAAGTTGCATTTGAATATGGATTTAAGGTTATTATTCCAGAAAAAACTAATATGACTTTCAATAATGAGTATATGTCAGCAGAGTTTTTATATAAATATTATAATTTTAATATCTTTGATAGAAGATTTGCTACAGTAGAAAGTATAGAAGATACAATAGAAAGATTGATTAATCTTTAATACTAAGATTTTTTAGGAAAATATTTTTAGAAATTTAGGGGTGAAAAAAGATATATTATATGGAATTACATATAATTAAATATAAATTAATAAGTAATTATTTTATATTATTCTTTACTTTAGGGGGAAGTAGTATGAAAAAGATAAACACAAAAAAGATAGATTTAGGTTTAATTATAATTTTCACAACAATATTACTAAGAAAATTTCTTGAACTACCTGATTTCATTTATGGGTTAGGTATTAGAATCAGTGCTACACTTGTAGTGATTTGGGTTTATGAATTCAGGCATATGAAGAAATCTATTTTTTAGGGGTGGTAATATGTACTTTGATGAAGTAGCAGAAAAATGGGACACTAAAAGAAGAATAGAGCGTGCAAATGTTTTAGCAAACTCTATATCAGACAAAATAAATAAAAAGAATGATTTAATTGCATTAGAAGTAGGGTGTGGAACAGGATTAATAACATTAAATCTTAAAAATAAATTTAGTGAAATTTATTGTATTGATACATCTAAAGAAATGTTATCTATTTTAAAAAGTAAGATTGAAAAACTTAATATAACTAATATATATCTTCGTGGAATTGAATTAATAAATGATAATAATTTTTATGGAAAATTCGATGTTATATATAGTTCAATGGTTTTTCATCATATTATAGACATTAAAGATGAGCTTAGAAATTTATATAACCTTCTTAATAAAGAAGGTTACTTAATAATTATAGATTTAGATGAGGAAGATGGAAGTTTTCATAAAGATGAAAAAGACTTTTGTGGACATAATGGCTTTAAAAGACAATATTTAAAAGATATATTAGAAGAGTGTAATTTTAAAGAAATTACTTTTGAAACAGTATATGAAGGTAAAAAGCAGCTAAGTGATTGTATTAAGGAGTACTCCTTATTCTTGTGTTTAGCAAAGGTATAATTATTATATTTTTATCAACAAAATAACTAAATAAGAAAATTATCTCAAATAAGATGTATAATTTTTATAGGTAGTTTGATTGGAGATGAAGATAAAATGGAAGAAAATAAAAGAATAGAAGAGATAAAATGTGAAGACAAAGAAGAAGATATTAGAAGAAAACAATATATACAAGATAGAGATAATATGAAATTAAAGTATTATAAAAATTTAAATATAAAATAATTAGTTAAAAAGACTATATAGAGATATAAAGTATATCTCTATATAGTCTTTTTAGAATATAAATAGTCTTTTTAGTATTATTCTTCTTCAATAAAGCTTATTAATTCCTTATTAAATTTATCTTTTTCATCATAAAATAAGCCATGACCGCTTTTTTGGAACTTTATAAGTCTAGAATTTTTAATAAGTTTATTTTGTTCTTCAGAAAGCTCAGGTAAAACTACTTTATCATGAACACCTTGAAGAATTAAAGTTTTAACATAAATTCTTCTTAAATCTTCAAATAAACCTTCCTCATCAAGCCAAGTGTTAGCAATAGATGCTGTGGCCCATCCTGCTGCTTCTAATCCTAATTTTAAAAACCATTGTGAAAAAGGTCTGCTTATCTTCTTATAAAAGAATGTTTTACCAAAATCATCTAGCATTTTAGGTCTGTCTTTATATGTTTCTGCTATAATATTTTCAACAACTTCTCTTTTTAATCCATAAGGGAAGTATGGTCTTTTAATAAGGCTAGGAGCTGCAGCTGCACATAGAACAAGCTTTGATACATTATATTCATCATGTCTTGACATATATCTTATAGCAATTGCTCCTCCAGTAGAATGACCAACTAATGTAATATCTTTTAAATTTAAGCTTTCAATAACACATTTAACATCATCAGAAAGCCTATCATAATCATAGCCATCTATTGGTCTACCAGATTTTCCAAAGCCTCTTTGATCAATTCCAATACATCTATATCCTTTTCTTGCAAGGTAATCAAATTGATATTCAAATAGCTCATGGCTTCCAGGCCAACCATGTAAAAATACAATTGTTGTATCTGCCTTTGAATTAAGGTCTTCTACATAAACTTTAACATTTGGTTCAACTTCAACGTAGTATCCCATTGTTTATCTCCATAAATAATAATTTTCTATTATAAATATACTCATATATATATTTATTTGTGAGATTTATTAATAAAAATAATTGAGAACAGAAGCGTTTGTTTAAGAATATAATATAACAAACTTTTTATGGAGGAAAGATATGATAAGTAGTAAAAAATATGTTATTTTGTCTTTAGAATTACATCTATTTTTTGCACGAATTATGAAGGAGCATTCTTTATTTCTAGAGGCAGGATTTACACCTAAGAATAGTAAACTTGCAAAAGAAGCTAATGATTATAAAGAACAATTTGAAAAAATTCTATTAGATGCAGTTAAATTAAGTGGTGGAAGAGTTAGAGAGTCTGTAATAGAATCTGGAGAAATTTTCACAGAATATACGCTAAGCACAGAAAAGAAGACACAATATTATACTGGAATAGACATAAATACAAAGATAACAGAAATGGAGAAAAAATTAGATTGTATAAATGATAAAGATATCGATAGTAGAACTACAAGATCTGTAAGAGAACTTAATAATAGAACAATGAAAGCTCTTAATGGACTTATAGACTTAAAGAGAAGAATTTTAGATGGAATGTTATGTTGTAAACTATTTACAGTAAATTATCCTTTACTTATTGAACATATAATACGTGAAGCTAAATTATATCGTTCATATATAAGCAACCTTGAAATGAATGAGGATATTAATGATGAAGATATCAGAAATACAGAGCTATTTTGGGATAGAATCATGATGGAACATGCTTTATTTATTAGAGGATTACTTGATCCTAGCGAAGAGAAATTAATAGATACTTCAAATGATCTTGCAAATGAGTTTAAGGATTTAATTAAAAAGGCAAAAAATATGACAGATATGACAATGAATGATATTACAAGAGATACTTTGCTTCAAACAGTTAAAATAAGAGATTTTAAGAAAGCTGGAACAGATGGAATAATTAATTGTAAAATAAAATCTATAATATTACCACTTCTAGCTGACCATGTATTAAGAGAAGCAAATCATTATATAAGAATATTAAATAATTATGATGACTAAATATAGAGTATAATATATTACATTAAAAGATAAACATCTACTTATAAAATTGTTTTTATAAGTAGATGTTTGCTATTTTGTTAAAAAATAGTCCTATTTGTAAATTTATTTTTAATGGAATATATAGAAAAATTATAGAAAAGTAAAAATTTAAAAATATATTACTTTTATTTACATTATATAATATAATAACTCTACAATCTTAATTTAGGGGGAAGAGATGTATACATATAATTTTACCAAAACAGATGAAGTTTGTGCTATTTTTAAAAAAGCTAGAAAAAAATTTTTTGCACGGCCTACTTTAGGGGTAGGAATAGGCCTTAATATAATAATATATGTTTTGCTTTGGTATATATTATGTAATTTGAATAATGTTAGTTTAACTATATATTTTCTTATAATTACTATGTATATTTTATTGCAATTATTGTTATATAATATTTATTCTAACAAGATGTCTAATATGGAATTAAAAGAGACAGAAGAAGAAAAAACAATTATTCATATTAATGAAAATGGTATTAAGTATTGCAAAAAAAATTATGAAAAAGATATAACATGGGATGGAATTGAAAAGATTAATATATACAAAGATTATATTTTTATAAAATATAATCTGCTTATTCCAAGTAATATTATTATATTTAAATGCCTTGATGTAGAAAAAGATATAATAGTATCAGAAATAGAAAAATACAAAAAAGTAAGGTGGTGTTAGATTTGAAATTTGAATTTACACCTTCAAAATATCCAAAGAGTCTTAATGAATTTAATAAGTATTTAGCTAAGAGTTTTAATATAGACAAAACTTTTAATATGAGTATTAAAGTTCCTTACATAATAGGTGCTTGTATAGCATTATTAGCATACTTATGTGCAAATTTTGATATATATTTTTATCTTGTTAAATTTATACTTATATTTGGACCACTAATATTTATTATCATATATTTTTTTGAAAAGAAATTTAGTAAGAGAACAGGTACTAAAATTACCAAAATTATTAAAAAGAATATTTGCGACTATAATAGTACTGTTTATATTACAATTGAAAATGATTATTTAATTAAAGAAAACAAATATAGTAAAATAAAAATAAAATTAAATGAAATAGGAAAAATTGAATTACTATATAGATCTGTTATATTATATTCAAAAGATGAAGCTATTTTAATTTTTATACCAAAGCAATGTTTACCAATTAAATTAGAAGAATTTATAAAATTATTTAAGGAAAAAAACAATAATGTTATAATTAATAATTTTGAAAAAACTTATGAAGGATATTTAAAAAAATTACTTATCTCTATAGTTGTAGCTATGACTTTAACTTTAATTCCTAGTTATTTTGTAGGAAAATATATTGATGAAAATAGTTTTAAGAAATATGATTTAAAATTAGAAAATGAATTAGAGAAAGTAGAGTTTGGAGAATCTTTATATGAAAGTAAAAATATTGGGATAAGAATGTATTTACCAATTAGATGGAATGGTAAGTATGGTGTTGAAGAATTAAATGATAGGGTTAATGTATATTATTTACCGAAAGGAATACAGAGTAAGGAAACTACTTTAATGTTTACACTTACAAAACTACAAGATCTTGATGTAAAAGAAGATATGGTAAAGGCTAGATCAGTAGAAAAGGCCAATGGAATATACACATTCTTTACTCCTAAAGTTATAGATACATTAGGAGCAGATAGTTTTGAATATATAGAATATAGTAATATGATACAAGATATAGCAAGAATGTATATTGAAAGTATTTAGATTATTTTAAAATATATAATTAGTGTTATAAGATAATGTATATATAAAGAAAAATATAAGAAGATATACAAAGTGACAAGAGGTGAGTATATTGAGTAAGAAAAAAACAATAAAGTGCCCTATTTGTGGAGAAGAAATGGAAGAGTATGATTATGCATATGACAATAATCAATATGGTAAAAAGTATTATAAATGTGCAGTATGTGGACATAAGACAAATACAATGGATTAAAATTTAATAATAAATAAAAATAGCTTAAGAATGTTGAATCTTGGCTATTTTTTTATAATTTCTTTTTAATACTTAAATAAACTTTAGAGAATAATAAGATTATTAAAAGAATAAAGAAGAGTTTAAGAAAGAGGGAATATAGATGAAAGGTTATTATTTAATGCCACATCCTCCAATTATGATACCTGAAGTTGGAAAAGGCAAAGAGAAAGAAATAATAAATACAATAAATGCTTGCAAGAAAATAGGAGATGAAATATTAGAAAAGGATATTGATACAATAATTATAATAACTCCTCATGGAAACGTATTTAGAGATGCCATATGTATAGCAGATGAGTATAGAATTAAAGTTGATTTAAGTAATTTTGGAGTATTTGATGTTTCTTATGATTTGGAAATAAATAGAAATATTACAAAGAAAATAATAGAAAATAGTAAAAATAATAATATACCAGTTATTGAACTTTCAAAAGAAAGAGAAGATTTATATAATATAAAACTTGAATTAGATCATGGAGCTTTAGTTCCACTTTATTATATTTTAAGTAAGAAGAAGTATAGAATAGTTCACATAACTTATGGAATGCTTACCCCACTTGAATTATATAAATTTGGAATGTGTATAAAAGAAAGCGTTGATGAAAATAATGAAAGAGCAGTAATTATTGCATCAGGGGATTTATCTCATAAGTTAAAGGAAGAAGGACCTTATAAGTTTAGTCCTTATGGTGAAAAATTTGATAAAGAACTTTTAAGCATTTTAGAAAAAGGTGATGTAGAAAAACTATTTAATATGGAAGAAACTTTAATAGTTGAAGCAGCTCAATGTGGATTACCTTCAATATATATACTTATGGGGACCTTAGATGAAAATAAAGTTAAGGGTGATTTATTAAGTTATGAAGGACCTTTTGGAGTTGGATATGGGGTTATGAGATTTAATGCATCTAGTTATGAATCACTTTATAATAAACTAATATGGAATAAGGAAGAAGAACATAGAAAGAAGATGCAAGAGGGAAATCCTTATACAAAACTTGCAAGAAGTAATTTACATAATTACTTTAAAACGGGGATGTCTCTAAGAATGGATGATATTAAAGATGATGTTCTTCTAAAAGAAAGAAGAGGAGTATTTGTATCATTAAAGATAAATGGAATGTTAAGAGGATGTATTGGAACTATTATACCTACAACTGAATGTATAGGAATTGAAATATTAAAAAATTCACTAAGTGCAGCTTTTAATGATCCAAGATTTCCAAAGCTTAGAGAAGAAGAACTTTTAGAATGTAGTATATCAGTAGACATTTTAGATGAAGCAGAAGAATGTAATATGGAAGATTTAGATCCTAAAAACTATGGAGTTATAGTTTCAAGTGGCGGAAAAAAAGGACTTCTTCTTCCAAATTTAGAAGGAATAGATGATAGTGAAGCACAAGTTGAAATAGCTATGCAAAAAGGAAATATATCACCTTTTGAAGAGTATAAGCTTGAAAGATTTAAAGTTACTAGATATAAAGAAGGTGAGGAATAATTTTGAAAAAAGAAGAATTTTATAAAGAAGCACAATTTTATAAAGAAGAAAATGGAATGATAAGATGTAGTTTATGTCCTCATAATTGTTTAATAAAAGAAAATGAAGTAGGACTTTGTAAGGTTCGTAAAGCTATTTCAACATTTGGTGAATTAAAGTTATATACATTGAACTATGGAAACTTAACAAGTGCACAAATTGATCCTATAGAGAAGAAACCTTTAAGTGAATTTTATCCTGGAAGTAAAATATTATCTGTAGGTTCTTTTGGATGTAATTTTACATGTTCTTTTTGTCAAAACTATTCTATATCACAAGAGAGACCACATACTCAAGAAATAACACCAGAAGAATTAGCTAATATTGTATGTACTACAAAAGATAATTTAGGGGTAGCTTTTACTTATAATGAACCTAGTATTTGGTATGAATTCGTTTATGAAACATCAAAGATTATAAAAGAAATGGATAGTAGTAAAAAAGTTGTTATTGTAACAAATGGATATATAAGTGAAGAACCACTGAAAAAATTATTACCTTTTGTTGATGCAATGAATGTTGATTTAAAAGGCGATGATTACTATTATAAAAGGCTTTGCACTGGAAGAATTAGTCCAGTTAAAAATACAATAAAACTTGCAAAAGAATTTGGAGTTCATGTTGAAGTAACAACTTTATTAGTTCCAGGAGAAAATACAAATGATGAGTTTTTAAAAGATTTATCAGAATTTATCGGAGGCATAGATAAAAATATGCCACTTCATTTATCTAGATATTTTCCAAGATATAAAATGGAAAAAGATTTAACTAGTTTAAGTGAGATGAAGGAAGCTTATAAAAATTTAAGCTTAAATTTAAATAATATATATTTAGGAAATTTAAGTGAAGGTGAGAAAAAATATATATTAAATTAAAAAAAGGAGTCTACAAGTAAATTGTAGACTCTTTTTTAGAAAAGTTTATCAACTAATTTATTAAAAGAATTTTCTTTAAAATATCCAAGAGATTGAATAAAATCAAAACTATCTGAGATACATGAGAAGCTTCCAGTTTTAATTTTGAATAAATTCTTTAAGGGACTACTATTAATATTTACAAGTTGAATTTTCTTATATTGTATAGTAGTTATTGAAATATCAAAAGCTCCCTTAGAAAATGTAAATAGGTTATCTCCTATTATCATATTATTATTTTTAAATTTTAAATAACTATAAGCTATTAAGATTAATAGGACAGGAATAAATATGAAGAAGTATTTAGTAACAAGACTTAAAATTATAAATGGAATTAAAATTAATAGTGAATGTAGCAGTTTAATATAAAAAGAGCTTTTTGGAGCATTTATTAATTCCCCGTCATTTTTAAATTCAGGAAGTAAAGTATTTAAAATTATATCTAATTGTTGTTTATTTACACATAAAGAAAGACAAGGTGACTCACTCTCTTCATCAGATAATCCAGCAACCATACCTTGCAAGGAGTACATTTTAAATATTCTGCATAAAAGAGATCTTTTTATAACAATAGCATTTATTTTATTTACTGAAAATGAATATGCTTTTTTATTAAATAATCCGTAGCTAAGGGAAATAATATTATTATTTCTATTTACTTTAAAATCGTAATATTTTAATATTTTTAAAAAGATTGATACACCTTGGAAAATAATTATTACCACTATAAAATATAAAGTATCTAAAAATGGCTCACTAGTTGACTTGTCAAAAATTTCAAGAGTAAATGGAACTAGTGCAATTAAAGTAAAGAATATTGAAAAAGTAGATAAATTAAATACACTATGCTTTATTACATCAATTAAAGTAAAGTCTATTATAGAGTCAGTATTAACTGAACTATTTATCGAAGAATCAGTATCAATTTGATTATCTATTAAAGGATCAGTTGTATCTTTTACTTTTATTTTAGATATTTTAAGCAGTATTAAATCTTGAAGCTCTTTAGCAACTTCCTTTTTTAAAACTATTTTTATATTACTTGTATCAGAAAATAAACTTGAGTTTAAGTCAAACTTCAATGAAGATGTACCAATAAGTCTTTGAAATATACTTTGATTTATATTAACAGAAGCTATATTTTTAAGTGGAAAGTTCTTTTTACACTTAAATATACTATTACGTTCATAAACAAAATCACTATTATCAAGGTACATAAAAGTTTTACGCCATATTAAATAATTTATAAAAATTTTTATTAAAATAATTAATAATAAAATTATGAATATAAATATTCCTTTTGATAGATTAGTAGTTATTAATAAATATATATTTTTTATATTAATTGAATCTATTTCATTAAAAAAGTCTCGGAATATATTTATAAAAAATAATAAAATAATAAATAAAAAGCTAATACTATTTTCGAATATTATTGAAAAGTGCGATCTAAAAGGATTATCCATCTATTCGGCCTCCATTTCGCGATTGATTATAACTAAATTATTTATTTTATTTTTTAAGTTTTCACTTATTTTATCAGCTTCACTTACATTTAGAAAGTTAATTTCAGCATTACTTCCAGCAGTAGATATTGTAACTTTAGAAAGTCCATAAATTCTATTAATTGGTCCTTGTTTTACAGAAATTTGATGTATTCTTTCTATTGGAATAATAGTTTTTTCTATAAATATTGCACCTTCAATTATCTCAATTTTATCATCAGTTATTAGATATCTATATCTCTTATACCTTAAATTTGGCATAAAAAATAAATTAAATAACAAAAGAATTAAACATATAATTATAGGAATATCAATAAATTTTAAGTAGTTAATTGAAATATTATTTTTAATAATAAAACGTAAAGAGATCAAAATAATAGTCATTATAAAAAATAATATTAAAGCAGTTATTCGCATACATTTTTTTGATTTAATGTCTGGTCTAGTATAATTCATATAAAATCCCCCTTTTTTTTATAGTATACCATATATTTTATACCATAAAATTGATTGAATTCAATTAAAAGTAAAAATGTGATAGAATATATATTGTTATAATTATAGAAATTAAAGGAGATAAATTGTGGAAGGTTTAGAAGAAAGGGAAGAGTTAAGTGAAGTTTTAAAGGTTGAAAGTATAAATGATTTTAAAGATGGATTTAAAAAAGGTATACCAATAGCACTTGGTTATATTTCTGTATCTATAACTTTTGGAATGATTGCTGCAAGGGGAGGTATGGACCCTTTAATGGCTGTAATGATTTCAATGACTAATCTTACATCAGCAGGACAGTTTGCAGGAATAGATTTGATTTTTAATAGTGCTACATTTTTTGAAATAGCATTAACTACTTTTATTATAAACATTAGGTATATGCTTATGTCTTTATCATTATCACAAAAGTTTAAAAAAGGTGTAACTAAAAAAGAAAAATATATAGTTGCTTTTGGAGTAACAGATGAAACTTTTACAGTTGCATCCTTAGAAGAAAAAAAGTTAAGTTTTAAATACATGCTTGGACTAATAATACCACCTTACTTTGGATGGGCACTAGGTACATTTATAGGAGCAATTAGTACAAGCTTTATGGGAGAAAAACTTCAAGATTCATTAGGAATAGCTCTATATGGAATGTTTATAGCACTTATAGTTCCTGAAATGAAGAAGAGTAAACCAATATTAATAGTTGTATTAATAGCAGCTTTTATTAGTGCTTTATTTAAGTATGTAAAATTTCTAAATATAATTTCAGAAGGGTTTGTATTAATTATAGCTTCTTTAGTTGCAGCAGTTATTTGTGCAAAATTATTTCCTATAAAAGAGGAGGATTAGGTTATGTATTTAATTATATGTATACTAGTAATGGCTTTAATAACTTATGGAACAAGAGTTTTCCCATTTGTATTTTTAAAAGATAAAATAGAAAGTAGATTTTTAAAATCTGTTCTTTATTATATGCCTTATTCTGTCCTTGGAGCTATGACATTTCCAAGTGTGTTTTATAGTACAGGGAATATGCTTTATTCAAGTATTGGAACTATTGTAGCTTTAACACTCGCTTATTTTGAAAAATCACTAATAGTTGTTGCTGCATGTTCAGTATTTATTGTGTATGTTATGAATTTTATAAATTAAGTTAGAAGTGATACAATGTTTTCATACAAGATAAAGTAGGAGGAATAATATGAAGACAGTAAGAGAACTATATGATGAGTATATAGAAGAATTAAATATGAATAATGAAGTAGGATTAGATTATGAGGATTATTTATATATGTATTCTTTATATTTAAGAAGAAGTGGATATTATGTAAACAGTGAAGATGAAATAAATGAGGCATTAAAAATGCAATATAAATTATCACATTTAGATTTTTATGATATAAGAGAATCAGGCATATATGTATCACCTATGAGAGATGTTCCAATGTTTAATTTAAAGGAATATTTAAGAGAAAGTGATGTAGAACTTGAAAGATTTAATGTTACATCTATTGAAAATGAAAGAGAGTATATAGAGACTGATTGTGGAATAGTAGAATTTAATATAAATAAGGTATTAGAAGAAAGAAGCAATTTAAGAGTTAAAGATGGATACAAAATAGTATTTTATAAAATACAAAATGGATTTGAGGACAAGTATAAAGTATTTGCTTTTAGGGGATACAATATGATACCAATGCCTTCAGAAAATACTGTAGTAGATACTTTCTTTGAAGGTATTGATTTAGAATTTAGTGATGCACTACCTTTTATGGAAGGAATAAGAGGGGAGAATAATCCAAATACTTATATGGAAGCTCTTTTATTATTTAATGAAATAATGGAACTTCAAACTGGAGAAAAAGGGGACATAATGCTATATGGTGAGAATAAATATATGGATAATTCTTTTGCTATAGAAGATCCAAAACTTTATGATACTAGTTTAGGAAAAGTTATAGAATACTACGGATATGTAGAAGGGAATGGAGGATATTCTTTCTCTAGAAATGTTGTAGCATTTAATGAATATAGTTTTGAACCTTTAATATGTAAGGGTTCAATATAAAGATTAAATAGAAATATTTATATAATAAATTTAAGATTAAAAGGAGTAGGGTGCTTATGAAGAGTATGAAAGGGAAACTAAAGTTTATAACTATTTTAGCTATATTTGCTGTACTTTCTATATCTATAGTCGGATGTAGTAATAGTAAATCTAATGAAAAGTCTAAAGGGGATAATACTCCAAAACAGACTGAAGAAAAAATTGATGAAAAAGATCTTCCAGTGGTAACTATTAAAGTTAAGGATTATGGAACTATGAAAGGTGTATTATATCCAAATAAAGCGCCAAATACGGTTAATAATTTTATAGCTTTAGCTAATAGTGGATTTTATGATAATTTAACTTTCCATAGGGTTATTAAAGACTTTATGATTCAAGGTGGAGATCCAGAAGGAAATGGAACTGGTGGTCCTGGATATAGTATTAAAGGTGAATTTTCATCAAATGCATTTGATAATGATTTAAAACATACAGAAGGTGTTTTATCTATGGCTCGTGCTAGAGATAAAGATTCAGGTGGAAGTCAATTTTTTATAATGACAAAGGATTCACCTCATTTAGATGGTGATTATGCATCCTTTGGGAAGATAACAGAAGGACTTGATGTACTTCATAAGATTGAAGATGTTAAAACTGATTCAAATGATAAGCCTTTAAATGAAGTTAAGATTGAGTCTATTAAGGTTGATACTAAAGGAAAAGAATATAAAGAACCAGAAAAAACTAAATAATAACTTAAAAAAGTGTAGAATTTTCTCTACACTTTTTCTATAAGCTTTTTAACAGCTGGCATATCGGCTGGAGCCCATTTTAATGTCTCTAAATTCTCAATAGGTAACCAGATAAGTTTTGAATGTTCATATGCCTTTGGTGTACCAGAAACTATTTTACATCTTGCAGTTATAAGATTTACAATTACATTTTCGTATTCATGAGTGTTATCATTGAATTCTTCAATAAATTCAATATCGCATTTTAATTCTTCTTTTATTTCACGAACAATAGCTTCAGATATAGTTTCTCCTTCTTCAATCTTTCCACCTGGAAATTCCCAAAGGTTCCCTTGAACCATCTTAGGTGAGCGTAGAGCACATAAAATTTCAGATGAATTATTCTCAATTATTGTGCCTACAACCTTAACTTTCTTTTTCAATAGAATCACCTCAGTGTATATTCTATAATAAATTTTATATATTTCAAAACATATAATAAAAATTAAAAATATTTAAATCCTAAATATAGAATTTACATTAAAATTTTGGTATTATATTATACGTATTAGAAAATACTCGTTTGTGTAAGGGAGTAGTTAGCTCATAAATTGAATGAGTTATTAAGTCAACATATTGAATATATTTTAGATTCTGGCTTAATATTAAATAGCGAGACTTATGCGTAGCCTTTTTTGTGCTACGTGTAAGTCTTTTTTTGTGCAAATGAGTAGGGAAGATGGGAGAAATAATATGACATTTGTAGCAATTTTTTTAACTGGAATTGGACTTTCTATGGATGCATTTGCAGTAGCCATAGCTAAAGGAATGACACTTAAGAAAAACTTATTAAAAAATGCAATAAAGATAGGGGCTTTCTTTGGAATATTCCAAGCTTTAATGCCCTTAATTGGATGGTTTTTTGGAAAATATTTTAGTGGATACATAGAATCATTTGCTAATTATATTGCATTTATACTTCTTACTATAATCGGAGGTAAGATGGTTTATGAATCACTTAAGGAAATTAGAGAAGAGAAAAATGAACAGGAAGAGGATATAAAAGAAGTTTCTGTTGATTTAGAAGAAAATGAAGAATTAAAGAGTAAAGATTTAATAATGCTTGCAATAGCAACAAGTATTGATGCATTAGCTGTTGGAGTAAGTTTTGCATTTCTAAATGTTAGTATAATACCTTCAATTATTATAATTGGAATTACAACATTTATTTTATGTGTAATAGCTACTTTAATAGGTAAAAAAATTGGAGGAATACTTCAAAAATATGCCGAAATTATAGGTGGAGTTATACTAATAATTATAGGTATAAAAATGTTATTTTAATAATTGTAGTTTATTTGTTTAAAATGCGTATAGAAATTTGTTCTATACGCATTTTTTGTAATTATTTATTATAAAAAGAATATAGATTATAAAAGGAGGGGATAAAATGGATTGGATTAATGTAAAATCAGTAGATGATTTAAGGAATTTCAAAACTCTTAAAAATGCTAGAATAGAAATTAATAAGGATATTAAGGAATTTTTTAAGAAAAAGAAGTGTAAAGATAAAAATATAAATGAAATGATAAAAATAACAAGTAATAGTTGGAAGGGGTTATTTGATAAAATTGTAGTATTTAGAGAGTTTTTAAATGAATTCATTGTAAGTAAAAACGAAATAAACAAAATAGAAACTAAGGAGATAAGTGAAGGTGAAAGTAGTAAATATTTTATATGTGATGAGTATGAATATATATTTTATTTACTTGAATTAGACGGAAAAGAAAGGGCAAATAAACTTAAAATAACTAGGGAATGTTATTCTGATAAAAAGGTAGCAAAGAAATGGAGAGATAATATAGCAAAGAAGCTTCATCCAGATAAATGTAAGCATAAAGATGCTGCTTGTGCGGTTGCAAAATTAAATCAATTATATGAGGATATGATTTCGTAATGAAAAAAGAAACATCTATAGTACCTTTTGAAATAGCCGTAAAGGATATGGAATATAATATTCCAGAAGATCCTGAAAATACAACGAAAACAGGTAGAAGTAGTGTGAAAAATTCTTGGAATAATTGTACCTATATAGATAATATGGGGATAATGTGGATTGAGAAAAGTAGAATAGATGGGATACTTAGGACTAATAAAGCAACAGCAAAATATATATTAAAAGATATACCAGATAGTAGTAGGACAAGAATAGCTGGCAAGGAGTATTTTAGAGCCTATGAAATTGGTAAAATACTAGATGAATTTATACAAAAAGAGGGAGTAGGGAGAAGAAAAGAATATTTAAAGTATTCAGAAAAAATATATAAAGCTATAAGAGATTCTGATACAGCAGAAAATATTAGGACAACCTATATAAAACAATTACAAGATAGTAGGAAAAATCTAAAAAGTAGGAGAATACGCAAATATAAAATAGAAAAAGATGAACTGACAGGAGAAAAATTAATTAAAAAAACTGCAGAGTTTTCTCATATAAGAAGCTATGCACTTTTTAAAGATATAGCAGATGATATAGAAAATGGACTTATTGTAAATAAGGGCACTCATGAGATAATCACTAAGAGAGGAATAAATGATGAAGTTGAGCTATATAGTTTATGTGAAGAGATGGATTGGGATACAGAGTGGATTAAAAAATTTAAAAAGTATTTTGATATATAAATAGGACTAAGAGCTGCATTATTAAATTGCAGCTTTTTTATTTTATATATTTTAAGATAAAAGTGTTGACCAAATTATATGGAATATATTACTATTATAACATAAAGTTACTTTTAAGTTAAAGCTAACTTAAAAAGGAGGGTGTTATGAAATTATCAGAATTATGTATTTTAAAAGGTGGATTTCAAGGGAAAATATTAGAGGGGGGAAATACATATAGGTTAATAAAATTAAAAGATGTAAGTAGTTATGGAGATATAAAATATAATGATTTAGCTTATTTTACTTCAGAAAAAGAAATAGATGATAAATATATATTAAAAAAGAATGATGTAATATTTAAAGCGAAAAGCGGTGATAATACTGCAGCGATAATTGATGTAGATGAAGAAAAAGTTGTTGCAACATCCCATTTTATAATATTAACAGTTAAAGATACTAATATTTTAGATCCAGAATATTTAGTAGCATATCTTAATTCGGAACAGGCTGAAGATTATTTTGACAGAAATTCTGAGGGATCTGTATTATCAATAATAAAATTAAAAACATTAGAAGATATGGAAATAAAACTTATAGACATTGAAAAACAGAAAGAAATATCAAAGATATATAAATTAGTTAAAGAAGAAAAAGAGATTATGAGTAAAATGCTGCATAATAGAGAAAAACAATTTAAAGAATATTTTAGAAGAAGTTTAGAGTAAAAGGTAGGATAGATAAATGGTCAATATAGAAAAGTATGTTAATAGCTATATGCGTGGGTTAATTGATATATTTAGAGAGTACTTTAACATAGATGTTGCTAGAAAAGTTGCTTTGGAGATTGTATTTCTAAAGCTAATTAAAAATAATGCAAAAAAAGAAATATTAAAATCTTATAGACATAACTTTTTAGACAAGCTCGAGGATTTTTTAGAAGGAAGTAAAGAAGTACAAGAAGTTATTAATGATTTATTTAGAATGAGAGATTTTGATGATGATATAATGGCAAAAACTTTAGAAGATATGGAAAAGTTTAATGAAGATATACCAAAAGATGAAGAGTTTAGAGCATGTATTAAATTCCTATATAGTGATATTAGATTAAATATAAATACTACAGATAATTTAAATATTTTAATTAAAGAGATTTTAAAAGAAACTAACTTTAAAACAATTTATGATCCAACTATAGGAACAGGAATGATGATAACAGAAGTATGCAAAGGACATAATGATGTAAAAATATATGGACAAGATATTGATACAAATTCAGTGAAAATATGTAAGATGCTTTTAATAATTGAGGGGAAAGGTAGATACGCTAAAAATATATTTGAAGGAGATGTAATAAAGAATCCTCTACATGTATCAAAAAATAAACTAAGAACTTTTGATTGTATAGTTAATAATCATCCATTTTCACTCAGGGAATGGGGACAGAATAAAATAATTCAAAATGATGACTTTAATAGATTTTATAGAGGAATTCCTTCAAAGTTAAGGGGAGATTATGCATTTATAACACATATTGTAGAAAGCCTTAATGAAAAAGGAATAGCAGTTATAATAGAAACTTTGGGAACTTTATTTAGAACAGGTATAGATGGCAATATTAGAATAAGACTTATAGAAGAAAATTTAATTCACTCAGTTATTGCACTTCCAAGTAATATGATGTATGGAACTGCACTTGCTATTAATTTATTAGTTATAAAAAAGGGTAGAGATAGGGACGATATATTATTTATTGATGCAACTGATAAAGGAAAAACATTAAAAAGATTAAAAGTATTAGAGGAAAAAACTATAGAAGAAATATCAGTTACATTTAATGAATTTAAAGAAGAGAAAGGATTTTCAAAATTAATAAATAGGGATGAGATATTAAAAAATTCGGGAAATCTTAACGTTAGAAGGTATGTGGAACGTAATAAGGAAAGGGAAGAAATTGATTTAAATAGTATAAATATTGAGATGAATATGCTTAAAAAGAAATTATATCAGGTTCAAAGTGAACTTGATAAGTATATGAATTAAAAATGGTAAAGGGGATTTTGGGTATGGATAAAAAAGAATTTAGAAAAAAGGAAAGAGAATATAAAATTAATAAAGCTTTACTATATATTGTGTTATATATAGCTGTAACAAGTGTATCTACCTATCTTTTTATGGGGAAAAATATATTAAATAATCAGGTGCTTTTTAATGCAGTAATGTGTATAACTGCACTTATGATTATAGGCATAAAAAATAATGACAAAAATTATATGGAATATCAATTAACATATACTAAGAATAAGCTTGGAAAAGTTATATATAAGAAAAAAGAAAGAAAAATATTTAAAATATACTTACAGTCAATGTCATATAGCTTATTGATTTATGGAATAGCAAGGAGTTTAAGTATTATTTTAAACTTAATAGATGGATCTAGGATTGATTTTATTGAAGTATTTTTTATCCTTGTTATACTTATATGTGCAATATTAGATATTAGAATTTATAAATTTAATTACAAAGATTATAGAAACACTTTATATGAAAATGGACTTATATGTTCAGATGGAAATATTTATCTATATAATGAAGCAATTGATGTTGAAATATATGAAGAAGGCTTATTAGGATGCTCTGTAAGAGTATATGGGAAAGAATATTTTACTAAAAGAGAAGATGTTGTAAGCGTAGATATAGATATTAATGATATTGATGAGGTTGAGAAAATATTTGAAGAGATGTGTGAATATAATTTGGATTAAAGCTTAATAACAAAATGGAAGGACTTTAATAATGAGAATAAATAAACTTTTTAGTAATTATGGAATTTGTTCTAGAAAGGCTGCAAATAAATTAATTGAAGAAAATAGAGTAATAGTAAATGGAGAGCCTTGCATTAAAGGGCAATGGGTTGAAGAAGAAGATATAATATTACTCGATAATGAAAGAATAAAACTTAAAGAGAAAATTTATATTGCTCTTAATAAGCCAACTGGAATAACATGCACTGCATCTAATGAAGTTAAAGACAATATAATAGACTTTATGAATTATAAAGATTATATATTTCCTGTTGGTAGATTAGATAAAGAGTCAGAAGGTCTTATAATTATGACTAATGATGGAGATCTTGCAAATAAAATTTTAGAATCAGAAAATGAGCATGAAAAAGAATATGTTGTTAAATTAGATAAGCCTTTTGATGATGATTTTATAGATAAGATGTCAAATGGAGTTGATATAGGATATAAAGAAAAAACTAGACCTTGTAAAGTTAAAAGATTAAGTGATGATACATTTAATATAGTATTAACTCAAGGATTAAATAGGCAAATAAGAAAAATGAGTGGAGCTTTTGGTTTTAAAGTTATAAAGCTTAAAAGAATTAGAATAATGAATATAAATTTAGATGATTTAGATACTGGGAAATTTAGATATCTTACTCTAGAAGAAGTTCAAAAGCTAAGAGAAAGTTAATTTAAATTTAGGAGAATAACATATGAATAAAGAAAATAAAAAAGAGTGCCTTTATATACTTAATTATCCAGAAGGTGAAGAGGAATTATGTAAGCTTGAAATGAGAAGAATATTTAATGTAAATATAAAAAGTAAATATTTATTTTCAGAATGTATTATAAATCCATCAAGAAGTCCATTCATTAAAGAGTGTGTAGAAATTATTTATAAAAAAGATTCTTTAGAAGAACTAATAGATTGTATAAGAAAAAATTCCTTAGAGTTTCCTGAGTTTAAAGTTAATTTTATAAGGCTTAAGAAAAATGAAGCAAGTTATAGTGAGAGACTTTCTGCAATGAAGGAAATTGGTTTATCTGTTAAAGGAAATGTAGATATACATAATGCAAAAATAGTACTTGGAGTTATAAAAATTGAAGGTAAATGGGTATTTGGCATTTATAGAAAAAATGATTGTATTTGGCATAACCATGATAAAAAGCCACATTCATATTCAAATGCATTAAGTATTAGGGTTGCTAGAGCTTTAGTAAATATTGCAGTTGGTAGGAATATTAATAAGAAAGTAATAGATCCTTGCTGCGGTGTAGGAACTGTTGTAATTGAAGGTCTTTCTATGGGAATAGATATAGAAGGATATGAAATAAACCCACAAATTGCACGTAATGCTAAAGAAAATCTTAAAGCATTAAACTATGATATAAAGATAGTAAAGGGAGATATGAATAATATAGATAGTAAGTATGATGTATCTATAATTGATCTTCCTTATGGATTATTTACTAAAACAACAAGAGAAAAACAAATAAATATAATAAAAAAATCTAGAGATATATCTAAAGAAGCAGTTATTATTAGTTCAGAGAATATGGAAAAAATAATAGAGAATCAAGGATTTAAAATAATAGATAGAGGATATGTTACTAAAAATAATTTTAAAAGATATATAACTGTTTGTAATTAATGTTCAGATATAGGAGGTATCATGAATATGTGTTTAGATAAGGGTTATTTTAAAGAAGGTGCCCTAGATTTAGCAAAAGATTTACTTGGTAAAATATTAGTTAGAGAAGTAGATGGCAAAATAATAAAATGCAAAATAGTAGAAACAGAAAGCTATATAGGAAAAATAGATAAAGCCTCTCATGCATATAACGGAAGAAGAACTAAGAGAACTGAGCCTTTATTTCATGAAGGTGGGATAGCTTACGTTTATCTTATATATGGAATGTATAATTGTATGAATGTAATTTCAGGAGCTAAAGATGAAGGGGAAGGGGTACTTATAAGAGCATTAGAACCACTAAATGAATTTGATTACCTTTCAAATATAAGATTTAATAAAGATTATGAAAGTCTTACAAAAGCACAAAAACTATCACTTACAAATGGACCAGGAAAGCTTTGTAAAGCCTTAAGTATAGATAGAGAATTTAATTATAAAAAGTTATACGAAAAAGGAGATATATACATAACAAATGGGGAAGATGAAGACTTTGAGATAATTGAAACTACAAGAATAGGAATAGATTATGCAGAAGAAGCGAAAGATTTTCCATGGAGATTTTATATAAAAGGAAACAAATATATATCAAAAAAGTAAATTAATAAATTTATAGTTTATTTGTTAACAAAATAGTAACCAATAACTGTATAGTTATTATTATATTAATTGTTGTATAATGTAACCATATGATGGTAGTTATAAAGGAGTGATAGCATGAAGAAAGTTCATGAAAGATTTTTAGAATACGTAAAGGTTGATACTAAATCAGATGAAGAAACAAGAACAACTCCAAGTACAAAAGGACAATTAGAACTTGGAAAGATTTTAGCAGAGGAATTAAAAGCTATAGGTCTTCAAGATGTTAGAATTGATGAATTTGGATATGTGTATGGAACAGTAAAAGGAAATATTGATAAAAAGGTTCCAACAGTAGGATTTATATCTCATATGGATACAGCACCAGATATGAGTGGCCGTAATGTAAAACCTCAAATTGTAGAAAACTATGATGGTGGAATCGTTACATTAAATAAAGAATTAAATATTAAATTAGATCCAAAAGAACTTCCAGAACTTAAAAACTATGTTGGTAAAACATTAATAACAACTGATGGAACAACACTTTTAGGTGCTGATGATAAGGCAGGAGTTTCAGAAATAATAACTGCAATGGAATATTTAATAAATCATCCAGAAATTAAACATGGAGATATAAAGGTAGGATTTACTCCAGATGAAGAAATAGGTGAAGGTGCAGACCACTTTAACGTTAAAGGATTTGATGCAGATTTTGCTTACACTGTAGATGGTGGAGCATTAGGAGAACTTGAATATGAAAACTTTAATGCAGCAGGTGCTAAAGTTGTAATAAAAGGTAAGAATGTTCACCCAGGTAGTGCTAAAAATAAAATGATTAATTCAACATTAGTAGCACATGAATTCTTAAATATGCTTCCTCTAAATGAAGTTCCAGAAAAGACTGAAGGATATGAAGGTTTCTCTCATCTTATGAGTATAAATGGAACTGTAGAAAATACAGAAATGTCATTTATTATTAGAGACTTTGATAGTAAAGAGTTCGATAGAAGAAAAGAAGAATTTATAAATGCTAAAGAAAAGTTAAATAGTATTTATGGAAAAGATACAGTAAATGTTGAAATTAAAGATCAATATAGAAATATGAAAGAAATGATAGAGCCACATATGTATATAGTTGATATTGCTAAAAAGGCTATGGAAATGTCAGATATTACACCTAATATAGTTCCAATAAGAGGAGGAACAGATGGTGCTAGATTATCATTTATGGGACTTTTAACTCCAAATATGTTTACAGGCGGAGAAAACTTCCATGGAAGATATGAATATATAGCAATAGAATCAATGGAAAAAGCTGTAGAAACAATAATTAATATAGTTAAATTATGTGCTGAAAAGTAAAAGAAAAGAAGTGATATAATATATCACTTCTTTTCTTTATGTAATTTAATTATTACACCTTTTGAACGTTTACAGCCATAGGACCTTTTTTACCTTCTTCAATATCAAAGGTAACATTTTCTCCTTCGTGTAAATCTTTATCATTTCCTTGTTCTTTAACTTGTGAATGATGAACAAAGACATCATTACCATTATCACATGATATAAATCCATATCCTTTTTCTTCATTAAACCATTTTACAACACCTGTTGTGCTTGACATACAAATCTCTCCTTAAAATTAATCTCTAACATATTATTAGCAGAAAAAAATTTTTAATACATGTAATTGGTTAAAAGAAGGAAGACTTATCATATTAATACATATAAAGCTATTTTTAATAAATTTAATAAAAAAATTAAATTGTTTTTATAAAATTTTTTATTTTTATCAATTATAAGAAGAGAAAGTATTTTTCAAACTTTGGCTTTTAGTGTATAATAAAGAAACAGTAAGGACAATTTTAGCAATTATTATAAGAATTATATAATAAATTGTTGTAAGGAAAGGAGATATGATTATGGTGAACATAAGAACATTTAGTAAGAAAATCCAATGGGATGGTTTAAACTTAACTTGTGTTATGGAAAGATATTTAGATACAAATAACATGGCATTAGAGTTATACGATGAGTATGGGGAATTCTATAAATGCGTTACGTTAGATTATAAAGAAACATTACCAAAATCAAACAATGCGATAATAAACAATAAAAAAGACTGTGAGGGAATATTAAATGTTCTAACAGCAGCTAATATTGTTAAAGTCGTTTCTAAAATTGATGTTAACCTTGTAATGAGAGATTTAGTTGTAGTTAATAGTAGAGAATTTAAAGAAATAGATGAAGATACATTCTTAGACTTTGCTAAGAGTAATTACCAAGACTTAGAATCATTTATGAATCAACAAGAATTATAATATTTAAAAATAGGCTACATAAATATAAGATTAAAATCTTAACTTATGTAACCTCTTTTTATATTATTTTATAATTCTCTTTTAGGAATTTTATATTCTATAGTTTCTTCTATTTGTTTTAACATATTTAAGTTTTTAGGATCTATAAACAGGCAAGTGTAACCAGATTCTTTAGCTCTTCCAGTTCTTCCTATACGATGTATATATCCTTCAACATTTTCCGGTATATCATAATTATAAACATGAGTAACTCCAGTTACATCTAATCCACGAGCTGCAACGTCTGTAGCTATTAAATATTGAATATCTGCATTTCTAAAAGATTTCATTATTCTTTCACGCTTTGGTTGTGGTATATCACTATGAATCTTTTTGCAGTTATAGCCTTTTTGATATAACTCTTCTTCTAGTTTATCAACTCTTCTTTTGGTTCTACAAAAAATAATCGCCATAAAAGGATTATCCTCATCTAATACCTTACATAGTGAATCAAACTTCCATCTATCTATTGTTTCAACCACTTCTTGTTTTATATTTTCAAGTGTTACTTGTTCTTTTTCTATAGATATAGATACTGGATCATTCATATATCTATAAGCTAATTTTTTAACTTTAGCATCTATAGTTGCAGAAAAACATAAAACTTGATGTTTTTTAGGAGTTTCTTTCATAATAGAGTCAATTTCATTTCTAAATCCCATAAATAGCATTTGATCTGCTTCATCTAAAACTAAAGTTTTAAGTTTTGAAAGATTAATAGTTCCTTTTTTTAAATGGTCTAATAATCTACCAGGGGTAGCAATAACAAGTTGTACTCCACCTTTAAGTTTCTTTAGTTGTTTACTAATATCTTGGCCACCATAAATAGATAAAATATTTATATCTTTACCTTCTTTTAATTTATTAGCTTCTTCTGTTATCTGTATTGCAAGTTCTCTTGTTGGAGAGATAATAAGTCCTTGTACATTCTTATCATTTTCTTTTAGATTTAAAAATAGTGGAAGTAAGAAGGCAAGTGTTTTTCCAGTACCTGTTTGAGCTTCTGCAATAACATCCTTTCCATTTAATATGAAAGGAATACTTTCTTGTTGAATTGGAGTTGGATTTTTAACTCCTATTTTATTTAATACTTTTATTATGTCATCATTTTTAATAAGTTCTTTAAAATTCATTTAATCTAACCTTTCTATTTAAGCATAGTGTCTTTATAATATCATATTGTGTGAGTTTATACTAATTTATTAGACATAAGTAGAGTTTTAATTGAAAAATTTAATATATTATTTCTATTTAATAATTTTGTAAACAAAATTTAGTTAATTTTACATTTTAAAAAGGAATTTTAATAGTATAATGGATACAAATAATGTACAAGCTAAAATATAAGATAAATAACTATGGAGGAATTTGTATGAATAGAGAAACAATAGAGCTTAGAGAAAAATTAATAAATTCATTATTATGGAACGATAATGAAGCTATTTTAAGTAGACTTGAAAAAGAAGCTTTCGAAAATGATATATTTGAACCTGATAATGGTGAAATAATTGCAAGAAGACCTAATGAAAGCTTAGGACAATATATAGATAAATTTACAGTAAAACTTATGAAAAACTTTTCTAAAGAAAAATTTAATACATTAAAGAGATTATATGATGACTACAACAGATTAGGAGATAGCCATTTAGAAAAAGTAGAAGTTAAAAATAGCAAAATAAATAAAAAGAACATAGCATTAGGTGGTGCTGGTTTAGTATTAGGTGCAACTATATTTAATTACTTTATGAGAAAAAATAAGAAGAAATAAATTAATATTTCTTCTTATTAAGACTAAATAAATTATTTGAAAATTGCATTATATACATTCTTCAAATAATTTTTTTATATCATCAAGTCTTTCAATTGCTAGTTTATAGCCATTATTATAAGCTTCTTTTAGCTTATTTACATCTTTCTCAAAACTATCAATTGCTTGACTTTCAGATGGTCTTAAAATAATTGCATTACCAGACTTTTCAAGTTCTTCACAAAAACGAACTGTTTTATTGTAGTGATTATGTCTTGTTAAAAATGCATTTTTTAAGTTAGAATATTTTCTGCAAAGGAGTTTTGATGCTAAAATGTTACCTTTCCCTAATTTTTTTCTGTAACTTTGAGGGCGAGTAAGTATAATTAAATGCTTATCATTTCCATCAGCAATAGCTTTTTTTATTGGAATAGGATCACAAAGTCCACCATCATAATAATACTTATCGTTAACTTTTATTGTAGGGAAAAATAGTGGTATAGCACAAGTTGCTCTAAGCATAGTAGATTTTTCATCTATTTTTTTACCATCTAAATATTCTGTTTTACCAGTCTCAGCATTTGTAACACCAACTAGCAGTTTACCATCATATTTTGAAAGGGTATCCATATCAAATGGATTAAGTTTATTTGGTATTTCATCAAAAACGAAATCTAAACCAAAAAGACTTTTGCATTTTAAAAAGTTTCTAAATCCAATATAACGCTTATCATTTCTGTAATTTTCCATAATTTCTAAATTTCTACCACGTTGTTTAGAAATATAAGAAAAGGCGTTACAAATACCAGCAGAAACTCCAATACAATATGGAAAAATTATATCATTATCTAAGAGCGCATCTAATATACCAGCAGTAAATATTGGTCTAAAGGTGCCTCCTTCTAATATTAAACTAGGCATAAGTCCTCCTTTAAAAAAAGTATATAAAAAAATTATACATTCAATAAATAAAAAAAACAAATGAATAAAAAGAAAATAATGCCTTATTAAATATAATAATTAAGTCTTATAGAAAGGGATTTATAGATTAATATGAATAATAAAATAAAAAAGTGGACAATTAGGGTTTTAGGATTAGTAATTATTTTTTCAATAATTATATGTGGGGCTTCTATATATTCAATAAGTGTAATAAATAAAGAAAGTATGGGTAAAATAGTTAATGATAAAAACTTACCAAAAGATGCTGACGCAATAATTGTACTTGGTGCAGGGGTAGACGATAATGGAATGGCAAGCGACATATTAGTTGATAGGTTAGAAACTGCATTAGAAGTATATAAAAATAGTGGAAGTAGTAAATTTTTATTAAGTGGAGATCATGGTAAAATTGGATACAACGAAGTCGGGGCAATGAAAGATTATATTATGGATCATGGAAATGTAAAAGAAGAAAATATATTTTTAGATCATGCAGGTTTTTCTACTTATGAAACTATGTATAGAGCTAAAGAAATATTTGAAGTAAAAAAGGCGATAATAGTAACTAATGAATATCATCTTCCAAGAGCTTTATATATTGCAGAAAAAATGGGAATAGAAGCTTATGGTGTTAATGCAGACAAAAGAAATTATATATATATTGATAGTTATAAAAAGAGAGAAAATTTAGCAAAGATAAAGGATTTTATGTATACCAATATAATAAAACCTGAGCCAACTTTTTTAGGAGATGCTATACCAATAAGCACATCTGACGGAAGAATAACAGATGATGAGATGTAAAAATAAAAGATATTAGTTGCAATACGTTGAATTTATGATATAATCTCAATATATCATAAAAACTGCTCGTATATAATCGGAAATAGGGTCCGGAAGTTTCTACCTGCTAGCCGTAAATTAGCAGACTACGAGGGAACGAAATTTTAATAACTAGTATTTTCTATTGTTAAAATATCTCACCTCAAATTTTATTTGAGGTGTTTTTTATTTTATTCCTAAATATACATAGCTAGAGCAGATGATAAATATGTCTAGAGGGAATGGTTAAGGATGGGAAAAAACAAACAAAACAATTTAAACTCAGAACTTATGTATGGTATTAATGATAAACCAAGCATAGGTGTGCAAATATTACTAGGGTTTCAGAACATATTTGCAGCATTTGGTGGAATTATAGCAGTACCACTTGTAATATCAAGTGCACTTGGATTTGATGGGATGACTTCAACGGCAGTACTTAGTGCATCAATATTAACATCAGGAATAGCAACAGTAATACAATCAAAAGGAATAGGTCCATTTGGGGCTAGAGTACCATGTATTATGGGTACAGATTTTACTTTCGTTGCACCTGCAATTGCAGTTGGAGGGGTAGCAGGACTTCCAGGAATAATTGGAGCTACAATACTTGGATCAATTTCAGAAGTTGTATTAAGTTATTTTATAAAGCCACTAATGAAATTATTTCCACCACTAGTTACAGGTACAGTTGTATGTCTAATAGGCCTTACTTTACTTCCAGTATCAATGGATTGGGCAGCTGGTGGAACTGGTAGTGCAGACTATGGAAGTTTAAAAAATGTTTCAATAGCAATGATAGTACTTATAATAACACTTCTTTTAAATAGATACGGAAAAGGTATGGTAAGTAGTGCATCTGTATTAATAGGTATGGCAATAGGTTATATATTATGTATTCCACTTGGAATGGTTGACTTTACATTAGTTAGAGAATCAGCATTATTTGCATTCCCTAACATATTTAAATATGGAGTAGAATTTGATATTAAATATGTTTTAACATTTATACCAGCTTATTTTGTTACTACAATTGAAACTGTTGGATGTTTAGCATCAATTTGTGAAGTTTCAAAGGTAGAAGTAAATGATAAGATAGTTGGAAGAGGAGTATTAGCAGATGGTGCTGGCAGTATGATTGCTGGAGTACTTGGAGCTTTTCCAAATACAACTTTTAGTCAAAATGTAGGATTAATACCATTAACTAAAAATGCAAGTAGATCAGTTGCTATAATGGCAGGTGTATTACTTATTGGACTTGGATTTTTCCCTAAATTTGCAGCTCTTATAAATATAATACCTCAACCAGTTTTAGGTGGTGTTGGAATTGTAATGTTTGGAACTATTGCAGCTGCAGGTATTAAAACATTAAGTACAGTTAAGATAAACAATAGAAATTTATTAATAATTGCAACTTCAATTGGATTAGGACTTGGAGTAACATTTAGACCAGAATTCATAGGTCAATTACCAGAAGGATTAAAGATGATATTTTCATCAGGAATCTCAACTGGTACAATAGTTGCACTTATATTAAATAAAATATTAAAAGAAGAAGAAATAATAGATAGCGGTGAAGAAAAATTAAATAAGGATGAAGATATAGAAACTAAGACGGCGTAGTTTTAGTATATAAAAAAAGGGAATACTAAATTGCCAAAAAAAGAGATATATCTATAGATTAGGACACTTAAAAGGTGTCCTTTTCTATTGCAATAAATAAGAGACGATTTCATTCTTAAAGGAAAGAATAAAGTGACTTTAACATATCTTCATGATAAAATATGGATTGATTAAGGTAGATTAATTAAAAATTTATATAGAAAGAAGGTATAAAGTATGGCTTACTTATTTTTAGCTGCTGCTATTATATTAGAATTAGTAGCAACTATGGTTTTGAATTATTCAGAAGGATTTACAAAATTTTATCCTACAATTTCTTGCATTTTATTATATATAGTTTGTTTCTTTTGTCTATCAAGAGCATTGCTAAATTTAAATCTTAGTATAGCATATGCCACATGGTGTGGTATAGGAATAGTTGTATCAACTTTAATCTCTGTATTTATTTTTAAACAAGGAATTACTGGAATGGGGGTTCTAGGTATTATATTAGTAGTAGCTGGATGTGTAATATTAAATTTATATGGTAGTGTCCATTAAATATTCTTATATAAATTACAGTTTGTAAAACTTTTAGTTATGTTAAAAATGAATAGTTATAAAAACGCATAAAGAAATTAAAAGTGTAAAAAAGAGTTAAATGTGTTTTTTATCTTGTAGGCGTAGCAGTAAAGCTATGCCTACTTTAGTTATATTTTTTATTCTTCTAAAATAAAATTTTCATCTAAATTATATAAAAATTCATTTGTATCTAAAACATTTAAACCTTTATTAATAGCAAAGATTATAGCACTATCTCTAAGATTCTTTGCATAAAGTTTACCTACTTTTGCAAGGGCTAGGGCTTTTTCTGTTTCTTCTAAATTTAATTTAGCACTAATACAAAGTTTTATTATTTTATCTCTACTTGGATTTTTATCGCCATTTAAAATTTGATATCCATAAGTTCTATTAATATCAGCATCAGCTATTAATTTACTTTTTTTTATTCCTTTTTCAGCACACTTTTCTAAAATGTATTTCGAAAAATCTGTATATTTAATAGTATCTATTGAGTTTAAATATTCTTCAAATTCCTTAATGTTTTTTGTTTCTTTAAGTATATCTAATAATTCAGAAGTAGTCTTTTCATTCACGTAAGTATTCACTCCTTAATAGTTTTGTTAAATTGTTTAGGGGACAAATTATATGATATAATTCCCTATGTAGAAAATCAATATAAATAAGGGGAAAATATCATGGATAGTTTAATTATGGAATTTAAACTTTCTTGCTATGAAGAATTAACTAAATTAAATGAAAATAAAAAGAGTAAAATATACTTAGTTAGAAATAAAGTAGATAGCAAAATATATATAAAGAAAGTTTTAACTAATTATAATCTTAGAATATATGAGGTATTAAAAGAAAATAATCTAAATAATATACCCAAAATATATGAAATATTTCAAGACGATAATACTTTGACTATTATAGAAGAATATATTAATGGAGATACACTTAAAGAAATTTTAGATAGAGAAGGCATTATAAAGGAAGATGTAGTAATAGATTATATATTAACTTTATGCGATACATTAGACAAGCTACATAACCTAAATCCAAAAGTAATACATAGAGATATAAAACCTTCTAATATAATTATAAGTAATGATAATATTTTAAAATTAATTGATTTTGATGTATCGCGTGAATATAAAGAAAATAAAAGTGAAGATACAGTAATACAAGGAACTGAAGAATATGCACCACCAGAGCAATTTGGATTTATACAAACTGACGAAAGAAGTGATATATATTCTACAGGAATCCTTATAAATGTATTAACAACAGGGGAGTATCCAAAAAATAAATTAAATAAAGGTAAATTAGAAACTATTATTAAAAAATGTATAGAGTTCTCACCAAATGATAGGTATCAAAAGGTAATAGATTTAAAAGAAGATCTTTTGAAAATAAAAAACGGTTCAAATAATGATTTGATAAATAAGATATCATATAGAAATGATATTAAATATGAAAAGAAATTTTCAAAGTCTTTAAAAAATAAAAAAGATTTAGATATAAATAAGAAAATTTCTAATTTAAAAGAAAAAGCAAATAAGATAATAATAAAAGATAAGAAAATTGAAAATGAAAAAGAGAAAGAAAAAATAAGGATTAAAAACTTTTATAAAGTTATTCCAGGCTTTAGAACGGGGAAGAAATGGAAGGCTGCTTTAGCTACTTTAACATACGTATTTTTAATATTAACATTTTTTATAGAAAGAGAAACAGAGGGTGTTAAAAATGAAATATTAGAGAATGCATCTATGGTAACTTTAATTTTATTACTTATTTTTTTATACTCTAATTTTTTAGGTGTAAAAGAAAAGTTACCATTTATAAAAAGTAATAATAGAATAATAAATTTACTTGGATATATATTATATAGTATTTTAATATTTATAATTTTTGGAGTATTAAATGATATGTCAAGAATTTAATTTGTATGCTCTAAGCATACCAATTTCTATTAAATAAAACCTATAATAAAACCATAGCAAATATGAATTGTTTTTAGGAGGAATTTAATATGAAGAAAAGAAGTAAAGTATTAATTATATCAGCTATACTTGGGGTATTATATTCAATATTTTTAATAGTTAATTTTGGCGGAGCTATGTCTAGCGCTTCATCTGACGCAGAGGCAGTTGGAGGAGCTATAGCAACAGCACTTGTTACACCACATATGATTTGCGTAGTACTTGCAGCTATATTTAATTTAATAGGAGCTTTAAATAATAAAGCTGGATTTGCACTGACAGGTGGAATATTATATTCAGTTGCAGGAGTTTTATTCTTAATGTATATACCTTTTGTTATACCAATGATAGTTTTAAGTTTTGTTGGATATTCAAATGTTAAAAAGATATTAAAGGCAAAAGAAGTTTAGTTAATAAATTTTACTTAAGCATAACTTTTATAATGTTAAATTGTATAAGGGATATTTATATAAGTAAGTATTACATAGATAAAGTTTAAGGGAAATATTAAGTAAAATTATATTATAAAAAGGTCAACTTTTACGTTTAGTAAAAATTGACCTTTTTTATTATTTAATGATATAAGGTATAGTTACAATTGCAATGTGCTTTTTTGTAAGTAGTGAAGTCCTCATAATTAAAGTAAGTTGATTATGAAGAAAATTATCATGAATATGACTAGAAATAAGTTGTGGGAAAACAACTGTTATTTTATCATCCTTCCAAGTTTCACTACTCATCTTTTGAAGAAACTTACAAAATGTTGTACGAATTTCTCTATAAGGAGCTGGCAAGAATGTTATTTCCTCATAAATTCCAAAGTCTTTTAAACTTTTTGAAAGCTTAATGTCATTATTAGGATCAGTTGATACGTGAACTATAGTTATATCGCTTTGAAGAGTTTTAGCGTAGTTATAACACTTTACAAAACTCTTATTAAGAGAATCTATAAGTAACACTGTATGATTTTTATGAGGAACTTTTGCATATTCAGTTATATTTTCACAAGAATTAATTTTTAATTGGTTATATGCATAGTCGTAATATTTTTTAACTCTAAGCATACTAAAGACTAGTATAGGAATTATAATACATATAATCCAAGCACCATGAGTAAATTTTGAAACTGTAATTACTATTAAAGTAAATGCACTTACTACAAGTCCAACACCATTTACAAATGCTTTATGCCTCCATCCTTTTGGTCTTAATCTATGCCATTTAACTAACATACCACTTTGAGAAACTGTAAAAGATATAAATACACCTATAGCGTAAAGTGGTAATAATAGCTCTAAATCTCCTTTAAATATAATAACTAACAATATTGAAATTGTTGATAATAAAATAATACCATTTGAGTAACTAAGTCTCCTTCCTACATTACCTAATTGTCTTGGTGCAAATCCATCCTTTGATATTATTGACCAAAGAAGAGGAAGTCCAGAAAATGCAGTATTTGCAGCCATAAGCAATATTATTGCTGTTGTAAACTGAATTATATAATAAAAAATATTATTTCCAAAAATTTCAGTTGCCATTTGAGATATTAAAGTTTGAGATTCATTAGGAATTGTATAATAAAGCGTTGATAAATATGATAGTCCGCCAAGTATTAAAAATACTAATAATCCTAAGAAATATAAAACATGTTTGGCATTCTTTTGTGATGGTTCTTTAAAAGCTGGAACTGCATTACTAACAGCTTCAATTCCAGTTAATGCTGTACAACCTGAAGCAAAAGCTTTTAAAAATAGTAAAGCGGTTATGGATTTAGAGAAACTTGGTAGTTCATATATTGGCTTTGGAGTATATCCTAAAACTTTAACTTTTATAATACCAACTACTATCATAAAGATAATAGAAAATGCGAAAAGATAAGTAGGAATACCAAATAGCTTTGAAGACTCTCTAATTCCACGTAAGTTTCCAATAGTTAAAAATAATATAAGTAATATTGTAATAATAATCTTATATTTAGAAAGAACTGGAAATGCTGATGTTATAGCATCACAACTTGCAGTACTACTAACTGCAACAGTTAGTATATAATCTACTATTAAAGCTGATGCTGCAAGTAAGCTAGCTTTTGTTCCAAAGTTATCTTTGGCAACTATATAAGCACCACCTCCAGTTGGATAGCAATCTATAACTTGTTTATAAGAACATATTAAAAAGAACATTAAAAGCAATATAGCTATTGTAACTAATAACATGTACTTATATGATGCAAGTCCTGCGTAGGGTATTAAAACACCAAGTATTGCAGCTCCTGCATAAGCAACAGAAGATATAGCATCGCTTGATAATATAGGAAGTCCCCACAATGCATTATATTTTTGATTTTTAAGTTCTTTTGTCATTAATGGTTTCCCAATTAATAAATGAGAAATTTTCATAAATTCCACCTCTATAATGATTTTTTTTGAAACGATTTTTAAATTATAAGCTGAACTAGTGAACTTGTTATTAACACTTAATACACTAAGTTTAAAAGAATATAAAGTTTTTTTGAATAAAGAAGTTAATAGGCAGAATCTTACATAATAAGACAAATTTAAAAAATAATTGACAAGTATAAATATTTTTTATACAATTGACTGAGTTAATAAAAAATTAAAATATTATTAATTGATATAAGATAGAGGTCGCAATAATAAAGAGTATTATTAATGAGGTAAGCACGATGATTTAATAAAAAAGGTATTATTGCCGAAATATATACTTAATGCTTTAAGAGTATATGTTGGGTTTGTATATAACATATGCAAAACTGCCACAATACTTATGTGGTGAGCTATCTTTGTGTTTGTAATAAATTTATGCAAGCTCAAAGTTTATAGCTTTAGGGCTTATTTTTTTGCCCGAATTTACTTAGGAGGGGAACATGGAAGAAAGAAACTTAAAAAAAGAAATTAGCTTGTTTATGGCCACTATGCTTGTATGTGGTAACATGATAGGTTCAGGAGTATTTATGCTTCCTGCAACATTAGCACAATTATCAGGACCACTTGCAACGATTATAGCTTGGGTATTAACAACAGCAGGATCAATACTTATTGCAATGTCTTTTGCAAACCTTGGTTCAAAATATCCTACAACTGGAGGAGCATATCAATATACAAAGATAGCATTTGGTGAATTTACGGGATTTTTAAGTGCATGGCTTTATTGGAATGGTTCTTGGATTGGAAATGCAGCTATAATAGTAGCACTTTCAAGTTATAGTGCAGCTGTTATTCCATTTTTAAGAGATCCATTAGCTTCAATAATATATACTAGTGCAATATTATGGATATTTACAATTATAAATATAATAGGTGTAAAAAAAGCAGGAAAGCTTCAAACTATAGCTACAGTATTTAAAATTGCATTTTTTGCAATATTTATTATAGTAGCATTTATTAATTTTGATTCAGCAAACATATTACCTTTAATACCAGAAGGAAAAGGATTAGGAACAGTTTCACTTGCAGCTACATCAACACTTTGGGCTTTTGTTGGTCTTGAAAGTGCAACAGTTACTGCTGGAGAAATAAAAAATCCAGAAAAGAATGTAAAGAAGAGTACAATATATGGAATGATAATTGCTGCTATAGTATATATCTTAATAAGTGTTGCTAGTATGGGAGCAATGTCAAATGCAGAACTTGCAAATAGTCAAGCACCACTTACTGATATATTAACAAAGTTCTTAGGAACAGCAATTGGTAAGCCAATAACTATAGCTGTAGTTGTATGTATACTTGGAACAACAATCGGATGGCTTTTATCAACTGCTCGTGTGGCTTTTGCAGCCGGAGAAGATGGGGTATTCCCTAAATTCTTTGGAAAACTTCATCCAAAATATGAAACTCCAGCAAATGCTTTAATAATGGGATCAGTTTTAGTAAATATTCTTTTAATCATGAACTTCCAAAAGAGCATGGTTTCGGCATTTACTTTTATTACCATATTAGCTACTTTATCATTCTTACCAATATACCTTTTAACATCAGCTGCTGAAATAATGTTAATGTTTAAGGGTGAAAAAGAATTTACGTTTAAAATATTTATAAAAAGAGCTATAGTTCCACTATTAGCATTTATTTATTCAATATGGACTATATATGGTTCTGGAGCTGAAACAGTAATGTGGGGATTCATACTTATGTTAATAGGAATTCCATTCTATATATATAACCATCATAAAAATAAAATAGAAGAAGTTTAAAAGATATTTTAGAGTGTCAAAATGATTGGCACTCTTTATTTTTATTCATATAACCCAATTTAAATAAAAAATAGCTAATTTAATTCATGCATCATTAAATGATGTTATATTTATATTTTTGCTGGAATTATAATCCATATATTATGTACAATAATAATATAAAGAATAATTGCAGTTAAGATTTAGTTATATTGATGAATGAGAATTAGAAAGTGGTGAAAAAATGATAGGATATCAGAATAAACAGGAATTAATTTTAGAAATTTCAAATCGTGCTAAATTATTTATACAAGAATTTGATGATATTGATGAAAAGGATAAAGATATATTACTAGATGAAGTGGATAGAACTCCAAATCAAATGATTGCATATCAATTAGGATGGATGAATTTATTACTTAGCTGGGAAAGAGAAGAACAGGAAGGGAAGATTGTCATAACTCCAACTCCAGAGTATAAATGGAATAATCTTGGTGGTTTATATAATAGTTTTTACGAAGAATATAGCAAATTTACGCTTAAAGAATTATGTGCTGAATTTATAAAGAAGGAAGAAGAAATTATAAAATTAATAAACAATTATACAGATGAAGAACTATTTCATAGAGGAGGAAGGAAATGGTCATCATCAACTCCATCAAATTGGCCAATATGGAGATGGATTCATGTTAATACTGTTGCACCATTTAAATCATTTAGAACAAAGGTTAGAAAATGGAAAAAAGTAAGATATAGATAAATACAGATTGATTTGAAGCTGAGAGCATCTTGTTTAAAATATTTTGTAATATTACATAAGTTTTTTTCATATATATTTTAGAAGAAAAATATAGGAGGAATATATAATGAAAAAGACTTTATTAAGCGTTTGTATAATGGCTAAAAATGATAGCGATAATATACTAGAATTGTTAGATAGTATTAAAGATATAGCAGATGAAATAAATGTTTTAAATATTGGATTGAAAGATAATTTAGAAGCAGTAAGAAGTTTTAATAATACGAATATATATGATTATAAGGAAAACTGTAATTATAAAAATATATTAATTGATAAGTCTAATTCTAAATGGATATTAATTTTAAATAATGAAGAGATTTTATCAGATGATGGAAAAGAAAATATTATTAAAATTTTAAATGAAGCTGATGATTTTAAGGGGCTTTATATTAGAAAAATTTCAATTATAGAAGGAAAAAGAAGAATGTCTTATAACTCATTAAGATTATTTAAAAAAGATTCTAATATAAGGTTTAATGAAAATATTTGTGATGGTATATATGAAAGTATTTATAAAAATTATGGTGGAAAGTCTATAGGATTTACTGATATAGAAATATATAGCTATGAAAATGATAAGTACTCATTTGCTATTTTAGAAAGTACTAAAGAGAAGATAGACACCTTAATTAATTTAGGTGATAGTTTTAAAAATCTTAATTACTATTTTAAATTAGGAAATGAATATGGAAAGATAGGAAATTATAAAGAAGCTATTAAGAGCTATGATAAAGCTCTAACTAAGAGAGACGAAAATAGTGATGAAAATATATATAAAAGATTATTACTAAATAAGATTAAAGCGCTTCATCAAAGGGGACTTTATAGTGAAGAAAGTACTGTTATTAAAGATGTATTAAAAGAATACAGTGATTTTAGGGATTTATACTTTATGGAATGTCTTTTAAGTGTTGAATTATGCGAGTTTTCAAGAGGTAGTAGTGCTTTAAATAAATATATTGAGACTAAAAAAGATATTAAATTCCCTTCAAGTGAGTTTGAAGAAGTTGTTGATATAGAAGAATTAAATAAAAAGTTAAATGGACTAAATAATATTTTAAAATAAATAAAAAAAGCTTGATTAATTTTCAAGCTTTTTCTTATTTTTAAGTTTAAGTTTTACGCTATAATATCTTCTAGTTATTGTTGAAACAAAAATTACTCCAAGTGCTAAAGAGCCTGCACTTGCTAGAGTGTTTAAACCAAGTTCTAGTGCTTTATCAACATCACCAGTTACTACTTGATACATCGTATAGTACATTCCAGAACCAGGCACAAGAGGGATTAAAGCAGTTATAACAAGTGTTGTAACTGGTGTTTTTAATTTTCTTGCAAGTATTTCAGAATATATACTAAAAGCAACAGCGGCAATAAACATAGATGCTGGTACAGATAGAGCAAATTTCAATGAAAGTGCATATACAAACCAACTGATAGCACCACCGATTGAAGCAAATAAAAGATTTTTTCCATGTATATTAAAAATTACACCAAATCCAAATGTTGCTATAAATGAAAGGAGAGTTTCTAAAATTATCATTTAAACACCTCCTAAAACGTTAAGCCAGAAGCTAATAACGCCACCAGTACCAACTGCAATAGCAATTGCAACTAAAAATGCTTCGCTAGTTTTTATAATTCCAGCTAAATAATCTCCAGCTATCATATCTCTAATAGCATTTGTAATAGCAAGACCAGGTACTAAAAGCATAATAGAACCTATTATAGTGTTATCTATATTAGTCACAAAACCTAAATTCAAACACAAAATTGCAGATGTGGCCGCAGCTCCTGCACAAATTGTGTTAATAAAAAATTCGTTTAATGACATTTTCTCGAACTCAATTGCTAAAATTTTTATTAATATTCCAATTAAAAAAGCAGCAATAGAATCATAAATATTACCTCCAAAAAGGTAACAAAAACAGCCAGCTGCAAGCGCTGACGCAAATAACGTAAATGAATAAGAATATCTTGGTGTATTATTTATTTCTCTAAGTTCATCTTCTATTAAATCGAAAGATGGTTTAATAGCGGCTATTCTCCTAGATAAGTCATTTATTCGCTCAATCTTATGTAAGTCTACTCCTCCTACGGTAACCCTTTTTATAAAGGAGTAAGTTTGATTGTTATAGCAAATAGAAACCATAATGCCCGTCGGTGTTACAAAGCTACTTGCTTCATCTATATCATAAGATTCGCATATTTTGCAAATAGTTTCTTCTACCCTATATATTTCTGCACCACTTTGGAGCATTATTTTACCAGCATAAGTAGATAAATGTAGTAATTTATTTATGTCCAAAAGCCATCAACCCCTCATATTAAATTGTAATTGTATTATATCATAAAAAAATTGCTATATAATAAAGATATGAGATTTATATTTTTTAAATGTAGAAAACAATATGAATATAATAAGAATAATAGGAAAATTATTTTAAAAAGATTGAAAAAATATGTATAAATAATTATAATCTTAAATAATAAATAAATTTTGGGGTGATAAAATGAATTTTGATCAAATATCAAAAAATGACAACGAAGTATATTCTCTTATAGAGAAAGAACTTGAAAGACAAGAAAATGGAATTGAACTTATTGCATCAGAGAATTTTGCAAGTGAAGCTGTAATGGAAGCTATGGGATCATATTTAACAAATAAATATGCAGAAGGATATCCAGGAAAGAGATATTATGGCGGTTGCTATGTAGTAGATGAAATAGAAGATATAGCAAGAGAAAGAGCAAAGAGATTATTTGGTGCTGAACATGCAAATGTTCAACCACACTCAGGGTCTCAAGCTAATATGGCAGTATATTTTACAATATTAGAACCAGGAGATACTGTTCTTGGAATGGATTTAAGCCATGGGGGACATTTAACTCATGGATCACCTGTTAATTTTTCAGGTAAATTATTTAACTTTGTATATTATGGAGTATCAAAAGAGACTGAAGTAATTGATTATGATGAAGTTAGAAAAATAGCATTAGAATGCAAACCAAAACTTATTGTTGCAGGAGCAAGTGCATATTCTAGAGAAATAGATTTTAAAAAGTTTAGAGAAATATGTGATGAAGTTGGGGCTTACTTCATGGTAGATATGGCTCATATTGCAGGACTTGTTGCAGCAGGATACCATATGTCACCTGTTGAATATGCAGATTTTGTAACAACAACTACTCATAAGACTTTAAGAGGACCAAGAGGCGGACTTATACTTTGCAAAGAGAAGTATGCTAAGGCATTAGATAAAAATATATTCCCAGGTATGCAAGGTGGACCACTTATGCATATTATTGCAGCTAAGGCTGTATGCTTTAAAGAAGCTTTAGATCCAAGTTTTAAAGATTATATAAAAATGGTTATAAATAACTGTAAGGTGTTAGGTGATGAACTTGTAAAACATGGATTTAAACTTGTATCTGGAGGAACTGATAACCATTTAATATTAGTTGATTTAACTAATAAAAATATAACAGGAAAAGAAGCAGAACATCTTTTAGATTCAATAGGAATTACTTTAAATAAAAATACTGTACCAAATGAAACTAAGAGTCCATTTGTAACATCAGGAGTTAGAATTGGAACTGCAGCAGTTACAACTAAAGGATATGATGAAGAAGATATGAAAGAAATTGCATCTATAATTAATGATGTTATAGAAAGCAGAGAAGAAGGCTCAGAAGAGTTAATAAATAGAGTTAGAAAATTAAGTTCAAAACATAAGATGTATAGATAATTAGATTTTAAGAAGGCAGATTATAAAATTTGCCTTCTTTTTTATAAAAAAGTACTAATGAAAATTATTTAGCACCTAATTTATATAAGAATATATTATAAAAGAAACAATATTTTAGGTGTAAGGGGATATGGGAAAGAAAAAGTTATATAGGATATTAAAAAACAGTGATGTTGTAGATATTGATTCAGATTCAAAGATAGTCTTTATAAGTGATGTTCATAGAGGTGATGGGGGATTTGGAGATTCACTAATAGGTAATAAAAATATTTATAAAGCAGCATTAAATTTTTATTATAGAGAAGAATTTACTTTAATTGAAGTTGGAGATGGAGATGAACTTTGGAAAAATAAAAATTGCCGTGATATTGCTTATAATTATAAAGACATATTTAATATCTATAATAGATTTAATAATGATGAAAGGTTGTACATGATATATGGAAATCACGATAATATAAAAAAGAGAAAAGATTTTAGAGTAAACCAAGAGAGGAATTTTAGAAAGTTTGGTAAGGAATTTGGAGATTCATTTTTAACACTAATAAATAATTTGAAATTTCATGAGGGGTTAGTATTAAATTTTAACCCATATGAGAAGAAAGGTATAGTAACTCATGGACATCAATTAGATTTAATGAATAATGAACTAAGTTTTATTAGTAAATTTTTAGTTAGATATGTATGGAGATTTTTATCTGCTATTGCTGGATTTAAGGAACCAACAAGTCCTGCAAATAGCTATAAAAAGGGCGGAAAAATTGATGAAAAATTAAATGATTGGGCAAATGAGCATAAGATACTTTTAATTTGTGGACATACTCATAGAGCTAAGTTCCCTAAAATAGGAGAAGGGCTATATTTTAATGATGGTTCTTGTGTATTTCCAAATAGTATAACTACTATAGAAATAAACAAGGGGTTAATATCACTTGTTAAATGGAGTGTTGAAGTTTCAAAAGAAAATAATCTTTGTATTAAAAGAAATTTTATTGCAGGACCTGAGAAACTAGAAGCTTATTTGAAATTTGTTAATAAGTAGCTAATATATTATAATTTAGATATATTAAGTAAATTTTATGGAGGAATTAAAATGAAGTACATTGATTTACATTGTGATACTGCATACAGAATGATAAAAGAAGATTTATCACTAAATGATGATAGATGTAAAGTTAATATAGAAAAATTAAAAAAAGGGAGAGCACTTGCACAAACATTTGCTTTTTTTGTTGATTTAGAAGAAGAGAAAGATCCATATGATGCTTTTATTTCTATGTATAATAACTTTATTAAAGAAGTAGATAAAAATAAAGATAAAATAGAAATAGTTAGAAATACGGATGAATTAAAACAATGTAATAGTAATGGCAAAGTTGGAGCGTTTCTTTCAATTGAAGAAGGGGAAGTTTTAAAAGGGGATGTAAGCAAAGTATTAGACGTTTATGAAAAAGGTATAAGAATGCTAACATTAACATGGAATTATGAAAATAGCATTGGATACCCAAATGTAAATTTTAAATATAAAGATAAAGGTTTAAAGGAAAAAGGAATTGAAATAGTTAATGAAATGGAAAGGGTAGGAATAATACCTGACTGTTCACATCTTTCTGATGGAGGATTTTATGATCTATCAAAAATATGTAAAAAACCATTTATAGCAACTCATTCAAATGCTAGAGCTATAAAAGATCATCCAAGAAACTTAACTGATGATATGATAAAAATATTATCAAACAAAGGTGGAGTAATGGGACTTAATTTCTGTAGTGATTTTGTAGCAGAAGATGAAGTTACTAAAGTCTTAAAGATTGCAAAACATGCAAAGCATATTAAAAATGTGGGTGGAATAGATGTTTTATCAATTGGAAGTGACTTTGATGGAATTGAAAATGAAGTTGAAATAAAAGATACAAGTGAAATGGATAAGTTATATTATGGTCTTAAAAAAGAAGGTTTTAGAGATGATGATATAGAGAAAGTATTTTATAAAAACATTATGAGAGTATTAAAAGAATGGAGCATGTAAAAAACAGTATGGATAAATTATTAGGAAAATCAGCTATAGTTACAGGTGCATCTAGAGGGATTGGAAGAGATATTGCAATTAAGCTTAGTGAAAATGGAGCTTTAGTAATTGTAAATTATTCAAAAGATGAAGAAGGTGCAAGTGAAACATGTAATATAATAAAAGAGAAAGGTGGTTTTGCACTTAAGTTTAAAGCAAATGTATCTAATTTTAATGAAGCTAAAGATCTTGTAGACTTTGCAGTAAAGAATACTGGAAGATTAGATATAGTAGTAAATAATGCTGGAATAAGTAATATTGGATTATTTATGGATTCAACTGAAGAGGATATTAAAAACTTAATGGGAATAAACCTTTTTGGAACACTTTATGTAACTAAGCACGCATTAGGTCACATGTTAAGTAGAGGTGGAAATATAGTTAATATATCATCTATGTGGGGCGAAGTTGGAGCATCTTGTGAAGTTTTATATTCTTCATCTAAGGGAGGAATTAATTTATTTACAAAAGCTTTAGCTAAAGAAATGGCACCTTCAAATATAAGAGTAAATGCTATAGCACCAGGAGTTATAGATACTTCTATGAATGCTTTCTTAAATGAAGAGGATAGAAACGATCTAGAAGAAGAAATTCCACTTGGAAGGTTTGGAAAAGGGGAGGAAATAGCAAACGCTGTAGTTTTCTTATGTTCAGATCAATCTTCGTATTTGACTGGTCAAGTAATTAGAATTGATGGCGGAATGATATAAAAATAAAAGCTAGGCACTAGCCTAGCTTTTATAATTTTAATATTATTCTATATCAGAATCTAAATCATTCATTTCTTTAGCCTTCTTTGGATAAAATTCAAACATAACTCCTGCAGGGACATTTCTTAAATTATATCTAAATCCATGTAAATCTAATATATTCTTTACTATAGATAAGCCAAGTCCTGTGCTATTATTATTTCTATTTCTTGATTTATCAACTTTATAAAATTTATCAAATAAATTAATATCCTTGCCTTCAGGGATTGTTGAGCCATAATTTAAAATAGAAATTTTAAATTCATCTTCTGAGTAAGAGTTTATTGTAATAAATATATTGTTATTGTCATCTGTATATTTAATTGCATTAGTAAATACATTAGTTAATACTTGTTCCATTTGGAATATATCTGCTTTAACATAAGAATAATTATTGTGAGGTTCAAAGAAAATTTTAAGATTTCTTTCACCACACTCAGGTTTTAATGTTTTAACTAATTTACTAATTAACCTATTAATATTAAAAACTTCAAAGTGAGGTTTTATAACGCCAGACTCTAGCTTTGAAAGTTCAAGCATATTAGATACCAGCTTACTCATCTTTTGACATTCATTAATTATTGTTTCAAGATACTCTTCTTTATTTTCTCCACATACTATACCATCCTTAATTCCTTCTGCATATCCTTCTATTATTCCAATAGGAGTTTTAAGTTCATGGCTTACATTTGCAACGAAATCTTTTCTCATTATTTCAAGTTTACGTTCTTTTTCTATATCATCTTCAAGCTTTTTATTTTTTTCTTTTAAATCTTTAAGAGAAGTTTGAAGGTTAGCTGATAAAAAGTTTAAAGTTTTTGCAAGGTTACCAATTTCATCATCTCTATTAGTATTACATTTTTCGGAAAAATCCATTTTTGACATTTTATTTGCAATACAATTTATTTTCTTTAGAGGATGAGTAACCAAACTTGCAAATATTGATGAAATAATTAAACATATGAAAAGTATTCCAATAAATATATAAACATAAAATTCATTAATTACATTACTAGCTTCTATTATAGGTTGTATAGAAGAAACTGATAATACAATTGAATCATCCTTTGATCTTATAGACATAGCAGAAGCAACACCAATATTTTTCTTATTTCCACTAGAAAACTCAGTTGCAATAGGCTTGTTTGTAGTAAAAAGCTTAAATAATATGTCATTATTTTTTAAAATTGAAGAGCAAAAGTTAGTCAACATATTTATATCATCTTTATCATTTTCAAGATTGCTTGATATGTATCTAAGCTTACCATCAATAGAGAATATAGCTATTTTAGAATTATTATCATCTTCAAATTCTTTTAATGCAGGATAAAGTGCATTAGGATCTGAAAATTCATATGAATGCTTAGAAGCAAATGTCTCTATTGCATTAGTCAATGAAGTAGTTTTCTTTTTCTCATAAAAATCTTCAAAAATAAACGTTTGAAATATTAAAGTTAAAGCTATAAAGCCTACAAGAAAGACTGATGTAAGTATAAATAATTTTTTTGAAAGAGTGGAACCCATTACTTCACCTCAAATTTATAACCACTGCCTCTTACTGTGACAATATATTTTGATTTATCAAGCAATTTTTCACGAAGTCTTTTAATGTTAGTATCAACAGTTCTAATATCACCATAATAGTCAATTCCCCATACATTATCTAATATTGTATCTCTTGATAGAGCAATCCCTTCATTAGAAATTAAATATAATAAAAGCTCATATTCTTTAGGAGAAAGAGATATTTCTTCATTATCTACTTTAACTTCATGAGATAATTTATTTATTGTAAGTCCATTAAAGTCTTGAGAACTTGAATCTATATCTGTTCTAGCTCTTTTAAGTAAAGCCTTAGCTTTAGCAACTAATACTTTAGGACTAAAAGGTTTAGTCATATAATCATCTGCTCCAAATGCATAACCTTGAAGTTTATCCTCTTCTTCAGCTTTAGCTGTTAAAAGGATTACTGGAACTGATGAAACTTTACGTATCTTTTCTAAGAAAGTAAAGCCATCTATTTTAGGCATCATTACATCTAATATAATTAAATCTATCTTTTCTTTTGAAAATAAATCTAATCCTATTTCTCCATCTGAAGCTTCTAATATATTAAAATTCTCTTTTAAAAAATAATCTCTAATTAAGAAACGAATTTTTATTTCGTCTTCAACAATAAGAATCGTCTTATTCATTTTAAGTATCCCCCCTTTTAAAAAACGTATTAATTACATTATATACAATTATTAAAATATTTAAATAGTTTATAGTCTTTGTATTGTATTATTATTAAAAACATATTATATTAAAGGTTGTAATTAAATTACAAATAGGAGATGGGTATGATAAAATTAAATTTTGATATAAAGAAAACAACTTTAAAAAATGGATTAAAAGTAATAACTGTAAAGAAAGATACAAGGATAGCTTCAATTAATGTTGGAATTGATATTGGTGCTATGTATGAGTCTGAAAATGAAAAGGGAATAAGCCACTTTATAGAACATATGCTATTTAAGGGAACAAAAAGTAGAAGTAATGAGATTTTAAATGAAGAATTAGAAAGCTTAGGGGGAGAGTATAATGCATATACAGATTATGATTGTACTGTATATACAATAAGTTGCCTTGAAGAAGAAATAAAAAAAGGAACAATCTTATTAGCCGATATGATTGTTAATTCAAATTTTCCAGAAGACGAAATCGAAAAAGAGAGAAGTGTAATCTTAGCAGAAATTAGGACTAGCAAAGATGATATAGAAGATTTAAGCTTCAAAAAAACTAATGAATTTGCATTTAAGGAAAGTTATTTAAGATATGACATTATAGGATTTGAAAAAAACGTCAATAATTTTAAGAGAAAAGAACTTGTAGAGTTTTATATGGAAAATTATATACCAAGTAATGCTGTAATTACTATGGTAAGTTCTTTCGAGCATGAAGAAGCATTACAAATAATAGAAGAGAATTTTAAAGATTGGAAAGGTAATAAAAAGAGAGAAAAAAATATTACACTTGAAGATAATATAAAAGGTGAATTTACAAGTTATAAAAATGAAATAGAACAAAGTACTATAGTATACTTATTTACATTTAATGATTTAGTTAAAGAAGATGAGCTTCCACTTAGAATTTTAAATCATAGATTAGGTGAAAGTGCAAATTCTCTTCTTTTTAGAGAAGTTAGAGAAAATAGAGGATTAGCTTATGACATATTTACTCACTTAGATATAAGTAGAGACTCAAAATGTTTATATATTTATACATCTGTTAGTGATGAAGATGTAGAAGAAGCTAAAAAGGCAATTAATAACGTATTAAATGATATTTTAGTACAAAATATTAAATTTAAAGAGCGTGATTTAGAAATAATGAAAAAAGTTCACAAAACTGCTGTAATAGGTACACTTGAAGATTCAGCAGATCTTTGCAATTATGTTCTTCATCAAGAACTAGAAAAAGAAGATTTGTTAGAATTTGTAAATGATATGGAGAGAATTAATAAAATAGAAAAAGAAGAAGTATATGATGTTGCAAGAAAGGTTTTAAAAAATCCAACTATTCATATATTAAGAAGAGAAAATTAAGGTGATATAATTTGAGTAAAATAACAAAAATAGAAACTGGCAAGAGAAATAAAGAAAGAGTCAATGTTTATATAGATGATGAATATGCATTTTCTATAAATATGGAACTTGTATATAAGTTTGGATTAAAAGTTAATGAAGAAGTTGATAAAGAAAAACTTATTGAAATTTCAAAGTCAGAAAATTTATCTAAGTGCAAGGAATCAGCACTTAGAACAATAGAGAGAAGTTATAAAACAGAAAAAGAAATAAGAGATAAATTATTAGCTAAAGAATTTGATATAGAAACAGTAGATAGTACTATAGACTTTTTAATAGAATATGGATTTATTGATGATTCTAAATTTGTTTCTATGTATATTAAAGATAGAATAAGAACTCAAGGTAGAAATAAAATAAGATATTCATTAATAAGTAAGGGTGTGAATAAACTTCTAATAGAAGAAGCTTTTAGTATGCTAGATAGAGATGATGAAATGGAGCGTGCTATTATTCTTTGTGAGAAAAAATATTTAAATATATCAAAAAGAGAAGATGATGATTTTAAGATTAAAAATAAACTAACAAGATATTTATTAGGTAGAGGGTATGATTATGATATTGCAAAAGAGGTAATTAAAGAAGTTTTCATTAAGTATAAAGGAGAATAAAATGAAGCTAAGTTTAGCAGAAATAATTACATTTGGAATAATTATAATTATGGTTATTACAAGCATTAAAGATGGAATGATAAGTAGGAGCATAAGTTATGTATCAAGTGCAATAATTTCAAGTATTGCTAGTGTAATAAGTTTTTTTACTATATTTAAATTTTATGATTATATAGAGGGCAAGATAGAGAAGTTCTTACTCTCCATAAGTTTAGATAGAACATTAAACTTTTTAATAAAAGCATTAATTATAATAATAATATTTTTTATTATAAAATGGATAGCTACATTAGTTTTAAATATGATAAATTCAATAGTAGAAATAGATTTTGATAGAACAATTAGTAGAAATAAGGGGTTATTATTTATAGTAAGTTCTATTCTTGGATTTATAAGAGGATTATTAGTTGTTATATGTATATTTATTGCTATAATAACTTACAATGGCTTTGTAGCACCAAGATATCAAATAAATACTTTTTCTAATTTAAAGGCTTATAATAAATTAGATAATTTAATAGATAAGAAGAAAATAAGTGACATAAAAAGTGCAGTAGCTTTAGATATGTCAAAATCTAAAATAATTTACTATAATGGAGTAACTATAGATGAAGGAATTAGGTCAAATAGTGAAATAAATAGTAAGGCTAAAGAAATTGTAAAGAATGATAAAACAGATAAAGAAAAAGCAAAATCTTTATATGTTTGGGTTGGAAGCAATATAAAGTATGATTTTAAAAAGGCTGAAGAAGTTCTTAGTAACAAAAAAGTAAATAATAGCGGTGCAATACCAGCCTTTGAAGAAAGAAAAGGAATTTGCTTTGATTATGCTTGCCTTTATGCAGCAATGTGTAGAGCAGTTAACCTTAAAGTAAGAATTGTTATGGGTGAAGCTTATAATGGAGAAGAATATATAAATCATGCATGGAATGAAGTTTATTTAGATAGTGAAAAGAGATGGATAAAGGTAGATCCAACATTTTATATTGCAGGAAACTATTTTGATAACAAGAATTTTGATAAAGATCACAGAGAAAAAAGTATTGCAGGCGAGTGGTAAGAAAAAAGATTAACATAGCGCACTATGTTAATCTTTTTTTCTTTGATAAAATTAAATTTATTGCTTTTTCACAATCTGTATCTTTATTATTTAAGGACCAAGACATATTAAAATATATCAATGCTTTATCATTTAAATCTTTCATTGCGTAGCAGTAGCCAAGATTAAAAAAGTATTTACTGTCTCTTTGAAGTTTAATAGCCTCTTTAATCATAAAAATAGCTTCATCATAATTTTTAAGTTTAATAAAACATACTCCAGAGTTATAGTAAGAGCAAGCTTTATTTTCATCTGACTCAACAGCTTTTTTATAATACTCTATTGCTTTTTCGTATTCTTTTGTATTATACAGTTTATTTGCTTCGCTAAAGTAATTCATATATTTTAATCCTCCTTATAAAAGTTTACGAATAAGAAAACAATTGTTTTCGTTATATTTACAGTATGTACATAGTTCTTATATTATATACATATAGTGGTAAAAATATACTAAATAATTAATAAAAGCTTAATTTAATTTTAATTTTTTAGATAATTTGTTTTTAATTATTGATTTGAAATCTAGTTAATATATAATACATATATAACGATATATAAGAGTGTATTAAAATTGTAATAAGTAGGTGTAAATTTAATGAATAATTATAAGTTGGGGTTGGATGTAGGTTCTACTACAGTAAAACTAGTATTACTAAATGATAGTAATTCAATAGTGTTTTCAGAGTATAGAAGGCATTATTCAGATATAAAAAATACAATAATAGGCTTAATGAGAGAATGTTATGACAAGTTTGGAGATAGAAAAATAACAGTAACTATTACAGGATCTGGTGGATTATCTGTTTCAAAATGGTTAGATGTTAAATTTGTCCAAGAAGTTATTGCATGTACAGAAACTATAGAAAATATAATTCCAAAAACAGACGTTGCAATAGAACTTGGTGGAGAAGATGCCAAGATAACATATTTAAATAGTGGAATAGAACAAAGAATGAACGGAACATGTGCTGGGGGAACAGGAGCGTTTATTGATCAGATGGCATCACTTTTAAACACTGATGCTTCAGGATTAAATGAACTTGCAAAGAAACATACTGTTATATATCCAATCGCTTCAAGATGTGGGGTTTTTGCAAAAACGGATGTACAACCACTTATAAATGAAGGAGCTAAAAAAGAAGATATAGCTGCATCTGTTCTTCAAGCGGTTGTTAATCAAACAATTAGTGGACTAGCTTGTGGAAAACCAATTAAAGGTAATGTAGCATTCTTAGGTGGGCCATTATACTTTTTATCAGAACTTAGAAATAGATTTATTGAAACATTAGGTTTAAAAGAAGAAGAGATAATATTCCCTGATAATTCACAGCTTTTCGTTGCAATGGGAGCTGCTCTTTTATCAGAAGAAGAGAAGGAAATTTCATTTAAAGACCTTATTTCAAAAGTAGATAATATAAGCGATGCTAAAGACGATAATATAGAAAGATTAGATCCTTTATTTAAAAACGAAGAAGAATATAAAGAGTTTAAAAATAGACATGATAAAGCAAAAGCTAAAAGAAATAAAATAGAAGATGCAAAAGGTAAAGTATTCTTAGGAATTGATGCAGGTTCTACAACAACAAAAGTTGTTTTAATAAATGAAGATAATGAAATAATATATTCATTCTATGGTAGTAACGAAGGTAATCCATTAAAGACTATAGTTGGAATTATGAATGATTTATATGCTTCTCTTCCAAAAGATGCAAAAATTGCAAAAGCTACAGTAACAGGATATGGAGAAGCTTTAATAAAAGCTGCACTTCACATGGACCTTGGAGAAATTGAAACAATTGCGCACTATAAAGCAGCAGAACATTTCCTTCCAGGTGTAGACTTTATACTTGACATTGGTGGACAAGATATGAAGTGCTTAAGAATAAAAGGTGGAGTAATAGATAGTATTCTTTTAAATGAAGCTTGTTCTTCAGGATGTGGTTCATTTATAGAAACATTCGGTAAATCACTAGGCATGGAAGTTAGTAATTTCGCTAAAGAAGCATTATTCTCAACTTCACCTGTTGATTTAGGTTCAAGATGTACAGTATTTATGAACTCAAGAGTTAAGCAATCTCAAAAAGAAGGTGCAACTGTTGGTGATATCTCAGCAGGACTTTCATACTCAGTTATAAAAAATGCTTTATATAAAGTTATTAAAATTAGAGATGAAAAAGAAATGGGAGAAAAGATAATAGTTCAAGGTGGTACTTTCTACAATGAAGCTGTTTTAAGAAGCTTTGAAAAAATATCAGGAAGAGAAGTTGTAAGACCTGATATAGCTGGTCTTATGGGAGCATTTGGTGCAGCACTTATATCTAAAGAAAGATATGTAGAAGGTGAAGAATCAAGTATACTTCCAAAGGAAAAGATAAAAGACTTTGAAATGACATCAGAATTTAGAAGATGTGGACTTTGCGGAAATAACTGTCTTTTAACTGTAAATACTTTCTCAACTGATGAAAAGTTCATATCAGGAAACAGATGTGAAAGAGGTCTTGGTATACAAATTAAACAAGATAAAATGCCAAACCTTTATAAATATAAATTTAAGAGAACATTTGGTTATAAGCCATTAAAGAAGGAAGAAGCTAAGAGAGGAACAATTGGTATTCCAAGAGTTTTAAATATGTATGAAAATTATCCTTTATGGTTTACTCTATTAACTGATTTAGGATTCAGAGTAGTATCTTCGCCAGTTTCATCTAAAAAGCTTTATGAAAAAGGAATAGAGACAATACCATCAGAATCAGCATGTTATCCAGCTAAGCTTGTTCATGGTCACATAATGGCATTAATAGAAAATGGAGTAGATACTATATTCTATCCATGTGTATCTTATGAAAAGAAAGAGTTTAGTGATTCAAATAACCACTATAACTGTCCAATGGTTACATCATATCCAGAAGTAATAAAAAATAATATGGATGTTTTAGAAGAAAAGAATATTAAATATATTGCGCCATTCTTCTCATTAGATAATGAAAAAGTTCTAGCAAAGAGAATAGTTGAAGAATTTAAAGATTATAATATAACTCATGAAGAAGCAAAAAATGCCGTTAAAAAGGCGTTTGCTGAAAGAGAAAATTATAAAAACGATATTAGAAATAAAGGTTTAGAAGTTATAGAATACTTAAAGAAAAATAATAAAAAAGGTATTGTTTTAACAGGAAGACCATATCATATAGATCCAGAAATAAATCACGGTATTCCAGATGTAATAACTTCATTTGGTATGGCAGTGCTTACAGAAGACAGTGTTGCAGATCTTGGTAAATTAGACTCTCCACTTAGAGTTGTAGACCAATGGACATACCACGCAAGACTTTATAGAGCAGCAGCTTATGTTAGGGACTCAGAAGTCTTAGAGATGATTCAATTAAATTCATTTGGATGTGGATTAGATGCAGTTACAACAGATCAAGTAAATGAAATACTTGAAGAAAAGGGGAAAATTTATACTGTATTAAAAATTGATGAAGGAAATAACTTAGGAGCTGCAAAAATAAGAATAAGATCATTAAAAGCAGCAATAGAAGAAAGAGAAAGAAATAACTACACTCCAGTAGTTAATAAAATAGAATACAAAAACCCTGTATTTACAAAAGAAATGAAAAAAACTCATACTATTTTATGTCCACAAATGTCACCAATACACTTCAATATGCTTGAGGTTGCGGCAAATGCAGCTGGATATAATTTAGAAATATTGCCTGAAAATGATCCAGGTGCTGTTGAAGAAGGATTAAAGTATGTAAATAATGATGCTTGTTATCCATCAATAATAGTAATTGGACAAATTATAAAAGCATTAAAATCAGGTAAGTATGATTTAAATAATACATCAGTTATAATATCTCAAACTGGTGGTGGATGTAGAGCAACTAACTACATTGGATTCTTAAAACTTGCACTTAAAAATGCAGGATTTACAAATGTACCAATACTTTCACTTAATGCAGTTGGACTTGAAAAACAACCAGGATTTAAAATAACATTAAAATTCATAAAGAGAGCTTTAATGGCATTAGTTTATGGTGACTTATTCATGAGAGTTCTATATAAAACAAGACCTTATGAAAAGTTTAAAGGTTCAGCTAATAAGCTTCATGAAAAGTGGAATAAGATTGCAAAAGAAAATCTTAAAAATGGAAGCAAGAGAGAATTTAATAGAAATATTAGAGAAATAATAAGAGAGTTCGATGAATTAGAATTATTAGATATCAAAAAGCCAAGAGTTGGAGTTGTTGGAGAGATATTAGTTAAATATCATCCAACTGCAAATAATGATATAGTAGCTCTTTTAGAAAGTGAAGGGGCAGAAGCTGTTGTTCCTGATCTTTTAGACTTCTTCTTCTACTCAACTTATGATACTGATTTTAAGCATAAATACTTAGGTTTTAGTAGAAAATCAAGAGATTTAAGTATAATTGCTATGAAGTATATGGAAAGCTATAGAACAGAAATGAATAAGGCATTAGAAGAAAGTAATAGATTCGAACCAACAAAGAGAATACAAGAACTTGGAAAGTTAGCATCTAATATACTTTCATTAGGGCATCAAACAGGAGAAGGATGGTTCCTAACTGCTGAGATGATAGAACTTATACAGTCAGGTGCTGATAATATAGTATGTATGCAACCTTTTGCATGTCTTCCTAATCATGTAACTGGTAAGGGTATGATGAAAGCACTTAAAAAGCACTATCCAAATGCGAATATAGTAGCTGTAGATTATGACCCAGGTGCTTCTGTTGTAAACCAAGTAAATAGAATCAAGCTTATGCTTTCAGTTGCATTTAAGAAATTAAACGAAGAAAATTTAACTTCATTTAAAGAAGCAAGTGCAACTTTAAATAATTAAATCATAAATATTGACAAAAAATAATTAATGCTATAACATATATAAGTAAATTAACATAGTAAATAGCTAAGATGAAGAGGAGTAAAAATATTAAGCTTTATAGAGAGAAGGGATTAGGTGGGAGCCCTTTAAGTAAGATGTTTTGAAGGTAGCTTCTGAGCTTCTTTAGTGAAATAGTAGTAGCTAAAGACGGTCTTTAAAGGATCGTTATTTGAATTAAGAGCTTATGATAATTAAATTTTAGTTATTATAAGAATAAAGGTGGTACCACGAGCTTTCGTCCTTTTTAGGATGAAAGCTCTTTTTTTTAATATAAATACATTTAGCTTTAAATAAAATTTAAGCTAAAATTTAAAATATAGAGGAGGAGTTTTAATGTCAGAAGATATAAAAAATATAAGTACGACATATGACCCAAAAGAATTCGAAGAAAGAATTTATAAGACTTGGGAAGAAAACAAATACTTTACACCAGTAGTAGATAAAAATAAGAAACCATATTCAATAGTTATGCCACCACCAAACATAACAGGAAAATTACACTTAGGTCATGCACTTGATAATACACTTCAAGATATGCTTATAAGATTTAAGAGAATGCAAGGATTTGAAACTTTATGGCTTCCAGGACAAGACCACGCTTCAATTGCAACAGAAGTTAAAGTTGAAAATGAACTTTTAAAGCAAGGTTTAAAGAAGAAAGAAATGGGAAGAGAAGCATTCCTTGAAAAAGTTTGGGAATGGACAGATGAATATAGAGAAAGAATAAGAACTCAACTTAAAAAGATGGGTTGTTCAGCTGACTTTACAAGAGAAGCATTCACAATGGATGAACACTTAGATAGAGCAGTTAAACATGTATTCGTTAAATTATACAATGAAGGACTTATATACCAAGGAAACAGAATAACTAACTGGTGTCCTAAGTGTCAAACAGCTTTATCTGATGCTGAAATAGAATACGAAGAACAAAACGGACATTTCTGGCATATAAACTATCCATTAAAAGATGGAAGTGGATTCTTAGAAATCGCTACAACAAGACCAGAAACTTTACTTGGAGATACAGCAGTTGCAGTTAATCCAAATGATGATAGATTTAAGCATCTTATAGGAAAAACTTTAATATTACCATTAGTAGATAGAGAAATTCCTATAGTTGGAGACGAGTACGTTGACATAGAATTTGGAACAGGAGCAGTTAAGATAACACCAGCTCACGATCCAAATGACTTTGAAGTAGGAAAGAGACATAACCTTCCTGAAATAAGAGTTATGGATGATAAAGGATTCATAAATGAAAAAGGCGGAAAATACGCAGGTCTTGAAAGATATGAAGCTAGAAAAGCTATGGTTAAAGATCTTGAAGAACTTGGACTTTTAGTAAAAGTAAAAGATCATACTCATAATGTATCAACACATGATAGATGTGGTACTGTAATAGAACCTATAATATCAAAACAATGGTATGTAAAGATGGATTCTTTAGCAGAACCTGCAATAGAAGTAGTTAAAAATAAAGGAACTAAATTTATACCAGAAAGATTTGAAAAGACATACTTCAACTGGATGGAAAACATTCAAGATTGGTGTATATCAAGACAATTATGGTGGGGTCATAGAATACCAGTATGGTACTGTAATGACTGCGGACACATTAATGTATCAGAAACAGAAGTAACTGAATGTTCAAAGTGTGGAAGTCATAATTTAACTCAAGAAACAGATGTATTAGATACATGGTTTAGTTCAGCGCTTTGGCCTTTCTCAACTCTTGGATGGCCAGAAAAAACAGAAGATTTAGCATACTTCTATCCAACAAACACATTAGTTACTGGATATGATATAATATTCTTCTGGGTAGCTAGAATGATATTTAGTGGAATACATAACATGGGAGAAACTCCATTTGAAAATGTATTAATACACGGAATAATAAGAGACTCAGAAGGAAGAAAGATGAGTAAGTCTTTAGGAAACGGTGTAGATCCATTAGAAGTTATAGACACTTATGGTGCAGATGCTTTAAGATTTATGCTTGTTACTGGTAACGCTCCAGGAAATGATATAAGATACTATCCAGAAAGAGTAGAATCAGCTAGAAACTTCGCAAACAAGATCTGGAATGCTTCAAGATTCGTTATGATGAACTTAGATAGAGAAATAATGGATAAGTATAAAGATTGTAAAGAATATAGCTTAGCTGATAAATGGATTCTTTCAAACTTAAATACATTAGTTAAAGAAGTTACTGAAAATATGGATAACTTCGAACTTGGAATTGCTCTACAAAAAGTATATGACTTTATGTGGACTGAGTTCTGTGACTGGTATATAGAACTTGTTAAACCAGTTTTATATGGAGAAGATGAAAAGGCTAAAGGAATAGTTTATAATGTATTATTTAACGTATTAGAAACTGGACTTAAGCTTCTTCACCCAGTAATGCCATTTATAACAGAAGAAATATTCACTCACTTAAATGATAAAGAAGAAACTATAACATTATCAGCTTGGCCAGAATACAAAGAAGAATTAAATGACAAAAAGGCTGAAAGCGACATGGCATTTGTTATAGAAGCTATTAAGAACCTTAGAAACTTAAGAGCTGAAATGAATGTTAAGCCATCAAGAAAAGCAAATGTTATATGTTATATTTCAGATGAAGCAAAAGATGCATTTACAGCAGGTGCTTCATATATAGAAAAATTAGCATCAGCTTCTAACGTATCATTTATAAGTGATAAAAATGAAGTTCCAGAAAATGCTGTATCATTAGTTGTAAAGGGTGGAGAATTATTCATGCCATTACTTGACTTAGTTGATAGAGAAAAGGAACTTGAAAGATTAGCTAAAGAAGTTAAGAAGTTAGAAGGGGAAATTGAAAGAATTGATAAGAAACTTTCTAATGAAGGATTCGTTGCTAAAGCACCAGAAAAAGTTGTTCTAGGAGAAAAAGAAAAGAGAAATAAATATGTTGAAATGCTAGAAGCTGTTAAAGCTAGAGTAGAAGCATTAAACTAATTTAATAAATTTTAAGCGTTGGTAGTAAAAAGTGCCAACGCTTTTTATAAAACGGGAGATGAGAATATGTATGGAGAAGATAAGTATGAGCTTAAATCTTTTGTTGAAAATGAAGAATTCTTGATTTGGACAGACTTATTGATTAAATATGAATTTGCTATAGAAGAAATAAGCACTAAAATTAATATATTAAATAATGAGTTTAAGTTGTTACATGATTATAATCCTATAGAACATATAAAAACTAGAGTTAAAAAGCCTAAAAGTATAATACAAAAACTTATAAGTAAAGGATTAGAACCTACACCAGAGAATATTACGGATAATATTAAAGACATAGCTGGAGTTAGAATAATATGTTCATTTACAGAAGATATATATTTAATATTTAATATATTATCTAACCAAGATGATGTTAATGTTATTGAGGTTAAGGATTATATAAAGAACCCTAAAGAAAATGGATATAGAAGTCTACATGCTATAATAACAATACCAGTATTTTTATCTACAGGTACAGTAAATGTTCCTGTAGAGATACAAATAAGAACAATAGCTATGGATTTTTGGGCTAGTCTTGAACATAAAATATATTATAAATACAGAAATAAAACTTTTAATCATATATCAGATGAGCTTAAAGAATGTGCAGATATGATAACTATTTTAGATGATAAAATGGTTGATATAAGAAAAGAAATAGAGAAGTTGCCTAAAAATTAATATAATAAGATAAAAAAGATGAGAATTAAAATTCTCATCTTTTTAATATATTATTTAGTAGTTACATTACATGCACCGTGGTCAATATTTCTAAAGTCTATTTCTCCGAACATAGCTTTTGCAAAAGTATCACCAAAGTTTCTAGCTTCTTCTAATTGTTCTTCTGAAGCTCTAAACTTAACACGGAATCCTGGATGAATTAATTTCATTCTTAATTCTTCTAATCTACTTTCTATTCTAGGAACAGCTTCTCCGCTCCATCCGTATGATCCAAATGCAGCAGCATATTTTTGACCGTGAATTACTGGATTTAAGTTAGCTAAAAGCATTCTAACTGGTGGTAGTAATTCATTTACTATAGTAGGTGAACCGAATAATAATCCATCTGAAGATTCAATATCACTTAATATTTCTGCTGTTTCATGTTTTATTATATCGTACATTTTAACTTCAACATTATGATTTCTCTTAATACCTTCTTTAATAGCCTTTGCTAATTCTTCAGTATATCCATAAGCTGATACATAAGAAATAGTTACTTTTTTGTCTGCATTTATATCTGCTTTCTTTGGAGTACTCCATTCTTTATAAGTATTAACAATTTCCCATGGATTTTCTCTTAAGATAGGACCGTGGCCTGGACAAATAACATCGATATTTAAATCTTTAATTTTATCTATAGCTTTTAAAACGAAAGGCTTAAATGGTCCCATTATACAGTCATAGTAATATCTTAAAGCTTCGTAATAACTATCTTTATCAGTTATTAAGTCATTAAACATTTCTTCACTTGAGAAGTGACTTCCAAATGAATCACAAGTTATTAAAACATTATCTTCTACAACATATGTGTACATTGAATCTGGCCAATGTAAAAATGGAGCAGAAATGAATTTTAATGTTTTATTACCAAGAGAAATTTCATCACCATCTTTTACAATTATATGATCGAAATCTCTATTGATAATTTCTTTTAAGAAAGTAATAGCTTGCATTGAACCTACAACTTTAGCATGAGGAGCAAGTTCTAATATCTTTCCAACTGAACCTGCATGATCTGGTTCTGTATGGTCTACGATTATATAATCGATTTCTGCTGGATTAGTCTCTATACTTTCAAGTGTTTTTAAATATTCATCAAAACATCTTTCTTTTACAGTTTCAAATAATGCAGTTTTTTCACTACCTTTTACTACATATGAATTATAAGTAGTTCCGTATGGAGTGTACATTATAATATCGAATACTCTTAGTCCTGGATCTAATGCACCTACCCAGTAAATATCTTTTTTTACTTCTAAATACTTCATCTATAACACCTCTCAAGAATAATTAATTTCAATAAATAACAATTATTATTTCACTATTTATGATAACAAAAAAATTCTCTAAAGTAAATGAATTTCCATAAATAATTAGATAAAATTGCTAAAATATCATATACTTTTATTATAGTCTTTTATTTATAAAATATTTATAGGTAAAGTATTAAAAATATTAAATTTACATTAACTAACAATTAAATTTAATTTAGTTATATAAGGAGAAGTGAAATTTACAATGGGTTACAAAAATGCAATGAAATACATAAAAGAAGTAGGTAATTTCGGATCAAATTATGGATTAGAAAGAACTGAGAGATTATTAGAATTATTAGGAAATCCACATAAGAAGATTAAAGTTATTCATGTTGCAGGAACTAATGGAAAAGGTTCAACTACATCTATGATAGCATCAATGCTTATAAATGAAGGATTTAAAACAGGAATGTATACATCACCTTTCTTAGAAGAATTTGAGGAAAGAATACAAATAGATAGGAAAAATATAAGCAGAGAAGATCTTTCTACATATGTAGAACTTATTAAGGAAGCTGTAGATAAGGTTATTGAAGAAGGGTATACTCATCCTACTGAATTTGAAATTATAACATGTATAATGTTTAAATATTTTTATGATAGAAAAGTAGATTATGCAGTTGTTGAAGTTGGTCTTGGCGGAAGACTAGATTCCACAAATGTAGTAAACCCTGTACTTAGCGTTATAACTTCAATTAGCTTAGATCATACAAATATATTAGGAAACACTATAGAAGAAATAGCAAGAGAAAAGGGTGGAATAATAAAAGAAAATACACCACTTATTTTATATCCACAAGAAAAAAGAGAGGCTAGAGATGTTTTAAGTAAAATATGCCATGAAAAATCATCACAGATTTATGAAGTGAAAAGAGAAAATGCTGAATTAATAGATATAAATAATAAAGAATTTTATCAAAGAATAAAAGTAAATGGATTAAATAAAGAGTATGAAATAAATTTAAAATTACTTGGAGAACATCAAATTATAAATTGCATGGTTGCTTTAACTGCAGTAGAAGTATTATCTAAGATAGAAGGTTTTAAGCTAAATAATATAGAAAAAGGTATAGAAAGGGCTATATGGAAAGGAAGACTAGAAGTTTTAAATAAAAAACCTTTAATAGTTATAGATGGTGCACATAATATACAAGGAATAAAAAGCCTTAAAGAAAATGTAGAAAAATATTTTAACTACAATAATATGCATTTATTAATTGGCATACTTGCAGATAAGCAAGTTGAAGATATGATAAATGAAATAGTACCTCTTAGTAGTGATGTTGTAGCACTTACTCCAAATAGTTATAGAGCTGAGCTTGCAAGTGAACTCGAAAAAGAAATTTATAAAGTGAACAAAGATGTTAAGAGTTTTGAAAGCTATAAAGAAGGATTTTTAAGTGCATATAAAAAGGCAAAAGAAGAGGATATGATTTTAGTTACAGGTTCTTTATATATGATTGGAGAAATGAGAGGAATAATAAATAATATAATAAAAGAAAATATCTAAATAAAAAAGATATCTCTTAATTAAAGTGGTCCCTATGTCAAGGACATTTTAAAAAAGAGAGTCAAGATGCTAAAAGCTGATTTCTGTATTGAACAGGAGTCAGCTTTTTTAAATTCCATTGACAACGATCATTGTTATAATAATCAATATAATCATCTATAACTAATTGTAATTCTTCTAGGCTATAGCAACATTTGTAATTAATTTCATCTTTCATGTGTCCAAAAAATGATTCCTGCGGAGCATTATCCCAGCAATTTCCGCGCCTGGACATAGATTGTCCAAGATTTTTAGATTTCAAAAGTTTTTGAAATGTTGGACTTGTATAATGACTACCTTGATCTGAATGGATAAAGGCATCTTCGGCTAATTTTACCTTAGAATTTGTAATTAACTTATGTATCGTATTTGTAACGATATCTAAAGTTATCCTATCTGATAAATTATAAGCTAATATCTCATTTGTTGAAGCATCTTTGATGGTAGACAAATAAGCCATATTAGAATTTGAATATGGCAAATATGTAATATCTGTAAGTAATACCTTACCTGGCACTTTTTGCTTAAAGTTCCTATTGAGTAAATTTGGAACTACAGTATGTTCCTTTGTAGCTTTAGCTATACGCTTATACGGATTAGGTTTTCTAATTGGACAAATTATATTAAATTTTCTCATTATCCTTTGTATACGCTTTCTGCTATAAATAATATTGAATCTTTCTTTTAAGATCATTTTAATAGATCTTGATCCCTTTTTATATCCTCTATAATTGAAAGCCTTTAAAACATTATTTTTAATTATTTCATCTTGCTTTTCACGATTTTTACGATTATTTTTAGACTTTAAATAATTATAGTAACCGGAACGTGAAACATTTGCCACATTGCATAATTGTTTAATTAAATTTCCTAAAGGTAATTTGTTAGCTAGTGACTCTATTAGTCTAAATGCTTGTGCTGCTATTACTTTACTTTTTTTCACCTGCCTTTCTTGCAGCTCTAATTTTTTTAATAATTCTATCTCAGCCTTTAGATATTCAATTTCAGCATTTTGTCTTGATATTATTTCATCTTTAGTAATTTTACGCTTACGCGGACGCCCGCAATTATTCCTTCTAGTATCATCTAATCCTAATACTCCATTATCCTTATATGCTTTTCTCCATCTTGATCCTGCACAATCTACGCGACGCATCCCAATAATATCTACATCAAATCCAGCTTCTTCAAAGATAACTCTTGAAGTCTTGCCTTTACTAGATTCAGCAATGAAATGTATTTTAAATTCATTGGTATAGGTTATTGATTTTTCACTTACCTTATTAACATATTTATTCTTTGATAATTTAACTATTTCATCCTTTGAAAATCTTATTTTACTCATAACTAATCCACCTCATAAATTTATTGTACAAAAAAGAACCTATATAGATAGACTCTTTTTTATAAGTGTCCATCTTATAGGTTCCAGTTTAAATTAAGAGATATCTTTTATTTTAAGCATTTTTAATTTCTTTTAAAGCTTTAGATAATTGATCAGGACATGATGTATCTTTACTACCACATTTTATTCCTGAAAGTTTTTCTATAGCATCATCTATATTCATACCTTTTACTAATTGAGAAATACCAAAAAGATTTCCAGGACATCCTCTAACAAACTCAACTGATTTTATAGTATCTCCTTCAACATCAATATGTATTTCTGTAGAGCAAACTCCGCTTGTTTTATAAGTATACATAAAAACCTCCAAATAATAAATCATTTTACTACAATTATTATACTTTGAATGTTATAAGAAATAAAGGGAATATTGTCGCTAAAATACTCTTTAATTCATATCATATATGGAGTTATATTCCTAGGAGGTATAATTATGAATAATATTTACGTTTGTAATGGAAAAGATAATTCTATATCAAAAATTAATATTGAAGATATGAGTTTTGAAAAACTATACCTAGGAATGAATGGAAGGTTTAATTCCCCTAAAGAGATAGATATAGAGGGAGAAGTTCTAGTAGTAGCTAATGGCTATGAAAACACAATAAGTGTCCTTAATATGGATGAATTTAAGGAAATCTATTGTGAGTATATAGGTGCTAAGCCAGTTGATGCAAAAATATATAAGAATTATGCTTATATACTATGTAATGAGTCTAATTCTATATTGCTCTATGACTTAAAAAATAGGAGCACTATTTTAACAATTCCTTCAGGAAATTGCCCTCAGAATATAGCTATGGATAAAGAGAGAAAAAAGTTATTTGTAACTAATTTACTTGATAATTCAGTATCTATAATTGACATGAAAGAAAATGTAAATATAGAATCAATACACACTGAAAAATATCCTTTAAGGGTTAAAATATCAAAAGATAAGGGGTTCTTTTTTATTTTAGAGAGTTCTTTAGAAGAGAACGGAGAAGATTATATTAGTATTTATAAATTAGATGATTTTAGTTTAGTTAAAAGACTCAAGTCAGGCTATATACCGATAGATATATATGAGGATACTAATTATTTTTATGTATTAAATATTGGTGATGGTACTATAAATAAAATTAACTTAAAAAATAAATCAGAAGATAAGACTATATTTGTAGGTGGAATACCAGACAAAATAGAAAAAAATAATAATAATTTTTTTATAACTGATTCTATTAATAAAAAAGTATATATTTTAGATGAATATTTAAATAAACAAAAAATCATTACACTAGGAATATAGCCTAATGTAATGATTTTAGTTAATTCAAATCATCAAATAATAAATTAATAATTTGGTTATATATTTCTGAAGGATTTTCTTGCCACTTATTGCAAAGATGAGTGGCTTGTTTTTTTGTAGGAACTGATAATTTAAGTTCTATTAAAGGTGATTCATCTTCAAGTGCCTTAACATCTACAATAAAAGTATCATTTTCTCCTAATGTGTAATCACTATGTATTGTTAACTCTTTTTTTATTAAATCTATGTGAGATTTAATATATTCATTAATAAGTGAAATCTTAGACGGAGATATTCTGTCTTTAAAGAATGATAATACATTATCACCTTTTTGTGTAAGGTGCAATAAATTTTTATCCATTACTTCTGAATACTCAATAAATTGTGCTTCTTCAAGCTCATTTACATATTGTTGCAGAGTGAAGTAATTAATAAAACTATTTTCAAGCACTATTTCAGTGAGTTGTGTATTAGAAATAGGCTGTTTTAATGTTTTTAGAATATATAAAAGTAATAATTTATTTTCTGCTAATTCTAATGAACTCTCTTTGTACATCTTAAAGCCTCCATTTTATTTAGATATATATTAATAATTATAGCATAAAATCAAAAAGAATAAATATAGTGGAATTAAATAAAATGTAAAGGAATATAATTAAATTAGATTAATAATAGGAGTTATGTTTTGAGAAGGAATAGAAAAGGTAGAGTAGTAGTAATATTAAGTTTAGTAGCATTAATGATGGTTTATGTAGTGTTTTCAGCTGTTTTTAGAAGTAAAGATCTACAAACTAGTATAGATAAAAATGAGAAAAGTTTACCTATACATTCTGTAGATACACAAAATAAAGAAGTTGCATTAAGTTTTGATGTTAATTGGGCAGAAAAAGAGTATTTATATGACATATTAAACATATTAGATAAATATAATATAAAGGCAACATTCTTTGTTATGGGAAAATGGATTGCTTTTTCAGATGAAAATGCAGAAAAATTAAAAAAGATAAAGGAAGGTGGTCATGAAATCGGAAATCACAGTTATCTTCATCCAAATTTCTCTAGGATAAGTAATGAAAAAATTGAAGATGAAGTTAAAAAGACAGATGAACTTATAGAAAGCATTACTAAAGAAAAAACAAAACTTTTTAGATTTCCAAGTGGTGATTATAATGAAAGGGCAGCTAAAAAGATATATGAACTTGGATATATACCAATTCAATGGGATGCAGACTCTGTAGATTGGAAAGAAGACGGTGAAAATGTTGAGTATGAAAGAGTAAAGAAAAAAATAAAAAATGGTTCAATAACTTTATTTCATAATAATGCAAAACATACACCTAAAAATCTAGAAAAACTTATAAAAGAACTTAAAAGTGAAGGTTATGAATTCAAAAAAATAGGAGATATGATCTATAAAGAAGATTTTAATATTGACTCTTCAGGTACACAACATAAAAATTTATAATTTATATTGAAAATTGAATAAATTATGTATTATAATGGAAATGTACTTGTGGGGGTCATTCAAATTTATATAAGGTTAGTTTATTACAAAGGGAGAGAGGGGTTACAATGGATAATTTAATGTTAAACAACAAAATTTATCTTGAAGGAAAGGTAGTATCAGAATTAGAGTATAGCCATGAGATGTATGGGGAAGGATTTTACACATTTGGTCTTGAAGTACAAAGGTTAAGTGATTCAGTAGATTTACTTAATGTAACTGTTTCAGAAAGATTAATAGCAGGATTTGATATAAGTATAGGCAAAGAAGTAATAGTAGAAGGCCAACTTAGATCATATAATAAATTCTTAGAAGGTTCAAACAAATTAATCCTTACAGTATTTGCAAGAAATATAGAACCTTGCATCGAGAAGAGTAAAAATCCTAATGAAATATTCTTAGATGGATATATATGTAAAGAGCCTGTTTATAGAACTACACCATTTGGTAGAGAAATTGCAGACGTTTTACTTGCAGTAAACAGAGCTTATAATAAATCTGATTACATTCCAACTATAGCTTGGGGAAGAAACTCAAGATTTTGTAAAACTTTAGAAGTTGGAGATAATATAAAGGTATGGGGTAGACTACAAAGTAGAGAATATCAAAAGAAGATATCAGACACAGAAGTAGTTAAGAAAGTAGCTTACGAAGTATCAATTTCTAAAATGGAAAGATCAAAGAAAGAAGACGACGCTCACACAGAACATGAAGAAGGTGCAGTATAAAATTTAAATATTGTATATAAAAAAGGTATTTGAAAAATTTCAAATACCTTTTTAAATTTATAATTATTTTCTTAAGTCATCAAGTAGTTGAGTTTTATCTTTAGTCTTATCATCAACTGACTTTATTATTTTTGCTGGTGAACCTGCAACAACAACTCCAGCTGGAACATCTTCTGTTACAACAGAACCTGCAGCAACAACTGATCCTTCTCCAACTTTAACACCTTCTAAAATAACAGCATTAGCTCCTATTAATGCATTATCACCAATTTCACAAGGTGACTTGCTAGGTGGTTCTAAAACTCCTGCAACAACAGCTCCAGCACCTAAGTGAACATTTTTACCAAGCTTTCCACGAGCACCTATTACAGCGTTCATATCAACCATTGTTCCTTCACCGATTTCAGCACCTATATTTATAACAGCCCCCATCATTATAACTGCGTTTTTACCAATGGAAACTCTGTCACGAATTATAGCACCTGGCTCAATTCTAGCTTCAACCTCAAGAATGTCAAGCATAGGAATTGCTGAGTTTCTTCTATCATTTTCTATTCTAAAATGTTTTATTAAATGTTTATTATCTAAAATAACTTTAGAAATTAAATCAGATTCCCCGATTAATATGTAGAAACCGTTAGCTCCATACCATTCAATTTCTTCTAAATTTGCATTACTTAAATCACCATTTACATATACTTTAACTGGTGTTGATTTCTTTGATTCTTTAATAAATCTTGCTATTTCATATGGATCTGTAAAATTATATTCCATAGTATCATCCCTTCTGCTTTTAAATATGTAATAATTTTATTATAATAAAAAATGTTCTCAATTAAAAGGGGTTATAATAAAAAGTCTAAAATTTGCTAGTTATATAATATTAATGTAGAATATTTTAAAAGAATTATTTAAATTAATTAGTCATATTTTAATATCTTATAAAAAAGAGAAGGAAAGTGAATAAAAATGAATAATAGAGTGAAATCTGTTGAAATTTCAGGAATAAGAAAGTTTTATAATAAAGTTATAAAGGTAGAGAATGCAATATCTTTAACTTTAGGTCAGCCTGATTTTGATATGCCAGAAGGCGTTAAAGAAGGAATACTAAAAGCATTAGAAGAAAATAAAACAACATATACTCAAAATGCTGGGTTAGTGGAACTTAGAGAAGAGATAAGTAAGTATTTAAAAACACTTTGTGTAAATTATGATAAAGATGAGCTTTGTATAACTGTTGGTGGAAGCGAAGGTATATTTATAACATTTATGGCCTTACTAAATGAAGGAGATAAAGTCTTAATACCATCTCCTGCATATCCAGCTTATGAAAGTATAGTAACTATGCTAGGTGGAGATATAGTAAACTATGAGCTAAATAATGATTTTACAGTTAATGTAGAAAAGATAAAAGAGAAGTTTAATAAAGAAAAATGTAAGTATTTAGTTTTATCATTCCCTACGAATCCAACAGGTGCTATATTAGATAAAAAAGGAAGAGATGAATTAATAGAATTCATAAAAAATGAAGATATAATCGTAATTACAGATGAAATATATGCATCTATTATATATGATGATTATTATTCTGTAGCACAAGATGAAGGTATTAAAGAAAAGGTAATTTATATAAGTGGATTTTCAAAAATGTTTTCTGCAACAGGACTTAGGGTTGGTTATATAGGATGTAGCAAAGAAATAATGAATGAAATAATGAAAGTCCATCAATATGGAGTTTCTTGCGCAACTTCAATAGCTCAATATGGAATGATAAGTGGTCTTAGAAATTCAATGAGTGATGTTAAGAAAATGAAGGAAGAGTTTTATAATAGAAAAATATATGTTTTAGATAGACTTAAAAAAATGGAAGTTGAAGTTGTAGATCCAAAGGGTGCTTTTTATGTATTCCCATCAATAAAGAAGTTTAATATGACTTCAGATGAGTTTTGTGAAAAACTTTTAAATAAAGAGAAAGTTGCTTGCGTACCGGGTAGTGCATTTGGAAAGCTTGGGGAAGGGTATATTAGAATATCTTATTGTTACTCAAAAGAAGAACTTGAACTTGCTTTAGATAAATTAGAAAAATTTATAAAAGAACTATAAAATAAAAAGACAACTTTAAAAGTTGTCTTTTTATTTATACGTGGATGAACAAAAAATGAAAGTGGATTTATATAATCCTTCAAATATGTCTTTAAATGCAATTAATATGTATGTATACCTTCTGAATATAAAATATTATCTTATATATCCTTCAAGATGTATTTGTGAAACGGACAAAATTGGAAAAATGTACAAAATATATTTACATAAATTAACAGAAAAAATAATTGATAGATAAAAAAACACATAAAAAATTTTTATTATATAAAATGTTGATATAAATATTAAATTACCATAAACTGTTTAAAATAGTTTATGTAAACGTATTCTAAAAAGCAATAAATTTTTATTAAATTAATAAAAATATTCAAGAATTAGTTGATATATTATCAAAAAGTAAGCTCCCAGATTAACATTATTCTTTGACAAACGGAATATATATAATATAATTAATAATAAACAATATTGTATATATATGTAAATAGAATGGGGGGTATTAATATGTTAAAGTACATAGGAAAAAGAATTATAACTAGTATAATAACAATTTGGGTAGTAATTACATTAACATTTTTCCTAGTTCGTTTAATGCCTGGTGGACCTTTTGAAGGAGATAAAATAACACCAGAAATTAAAGCAAATCTAGAAGCAAAATATGGATTAGACAAGCCTTTGAGTGAGCAGTACACAATATATCTTAAAAACTTATTAAAAGGTGACCTTGGAGAGTCAATGCAATATAGAGGAAGGCAAGTATCAGATACTATAAAATCAGGTTTTCCAAATTCAGCTAAACTTGGACTTGTTGCAATTATTTTTTCAATGGTAGTAGGAATAGGACTTGGAATAATAGCTGCTCTTAAAGCAAATAAATGGCCTGATAAGGTATGTATGTTTATTGCGACACTTGGAATTACAATACCAAGCTTTGTGTTAAGTGCAATACTTATATACATATTTGCAAGTAAACTAAAAATCTTACCTACAACAGGATTTACAGGATGGAAAAACTATATTATGCCCGTTATAGCTCTTGCAGGTAGTTCAATGGCATTTATAACTAGACTTACAAGAAGTAAGCTTTTAGACGTTTTAAAATCAGATTATATAAGAACAGCAAAAGCAAAAGGACTTTCAAAGAAAACTGTAATTTTAAAACATGCTTTAAGAAATTCACTTATTCCAGTTGTAACTTATTTAGGACCTTTAGTTGCTGGAATAATGACAGGAAGCTTTGTTGTTGAAAAAATATTCGGAATTCCAGGGCTTGGAAATGAATTTGTATCTACAGTTTCAGGTAGAGATTATACAGCTCTTCTTGGAGTTATAGTTTTCTATAGTACTCTTGTAGTTGTTTGTAACTTAATAGTTGATATTTTATATGTAGTTATAGATCCTAGAATAAAACTAGATAATATGGAAGGTTAGGAGGAGAATTTTATGGAAAATGATATGCAATTAAATAAGGACTTATTTACTCCTCTAAGAGAAGATGAGAAAAATTTTAAAGAAGTATTAAGACCAAGTGTTGGTTATTGGAAAGATGCTTGGAGAAGATTAAAAAGCAATAAGGTTGCGTTAATATCATTAATAATAATTATATTAGTAGCTATATTTGCTATAGTTACACCTATAGTTTCTAAATATGCTTATGATCAAACAGATTTAACTATTACTAATGCTAAGCCATCAATGGAACATTGGATGGGAACAGATAAGCTTGGTAGAGATCTTTTTGTAAGACTTGCATATGGAGCTAGATACTCATTAATAATTGGTATAGCAGCTGCAATTATAAATTTAGTTATTGGAGTTGTCTATGGAGGAATTGCAGGGTTCTTTGGAGGAACAATTGATAATATAATGATGAGAATTGTTGATGTATTATATTCAATTCCTTCAATAATATATGTTGTATTACTTATGGCTTTATTTAAGGAAGCAAATATTGGGGGATCAGGGCTTATGCCTATAATACTAGCCCTTTCAATATCTTACTGGGTTGGAATGGCAAGAATAGTTAGAGGTGATATACTTCAGCTTAAACAACAGGAGTTTGTACTTGCAGCAAGAACTTTAGGAGCTTCAAAATTTAGAATTTTATTTAAACATTTAATACCAAACTGCGTTGGATCAATTATAGTTACAATGACACTTTTAGTTCCATCTGCAATATTTACAGAAGCATTTTTAAGCTTTTTAGGACTTGGTATAAATGCTCCACTTGCATCTCTTGGAACTCTTTGCAATGATGCAATGTCAGCTATATATTTATACCCATATCAATTATTCTTCCCATCACTTGCAATATGTTTAATTATACTTTCATTTAATATGCTAGGTGATGGATTAACTGAGGCATTAGATCCAAAACATCAAAAGTAGGAGGGGTTAAAATGAGTAAATTAATAGATGTTAAAAATTTAAGAACCTCCTTTAAAACACATATGGGAGATGTTCAAGCAGTACGTGGAGTTTCATTTTATGTAGATAAAGGAGAGGCTATAGGAGTAGTTGGTGAATCAGGTTGTGGAAAATCAGTAACTATGATGTCAATTATGAGGCTTTTATCAGAAAATGGAAGAGTAGTAGATGGTGAGGTTATATTTGGAGATAGAGATATAACAAAAATATCAGAAAAGGAAATGGAAGGCATAAGGGGAAATGAAATAGGAATGATATTCCAAGATCCTATGACTTCATTAAATCCACTTTTCACAATAGGAGATCAGCTTATAGAACCATTAATTAAACATAGAAAATATACTAAAAAGAAGGCTTGGGAAACAGCAGTTAAAATGTTAGATACAGTAGGTATTCCAAGTCCAGAAAAAAGAATGAAGCAATACCCTCATGAATTTTCAGGCGGTATGAGACAAAGGGCAATGATTGCCATGAGTTTGATATGTGAACCAAACCTTATAATTGCAGATGAGCCTACAACAGCACTAGATGTTACAATACAAGCTCAAATTTTAGATTTAATGAAAGATTTAAAAGAAAAGGTTAATAGTTCAATAATTCTTATAACACATGATTTAGGAGTTGTAGCAGACCTTTGCACTAGAATATATGTAATGTATGGTGGAATTGTTGTTGAAGAAGGTAGTGATAAGGAGATTTTCTATAATCCAAGACATCCATATACGTGGGGACTTTTAAAATCAGTTCCTAATCCTAAAAGTGGAGTTAAAGAAAAATTAATTCCGATTGAAGGACAACCACCAGATTTATTAAATCCACCAGTTGGATGTCCTTTTGCGGCAAGATGTGATTATGCTATGAAGATTTGTCTTGAAAAGCAACCTCCATTATTTAACATAAAAGAAGGTCACAATGCTGCATGTTGGCTTTGTCATGAAAATGCACCGAAAGTAAAAGCACCTGTTGGGAAGGAGGCATAAAAATAGATGAAAGAAAAAGAAGTAGTTTTAGAAGTTAAAAATCTATGTAAGTTTTTCCAAGCAAAAAGAAAATTATTTGGAGATCCAAGTTATGTTAAAGCTGTAGATGATGTATCTTTTACAATAAATAAAGGAGAAACTTTAGGGCTTGTTGGAGAATCAGGTTGTGGTAAGACAACTACAGGAAGAACTATTCTAAAACTTTATAATCCGACAAGTGGACAAATAATTTTTAATGGACAAGATATTACAAAATTAAATGAAAAAGAAATGATTCCTTTAAGAAGAAAGATGCAAATGATTTTCCAAGACCCATATGCATCACTTAATCCAAGAATGACAGTTGGTGATATTATTGGGGAGGCAATTGATATTCATGGATTATATAAAGGCAAAGAAAGAGAAGATAGAATTAGATATCTTTTAGATAAAGTTGGTCTTAATGGAAGCCATATAAATAGATATGCACATGAATTTTCAGGAGGTCAAAGACAAAGAATTGGTATCGCAAGGGCACTTGCAGTTGAGCCTGATTTTATTGTATGTGATGAGCCGATTTCAGCACTTGATGTTTCAATTCAAGCGCAAGTTATAAATATGCTTGAGGAACTGCAAGAAGAACTTGGACTTACTTACTTATTTATAGCTCATGACCTTTCAATGGTTAAACATATTTCAACTCATATTGGGGTAATGTATTTAGGAAAAATGGTTGAAAAAGGACCAAGTGATGATGTTTATTTAAATCCAAAACATCCATATACTAAGGCACTTTTATCAGCAGTTCCAATTCCAGATCCAGACCTTGCAAAATCAAATAAAAGAATAGTTTTAGAAGGGGATATTCCATCTCCTATAGATCCAAAACCTGGATGTAGATTTAAAGGCAGATGCAAATATGCAAAAGAAATATGCCAAAATGTTGATCCAGAAGTTAAAGAGGTTGAGCCAGGACATTTTGTAGCTTGCCATTTATATTAATAGTTATTAATTCATTAATTTGAATTATATATAAAATATTAAGGGGGAAAAGAGATGAAAAATAGCAAAATCAAAAAGATTTGTGCGCTTTTACTAACTGCAGTACTTGGAACATCAGTATTAGCTGGTTGCGGTGGCAGTGATTCAAGCAGCGGAAGTAGTGAGCAGAATTTAATCCATAACCTAGGAACAGAGGTAAAAACAATAGATCCAGCGCTTAATAATGCTGTAGATGGTTCAATTGTAATTGCTAATGCCTTTGAAGGTTTATACAGAATGGATGAAAACTTAAAACCTGCACCAGGTGTTGCAGAAAGCTATACTGTATCTGACGATAAATTAGTTTATACATTTAAACTAAGAAAAGATGCTAAGTGGTCAGATGGAAAGGAAGTAACTGCTGAAGATTTTAAATACTCATGGACTAGAGCATTAGATCCAAAAGTTGCAGCAGATTATGCATTCCAATTATACTATATTAAAGGTGCAGAAGAATTTAATACAGGAAAAGGTAAAGCTGAGGATTTAGGTATAAAGGTTGTAGATCCTCAAACTTTAGAAGTTACACTTAAAAATCCAACACCATATTTCTTAGAACTTACAGCATTCCCAACATATATGCCAGTTAGAAAAGACATTGTTGAAGCAAATAAAGATACATGGACTCAAAAGGCTGATACTTATGTTTCAAATGGACCATTTAAAATGACTAATTATACTATGAAAGATTCATATGAATTTGTTAAAAATGATAACTATTGGAATAAAGATTCAGTAAAATTAGATAAATTAACTTTCAAAATGCTTGCTGATGAAACAGCAGCGTATGCAGCAGTTAAAAATGGGGAAATGCATGTTTCAGATAAAGTTCCTTCTGTAGAAATAGAAAAAGGAAAAGAAGAAGGCTTAGTTCAAATCTTTGATCAATTAGGAACTTACTTCTATGCTATAAATGTAAATAATCATGCTGATAAATTAGATTCAAAAGTTAGAGAAGCATTAAGCAAAAAAGAAGTTAGACAAGCACTTAATTTAGCTATAAATAGAGAACAAATAGTTAAAGAAGTAGCTAAAGGTGGTCAAGTTCCAGCTTGGAGTTTTGTTCCAAAGGGAATAAAGAGTGAAGATGGAAAAGAATTTGCAGATAAAAAATACTGGACTCCAGAAGATAATGATGGAAATATAGCTAAAGCTAAAGAGTTATTAGCAAAAGCAGGTTATAAAGATGGTAAGGGATTACCAGAATTTGAATTAGCTTATAACACAGATGAAGGAAATAAGGCAATCGCAGAAGCTATCCAACAAATGTGGGCTAAAATTGGAGTTAAAGTTAAACTTACTAATCAAGAATGGGCAGTATTCCAAGATGCAAGAAAAAATGGTAACTATCAAATTGCAAGACATGGATGGGTTGGAGATTACTTAGATCCAATGACATTCTTAGATATGTGGATGACTGGTCTTGGTAATAATGACCCTAAATTCTCAAGTAAAGAATATGATGAATTAATAAGAAAAGCTATGAATGAAACAGATGTAGCTAAGAGAAAAGAAGCTTTAAGACAAGCTGAAGATATATTAATGGAAGAAATGCCAATTATCCCAATTTACTACTACACTCAAGTTAAAGCTGTAGATAAGAAAGTAAAAGGATTTGTAGTTTCACCACTAGGTCAAGTATACTACGATAAAGCATATCTTGAATAAAATATAAAAATAAAAAAGAATGGTAGAAAATTTCTACCATTCTTTTTTATTATAGTCCGATTACATCATCCATGTTGTAAAGACCAGGTTTTTTTATATTGCCCATATATTCACATGCTTTTAAAGCACCAACTGCAAATACTTCTCTAGAAATAGCTTTGTGAGAAAGTTCTATAACTTCACCAGTTCCAGCAAATATTACATCGTGATCTCCAACTATAGAGCCACCTCTAACTGCATGGATTCCTATTTCTTCTTTTTCACGCTTGTGTGAACCAGATCTTCCATAAACATATTTAGTTTCATCTTTTAATGAATCTTTAATTGTGTCTGCTAAAAGAAGAGCAGTACCACTTGGAGCATCTACTTTTTGATTGTGATGCTTCTCGATAATTTCTATATCGTAATTTCCATATAAAAGAGGAGCTACTTTCTTAAGTAGAGAATTTATTAAATTAATACCAAGTGACATGTTAGCTGATCTAAATAGTGGAAGAGTTTTGCTCTTTTCATCTATAAGTTTAAGATCTTCATCTGAAAATCCTGTTGAACAAATCACAAGAGGTTTTTTTGTTTTTTCTGTAAGTTCTAATAATCCTTTTAAAGCATCAGCTCTAGAAAAATCAAGTAAAACATCGTAATCTATATCAACATCAGAAGGAGATTTAAAAACTTTATAAGGTGAATTTTCTTTAGGGAATGAATCAATACCAGCTACGATTTCAAGATCTTTAAAATCTTTTGATATATTTGTAATTACAGTTCCCATCTTTCCAGAACATCCATTTAATATAACTTTAATCATCTTTTAATATCTCCTTATATTAATTTATATTTCTTTAGTGTGTTTTCTAAATCTAATTTTAATTTATCATCCATTTCATATAATGGAAGTCTTAAAGGACCAACATTACATCCCATTAAATTAAGAGCTGTCTTAACAGGAATTGGATTAGTTTCTAAAAATAATGCATTTGCAAGTTCTAAAGTATCAATTTGAATTTTAGAAGCTTCTTTGCATTTACCATCTAAATACATTCTAGTCATGCTATGAACTTCTTTTGGAATTACATTTGCAAGAACTGATATAACCCCTTTTCCGCCAAGAGACATTATAGGAATTATTTGATCATCATTTCCTGAATATATATCTATAGAATCACCACATAAAGCTTTCATTTCAGCAATTTGACTTAAGTTTCCACTAGCTTCTTTAATTGCTACAATATTTTTAAGCTTTGAAAGTTCCTTTAAAGTAGAAGGCGTAATATTCATATTTGTTCTACTTGGAACATTATAAAGTATTATTGGAATATTAACTGCATCATTTATAGTTTCAAAATGTTTTAATAATCCTTTGTGATTTGTTTTATTATAGTATGGAGTAATTACAAGTAATGCAGAAACTCCAACACTTTCACAGTATTTAGACATTTCAACAGAAGCTTTTGTATTATTTGAACCACTACCTGCAATTACAGGAATTCTTCCATTTATAACGTCTACTGTGAATTTAATTACAGATTTTTTTTCTTCTAAAGTCATAGTAGTAGCTTCTCCTGTAGTACCACATATAACTATAGCATCGGTTCCTTCTTTTACATGCCATTCTAGAAGTTCTTTTAATTTATCGTAATCTACTGAGTCATTGGTAAATGGTGTAACTATTGCAACACCTGAACCTTCAAATATTGTCATATTTAAAATCCCTCCGTAACTATTTATTGTTAATCATTAATTCGGCAATTTGAACTGCATTAAGTGCAGCACCTTTTCTTATGTTATCAGCAACTACCCAAAGATTTAATCCGTTATCTATACTAAAGTCTCTTCTTATTCTTCCAACATATACATCATCTTTGTCGGTAACTTCAAGTGGAGTTGGATACTGAAGATTTTCTACGTCGTTCCAAACTGTTACTCCAGGTGCTTCTTCTAAAGTTTTTATTACATCTTCAAGTTCAAATGGATTTATAGTTTCTACATTTATACTTTCACTGTGTGAATTTAAAACAGGAACTCTTACTGTTGTAGCAGTTACTTTTAAATCATCAATGTGAAGTATTTTTCTAGTTTCATTTATCATCTTCATTTCTTCTTTAGTGTATCCATTTTCTAAGAATACATCTATATGAGGTAATACATTACCTACAATTGGTTTTGGGAACTTCTTAGGTGCAATACCCTTCATTCCGTCTTCTAAGTCTTTTATAGCTTGTATACCTGCACCAGATACTGCTTGGTAAGTTGAATAAACAACTCTCTTTAAACCGTATTTATCATTAATTACTTTTAAAACTGGCATAGCTTGAATTGTAGAGCAGTTTGGATTAGCTATTATTCCATTATGCCATTTTATATCTTCTGGATTTACTTCTGGAACAACTAAAGGAACTTTAGGGTCCATTCTCCAAGCACTACTATTATCAATAACAACTGCGCCATATTTTGAGAATATAGGTGCAAATTTTAAGCTAGTATCTCCACCAGCTGAAAATAATGCAAAATCTATATCTTTTGATTTAATATTTTCTTCTATAGTTTCTTCAACTATATATTCTTTTCCTTTGAAAGTCATTTTCTTTCCTTTTGATCTTGCTGAAGCAAAAAGGTAAAGATTTTTTACTGGAAATTCTCTTTCTTCTAAAATGCTTAAAAATTTTCTTCCTACATTACCAGTAGCCCCAACTATTGCAACGTTATACAAATTAATCCCTCCAATACTATATATATATTTGTATATACAATAACTATAAGTATTTATTAAATAAATATCAAGTGATATTAGAAAAATATTGGGAAAAACTATTTTTTTAAAAAACTTTTCACAATATTATATTAAATAGCTTCGGGAATAATACAATTTTTTCTGGAAAGAATAAAATTGAAGAATGGAGTGAGAAATTGTGAGTAAAACACCTTTAAAAAAAATAATTAAATCAAAACTTAAATCAAATAAAGAATTAACAGAAGCTGAAAAGCTTAGAGAAAAAATAAAATATGAAATAGCAGAAGAACTTGGCCTAAGTGATAAGATAGATAATGGTGGCTGGGGAGCTTTAACTGCTGAAGAGACAGGAAGAATTGGAGGTATAATGACAAGTAGAAAGAAAAAACTTAATATACCAACTAATGATGTTATATTAGGAAGAAAAAAATTAGATGAAACAAACGGGGATAATGTAAGTAAATAGTTTGACTTAATCTACAAATAATTATAATATAAATGGTAGTATTTTATAAAGAAATGGGGGAGTTTTATGGCATATGAGAAATTTGCTAAAGTTTATGATGAATTAATAAATGAAGATATAGACTATGAAAAAATAGCAAATAGATTAAAAGAGATAATGGATATGCACAATATCAAATACGATGATTATCTTGATTTAGCTTGTGGAACAGGAAATGTTTCATTAAAACTTGCTAATTCCTTTAAAGATTCTTTTGCTGTAGATTTATCAGAAGATATGCTAATTGAAGCTTTTAATAAATTTAAAAAAGAAAAGATAAAAAGTAAGTTAGTGTGCCAAGATATGACTGAGCTAGAATTAAATCATAAATTTGATTTAATAAGTTGTGTTTTAGATTCTACTAATTATATATTAGAAAAAGAAGATTTAAAGAGTTACTTTAATTGTGTCTATAATCATCTAAAAGAAGATGGTATTTTTGTATTTGATATAAACTCTTATTATAAACTATCTAACATTTTAGGAAATAATATATATACTTATAATTCAGAAGATGTATTTTATTCATGGGAAAATGTATTTGAAGATGAGATAGTAAATATGTTCTTAACATTCTTTATAAAGGATGGAGACCTTTATGAAAAATTTGAAGAGGAACATTATGAAAGAGCTTATAAAGAATCTGAAATTGAAAGTATATTAAAAGACTGTAAATTTAAGATATTGGATAAATTTGAAGGTTATGACAATAAAAGTGTATGTGAAACTTCAGAGAGAATATTATATGTAGTAAAAAAAGAGATGGAGGGATAACTTATGAAAGATAAGATTATTAGAGGTACAGCTAAAGATGGAATGGTTAGATTTGTAGGAGGTATAACTACTAATTTAGTTAATGAAGGAGTATCTTTACATGAATGTACACCAGTTGCATCAGCGGCACTTGGAAGAATGCTAACTGCATGTTCATTAATGGGAGTACAATTAAAATCAGATAAAGAAGTAATAACATTAAAAATAAATGGTGGTGGAGAACTTAATGGTGTTACAGTTACTGGACATTCAGATGGCTCAGTAAAAGGATTTGTTGGAAATCCAAATGTAGATCTTCCACTTAAAGAAAATGGTAAGCTTGATGTAAGTGGTGCTGTTGGAACAAATGGATTACTATATGTAATAAAAGATATGGGAATGAAAGATCCATATGTAGGACAGGTACCAATATATACTGGAGAAATTGCAGAAGATTTAGCATACTATTTCACAGTATCAGAACAAACACCATCAGCAGTTTTACTTGGAGTTTTAGTTGATAAGGATCTTTCAATAAAAGCAGCTGGAGGAGTAATAATTCAAATGATGCCAGATGCAGATGAAATGTTAGCTGATCTTATAACTTATAGAATACAAGATTTAAAATCAATAACAACTCTTATAGAAGAAGGAAAAACAATAGAAGATATTATAGGAGAAATATTTGAGGATATGGATCCAAAAATATTAGATACTATTGAACCAGAATATAGATGTGATTGTTCAAAAGAAAGAGTAAATAAAGCTTTAATAAGTATTGGTGAAAAAGAATTACAAGAAATATATGATGATAATAAGTCAGAAGAAATTGTATGCCATTTCTGTAATAAGAAATATGAAATAACTCACGATGAAATTGGAGAATTATTAAAAGAGTGTAGAAAATAGTTTAAAAAGAGTTCATTAATTTGAACTCTTTTTTATTTGTAAACATTTAGTTATATTATAAAAATTTTTATTTACATATTACGCCCAAAATATGACTATTATTTTAATTTTATACATAGTATATTGCTTATTAAGTTTTAAATGTCTACAATTTTTTTAGGGAGAATAGTTTTATATTAGTATATATTTAAATATAAATTAATTTAAAATTATTCTTTACTCTTTATTAATATTAAAAAGGGAGAGATGTTTATGTCAGTATGTGAAAACTTAGAACCAAAGAAAGTATTTCATTATTTTGAAGAGATAACTAAAATTCCACATGGCTCATACAATGAAAAAGAAATAAGCGATTATCTAGTAGATTTTGCAAAGAAGAGAAATTTAGAAGTAATACAAGATGAAGCATTAAATGTAATTATAAGAAAACCAGCTACTAAAGGATATGAAAATATAGCTCCTGTAATAATACAAGGACATATGGATATGGTTTGTGAAAAAACTTCAGGAAGCAATCATGATTTTAAGAAAGATCCTTTAAAATTAAGAATAGACGGAGATTATTTATATGCAACTGATACAACATTAGGTGCAGATGATGGTATTGCAGTAGCATATGCATTATCTATACTTGATTCAGATGATATAGATCATCCAGCTTTAGAAGTAGTATTTACAACTTGCGAAGAAGTTTCAATGAATGGAGCTGAAAAATTAAATACTAAAAATCTAAATGGTAAAATACTTCTTAATATAGATTCAGAAGTAGAAGGTCAATTCTTAACAGGATGTGCTGGAGGAATTAATACTAAAATAAGTTTTGAAAAGGATTTAGAAGATGTTAAAGGAAAATGCATAACATTATCTATAAATGGATTACTTGGAGGACATTCAGGAATTGAAATAAACAAGCAAAGAGGTAATGCTAACAAATTAATGGGAAGAGTATTATATGAAATTAGAAATGATATACCATTTAATTTAGTGAAAATAAATGGCGGTACAAAACATAATGCAATAGCTAAAGAGTGTACTGCTGTAATTTCAGTAAAAGATGAAAAGGATATTAAAAAGATAGAAGAAATAGCTAGTAAAATGGAAAAAGACTTTAAAAATGAATTTAGAGTATCAGATTCAAGTGTTAGCGTAAAAGTTTCAGAATGTACTTGTTCTAATATAAATAAACAACTTACAGATAGTAAAACTAATGATTTAGTTAATTTCTTAATTTCTGTGCCAAATGGAGTACAAAATATGAGCTTGGATATTAAGGGATTAGTTCAAACTAGTTTAAATCTTGCAATAGTAGAGACTAACGATAAAGATATAGAAATAACTACATCAATAAGAAGTTCTATAAAGAGTTTAAAATATGAAGTGTTTGATACTTTAAGTGCTATAGCTTCTATGTCACATGCTACTATAGAAAAGATTTCTGAATATCCAGAATGGCAATATGATCCAAATTCTAAAATAAGAGAATTATGTCTTGATATTTATAAAAAAATGTTTAATAAAGACGCTGAAGTAACAGCTATTCATGCTGGACTTGAATGTGGTTTATTTAAAGAAACAATGGAAGATACAGATATGATAAGCTTTGGACCAGATATATTTGATGCACATAGTGTAAATGAACATTTAGGTATATCATCAGCTAAGAGAATGTATGAATTCCTTTTAGAAGTTTTAAAAGAAATGAAGTAAAAATTAATAAATAGAAGTCACTAAAGTTTTAGTGGCTTCTAAAGTTTTTAAAATTTAAGGAGTGATTAATATGGCAGTAGAAAGAAAAAAACTATCTCAAACAGCTTATGGAGGCTGTAAGGGAGAGGACTACATACCATTTGTTCCGACCTCAGATGTTATGCCAGAAACTACAGGGTATTCAATTATAGTTGGTGTAATTATTGCATGTATATTTGCAGCAGCTAATGCTTACCTTGGATTAAAGGTAGGTATAACAATTGCATCAGCTATACCAGGTGCAATTTTAGCTGTAGGAATATTAAAAGGAACATTTAAAAGGAATAATATATTAGAAGCAAATCTTTCATGTTCATTATCTGGAATGGGTGAAGCAGCAGCTGGATGTTCAGTTTTCGTATTACCTTCACTTATTTTAGCTGGTTTTAACATTAGTTTATTAACTATAATATTAATTATTGTTGTGGGTGGATCAATGGGTGTATTCTTTATTACTCCACTTAGAAGATACTTAATAGTCGAAGAACATGGAAATTTAGTATATCCAGAAGGTATGGCAGCTTCAGAAGTATTAGTAACAGCTAGTCAAGGCGGAAGTTCATTTAAAACAGTTTTAGTTGGTATTGGACTTGGAGGTTTATATAACCTTTTATCTGATGGATTTAAATTATGGGGTGGAAAAACTACTTATACATTTAAAGGATATCAAGGTACAATGATTGGTTTTGATACTTTAGCTCCAGTTCTTGGTGTTGGTTTTATAGTTGGAGTTAGAGTTGGACTTTTAATGTTTGGTGGATCATTAGTAGCATGGTTTGGGCTTATTCCATTAATAAAATTCTTTGGCGCTGGATTAAGTAATGTTATTTTCCCATCAACAAAAGTAATATCTCAAATGTCTGCAATGGAAATATGGTCAAACTATATTAAATATATAGGTGCAGGTGCTGTTGCTATGGGTGGTTTTATATCACTTGCAAAATCTATGCCTACTATAATAAATAGTTTTAAGCAAGCTATAACAGGCCTTATTAAGGAAGAAGAAAACGGAAAAAATGAACCTAAATGTAGAACAACTAAAGAAACACCTATAGTATGGCTTATTGGGGCTGCTTTAGTTGGATTTTTTGCAACATGGCTTTTACCAATGTTTAAAGCTGGAGTATTAGGCGGAATATTAGCTGTAATATTTGCATTTTTCTTTGCTGTTGTATCAGCAAGAATGGTTGGTATAATTGGAGAATCAAATAACCCAGTTTCAGGAATGGCAATTGCATCACTTTTATTTATAGCAATTATATTTAGATTAACAGGTCTTACAGGTAATGTTGGAGTAGAAAAATCACTAATTGTAACTTCAATAGTTGCAGCAGCTGTAGGGGTTGCAGGTGCTACTTCTCAAGGACTTAAGACAACATTTATAATTGGTGGTACTCCAAAAGATAATCATATATGGATGTGGGTTGCAATGGTATTTTCAGCAATTATGGTTGCAATTGTAATCTTTATGCTTAATAAAGCTTATGGACTTGGATCATTAGATGTTCCAGCACCTCAAGCTACATTAATGAAAATGCTAGCAGATGGTATAATAACTGGACAAATCCCATGGACTTTAGTATTTGTTGGAGCATTTATATCAATATTCTGTGAAATGGCAGGAATTCCAATTTTACCAGTTGCACTTGGTGTATATCTTCCTATAACTTTAAATGCAACAATATTAGCAGGTGGAGTTATAAGAGTTTTAGTTGAAAAAAGATTTAAGAAAGATGAAGATAAAGATGCTAAAGGAGAAGCAGTTGAAAAAGGTATTCTTACAGCATCAGGGCTTGTTGCAGGTGGTGCTATTATGGGTATAATAGTTGCAATGCTTACAACATTTGGAGTTAACATTGGATTTGGTGAAAAATTCTTACCATCAATTACACAAAGTAATTGGTTGCCACTTATAATGTTCTTACTTCTTGCTCTATGGTTCTATACTTCATCAGTTAAAGGTGGAAAGGACTTTAAGATAAAACATGAAAAAGAAGGAATGTAATAAAAAAGACAATATTAACAAAAAAGCTAACTATAACTTTTTACTCTACGTTCCTGAAATTAAGTATAATAACTGGAAGGTAGTAGATGATAAAGTCGTTATTTACTTTGAAGTTAAAGATCCAGTTAAAAGATTTATTGGATGGCTTTATAAAACTTCACCTAGTTGTGATATAACTTTTGATGAACTATGTACAAAGGCGTGGCTTCTTATAGATGGTAAAAGATGTGTTTATGATATTGCAGAGATTATGGCAAAAGAATGCAATGAAAGTATAGATAGTTCAATTCATAGAGTTGTTCCTTATATTCATCATATTGCAAAAAAAGGATGGATATCATTTAAGGAAGTCAAAAAAGTTAGTTAAAAATTAAATACAAATAAAAAAGTGGATTGCTTAAAATTAGCAGTCCACTTTTTTTATTGGAGGCGCCACCCAGATTTGAACTGGGGATAAAGGTTTTGCAGACCTCTGCCTTACCGCTTGGCTATAGCGCCTTGTCTTTATAGTTTATTATATACTTAAAATTAAAAAAAGATGACAACTTTTAAAAATGAATTTTAAAAATTTTTTTGGATAAAATAAATTTAGATATGAAAGGAGTGCATATAAAAGATGGATATTAAGATTGAAGAGATAAATAAAATTTTACTAGAAGATAAGACACCATCTAAATATTTTAATAATTTATTAGAAGAAGGTAGATTAGATAAATATCCACTTTCAGAACTAAAGAAGTTAAAGAAAATAGAACAATCAAAAGTACATCATCCAGAAGGCAATGTGTGGAACCATGTAATGCTTGTATTAGATAATGGTGCACATTATAGAGAATATGCTAATGATAAAAAAGCTTTTATGTGGGCACTTCTTATGCATGATATAGGAAAGATAAGTACAACTAAGCTTAGAAAAGGAAGATGGACCTCTTATGATCATGATAGAGTAGGAGCAGATGAATGTATAAAATTAATGCAGGATATGGGAATAAGCGATACAGATTTTTTAAATAGAGTCAGTAATTTAGTAAGATACCATATGCATTTTTTATATATAACAAATAAACTTCCTTTTGGAAATACTAAAGAGATGTTAAAAAAAGTAGATATAAATGATATTACTCTAGTTTTTTTATGCGACAGACTTGGAAGAGGAAATTTAGAGAAAGAAGATAAACTTGAAATAATAGCAGCTATGCATGAGTTCTTAGATAAATATAAAGATTTAGGATATGGAAAGCTTAATTTTATAAAGTAAATAAAAGCTATAAAGTTAAAAATAAACTTTTATAGCTTTTATTAATCTAAATTGAAACATTTTAATAAGTAGTACGTAATATATAGAGAACATTATATTGAAAGAATACTGCCTCTATCTATAAGTTTAGAATCGCTTAAATATATAGGGGTTACCCCATGTTTATATAAAAATGATTTTATAAGATCTCCATATAAATAATTATCAAGACTACCGAAGAAGGCAAGATGATTATCATCAATCATGCCTCCAGTACCACCTATAAATCCATAATCTAGTCCTTCAAGTATTATATCACCGGGCGGGACTAATAAGGTGTCATAACCGCTTCTTTTAAGTTTGTTGGAAATTATTTTATCAGATGTTATAAAAGCATCTTCTTTTACTTTTAAAACAGAACATTTAGTGTAACCTTGTTTTACATCTAAAAGAGTTTTTTTATTACATAAAGATAAAAGATTAGGGTCAGTAAATTTTAAGTTATGCATAAAAAAGTTATCTGATATTAATGCATTTAATATTATGTCGTAAGGATATTTATTTTCTAATGAGTTTTTAGAAAAAGAAAATTTTATATCAAATTCATTCAATATATTAAGAAATGATTTATCTATATCTTTATGAACTAATATATGTTTAGCTTTACTATCAATTATAGATAGTTGAATATCAGGATGACCGTTTATTGCATCATAAACAAGATTTGTCTTTGGGACTTTAATAGGAACAACTCCGTACTTTTTTAAGTTTAGGAATTCTATTTCAGTAATTCTATAATCAACAAAAGAATACATAATTATCCTCCTTAAATATAAATATATATTTAAACTACTATGAATATGCTAAAAAATCAATAAAACTAGGAAGTTTTACAAATTTATATTTAGTATAGTGAAAATGCATTTAATACATACTATTACTAAGAAGGGAGTGAAATTTATGCTTGTATTGAAGTTAGCTTATATGGGAGAATTAGACTTTATAAAAGAGTTACAAGAATTGAAAACCCTACTAAAAAGTAAAGATATAGTAATAGGTTTAGTTGAAAAGATAGAAGGTAAAACTCATATTATAAAAGTTATGTGCGAAGATGAGTGTTATAGTGAAGATGTTTTTGAAAAAATTAAAATATATATAAGTGAAGTACTATATGAAGTTGTAATTAGACATTATAAAGAAAATGAACTGTTTGAATTTTTAACAGACACATATTTCTTTTTAAAACAAGATGAAATTATAGATGTAGAAGTTGAAATAATGAAGACTCTACTTAGAAAAAATAAAATAGAAGATGAAAATTCTATTTACTGCGAAAATAAAATAAATAAGATAATTGGAAAGATAAAAGACTGTTTAGAAGAAAACAATGAGTTAAATATAAATGGATTTATAACATTTAGAATGAGGGAACTTAAAAATGATATAGAAAGAGTTATAGATAAAGTTGTAGAGAAGTACATGGTAGAAAAAGAATATAGAGAATTTATAAAACTACTTAAATATTTTGTTGATATACAAGAAAGTAAAGTAAGTAGAATTGATATTATAATAGATAAAGATGGAAACTATAAAATTGTAGATGATGAAAATAATAACCTGTTTGATGAGTTTATGAATGAACTTACAGAATGTAAAGTTGGAGTAAATGCAAACATTGAAGATATAATAATAAGCGGCTTAATAACTAATGCTCCAAAAAAAATTGTTATACACGAAAAAAAATACTGTACAAATAAAGAATTTATTGATACAATTATAAATGTCTTTGGAGACAGAGTTAAATTTGAAGATGAATATAAAGATGTTATTCATTAAGTTTAAAAAAATGTTGACAAAGAAAAGAAAAAATAGTATTATGTTTTAGGGAAGAAGAAACAGCCGTTTCTCACCTTGCGACTCTTTAAAAAGATGTTAGCATGGTTAGTTTATTTGAGAGATTAAACAGGACGGCTTTATGCCGTCCTTTATTTATATGTATTGTTTTAATTGGTAAAAACATGGAGGTGGAAGCCATTAGTAAAAATTATATAGTTAATGAAGACATCAAAAAGAAGGAAGTAAGATTACTTTCTAAAGATGGAGAACAACTTGGAATATTTTCAAGTAAAGAAGCTTTAAAGCTTGCAGACGAAGCGGAGTTAGATTTAGTGATGATATCACCAAATGCAAACCCACCAGTTTGTAAGATAATGGATTTAGGTAAGTTCATATATGAACAATCTAAAAAAGAAAAAGAAGCTAAGAAAAAACAAAAAGTTATTAATGTCAAAGAAATAAGAGTAAGTCTTACAATAGAAGAAAATGACATTGCAATCAAAGCTAAAAAAGCTAGAAAGTTCCTATTAGATGGTGATAAAGTTAAAGTCACTGTAAGATTCAGAGGAAGAGAGATGGAATTAGGACATATTGCCCAAAAAATTCTTGACAACTTCCAAGGAAAACTTGAGGATGTTTCTATCATCGAAAAGCAACCAAAAAGAGAAGGTAGAAGCATGACAATGATTTTAGGGCCTAAAAAGGCATAAGTTGAGAGGAGGATGTTATCATGCCAAAAATGAAGACACATAGAGGTGCAGCAAAGAGATTTAGAAAGACAGGTACAGGTAAACTTAAGAGAGCTAAAGCTTTCAGAAGCCACATACTAACTAAGAAGAGTGCTAAGACTAAGAGAAAGCTTAGAAAAGGTGGATACGTATCAACTACACAAGAAAAAGCAATGAAGAAATTATTACCATACCTATAAGAGTTTGGATACAGGAGGTTTTGTTAAATGGCAAGAGTTAAAAGAGCAGTTAACGCTCGTAAGAATCATAAAAAAGTATTAAAGCTTGCAAAAGGATACTACGGTGGAAAGAGCAAGTTATTTAAAACAGCTAACGAATCAGTAATCAGAGCATTAAGAAATGCTTATGTTGGAAGAAGATTAAAGAAGAGAGATTACAGAAGACTATGGATAGCTAGAATAAACGCAGCTACAAGAATGAATGGTCTTTCATACTCAAGATTCATGAATGGAATCAAATTAGCTGGAATAGATATAAACAGAAAGATGTTATCAGAAATAGCTATAAACGATCCAAAAGCATTTGCAGAATTAGTTGAAGTAGCTAAGAAGCAAATAAACGCTTAATTATAGATGAAAAATGCGACTTAGGTCGCATTTTCTTTATATGTAGAGAATTTTTCTCTTAATTATTTAATGTTTTTAAAATTTTAATAATTATATAACGAGGATTTAACAATAGAGTAGTAATATCTAGCTGTTAATATTTTATTATAGATAGTATATAATATTATTAAGCGTGGGTTATATAACCTTTGAGGTGGATTAAATGAGAAAAATTTTTATAAAAAAAATAAAATTAGATGCGGTTCAAATATTGGCGCTTGGATTCGGAATTGTAATACTTATAGGAGGTATAATATTAAGTTTACCAATTTCGTCAGCAAGTGGGGAAAGTACAAATTTTCTAGATGCATTATTTACTTCAACATCGGCAGTTTGTGTTACAGGTCTTGTTACATTAGATACAGGGACATATTGGAATCAATTTGGTCAGATAGTAATTATGCTTTTAATTGAGGTAGGTGGGCTTGGATTTATGTCTTTTGCCACATTTATTGCAGTTTTACTAGGAAAGAAAATAACATTAAGAGATAGATTGGTAATGCAAGAAGCTTTAAATACATTTAGTATTCAAGGTCTTGTAAAAATGGTAAGATACGTTCTAGGATTTACTTTTGCAGTACAATTCTTTGGAGCTCTTTTATTATCTACACAATTTATCCCACAGTTTGGGTTAGCAAAAGGTATATATTTTAGTATATTCCATTCAATTTCTGCTTTTTGTAATGCAGGGTTTGATTTGATGGGAGGATTTTCATCAGTTACAGCTTATTCAAGCAATGTTGTAATATTAATAACTATAAGTAGTCTTATAATAATTGGTGGATTAGGTTTTACTGTTTGGCTTGAACTTTATAACTATAGAGGACTTAAAAAATTATCAGTTCATTCAAAGGTAGTATTATTAATAACAGCAATACTACTAATAGGTGGAACAATTTTAATGTTCTTATTTGAAATGAATAATCCAGAAACCATGGGACATATGAGTTTTGGTGATAAAGTTTTAAATTCATATTTTGCATCAGCATCACCTAGAACAGCTGGATTTAATAGTGTATCAACAGATGGTATGACTAATTCAGGAAAATTCTTAACAATTATTTTAATGTTTATTGGAGGATCACCAGGGTCAACAGCAGGTGGACTTAAAACAGCAACATTTGGAGTAATAATTTTAACAGTAATATCTGTTATAAGAGGAAGAGAAGATACTCAAGTATTTGGAAGAAGATTTTCAAAAGATTTAGTATATAAAGCTTTCTCATTACTTATAATTGGAATGTCTCTTGTAATAGGGGTAACATTAATACTTTCAATAACTGAACCAAATGAGTCATTTATAAACATATTATATGAAGCAACTTCAGCCTTTGGTACTGTAGGTCTTACAACAGGAGTTACTCAAAGATTAAGTTCAATTGGTAAAGTTATAATACTTATAACAATGTATTTTGGAAGGGTTGGTCCTATGACAGTAGCATTAGCCTTTTTAAGAAATAAGAAAAAGCAGACTCATAAATATCCAGAAGGTAAGATTTTAATAGGTTAGGAGAGAAAAATATATGGCAAAGAAACAATTTGTTATTATAGGACTTGGAAGATTTGGATCTTCTGTTGCTGAGACTTTATATGGACTTGGAAATGATGTTCTTGTTATAGATAAGGACGAAGATTTAATACAGGATATATCAGATAGCGTAACACATACAGTTCAAATGGATGCTACAGATGAAAATGCATTAAGAACATTAGGTCTTAGAAACTTTGATGTTGCTGTAGTAACTATAGGTTCAAATATACAAGCTAGTGTTATGGTAACTCTTTTAGTTAAAGAACTTGGCGTAAAATATATAATAGCAAAAGGTAATAGTGATTTACATGCTAAAGTTTTATACAAAATAGGAGCTGATAGAGTAATTCTTCCAGAAAAAGATATGGGAGTTAGAGTAGCTCATAATTTAGTTTCAGAAAGTATACTAGATTTTATAGAACTATCACCTGATTATAGCATTATGGAAATAGAGGCTCCAGAAGAGTGGAGAGGTAAATCTATTAGAGAACTTAAACTAAGAAGTAAGTATGGTATAAATGTTATGGCAATTAAAAAAGCAGATAGCATAAATTTATCACCACTTGCAGATGATACTGTAGATGCTAAAGATATATTAGTTGCAATTGGTTCTGCTGAAGATTTAAGTAAGCTTGAAGGAATGATAGTTAAATTAAGCTAACGGGGTGTAAACTTTGATTTATATAGAAAGTAAAGAAAATGCCTTATATAAGGAAACTAAAAAATTAAAAGATAGAAAAGGCAGAACAAAGCTTAAAAAATATTTAATTGAAGGTTTTAGATTAGTTGAAGAAGCGTTAAAAGCAAATGCTAAAATAGAAACTATATTTTTTGTAGAAAATGTCAATACTAAAACTGAAAGCTTAATAAAAGAATATAATTATAAGGGAAAATTATACGGAATAAATAAAAACTTATTTTTAGATATATGTAATACAGAAAACCCACAAGGTATATTAGCAGTTATAGAGATGGAAAGTGATTCTAATACTTTAGATGGTGAGTTCTATCTTTTATGTGACAAGGTTCAAGATCCAGGCAATCTTGGTACTATAATTAGAACTGCTCATGCTTCAGGGGTAGACGGTATTATATTAACAAAAGGTACTGTAGATATATATAATGATAAAACAATAAGATCTACTATGGGATCAATGTTTTATGTTCCAATAATTATTGATAATGATTTAAGTAAGCTTAAAAAGCTAAAAGAAGATGGTTTTTCTATAATTTCAACTTCACTTGAAGGATCTAAGGATTTCTTTGATGAAGATTTAACTGGAAAGACAGTTATGACTGTAGGTAACGAAGGTAATGGTGTATCAGATGAAGTGTATGAAATATCTGATAAAAAAGTTAAAATACCAATGCCAGGTGGTGCAGAATCACTAAATGTAGGTGTTGCTACATCAATTATTCTCTATGAGAGATTAAGACAAAAAATAAGCCTATTGAAATTTAAATAAAATATATGTATAATGATTAATATAATTTTAAATTAATATACTGTGATTGAGAGAGTAGGTATAATTAGCTTATTAAAGGGAGAAGTAATCATAGACTGAAAGTTACTTTATAAGTGTTATATTGAAGTTCACTCAGGAGTTCTAACTATGAAATTTTAGTAGTAGTTAGCGGGTAAAACCGTTAAATTTACGAGTTGGATTTAATACATTTTATTAAATCAATTAGGGTGGTAACGCGGATTATTCCGTCCCTTGTTTTAAGGGACGGTTTTTTTATGCAAAAAATTAATTTGGAATTGTTAGAGAAAGGAGACAATAAAATGCAAGAAAAACTTAAAAAGATTGAAGAATTAGCAATAAATGAAATAGAAAATGCTAAAACTTCTTCAGAAATTGAAGAAATAAGAGTAAAATACCTTGGTAAAAAGGGAGAACTTACAACAATACTAAGAGGTATGAAAGATGTTTCAAAAGAAGAAAGACCTCTAGTTGGTAAGATGGTTAATGAAGTTAAATCATTAGTTGAAGAACATATAGAAAAAGCATCAAAAGCTATAAAAAATAAAGAAAAGCTAGAAAAGTTAGAAAAAGAGGTAATAGATATATCATTACCAGGAAAGAGAAATAGAGTTGGAAAGAAACATCCACTATATTTAACTTTAGAAAATATGAAAAACATATTTGTTTCTATGGGCTTTACAATTGAAGAAGGACCTGAAATAGAACTTGATAGATATAATTTCGAAGCTTTAAATATACCAAAAGATCACCCAGCTAGAAGTGAACAAGATACTTTCTACATAAATGACAATCTTGTTTTAAGAACACAAACTTCACCAGTTCAAGTTAGAACAATGGAAAATCAAAAACCACCAATAAAGATGATTTCACCAGGAAAAGTTTATAGATCAGATGATGTTGATGCAACTCACTCACCTATATTCTATCAAATGGAAGGATTAGTTATTGATAAGGGGGTTACATTTGCAGATCTTAAAGGAACATTAGAATTATTTGCAAAGAAGATGTTTGGTAATTCAGTTAAAACTAAATTTAGACCACATCACTTCCCATTCACAGAACCTTCAGCAGAAATGGATGCAACTTGCTTCGTTTGTGGAGGTAAAGGATGTAAAGTATGCAAAGGAAGCGGTTGGATAGAAATCCTAGGTTGTGGTATGGTTCACCCACAAGTTCTTAGAAACTGTGGAATAGATCCAGAAGAATATTCAGGATTTGCTTTCGGATTCGGTGTTGATAGAATGGTAATGCTTAAATATGGTATTGATGATATAAGATTATTATATGAAAGTGACATGAGATTCTTAGATCAATTCTAAAATTCGATGATTTAATTTAGGAGGTAAGAAAATGAAAGTACCATATAGTTGGTTAAAAGATTATGTTGATATAAATGTTGGTGCACAAGAACTTGGAGATTTATTAACTCTTACAGGTTCAGCATTAGAAGGTGTAATAGTTCAAGGAGATAATATAAATAGAGTTGTAGTTTGTAAATTCTTATCAATAGAAAAACATCCAGATGCAGAAAAATTAAGCGTTTGTATGGTTGATATTGGAGAAGATGAACCACTTCAAATAGTTACTGCTGCAACAAATATGAAAGTTAATGATAAAGTGCCAGTAGCACTGCATAAATCAACTTTAGCAGATGGAACTGAAATTAAAAAAGGAAAGCTTAGAGGAGTAGTATCAAATGGTATGTTCTGTTCTGAAGCTGAACTTGGATTAAAGGGCGAAGATGAAGTAGATGGTTTAATGATACTTCCAGAAGATGCTCCAATTGGAGTAGAAATAAAAGAATACTTAGGCCTTAAGAAAGAAACTTTAGATTTTGATATAACATCAAACAGACCAGATTGCTTAAGTATGATTGGGATGGCAAGAGAAACAGCAGGTACATTAAAAACTACTTATAGAATGCCAAACATGGAGTATAAAGTTACTTCAGATAAAAACATAAATGATGAATTAACAGTAGAAGTTAATGATAAATTATGTAGAAGATATATGGCAAGAGGAGTAAAGAATTTACAAATTAAGCCATCACCACAATGGATGCAAGATAGACTTCTAGAAGCTGGTGTTAGACCAATCAACAATATAGTTGATATAACTAACTTTGTTATGCTTGAAACTGGAGAACCAATGCATGCCTTTGATAGAAGAGAAATAAAGTCTAACAAAATAGTAGTTGAAAGAGCAAATGGTAATGTTAAGTTTACAACATTAGACGAAGTAGGAAGAGAATTAGATAATTCAATACTTTGCATAAAAGATGATAAAGAAATAATAGCTCTTGCAGGAATAATGGGTGGATTAGATTCAGAAGTTAAGAATGATACTACTGAAATAATATTTGAATGTGCATCATTTGAAGGAACTAATATAAGAGTTAACTCAAAGAAACTTGGGATCAGAACTGAAAGCTCAACAAGATTTGAAAAAGATATAGATCCAAACTTAGCAGAAATTGCTTTAAATAGAGCTTGTGCACTTGTGTGTGAATTAGGTGCTGGAGATGTAATGGAAGGCACTATAGATATATATAATGAAGTTAAAGAAGAAGGAAGTATTGAAGTTTCTTCAAGCTGGATTAATAAGTTCCTTGGAACTAATATATTGGTAGAAGAAATGAAGGAATGCTTAGATTCAGTTGATTTAAAGACTGTTATAGATGGAGATACTTTAAAAATCACTATTCCAACATTTAGAATAGATATAGCTATAAAAGAAGATATTGCAGAAGAAGTTGCAAGAATTTATGGATATAATAATATAGAAGGTACTATATTTAAAGTTCAAACAGAAAGAGAACCTAAATATAGAAAAGAAATATTAGATGATAAAGTTGTTGAAATAATGACTGCAAGTGGATTAAATCAATCTATAAGCTACTCATTTATATCAAGAAAAGCTTTCGATAAAATAGGATTAGAGGAAGATAGTGATCTTAGAAAAGTTGTTACTATTAAGAATCCATTAGGAGAAGACTATAGTGTAATGAGAACTACAACAATAGCTTCAATGATGGAATCTTTAGCTAGAAACTATACAAGAAATAATAGTGAAGCTTATCTTTTCGAAATTGGAAAAGTTTATATTCCATCAGAAGATGAAACAGAACTTCCAGTTGAAAAGAATATATTAACTATTGGAATGTATGGAGATGTTGACTACTTAAATCTTAAAGGTGTAGTTGAAAATTTAATTGAAGGTTTAGGTGTTAAAGGTGTTAAATTCCAAAGAGAAAGCGAAAATGTAAGCTTCCATCCTGGAAAGACAGCTAAGCTTATAGTTGGAAGAAAGACATACGCTGGAGTATTTGGTGAAGTTCATCCAGATTTAAATGAAAACTTTGGAATAGATGTACCATGCTATATAGCTGAAATAGATTTAGATGCTGTATATGATAATGCTGAACTTGAAAGAAAATATAAAATGCTTCCAAAATTCCCTGCAGTAACTAGAGATATTGCACTTTTAGTTGATGATAGTATATTAGTTCAAGATATTGAAGATTCAATAAGAAGAGCTGGTGGAAACTTAGTTGAAAAAGTTGAACTTTTCGATATCTATAAGGGAGAACAAATACCAGAAGGTAAAAAGAGTATAGCATATGCTATAGTTTATAGAAATGAAAATAAAACTTTAACTGATAAAGAAGTAAATAAAGTTCATGATAAAATATTAAGAGCTCTTGAACATAAATTAGGTGCAGAAGTAAGATAATTATAAATATAGGGAGAATACAATTGTTTGTATTCTCTCTTTTGTTATATAAGTTTAAATTTAATATAAAACATATACTCTAATTTTATCTAAATAGTTAAAAAAATATCAAAAAAGTTAATAAAGTGTGATAATTGTCACGGAATTTACCTTTATATTGTTATATATTTAACAAGAAGACGGGATGATTTAAGGAGAGCAAATTATGTTTAAGGATGAAGTACAAGCTGTCGTAAAGGCAGGACAAAGCAAGGTTTCTTTACTAAGAAACAACAAAGTGGGATATATGGTTAGTAGTATTTTAGCTGGACTATATATAGGATTGGGTATAATGTTAATATTTTCAATTGGAGGGATTTTAACAAGCTCAGGTTCAGGAAATGCTAAAATTATGATGGGAGCATCTTTTGGAGTTGCACTTAGCTTAGTTATATTTGCAGGAGCAGAACTTTTTACTGGAAATAACTTTGTTATGGCAGTTTCTTCACTAGATGGAAAAGTATCATGGATTGATACGTTAAAAATATGGATAGCAGCATTTATAGGTAATTTAATTGGATCTTTATTAGGGGCAGGGGCTTTCGTTGTTGCAGGACTTGCAAATGGATCTGTTGGAGAATTCATAGCAAAGACAAGCGTAGCTAAAATGTCAGCTGGAGTACCAGAATTATTTATGAGAGGTGTATTATGTAATATACTTGTTTGCTTAGCTGTATGGTGCTCTATAAAGCTTAAAAGCGAAATAGGAAAGCTTGTTATGGTATTTTGGTGTTTATATGTATTTATAACAGCAGGATTTGAACATAGCGTTGCAAACATGACATTACTTGCAATTGGATTATTTTCATCACATAGTGCAGCAATTACTGTTTCAGGATTTATTTATAACATAGGTATAGTTACTTTAGGAAATATAGTAGGCGGAGTCTTACTTGCGGTATCATATCATATAATTAGTAGAAATAAAGAAAAATAATATAAATTTAGAAAAATCCTCGGATGAGGATTTTTTTGTTATTAAAAATTAATTATCTTTTCACTTTACATAATTGTGCATTTTATGAATATCCCATATAATTAATATATAAGGAATTTTTATAATTTAAGAGGTGGATTAAGATGGTAAAAGTCACAGTTAATATAAATGGGGTAGATTATAATCTGAGAGGTAAAGAAAGCGAAGAATATTTAAAAGATATAGCTTCTTATGTAGATGAGAGAATAAAAGAAGTACTTGGTAAGAATCCAGTTCTTAGTATTTCACAAGCATCAGTTTTAGCAGCTGTAAATATTACGGACGAACTATATAAAACAGATTCTGAAATAAGGAATATTGTAGGTCTTAAAAATAATTTAGAAAAAGAAAAAGCAACTCTTTTTAAGACGATAGAAGATTTAAAGAAAGATATTTTATCATTAAAAGAAGAAAATATAAATTTAAAAGAAGGAAAAGATAATAAAATAAAAGGTTTAAAAGAAGATAGGGAAAAGTTCTTAAAAGAAATAGAAGAAATTAAGAAAGAAAGAGAAACTTTAAAAAATAATGTAAGTTCATTTTTAACTACAGTTAAGGAAAAAGAAGCGGAAATTTCAAGATTAAAAGAAGAGAATAGAAAAATTAAAGAAAAAAATAATAATATTCAAAATGAGAATAATAAAAATAATAAAGATATAATTAAATTACAAGAAGAATTAAGAAAAAAAGAAAGTGTACTTACAAAAGAAATAAATGAATTACAAAAAAAGAATATAAATAGCAATAAAGAAGTTGAAAATGCTCTATTTAAAAATAAAATATTAGCTAAAGAAATTGAAGAAGGAAAGAAAAATATAAATGAAGCTTTAAAAGAAATAGAGAAGATAAAAAATAGAAAGAACTCTCTTGAAGTTGAAATGGACATGCTTAGAGGTAAAAATAAAGAGCTTAAAGATGAAATAAGTAAAAAAGATTGTTTAATAGAAGAATATGAAGCTAAGTATGGTAAAACTAAGGATCAGTTAGATAAAACTTTAGAAAATTTAAATAAAGTGCAAAATGAGTATGAAAAAGCTACTTATTTAGTAAAAGAAGAAAAACTTCAAACTGAAAAGAATGAAAAGGCATTAGAAGAAATGTCAATTGAAATAAAAGAATTAGAAGATAAAATTAAAGAAAAGAGTAATAACATAGAAGAAAAAATAAAGGATATAGAAACTCTTAAAGATAAGCTTAAAAAAGCAGAATCTGATAAAAAAATTATTTTAGAGGCAGGAAAGAGCACAAGATTAGCGCTTCAAACTAGCAAGTATAAAGTTTTAGATTTAGAGAAAAAATTAATTGATGCAAATATAGAACTTACAAAAGTAAAAGCAAAAAGTGAACCTGTATTATTAAAAAAGAATAAATAAAAGATAAAGTACTTGGGATATATTAATCCCCAGTACTTTATTTTTAAGTTGTAATAAGGTAAACTAAAGTAATGTAGAAAAACAAATGGTTAAAATTTTAGGAGAGATGTAGATGGAAAGAATCGAAGTACTAGCGCCAGCTGGAAGCATGGAAAGTCTTTATGCAGCTATAAATAATGGTGCAGATGCAATATATTTAGGTGGAGATAAGTTTTCAGCAAGAGCTTATGCTTCAAATTTTGATAATGAAAATATGAAAAAAGCTATAGATTATGCACATAGTTATGGAGTTAAGGTTTATGTAACAATGAATACACTCTTAAAGGAAGATGAGCTTCCTAAAGCTTTAAAATATGCCGGATATCTTTATGAAATAGGAGTAGATGCACTTATAATACAAGATATGGGGCTTTTTAAGGGAATAAAAGAGATGTATAGTGATTTTGAAATGCACGCGTCAACACAAATGACTATACATAACGGTGAAGGTGCAATTTATTTTAAAGAAAAAGGATTTCATAGAATTGTTTTATCAAGAGAATTAACTTTTGAAGAAATTAAATATATTTCAAAAGACCTTAAAATAGAAACTGAAATGTTTGTTCATGGAGCATTATGTGTTTGCTATTCAGGACAATGTCTTATGAGTTCTATGATAGGTGGAAGAAGTGGTAATAGAGGAAGATGTGCTCAACCTTGCAGAATGGAGTATACTTTATTATCAGAAAATAGTGGAGAGAAAAAAGGATATCTTTTATCTCCAAAGGATATTTGTACTATAGAAGATGTTAAAAGTATTATAGATAGTGGAACATATTCATTAAAAATAGAAGGAAGAATGAAAAGACCAGAATATGTAGCTGGAGTTGTTAGAAACTATAGAAAAGCAGTAGATAAGGAATTATTTAATAAAGACTTTGATGTTAAAAAAGGAAAAGATGAACTTCTTCAATTATTTAATAGAGGAGGATTTTCTAAAGCTTATTTAAAGAAAAATGTAGGAAAAGACATGATGAGCTTTTCATTTCCTAAAAACACAGGAGTGCCACTTGGAAAGGTATTAGATAATGGGGAAATGATATTAGAAAGAGATTTAGCACTTGGAGACGGAGTTAGAGTGTTAGATGGAGGATTTACTGCAAGTAAAATACTAAAAGGCAAAAATGAAGTTTCTAAAGCATCTAAAGGTGATAGAGTTAAAGTTTTCCCAACTAATTATAAAAAAGGTGACTATTTATATAAAATGTCAGATAAAAAGTTAACAGAAGAATTAAGCCTTGGAATAAAACCTTATGGAAGAAAAATTCCTCTTAAAGGATATTTAAATTTTAAGGTTAATGAAGAAATAACACTTGGAACACTTTTCTTAGATGAATATTATGAAGTAAAGGGAAGCTTAGTACAAGAAGCAACAAATAGACCTCTTGATAAAGAAAGAATTTTAAAATCTTTATTTAAATCAGGAGATTATCCATATAAATTTAATGATATAGAATTTATAAATTTTGAAAATGGATTTATGAGAGTTGGAGAACTTAATGAACTTAGAAGAGAGTTATTTGAAAAAATAGTAAAAGGTGTATGTTCAAAGTATCGAAGAAAAAGATTTGGAAATGAAAAGTTACAAAATAAGAATGAATATAATAAACAAGCTTTAAATATTCCTTATTTACCTAAAGTAATTTTAAAAGAACAGTTTGATGAGATAAAAGATAAATTTGATTTTATAGCAGTTGATATATTTAATAGACATAAAAATAGTATAAGAATTAATGATTTAAAAGAATATAGTAATGTATGCGATAACTTAATACTTAAAATACCTGAAATTATAAAAGGAGAATTTAATTCAGTTTGTAATATTATAGATAAGAGCCTTCCTTATATTAAAGGATTATTAACAGCAAATATAGGAATAATAAATAAATATAAAGATAAACTTCTTATCTTTGGTGATTATAAACTAAATGTATTTAATAAAGAAGCTTTAAATTTCTATAAAGAAGATATAGATTTAATAAGTATAAGTGAAGAACTTAATAGAAAAGAGCTTAAAGCTACATTAAAAGGATATGTGGGTAATACAAGTAAGCTTATTTATGGTAAGCCAGAACTTATGATAAGTGAATACTGCCCAATTGGTAGTACATTTGGTGGAAAATCATGTACTAAAGATTGTAACAATGCATGCGAAAAAGATGTATTTACTCTTGTAGATAGAATGAATGAAAGATTTAATGTTTTAACAGATATATTCTGTAGAAGTCATATATTAAATCCTGTAGCAATAAATCTATTTGAAGAAATAGAAGATTTAAGAGAAATGGGAATAAGCACTTTAAGATTAGATTTTACAGATGAAACTAGAGAAGAAGTTAAAAGGGTTTTAAATGAATTAAATAAATCATCAGATATAGATAATAAAAACTATACTAAAGGACATTATAGAAGAGGTGTAGAATAAAAAATGAATGAAAGAACGTTTAGAGTTTTAGAATTTCAAAAAGTTAAAGATGAAATAAAGAGATTTTCTAAAACAAATGGTGGAAAAAAGCTTATAGATAAATTAACTCCTTTAGAAACTAAATATGAAATGGAAATGGCACTTAAGGAAACTAAAGAAGCTTTAGATATATTAGTAGCGAAAGGTGCACCTCCATTTGAAGGATTACACGATGTAAATGAAGGAATTGAAAGAGCAGGTAAAGGTGGAGTTTTATCTTGCGAGCAATTACTTAATATAGGAAGTATGCTTAGATGCGCTAGAAGATTTAAAAAATATATGGAAAGAGAAGAAGAGGAGACAGCATATCCTATAATTGAAGATTTAGCATATATTTTAGAACCATTAAAGGGTTTAGAAGAAGAAATTGAAAGATCTATAATTTCTGAAGAAGAAGTAAGTGATAGAGCATCTTCTACTTTAAGAAGTATAAGAAGAAGTTTAAAAGAAAAAAATTCATCTGTTAGAGAAAAGATAAATAGCATAGTTAGAAGTTATTCTAAGTATTTACAAGAAAATCTATATACAATGAGAGGAGAGAGATATGTTTTACCTGTAAAGGTTGAGTATAAAGGTCAAGTTCCTGGAATTGTTCATGACCAAAGTTCAACTGGTGCAACTTTATTTATAGAGCCTATGGGTCTTGTAAATTTAAATAATGAAATAAAAGAACTTATGCTAAAGGAAAAGGCGGAAATTGAAAGAATACTAGCAGAACTTTCAAAGAAAGTTAGTTCAAATGTAGATGTATGTAAAAGTAACAATAAAATTTTAACAGAACTAGATTTTATATTCTCAAAAGGAGCGTATGCATCACACATAGATGGAACTTATCCATCTGTTAGTGATGATGGAAGATTTGATATTATATCAGCAAGACATCCTTTGATAGATAGAAAAACAGTTATAGCATCAGATATATATTTAAAAGAAGGCTATAATTGTATTATGATAACAGGACCTAACACGGGTGGTAAAACTGTTACTTTAAAAACTGTTGGTATAATTCATTTAATGGGTATGTGCGGTCTTTTAATACCTGCAAATGATGGTTCGAAAATAGCATTTTATAATGAAATTTTTGCAGATATAGGTGATGAGCAAAGTATAGAACAGTCTCTTTCAACTTTCTCATCTCATATGACTAATATAGTTAGCATTATGGAAGAGGCAACAGCAAATTCTTTAGTATTATTTGATGAATTAGGGGCTGGAACTGATCCAACAGAAGGTGCAGCACTTGCAGCATCTATAATAAACACATTAAAAGATAGAGGTACAAAGATAGTTTTAACAACTCACTATAGTGAACTTAAAGGATATGCACTTAGAACAGAAGATGTTGAAAATGCATCTGTTGAATTTGATGTTGAAACTTTAAGACCAACATATAGACTTTTAATTGGAGTACCAGGTAAATCAAATGCATTTGAAATTTCTAGAAGACTAGGACTTAAAGATGAAATAATAAAAGGCGCTAAAGAATTTATCAATGAAGATAATCTTAAGTTTGAAGACCTTATAAGAGAATTACAAGAAAAGAGTATAAAAGCTAATAAAGATGCGAGAGAAGCTTTAAATGAGAAACAAGAAGCTTTAAAACTTAGAGAAAAGTACGAAGAAAAAGTAAAAAAATTAGATAAAGCTAGAGATAAAGCTTATATGGATGCTAGAAGAGAAGCTAAGGATATAATAGCTAGAGCAAAAGATGAAGCTGATGAAATATTAAAAGCCATGAGAGAACTTGAAAAGATGGGAATTGAAGGTGGCGGAAGAAGTAGACTTGAAGAAGAAAGAAGAAAGCTTAAAGAAAGTCTAGAGAAGAAAGAAAACTCTCTATATAAACAAAAAGAAGAAAAGGGAGAAAAATTAAAAGATATTACTTTAGGAATGGAAGCATACCTTCCTTCATTAAATCAAAATGTTATAATTGTATCGCTTCCTGACAATAAAGGTGAAGTTCAAGTTGAAGCTGGAATAATGAAAATAAGTGTTAAAGCTAAAGATTTAAGAGCTACATCAAATACAACTTCTAAACCTAAAATTAAGAAAAAGAGAGAAGTTAAACTTAATTTAAGTAATATAGAAAGTAGAATTGACTTAAGAGGATTAGATGCAGAAGAAGCTTGCTTTAGAACAGATAAGTATTTAGATGATGCTTATATGGCAAATCTTTCTGAGGTTACTGTAGTTCATGGAAAAGGAACTGGTGTACTTAGAAAAGCAATAAATGATATGTTAAAAAGACATCCTCACGTTAAAAATTATAGACTTGGAGTTTATGGTGAAGGTGGAGATGGTGTAACTATAGTGACATTAAAATAGTTTTTAACAGTGTATATTTTAAAATATACACTGTTAATCTTTAATTCTTTTTAATTTTAATTGTTTACATTAAGTGTTTTTAAAAAATTCAAGAAAAATTCTTTATTTTTTGCTTTTTGTAACTTATAATTAAAATATATTTTTTATATTAATCTGGGAAATAGAAACGGGAGAGATAGAATGATACAAGAAGATTCATACATACTAGTAATGGGAGCATCAATAGTTGATATACTTGGATTCAGTAGAAATACGTATAAGGAAATGGATTCAAATCCAGGAAATATTAAAATTTCACTTGGTGGAGTTTGTAGAAATATATCAGAAAATCTTGCTAGAGTTGGAGTTAATACAAAGTTTATATCAACAATTGGAGATGACGAAAATGGTAGAAACATACTAGCACATTCAGCAATGATTGGATATGATATGGAAGAGTCATTAATACTTGAAGGTGGATGTACACCAACATACATGGCAATATTAGATCACACAGGTGAAATGGTATCAGCAGTAGTTGATATGGAAAGTTTAGATGAAATGGATACAGATTTCATAGATTCTAAAAAAGAAGTTATTGAAAATTCAGAGTATACTATATTAGATGCGGATAATGGAGAGCTTTTAGAGTACATACTTACAAAATACGCTGGGAAAACAAAGTTTATTTTAGATCCAGTATCAGCTGCAAAAGCAGAAAAGATAAAGCATTTAATAAAATATTTCCATACTATAAAACCAAATAGGTATGAAGCAGAAATACTTTGTGGATTTAAAATAAAGACAAGAGAAGATTTAGATAGAGCTGGTGAATTCTTCTTATCACAAGGTGTTCAGAACATATTTATAAGCTTAGATGAAGATGGAATATACTATGCTAATAAAAATGAAAGTGGTCAAATAAAGGCTAAAAATGTTAAAGTTAAAAATACTACAGGTGCAGGTGATTCATTTGTAGCAGGTGTTGGATATGGATATATGAATAATCTTACAATAAAAGATACTGTTAAGTATGCAATTGCTATGTCAGCTATAACTATATATCATGAAGATACAATAAATCCTAAAATGAGCGAAGAATACGTAGAAGTATATTTAAATAAATTAGAGTGGGAAGAAAATACATATTAATAATAAAGCAGTCATTACATTTAATCGTGTTTATGGCTGCTATTTTATATTAAAAAAAGAAAGTGAGGTAAGTTTATGATAATTATTAGCGCATGTTTATGTGGATGCAACTGCAAATATAATGGAAAGAATAATGAAAATGAAGAGTGTGTTAATTTATTTAAAAAAGGGAAAGCTGTTTTGATATGTCCAGAACAATTAGGGGGAATGACAACTCCAAGACCTCCATCTGAAGTAAAAAAGATAGATGGAAAAGAATATGTTTTTTCAAATAAAAATGAAGATGTAACTAACTATTTTAAAAAAGGGGCTAAAGAATCTTTAAATATTGCAAAACTAGTGGATGCAAAGGTTGCTATACTTAAAAATGGTAGTCCATCTTGTGGAAGTACTCTTATATATAATGGTAATTTTGAAAATAAAAAAATAAAAGGCGAAGGATTTACTGCTAAAATTTTAAGAGAAAATGGAATAAAAGTTTATAGTGAAGAGGATATTAACGAAGAATTTCTTCTGAAACTTTAAAAAAGAAGAATTAAAATAGTTTTAAAAATAGGTTGCTTAAAGTTTAAGTAGCCTATTTTTTATATTAAATTTTGCAAATGTGAATAAAAATTCTCAAATTTAGCCATACTTAAAAAAGAGTATTGTATTAAAGCGAGGAGGATTCGTATGGGCGAATTAAAAATAAAAGAAAGAAATAAAGTAAATCATGGTGGAAGAAAAGCTAGAGCTAAGGGGTTAGTACCGGGAGTACTTTATGGTAAAAATATTAATAATTTTATGTTTGAGATTTCTTCATTAGAACTTGATAGAGAAGTATGTAATGTTGGAGAACACGGCATTTTAAATGTAGAATTTAATGGAGACTCTAAGCAAGTATTAATAAAAGAAGTTCAAAGAGAACCTGTAAATCATGAAATAATTCATATTGATTTAGAGATGATAGCTAAAGGAGAAAAAATAGAGACAGAAGTTCCAATACAATATATAGGCGAAAAGTTATTAACTAAAAAAGGTGCAGTACTTCAAAAAGAAAAAGATTCTGTTAAAGTAAGTTGTGACTCTGCTTCATTACCTAAATCAGTAAAACTTGATGTATCAAGAGGAATTAATGGTTCAGTATATAGATTAGATGATATAGAAGTAGCTAGCGAGATATCAATATTAGAAGATTTAAATTCTGTAGTTGCATCAATATCAAACGAAAAGAAATTAGTAGCAGAATTAGTTGAACAGGAATTAGCACCAGTTCAAAAAATAACTAAAGATAAATATACAAAAAATGATTAATGAGGTCAAAAGGAAATTTAGAGAATTCTAAATTTCCTTTTGTTTTTTTGTTTCAAATTGTAATAAATTAAATATAAGAAAAGTTTGAATTTTTTACCTTATGATGTATAATATATCTGTAGTAAATAAAGGAGGGATATCGATGAATTACAGTGAAAAGTATAAACATTGGTTAGAATCAGATATAATTAATGAAGAAACAAAGAATGAATTAAGAAATATAAAAGATGATAAGGAAATTGAAGATAGATTTTATAAAGATCTTGAATTTGGTACAGGCGGACTTAGAGGAATAATAGGTGCTGGAACAAATAGAATGAATATATATACAGTATCTAAAGCAACACAAGGTTTTGCTAATTATTTAAACGAAGCATTTGAAAATCCTTCAGTTGCAATAGCTTACGATTCAAGAAATATGTCAAAAGAATTTGCAAAGGCAACAGCTTTAACATTAGCTGCAAATAATATAAAGGTTTACTTATATGAAGGACTAAGACCAACACCGGTTCTTTCATTTACAGTTAGACATTTAAATTGTACTGGTGGAGTAGTTATAACAGCTTCACATAATCCTAAAGAATATAATGGATACAAAGTATACGATGAGTTTGGAGGACAAGTAACAGACTTAAAAGCTAAAAAAATCATTGATTTTGTAAATAATATAAACGATTTCGCAGAAATAAAAAATATAACTGAAGAAGAAGCCATAGAAAAAGGATTACTTAACTATATAGGTGAAGATGTTGATAAAGCTTACATTGAAAAAGTTAAAGGGCTTACTATAAGAGAAGATTTAGTTAAAGATAGTGCAAAGGATTTAAAAATTATATATACTCCAATACATGGATCAGGAAACATTCCAGTTAGAAGAGTTTTAAATGAACTTGGGTATGAAAAATTAACTGTTGTAAAAGAACAAGAACTTCCAAATGGAAACTTCCCAACAGCTCCATATCCAAATCCAGAAGATCCTAGAGTATTTGAAATTGCTTTAAATATGGCTAAGGAAGAAAATCCAGATATTATATTTGGAACAGACCCAGACTGTGATAGAATTGGTGTAGTTGTTAAAGATTCAGATGGAGAGTATAAAGTACTTACTGGAAATCAGACAGGATTATTATTAACTGATTATATATTATGCTCATTAAAAGAAACAGGAAAGTTACCTGAAAATGGAGTTGTTATAAAGACAATAGTAACAACTGAAGGTGCAAGAGAAATAGCTAATCACTACGGTGTAGAAATCATGGATGTATTAACTGGATTTAAATATATTGGAGAAAAGATAAGAGAATTTAAAGAAAGCAATGAAAAAACATATCTTTTCGGATTTGAAGAAAGTTATGGATACTTAGCTGGAGACTTTGTTCGTGATAAAGATGCTGTTATAGCAAGTATGTTAATATCAGAAATGACTTTATACTACAAGAAAAAAGGTCTTAGCTTAGCAGAAGGATTAAATGCTTTATATGAAAAGTTTGGATTCTTTAAAGAAGAATTAGTTTCAATAGAGTTAAAAGGAAAAGAAGGCCAAGAAAAAATTGCATCTTGTATAGATTCATTAAGAAATGCCGCTATAACTGAAATAGGAAATGTTAAAGTAAGAATTAAATTAGACTATAAATTAAGCACAGAAGAAAATTTAATAGAAAATACTAAAACAAATATTGAATTACCTAAGTCAAATGTGTTAAAATTTATACTTGAAAATGGTTCATCATTTGTTGTAAGACCTTCAGGAACTGAACCTAAAATGAAAGTCTACCTTGCAGTAAAAGGAAGCAGTTTAGATGGCGCTATAAATGATATGAAAGTATTTAAAGAAAATGTAATGGAATTAATTGAAAGCAAATTAAATTAATTTTATTTATTGATGCTACCATCTCTAAGATGGTAGCAATTATTTTTTTACAGGCGGTGAAAATAAATTGGATTACAAAGCATTATTTAAAGAAAAACTAAGTAAGCTATTATTTTTAGAAATTGATAAAGAAGGATTCAAGAAAGTAGTTAATATTCCTGAGTATATTAATTTTAATAGCAAAGACTTATATATACCAATAAGCTCAGAATATATAACAAGCAATATAGGAGATAAAGTTAAAATAGAAAATTTGCCTATTTACTACTTTATTGAAGGAATGCTTTTAACATTAGGAGCAGATAAAGATATAAGTTATAGTGAAGACTATAAACTTTTATTAATGCAAATTCCTCAAAGTGAAGAATGCGGAAAAAGTCTAGTTGCAGAAAGAGTAAAAGAAGATAGACTTGAAGATGCATATTTAATATTAAAGGGACTATTACAAGTAAATGAAGATGAAGAGTATATGAAAAAGTTACTTTTAATTGGAATATCATTAAGAGAAAAAGATAGTTCTTTTGAGGAAATATTACTTGAAGACATTGAAGAAGCTAAGAAAATGTTTAGCAATATGAAAGAGCCATATCTTTATAAAGGAATAATCTTAAAAGATAAGTTAGATTATGCAGGCGCTAAAGTTGAAATTAATGAGTATTTAAGAAGAGGTGGAGAACAAACTCCAGAAATAGAAATGCTTATGAATGATATAGAAAATGTAACAACTTACGAAAAAGCTATATCATTAATTGAAGAAGCACCAGAAAAGTCTATAGGAATGTTCCTATCATTATTAGAACATTTTGAAGAAAATCCTCTTATATATTATTACTTAGGTGTTTGCTATAGAAGAATTAAGCAATATGAAAAAGCTATATATTATTTACTTGAAAGCTTAAGAATAGAAAGTGGAATACTTGAAGTAGTTAATGAGCTTGGATTAAATTATGCATGTATCGGTGACTATGAAGAAGCTATAAAATATTTTAAGAAAGCATTTGAAGCTTCAAGAGAAGTTGAAATATGTACTAACATAATAATGTGTTACTTAAATACTGGTAACTTAAAAGATGCTAAATTACATCTTGAAATTGCTAAAAAACTTGATAAAGATGATGAAATAGTTAAGAAAATAGAAAAAGTAATAGAAAAAAGAGAAGGCAAATAAAAATCATATATAATAGGAATACTAATCATATATTTTGTGGTTAGGAGTGATTTTTATGGACTTTTATGATGTAATAAAGAAAAGGCAAAGTATTTCTAAGTATAAAGGCGAAGATGTTTATAAAGAAAGTATAATGAAGATGATAGACTCTGCAATGAGAGCTCCTTCATGGAAAAATAAATCATCCTTTAAAATAATAATTGTTGAAGATAAAAAAATAAAAGAAAATGTTGCAAATTCAATAATGAATGATGATGATAAAGCAAAGCTTGCAGTTCTTGAAGCTCCAATTGTAGTTATTATATGTGCAGAGCCATATAATAGTTATAATACTGATGGAAAAAGCTTTTATTTAATAGATGGTGCTATTGCTATGGAACATTTTATATTAGCTGCAACAGCTGAAGGGTATGGAACTATGTGGATAGGTTCTTTAAATGAAGAAAAAATAAAAGAAACTTTAAAAATACCAGATAATATAAAAGTAGTTGGAATTACTCCACTTGGCGTTCCTGCAGAAATAAAGGAACATAATCCTAAAAAAGATATTGATGAATATGTATTTTTAAATGAATATGATACCCCATATATAGATAAAAATAAATGATAGGCTTAAAACTTTAAGCCTATCATTTATTTTGTAGAAGTAAGAAATATATAATGATATAATCATATATAATAAGTTTAGGAGTGATTTTATGAATTTTAAAGAATATAAAATTGAAGGATTTTTAGAAGATTTAGCATCAAGTTCCCCAGCACCAGGTGGGGGAAGCACAGCATCTCTTATTGCTGCTATATCTGGATGTTTAAATAATATGGTTTATTCATTAACTATAGGGAAAAAGGCTTTTGAAAAGTTAAATAATACTGAAAAAGAAAAAATGATATCATTAGAAAAAGAATGCAAAACATTTATTGAAAAATGCATGGAGTTAATGGAAGAAGATAGATCTTCATTTAACAAATTAATGGATTGTTATAAGCTTCCTAAAACTAATGAAGAAGAAATTATCTTTAGAAAATCAGAAATAAAAAATAAAACTTATGAAGCTATGATGGCACCTTTAAATGTTACAAGAGAATGCTTTAAGTTTTATGATAATATAGAATTTGCAGTAGAGTTTGGAAATAGTATGCTAATTTCAGATGCAGGAGTATCTGCAAGTCTTTTAAATGCAGCTATAGAAAGTTCTATAATAAATGTTAAAGTAAACTTAAATTCATTAAGAGACGAAATATATGCAAAAGAAATAGAAGATGAAATTAAATTTATAATGAAAGAATCATTAAAAAGAAAGAATTCAATTTTAGAAAAGGTTAATAAATGTATATATAAATAATATTAATACATAAAAAAAGTGCAAGTTAACTTGCACTTTTTATTATCATTTCTTCTGGTAGTTCATCTAAAGATTTAAATTCATACCCTTCATCTTTTAAAGAAGTTAAAACTTCTTTTAGTATTTTTGTGTTAGTATCTGAGACTGCATGTAATAATAATATTCCTCCAGGGTGAGCTCCATTTTTGATTTTTTCTATTCCATAGCTTTCAGATGGTTGATTATCAACTAACCAATCTCTATAAGCGAAGCTCCAGAAAATGCTCTTATAACCAAGCTCATCGGTCATTTTTAAAGAGTTCTCTGAATATTTTCCCATTGGTGGTCTAAAGTATTTTGGCATATCACTTCCGATTAATTCTTTATAAGCATCTTCTACATCTGTAAATTCTTTTTTAAATTTATCTTTATTAGTAATTGAAGCCATTGATGGATGAGTAGATGAATGATTACAAACTAAGTGTCCTTCTTTAACCATACGCTTTACTGTTTCAGGATGAGAAGTAATGTAAGGTTTAACAACGAAAAAAGCAGCTTTTACATTAACCTCTTTTAAAATATCCAAAATAGCTTCAGTATTTCCTTTTTCATAACCTTCGTCAAATGTTAAATAAAGTTCTTTTTTAGATGTATCACCAACGTAAAATGATTTTGTATCTTTTAAAAAGCTTGCTGATTCTTTTGGTGCCTCTGGTGTTATTCCTTTTCCTCTAAAGACAAAGTACCAGTTTAATTCATTTGAACTATTTAAGTTTGTGGCAAATGCAGTAATACCAAATAAAAAAATAATACATAAAGATAAAAGGATTGGTTTAAAATATTTTTTCTTCATAATAAAACCTCCTAAAATTCTTTCTTAAATTAGTATTAGTTTTAAGGAACAAAATAAACATGGTAATATTTAAATAGTACTTTTTAATAAGTTGAAAATTATGTATATGTAGAGTATAATCTATTAGTATAGTTTAAAATGAGAAAGGAATGTACATAATGAAGTTAGGAATCGTAGGTTTACCAAACGTAGGTAAGAGTACTTTATTTAATGCAATAACAAAAGCTGGAGCTGAATCAGCAAACTATCCTTTTTGTACGATAGAACCAAATGTAGGTGTAGTTAGCGTTCCAGATAAGAGATTAGATGTATTAGAAAAAATGTATAACACTAAGAAAAAAGTGTATACTTCAATAGAATTTTATGATATAGCAGGACTTGTAAAAGGAGCTTCAAAAGGTGAAGGTCTTGGTAATAAGTTCTTATCACACATAAGAGAAGTTGCTGCAATAGTTCACGTTGTAAGATGCTTTGATGACGGAAATGTAGTTCACGTTGAAGGTTCTGTAGATCCTATAAGAGATATAGAAACAATAAACTTAGAACTTATATTCTCAGACCTTGAAGTTTTAGAAAGAAGATTAGAAAAATCAGTTAAACTTGCAAGATCAGGAGATAAAAAAGCTAAAGCTGAATACGAAACAATGCTTAAAGTTAAAGCACACTTAGAAAATAACTTACCAGTCAGAACATTAGAAGCTACAGAAGAAGAAAAAGAATTTATAAAGAGTCTTTTCTTAATAACATCAAAGCCTGTTTTATATGCATGTAACGTTTCAGAAGATGATGTTGTAAGTGGTAATACTCATAATGATTACGTTAAAAAGGTTGAAGAATATGCAAAGGCTGAAAATGCTGGTATAGTAATAGTAAGTGCTAAAATAGAAGAAGAATTATCAGGTCTTGAAGATGATGAAAAAGAAGAAATGCTTGGAGAGTATGGATTAACTGAATCAGGTCTTGATAAGCTTATAAGAGAAGGATATAAATTATTAGGTCTTATAAGTTACTTAACAGCTGGTGTTCAAGAAGTAAGAGCTTGGACTATAAAGAATGGAACAAAAGCACCACAAGCTGCAGGTAAGATTCACTCAGATATAGAAAGAGGATTCATAAGAGCAGAAGTTGTAGGATATGATGATTTAGTAGAATGCGGATCAGAAGCAGCTGCTAAAGAAAAAGGTGTTTATAGATTAGAAGGAAAAGAATACGTTATGAAAGATGGAGATGTAGTTAATTTCAGATTTAACGTATAGAATAAAAAAGTGGAGGATTTCCTCCACTTTTTTTATTTTTAATAATTCATATGGAATTAAAATGGTCTAAAAGCATGCTTATATTTTACATTAAATATAAAATATACAATTAACTTTATATAAGAATAAATATTTTACATAAGAATTTTTAAAAAGTCAAATAAATTTAAGAAAAAGGCCCATGAAAAAAGAGGAATTTAATAATAATTATAGAATAGTATAAATAAGTGGTTAAAAGTGGTGAATAGTGGTTGAAAGTAGAGAAAAATAACTGTAAAGTATAATAGGGGAGAAAAAGAATGTTTATAGGTGAATATCATCATGCATTAGACAGTAAAAACAGAATGATTGTTCCATCAAAACTAAGAGAAGGTTTTAATGGAAAGTTTGTTATTACAAAAGGATTAGATGGTTGCTTATATGCATACCCTATGGAAGAATGGAAGGTTTTAGAGGGAAAAATGAAAACACTACCACTTACTAACAAAGATGCTAGAGCTTTTGTAAGATTCTTTTTTTCAGGTGCTTGTGAAGTGGAATTAGATAAACAAGGAAGAGGGCTGATTCCACAAAATTTAAAAGAATATGCTGGAATAGAAAAGGAAATAGTAAGTATAGGAGTATTAAGCAGAGTAGAAATATGGAGCAGGGAAAAATGGGAAGAATATAATAACTCAAATATTGATTTTGAATCAATTGCAGAAAATATGAGCGATTTAGGAATTTAACAAGAGGAGAAAAAATTATGGAATTTAAACATGTTTCAGTACTTTTAAATGAATGCTTAGAGGGATTAGACATAAAAGAAAACGGAAAATATGTAGATTGTACTTTAGGCGGAGCAGGTCATTCAAGTGAAATAATAAAAAGACTTTCAAAAGAAGGGCTTTTAATTGGAATAGACCAAGATAAAGATGCTTTAAAAGCAGCAGGAAAGAGACTAGAAAAGTATGACAATAAAATATTAGTACATAACAACTTCTATAATATTGGAGAAATAATAGAAAGTTTAGAAGTTGGTAAAGTGGATGGGATTTTAATGGATCTTGGCGTTTCATCATATCAATTAGATGAAGGAGAAAGAGGTTTTAGTTATATGAAAGATGCACCTCTTGATATGAGAATGAATAGGGATAATGATTTCTCAGCATATGATGTTGTTAATGGATATAGTGAAGCGGAATTATTCAAGATTATAAAAGATTATGGAGAAGAAAAGTTTGCAAAAAGGATTGCTAATTTTATAGTAAATAGAAGAGAAGAAAAGCCTATAGAAACTACTTTAGAATTAGTTGACATAATAAAAAGTGCAATACCTGCAAAGGCAAGAAGAGAAGGACCACATCCTGCAAAGAGAACTTTCCAAGCAATTAGAATAGAAGTAAATGGAGAACTTAGAATACTTAATAAGGCTATTGAAGATGGGGTAAGTAAATTAAATAAAGGTGGAAGAATGGCAATAATAACTTTCCACTCATTAGAAGATAGAATAGTTAAATTAAAGTTTAGGGATTTAGCTAATCCTTGTACTTGCCCAAAGGAATTTCCAGTATGTATATGTGGAAAAGAGCCTTTAGTAAAGCTTGTTAAAAGAAAAGCAATAGAGCCAACTAAAGAGGAAGTTTTAGAAAACCCAAGAAGCAGAAGTGCAAAGCTTAGAATAATAGAAAGAATATAATTTTTTGAAATGATGTTATAAATATAAGGGGATGTGAATAAAGTGATAGTAAAGGAATTTAATTATGTAAAAGGTAATACAGCTGTTAAACCTGAAAGAAAATATGATGATATAAAAAGAGATAAACGTTATAAAGATTTAGAAAAGGCTAAAAAAAGAAGAAATAAACTAGCTAAAGAACAAAAAATAAAAAAGAAAACTGCAGCACTACAAATTGCATTAGTTATATTCATACTAGGGGTTGGAACAATATGGAGAGATACTAAAGTGTACAATTTACAGTCTCAAATTGGTGGGTTAAATGATGAGATAAAAACTGTTAATGCTGAAAATGAAGCTTTAAAGGTAGACTTATTAAAAAATTCATCATTAAAAAACATAGAAGCTAATGCTAAAAGTAAGTTAGGAATGATTACTCCAGTTGATGCTGAAAAAGTAGATGTAGATTTATCTAAAAATTATTTAGAAGGTGCAGAAAATAATGGGGTAGAAGAAACTGAAAGTAACAATAATGGATTACTTTCAAAAATAATGGATGTGCTTAAATAATAAGGCACATCCTAAATGTTTTTAAGCAATTATACGGAGGAGTTAGTGTGAGAAAAAAAAGCTTTATAGATAAGGCATTATCAAAAAAAAGAATGCGCTTAGTAATTATTGGATTAACTTTTGTTTTGGCAGTCTTAGCTGTAAGATTATCTTACATAATGATTGTTAAAAGACAAGAATATGCAGCAAGAGCAGAAGAACAATGGACTAGTGAAGTTAAAATTGATGCAAGAAGAGGAAGGATACTAGATAGAAATGGAAACGAACTTGCTGTTTCTGCAAATGTGTATAGAGTAGACTTTGACTTAAATTCAATAAGAGCGTACTTAAAAAATTCTGATAAGAAGACAAATAAAGAAGATAAAACATATGAAGATATAGCACCTAAAATTGCAGATGCTGTAGGAATGAAAAAAGAGGATGTGTTAAAAAAGCTTGAAACAAAACTTCCAAGTGGAGCAGACGCAGGTTCTGCAACATTAGTTAGAAGAATTGAAAAAGAACAAGCAGATAAAGTTAAAGCGTTAAAAATAAGTGGGGTAATAGTTTCTCCAGATACTAAGAGATATTATCCAAATAATAATTTTGCAGCTCATCTTTTAGGAAGTACAAATATTGATGGACAAGGGCTTACAGGGGTAGAACTTCAATATAATAAAGATCTTTCAGGAGTTCCAGGAATGAGAATTGCTGAACTTGATAGTAAAAGTAATGACCTGCCATATACAATTTCTAAATTCGTACAACCTATACAAGGTAAAGATGTAACTTTAACTATTGATGAACATATACAATTCTTTGCAGAAAAAGCAGCAGAACAGGCTCTTAAAGATAATAAAGCTAAAGCAGCATCAGTTCTTGTTATGGATCCAAAAACAGGTGAAATATTAGCTATGGCAAATAAGCCAGATTTTAATCCAAATGATCCATTTAAAGGCGCTGATGAATTTAGTGGTAAAACAGAATATGATAAAGTTCAAAAGATGTGGAGAAATAGATTGGTTAATGATACTTTTGAACCAGGTTCTATATTTAAAGTTATAACTTCTATTGCGGCTATGGAAGAAGGAATAGTTAAACCAACTGATACATTCGTTTGTAATGGATCATTAAAGTTTGGTAATAGTAAGCCAATAAGATGTTGGAAAACTAGTGGACATGGTACATTAACATTCCCTGAAATAATTCAAAATTCATGTAATGTTGGATTTATGAAACTTGGAGAAAAAATAGGTAAAGATAAGTTATATGAATATATAAATAAATTTGGATTTGGTAAAAAGAGTGGAATAGATTTGCCAGGTGAAGCTAATGGTATAATAAAGAATCCAAAAAATATTTCAGTTACAGATCTTGCAACAATTTCATTTGGTCAAACTAATACAGTAAACTCAGTACAATTTATGGCAGCATTTAATGCAGTTGCAAATGGAGGAACTTTAATTCAACCTCATGTAATGAAAGAAGTAACTCACAAAGATGATAGTGGAGTTAGTGTAATAGATAGAAAATTTGAACCTACAGAAAAAACAGTAGCAAGTAAAGAAAAAACAGCAGAGCTTAGACAATATTTAGAGAAGGTTGTTACAGCAGGATCAGCTAAAGGAACATTTATAGAAGGTTATCATATAGGTGGTAAAACAGGAACAGCCCAAAAGGTTAATCCTGAAAATGGAACATATGAATCAAATAAATATATTTCATCATTTGTAGGTATGGCACCTGTAAGTGACCCTAAAGTAACTGTTATGGTAACAATAGATGAACCAAGTAATGGTCAATATTATGCAGGGGTAGTTACATCACCTATTGCTAAAATCTTATTTACAGACATATTCAATTATTTAGAAAGTGATTTCTCTAAAGAAAATGATTCTGCAATAATAAGAGATACAATTATTCCAGAAATCAGAGGAAAAAATATAGAAGAAGCTAAAAAGATTTTAAAAGAAGCAAAATTAGATTATAATATAGAAGGAAACGGGAATACTGTAGAAAGTATTAAACCATATCCAGGCTATTCAGTTAAAGAAGGAACAAAGATTAATCTATATACTGAAGGTTCCGATGCAAGTAAACAGGCAATAGTTATGCCTGACCTTAGTGGATATTCAAAAGAATCTGCGGAAAGTTTATTAAAGAGTCTAGGACTTAGTGTTAAATTTGAAGGTACTGGTAAAGTAAAATCACAAAGTGTACCAAGTGGAGAGCTTATAACTAAGGGAACTAATATTAAGTTGACCTTAAATTCAGATTATAAAGATTAATAGTTTAATTGTTATAGCATGTAAGGTTTTAAAACCTTACATGCTATTTTAAAGAGTAAATGTAATTATAGCTAGATAAACAGCATATTAATTAAGGAGATGGTAGAACAATGAAGCTAGCTAAACTAATGGAAGGACTAGAATATGAAATATTAAAAGGGGACTTAGATGTTTCTATAAATAATATTAATTATGATAGCAGAAAAGTTAAAGATGGAGATATGTTTGTCTGCATCAAAGGATTTAAAAGTGATGGACATAATTTTATAGATGCTGCAATAAATAATGGAGCAAAAGTAATAGTATGCGAAGATGAAGTCTTTGTTAAAGATGGAATAACATTAATTAAATTTAAAGATACAAGAAAAGCACTTGCAAAAATTGGTGCAAAATACTATGATAATCCATGTGATAAACTTAATATAATAGGAGTTACTGGAACTAACGGAAAAACAACAACTGCATTTATGATAAAAAATATACTTGAAAGTTGTAATGAAAAAGTTGGTCTTATAGGAACTATTGCAAATTATATAGGAGATGAAAAGTTAGAAACAGAAAGAACAACTCCAGAATCTTTAGAACTACAAGAACTTTTTAGAAATATGGTAGATAAAGGTGTTAAATATTGCGTTATGGAAGTATCATCACATTCACTAGCATTAGATAGAGTATATGGTGTTGATTTTGAAGTTGGTATATTCACAAATCTTACAAGAGATCATTTAGACTTCCATAAAACTTTTGAAAATTATTATAAAGCTAAATATAAATTATTCCCTAGAAGCAAAACTAGTATAGTAAATATTGATGATAAATATGGAGTTAGAATTACTGAAGATTTACAAAAAGAAAATATAACAAACTTCATAACTTATGGAATAAGAAATAAAGCAGATATAATGGCTAAAAATGAAAAACTTGAAAATATGGATATTCTTTTTGATTTAGTTACAAAGGATAAGACAGAAAGAGTACTTCTTCCAATACCTGGCGAATATAATATATATAATGCATTAGGTGCAATATCAGCTTGTAAGGTTCTTGGAATTAGTTTAGAAGATATAAAAGAAGGATTAAAGCATGTTGTAGTTCCAGGAAGATGTGAAAGAGCTGCAAGAGGTCATAAGTTACCTTATGAAATAATAATTGACTATGCTCATACTCCAGACGGATTAGAAAACATATTAAAAACCGCAAGAGAATTTACAAGAGGAAGATTAATTTCAGTATTTGGATGCGGTGGAGATAGAGATAAAGTTAAAAGACCTCAAATGGGTAAAATAGGAACTGATCTTTCAGATGTTTCAGTAATAACATCAGATAATCCAAGAAGTGAAGAGCCCGATAGTATAATAGACGACATTATAGCTGGAATAGAAAAAGATAACTATATAAGAATAACTAATAGACATGAAGGAATAGAAAAAGCTATGGAAATAGCAGAAGATGGAGATGTAATAGTTATTGCAGGTAAAGGACATGAAACTTATCAAATATTAAATACTGGAACTATACATTTTGATGAAAGAGAAGTTATAGAAGAAATATTAAAGAAAAACTAGAGGTGTATTTTATGGAACTTACATTTAATGAATTACTTAAATACTCAAACGGAGAAGTAATAGTAGATAACGATAATAAAGAATTTAATAAATTATCAACTGATACAAGAAAAATAGAAAAAGGTAATATATTTTTAGCATTAAAGGGTGAAAACTTTAATGGAAATAAATATGTTAAAGAAGCATTTTCAAAAGGTGCATCAATTGCTATAGTAGATGAAGTACTATTTAATGAAGAAGATGTAGATGGAGTAGTTATAAAAGTAGAAAGTGGAAAAGATGCTTTATTACAAATAGCAAAAGGATATAGAGAAAAATTAGGTCTTAAAGTTGTTGGGATTACAGGTTCAACTGGAAAAACTTCAACCAAGGATTTAGTAAGTGCATTTTTAAGCGGAAAGTATAAAGTATTTAAAACAAAAGGAAACTTTAATAATGAAATAGGTCTTCCTCTTATGGTTCTAGAATTAGATAGTAGTATTGATGTTGCTGTGCTTGAAATGGGAATGAGCGACTTTAATGAAATACACAATCTTGTTAACTGTGCAAGACCAGATATTGCTCTAATAACTAATATAGGAGTATCTCATATAGAAAATTTAAAGACAAGAGATAATATATTAAAAGCAAAAATGGAAATAACAGATTACTTTAATAAAAACAATACTCTTGTAATAAATTGTGAAGATGATAAGTTAAGCACAATAGGCGATAAAGAGTATGAAATAGTAAAAATTGGATATAATCATAATTATGATTATTATGCTAGCAATATAAAGCTTACAAATGAAAGTATATCATTTGATCTACACTGTAATGGAGAAGTTCATAATATTAAATTAGATATGGTAGGTAAGCATAATGTTTTAAATGCTTTACTTGGAATAGCTGCTTCATTTAAGCTTGGTCTTACAGTAGATGAAATGAAAGATGGACTTAAAAATATGGAAGCTACATCAATGAGATTAGAATTTATTAGTGGAGATGGAATAGAAATTATAAATGATTGTTATAATGCAAGTCCAGATTCAATGAAAGCTGCCTTAGATGTATTAAATAATAGAGAAGGCAGAAAGATTGCTATTTTAGGAACTATGAGAGAACTTGGTGATGAAAGTAAAAGATGTCACAGAGAAGTTTCAGAATATGCATCAAGCAAAGTAGATATGCTTATCTCATGTGGAGAATTTATTGATGACTTCAAGGAAGGTTTTGAAAAAGAAGAAATAAAATTATATAATACAAAGATAGATTTAATAAACGACTTAGATTCAATAATTAAACCAAATGATGTTATTTTAGTAAAAGCATCAAGAGGTGAAAAGTTTGAAGAAATAGTCGAAGCATTAAAAAATATAAAAAGATAAGAGACAACGAAGGAGGTGAACTCCCAAAGTTTATATATAAACTTTGGAAGTAACAATGGGGGATTTTTTTAGTAGTTTTATAAATCCAGCGACACTTTTAGCATTAGGACTAGGTTTTGTAATTTCAATAATATTAGGACCAATATTTATACCGATATTACACAAATTTAAATTTGGGCAAAATATAAGAAAAGAAGGACCACAAAGTCACTTTAAAAAAGCTGGTACTCCTACAATGGGAGGCGTAATTTTCATTATATCAGTTACAATTGTAATGTTCGTTATGAGATATAAAATATCTGATGAAGGAATGATAATATTATATTCAATGATAGCATTTGGTTTTATAGGATTCCTAGATGACATGCTAAAAATTATACATAAAGATAATTTAGGATTAAGAGCATGGCAAAAGATGGTTTTATTACTTTTATTCTCAGTTGCAATAGCTTATTATAGTTATACAACGTTAGGATCAAGTATTATAATTCCATTCTTTGGAATTAATATTAATTTAGGATTATTATATATCCCTGCTGTAGTAATTTACTATGCAGCAGCAACAAACGCCGTAAACTTAACTGATGGATTAGATGGATTAGCTTCAACTATAACAGTAATAGTTTTAATTTTCTTTAGTATAGCTGCGTTTAATTCAGATGTTCAAGGTAACTATCAAATTCAAGTATTTGCATTAGCACTTGTGGGGGCACTTTTAGGCTTCTTAAAATATAATGCATACCCTGCAAAAGTGTTTATGGGAGATACAGGTTCTTTAGCATTAGGTGGTGCAGTTGCAAGTATTGCATTATTTTTAAAGAATCCAATAATACTTGTTATTGTTGGTGGTATATATGTATTTGAAACATTATCTGTAATTATACAAGTAGTATCATTTAAAACTAGAGGAAAGAGAGTATTTAAAATGGCTCCTGTTCACCATCACTTTGAACAATTAGGATGGTCAGAAACAAAAGTTGTTACAGTATTTTCAATTATTACAGTTATTCTTTGTATTATAGGGGTTATTTCACTTTAGCAATATATAGTGGAGGAGTTTTGTATGAAAAAAAGAAAACCCAATAGTAGAAAAATGGGTGAGATTGATTTTGGAATATTTTGCGTTATAATATTACTACTTGCAGTAGGAGTGGTAATGGTATACTCAGCAAGTTCATATTACTCCATGTTTAAGTATGATGACAGTATGCATTATTTAAAAAGACAACTTATATGGTGTGTATTAGGAGTAATCGCAATGCTGTTTATGATGACTATAGATTATCATAAACTTAAGAGATGGACATTTATTTTACTTATAGCAACAGTTCCTATATTATTAGCCGTTTTCCTTTTCCCAGGGGTTAATGGTGCTCAAAGATGGATTCAGCTTGGACCATTTTCATTCCAACCATCAGAGCTTGCTAAATACGTAATAGTTATATATTTAGCTATGTTTTTAGAAAAGAAAGGTGATGGAATTAAAAACTTCAAAACAGGGGTAATACCTTGCTTTTTAGTAGCTGGAATATATGCAGGAATAGTATTAGCTGAGAAGAATCTAAGTATAGCATCAGTAATAATGATAGTTACATTTATTATGGTTTATGCAGCTGGTGCTAGAAGACTTCATATGTTTGGATTTATAACTCCTACACTTGTTTCAGCAGCCTTAGTTTTTGCACTAGGCGTTGATTATAGAAGAAGAAGAATGCTTAATTTTCTTAATCCATGGAAAGATCCAGCTGGAGATGGATATCAGCTTATCCAATCTTTCTACGCATTAGGAGCAGGTGGAATAACAGGGCTTGGTCTTGGACAGTCAAGACAAAAGATGTTATACATGCCAGAACCACATAATGACTTTATATTTTCTATAATAGGTGAAGAGTTAGGTCTTATAGGTTGCTTAATAATAATTGCATTATTTGTTGTATTTGTTTGGCGAGGAGTTAGAATAGCTATGAGAGCTAAAGATACTTATGGTAGTATGCTTGCTATAGGCATAACTTCAATAATTGCAGTTCAATCAATTATAAACATAGCAGTTGTTACAGGTTCAATGCCAGTTACAGGTGTACCACTTCCATTTATAAGTTATGGGGGAACATCTCTTGTAATTAATCTAATGGCAATGGGTATACTACTTAATATTTCAAGGCAGACAGAAAGAAAAGAAACAAATATAGCTATAAACAAGAATACAAAATAAAAAATTAGAGAGGAAGAAAATTTTAAAATTACTTCCTCTCTAATTTTTTAAATCAAATATAAACAACAATTAATTCCTTATTAAGAAAAAATTAATGAAAAAAATAATCAATAGTGATATTATATAAGATGTAAATAAAATAAGAGTAAGGATAGGTTTCAAGCAGTATGGGAGCGAGTAATAATAAATACATAAGAAAAGCTAGAAGAAAAAGACTTATAAAACGTATCATATTTATTATAATATTATTAGGAATAATAATTTGGCTTTTTATAACTAAATCAAGTGTCTTTTTAATAAAAAATGTAGATGTAACAGGGGAGCATTTAGTTACTAAAGATTTTATTTCTGAAAAAACACAGGAAATTAAGGGTGAAAATATATTTTTCGTAAAGAGTAATGAAGTTCAAAAATTACTTAAATCAGATCCTTATGTAGGAAATGTAGAAATAAAAAGAAAATTCCCATCTACATTAGAAATAAATGTTACAGAAAAGGATGTTGCATATTACATAAAAAGTAACGGTAACTATAATGTTATTAGTAGCGATTTAGTTTTATTAGAAAATGTTAATAAACTTAAAACTGATGGATTAATTGAAATAACAGGATTAAAGAAAGATAGTGGTGAACTTGGACAAAAATATTGTGATACAGGTGATGATACTAGACTAGATACATTTTTTATCACACTGTATAAAATAAAAAAGGCAAATAAAACTTCTCATAAAATAACTAAAGTAGATGTTTCTAATTTAAGTCATATTATAGTATACTTTAATAATGTTCAAGTTAAAGTTGGGAATGGATCAGATTTAATTAAGAAAATTAACAAAGCATTAAATATTTTAGAAGATAAGAAGTTAAACTTCAAAAAAGGGTATATTGATTTAAGTTTTGAAGGAGCACCGGTATTAAAAGAAGAGAAGTAGAGGAGGTTATTTTAATGAAAAAATCCACCGCACAAATTTCAATTGCAATAGTTTGTGCATTACTAGGTTTTTTACTTGCATATCAATTTAAATTACTTAGTAAAAATAATGATGGTAGTACAGAAAATTATAATAAAAGTGATATTATTACAGAAATCGATAGTTTAAAAAAGGAAAAAGAAGAGCTTCAAAATAAAAATAATGCAATTAATGAGGAACTTAAAAAATTAGAGGATGCGGCAGCTAAAGAAGGTAACGTAGGTAAGGAAATTAAAAATCAACTTGATTCTGCAAGAATGCATTTAGGACTTGTAGACGTATCAGGTCCTGGTGTAATAATAAAAATTACACCTAAAACATCAATATTTGGTTCAAGTTCCGATGAAACGGGAAGAAGTATAAGTGAAGAAGAGTTAATTCATATTGTAAATTTACTTTGGTATTCAAAAGCTGAAGCAATATCAATAAATGGATATAGAGTAACCCCACAAACTGGTATTAAAAATTCAAGTAATTATATTTGGATAGGATCTGCTGGTAAAGTAAGTCCAAAAGAACCTATAACAATAAAAGCAATTGGAGATAAAGCAAGATTGAATGTTGGGTTAAATTTCCCAGGATCTTTAGATTTTGGAGCACTTCAAAATTATAATTGTGAAGTAGAACAAAGTGATAACATAGTTATTGAAAAAACAACTCAAACAATTAAAAGTGATTATTTAAAACCAGTTGAAAAGAAGGAGGCTAAGTAATGGTACCATTTATAGGGCTATTAATTGGAGTAATTTTTGGATTTGTATTTGATGTAAATATACCAGAAAAATTTTCTCCTTATATGTCAGTTGCAATACTTGCATGTTTAGATTCTGTCTTTGGTGCAATAAGAGCAAATTTATCAAAAAATTTTAGAGCAGATATATTTATATCAGGATTCTTTGGTAATGCATTACTTGCAGCAGGGCTTGCTTATTTAGGAGATAAGCTTGGAATACCAATATATATTGCAGCAGTTATAGTATTTGGAGGAAGAATATTTGATAACTTCGCAATAATAAGAAGACTTATTTTAGAAAAAATTAAGTCTCGCTAAGAAAGAGAGATAGGAGGGTATATGAAGAAAACTAGTGGAGGATTAATTTTATTTTTTGCCTCAATATTTGTGGGATTATTAATAGCATTTAATATAAATTTTAGTAAAATATTTGAATCACCACTTAGGTTTAATGCCAAAGAATATCAAAATGCGATATCTGAAAGAAATGATTTGTATAAAGAAATAACAAATTTAAAAAATAGAAATAAAGATATACAAGATACGATTAATAAGTATAAGTATGATGACAAAAAACAAGATAAGATTTTAAAAAGCATGAAAAATCAATTTAAAGACTATGGTATGATTACTGGGAATACTGAAGTTCAAGGACCGGGTATTTTACTTAAAATAAATGATGGTAACATAGATTTAAATAAAGATACAGAATTTGAAACAAAATCTAAAATATTTCATGACAATGATATGGCGTTAGTTATAAATGATTTAAGAAAAGCTGGAGCAGAAGCTATAACTATAAATAATCATAGGGTTATGCCAAATTCAGGTGTTATTTGTAACTGGGCTTTTCTAGGGTTTGAAGATGAAACAACAGAGTATGCACCGTTTTATATTTATGCAATAGGTGATCCAGATACGCTTGAGGCATCACTTTATGAAGATGGAAGTCACGTAAGAGAACTTATGATTAGAGAATTATCTGTTAAGGTAGAAAAAAAGGATAATATTTTAATGCCAGCAGCATCTAAAATTAGTTCATCAAATTATATGAAAGAATATACTGAAAAATAATAAAAAATTTTATTTTTTTGGAGGAAATTTAAGATAAATGAAGAATAGTAATTAAGAAGAGTGAAAACTCTTGTAAGGAGGCTTTTATGAGTATTAAAGAGAATATAGACAATATAGTTAAAGAATTACCAGACAATGTTAAGCTCTTAGCTGTTTCTAAAACAAGATCCTTAGAGGAAATGGAGGAAGCTTATGACTATGGATTAAGAGAATTTGCAGAAAATAAGGTTCAAGAGCTTGTTCGTAAGGAAGAAAGTTTTCACAAAGATGTAAAATGGCATCTTATAGGTAAATTACAAACTAATAAAGTGAAATATATAGTTGGTAAGGTAGATTTAATACATTCATTATCTAGCGTTAAATTATTAAATAAGATTGAAGATTTATATAGAAAGGAAAATCTTATAGCAAATACATTAATTCAAATAAATATAGGAAGAGAAGAAAGTAAAAGTGGAGTGCTTCTTGAAGATTTAGAAGAATTAATTGAAAATGTTGAAAAATGTAATAACGTAAAAGTAAAAGGTATAATGGTAATTATTCCTAAAGGTGATGAAGAAAGTAATAGAAATTACTTTAGAAAAACTCATGAGATTTTCTCAGACTTAGGTAAGAGAGAATTTAAAAATATAACTATGGAAGTACTATCCATGGGAATGACACATGATTATAAAATAGCCGTAGAAGAAGGTTCAAATATGGTACGTGTTGGAACTGGCATATTTGGAGAAAGAAATTACAATATTTAGGGGGAGAAAGAATATGGCAAATATGATATCAAAAATGAAAAATATTTTAGGATTTGGAGATTTTGATGAAGATTTCGAAGATGATGAATTCGAAGAAAACTTCCAAGATGGATCAGATGATGAAATGGTAGTAGATGAAAGCATAGAACCAGTCATTTCAGGAAAGAAATCAAATAAAGTTGTTAACATTCACACATCTGCCTCAGCAAAGGTTTTAATAACAAAGCCTACTGCTTATGAAGAAGCAATGGAAATATGTGATGCAGTTAGAAATAGAAGAATAGTTGTTGTAAATACAACAAATTTAGATATTAGAACTGCACAAAGATTATTAGACTTTATTGGTGGTTCATGTTATGCACTTCATGGAGATATTCAAGAAATTGAAAAGAGAGTATATCTTCTATCACCTTCAAATGTAGAAGTAACTAGTGAACTAAAAAGCGAATTAACTTCAAAGGCATTATTTAACTGGTCAAAATAATAGGAGGATTTAAAGATGCTTATATATCTTATTAGTTCATTATTTAGAGTTGTAGAACTTGCTATATTAATAGAATGTATTTTGTCTTGGTTTATTCATGATAGAAATAATACTTTTATGGCAATATTACAAAGCTTTACTGAACCTATATTAAGACCTTTTAGATATATACAAGAAAGATTTATTGGAAATCTTCCTATAGATATATCTCCAATATTTGCATTAGTAGCGTTAGATATATTAAAACCTATTGTTATTCATTTAATAATAGGAGTTGGTTTAATTTAATATGTATAAAGAAGTTATTGAAAAAAAGTTTAAAGATGAAGAAAAGATTACTGCATTAAATTTATATAAAAAGATGATGCTTGCGTACGAAAAAGATATTCCTATGTTTGGTAATGATTTTTATCCGCCAAACATATGGAAATTTTTTGAGGATGAAGTAAAGTTAAAAGGGTTAAAGGTAGAAACTTTTGGAGTATTTAACGATTCTGAAAGACGTATGATATCATTTAATAATTTATATAATATAGAATTTCCTATTAAAGTTTTAAAAATAGATGCATCATCTAAATTTAATGAAGTTACACATAGGAATTATTTAGGTAGTTTATTATCACTTGGGATAGAAAGAGATAAAATTGGTGATTTAATAGTGGATAATAATATTTGTTATGTCGCAGTTTGTGCAGATATTTCTGATTATATTATTATGAGTCTTGAAAGGATTTCAAAAAATCCATGTAAAATTAAAGAAATAACTACAGGGATAGAAGATATAAATCATCAATTTAAAAATGAATTTATTTTGATTCAGTCTATGAGATTAGATTCAGTTGTAGCTAAACTTATAAAAAAGTCTAGGGGGATAGCACAGGAGATTATCGAAGAAGGACTTGTTTTAGTAAACTATACTGTAACTAGAAGTAAAAGTTTTGAAATATCAAAAGGTGACAGAGTTACGATAAGGAGATATGGTAAATTTATCATAGGCGAATGTAGTGGTCAAAGTAAAAGTGGTAAATATAAAATTGAGATTAAAAAATATACATAATAGAGGTGTGAAGTAATGAAATTAACTCCAATGGATATTAATAATAAGGAATTTAAGAAAGGTCTTAGAGGATATCTTCAAGATGAAGTAGACGAATTCTTAGATGACGTTGTAGATAATTATGAGGAATTATATAAGGAAAATGCAAAACTTAAAGAAAAGATAGAAGTTTTAAATGAGCAAGTAGAACATTATGCTAAAATAGAAAGCACAATTCAAAATACATTAGTTTTAGCTCAAAATGCTGCAGACCAAGCTAAGGAAAGCTCACAAAAAGAAGCTGAATTAATAGTTAAAAATGCAAATGAAACTGCACAAAGAATTGTTGATAAAGCACACAATGATGTTATTCAAATAAATGATGAATTTGATAGAGTTAAACAAGAATTTATTAAATTTAGAGCTAAGTTTAGAAATTTTATAAATACTCAATTAGAAACATTTGATGATTTAGAAAAGGATTTAAATAAAAATTATTCTATATCAACTCCTGTTGAAGAAGAAATTGGTATTAAAGATATAGCTTATGAAGAAAGTTATAATGAAGTTAATGAAGAAGTATCTCAAGATGATTTAAAAGAAATAAAAAGTTTCTTTGCAAATAAAGAAGATTAATATTTTCAGCATTACAGGAATTTGTAATGCTGATTTTTTTATATTACCTTTATGTTGAGTAACAGAGAGGAATATATTATAATTGATAGGTAATAAAGAATTAGGAGAACAAAATAATATGGAAGAAATTATTTATAATATAGATACTTGTGATAAAGGGACTAGAATTGATAAATTCCTTTCAGAGAAATTTGAAGGTAAATCAAGAAGTTATATTCAAGGTTTAATAGAGGAAGAAAGCATTTTAGTTAATAATAAAAAAGTTAAGAGTAATTATAAACTTAAAGAAAACGATGAAATAAAAGTTTTTATGAAGGAACCTAAGGAACTTGAAGTTGAAGCTGAAAACATACCAATAGATATTATATATGAAGATAGTGATGTAATAGTAGTTAATAAAGCAAAAGGAATGGTTGTTCATCCAGCACCAGGAAATTATAATGGAACTTTAGTAAATGCTTTATTATATCATTGCACTGATTTATCAAGTATAAATGGAGTAATAAGACCTGGTATCGTACATAGAATCGATAAAGATACAACAGGAATATTAGTTATTGCAAAAAATGATGAAGCACATAATAAATTATCAGATCAACTTAAGGAACACTCTATGAAGAGAGAATATTATGCTTTAGTTGAAGGAAGAATAAAAGCTAATAGTGGAACTATAGATAAACCACTTGCAAGATCAAAAAAAGATAGACTTAAAATTGCAATTGTTGAAGATGGAAAAAGAGCAGTAACTCACTACGAAGTAATTGAAAGATTTAAGAATACTACTTTAGTTAAATGTGTATTAGAAACTGGAAGAACTCATCAAATAAGAGTTCATATGAGTTCAATTGGATATCCTTTAGTTGGAGATCCTGTGTATGGATTTAAAAAAGGAAAGTTTAAATGTGAAGGACAAATGCTACATGCAAAAACTTTAGGATTTATACATCCAAGAACAAATGAGTATGTAGAATTTACATCAGAACTTCCAGAAAATTTTAAAGCTCTAATAGAAAATTTAAGAAAAGATAATATATAGTGAATCTGTTAAGTTGTTATGAAAAAATAGCTTAATAAATCATAGATTTTCTCGTTCTTTGAAAATTATATAAGTTTGACTATATTTGCGCATGGCAAATAAACCTGCAAAATATAATTTTTCAAGCAGGTTAATCAAAGATATTCTTAATAAATTAAGCAGCTATAAACCAAGATTGCCTAGATAAATTATCACTAGAGAAGCCAGCGACTTCAGCGGGAGTAAGGTTATTTAACGACCCATGAATTCTTATAAAATTATAGTGAAATATAAACATAAAAATAAGATTATTAGCTTTTTCAAATGAGTTAAATCCTTTTTTGGACTTATACCAAGCTTTAAAAGTCTTATTAAAAGATTCTATAAGATTATTATTTATATCACTAGACATTGGCTTAACTGGTACATGTTTTGTTTCCGGTAATAGCGTAGCTATCGCTTCGTTATAAGCTGGCCATCTATCTGTAATTAGGTTAGAGGGTGAACCATATTTTTTAGCTTCATTGATCAGAGAAAAAGCAGAGCTTTCATTTCTATATCTACTTAAATGAAAAGATATTATAAATCGCGTTTCAGAGTCTATAACTAACCATAAATAATGTTTTACTCCGTTAATAAAAACAACAGTCTCATCAGCGTGCCAATCGTCAGATTGCAAATCTACTTGTTGTTTAAAGTTATCTGCTTTGAGTTTAAAGTATGGAGCAAATTTATTGCTCCAGTTAGCGATAGTTACATGAGACACTTTTATATTAAAGGTGTTCATAAGAAATTGAGATATAGCTCTAGTTGATGTATTGTTCAAGTAATATAATGTTAGTGCTGTAATAATAATTTGTAATGGGAATCGCATTCCTTTCATAGAAAGGGCCCCGGTAATAGCTTCGCTAGATGGTGAATCAATATTAAAATTATGATGTTGCACAATAATATGATTACATTTTTTATTATTACATTTATATCTATTATAGTGTTTGTAAGAATGATGTAAATAAGTTCCTTTATCACACTTTGGACACTTAGGATACTTCATTTTAGGAACTCCATCACCATCGCTAGCGATGAATTGGCGCTTACATTTTTTACATTGATATTTTTGATTAGCCTGTTTGTCAAAACCAAATTTATATAGTTTATTAGAGTGACAACGAGGGCATCTAATATTTGTTTTGTTCATTGTTTTCTCTCTCCTTTTCTAGGGGGTAATTTAGTCTTTGCAAACTTATTGTATTTCCTAAGGTTGAGAGAATCAATGTTCATATAACTTAACAGATCGTATATAGTTATTAGGAGGTAAAAAATGAAATTAAAAGCAAACCTTTTAGATGATAAAGCCATAAAGAGAAGTTTAATTAGAATATCCCATGAAATAATAGAAAAAAATAAAGGCGTAGAAGATGTAGTACTACTTGGAATTAAAAGAAGAGGATATCCATTAGCTGAGAGAATATCAAAGCAAATAGGAGAGATAGAAGGTATAAAAGTTCCTGTAGGGTCAGTTGACATAACATTATATAGAGATGATTTAACAAAGGCTAATGATATGCCAGAGGTACAAAGCTTAGATTTAGGTGTAGATGTAAAAGGAAAAACAATTATCTTAGTTGATGATGTTTTATATACTTGTAGAACTGTAAGAGCTGCAATTGATGCTATAATTGATGTTGGAAGACCAAATGGAATACAACTTGCAGTACTTATAGATAGAGGACATAAAGAACTTCCTATAAGAGCTGATTATGTAGGAAAAAATATACCAACATCAAGAGATGAGATTGTTGGAGTTAAGATTTTAGAAATAGACGGAGAAGATTCAGTAAAGATATACGAAAATGAATAAGGATAAAGCTTAAAGGAGAGAAATTAGATGGAATATAAGTTAATAGCAACAACTACTTTTGGTATAGAAGGAGTTACTGCAAAAGAGCTTAAAGCTTTAGGATATGAAAACTTACAAACAGAAAATGGTAAGGTTCATTTTGAAGGCGATGAAATGGATATTGCTATTGCAAATATTCATTTAAGAACAGCTGATAGAGTATTAATAAATATGAAAGAATTTGAAGCTAGAAGCTTTGAAGAACTATTCCAAGGAACAAAAAGTGTTAAATGGAGTAATATAATACCTAAAAATGGAGTTATGCACGTTGTTGGTAAATCAATAAAGTCAACTCTTTATAGTGTGCCAGATTGTCAATCAATAGTTAAAAAAGCTATAGTTACTCAAATGAGTGAAGCATATGGAATAGATAAATTTGAAGAAGATGGTCCTGTATATAAAATAGAAGTTGCAATTTTAAAAGATAAAGTAACTTTAACTATTGATACATCAGGAGTAGGACTTCATAAAAGAGGATATAGAGAACTTGCAGGAGCTGCACCACTTAAGGAAACTTTAGCTGCATCAATGGTTTTATTATCAAGATGGAAAGAAGACTATATATTAATTGATCCATTTTGTGGTTCAGGAACTATACTTATAGAGGCTTGTATGATAATGCAAAACATTGCGCCAGGACTTAATAGAGAGTTTGTTTCAGAAACATGGCCAACTATGCCAAAAAATATATATGATCAAGTAAGAGAAGGTGCAAGAAGAGCCATAAAGGATAAAGATTTAAAACTTATAGGTTATGATATTGATCATAGAATATTAAGAGTTGCAAAAGAAAATGCAAAGAAAGCTAATGTAGATAAATATATAGAATTCCAAGAACGTGACTTTAGAAGATTCTCAAATAAGCATAAGTATGGGTTTATAATTTCAAACCCACCATATGGTGAAAGATTAAGTGATAAAAAAGAAGTAAAAGAGCTTTACGGAATATTTGGAAAGTACAAAAAACAATATAAAGATTGGGAATATAATATTTTAACATCATATGAAGATTTCCAAAAGGATTTTGGTATGAAATCATCAAAAAATAGAAAATTATATAATGGTAAATTAAAATGCTATTATTATCAATATTTTGATAACAGTTTAATAAAAAATGCTGGAGATACAGTTCTTCAATGTTTAATGGATTAATAATTAAAAAATAAAATATAAAATAAAAGAACTTTTTCAATAATGAAAAAGTTCTTTTATTTTATTTCATATCTGTAAGCCTAGAGGTCATATATTTATAGTAGAGTGATGAATGAGTAGGTAAAAATGAAAAGTCTGAGACATTTAAAATATTAATTTCATAAGGAAGTTTTGCCTTATCAAACTTGTTACCTAAAATAATTAACTTTTGAAGGTTTGTACACTTACTAACATATTTAGCAAGTTCTTTAGGCTTAATATTTTGGTATGGGTAAACAATTAATATTTCTGTATCTAAAGGTTCTGACTTTAATAGTTTTTTGTCTAGTATATTAAAAAATAGCATATGTTGTTTAATTTTATAAGGAGTATTTAATTTAATTCCAGTTTCAATATTTTTAAAAACTGAATTTAAATATTTTTGATTATCTGAAAGTAAAAATATTTTTTTAGAAGATTCTATTTCTTTAGATAATATATTTAAAAGTAATTTTATAACATCAATCTCATCAATTGTTGTGATGAAAAAACATTTTGAAAAACTATTGATATAATCAATTGTTGACTTTATGAATTCTTTTTTTAATTCCATAATATCATCCCCTTTGTTCATAAAAATTCCATATTAATATTTTACCATAATTTCTTATTATTTGGCAATTTAATATGAATTTTATTATAAAGTTTTTTGGAAAAAATAGTATATAAATTTAATTGTAGGAATATATATATATTGTTACAAAATAGTTAGGAGGTAATTTCTTGGACAACTTTAAAATCTATAAAGATATATCAGAAAGAACCCAAGGTGACATTTACGTAGGGGTTGTTGGTCCAGTTAGAACTGGTAAATCAACTTTTATTAAAAAGTTTATGGACCTTATGGTAATACCAAAGATTGATAATGAATTTAAAAAAGAAAGAGCAAAGGATGAACTACCACAAAGTGGATCAGGAAAAATGATTCATACTACAGAACCAAAGTTTGTGCCAAATGAAGCCATTGAAATAAACATTGATGACGAATTAAAATTTAAAGTAAGAATGGTAGATTGTGTAGGATATATAGTAAAAGAAGCTTTAGGTTATATTGAAGGAGACAATGTTAAAATGGTTAATACTCCTTGGTATGATTATGAAATTCCATTTGAAGATGCAGCTGAAATAGGAACAAGAAAAGTTATAACAGACCATTCAACAATAGGTTTAGTTATAACTACAGATGGAAGTATCACAGGTCTTGAAAGAGAGGATTATGTTGAGGCTGAAGAAAGAGTTATTTCTGAGTTGCAATCTATAAATAAACCATTTGTAGTAGTACTTAATAGCCAAAGAGCAAATTCAAAAGAAACACAACAGATTAAAAAAGAAATGGAAGACAAGTACGATGTTGAAGTTCAAGTTATGGATGTGGCAAATATGACTGAAGAGGATATTGAGGATTTATTTAAGAATGTACTTAAAGAATTCCCAGTAAAAGAAGTTAATATTGATATGCCAGAATGGCTTGAAAAGCTTGAAGCAGAACATTGGCTTAAAAAGGATTTCTTTAACATAATAAGAGGGATTAGCAAAAACATATCAAAAATAAGAGACATTAAAACTTCTTTAGATAATTTAGGAGAAGAGGAGTTTTTAGGAGATGCATTTATAAAAGATATAGACCTTGGGATAGGGACTGCAAATGTTATAATGAAACCTAAAGACGGAATATTCTATAGAGTATTAAGTGAAATTTGTGAGCTTGATGTAAATTCAGAAAATGATCTTCTTTCAATAGTTAAAGAATTAAATGTAGCTAAGAAAGAATATGATAAAGTAAAAGATGCATTAAAAGATGTAAATGAAACTGGATATGGTTTAGTTGCACCACAACTTAAGGAAATGAAATTTGAAGAACCTGAAATTGTAAAACATGGTTCACAATATGGCGTTAAATTAAAGGCAAGTGCACCTTCATTACATTTTATTAAAGCAAATATACAAACAGAAATAAGTCCTATAATGGGATCAGAAAAAGAATCAGAAGAACTTGTAAAATCACTTTTAGAACAATTTGAAAATGATCCAGCAACTTTATGGCAAAGTAATATGTTTGGGAAATCTCTAGAAGTATTAGTTAAAGAAGGTCTTCAAAATAAACTATATAAAATGCCAGAAGATGTACAAGTAAAAATACAAAAAACATTACAAAAAATAATAAATGAAGGTAATGGCGGTTTAATCTGCATAATCTTATAAGATAAAAAGCTAGTATTTTAGAAAGTTCTAAAATACTAGTTTTTTTATTATTTATTGGGCTAATTTTTAAAAGAAGAGTATATAATATAGTGTACAGGTAAAATAATATTACACAAAGGGCATGGTGAGGTATTATGATTGACAAATACAAGGCTTATAAAAAGGTTGGGGTTATAAATGCAGAAGCTGCAACAAAGTTAGGATTTGAATTTTATGGAGATGTATATGCTTCACCAGGAGTTTTAAGGCATATAATAAGAAGACATGGCAAACAATTAACTAGAAATATAAAGGACAATTTAACTATAATAATTGAGAGAATAATATGTAGTCCAGATTATATTGGTATGAATAAAAGAAAAACGGAAATTGGTGCTATTGAGCTAGTTAAGAAGATTGATTCTTATATAATGCTAGTTTTAGAATTTGATATACAAAATAGATATCTTTATGTAGCGAGTATGTATCCTGTAACAAAAAGTAAGATGAAAAATAAATTATATAGTGGAAGTATAAAAGAAGCTGTATAGTAAAATAATATTATTTTCTTGAAAAGTTAGAAGTTAAATATGTATAATTAAGTGGGATAAAATTTTTGAGGTGAGCAAAGGCTCCTCACGCGCTAATTTCTTTAGTAAACAGAGATGTAGGATACGCCGACCTACCAAAAATATTAAAAGACTTTTGGAAAAAAGCCAAAAGTTCTTTTTTGTCCTAAATAAAATACGAAAGAAAATGGAGGGATATACTTTGAAAAAGGTAGCAGTTGTTTTCAATGGTGGAACAATATCAATGAAAGTTGATGATAGAATAAAAGCAGCAGTGCCAAGTTTAAGTGGCGAGCAAATAATGGCAATGGTTACAGGAATAGAGGAATATGCAGAAGTTATAAATTATAATTTTTCATCTCTTCCATCACCACATATGACACCAAAAATAATGCTTGAGTTATCTAAGTTCGTTCAAGAACTTGCAGATAGAGAGGATATTTCGGGGATTGTAATAACTCATGGAACAGATACATTAGAAGAAACAGCATATTTTTTAGATTTAACAGTTAAAACTAAAAAACCAGTTGTCGTAACAGGAGCTATGAGAAGTAGTTCTGAACTTGGATATGATGGACCTTTTAATCTTGCCACTTCAATATGTACAGCAATAGCAGAAGAATCAAGAGGACGTGGCGTAATTGTATGTTTTAATGGAGAACTTAATGATGCAAGAGAAGTTACAAAGGCAAATTCTATGGCTTTGAATGCATTTAGAACCCCAAACTTTGGACCGGTTGGAATAGTTGATAATAATAAGGTTATATTCTATAGAAAAGGACAAAAAGGAGGAAAAGTTGTTCCAGAAAGTATGGACAAGGATGTTGCACTTATAAAATGTGTAGCTGGAATGGATTCTTCTTACATAAATTTTGTTATTAATAACGGATATAAAGGAATAGTTTTAGAAGCTATGGGAAGAGGAAACATACCACCTACAATGGTTGAAGGAGTTAAACGTGCTATTAAAAATAACATACCTGTAGTTGTAGTTTCAAGATGTTTTGAAGGAAGAGTATATGAAAGCTACGGATATGAAGGTGGTGGAAAGCATCTTATGGATCTTGGTGTAATATTTGGAGATACAATGCCAGGACAAAAGGCAAGAATACAATTATTAGTTGCAGTTAATGCAGGTAAAAATACGGACGAAATAAGAGAAATGTTTGAAAAAGGTTTGTATGAACATGAATAATGTGAATCTTAATATGTTATAATTAAATAATATTCGTATATATTAAAAATAATACACTTAAAAATATTGACAATATTCGTTTAATTAAATACAATAGTATTGTAAACGGGAATACTCATATAATCGCAAGAATAAGGCTTGCGAGTTTCTACCAGATACCTTAAATATCTGACTATGAGAGAGGACTTTTTAAAGGATATTATTTTAAGAAAGTCATTATGAGTTATCTTTGTTTAGGTAATTTATAATGACTTTTTTTAGTTGTGGGAGGAAAGTATGAAAGAGAAAAGATTTTTAGACATTTTAAACAATAAAAATGTCGACTACAAAAAGGAAGTTATTGCAGGTATAACTACATTCTTAACGATGGCGTACATAATAGCTGTTAATCCAAGTATTTTAGGACAAACAGGAATGGATCAAGGTGCTTTAGTTACAGCTACGTGTTTAGGAGCAGCTTTTGCAACTATTTTGATGGGTGTATATGCTAACTTGCCATTTGCTCTTGCATCAGGTATGGGACTTAATGCATATTTTGCATTTTCTGTAGTAATAGGTAAAGGAATATCATGGGAAGTTGCGCTTACTGCAGTATTTATTGAAGGTATAATATTTATTCTTATGTCATTATTTAAAGTTAGACAAGCGGTTGTCAATGCAATTCCAATGAATATGAAATTTGCAGTTACAGCAGGTATTGGACTATTTATAGCATTTATCGGACTTACAGGTAGTGGAATTGTTGTATCAAATCCTGATACATTTTTAGCTCTTGGAGAATTTAGAAATCCTACAGTTATCATAGCAGCAATTGGTGTAATTGTTATAGCAGTATTAGATAAAAAGAAGGTTAAAGCATCTATTCTTATAGGTATAGTAGTATCAACTTTAATAGCATGGGGATATGCATTATTTGATCCTGAATATGCAAATGCTCTTGGAATCTTTTTACCAAATGGAATTATTAAATTTGAAAGCATAGCTCCAATAGCTGGTAAATTAGATTTTGAATACATGTTACATCCAGAAACTATATGGAGTTTTATTGCAATTGTTTGTACATTCTTATTTGTTGATTTCTTTGATACTATTGGAACATTAGTTGGGGTATCATCAAGAGCTGGTATGCTTGACGAAAATGGGAATATTCCAAATGCAGGAAAAGCGCTTATGGCAGATGCTGTAGGTACAACAGTTGGAGCTTGTATGGGGGTTTCAACAGTTACAACATTTGTTGAAAGTTCTACAGGTGTTTTAGCTGGAGGAAGAACTGGCTGGACTTCTGTAACTACAGGTTTATTATTCTTAGTTGCAATGTTCTTTTCACCAATTTTTGTAGCTATCCCAGGATGTGCAACAGCACCAGCTTTAATATATGTTGGTTACTTAATGCTTGGTGCAGTTAAAAATATTGACTTTGATGAGATAACAGAAGGGTTCCCAGCTTTCATTACAATAGCTGCAATGCCTTTAACATATAGCATTGGTGATGGATTAACACTTGGAGTATTAGCATATGTTATAATCAATACTTTATACAATATATTCTTTGCGAAAAATAAGGAAGATAAGAAGAATATATCAGTAGTCATGATAGTTCTTGCATTAATATTCTTATTTAAATTATATTTCTTATAAATATAAATAAACTAAAGGCCTTCTTTTGCTCTTAGCAGGAGAAAGCTTTTTTTTATTCAATTGTAAACATTTTGTAAACAAAGTATTGACTTTAAAAGGTGGTTAAAATAATATGTATTTATACTATTTAAACTTTTTATAAAAAGGAGGGGAAATGATGATTAAAAGTATGACTAGTTTCGGTAGAGCTAGAAGTGAAGAGGGTAAAGATAGACTTTTTCAAATAGAAATGAAAAGTGTAAACCACAGGTATTTAGATATGAATATTAGAATGCCAAAGTCAATTTTTCCTTTAGAAGAAAAAATTCGTAAAATAATAAGTGAAAGATTAAATAGAGGCAAGGTAGACGTATTTATAAATTTAAAAAGCTTTGGTAGTGGAGAAAGTGTTTGTGAAGTAAACAGTACTCTTGCAAAAAGTTATTATGATTCTTTAAAGAAAATATCAGAAGAATTAGATGTAGTAAATGATATAACGTCAACTAAAATAGCAAGATTTCCTGATGTTATTTCTGTTGTAGAAAAAGAAGAAAATATTGAAGAAGTGTTTGAAGAAATAAGACAGTTACTTGAAATTTCTCTTGATAATATGATAGAAATGAGAGAAAGAGAAGGAGAAAAGCTTAAAGAAGATATAATAAAAAAATTAGATACAATAGATAATCTTGTGTTAGAAGTAGAAAAGGTTGCTGATTTAGTTCCTAAAAAGTATAAAGAAAAGTTAGAAGAAAGAATAAAAGAACTAACTAAAGGAATGGAAATCGATGAAAATAGAATTGCACTTGAAATTGCAATCTTTGCTGATAAAGCTACTGTAGATGAAGAGATTATAAGACTTAGAAGTCATATATCTCAAATGAAAAACACACTAAATTTAGATGAACCAATAGGAAGAAAACTTGATTTTATTGTTCAAGAAATGAATAGAGAAGCAAATACAATTGCTTCTAAAGCAAATGATATGAAAATGACAAACACAGTCATTGACATAAAAAATCTTATCGAAAAGATTAGAGAACAAGTTCAAAACATAGAATAATAAAGGAGGAAACACATGGGTATTAAATTAATTAATATTGGCTTTGGAAATATCGTATCAGCTAACAGATTAGTTGCAATTGTAAGTCCTGAGTCTGCACCAATAAAAAGAATAATTCAAGAAGCTAGAGATAGAGGAATGCTTATAGATGCGACTTACGGTAGAAGAACAAGAGCCGTAATAATAACAGATAGTGACCATGTAATCTTATCAGCAGTTCAACCAGAAACAGTAGCCCACAGATTATCAAATAAAGATGATCATGAAGATGAGGTAGATGAATAATGAAAAGAGGCGTTTTATTAGTAGTATCAGGTCCTTCAGGAGCTGGTAAAGGAACAATTTGTAAGGCATTATTAGAAAAGCATAAGGAAATTTACTTATCAGTTTCAGCCACAACAAGAGCACCAAGAAAAGGTGAAGTAGAGGGAGTAAATTATTACTTCACTACTAAAGAAGAGTTTGTTAAGAGAGTGGAAGAAGGAGATTTCTTAGAACATGCAGAAGTGTATGGTAATTACTATGGAACACCTAAATCTAGTGTTGAAAAAATGCTAGAGCAAGGAAAGGATGTTATTTTAGAAATTGACATCCAAGGAGCGTTAAAGGTAAAAGAGAATTGTGAAGAGGGTATATTCATATTTATACTTCCTCCTTCAATGGAAGAATTAAAACAAAGAATAATAAAAAGAGGAAGCGAAACACCTGAGTCATTAATGACAAGATTTAAATCAGCATATAAAGAAATAAATTATATTTCAAAATATAATTATGCTGTAGTTAATGATGAAGTAGATTTAGCTGTTAAAAAGCTTGAAGCTATAATAACAGCAGAAAAATGTAGAGTAGATAGAATGAAGCATCATAATATTTTAGATTCTAAGGAGGGTTTTATACATGAACAACTCTATGATTAATCCATCAGTAGTAGATTTATTAAAAAAGGTAGAAGATAGATATTCTCTAGTAATAGTAACTTCTAAAAGAGCAAGACAAATAATAGAAGGTAGCGAACCATTAGTTGATGTTGACTCAAACAAGCCATTAACAATAGCTATAAACGAAGTTAATGAAGGTAAAGTAGGATACGAAACAGTAGATACTGAGGAAAAATAATTACTATGTATAAGGATAAATGTGTTGTACTAGGAGTTTGTGGAGGTATTGCTGTTTATAAAGCTTTAGATGTTGTAAGTTCTTTAAGAAAAAAAGGAATAGAAGTTAGAGTTATAATGACTGAGTCTGCGACTAAGTTTGTAACTCCTCTTACATTCCAATCAATAAGCCAAAACATGGTTGTAACAGATATGTTTGCAGAGCCAAAGGCATGGGAAATTCAACATATAAGCTTAGCTCAAAAAGCTGATGTAATGCTTATTGCACCAGCTACTGCTAATATAATTGGAAAAGTTGCAAATGGTATTGCAGATGATATGTTATCTACAACTATAATGGCAACTAAAGCTAAAGTTATATTTGCACCAGCTATGAATACAAATATGTATGAAAATGTAATAGTTCAAGAAAATATAAAGAAGCTTAAAGCTTTAGGATATGAATTTATTGAACCTGATTCTGGAAGACTTGCTTGTGGAGATATAGGAAAAGGTAAACTTCCAAAACCAGAAGTTATATTTGAACATGTTTTAACTTCACTTCACCCAGTAAAAGATTTATGCGGAAAGAAAGTATTAGTAACCGCAGGTCCTACAAAAGCCAATATTGATCCAGTTAGATTTATTACAAATAGATCAAGTGGTAAAATGGGGTATGCTATTGCAAAAGAAGCTAGAGATAGAGGAGCTGAAGTTACACTTGTAACTGGAGCTAAAGGTATAGAAAAACCAATTGGAATAGAAGTTATTGAAATAGATACTAACAGTGAAATGAAAGAGGAAGTTTCAAAACACTTCGATTCAAGTGATATTGTTATAAAGGCAGCTGCTGTTGCAGATTATAAGCCAAAAAATTATAGCAAAGAAAAGATTAAAAAAGGTGAAGGCTCATTAAATATTGAGCTAACTAGAGACTCCGATATTTTAAAAGAATTAGGAGAAAAGAAAGATAAACAAATTTTAGTTGGATTTGCAGCTGAAAGTAGTAACTTGATAGAAAATGCAAAAGGCAAATTAGAAAGAAAAAATCTTGATTATATTATTGCAAATGATATTACATCACAAGAAACTGGTTTTGGGAGTGACCAAAATAAAGTTTTTGTAATTTCAAGAGACGGTAATGTAAATGAACTTGATATAATGAGCAAGAGAGAAGTTGCTAGTAATTTGTTTGATATTATTGGAGGAAAGCGCTAGATTATGCGCTTTCTTCTATTATTAAAGAGTTTTTATGAAAGGATGGCTTAAAAATGGAACTATATGCAAAAGTTATTTTAAATAATGAAGCTGTAGAAATAGATAGGCCTTTTACATATAAGGTTAAAGAAGAGTTAGTACCTTTAATAAGTGTAGGACATAGAGTAAAAGTTCCATTTGGATTTAAGAATAAGCCTACAGAAGGTTTTGTTATTGAACTTTCAACAGAGTATAATGAAGAATATAAAATAAAAGAAATATCAAAACTTTGTGATGAAGATCCAATACTTACAAAAGAAGATTTATTAATTATAGAATTTTTAGTAAATAAAACATTGTGCAAGCATATAGATGCCATAAGAGTTTTAATTCCAACAGGTCTTATAAAAGGACTGAAAAGTAAGAAAAAGAAAGTAATAGTCTTTAATAAAGATATAGATAGAGAACTTAAAAATAGTGAAAAGTATGAAAATCTAGTTTCTTTCATAAAAAATAATGATGGAATTTACTCAAAAGCAGAACTTTCTAAAGAATTTAATTTTTCTACGTATACGATAAATAAATCAATTGAATTCGGATTTCTAGATATTAATGAGAAAGTAGTTCATAGATTTAATAAGAGAGTATATGATAAAGACTTATCTAAAAACTTAACAGAAGAACAAAGAGAAGCTATTTTTAATATTGAAAATTCAAAAGAAAAAGGAATTCTTTTAAAAGGTGTTACAGGCTCTGGTAAGACAGAAGTTTATATGAATCTTGTAGAGAAAGCTTTAAATGAAGGAAAAGGGGCTATTGTTTTAGTGCCTGAAATAGCTTTAACTCCACAAATGATTGAAAGATTTAAAGGAAGATTTGGAGAAGATGTAGCACTTTTTCATAGTAAACTTTCAGATGGAGAAAGATTTGATGAATGGTACAGGGTAAAATCAGGTGATTGCAGATTAGTAGTTGGAGCAAGAAGTGCAATATTTTTACCTGTTAAAAACTTAGGGCTTATTATAATAGATGAGGAACATGAAGGAACATATAAATCAGAGCACAATCCTAAATATAATACAAAAGATGTAGCAGAATTTTTAAGCTTAATAAAAGGTTGTAAATATATATTAGGTTCTGCAACTCCATCAGTTGAAAGTTTTGCAGATGCTATGGTTTCAAAATTAAAACTAGTTGAACTTAAGAATAGAGTTGATAATAAACCTCTTCCTACTATGGAAATAGTAGATATGAGAGAAGAATTAAGAGTGAAAAATATGTCTTTATTTTCAAGAAAGCTATATAAGGAAATGAAGGAAGCACTAGAAAGAAAAGAACAAATAATTTTATTTTTAAATAGAAGAGGCTTTTCAACATTTATATCATGTAGAAGTTGTGGGTATGTATTTAAATGTCCGAAATGTGATATATCTATGACATATCACAAAAATGGTTATTTAGTATGCCATTATTGTGGAAGAGCTGAAAAACAAGTTAAGATATGCCCTAAATGTAAAAGCAAATATGTTAAGTTTTTTGGTGCTGGAACAGAAAGAGTAGAAAACGAAGTTAGAAAATATTTTAAAGATGCAAGAATATTAAGAATGGATGCTGATACAACAAGAAATAAGGAGTCTTATGAAAAGATATATAATTCTTTTAAAAATAGAGAAGCTGATATTTTAATTGGAACTCAGATGATAACAAAAGGATTAGACTTTAAAGGGATTACTTTAGTTGGAATATTATCAGCAGATATGTCTTTAAATATACCAGATTATAGGTCTGGAGAAAGAACATTTCAGCTTATAACACAAGTTTCTGGAAGAGCAGGTAGGGGAGACAAGGAAGGAAAGGTAATAATACAAAGTTATACTCCAAACCATCCAAGTCTTAAATATGTTATAAATAATAATTATATGGGTATGTTTAAAGAAGAAATAGCTGTAAGAAAGGCTATGAAATATCCGCCTTTTGGCAAAATATTATTAATAAGAGGTATTTCTAAAGATGAAGAAAAACTAAAAGAATTTATGAAAAAATCAAAAGAGATGTTAGATAATATATTAGATGAAAATTTAGATATTTTAGGGCCAACACCATGTATTGTATCAAAAATAAAAGATAAAAATAGGTGGCAGATACTAATTAAAGGCAAAATAAAAGACGAGTTATGTAAAAAAATAAAAGATGCACTTTATGAAATGAATAAGAGTGTATATAATGAAATAAGAATAAGTATTGATATTAATCCAAACAACTTATTATAGGAGGAATTTGAAATGGCAATTAGAAATATAAGATTAAATGGAGATGAAGTATTAAGAAAGAAAAGTAAAGTAGTTGATAAAATAGATAACAGAACTTTAACTTTAATAAATGATATGATAGAAACTATGTATGAAGCAGATGGAGTAGGTCTTGCAGCACCACAAGTTGGAATACTTAAAAGAATATTTGTAATAGACGTTTACGATGGAGAAGGTGCTAGAGTATTTATAAATCCAGAAATAATTAAAACATCAGGAAGTCAAACAGATGAAGAAGGATGTTTAAGTGTACCAGGACAATCAAAAGAAGTTGAAAGACCTTACTTTGTTACAGTAAAAGCTACTAATGAAAAAGGTGAAGAATTTGTTTTAGAAGCTGAAGAGTTACTTGCAAGAGCAGTTTTACATGAAAATGATCACTTAGATGGAGTATTATTTATAGACAAAGCTAAATAGTAATTTAAATTAGTAGACAAAGGAGGAATGTATTTTATGAAGATAGTTTTTATGGGAACTCCAGATTTTGCAGTTCCATCATTAAAAGAATTAATAAATAAATACGGGATAGAAGCTGTATTTACACAACCAGATAGACCAAAGGGTAGAGGAAAAAAATTAGCTTTTTCACCAGTTAAAGAAGAAGCTTTAAAGCATGATATAAAGGTGTATCAACCAGAAAAGCTTAAAGATGAAAAAGAAATGATAGAAATGCTAAAAGAAATGAACCCAGATTTTATAATAGTTGTAGCATTTGGTCAAATATTAACAAAGGAAGTTTTAGATATACCGAAGTATGGATGCATAAACTTACATGGCTCAATTCTTCCTATGTATAGAGGAGCAGCTCCTATAAATTGGGCTATTATGAATGGTGAAAAAGTATCTGGTAATACAACAATGCTTATGGATGTTGGATTAGATACAGGAGATATGCTTTTAAAAGATGAAGTTGAAATAACAGACCATATGACAGCTGGAGAACTTTATGATATTTTAAAAGAAAGAGGAGGAAAACTTCTAGTAGATACTATAGAAGGGTTAGTTAATAATACTATAACTCCAGAAAAACAAAGTGATGAAACTTTCTATGCTAAAATGTTAAATAAAGAAATGGCTAAAATCGATTGGAGTAAAAGTGCAAAAGATATTCATAACATGATAAGAGGTTTAAATCCTTGGCCTGTTGCACATACTTTATATGATGGAAGTACTATGAAAATTTTTGAAAGTGAAGTTATAAATAAAAACTCAAACGAAGAGAATGGAAAAATAATATCAGTTTCAAAAAAAGGAATAGAAGTTTCAACAGGGGAAGGTATTCTTCTAATCAAGAAAATGCAATTCCCAAATTCAAAACCATTAACTGTAGAGCAATATATTAATGGTCATGAAGTTAATAAACAATTTATATTAGGTAGATAAAGAGGTGTTTTTATGTATTATCCATTTTATTTTGATACAACAATGCTTATATTAGTACCAGCTTTAGTCCTTAGTTTTTGGGCGCAAGCTAAAGTTTCTTCAACTTATAATAAATATAGAGGTGTTAGAACTAAAAATGGATATACAGGAGAGCAAGTTGCAAGAATGATGTTAAATGATGCAGGGCTTTCGTATGTAAACATTGAGGTTATAAATAAACAATTAGGAGATCATTACGATCCAACAACTAAAACTTTAAGATTATCACCTGAAGTATATAGTGGAAATAGTATATCTTCTGCTGGAATTGCAGCCCATGAAGTTGGGCATGCGATACAGCATAAAGAAAAGTATGAACCACTTATTATAAGAAATTCAATCGTACCAATTGTTAACTTTAGTACGAATATATCATGGGTATTATTCTTTATAGGTTTGCTTATGGGATATAAGATTTTTGTTAATTTAGGTATTATATTATTTTCAGCTGCGGTAGTTTTCCAACTTATTACCCTTCCAGTTGAATTTAATGCATCAAATAGAGCCATTAAAATATTAGAAAATAGAGGGATACTATATTCAGATGAAGTAAGTGGAGCTAAAAAAGTTTTAGGTGCAGCAGCTATGACATATGTTGCAGCAACACTTATGGCAATTTCTCAACTTATAAGATTAATTGCTATAAGTAATAGAAGAGATGATTAAACTTAAGAAAGAGGTATTTTATGAATAGCAGAAGCATAGCTTTAAAAGTGTTGAATAGAGTATTTAATGAAGGTGCTTATTCAAACTTAGTATTATCACACGAATTAAATAATTCAGCGTTAAATGATAAAGACAAAGCACTAGTTACAGAAATAGTGTATGGAACAATTAGAAGAAAGAGAACATTAGATACTTTAATATCATCTTTTGTTAGAGATATTAAAATAATGGATAAAAGAGTATTAAATATACTTAGAATTGCATTTTACCAATTAAAATTTTTAGATAAGGTTCCAAGCTATGCTGCATGTAATGAAGCTGTAGAACAAGCAAAGAAAATTTCAGATAAATCTTCAAAATTAGTAAATGGAATATTAAGAACTTACGGAAAAAAAGGAGAATCTTCTTTAAAGTTTCAAAATAATATTTACAAATTAGCTTACGAATATTCTTTTGAACCATGGCTTATAAGATTATTCATAAGTCAGTATGGAGAAGAGAAAGCTATAAAAATATTAGAAGGTTTAAATTATACTCCTAAAGTTACAGTTAGAGTAAATTCATTAAAAGGTGATTTTGATGAAGTATTTGAAGAGTTAGAAAAAAGTGGGTATAATGTAGAAGAAGGGTTTATAGCACCAGAGGCCATTTCAATTACAGGTGGAAAGAGCATAGAAAACAATGAACTATTTAATGAAGGTAAAATAACAGTTCAAGATGAAAGTGCAATGCTTGTAGCACCTTTACTTGATTTAAACGAAGGTGAAACTGTATTAGACCTTTGTAGTGCGCCAGGTGGAAAGACAACTCATATAGCAGAAATACTAAATAATACTGGAAAAGTACTTGCTTTTGATTTACATGAGAATAAGCTTGGATTAATTAATGAAAATTGCAAAAGATTAGGAATAGAAAATGTTACATTAAGTGAAATGGATGCAACTAAGCTTGATGTATCACTTATAGGAATAGCAGATAAAATACTTATAGATGTTCCATGTTCAGGAATAGGAATAATAAAAAGAAAACCTGAAATTAAATGGAATAAAAATAGAAATGAGCTTAAAGAAATAGTTAAAATTCAAAGAGAAATCATGGAAACTTCATGGCAATATGTTAAAAATGGAGGAACTATAGTTTATTCAACTTGTACTTTAAATAAAGAAGAAAATGAATCAAACATAGAATGGTTCTTAAATAAACATAAAAATGCTAAATTAGAAGAAGTATTTATAGGTAAAGGAGATAATCTTATATATAATAATGGTATGCTTACAGTATTACCAAATGAATATATGGATGGTTTCTTTATGGCTAAACTTAAGAAGATTTAATAGGAGAAAATATATGAAGAATTTATTAGATTTTACTTTAGATGAGTTTAGTTCTTGGCTAAAGGAAAATGGAGAAAGTGCTTTTAGAGCAAAGCAAGTATATTCTTGGATTTATAAAGAAGTTTGGAATTTTGATGATATGAGAAACCTTCCAAAATCATTAAAAGAAAAACTTAAAGAAAACTTTAAAATAGTTATTCCAGAAATAGTTGAAGAATTTAGATCAAAGGATGATGATACAAGAAAACTACTTTTAGCTCTAGAAGACGGAAATTTAATCGAATGTGTTATTATGAAATATAAACATGGAAATACTATATGTATTTCAACACAAGTAGGATGCAGAATGGGATGTAAATTCTGTGCATCAACAATAGATGGAAGAGTTAGAAATTTAACTTCTGGGGAAATACTTTCAGAAATTATGATAGCTCAAAAAACTCTAGGAGAAAGAATTTCAAATATTGTATTAATGGGAAGTGGAGAACCACTTGATAACTATGATAATGTTGTTAAATTCTTAAAAGAAGTAAATGCAGAATATGGACTAAATATAGGTCAAAGACATATAACTATATCTACATGTGGTTTAGTTCCAAAAATATATGAATTAGCAGATGAAGGACTAACAATAACTCTTGCTATTTCATTACATGCATTTAGTGATGAAAAGAGAAAAGAAATAATGCCAATAGCTAATAAATATTCAATAAAAGAAATTCTTGATGCTTGTGATTATTATATTAAGAAAACAAATAGAAGAGTTACTTTTGAATATGCATTAGTTAAAGATGTCAATGATGGAAATGAAGATGCTAAAGCTTTAGGACAATTATTAAAAGGCATGTTATGTCATGTTAACTTAATACCTGTAAATGAAATAAAAGAAAATTCATTTAAAAGATCTTCTAACAAAAGAATAGAGGAATTTGCTGAAATATTAAAAAGCAAAGGAATTGAGGCTACTGTTAGAAGAGAAATGGGTAGTGATATTAATGCAGCATGCGGCCAACTTAGAAGAAGTTATATTAAGTCCCAAGTTTAGGGGGAGTGTATGTGTATGGTAGGATATAAAAGTGATGTAGGAGTAAGAAGAAAATTTAATGAGGACAATTTAGGATATTTTAAGAATGACTCTTATAGTTTATATATTGTTGCAGATGGCATGGGTGGTCATAATGCAGGAGAAGTTGCAAGTAAAATGGCTGTTGAAACTGTTACTAATTATGTAAACAGGAATATAGAAGACGAAGGTGAAGACACATTAAAAAATGCTATTGAAAATGTTAATCTTAAAATATATAATTATTCAATAAGCAATTTAGATCTTAGAGGAATGGGAACAACTATAACAGCTTGTCTTTGTTATAAAGGTAAAATTATTATTGCAAATGTTGGAGATAGTTCTTGTTTTGGAATAAAAAACGAAAAAATCTATAAGCTAACTAAAGATCATTCTTTAGTGCAACAACTTCTAGATGCAGGTAGTATTTCAGAAGAAGAAGCTAAAAATCATCCAAATAAAAATATAATTACAAGAGCTGTTGGTACTAGTGAGGATGTAGATGTAGATATATTTACATTTGATATAAGTGATTTTGAAAGATACCTTATATGTTCAGATGGACTTACAAATGAAGTAACACTTGAAGAGATAAACAATATATTAAAAAGAGAAAAAAACAATGAATCTGCCTGTGAAATGCTTATTAATGAGGCTAACAAAAATGGAGGTAGAGATAATATTACAGTAATGTTGTTTGGAGGAGAGATTGTATGAATGGGGAAATATTAGGCGATAGATATGAACTTCTTGAAAAAATTGGAGAAGGTGGCATGGCTGTTGTCTATAAAGCTAGATGTAATAAGCTTAATAGATTTGTAGCAGTTAAAATTTTAAAAGATGAATATGCTGATAATGAAGAAATAGTAAAAAAGTTTAAAAAAGAAGCTACAGCTATAGCTAAATTATCTGATACTAACATAGTAAATGTATTAGATGTTGGATCAGAGGGAACAAGAAATTACATTGTAATGGAATTAGTTAATGGTAAAACTTTAAAAGAAGCTATAAGTCAATTTGGAAGTTTAAACTATGAAACTGCAATTACAATTGCTATTCAAGTAGCTAAGGCATTAGAATGTGCACATAAAAATAGCATTATCCATAGAGATATAAAACCTCAAAACATATTAGTAACTGAAGAAGGGTTAGTTAAAGTAACTGATTTTGGAATCGCAAAATCTTCTGATTCAGCAACATTAACAAATACTAGTACTATATTAGGATCAGCTCATTATTTTTCACCAGAACAAGCTAAAGGAGCTTTCATTGATGAAAGAACAGATATATATTCATTAGGAATAGTTATGTATGAAATGGTAACTGGTAAACTTCCATTTGAAGCAGATTCTCCGGTTACTATAGCATTAAAACATCTTCAGGAGCAAGTTGTTCCACCTAAAGAATTAAATAGTAAAGTACCTGGAAGCTTAAATAAGGTAATATTAAAATGTATGGAAAAAGATGCAGATAATAGATACCAAAATGTTAGAGATCTTATATTAGATCTTCAAAAAATAAAAGCTAATCCAGATGCTTTAATTGGAGAGGAAGATTTACAAAATCAACAAACAGCAGAGCACACTATTATTATGAATGCTGTTAAAGAGCCAATTGTAACTAATCCAAAAGAAAATAATAATCTAGAAGACGAATATTATGATGACGATGATTATTATGATGATGACGATGACGATTATTATGATGAAGATGATGATTACGATTATAGAAAAAGTAATAAAAAGAACAAAAAAGGTAAAGGCTTATTTATAGGAATAGGTGCCGCAATTATTATAATACTTTTAGGTGTGGGTGCGTTCTTTATGTTTGGTGGAGGTGGTTCTAAAAATGTAGAAGTGCCAAACTTAATAGGAATGACTATGGATGAAGCAGAAAAAGCAGCAAGTGCAGTAGATTTAAAAGTAGTAAAAGTTAAAGAAGTTAAAAATGAAGCTAAAACTGGAACTATAGTTGAATCTAATCCTACAGCTGGATCTTCAGTTAAAAAAGGAAGTACAATTGAAGTTACAGTAAGTGGCGGAGATAAAATATTTATGGTTGATTTAGTTGAAGATGAACTTTCAGATGCAAAGAGTAAACTTGAAAGTCTTGGACTTAAAAATATAAAAGTAAGATATGAATATAGTGATGAAATACCAGAAGGTAGTGTAATGTCACAAGATCCAAATAGTGGTTCTGAAATTGATAAAAATACTAAGATTACTTTACTTGTAAGTAAAGGTAAAAAGGTTGAAACAGTTAAAGTTCCATCAGTAATTGGTATGTCAGAAAATGAAGCTAAAGATAAACTTATTTCACTTGGATTTAAAGTAAGTGTTGAAACTCAAGCTACAACAGATGAGTCAAAGAACGGCAAAGTTGTAGGTCAAAGCGTAGATGCTAATACATCAGCTAACTTAGGAGATACTATAACACTTAAAGTAGGAAACTATAAAGAAGAAAAAATAAGTATTGGTAGCATTATAAATACTAATATGACTGGCACTCAAGCAGTTGCTGCTTTAGCTGCTAAAGGGATTACTAATGTATCAATTGATGGAAATGGCAGTGATATGGTAGTAAGTTGGACTCCAGATAGTGCAACAAAAGGAACACAAGTTACAATTACAACAAAAGCTGATAGTATTAACATTGGTAGTAAAATATCAAAAGGGATGACTGGAGCTCAAGCTAAGCAAATATTAGAATCAAGTGGATTTGATGTTAATATTAATGGACCAGAAGATGGTATGGTAGTAAGTTGGACTCCAGATAGCGCATCAAAAGGCTCCACTGTAACTATAACAACTAAAAAGGAAGAGACTGCCGCACAAAAAAATCCTGAAAAAGGCGAAAAAACTCAAGCTAAAAAAAATAAATAAAAAAGAGGCCAATAGGTCTCTTTTTTATTTTGTTGATATTTCCATATATTTTCAAAGGCTTGCAAATATATAAAAAAAGTGGTTATATTAATAATAAAGAAAGATTTTTGGAGGGATTATGAAAGGAAAGATAATAAAAGGTATAGGTGGATTCTATTACATAAAAACAGATGAAGGTATAATAGAATGTAAAGCTAGAGGTAAGTTTAGACATAAGTCACTTAAGCCTATAGTAGGAGATAATGTTGAAATTAAAGTAGAAAATGGAAAAGGAACTATTGAAAAAATAGAAGATAGAATTTCTGAACTTAGAAGACCTACAGTTTCAAATGTAACTCAAGCATTTGTTGTATTTGCAATTAAAAATCCAGATTTAAACTTTGATTTATTAAATAGATTTTTAGTTTTATGTGAAAGCAATAATATAAAAGCTGTTGTTGCTTTAAATAAAGTTGATTTAGTAACCGAAGAAGAAAAAAATGAATTAAAAGAAAAAATTAATTCAATAGGATATGAAGTTTTATTTATAAATGCTAAAGAAGGTATAGGAGTTTCTGAACTTAAAAATAGACTTCATGGAAATGTAACAGTTTTATGTGGACCATCTGGTGCAGGTAAATCAACACTTATTAATACTTTAACTAAAAAGGAACATATGGAAACGGGTGAAGTAAGTGAAAAGATAGGAAGAGGTAGACACACTACAAGACATAGTGAGCTTATAGAAGTTTCAGATGGTTTTATAGTAGATACACCAGGTTTCTCAACTCTTGACGTTACTTTTATAGAAAAAGAAAACTTAAAATATTGTTTCCCTGATTTTGAAGAATTTAATGATGCATGTAAATATAGAGGATGTATTCATCATAAAGAACCAGGATGCGCTGTAAAAGAAGCAGTAGAAGAGGGTAAAATAAATAGATATAGATATGATTTTTATATAAGAACATTAGAAGAGATAATAAAGGGGAGGAAATATTAATATGATAAAAATAGCACCATCAATTTTATCAGCAGACTTTTCAAGACTTGGAGAAGAAATTGAACTTTTAGATAAGGGGGGAGCAGATTACATACATATAGATGTAATGGATGGAGCATTTGTTCCAAATATAACACTTGGAGCGCCTATAGTTAAAGCTCTTAGAAATAGAACAGATAAAGTGTTTGATGTTCATTTAATGGTTGAATCACCATCAAGATACATAGATGATTTTGTAGATGCAGGAGCAGACATAATAACAATACATTATGAAGCTGAAAAGCACATAGATAGAGCAATACAATATATTAAATCAAAAGGGGTTAAGGCAGGAGTAGTTTTAAATCCAGGAACACCTACAATAATGATAAAAGATCTAATAAAAGATTTAGATATGGTATTAATTATGAGTGTTAATCCAGGTTTTGGAGGACAAAGCTTCATAGAATATTCATTAGAAAAAGTTAAAGAAGTAGATGAAATGAGAAAAAAATACAATAAGGATCTAATAATAGAAATAGATGGAGGAATCGGTCTTAACAATATTAAAGCTGTAAGAGAAGCTGGCGTGGATGTTGCAGTTGCAGGTTCTGCTGTATATAAAAATGGAGAAGTAATAAAAAATATTAGTGAGTTAAAAGGGAATGCTTAAATTATGAGAAGTATAATAGTAAGTGGTGGAAAAGCTCCTTCTAAGGAACTTTTAAAAGAATATATTAAAGATGATGATTATATAGTTGGCGTAGATAAAGGATGTAATATACTTAGGGAAATTGAAGTTACTCCAAATATTATATTAGGAGACTTTGATTCTATAGATAAAAAGGTTTTAAATTACTATAAAGATAAAGGTGTAAAAATAGAGAAATTTAATGCTGAAAAAGACTATACAGATACGGACCTTGGATATACAAAAGCTTTAGAAGTTAATCCGTCAGAAATTATTCTTTTTGGTGCTACAGGAAGTAGAATTGATCATATGCTTGGTAATATAGGTATAATTTTAAAAGGATTAAGAGAAAATATTAAAGTTACTATAGTAGATGATAATAATAAGATGTATGCAGTTAATAAAAGTTCATTAGTAAAAAAAGAAGAAGGACGTGTTATTTCATTTCATGCATTAAGTGATGTAGTTAAAAATCTTACTATAAAAAATGGCAAATATCCTTTGAATAATTATGATATGACACTTTTAGAGCCAAGGGCTATATGTAATGAATTTTTAGATGATGATATTTATATAGAATTTGACTCTGGAATTATTTTGATTTTATATACGAAAGATTGATAAATTAGGAAAAAAGTTTCTTTTGTTGCATATACTGTAATAAAAGAAACTTTTTCTTTTTAGCAATTATTCTTAGGAGGGCATATGAAAATAGTAGCTATTAAATTACCTAAATGTATATCTAATATAATTAAATTTTTTAGAAGAAAAAAGTAGGATACATAGGAATTTAGAACATAAAAAAAATGCAGTGCTATTGCAATGCATTTTTTTTATTTGAACTATATTGCTCTTTCAACCTTACCAGATCTTAGACATCTTGTACAAACGTGAACTTTCTTAGGAGTTCCGTTAACTAAAGCCTTTACTTTCTTTATGTTAGGAGCCCAAGTTCTCTTTGATTGACGATGTGAATGGCTATATTGAACACCTGCAACAACGCCTTTGTTACAAATTTCGCATCTTCTTGCCATTTGAAAACACCTCCTTGTTAAGTGAAGATATATTTCTCTTCAATAGGACAGAATTCATTGTAACATAATAATAAGCATTTTTGCAAGTAGAAATTTAAAAAAATTTTATAATATTTTCTTATATTAGCATATAAATCTTGAATATTACAGTTTTCTAATATAAAATAGACTTATGATATGTATGAGGAGGAATAGTAATGGTAGGATTTTCAAGAGAAAATGGAAAAATTCATTACTCAGAAGAGGTTTTAGCTAAAATTGTTGGATTATCAACAATGGAATGCTATGGAGTAGTAGGTATGGTTTCAAAGAATGCTACAGAAGGTCTTTGGGAGTTAATAGGAATAGAACACTTTAATAAAGGAGTTAAAATCTCCGTAGATGATGACGACAAATTAGTAATAGAATTATTTGTTATGGTTGAATATGGAACAAAAATATCAGTTATAGCAAGTAATATAATTCAAAAAGTACGTTATAATGTAGAAAACTTTACTGGATTAAAAGTATCATCAATTTCAGTAAATGTTCAAGCGGTAAGAGTTTAGGAGGTAAACCGATGGAATTTAAAAATATAAACGGCCGTGATTTTTACAACATGGTAGTAAACGCAAGTAACAAATTAGCTGAAAATAGCGATTTTGTTAATGCACTTAATGTCTTCCCAGTACCAGATGGAGATACAGGAACAAATATGTCAATGACTTTTAAGGCAGCCGTTAAAGAAATAGAAAACATAGGATCAGATTCTATAGGAGAAGTTTCTAAAAAGCTTGCTAAAGGGGCTTTAATGGGCGCAAGAGGTAACTCAGGAGTTATACTTTCACAAATACTTAGAGGTATCTCAAAAGGTCTTGAAGGACATGACGAGGTTTCAGCTAAAGAATTTGCATTTGCATTAAAAGAAGGTTCAAACTCAGCTTATAAAGCTGTTATGAGACCAACAGAAGGTACTATACTTTCAGTAATTAGAGCAACTGCAGAAGAAGGTGAAAAATCACATGCTAAAGATGTAACAACACTTATGGAAGATGTTACAGTTGCAGCTAAAGTAATGCTTGATAAAACACCAGAAATGTTACCTGCATTAAAGAAAGCAAAAGTTGTAGATTCAGGTGGAATGGGCCTTTATATAATACTTCAAGGAATGCTTGAAGCATTAAAAGATGGAATAGTTGCAGAAGTTAAAGATATAAAGATTGGTGAAGGTGGCACAGGTGCAACTGGAGCTAAGTCAACTACTGATGCTGATATTAAATTCGGATATTGTACTGAATTTATAATACTTGGTGATGCTAAAAAGGCAACTGAATTCCAAAATGAAATTGAACCTTTAGGAGATTCTATGATAGTTGTTGGATATGATGATGTAATTAAAGTTCATATTCATACAAACGATCCAGGAACAGTTTTAGCAAAAGCTGTTAAGCTTGGAGAACTTTCTAAAATTAAGATTGATAACATGAGAGAAGAACATAGAGAACTTCTAGCAAATGAAATTAGAGAAGATAAAGAAAAGATAGAAGAAGCAGTAGAAATAGAAGAAGCTAAAAAATATGGATTTATAACAGTTGCTATGGGAAAAGGTATAACAAATATCTTTAAGGATCTAGGTGTTGATTATGTAATTGAAGGTGGTCAAACTATGAATCCATCAACACAAGATATATTAGAGTGTGTTGATAAACTTAATGCTGAAAATATCTTTATACTTCCAAATAACAAAAACATTATTATGGCGGCTAATCAAGCTAAAGATATTTCAGATAAAAATATAATAGTAATACCAACAACAACTATACCACAAGGTATAACTTGTGTATCAATGTTTAACCGTGATGCTGATGTATCTGAAAATGAAGAAGAATTAAAAGAATTAATGGAAGCTGTTAAGACAGGTTCTGTAACTTACGCTGTAAGAGATACAGAAATTGATGGTATTAACATTGAAGAAGGCGATATGCTAGGCCTTGTAGAAGGTAAGATAAAAGAAGTTGGTAAAGATAAGTTTGAAGTTGCAGAACAAGTGCTTGCAAACATGATAGATGATGATAGTGAACTTATAACAGTATTTTATGGTGAAGACATTAAAGAAGAAGAAGCAAATTCATTTGTTGAAAAATTAGAAGAAAAATATGAAGATTGTGATATCCAATTATATAAAGGAGATCAACCTTTATACTACTTCTTAATGTCAGTAGAATAATTAAAAGTAAAATGGATAGAATAAAAAAGCACCAATAGGTGCTTTTTATTTTTAAGAAGGGAGAGAAATTAATTTGAATATATATACTGAAGTAAGTGGTATTAAAGGGGTTGGCCCAAAGGCTACTGAAAGATTAAATAAAGTCGGTATATTTAGTATATTAGATCTCCTTTTATATTTTCCAAGGGATTATGAATTTATAAATGGAAATAAAAACATAAACGAGATTTCTGAAGATGAAAAACAGATATTAACTTGTAAAATGGTAAGGTTTAAAGGTGACTTTAAAACAAGAACCGGTAAAATACTAACGACTATAGAATTTGATTATTGCGGAACTAAAGTTTCTAGTAAGTGGTTTAATATGCCATATATAAAAACTAAATTTAGAAAAGATGAAAGTTATAATCTTTTAGGAAAGTATAAAAGAGTAGGAAATAGTCTTGAAATAACGAATCCGGTAGTTAGTTCTAATGAATCTTTAAAAAGCGAAATAATACCTAAATATCCCTTAAAAGGAGAACTTACAAACAACTTTCTAGCTAAAATAATTGGAGAAGTTTTAGATAACATAAAGGTTACTGAAAACTTACCTAAAGAAATAATTGATAAATATAAATTAGTATCATTAGATAAGGCCATTAGAGAAATTCATTTTCCAAAAGAAAAAGATAATTTAAAGGGAGCAATTAATAGATTAAAATTCCAGGAATTATTTACATATTCAATGAAGTTACTTTTATTAAAAAAGAAAGCAAGAATAAAAAATGGTATTGGATTTAATTGGAGTGAAGAATTAAATGATTTAAGAGAATCCCTTCCGTTTAGTTTAACTAACGCTCAGGCAAAGGTTGTAAGAGCTATATTAAAAGATCAAAAATCTAAATATCCAATGAATAGATTAGTTCAAGGGGATGTTGGTTCAGGTAAAACTATAGTAGCTTTAATTGCAATTTTTAATGCTTATAAAAATGGATATAAATCAGTTTTTATGGCTCCAACTGAAATATTAGCAAATCAACATTTTAAAGAAGCAAAGAATATATTTAAAAACTTTAATATAGAAATTGAACTTTTAACTGGAAGTACAACTAAAAAAGAAAAGCTAAGAATAAAAGAAAGAATAAAAGAAAAAGAACCATTAGTTGTTATAGGTACGCATGCACTTTTAGAAGATGATGTTAACTTTAATAATTTAGGTCTTGTTATAACAGATGAACAGCATAGGTTTGGAGTTGGGCAAAGAAGTAAACTAATAAACAAAGGAAAAAGAGCCGATGTAATGGTTATGACAGCTACTCCTATTCCAAGAACACTTGCCTTATATGTATATTCGGATTTAGATGTATCTGCAATTGATGAATTACCACCAGGTAGAAAGAAAATAGATACAAGATTTTTTGAAGATAGCAAAAGAGATAAAGCATATAAACTTGCATTAAATGAAATTAATAAAGGAAGACAGGTTTATATAGTTTGCCCACTTATTGAAGAGGATGAAAAGGGAGATTTAAATTCAGTAGAAAGCGTCTATGATAAATTAAATAATGGAATATTTAGAAATATTAAAGTGGAGTATCTTCATGGAAAAATGAAAGGTATAGAAAAAGATGAAATAATAAATAGATTTAAAGAAGGCGAAACTAAAGTTTTAATATCAACAACTGTTATAGAAGTTGGGGTTAATGTTCCAAATGCATCTACAATGATTATTGAAAATGCAGAGAGATTTGGCTTAGCGCAGCTTCATCAATTAAGAGGAAGAGTTGGAAGAGGAGAATATGAATCTTTCTGTATATTAATAGCAAAAGCTAAAAGTGATAATACAAAAAAGAGAATGGAAATATTAACAGAGTCAACAGATGGATTTTATATATCAGAACAAGATTTAAAACTTAGAGGCTCTGGTGAGATGTTTGGTATAAGACAAAGTGGAGATGAAGGTTTATTATTAGCTCACCTTTATGATGACATGAATATATTAATTAGAGCAAGAGAAGAAGCAAATAAAATATTAGAAAGTGAAAATAATGATAGTAAGCTTATAGTTCGTGAAATTGAGAAAAATTTAGAAAAAAGTAGTAAATATATTTGTTTTAATTAAGAATAAATTGTATAAAAAAGTTGATTATGATAAAATGATAATTATATAACACTAAGGAGGATAAAAAAGTGAGAATTATAGCGGGAAAAGCAAGGGGCCGTAAATTAATCCCACCAGCAACATATGAAACAAGACCGACATTAGATAGGGTAAAAGAAGCGATGTTTAGCATGATTCAAGGCTATATACCAGATGCAACTGTAGTTGATGTATTTGCAGGAACAGGAAGCTTAGGGTTAGAAGCTGCAAGTAGAGGAGCTAAAGAGTGTTATCTATTTGATAAAAGTAATACAACTTATCCTCTATTAAAAGAAAACGTAAAAAATCTTAAATTTGAAGATTTTTGTCACCCACTTAACATAGATGCTTATGAAGGTCTAAAAATGCTTGCTAGAAAAGGTAAAAAGTTTGACGTTATATTTATAGACCCACCATATTGCAAAGAAATGATACCAAAAGCAATGCAAATAATAAAAGAAAATGATCTATTATTAGAAGATGGAATAATAGTTACAAAAATAGATACAATAGAAGAAATATATGAAGGATATGAGGATATAGAACTAACTAGAAGTAAAAAGTATGGAAATACTACAGTTTGTTTCTATAAAATAAAGGGAGAAGAGTAATGAAAACTGCAATTTATCCTGGAAGCTTTGATCCTATTACAAATGGTCATTTAGACGTCATAAAAAGAGGAGCAAAAATTTTTGATAGACTTATAATTGCCGTATTAATTAATGTTGATAAAAAAGGACTATTTGAAATAGAAGAGAGAGTAGAGCTTATAAAACGAGTAACTAAAGATATTAAAAATGTTGAAGTTGTAAGTTTTAATGGATTACTTATTGATTTACTTAGAGAAAAGGAAGCTGATGTTATATTAAAAGGTCTAAGAGGCGTTTTAGATTTTGAATATGAAATGCAAATGGCACTTATTAATAATAAATTAGATTCAAATGTTGAAACATTATTTATGATGACAGCAGCAGAAAATTCATATATAAGTTCATCATCAGTAAAACAAATCGCTAAATTTGGCGGAAACATTAATGGATTAGTACCTAATGAAATAATTAATGATATAGAAAAAAAGATAAACAGGGATTAGCAAAAAAGGGGGATTGTCAATGGATAAACAAGAGGTTAATGTTATTGAACTTTTAGAATATTTACAAGATGTTGTAGATAACTCTCCTAAAGTGCCTATGAGTGGTAAGACTATGATAGATAGAAAAGAATTTACAGAAATCATAGATCAAATAATTAATTATTTACCTGACCAATTTAAAAAGGCGCAATGGGTAATGAATGAAAGGGATAGAATATTATCAGAAGCTAAAAAGGAATATGATTCAGTTAAAGAAGAAACTATGCATCTTATGAGACAAAATATAGAAAATCATGACATTGTAAAAGAAGCTAAAATAAGAGGGCAAGAAATTATAGCAGCAGCTAAAAGAGATGCTAAAAATATTAGAGTTGGTTCTAGAGATTATGCAGATGAAATACTTTCAGACCTTGATAAAGAATTAGAGAAAAAGAAAATGGAGCTTATAAAAGCACTTCAAATAAGCTTTGAGGATACTGCAAAAGAAATCGATCAAAATCTTACAAAGGCTTGCTCCATTGTTAAAGAAAATATTAAAGAATTAAGAACTATGAATTAAAGTTTTGCTTATACATATTATTAATGATATTAATAAAAATAATAGTATAGGTAAAAGATATAATAATATATTGTAGCTTGTTGGTGTGTAAACTATATTTGAAGCTTCTGAAGTTTTAAATATGATTGTAGATAGGAAATAACTAACTACAAAACTAAATGCACCTTGGACAAGCTTTAAAAGCATGTATTTTGCAATCGATACATTATGCTTACTGAAAAATGAGGATGCTTGTGCAATTGCAGACATTCCTGAAAATGAACAAATAAAACTTACAATTGCAAGTTTTAAGTGAATTGAAAGTGAACTGTTTGCTATTATACTGCATCCATTTGTCATTTCAATACTACCTAAAAAAGTTCCGTATAATACGTTTTTAGGTAGATTTAGAATACTTTCAAGACTATTAATTGAATTAGAAACAAAATTATTATTTTTAATAATTGATATTATTACTGAAAATGCAATTATATATCCGCATACAGAAAGGGTAGTATTTATTGCATTTTTTATTGCGTTATCTAAAGCAGATCCAAACGTAATATCTTGAAACTTAGAAGACTCCTTCTCATCTATTCTACAAGAAGGGGCCTTTTTTATTGTAATTAATCCTATAAAAAATAATGATAAATAACTACTAATTAATAAAAAGTAACCATACTTTGGTGAACCAAGTAGAGCCGAACCTACGGAGCCAATTACAAAGATAGGGCCAGCGTTAGAAGCTATGTTCAAAAGTCTCTCATATTCTGATTTATTAATATGTCCAAGTTCATATAAATCCGACGAATATTTTGCGCCAAGTGGATAACCAGATAACATACTTGCAACTAGTGGGAAAGAGCAAGCTTTAGAAAGTCTTAACGGTTTACATAAAAGGGGACCTAAAATTTTTGAATAAAGATCTATACCATTATAAGAAATAAGCAAATTACAAATTAGAGAAAAAGAAAAAACTGTAGGAATTACGGCTCTAAAACAAAGCTTACAACCTTCCATTGCTGCATTGATTGAAGTTTCAATATTTGCAACAAAAAGAACTATTAAAAAAGTAATAAAGAAACAAAATATAATGTGTTTTTTTACATTTAAAAGCTTAAGTAATACTAAAAGAAAAACAACGATTAATATAGATAAAACAAAAATACTATTCATGAAATCACTCCCATCAATAGTATTTATATGCGCTAAATCTATTTAAATTCTTTTATCATCATAGGACTTTTTAAATAATCTTCTAAAGGATTAATTGAGGTATTTAAAATTGAATATGCTTTAGTTGATAGAAGATCTAATTTAAGCATATCATCCTCTATATGTCTTGGAACTTTAGTTATTATATTTATATTAGCATTCTTCTTTATATGCTTTAAAATAGAAGCCCCTTTTTCGTTAAAAGCAAGAGGTCTAATATAGTTTATATCGTTTGCTTTTAAAGCTTTAGTATCATAATCTTCAAGACCTATAAAAAATTTAGAAAGTATTCTAGATATTTTAGTATAAGTATATCTTTTGCTTTTAGATTTTAAAATTAAATCATCTAGTGAATTAGAAGATAAGATTTCTTTAAGAATTTTATTATCTAATCCTTCATTAATATCATCTATTTTATTTAAATAGTTTCCTTTTGTAATAATCTTATATTTTAAATAAGGAAATAAATCTTCTTCAAAAACAAAATCATATTTTTCGTTATAAAGTTTATTAAATTCTTTATATGTAGAAAGTGTAATTGAATCTTTAATTTCTTCAAGGTTATTTTTAGATTTAAGTGTTTCCCTAATTGAAGTTGCAGAAGAAAAAGTTGTACTTAAATCTGTATCGTTATAATTACTTCCTTCTCTTTTAAGTGTAAAAGGAATAATACTACTATTAAGTTTAATTAAAGCCTTTATATATTCAATAGCTAAGATATTATTTGAATTTGATAATATATTTTCAACATCTAAATTTTTCATAACATTATTTAAAGCATTAACTCTAGCTTTATGAAATGGTAAACCTAAATCTAAATTTGCTTTTAAGAATTTTTTATATTCGTCTGGCTCATAATATAATGTGTGTGCAATTTCTTTTAAAGTAGATATATCTCCACTTTCGCTTCCAAAATAAATATTATTTATACAATTTAAAGAATTTAATATTTTTACACCACCATATGCAAAGTCTTCAGCAGAAGATAATGAATATATAAGTGGAAGCTCTAATACTAAATCTACACCATTTAAGACTGCAATTTTAGCACGAGTCCATTTATCCATAATAGCAGGGTTTCCTCTTTGCATAAAGTTACCACTCATAACACAAACTATTCCATCGCAGTTAGTATCTTTCTTGGCATTTTTAAGATGAAATTCATGTCCTAAGTGAAATGGATTGTATTCTGTAATAATACCAGTTAAGTTCATGGAAAATCCTCCTATAGTAATATTGTCATTAAAGTATAACATAAAATTTTAAGAAATGGCACTTTTAAAGGGAAGAAGTTAAATATTTTGAAAATTCATATTATTTCAAATCTAACGAATTCAATTTTAGATGTTGAAAATAACTGCAATTTAGGAGTATAGTAGTATATGGAGATACACACGGATCTTTGAAAGGAGAAATGAACATGGAACTTATGAACAAAATATGGGAGGCTGCTAAAGCTGATAAAAAGAAGATAGTACTTCCTGAAGGAAGCGAATCAAGAACAGTTGTTGCAGCTCAAAAAATAGCTGAAGAAGGAATAGCTATGCCAATATTAATTGGTAATGAAGAGGAGATTTTAAAATCTGCTAAGGAACAAGGTGTTGAACTTAAGGGAGTAGAGATAATAGATCCAGAGACTTCAACTAACTTAGATAAATACATAGAAGCTTTTTATGAGCTTAGAAAAAATAAAGGTATGACAATGGAGAAGGCTGAAAGAATAGTTAGAGACCCTCTTTATTTTGGTACTATGATGGTAAAATTAGATGATGCTGATGGAATGGTTTCAGGAGCAGTTCATACAACAGGAGATCTTTTAAGACCAGGTCTTCAAATAATAAAGACTGCACCAGGTGTGTCAGTAGTATCAAGTTTCTTTATAATGCTTGTACCAGGATCAAAATATGGAGAAGAAGGAATGCTTTTATTCTCAGACTGCGCAGTTAACCCAAATCCAAATGCAGAACAATTAGCTGCAATAGCAATAGCTACAGCTGAAACTGCTAAAAATCTTTGCAAAATGGATCCAAAGGTAGCAATGCTTTCATTCTCAACTATGGGAAGTGCAGATCACGAATTAGTTGATAAAGTAAGAACAGCTACTGAAAGAGCTAAAGAATTAAGACCTGACTTACAAATCGATGGAGAATTACAATTAGATGCTGCTATAGTTAAAAAAGTTGCAGATCAAAAAGCTCCAAACAGTAAAGTTGCAGGAAATGCTAACGTATTAGTATTCCCAGACTTACAAGCAGGTAACATTGGATATAAATTAGTTCAAAGATTTGCTAATGCAGAAGCAATCGGACCAGTTTGTCAAGGTTTTGCTAAACCAATAAACGACTTATCAAGAGGATGTAGCTCAGAAGATATCGTAAATGTTGTTGCTTTAACAGCAGTTCAAGCTCAAACTATAAAATAGTTATAAAAGTTAATAAAAAATTCACATGAGGTTTGAAGGGAGTTTTCAAGATGAAAATTTTAGTAATAAATTGCGGAAGTTCTTCATTAAAATATCAATTAATAAACATGGAAAATGAAGGAGTACTAGCTCAAGGTCTAGTTGAAAGAATAGGTATTGAAGGATCAATTCTTACTCAAAAAGTTGAAGGAAGAGATAAGTATATAATAGAACAATCTATGAAAGATCACCAAGATGCAATAAAGCTTGTTTTAGATGCATTAGTTGATGAAACACATGGTGTTATAAAATCAATGGATGAAATTTCAGCTGTTGGACACAGAGTAGTACACGGGGGAGAAAAATATTCAAAATCAGTATTAGTTGATGATGAAGTAATGAACTACTTAGAAGAATGTGTAAAACTTGCACCACTTCACAACCCACCAAATATAATCGGAATAAATGCATGCAAAGCTTTAATGCCAAATACACCAATGGCTGTTGTATTTGATACAGCATTCCACCAAACAATGCCAGCTAAAGCATTTACATATGCTATACCATATGAATTATATCAAAAACACGGTATAAGAAGATATGGATTCCACGGAACTTCACACAAGTACGTTTCAAGAAAAGTTGCTGAAGTTATGGATGAAAATATAGAAGATTTAAAAATAATAACTTGTCACTTAGGTAATGGTGGTTCATTAACTGCTGTAGATGGTGGTAAGTCAGTTGATACTTCAATGGGATTCACTCCACTTGAAGGAATAGTTATGGGTACAAGATCAGGTAACATAGACCCTGCTATTGTGACATACTTAATCAATGAATTAGGATATACTTCAGAAGAAGTTAACACAATGCTTAACAAAAAATCAGGATTACTTGGAATATCAGAATTAAGCTCAGACTTTAGAGATATCCGTGATGCTGCTTTTGATAGAAAAGAAGAAAGAGCTATACTTACTAAAGACGTATTCTTCTATAGCATTAAGAAACAAATAGGAGCTTATGCTGCTGCTATGGGTGGAGTTGATGTTATTGTGTTTACAGCAGGTATAGGAGAAAACTCAATCGAAACTAGAGAAGGAGTTTTAGAAGGTTTAGAATTCCTAGGAGTTAAATTAGACAAAGAAAAGAATGCTATAAGAGCTGATATCAATGAAATATCAACAGATGATTCAAGAGTAAAAGCTTACGTTATAGCTACAAATGAAGAGTTAATGATTGCTAAAGAAACATTAGAATTAATAAATTAGCAAATATTAATAAATTTTCTTGACTTTTTATGTCCCCCTTTATATAATAAATTGTGTTTGTTCAGTAAATATTTAAGCTAAGGGGTGAAAAAAGCGCTTTCGCTCGAGCTATGGCTGTAAACATGGTCATAATGTGTCATATTTTAAGATGACATGAGGAGAATAGATCCAGAGCATGAAGATTATGAAACTACAAATTTCTAGTTTTTTCTCTAGAAGAGAAAGAAGTAAAAGTATTAACTATGAATTTGAAATGAAAGAGTTTCACTTTGAAGGTGACTTAATGAAACCAGTAGAGAAGGTTTCAGTTGATGGTGTAATAACTTCAAAGGAAAGTGAGCTTGTACTTAACTTAAGAGTTAAAACAAAGCTTAAAGTTACTTGTTCAAGATGTTTAGATACCTTTATCTATCCAATAGATTTTGAAATAGAAGAAAGGTTTACGAGTATTGACGAAACTACAGATAGTGATGTAATATTTGTAAAGAGTGATGAATTAGACATCACAGATTTTGTTGAAAGAGAAATAATTTCAACCTTACCAATTAAGAGACTTTGTAGCACTGACTGCAAGGGCTTATGCCACAATTGTGGTAAAAACTTAAACAGAGAGATATGTACATGTGATAATGTAGATGTTGACGTTAGGTTAGCAGGCCTTAAGGCTCTGCTAGAAAATAAGGAGGTGTAAGCATGGGAAATCCAGCAAGAAAAACATATAGAGCAAAGAGAGATTCAAGAAGAGCTCAAACTTTTAAAGCGAGCTTACCAGGAATAATCGAATGTCCACAATGCCACGAAATGAAATTAGCTCACAGAGTGTGCAAGAGCTGCGGATATTATAATGGTAAAGAAGTAGTATCTTCAGAAGAATAAAAGAAAGTCTTATGACTTTCTTTTCTTTATATATAAGGAAAAAAGGGGTGAGTTTAATTTGAAAATAGCGATAGACGGAATGGGTGGCGATAATGCACCTATGGCAGTTGTTGATGGTGCTGTTGAGGCTTTAAAGGAATACAGTGATATTGAAATATATATAACAGGACCAGAAGAGAAAATTTTAAAAGAACTTGCAAAACATGATTATCCAAAAGATAGAGTTAAAGTAATCGATGCTAAAGAAGTTATAGGAACAAATGAACATCCTGTAATGGCACTTAGAAGAAAAAAAGAATCAAGTATAGTTAAAGCTCTTAATTTAGTTAAAAATAAAGAGTGCGATGCTATAATTTCAGGTGGTAGTACAGGAGCATTTTTAGCAGGATGTACACTTATAGTTGGTAGAATAAAAGGTGTTGAAAGACCAGCACTTGCTCCTATTATGCCAGGTAGAAGAGGAAAGTTTATGATTGTTGATGCAGGTGCAAATGTTGATTGTAAACCAAATTACCTTGTTCAATTTGCTAAAATGGGAAAGATTTATTATGAAAGTGTATTTAATAAAGAAAACCCAACAGTAGGACTTATAAATATTGGAGCAGAAGAAGAAAAAGGTAATGATTTAACAAAAGAAACACATAAGCTTTTAAAGGAAGAAGCATTAAATTTTGTTGGAAATGTAGAACCAAGAGAAATTCCAACAGGAGAAGTTGACGTTCTTGTTTGTGATGGATTTGTAGGTAATACTGCACTTAAACTTTATGAAGGTGCTGCTATGAATTTACTTGGCATCATAAAAGATGAGATCATGGGAGCTTCATTCCTTCCAAAACTAGGAGCTATGTTACTAAAACCAGTATTTAAAAGTTTAAAAGTTAAATTTGACTACAAAGAAGTTGGGGGAGCTCCTTTCTTAGGCGTAGATGGTATTTGTATAAAGGCTCATGGAAGTTCTGATGATAGAGCATTTAAAAATGCTATAAAACAAACTAGAATATTCTATGAAGGAAAAGTTATAGATAAAATAAAGAATGAACTAGAAGTAAAATAATTTAATTTTATTATTATAGAATATTGACTGTACATTTAATATATAATATTATCTAAAGGAAGGATATAGGAGGTGATAATATGTTTGAAAAGATTCAAGAAATTATAGCTGAAAAGTTAAGCGTGGATCCAAGCGAAATTACTCAAGATGCATCATTCATTGATGATTTAAATGCAGATTCATTAGATATAGTTGAATTAATCATGGCGCTTGAAGATGAATTAGATATGGAAATTCCAGACGAAGATGTTGAGGGATTCAAAACAGTTGGAGATGTAGTAGAATACGTAAAGAACCATGTTGAAGAATAGTAAAATCCCGCACTAAAGGCGGGATTTTATATTTATTATTATTAAGTAGTTTATTCTTGAATTTGTTTAAAGGAGCAAACTGAAAAATAAACTTAGAGGAGTGTATAAAATGAATAAAGCAAAGCTAAGAGAGTTTGAAGAAGCTCTTAAAGTAAATTTCACAAATCTGAGTTATTTAAAAACAGCCCTAACACATAGCTCATTTGCAAACCAATATAAAGATACAGAATACAATGAAAGACTAGAATTTTTAGGGGATTCAGTACTTCAATTATGTATAACAGAATATTTGTATACTAATTATAAAGATAAAGCAGAAGGAGAACTTACAAAAATAAGAAGTCTTATAGTATGTGAAAATTCTCTTTTTGAAATTGCAAAGTCATTAAATTTAGGATCATATATAAGAATGAGCAAAGGTGAGGAACTTACAGGTGGAAGAAATAGAACATCAATACAAGCTGATGCAGTTGAAGCTGTTATTGCTGCTATTTATTTAGATAAGGGCTTAGAATTTACAAGAGCATTTATATTAGACCATTTTAAAGATATAATAAATAAAGCTATAGAAAATAAAATAGTTCTTGATTTTAAGACTAAATTACAAGAACATCTTCAAAAGGATGGGGAGGTAAGCATAACTTATGAATTAATTAAGTTTGAAGGTCCACCTCATAGAAGAAAATTCTTTACAAAGGTAGTTATAAATAATGAAACTATGGGTGAAGGAGAAGGATTTTCTAAAAAGGAAGCAGAACAAGCTTCAGCTAAACAGGCTCTTAAAAAACTGGAGGTAATCAATGAGTAAAAGTCATTATATAATACCTATATTTGTACCTCATGAAGGTTGTCCTCATAACTGTGTATTTTGTAATCAAGACAGAATAACAGGAGTAAAGGATAAAGTAGATGGAGAAAAGGTAGAAAATATAATAAATGAGTATTATGAGACTATAGAAAATAAAGATGCGACTATAGAAGTTTCTTTCTTTGGAGGAACTTTTACAGCTATAAGAGAAGAAAAACAAAGAGAACTTTTAAAGGTTGCAAAGAAATATAAAGATTTAGGCATTGTACAAAAGATAAGAATGTCTACGAGACCAGACTATATAAATGATTATATATTAACTTATTTAAAAGAGTATGATGTTGATATAATTGAACTTGGAATACAATCACTAGATGATGAAGTTTTAGTTGCAGCAGGAAGAGGTCATACTGCAGAAGATGTAAAAAATGCTTCTAAGCTTATTAAAAAGTATGGAATAACTTTAGGACATCAATTAATGCCTGGACTTCCAAAATCAACAGAAGAAAAGGATATAAAAAGTGCAATTGATTCATTAAGTATGGAACCTGAGTTACTTAGAATATACCCTTCATTAGTTATAAAGGATACTCCTATGGAAATAATGTATAACAGAGGAGAATATACTCCATATACATTAGAAAAAGCTGTAGATGTAAGTAAAAATATATTTACAATGTTTAATGATAAAGGAGTAAATGTTATTAGAATAGGTCTACAACCTACAGAAACTATAAACACAGGAAAAGATATAATAGCAGGACCTTTCCATCCTGCATTTAGAGAATTAGTTCAAGGAAGTTTAATAGCAGATTCTATAAGAGAAAATGCAAATGGTAAAAGTTTTGAGCTTTTAATAAATAATAAAGATTTAAGTAAGCTTTATGCAAACAAAAAAATCTATTTTAATAAACTTAAAAGTGAAGGATACGATATAAAAGTAACTGTAACTAATGAAGTTTCTAGAGGAAAATTAATTCTTAAAGAAGATAAAGAAAAAGAAATACTTATTTAAGACAAAGCGGGAGGAAACTCTCGTTTTGTTGAAATTTAGAAGAATTAATATAAACTTATATTTTAGAGGTGATTGATATGAGAAAGAAAACAAGGGAAAAGATGCAAATCTGTCTTGCAATACTATTAGTTGTAGTATTTCTAGTATCCTTAATACCAATATTTATATAGTGTAAGGAGTGGAATGATTGGTTTTAAAATCGTTAGAATTAAGAGGATTTAAATCCTTTGCAGATAAAACAGAATTAAAGTTTAAAAATGGTGTTACAGCTGTTGTAGGACCAAATGGTAGTGGTAAAAGTAATATATCAGATGCTGTAAGATGGGTACTTGGAGAACAAAGTGTAAAAACTTTAAGAGGAGGTAAGATGGAAGATGTAATTTTTGCTGGAACTCAATATAGAAAACCAGTAGGACTTGCACAAGTTTCACTTACTTTAGATAATTCAGATAACGTACTTCAAACTGATTATAATGAAGTAACTGTAACTAGAAGAATATTTAGATCTGGAGAAACTGAGTATTTATTAAACAACAATAAATGTAGATTAAAGGATATAAATAACCTTTTTATGGACACTGGTATTGGTAAAGAAGGGTATTCATTAATAGGACAAGGTAAAATAGAAGCTATACTAAGCGGAAGACCTGAAGACAGAAGAGCATTGCTTGAAGAGGCTGCAGGTATAGTTAAATATAAATGGAGAAAAAATGAGGCAGAAAAGAAACTTTCTAATACAGATGAAAATTTAGTTAGAATAAGAGACATAATATCTACTTATGAAGAAAGATTAGAGCCTTTAAGAGTTGAAAGAGAGAAAGCATTAAAGTTTAAAGATTTATCAACTGATTTAAAAGAAAAAGAAGTATCATTAATTGTAAGTAATATAAAAATTATTGAAGAAGATTTAAAAGTATTTAATGAAGATCTTAATAAAAGAGAAAAAGAATTATCTTTAAAAAGAGAAGAATTAACATCTAAAAGAGAGGCTTTAAAGAAAATTGAAGCTAAACTTGAGGAGTTAGAACAAAAAACAACTGATGAAAAGTTTGAATACTTTACTAAAAAAGAAGAAATTACAAAAGCAAATAGTGATATAGAATTATTTAATGAAAGAATAAATAATTTAAATAGTATTTTAGAAAAAAATAAGTTTGAAGAGTTTGGTTTAAATAAAAAAATTGTTGACATAAAAAAAGAAAAAGAACTTATAACTAAAGAGTTAGATGAGAAAGAACAAGAAGAAAAACTTTTAGAAGAAGAAGTAATAAGATTAGAAAAAGAAAATGAAAATCTAAACTTAAAAATAAGTGATTTTGAAAAAGAACTTAAAAACTTAAAAAATAGTGAATTAGAACTATTAAGAGGCAATTCAAATATAAAAAATAAGATTACAGAAATAAATAGTAGTATTAAAGCTAAAGAAGAAAGAAAAGAAAAGATAGATGAAATACTTCTTAATATTTCAAATAACATAAATATAAGTAAAGCAAGCATAAATGGACTTTCACTTAAAATAGAATCAGAAGAAAAAGAATTTGAAATTATAAAAAAAGATATTATATTAAGCAAGCAAAAGTTAAATAAACTTAATACAAACCTTTCTAAGAAGGAAGCCGAAGGTAGAGGATGCAATATATCTGTAAGTAAGCTTGAAGCTAATAAATCAATGCTTGAGGATCTAGAAAATCAATACGAAGGATATAATAGATCTCTTAAAAACTTAATGGATAAAGTAGAGAAAAATGAAGCGCCTCATACTAAAGGAATAAAGGTTTTAGGTGAAGTGTTTGAAGTTCCTAAAGGATATGAAATGGCAATTGAAACTGCACTTGGTGCATCAATTTCAAATGTTATAACTGAAACTGAAAAGGTTGCTAAAGATTTAATAAATTATTTAAAGAAAACTAAGCTTGGAAGAGTTACTTTCCTTCCTCTTAACATAATAAATGGAAAAAGACTTTCTTTAAATGATAATGTTAAGAAAATTCCAGGATATTTAGGAATAGCATCTGAAATAATAAGTTTTGATGAAAAATACACAAAAATAATTGACTATTCACTTGGAAGAACGATAATTGCAAAAGATATGGATAGTGCATTTAATATTGCAAAAGTTACAGCTTACAAAAATAGAATAGTTACTTTAGATGGAGAAGTATTAAATGCAGGTGGTGCATTAACTGGTGGTAGTATAAAAGGAAAAACTTCAAACATTTTAAGTAGAAAAAGAGAAATAGAAGACCTTCAAAACAAAATAATAATTGGAAAAGAAAAAATAGAAGAAATTAATAAAGAAATAGAAGATATAAAAAATGAAAGAAAGTCTATTGATGAATTAATTTTAAATAATACAGATAAAGCACATAGTATTAAAATAGAAATAGCAACAGATAAAAATGAACTTTCAAATTTAGAAAATGAGATTAACAAACTTAAAAATTCTAAAGAAATGTCTGAAAAAGAAAGAAATACTATAGATGCTGAAATAAAATCTTTTGATGAAAAACTTAAAATTTATGAAGATGATTTAAATAAACTTTGGGATAAAAATTCATCTAATAAAGAAAGAGAAGTAGAACTTGAAAAGATTTTAGAAGATGAAAAGGAAAAAATAGAAATACTTAAAAATAATTTAACTGAACATAAAATAAAGAAAGCTTCAATGAAAGAATCTATATTGAATAAGGTTAATGATATTAATAGAAAAGATGTTGGACTTAGAGAAAGTGATACTAAGCTTAAAAATATTCATAAAGAGAATTCTGAAAGCTTAGAAGGTATAGAAAAGAGTAAGCTTGACATAAAACTTAGTAAAGAAAAGATTGAAAATAATACAAAAAGAATTGAAGAACTTAAAAATATATTTAAAGAAGATGAAGTTAAAAAAGCATCACTAAAAGAAGAATTTAGAAAAAGTGATAGTTTAATTACAGAAATTAGAGAAATAATAAATAAAGAAGAAGGAGAGCTTAATAGAAGAGAGATCCTTAAAGCAAAAAGTGAAATGGAAATTGAAAATTACTATAAAAAGCTTAATGAAGAGATGGATCTAACTTATGTAGAAGCTCTAGAAATTGCAGTACCTATAAATAATTTAGATAGATTTAAAGAAGAAATAACCTCAATTAAAAGAAGAATAACAGCACTTGGAACAGTAAATCTTGCAGCTATATCTGAATATGAAGAAGTAAGTGAAAAATTCTCTTTTATGACAACTCAAGAGGAAGATTTAGAAAAGGCAAAGGCTGAATTAATTTCTGTTATAGAAGAAATGACTTCTAAGATGAAAGTTTTATTTAAAGATAATTTTAAAGTTTTAAATAAAAACTTTAATGAAACTTTTAAAGAATTATTCAAAGGCGGTAGTGCAGAACTTATATTAGGAGAAGGAGATGAACTTACAGCAAACATTGAAATAAATGTTATGCCACCAGGTAAAAAACTTCAAAATATAAATCTTATGTCTGGTGGAGAAAAAGTTTTATCTGCTATAGCACTTCTTTTTGGTATACTTAAAATGAAGCCTACTCCATTTTGTATATTAGATGAAATAGAAGCCGCACTAGATGATGCTAATGTATATAGATATGCAGAATTTTTAAAGAAATTTTCAGATAATATTCAATTTATAGTAATAACACATAGAAAGGGAACTATGGAAGTTAGTGATGTAATGTATGGTGTTACTATGGAAGAGAAAGGGATATCTAAGGTAGTATCTGTTGATTTAAGTAAATAGATTGAAAGAGTATTTAGGAGGACTTAATATGTTTGGAAAATTATTTGATAAGTTAAAAACAGGATTAACTAAAACAAGAGATGGATTACAAGATAAAATTAATGAAGCGCTTAATCTAGCGGTATCTATTGATGATGATTTATATGAAGAATTAGAAGAAATTCTTATAATATCAGATATAGGTATGGATACAACTGTTGAAATTATAGACAGATTAAAGAAGAAAATAAGAAAAGAAAAAATAAATGATCCTCAAATGGTAAAACCAGCATTAAAAGAAGTAATAAAAGATATGCTTCTTGAAGGTGATGAAGAAAATGAAGAGGAAGAAAACAATCAAAAAGAAGTTTTACTTGTAATTGGTGTTAATGGAGTTGGAAAAACAACATCAATAGGTAAACTTGCAGCTAAAAATAAAAATGAAGGTAAAAAAGTATTACTTGCAGCTGCAGATACATTTAGAGCAGCAGCCATTGACCAATTAGAAGTTTGGAGTAATAGAGCAGATGTTGATATAGTAAAACAAAACGAAGGATCAGATCCAGGAGCTGTAGTGTTTGATGCAGTTCAAGCAGCTAAGGCTAGAGGGGTAGACCTTTTAATATGTGATACTGCAGGTAGACTTCATAATAAGAAAAACTTAATGAATGAGCTTGAAAAAATAAATAGAATAATTGATAGAGAATATAGTGAAGCTAAAAAGCAAACACTTTTAGTATTAGATGGAACAACAGGACAAAATGCTGTTATACAAGCTAAGCAGTTTATGGAAGTATGTCCTATAGACGGAATAATTTTAACTAAATTAGATGGAACAGCAAAAGGTGGAGTTGTAATATCAATAAAGCAAGCATTAAACATACCTGTTAAGTATATAGGGGTTGGAGAAGGTATTGATGATCTTCAAAAATTTGATGCAGAAAGCTTTGCTGAAGCATTATTTTAAAAAGTTTTAAAGGTGTTAAGTAAAAATGCTTGACACCTTTAAAAAATTCTGTTAATATCTCTTTTGTGGGTAAGGTGATTATATGATGGAAGATAGGGTCGAGATTTCATTATTAATGGATTTTTACAAACCATTATTAACTGAAAAGCAAAGAAATATCATGGAATTATATTTTGATGATGATTTATCCTTAGCAGAAATAGCTGAATTAACAAGCACAAGTCGTCAAGCAATTCATGATTTAATTAAAAGATGCTATAAACAACTTTTATCCTATGAAAGTAAATTAAACTTACTTCAAAAGAGTATGAATCGTGAAGAGAAAATTATAAAACTTCTAAAAAAAATTAGCAAAAAGTATTCTATTTCTGATGAAGAGTATGATATGCTAAAGAAAGAACTAGAAGATTTATAATACATTAGGAGGTTTAATATGGCTTTTGAGGGATTATCAGAAAAGCTTCAAAATACCTTTAAGAAATTAAAAGGTAAAGGAAGACTTAATGAAAAAGATATAAAAGAAGCTATGAGGGAAGTAAAACTTGCTTTATTAGAAGCAGATGTTAACTATAAAGTAGTAAAAAAGTTTGTTAAAAGTGTAAGTGAAAAATGTGTCGGAAGTGATGTGTTAGAAAGCTTGACACCAGGGCAACAAGTTATTAAAATAGTTAACGATGAACTTACAGACCTTATGGGAGGAAGCGAAAGCAAAATTAATTATTCAAGCAGTGGATTAACAGTTATAATGCTTGTAGGACTTCAAGGTGCTGGTAAAACAACAATGTGTGGTAAACTAGCTTTAAACCTTAGAAAAAATAACAAGAAACCACTACTTGTAGCATGTGATATTTATAGACCTGCAGCTATTAAACAGTTAGAAGTTGTAGGAAAACAAATAGATATACCAGTATTCTCAATGGGAGACAAGGTTAAAGCAGTTGATATTGCAAAAGCTTCTATACAACATGCAAAAGATAATGGTAATAATGTAGTTATTATAGATACAGCCGGAAGATTACATATAGACGAAGGCTTAATGCAAGAATTAAAAGATGTAAAAGAAATTGCGAATCCATCAGAGATTTTACTTGTAGTAGATTCAATGACTGGTCAAGATGCAGTAAATGTTGCAGAAAGTTTTAATAAGGACCTTGATGTAACAGGAGTTATCTTAACAAAGCTTGATGGTGATACTAGAGGTGGGGCTGCACTTTCAATAAAATCTATAACTGAAAAACCAATAAAATTCATTGGTGTCGGTGAAAAGATGAATGATTTTGAAGTGTTCCATCCAGATAGAATGGCATCAAGAATACTTGGAATGGGAGATGTATTATCTCTTATAGAAAAAGCTCAATCTGCAATTGATGAAGAAGAAGCAGCTGATTTTACAAAGAAAATGTTAAACCAAGGACTTAATTTTGAAGATTATCTTACAGCAATGGAACAAATGAAAAAGCTTGGACCATTAAATAAGATATTAGAAATGATGCCAGGAGTTAATTCAAAAGAATTACAAGGCGTTGACTTTGCACAAGGTCAAAAACAAATGGAAAAAATGAAAGCTATAATTCTTTCAATGACATTAAAAGAAAGAAGAAATCCATCACTTGTAATTGGGAATTCTTCAAGAAAGAAGAGAATAGCAAAAGGTTCAGGTTCAACAATCCAAGATGTTAATAAACTTATCAAAGGATATGAAATGATGAAAAAGAATATGAAACAAATGAAGTCATTTCAAAAAGGAGCTAAAAAAGGTCTCCTAGGAAAATTGCCCTTTATGAGTTAATATAAAAATTATCCTTTAAAGGAGGTGAATTTAAATGGCAGTAAAGATAAGATTAAGAAGAATGGGAGCTAAGAAAGCACCTTTCTACAGAGTAGTAGTTGCTGACTCAAGAAGCCCAAGAGATGGAAGATTCATCGAAGAAATCGGATACTACAATCCAGTTTCAAACCCAGTTGAAATAAAAATCAACGAAGAAAAAGCTAACAAATGGCTACAAAATGGTGCTCAACCAACAGACGTAGTTAAGAAGCTTTTCACAAAGGCAGGCCTAAACAAGTAATTTTAGGAGGTGAATACTGCAAATAGTTATTACTATATGCAGGAATCCTTATGAAAGAATTAGTTGAAATAATAGCAAAATCTCTAGTGGATAAGCCAGAAGATGTAAGTGTAACTGAAGTTTCTAAAGAAGATTCAATTATACTTGAACTTAGGGTTAATCCAGATGACATGGGAAAAGTTATTGGGAAACAGGGAAGAATAGCGAAAGCTATTAGAACCGTAGTAAAGGCTGCAGCAATAAAAGAAGAAAAAAGAGTAGTAGTTGAAATTATTTAAAAGAGTTAGGCCTGTCCTAACTCTTTTTATAATAATTAAGAATAAATAAGAGAACTTTGACAATTATAAAAAAGAGGTGAGAATAATTATGGAATTCTTTAGAGTTGGTAAAATAGTAAACACTCATGGATTAAAAGGTGAAGTTAAGGTTATGCCAGAAACTTCAGATGTTAATAACTACAAAAGATATGGAACTGTATTTATAGATGGAGTAGAAAGAGAAATTCAAAGTGTTAAATTTCAAAAAGATAGAGTTATTTTAAAACTTGAAGGTATAGATTCAATTGAAGAAGCAGAAAAATTCAAAAATAAATTAATCCAAGTACCAAGAGAAAGAGAACCTGAGCTTCCTGAAGATACATTCTATGTTAAAGATCTTATAGGAATACATGTATATGATACAGAAGGTAAGGATTTAGGACCAATATATGATGTTATAGAAACTAAAAATAATGATGTATATTGGATAAGAAAACCTAAGGAATTATTAATCCCTGTATTAAAAGAAATCGTATTAGAAATAAATTTAGATGAAGAAAAGATAATTATAAGACCTGTAGGAGAATGGCAAGATGAAGATTAGTATAATAACTCTTTTCCCAGAAATGTTCTCTATATTTAATCATAGCATAATAGGAAAAGCTAAGGAAAAAGGTATAGTTAATATTGAGTGCTTAAACATAAGAGATTATACAAAAAATAAGCATAATAAAGTAGATGACTATCCATATGGTGGTGGAGCTGGAATGGTTATGTCACCACAACCTGTTATCGATACAATAAGAGAATGTAAGAAAAATAATAAAGGAAAAGTTGTTTTTTTAGGTCCTAGAGGAAAAACATTTAATCATGCTTTAGCAAAAGAACTAGCTAAAGAAGATGAACTTATATTTGTATGCGGCCATTATGAAGGTATTGATGAAAGAGCATACAATTATATTGATATGGAAGTTTCACTTGGTGATTTTATACTTACAGGTGGAGAAATGGCTGCAATTCCAGTAATAGATTCAATATTAAGATTAAATCCAGGAGTGCTTGGAAAAGAAGAAAGCTTTATGGATGAATCTTTTTCAGATGGTCTTTTAGAATATCCACAATATACAAGACCAGAAGAGTTTGAAGGTTTGAAAGTTCCAGAAGTTTTACTTTCAGGTCATCATGAAAACATAAGAAAATGGAGAAGAAAAGAATCGTTACTTATAACTAAAGAGAGAAGACCAGACTTATTTGAAAAAATAGAATTAACAAAAGAAGATAAAAAATTACTAAAATAAATAATTTATTGCAATAATATTTATTTTATGTTAGAATATGCTTTGTGTTAGTACGGGCGCTCCTCTTCTGAATTTTAGCTTCGGAATGAACGTCAAATTATATTTAGGAGGAATACACAATGAACGAAATTTTAAGAGCAATAGAACAAGAACAAATCAGAACTGATTTACCAAGCTTCAACGTTGGGGACAATGTAAAAGTTCACCAATTAATAAAAGAAGGTAACAGAGAAAGAATCCAAGTATTCGAAGGAACTGTTATAAAGAAACAAAACGGTGGTTTAAGAGAAACTTTCACTGTAAGAAGATTAGCTTACGGTACAGGAGTTGAAAAGACTTTCCCAATGAACGCACCAATGATCCAAAAGATCGAAGTTACTAGAAGAGGTAAAGTAAGAAGAGCTAAGTTATTCTACTTAAGAGATAGAGTAGGTAAGGCTGCTAAGGTTAAAGAATTATTAAAATAATTAACCATAAAGAAGAGGCTTGTAACTAAGCCTCTTTTTTTAATTCACATAAATTAAAAGATGTTTATATAATTTGTTTTTAGATAAAAATTATAAGTAAAAGGAGGAATTTTTATGGCAATTAATTGGTTCCCAGGGCATATGAAAAAAACTCAAAGAGAAATTAAAGACAATTTAAAACTTGTAGATGCAGTTATAGAAATTAGAGATGCAAGAATTCCTAGAAGTTCTGCAAACCCAGATATAGAAAAGTTAGTTGGAAACAAACCAAGACTAATACTTTTAAACAAAAGTGATTTAACTGAAAGTAGAGTTACTAAAGAGTGGATGAAATATTTAACTAAAGAAAATGTAAGTGCTATAGAAGTTAATTGTTTAAAAGGTTCAGGACTTCAAAAAATAAAGCCAGCACTTAATGAACTTTTAAAAGAAAAGCATGATAGATTAAAAAATAAAGGTCTAAAGAAGATAGTAACAAGAGTTATGGTAGTTGGAATACCTAACGTAGGTAAATCAACATTTATAAACAAAATGGCTAGAAATAATATAGCTAAAACTGGAGATAGACCTGGGGTTACAAAAAATAAACAATGGATAAAAACAAGCATGGATATAGAACTATTAGATACTCCAGGTGTTTTATGGCCAAAATTCCAAGATGATGAGACTGCTTTAAATCTTGCATTTACAGGAGCTATAAAAGACGAAATAATGGATATAGAAGAGTTAGCTTACAAATTAGTAGAAAGATTACAAGAATTTTATCCAGAAAAATTAATGGAAAGATATAAGATTGATACTGTATTTGAAAATCCATTAGAAACACTTGACGCTATTGCAATAAAAAGAGGTGCAATAATGAAAGGTAGAGAAATAGACTATAACAGAATAGCTGTTATTTTACTAGATGAATTCAGAGGTGGAAAGATAGGTAATATATCACTAGAAAGACCTTAAGGATTATGGAGGGAATTTATGGAGCTTCTACATATGGATTTAAGCAATATGAGTTATAAACTTATAAAAGAAGAATTTGATAAGATAAATATAGATTTAAACAATAAAGATATATTAGCTTTAAGTGAACTTCTTTTAGGTGATAAAAGAAAAAATGTTCAAAGTCTTGGAAATAAAATATTAAAAGAAAAGAAAAAATTAGAAGATGAAATAAAAAGAGTCAGAAAGATGTATGACTTTGACAGAGAATTTGCAAGGGGAAGCCTTCTAGCTGGGGTTGATGAAGTTGGTAGAGGACCTCTTGCAGGACCTATAGTATCAGCAGCTGTAATACTTGATTTAAGCTGTTTAGATGATGAGATGATACTTTACTTAAATGACTCTAAAAAGTTATCGGAAAAGAAAAGAGAAGAACTTTCAGTTATAATAAAAGAAAAAGCTATAGCTTATAAAATTACTGAATGTTCAAATGATGAAATAGATGAAAAAGGCATCGGTTTTTGTAACAATGATGTATTTTTAAAGGCAGTTGATGGTCTTAAAGAATGCCCAAATATTGTTTTATCAGATGGATATAAAGTTAGAGGTATAGAAATTGAAAATAAATGCGTGATAAAAGGTGATACAAAAAGCGCATCTATTGCAGCAGCTTCTATTATAGCAAAGGTATATAGAGATAATTTAATGAAAGAATATGCTAAAAAATATCCAGAGTATGGCTTTGAAAATAATGTTGGATATGGAGCAAAAAAACATGTTGATGCAATAAAGGAACATGGTGCAACAGAAATTCATAGAATGAGTTTTTTAAGAAATATATTATAATTAATTAAAATTTACAAAATAGTAATAGCATTTAAGCTATTACTATTTTTTTTAATAAAAAAATAGATGCTTTATCTAAAAGCATCTTTAGTATGAATAATTTTATTAGATGAATTATTGTAATTTAAATAAACTTCAATTACGTCAAATCTAATAAAATAATCATTGAATTTATTATTTAGTAGAAAATATTTTGTTAATTTTTTTATGTTTTTAACTTTAGAATAAGATATAGAATCAATTCCTAAGCCGAATGTTTTATTATACCTACTTTTAACTTCTACAAAAACAAGTATATCTTCTTTAGAGCATATTATATCTATTTCACCAAATCTATTAGAAAAATTACGATCTATTATTTTATATCCTTTATTAATTAAATAAGAAGAAGCTAAATCTTCTCCATAATACCCAATAGCTTTATTATATTTTTTCATATATATTTTTCACCTCTAATTTAATTATTAACATGTATTAGAAATTTTTTACATAGTAAGTGTGATTAAAAAATTTTTTTATTGTTAATAATGCAATATGAGGTGATTTAAGATGGCTGTAAATATAAAAAGTGCAACTCATATAGGGATAAATAGTTTCCTTATAAATGTAGAGGTAGATATTACAAAAGGTTTACCAAGCTTTGCAATTGTAGGACTTGCAGATGCATCTGTAAGAGAAGCAAAAGAAAGAGTAAGAGCTGCTATTATAAACTCAGGATTTGAATTTCCACTTGGAAGAATAATTATAAATTTAGCTCCAGCAGATATTAAAAAAATAGGAACTTTATTAGATCTTCCAATAGCTATAGGTATTCTTATTGAATCTAAACAAATAAGCAAAAAAGATTTAGAAAACTTTATATTAGTTGGGGAATTATCTTTAAGTGGAAAGCTAAAAAAGAGTAGAGGAATAATACCAATTATTTTAAGTGGAATTGATGAAGGAATAGATAATTTTATTATTCCAGATGAAAATGAAGATGAAGCGTACAAATTATGTAAAGGAAATATTTTCTCGCTAAATAGCTTAAAAGATGCAGTGGATTATATAAATTTTCAAGATTTATTACCATTAGAATTTAAAAATAATAATAATGAAAATGAAATAGAATTTGAATCTAACTTTGATTCTATAATAGGACAATATTCATCAAAAAGAGCTCTTGAAGTAGCAGCTGCAGGTAGGCACAATATTATATTATATGGTAATCCGGGGTCAGGAAAAACTATGCTTGCTAAAGCTTTTACATCAATATTACCACCTCTTAATGAAGAAGAAAAAGTTGAAGTTGCGAAAATATACTCAATAAGTGGAATGATGGATACATATAAAAAAATAAGTATTCCATTTAGGCAACCACATAATACTATAACAAAAGTTGCTTTAATTGGTGGAGGCAAGGATATAAAAGCTGGCGAAATAACACTTGCACATAATGGAGTGCTTTATTTAGATGAAATATTAGAATTTAAAAAAGAGGTTTTAGAAGTTTTAAGAGTGCCTCTAGAAGATGGAATGGTTAGAATAGATAGAATAAATGAAAGAGTGGAACTTCCAAGCAGATTTCAGCTAATTGGTTCATACAATCCGTGTCCATGCGGTCAAAAGTCTATTTTAGGTTATGAAAATGATAAGTGTAAATGTAGTGATTTAGAAGTAAGAAGGTATCAAAAAAGACTTTCTAAAGCATTAAAAGATAGAATTGATATGTTTAATTATGTTCCCCTTTTAAAATTTGATGAATTAAAACAAATAGATAACAGGGGAGAAAGTGAAAAGATAAGAGAAAAAGTTATAGAAGCTAGGAAAATACAAGAAGATAGATTAAAAGGAACATCCTATAAATGTAATTCTGATATAAACGGAAAAGATATATTTAAGCTTTGCACAATATCTAGAGAAGCTAGAAGTTTATTAGAAAATTATTTTGAAACGAATAACCCTTCAATAAGAGGATATGGAAAGGTAATTAAGGTTGCAAGAACTATTGCTGACTTAGAAAAATCAAAGGATATAAATGTTAATCATGTGCTTGAAGCTATAAGCTATAGAAAAGATTCAAATGGTGAAATAATATAAGAGAGGTGGACAAATGAAAAAATATATATTATGGTTAATGTTAGTAGAATGTACTAATTTACAGAAAATAAAATTACTAAGTATTTTTTCTGATGAAAAAGAAATATTTGATAACTTTGAGGAAATTACAAAGGTATATTTAAAAAAGTATAAGACTATAAATGAAGAAAATAAATATACAATTTTAGAGAAGGCTTTAAAGCTTGAAGAAAATTTGAAATTAAATGGAATAGGTTTTATTTCTATAAAAGATAGTAAGTATCCAAGTTCCTTAAGAAAAATATCAGAGCCACCATATGTAATATTTTATAAAGGTAATATAGATTTATTAAATAAAAGAAGAGTAGCGATAGTTGGATCAAGAAAAAACAGTATATATGGGGAACGTGCGACAAGAGTCATAGCTAAAGAATTAGCTAAAAATGATATTTGTGTAGTAAGTGGCGGTGCATTAGGAATAGATACTGTAGCACACGATGAAACATTAAAAAATAGTGGAGATACTATAGCTGTTTTAGGATGTGGAATTGATATAGTTTATCCTTATAGAAATAAAAATTTATTTAAAAATATAGAGGAAAAAGGGCTTATAATTTCAGAGTTTTTACCAGGTACTAAACCATATTCTTATAACTTTCCAAGAAGAAATAGAATAATTAGTGGATTATCAGAAATAATAGTTGTAACAGAAGCAACTAAAAAGAGTGGTTCATTGATAACTGTAAATTGTGCATTAGATCAAGGAAAAGAAGTGATTGTAGTACCACAACCAATCTTTTCTGAATCTGGATATGGAGCAAACCTTTTGATAAAAGATGGAGCTAATTTATATACATCAATGGAAGATTTATATTTGCTATTAGGAATAGATAGTAGTAATGTAGATAATAGTGAAAATAAACCTTATAAAAATAAAATTTTACAAATAATAACTGATGAACCAATGCATATTGATGATATATTTACCAAATCACAGGTTGACAGAAATACTTTATATGGTTTATTATTTGAACTGCAAACTAAAAGTCAAATTATAAGTCTACCTGGCAATTATTATGCCAGAGTAACGTAAGTTTAAGGGGGTGAATAACTCCAGAGTATAAATAATGGAGTTAGTTATGGGCCAAAAATTAGTAATAGTTGAGTCACCAGCAAAAGCAAAAACAATAGGAAAATATTTAGGAAAGAATTATATTGTTGAAGCCTCAATGGGACACGTTAGAGATTTGCCTAAAAGTAAGTTAGGTGTTGATATAGATAATAACTTTGAGCCAAAATATATAACAATAAGGGGTAAAGGCGAACTTCTTAAAAGTCTTAGAAAAGCAGCTAAGAAAGCAGATAAAATTTATCTTGCAACCGACCCTGACCGTGAAGGTGAAGCTATATCATGGCATTTAGCAAATCTATTAAAGATTGATGAAAATGAAGACTGTAGAATAGTTTTTAACGAAATTACAAAAAGTGCAGTTAAAAGTTCAATAAAAAATGCTAGAAAAATAAATCAAGACTTAGTTGATGCACAACAAGCAAGAAGAATATTAGATAGACTTGTTGGTTATGAAATAAGTCCAATTCTTTGGAAAAATGTAAAATGGGGATTAAGTGCAGGTAGAGTACAATCAGCAGCGCTTAAACTTATTTGTGAAAGAGAAGAAGAGATTAAAAAATTTATTCCAGAAGAATATTGGACAGTTGATTGTTATTTAAAAAAAGGAAGAAAAAAATTCCCAATAAAACTTTCAACATATAAAAATAAAAAGATAGAACTTAAAAATGAAGATGAAACAAATAATGTTATAAATGCTTTAGATAAAGATAATTTTTTAATTAAAGAAATTAAAAGTGGAAGCAAGGTAAAGAATCCTATGGCTCCATTTACAACTAGTACACTTCAACAAGAAGCTAGTAAAAAGTTAAACTTTATGACTAAGAAAACAATGTCAGTTGCACAAGGTTTATATGAAGGTGTTGAAGTTAAAGGTTATGGTACAGTCGGCCTTATAACTTATATGAGAACAGATTCAGTTAGAATATCAAAAGAAGCACAAGAAAGTGCTAGAGAATTTATATTAAATAATTATGGAAGTGAGTATGCACCTGAAGAATTTAGAAATTACAAGGGTAAGAAAAATATACAAGATGCCCATGAAGCTATAAGACCTACAAATATTGAAATTACACCAGAAGTTGCAAAGAAAAATCTAACTCCAGAACAATATAAGTTATATACTCTTATATGGAAAAGATTCGTTTCTTCACAAATGGCATCATGTGTATTAAATACAAATTCAATAACTATATTAAATGGAGATTATAAATTCAAAGCTAGTGGATCTACAATAAAATTTGATGGATTTATGAAAATTTATGAATATGCAATAAGTGAAGAAGATGAAACATCTCTTCCAGAACTTTCAGAAGGTGAAGTTTTAAGTGCTGCATCACTAGAAGGTAAACAACATTTTACTCAACCACCTGCAAGATATACAGAAGCATCATTTGTTAAATTATTAGAGGAAAAAGGAATAGGAAGACCAAGTACTTATGTTCCTACAATTTCTACAATATTAAGTAGAGATTATGTTCAAAGAGAAAAGAAAAACTTAGTTCCAACAGAATTAGGGTTTATAGTAAATAACATAATATGTGAATACTTTAAACAAATTGCTGATGTCGATTTCACAGCTAGTATGGAAAGAAATTTAGACCATATTGAAGATGGTGAAATTGAATGGAAAAAAGTTGTTGGAGAATTCTTTGAACCATTAAAACATGACTTAGAAAAAGCTGAAAAAGAAATGGCTAAAGTAGTAATAGAAGATGAAGTAAGTGATGTTCCATGTGATAAGTGTGGAAGAATGATGGTAATAAAAAGAGGACGTTATGGTAAATTCCTTGCATGTCCTGGATATCCAGAATGTAAAAACGCTAAACCAATTGTTGAAGAAATAAAAGCACCTTGTCCTAAGTGTGGTAGCAAAGTTTTAGCAAAGAGAAGTAAAAAAGGAAAGAGATTTTATGGATGTTCAGCTTATCCAGAATGTGACTTTATAAGTTGGAATGAACCTGTTGAAAAGAAATGTCCAGAATGTAATTCTTATATGGTTAAAAAATATTCTAAGAAAAATGGTGATTATTTAGAATGTTCAAATAGTGAATGTAAGCATAGAGAAGAAATTAAGACTGAGAAGGAAGAAAATAAAGAATAGTTTAATTAAGTGGTGATAAATGACATTAAGCAATTCTATTTGTCGAAAAAAATGACAATATTGTTGAAATAGATTATTTAGTATGATAAACTGTACTAGTATTACGGATTTGTTAAAAAATTATAACTATTTTGAATATTATAACAAATGGCAATATGAATCTGAAATTTGTTAGTTATCAGGGAGGATTTTTAATGTCATCACTACTAAATAAGACTAGAAGATTAAATAAAATATTACAAAAATCAGGTACTGAAGCAGTAGCTTTTGAAGATATTTGTGAACTTTTAAGCGATGTACTTCAATGTAATGTGTACATTGTAAGTAGAAGAGGTAAAATTATCGGACATAGTTTTTCAGAGAAATTTGAATGTGCTATTATGAAGCAAAAAGTTCTTGAGGATAAGAAATTCCCAAATGAGTATAATGAAAAACTTTTAAAGGTTACTGAAACTTTATCAAACTTGCCTAATAAAGGAGAATGTGTATTTGAAGGTGTAGGTGTATGTGATACATCAGACAAGCTTTCAACTATAGTTCCTATTATAGGAAATAGAGAAAGAATAGGTACACTTCTTTTAGCTAGATTTAATGAGTCATTTACTGATGATGATTTAGTTTTATGTGAATATAGTGCAACTATAGTAGGAATGGAAATGTTAAGAGCAAAACAAGAAGAATTAGCAGAAGAAACAAGAAAGAAAGCTGTAGTTCAACTTGCAATAGGTACTTTATCATATTCAGAATTAGAAGCTGTAGAGCACATATTTAATGAACTTGATGGAAACGAAGGATTACTTGTAGCATCAAAAATTGCAGATAAGGTTGGTATAACAAGAAGTGTTATAGTAAATGCCTTAAGAAAGTTTGAAAGTGCTGGAGTGATTGAGTCAAGATCTCTTGGAATGAAGGGAACACACATAAGAATATTAAATGATAAGTTAATTGATGAATTAAAGAAAATAAAATAGGCTATAATAACGAGTGATTAGATTTTTAATCACTCGTTATATTTTTTCATAAAAAAATGAAAAAAATATAAAATTATGTTGATAGCCTAAAAAGCTTGTGTTATACTATCATAGGTAACAAAATACACACACTGTTTTGTTTGCAAGATAGGTCCTTAATTTATTAAGGTTTCTTACAAGTATGCAGACAGTGGAGGAAAAAACCAGGAGGTAACAAAATGTCAGTAATATCAATGAAACAATTATTAGAAGCTGGTGTACATTTCGGACACCAAACAAGAAGATGGAACCCTAAAATGGCTCCATACATCTTCACAGAAAGAAATGGAATCTATATAATAGATCTTCAAAAAACAGTTAAAAAGGCTGAAGAAGCTTACAACTTCTTAAGAGAAGTTTCAGAAGAAGGAAAAGACATCCTTTTCGTTGGAACTAAAAAGCAAGCTCAAGAAGCTATAAAAGAAGAAGCTATAAGATCAAACATGCACTTCGTTAACAACAGATGGTTAGGTGGTATGTTAACAAACTTCAAGACTATTAAGACTAGAATTAACAGACTTGAAAACTTAGAAACAATGCAAGAAGACGGAACATTTGACGTTCTTCCTAAGAAAGAAGTTATAAAATTAAAAGGCGAAATGGAAAAGCTTGAAAAGAACCTTGGCGGTATCAAGAACTTAGACGCTTCAAACATCGGAGCTATGTTCGTTGTAGACCCAAGAAAAGAAAAGAATGCTATTTCAGAAGCTAAGATATTAGGAATACCAGTAGTAGCTATCGTAGATACTAACTGTGACCCAGAAGAAGTTGACTACGTAATCCCAGGAAATGACGATGCTATAAGAGCGGTTAAATTAATAGCTGCTAAGATGGCAGACGCTATCATCGAAGGAAGACAAGGTGAACAAATAGCTGAATAATATCAGAGTGAAAAGGTAGGTGAAGGTTAAACTTCATTTACCTTTTACCCTAATGATAAGGGTTACTTTATATAAATAAGGAGGAATTTTAAATGATTACTGCAAAATCAGTTAAGGAATTAAGAGAAAAGACTGGAGCAGGTATGATGGACTGCAAAAAGGCTTTAACAGAAACTAATGGAGATATAGAAAAAGCTATCGAAGTATTAAGAGAAAAGGGATTAGCTGCTGCTGCTAAGAAAGCTGGAAGAATAGCTGCTGAAGGTATAGTTAAGACTTACGTTTCAGAAGATAAGAAAACTGCTTCAATAGTAGAAGTTAACTGCGAAACTGACTTCGTTGCTGCAAATGAAGAATTCGTTTCATTCGCTGAAAAAGTAGCTGAATTAGTAGCTAACACTTCAGTAGAAACTGTAGAAGAATTATTAAACGAAAAAATGGGAGATGCTACTGTACAAGAAACTCTTACAGCTTTAGTTGCTAAGCTTGGAGAAAACATGACAGTTAGAAGATTCGAAAGATTATCATTAGAAAATGGTGCAATCGAAAGCTACATCCACGGTGGCGGAAGAATCGGAGTTTTAGTTGAAGTTTCAACTGAAGGAAACGCTGATGTTGCTTCAGAAGTAGCTAAAGAAGTATGTATGCAAGTTGCTGCTGCAAACCCATTATTCTTAAATAGAGATTCAGTAGATCAAGAAGCTTTAGAAAAAGAAAAAGAAATCTACAGAGTTCAAGCTTTAAATGAAGGAAAACCAGAAAAGATCGTTGAAAAAATGGTTATGGGAAGAATCCAAAAGTACTTCAAAGAAGTTTGCTTAGTTGACCAAGTTTGGGTTAAAGATGGTGACAAGACTATCACTAAATTAGTTGAAGAAAAGTCAAAAGAAGCTGGTGCTCCAATGACTATAACTAAGTTTGTTAGATTCGAAAGAGGCGAAGGAATCGAAAAGAAAGAAGAAAACTTTGCTGAAGAAGTAGCAAGACAAATGGGAAAATAGTGGTTTAACCACATAGTCACAAAAGAGAACACTTTGTGTTCTCTTTTTTTGAAAAAATAGTGAATATTTGGAGGGATTATTAATGGCAGAATGTAAATATAAGAGAGTAATACTAAAATTATCTGGTGAAGCATTAGCTGGAACTAATGGATATGGATTAGATTTTAATGTAGCAAAAAGAATTTCTTTAGAAATAAAACAACTTATTGATGCTGGTGTTGAAGTCGGTTGCGTAGTAGGTGGCGGAAACATCTGGAGAGGTAGAAGCGGTGAAGGAATGGACAGAACAACTGCTGATTACATGGGTATGATGGCTACATGTATAAATGCCTTAGCACTACAAGATTCATTAGAACAAGTAGGTGTAGACACTAGAGTTTTAACTGCTATTGAAATGAAAGAAGTTGCAGAGCCATTTATAAGAAGAAGAGCTATGAGACATTTAGAAAAGGGTAGAGTTGTAATATTTGCAGCTGGTACTGGTAACCCTTATTTCTCAACTGATACTACAGCAGCTTTAAGAGCAGCTGAAATTGAAGCAGACGTAATTCTTTTAGCTAAAAAAGTTGATGGAGTTTATAATAAAGACCCTCATAAGTATTCAGATGCGCAAAAATATGATACACTAACATATATAGAAGTTTTAGAACAAGGATTACAAGTAATGGATTCAACAGCAACTTCTTTATGTATGGATAATGAAATTCCAATATTAGTGTTTGGATTAGATGAAGCAGGAAATATCCAAAAGGCTATTACTGGTGAAAAAATCGGAACATTAGTTTCAAAATAAGGAGGATATTTTATGGTTAAAGACATTTTAAAAAATGCTGAAGAAAAAATGAAAAAAACAATTAATGTTTTACAATCAGATTTATCAACTATGAAAGCTGGAAGAGCTAATCCAACTATGCTTGACAGAATACAAGTTGAATATTATGGAAGTATGTGTCCATTAAATCAAGTAGCTAATATATCAGCTCCAGAACCAAGAGTTCTTCAAATAACTCCTTGGGAAACAACATTATTAAAAGAAATAGAAAAAGCTATTCTTACATCAGATCTAGGATTAAATCCTTCAAATGATGGTGCTATAATAAGATTAATAATACCAGAATTAACAGAAGAAACAAGAAAAAATCTTGTTAAAAATGTTAAAAAAGCTGGAGAAGATTCAAAGATAGCTTTAAGATCAATTAGAAGAGATTCAAATGATAAAGTAAAGGCATTAAAGAAAGATGGAGAATTAACTGAAGACGAAATGAAAAAGTCAGAAGATGATATCCAAAAAGTTGTAGATAAATTTGTTAAAGAAGTAGACAAATTAATAGAAGCAAAAGAAAAAGAGATAATGTCAATCTAATTTAAGTAAAAACCTGCTCTTTGGCAGGTTTTTTATTTAAAGATAAAACGGGGAGGGAAACTCATGCTTAAGTTTTTTAAAGGGGAAAAAACTACTGACAATGAAGAAATAAGCCTTGATATGGAGAATATTCCTAAGCATATAGCAATTATTATGGATGGTAATGGAAGATGGGCTAAGAAAAGAAATCTTCCAAGAAGAATGGGACATAAAGCAGGAGTTGAGACCATTCGTAGAGTATTGAAAGAGGCAGATAAATTAGGCGTAAAATATATGACTCTTTATGCATTCTCAACTGAAAATTGGAAAAGACCTAAAGAAGAAGTTAATGCACTTATGAAACTTCTTATACAATATTTAAGACAAGAAATTAATGAGCTACATAAAAATGGCGTTAAAATAAATGTTTTAGGTGATATAACTAAATTACCAAAAGAGTGCCAAGAAGAAATAGAAAAATCTGTAGATAAAACAAAAAATAATAAAGGAATTACAATGAATATTGCTCTAAATTATGGTGGAAGAGATGAGATTTTAAGAGCAGTAAAATCTATTTCAGAAGAAGTATTAAAGGGCAATATTAATGTAGAGGATATTAATGATGAAGTTATGGAAAACTATCTTTATACAAAAGGTGTACCAGATCCAGATATAATAATAAGACCATCTGGAGAACAAAGATTAAGTAACTTCCTATTATGGCAATGTGCTTATTCAGAATTTTGGTACTCTGATATTTGTTGGCCAGATTTTAAGGAAGAGGATCTTCATAGAGCAATTTATGATTTCCAAAGAAGAGATAGAAGATTTGGTGGAGTAAAATAAATGAAAAAAGAGGTGGTTTTTTGAAATCGAATAGTAGATATTTAGGTGCGCTTATGATAGCTCCTTTTATAATATTTGTATTTTTAGGAGGAGTATGGCTTGAAGCATTTACTATAGTTCTTTCTATATTAGGATTATATGAATTTTATCATGCTTTAAAGCAAAAAGAATTTAATCCTATTTCAATAGTTGGCTATGTTCTTCTGATTGCATATTATTTCATGCATAATAATTTTGAATATATTATGTATTTAGTTGTACTTGCAACATTTGTACTTTTAATTATTCCTGTAATTAACCTAAAGTATACTTTTATAGATGTAGCTATAACTTTACTTGGATTTTTATATGTAGGAATATTCTTTAGTTTTATATACTTAGTAAATATTAAAAATGGCGGACAATTTTTAGTTTGGTTAATATTTATAGGATCTTGGATGACAGATACTGCAGCATACTATGCTGGAAGATTCTTTGGTAAAACTAAACTTTGCCCTAAAGTTAGTCCTAAAAAGACTATCGAAGGTTCAGTTGGTGGTATGATAGGAGCTACATTAGCTTGCGGAATATTTGGTATTATAGTTAATAACTACGTGCAAATAATGCCTATATATAATTACTTTATAATAGGAGCGTTATGTGGAGTATTTAGTCAGTTTGGTGATTTAGTAGCATCATCTGTAAAAAGATATGTTGGATTAAAGGACTATAGTAACTTAATACCAGGACATGGTGGTATATTAGATAGATTTGATAGTATACTTTTCTCAGGCCTTGTAGTATTTTATTATTTAACATTTATCGTATCAATTTAATTATAAAAAGTTCTAGGAATTAATATTTCTAGAACTTTTTTTGTTTAGTAAATTAATAAAGAAAATTCTAAGAGTTTAAATTTGGCATATAAATATAAAATAAGGAGGTTTACAGATGTGAAATTAAAAGATGAGCAAAAAAAACTTTTAGAAGCATTTATATTTTTTATAGCAATAGTAATATTTGTTATAGTTATAAGGGCCTATTTTAAGCCATTTTTATGGATAGTAATAATTTTTTTCTTAAGTAGTCCTATGTATATACTATTTACAAAATTTAATATAAGTAAAAAAATATCGGCAGCATTAGCACTTTTATTACTAAATATTTTTATAGTTTTAATTATATATTATTTAGGGAGAAATATATTTGAACTCGTAGATAGTATGTATGAAAATAATATAAACATAGTTAATGATTTTATTAAAGAACTAAACAATGTATTAGAGAAAATAGTAGGAGAAGTTAATTTTAGCGAGGAAATAATGAGTATTTTTCATCCTAATATGCTAAAGAGAGGAGCTGTTACTACAGGAGAAGGAATACTTAGCTATTTTATAGGGAATATATGTGCATTTTTTATACTTATAGATAAGAATAAATTTATTTTGTATTTTAATAGATTATTACCAGATACAATATATAAAAGAATCCACAAAGGAGGCAAAAATATAAAAAGTATACTATCAATACAAATACTTTTAGTATTTATATCAACTGCAATAATTATATTTGGGTTTAAAATATTTAGAATTGATAAGGCTTTTCTTTTAGGTGTGTTTTGTGGTATTTTAGATATACTTCCATATGTAGGTACAATAATTGTATTTATACCAATTATAATATACAATATTATAGTAAAAGATTATCTTATAGCTTTCGGATTAATATGTCTTTACATTTTAGTTCAATTCGTAAGAGAAATTTTAGAAGCAAAATTACTTAGTAATAAATTTAATATTCATCCTTTAGTAATATTTCTTTCTATCTATATTGGAATGAAGATTTTTGGGGTAATTGGAGTATTTATTGGACCTTTATATAGTATGATGGTAAGAGATATTTTTTGTGATGAATAAGGATATATACGGAGGAAGATAAAATGAAAAATATTTCAATATTAGGGGCAACAGGCTCAATAGGAACACAAACATTAGATGTAATAAGAAAAACAGAAGGAATAAATTTAATAGGAGTAACAGCTAATACTTCAGTTAAAATGATAAAAGAAATAATAGATGAATTTACTCCTAAATATGTTGGTATGATGGATGAAAACTCTAAAAATGAAATAGATACTTATGTTAAAGAAAATAATTTAGACATAGAAGTACTATTTGGTATGGAAGGACTAAAAAAAATAGCATCATTAGAAGAAATTGACACAGTTGTGACATCAATAGTTGGTATGATTGGATTAGAACCAACTATTGAAGCTATAAGACATAAGAAAGATATTGCCCTTGCAAATAAAGAAACATTAGTTGTAGCTGGAGAACTTGTAATGAATGAAGCTAAAAAATATGGAGTTAAAATATTGCCAGTTGATTCAGAACATAGTGCAATCTTTCAATCACTTAGAGGAAATTCATATGACTCAATAAAAAAGATAATTTTAACTGCTTCAGGTGGACCATTTAGAGGTAAAACTATTCATGATTTAAAAAATACTTCTGTAGCTGAAGCTTTAAATCATCCAAATTGGAGCATGGGAAGAAAAATAACAATAGACTCATCAACACTTATGAATAAGGGGCTTGAAGTAATTGAAGCACATTGGTTATTTAATTGCGATTATGACAATATTCAAGTTGTTGTTCATCCTCAAAGTATAGTTCACTCAATGGTGGAATATGTTGATAACAGTATAATAGCACAACTTGGATCAGCAGATATGAGATTACCAATACAATATGCTTTAAATTATGAAGATAGAAAAGAGGCAGTATCTAATGGAATAGATTTCTATGAAATTTCAAAATTAACATTTGAAAAACCTGATATGGATACATTCAAGTGTTTAAAACTTGCATTTGAGGCAGGTAAACATGGAAAGCTTATGCCAACTATATTAAATGGTGCAAATGAAGAAGTAGTTCAATTATTCTTAGATGAAAAAATAGAATATTTAAGTATCGGGGATATAATAGAACAATGTATGGAACACTTTAAAGAAGAAGCAAAAGGTGAAGTGACACTAGAAAATGTTATTTCTCTTGATCAAAAGGTTAAAGAATATGTAAGACAAAATTACAATTAGGAGGAAACTTAATGTATATAATTTATGCTATATTAGCCTTTGGACTACTTATAATAGTTCATGAACTAGGACATTTTATTTTAGCGAAGATAAATGGAGTAAGAGTTGAAGAATTCTCAATTGGAATGGGACCTAAAATATTTTCAGTTGATGGAAAAGAAACTAAATACTCTTTAGGAATACTTCCAATTGGAGGATATGTTAAAATGCTTGGAGAAGAAGAGGATGTTAATGATGAAAGAAGTTTTTCAGCTAAATCACCTCTTAGAAGAATTACAATAATACTTGCAGGAGCTTTTATGAATTTAATATTAGCTATAGTAATATTTACAGCATATTTAAATCATTTTGGATATAGGCTTCCAAAAGTCGCATCAGTTATTGATAAAAGTCCAGCTTATGAAGCAGGAATAAAGCCTGGAGATAAATTTGAAAAAATAAATGGAAGCAAAGTATTTACAGCAGATGATATGACATTTGCAATAGCATTATCAAAAGGAAATCCTGTAAATATAGAAGTAAATAGAGATGGAAAATTACTAGACTTTAATGTAAAACCTTCTTATAATGAAAAAGAAAAGAGAGATATGATTGGATTTAGTTTTGATGCAGTAAAAAATCCAACTATAGTTCAAAGTTTTAAAGAAAGTTTTAATCAAACAGGGTCACTTATTAAACAAACCTTCCAAGGACTTAAAATGATATTCACAGGAAAAGCAGATCTTAAAACAGATGTTGGAGGACCTGTAACTATAATAAAATTATCAGGTCAAGCTGCTAAAGCTGGTATATGGACTCTTTTATATTTTACAGCTTTTATAAGTATAAACCTTGCTGTATTTAATTTATTACCATTTCCGGCATTAGATGGAGGTTGGACTGTTTTACTTTTAATAGAACTAATAACAAGAAGAAAAGTGCCAGATAAAGTGGCAGGTGCATTAAATTTTGTAGGATTTGCACTACTTATGGGACTTATGCTTTTAGTAACAGTTAAAGACATATTATTCCCAATAAAATTCTAGGAGAGAACATATGGAGAGAAAGATAACAAGAGAAGTAAAGGTTAAAGATATTACTATTGGTGGAACATCAGAAGTAATAATACAATCTATGACAAATACAGATACAAGAGATGTAGAAAAGACATTAGATCAAATAAATAAATTAGTAAGTGAAGGGTGCCAAATGGTAAGATGTGCAGTTCCAGATATGGAAGCTTGCGAGGCACTAAAAGAGATAACTAGAAAATCACCAGTTCCAATAGTTGCTGATATACATTTTGACTATAGATTAGCACTTAAAGCAATAGATAATGGAGTAGCTAAACTTAGAATAAATCCAGGTAATATTGGAAGTATAGATAGAGTTAAAGAAGTTGTAGAAAAAGCAAAGGCTAATGGTATTCCTATAAGAATCGGAGTAAATTCAGGTTCATTAGAAAAAGATATATTAGAAAGAGATGGAAGACCAACCGCTAAAGGACTAGTTGAAAGTGCATTAAGACATGTTAAGATATTAGAAGATTTAAATTTTTATGATATGGTTATATCAATTAAATCATCAGATGTTCCTATGATGATAGAAGCATATAGATTAGTGAGTGAAAAATGCAACTATCCTCTTCATCTAGGAGTTACTGAGTCAGGAACTAAATTCAAGGGTACAATAAAATCAAGTATAGGTATAGGAACACTTTTAGCAGAAGGTATAGGTAATACAATAAGAGTTTCTCTTACATCAGATCCTGTTGAAGAAATAAGTGTTGCAAAAGAAATTCTAAAAGCATTAGGATATAGAAAAGAAGGAATAGAATTTGTATCATGTCCTACATGTGGTAGAACAGAAATAAACTTAATAAAGATTGCAGAAGAAGTTGAAAATAGACTTAAAGGTTTAAATAAAAATATTAAAGTTGCTGTTATGGGATGTGTAGTTAATGGTCCTGGAGAAGCAAGAGAGGCCGATATTGGAATAGCTGGTGGCAAAGGTGTTGGCATAATATTTAAAAAAGGCGAGATTATAAAGAAAGTTAAAGAAGAAGATTTAGTTGAGGAACTTATAAAAGAAATAGAATCTTTATAAATGAATTTTAAGATAAGCCCCCAAAAAGCAAGTGAAAACTTATTTTGGGGGTTCGTATTTTGAAGAGGAGGGAATCTTTTGAGCGAAGAGTTCATTAAAAAACTTAATAAAGAAATAACAAAAAATGAAAATTTAGAAGATAAAGAAATAAAGCTTAATAGATTTCAATTTTATAAGAAGAGTAACATTTTAAAGGTTGTTTTAAAGTGTAAAGAAAGCTTAGTTGAAGAAGAAGAAAAATGGCTAGTAGAATTAGTCAAAAGAAATTTAGGATTTAATATTAACGTAGAATTATTAGTTTATAAAGATGTTGAAGGTGCAAGTGTAACAGACATAGTAGATAAGTACTGGTCCAATGTTGTTTTAAATATAGTTAAGAAAAATCCTTTATCAAAAAATGTTTTATATTCAAAACATAAAATTATAGAGGAAGATATAATAACAATAAAATATGGTAGCGAAGCTATTATAAATCATCTTAAAAAGAAAGATATAGAAAGAAAAGTTTCAGCTCAAATAAACGATATATTTGGAAAAAGAATAAGAATTAAATTAGAGTATGATAAAGAATTAGAAGATGATAATTATGAAGAAAAGAAAGCTTTAGAAAATAAGAAAATAGTAGATGATGTGCTTCAAGGAAGAGTTATAAGCGAAGCTCCTAAGGCAGAAAAGAAAGAAAAGAAGGCACCTCAAAAGAAAAATTCAAATGAAGGCTATCAAAAGTATAAGAGAGAGCCTAAAGGTGAAAATACTATTTTAGGAAGAAATATTAGTCAAGAAGCTATAAAGATAAGTGAAATAGATGAAACATCAGGTTATGTTGCAATAATTGGTGAAGTATTTAAAACAGAAATTATTGAAACTAGAACTGGAAAAATGATATTAACTTTCTATATAACTGATTATACAAGCTCTATTACAGTTAAGTGTTTCTTAAAAGATAAAGATAAAGAAGAAGTATTAGAAAATGTTAAAAAGGGACTGTATTGTAAAGTTAGAGGAGAAGCTATATACGATACTTATGCAAGAGAAGTTGTAATAATGGGTAGAGATATAGTTAAGATGAAAAAAATAGAAAGAATGGATGCTGCAGAGGAAAAGAGAGTTGAATTACATCTACATACTAATATGAGTACTATGGATGGAATGGTTTCTGCATCAAGAATGGTTGAAAGAGCAGCTAAATGGGGTCATAGTGCTATTGCAATTACAGACCATGGTGTAGTTCAAGCATTCCCAGACGCTCAAAGTGCAGCTAAAAAACACGGAATAAAAGTTATATATGGAGTAGAAGGATACTTAGTTGATGATGGAGTTCCAATTGCACTACATGAAAAGGGTGAATCCTTAGATGGCTCTTATGTAGTATTTGACCTTGAAACAACAGGATTCTCAGCAAAAAATGATAAAATAATTGAGATTGGTGCAGTTAAAATAGAAGAAGGAAAAATAGTTGATAGATTTAGTGAATTTGTAAATCCTGAAAAGTTAATACCATATAAAATAACAGAACTAACAGGAATAACAGATGAAATGGTTAAAGATAGTGAAACTATTGAAAGTATATTACCTAGATTCCTTGAATTTTGTAAAGGTAGTGTATTAGTTGCACATAATGCAGCCTTTGATACAGGGTTTATAAAAAATAATTGTAATAGAATGAATTTAGAATTTGATTTTACAATTATGGATACAGTACCACTTGCAAGATTTTTATATCCAGAACTAAAAAAAGTTAAGCTTAATATAGTTGCAAAACATTTGGGGATATCTTTAGAAAATCACCATAGAGCAGTTGATGATGCAAAAGCAACATGCGATATTTTAATAAAATGTTTTGAAAAATTAAAAGAAGAAAAAGAAATATTTGATTTAGCAAAATTAAATGAAGAGTTCTTATCAAATGTAGATATTAAAAGACAACCAACATATCACATAATTATACTTGCAAAAACTCAAGCTGGACTTAAAAATCTTTATAAATTAGTGTCAGAAGCACATTTAGAAAACTTCTTTAAGAGTGCAAGAACAAAAAAGAGTAGACTTCAAGAAATGAGAGAAGGACTTATAATTGGATCAGCTTGTGAAGCTGGAGAAGTATATAGAGCTATATTGGATGGTAGAAATGATGGGGAAGTAGAAGAGATAGCAAAATTCTATGATTACTTAGAAATTCAACCAATAGCAAATAATAATTTCTTAATTGAAAAAGGAAATGTAGCTGATGAAGAGGAACTTCAAGATATAAATAGAAGGATTTATAATTTAGGAAAGAAATTAAATAAACCTGTTGTAGCAACAGGGGATGTTCACTTTTTAGAACCTCAAGATGAAGCATTTAGAAAGATAATAATGGCGGGTAAAGGCTTTAAAGATGCAGATAATCAACCACCATTATATTTTAAAACTACAGAAGAAATGCTAAAGGAATTTTCATATTTAGGTGAAGATATTTCAAAGGAAGTTGTTGTTTATAATCCACAAAAAATTGCTGATGAAGTGGATATGATTAAACCAATTCCAGATGAAACTTTCCCACCTAAAATAGAAGGTGCAGAAGATGAAATTAGAGAGATGGTAATGAATAAGGTCCATTCAATTTATGGAGAAAATTTACCAGAAGTTATACAAAAAAGATTAGATAAAGAATTAAATTCAATAATAAATAATGGATATGCCGTTCTTTATCTTATCGCTCAAAAATTAGTTGCAAAATCATTACAAGATGGTTACTTAGTTGGATCTAGAGGATCTGTTGGATCTTCTTTTGTTGCTACTATGTCAGATATAACAGAGGTTAACGGATTACCTCCACACTATGTTTGTCCAAATTGTAAGAAGTCAGAATTCTTCTTAGATGGATCTATAAGTTCTGGTGCAGATCTTCCACCAAAAGATTGTCCAGAATGCGGAGCTCATTATATAAGGGACGGACATGATATACCATTTGAAACTTTCTTAGGATTTGAGGGAGATAAAGAACCAGATATCGACCTTAATTTCTCTGGTGAATACCAAGGGGTAGTTCATAAATACTGTGAAGTTCTATTTGGTAAGGGGTATGTATTTAAGGCTGGAACTATTGGTACAGTTGCAGAAAAAACTGCATATGGATATGTTAGAAAATATTTAGATGAAAGAGGTATAAGAGCAAGTAGTGCTGAAATTGAAAGACTTACAATTGGTTGTACAGGTATAAAGAGAACATCAGGTCAGCATCCAGGTGGAATTATGGTTGTACCAAGTGATAATGAAATATATAATTTCTGTCCAATACAACATCCAGCTGATGATAATGATACAGATATAATAACTACTCACTTTGATTACCACTCAATAAGTGGTAGACTTCTAAAACTAGATATACTAGGACACGATGATCCTACGGTGCTTAGAATGCTTCAAGATTTAACTGGTCTTGATCCAAAAACAATTCCATTAAATGATGAAAAAGTATTAAGCCTTTTCACAAAGCCAGATGCTTTAGGAGTAACCAAAGAAGAACTTGAGTGTGAAGTTGGAAGTTATGGACTTCCTGAGTTTGGTACAAAATTCGTAAGACAGATGTTAGTTGATACTCAGCCTAAAAGTTTTGCTGATTTAGTTAGAATATCAGGACTTTCTCATGGTACAGACGTTTGGCTTAATAACGCCCAGTACTTTATAAAAGAAGGATATACTACACTAAAAGATTGTATAGCTACAAGAGATGACATTATGGTTTACTTAATGTATCAAGGAGTACCACCAAAAACATCATTTACTATCATGGAGAAAGTTAGAAAAGGTAAAGGTCTAACAGAAGATGATGAAAAATTAATGAGAGAAAATAATGTACCTGACTGGTATATTGAATCTTGTAAAAGAATAAAATACATGTTCCCTAAAGGTCACGCTGTTGCTTATGTAATGATGGCAGTTAGAATAGCTTATTATAAAGTTTATTATCCAGAAGCATATTATGCTACATACTTTACAGTTAGAGCAGATGACTTTGATGCAGAATTAATATGTAAAGGTGAAGGTGCAATTCATCAAAAGCTCCATGAATTATATGATCTTGGAAATTCAGTAACAACAAAAGAAAAAGGGCTTATAACATCCCTAGAAATGTCTTTTGAAATGTATAAGAGAGGATTTAAATTTTTAAAGGTAGACTTATATAAATCAGAAGCAACTAAATTTATTATAGAGAAGGATGGATTAAGGCCACCTATAAATGCACTTCAAGGAGTTGGAGATAATGCAGCTAAAGCTATTGTAGAAGCTAGAAAAGACGGTGAATTTATTTCTAAAGAAGATCTTAGAATGAGAGCTAAAATTACAAAAACTGCTGTAGAAACTTTAGATAATCATGGTTGTTTAGAAGGCATGTCAGAGACAAATCAGTTATCATTGTTCTAAAAATTGTATATATTTACAATTTGTCTAAATATACTTGAAAATAATTCATATATATGTTAAAATCAAAACTAAGATATTACTAATAGCTAGATTAAAGGAGTGGGAAAGTAAATTTGCCCGCTCTTTCTGTTTGAAACGCAACTAATTTAGTTGCGTTTTTAATTAAAAAATAGAAATCTATATATTGGGGAATAATATCATTAAAATTGAATATTGAAAAGGAGGGTAACATATGAAAAAAAGTGCCTTAATAGAAAGAGTAGAGGAACTAGTTCTTCCAATAACAGATGAGCTAGGGTATGAATTATATCATACTGAATTTGTTAAAGAAGACGGAGAAAATTATTTAAGAATATATATAGATAATGAAGAAGGTATAACACTTACTGATTGTGAAAAAGTATCAAGAAGAGTTAGCGAAATGTTAGATGAAGAAGACCCAATTCAAAACTCATATTATTTAGAAGTTTCTTCACCAGGAATAAATAGAGGACTATTTAAAGATGAACACTTTAAAAAATTTATTGGTAAAGAAGTATTTGTAAGATTTACAGGTTCATTAAACGGACGTAAAAATATAAAAGGTATATTAGAATCTTGTGATGATGATTTTATTGAAGTTACAGGTGAAATAACTATGAAAATACCAAAAGAAAAAATAAAATCAGCCAATTTAGAAGGGGAATTATAAAAGGAGGATAAAAAGATGAACCAAGAGTTTATAGGAGCTCTTAAAGAGATCGTAAAAGAAAAAGGAATATGTGAAGATTTAATCTTTACAACAATAGAGGATGCAATGGTTGCAGCATATAAGAAAAATTATGCAAACCAATACACTTCAGCACAAAATGTTAAAGTTAGTATAGATAGAGAAACTGGAGAAATCAGAGTATACGCTCAAAAAGTAGTTGTTGATGAAGTTTATGATGAAGTAACAGAAATAAGCTTAGAAGAAGCTAAAGAAATAAATCCAAAGTATGCTGTAGATGATGTAGTTGATATAGAAGTTACACCAAGAAACTTTGGAAGAGTTGCAGCACAACTTGCAAAACAAGTAGTAACTCAAAGAATTAAAGAAGCTGAAAGAAATATAGTTTATAACGAATACAAAGATAAAGAATTCGATATAATAACTGGAACAATCTTAAGAAAAGACAAAGGATTAGTATTTGTTAACTTAGGAAAGCTAGAAGGTGTTATAGGACCTAACGAACAAATGAAAGGTGAAGAATATAATTTCAACGAAAAGTTAAAATTATATATAGTTGAAGTTAAAAATACTTCAAAGGGAGCACAAATTCATGTTTCAAGAACTCATCCAGGTTTAGTTAAGAGACTATTTGAATTAGAAGTTCCAGAAATATATAACGGTGTAGTTGAAATAAAGAGCATTTCAAGAGAAGCAGGATCAAGAAGTAAAATTGCAGTTTATTCAAATGATGAAGCAGTAGATGCAATGGGAGCATGTGTTGGTCCTAAGGGAATAAGAGTTCAAAACATAGTAAATGAACTTAAAAATGAAAAGATAGATATTATAAAATGGAGCAATGACCCAGCTGAATTTATAGCAAATTCATTAAGCCCAGCTAGAGTATTAAGTGTTGAAGTTAATGAAGAAGATAAAACTGCTAAGGTTGTTGTAGATGATAGCCAACTTTCTCTTGCAATAGGTAAAGAAGGTCAAAACGTTAGATTAGCAGCTAAGCTTACTAACTGGAAGATCGACATAAAAAGCAAATCTCAAGCTTTAAAAGAAGAGGAAGAGGAAATAATAGAAGAAGCACAAATAGATAATACAGAGTCACAAGAAATATAAAAGTAAGAGAGGCGTTTTTATGAAAACTAAAAAAATACCTTTAAGAATGTGTACTGGATGTATGGAAATGAAGCCTAAAAAAGAACTTATAAGAGTTGTTAGATCAAAAGAAGGAGAAGTTTCAGTTGATTTAACAGGCAAAAAGTCTGGAAGAGGCGCTTACGTTTGTAAATCTAAAGATTGTTTAGAAAAAGCTTTTAAGACTAAAAGACTAAGTAGAAATCTTGAAGTTCAAATAAGTGAAGAAATATATAATAGACTAAAGGAAGAAATGGATCATGAATAAATTTTTCAATTTTCTAGGTTTAGCTAAAAGATCAGGCAATCTCATTGAAGGTTATAGCAAATGTAATGAGTTAAGAAATAAAAAGAAGATGTACTTATTTGTAATATCAAATGATGCATCAGAATCAACAAAAAACAAATTTATAAAACATTGTAAAGAAAAGAATATACCATATATAGAGGATTTCTCTAAAGAGGATTTAGGAGCTAGCGTAGGAAAAGATGAAATAAAAATTTTATCAATTCAAGAAAAAAATATGGCTGATAAATTAATAGCTCTTTACGAGGAGGAAAATATATGTAGAAATTAATCGGGGGTGACTGTATGTCAAAAATTAGAGTATATGAATTAGCAAAAGAACTTAATATAAGTTCAAAGGATTTAATTGAATTATTAATGGATGAGTTCAACATAGAAGTCAAAAATCACATGAGTGTAATAGAAGATGAAGATGCTGAACTTATAAAAGAACTTTTAGGCAATCAAGATTCAGAAACTAAGAGTGAAGTAGTTGAAGAATATGAAGTTATAGCAGATCAAGAAGCTAATAAAGGTGCTAAAAAGAAAAAGAAAAATAAAAGAGATGCAAAGTCAAATGAAGAGCAAACTGAAGTTGAAACAGTAGTTGAAATTGGTGAAACAATAACAGTTAAAGAACTTGCAGAAAAGTTAAAGAAACCTACAGCAGAAGTTATAAAAACTCTTATATTCACAGGGGTTATGGCTGGAATAAACCAAGAAATAGATTTTGAAACAGCTGAAAAAGTATGTGATAAATATGAAGTTTTAATAGCTAAAAAAGAAGAAACTGCTGAACTTGACGTATTAGAAATGGAAGAAGATAAAGAAGAAAATCTTCAAAAGAGACCTCCAATCGTAACTGTAATGGGTCACGTTGACCACGGAAAGACATCTCTTTTAGATGCTATAAGAAAAGCAAAAGTTACAGCAACAGAAGCTGGTGGAATAACTCAACATATAGGTGCTTATACTGTTAATGTTAATGGAGAAGATATTACATTCTTAGATACTCCAGGACACGAAGCGTTTACTGCAATGAGAGCTAGAGGAGCACAAATAACAGACGTAGTTATATTAGTTGTTGCTGCAGATGATGGTATAATGCCTCAAACAAAAGAAGCTATAAGTCACTGTAAAGCTGCTGATGTACCAATGGTTGTTGCTATAAATAAGATAGATAGACCAGGTGCTAACATAGATAAAGTTAAACAAGAATTAACTGAATATGGTTTAGTAGCAGAAGACTGGGGTGGAGATACTATATGTGTTCCAGTTTCAGCTAAACAAGGTGAAGGAATTAGTACATTACTTGAAATGGTACTTTTAACTGCTGAAATGTTAGAACTTAAAGCTAATCCAGATAGAAAAGCAAAAGGAACTGTTATTGAAGCAAAACTTGATAAAGGTAGAGGTGCTGTTGCAAGTTTATTAGTTCAAAATGGTACATTACATGTTGGAGATTCAATATTAGTTGGATCAACATACGGTAGAATTAGAGCTATGTTTGATGATACAGGTAAGAAGATTAAATCAGCTGGTCCATCAATCCCAGTTGAAATACTTGGTTTATCAGAAGTTCCAGCTGCTGGAGATAGATTCAACCAAGTTAAAGATGAAAAAACAGCTAGAAATATGGCTGAAATCAGAAAGCAAAAAGAAAAGAATGAATCATTAAATGCTAGACATAGAGTATCACTTGAAGATTTATATAGCCAAATAAAAGAAGGTACTGTAAAAGAATTAGATATAATAGTTAAAGCAGACGTTCAAGGTTCTGTTGAAGCTATAAGACAATCTCTTGAAAAGCTATCAACTGATGATGTAAAAGTTAGAGTTATTCATGGTGGAGTTGGAGCTATAACAGAAACTGATATAACTTTAGCAACTGCATCAAATGCAATAGTTATAGGATTTAACGTAAGACCTGATACAAATGCTGTAAATGCTGCAGAAAAAGAAGGCGTAGACGTTAAAACTTATAGAATAATATATGATGCAATAGAAGATGTTAAATCAGCTATGATAGGAATGCTTGAACCTGAATATAAAGAAGTTGTATTAGGTAAAGCAGAAGTTAGAGAAACTTACAAAATATCAAGTGTTGGAACAATTGCAGGTGCATATGTTTTAGATGGTAAAATCACAAGAAACTCAGATGTAAGAATAATTAGAGATGGTATTGTAATATTCGAATCAACTTTAGCATCATTAAAGAGATTTAAAGACGACGCTAAAGAAGTTAGAAGCGGATATGAATGTGGTTTAAGCGTTGAAAAATTCAATGATATCAAAGAAGGAGATATTATAGAAGCTTACACAATGGAAGCCATAGAAAGAAAAGAACTTTAATAATTAAGAGGTGATAGGTATGGCTAATTATAGAAGTGGAAGAATAAATGAAGAAGTTAAGAAAGTAGTAAGTGCTCTTATCCAAAATGAAATTAAAGATCCAAGATTAACTGCTATGATTTCTGTAACTTCAGTTGAAGTAACTAGAGACTTAGGATACGCTAAAGTATTTGTAAGTATATTTGCAAATAGTAAAGAAGAAAAAGAAGAAAATCTAAAAGCATTAAAGAGTGCAAGTGGATTTATAAGAAGAGAAGTAGGTCGTAAAGTTAAATTAAGAGTTACTCCACAAATAATCTTTGAATTAGATGAATCAATTGATTATGGTATGAAAATTGATGGTTTAATAAGAAAGGCTAAGGAACAATAATATGGCACTTAAAGATATTAAGAAATTTATCATTGAGGCTAATAAAATTGGTATTACTTTTCACACATCACCAGATGGTGATGCTATAGGAAGTGCATTAGGTTTACTAAATGGACTTAGAGAACTTGGTAAGGAAGTGTATATAATTTCAAAGGATACACTTCCTGACAATCTTTCTTTTCTGCCTTTCTCAGAAGAGATAAATGGAGAAACTATAGAACCAAAAGAAGGTACAGACTTAGTTATAGTTTTAGATTGTGGAAATGTAGAGAGAATATCAGCTAATCTTTCTGGATTTAAAGGAATGATAATAAATATAGATCATCATATATCTAATGATAAGTATGGTTTTATAAACTATGTAGACATAGAGGCAGCTGCAACTGCTGAAGTAGTTTATTCTTTATTAAAGGAAATAGGATTTGAATTCTCTGTAAAAGAGGATATTTTAAAAAGAATAGGAACATGTCTTTATACATCTTTAATAACTGATACTGGATCTTTTAGACATTCAAATGTAACTAAAAGAACTCATGAAATTGCAGGATCTTTAATTGGAGTTGGAGTTAACAACTCAGAGATATATAATAAACTATTTGATAACAGAAGCATAAATAAGTTAAACCTTATAGGTTATGCATTCCAAAATGCAAAGCTATACTTTGATGGAAAAGTTGTTGCTGTTGCATTAGATAATGATACTCTTAAAAAGTTTGATGGTGAAAAAGAAGATACATCAGATATTATAGGAAACTTATTAAGTATAAAGACTGTAGAAGTTGCAGTTTTACTTAAAGAAGTTTCAGAAGGAGTTAAAGCAAGTCTTAGATCAAAATATGATTTTGATGTAAGAAAAATTGCAGAACAATTTGGTGGTGGTGGACATACAAAAGCCTCTGGACTTATGCAAAGGGGTATACCACTTAAAATTGCAAAAGATAATATTTTAACTGCTATTGAAAGAGAGATTAATCAATGCAAGGAGTAATAAATGTTTTTAAAAATCCTAACATGACATCATTTGATGTCGTTAGGATTATTAAGAAATTAGCAAAAGAAAAAAAGGTTGGGCATACAGGAACTTTAGATCCAGAAGCTTTTGGAGTTTTACCTATTTGCTTAGGAAAAGCAACAAAAATTATAGATTATATAATGATTGCACCAAAAACATATAAAGTTAAATTTGAACTTGGTTTTAAAACAACTACCTATGATTTAGAAGGAGAAGTTTTAGATAGAAAAGACGTAAGTGGTTTAACAGAAGAAGATGTATTAGAAGCTATAAATTCATTTAAAGGAACACATAGTCAAATTCCGCCTATGTATTCTGCCCTTAAGAAAAATGGTGTTAGACTTTATGATTTAGCAAGACAAGGAATAGAAGTAGAACGTGAAGGAAGAGAAATAACTATTTATGATATAGAAGATATAGTTATTAATATACCAGAAGTATCTATGACAGTTACTTGCTCAAAAGGTACATATATAAGAAGTTTATGCTACGATATAGGAGAAAAACTTAATGTATATGGAACTATGGTTAACTTAAGAAGGACAGCAACATCGGTTTTTAAAGAAGAAGATAGTGTTAACATAGATGAATTAACAGAAGATAATATAGAAGAATATATAATACCTATAGATAAAGCTTTAGATGCTTACAAAAAGATAACTATAAATAATAAGTTTAGAAATTTACTTATAAATGGTGCAAAAGTTTATGATAAAAGATTATTAAAAGAAGATGTACAGTTAGATACTTTATATAGAGTATATGATGAGGACAATATATTTATTGGACTTGGTAAAAAAGATAAAGGTGGATTTAAGTTAGAAAAGCTATTAATTTAACTTAGGAGAATACTAAAGGATATGAAGGTAGTGGATGGAAAAGTAACTAAAAAAGATGATCAGTATTATGTTGCGCTTGGAAGTTTTGATGGATTACATAAAGGACATTTGACATTAATTCATAAATGCATTGAACTTGCAAAAGAAAATGAGTGTAAGAGTATGGTTTTTACATTTAAAAATCATCCAAGAACTGTTATTAATCCTAAAAGTGAGCTTAAATATTTAATGGATAATGAAAATAAATTAAATATATTAAAAAAAGAAGGAATAGATAAAGTTATTCTTACAGAGTTTAATGAAGAATTAATGAAATTATCACCTGAAGGATTTATAAAAAAGCTTTGTAGTGACTACAATATTAAAGGAATCGTTGTAGGTTTTAATTATAAATTTGGACATAAAAATTTAGGCGATATAGAACTTTTAAGAGAACTTTCATCAAAGTATAAATATGAAGTGCTTGTAATGAAGCCAATGATGTTTAATGAAAGTGTTATTAGTAGTACTAGAATCAGAAAAAGTTTAAGTGAAGGGGATATATGTGAAAGCAATAAAATGCTCACAAGACCTTACGCTATTAGTGGTATAGTAGAACATGGTAGACAATTAGGGAGAACTATAGGATTTCCTACAGCGAATTTAAAATATGAAAATAATAAAATAATTCCTAAAAACGGTGTATATTATACCAATGTTAAGTGGAAGAATAAAATATATAAAGGTATCACAAATATTGGAAGTAATCCAACTGTAAATGGACAGAAATTAACTGTGGAAACTTTTATATTAGAGTTTGATGAAGATATATATAATGAACAAATAACAATATATTTTATTGAAAGAATAAGAGATGAAGAAAAATTCAACTCATTAGATGAATTAAAAAGTCAGCTAAAAAAAGACGAACAATATGCAAAAATGAAAGAAATTGACGTTATTATATAAATTTTATTTACAATATTATATTGTTTTGTTATAATGATAGCGGAAACCTAGTCCTATGTTATAAGGTTGCCATCTTATTACATGGAACTAAGGGGATATTTTACGGAGGTGTAATTATGGAAAAGGCAAGAAAACAAGAAATAATTAAGGAATTTGGAAGAAGTGAACACGATACAGGATCAGCAGAAGTTCAAATCGCATTATTAAGCGAAAGAATTAATGAATTAACTGAGCACTTAAAAGTTCACAAGAAAGACCACCACTCAAGAAGAGGACTATTAATGATGGTAGGACAAAGAAGAGGTCTTTTAAATTACTTAGCAAAGCAAGATATCGAAAGATATAGAGCTATAATCAAAAAATTAGGTTTAAGAAGATAGCTTAGAGCGGGTAAAACCGCTCTATTATTTTAAAATCACTAGAAAATTTTGTAAACAATTTGAAAGGAGGTTCTTTATGAGGAACACACTTAGTACAGTAATAGCTGGAAGAGAGATGAAAGTTGAATTTGGTGGCTTTGGTATGTTATCAAATGCAGCAATCTTAATGAGCTATGGAGATACTGTAATTTTAACAAATGTAAACAGGTCAGAAGAACCAAGAGATGGTATTGATTTCTTCCCTCTTAGTGTTGAATATGAAGAAAGATTATATTCTGTTGGAAAAATCCCAGGAGGATTTATTAAAAGAGAAGGAAGACCATCAGAAAAAGCTATTCTACATGGAAGAGCAGTTGATAGAACAATAAGACCTTTATTTCCAAAGGGATATAGAAACGATGTTCAAGTGGTTTGTACAGTTGTTTCAGTTGAAAAGGATAACCTACCAGAAATCTTAGCTATAAATGCAGCATCAATGGGGTTATGTTTATCAGGTATACCATTTGATGAACCAGTTGCTGGAGTTCAAGTTGGATTAATAGATGGTAATTTCATATTAAATCCTAACTCAGAAGAAAGAGAAAAGAGTATTTTAGATCTTACTGTTTGTTCAACAAAAGAAAAAGTAATGATGATTGAAGCTGGCGGAAATGAAATCGATGAAGAAACAATGATAAAAGCTATTGAATTCGGATTTGAAGCAGGTCAAAAAATCATTGCATTCCAAGAAGAAGCTATGGCTAAATTCGGAAAAGCTAAAGAAGAACCAGTATTATTTGCAGTTGATGAAGAATTAGAAAAAGATGTTAAAGCTTTTGCAAGTGATATGGTTAAAGAAGCTATGTATATCATGGATAAAGATGAAAGAAATGCTGCTATGGATGAAGTAAATAATAAAGTATTTGCTGAATTCGCAGAAAAGTATGAAGGTAAAGAAGGAGACATAAAAGAAGTTCTTTACACTATGCAAAAAAAAGTAGTAAGAAATATGCTTTTACATGATAAGAGAAGACCAGATGGAAGAGCATTTGATGAAATAAGACCACTTTCATGTGAAGTTTCAATTCTTCCAAGAACACATGGTACTGGATTATTTACAAGAGGGTTAACTCAAGTAATGACAGTTGCAACTTTAGGATCAGTTGGAGATATACAAATATTAGATGGTATAGATGAAGCTGAATCAAAGAGATATATGCATCATTACAATTTCCCAGCATACAGTGTTGGAGAAGTAAGACCACTTAGAGGTCCAGGAAGAAGAGAAATAGGTCATGGTGCTTTAGCAGAAAGAGCGTTAGAACCATTAATACCTTCTGAAGAAGAATTCCCATATACTATTAGATTAGTATCAGAAGTTTTAAGTTCAAATGGATCAACATCACAAGCATCAGTTTGTGGATCAACATTAGCATTACTTGATGCAGGTGTACCAATTAAGAGACCAGCTGCAGGTATTGCAATGGGACTTATAACATCAGAAGATTTAACAGAAGAAGAAGTATTAACAGATATTCAAGGAATAGAAGATTTCTTTGGAGATATGGACTTTAAGGTTGCAGGAACAGAAGTTGGAATAACTTCAATCCAAGTTGATACTAAACTTAAGGGATTAAGCTTTAATGTTGTAAAAACTGCTATTAAAAACGCAAGAAAAGCTAGAATGGTAATTCTAGAAAAAATAAATGAATGTATAGATGCACCAAGAGAAGATGTTTCAAAATACGCACCAAAAACTTCAATAATGAAAATTAACCCAGATAAGATTAGAGATGTAATCGGAGCTGGCGGTAAAGTTATAAATAAGATAATTGAAGACACTGGTGTTAAAATTGATATAAAAGAAGATGGAACTGTATTTGTATCTTCTGTAGATCATGAAGGTGTAGCTAAGGCTATAAAGATAATTGAAGGATTAACAAAAGAAGTAGAAGTTGGTGAAGTTTACTTAGGTAAAGTAACTAAAATAGCTACTTTTGGAGCATTCGTTGAAATTCTTCCAAACAAAGAAGGATTAGTTCATATTTCAAAGCTTGACAAGGAAAGAGTAAACAAAGTTGAAGATATTGTTTCAGTTGGTGATGAAATACTTGTTAAAGTAACAGAAATTGATAATCAAGGTAGAATTAATTTATCAAGAAAAGATGCACTTCAAGAAGATAAAGAAGAAAAACAAGGTAAGTAATAATAAAAGGGCAAGATAATTGCCTTTTTTTTACTAAAGGAGGCTTTATGAATAAAATTTTTACACTAAAAAACGGACTAAGAGTGGTAATGGATAGAATTGATGGGGTTAATTCAGTTAGTGTAGGAGTAATGATTCAAAATGGTTCAAGAAATGAAAGTCTTAAATTAAATGGGATTTCTCATTTTATTGAACATATGTTCTTTAAAGGTACTTATAATAGATCTGCAAAAGAAATTGCAGAAGAAATTGAAAATGTAGGTGGTCAAATAAATGCATTTACAAGCAAGGAGGCTACTTGCTACTACATAAAAGCATTAAGTACACACCTAGATATTTCTTTAGATATATTATCAGATATGTTGTTAAATTCTAAATTTGATGAAGGTGACATAGAAAAAGAAAAAGGGGTAGTTATTGAAGAAATTAATATGAATGAAGATAATCCAGAAGATGTTTTAGATAATATTCACTCAAAAGCATCTTTTGTGGAAAATTCTTTATCATATCCTATCCTTGGAACTATAGAAAAGATAAGAAGTTTAACAAGAAAAGATATAATAGATTTTATAGAAGAAAAATATACTCCATATAATTCTGTTATATCTATTTGTGGAAAGTTCAATGAAGAAGAAGTTATAGAACTTGTAAAAAAATATTTTGGCAAATGGGAAAGTAAGAAAGTATATACACCAGAATATGAAGGAACTGAAATTAAAAGTAATTCAGTATTTATAAAAAAAGAAATTGAACAATTACATATAGGATTAGGAATTCAAGGATTGCCTTTTGAAGACGAAAGAGGATATGCATTAGTACTACTTAATAATATTTTAGGTGGGGGAGCTTCGTCTATCTTATTTCAGAAAGTTAGGGAAGAATTAGGGCTTTGTTATTCAATATACTCATATCCACAACCTTTTAAAAAAGCAGGTATAGTAAATATTTATGTTGGACTTAGTAAAGAGTATGCTGATAAAGCTCTTAAAGTTATAAAAAGAGAGATAGAAAATTTCGTACAAAATGGAATAACAGATGAAGAGCTTAAAATAAATAAAGAAAAAATAAAAGCAAGTTATATACTAGGGCTAGAAAGCACTAGTTCAAAAATGTTTGCTAATGCAAAATCATTATTATTTAGAAATAGAATAAGAACAGAAGAAGATGTTATTAAAAAGGTTGATAATATATCAAAAGAAGATATAGAGTATGTTCTTAAAAATTGTTTTGGAAAAGGAATTATTAATACAGCTTATGTAGGACCAGAAATTGATGTGGATTATTTAGATTCTTGTATATATAAAGATACGGAAGCTTATGATAATTCTAGAAAAACTAATAAATTTAAGTTATAATATTAAAGTAATAATCTCTTCCCTAGATTCATATAATTTACGTATGAATATTAGGGAGGGATTATATAAATGTACGTGCAAGGTGATAAAAACATTAAATATCTAAGTGAACTAGAAAGATACGAACTTATAAATATTAATGATGGAGAAAAGTATGATTATTTACAAAATAATGATCTAGTTATTGATGATGAAGGTAATATAAGATACCTTTTAATTGATGCATCTTCTTCAAAATTTAGTATTTTTGGTGGGGCTAGAGAGATATTAGAAATTGACTGGAGTGCGGTACAAAAAGTTGGGGCAAAGACAATAATACTAGATGCCGATGAAAAAAGTATAAAGAGGGCAAAGGTATGAATTAAAGGGGGAAAACCGATGAAAATTGTAGTGCAAAAATTTGGTGGCACATCTGTATCTACAAAGGAAAGAAGAAGTCGTGTAGTAGAAAAAGTTAAACATGCTATTGAGGAAGGATATTCACCAGTAGTTGTAGTTTCAGCTATGGGAAGAAGTGGAGATCCATATGCAACGGATACTCTATTATCTTTAGTTGAAGAAAAATTTAAGGGAACTAATAAATTAGCTTCTGACCTTTTAATGTGTTGTGGTGAAATAATTAGTTCTGTAGTTATGAGTAATGATCTTTTTGAAGCTGGAATTGATTCTATTCCACTTACAGGAGGACAAGCAGGAATAAAAACTGATAGTGTATTTACAAATGCAGCTCATAAAGATGTTGATCCAAAGCAAATATTAGACTTAGTATCAAAAGGAAGAGTTCCAGTAGTTACAGGATTCCAAGGTGTTACTGAAGATGGATTCTTCACAACTCTAGGAAGAGGTGGAAGCGATACTAGTGCAGCAATACTTGGAGTGGCGTTAAATGCTGAGCAAATTGAAATCTATACAGATGTTGATGGTATAATGACTGCTGATCCAAGAATAGTAAAAGATGCTTCATTAATAAATGTTATTAGTTATAACGAAGTATTCCAATTAGCAGAACAAGGTGCAAAAGTAATACATCCAAGAGCTGTTGATATTGCAATGAAGAGTAATGTACCTTTATTTATTAAAAATACTATGAGTGATGCAAAAGGAACTTTAATAAATAATAATGGTGATGTAAATAATAATAAGATAATAACTGGTATTACTCATCAAAATGATAGAATACAAGTAAGAATTAAAGCTGATGAAAATGAAGGCAATACTAAATATAAAGACATATTAAGTCTACTAGCAGCTAATAAAATAAGTTTAGACTTAATAAATATCTTCCCAGAACAACAAATATTCACAATAGGGGCAGATAAAAAAGAGCAACTTAAAAACATATTAGAAGCTGTAGGAATAAAGTATTCGTTAAGAGAAAATTGTAGCCAAATAGCTATAGTTGGCTCAAGAATGACAGGAATTCCTGGAGTTATAGCTAAAATAGTACAATCTTTAAATGAAAATAACGTAGAAGTTCTACAAACAGCTGATTCACATATGACAATATGGTGCTTAGTAGGTACAGAAAATGTATCTAAGGCTATAAATGCACTTCATAAATCATTTGAATTATCATAAAATTTATATTTAAAATTAATTTAGTATAAAATAATTCCTCTTGTACAAAATAAAACTGTATAGGAGGAATGTTTATGAGTATAGAATTTTTTAATAGCGAAAATGATAATAAAGAAAAAGAAGATAAGAATGTTGATGCAATAAAGGAGTTTGGTAATACTGGAGTAACGAATCCAAATGAAAGAATACGTGTATTACCTATAATTGGCCAAATAGAAGGTCATGTTGTATCACCAGCTCAAAATAAATCTACTAAGTATGAGCATATAATACCTCAATTAATAGATGTTGAACAAAACGAAAATGTAAAAGGGGTTTTAATTGTTTTAAATACTGTAGGAGGAGATGTTGAAGCAGGGCTTGGCATTGCAGAAATGATAAATTCTTTATCTAAACCAACAGTATCTATAGTTATAGGAGGCGGACATTCAATTGGCGTACCTCTTGCAACTTCATCTGATTATTCATTTATAACTCCATCTGCGACTATGATTGTACATCCAATTAGAATGAACGGATTTATAATTGGAGTTTCTCAAACATTTGAGTACTTTAAGAAAATGCAAGAAAGAATTAATGATTTTATAGTAAGGACTTCACATATAAAACATGAAGAACTCGATAAATTATTAAAACAACAAGGTGATTTATTAAATGATGTTGGAACTATATTAATTGGCAATCAAGCAGTTTCATGTGGATTAATAGATGAAGTAGGTGGATTAAAAGAAGCCATATCAAAATTAAATTCTTTAATAGATTCACATGAATAATATTATGAAATCAGCTATAAATTATTTTATGGCTGATTTTATTATGTTCATAAAGGAATTTAATTATGAGTGTAGAAACTAATAAGGTGGGGTGATTATTTTTGAGTAGAACAAAGAAAAAAAGTAATACTAGAAAAAATAAAAAGAATAAAAATGAAGATATATTTGGAATAGTTTATATAGCAATAGGAATACTTTTATCTGTGGCAATATACACAGATTTTGTAGGTATATTATCTACTATATCACAAAGATTATCTCATTTATTAATAGGAATTGGTTCATACATATTACCTTTATATATTTTATATTTAGGATATGAGTATATAAAAACTAAAGGGAATATTGCTCTTAATATAAAATTTTATGGAATAACAGTATATGCAGTTATAACAGTATTAATATTTTCAACTATATATATACAAATGTTACCTAACATAAATTCATTTAGAGATGGAATAAAAGAAATAGTAGATATGAAATCAATACTAAATGGTGGAGTTTTAGGCTACGTTATAGCATATCCATTATATAAATTTTTAGGAATAATTGGATCATACATTATTTATATTGCACTTATAGGAATTGCTACTATTATTACATTTGATATAACTCTTCATGATATAGGAATATGTGTAAAGAAAAATAGTAAAAAAATTAAAAAACCTAAAATTAAGAAGAGAGATTATAATGTAGAAGAAAATGATATAGACGATACATTTATAAAAATGCCTAAAAATAATGAAAAAGAAGATGATAATTATAAAAAGGAATTTTTAAATGGTGTTAATAATAAAATAAAAATTCTTGATTTTATGAAAAATTCATCTTTAGATGATAATGATGACTACTTTAATGAATGTGACATAGAAGAAAGTAAACCAAAGATTAATGAACCTAAATTTAATGAAGATAAGATAGATGATTTCTTAAAGGATTCAAATAAAGTGGACAACACTTACAAGAAAGAAAAACTTGATAACGAAGTTAAAGATGTAGTGCAAAATGAGATAGAAAATAGTATATTAGAAGATAAAGCTATAGAAAATAAAGAAGATTATAGATATCCAGAGTTATCATTACTTAAATTAAATAACGGCACTAAATTAAATAAAAATGATAAGCAAGATTTAATTGAAAGTGCAGGAAAGTTATCTGATACATTAGCAAGTTTTGGTGTAGATGCTAAAGTAAATCAAGTAACAAAGGGACCTTCTGTAACTCGATTTGAGCTTCAACCGAGCCCTGGAGTTAAAGTAAGTAAAATAGTAAATCTTTCAGATGATATAGCACTTGGACTTGCAGCATCAGGAGTTAGAATAGAAGCTCCAATACCAGGAAAAGCAGCTGTAGGTATAGAAGTTCCTAATAAGGAACAAACTCCAGTATTCTTAAGAGAGGTATTAGAATCAGATGAATTTACAAATACAAATAAGAAGTTAGCTTTTGCATTAGGTAAAGATATAGGAGGGCAATGTGTTGTTGGAGATTTAAGTAAAATGCCACATACATTAATTGCAGGAGCTACAGGATCAGGAAAAAGTGTTTGCATAAATACATTAATAGTGAGTTTATTATATAAATACTCACCTGATGAAGTTAAACTTCTTATGGTAGACCCAAAAGTTGTTGAGCTTAGTGTATATAATGGAATACCACATCTTTTAATTCCAGTAGTAACAGACCCTAAAAAAGCAGCTGGTGCATTAAATTGGGCTGTAAATGAAATGACTAGAAGATATAAATTATTCGCAGATTCAGGAGCAAGAAATATTGATTCTTATAATGCACTTTATGAAAATGGAACTATAGAAGAAAAATTACCATTCATAGTTATAATAGTAGATGAGCTTGCAGATCTTATGATGGTTTGTGCAAATGATGTTGAAGATTATATTGGAAGATTAGCTCAAATGGCAAGAGCAGCTGGTATGCACTTAGTTATAGCAACTCAAAGACCATCAGTAGACGTTGTAACTGGTGTAATAAAAGCTAATATACCATCTAGAATTTCATTTGCTGTTTCATCTCAGATTGACTCAAGAACTATACTAGATAGTGGTGGTGCAGAAAAACTTTTAGGTAAAGGTGATATGTTATATTACCCAGTTGGCGAAAGTAAACCGCTTAGAGTTCAAGGATGTTTTATTTCAGAAGAGGAAGTAGAAAAAGTAGTTGATTTTGTAAAGAGTGGAGATCGTGAGGCTGAATATAAAGAAGATATTATTGAACATATAAATAATGAGGCAGAATCATCAAGCATGCAAGGGCAAGATGGTGGAGAAGTTGATGAATTATTGAATGAAGCAATAAAAATAGTAGTTGATTACGGACAAGCTTCAACATCATTTTTACAAAGAAGACTTAGAATTGGATTTAATAGAGCATCTAGAATAATGGATGATTTAGAAAGTCGTGGAATAATATCTGAAAAAGATGGTAGTAGACCAAGACAAGTATTAGTAAGTAAAGAAGAGTTATTAGAGATGGAAGAATAATAAAAATTATTAACAAAACTAAATAAATTTTATCTTGTAATGCCTTGAAAACAGTTATAAAATAGTTAAGTACAAAAGTATTTTTTAGAACGTAGGAGGAAAAAAGTTTGACAAAATATAAAGTGGGAATGGTTAGCTTAGGATGCGATAAAAATAGAGTAGATTCAGAAATAATGCTTGGAGTTATGAATAAAACTTATGAAATAACAAATAATCCTAAAGAAGCTGACATAATTATAGTTAATACATGTGGATTTATAGAGAAAGCAAAACAAGAATCTATTGATACAATATTAGAAATGGCAAATTATAAAACAAAGCATCAATGTAAATTGTTAATTGCTACTGGATGTTTAACTCAAAGATACGGAAAAGAACTTAAAGAGCTTATGCCAGAAATAGACATAATGTTAGGAGTAAATGACTATAATAAAATAGATAAATTAATTGTAGACTTCATAGCTAAAGGAAATATGGAAGATAAGTTTACAGAAGTAAACTATTCAGATGAAAATATAAATGAAGGGGAAAGAGTACTTACTACTGAAAGTAGTACTGCCTATATAAGAATAGCTGAAGGATGTAATAATTTCTGTACTTACTGTATAATTCCTAAGATAAGAGGTAAGTTTAGAAGTAGAGAAATGGATAGCATTATAAAAGAAGCAAAAGGTCTTGCAGCTAAAGGTGTTAAGGAATTAATCTTAATAGCTCAAGATACTACTTTATACGGAAGTGATATTTATGGAAAGAAATCACTTCATATACTTTTAAAAGAGCTTTCAAAAATAGACGAAATAAAATGGATAAGAGTATTATATTGTTATCCAGAAGAAATATATGATGAGCTTATAGATGAAATTGCGGTAAATGATAAAGTGGTAAAATATTTAGATCTTCCAATACAACATATAAGCAATAATATATTAAAGCTTATGGGAAGAAAAACAACAAAGGAAGATATAATAAATAAAATTAACAAATTAAGAGATAGAGTGCAAGGTATAGCATTAAGAACATCTTTAATTGTAGGATTCCCAAATGAAACAGAAGAAGACTTTAAAGAACTTAAGGATTTCCTTTTAGAATATAAAATAGATAAAGTCGGAGTGTTTAAATATTCTAGAGAAGAAGGTACTCCAGCTGCTAAAATGGATGGTCAAGTAGATGAAGAGATAAAAGATATAAGAGAAAATGAACTTATGTTAACTCAAAGAGAAATTTCAAATGAAATAAATAGTTTGAAAGTTGGAAAAATATATGATATTCTTGTTGAAGGATATAATGGAGAATATTACTATGGTAGAAATTATGAAATGGCACCAGAAATAGATGGTAATGTACTATTTACTAGACATTGTGCTATTAATAAGGGAGATTTTACTCAAGTTAGAATAGAAAAAAATACAGAGTATGATTTAATAGGAGTTGGTATGTGTGAATCTTGCAAATAAATTAACGCTACTAAGAATGCTCTTAGTGCCAATTTTTCTAATATTTATAGCTATAAATGAGATTCCTTATGGAACTTTTATTGCAACATTCATATTTGTTATTGCGTCAATAACAGATAAACTTGATGGATATATTGCAAGAAGTAGAAATCAAATAACTAATTTCGGAAAGTTCATGGATCCTTTAGCAGATAAATTATTAGTTACAGCTGCATTGATATCACTTGTTGAATTTAGAGTTGTGCCTAGTTGGGCTGCGGTTATAATAATTGCAAGGGAGTTTGCAGTTTCAGGACTTAGAACAATTGCTGCATCAGAAGGTAAGGTAATAGCTGCAAGCTGGTGGGGTAAAATTAAGACAGTTATTCAAATAGTAGCAATAATTTTACTTTTAATAGAGGTTAATATAGGTCAAAGTAAATACCTATTTGATTTAGTTACAAACAGTAATTTTTTTATGAATTTCTTTGATTATGTACCTAGAATATCTTTAGATATTGCTGTAATTATTACTATAGTATCAGGATATGATTATTTTAGAAAAAATAAAGGTATAATATCTACTAACAAATGATTAAAACCAATTAAATATGGCAATGATTATAAAAGTTCCTACTAAAAGTTGGAACTTTTATCTATATTAGTAGTTGACTATATATTATTATTATTTTATAATTATTATACAGAACATAAGTTCGATGAGAGGATGGTGTATTAATGAATAATATAGATTCAAATAAATTAAAGGCTATAGAAGCTGCAATGGGTCAAATAGAAAAGCAATTTGGTAAAGGTTCAGTTATGAAACTTGGAGAAGATTCAGTACTAAATGTTGATTCAATTCCAACCGGTTGTTTAGATTTAGATATTGGACTTGGTATTGGTGGAGTTCCAAGAGGAAGAATAATCGAAATATACGGTCCAGAAAGTTCAGGTAAGACAACAGTAGCACTTCACATAGTTGCAGAAGCACAAAAAAAAGGTGGAGCGGTAGCGTTTATTGATGCTGAACATGCTTTAGATCCTTCTTATGCTAGAAAAATAGGTGTAGATACTGAAAACCTAATAGTTTCTCAACCTGACACAGGAGAACAAGGTTTAGAAATTGCTGAAGCATTAGTACGTTCAGGTGCAATTGATGCTATAGTTATAGACTCTGTTGCTGCACTAGTACCAAGAGCTGAAATTGAAGGGGAAATGGGAGATTCACACGTTGGGCTTCAAGCAAGATTAATGTCTCAAGCTTTAAGAAAACTTGCTGGAACAATAAACAAAACTAATTGTGTTGCTATATTTATTAACCAATTAAGAGAAAAAGTTGGAGTAATGTTTGGTAACCCAGAAACAACACCTGGTGGTAGAGCTTTAAAGTTCTATGCCTCTGTAAGAATGGATGTTAGAAGAATTGATTCAATAAAACAAGGTGAAAATATTGTAGGTAACAGAACAAGAGTTAAGATAATTAAAAACAAAGTAGCTCCTCCATTTAGACAAGCGGAATTTGATATTATGTATAATGAAGGTATTTCTAGAGAAGGAAATATTGTTGATGTTGGAGTTAAAGAGGAAATAGTACAAAAAAGTGGAGCATGGTTCTCTTATGGAGATATAAGATTAGGTCAAGGTAGAGAAAATGCTAAAGCATATCTTAAGGAAAATCCAGAAATTGCTTTAGAAATTGAAAATAAAATTAGAGGAAAGCACGGATTACCACTTATTACAGAAAATAATGTATCTAATTCAGCAGTAGAAGAAGATAAATAAGAATATAATTAAATTATTGTATAAGAAAATGGTAAGGAATCATCGGAAATAGATTTCTTACCATTTTTTATAAAATAATATAAAAAATCATGAAGTAAACCTTTACTAAAGGTTAGGGTATTAGATTGAAATATTCAGAAAATAAAAGAAAAAGAGAGAAAAATGAAGATAATATTATAATTAAGTGTTTATATAACTCAACTTGACATAATTTTATTTTTACTATACAATAATAACAAATACTGGTTTATCATATTCCAAAAATAACAGTGAGAACACAGTATGACACCTACTAGCTTCATCTAAAAATTAAGCAAGGGGGTGTTAATATGCAACAAATTATAACAATGATAGTTATTGATATAATTGTGCTGTTAATATTAGGAATAGTAGTTTATAAAACAACAAAAACTACATCACAAAATAAAGTTGAGTCTCTTGAAAGGGAAGCCGAAAGACTTGTAGAGGATGCTAAAAAAGATGCTGAAGCTATGAAGAAAGAAGCTATTCTTGAAGCAAAAGAAGAGGTTCATAGATTAAGAAATGATTTAGAAAAAGATTCTCGTGAGAGAAGAAGTGAAATTCAAAGACTTGAAAGAAGAGTTTTACAAAGAGAAGAATCTCTTGATAAAAAGAGTGATTTTCTTGAAAAGAAAGAAGAAATAATCAATGGTAGAATGAATGACATTGAACAGTTAGAAAAAGAAGCCCAAGAACTTCATGAACAAAGAAGAGGAGAACTTGAAAGAGTTGCAAACCTTTCAGGTGAAGAAGCTCGTCAAATAATATTAGATGAAGTTAAGAGAGAAGTTTCTCACGATGCTGCTATTATGATTAAAGAAATCGAAAGCAAGGCTAAAGAAGAAGCTGAAAAGAAAGCAAGGGAAATTATTACTACAGCAATACAAAGATGTGCTGCTGATCACGTTTCAGAAACTACTGTACATGTTGTAGCTTTACCTAACGATGAAATGAAGGGTAGAATAATAGGTAGAGAAGGAAGAAACATTAGAACCCTAGAAACTTTAACAGGAGTAGATTTAATTATAGATGATACTCCAGAGGCAGTAATTTTATCAAGCTTTGATCCTATAAGGAGAGAAGTTGCTAGAATGGCACTTGAAAAGTTAATAGTGGATGGTAGAATACATCCAGCAAGAATCGAAGAGATGGTTGAAAGAGCTCAAAAAGATATCGAAAACGATATTAAAGAAGAAGGAGAACAAGCAACACTAGAAACAGCTGTTCATGGTCTTCACCCTGAGCTTACTAGATTACTTGGAAGATTAAAATACAGAACTAGCTATGGTCAAAATGTATTAAAGCATTCCGTAGAAGTTTCATATTTAGCTGGTTTGATGGCTTCAGAATTAGGTTTAGATGTTACTCTAGCTAGAAGAGCAGGTTTACTACACGATATAGGAAAAGCTGTAGATCAAGAACAGGAAGGACCACATGCACTAATTGGGGCAGATCTTGCTAAGAAATACGGTGAATCTAAAGCTGTAGTAAATGCAATAGGAGCCCATCATGGGGATGTTGAAATGCAATCTTTAGAAGCTATATTGGTTCAAGCAGCAGATGCAATATCAGCAGCTAGACCAGGAGCAAGAAGAGAAACATTGGAGGCATATATAAAGAGATTAGAGAAGTTAGAAGAAATAGCTAACTCATATGAAGGTGTAGAAAAGTCATATGCCATTCAAGCTGGTAGAGAGATTAGAATTATGGTTAAACCAGATCAAATTGATGATGTTGGATCAGTTGAACTTGCTAGAAATCTTGCAAAGAGTATAGAAGAGCAACTAGAATATCCAGGTCAAATAAAAATCAATGTAATTAGAGAAACTAGATCAATTGATTTTGCAAAATAAATAGTTGATATTAAAATACATTTTGTATATACAAAATGTATTTTTTTATTATAAAAATTTGAAAAAATAGAAGGAATTTTGATATAAAAGTAGAATATATAATATATGCAATTATATGGTGCATACTTTATGTAAACGATTAGTAATAAAATGTAGGAGGAAAAATAAAAATGGAAGTATTAAAAGTTTCAACAAAATCAAATCCAAATTCTGTAGCAGGTGCATTAGCTGCAATAATAAAAGAAAAAAATATCGTAGAAATTCAAGCTGTAGGGGCAGGAGCAATAAATCAAGCTATAAAAGCAATAGCAATAGCAAGAGGATTTGTAGCTCCTAGTGGAAAGGATATAATTTGTGTTCCAGCTTTTACAGATATTGAAATAGATGGAGAAGAAAGAACAGCTATAAAACTTATAGTTCAACCTAGATAATATTTTAAAAATTGTTAAATATATAGATAGAAAAAAGTTATAATATGTAATTAAATTTAAAATTAAATTGGCTAATGGTTGAAATTTTCTGTGAAAACATTTATAATGAAATGGTTAGTAGAATATTAACTTATAAAAATTAAGTAAAGAGGTGTATTTACATGGTATCTAAAGAGGTTTTAGTTAAAAACGCTACTGGTTTACACGCTAGACCAGCAACTTTATTAGTTAAAAAAGCTTCATCATTCAAATCAGATGTAAGCATAGAATTCAACGGAAAGAAAGCAAATGTTAAGAGCTTAATCGGTGTTCTTTCATTAGCTGTAACTGCAAATTCAGTAGTAAACGTTATTGCTTCAGGAGATGACGAAGCTTTAGCTTGTGAAGAAATTGCAAAATTAATCGAAAACTTAGAAGATTAATTTAAATAAAGAAGGTTCCTAAAATTTAGGAACCTTCTTTATTTTATTGATATAAAATTACACCTAAATAATAATGCTATTAAGTTTACACTTGAAATAGCTATTAATATATAGATAGCTCTAGTAATCATGCCATAGCCAAAACTTAGAAATGTAACTAAGTTAAAGTTTAATAATCCAATTAATCCCCAATTTATAGATCCTATTATAACTAATAGGAAAGATAGTTTATCAAATATGTTTAATTTGCACATAATAAAATACCCCTTTCGTTTTTACTTATCATATATATATGATTGTTAATAAAAAATAATTACATAATGAAAAGTTTTTTATAAAAAGATGAAAATAGGGAAAAATTATGTTATAATACGAATGATATAAGAACATAATAAAAATATATTCGTGTGGGAGGTAACAAAGTGAGAGATTTATACAGCACACCATTAAATTCAAGATATGCATCAAAAGAAATGAGTTATATATTTTCAGATAATATGAAGTTTACTACATGGAGAAAATTATGGCTTGCATTAGCTGAATGTGAAAAGGAATTAGGATTAAATATAACAGATGAACAAATAAGTGAATTAAGAGAAAATGTAAATAATATAAATTATGAAGATGCAATTAAGAGAGAAAAAGAAGTAAGACATGATGTTATGAGTCATGTATATGCTTATGGATTACAATGTCCAAATGCAAAAGGGATAATACATCTTGGTGCAACTAGTTGTTATGTAGGAGATAATACTGACATAATAATTATGAGAGATGCTTTATTACTTATAAAAAAGAAAATAGTAACTGTATTACATAGATTAAGTAAGTTTGCTATGGAATATAAAGATATGCCAACTTTAGGCTTTACACATTTTCAACCAGCTCAGCTTACTACAGTAGGGAAAAGAGCAACTTTATGGATGCAAGATTTAGTTATGGATATAGAAAATATTGATTTTGTATTAAGCACACTAAAGCTTAGAGGAGTAAAAGGAACTACAGGAACTCAAGCAAGTTTTATGAATCTTTTCGAAGATGATGAGGAAAAAGTTAAGGCTTTAGATAAAAAAGTTGCTGAAAAGATGGGATTCTCAAGTAGCTATGGAGTTACAGGTCAAACATACCCAAGAAAATTAGATTCAATAGTTCTTAATACTTTATCAGAAGTTGCACAAAGCTGTTATAAATTCAGTAATGATTTAAGATTACTTCAAAGTATGAAAGAAATGGAAGAACCGTTTGAAAAACATCAAATAGGATCATCTGCAATGGCATATAAGAGAAATCCAATGAGAAGTGAAAGAATGGGTGCCCTTGCAAGATACGTAATAGTAGATTCATTAAATCCGGCTATTACAGCATCAACTCAATGGTTTGAAAGAACATTAGATGATTCAGCTAATAAAAGAATATCAATAGCTGAAGGATTCTTAGCATTAGATGGAGTTCTTAATTTATATATAAATATTTCTGAAAATATGGTTGTATACGACAAAGTTATAGCAGCACATGTTAACAGAGAGTTACCATTTATGGCTACAGAAAATATAATTATGGAAGCTGTTAAAGGTGGCGGAGATAGACAAGAACTTCATGAATTAATAAGAGAACATTCAATGAAAGCAGCAGCTAGAGTTAAAGGCGAAGGTCTTGATAATGATTTAATTAAGAGAATAATAGAAGACGATAGAATAAAACTTTCAGAAGAGGAAATAAACAACATAATAAATCCAAGTAAGTTTATAGGAAGAGCTCCAAGTCAAGTTGAAGAATTTATTTCTGAATATGTAAAACCAATTATAGATTCAAATAAAGATGCTATAGAAGTTAAAAGTGAAATAAATGTATAATAAATTTTAAAAAACTAGCTCTACATTATTGTAGGGCTAGTTTTTTACTTTATTATAATATAATTCATATGATATAATAAATCGTACTTACGAAAGACGAAAGGAGATACAAATGAACAAAAAAAGTAGAATAATATCTACCATACTAATATATTTAGTTATGGTAATAATGGCAGTTACAGAAGGATTAATAAATATCTTTACTGTACCACTTAAAAATGGTTTTGGTATAAATGATACTATGTTATCAATCATGTTTATGTGCGGATCAATATGCTACTTAATATGTAATTATATAGGTGGTATGGTCTGTGATAAAATAGGTCAGAAAAAATTATTTTTAATTGGTTTAATTGGAGCTGCAATCACAAACATTATACAAGGAATAGCGCCTAATTTTATAGTATTTATTATTGCATTTGCGATGATACAAGGTTTTTTAGGAATTATGGCAATAGCAGCAAATACGATAATACCAATACTTTGGATTACAGGTCAGGCTATAGCAATGAATTTAACTCACTTTGCTTATGGAGTTGGACTTTCAGCATCACAAAAATTATCAGGTATTTTAATAACAGATGGTATTAGCTGGAGAACTATATATATGGGCTCAGCAGCTCTTACATTTATTATATTTGTGTGCTTTATGTTTGTTAAGTTACCTAGAGCAGAGGAAACTGAAAATGTAGATAGAATTCCATTAAAAACAGTTTTACAAGATAAGCTTATATGGGTATTTTTCTTAGGGCTAGGTTTTTACGTAGTAGCAGAACAAGGAACTGGTAGATGGTTACCTACATTTATAAAAACTAATTATTCAAGTTTCACAGATTCTAAAATTGCATCATATGTATCATTATTTTTCTTATTATTTACAATAGGAAGATTAGTTGGTGGATTTATAGTTGAAAAAATAGGATCACAAGTAGCTATTAAAGCATTTTCATTTATTGGAGGAGTATTATTTATAATAGGATTATTAAGTGGAGAAAATGGATTATATATTGTATCTGTATCAGGATTCTTCTTCTCAATAATGTTCCCTACTGTAGTTGTAGTACTTAGTAATACATTTAAGAATAGTACAGCATACATTACGGGTGTTGTAATATCTTTTGCAAATATTATTAATACAATAATGAACTTAGTAATTGGTACTGCATCAGATGCAATTGGAATTAGTAAAGCTGTATTTATAATGCCTATATCAATGCTTATAGCATTTGTATTATTTTGTATTGCATCTAAAATAATAAAGAAAAGATATAACTAATTAAATAAAGAACATGAAAATAATATATAATAAATATATATTAAATTTATGGAGGATAATATGAAAAAATTAAAAGTAACAAAAATAACTTTATTATTTATATCTTTAATTTTTACTTTAGGTTTATTTGTAGGCTGTAGTGATAGCAAACAAAATGTTAAAGATAGAAGTGGCAATGAAATTATTATGCCTAAAAATTTAAATAGGATAATATCAACAGCACCAACTAATACAGAAATATTAGTTGGACTTGGACTTGGAGATAAGATTATTGCAACAGATGAGTATTCAAAAGATGTAAAAGGTGTAAAAAATGATATAACTAGAATAAGTATTGAAAAACCAGATCCAGAAAGAATAATATCATTAAAACCAGATCTTGTAGTTGCATCAGAGCAGAATATTCAAGGTGGAGAAGATCAATTTAAAGCAATAAAAGATATGGGAATACCTGTTGTATACATACCAAGTAGTAAAAGTTTTGAAGAAATATATAAAGATATTGAATTTTTAGGAAAAGTAACTAGAACAGAGAATAAAGCTAATGAAATGATTTCAGGAATGAAATCAGAAGTCGAAAAAATTAAAGAAATAGGAGACAGAATAAAAGATAAGAAATCTGTGTATTTTGAAATAGGGCCAGCTCCAACATTATATAGCTTTGGGTCAGATACGTTTCTAAATGATATGATAGAAATAGTTGGTGCTAAAAATATATTTGCCAAGCAAAAAGGTTGGATTCAACCTAGTGAAGAAGCGGTAGTAGATAAAAATCCAGATATTATTTTAACTAACGTAAATTATGTAAAAGACCCTATAAAAGAAATTAAATCAAGAAAAGGGTGGAGCAAAATAAATGCTGTTAAAGATAATAGAGTATATTCAGTAGATACTAACACATCTTCACGTGCATCACAATTTTCAATAGAAGCATTAAAAGAAATAGCAAAGGAAATATATCCAGATGAATATAAGAATCAATAGAAATATTAAATTATCAGTAATATCTATTCCTATAGCATTTCTAATAATATGTATTGGAACTTCCGTAGGGAGTTCCAATATTAATTTATTAGACATAATATCTATAATAAGCAATAAATTAATTCATACCTCATTAAATGAAGGAATTACAGGGCAAGAGATATCTATAATATTTGATATAAGACTGCCTAGAGTATTATTAGCATTTTTAGTAGGTGGTGCTCTTTCAGTAAGTGGAGCAGTTGTACAATCTATTTTAAAAAATCCTCTTGCATCGCCATATACACTTGGAGTTTCATCAGGGGCAGGACTTGGTGCAGCAATTATGATCATATTTGGAATTAGTATACCAATAATAGATTCAACATTTAGTCTTCCTATTATAGGTTTTATTTTTGGACTATTAACAATAATATTTGTATTGTTATTTTCAAAAAGTGTTGATAGGTTAATGACAAATAATACAATAATATTAGCTGGAATGGTTTTTTCACTTTTTTTAAGTGCAATGATTACAACTATAGGATCAATGCATGGTGATAGTATAAAAGCTATAACCTTATGGCAGATGGGATCATTTGCGATGAAAGGATGGCAATATATTTTAGTATTTATCCCATTTATAATTATAGGGATTGTTGGAATACTTTTAAATACAAGAGAGATGGACATATTGACCTTTGGAGAAGAGAGTGCAAAAGCTATAGGCGTAAATACCAATAAAATAAAAACAAGATTATTTATATTTGCTACAATATTGACAGGAAGTGCTGTATCTCTTAGTGGTATAATAGGGTTTGTAGACCTTATATCTCCACATGTTGTTAGAAAAGTTTTTGGTGCAAAGCATAACTTTGTAATACCAATGTCTTTTATGTTTGGTGGATGTTTAATGGTAATAGCAGATTTAATATCTAGAACTATAATATCACCATCTGAATTACCTGTAGGGGCAATAACAGCAATAATTGGAGCACCATTTTTTATTTATATATACTTTAAAAAAAGTAGGTGAAATAATGATAGAATTAAATAATGTAAGCACTGGATACGATAATATAAAAGTAATAAATGATGTTAGTTTTAATGTGAAAAAGAATGAATTATTTTGTATTATAGGTACAAATGGATGTGGAAAAACTACATTATTAAAAGCAATTGCAAATATAAATAAATATTCTGGAAGTATTAAAATTAATGGTAAGGAAATAAAAAATATAAATAGAAAAGAATTGGCAAAAGAAATTGCATTAATGTCTCAGATTACAGAAGTGTACTTTACATACACAGTTTATGAGACTATATCACTAGGAAGATATCCTCATATGAAAGGATTTCTTGGAGGATTAAGTGAAAAAGATAAAAATATTATTGATAAGATAATAAATGATCTTTCACTTGATAGTATAAAAGACAAATATATAAATGAGCTTTCAGGAGGGCAGTTACAAAGGGTATTATTAGCAAGAACATTTGTACAGGATCCTAAAATTATATTATTAGATGAGCCAACAAATCATCTTGACTTTAAACATCAAATAGAACTTTTGGATATTTTAAAAGAATGGTGTAAAATAGGTGAAAGGGCAGTTATTGGAGTTTTACACGATTTAAATTTAGTTCAAATGTATGGTGAAAGAGTTGCTTTAATAGATAAAGGTAAAATAATAAAAATAGATAGAAGTGACAGTTTATTAAAATCAGAAGATATTAAAAATGTTTATGGAATTAATATTAGAGAATTTATGATTAACGTATTAGAAAAATGGAGATAAAGAGAAGGTGTGAAAATGAAAAAATTTGTTTTATCTTATAGTTGTGGTAAAGATAGTACTTTAGCGTTATATAGAATGATTAAGGATGGAAATAAACCAGTTGGATTAATTGTAACTGTAAATAAAGATAAAAACCAATCATGGTTTCATAGAGTGCCAGAAGAAATATTAGAAAGTGTTTCAAAATCATTAAATATACCATTAATAAAAGTACCTTGTAAAGGTGAAGAATACGAAGATGAATTTGAAAAAGCATTAATTAAGGCAAAAGAAATGGGAGCTGATACATGTGTATTTGGGGATATAGATATATTAGCTCATAGAAAATGGTGTACAGATAGATGTGATAATACAAATATTAATGCACATTTTCCACTATGGCAAGAAAATAGAGAAGATATAACAAATGAAGTTATAGAAAGTGGCTTCAAGGCAATGATAAAATGTTGTAATGATACTCAACTAAATGAGAATTTTTTAGGAAAAGTATTAACTAAAGAATTAATTCAGGATATAAAGGCACGTGGAGCAGATGCTTGTGGAGAAAATGGAGAATATCATACATTTGTATTTGATGGTCCAATATTTAAAGAAGAAATAAAATTTAATAAAGAAGAAAAATTAAAGGTAGATGGGTATAATCATTTAGTTATAAAATAATAGAATTTATAGAGGTGACAAAAGATGAGTAACAGTATTATTATATTAGGAACAGCAGCTTCTGCAGGGAAAAGTACGGTATCAACAGCTCTTTGCAGATTCTTAAAGAAAAATGGATATAATGTAGCTCCATTTAAATCACTTAATATATCTTTAAAATCTAGGGTAACAAAAAAAGGGGAAGAAATAGGTAGATCTCAACTTGTACAAGCAGAAGCTTGTGAAATAGAAGCAGAAGGAATTATGAATCCTATTTTAATAAAACCATCAGTAAAAAATAAAACACAAGTAATTGTAAATGGAAAAGTACATTGTGATATGGAAAATTGTGATATAAAAGAGTTAAGCAATGATTTTAAAGAATTTATAAAAGAATCTTATGATGAACTATCAAATAAATATGAAAATATTATTATTGAAGGTTTAGGAAGTTGTGCTGATATTCAATTTAAAGAAGATGATATTGCAAATTTTTATATTGCTAAAAATACAAATTCAAATGCTATATTAGTTGCTGATTGTGATAAAGGTGGAGTTTTAGCATCTGTATATGGAAGTATTATGTTACTTGAAGAAGATGAAAGAGAATTAATAAAGGGTATAATAATAAACAAATATAAGGAAAATAGCTTAGATAAAGATAGAGAAAAATTCAATCAATCTATTAAGAAAATAGAAGAACTAACAAATATACCTGTTATTGGGGTATTACCATATGAAGATTTAAATATTGAGGAAGAGGAAATAATAACAGAAAAGTTAAGAGAGAAAAAGAGAAGTGGTTTAAATATAGCTATAATAAAACTTCCTCATATATCTAATTTAACAGATTTTTATCCACTTGAATTGGAAAAAAACATAAATATAAGATATGCAAAAACTCCAAAGGAGTTAGAGGGAGCTAACTTGATAATTTTACCAGGTAGCAAAAATACAATATACGATTTAGAATATATTAAAGCAAATAGAGTATTTGATAAAATATTAGAATTACATAAAAGTGGTACAAGTATTATGGGAATATGTGGAGGTTTTCAAATGCTTGGTAGATCTATAATAGATTTATCAAATAATGAAAGTGAAAAGAGAATAATTGATGGATTCGATCTATTACCTATAAGAACCTCTTTTTCATTAAATAAAAAAACGACTATATCAAAAGGAATAGTATGTTCAGTAAATAATGAACTTAGGGAACTATCAAATATAAGAGTATACGGATATGAAATTAATAGTGGTGCTAGCGATATGTTAGATGGGCCAGGAGAGGTTTTAATAATAGATAGTAGTAATAATGTTACTGGAATGTCTAATTCCAAAGGGGACGTACTTGGGACTTATATACACGGAATATTTGAGGGCGTTGAGTTTAGACATAAATTATTAAATCATTTTAAAGAAAAATATAATGTTATAATTGAAAATGGAACAGAAGAAAAAGAAAACTATAGAAGTTATAAATTAAAACAATACGATAAGTTATGTAAGGTTTTTGAAGAAAATGTTGATACTGATAAAATCTTAGAAATAATAGAAACTAAAAAGGAGGAAGAGGAAAAATCCTTAAAAGATTAAAATGGAACACACTATAGAATTAATAACTATTGCAATAGGTTTTTATATAATTGATTTAATATGGAAGAGTAGTTCATTATATAATAAAATAACATCTAAAAAGTTTTTCCATAAAAAACTTAATAAATTGATATTACTACTAATATCAATTGTATTAATCTTTATTTGCATTATTGTAGAAGATAAATTAAGTGGATATTTAATAGCTAATGATAGTTTTGAATTAACAATGAAAGGAATACCATTAGTTATTTTATATATTATTACATCATTTATATTTACTAATAAAATAGACAACAAAAAAAGTAGCAGTATATAATAACCTGCTACTTTTTTTACTATATATATTCTTAAGTAACATCATCGTAAATGATATTTAAAAATAAATTATAAAAACGAAATATAATACAAATTTTAATATATTTGAACTATAAATAAAACTAATATATAATAAATTTAAGTAAATATGTATCATTATTTCTTAAATAGAAGTGAGTAATTATCATTATGTTTTATATTTAAGTAAATCTAATTTCAATGTAGTAAACGTAAACAACAGAAAAGGTGATATAATGAAAAAAATAAATGAAAGTTTAAACAAAGTAGTATATATAAATGATTTTGAAGAAGATGACCCATTTGAAAAAATAATTGGGAATAGTAAAACATTAAAAAAATCTTTATCTATAGCAAAAAAAGCTTCAAAAAGTGATTCATCAGTAGTAATCTATGGAGAAAGTGGTACAGGAAAAGAGCTATTAGCAGAAGCTATTCATTTTTCGAGTAAAAGAAAGGATAAACCTATAATAAGAGTTAATTGTGCATCAATACCTGAGAATCTTATAGAAAGCGAACTTTTTGGACATGAAAAAGGGTCATTTACAGGTGCTATAAAAAGAAAACTTGGTAAATTTGAATTAGCCCAAAATGGAACTATATTCTTAGATGAAATAGGTGAAATGGATAAAAATATTCAAGCTAAAATATTGAGGGCTATTCAAAATAAAGAAATACAAAGAGTTGGTGGGGAAGAGACAATAAAACTAAATATTAGAATAATATCAGCTACAAATAAAAACCTAGAAGAAATGATTAAAAGAAATGAATTTAGAGAAGATTTATTTTATAGATTAAATGTTATCCCAATAGAGTTACCTCCTTTAAGAGAAAGAGAAGGTGATATCGCTCTTTTAATTAAACACTTTTTAAATAAAAAATTAGAAAATACCAAAATAAAAAATATATCAAATGAAGCATTAGTAGCTTTATGTAATTATAAATGGGACGGAAATATAAGAGAACTTGAAAATATAATAGAGAGAATTTTAGTACTTTCAGAAAAAGCTTTAATAGATATAGAAGATATACCATACTTTATAAGACACTATAACAATAATTGCAATATAAAATTAAAAGAAATAACCAATATAGAAGACAATTTATCTAAAATTTTTAATGATGAAAAAATTTATACTTTAAAAGAATATGAAAAATTAATTATTGAAAAAGCACTAAAAAAATATGGAAGTTATAATAAGGCAGGTAAAGCACTTGGAATAACTCATAGAACAGTATCTTTAAAAGCTAAAGAGTATGGACTAGAAAAATTAATTCTTTGGAAATAAAAGGACTAGCTTAAAAGCTAGCCTTTCTATCTAATAATCTTTAGATGTAAAATAATCTATACAAGAAAAAATAAATGCAATAAAGCATATAACCGCAACTACAATATATAATGAGTTCATTCCGTATACAAAGATTTCAGGTTTACCTTTAACTGCTCCAAGTACTTTAAAGCCAGCAGCTTCACTCATTTTGTAATATAAAAATGATGTGGAGGCAGATACACCAAAAGCAAGTCCTAAGTTTCTTATTAATGCATTTGAACCACCTGCTATACCAAGTTTATCTTTTGGAACAGATGACATTATAAGATTTGTATTAGGGGACTGGAATAGTCCATTAGAAAATCCTAAAAGAGATAACATTAAAATAAGAGTTGTTTTTGATGTTGCCTCACCAGTTGTAGAAAGTAAATACATACTTATAGATGTAAGTAATAAACCAGCTAATGTTAATTTTTTACTTCCTATTTTATCGGATAAACTTCCACTTAAAGGAGCAACTATAAATAACACTAATGGATAAAATAACATTACAATTGATATTTGTTCTGCTGAATAATTTAATACATCACTTAAATAAAATGGTTGTATTACATTTATTGTATTAATTGCTGCAAATGATACGAATGCACAAAATAAATTTAAAGAAAAAGTTCTTTTCTTAAATAGTTTTAAATGTAACATTGGTGATACAACTTTTCTTTCAACTAAAATAAATATAATAAATAGTATTATTCCAATTACAAAACCAGATATTATATAAATACTAGTAAATCCTAAATTTTGACCAAGCATTATACATGTGAATACAAGTAATGTTGTTAATGCAAATAAAGTTGCACCTTTTCCGTCAAATTCTTCCCCTTGAGTTTTATTTTCTACAGGTAAATATTTTCTTCCTAAATAATAAGCAACTAATCCTATTGGTATATTAATAAGGAATATAAAATGCCATGATAGGTAAGTAACTATAAATCCACCTAAAGCTGGTCCAAGAAGAGAACCTAAGGCTACAAATGATCCTGAAATCCCAAGAGCACGACCTCTTTCATTTGGTGGGAATACGTCAGTTATAATTCCTTGATTTGTTGCCATAATCATAGCTGCACCTATAGCTTGGATAATTCTAGCTAATACTAATATTTCTATATTAGGTGATAAGGCACAAAGTAATGAACCAAATATAAATCCTAAAATACCATTATTAAATATTAAACTTTTACTCTTAATATCTCCAAGACGACCAAATATTAAAATAGCTGCAGAAATAACGATAAGATATGCACTGATAATCCATTCTGCACTAGACATTTGAATATTTAGTTTATTACTTATTGTAGGTAAAGCAACATTTACAATACTACTATCTAAACAGGCCATAAAAGGCTGAGTAACAAGTATAGCAAGTATAAGCCACTTGTTTTTTAATTTTTCACTCATATAAATCCTCCAATTTATTAAAATTTAACTATATTAGTATAACTAAATATTTTTAATAAAAAATGAACAAATTAATATTTATAAAAAAATATTCCCTAGATAAATCTAGGGAACAGTTAATATACTATTTAACTTTATATATCCATCCTTTTGGAGCTTCAACATCTCCAAATTGAATTCCAACTAAAGTATCATATAATTTTTTTGTTATAGGTCCAACTTCTTTTTCATCATAGAAAACATGAAGTTTGTCATTAAATTGAATTCCTCCAATTGGTGTTATAACAGCAGCAGTACCACATGCACCAGCTTCTTTAAAGTCGTCTATTTTATCAATATAAACATCGCCTTCTATTACTTCCATATTAAAATAGTCTCTTGCAATTTCAAGTAATGAATATTTTGTAATACTAGGTAATATAGAAGGTGATAGAGGTGTTACAAATTTATTATCTTTAGTTATACCAAAGAAGTTTGCAGAACCTACTTCTTCTATTTTTGTATGAGTTGCAGGATCTAAGAAAATTGCATCTGCATAGCCATTTTCTTTTGCAATTTTTTGTGCAATTAAACTTCCTGCATAATTACCTCCAACTTTTTGAGCCCCAGTTCCATTAGGAGCAGCTCTGTCGTAATCTGATATAATAAAGTTTACAGGTTTCATTCCACCTTTAAAGTATGGTCCTACTGGAATACAGAATACTGAAAAAATGAATTTGCTTGCTGGTTTAAGACCAATATTATCTCCAACCCCAATTAAAAATGGTCTTAAATATAAAGTTGCACCAGTTCCATACGGAGGTACAAAATCTTCATTTGCTTTAACAACTTGCATGCAAGCATCAATAAACTTTTCTACAGGTACTTCTGGCATAAGTAATCTTTTACAACTATTATTTAATCTCTCAGCATTTTTATTTGGTCTAAATAGTTGAATATCTCCATTTTTAGTTCTATATGCCTTTAACCCTTCAAAACATTGTTGGCCATAATGTAATGCTGGAGCACCTTCTTCAATAACTAATTTATTGTCTTCAACAAGTTTTCCATCATCCCATTTACCATTTTCCCAAATTGATACATAACGAAGATCAGTTTTAATATAATTAAAACCTAATTCTTCCCAATTGATATTTACTTTACTCATAATTGTCATTACCTTAAGTAGACTTAAAGTAACTGCCTCCCTTCAAAACATTGCTTATTTTTTGTATTATTATATAATAATTCTTATTTTATTATAGTACAAAGAAAATACCAAATAAAGAGTTTATTAGAATATTATGTATCAAATTTTATATAAAATGCAATTTTGTAATAGTAATATTGCAAATTAATCATTATTTATTAATAAATAAAATATATAATAATTACTAAAATAATAGTTAGAAGAGGACATTAAGATGAATTTTGACAAAAAAATAACTAAACTTAAAGATACTATTCCGACAGCACTAGTTTCTTTAACAATACTATTTATAAATTTAAGCTTTTTTGGTCTTAACAATATAATAATAGCACCATATATGACACTTACATTTATAAGAATGAAAAATTATATAATGATAGAAAAAAATATATTTAAACCATTATTTATTCATTTACTTATTGGAATACTAGCTTCAATTGCTAGCTTAAATATTTCAAGTGCAATATTTATTAATTTAATTTCTATATTTTTATTATGTTACTTTTTAACAGATGATTATAATTCAGGAAGCTATTTTCCTTATTTAATGGCATTTGTATTTCTGCAATTATTTACAACTACAGTAAATGAAATACCAAAAAGACTTTTAGCAATAATAGTATCATATATTGTAGTATTTTTATATTTATTATTATTTTCAAGAAAAGGTGTCGGATCTCATATAAAGGTTTTAATAAAAAATGGACGAGAAAATATCTTATTGCAATTAAAATATCTTTATATAGGTGATATAACATCATTAAAAAAAGAACAATTTAATTTATTTGAAATATGCAAGGAATTAAATAGGGTTGTTTATTCAAGTGATAAAAAAGAATATTACCAATTTATAATACTATTTCAACATTTTAATAATTTTATAAATGAGTTTATAGAAAATAAAAAATACCTAAGTGAAAATAGAATATATATAAAGAAATTAAATAAACTTATTTTAAAGTTAGATATAAATAAAAATTATAATTTGGAATTATATTCTGACCTTATAACTAAGTTTTTAAAAGAAAATTCTTTGAATGATAAAAATATAAATAATTATATTATATTTATATTAAATTATTTAATTTCTTCAATGGAAAATATAAAAACATATAAAAGAAATTTTATTAAAAAGATTTTTGATTTTAAATCTTCAAAAGAATACTTTAGTAAATATAGACTATCATTAAATGAATTTAAAATAAGATTTGCTATAAGATTAACATTATTACTAACAACAGCATTTACATTTATAAAAATATTTTATATTCCTAAAGGTTATTGGATACCTATGACTATATTTTTACTTACGCTTCCATTTTATGAAGACAGTAAGATAAGAATAAAAGAACGTTTTATTGGAACAGTAATAGGAATAATAGTTTCATTTATTATTTTTTATATATTTAAAGATAAAGATGCTCATATAATAATTATAATTATTTCAACAGTTCTTATGTACTATTTTACAGATTATAAAGTTATGACTATATATACAACTTGTTATGCACTTGCAATTTCTACAATAACAATGGGCGATGGAGAAGCTGTATTCTTAAGAATTTTTTATACAGGTATATCAGCTATAGTAGTATTATTTGCAAATAATTTTATTTTTCCAAATAAAAATCATATAGAGCTTATAAATATGATTCATAAATTAATTAAATTAGATGAAATTATGTTAGATAAGATATATGATATTATCAATGGAACTTTTGATAAAAATGAAATAAAAAAACTTCTTTTTACTTCATATTTGATAAGTGGTAAATTGCAAATGCATTTTCAAAAGTTAAATAATAAAAGTTTAAAAAACTTTATATTTAAAAATAATCAATTTACAACACTTATAATACATTCAGCTGTTGTCTTATCCCTTGAAGAAGGGTATAATATTGACGAATTATATGTAGAAGAATGTGTAGAAAACATGAAAAATATATTTGAATCTATTTATAATGAAAAAAATAATTGTTGTTTTAATATAAACATTATAAAACATAAGGATGATTATAAAAATTATAAATTATTAGAATGTATTAGAAAAGCTAGTGGGGTATATGATGCTATGATAGAGCTAAAAAAAGAAATATAAATCAAAGTTTCCTAATTTTTAATAATAAATTTTTAAAAGTGTAGGTTTAATTTATATTATAGAAACAAATTTATGTTATTTTATAATAAATTATTAAAATAATAGAAAGAAGATGTCTATATGAATGATGTAATTAAATCTTATTGGGGAATGAACTTAAAGCCAATTATTATTGGAAAGGGAAGTGATACTTTAGCTGTAATTATGCCTGGGATAGGTTATACACTTGATAGGGTATCACTAGAGTATTCTTCTGAGCTTTGTTTAGAACTTGGATATGATGTTTTGAAAATAGAATATGGTTTTCAAATTGGAAGAAGAGAGTTTAATTCAGAAGAGGAATTTAATATTATAGCGGAAGAGTCAGTGGCATTACTAAAATCATCATTAAATAAAAGATATAAACGTATTGTTTTTATTGGAAAGAGCATCGGAACTTGTGTTCAAAATGTTTTAAACAATAGAGTAGATAATATAGATGTTGTGAATATTTATTTGAGTCCTATTAATAAAACAGTAGAAATGGGAATGATAAATAATTCTTTAGTTATAACAGGAAATGAAGATCCGTTAATAACTAGAGAAAATGTCAACCAAATAAGTGATTTAAGCGGAGTTAAACTAATAAGAATTGATGGTGCAAATCATGCATTAAATATAGAAGGTGATGCTGTAAGAAGCCTAGAGGTTCAATTAAATATAATAAAATGCATTAAAAAATATTTAAATCATTATAAATAAAGGGGGTACTTAGATGGATTCTAAGTATTATATAGAAAATTTAAAACTAGAAAAACATCCAGAAGGAGGATATTATAAGGAATCATTTGTAGCGAGTGATAGTATAGTAAGAGATAATGACAAAAAAGATTTATGGACAAGTATATATTTTCTTCTTCATACAGGAGAAGTATCTAACTTTCATAGACTAAAGTCAGATGAAATGTGGTATTTCCATGCAGGTAATGCTCTAACTATATATATGATTTCTCCAAGTGGAGAGCTTATAGAAAAAAAGTTAGGTCTTAATATGTTAGAGGGTGAAGAACCACAAGTATTAGTTGAAAAAGGATATATATTTGGATCAGCTATGAATTCAGAAGGATTTTCATTAGTTGGATGCATGGTATCACCAGGATTTAAATTTGAGGATTTTGAACTTTTTAAAAGAAAAGATTTAATTGAAAAATATCCAAACTATAAAGATATTATAACTAAGTTAACTATAAAATAAAAAAATAGCTGTTTCAGTTTTATGCCTGAAACAGCTATTTTTTTTATTTAGAATTATCTAAATGAACATCCATTTGTGGATAAGGTATTGATATACCTTCTTCATCAAACTTTATCTTAACAGATTCTAATAATGAATAGTAAATTTTCCAATAGTCTTCAGTCTTACCCCAAACTCGTACAACAAAGTTTACAGAACTATCAGCAAGTTCACTTATTGCAACAAAAGGCTCTACGTCTTTTATTATGTTAGGATTACTATTTATTATCTCATTTAAGATATTTTTAACTTTTAAAACATCAGATTCATATCCTACACCAAAAGTTAAATCAACTCTTCTTAAAGGTTTTGATGAATAATTAGTTAAGCTACCGTTTGCTAAAGCTCCATTTGGAATTAAAACTTCTTTATTATCAGGTGTTAATAAAGAAGTGTAGAAGATACTTATCTTTTCTACAGTCCCTTGATAATTTGAGGTTTCTATGTAATCTGAAACTTTAAAAGGTCTAAGTAATAAAATAATAACTCCTCCAGCAAAATTACTAAGACTTCCCTGAATAGCTAGTCCAAGTGCTAAACCTGCTGAAGCTAAAGCTGCTGCAAAGCTTGCCATTGGTATACCAACATAAGATAAGAATGCAACTACTAATAAAATCTTAAGTGAAATATCAACAAGTGCATTTAAAAATGACATTAAAGTCATGTCCACATTTTGTTTTTTCAAGAATTTATGCAAAGTAGTTAGTACTTTATTTACAACTTTCCATCCTATCCAAAGGCCTATTAATCCAAGTAATAATTTTAAACCACTAGTTGTAGCCCATTTTATTACGGTATCATAGATATGTGAAAAATCCATGTATTAAAACTCCTTTCCTTATATAAATTATATTTAATGATTATATAATTTATATGATTTTAAGGCAATGAATAATATTGTATTTAATGTATTAATTTACAATATTATATCTTAATAAATATCCTCGTAAATGATAATTAAATAAAATATAAAAATCAAAGAAAACCATAAAAATAAAATTAAAAGGAAGGTTATATAAATATAACCTAATAAATTAAAATGTTTATGTTAATTAAATTATAGATAAATATAAAAGTGCATTATAAAATGAATTTAGAAGAAAAATGCTTTCATACAGGATATGGTTTTTGTGGAGAGGTAAATTATATTATTAACTAATGTATAATGAATTTAACAGATTATAAAATACATTGAAAATAGATACTTTAGAGAGTATAATAAAAATGCAATATAGAAGACAGTTCGGAAGCCTCCTGTCTTTAAATAAAACTAAGGCATTGTCTAATAAATAGAAATTAGAGGGTGACTTTAAGTCGCCCTTTTTTATTTTTATTAGCTTTGTGCCATTAAAAAGGAGAGATTTAATTAATGGAAATGCAAAGGTATAGTAAGATTTATGGCAAAAACGAAAGAGAGATGGTAATGTTAAAAGGATTCCCATGTAAATGGGGAAAATGTAAGTTCTGTGATTACATATGTGATAATGAGACCAATGAAAAAGAAATTGTAGAATATAATAAAAATATTCTAAAAAACATAACTGGGGAATTTAAAGTATTAGATGTAATAAATTCAGGAAGTATTTTTGAAGTTCCAAAAGAAACATTAAATGATATTAAAGTAATAATAAAAGAAAAAAATATTGAAAAATTATTTGTTGAATGTCATTGGTTATATAAGGATCGTTTAGATGAGATAAGAAACTTTTTTGAAATTCCAATAATATTTAGGTGTGGAGTTGAAACTTTTGATAATGATTTTAGAATAAAAATATTAAATAAGGGAGCAGGATTTAAAGATTATACTGAAGTAAATAGGTATTTTAAATCAATTTGCTTATTAGTTGGGATAAAAGGCCAAACTAAAGAAATGATAGAAAGAGATATTTATATATTAGAAAATCATTTTGAAAGAGGTTGTATAAATGTTTATGTTGAAAATACTACTGATATTAAAAGAGATGAAGAATTAGTAAAGTGGTTTATAAATAAATATAAATATTTAGAAGATAATGAGAATATAGAAGTATTAATAAATAATACAGATTTAGGAGTAGGAAGTGAAATAAATGAATAGTTCTAAATCAATAAATGTATTAGCAAAAATATCTATAGTTGCAGCTTTATATGTAGTTATAACGTATGCTATAGCACCAATAAGCTATGGCCCTGTACAAGTGAGGATATCCGAGGTATTAGTTTTATTAGCTTTCTTTGATAAAAAATATATAATAAGTTTAACGATAGGTTGCTTAATTGCAAATCTTTTAAGTCCACTAGGAATGATTGATGTTGTAGTTGGAACACTTGGAACTTTCTTCTCAGTTTATGCAATAAGCAAAACTAAAAATCTATTTTTAGCAACATTATGGCCAAGCTTTTTTTGTATTCCAGTAGTTTTTATATTACATATATTTGTTGGACTACCATTCATGTTATATTTATTTGGATTTATTGCTGGTGAAATTTTATCAGTAACTATAATAGGTTATCCTCTTGTAAAATTTTTTATGAAAAATGAAACCTTATTAGAGACTATAAAACTAAGTTAAATAGTAGTTACTTATAAATTTATTTCTTTTGTTACTTTATATTGTATAAGATTTCTGATAAAATAAAGTATAAATTTACTATATACAAAGGAGAATACCATATGATACAAGAGGAAAGAGTATTAAATAGATTTTTAGAATATGTTAAAATCCCAAGTGAAAGTAAAAATGAAAAGGATTTTGCAGATAAACTTGAAGAAGATTTAAAGAAATTAGGATTAGAAGTTATAAGAGATAAGGCTTATGAATCTGTTAATGGATCAACTGGTAATATAATTGCAAAGTTAAAAGGGGATAGTACAAAAGAACCTATATTATTTAGTTGCCATATGGATACAGTTACACCTGGTAATGATATAAAACCAGTAATAAAGGATGGGGTTATATATTCAGATGGAACTACTATTCTAGGAGCTGATGATAAAGCGGGAATTGCATCTATAATGGAAGCTATTACTAACATAATAGAAGAAGATATAAATCATCCAACAATAGAAGTAATTTTCACTATATGTGAAGAAATAGGCTTATATGGATCAAAAAATTTAGATTATACTAAAATTGAATCAAAAAGAGGATTTGTATTAGATTCAGGAGATGAAGTTGGAACTATAATTAATAAAGGACCAGCTCAAGATAAAATAGAAGTTGAAATAATAGGAAAAGCTGCACATGCAGGCGTTGCTCCAGAAAATGGAATAAGTGCAATTAATGTTGCAAGTAAAGCTATTTCAAAGATGAATCTATTAAGAATAGATGAAGACACAACAGCAAATATAGGTTCAATTCAAGGTGGAGTAGCAACAAACATAGTTTGTCCAGAAGTTAAAATAGAAGCAGAAGCAAGAAGTACAAATATCAATAGTTTAGATAAGCAAACTAATCATATGGTTGAAACATTTAATGAAGTATGTAAAGCTGAGAATGCTAAATGCAATATAAATGTTAATAGAGTATATGGAGAATTTTCTGTAGACTCTGATGATGAAGTAATAAAACTTGCAAAAAAGGCATTTAATTCATTAGGTTATGACGTAAGTATTAAATCTTCAGGTGGTGGAAGTGATACTAATATATTAAACTGTAATGGAATTAAAGCTGTAAATTTAGCAATTGGTGAAAGAAGTCCACATACTCTTAATGAGCATTATTATATTGAAGATCTTTTAAAAGTAACTAAATCTATTTGTGAAATAATAAAAAATGCTTAAAATATAAACAAAAAAGACTAATTTAAATTAGTCTTTTTTACTTTTATAGATTTGAATATTTAAATATAATTAGTCAATAATTATTAATGAATTTATTCTCTGGAGGTAAATAATAATGACTAAATTATATAGAGACGGCAGTTGTATTTTATGCAAAGGAACAGGAAAGATAACTTGTGAATGCATAGAGTTTTCAGGACAAATTCAAAACTGTCCTGTATGTAGTGGAAAAGGTGAACATGATTGTCCATTATGTAGTGAAGATTTATAATAAAAAGAAGAGGTATTAGCTATTAAATTAATACCTCTTCTTTTTATTATTTACTCTTAATTTCTCCATCCCAAGATAACATTCCACCACGAACATTTATAACATTATTGATATCTAAATCATTTAATAAAGTAATAGCGTGTGAACTTCTATTACCACTTTTACATATAAAATAAACTGGTCTATCTGTTGGAATTTCATCACTATAATCTTCTATATCAGATAAAGGAATATTTTTAGCTGATGGTATATGTCTAAAATCATATTCATCTTTATCTCTAACATCAATTATAAGCGCTTTAGGATCTTCTTTAAGTATAGATTTAAGTTTAGTTGTTGATATTTCCTTCATAATAATTTCTCCTAAGTTTTTTATTTAAATTATATCATATATATAAATATTATACTAAGACATAAAATAAAAGAATTAATCTTAATATTTAGAATTTTTTGTATTTTTATAAATAATTGCATTAGTATATAATTTTATTATAGAATTGTTATGGAAAGACTTTAAATTAAGGAGCTATTAATGTAAATGGAAGAAATTATAATAAGAAAGACTGAACTTAATAAATTAATAGAAGCTTTTATAAAAGAGAATTTAGAAGATAAATTAAAGAATAATTTTTTTAAAGTTAGTGAACTTTTATTCGATAATTATAGTGAAGAGCTTTTAAAGGGTAAATGTGAAGCTTGGGCATGTGGTATAGCTCATAACACTTGTGTTAAAAATCAAATGGATATAAAAATTAGTAATATTTATAAATTTTTCAACGTAAGTAGTAGTACTGGACTTAAAAGATCTAAAGATGTTGAGAAAATGATTAATAATATAAAATCATCTGATTGTAATAATAAAGAATTAAATTTTGAAGTAATTAAGACAATAGCAGACGAAAATTATATACAAGCTCAAGAAATTATAAAAGAAGCTTATAATCAAAAAAATTTCAAGCAGAGAGTAAAGCTTGCAAATAAAGCTTTAGAAATATGTAAAGATTGTTCTGATGCATATATAATACTTGCTAACGATAAAGGTTTAACTGATTCTAAAAAAGAAAATTTACTTAGAAAAGCTGTTAAGGCTTCTATAAATATATTAGGAGTAACTGATATAAATAGATTAAAAAAAGAAGAATTTTTAAAAGAAGAATTAACACCATATTTAGGCGCTCAATATAGATTAGCTAATCATCTATGGTTAACAGAGAATAGAGATGAAGCAACTGAAATATGTATGAATCTTCTTAGAAATAATCCTAAAGATAGATTAATAATAAGAAGCATTTTATTAAGTTGGACTATTATAACTAATAAAGATAATTATACAAATGAAATTTTAAATAAATATAAAAATGATTACTTAACAGCTAGTTACTATAGTAAAGCATTATTCAATATAAAAATTGGAAATATACGAGAAGGAAAAATTGCTTTAAGAAAAGCTATTCAATATAATAAGTTCGTTATTCCATATATACTAAAGATGAAACGTATACCAAAAGAATTACCTATAATTGAAAGATTTAGATCACATGAAGAGGCAATTCATTATATGCTTTATGGGTATGAAGCATGGTATAGTGTTCCAGATGCAATAAATATTTTAAAAGAAATAAAAAAAGAATTTGTAATATAACTAATTAAAATAAAAAGTAGATTCACCTGAATCTACTTTTTATTTATATATAATATTTATAATTCTACACTTTATAACCTAGGAATATATTTATGTAATAAAAAATAAGTTATTGGATAAAATAACATTAATTTCTATATATAGGAGGCATAAATATATGCAGTTTATAAAAGCGAATGATTATAATAATCTAAAAAGAAAACTTTTTCTATTATATTTTCTTAATGTAAGTGATATTGTGTTAACTTTACTATTATTAAAAACAGGTTATTTCATGGAAGCAAATTCAATAATGGTAGATGTAGTATCTAGTCCATTACTTAGTATTTTTCTAAAAGTTTTTGTTGTTTTAATGCTAATATTATTTCTTTGTAGAAGAATGAAACACGCAAATTCAAAACAATTATTCTATTCTAATATAATTATTTGTTTTGCAGTTTTAATATATATCTTTATAAATTTATCTCACATATTATGGATAGTATTATTAATTAGATAAATTTATAAATAAAAATAATAAAAATATAAATATTAAGTTGAAATATTTAAATATTAGTTGTAATATTTAGTATATATTGTACAAAAGGTGGTTTTTATGGATAATAGAGTTAAAAATTTGATTGAATTGATATTATTAAGCATAAATGAAGGAAATTATTTTGAGGATAATAAAAATACTAAAAAAGAAAATCATGATGATATTAATTATGAATTTTTTAAATAATAAAATTAGTTAACTTAAAAAGGGGGATATTATAATGAAAGCAATAATAACAGTTATAGGTAAAGATAAAGTGGGGATTGTGTCTTCTATAAGCTTAGAACTTGCAAAACTTAATATCAATATACTAGATATTAGTCAAACAATAATGGATGAAAATTTTACAATGATTATGTTAGTAGATTTAAACGAATCTACTAGTTCATTTGAACAAATAAAAAATATACTTATAGAAGTAAGTGATAAGCTAAATATAAACATTAGAATTCAAAGAGAAGAAATATTTAAATCAATGCATACAATTTAATTTTGGAGGTGATTTTTTGAATAATAATAACATATTTGAAACGATAAGAATGATTGAAGAGGAAAATTTAGATATAAGAACTATAACTATGGGAATCTCACTATTAGATTGTATTGATTCAGATGAGAAAAGATTACAAGATAAAATTTATGATAAAATAACAAAATCAGCTAAAGATCTTGTTAAAGTTAGTAAAAATATAGAAGATGAATTTGGAATTCCTATAGTAAATAAGAGGGTATCAGTAACTCCTATATCTATTATAGCATCAGCATTAGATTGTAATAGTTATGTTAATATAGCTAAAACTTTAGATAAAGCAGCTGAAAACATAGGTATTGATTTTTTAGGTGGATTTTCTGCATTAGTTCAAAAAGGATATACAAAAGGAGATAAAATACTTATAGAATCTATTCCTGAAAGTTTAGCAGAAACAAATAAAGTATGCGCATCTGTAAATGTAGGATCAAGTAAGACAGGAATAAATATGGAAGCAGTTAAAGAGCTAGGTCACATAATAAAGAAAACGGCACTTTTAACTAAAGACAATAAAGGATTAGGCTGCGCTAAATTAGTTGTATTTGCAAATGCAGTAGAAGATAATCCATTTATGGCTGGAGCCTTTCATGGCGTAGGAGAAGCTGATAAAATAATAAATGTTGGGGTATCTGGTCCAGGTGTAGTTCAAAAGGCATTAGAAAAAGTTAGAAATGAGCCTTTTGATATTGTTTCAGAAACAATTAAAAAAACGGCTTTTAAAATAACAAGAATGGGACAACTAGTAGGAAATGAGGCATCTAAAAGGCTTAATATTCCTTTTGGAATTGTTGATTTATCTTTAGCACCTACTCCTGCTATTGGAGATTCTGTTGCACATATTTTAGAGGAAATGGGACTTGAACGAGTAGGAACACATGGTACAACAGCAGCATTAGCACTTTTAAACGATGCTGTTAAAAAAGGTGGGGTAATGGCTTGCTCACATGTAGGAGGCCTAAGTGGAGCGTTTATACCTGTTTCTGAAGATGCCGGGATGATAGATAGCGTATTAAATGGTTCATTAAATTTAGAAAAGTTAGAAGCAATGACTGCCATATGTTCAGTTGGATTGGATATGATTGCAATTCCAGGGGATACTAATGCATCTACAATATCTGCTATGATTGCAGATGAAGCTGCAATAGGTGTTATAAATAATAAAACTACTGCAGTTAGAATAATACCAGCTCCAGGTTGTAAAGTTGGAGATATGGTTGAATTTGGTGGGCTTTTAGGAAGAGCACCTGTAATGAAAATTAATAATAATTCATCAGAAGAATTTATAAAAAGAGGTGGAAGAATTCCAGCTCCTATACATTCTTTTAAAAATTAAAGAATAGATTAATCTATTCTTTAATTTTTTGTTGTAAAAGATGTAAATTCAAATTTATCATAACGGTGTCTTGAAAATGAATATTCAAAAGGAGAACCGTTTCTTAAATAAGCTATTTGTTCAATTTCAAGGACAGGTTCAATATCTTTTAATAAAAGATATTTTTTATCTAAATCATTACTTATGTCTGCTCTTAATATCTTTTTAGAACCATCAATTTTTAAATTAAGTCTATTTTCTATATAATCATAAATTGATTCTTTTAAAACCTCTTCATTAATACCAGTTATAAGATTTGCATTCATATATGTTTTTTCTATTACATATGGATAATCATTAATATAACGAATTCTTATTATTTCATATACAGGAGTATCTTTAGTTATTGATAGTGCTTTAGCTATATTTTCTTCTGGAAACATAATTTTAAATGATAATACTGTATTTTTAATGTTTGTATTTATAGATTTAGTAAGACCTTTTAGCTTTGTATTATCAAAAGAAAATTTTTCATTACAAACACTTTCTCTAATAAAACTTCCTGCACCACGACGTCTATATATAAGCCCTTCTTTTACTAAAATATCAATGGCTTTTCTTAAAGTCATTCTGCTACAATTGAATTCTTTAGCTAATTCTATTTCATTTGGAATAGGATTAGATGTATTATCATAAAATCCAATTTCTATTCTTTTTAACAACGTATTTGATATTTCTAAATATTTATTCATAAATCCTCCAAGATAAAATCGTTATTTATATGATATCATATAAATGCAAATTGGTATATATTATTTAATAATATGTATAGACAAAGTTCGTCTATTAAGTTATAATACAATTACAAAATTTAGGAGGGTATTATAATATGAGTAAAGTTAGTTTTCCAAAAGAGTTTTGGTGGGGAGCTGCCACATCAGGTCCACAATCAGAAGGAGATTTTAATAAGCTTCATAAAAACGTTTTCGATTATTGGTATGAAATTGAGCCAGATATTTTTTATGATAATGTAGGTCCTAATGTAACTTCAAACTTTTATAATGATTACAAAAAAGATTTAAAGCAAATAGCAAGTATAGGCTTAAATTCTTTTAGAACATCAATTCAATGGACAAGACTTATAAAAGATTTTGAAACAGGAGAAGCGTGTGAAGATGCTATTAGATTTTATAATGATGTTATAGATAATTGTATAGAAAATGGAATGGAGCCTGTAATTAATCTTCATCATTTTGATCTCCCAATAGAACTGTACAATAAGTATGGCGGATGGGAATCAAAACATGTTGTAGATTTATTCGTAAAATTTGCAGAAACAGCATTTAAGCTTTTTAGTGATAGAGTTAAATATTGGACAACTTTTAATGAACCTATAGTTGTAGTAGAAGGTCAATATTTATATAAATTCCATTATCCTAATTTAGTTGATGGTAAAAAAGCTATACAAGTTGCTTTTAATTTAAACTTAGCATCAGCTAAAACAATAAAAGTATTTAAAGAAGGTAATTATAATAAAAATGGCGGTAAAATAGGTACTATTTTAAATCTAACACCTGCCTATCCAAGATCAGAAGATAAAAAAGATATTGAAGCTTCTGAGTTTGTAGAAAATTTCTTTAATAGATTATTTTTAGATCCTGCAGTAAAAGGAACATTCCCAGAAAATCTAATTAAAATCTTTAAAAAAGATAATGTTTTATGGGAATCAACTAGTGAAGAGGAAAATATAATCAAAAATAATACTGTAGACTTTTTAGGAGTAAACTATTATCAACCTTCTAGAGTTAAAGCTAAAGAATCAGAGTTTGATAAAAACTTAGGTTGGATGCCTGATATGTACTTTGATAGATATGATATGCCAAATAAAAGAATGAACCCATATAGAGGATGGGAGATATATCCTAAGTGTCTATATGATATATCAATAAATATAAAGGAAAATTATAACAATATACCTTGGTATGTTTCTGAAAATGGAATGGGAGTTAAAGGTGAAGAAGCATATGTTAATGAGAATGGAATGATTGAAGATGATTATAGAATCGAATTCATACAAGAACATCTTTACTATTTAAGTAAAGGAATAGAAGAAGGGTCAAATTGTTTTGGATATCATTTATGGACTCCTATAGATTGTTGGTCATGGTGTAATGCTTATAGAAATAGATATGGATATATATCACTTGATTTAAATACAGGTAAGAAGACTATAAAAAAATCAGGATTATGGATTAAGGAAGTTTCAAAAGAAAACTCTTTCGATTTAACTGTAGAAATTAAATAGTTAAAAGTTATTAGTATTAATTTATAATTACTTATATAAATTAATGCTATAATAAATATAAACAAAAGAAGGAGGTATATATTTTGAAAAAGTTAATATCTTGGAACGTAAATGGATTAAGAGCTTGCGTAAAAAAAGGATTTTTAGATTATTTTAATGAAGTTAATGCTGATATTTTTTGTATACAAGAAACAAAACTTCAAGAAGGACAAATTGATTTAGATTTAAAAGATTATCATATGTATTGGAATTATGCAGAAAAGAAAGGATATTCAGGAACTGCACTATTTACAAAAGAAGAACCTATTAGTGTAAAATATGGATTAGGAATAGAAGAGCATGATACTGAAGGAAGAGTTATTACAGCAGAATTTGATGATTATTATGTTGTAACTGTATATACTCCAAATTCTCAAGATAAATTAGCTAGAATAGATTATAGGATGGCTTGGGAAGATGTATTTAGAGATTACTTAAAGGAGTTAGAAAAGAATAAACCTGTAATAGTATGCGGAGATTTAAATGTTGCTCATAAAGAGATTGATTTAAAGAATCCAAAGACTAATAGAAAAAATGCTGGATTTAGTGATGAAGAGAGAGAGAAATTTAGTATATTATTAGACTCAGGTTTTATAGACACATTTAGATATTTTTATCCTGAATTAGAAGGAGCATATTCTTGGTGGTCATATAGATTTAATGCAAGAAAAAATAATGCTGGATGGAGAATAGATTACTTTTTAGTTTCTAATTCTTTAAAAGATAAACTTATTAATGCTAAAATACATTCTGAAATTCTAGGATCAGATCATTGTCCTATAGAATTAGAAATAAAATAATTTTTTAAGTAAAGCATTAAATATTTAATGCTTTACTTTTTTTGTAACTTTAGTAAGTATATTTGAATAGTATATAGTGTAGACTATAATTTAGGTAAGATTATTTTTGGGTAAATATATTAAATTAATAAAAAAATATATTTCTATATTTATTATTCTTATTGGTTTATTTATAATTCCCTTTTTGTTTAATCACTTCTCTTTGAGTTATCTTAATAATAAAATTTATTTAGTTGGAATATTTCCATTTATTATAATATTACTAATTTTGTTATATGGGATATATAAGACTAAATAAATTAAAAACACTAGATATTAATATCTAGTGTTTTTAATTTATTTAATTCATCTAATATTTCTTCATGCAAAAGGTTCAATGAGTTAAGCTCGTTATTATAATTGACAATTACTTTATTAGCTATTGTTTCTAAATTATCAAATAAACTTATATAATCATTATTTGATAGGTTTTCTAATTTTACATTTATATTATATGGGAAATTATAATTTTCTTCCATGTCTAATCCAAATAATTCCTCTTCTTTTTTAGCGGAAATAATTTCTTTTATTATTATTATAAGTTCATCAACTGAAAAATTATTCATATAAAAACTCCTTTAAAGTAATAGTAGTATCTATTTTATCATAATATGAATTATAAAGATAATCTAAAATAAAATTATATATAAATTAATATTCATATTAAATATTATGTAAACTAATATTTGTTTTAACCAATATTTTTGTGTAAAGAAAATAAGTAATTAAGGAGTTTTTAATATGTCAGATAATTATGAGCATTTAAGTACTTTAATGAAAAATGATATATATAAATTTGAAAAGCTATTTTTTTATGATGGTTCTTTAGGAGTTAATTATTCAAAAAATAGTAGTAAATTTATAATATGGGCGCCATTAGCTTCTAAAGTATTTTTATTATTATATGGAAAAGAGGGTAAGGATTTAAAACATAAAGAATATGAGATCATAAAAATGAATCCAGGACAAAATGGAATTTTTGAAGTAAAAATAAATAGAGATCTAAATCTTCAATATTATAATTATTTAATTGTAAATGGTGATGTAATACAAGAAGTAGTAGATCCTTATGCTAAATCTGTTTCTATAAATGGTCTTAGGTCTCAAGTTGTTGACTTAAATGAAACTAATCCTAAAGGGTGGAGCAATGATAGAAGACCAGATTTTATATCTTTTCAAGGATCAAGTATATATGAAATTCATATAAGAGATTTCTCTATTGATGCTAACTCAGGAGTTTCCATTAAGAATAAAGGCAAGTTCCTTGGATTTTCTGAAAAAAGTACAAATATAACAGGAAGTAATACAAAAACATGTCTAGAACATTTAAAAGAACTTGGAATAACACATGTTCACTTATTACCCGTATATGATTTTGCATCTATTGATGAAAGTAAAGAAAATCAAAATACCTATAATTGGGGATATGATCCACAAAATTATAATGCATTAGAAGGCTCTTATTCATTAGATCCATTTAACGGTGAAGTAAGAATAAAAGAATTTAAAACTATGGTTAAAACACTTCATGATAATGGAATCAGAGTAATACTTGATGTAGTCTATAATCATACATTTGAAACTGAGAACTCTAATTTAAATAAAATAGTTCCAAATTATTATTATAGACAAAATGAGTTTGGAGGATTTTCAAATGGATCTGGATGTGGCAATGAAATAGCATCTGAAAGAAAAATGGTTAGAAAGTTTATAGTAGATTCAATTAAATATTGGACAAGTGAGTTTCATATTGATGGATTTAGGTTAGATTTAATGGGATTATATGACTTAGACACTATAAATATAATAAGAGATGAATTAGATAAAATAGATACTTCTATAATTTTGTATGGGGAAGGATGGACTGGTGGAGATACAGTATTAGAATATAATACTAGAGCTATAAAGAATAATATAAATAAATTTTCAAATAAACAAATAGCAGCGTTTAGTGATGATATAAGAGATGGAATTAAAGGAAGTACTTTTTATAGGTGTGCAAAAGGATTTGTTAGTGGGAGTGAAGGGCTTGAAGAAACGATAAAATTTGGAGTTGTTGCATCTACATATCATAAAGATATAGATATAAATAAAGTTAATTATTCAAATTCTTTTTGGGCAAATGAACCATATCAAACTATCAATTATGCTTCATCACATGATAATTTAACCCTTTTTGATAAACTTAATTTATCCAACCTAAATGAAAGTATGGCTGATATAATTCTTATGAATAAACTTGCTGCAACTATAATTTTCACATCACAAGGAATACCGTTTATACAAGGTGGGGAAGAGATACTTAGAACAAAATGTGATATAAATGGGAATATAATTGAGAATAGTTATAATTCTTCAGATTATGTAAATAGGATAGAGTGGATAAGAAAAATAGAGTTTAATGAAGTATTTTTGTGTTATAAAAATTTAATTAAAATAAGAAAAGAACATCCTGCATTTAGAATGGAAAGTTCTAAGCTTATACAAGAAAATTTATACTTTCTAAAAAAGGATAATGAGTTTAATGGTGATAAAGTAGTTTCTTTTAGAATAAATGGAAATAAGGTAAATGATAATTATAAGGATATCATAGTTATTTATAACGCTAATAAAGAAAGTATAGATATTACATTACCAGATGGTAAATGGACTCTTGTATATAGTAGCTATAATAATACAATTGATTCTGATAAATACAACATTTTTGAAAGTAAATTTAATGCTCAAAAGATATGCGGATATATTTTAGTTAAATTTAGTTAAAAAATCTACAAATAAAAGAAGGAATTAGTATTTTTTTATCGAATTAGATAAAAAGAAAAATAAATTATTTTACAAAAGTTAAACAGGAGGGTAAAGGCATGGGAAAAGTTATTGGATGTTCAGTAATTCTTCAAGATGATTTCAACAATGTATTAATTATTCAAAAAGGAAAGAAAAAAGAAAAAAGTTTATGGAAATGTGTTGGAAGATTAAAAAAAGGTAAAGAAACAGATGAGAAATGTATAGTTAGTTCAATTAAAGAAGATTTAAATACACTTGTATTTGATTTAGAGCCTTTAACTGAACTTGAAATAAACAAAGATAACAATGAGTCAATTCTTTTATATAGTGGAAAAATAAAAGAATATATGAATCTTGGGAAAAATGTAAAAGCAATAGAATGGATAAACGAGAGAACAATTGACAATTATGAATTTCTAGATGGTGAAAAAGAGATACTTTTAGAATACTTTAAAGAACTTAAGAAATAATTCTAATATATTTAGCTAAATGGCAATTGTCATTTAGCTTTTTTAATATTAGCATATTTCCTTGGAAATATTTGGAAGAGAATGGTGTTAAAATGATAAAAATACGTATAGATAAAAATGGACTAGGAGAGCCAATATTTAAATTAGGAATAAAAGAAGAAGATATACATAAAAATAGATTATTATATAGGGCAATACTTTCTGGTAAGAAAATAAGAGGTATATATAATTATAAAATACCAATGAAATATTTCTTGCCAATATATAACAATTTGGATAAATCTAATATTGAACTAGATACTAGGAGCATATTATCCTATTTAGAATTTGCAGATGAAATAGAGGAAAATTATTATTATTCTGTAATTGCTACACCAAAATATATGAAAAAATGGCGTGAAGAGGCTTGTCAGAATATATATAAAATAACTATAGATAAGGAAAGTAAAAATTTAACTAAATCAATAGCATTTAAGAAAATAGAACTTGCAATTTAAATAAACCTATGGAATATATTTTATTCCATAGGTTTATTTAAATTAATATATGATCCAATTAAAATCCCCTTACTTGAATTACTGTGACCGATTTCTTTTGTTCTTATAAGTGAAAGATTAAATTCTATGCATATATCCTTAAATAGTTCTATTAACTCATCCTCTTCATTATTTAAATCAATTTCTGTAAATTCACCAAGGATTATACCATTTATATCATTAAAGATCCCAAGTTCTCTATATTGGGCTATAAATGTTCTAATTTTTATAATATCTCCACTATTACTTTCTAAAAATAAAATTTTGTTTTTAAAAGATGGCATGTAATCTGTTCCAGATAATTTTAATGTGCAACGTATATTCCCACCTAAAACCTCTCCTGTTATTTTATTTCCACATATCCATTTATATTTCCAGGATTTAAATAAATTATAAGAAGAGTTTTCTTTTATAAACGTATTATAAAAGTTCTGTTTACCTTCATCTGTTAATATAGTTTTTATATTATAATAATATGCTTTCTTATTTGCCTTTTTATATAGAGAATTAAGTAGAACTGATAAATCACTATATCCATAGTACATAGCCTTAGATTTATTTATTAAATCAAAATCTAAATAGGGAAGAATTTCATTACATAAATCTCCACCTGAAACATCAAAAATACATTTTATACTATTATCTTTAAACCCATCCATAAGAGCTTGTGCCCTTTTTAAGCCCCTGGAACATTTGTTCGCCTCTCTGTATAATGCATAAGATAAAACAACATCTAAGCCAAAATCATTTAAAATTTTAGTAATTTCTCTTATATACTTTGAATAACTAAGCGGTAATTCATTTGAACACGCTATTAACATAACTTTATCATTTTCTTTTAAAATCATACTATCACCTCATAAACTATACTTATTATTATATACTAACTTCTTTTATATTACAGTTAAATTTGATAGAATGTATTATAATAGATTACTAATTAATCAACATGAAGGAGCTAGAAAGATGAATTTAGTTACATTAGAAAATATTAATAAAAGCTATAGTGAAAAAACACTTCTTAAAGATGTATTTTTAGGAATTAATGATGGAGATAAAATTGGATTAATAGGAATAAATGGAGCAGGAAAGTCTACCTTTTTAAAAATTATTGCAGGAAAAGAAGATTTTTTTGATGGAACAAGAACTCAGGGTAAAAATATACGTATTGAATATTTATCTCAAGACGTTGAATTTAACAATGACACAACAGTTATAGAACAAATATTTAAAGGTGACACTAAAGAAATGAAATTACTTATGGAATATGAAGATATTCTAAGTAAGATAGAAAGTGGCGATTTATCTTTAAATGATAGATTTATTAAATTACAAAGTGAAATAGATACATTAAATTTATGGAGTCTCGAAAACGAAGCAAAAAGTATTTTAAACAAACTTGGAATAAATAATTATTCTGAAAAAATGGTTAATTTATCAGGTGGACAGAGAAAAAGAGTATTTTTAGCATCTGCATTAATAACTCCGTGTGAACTTTTAATATTAGATGAACCAACTAACCATTTAGATTCAAATTCGATTGAATGGTTAGAAGAGTACTTAAACGGAAGAAAAGGTTCGCTTGTTATGATAACACATGATAGATATTTCTTAGATAGAGTATCAAATAAAATAATTGAATTAGATAGAGGTAATTTATACTCATATGAAGGTAACTATACAAAATATTTAGAAAAAAAAGTTGAAAGAATAGAAATAGAAAAAAATCAAGAGGCAAAAAGACAAGCACTTATAAGAAATGAATTAAAGTGGGTAAAGAGAGGTGCTAAAGCTAGAACAACTAAACAAAAGGCTAGACTAGACAGATTTGAAGAACTAGTTAATAAAGAGTATGTTGAAAATAATACTGATATAAAAATAAATTATGTAGGTAGTAGACTTGGTAAAAAAATTATTGAAATAGAAAATCTAAATAAATCTTTTGATAATAAAGTTATAGTAAATAATTTTAATTATATATTCACTAAAGAAGACAGAATAGGAATTGTTGGAGACAATGGAGCTGGTAAAACAACATTCTTAAAAATGTTAGAAGGAGCTATAAAACAAGATAGTGGAGAAATTAATATTGGAGAAACAGTTAAAATAGGAGTATTTTCTCAAGATGGAAAAGAATTAGATAAAAATCAAAGAGTAATTGACTTTGTAAGAGAAGGTGGAGAGTATATACCTACAGATGATGGAAGTAAAATATCTGCATCAACTTTATGTGAAAGATTTTTATTTGATGGAAGCATGCAATATTCACCTATTGAAAAACTTTCAGGCGGTGAAAAGAGAAGACTTCAATTACTAAGAGTTTTAATGGAGTCACCTAATTTTTTAATTTTCGATGAGCCAACAAATGATTTAGATATAGAAACTTTAAAAATACTTGAAGATTTTTTAGATGACTATGCAGGTGTTGTGGTAGTAGTTTCTCACGATAGATATTTCTTAGATAGAGTTTGTAATAAAATTTTTGCTTTTGAAGGTAATGGTAATGTTAGAATATATCATGGAAATCATAGTGATTACTTAATACAAAAAGAGATTAAAAATAGTACAGGTAACAATACATTAGTAAATGAACCAAAAGTAAAAAAAGAAAAGCCAAAAAGAGAAAATCAAAATAGACAATTAAAGTTTTCATTTAAGGAACAAAAGGAATTTAAAGAAATAGATAAAATAGTATCTGATTTAGAAGAGAAACTTGAAAATATTCAAGAAGAAATTGAACTTAATTCAACAAATTATTCTAAATTAGAGGAGCTTATTTCAGAAAAAGAAGAGACTGAGCTTCTGCTTCTTGAAAAATACGAAAGACAAGAATATCTAAATGAACTAGATAAAAAAATAAAAGAAAATAAAAAGTTTAATAATTAAAATAAAAAACATTGGAAAAATCTGAAAAAGATATATAATTAAAAGTATAGGTTAATTTATATCTTTAAGAGGGGATAGGTCAATTATGAGAGAGAACAAAGTAAATAACAGCTTAGAAACTGTACAAAAGCGCAATGAGATTGAAATGCAAACTACAAAAGAATATATATCTGACTCAAAGGAATTATTAAATGCATTAAAAAAAGTTCAAGACGTTATTTTAAAAGCAGATGGTGAAGAAATTCCATTTTTAATAAAAGTTGCTCAAACAAACTTGACTAAAACAACTATATCTCAATGCAAAAATATGATTATAGAACTTCAACAAAACTTTAATGATGAAGGAATAGCCTTATTTATAGAGAAGACTATTTCGCTTATTACAGCAGCTGAAACAGCAAATTTAATCTATGGAGATTTAATCAAAATTAAAGAAGTTAGAAGTTATCTTTCAAAGAAAACATATAATATCATTTTACTAAGAGCAACTAAGCTTTTAGATCAATTAAAGAATACTAAATATGAAGAGAGTATAAAGCTAAACTTCATAGTGGATAACTTAAATCAATGCAATAAAGTATTTGAATACTGCTGGGACATATATCCTGAAAATATTTTAAGTTTAGAACAAACTATAGTAATACTGAATAGTCTTATAAAACAAAGAGTAAAGCTTGGATTAGATAATTATAATGTAGAATTACTTAAATTAATGATTGATAAGAACAAAGAAAAGATTTCAGATATTAAAAATACAACTATTGAATTAGACTCAAATGGTCAATTATTAAATACTATAAAGAACAATAAACATAATTTAAAAAGTTCTCTAGATGAAAGTTTAATAATTAAGGATAATGAAGTTGTATCAGGGTTAGTCGCATTAGATACTAATACATCTTTAGCTACTATAACTAAAGATGATGCTACAAAACAATTTATAAATATAACTAATAATGTTATACAAGAAGTTAAAGAAAGTGCATCTAATGATTTTATAAATGTAGCGTTCCAAAAATATTATTCAATTATAAGTGCAATTGAAACTGTTAACTATATGAAGGGAATGGTAATAGATAAAAAGAAAATAGCATCTAACATATCGAAAATACTTACTGATATGATTTATTCTAACTATTTAGCAATAACAGATAGTTGGAGCAAAATAGAAGAGAAAAGTGAAGAAGATTATTCAACATATTCAAAAGAAATTTTAAACTATAGTAAGATGTTATTTGAAGCATATAGAATGGATAAAGATAATAAAGAGGCATTATATAGAGCAACTGAAATAGAAATAATTCTTTATAAAAATAGAAATAAATTTAAATTAAAGTACGATTTATATAATAAAATAAAAAACAATATAATTAATAATACACCTACAATAAAGGAAACTTATCCAGAATTTAAAGGATTAGTTGAAAAAACAAAAGATTCAAAAAAGAAAGGCTTTTGGTCTAAAATATTTAATTAAAAATGACACTTTATAGAGAGATTTTTCTTTATAAAGTGTCATTTTATTTGATAAAATATTTTTAGTGATATATAATAAAAAAATAATTTGAAAATAAATTATATAACTACAAGATGATGTTTGGAGTGATATATATGGAATTAAAAATAAGTTTAAAGGGTAGAAGAGATTTTTTAAGAATCTCTGGAGAGCGAATAGATGTACTAGACTTTGAATTAAAAGGTATTCAATATAAACAAATACGTGTATTTAAGAATGGATTTTCTAAATCAGAGTATATAGAGAAATCTTTAATCAACTGGATAAAAGAAGTGAAATAAGAAGAGGTACTATCTTCTTATTTTTTTATAATTTAATGTATTTATTGTATATTTAAAGCATACATATTAATTGTAAAGGTACTTTAAGCAATTAATTATGAAATTATAGTGCCTTGTATAAGTAAAGACACTATAAGCTTATATTTCATTAATTAATGTGTCTTGTAAAGGTAAGAGGTGAATTTTAATTATGCCAATAAGTTTTTTAAATAAACTAAAAGAAGAAATTTTGAATATAGATAATGATATATATGAAGATATTTATGGTGATTCTAAAAGCTTAGAATCTAAAGATAATACGGTTTTAATATCATTATATAAACATCTATTAAATGTAAATTCAAAAAATACAAAATTAAATAAGACTATATTAAAAAATGCTTTAAACCAAGATTTTGAATCTACTATGAAGATATTGCTTTATTCAAGAGATATAAAATTCGGCTTAGGAATGAGGGAAGTATTTAAAGAGTGTTTATTTTATATAGCCTTAAATTATGATAAACCATTAAATAAATATATAAATTTAATTATAAAAATAGGAAGATATGATGATCTTTATTGTTTATTTGATACTAAATACGAAAAAGATGTTATTGACTATTTTAAAATACAAATAGAAGAGGATTGTTTAAGCGATAAACCATCAAATCTTTGTAAATGGTTAAAATCAATTAATACATCATCTAAAGAGAGTAGGAGACTTGGTAGAAAAACTGCAGATGGGTTAGGCTTATCATATGAGGAATATAGAAAGTTGCTTTCGACACTAAGAGGGAAAATTAACTTAACAGAACAAAAAATATCGTTAAATAGATGGAATGAAATTGATTATGAAAAAGTTCCTAAATTGGCCTATAGAAAATATTATAAATCATTTAATAATAAAGATCCTGAACGATTTAACCAGCATAGATCCTCAAGAGTTAATATTACAGAAAATAATATTTTAGAAAAAAAATATATATCAAGATTAAGAAATTTACTTAATGGAAATTATTTGAATAATGATATAGAGGAGTTTGAAAATTCTCTTAAAGAATGTAATGAAAAAACATCTGGAAACTGGGTAGTGGCAACATGTTTAAAAGAAGTAGATTTAAAAAATGAAACCAGGTATCTTTTAGAAATTTTAGTTTTAAATTTATATTTTTTATTTAATAATGTAGGAAGATTTGAAAATTACTTTTTTAAAACAAGTGATATAGTTAATTTTAAAAAAATAAAAACTAATGATTTATTAGAAATAATTAAAGAAGTAATAAAAAATTCTATTTCTAAAAATATAGATATAGAAACTATAATGGACTTAATACTATTTGCAGCTATAAAGAATGACATTAAGGATGAAGAGCTTCCTTCAGGAATTTTGTTCCTTATTCATGATTTAGAGGAAATGAAAATAGGAGATGCGAACATATGTTCAAACTTAGAGAAATGGCACTTTAATTTAGAAAATATAAAAGAAAAATGGGATAATTGCAATTATACGATTCCAGAGATTAAAATATGTATGCTAAATGAAAAAAATAATAATTTTAAGGATCTAGATCATTTAGATGATATAAAATTATTACATGGTTTTAATTATAAAATTTTTAACTCCATAATTAATGATAATATTTCTGACGATGAAGAAAGTTCCTTAAATGACAATTTTGATAAAGATTTAGTTTTTTTAGAAAAGTTGCTTAATAATGAAAGATATAAAATTTAATTACTGTTAATAAATGAGATATAAGTAAATTATATCTCATTTCATTTTTCTACAAAAAAATATTTTCAAAAAAATTTAGAAGTAGTTTTCTATGTTTTTATACAAACTTAAAATAATTTTTACAAGCAAATCGACACTGGCAATATCAGTAAAAGTAACTAGATGAAAAACGCTGTATAAAAATCATATTTTTTATATTTTCACGTATAAAACAAGCTAAAATTATTTCGCTAAATAACCATTTAGCGAAATAATATATAATTTTAAGGTGAATTAAGACGAAGATTAATAGTTTTTAATGAAATTTGATAAAGTGCTTTTAAATTTATAATATTAAAAATTTTATATGTATTTGAATGTTTCTTTATATTTTGAATAATAAATTTATTTTTTATATTAAGAATTATTTTAATATTCAGAATTAATAAAGTCAGTTAAGGTCAGTTATTCTATGCTTCTTAGACTAAAAAATTAAAATGTATTATAAAGAAATAAATACTTTTCTTAATCTTAGGAACGATTGTTCTTTAATCTAGGAAATATCATATTTTTATGGTAAAATGATGTACATAAATATAAATCAAGAAGGTGTTTTAAAATGATATATGATTTTAAAGAACTTAGAAAAAATGACTCATTACCTTCAATTGTTATTGATTTTTTAAATTATTTGGAAACTATAAAAGGTAAATCACAGAATACAATTGACGCATATAGAATAGATCTAACTATGTTTTTTAGATTTTTAAAGCTTTATAGAGGCAATTTAGAAAATGAAAAATGTGAATTTGAAGATATTGATATATCTGACATAAAACAAGATTTTGTTAAAAATATAAAACTGTCAGAATTATATGCTTTTATGAGCTTTTTAGAAAAATATAGAAATAACAGTTCTTATGCAAGAGCAAGAAAAGTTGCAACGTTGAAATCTTTTTTTAAATTTCTTCAAAACAAAGCTAAAATTATAGATGAAAATCCAACATTAGAATTAGAATCACCAAAAATAAATAAAAGACATCCAATTTATTTAAATCTTAATGAAAGTATTCAACTGCTTAAATCCATGGATAAAAATAATAAAAATTATTATCGTGACTATTGTATAATAACATTTTTCTTAAATTGTGGAATGAGATTATCAGAGCTTTGTAATATAAAGCTAGATAAGATTACTGGTGATACGTTAACTATAATAGGTAAAGGTAATAAGGAAAGAACTGTTTATTTAAATGAAGCATGCCTAAAAGCTCTTAATGACTATATGAAAGTTAGGGATACTTCAAAATCAAATACAGAGTCAGCTAAATATTTATTCCTTTCTAATCGTGGAAATCCTATAAATAAAAGAACAGTTGAAATAATGGTAAAAAACTATACTAAAAATGCTGGATTAAAAGATGAGAAATATACTCCTCATAAATTAAGACACACAGCTGCAACATTAATGTATAAACATGGTGATGTAGATATTCGTTCCCTACAAAGTATATTAGGTCATGAAAATATTTCTACAACTCAGATATATACTCATGTTGATGATGAAACATTAAGAGAAGCTGTAAAATCAAATCCTTTAGCAAAAATATAAAAGTGGTTAATTATAATTAACCACTTTTATATTTAATACATTATCCTATAAAAGGACTTCCTAAAATTTCAGATAATGATTTTACAATTTCTTGAGAATTTCCATCATAAACTACTGCTACTCTACCTTTTCTATAGAAATGAGGTGCATTTTTCCAATCTATTTTATTACCATTTATTTTATATCCATTTTCTTGGATCATGTTTACATCTGAATCAAATAAACCTTTTTGATCTTTGTTGTATTCGTATACCCTAATCTCCCCTCCTTTTATTTTAATTAATTCTCCATCAACTGATGCTACTTTTTCTGAGTCCTTCTTTAAAGTTCCTGCACCCTTAGGATCAAATCCTTTTGCTTCTAAGTCTTTCATTAATGCTTTTTTGTCAAATTTACTTTCTTCTTCAGTAAAATCTTTAATTGCATTTTCTGTTTTGTTTTTAACATTTTCTGTAGTATTTTCTACACTATTTTTTGCTTCATTCATACCTGCTTTTGTTTTATCGGCAGCTTCTTTTGCTGTATTACAACCTACAAATGAAGCTGCTGACATAATAACTGTAGCAAATAATATCAATTTGTTTAATTTATTTTTTTTCATTTATATCTCTCCTATCTAAATTATAATTTCATACTTAGTATTTAGATTTATAAACGAATTTATTCATAATAAAAAAAGAAGTGAAAAATTCACTTCTTAATCTATTTTATTCTTTTTTATTATTCTTCTAACACCTGGGAAAATTTCTTCAGTTTGATCTTCTAAATCATCTTCTACAAGATTTACATCATCTAAATAAGTTATGTTATCAAAAGCATCTATATACTCTGAATCTTCATATGATTCATCTACTTTTAAATCATTAAAATTAAGTGCTGAGTATGCTTCTTTTAGAGCTTTTTCTAAATCTTCTGAATCAACTGAAGGATCTATATTTTGAGCTTTAGCAACCATAGCTTTCCATTCTTCTTCTAATATATTATTTTCTTCAACATTCTTTGCTATATCTTCTATTTTTATAGCTCTTATATCAATACCTTCATCTTCTAGGCATTTACCACAGTTGTCACAAATTTTATTTTCATATAAATCACAGTAATCATCATCTGTATACTTCATATTTACTTTACACCACCTTTTTAGTGTATATATTAGAATTTGATTATAACAAATAATTAAATTTAATTCAAATAGAACATATGTTTTAAGAACATAAGTTTGATATATAAAATACCTTATGCTATAATAAATACAAAGAATGCGAGGTGCTATGCCATGTTAGAGGGTAAGGATAAACAAAGTCAAATATACGAATTTTTAAAAAACTTTACTGAAAATAAAGGTTATCCACCATCTGTTAGAGAGATTTGTGAGGCTGTTAGCCTAAAATCAACTTCAACAGTACACGGTCACTTAAAAAGATTAGAAAAAAAAGGTCTTATAAAGAGAGATCCAACTAAGCCTAGAGCGCTTGAAATTGTAGAATTATCTCAACCAAAGCGTGAAATGATAAATATTCCTATAATCGGTGATATTACAGCTGGTACTCCTATATTAGCTACAGAGAACATTCAAGATACTTTTACATTACCAATAGATTATATTAAACATAATAAAGAGCTGTTTATGCTTAAAGTATATGGTAATAGTATGATAAATGCAGGTATTCATGAAAATGATTTAGCTATAATAGAAAAGTGTCAAACTGCAAATAATGGAGATATAGTAGTTGCATTAATTGATGAAAGTGCAACTATAAAAAGATTTTTTAAAGAGAATGATTATATAAGATTACAACCTGAAAATGATGCAATGAATCCTATAATAATAGATGACTGCAAAATTTTAGGCAAGTTAGTTGGTATTTTTAGATCTTATTAAAAGTTATAGAGTCATATAAAGCATGTGACTCTATAACTTTTTTATAAAATACAGATAAATGTTAAAATTAAAGATAATATTATTATAAAAGCTAAAAAAGGATTTACAAACGTAAATCCTTTTTTTATTATTGGCTTTAAGCCTGTTGAGTGCGCAATAGCGTACGAAACATTAAACCACCTGCTATGCGGGTGCGGAAGCGGTTTGTTATACAAAAAAATCACCTTTCCGATATAATGTAGTTGTTCAGGCTACGATATAATGAAAGGAAAGGTGATTTTAATGGCTAATAAAACTAATAGTTTATCTCACACAAAATGGATGTGTAAATATCACATTGTGTTCACTCCAAAGTATAGACGAAAAGTTATATATAATCAATACAAGGCAAGTGTTAGAGATATAATAAAACAACTGTGTGCATACAAAGGAGTAGAAATAATAGAAGGACATTTAATGCCGGACCATGTACATATACTTGTGAGCATCCCTCCAAAGATAAGTGTTTCAAGTTTTATGGGATATTTAAAAGGTAAAAGCGCACTAATGTTGTTTGATAAGCATGCAAATTTAAAGTACAAGTTTGGAAATAGACATTTCTGGGCAGAGGGATACTATGTAAGTACGGTTGGATTAAATGAAGCAACAATAAAGAAATATATTCAAGAGCAAGAAAAACATGATATAGCGATAGATAAGTTAAGTGTAAGAGAGTATGAAGACCCTTTTAAGGGTTAAAAAGTAATACGTCACCCATTTAGGGGTAGCAAAAGTGGCAAAGGCAAGTAGCTTGAACAAAGTGAAAGCTAGCGCCTTTAGACGCTAGCCGGTAACACTTGGGCTTATAGCCCCAGAGCAAACCACCCGTTGGACGGGTGGTTATGATTAACAATTTAAAACTCTATTTAATGCAATTAAAATACCGATTTTAGCATGATCAAATGTTAATCCACCTTGTATATAAGCAATATAAGGTTCTCTTATTGGAGCATCAGCTGATAATTCAATTGATGAACCTTGAATAAAGGCACCTGCAGCCATTATTACTTCATCTTCATAACCTGGCATAGGAGTAGGTATACAATGAACAAATGAATCAATAGGAGATCCAAACTGAATTCCTTTTATAAATTGTATTAGTCTTTCTTTATCTCCAAATATAATAGTTTGTACTATATCTGTTCTTCTTTCATTAGAAGCTGGTTTTGCATTAAATCCAGCAAGCTCCATAACTCTAGCACATAATATTGAACTCTTAACTGCTTCCATGGTTACATGAGGTGCTAGGAAGAATCCTTGGAATAATGTTCTCATAACTCCAAGAGTTGCACCACACTCCCCTCCGATGCCAGGAACAGTTAATCTATAAGATGCATTTTCAACTAAATCTTGTTTACCTACTATGTATCCACCAGTTGGAGATATTCCTCCTCCAATATTTTTAATTAAGGAACCTGCCATTAAATCAGCTCCAAAATCTGTAGGTTCTTTTATATCAACAAATTCTCCATAACAATTATCAACAAATACTATTATGTCTTCTCTTAAGCTTTTAACTAATTTTATAGCCTCTTCAATTTGATCTAAATGAAGAGAATATCTTGTACTATATCCAGTACTTCTTTGAATATGTACCATCTTTATAGTATTATCTTCTAAAATTACAGATTTTATTTTTTCTAAATCAAAATACTTTCCATCTATAAGATCTACTTCTTTATAATTAATTCCATAATCAATTAATGAGCCTGTGCCTTTATTACCATTTAAACCTATTACACCATGTAAAGTATCATAAGGCTGTCCTGATATTGCAACTAAAGTATCTCCAGGTCTTAAATTTCCAAATAAAGCAGTTCCTATTGCATGAGTTCCATTTACAAAATGAGGTCTTACTATTGCAGCTTCAGTATTAAATACTCTTGCATATACTTTATCTAGTCCTTCTCTTCCTAAATCATCATAGGCATATCCAGTTGAGTTTGTAAAATGACTATCACTTATTCTTTCTTCTTGAAAAGCTGTTAATACTTTTAATTGATTAAACTCTCTTATTTCATCTAATCTCTTAAACTCTTCTTGAACATCATTTAATGCTTGTTTATATAGTTTAAAAGCATTTTCCTTAATATTATAATTTTTAATAACTAATTCTTCTGTGGCTTTTAACATCTTATCCTCCTATATTAAATTAAACACAAAAATAAATAGGCAACAATGTGCCTATTTATTAAGCGTTATCTAAATCATTATTTACAAACAAGATAGGCTTTGCAGGTGTTATTGTTGTAACTGCATGTTTATAAACTAGCATTTGCTTTCCATCACAGTCTAACACAACAGTAAAACTATCAAATCCCTTTACAAAACCCTTTAGTTTATATCCATTTGTTAAATATACTTCTACAGGTATTTTGTTCTTTCTTGCGCCATTTAAAAATATATCTTGTAAATTATTTTGTTGTTTATTCATAAGACACCTCCCAATTAACCAATACACCTTAAATACATTATACAACTACTTATTATTAATGTCATTAATTATTTTTCTTATAATTTCTCCATCAGATAATTCATCTTTATTTAAAAAATTAACTCTTGGATCTCTTCTAAACCAAGTAAGTTGACGCTTAGCATAATTACGAGATCCTTTCTTAATCATTTCAATAGCTTCATCTAATGAAATCTTATTATCTAAATAATATAGCATTTCTTTGTAGCCTATTCCTTGCATTGATTGCATAGAAGAAGTATACCCCAATTTTTTCAAAGTTATACACTCATCTTCTAGGCCATTTTCCATCATAATGTCCACTCTCTTATTAATTCTTGAATATAGTTTTTCTCTATCCATATTTAATACATAATAATGTACATTATATTTATAATTATAAAAGTCTTCTCCTGATCCATATGAGCTAAATGGTTTACCAGTTAATTTATATACCTCTAATGCTCTTATAACTCTTTTTCTATTGTTAGCATGTATATTTTTATAACTTTCTTCATCAATATCTTTTAAAAGTTCATGAATATATTCATTTCCATACTTATCAGCCTCTTCTTCTAAAAATTTTCTATATTCATCATCTTTTTGAGCTTCTGTAAAGTTCATATTACATGTTAATGCATTTATATAAAGACCTGTTCCTCCAGCTATTATAGGAAGTTTTTTACGACTTAAGATATCTTCTATTACCTCTTCACCTAGTTCTTTATATTCAGCAACAGAAAATGGCTTATCTGGAGTTACTATATCTATTAAGTGATGCTTAACTCCATCCATTTCTTCTTTTGTTACTTTAGCTGAACCTATATCCATATATTTATATATTTGCATTGAGTCTGCTGATATTATTTCTCCATTAAGTTCTTTTGCAAGTTTTATAGAAAGGTCAGTTTTACCTACAGCTGTAGGACCACCTAATACTAATATATCTTCTTTTATCATTTAATTATCAGTCCTTCAAGTTATTTTAAACAATTCTTCTAAATTTCTTTTCTAAATCGTTATTAGTAAATTTTATTATAGTAGGTCTTCCATGAGGACAATGGAATGGATCTTCTATAAATCTTAAATCCTCTACAAGTTTAATCATTTCACGTTCAGTTAATGTATCATTACCCTTTACAGCTTTTTTACAAGCCATTGTTGCAATTTTATTGTATTTAATATCTATAGTTTTACCATCACCCATTTTTTTAAGATCATCTATTATACTTAAAAATAAATCTTTAGGATCTAGTTTACCTAAAAAGTAAGGTACTTCTTTTAAAGAAATTGTATTGCCACCAAATTCTTCTACAGTAAAGCCTGCATCTTTAAATATCTTTTGATTTTCTATATAAAATATAAAATCATCTGTAGAAAGCTCTATTAATGTTGGTACTAGTAATTGTTGTATAATTATAGATCCTTCACTTATTGATTTTATATATTTTTCAAATAATATTTTTTCATGTGCAGCGTGTTGATCTATTAAGTATAATGTTTCATTAAATTCAGCTATAATATAAGTTTTATTAAATTGTCCTATTATCCTAAGGGGAGGGAATTTAGCAATCCTCTCTTCTATAGTTTCTTTAATAGAGATATTTTTATTTAAATCTTCATCTTCTTTACTATATAATACACCACTATTTATAGCTTCTTTATTAGTATCTACGGATGAATAGCTTAAGTCATTAATATTATCTTTAATATCATTTTTATTTTCATGAATTGAAAAATCTGTATTATTAAGTTTTTCTTTTAACTTTAAAAGTTCATCTTGTTCTTTTTTTATTTGTGCTGAGTAATCAATAGAATTTTCTTTAAAAATCTTATCGTTTTTTTCAAAAGAATTAAACTTAACTTCATCTTCCTCAAATTTAATATTAAGTTCTAAATTCTCTGCTTGATTTTCTTTAGTTATATTCATATATTCTTCAGGTAACTTAAAATCATCAAAAATTGCTTCTTTAAGATACTTATGAACTGAATCAAAGACTATTTTAAACATCATTCTATCATCTTTAAATTTGATTTCTGCTTTAGTTGGATGTATATTAACATCAACAAATTCAGGATATACATCTATAAATAAAACAAAGAATGGGAACTTATTTACAGTACTAAATGATTTAAATGCATTCTCAACTGCTGCAACTAAAGTCTTATTTTTTATATATCTACCATTTACATAAATACTTTGATTATTTCTAGAGCCTCTTGCAATCTCTTCTTTTCCTATATACCCAGATATAGATATCTCTTCTCTAGTACCTTCAAAGTAAACCAAATTCTCACTAATTTTTTTACCATACACAACTCTTAGTACATCTTTTGTATTTCCACTTCCAAATGTATGCAAAACCTTTTTACCATTGTTAAACAATTTAAAGCTAATATCTGGATTTACTATTGAAATTCTATTTATTATATCTGTTATAATAGATCCTTCTCTTGTAAAAGATTTTAAGAATTTTTTTCTAGCTGGAATATTAAAAAATAAGTCTTTAACTTCTATTGTAGTGCCACTATTTACTCCACAATCTTTTTCTTCTAATATTTCTCCGCCTTCTATTATTATTTCTCTACCAAATGAACTATCATGTGGCTTAGTCTTTAAATTTACTTTAGCAACTGATGCAATAGACGCAAGGGCCTCACCCCTAAAGCCTAAAGTATTTATAGAAAATATGTCTTCTGCACATTGTATTTTACTTGTTGCATGAGGAAGAAAAGCTTTCTTTATATCATCTTTATGAATTCCATCTCCATCATCAATAATTTTAATAAATGAACATCCACCATCTTCTATTTCTATAGTTATATTTTTAGAATTTGCATCAATACTATTTTCAACTAATTCTTTTACAACAGAAGAAGGTCTTTCAACAACTTCTCCTGCTGCAATCTTATTTGATGTATTTTCATCTAATAAATTAATTCTTTTCAAAGTACATCAACTCCTAAATTAATTTTTTAGCATCGCTTACTAATTTATATAATTTATTCATTGCTTCCATTGGATTTAAGTTTAATATATCAACTGAAGAAAGTTCTTTAATAAGACTTTCCTTTTCTACAAAAGTAAAATCTATTTGTATATCATCTTGTGTTTTAGAATTCACTTTATTATCATCGATTATTTCTTTAGTATCCTCTTTTACTTCTGCTATTTGTTCCTTATCTATTGATACTTCTTCTTTTAATTGATTATTGACTTCAATCTTTTCTAATTTAGAAGTATTATCTTCTAAATTGTCTAATATATCTTTTGCTCTATTTATTACTTCCTTTGGAAGACCAGCAAGCTTTGCAACTTCTATTCCATAAGATTGATCTGCTCCACCTTTTACAATCTTTCTAAGGAATATAATATTATCATCAACCTCTTTAACAGCTACAGAGTAATTTTTTACTCCTTCTATTTCTCCTTCAAGCTTTGTAAGCTCATGGTAATGGGTTGCAAACAATGTATTACATTTTAAATTTTCATTATTTGATATATGTTCAATAACTGACCATGCAATACTAAGACCATCATATGTAGATGTTCCTCTTCCAACTTCATCTAAAAGAACTAAGCTCTTAGATGTAGCATTCTTTAGGATGTTTGATACTTCCCACATTTCAACCATAAAGGTAGATTTTCCACCTGCTAAGTCGTCAGATGCTCCAATTCTTGTAAATATTCTATCACATACAGAAATATTTGCAGTTTTTGCAGGTACAAATGATCCTAATTGTGCCATTAGTGTAATTAATGCTACTTGTCTCATATATGTAGATTTACCTGCCATATTAGGACCTGTTATAAGAAGTAGTCTATTATCTTTTTTATTTAATAAAGTATCGTTAGATACGAATTCGCCTCTACCTATAACTTTTTCAACTACAGGATGTCTTCCTTCAATAATTTCTATAATTCCACCTTCATTTATATTTGGTCTTACATAATCATTTTCAAGTGCAATAAGTGCTAGAGTAGATATACAATCTAGATTTCCAACTATTCTTGCACTATTTTTTAATCTTGATATTTCTTTAGAAACTAAACCTCTTATTTCTAAGAATAAATTATATTCTAAATTAATAAGCTTTTCTTCAGCTCCTAATATCTTTTCTTCCATTTCCTTAAGTTCTTGAGTTATATATCTTTCAGCATTAGCTAATGTTTGTTTTCTTATATATCTTCCCTCTGGAATAGAATCATAGTTTGCCTTTCTAATTTCTATATAATAACCAAAGACTTTATTATATCCAACTTTAAGTGATTTTATGCCAGTAACTTCTCTTTCACTATTTTCTAAGGCTGCTATCCATTCCTTACCATGAAGTTTTGCTTTTCTTAATTCATCTACTTCTTCTGAATAACCATCTTTTATAATGTTACCTTCTTTAACTCCTATTGCTGGATCATCTAGTATTGAATTTAAAAGAAGATTTTTTATATCATCTAAAGTATCTAGTGAATTAAAGTAATCTTTTAATAATGGTGATTCGCATGTTGATAATAAATCTTTTATTGCTGGAAGTTTAGTTAATGATGTCCTAAGAGATACCATATCTTTACCATTAACATTTCCATTAGCTATTTTACCAACTATTCTTTCTATATCATATATATCTCTAAGAGCTATTCTTATATCTTCATTTAATCCAATAGAAGAGTATAATTCCTCTACACCTTCTAATCTTTTATCTATTTCTGTTTTTGATATAAGAGGTTCATCAATCCATTTTCTAAGTATTCTACCTCCCATTGACGTGGATGTCTTATCCATTACCCAAAGAAGAGATCCTCTTTTACTTTTTTCTCTTATATTTTCAGTAAGTTCTAAATTTCTTCTTGAACTTCCGTCAATAGTCATATAATTTACTATATCGTATTTCTCTAAGTAATTTATGTTTAAAAGACTCATTTTTTGAGTTTCATATATATACTTAAGTAATACCATACAAGAAATTTTACTTTCTTTTGATAAATCTGATATTTCAACTTCACTAAATTGAGAAATTAAATCCTCTTCTTTAACTCTAAAGTCACTTAAATCTTTTTTCGTTAATAAAGCATCACAATTTAATGATATTTCATGCAATAAGCTTTCACTAGTATTTATATCTACTATTATTTCTTTTGGACTTACTTTATTAATTTCATCTAATAAAGTTGTTTGTAATGAATTAAATGAAGTTGTCTTAAATTCTCCTGTACTTATATCTGTAAGTGCTAATCCTATAACACCATTTTCTTCATATATAGCCATAAGATATATATTAGAATTATTTTCATTATTTCCATCTACATATGTACCTGGTGTAATAACTTTTATAACATCTCTTTTTACTATGCCTTTAGCAGCGCTTGGATCTTCAACTTGCTCACATATAGCAACCTTATATCCTTTTGCTACTAATCTTGATATATATCCTGAAGAGGCATGGAATGGAATACCACACATTGGAGCTCTTTCTTCTAAGCCACAATCTCTTCCTGTTAAAACTAATTCTAGCTCTCTAGATGCTGTTTTTGCATCATCAAAGAACATTTCATAGAAATCTCCTAATCTAAAAAATAAAATACAATCTTTATATCTATCTTTTATTTCAAAGTATTGTTTCATCATAGGCGTTAAACCCATTTATTTCCACCTCACTTATTTTTATATAACATCTTTTATACTCTATAATGATTTATTATATATTTAATTAAGGATAAAAATTAAATTTTTATCCTTTTCTAAATTGCTTATAACAAATAAAGTATTAATATATTATTTTAATAAATATAGTTATTTATTTCTATAAGATTATAACACAATGGTGTCTAATTTAAAATTTAAATTAATAATAAAAGAACCTTAATAGGTCCTTTATTATATAAAAAATAGTTTTAAATTTTATTATATTAAAGTATTTATCTATACATTTATTTTTATAAAATTATCTATTTCTTCTATCATTAAACTTCTAATTAATTTACTTATATCGGTATCATTTAATTTTGCATATTTCTTAAATAAAATTTTTTCTCTTGAATTAATCTTAATTTCTAATATATCATCTAGAATATCTTCACTAGTATTTTTATTGAATAACTTATTAAAAAAATTAATCATATAAACTCCTCCCCAATAACATATGTATACTTATATTTTAATTATTATTTTCAATAAATATATTTGGTAGTGGTACTAATCCTTTTAACATATCCTTTACTGTAGCACCTGGATTACTAAATTTGCTTAAATATTGATATAATTTAGCATCATCATCCTTGTTTAAATTAAATTCTAAAATAACTCTATATCTAGCCATATATTTAACCATCCTTTTTTTATTTTGTATTCATATATTATATATGTATTCAATGTATCCTAAAAATATTATCATCTAATTTAAAATATAAAAAAAGAGAAGTCTAAGCCTCTCCTTTTTACATATCTCTATCAAATAATTTTAATATGCTTTCTTTAGATAAATTACTAAATAGAGAGTTATTTAACGAATCTCCACCTATTAAATTATCTATTAGCTCTTTTTTCTTATCTTGTAAATTTAATATTTTCTCTTCAACAGTTCCTTCTGATATTAATTTAATAACTTCTACTACATTTTTTTGCCCTATTCTATGAGCCCTATCAGTTGCCTGTTCTTCAACTGCTGGATTCCACCAAGGATCAAAATGAATTACTACATCAGCGCTAGTTAAATTTAAACCAGTTCCACCAGCTTTTAATGAAATTAAAAATACATTAGTATTGTCATTATTAAATTTATTTACCAGTTCCTGTCTTTTAGATGATTTTACTGATCCATCTAAATAGTAGTAACTTAAATTATTACCGTCTAAGGCTCTTTTTATTTTAGATAATACTGAAGTGAACTGTGAAAACACTAATATTTTACGACCTCTGTCTATCATATCAGTAATAATTTCTGATAAAGCAATTAATTTGCCACTTTCACCATCATATTCATCCATAACAATTGATGGATCTAGTGATATTTGTCTAAGTTTAGTTATATATGATAATATTTCGATTTTACTCGAATTAAATTCATCATTATGAACTTTCTTTTCAATAATATCTTTAACATACTTTGTATAGGATGCGTATACCTTTTTTTGTTCTTTTGTCATATCAACTTTAATTATTTTTTCTATCTTTTCAGGTAATTCATTTAGTACATCTTTCTTTAGTCTTCTAAGTATAAATGGAGATATTAGTGATTTTAATTCTTTTATAATTACTTCATCCTCATCAAGACACCTATTATATCGCGCATTAAATTTTTCTTGGTTGTTTAAAAATCCAGGCATTATAAAATCAAATATAGACCAAAGCTCCATTAAGTTATTTTCAAGTGGAGTTCCTGTAAGGGCAAATCTACTTTTAGCATTTATACATTTGCAAGCTTTTGAATTTTTAGAATTTGGATTTTTTATATATTGTGCTTCATCTAAAAAACAATAATCAAATTCTGTGCCTTCATAACTATTATTATCTATTCTAAATAAATTGTATGTAGTTAATATAACATCATAATCTTTATAGTTTTCTATAATATCTAATCTTTTTCTCTTAGTTTCATTTACAATTGCAATTTTTAAAGAAGGAGCAAATTTTAAAAATTCATCTCTCCAGTTATATATAAGAGATGTAGGTGTAATAATAATTGTTTTCTTTCCTTCATTAGATAATATAAAACTAATAGCTTGAACTGTCTTACCAAGTCCCATTTCGTCACCTAGAATACCACCAAAGCCTAATGATGACAACTCATTAAACCACTTTAAACCATAAATTTGATAATCTCTAAGACTTGCATTTAAATCGCAGGGAATTATATTTTTATTTAGATTATTTAATTTTAATTTGTTAGATATATCATCTAAGTAGTTTTTCCCGCTATAGTCTTTAAATATATTACTTAATTTAGTATTAGCATAAATTGCTTTATTCTTTGAAAATTCAATAGTATTATTAGAAATTCTATCATCTTCTAACGTATTAATAAGATTTAGAATCTCTCTATTTTGAATTTCCTCCAAATCAATATATTCTCCATTTTCTAATTTATAATACTTTTTATTATCTCTAAAGCTCTTTAAAATACTATAAAATTCATCTTCATCTATATTAGATATAGAATATTTAAATTCAAAATAATCATTTTTCCCTTTTCTTACATGAACATTAAAGTTATTACGACTTAAGTTAATAATTCCTTTAAAGTTCTCAGAATAAAACACTTCCCCAATTTCTTGAAGACCATAAATTTCATTTTTGAAAAAATTAAAAATAAAATCATCATCTTTAGTAAAGGTAAATAATTTATCATTTAATTTTTCTAAGCCATAGGTACTTAATTTATTTATAATTGAATTTTCTAAAAATGTATTTCTATATATTATCTTATCTTTAATATCATCAAAAATATTAAATTCATATTCACCATAAACAACATTTAATTTAAGAAAGATATATTTTTCTTTATCAAAATAAAATTTAAATTTTACAGGAGAATTAACTATATTTTTAGATATACTTTTATCTATTATGACTGAGTTTGATAATTCAGTGAGACTTGGAATTAATTCTTTATAAATTCTCTCTTTTTGATTTTCTAAAAATGTTATTTTATCATTTTTAATAAAGGTTTCAATGTATGGAGATAATTTTTCACATTGTTTCATTGATGGTAAATATATAGCGGTATCATAAAGAAAAACATCACCATTTCCGCTTAAATCTTCAGGTATTCCCCTAGGCATACTTAATGTTATACTGTCGTTCTTTTCACTAAGTTCAATAGGAAGAGGTATATCCTCCTCGATCACTTCACTTTGAACAGTTCTTGAATAAAACCCATTATTTAAATAGATCCTATGCTTTTTTATAATTTCAAAAAAGCTCCTAACCATTCCTTTAGGTATCCATATTTCTTTCCCATTTATATGTTTGTCTTGACTTCTTTTGAAATTATTTGAGTTTATATCAATATCTTTTAATAACTCTATAAATTTTAAAAGGCGAATATCTTTATATAAAAATTTTTGCGTTTGTATATCAAATAAAAAATCTTTACCATATTTCATTGGAATAGAGTTATATTTATTAATTAGAAATAAATTAATATCTTTAAGAGTATACATTTTAGAATTTCTATTATTAATACCTATTTTAAACTCTGCCCCAATTTTATTCGACCATTTATTTTTATTTATGTAAACATCAATTCTAAGTTCATCTTTATTATTATTTTGTAGCAAAGAATCTAACACATTTATAGATTTCTTTATTTCTATAAGTTTACTTATATCTTTAATGTTATTATTTTTTAGCTTATTTTGAAGTTCACTATCATCAGATAATTTTTCTAAAAATCTATAAAACATTGCACATATATGTTTACATGCATAGTTTGTTTTTGAAAGTTCATTTTTTTCAAAATCTCTACAGGTGCATTTTGTATTGTTAACTTCAAAGTTATTTGTATTAAATGATATACTACATGAATATTTATTATATAGATCTTCAGATATAACATTAGATTCTATAAAAATTTCATTTACTTTATCTAAGTAAAAATATTCAATGCTTTCTACTAAGTCATTATCAAGTATTCTAATTCCATCTCTTTTTTTTCTAGTGGTAACACTTTTGTTAAATCCTCCAACAAAATTCTCTTTTAGCATTTTACTCACCTTCAATTTCTAATTGTATCCATTTTAGCTATATCCATAGAATAGATTAAATTTACTTCTTATGCAAGTAAATTTAGTTATAAATTAAAAGATAGCTAAATTTAGCTATCTTTTAATTGTAAATTTTATTATTCTACTACTTCGCCTATAAGTGAAAATGGTTGTGCACGGACTATCTTAGTATTAACTAGTGTACCTATTAAAGATTTATCTCCTTCAAAGTTAACTAACTTACCATTTCTTGTTCTACCTGATAGTTTCGTTTCATCATTTTTACTAGTTCCTTCAACTAAAACTTCAACAATTTGTCCTTCATATTTTTTATTGTTTTTAATTACTCCTTCATTAACTGCAGCAACTAGTTCATTAAATCTTTCATGTTTTACTTCATCTGGAACTTGATTTTCCATTTTATCAGCTGGTGTATGATTTCTTCTTGAATATATGAAAGTAAATGCTGAGTCATAGGAAACTTCTTTAACTAGACTTAATGTATCATTAAAATCTTCATCAGTTTCTCCAGGGAATCCAACTATAATATCTGTTGTTATTGCAACGTTTGGAATTTCTTTCTTTATTTTATTTATTAAATACATATAACGTTCTCTATCATAATGTCTATTCATTTCTTTTAAAATTCTATTTGAACCACTTTGTACAGGTAAGTGTATTTGTTCACATAACTTGTCACATTCTTTAATTGCTTCTATAACCTCTTCATTTAGATCTTTTGGGTGAGAAGTCATAAATCTAACTCTTTCAAGTCCTTCTACTTCATTAATCATTCTAAGAAGTTTTGCAAAAGATATTTCCTCTTCTAATCCTTTTCCGTATGAATTAACATTTTGACCAAGTAATGTAACTTCTTTATATCCATTAGAAACAAGTTCTCTTATTTCTTTTATTATTTCTTCTGGTTTTCTACTTCTTTCTCTTCCTCTTACATATGGAACTATGCAATATGTACAGAAATTATTACAGCCATACATTATAGTAACAAATGCTTTAACAGAGCTTTCTCTGTCAACTGGAATTCCTTCTACTATATCTGTTTCTTTGTTTAATATTTCTTTTACTTGTACACCTTCAGTTTTTACTCTATTTAAATATTCAGGGAATTTATAAGCATTATGTGTTCCAAATATAATATTTACAAATGGGAATTTAGATAAAACCTTATCTGCCATTCCTTTTTGTTGCATCATACATCCACAAATTCCAACTATTAAATCTTTATTTTTTTCTTTTAATTTTTTTATTCTTCCTAAATTACCAAAAACTTTATTTTCAGCATTTTCTCTAACGCAACATGTGTTAAATAATATAATTGATGCTTTTTCAATATCTTCTGTTTTTGTATATCCTATTCTTTTAAGCATACCTGAAAGTTTTTCAGAGTCTTCTTCGTTCATCTGACAACCATATGTCATGATTGCAAAATATTTTTCTTTATTTTCCTCTATGTTATTTTCATATTTTTCCATATCAATTCTCATATTATTTCCTCCGTGATCATACGTTTTAAACAAGTACTGTTGTATTATATCATATAAACAAAGTGGATAGTAGATTAACTACTATCCTTTTTATGTTCATTTATATTTTAATTATAACTTTTGAGGCTAAATTTATTCATTAATGTATTTAACATATTAAAAAATTAGCTTTTTATCCATGTAGAAAATTTTCCAACATAATTAAATCCGATACTTTCATATAAATTAAAAGCTTTAAAGTTATTTAAGTCTACCCTTATATATACATCAAGTATTGATTTTTTATATAATTCATTTAATACAGAGCTTAATAAATATTTTCCATACCCATAGCCCCTGAATTTATCTATAATCCCAAAGTTAACGATCATATACATATTTTTATGAAATACTACTTGGCAATATCCTATTTCTTTATTATTCTTAATTAAAAACATACATAAGTCATTAATATAATATTCCTGAGTTTCTTCATATTTTATATCTTTAACTTTAAGAGGTATTCTATCATTATCATTAAAAATATTATTTTGAATGTTGCATCTTATTTTTTCGTCCATATTTTTTCTGAAAATTCTTATGGATAAATTTTCATCAAGTTTCATTGGGATATTTGAAGAAATAGTTTTTTTCATTAACTTTGTTATTTTAACTTTTGAAAAATCATTTTTTTCCAAAATCATTTTTGTCAAAATATCTTCAAACCCTTGATATATAATTATTTTATCTTCAAAATAGCGTATATTATTAATATTTAAATACTTTATAAATGAATCTCTTATGTAGATATCATTTAATAGTATCGTAGCTATGCTTTTTAATTCATACCATATATATCCTATATAATCATTATCTAATTTAATTAATATAATATTTTTTTTAAATAATATCTTCTTAAAAAAGTTTAATTGTGTAAAAAATTCATCTACTCTTTTTTTATAAGAATTATAAATTAAAGACTCTTTTAATAATTCACGAAGATTATAAAAATTATCTTTATTTACCTTCTCATAATGAACCATATAACATTCTCCACCCTATATAATTTATATATTTTAAAATAACCCCTATTTAAGGGGTTATTTATTATTAAACATCTTTCATGCTTAAACTTATTCTCTTTTGTTCTTCATCAACTGATAAAATTTTAGCTTTTATATCTTGACCGACACTTAATACATCAGCAGGATTATTTATTCTATCGTGACTTATTTTTGATATATGAACTAATCCATCAACTCCTGGTTCTAATTCAACAAATGCACCAAAATCATTTATTCTAACTACTTTTCCAAGAACAACTGAACCTTCTGGATATTTGTCTGTCACATTCTTCCATGGTTCTGGAGTAATCTCTTTAATTGATAGAGATAATTTCTTATTTTCTTTATCAAGTTCAATTACTTTTACATCTATTATATCTCCACTTTTTAAGTAATCTTCAGCTCTTTTTACGTGATTCCAAGAAATTTGTGAAAGATGAATTAATCCATCTACACCATTAACTTCTGCAAAAGCACCAAAATTAGTGAATCTTTTAACTTCAGCCTTAACGATATCTCCAACCTTTAAACTACTTAAAACTTTTTCTTCATTAGCCTCTTTAGCTTCTTCTTGAACTTTTCTTCTAGATGCTACGACTCTTGAAGGATTTTCTTTGTTAAAATCTATAAGTTTTACATCTAAAGTTTGACCTTTATAAATTTCTTTATCATTAACAAATTTAATATCTATTTGTGATGCTGGTACAAAAACTCTTATTCTATTGTAGTATCCAACTAATCCTTTTTCTTTAACTTCAGAGATTGTTAATGGGAATATTGTTTGATTTTTAAATAATTCTTCTAAATCATTTAATATTTCGTCTTTTTCATATTCTAATCTTGATAATACAACATTTCCAAGTTTAATGACTTTTGCTTTTATTGTACCACCAACATTTAAAGTTTTAGCATATTCCCTAGGATCCATTTTTGCTGTTAATTCTTCAAAAGGAATTATTCCATCTGATTTATATCCAACTAGTGAAACGCTAACCCCATCTTTAGAAATAGTTAATATTTCACCTTCAATTTCATCTCCAATACGAAATGTTTTATCCATTTCATTCATTAATTTTAATTGTTCATCATTAAAGTTTTTTTCATCTTGCATAATATTAATAACCTCCCTAATTATCCAATCTGGTGTTGAAGCACCAGCTGTAATACCTATTTTTTTAAAATTTTTATTATTAATGTATTCTTTAGGTAATTCATTTGAATTTTCAATATGAATGGTGTTTTCACAATTATGTTTGGCTATTTCATAAAGCTTTGTTGTATTAGAGCTATTTTTCCCTCCAATTACAATCATTGCATCAACTTCTTTTGAAAGATCATCTGCACTTTTTTGTCTAACTTCTGTTGCTGAACATATTGTATTAAATGATAACACTTCACGAGTTCCATCATTTATAGCATCTAAAGTTTTATCCCAATTTTCTTTTTTTTCTGTTGTTTGTGAAACAGCACAAATTTTATTTGATAGTTCTTTATTAAATTCACCATTCTTAGTTATAGTTGCTTTATTATCACACCAACCATTTATACCAATTACTTCTGGATGATTTTTATCACCAACTATTATAATATTATAACCCTCTTTTGAGTATTTTTTAACTTTTTTTTGTATATTTGTTACGAATGGACATGTAGCATCTATTACTTCTAATCCTCTTGATTTTAAATCATTAAATACAGCTTCTGGTATTCCATGAGACCTAATAATAACTACATCGCCTTCTTGTAAATCATTAATATTTTCATAGTCTATTGCATATATATCATTTTGTTCTAAAAATGATACAACATCACTATTATGAATTAATGGTCCTAATGTATATATTTTTTTATTGTATTTCTTTTTTATATCAATAGATGTTTCTACAGCTCTTTGAACACCAAAACAAAATCCAGCGTTTTCTGCTAAAATAACCTTTTTCATAAGTTTATACTCCCATGTTATTTAATATTAATTAAGTTTAGACTTAATATATTCACTAATTTTTTCTGTAACTTGCTCAATATTTAGTCCAGTAGTATCAACTTCTATAGCATCATCTGCTTTTCTTAAAGGATCAGTTTCTCTAGTACTATCTATATGATCTCTTTTTATTATATCTTCTAAGATTTCATTATATGAGCACTCTATATTTCTTGCTTTAAGTTCATTATATCTTCTTTCTGCTCTTTCCTCTGGAGTAGCAGTTAAAAAGATTTTAAATGGTGAATCTTTTAAAACAACCGTTCCTATATCTCTTCCATCCATTATTACATTATACTTTTTTGACATATCTCTTTGAAGTTTAACAAGCATTTTTCTAACTTCTGGAATTGATGCATAAGCTGAAACTATAGAACTTATTTCAGGCATTGTTATTTCTGATTGTATATTAACTCCATCTAATATTAAATCATCGTTTTCAAAATGCATTTCCATATTAGAAATTAAATTGCATATTTCATCTATATTATTAGGATTTAGACCGTTTTTTGTTGCTTTTAGAGCAACGGCTCTGTACATAGCTCCAGTATTTATATACATTAAATCAAAATTTTTAGCTACAAGTTTAGCTATTGTACTTTTACCTGCTCCAGCTGGTCCATCTATCGCTACTGATATTCTCAAATTTATTCCACCTTTCTATATACGACCTATAATTTTAATTATATAATTTAAATCTTGTTATAACAAGTACTATTAGATATTACTTCCAGAAATATATCCAGTAGATAGTGCAATTTGTACATTATATCCACCAGTGAAAGCATCAACATCAATTACTTCACCTGCAAAAGATAAATTATTAATTATTTTACTTCTCATAGTTGATGGATCAATTTCTTTAGTATCTACACCGCCAGCTGTTACTATAGCTTCTTCTATTGGTCTTAATCCTTTAACTGATAAAGTAAATTCTTTTATTAAAGATGTAAGTCTTTTTCTTTCTTCTTTTGTTATTTCGTTTACTTTTTTATCTTCTTTTATCATAGATTTTTTAATTATTATAGGAATTAACTTTTTAGGTAAAAGATCATCCAATGAGTTTTTAAAATCTTTATTTATATATTTTTTAAAATCTTTTTGTATTCTTAAATCAAGTTCTTTTACATCTAAAGCTGGCTTTAAATCTATAGAAACAGTATAATCATTATTATTCTTTATAAATCTGCTACCACTTAATACTAATGGACCTGAGATTCCAAAGTGAGTAAATATCATTTCTCCAAAATCTTTAAATACCTTCTTCTTCCCTTCATATATAGTAAGTTCTATATTTCTAAGAGATAAACCCATCAGTTCTTTAACTAAACTTTCCTTAATTTCTATTGGAACTAAAGAAGGTTTTAATTCTATTATATTATGTCCTAATTCCTTAGCAAATTTCTGACCTTCTCCTTTTGAACCTGTTAGCGGATATGATGCTCCACCAGTTGCTATAATAAAATGATCCCCTTTTATTATATTATTATCTATTTTAACTCCAATTATTTTATTTTCATCTTTAATTAGTCCTATAACTTTGCTATTTAACATAACCTTTATATTAGATCTATCTATAACATTTGATAATCCTTTTATAATATCTGATGATTTATCTGAACTTGGGAATACTCTTCCCCCTCTTTCTACTTTTAATTTAATACCTTCATTTTCGAAAAAATTCATAGTATCCTCATTAGTAAATGTATATAATGAACTATATAAAAAATAAGGATTTCCTGGTATAAAATCAAAAAATTCCGAGATATCTTTGCTATTTGTTACATTACATCTTCCTTTACCAGTAATAAATAATTTTTTACCTAATCTATCATTACCATCAATTAAAATAACTTCATTATTATTTTTACTTGCAGTTATTGCTGCCATCATTCCTGCTGGGCCAGCTCCTATAACTACTACTTTACTCATTAAATCAGCTCCTTAATATTTTGCTAAAACAATTGTACTACACTAATTATAAAAAGTTAACTATATTTTATAAAAAGAAGAGGTAATTAGATACTAATTACCTCTTCTTTTTATTTTAAGCATTATTTTTAATTTACATTTTCTCCGATTGTTTTATTATTAATTTGGTAAATATTATAATCTTGCCAAATTGCCTCTAATGCATTAAATGTATTAGCTATGTTTTCTTTTTCTCTCATACCAACTGATATTATTAGAGCATTAACTAATGATAATGGTGCTACAAGTGAATCAACAAATGATGCCATATTACTTTGGGCAATTAATGTTAAATCAGCTTTTGCTGCTAGTGGAGATATTAAACTATCTGTTAAAGCAACTACAGTTGCACCTTTATTTTTTGAAAAGTCTAGTGCATCTATTGTCTTTGATGCATATCTTGGGAATCCGATTCCTATAACTAAATCTCCTTCTTTTACATTTATCATTTGTTCAAAAATATCTGATATGCCATAGCTTACTGTTCTAACATTTTGTAATATTATATTTAAGTAAAATCCTAAAAATTCAGCTATTGCAGTCGAACTTCTAAGTCCTAATATATATATATTATTCGCTTTAAATATTTCATTTACAACTTCCTCAAATACATTAGGATTTATTTTTTCAAGTGTAGCTCTTATATTTTCCATATCAGCTTTTAAAACACCTTTTAAAGCATCACTATCTGATACATATTCATTAGATAGTTCAAGTCTTTGAACAGTCGTTAGTTTATTTTTAATTAATTCTTGTAATGCCTTTTGAAGCTTAGGATATCCGCTAAATCCAAGTTCGTTTGCGAATCTAACAACTGTTGATTCTGATACACCTACAGATGTTCCAAGTTTAGCTGCAGTCATAAATGCTGCTTTATCATAATTATTTAAGATATATTCAGCAATTAACTTTTGACCTTTGCTTAATCTTTGAAATTTTATTTGAATTAATCGCATTAAATCTTTGTTATCACTAAAATCATTATTCATTATTATCTACCTACTTTACAATCTTTTGCAAAACTTATTTTATCACTTTATGATATTTTTTTCAATAAAAATTTCATATTTATATATATACTAAGTAATTAAAAAACTAATACAATTTATTGCATAAAAGTTATATACAAAAGTATTATGACATTGTCTTTCTTTCGATAACTACAAGCATAGGCGCAACTTCACTTCTGTTTAAAAACTTATGTAACATTACCCCATATTCTTTTTTAGAAAGATTTTTAACGTAATCTAATATGCAAGATTCTTCTTTCTTACCTTCATCATGACCTATATAAATACAAATAGTCATAATTCCACCTTCATTTAGGTAGTCTAATCCCTTTTTTATACTTTCAAGTGATGTATTATGAAGTGTAGTTATATCTTTAGATGCTCCAGGTAAAAAACCAAGATTATACATTATACAATCTACCTTACTATCTACATATTTATCTATTAAATGATGAGAATCTAAAATTACTTTCACATTATCTTTATTTTTTAATAAATAATTTTTACAAGCACTTTCTTGGATATCAAAAGAGTATATTTTATTAAATCTTTCTGATAAAAAATCAGTATCATATCCATTTCCTAGTGTAGCATCAATAGCAATATTTTTATTTTTTATAAAATTATCAATTATATAATGTGATAAATTACTTATATCACCAACATAATTAAACATAGTATTCCTTCTTTCCTTTTATAAAGAATTAATATAATCTAATTCTTCTTTAGTTAATTCTCTATATTCACCTTTCTTTAAATAACCTAGTTTGACGTTACCAATAGATATTCTTTTTAAACTTATCACATGGTGGTTAAATGCAGCGCACATCTTTCTTATTTGTCTATTTTTCCCCTCATGTATTGTAATTTCTACTGTTGATGTATTATCTTTATAAGATATTTCTTTTATCTTTGAAGGTGCAGTTATATATCCTCCAATATCAACACCTTTAGTAAATTTATTAATTTCGTCTTTAGAAAATCTTCCTTTTACAACCGCTATATATTTTTTATCGATTTTAACTCTAGGATGGATTATTTTATTATAAATATCACCATCATTCGTAAGTATAAGTAATCCAGAGCTATCATAGTCTAATCTACCAATTGGAAAAATTCTTTCATTTATATCAATTAAATCTATAACTGTTTTTCTTCCTTTTTCATCACTTAAAGAAGTAATGTATCCTTCAGGCTTATTTAGTAATATGTATCTTTTTTTATCTTCCGGCAAAATTTCTTTTCCATTAAATTCTACTTTATCAACATTTGGAATTACTTTTACTCCAAGTTCTAAAACTATTTTCCCATTTACCTTTACTCTACCTTCAGTTATTAAGCTTTCACATTTTCTTCTTGACGCTACTCCACATTTGGCCATATATTTTTGTAATCTTTCTTCCATAGCTGCCTCCTGATATTTATTCACATATGATTATATATATTAATATATAATATTACAACTTTTCTAATTTATATAGAATAAAAAACTTATAAATATAAAAACTTAGGATAAACCTAAGCTTTTATATTCTTTATTTAATTTTAGAAGAAGAATCCTCCACTTAAAAATAACAACCAAAATAATGGATTATTACCGCAGTTGTTGCAGCCTCTACCGCAATTATTTCTACATCCACAGTTATCTCTGCAACCACATCTGTTTCCTCTACAACAGTTACTCATTCCACATCCGCATCCACAACCTCTGTTTCCGCATCCGAAACCACATTGACCTCTTGACATGAATATCATCTCCTATTCTTTCGTTACTATATAATATGTAATTATTATATTTTTGTGTTATTAATTTATTATCGTTTACGAGTATATTAATTTAGAGTATAATAATATTATAAAATTATCATAGGAGGTACGATTTATGGATAATAGAAATAGAATTGTTGCGCCTAGAAATGTTGTTAATACTAAGATGCTTTATATGCTATATATATTAAAAGAATTATCTAAAGGTGAAGTCGTTTTTGGTAATAAAATTTTAACTGATTTTAAAGAAATGTTTGAATGTACTAGTTTACCTTTTCCAATTTCATCAAGTACAATATATGAAAGTCTTTATGAACTAGAAGAACGTGAATATGTTGTTTCTAAATGGGCTGGGGAGGCTTTTTCAAATAAGAGAAGTAAAAAAATATATAGTATTACTGATAGAGGTCTAGCTTTTCTTAATTCAAATATTACAGAATATATTGAAAATCTTGATAAAACAAAGGCTACATTGGATAAATTAAAAACTATGTTACTTAAATAAAAAGACTAGGAATTCTGCCTAGTCTTTTTATTTAATAAACTTAGAAATGATCTTATTAAATATAATATTTAATATAATTATTAATACTAATTCTGAAAATAATAAAATATATAAATTCCCAGCGTTAGAATCTACATATAAATTGGGATATATATCTAATAAATTTCCTTCTATTACCACACATATAGATGATAGCGCCATTGATACTATAAATACTGATATATATTGAGCAAAATCAAAAACAAAAAAATTAGATACTCTTTCAATATGAACCATATTATTTAACTTTTTTACTAAGTATAATATTATAAACGCAATTATAATTATAAATATACTAATTATATAGAAATCTCTATAATTAGGTTTTATATGTTCCTCATTTACATAAAATCTTAAGTATATAAGAAATTTATTTATAAAACTATTTTGGAATGGAAATTTATTGTAAAAATAAAATAAATCCATATTCATAGCTAGAGATATTATAGTACAAATAGGAATTCCAATAACTCCAATTATAGTTACTATAGAATTTGAAAATAATATATCAATTAAAAGTGTATATGATATAACTAATATTCCCATTACAAATAATTTAATAATATCTAAAAGCAGCATAAAATAATAGTTAGAGCAATATAATAATAACTCTCTATACCTTATTCCTGAGCAAATATATATATACACATATATAACAATAAGTAATACTAAAACACTTAAATTACATATAAGATTATTTAAAAATATATCGTTTCTAGTGTAAGGTCCGCTATTTATAAGCATTATTTTGCTTCTTTTATTTAATCCATTGCTTAATATATATACAAACACCAAAATCATTAAAAAGAATACAAGATCAGTTAATGATATATGATTAATTTTATCTGATGTTAATGATCCAATATTATATTTTAAATAAGAAATTTTATCTTCAACAATAACAAATTTCGAATATAATGCCCATACTATTAATGCTAAAAACACTGCCCATTTTGTAGTGTAGAACCATTGATAAATTAAACTTTTCTTAATACTACTCCTCATAAATCCCACCCTTTTTTATTTGATAAATAAACATATCTTCAAGCGTTAAATCAATTTGCTCTATAAATATTGGATTTAATTTGTTCAGCTTGTCTATGAAAAGTTTATTATATTCTTTTGTTATTATAGTAAACACTCTACCTACTTTAGTTAAACTAAAAATTTCATCAAAACCTAAAAAATCTTCTTCGTAAATTGGTCTATCAAATGCTACTTGTATCTTTTTAACATTTTCACTAAGTTCCTTTATACTTCCATTATATAACTTTACTCCATTATTAATTATAACTATATCATCACATATAGTTTGAAGTTCATTTAAATGATGCGAACTTAATATAGCAATAATATCATTATTTTTAACTTCATCTTTTAATATTGAAAATAACTTCTTTTTAAATATAACATCTAAACCAGATGTAGGCTCATCTAATATCAAATATTTTGCATTTATAGAAAAGGCACATAATATACTAACTCTCATTTTCATACCTTTTGATAGTTGAAATAATCTTTTATCTAATGGTATTTCAAATATTTTTCTTATTCTTTCAAATTTTTCTTCATCAAAATTTTTATAAGCTAATTTATAATACTTTCTTATATCTTTAATTTTAAAATTAGAGAAAAACGTATTTTCATCTTGTACATACCCAATCTTTTCTTTTACATTAGAATTATTAAATACATCCTCTTCATCATATAAAATTTTGCCACTATTAATTTTGTATATACCAGTTAAACATTTTATTAATGTAGTTTTTCCAGCTCCATTAGGTCCTATAAGACCTATTATTCTACCTTTATTACAATTAAAGCTAATATTTTTTATTATTTCTTTGGTCGCGATTTTCATTACAACATCTTTAACTTCTAACATCGTATTCTCCTGCTTCTTTACTTTCCTCATTTGAGTTAGAGTCTATCCATATATAATCAAATACATATGATCCATTCTCTTTAATTACTACAAAATCAATCGTAACTGGCTCTGAATTCTCCTGAATATAATCTGAGTTTCCATCAAAATGATTAAAATAATTTATTCCATCAGCTTTAAATCTATAAGGTATAGCTTCTTCTGATAATCTATAATTTATCATCTTATTAGCTTTATTTTTATAATTTTTTAAAATTTCTTCTTTTTGTTTTTCACTTAACTTATATTCACTTTTTAATATTATTTTATTAAATCTAACATTTGGATCGGATATTCTTTTTCTATTTGAAACAGTATCATATAAAGTTTGAGTAACTTCTCCATTTATATTCTGAGAATATCCAAGTAAAAGTGAATTATTAAAAGTTGATATAAGTTTTTCAGGCGTATTAAATTTTTCTTTAACCTGAAATTTATTTGGATTATTTACTAAAATTGACGTAATAATAATAAATGCTCCTAAAACAATAATTATTTTAGATTTTTTCAATAAACTCTCCCCCCTATATGAAAATTCTACTTATATATAGGAATTCTGTCAATTTATTATTTCTTATATATATCTTAAAAAAATCTTAATTGAAATTATTATTTAATTCACTTTTACTTTAATAAATTTTCTTCCTTACTTGACTTATCTAGCTCTCTTAATATGTATTTATAACCTTCTTTTATATATTCATTTTCAAATAAATCAGTATACCGTACTCTATCTATATCTAATTTTATTATTTTGTCTTTATTATCTCCATAAACTTTTTTTAATATATAATCAAAACCAAAAATTACTTTATCCTTATCTATTAACCCATCATTTTGATATTTTAATATATCTGCATTTAATTTTTCTATAATACCGTATAACTGATAAATATAACTAAGTTCTTTGATTGTATATTTATCACTTAAAGAAGCAACCGCACAAGAATAAGTCTTATTAATTGATATTGGATATACATATTCAATACTATCTTTATTTACTATAAATCTAATACTTTGATATATTGCAGTACATATATCTAGTCTTATTGAATTAGCATTTTTACAAGCTTCCTTTATTTTGTATTTTTCTTCGTATTTTCTATTATCTTTAATAATATTTTGCTCTTCCTTAATTCTTATACTATGCATTTTGTTATTAATAACCCAACTAAACCATGCACCTAATGCGGATCCAGCTAAAATTGAAACTGCTGATATTATTGAAGTTATAACAGGAATTGGCATTACATACACCTCACTTAAATATTTATTAAGCTTATTATTTGTAATCATTTCAATTTTATTAGTATAACATTCAATTGAACAATAAATATTTATATTATAAAATTTATAAAAATAATTATAAAAAATTTGAGTCTAGATAATACTAGACTCAATTCTGAAACTTTTATGAAATTTGGAGAAAACTTCATATAGCTTTATATAACAAAATAAAGTTCCCTAATCTTTATTTTGTTATATTTTGTGTAGATTATAATTATTGCTATTCACATATAATATAACATTTTATATTTAATCCGTGTTAATTTTTGTTCGAAAAGCTTTTTTTTTAGTTTTAATGGTATTTAAATAGTATTTTTAAACAACTCTTCTATTTCAGTAGCTTTATAACGACTAACAGGGATATTTTCATCATTATCTAATATAATATATCCTTTTCTATAGTATCTTATGTAATATTTGCTTACTAAATAACTTCTATGCACTGAAATAAATTCTTTATTATCTAACTTTTCAATTAAATCATTGAATTTTAAATTTGTTAAATAATAAATTTTTTCTTTAGTATGTAATCTTACTTTTCTATTCTCTATATCAAAATATATTATTTCATTTTTATTTATATTAATGTAACCATCTTTAACTTTAAATGAAATTGCTTTATTGTTCTTTTTACAAGAAACTGAAAATTCTTTTATTGCTTCTTCTAACTCATCATTAATTTTATTTTTTCTTATAAACCTAAATGGTCTATATTTAAAACTCCTGTATACACATCCATCGAAAGCTGTAACAAATACAATTTCAACAGCTTCATCAACATTTCTTATTTTTTCTGCAACTTGCAGTCCATTTACATTAGGCATACAAATATCTAAAAAAATTAAGTTATAAAAATTCTTTTCATAATCTTGAATAAACTTTAAACTATCCTGAAATTTATTTATATATATCTCTATTCCAAGTGATTTGAAAATTTTAATAAGTTTTTCTTCAAAAGTAGTTATAAATTCTAAATCATCGTCACAAATTGCTATATTAATCATACTATATACGCCTCCCCTAGTAGTTATTTTAACATAACAATAATTTATTTGTATATTTTTAATTATTTTTAACATATAAACTTAAAATTTTATTTCTTGTTTATATTATATTTAAAGTATAAGGGTATAATTATACTATAATGATTAGGAGGTAATTTTATGAATATATTTCACAATTTAATTTTGCTTAGCTTATTTTCACTAATTGTTGCTCAAGTTCTAAAAATACCATTTGGATTTATAATAAATAAAAAATTAGATTTTTCATCAATAGTTGGAACTGGAGGTATGCCAAGTTCACACTCTGCTTTTATTGTTTCTTTAACTGTTGGTATTGCTAGAGTTTCAGGAATAGATTCTCCTATTTTTGCTTTATCATTTGTTTTTGCATCAATTGTAATGTATGATGCCATGGGAATTAGAAGAGCAGCTGGTGAACATGCTAAATTACTTAATTCAATTATGTCTACAGATAATATATTTAAAATAAATCATAAAGAACTTAAAGAATTATTAGGTCATACTCCATTTGAAGTATTAGGTGGACTTATTCTTGGAATTATTGTTGGATTGTTTTATCCATTATAAAAGAGAGAAGATATAAAAATCATCTTCTCTCTTTTTCTTTAAAATAAAGTCTACTTAAATTATAAGCATCATCTAAAGAATTATGTTGCTTGCCTTCAAAATCTAAATTATATTTTAATATAGCATTATGTAAAGATAAAGAATCAGTTAATTCCAAAACATCTTTACATAATACTTCTTGATAATCAATATTATTTTTAATAATATTATCAACTACTTTTATTTTATAATTTATTCTTGCATAATCATTTTTTAATACAGCTATATCATTTCCACCCCAATATAAAAATAATTTTCTTGACTTTCCGCACCATTTTTCTAACTTTTTAAAAACATCTTCAAAATATTCAGCGTTATCTATATCTTCCTGCTTAATACATGTTATTTCAATACACCTATCTGTTAGTTTAAATATTTTCTTTGGTTTTATATATTGATAAAATTTAGATAATACTTTTCCATTTAGATCAGTTTTTACTGCGCCAACACTTACTATTTCAACATCTTTAAAGTTTCCAACACAGTTCATTTCAAAATCAAAGAAAACTAATTCGTTACACCCTTTTATCATTCTATTTAATTTTGTTAATGTACTATTTCTGTTAATTATTTTTTTATATTCTTTACCAGCTTTCTTACATTTTATATATAATGCAATAGATGGTTTTTTTTGTTTATAAATATAGCTTTGAATTGATGGTATTTCTTTGCATTCGTATGATGAAAATTTATTTAAGAAAAAATCTATAAATTTATATTCTTCTCTTGCAAAAAAGTTTTTATTTTCCAATGCTTTTTTTATCTTTTTAACTTCTGTAAATATTACTATATGTGAATCTTTTTCTATCTCGCATATTTTTATTAATGATAATATATCTTTAAATATGTAATAAAGAGCTTTATAATTTGCTGTAATAAAGTTTTCCTCTTTTAATTTTCTAGTTAACTTTATTAAATTCTTTTTTGTTGTATTGTTTCTTATAAAGTAATGCAAAATATAATTATTACTTCTTCCACTTATATAAAAATATGCTTCTATATTTTCTTTCATTTGTATGTTGACCCTTTCATTGATATAATTATATTTAATATTTTATCATTAATTATTATACTTTTCTAATAAGTAATTTTTTAAAGATTCGAGGTGTTTTAAATGAAATCATTAAAAAGAGGCTTTATTGTATTTTTAATTAGTATATTAACAATATCATTGTTAATATTTTTAACATATAAAATAAGTTTTGCCCCTAAAGTTAAAGTAATTCCTATAGATTCTAATATAGAATTAAACTCTAAATCTCTTATTAAAAAATTTATTCCAAAAGACATAGATCTAAGTTTAAATGGTATAAAATTAAATTCTAATGTTTCATTAAGTGAAGATGAGATTACAGGTATAATTTTAAATTCAGTAGATAAAAATGCTCTTATTGATAATAATGTTACTGGAATAAATACATTAATTAATGAAAATGAATTGTTTTTATACATTAATTTTGAATATAAAGGTATTCCTATTCAAGCTGTATTAAATTTTAATACTTATGCTAAAAACGGTAATGCAATTTTACATTATAATTATGGTAAAATAGGGTTTATTAATATATCTAAATCATATTTATCTAACCTAATAGAAAATAATTCCATTTTGAAAGTGGATGATGAAAATAACAATATAATATTGTCATTATCAAAAAACTATGGAATACTAATAGATGAAACATATTTTAAAGATTCATCATTAAATATTAAATTTCATCTAGGTATAAACTTTTAACAGACGCATCTTTTGCGTCTGTTTTTATATATATATACTAATTGGAACTATTTGATATGGATTTTTATTAATCCTCATTCTTGGGCAAGTTGGAGGATTAATTCCTATTTTCGTTAAACAATCAAAATATGGAATACATTTATTTAGCAAGTCTTCATAAAAATCTTGCTGTCCTGTTTTTCTTAAAAAGTGAATTTCTTCATTATTATCACAATGTTTTATAACTTTACCTAATATGTTGCAATTACAATCTATATTATCAAATTTATGAATACGATCTTCTAAAAAGTTACCTTCATTTATAGTAAGAACTATCTCCCTATTGCCACAAGTCAATATTAGATCTGTTGTATTATTTAAGCATATTTTATCATATATATTATCTAATATTTTAGAAATTATATTGAAATTCATAATTGAATTTTTATCTAATAATTTATTTAAGAAATCGCATCCAAAAGAATTTATAATTACTTTTAGAGAATCTATATATGATTTCACACATTCATGAGATACCTTCCCATTTAGTAATATATAATCTCCATTTTGAACGGTCTCTCCTAAAATATCATCGGTATAACGTAACAGATTATTGCTAATTAATTGATTTGCCAATTTATTATGAAAGCTAAACATAGTGAATATGTGTTTTTCTTCTTCTTCTAGCCTACATATCCCTCTATTTTCTATTGATCTGTTATTACAATTGGACTCTGTACATGTATTTCCATCTACTTTAACATATCCTTTATACCCTTCTCTCTTATCCTTTGTATTTCTATCTTCAAAAAATTCAGAGCAAGTTTCATCAAAATTTATTCTACCAGTTAAGCTTCTATCCCAAATTCTTCTTCTCGTTATAATTTCTATATACCCTTCTCCAATTAATGAAGCAAGACCAGTTAACAATAATTCGTCTATATAAAAAAGAAAGTCCATATAATATGCCTCCAAATTACTCTTATATATATAGATATGAATTTTAATTATTTTTTATAATCATATTAATTTAAATAAAACTAAAAGAACTCATATATTTTATATTAAAGAGTTCTTTTAGTTATTATAAATTAAATATATAAATATTGCCTGTCCATATTAAATCTATAGTTACTTTATTTTATTTAATGCTTTTATTACCCAGTTTCCTATTTTTTCATTAGTCCATAATGGTAGGCTGTATTCAATACAAAGGCTAGCTTCCTCTAGGCTACCTTTTTTATATGAACTAATCTCTCCTTGATATGTTGCAACATTTCCAACAAGACAATCTATGAAGTAACGATTATGCTTTAATGCCTTTTTTAATGCTTTTCTTGCACTTTTTCTATCATTTCTATAATAATTGTATAAAACATTTCCATATTTAAAGAATATACTGTCTTCATCTTTATATTTATCTAAAATATAAGCTGCATATTCATAGTCCTTATTTATAATTGCTCTAAATACTATTGAATGTCTTACATTTCTTGAATCATACTCATCTAATTCTAGTAAATTTTTTTCTATATTAAAACTAGTTTCATAATTACCTAATGCAAATTCATAATTTGATAATGTTGATAATACTGTTAAATAGAAATCACCTTCAGCCGATACCCCTATTTGCCCTTTATATTTTTCTAAATATTCTTCACCTAAATCATTTTTAATAATGTCTGCGCATTTTCTTAATTCAACTGCACCTTTTTCTACATCCTCTAATTCCAGGGCTTTATCAAATAGTGCAACAAAATTATCACCATTATCACAACAAGATGTGCTCTCTTCTTTAATCTTCCATGTCTTTGATGTTTTATCTATATTTAAGAATTTTCTTATTTCTCTTGATTTAGTTCCAATAGTTCCTTCTGATACTTCAAAAAAGTCTGCAAGCTCGTCCATTCTTATTCCTTTTTTATTTAATGTATCATTTACAAAAAATATTGTATGAACAATTCCAGCAGCCCAAGTATTGCTTTTTCCTCTTGCTAATTTATTCTCTTCTGTATTTGCTAATACTTCTGTTAATTTTAAAAATTTTTCTGTATATTCATCATTTAGTACTTTTTTACTAAATTTATTTATTTTAACTAATATCTCATCTACTCTACTGTTTAATTCAGTAGGTATTTTTATACTATTACTCATTTACTCCTCCTAAGTATTTAATTCATTATTCTTTAATCACATTTAAACATTATAACGTAAAATTAATTTTTTTTCACTATATATTAAAAAAAAGAGATATTCTTTCTAAAGAATATCTCCTTTTAGTATGTTACTTAAATGAATTTTTATTATTATTATTTTGTTCATTATATGTGTTTTTATTATCATAGTTTTGTTTATAACTTTTTACTTTATTTGCTGATAATTGTCCAGCATTTTGATTGTTTGGTTTATTTTTACCCATAAACTATCACCGTCCTTCGATAATAGTTTTTACATTAATAGTTATTTTATTTATAACAATTTATTCCTCTTCTTCTGGTCCATCAAGAACAAATTTTCCTATATAATTTGTTGTAATTTTTGCATTTTTCTTTAACTCTGAAGCATTATTTAATAATATATTAGCATTTTCTTTTGTAAGATCTGATGAATCTGATATATTTTCAGTACTTGCACATATTTCTTCATTAACAGATGAAAGAACCTCTATTTTTTCCATTATATCTTCATTTGTCTTACACATCTTTTTAGAATTATCAGATAATTTTAGCATTTTAGGCGTTATAGTTGAAACTGAATCAGAAATTATTCTAAATGATTCTATAGCCTTTTCCATACCCTCTTTTTGGGTTTTAAGCTCTAAATTCATTTCAGATGTCTTACTAACTAAATTCTTAGAATTTTTTAAAATTGTATTAGTAAGTTCAGTAATAGATATAGATGATTCCTTTGTTTTTTCAGATAGCTTTCTTATTTCATCTGCAACCACAGTAAATCCCTTACCAGCTTCGCCTGCTCTTGCAGCCTCTATTGCAGCATTTAATGCAAGTAAGTTTGTTTGTTCTGCAACATTATTTATTAAGTCAGTAATATCATTTACTTTTTTAATATTCATGTTCATATGCTTTAAAGTTTCTGAAAATATTCCAAATATAGCTTCAAAATCCTTTAAAGACTTAGTTAATACTAATAAATCACGATTACTAGTATTAGCATCTTTCTCAACTTTTTTTGATAATTCTAAAACATCGCTCACTTCATTTGCTTCATCATCTAATATATTACCGAATTCATTTATTTTTTCTATTATTTTTATAATATCTCCTGACTCATCAGATATAGCTTTCACAATGTTCTTTATAGAATCTGATATATCTGTAGTAGTGGTAGATAATCCTTTAGATATTTCTTTTAAATCTGAAGACTGATTATTCATATTTTGTGATAAATTTTTTAAATCACCTATCATATCAACAGTAGATTTCTGCATCTTATCTAAAGCATTACATATTGAACCTATCTCATCTTTCCTTTTAAAATACTTATCTTTTATTTTGTAATGATAAACCCCACCTGATAAATATTCTATATGAAGTCTTAATCCGTTTAAAAGTCTTGCAGTTTTACCAAATATGTTCCACATAATTAATCCTGCTATTAATAACGTTAAAATAGCAATAAATATGTTTATGTATGTAACTTTATTTACAATGTTCTTTATAATATCATCTTTTTCTAAAGCTGTATCATTTAGCGAACTCGTAAGTACATCCCAAACAATAATTCTTCCTGTAAATACTATAAATACTAAAGATGCTGCCATTATAGCAAGTGCATTTTTAGTTATATTAAATTTAATACTCTTAGTTTGATCGAATTTAGCATCAACCCTCATATCCATCCCCCACTTTTTAAACTTTACTATGTATTTATTAGCATTGTATACAATTAATAATGAACATTATCATTATGTATTAGCAATTTCCCCTCCATTTACATGAATAGTCTCTCCAGTTATAAATGAGGCATTTTTGCTAGCTAAAAATACATATGCTTCTGCAACTTCTACTGGTTGACCAGCTCTTTTTAAAGCTGTATTTTTACCAAATGTTTGCATCTTTTGTTTATTAAATGATGCTGGTATTAATGGTGTCCATATAGGTCCGGGAGCTACAGCATTAACAGTTATTCCTTTAGTTGCTAAATTAATAGCTAAACTTCTTGTAAGGGCTGTTAAAGCACCTTTAGTTGCTGAATAATCTATTAATGTTTCATTACCAACATAAGCTGTTATTGATGTTGTGTTTATAATTCTGCCTCCAGATTTCATATGTGGTAGTGCTGCTTTTATAATATAAAAAGCTCCAAATATATTAGTCTTAAAGGTTCTTTCTAATTGCTCATTAGATATATCTAAAATTGAATTACATACATGTTGTTCACCAGCATTATTAACTAAAATGTCTATTGTACCAAATTTTTCGATAGTCTTTTTAACTACATCTTTGCAAAAATTTTCATCGCCTATATCTCCTGATATTACAAGCGCTTCTCTGCCTTGTTCTTTAATTAAATTTGATGTCATTTGTGCATCTTCATCTTCATTTAAATAAACAATTACTACGTTAGCTCCTTCTCTTGCATATGCAATACTAACAGCCCTTCCAATTCCACTATCTCCGCCTGTGACTATAGCAGTCATTCCCTCAAGACGTTTACCATTATTTATATATTCTGGTAATGTAAAGACTGGTTTTGGATTCATCATACTTTCTTTTCCTGGTTGGGTAATTTCTTCTTGTGAACTAAATTCTAATGGAAATTTTTCATTCATATTTATCACCTCAATAAAGTTTTAAATTCTCATATTATGATTTCCATTTGAATTATTTATATACTTATTAAGTTGATGTAAGCTTTAAATATATTAGAATATTTAAAACTCTACATTGTAAATTTTATCATTTTTAACTAATCATTACAATATAAAAAGACAAGCTAAGTTTATTTCTAATACCTAGCTTGTATATATTATTTTATTATCTTTTTTATATTTATCCTATCTAGTAAATACCCTAAAACAATGAATATAATACCACTTACTACTGATTGTACAATATCAAAAATTGAAGCACTGAATCCTAAAATTAAATTACCAAGAATAATTGAATTTGCAAATGAATAACCAATGTAAGTTACTAAGATAGCAATTAATGTAGCCATTATATTTCTTTTACAAACTATTTTATTACTCCTATTAGTAAATGAAAAAACCATAAGTGGTTTTATTATCATAGTTGGTATTATAAATAGTGGTGCACCACCTAAAAAATCAGCAAGTCCTCCCCCAATAGAAGCTGCAATTAAAGCATATTTAGTTGGAAGAATAACAGATGCTATATATATAAAAACATCTCCTAGGTGAATATATCCCCCATTTATACCAGTTGGTATATGAAATATATATGTTGTAGTTAATGCTATAATTGCAATAAATAATGATGTTTTAACTAATAACCGTATCCTATTATTCACTAAATAATTACCTCCCTTAAAAACTTCTCATAGTATATCCCATAATTAGGATCAATATTAAATTTATTTGTATATTGTATTGCTTTAGAAATAAAATTTGTCGTAATTTCCATAGATTTATATACACTATTGCCATTCAAAATTAAAGCTGTAAGCATTGATGCAAATATATCTCCTGTACCACTATAAGATATATTATTAAATTTTGTTGTAACTCTATATATTTCATTCTTTTCTTTATCATATAATACATTACTAATTTTATTTTTATTTATTATCCCTGTAATTATTACATATTTAGGACCAAGGCTTGATATCTTCTTTCCTAATCTCTTTAAATCATCATTAGTTAAATTTTCTATATCTAACTTTTGATCCGCTAAAATACAGGCCTCTGTTATATTAGGTGTTACTATATAAGATAAAGAAACCAATTCCTTCATTTTATTGCATATATCTTTATTATATGTTTCATATATTTCACCATTATCTCCCATAACCGGATCTACTATTATTAATGCATCTTTTTGTTTTTTTATAAATTCTAATATTATATCTATTTGATTATAAGATCCTAAAAACCCTGTATAAATTGCATCAAATTTTTCCTTTTGCTTTTCCCATATCTTAATATAATCTTTCATATTATTAGTAAAATCATAAAAAGAATATTCATTAAATTGTGTTTGATTTGAAAGTATTGCTGTAGGAATTGGACAAGGTTGTATATTTAATGCCGATAGTATAGAAATTGATACTGTAAGTGAACATTTTCCAAGACCTGATAAATCATTTATAACTACTACTCTTTTCTGGTTAATCATATAAAATCCTCCTTATTTTATCGTTATAATAACACAATTAAATTTTTATATGAAATGTACCGGTACATTTTTTCGTATCTAATGTTACAGATTTATATATATTTTTTATGTATAATAACTTCTATAAAATGTTTAGGAGGGATTTATATGGCATGTGGATGTTCATCACTAGGTAACGATGGAAAAGCTGTTGCTGATTTAGTTAGAGGTAAAGGATTTGAAAATATGCAAACTAAAGTTGTTCATGAAATAGAATGTTCTTGCGGGACAAGCTTTCAAATGGATAAATTAGTAACACAATGTCCTAATTGTAAAATGACTTATGCTGTAACACCTTGTAGTTCAGATAAAAAAGAAAATATTAAACCTTGTGGAATAGAATATTAATTTTTAAAGCCTAATGAAGACTATGTAATACACTCTTATTACTTCATTAGGCTTTTATCTTTCAATTTATTATCTTTTGTTTGTAAATTTAAAGAAATTAAGGAGGATTTTTATAAAAATTGTAGAATATAAACATTTATACAAAAGAGAATAATATGGGTATTGAATTTGAAAGGATGACAAGAATGAATATTAAGAATTTGACATTAATTTATAACAAAAGAAATTGTGTAGAAAGATTACTATTAGACTATTTATCTAAGGAAAAGGAAATTAGTGAACTAGTTTTGAATCATCTTAATTATTGCAAACTTAATACTTTAGATTCTATAAGCAATATAGATAATGATAGCTTTAAGGATTTAGTTGCTTATTCAATTTATGCTAATATTTTAAATAATTATGTTAGAAGAGAGAATGTATCTTATCAAAATATCAATCAAATTTTAAAAATGCTTGATAAAAGCAAAGATACTATTAGATTATTTTTAGAAAATAATTTAGAAAAAAAAAGTTTATCTAATAACTTATATGAATTTATAAATTGGTGTGGCATATCTTATAAATTTCACAATAATTTTATGAATATTATTAATACAGATCAGATATTAAAGTTTTTAGTATTAAATTTTAAATAAATTATATTTAAGGGGAAACTAATATTAATTTTTTGGTTTCTCTTTTTTTATTATATTATTATTTAAGATATATATTAAAAACATAAACAATAATTTATAATGGTTATTACTTATGGTTTTAACTATTATAACTTCCTATATTAGCTTAATTTTCATTAAAGATATTTCCTAATTCTTCTCCTTTTATTAAAATAATATTCCTTTAAATGACATTGCAACAAATGCTATTATAAGTAAAATGCATGCAACTATTGCGATTTTTTTTATTAACTTTTCTTCTTTCATCTTTTGATCATCCTTTTCATCTTAATATTATCTATATTTTACCATACAGGAATATACTATTTGTTGATAAACTATTAAAAATGTATGATTATTTATTAAATTATTTTTTATAGTTATTTTATATCATTTACGAGTATCTTAAATAAGAGTATATTGCCTATAAAAAAAGAACAGATATTATTAACCTATTCTTTTTTAATTTATATAATTATTTTAATATTCTTTCAATATATCCTCACTAAATTTATATATTAATTTATTATAATCATTCTCTTTATATTTATCTTTTAAAGCTTCCTTATTTTCTTCAAAATAATTAGCTTTTTTATATATTTTATCTTCTAGATCATTTAAATTAATATCATTTAGATTTAATTCCTTTATTATATTCTCTAATGAAATTTTTATCATCTCTTTATGTTTATTAACTTGATCATTTTTCATAGACTCTAAAGCGTCTTTCCAATTATTAAATCCCCCAATTGGCTTATCATCTTCTCCACTAATATCTTCTCTCTCATCTTCATTTTTAAAGAAATTCATAAATGCCATTCAATTAGCCTCCTTGTATAAAAATTTAAACTAAAATTAGTATACACCTATACTGAATTAAAAACTAATTAAAATTTATTTAATTTATACCTTTTTATAATAATATAAAAAAGCTATATAATTTAAAACAAATTATATAGCTCTTAAAATTTATTAGTTTAATCTTTGATTAAATATATCATCTAATCTTAATCTCTTTATCTTATCTCTTATAACTTCTATATCTGTTGTATAAAGTCCCTCTTCTTGCATCCTCTTAAAATATAAAGAACCTGCAAATGTATATCTACTCTTTCTATCTGCTTCATTTTCTGTTTTTTCATTTGCATATGCAATTATATCACCTATAGCAAGACTTCTAGGCAATGTTAATAAAGGTAATCCCATAACTTGCCTTACCGCATTATGACCAGCTAATGATCCTGTACATATAGCTTCTGTATGACCAACAAACAATCCTGATTTTTCTCCCCCACAAAGTAGATTATCAACACCTTTTACTCTCATATCATTACTTCTTGGAGCAACTGATAAATACCTTATTGAATTGCCTTTGCTTCCTGCATATGGATCAATATATTTAGCCCTTTCTAATCCTTTAATTTTTCTTAGTTTTTCTAATGGATAATATGTCGTCATTAGCTTGGCATGCCCAGTATCTAGAAGAATTATATTTTCTGCAAATTCTTTTAAAGCATATTGCTGACATACTTTGCTATTTAATTTATCATAATTTATATCTTCCTTTGGAATATTTAGTATTACTACTCCATCTTTATCTAACTTTTCTCTTATTTCATCAGATAAACTTTCTTTAGCTAATTTACATGAGCCCGAAAATGCTCCAAGTTCATCTCCATTTCTTTCTCCTTGTATATCGTGAACATTACACCTTTCACTTATACTTATTCTTGGTCCAAATGAAGGGCATCTTAAAATACACATTGAACATCCATTTCCATATCTTAAGCAGTTACCCATAGGGCCTGTAGAACCAGTTGTTTCTATATAAACATCTCCACTTACATAAGTGTCATCTGCTAATATTATTCCTTTTATTTTATTTTCTTCTACATCAACATCTTTAACTCTTGTTTCTGTAAATATTTTTATACCTAGACTATTTAAATGTTTTCTAACTTCTGCTTCTATTATATTTACATCATATAAGCTTGCATGTTTGTGACCTGGAAATTCTATGTTTTTATGTCTAGAATTTTTATCTGTTATATTAATTAGATCGCCTGCACCTAGGGCAATTAATTCTTCTGATGCTGTAAATCTTCCATTGTTTCTCATAATACCGCCGACATTACCAAGTCCTAATAATAAATCAGTTTTTTCAAAAAGTAATACATCTGCTCCAGCTTTTTTAGCAGTAATAGCAGCTGCACATCCTGCCCATCCTGCACCAATAATTACTACCTTCATATTAATCTCCTCTCTTCAAAGATACTTCTTGGATCTGTTTGTACTTTGCAAAATCTCTTAACTCTATGTCCTTTATATCTAGCTGTACATGCGCCGCATATCCCTTCACCACAGCACATTTTAAAGTTATTACAGCAAGATAAAAGGACATCTTTTTTGTCTAAACTATCTAAATACTCTATAACTTTAAATGTCAATATATCAGCTCCAGCAATATGAATATATTTAACTCCTAAATTAATATTTTTATCTATTAATTCCTTACAAAACTCTGATAAATTTCCTCTGTCTAATAGATTTCCTTTTTTAGTATTTACTTTATATTTTTCTAAATATCCTGTAATAAAATCTTCTTTAAAGCCTCCATTATCAACAGCAATATTTACATTACATTCTTGTAAAGATAATTTTCTTACAAGTGGCATCATAGGTGCTAATCCCATTCCTCTAGCTAGAACTAAACAATCTGTTCCTTTTTGTTTTTCTATATTTTTTAACCCAAATATTCCATTCCAATAAGGACCTCTTATATCTAAAGTATCACCTATTTTTAATTTAAGTAATTTTTTAGTTTTAATTCCTCTTATTTCAATAGCTACTGTTAATATATTATTCTCTGTATCAGATTCCATAACTGATATTGGAGTATCAAAATATTTTTCTAAATCTGGACATAAAAATACATAACCGCCTGGATTTATAAGATCTACTGCAAGTTTATGAGTTACACTTAATTTAATAATTATAAGCTCATTATTAAAGTTAGAATAATCTAATATTTTTGAGCTGTATTTTTGTCTACCTTCTTTAGCTTTCATACCGTTATTTGAAAATTCTTGGTATATACATACACCTTTCCAATTTAAGCAGTCGCAAAAACATTCTCCATGCATTTGTGAACAAAGTATGCATTCTCCCATTTCAGCTAGCTTACAAGGACAATATTCGCTTCCTGCATCAATACAATCTGTTGCTTCTCTAATCATTGTTGCTCCTTAAAAATTGATCTTTATATTAGGATATTTTTTCACTCTAATTTTGTTGACACTTAAATTGAAAATATTAAAAAGGTGTGTTTATATTTTAATAAACACACCTTTTTAATAAAATTAATCTAAATTAAGTACATTTAGAAAATCTGTACGTTTCATTTCTTTTTCAGATTTTAATGGATGTTCCATAACTTTTTTATTGTTTTCTTCTACCTTAAAAGCTCCTATAACTTCTCCTTCTTTTATATCTATGTATGGCTTAAAAACGTCAATCTCATACTGTGTTGAATCTTGTGAAAAAGCATTTGTTACTCTTTCTTCTTTTGTTATAGTACTAAGCACATCATTTCCTTTATCTTTAACTAACTGCTTAATATTACCAGAGTTAAATGCATATTTTCCTTTAACATGATTAAATATTTTCTCCGTTTGATTCCATCTATCTGCACAGTTAAGTACAACAATTATAATATCTTTTCCTGAATAGTTAACTGATGATACTAAGCATTTTCCAGCTCCACCTGTATAACCTGTCTTTATACCATTAGCTCCTGGTATTTTAAATAATATTTTATTAATATTATTATAATCTCTTGTAAAATTATATTTATCTTTTGTAATAGATTTTGTTCCAACTATTTCTCTAAATTCTTCATATTCCATGGCTTTTGAAGCTAATAGAGCTAAGTCATATGCTGAAGAATAATGATCTTCTTTATCTAATCCATGTGGAGTTTGAAAATGTGAATCTACAATCCCAATCCCCTTAGCAAAATGATTCATCATATCGGCAAAACCTTCTACTGATCCACCAAGCCCTTCCGCTATAGTTATAGCCGCATCATTTCCTGATCTATACATAAGACCATACAATAATTCTCTTAATGATATTTTTTCTGAAGATTGATATCCAACCTTAGATCCTCTAACTGAGGCTGCATTTTTTGAGACTTCTAATATTTCATTTAAATCACCATTTTCTATTGCAACAAGGGCCGTTAATATTTTTGTGGTACTTGCCATTGGTATAACTTCATAAGCATTTTGCTCAAATAATATCTGACCACTCTCTCTTTCAATAGCTATTGCACTTCTTGCAGATACTCTTAAGTTATTTTTATTATCAACCTCTGTAGCATATGTATTTATTGTTATTAAGTTTAATATTAAGCAAATAATAAATATAAAGCTAACACTTTGTTTAAGCTTTCTCATAAAATCACCTCATTTTTATTTTGCAATAAAATTTAATTAATATGCAGTATTATTGACTAGTATATTTTTCCTAGTGGTTGAACATAATACTTTATATGGAGGATAAAGATGAAGATTTTAATTTTGGTAATTATTATATTGTTACTACTAATTTTAATACCAATTCCTATTAAAATTAGTATGTTCTATTCTAATAATAATTATTATATTAAAGTTTATAACTTTAATATAATATCTAGTAAAAAATCAAAAAAAATAAATAAATACATAAATTGTAAATTAAATAAATTAATAGAGCGTACATCAATAGACACTAGTGATATTGACTTTGACTTTTATAAACTATTTTTAAAAAAACTTATATTTAATTTAAAAAGAAATAGACATAAACCTAAATTTAAATTTAATGGTGAATTATCTTATTCGTTATTTGATTCGTTTAATACGGCAATATTTTATGGAATATTATCAACCTTCTTTTCTTTTATATATCGTGGATTAAATGTTCCTTTTAAGGTTAAAAAATCCAAATTGAATATTAAACCAGTTTTTAAAGATACATTAAGTATCAATTTTTATTGTAAAAGTATAATTTTTCTATCTCTAGGGAAAGTTATTTATATGTTAGTTATATTTTTAAAAACTTATTTACAAGTTAAAACTTATTTACAAGTTAAGGAGGTGACCCTTTTTAAAGGGAGATTATGAATAAAGAACATCCAATTGAAAATTTAATGAAAAGCACAATGGAAAATATACGAGATATGGTTGATGTTAATACTATAATAGGTGATGCTGTTGAAACTAGAGATGGAACTTATATAATTCCTATATCTAAGGTATCTTTTGGTTTTGCATCAGGTGGTAGTGAATTTGATTCACAAAATAAAGTTTCTTCAGATTTTCAAGTAGATTATCCATTTGGTGGAGGATCTGGAGCTGGTGTATCTGTAAAACCTGTAGCTTTTTTAGTTGTTAGAGAAAATTCCGTAAGACTACTACCTGTAGAACAAGATACTACTTATGATAGAATTGTAGATACAGTTCCTCAAGTATTTGAAATGTTTAAAGATTTATGCGGAAAAGCAATGCAAAAAAAACACAATGATTCTAAACATGAAGAAATTAATAACTCAATCGATAAATCTCATGCTCCTAATAATTATGATCATTCATCTATACCTGATACCGGCAATAATGAATTTAGAAATTTTACAGAAGATAATTAAAAATAAAAAGAACTGCTACTTTTTAAGTAGCAGTTCTTTTTATTTTTCTGTAGTGTCTAAAACAATCTCTTCCATTAATTCATCATCAGATTCTACTTCTTCAAATAAGTCTAATGAAGGTAATTCATCTATTGCAGCTAGTCCAAATTGTCTTAAAAACTCGTCTGTTGTTCCATATAGTATTGGTCTTCCTGGTACCTCTAAACGACCAACTTCTGCAACAAGTTCTCTTTCAACTAATTTTTGAATGGCACTATCTGATTTAACCCCTCTTATCTCATCAATATCAACTCTAGTAATGGGTTGCTTATAAGCAATTATTGACAAACTTTCTAATGATGCCTGACTTAATGATTGTCTTCTATTTTTCTTAAGTAATTTTTGAATATAATCACTATATTCGCTTTTAGTAACTAATTGATATGCTCCATTAATTTGTATAAGTTTTATACCTCTATTAGATACTTCATAATCTAGCATCATTTCACCTAGAATTTCTTCCGTATACTTAGGAGTAATTTCTAGATTTACCGCTATATCTCTTAAGGAAAGTGGCTCACCACTTACAAAAAGCATAGCTTCTATTATTGCTTTTAGTGGTTCTTTTTTTGATATTTCTTTAAACTCAAATTGTGTTACGTTCATCTTCTCCACTTTCATCACATCCTTCTATTATTATCTCTCCAAAACTTGTAGTTTGATATACTTTTACTAGTCTTTGTTTTATAAGCTCAAGTAACGCTAAAAATGTAACTACACACTCTAGTTTACACTCGCATGACTCCATTATAGTATTAAAATCTTGTATTTTACTTTGCTTTATTCTATGTAGTAAATAATCATATTTATCTTCTATCTTGTAAAGATCTACACTTATATTTTTCTGTATTACATTATTTTTATTATGCTTTTTTGTATAATTTTCCAATAATTTATTATATATATTATATAAATCAACCAATGTAATATTTTTAAATATATCCTCATTATTTACTTTACAATCCTTAGCTTCTGGAATTATTTCAGGCTTTTTTGAATATGTAGTACCTATTTTTAAAGAAATAGATTTAAAGTATTCTGTAGATGCTTTAATTTTTTTATAAAGTATTAATTTCTCTACAAGTCTTTTCTCTATATCCTCTTCTAGTTCTTCTTCTACTTTAGCTTTAGGTAAAAGACTTTTTGATTTAATTTCAATTAATGTAGCTGCGATTACTATAAACTCTGATGTTATCTCAAGATCCATTTCCTTCATTGTATCTAAATATGCTAAATATTGATTAGTAATCTTATATATCTCAATATTATATATATTCATTTTATTCTTTTTTATAAGATGTAACAATAAATCAAAAGGGCCTTCAAAATCAGCTACTTTTATCTTAGGTAATTCCATTTTGCTCCCACCTCTCACTAAAATAACATTATAATTATACACTATATATCAGTGTTTTTAAATTAAAAATTAAAGGAATCATACAAAATATATGATTCCTTTAGCTTTATTATTTTTCTTCTGATTTTCCAAACATATTTTTAATTTTAAATTTAGCTTTTTCAAATATATTTGGTTTCTTTACATCTCTGTCTGAGTATATGTCTACTTCACCAACTTTATTATTACCAAGGTACACTTCACACTTACCTACTGTTTCTCCTGCTTGATATTGGTCTTTCATATTCTTTATAACTATTTTCTTTTCTAAGTTTCCATTATTACCTTTTTCTACTGTTGCTATAAGATCATTTTTAGCTTTAGCAGTAAAGAATTTATCTGTATTTTCACCCATGTATACATTTCCTATTTCTTCGTCTTTACTTACTATTTTCTTTCCTACAAATCTTGAGAATCCATGATTTAATAATATACTTGCATCCCTATTTCTAATCTTGTAAGTAGGAGCTCCCATAATAACCGCAAGCATTCTTACTCCATCTCTTGTTGCAGTAGCTGATATACAATATTTTGCTTCTGATGTATAACCTGTCTTTAATCCGTCACAACCTTTGAAGAATCTTACTAATTTATTATGATTTACAAGTTCAATTGGAGATTTTCTTCCCTCAGATATTGTTTCCATATAAGTCCCTGAGTACTTTAATATTTTATCATGTTTTAAAAGTTCTTTAGACATTAATGAAATATCTCTTGCAGTTGACATATGACCATCTGCTGGTAATCCTGTACAGTTTTTAAATGTAGTATTTTTCATACCAAGTTCTGAGGCTCTTTTATTCATAAGTTCAACAAAGCTTTCTTCTGATCCAGCTAAATATTCGGCCATTGCAACTGCAGCATCATTACCTGATGCAATAGCAATACCTTTAAATAAATCTTCTACACTTCTTATTTCACCAGTATCAAGTAACATTGTACTTCCGCCCATTTTTTTGGCATTTTCACTACATGTAACTTTATCTTGAAGTGATATCTTTCCAGAATCAACAGCTTCCATAGCAAGTAACATAGTCATTATTTTAGTAACAGATGCTGGTGCAAATTTTTCATCTGGATTTTTTTCATAGATAATTTTACCTGTTTTAGGTTCCATTAAGAATGCAGATTTTGCTTCTATATTCATACCACCTTCTTTTTTATCTTTATCATTTGCAAATGCTAGAATTGATGTAGTTGGTAGCATTAAGAATATTAAAGCTATACTAATTGTTTTCATAAGTTTTTTATAAATATTTTTCATCTTCTGTATCCTCCTCTCAAAATTATTATTTCCATTTGATGAAAATTTATCACCAAGTAAAATATATATTTATTTCTAATTTATTCTAAGAAGAAAATAAAAAAGAGATCAGACTTAAATCTAACCTCTTTTAATAAACTATCTAACTATATCATATATTAAAGGAATTTCTTTACCTTTTTCATTTTTAATTTCAATATTTTCTAGAAGATCTTCTTTAGCTTTATTAGCTTTTTCTAAATCATTTGCATAAATATAACCTAATATATCTCCATTTTCTACTTTATCTCCTCGTTTCTTTAAAAGCTTAATTCCTACTGATAAATCTATTACACTTTCTTTTGTCGCTCTACCAGCACCAAGTTCCATAGCTATAAGACCTAATTTTTCAGCATGTATTTTATTTATATATCCTGATTTATTTGATTTTACTTCTATTATATGTTTAGCTTGTGGGAATTTACTTACATCATCAACATATGAAGCATCTCCACCTTGTGCTTTTACAAACTCTTTAAGCTTTTCTAAAGCTTTTCCATTTTCAATATTTTCTTTTAAAAGTTTTCTACCTTCTTCTTCATCTTTAACTTTTCCGGCTAATATAAGCATATTGCTTCCAAGTGTTAAGGTTAATTCTAAAAGATCTTTAGGTCCATTTCCTTTTAATAAATCAATTGCTTCAATTACTTCTATTGCATTTCCAATTGCATATCCTAATGGCTGATCCATATCTGATATAACACCTATTGTTTTTCTTCCTACATTATTTCCTATATCAACCATTTCTCTAGCTAAAGCTTTGGCATCTTCTGGTGTCTTCATAAAAGCACCATCTCCAACCTTTACATCAAGAACTATTGCATCTGAACCAGAAGCTATTTTCTTACTCATTATACTTGATGCTATAAGTGACATATTATCAACAGTAGCTGTTACATCTCTTAATGCATATATCTTTTTATCAGCAGGTGCTAAATGTCCTGTTTGTGCAGCAACTGCTATTCCTTTTTTATTAACATTATCCATAAATTCTTTTTGATCTAATTGTACTGAAAAACCTTTAAATGACTCCAATTTATCAATAGTACCTCCAGTATGTCCAAGTCCTCTTCCTGACATCTTAGCAACTGGAACTCCACAACTTGCTACAAGTGGTGTTAAACATATTGTTGTTTTATCACCTACTCCACCAGTTGAATGTTTATCAACCTTTATTCCTTCTATATTTGATAAATCTAATTTATCACCTGAATTAACCATTGACATTGTTAAATCAGCAGTTTCTCTTTTATTCATTTTATTAAAAAATATTGCCATTAACAAAGCTGATGCTTGATAATCTGGAATCTCTCCATTAGTGTATCCTTGAACAAAGAAATCAATTTCCTCTTTTGTTAGCTCTTCTCCATTTCTCTTTTTTAATATTAAGTCATACATTCTCATAATTTTCTAAATCCTCCTTAGTATATACTCATATAATTTATATATTAATATATAATTTTTATCTTTTAAGATTTAATCGTTTTCTTTATGTATTTAAAACTCTATACTTTAAAGCTTAAGTGGATTATATAAACTATATATTATTTAATCCACTTTAAGCTCTATTTTAAATTTATCACAAAATTCTAAAATTCTGTAAAGACTTGCGTATTTATGTTCATTAATTCTAAATTTACTTAATGACACTAGTATATTTTTATACATCGCAATTCTCCCCTCATATCTCTTTCTAATCTTTTGATTTTTTACCTATTTATGCTCTTGGATGAGCATTTTTGTATACTAAATTAATTTTATCGCTATTTATTATTTCATAATAGGTATCCATATATGTTAATACCTGATTTCCTAAAAGTTTTTGTACAGCTCGTACATTTGCTCCATTTTGAAGCATATGAACTGCAAAAGAATGTCTAAAAGTATTTAAATTTACATCCTTTTTTATACCTGCTTTGTGAGAGTATTCTTTAACAATTCTCCATATCCCTTGTCTTGTAAGACCTTTACCATTTAAATTAACAAATAACTTATTAACTCCACTTTCTGCAACTTCATCCCTAACTAACATATATTCTTCAAGTGCTCTTATTGCACTTCTTCCTATTGGAATTAATCTTTCATAATGTTTATTGTCAGTGCACTTTACAAATGATAAATCCAAATTTATATCTTCAACATCTAAAGATATAAGTTCTGATACCTTCATTCCAGTAGCATACATAAGTTCTAATAACGCATTATCTCTTATACCTTTAACTCCATTTTTTTCAATCGATTTTATAATCTTATCTACCTCTTCTATAGTTAATATTTGTGGCAACTTTTTATTATTTTTGCTGCTTTTATATGATATCTTTGGAACATCATTTATTTTGCCACTATTTTTTAAGAACCCATAAAAACTTCTTAAACTTATAACTATCCTGTTTATAGACCTTTCTGATTTACCATCTTCTAATAAATGTTGTATATACGCTTTTATAGCTACATCATCACTTGTATAAATTTCCATATCTTTTGATTTTAGAAATTTAATATATAAGTTTACGTCTGTAACATAAGCATATACAGTATTTTCGCTTTTTTCATTGCTTAATAAATACCCTTTATAACTTTCAATAATTTCTAACATTACTCTCTCCTACACCATTGCTATTATATATATTCGACATTTTTTTTAGTTTTCCTTTATTTTTCTTTTGCTTACATATTTTTTATAAATAAAATTTAGTTAATACAAATTTTATAAGGTTTGGACAAATATATGTTTCTACTACTATTCCAATTATAAATATGCACAATAATATAATTATTATATTTAATCCACCTTTATAAAATATTAAATTTTTAATAGGTGTTTTTCTTATAAATTTTTCTTTAAACTTAGTAGTTGATAAACTAAGTGCCATAATACTTAACGCAATTAAACATGGAATATAAATTATATTTTGTGGTATTATAGAACTCAGTGCTATTCCTAGCCCCTTTCCATTAAAAGTAGTCAATAAAAAAGTAAATGTATATCCTATTGTAAATCCTTTTATTAGATCTATTCCTAATATTATAGGAGCTCCAAAGAATGTAAAACTAAATATTATTATTGGTACTATTAAAAGTATATTCTTTTTAAGCACATCTAATAACAAAATTCCATAATCTATTGGCTTTTTTCCAATACTATTTACAAAACTTGTATAATAACTTGTAAGGTCTTGCCTATCTGTCACGTTCATGCTTTTTACAGCACATACACCAAGGACTATACCAACGCAAAAGAATAATAATACTAATAAATAATATATTTTATGTTCTTCGAATGCATTGCCTATTTTTTTAGCCATTTCCTTCATCTTTCTATCCTCCTAAAGTTGTTATAAATAATATTATGATTTAAAATGCCAATATATTCTTACAACCTAAGGATATATATGTAAATAAAAATGCAAGCACTTAATTAAAAGTACTTGCATTAATTCTCATATATACATAAATGCTGAGATTGTTTTAGCATCTATTATTTCTCCACGCTTTATCATTTCTTTTATTTCAGATAGTTTATATGCTTTTACATTAATAAACTCATCTTCATCTCCACCTTTTACACCTTTATATAAGTTAGTTGCTTTAAAAATATTTATCTGTTCATCAGTAAATCCTGCACCTGTTGCTATTTTACCTAAATATTCTATATTATCAGATTTAAATCCTGTCTCTTCCTCAAGTTCTCTTATTGCACATACTTTTGGATCTTCACCTTTTTCTAGTTTACCTGCTGGTATCTCTATAAGGACTCTATCTAAAGCTGCTCTAAATTGCTCTACTAATAAAACTGTCTCATCATCTAAGAAAGCAAGTATTGCTGAAGCGCCAGGATGTCTTATAATATCTCTATTTCCTTTATTACCATCTGGTAATTCAACATCTAAACTTGTAAATTTTAAAAAGTTACCTTCGTATTTTAATTCTTCATTAATTATTTTTTCAACTAAATCCATATATTTTCTCCTTTTTATTTTTATTTAATATTATTATATCTAATATTTACCTTCTTCACAATTTTATAAATAAAAAGCATCAGATTAGTAGAAATTTCTCTACTAACTGATGCTACACTTTTTAATTAAATAATCCTTTAAACCAATTAACTATCTTATCTATAATACCTTCGTTATTTTGTTTTGTGTTTTCTTCATTGTTTTGATTTGTTACACCTTCAATATTTTTATTATTACCTGTAACAACTGCATTATCACCTAATGCTTCATTATTAGTTTCATTTAAAATTCCTACATTTTCACTTTGTTCGCTTTTATTATCTTCTTTATCTCCGCTGAAGAAATTTTTAATTCCATTCCATAAGTTTTGGAAGAAACCTGAATCTTTTATAGCTTGTCCTGACTCTTGTAAAGTATTTTTTATATTTTCACCAATGTCATTTAAAGTGCTTTTTAATTCATCGTAATTATATCCTTGTTTACCTATTTTAACCATAAGATCATTTAATTCTTCTTGTTGTTCTTTACTTAATTCTATTTTATAATTGTTAGTTACATTATTTATTATATTGTTAATTTGTTCTGGATCTTTTACTTTATCCTTAATTACTTCTGTCTTAACATCATTAACTACTCCTGCCGCCTTTTCTTGTCCAACATTTTCGTCCTTTGCTATATTACCAGTAGTAACTAACTCTTTATTTGCAAGTTCTTTCTTTTCTTTATTTAATTCTTTTCCAGTTGAATCTTCAAACCCTTTTAATATTCCAGTTAACGCTCCTGTTCCTGAAACTTGAAATGGTGCAGCTGCTATAACATTTGCATCATTTATTCCTGCTGTAACTAATGTATTAGATATCATAGATGCTGTTACCCATGTTAAGTTTACTGTTTTTACATTTATTCCTGATCCTGCTTTAGTAGGTTGTACATATGAACATGATATTGTTTTGCTTCCTATTTCAGCTGGTGTTGCAATTCCTTTTAATGCTTCTCTTTCTTCCTTATTATTTACCGTTATTAATTGATAAGTTCCTTCTTTTGCATTAAAGTACTTTAACATATTATCTTTTTGTTCTTTAGTTAGGTTTTCTCCAAGTGTAACAACATTAAACTGATCTGCGTATGCAAATATTGGCGTACTAGTTGTTATTAATGTTGCTAATGTTATTGCTGTTAATATTTTTTTTGCTTTCATATTTTTCTCCATTCTCTATAAGCTAATTTGTTTTTATTAACATTATATATTTATAATTATAATTTTAAAAGCTTAAAAAATTATTAACTATATATTAATTTATTCTTAGTTGTTAAATGTAGCTAATTTAATTTTTATTTTATTTATCATTTACATAAATTCTACACCATCCTTAAATGACTTAATTCTAAATATACCTCCAATTTCTATAACTATTATCGTCAAACTGTTCAAAAGCATATCCTATTAATTTTAATGTTGGTATATAGCTATTTTCACATAATAAATTATATACAGAATCACTTTTACTCATTAAAACATTTGCTAAATTAGATAAATAAACTTTATCCTCTCTTGTTCTTAATTTATTCGAAAACCACTCATAAGTTTTTGTACCCCAATAATTATCAAATCCTCTATCTATATACTTTAAATAATTACCTATTTCACTTATAGCTTCTTCATCTAAATTTCCAAATGGTCCATATATAGAACCAATCATTGATAATACAACATCATGACCAACTGGGCCTCTACCATCCTTATCATAAACCTGTCCAATATAAGCGTTATATACAGTACATCTTTTTGCAAGGTCCTCAACATTAGTATTTGATGCATAATCATATGCTGCTTTAAAATCATACTTCATAACAAAATTCTCCTTTTTATATATTAAAATTACAATTTTATACTTTTATATTAATTATAGTAATATAATCTATATGTTTCAATATCCATTTGTTTTATTTACATGTTTTTAACTATATATGTTATTATTTGGAAATGTTAGGCTTATTTAGATATAGTAAATCCGATTTTCTCGACTTATTTTACTATTGTTTGGTTTATGTTTAGTATTATCTTCAATAGCCTTGCTAACTGTTACTACTATCTATCCACCCATAGCATTAGCAAGGTAGCACAATGGATATTCCACCACCTTAATATTTAAAGTCCTTTAGGCATTGGACTTAAGGTATTTAATCCCCATAGATTTTCTGCATCGGCTCTATGTAACCTATAGATTTATTTAGAGTTGCTCTAAAGCTTGTACAACTAACCTATATTACTAAAAAAGAGTATAGGAAATAAAGCCTTGCATATCCTCATTTTTTGAAATATAATATAAATACGGTTTATTTATATCTCCTAGTGAGGTATGCAAAGTTTTATTAAACAATATTTAATTGTAAGTGTAGGAACTATTGGCGTAGTACCTACTATTTTTTTATCTATTTTTCATATTCTCTAAGGGAGAATATCTTTTATACTTTTCTCTTATATCTTCTATAGTTACATCTAAGTAAGCTTTTTCAGTTACAGTAACACTTGAATGTCCTAATATCTTAGATAACATGAATATATCTCCTCCACTTAAAAGAAATCTTCTTGCAAAATTATTTCTAAGTCCATGAGGTGTTATATTTTTATTTATTTTTGCTCTTTTAACATATTTCTTAAAACTTTTTTCAAAATTAGATGCTGTAAGAATCGTGCATCTAGTTGTCGTAAATAAAAGTTCCGTATCTTTTAATGCATCTTTAAACTTAATGCACCTATTTATATATTTAGACATTGTAATACTATAAAAAACATATCTATCCTTCTTTCCCTTTGTTACATCAGCACTTAATAAAATTGTCCTTCTTACTAAATCTACATCATTAATAGTCAAACTTAAACATTCACTTAACCTCATACCTGTATCCATAATAAGATTAATTATTATATAATCTCTATACTCTGAAAATTTAGTAATATCTATTTCTTTTATTAATTGTTTATATTCTTCGTCTGATAATTGATCTTTTACTCTCCTTTTTTCTTTAATAAATTTTGTTTTAGCAATATTATTAAATTTAATTAACCCATTATCATAAAGCCAATTAAAGAAAACTTTTATATTTCTAAGATAATTATTTAAAGTAGATGATGTTATTGGTTTACCTATATCACTTCTAAAATTCTGATAGTTTTTTTCTAAAGATTTCTCATCAGCAATAAAACTATACTTTCCTCTATCTTTAGTAAATTGAATATATTCTTCGAGTACTCCCTTATCAACTTCTTCTATATTCATAATTCCCTTTTCTTCTTCAAGGTATTTAGTAAATAAAGTTAATGATTGATAATAACTTTTAATAATTTTAGGAGCTAATCCTTTCAAAGTACAGCTATCAATAAAATCTTGTATATAACATATAAATTCTTTACTTTTCTTAATTCTTGGCATAAAAAAATACCTCCTACCTATCGAGTTTTGTAACCCAATAAATAAAAGGTATTTTAAAATTTTCTAATATTCACTTTATTGCTATAAGTAACGAAATTTGACGCTTATTTTTATAGTGTTTATTGGTATACCATTTCAGCAAACGGCTTATTTACAGGATTTAAGATACCTTATTTTTAAGTCTTAATTTGTCTGCAATGATTGCTATAAATTCTGAGTTAGTTGGCTTACCTTTATCATTATGAATTGTATATCCAAATAATTTATTTATAGCATCAACTTGTCCTCTTCCCCAAGCAACTTCTATAGCATGTCTAATTGCTCTTTCAACCCTTGATGCAGTTGTGTTATATTTCTTAGCTATTGATGGATATAATTCTTTAGTAACAGCTGATAATAATTCCATATCATTAACAACCATAGTTATAGCTTCTCTTAAGTACATATATCCTTTAATATGAGCTGGAACTCCTATTTCATGTATTATACTAGTTATTTCTGTTTCAAGATCTACAGGTTCATTGTAGGAAATAGTAGAGCTATGTGAAACCATTTCGCTAGCTGACATACCAGTTTGTTGTCTATTTACATTAGCATTTTTATTTATGCCAGTATTAAACATTTCTCTTATTCTCTTTGTGAAAATATCCATATCAAATGGTTTTACAACATAATAATCAGCACCTAATGTTATAGCTTGCTGAGTTATTTTGTCTTGTCCAACTGCTGATAATACAATAACTCTTGGACTCTTTTCTAAATTCATATTATTTAATCTTTCAAGTACCCCTAATCCATCTAAATGTGGCATTATTATATCTAAAACCACTAAATCTGGTTTTTTTGCCTCTATTAAAGTTAAAGCTTCCCTTCCATCTTTTGCGATACCTGTCACGACAATATCTTTTTGATTTAGTAAATAATCATTTAAAATACTACAAAACTCCTTATTGTCATCAGCTATAAGTACAGATATTTTTGAATCTTCCATGTTCTTCTCCCCTTTATCCATTTTATATTCCACAAATATTAACTCTATAAATTTTTATAACAACCTATTTAATAATTTTAATAATTTTTTCTAATTTTAACTATTCGACATTTATTAAATAAATCCTTTTTAATATTTATATGCGAAAATTATTGTAGAAATACTTAATTTAATTTATTATTTTAGTTTGAATTTTAAATATATCCCACTATTTGTAAATTATACACTACTTATATTGTTTCGTCTATAGTTTTCAGTAAATTTTTTCCAAATATTTTTATTTTATATATGTTTTCTTCTTTATTACGATTAAAATAATAAGGTAAGACAAAATTTTATCTTACCTTATTATTTAATTATTTAATTATTCCTGCATCTTCTAACATCCAATCTATATATATTCCATATCCAACATCAGGTTTATTTATAAGAACATGTGTTACTGCACCTATAATTTTTCCATTTTGGATAATTGGACTTCCACTCATACCCTGTATGATTCCACCAGTTTTTTCCAAAAGTTCTTTGTCTATTACTTTAATTATCATACTTTTTGGCCCTTTTACTTCTTGATTTAATCTTTTAACAATTTCAATCTCATATTCTTTTGGACCATTTTCATCAATTGTTGTAATTATTTTTGCTTTACCAATATTTACTTCATCTCTAAATCCTACAGGCATAGGATCTTTTAAATTTTTCAATATATTTTTATTTTCTTTTGTACCAAATATTCCGCATTGTGTATTTTTCTTTATATTTCCTATTGGTTCATCTTCATTTGTAAAAATTCCTTTTAATTCTCCAGGAGAACCTTTTTCACCTTTTCTTAAACTAATTACTGATGCATCAAGTAACTCTCCAGATTTAACTGTAAATTTAGTATTTGTATCTCCATCTGTTATAGGGTGTCCAAGCGCTCCAAAATTTCCACTTGCTTCATGATAAAAAGTAAGTGTTCCAACTCCTGCAGTAGAATCTCTAACCCACAAACCTAATTTATATTCATCATCTTCTTTTTTTAATTTAACCTCTTTATTTAATGTTTTTCCATCTCTTTCTATTGTTAACATAGCTTTATCTTTAGTAGAATTTTTTATTATTCTTAAAACTTCTTTGCTTGTATAAACCCTTTTACCGTTTATTTGAGTAATTAAGTCTCCAAGTTCTATATTTGATTCTTTTGCTGGACTTTCTGTAGTCATATTTTCTTTTACTAAATCAGAAAATCCTACTACTAATACTCCATTTGCTGAAAGCCTAACACCTACACTTGTTCCACCTGGATATAACTTTAGATCTTTTGCACTACGTACTTCTACAGACTTTAGAGGAATTAAGCCCATAAAGCTAATATCAACTTTATTCCCATTATGCTTCACATATCCTAAAGGATTGATATCTTTAAATACTGAAGTCGTTTCTACATCTTGATTAGTATATACCTTATCAGGCATATCTTTAAGAGTAAAAATAGTAGTTAACATTAGTAAAACTATAAATGTCATAAAAAAACTGATTGATTTTATAATTCTCTTTTTCATCTCTTCTCCTCCTTTGCCTTCTAATCTTAAGTTACCCTCTAGACATGCCTTATATTCTGTATTAACTTTACTATAATAGACAAATTTTTTTAAAATAAAAAAATAAAACCACAGAAATTCTGCAGTTTTATTCTTTCCATATATCCTTTAAGATATGTATTATAAAGCTTTTAATTGTATTTTTTTTATATTAGAGTTTTCAAACATTTCTCTTACATTTTCCAAAGTTGTATTACTTACACTATCTCCACCTAACATAGTTGCAACTTGATATATTTTTTCATCATTAGATAAAAGTCTTATCTTTGTGAATGTTTTCTCATTTATTACTTCTTTAGAAACAAAATAATGATGATCAGATAGAATTGCTATTTGTGGAAGATGAGTTATGCAAAGTACTTGATGATTTTTTGAAACTTGATACATTTTTTCTCCAACTCTTTGTCCAACTTGACCACTTATTCCAGTATCTATTTCATCAAAAATAAGAGTTTCAATATCATCTTTATCTGCAAAAACACATTTTAACGCTAACATTATTCTTGAAAGTTCTCCACCAGATAATACCTTTTCTAAAGATTTTAATGGTTCACCAGGATTTGTTGAAATCATAAATATAACATCATCAAATCCTTTTTCATTAAATGTTTCTTGCATATTTATTAATATTTCCATCCTAGATTTATCTAATCCAACATAATCAAGTTCCTTTAGTATTTTATCTTGGAGTTCTTTACTATGTTTTTTTCTTATTTTGCTTATTTTTTCTCCAATAATTTTCATTTTTGAAAGAACTAAAGCCTCTTTTTCTTCAAGTTCTTTTATTATTTCTTCAGCATGAATAAGTTCTTCATGTTTCTTTTTTAAATTATTAAAATTTTCTATAACAGCTTCTACAGAACCGCCATATTTCTTTTTATAATTATTTATAACAAATAATCTTTCATTTATTCTTTCAAGCTCTACTTCATCATATTGAATATCTTCTGTCATGAATCTTAATTCACGCGATACTTCCTCTATATTATAGAATGCCTCTTCTATAACTTCTCTTTTTTCTTTTATTTTACATAAGTGTTGTTCAATAGATGTGAGTTCTGATATAACTTTTGATAAAGTCTCAAGAACATTAGAGCCTTCATTGCAGCTTAAATAATTATAACTAGTACTTATACCATGAGTTATTTTTTCTGCATTAGATAATATGTTAAATTCTTCTCTAAGCTCTTCTTCTTCACCAATTTTTAGTTTTCCTTTTTCAATATCTTCTATTTGAAATTCTATATAATCAATAAGTTTTTCACTGTCCTTATTACCACTTATAGATTTAATTTTTTCTTTTATGTTTAATAGCTCTTCTCTTAATTTCGTAAATTCAGCAATTTCTTTTTCAACTTCATAACCTATGTAACTATCTAAATAATTAACATGACTACCTCTATTTAAAAGATCCTGATTTTGGTGTTGTCCATGTATGTCTAATAGTTTTTCTCTTATTCTTTTAAGTTGTGTTACAATTAAACTTTTACCATTTACCTTAACAATACTTTTGCCACTTATTAAAGTTTCTCTAAGTATTATTAATGTATCATCATACTCTATTTCAAGTTCATCTAATACATTGCATACATTACTATCTTTTATATCAAATATAGCCTCAACTGATGTTTTATTTTCACCAGTTCTAATTAAATCTTTAGAAAATTTTCCACCTAGTACATAATCAATCGCATCTATTAATATTGATTTACCCGCACCTGTTTCTCCAGATAATATATTAAATCCTTTTCCTAAATCTATAGAAATATCCTCTATTAGTGCAAAATTTTTAATACTTAGTTGAATTAACATTTATATCACCTTTTATTAATCAATTCTACTTTTTATTCTATCTACTATTTCTTCTGCACCACTTAAAGTTCTAACTAGGATAAAAATTGTATTATCTCCTGCAACTGTTCCTGCTATATCTTCAAAACCTAATGTATCTATAGCCTCTGCTGCAGCTGAGGCTCCACCTGTAAAAGTTTTTACTACTACCATTTTGTCAACATTTTCAACATGAGTTACTGCATTTGATAAAATGTTTGCAAGTTTATCAGAAATATTAGATGACTCTTTTGTTGGCACAACATATTTATAACTACCTGTAGATGATTGCATTTTTAAAAGCTTTAAATTTTTAATATCTCTTGAAACAGTAGCTTGAGTAACATCAAAGCCTAATTTTTTTAATTCTTCTGCAAGTTCTTCTTGTGTCTCAATATCTTTATTTTTAATTATTTCTAATATTTTTTCATGTCTTTTTGATTTCAATGTATCTCACCATCTCATTCTATTATTTATTTAAAATTTTTGTTCTAAGTACTTCAAAATAATCATAATCATCAAATTGTATTAATTTAGCTTCTTTTTCAGTTCTATCTATTTCAATTGTTGCCTTTTTATCGACTTCATATACCTTTTGTCCATCAACTGTAAGATAAACATCTTCTTCTTCATGAGATGTTTTTACTGTTATCTTACTATCACCTCTTAAAACCATAGTTTGCATGCTTTTCGTATGAGGACATATTGGAGTTATAAGTATAACGTCCAAATCTGGATATATAAATGGTCCCCCTGCAGAAAATGAATAAGCAGTAGAACCAGTAGGTGTTGCAATAATTAGACCATCTCCATTAAAAGAAGCATAATATTTATCATCTACATATATATTAAACTTAGTCATTCTTGACAAAGTTCCTCTTGCTATGACTATATCATTTAATGCAATTTGCTCTGATCTTTTTATATTATTAATACTACATTTTAAAAGCATTCTCTCTTCTATTTTAAACATATTGTTTTTAATTTTATATAACGCTTTATCTACTTCTGATATATCTATACTACTTAAAAATCCTAGATTCCCTATATTTATTCCTAAAAGAGGTATATCTAAATTATTTGATATTTTTCTTGCTACACTTAATAATGTACCATCTCCTCCAAGAACTATTAAAACATCTAAATCTTCTGATATATCTTTATATGTTAATTTATAAGTATTAAAAATTTCTATATCTGCATCTTTAAATACTTTTTTTAATTTTTGTAGTACTAAGTTTACAATAATTCCTTTAGGATCTTTTGATGGATTTATTGCAATACCTATATGATTCATGGTACACCACCTTTATATTTCTGTATGTGACGCAGAAACTACTGCTTCTATATCTTCCATTTTAAAATTACTTTCTTTATTTTTATCCTTTGAGAAGTATACAAGATATTCTATATTTCCCTCCGGTCCTTTAATAGGTGAGTAGCTTATTCCTAGAACATTTAAATCATGCTCTAATAAATAGTTTACTATTCCAAAAACTACTTCTTTATGAGTACTTTCTTCTCTTACTACTCCTTTTTTACCTACCTTTTCTCTTCCAGCTTCAAACTGTGGCTTTATTAAAGCTACAACTTCTCCATTATCTTTTAATAGATTTATAGTAGCTGGCATTATTGTTTTTAAAGAAATAAATGATACGTCTATAGATGCAAAATCTAATTTTTCTCCAATATCTTCTGGAGTTACATATCTTATATTAGTTCTTTCCATGCAAACAACTCTCTCATCAGTTCTAAGTTTCCAAGCGAATTGTCCATATCCAACATCTACAGAGAATACTTTACTTGCTCCATTTTGAAGCATACAGTCTGTAAATCCACCTGTTGATGCACCTATATCCATACAAACTTTACCTTCTAATTTAAGTGGGAATTCTTTTAATGCCTTTTCAAGTTTAAGGCCACCTCTACTTACATAAGGGATAGTATCTCCTTTAAATTCAATATTAGCATTAACACTAACCTTTGCCCCTGCTTTATCTACTCTTTGACCATCAACAAATACTTTTCCTGCCATAATATTTGTTTTAGCTCTTTCTCTTGATGATATTATTCCCTTTTCTACTAATAAAATATCAAGTCTTTCTTTTTTATCTGACATTTTTTTCTCCTCTTGTATTTAACAATTTTATTACTTGTTCCTTTATTCCTTTTGGATCTAGTTTTGCATCTTTATAAAGTGCTGATATATCACCTTGTTCAATAAATTTATTATTATATCCTAATGCTTTAAATTTTCCTTTAAATCCGTATTCATTTAAAGATAATAAGATGCTTGAACCTAGTCCTCCATGAATAATGTTATCTTCTACAGTTATTATATCATATCCACCATTTACTAATTGTCTTAATACTCCTTCATCTAATGGCTTTATAAATGTTGCATTTATAACTTTGGGAAAAATACCTTCTTTATTTAAAAGTTCTTTTGCTAAAATAGAATGTTGAGTCATTTTCCCAGTTGCTATTATTGCAATTTTGCTATCTTGACCTTCATCTATAATTTCCCATTTCCCAAATTCTAATCTATTACATCCTTTAAGACCTTCTATTATATCTCCACCTCTTGGATATCTTATGGCTACTGGTGTTCCTTTTTTTAGGGCCCACTTTAACATAATATCAACTTCATCTAAACACTTTGGTGCAAGCATTGTAAGATTAGGTATCATTGTAAGGTATGAGATATCAAAAATACCTTGATGTGTTTCTCCATCTTCTCCAACTATCCCAGCTCTATCTATTGCAAAAACTACTGGTAGGTTTTGAATACATACATCATGTAAAACTTGGTCATAAGCTCTTTGTAAAAATGTAGAGTATACTGCAAATACAGGTTTTAACCCAGCTGTAGCCATTCCCGCTGCAAGTGTTACAGCATGTTGTTCTGCTATACCAACATCAAAAAATCTATCTTTAAATTTTTTTCTAAAATCATTTAATCCAGTACCATCTGGCATTGCTGCTGTTATTGCAACTACACTATCATCTGATTCTGCAATTTCTACTAATGATTTACCAAAAACTTTTGAATAATTACATCTTGCTGTATTTATAGGTTCACCATTTTCTAGATTAAAAGGAGATACCCCGTGATATTTATCAGGACTCTTTTCTGCAAGTTCATATCCTTTTCCCTTTTGAGTTGCAACATGAATTATAACAGGTCCATCTATATTCTTAGCTCTTGATAGTATTTTTTTCATTTCTTCTATATTATGTCCATCTATAGGGCCTAAATATTTTATTCCCATATCCTCAAATAACATTGATGGAACTATAAGTTGTTTTATACTATCTTTTAACTTACCTAATTTTTTAGCAAGCTTTTTCCCTGAAGGTGTATTTTTAAGTTTTTTATTTAGACCTTCTTTAAATCTATTATATTCTGGTTCTATTCTTATCTTATTTAAATATGATGATAAGCCTCCAACATTTGTTGAAATTGACATTTGATTATCATTTAATATAACAATCATTTTTGTTTTGGTAAATCCTAAATCATTTAATGCTTCTAATGCCATTCCTCCTGTTAAAGCCCCATCACCAATTACAGCTATTACATTACTATCTTCTTTTTTTAAATCTCTAGCACGTGCCATTCCAAGTGCTGCTGATATTGATGTACTACTATGGCCAGTATCAAAGAAATCATATTTACTTTCATTTCTTTTGGGGAATCCACTCATCCCATTATATTTTCTAAGTTTATCAAAATTCTCTTTTCTGCCAGTAAGTATTTTATGTATGTACGTTTGATGTCCTACATCCCAAACTATCTTGTCTTTTTCTAAATCAAATTCACTAAATAAACTTAGTGTAAGTTCTACTACACCTAGATTTGATGCTAAGTGACCGCCTGTCTTTGATACTGAATCTATTAAAAAACTTCTAATTTCATCTGATAACTCATACATCTCAGGTACGGTTAAATTTCTTACGTCATTAGGAGATTTTATTTCATTTAAAATATCCTTCATACTATCCCAACCCTCTTTTTAATATTCCCTTTTTAATAGGTTACATGTAAGTTCAACTAAAGTATCGGTATTTACCGTTAGGGAATTGAGTATTTCAATACATTCTTCTGTTATAGATTTACACATATCTTTACATTTTTCTATGCCGTATACAGATACAAAATTAGTCTTATCTTTTTCATCATCTGCATGTATCTTTTTACCTAATTTCTCTTCATTACCTAGTACATCTAATAGATCATCTTTTATTTGGAAAACTAGACCTAGCTTTTTACCAAATTCATCAAGTTTTTTTATATCTTCTTTTGGAGCTTTACCAAGAATTGCTCCAGATACAATAGATGCTCTTATTAATTCACCTGTCTTTTTAAGATGCATATACTTTAATTCATCTTCTGATATATTTCTTCCTTCTCCTAAAATATCAACAACTTGCCCCCCGATCATTCCATCTGATCCTGCAGCTTTAGATATTTCAAGTGATGCTTCTATTGCATGTTCACCATTATCTTTAATATTTTCCATAAGTAATATCATAGCTTCATTTAATAATGCATCTCCAGCTAAAACTGCCATATTTTCGCCATATACTTTGTGATTTGTAGGCTTACCTCTTCTTAAGTCGTCATCATCCATACATGGTAAATCATCATGTATAAGAGAGTACGTATGTATCATCTCTATTGCAGATGCCATTTTAAGAGCATTTTTCCATTCACCAGTATATGCCTTATAACAAAGTAATGTTAGGATAGGTCTTACTCTTTTACCTCCAACATTTAAGCTATAACTTTGTGCATCATAAATTATTTTATTATACCCTTCTTTACCTTTAAAATAATCATTTAAATATGAATCTATTTCATATTTTAAATCATTAATACTCATCACTATAATCAAACTCCACTTCTTCTTCATCTCTTACTTTAGATATTTTTCCTTCATAAGTATTTAATGTCTTATAAAGTTTATTTACTAATTTAATACCTTTTTCGTATTCTTTTATAGCATCTTCTATATTTAATTCATTGCTTTCAAGATTTTCTAATGTATCCTTTAAGTTTTGAAGTGTCTCCTCATAACTAACTTTCTTCGCCATATTTTTCTCCTTTTTAATTAGGATTAAATTTCCCTTTTATACTTCCATCTTTAAATATAATCTCAATATTTTTGCTTTCTTTAAGTTCATCCTTGCTTTTTATAACCCCATTTTCATCTTTAACAATAGAAAAACCTTTATCTAATATTGTTAATGGGTTATTTGCTATTAAAAGCATATTAAGTTCTCTTAATTTATTTTTTTCTTCATTTAATCTATTTATAATGATTTTATTTAAATCCTTTTTTATCCTATCTAATTCAATATATGAATTGCTTATTTTAGCAATTGGTGAATGAAGAGATAAAATTTTTTCTAAAGATTCTAATCGATTTTTTTCTCTATTTATTATACTATCAACATTTTTATTTAGTAAAGTTTTTATATTTAAAAGCTCTACAACTATATCTTGTTTATTTGCAACAGCAATTTCTGCTGCTTGAGATGGTGTTGCAGCTCTTAAATCTGACACAAAATCTGAGATAGTATAGTCTACTTCATGCCCTACAGCTGATATTATAGGAATTTTTGATTTAAATATTGCATATGCAAGCTCTTCTTCATTAAAGTTCCAAAGTTCCTCTATAGAACCTCCACCTCTTCCTATTATAATAACATCAACTGATTTTTTTAAATTAAAATAATTTATTCCATCTATTATTGTTTTATATCCACCCTCTCCTTGAACTTTAGCAGGATATAATACGATATCAACAGAAGAATTTCTTCTTCTTGAAACATTTAATATATCATGAATCGCAGCTCCAGTATCAGCTGTTACAACCCCTAATCTTTTTATATTCTGTGGTATCTCTTTTTTGTGTTTATTATCAAATAAACCTTCTTTTGAAAGCTTATCTTTAAGCTTTTCAAATTTAATATGAAGCGTTCCAACTCCACTTTCCTCTATTTCTCTACAATATAATTGAAGACTTCCTGTTGCCTGATAAATTGATGCTCTAGCCTTAACTATAACTTCTAATCCTTCTTTTAAAGTAAAGTCTAAATTAATAGCATCACTTTTAAACATTATACAGTTTATCTTTCCTAAATCATCTTTTAATGAAAAATATATATGACCACTAGAATGATACTTTAAATTAGAAATCTCTCCTTTTACAGAGAGATTATTTAATATAAAGTCATTATCTATAGTTTTTTTAATGTAATTATTAACCTCTGAAACCCCTAAAATTTTAATTCTCATCTTTTTCAATTGCCTCACAAACATTTTTTATTAGGAGAGTTGTTGTAAGTGCACCTACACCTCCAGGTACTGGTGTTATTAATGATACTTTATCTAAAACATCATCAAAGTCAACATCTCCAGTAATTTTACCTTCAAAAGACGATGTACCAACATCAATTATAACTGCACCATCTTTAATATACTCTGAATTAATAAATTTTGGTTTTCCTATTGCAACAACTAATATATCTGCCTTTTTACAAACCTCTTTTAAATTTTTAGTTCTTGAATGACAAATAGTTACTGTAGCATTTTCGTTTAAAAGCAGTTGCACAGCTGGCTTACCTACTATGTTACTTCTCCCTAAAACCACAACTTCTTTTCCTTCAAGTTCTATATTCTTACTTTTAAGTAATGTTAAAATTGAATTTGGAGTACATGGTTTAAACCCTTCCTCACCTAAATATAGCTTACCAACACTTTCATAAGTTAAGCAATCTATATCTTTTTTAGGTGAAATTGTGTTTATTATATTTTTTTCATTTATTCCTTTTGGAAGTGGAAGTTGAATCATTATTCCATGTACAGAATCATCTAAATTTAATTTTATTATTAAATCTTTAAGTTCCTCTTCTTTTATGCTATCTTCTAATATTATCTTATCAAATAAAACTCCAAGAGAAGTTGCTACCTTCTCTTGTGAATTTAGATAGTATATTGATCCACCATCATTTCCAACTAATATTGATGCAATCTTAGGTAATTTAAGCCCCTTTAGGTTTCTTTCTTCTATAAAATTTTTAATATTTTCTTTTATATCCTTAGAAACCTCTCTACCATTTATTATTTTATCCAAATAAATACCCCCTATTTTGCTTTAAAAATTTTATCTAGAACTCCATTTATAAATGATACTGATTTTTCATCAGAATATCTCTTTGTTATTTCTAAAGCTTCGTTTATTGCAACCTTTTCTGGAACATCATTTAAATAATTCATTTCATAAACTGCAAGTCTAAGTATTGCAAGATTTACTTTTGATATTCTTTCAATTTTCCATTTTTGAAGATTATTTTTTATTAAAGTATCTATATCTTCTTTATTTTCTTCAACACCTTTTAAAACTTCTTTTATGTATTCTAAGTCAACTTCATTTATGTTACCTTCGTAATTATCAACGAATGTTTCTATAGCTTCCTCATGTGATTCCTTAGTTAACATTGTACTAAATATTAATTCCATTGCTTTTTCTCTTGATAATTTTCTGCTCATTTTTTCCTCCTAGTGATTCCTTATAATCTTATTATAGACTTATTCTAATAGTATTAAACATTATATATTCAAGCAAGGAAACACCCTCTGATTATCAGAGGGTGAGATTAAATTTCCTTTGATTCTTTTTCTGAATTCTTAGGTAGATATATGTTTTGAACATACACATCCACACTACTAACAACTAATCCTGTCATAGCCTCTACTGTCTTTTTAACATTTTCTTGAACTAAAGCTACAACATCTAGAATCTTAACACCGTATAATACTGTAAGATCCATTTCAATCTTAGCCCTATCTTCTTCAAGAGTTACTTTAACAGCTTTCCCTGATGTCTTCTTTCCTTTTAGTAGTTGTGAAATGTTATTTGTAACTCCATGTTGGAATTCCATAACACCTTCAATTTCTTCAGCTGCTATACCAGCAATAACTGAAACAACTTCATCTGAAATCTTTACGATTCCAACATTTTCATTATCGAAGCTTTCCATTAAATTCGACCTCCTAGGTTTTGCATATGCAAAACTATTTATCTTATGCTTATTATATCAAATATGATTTTACATTACAACGAATTTATTTCTTAACTTCTATAGAAACATCATTAATATTTGCAATATCTTGAACAATTTCTTGTATTTGAACGCTTGTTTTTTGATCAATTCCTTCTGTTCTTACATATATTTTTGCTTTAGTTCCTTCAATAGTGCATATTGCATCTTCTATTCCTTTATTCTTGATGCTTGTTTCAATTCTATTTTCATTATCTTTTTGTTTAGTTTTTTGTACTAATTCTTTTTGTGCACTAGCCTTTTGTTCTTTTGATGTATTTGCATCTGCAGCTATTGATTTTAAGTTAGCTATTGTTTCTTGATCTTTCTTTTCTTTGTCACTCTTTGAGTCATAGAAGAAATCATTTTGAGCTGATGTTTCTTCTTCATTCTCCTTTGCTTTTTCTTCATCATTTCTTGCTACTGCTTGACTTAATCCATCTGGATCATTTAGCCCTCCGTTATTAAGTTTTGTTGCCAAAAGACCAACACAAATTATTAAGCCAAGTAGTGTAAAGATAATTCCAAATTGTTTTTTGTTCATTTTTTTACTCCTCCCATTCTTTACTTATTGAATTATATGCTAACCATTCATAGGATATACATTAACCTTATCAACTGATATATTATATAAACTTGATACGGCTTTCTCTATGTTGTATTTCACCTTACTAACCTTTGCCCCCTCAGCTGCAATGATTATACCTTGTACTTTAGGCTTATATGTTTGAAGTACAAAAGGTTGGTTTCCATTTTCATCTGTTGACATTACTATTTTTGAACCATCATTCTTTTGTTCATTAACTCTCTTTCCACCTTCTTTATCTTCCTCTTCAGTAACTGAAGTTTGTGTATCTTTATCATAAGCTGGAACCTTTACTTCGCCACTTTCAAATGTAATTCGTACGCTTACCCTTCCAACTCCCTCAATTTCCTTTAGTATATTTGTAAGTTGCTCTTCTTGTTCTCTTTCATAATCATCTTTTACTTGCGTTTCTCTTTGAATATTTTCTTCTAAGCTTCCTGAAACCTCTGTTTCGTTAGATCCTCTAGCCTTTTGATTTTTTGAAGGATTAAAAATACTAAATGCTATTAAAATTACAGTAATTATTATTAAAATAGCTAATAATGTATTTACATTTTTATTTTTTAAAAAGTCATCTAATATTTTTTTTATTTTTTTCATATTCAAAGTTTATTTCCTCCTTTACTTCATTTTGTATATGTTAATCTTACTCTCACTTATTTCTAATTCAGATTTTAAAAAATTAACCACATCTTTATATTCTTCATTTTTATTTTCTTTTTTCTGACTTTCTTTACTAGTATCTATTTCCACCTTCTCTACATTAACAACTTTTTTAACTTTTTTGTCCTTTATATATACATTTATTGAAGATATATCGAATTTAACTCCCTTAAAATCAACATTGCAATCTACTTCACATTTAAACTCCATATCTTTAAACTCGTTCTTTAGCATATTTTCACAATTTTTATTAAAATTATTTTTAAAACTCTCTTCTCTTAATTTATTAGAGTCTACATTTATATCATTATCTGATTCTTTTTCTTTTAATTTTTTTTCATAAGAGCCTATAGAATTTTTAAGTTCATTTTCTCCTATATTAAAAAACTTCAGTATTGGATTTAATATAACAACTATAAGTATCAAACCAAGTACAAATTTCAAATATTTTTTCATACTATTATCAGGTGCAATAAGCTCTACTGCTGTAATAAGTATCATAGTAGTAACTAATGTTATTACAAACTCTTTTAAAGTTTCCATAAAACTCTAACCTCCTACTATAAATTTACCAGCTGATGCCATTATTCCAAGTAAAATAAAGAACATAAAGCTTACACTTATAACACATGATACTAAAAGTGTTAAAGCCTCTGATACTGATGATATTGCATTAGTTATTCTTTTATCACTTATAGGTTCTACTAAAGCCGATGACAATTTATAAATAAATGTCATAATTCCAAGTTTAACTATCGGATAAAGTATAACTAAAACAATAACTATTAATCCAACTCCTGTTATTGCATTTTTAATAATAAGTGAATAGCCAGCAACTGAAGTTATTGCATCAGAGAACGCTTTACCAACTATTGGTATAAAATTATCAACTGCAAATTTTGTTGTTTTTAATGCAACTGCATCCATTGTATCTGCTGTAATTCCTCTTATAGTCAATATTGCAATAAAAACCGTTATTATAACTCCTTGGAGTAATAAAATAGTCTGTTTCATCAATTTACACAAATTATCTATTTTATATTCTGTTGAAAGATTATTTGCAAATTGCATCACAAAACTTATAAGTATTAAAGGAATAATTATTGTTACGTAAATCTTAGGAATTAAAGTAACTGAAACTAAAATTATAGGATCTAGTGTTGCAGCTTGAACAAAACCCCCAGCTAAAGATATCATTGTAACTAATATAGGTAATAGAGCATTCATAAAGTTTGCGATCTCATTTATTGCATTTGTGGCAACTGAAAGTGCAATCAAAAAACTTTTTGATAGTATCATAATTAAAATTGAGTAACATGCAAAAAAAGCAATTTGAGATATATTATCATTTTTAAAAGCATCTTGAAGATTTTTAAGAAGTGAACATAATATTGCAATTACTATAACTGAAATTACTAGCTTTAATACACTTTTAACTTCCTTAAATAAAATACTTAATACTATTTTTGTAATAGTTTCAAAAGTAATATTTCCTTGTCCATTTTTTACATAACTTTTAAAGTACTCAACTGGATCTAATTCATTCATTAATTCAACATCTGTTTTCATCTTATTTATATAACTATATAAATTATTTAGACCTTCTTCTGCTTCTTTTCCTATTGTTTCTTCTGTAACATCATCTAAAATTTTTTCTTCACTCTTACTTTCTGCACTAGCTATACTTCCGTAAAATGTAGAACTAAATATTGGAATAAGTGAAAATACTATAGTTAATAATATTATTGTTATTGTTTTTTTATAACTTCTATTCATATCATTCACCTACAATATTTTCAATATAGAATCTAAAACTGCCATAAGAATTGGAATTGCTAATGCCAGTATCATTATTTTCCCTGCAAATTCAACTTTAGAACCTATAGTTCCAGCTCCAGCATCTTTGCATATCTCTGCAGCAAAGGAAGCAAGATATGCAATAGCTAGAATTTTCATTATTATTCCAATATAAATTGTGTCTATACCTGCTTTATTAGCTATTGTACTTAAAAAACTTATTATTTCTTGAAGTTCTCCTAATATAAATGTGAAGATTAAAACTCCTGCAATAAGCGCTACTAAAACAGCTATATCACTTCTTTTATCTTTGAAAAGTAAAAATATAAAAAGTGCAATAAGTGCAAAAGATACAACCTTTAATATAACCATAATAAAATCACCTATAACATAAATATAGTTCTAACTGATTGAAATAAATTCCCTATTAAAGAGACAATCATAAGTAATATAATAACTATTCCAGCTATATTTGTTATTACTGCTATATCATCCTTTCCACCACTTTTAAGCACCTTATCTAGTATTATTATTAACACGCCAATTCCGCCTATTTTAAGTAATAAACTTACGTCTAACATACCTTATCTTCCTCCAATCTTATAATAAAAATATAACTATCATAGCTCCAACACATATACCTAAATACCTATATAATTTCGTATTCTTTTTAGCAATTACTTCAGCATCTTTTATATTAAGCTTTAAATTTGCAATTACTAAATCAAACATTTTATCTTGTCCATATATTCCTAAGTCACCTAAAGATTTAAAAAAGTCACTTAAAATCCTCTCATCTTCTTCTAACAAATAATAATCTTCCTTATTCTTCTTATACTCTTGTTTAAATACTTCATATACACTTTCTCCATCACCTTTTAATAAAATATCAGATACATCTAAGAAAAGTTTATTAAATGGTTCTCTAGACTTTGTCCCAATTGAGAAAAGTGCTTCTGGTAATGGAGATAAGTTATATATAACTTCATTTTGTAAAAGTAGTATACTTTTTAATATTTCATTTAGTCTTTTATGTCTTTTTAAAAATTTATCTCCATACACATACCCCATAAAACAAAAAGACATAAAAATAAACATAAGTATTATTAACCTAAACATAAAATTCCACCTTCTTTGTTTACAGAATATATGTTTTCCACTGTCCCAACCCCATGTCTACTACTTAGTACTATCACTCTTTCTATTATTCCTAACCCAAATAATTCATTAAAAACATTTCTAGCTTTTATATCTTCTAAATTTGAACCGTGTACAGTCACAACTACATTAACTCCTGAATTAAATGCTGTATTTAAAGCCTTTATATCTTCAAAAGTTCCTATTTCATCACATATTAACACTTCTGGTGATAATGATCGTATAGCCATAAGCATACCTTCTGTTTTTAAACAATTATCTAATACATCTGTTCTTATTCCTAAATCCATTTGTGGTACTCCAAGATAACTAGCACCAATTTCGCTTCTTTCATCGATTATAGTTACTTTCTTTCCACTTAAATTTAAAGATTTATCACCTGTAGATATAACCCGTGCTACATCTCTAAGAATAGTAGTTTTACCACACTTTGGTGGAGATATTATTAGAGTATTTTTTACTACATCATTTTCCATAATATATTTAAGTATTTTTTTACTACATCCTAATATTTCTTTACATATTCTTATATTTATAGACGCTATATTTTTTATTGTTTTAACCTTATTATTTTCCATAACACATTCACCAGCTATTCCAACTCTATGACCACCCTTTAATGTTATGAAACCTTGCTTTATTTCTTCTTCATATGCATATATTGAATAATTAGATATTCTTTGAAGAATATATTTAATATCTTCTTTTGTAACATCGTAATATAGAACTATTTCTTTTTTATTTGTATATATAATTATAGGTTTATTTATTTTCAACCTAATTTCTTGTATGCTATTATCTTTATACTTACTTAACATACTAATTATTTTAGGTGGAAAAATATTTAAATACCTTTCATCTTTATCCATCCCACTTTTCCTCCTTAAATAGTAAAACTTAATTTATCTATATAATTAATATTTATTTCAACAAGTAATTATTACTCATTTTTATAAAAATATGTAAAATAGATATAAAAAAAAGAGCTTTGAAATCAAAACTCCTTTATAATTTACTTTATTATATTTTTATTGCAATACGGACAAGAAATATCATCATTGTTCTCTAATGCTGATGCCTCTATAAATATAGGCTTATTACAGTGAATACAATTTATTTCTTTATATTCATCTTCTATTTCGTTTAATTCTTCTAGTGAAACTTCCTCAAAAAGTTCCTCTTGTATCCCTGATAAATCATCATCTAAATATTCTAAATTTTCTTGTATAGTTTCTTGATTTATTGAAATCTCTTCTACTTTATTAGTTAATGCATCTAATGCTTTGCTTACTTTAAATAGTACTTCTTTATTTTCACTATCACACATTTTATCTATTAAACTATTTAGCTCTTGGATTTCTTTTCTTATATCATTCATATCAACACTTCCTTTTATATTAAAATTGCTAAGTTCTAAGAACTTAGCAATTAAATTATGGTATTAAACTCTTTCCATGTATTCCCCAGTTCTAGTATCGATTCTTATTGTATCGCCTTCGTTAACGAACATTGGAACGTTTATTACTGCACCAGTTTCAACTGTAGCTGGCTTTAAAGTATTTGTTGCAGTATTTCCTTTAACACCTGGTTCACTGTGTGTTATTAATAATTCAACAAAGTTTGGAGCTTCTACTGAGAAAGCATCTCCTTTGTAGAATTTGATAATAGCAAACATGTTTTCCTTTAAGTATTTTATAGCTTCTTCAACTTTTTCATAGTTTAAAGGAATTTGATCATATGTTTCTTGATCCATGAAGTAGTATAACTCTCCATCAGTGTATAAATATTGCATTTCTTTTCTTTCAATTACAGCTTCTTGGAACTTAGTTGTTGGGTTGAAAGTTGTTTCAGTAACCCCTCCTGATATAACGTTTCTTAATTTAGTTCTAACGAACGCTGCACCTTTACCTGGTTTAACGTGTAAAAAATCTACAACTGTGTAAACTTGTCCTTCATGTTCAAAAGTTGTACCTTTTCTTAAATCTCCTGCTGATATCATTAAATATCCCTCCAAAAGTATAAATTCAAATCCAAATGTATTATAATAACAATTTTTTATCATTTATAATCATAATTTGGTTTCTTCTGACATACAATGTTATTTTATCAAAACTCTTTATTAAATGCAATTATTAAAGGTTGTAATTTAACAGTATTTTTATAATAATAATCACTTTTCTTTATTATTATTGGATATTTTTATTATTTTTATACTACTTTAAACTAATATTTATATTGAAATTTCCATTTTCATACATAAAATTATAATTTATTATACTATATTTATTAATATTATTTAGTATATTTTCTATTTGTTTTTTATTTCCCTCTATATTTATATCTGCTATTACATTGCTATCTCTTCTATCAATCTTTTTTATATCAATTTCATTAAACTTCTTTAATTCATAAAAAACACTAGTTATTTCCTTTGTATCTTTATGATCTACTTTTTCTATATTAGGCTTATTATAAACTTCTTTTCTATTATTATTTAAAAAGAACATACCCTGAATTATAAAAAAACTTATTAATACTGTGTATATAATATATAAACGTCTCATTTAATCCCCCCCCCAATCTTTATAACATAATCTTTATCATTCCTATATATCTCTTGTACTTTAAAAATTTTATCTATATCATCTATATTCTTATAGTCTTCTAATACTATTTCACCTGTATTTTCATTTATGTTTGCTTTTTTACTGTATTTATCTATAAGATTTATATGCTCCAATAATTCATTATTTAAATTTTTATCATTATCTTCTATATAATTTAATATTTCATTATTTTTATCATTTATCTTATTAGATTTTTTTAATGAACTTAGATTAATAGGAAGTAATATTATGTTAACTACAAATAATAGTAAAACTCCTCGCTTTACACTATTTTTATTCTGTTTATCTTTAATCTTTATAAATTCATTTGGAATAAAGTTCTTATTCATTTACTTCTCCTTTCTCTAAAACTAATTCGTTCTTTGAAAAAGGGTATTTAAACTTCCCGTATACTGCATTATCTTCTGCTTTTAACATATTCCTATTTTTCACTATACTATTTTCTATAATATTCCCATTACTAACTTTAATATAATAATATTTTTCTTCAATACATATTATAGACTTAAATGTTTTGCTTTTTAATCTACTCATAATTAACTTAGTAAGTCTAAATTGAATAGGAATAATACTTAATTTATTTATATATTTTATAAATGGATGTATCTTATTTACTCCTTTTATTGCATATATAATAATCTTTTCTTCTTTTTTATCAACTACATAATGAAATAAATAATCTTCTTTATTAAATTCTTTCTTTATTTCTTGTTCTACATAATCTTCTATATTCTTTACCTTAATATACTTTATTTCTTTTATAAAAATTTCTTCATCCAGAATTAAAAATTTCCCCTTTTTCTTTTTGATTATTTCTTCTTTTATTTCATTTAAATTTCTTATTTCTTTTAATTTATAACTATCTTTATATACTATAATTTCTTTTTCTAGATTTATATTTATATTTAAAACCTCCTTTTTTGAAAAAGTATAATCACTTTTTTGTTATCTTTAGTTATAAATTCATAATCACAATAAATATATTGTTTTGTAGGTACTCCGGCGTATTCTAATTCAAAAAAATTATATTTTTTTATATATTTTATTTTAACTCCGTTTTTTGTATCTTCCTCGAAATCATTTTCTAATTGTTTTTCTAACAGATCTCCTTTTAAACCTAAGTATTCTTCCGCCTCCTTTATCTTATCTAACTCTTTATCACCTATATCTTTAATACTTTTAGAAATTTTATATTTATTACTTATTCCTAAATTCATTTTAATAATTTTACTACCACTTAAAATTATTAAAATAAATAGTAGCAATAGTGCCATTGCATTAATTAAAATATAACCTTTCTTTTTTATATACATATAAGATACTCCCTACTATCAATTTCTAAATTCATATATATAATATTATCTTTTTTAAAGAATTTACATTTAGATACATCTTTTAATATTAAATTAGATGTCTTTAAATCCCCATTTTCTTTAGAGTCAAAATAGTAATAGTAAACTTTAAGATCTTTTCCATTAAGTTTTATTTCCTTTCCATTTGTAAAAACAGTTGAAGATCCATTATTTTCTTCATTTTTAACTTCCTCAAAACCATCTTTTTCTTTTAAAATCCTTATATAACCATCCACAACTCTATATTTTGTATTATCTTTTTCATTAAATATTTTTCTCATATTTAAAATTGCATTATCTATTTCATCTTCTCTTTTTAATTTTTCTACCCTATATATTGAATATTTATATCCTTCAATAGACAAATTCATAATCATAAGAAGAATAATTGAGGAAATTAGAATATATGCTAAACATTCTATTAATGTATATCCTTTTCTTCTTTTCTTTTTTCCATCCAAAGTTCCTTTATCACCTCATATTTTAAAATATCTATATTTTCTTCTTTTAAAGTTAAATTAAGTTTCACACCATTTTCTATATTTTGTACTTTTTCTACTAAAACAAGCTTTTTACTACTTTCATCATTTATATTTAATATCTCTTCGTTTTTTAATCTATTATTAAAATCTTCACCTATATTAATATTTAATTTATTATTTATAAGCTTATTCTCTAAATCTTCTAATTTAACATTGAATTTTAACTCTAAAATAATATTATTTAATAATATACTGTTCTCTCGCGCCTTTTCTCTATCTGTAAATGAAATCATATCTCCTTTATTTATAGATAGAAATAGCATACATATTGTAGTTAGTATAAATATTGCTGCTAAACATTCAATAAGCATACTTCCTTTTTCTTTGGATCTATAATTTTTTCTTCTCAAAATTTATATAATCAACTCCAACTCTAATTTTAAAAAAATATTTTTCCTTATCTTTTGTATTCTCAAAAATCAAAGTTCCACTTTCTAACCTTCCATCTGACGAAACATGTATTTGCGTTTTCCCTACATTACTTATATACTCTGGAATTTCTATGCTACTTATTAACTTTAAATTCACTTGTGATTTTATTTTCTTATTAGAATTTTGTATTATTATTACAACAACTGAATCCCTATTTACAGCTTCCATTTTACTTTCTGATAGAAGGTGTTTAAAAGAAGCTATAAATTCTTCAATTTCTATGTCTCTTTGTATTTTTTTATAATAATTAGTGCTTGATATTCCAAATAATAAAATTATGCTAGTTATGCCAATAACCGCAATAATTTCTATTAGTGTAAATCCTTTGTCTTTCTTCATTTTATTCCTCCATACATTCCATCAAATATAGGAAGTACAAATATACTTATAAATAAAATTACTATAAAAGACATTACTATCATTATTGATGGTTGAATTAGTGATACAAGTTTTTTTAGTTTTTCAGTGCATCTTTTATTTAAAGTATTAGTTAAACTCTCTAATCTCTCATCTAAAGAACCACTTTCTTCTCCTAACTTAATCATGGCTATTGTATATTTTGATGGAGAAACAACTTCTTCTAGGACCTCTGATAATAAGCTCCCCTTTAAAATTTCTTTATTTAACTCTTTAAAAACTTTATCATTACTATCTTCTTCGCAATACTTAAGTGCTAATGATATATTAGTTCCACTTGAAACTATAACTTTTATTAATAAGATTATTTCATACTCTTTTATCTCATTTACTATTTTAAATTTACATAATATTTGTTTTGTAATTATTTTTATTCGTGATTTTAAAATGACTGCTGGAAGTAGCATTCCCCATAGCACAATATAAATAAGTGACATAACTGGGTTTTTATTTAGGTAATTTGAGGCTTTAATCAACATCTTAGTTATATTTGGTATATCCGCTCCCATTGATGAATATACATCACTTAAGCTTGGAATAATAAATATAAAGAATGTAATAGTTATAAAAAGCATTGCAGATATTAAAAATATAGGATATATAGATGCACTTATTATTTCTTTTTTCATATTATCTTTTCTTTTATAATATAAACTCATCTCTTTTAATATATAAGTTAACTTCCCTGTTTTTTCTCCAATAGAAATCATTCCAATTAAAAATATAGGGTATAAAGATTTAAATCTTGAAAAGCTTTCTCCTAAACTTTCTCCATATTCAATTTCATCTCTAATTATTTTTAAACTTTCCTTATAGTTCTTTTTTAATGGAAAATCATTTAGTAATTCTATAGCCTTTGTTATTTGTATTCCATCTTCATATAAATTAGCTAAATTCTCGCATATTATGCTTATATCATTAAATGAATGCTTCTTTATCATTTTCATATTTTAAAAGCTCTTCTCCTTCAATAAATCTATTATATTGATTAATACTTATATCACCTTCTAAAAGTAACTTTTTACACACATCAATCATTTGCTTATTAGATAAAAATTCTAAATTATTATTTATATTCTTTAAATAACCTTTCATATCTTCTCCAATATAATGAATAGCGCATACAAGTCTTCTTCCTTTTATACCTGTAAAATTACATTCTCTGCATCCTTTTTCTCTATAAATTTCTCTTTCTACTCCAAATATTTTAGTTTTATATTTTTCTTTGCAACTATCGCAAAGCTTTCCTATAAGCCTTTGAGAAATAGTTCCAACAAGAGAATCTTTTATTAAATAACTTTTTACTTTCATATCCTCTAATCTAAAAAATACTTCTCTTCCTGATTTTGTATGGATAGTTGAGTACACTTTATGCCCTGTAATTGCAGATCTTATAGCCATTTTAGCCGTTTCTTCATCCCTTATTTCTCCAACCATAATTACATCTGGGTCTTGTCTTAATGTATATTTTAATCCTTCCGCAAAATCAAAATTTATTTTACTATTTACATTCATTTGATTTATGCCACTAATTTCACATTCTATAGGATCTTCTATTGTCGTTATATTAATATCTTTATCTTTAATGCTAGAAAGTATGGAGTATAATGTTGTGGTCTTTCCACTCCCAGTTGGTCCACTAATTATTGTAATACCATTTTTTACATTTATTATTTTCTTTAAATCTTTAAATTGAGAATCTAGCAATTTTAAATTCTCTATTTTATAATCTAATTTTTCCTTATATAAAATTCTTATAACCATTTTTTCTCCGTTTAATGTTGGGATTGTAGAAATCCTACAATCAATGTTACCATCTTGAGTTTTTATATTAACTTTACCATCTTGAGGTCTTCTTTTTTCGGCTATATCCATATTACCTTTTAGTTTAATTCTAGATAATATTTGATTATAATCAGATATTTTTATCTTTCTAATTAGCGAAAGGTATCCATCTATTCTGGCTCTAACATTTACAGCTCCATCAAATATTTCAAAATGTATATCACTTACATTAGTCTTTATACATTCATTTATTATACTTTCTTCTAATGTAATATCTTTAACATCTGGATAAAGACAACTGTATAACATTTTAAACTCTTCTTTTTGTATTTCTTTAAATACAATATTTTTACCATATAAAAATTCTAAATACTTTTTATTATTTTCTTTTGTTCCGTAACTTAATACATATACAAAATTCTCTTCTTCATATAGTGGAATTATCTTAAGTTCATTTATTTTTTCTTTCGATAACTTACTAGCACATTCTAAATCTAATTTCTTTAAAATTTCCTTCATATTTCCACCTCACCTTAATCTTGTACACTTTTTCAAAATAATATACATCAAAATAAAAAATCATAAAAAAAAGCCTTGAATTATTCAAGACTTTTAATTTATTGATATAAAATTATACTCACCTGATTTATTTGTTAATATAGATACAGTGTCATCTTTATACGAAAATACATTTTCTTCTTTTAAAGAATCGTTACTTCCTATAAATAATAGCCCATTATTTTCACTTATAGATAATCCTTTATCTATATCTATTTTGCTTGGGAAAGAATATACTAATCTTTCGTAAGATTTATCTTTAATTTTATAAACTGAAGGATTATCTGCTATTGCAGTTCCAATTACATAGTAATTATTATTAAGATTTACTATATCTTTAACTTCCTTAAATTTATCTGATATCTCTTTAACTTTCTTATTTTCCTTATTTATAACTTTTAGCAGCGTTTCATCATTTGCTGTTTGTTGAAATATAAATATTTCATTATTATCACTTTTTAAAAATTCAACATATCCACCTTCTAATTTATATAGAAGTTCTTCTTTATTCGTCTTTACATCATAAGTAAATATTCCATTTACTCCATCATCTGATATTCCATAATATACTAAAGTATTACCATCAAACCAACTATATAAATTTCCTGATATAGCTACTTTAGAATTAATCTTAACTTCTATATTATCTTTTAATGATATTACTTTTAAAGAATATCCATTATTGTAAGACATATATGATAAATATTCTCCATTATTTGATAATTTTATATTACTATAATTATCATCTTCTATTTCTATATCTTTACCCTTATAATAAACATAATGTTTACCATCTTTAATAAAAATATAATTGCCACTTTCTTTATTAAAAGCTACTATAGAATTCTTATTATTTTTTATTGAAGTATATTTACCATCTGATAAATTTAAATTTTTATATTCTCCCTTTTCTTCTACTAACACTGCCCCATTTTGTACTTCTAATTGATCTACATTACCTGTTGTAATTCCTGTATTAGAAATTTTATTTTGACCACATGCCGTTAGAATAAATGAAAAACTTAAAACAATTAATATATATATTTGTCTTTTCTTTAAAACATTCATTCTAGTCCCTCTTTTTACTTATAAAATTTCACCTTTACAAATATATTCTGCATTACCTATCATATATATACCTTCTTCTCTTATTTCGATAGTAAGCTTTCCTCCTGGAAGTGTTGCCTCAACTGTATCATCTACTAAATCAAACATATTAAGTGCATATACAGTTGCACATGTACCAGTCCCACAAGCTAAAGTAGCACCAGCTCCTCTTTCCCATGTCTTTACATTTATATGTTTTCTATCTACTACTTCTGCAAAATTAACATTTGTTCCTTCTTTAAAATATTTAAATTTCTCTATTAAAGCACCTTCTTTAACATCAAAATCTCTATCTTCTTTTACTATTATAGTATGAGGTACCCCTACTAATAATGTTGTTAATTTATATTTTTTATCATCTATTTCAACTTCCTTATTTATTAATTTATCAATTTCAACTAAAGGTATATCAGAAGCTTCAAAAGACGGTTTACCCATATATACTCTAGCACCTGATATTTTGTTATTTCCCTCTATTAAAGTTATTTCTTTAACTCCATCGTCAGTCTCTACATCAAAATTTTTAGTTTTTACATATCCTTTATCATATATATATCTACCAAAACATCTAATAGCATTTCCACACATATTTGCTCTTGAACCGTCGCTGTTTATAATAGTCATTTTCATATTAGAATTGTTCCCTCTTCTAATTACTATTAATCCATCAGCACCAATTCCATAGTGTCTATCACATACTTTTTTTGCAATTTCAATTTCATTATCTAACATATTGTTTTCAAAATCTTCTATAAAAATAAAATCATTACCTATTCCTTGCATTTTAGTAAACTTCATAATAATTCCTCCTGTGACTAATCTTTATATATTAAATTGATTGTTGCCTTTATTTAGTGTTATACTATCCTTAAATTATACAAACGAAAGGATGATATATTTGGCACTAGATGGTATATTTTTAAATAATTTAATTACTGATTTAAAAGAGTATTTAGTAGATTCTAAAATAGATAAAATCAACCAACCTGAAAAGGATGAAATAATTTTAAGTTTAAGAAAAAATAGAACAAACTTCAAACTCCTTATCTCAGCTTCATCACAATTTTCTAGAATGCATATAACAAATATGCAAAAAGAAAACCCACTTAAAGCGCCACTTTATTTAATGGTTCTTAGAAAATATTTAGTATCTGGAATAATAACCGATGTTACTCAAAAATCAAATGATAGAATTGTAACACTTCACATTTCTTCTAGAGATGAACTTGGTTTTGATAGTAAATACTCTCTAATAGTTGAAATAATGGGAAGACACTCAAATATAACTCTTGTTAGAGAAAGAGATATGAAGGTTATGGAATCCATCAAACATATAACACCTGATATAAATAGTTTTAGAGTTTTATATCCCGGTGTTACTTACGTTTATCCACCAGAATCTTTAAAGCTTAATCCATTTAATTTTTCAAAAGATGAATTAATAAATGCTATAAAAGATTATAATAATACAATTGATGAAAATTTCTTCTTTAAAAACTTTACTGGAATTAGTAAACCTCTATCTAAAGAACTATATTTCAATCTTTCCAATTTTAATTATAACTTAAAGGAAGAAGAAAGGTTATACAAATTTGTTACAAATTTATTCGAAAATATAAAAAATAACCCTTCCTTCTATATATATGTAGATAATAATGGAATCTTTAAAGATTTTCATTCATTAGATTTTAAAACTTTTGATGAAAAATATACAAAATTACATTATAATAATCCATCAGAAATGTTAGATGAATTCTACTATATGAGAGATAAACAGGAAAGACTTCATTCTAGGTCACAAGATCTTCAAAAGCTTATTCATACAAATATTGAAAGATGTAATAAAAAAGAGAAAATTTTAAATAACACATTAGAAGATTGTTCTAAAAAAGATTTTTATAAAGTTAATGGAGATCTATTAACTTCATATGTTTATAGCTTTAAAAAAGGTGATTCATCTGTTGTTGTTCAAAACTTTTATGATGAAAATTTAGAAAATGTAGAAATCAAAATAAATCCTAATAAAACTCCTTCTGAAAATATTCAAATTTATTATAAAAAATATAATAAATTAAAAAAGGCTGAAGAAGAGGCTTATATTCAACTTGAAAAAAATGAAATGGAACTTGAATACTTAAATTCAGTTTTAACAAATATATTAAATGCTGAATCTTATGATGAAATTGAAGAAATAAAAAAAGAACTTATGGAAACTGGATATTTAAGATTTAAAAAATCTTCTTTAAAGAAAAAAAGTAAATCAAAACCTCTTCACTTTGTATCATCAGAAGGAATTGACATATATGTAGGTAAAAACAATTTACAAAATGATCACTTAAGCTTAAAGTTTGCAAATAAAAATTACATTTGGATGCACGCAAAAGATATGCCAGGGTCTCACGTAATTATATGTTCAACAGAGCTTCCTGATAAGACTATTGAAGAAGCAGCTGTACTTGCAGCTTATTATAGTAAGGCCAAAAATACATCAAAAGTTCCTATAGACTATACACTAGTTAAGAACTTAAAGAAACCAAACGGAGCAAAACCTGGCATGGTAATATATCATACTAACTGGTCAATGCTTGCTGAACCTAAAAACTTATCAAAACTTGATATAAAAAAATTATAATAAAAAAGCAACCAAAATTTTTTTGGTTGCTTTATTTTAATGAGTTTCATTTTTCTTTTCTCTAAGCATTAATTCTTTAACTGCAATTCTTGGGTCTTTACCTTCGAATAAAACACTATAAAGTGCATCTGTTATTGGCATACTAACTCCAATTTTGCTATTTAGTTCATGGAATGCTCTGCAGGCTTTAACACCTTCAACTATCATTCCAACTTCTTGTAATGCTTCATCTAATGAATACCCTTTTCCAATAAGTATTCCAGCTCTTCTATTTCTAGAATGCATTGATGTACAAGTAACTATTAAGTCTCCCATACCAGTAAGCCCAAAGAATGTCTCTTCTTTTCCACCAAGAGCTATACCAACTCTTGATATTTCTTTCATTCCTCTAGTCATAAGTGCAGCCTTAGTATTATCACCATAGCCTACACCATCACCAACTCCGGCTGCAAGAGCAATAATATTTTTAACTGCTCCTCCAATTTCAACTCCAATTATATCTTCATTAGTATATATTCTAAGACTATCTGTCATAAATAATTCTTGAACATTTTCTGCATACTTCATATTTTTTGAAGTTGATACTAAAGTTGTTGGTATAAGTTCTGCAACTTCTTCCGCATGACTTGGACCTGATAATATTACAACTGGATTTTCTGGAAGTTCTTCTTCTATAACTTCAGATAATCTTTTATTGCTATCTGCTTCAATTCCTTTTGCTATAGAAATAACTACTACGTCTTTATTTATCTTTCCTTTTAATGATTTAGTAACATCTCTTATTACATGAGAAGGGATAGCTAAAACTAAATAATCTATTCCTTCAATTGCTTCATCCATATTATTAAAGGCTTTTATATTTTTTTCTGGTATTACTAGGTCTTTAATATATTTATCATTTCTTTTGTTTATATTAATGTCATTACAAACATTAATATCTCTATCAAAGATGTTTACCTCATTTCCTTTTTTGCAAAGTTGAATTGCTAAGGCTGTACCAAAGCTTCCTCCTCCGATAAATGCTACTTTACTCATTTTACATTTTCCTTTCTCTATACTCTATTTGTATACCTGTTCCTTCAAAATCAAAGCTTTCTCTTAATTGATTTTCTAAGTATCTTTGGTATGAGAAATGCGTTGCACTTGGATCATTTACAAAGAAAATGAATTTAGGTGGTCTTGTTGCAACTTGAGTTGCATAATAAATTTTAAGTCTCTTAAGACCAACTATTGGTGGTTCTTTCATAAGTACTGCTCTATCTATTACATCATTTAAAATACCTGTTGATATTCTCTTTGAATAATTGTCATAACACATCTTTGCAACTTCAAGAATCTTATGTGTTCTTTGTCCTGTAAGTGCTGATATGAAGACATATGGAGCATAACTTAAGAATTTAAGCTTACTTTGTAATTCTTTTTTATACTTATCTAACGTTTTATCATCTTTTTCTATAAGATCCCACTTATTAACTACAACCATTATTGCTTTATTAAGTTCATGTGCATATCCTATTATCTTTTCATCTTGTTCTGTTACACCTTCTTGTGCATCGATCATAAGTATACAAACATCAGCTCTTTCAATTGCAGCATATGTTCTAATTACACTATATCTTTCAATTTCTTCTTTAACTTTGCTCTTTCTTCTAATACCTGCTGTATCTATAAGAATAAACTTATCATCACCATGTTCTAAATATGAATCAATTGCATCTCTTGTTGTACCTGCAACATCTGATACTATAACTCTATCTTCACCTAAAAGTTTATTTATAAGAGATGATTTACCTACGTTTGGCTTACCAATCATAGCTATTCTTATATATTCATCTTCTTCCTCTTCTAAATATGAGTTATCAAAGTTTTCTACAACTCTATCTAACATATCTCCAAGACCTAAGCCTTGAGCTGCTGATATTGTTATAGGATCTCCTATTCCTAAATTATAGAATTCCCAAGCATTGTCTTCTTCTTTTAAAGAATCTATTTTATTTACAACAAGAACTACTGGTTTCTTGCTTTTTCTAAGCATAGATGCAACTTCTCTATCAGCTGGTGTTAATCCTTCTTTACCATCAACGATAAATACTATAACGTCAGCTGTTTCTATTGCTATATTTGCTTGTCTTCTCATTTGCTTTACTATAATATCATTTCTTTCTGGTTCTATACCACCTGTATCTATCATAGTGAATGTATGTGTTAACCATTCAGCTTCTGCATATACTCTATCTCTTGTAACTCCTGGTGTATCTTGAACTATAGAAATTCTCTTTCCTGCTAATCTATTAAATAATGTAGATTTACCAACATTAGGTCTTCCTACCATTGCAACAATAGGTTTTGCCATATTATTACTCCTCCTGTTCCTATTTATATGTTATCTATAAAAACATAATCTATACTTTAAGTACTTAATACCGAAATTCCTCCAAAATATTAAGATAACTAATATATTAATTATTAGTAATTATAGAACTAATTATATATTTAAATAGTTTATCCAAAAAGTATTTATAAAAATCCTTTTTAATAAAATTTACTATTTATATGTTATTTTACTCTGTAATATTAATTTTTTACAAACTAATCTACCTTTTGTTATATTACATTAATATATGTTGTTAGTCAATAAATCTGCTTAAAAACACACTATCCTTTATAAATAAAAACCACACATTTTTATAGTGTGGCTTCAATTTATTCATTAAGATCAACATATTCACCATTTTTACTAAATATAATCCATTCACATATATTAGTTACATGGTCGCCTATTCTCTCTAAATATTTGCTAACAAATAAAAGCTTTGTTCCAACATCAACTTTTGTTTCATCATTTTTTATATAATTTATTGTATCTTTAAATACTTCCTTATATAATAAATCTACTTCATCATCTAATTTGCAAATATCATATGCCTTTTCTGCATCTCTTTCTTTAAAAGCTTCCATAGCTTCACTAATCATATTTTGTATTTTATCTTCCATAATCCAAAGCTTTTTTGCTTCACTTATATAAGTTTCATTTTCTGCTTCTTTTGCAAATTTACATATATCTACTGCATGGTCTGCCATTCTTTCAAGGTCTGTTACTATTTTAGATGCAGTAAATACTCTTCTTAAATCTTTAGCTAAAGGCTGTGATGTTGCTATAAATTTAATACATTCTTCTTCTATAACTTTTTGAAGATTGTCTACTTCATCATCCTTTTTAATAGTATTAGTTGCTAATTCATAATCCCTTTCTTTAAGTGCCCTCATACTATCTTTCAATTGTTCTTTAACAAGGTTTGCCATATTTATTAAGTTATGTTGTATAGCATCCGTCCTATATTTTTGCGATTCTCTTATCATATAATCACCCCTAAAATCTATTAACCAAATCTTCCTGTAATATAATCTTCTGTTCTTTTATCTTTTGGTCTATAGAATATATCTTCCGTTTTCCCATATTCTATAACTTCTCCATTTAAGAAAAATGCAGTTTTATCTGCTATTCTTCCTGCTTGTTGCATATTATGAGTTACTATTATAACTGTATAATCTTTTTTTAATTCATCTATTAATTCTTCAACTTTATTTGTTGAAATTGGATCAAGTGCTGATGTTGGTTCATCCATTAATATAACTTCTGGAGAAACTGCAAGAGTTCTTGCAATGCAAAGTCTTTGTTGTTGTCCCCCTGATAATCCCATAGCACTTTTTTTAAGTCTATCTTTTGTTTCTTCCCAAAGTGCTGCACCTTTTAAACTTTTTTCTACTATTTGATCTAATGTTTTCTTGTCTTTTATTCCATGTATTCTTGGCCCATAAGCTACATTATCATATATAGACATTGGAAATGGATTTGGTTTTTGAAATACCATTCCTATTCTTTTTCTAAGCATTATTTCATCATAATCATCAAATATGTCATTTCCTTCAAATAATACTTTTCCTTCTATTTTTACACTATCTATAAGATCATTCATCCTATTTATTGTTCTTAAAAATGTTGATTTTCCACATCCAGATGGTCCTATTAATGCTGTAACTTCATTTTTATTAAATTTCATATTTATATTTTTAAGTGCTTTATTAGTTCCGTAATAAAGATTTAAATTTTTAGTTTCTATAATACTCATATCTATCTTCCTCCTACTCACCACTATATGACTTTAACATTCTATTTCCAATTACTTTTGCAATCACATTAAAAAGTAATACCATTATTATAAGTACAGCTGCTGTTCCATTTGCTATTGCTGAAGCATCTGGCACAATACCTTCAGAATTTAACTTCCATATATGAACAGCTAAAGTTTCAGCTGGTCTAAATAAAGAAAATGCTGATGCCTTTCCTGTAATACTTATTTGATTGAAATTTAATGCACCTGAACTTAGTCCAGCTGTGTATAAGAATGCTGCTGCTTCTCCAAATATTCTTCCTGATGCTAATATTATTCCAGTTAATATGTCTCTCATAGCTGTAGGAAGAGTTACCTTTCTTATAGTTTGCCATTTACTAGCTCCAAGTCCTAATGATGCTTCTTTAACTCTTAAAGATGCAGATCTTATTGCATTTTCAGATATTCTAGTCATTGATGGTATATTTAATATACTTACAGATAATGCTCCTGCAATTATTGAATAACCAAACCCTGCCATATTTACAAATACTAATAGTCCAAACATACCTATTACTATTGAAGGAAGTGATGACGTTGTTTCTAATGAAAGTCTTATTATTCTAAGTACTAATCCTTCTTTTGCATATTCAGCTAAATATATACCAGCTCCTATACCAATAGGTACAGTTATTATAAGAGATACTATTAACATATATAATGAGTTAAATATTTGAGGCCCAATACCTCCACCTGCACTTGTCATACTTGGTTTTCCAAAGATAAATGAAGGAGTTATTATTCCTATTCCTTTATAAAAGATATATAAAATAAATGCTCCAAGTATACCTACAACTAAGAAGCTTATTATATATAAAATGACTGTAGCTATCTTATCAACTTTTTTTGCATCCATTTTAAATTCCTCCTTTTTCTATCTTTCTAACTATTAAAATAAATATAAATGATATAATTAATAATATTAATGCAAGTGTCCATAATGCATCATTCCATGCTGAACCTGTTACTGTATTTGCCATATCCATTGTTAATATACTAGTTAATGTCGCTGCTGATGAATTTAATCCATCTGGTATTTTAACTGCATTACCTATAACCATTTGCACGGCTAACGCTTCTCCAAAAGCTCTTGCAACTCCAAGTACAACTCCTGTAAGTATCCCTGATTTTGCTCCAGGTGTTATTACATTTTTAATTGTTTGCCATCTAGTAGCTCCAAGTCCATAAGATGCTTCTATATGCTCATTTGGAATGCCCTTAATCGCATCTATAGAAAGTGTTGCTATAGTTGGTAATATCATAAGTGCTAAAACTAACACTCCTGCTAAAAGCGAGAATCCTGCTCCACCAAAATGATCTTTTATAAATGGTACTAGTACTGAAACCCCAACCCATCCATATACTACAGATGGTATGCCAACTAATATTTCTAATGCAGGCTTTATTAATTTCTCTCCTAATCTCTTAGAAATAACATTAACAAATATACCAAGCGCAATAGCAACCGGAGCACTTAAAACTACTGCTCCAAGTGATACTAAGATTGAACCTAATATGAAGGCAAAAGCTCCAAATGATCCCGGGCTTCCAGATGGATTCCAGTTGTTAGTAAATAAAAATTCAACTAATCCATATTCTCCTTTAGTAAAAATTTGGATTCCTTTTGATCCTATAAAAAATATTATTGCTAATGTTATTATTATTATTAAAATTCCACAAAAACTAGAAAACCCTTTTCCTAAATATTCATTTAAAAACCTTTCTTTGAAACTTCTTTTCTTCATATTACTCATTCCTATCCATTACTATTTATGAATTTTCTTTTATTTCGCTCCCTTGAATTAATCCAAGATTTTCTATTGATTCCTTATTGTCTGAACTTCCTACAAAATCAATAAATTCTTTTGCTAATCCATTAGCTTCTCCTTTAGTGTACATATGTCCCCATGACCAGAAATCATATTTTCCATCTTTAATATTTTGAACTGTTGCTTCCTTTCCATCTATTGAAACTAAGCTTAATGTATTTTTAGCTTCTTCATTATTCATATATGAAAGTGCTACATAACTTATTGCTCCGCCATTTTTCTTCATAGCAGTTAAAACTGCCCCATTACTATCTTGAGTTGCTCCAATTGAATCATTTTCTAATTCTTTCTTTCCATCTAATACTTTTTCTACAAAAGTTGCTCTTGTTCCTGATGATGCTGGTCTATGAATAACTAGTATTTCCATATCCTTTCCACCAACTTCTTTCCAGTTTTTAACCTTACCTGAAAAAATATCTTTTATTTGTGCCTTAGTAAGGTTTGTTATTCCTGATTCTTTATTTACTACTATTCCAAATCCTTGTGCTATTACTTTATGGTCAACTAACTCTTTTGCTTGCTCTGCTGTTAACTTATCTTTTGCATATACATCCGAATTTCCTATATTTACAGTTCCATCTAACACTTGTGTTAATCCAGTTCCAGATCCTCCAGCTTGGGCATTTATTGTGTTTCCTGGTTTCATTTCATTAAATTTCTCTATTGATTGTTCCATTAAAGGAAGCATGGCTGATGATCCACTTATAGTTATTGTGCTTCCAGCTTCTGATCCTTGATTAGAGTTTCCACAACCTACAAATACTCCTCCTACCATAGTTACCATTAAAGCACTAATTAACATTTTAAAACTTTTCTTCTTCATAAATTTAATAACCTCCACATATTTATTAATTGACTATGATTCTATAATATCTTTTGAAGGTTAAGTGATTATTATACTAAAGTTAATCTATATTATTATATTGTTAAATAAATTTAACACTGATTGTACAGATTTATTATTGTGTATGTAACCTATATATTAATTAGGAATAAAAAAGAAGCACTAATTTGTGCTTCTTTTTTATAGATGTTTTATTTTAAAAACAAATTCACTACCTTTATTAAGTTCTGATTTAACTTCTATATCTCCACCAAAACTCTTAACTATATGTTTAACTATAGCAAGCCCAAGACCTGTTCCCCCTGATTTTCTTGCCTTATCAACTCTATAGAATCTTTCAAAAATTCTTGGAAGATCTTCTTCTGGAATTCCTATACCAGTATCTTTTACTTTTAATATATAATTTTCATCATCATTATAGCTAGTAACAATTACACTATCGCCTTCATTTGAATATTTTATTCCATTTTCAATTATATTAAGTGCTACTTGGAAGAACTTATCTCTTTGACCTAATATATAACTTTTGCTATTACTTTTAAACGTTAAATTAATTGATTTTTTTATAGCTTGGTTTTGTAATATATTTATTACTTCACAAACTATATCATCCGGCACAAATTCTTCAAGTTTTTCTATATTGTTACTTTCTAAATTTGATAATACTAATATATCATTAATAAGTCTTGTAAGACGTTCTGATTCCTTATCAATTATATCTAAAAAATTATTTTTAGTTTTTTCATCATCTACATATCTTAAAGTTTCAGCAAAACCTTTTATTGATGTAAGAGGTGTTTTTAACTCATGAGATACATTTGCAACAAATTGACTTCTTATATTTTCAAGCCTTTTCATTTCTGTTATGTCTTGAATTGCAATAACTTTGCCTATTTGTTTATACCCATTTATAGCAGTAGCTTTTTTTATTTTTAAAAATCTTCTCATAGGTTTTTTTATTTTTACTTCAACTTCATTTTCATCATCATTTTCAAAAATATCATAAACATTTTTATCTTCTATACAATTTTTGAGTTTTTCTCCTGTAACATCTCTTGTTATTCCAAAAATTCTTTTAGCATATGGATTTATAGTTATAATCTCTTCATTATTATCTACTGCTATAACTCCACTTTGCATACTTTTTAAAATAGCTTCTAATCTATTTTGTTTATCTACAACTTCATTTATTTTGCTTTGAAGCTGATCTGTCATATTATTAAAAGTCTTTCCGAGCTGACCTAGTTCATCATTTGAATTCATGTTTACCCTAGTTTGAAGATTTCCATTTGCAATTTTTGATGTTACATATTGAAGATGCTTTACTGGATCCACTATTATTCTTACAAGCTTAAGTGCTAATGCTATTGATAATAATAATACAATTATCATAGCACCTACATAAAACTTTACATTGTTTCCATAAAATATTTTTATGCTTGGTTCTGGCACTCCTGTTCTTATTATTGTACCATCTTTTAATTTAGTCGCACAATATATCATATCACTTTTTAGGGCATTACTTTTTCTATTTACATAACCAATATCATTTTCTCTAGCTAGTTTTATTTCATCTTTATTTGAATAATCTATACCTTTTTCATCTGCAGTATCATATATAACTTTATTATATTTATTTATAATAGTTACTCTAACTTCTGTATTATTAATTTTAAAATCTTTAAAATCATAGTCATTATTGATTATAAGTTTAGATATTATTTCATTATAATGTTTTAAGATTCCCTTAGTATTTTCTACTTCTTGAATACTAGAAAGTGCCATAAAAGATGTTGTTATTATAACTAAAGCAAAAATTACGGTAATAATTACGGATGTTACTATTTTCTTTTTCATATTTTTTACCCATTAAACCTATAGCCAACACCTCTTATAGTTTCTATAAGTTTTGGTGATTTATCATCTTCTTCAATCTTTTTTCTTAAATATCTTATATGGACATCTACAGTTCTAGTTTCGCCAATATATTCATATCCCCAAATTTTATCTAGAAGAACCTCTCTTTTTAGAATTTTACCTTTATTTTTTATAAGTATTTCTAAAAGCTCAAATTCTTTAAGCGTCATATCTATTCTTTCATTATTTATTAAAACTTCATGTCTTTCAAAGTCTACTTTAAGTCTATTATTATCATACTGTTCTTCCTCTTTTTCATGCTCATTTATAGAGCTTCGTCTAAGTACAGCTTTCACTCTAGCAAGGAGTTCTCTTACTGAGAAAGGCTTTGTTATATAATCATCAGCTCCAAGTTCTAGACCTAATATTTTATCAAGTTCTTCCCCTTTTGCTGTAAGCATTATTATTGATGTATTTTTTGTTTCTTTATCTCTTTTTATTTCTTTACATACATCATATCCATCCATTCCTGGAAGCATTAAATCTAAAAGCACAAGAGATGGTTTTTCAGACTTTACAAATTTTACAGCCTCAATACCATTATTTGCAGTTATAACATCATATCCCGCATTTTTTACGTTGAACTTTAAAAGTTCTAATATATGTTCTTCATCATCAACTATTAATATTTTTTCTTCGGCCAAAATTATTCCTCCCCTATTTAAGTATGGCAAATGAAAATAATCTTCCATATGATCCTTCTGATTTTCTATATGAATGTAATTTGATATTAGTGCTACAATATGTACATTCATTTAAAGTAAATATGTTTTCACCTAGAACCCCTGAATCTATAGCATTTTTTTCTATACATGCTTCTAAATTTAAATTCCTACCAGTAAATAAAATGTCTTCTTTTATATTCATCTTTTCTAAAAACTTAGTTTTAAGATCTTCTGATACTTCATAACAGCATTTTCTTATATGAGCTCCAATATATATTTTTGTATATTTATGATCTACTCCATATTCTTTTTTCATTTTATCTAAAGCAATTTTAGTGATTGTATTAAATGTTCCTTTCCAGCCACTATGTACGGCTCCAATCACCCCATTAACTTCATTAACTATAATAACCGGAACACAATCGGCAGTAAAAACTCCAATTGCTACATTTCTTTCATTCGTAATTATTCCATCTCCATCATTTTCTATGAAATTATCTTCATTTTTGTAAGCATATACTTTATCTGAATGAACTTGATTTAAATATAAGACTTTTTTCACATTAAAATCGTCTATTATACTATTTAATGCTTCCTTTCCATCATCAGTATTTCTATTAAAGCTTCTATTATCTAATGCAGTTGAAAAAATAACTTTTGATTTATCATTATCTAAAACTAAAAAATCTTTTTTTGAATTTAAGCTTTCCTTTATTATTACGTTCATTTAATTCCCTCCATCCTTATTTAATACTATTTTAACATTTAGAATACGTTTTATCTATTAAACTATAATTTTTTTACCTAAGTTTAACTTAAGTTTTATATATACAAAAAAAGTATTTTAAGGCTTTATTTTGCCTTAAAATACTTTATCTTATCTCATTAATCTATTTATTTCTTCCATGAAAGTGTTTATATCTTTAAATTGCCTATATACTGACGCAAATCTTACATAGGAAACTTCATCTATTTCTTTAAGCCTTTCCATGACCATTTCACCTATATAATTAGATTGAACTTCTGTCATCATTTTATTTGATATTGTTTTTTCTATATCTTCTGCAATTCCTTCAATCTGCTTTCTTGATATAGGTCTTTTTTGACATGCGATAATAAGGCCATTTATTATCTTTTCTTTATTAAAGTTCTCTCTAGTTGAATCTTTTTTTATAACTAAAATTGGAATATCTTCTACTTTTTCATAAGTAGTATACCTTTTATTGCAATTTAAGCATTCTCTTCTTCTTCTAATTGTAGTATTATCATCTGTTGATCTTGAGTCAACTACTTTGCTTTCCTCAAATGAGCAAAATGGGCATTTCATAGATATCTCCCACCTTTCTGTACATTATTCACTTGTCTTATAAGGTTATTATACATATTTTTCTCATTTCTGACTACTATTATCTATAAATATTCTTATCTTCACTACATATATTTATGTTTTCTGCTGAAACTAGTATAACATCTATACCAATTTTTTCAACATCTTCCCAAGGTATCTCTATATCTTCTGTTTTTCCAAACCATCCCTTACTTTCTCCTGGAACTATTAACGCTAGCACCTTGTCCTCTTCACAATCTAACTTAATATCACTTATATAACCAAGCTTCTTACCTGTCTTTATATCTACTACATCCATATTTCTCATGGAATTTATTGAGTGTAAGTTTTCTTCCATATTTCCTTCCCCCTTTTAATATTTATATATTTTAAGGAAAAGAACTCAAAATTGAGTTCCTTTCCTTTATACATACTTTCTCATATGTTTAAGTGCAGTTTTTTCAAGTCTTGAAACTTGAGCTTGAGATATTCCTATCTCATCTGCAACTTCCATTTGTGTTCTACCTCTGAAAAATCTAAGATTTAATATTAATTTCTCTCTATCACTTAATTTTTTCATAGCTTCATTAATACATATATTTTCAAGCCAATTTTCATCAGTATTTTTAGAATCGCTTATTTGATCCATTACATAAATTGCATCTCCACCATCGTGATAAATTGGTTCAAATAATGATACAGGATCTTGTATTGCATCTAATGCAAAAACAACATCTTCTCTTGGTATATTAAGTTCTTTTGCAATTTGTGATATATTTGGTTCTTTATTATTTTCTTTAACAAGTTTATCCCTCACAAGTAATGCTTTATACGCAATATCTCTTAATGATCTACTAACTCTTATTGAATTGTTATCTCTTAAATACCTTCTTATTTCACCTATAATCATAGGTACAGCATAAGTTGAGAATTTAACATTTTGTGATAAATCAAAGTTGTCTATAGCCTTCATAAGCCCTATACATCCAACTTGGAATAAGTCATCAACATTTTCTCCCCTATTATTAAATCTTTGTATTACACTTAAAACTAATCTTAAATTTCCTTTTATAAATGATTCTCTTGCGCTGTTGTCGCCATTTTGCATCTTAATTAGTAATTCTCTCTTTTCCTTTTCTTTAAGTATAGGAAGTTTCGCAGTATTTACTCCGCATATTTCAACCTTATTTATGATCAAAGTTCTCAGCTCCTTCGGAAGTAATATCATTTCTAATAAACAGTATTTCCTCAAGGCTACACTTTTATACTACAGACAACCTAAACCATTTTGCTTATTTCTTTTTTTAATCTATTTATTATTTTTTTCTCAAGTCTTGAAATATAAGATTGTGATATGCCAAGTATGTCAGCTACTTCTTTTTGAGTCTTTTCATTACATCCATTTAGTCCAAATCTTAACTCAACAATTTCTTTTTCCCTATCATTTAAATTTTTAAGTGCTATACATAAAAGTTGCTTATCAACTTCATCTTCGATTAAATTGTACACAGTATCATTTTCAGTTCCTAATATATCTGATAAAAGGAGTTCATTCCCATCCCAATCTATATTAAGTGGTTCATAAAATGATATTTCTGCTTTTATTTTATTATTTCTTCTTAAATACATTAAAATTTCATTTTCTATACATCTTGACGCATAAGTTGCAAGTTTTATTTGCTTTTCAGGATTAAATGTATTTACAGCTTTTATAAGACCTATTGTTCCAACAGATATTAAATCCTCTACATAAACTCCTGTATTTTCAAACTTTCTTGCTATATATACAACTAACCTTAAATTTCTTTCTATTAAAGTACTTCTTACTTTTTCATCACCATTTCTTAATTTATTTACTAAAGCTTCTTCTTCATCTTTTGCAAGTGGTGGTGGAAGTGTATCACTTCCTCCTACATAATGAAGTTTCTTTCTAAACAATCCTAGTTTTTCTAATATACTATTTAATAATACCTGTATTTTTAACATAATACCCTCCTTACATTACCCCTCTTGATAATAGTGCATTAAATTCATTATCCCGACTTAAAGTATCTTTGCATGGACAAATTATTGCATTAATCTCTTTAAAAATTTTACCTTCTTTTTTAAGTTTTATATTGTTTACTCTAATACCTTTTAAGCTACCGTTATATCCAATAGCACTATATGGTATAGAAAATGGATTTAATTTATAAATATTAATAGAACTTAAATAATTCTCTTCAATTAATATGCACGGTAAATTTGTAACTGGCTCTCTAAGTTCATTTCCAGAGTCTAAGAATCCTTTAACATTTATAATATTATTTTCAAAGTTTATCTCTATATCATAAAAGAAATTATTTATAATATTCTTTTCTCTTATATAAGTTGTGATTCTATCAACTGTAATAAAAATTATTATTATACATAGAATTAAATATTTAAGTTTAAAATTATCTATTAAAATACCTTTCTTTATTGAATACGGATTTGTTTCATATGCAATTTTAAAGCATATTCCACTTAATATACATGAACATAAAATGAAGGTAGCTGAAGTCTTTAATACATTGCTTATCTTTTTATTTTTAATAGGAATGTAAACTAGTATAATTGCAACTAATACTTGAAATATATTATTCGATAAAAACTCACTCCATTTAAATAGCATAGTCAAAACATATATTCCTCCTATAAGTGCTGATATAATTGCTTTTTTAAAAGAATACGATTCTCTTAAAATTTTAAAAGTTACTGTAAGTAAAAATAAATTTACAATACAATTTTCTAAAATTAAAACATCAACATATATTTCCACTTTACTCATACCTCCTAGATAAATTATATAACTTACCTTCTTAAAATTTTGTCATATTAAATATCAAAGTTTTAATTTTTTAACTTATTTTTTTTACATTAACTTACAGTATGCTTTATTTTAATTTTTAAACTGTCTTTTAATAAGATATATTAATAAATTTAATTTGTTTTCTTATAATTTTATGAAAAAAAGACTCATATAATCTCTTATATGAGTCTTTAAATATTTATAATTACATATCATCTATAGAAACGTGTGAATTATTTTGTGATACTTTTTCTTCTCCTCCTGGTATAGCTATAAAACTTCTTGGAATTACTTTTTTAACTGAATTAAATTTTGGTTTTTCATATGAGAATGAAGTCCCAGGTACATATAATTCTTTCATTTCTTCCATTTGCATTCCTATATTTTCAGCATACCATGGTGTCGTTGCATATTGGTGCCACATATTACTTTGAATTTGATTAAATCTCATCTTATATAAAGTATTCTGATTAAATTTAGAACTATTAACATAATTATCAGATACAAATTTTGCCGCTCCTGATATAGCTTTATCTACACTTGTCCATCCTTTATTATATGCGTAAGTTGTTCCAAGTATTAAAGCTCTGTTTTTAAATGTAGGTAAATTATCATAAGCACCTATTCCAAATAAATTATATACTGTAACTGGCTTACTTAGCTTAATCATTTCATAACCGATTAACTCTCCATCTTTGTTTCTTATCTCTTTATTTGGATTTGCAATTTCTGTTATTTTAACCCCTGATGCTAATCTACTTTTACCATATCCAGTTTCATGGATTGATTGTGCAACAAAATATAATGGATCTATATTATAACTTTTTGCTGCATTTACAAAACTTTGTGCTTGACCTTTTAATACTCCAGCATCTTTCTTGCTTAAATATGAATTTAATCCACTTACACTAATATTTCTAAATTTATCTAACCTTAAGAATTGCATTTGATTAGTTGCTTTGTCTGGATTTATATATTTTTCAAGATAATTATAATCGTATCTTCCATTTAAAGCATCTACTTGAGCCTTTATATATGAATCCATTGACATATTATAATTAGTATAAGAAACATTTGCATCACTTGGTAGTTTATTTTCATTTTCTGCTTCTTCTTTTGAAATTTCTTTAATATAATCTTTTGAAGAGTATCCAATTATATTACCACTTTTAATTTTATAGAAATTATTTTCTTGTCCTAATATCTCAACTATTTCTCTATTTCTTAAGTTCCCAATAATCTTAGAATTAATATCAGCTTTTTCCCTTATTCTAAGTTCGCTTGATACTTCTACTCTTCCATATTTTTTTGATATTTCAGGATTAGTTTCTGGTTTTGTTTCGGGTTTTGTATCTGGCTTAGTCTCAGGTTTTGTATCTGGCTTAGTTTCTGGTTTACTTTCTAATTTAGGATAAAATTTAACATAATCCTGACTTATGTATCCATTTAAATTTCCTTTTTTTATTTTATACCATGAACCTTCTTTTCCTAAAACTTCAAAAGTATCTCCATTTAATAAATATCCAACGACGCCATGATTAGTTCCAGGACCTTTTCTTACTCTTAAATTGCTAGTAATATTTATTACTTTACCAGTTCCTTCAACTTTATTACTTGTATTATTATTTGTATTATTATTTGTATTATTATTGCTATTATTATTTGTATTATTATTGCTATTATTATTTGTGCTTGTTATTTTTACATAATCTCCATGAACATAGCCATATCCATTTTTATATTTTATTTTATACCATGCACCTGACTTTGATACTATATTTAACTTGTCCCCATTTCTTAAGTATCCAAGTGTTGATGAGTTTGTTGATGCACCACTTCTTACTCTTAAGTTTGAAGTTATATTAACAACTACTCCTGTTTGATTCTTTGATGTTGATGAATTATTATTTGTATTATTATTATTTGTATTATTACTATTATTATTTGTGTTTGTTATTTTTACATAATCTCCATGAACATAACCATATCCATTTTTATATTTTATTTTATACCATGCACCTGACTTTGATACTATGTTTAGCTTGTCCCCCTTTCTTAAGTATCCAAGTGTTGATGAACTTGTTGATGCACCACTTCTTACTCTTAAGTTTGAAGTTATATTAACAACTACTCCTGTTTGATTCTTTGATGCTGATGAATTATTATTTGTATTATTATTTGTATTATTATTTGTATTATTATTTGTATTATTATTTGCATTATTACTATTATTATTTGTGTTTGTTATTTTTACATAATCTCCATGAACATAACCATATCCATTTTTATATTTTATTTTATACCATGCACCTGACTTTGATACTATATTTAGCTTGTCCCCATTTCTTAAGTATCCAAGTGTTGACGAATTTGTTGATGCACCACTTCTTACTCTTAAGTTTGAAGTTATGTTAACGACTACTCCTGTTTGTGCTGATCTTGCATTGTTGTTTTCTTCGATAACTTGTACATATTCTTTAAATACATATCCTATTTTCCCATTATTATTAATTTTATACCAAGACCCTTCTTTTGCTATTATGTCAAATGTTTGGCCTTCCATTAAATATCCAATAACTTCACTGTTAGTACTCTTATATTTTCTTATTCTTAAGTTAGTTGTAACATTAATAACTTTCCCTTTTTCATGTCCACCATTTCTAGCTTTAAGAACGCTTATATTTTTATTATCAGTTGCATTTGCATAAGTGGTATCTAGTACAACTGAACTTGCCGTTGCTGTTACTAGTAGTAGCATTGATGCTATCTTTTTCTTATTCATTTTACCCTCTCCAAACATAATACTATTTTAAATATTATTTTTCATTTTAATTTTACCACAAAACCCATATTAATAAAATATTTAACAATCCTTTTCTTGGAAATTATTGATATTATCTTAAATTTTCATATATTTTTGCATAAAGAAAGTCTCTTTACAGAATATAAATCTTTGTAAAGAGACTTTTTAATTGCTTTATTTTTTTAATTTGATCTTCTAGGTCTTCTTAAAAATGTTGGTATTGATAAATCTTCTTCAGTAAATGCTGGAACTTCTTCTTTAACTTCTACTTCAGTTGCAGCAACTTCTTCCTTAGGAGATTCATTAACTTCTTCAACTTTTTGTTTTATTTGAGTTTTCACTTCAATTTTATTAGCTTCTTTAGTTTCAGATGAAACTAATCCTTCTTCTTCAAAACCTGTAGCTATAACTGTAATTCTAATTTCATCTTGTAAAGTTTCATCTATTACAGCCCCAAAGATTATATTAGCATCTGGATCTGCTGCTTCTCTTACAACATCTGCTGCTTCATAAACTTCTAATGCTCCAAGATCTGCGCCACCTGTGAAGTTAAGGATAACACCTGTAGCTCCTTCTATTGAAGTTTCAAGTAATGGAGATGCTATTGCTTCATGTACAGCATCTGCAGCTCTATTATCTCCTTTACCATGTCCAACTCCCATATGAGCTAATCCTTTATCTAACATTACTGCTTTTATATCAGCAAAGTCGGCATTAACAACCCCTGGAATAGTTATAAGGTCAGATATAGCTTGAACACCTTGTCTTAATACATCATCTGCTAATTTGAATGAATCAAGTAAAGTTGTCTTTTTATCAGCCATTAATAGTAATCTTTCATTTGGAATTATTACTAATGTATCAACTTTTTCTTTTAATCTTTCTATACCCATTTCAGCATGTCTCATTCTTCTCTTTCCTTCAAATGGGAAAGGTTTAGTAACAACACCTACTGTAAGTATATCTAAAGATTTTGCAATTTCTGCAACTACTGGTGCAGCACCTGTTCCTGTTCCACCACCCATTCCGGCAGTGATGAACACCATGTTCGCTCCCTTAATTGAAGCTGTTATTTCTTCTCTACTTTCTTCTGCAGCCTTTTGTCCTATTTCTGGATTAGCACCCGCTCCTAATCCTTTAGTAAGCTTTTCTCCAATTTGGATTTTTTGATTTGCATGTGATAACATAAGTGCTTGTTTATCTGTATTGATTGCTATAAATTCAACATTTTTTAAACCTTCAACTATCATTCTATTAACAGCGTTACTTCCTCCGCCACCACAACCTATTACCTTTATATTAGTTAATTCTTGCATATCTACTTCAAAATCTAACAAAACAATTCCTCCTTTAGAAAATATCCTCTAGCAAACTTCTTAATTTTCCCTTAATGCTCTCATTTCTTTTTTTCTTTTTCTTATCTTTTAAGTTTAGCGTTTTTTTTGGGTCTCTATTTATATCACCTGATTTTTCAAGTACTAAAGTATCACCTTTAACTTCTTTTGTAAAATCCTCATATACTAATTCTAACCTATCATGGACCTCTTTAACAATAGCTAATGAGGTAATATTTGAAAAATTTTGCATACCAAACTCATTTTTTGTAATTATACGCACATTATTATGTATGATATTTTGTACAATTTCGCTTATGTTTTCAAAATTAGTTAAAGAATCACTACATAAAATTATACTACATATATCATTAATATTACTAGTATTTTTTAACTCATTATTTACATAATTAAGAATTTCTTCAATTCTTGCCTCACATACTTTATAAAATAGCTCTTTATGTATATTTTTTTCTCCAATTTTAATTTCTTTATCTTTTAAATCTTCACTTTCACTTTTATACTTATGACTATAATTATATTTCAAAATTTCTGCTTCATCATATGAAAGTCCTGCACATATAGATAAATCACTTGTTATATTGTCTCCACCAAGTGGTATACTGTATCCATCTTTAAAAATACCATCTTTAAAAATACCTATTTCTGTTATTCCTGCACCGCATTCTAATATAACTTTATAATCTAATCTATCATTAAATAAAAATATTTTTCTAAGAGACATTATGTTAACTACAAAACCTTTAATATTATAGTTTGTTCCTTTGCATAAACCTCTATATTTATTAAGTATCTCTCTTTTACAAACTATAACTGTAGCATTTACTTCTAACTTTTCTCCTTGCCATCCTATTACAGATTCTTCACTAATTTTCTCGTCTACCTTGTAATAGTTTACTAAAATATCGCAAATTTCCTCATCATTATTTAAATATATACTTTTCTTTAAATTTTCAAAAGCTTCATTTAAATCCCTATTGGTTATTTCTCCATATATGTTATCTTCAAAGCTTCGTTCTATAACTCTTATATGTGATGAAGGTATTCCTATATATATATCATTTATCTCTTTACCTACGCTTTCTTCTAGATCATTAAGCACTTTGATAAATTGTTCTCTACATTTATATAAATCTACTAATTCACCTTTTTCAACTCCATTTGAACTAACACAAGAACTTCCGAGTATTTCAACTTCTTTATCTTTAGAAGATATTCCACATGAAGCTGAAATTTTTCTAGTTCCTATATCTACTGCTGTAATTAAAAATTCTTGCATTTTTTCATTTTACCTCCTGTCTCTATTATTAAATATTATATATTCAACACATTATATATTCAACATTCCTTTTAAAATTCCTTCTTTATTTTGACTAATATGACCTTCTTAATAAATTCTTTATTTTTATTATTCTTTTATACAAAAATAGTTCTAATTACCATCTTTAGTAATTAGAACTATACTTATTACATCATTAACATTCTTTTAATCATTTCTTTATCAACTGAATAAGTTAATGCAGTTTCTTTAGATATACTTCCATTTCTAACCAAATCAACTAATGACATATCCATAGTTTTCATTCCATACTTACTTCCTGTTTGTATTGCAGATTCTATTTGATGAGTCTTACCTTCTCTTATTTGATTTTGTATACCTGGTGTAATTGTCATAGTTTCTAATGCGGCAACCCTACCTTTCCCATCAACTGTTGGAACAAGTTGCTGTGAAATTATCCCTTGAAGCACTGCTGCAAGCTGGATTCTTATTTGTTGCTGCTGATGCGGTGGGAAAACGTCAATAATTCTATCTATAGTTTTAGCAGCACCAATTGTATGAAGAGTTGAGAAAACTAAGTGACCTGTTTCTGCTGCTGTTATAGCTATAGCTATAGTTTCAAGGTCTCTCATCTCCCCTACAAGTATTACATCAGGGTCTTCTCTTAGTATTGCTCTTAATGCATTTTGATAACTTTTACTATCTTTTCCTATCTCTCTTTGGTTTATAATACATTTTTTATGCTTGTGTAAATATTCTATAGGATCTTCTAGTGTTATAATATGTTCACTTCTTGTTGAATTTATTTCATTTATCATAGCTGCAAGAGTTGTACTTTTACCACTTCCAGTAGGTCCTGTAACTAGTACAAGTCCCCTTTGTTTGTCTACAAGATCTTTAACTACATTTGGATGTTTAAGTTGTTCTAGTGTTGGTATTTTTAAACTAATAGCTCTTAATGCTATTGCGTCACTATTCCTTTGTTTAAATACATTAACTCTGAATCTACCTGTTCCTGGTAATGAATATGAAGTATCAGCTTCACCAACTTCAGTGTATGTATCAAATTTATTTCCTAATATTTCTTTTGCATATCCTTCTATACACTCTTGAGTTAAACTTACTTCCGCAAGAGGAGTTAACTTACCATTTAATCTTACTGTCGGTGGTATACCAACTGTAAGATGTAAATCCGAAGCACCTAGTTCTGTTGTCTTTCCTAATAATTCTTTTAATGTATACATTGTTAGACCTCCACAATTAATTTTCTTCCCATCATTTGTATAATTTCTATAAAAAAATCTAAATTCCTCTATTTTATAAAGGAATTTAGATTAAATTTTAATTTTTTCTTCCATATAGTACTTTTTGTAATTTTTTTAATGCTTTTTTTTCTATCCTAGATACATACGACCTTGATATATCTAGTTTTGCTGCTATCTCTCTTTGGGTTTTGCTTTTCCCATCTTGTAATCCATATCTCATAACAATTATATCTCTTTCTCTTTTACTTAATATCTCTTCCATCTTTTTATATAACGCCCTAACTTCAAGATTACTTTCAACCTTTTCTAATACAGAATCCTTTTCATTACTAAGTACATCAATTAGGCATATTTCATTTCCTTCTTTGTCTACTCCTATTGGATCTTGAAGGTATACTTCACCCTTTTGCTTTTTATTATTTCTAAATAGCATAAGTATTTCGTTTTCTATACAGCGTGAGGCATATGTGGCAAGTCTTGTCCCCTTATCCACATCAAAAGAATCTATTGCCTTTATAAGGCCTACTGTACCTATAGATATTAATTCATCTACATCCTTATTTGGGAAAGAATACTTTTTAACTATGTGTGCGACTAATCGTAAATTTCTTTCAATTAATATCCCTTTTGCTGCTTTATCCCCCTCCTTAAGTTTCCTTAAATACATTTCCTCTTCATTTTCATCAAGAGGTGCAGGGAAAGTGTTATTATTTGAGACATATCCAGTAAAAAACATAGTATTACACAACAAATTTATAAAATTAGCTACTACTAACACTTTCTTCCTCCTTATAGTGCTTACTATTATAATATGTATTAAGTAGCAAAAACTTGCTTTATCTTATAAAAAATATACATTTTATTTTAAATTCGCTCATATTTTTTGTTCTGTAAAACGAAAAACTCCATAAAAATATGGAGTTTTTCTATATTATTTATTAAGTTCTAATACTATATCTTTAAATATTGGAGTTGCTGTGTTGCCGCCACCTAGACTCTCATTCTTTTTAGAAACTAAATCTGGAACAAATACTATCATAGTATACTCTTTATTTTTTATTTTAAAATATCCAACAAACCATCCATGAGTAGTTTTATTGCTAGTTGTTGCAGAACCTGTTTTACCACCAATTTCTACACCATTTACATTAGCACTTTGACCAGTACCATTTAAAACTACTTCTCTCATTCCATTTTTAACTATTTTACTCGTTGTTTCTGTAAATATTTTTTCTTTAGTTGTACTATAAGTTTTAATAGTTTGATCTTCACTATTTTGTACTTCTTCTAATATATATGGCTTTACATATACTCCATTGTTTACAAAAGTATTAACTGCACCAAGCATTTGAATTGGTGATGTATTCATTGACTGCCCTATTGATATTAAGGACATTGATTGATCTTCTGTAGGCTTAACACCTTCTGTTTCATTTCTTCCTTCACCTTGCATATTTAAAACTCTTTTAAAAAGTCCCATTTTCTCTGAATATTCCATAAGATCATTATACCCAACTTTTGATCCTATAACTCCAAATACTTCATTACAAGACTTTACAAGACCATCTCTTACTGTAATAGTTCCATGACTTCCCCTTTCGCACATCTTACCTGTACATGTAACTGTATTGTATTCAGTTGTACATGCCTTTTCTAATGCTGCTCCATATGTTATAAGCTTATAAATAGATCCTGGCTCATAGCCTAATCCTTCTATCCCCAAATTAATATTAGCAGTACTTTCATCTTTTTGTACCATCGCTCTTATTTTCCCTGTATTACTCTCCATTATAGTAACTCCAACGTTATTATAATTTAAATATTCTTCTTTAGATAATACTTTTCTTATTTTATTTTCTATTTCTTTATCCACCGTCAGTTTAATATTTTTATTATTTTTATTTACATCAAGTTCTTCAAAAGAATATACTGCTTTATCATCTAAATAAAAGTTTTTCTTAGGAATCTCATTATCTTTAATATTGTTATAAATTTCTTCTTGTAATGATCCTTTAACAAGATTTTTATCATCTATACTAGAAAACATTCCATTTACTGACCACGCTTCTTTTCTGTCAGTTTTGTCACTTGAAAATGTATAAATACCTTTTATATTATTAAGTTTTTTAACTTTGTTATATGTCTCTTCAGATATATTATAATAAAGCTTTCCTTGATTTTTTATTACATCTGTATAATTAAAGTCTTCATCTTCACCTTTCATAATAAAATTTAATGCCATAAGGTCTTCTAATGTCTCTTCATAGTTATTTAGCTTAAAAGGTTTAGTATCTATTACTAAGATGTATTTCTTTTTATATTCCATTAAATCCTTACCATTTGTATCTAAAATCATATATTTATTATCACTTATACTTTCTGTCTGGTGATTTTTATATTGAGCTTCAACTCTTTCTGTTGGATATACTTGCAGAAAATATAGTCTAATTGATAATGCACAAAATATAGAAACTAATACTACTCTTAATGCATTAATTCTTTTCTTATCAATCTTCATCATAAAAAAGAAAACACCTCCCATTAGCTAATTGTTGACTAATAAAAATTTTAATATACATATTTTTCTAATTATTTAACTATATTTTCTATATATTTTAATAGGTAGAAATAAAGAATATCCTTCTTAACTTTAATTTAAAGCAATAAAAAAGCACCTAAAATAGGTGCTTTTTATTATTTTAATATATCTTTTATTTTTGAAACTAATATATCTATTGCAACTTTATTTCTTCCACCTTCTGGAACAATTATGTCTGCATATCTTTTTGTTGGTTCTGTAAATTGCATGTGCATTGGTCTAACAACTGAAAGATATTGTTCTATAACTGATTCAACAGTTCTTCCTCTTTCATCTATGTCTCTTACCATTCTTCTTAATATTCTTATATCAGCATCAGTGTCTACATATACTTTTATATCTAATAATTCTCTTATTCTTGGATCTTCTAAAATAAGTATTCCCTCTACTATTATAATGTCTCTTGGGTTAACAGTTGTTGTTTCATCTGCTCTTGTATGAACTGTGAAATCGTATATTGGTTTTTCTATACTTTCGCCATTCATTAAAGCTTTAAGGTGTTCTATTAATAAATCATTATCAAATGCTCTTGGATGATCATAGTTAGTTTTAACTCTTTCTTCCATTGTAAGATGTTTTTGATCTTTATAGTATGCATCTTGTTGTATCATTGCAATACAATCTTCATTAAAACTATTAAATATCTCATCTGCAATAGTACTCTTTCCTGAGCCAGTTCCCCCAGTTATTCCAATAAGTATAGGTTTTTTCATTAGTTTTCCTCCTTGCTCTTTATAAGCATATCATTTACTTTTACCGCTTTTTCAAGCTTAGCTTCAAAAATCATTTGAGCTCTTGGTGCTGATTCTATTTTTTCACCATTTTGATCTTTTAATTCATTTAAAGTTACAGTATAAACTTCTCCAACAGGGCTAAGTACTTGAACTGTATCCCCTTCTAAAACTTTATTTCTTTGTTCTATGGTTGCTATTTTAGTATCTTCATCATAAGCTTTAACAACACCAACTATATCAGCATTTCTTATATATGAAGAATTTTCATATATCTGCTTATTATCTTCTCCAAAGTAGAATCCAGTTGAGTATTGTCTATGACTAACTTGCATTAGGATATCCATCCACTCTTCTTTAAATTCATAATTTTCTTTGTCAGCTAAATAAGCATCAACCGCTTGTCTATAAGCTTTAACAATAGCTGCAACATAGTAACTACTCTTCATTCTTCCTTCGATTTTAAGTGAATGAACACCAGCTTCAATAACTTCTGGTATATGGTTTATCATACATAAGTCTTTTGAATTCATTATGTATGTTCCTTTTTCATCTTCAACTACTGGGAAGTATTCTCCAGGTCTTTTTTCTTCCATTAGATAATATTTATATCTACATGGTTGAGCACAGGCACCTCTATTTGAATCTCTTCCTGTCATATAGTTAGAAAGGAGGCATCTTCCTGAATAACTCATACACATTGAACCGTGTACAAAAGCTTCTAAATCACAGTCTTCTGGTAGGTTAGCTCTTATAGTCTTTATTTCTTCTAATGAAAGTTCTCTTGCAAGTACTATTCTTTGAACTCCTTGATTGTACCAGAACTTTGCAGCTTTCCAGTTTACATTATTAGCTTGTGTACTTAAATGTATCTCTAAATCTGGAGCAACTTCTTTTGCTGTAACTATTATAGATGGATCTGAAACTATTATAGCATCTATTCCAGTATCAGCTAAGTCTCTAATATATTCTTCCATACCATCTAAGTCAGTATTATGTGGGAATACATTCATTGTTACATAAACTTTTCTTCCACGAGAATGAGCATATTCAACCCCTTCTCTTATTTGTTCATTTGTAAAATTATCTGCAAAAGCTCTTAAGTTAAGCTTACTTCCGCCTAGATAAACTGCATCAGCACCATAATCTATAGCTGTCTTTAATTTTTCCAAATTCCCTGCTGGTGCAAGTATTTCTGGTTTTTTCATATTTTTATTACCTCCTTTTTGTAATTGCAATTCCATCTCCCATAGGAATTACAGATGTAATTAAATTTTCATCATTAGATACCATATCTAAATATGTTCTCATTCTTTTTACTATTGTTATTTTTCTTCTTTTTACTAAGTCGTCAGATGGAACCATTCCTCTAAATAATACATTATCTGCTATAATAATTCCATCTTGTTTTAGAAGTCTTAAACAATGTGGAAGGAAATGATTATAATGACCTTTTCCTGCATCCATGAAAATAAGATCGAACTCTTCATCTAAATTTTCTAACATTTCAAGACAATCTCCTTCTTTTATTGTTATTTTATCTTCTAGATTAAACTTTTTTAAATTTTCTTTTGCAAGTTTAATCATTTCTTGACTTCTTTCTATAGTTACAATATCAGGATTAGTCTTTGCTGCATTATACATAAGTATTGATGAGTATCCTATTGCAGTACCAAGTTCTAATATTTTTAAAGGTCTTTTCATACTAACCATAAATTCTAAAAACTTTCCTGCTTCTTTTTGAACTATAGGCACACCATTTTCTTTAGCAAAGTCTTCAAGTTCTTTAAGAACACCTTTATTTTCTCCAATTAGGCCTCTTAAATATTCTTCCATGTAATCATAAGTGATTCCGCTCATATATTCCTCCAAAAGCTTATTTATTATATCCGTACTTTTCTCTTAATTTATTAAATTCTTCTCCACTTGCTGTAAAATCGTGTTTGTCTGTATTTGGAACTAATAAATAAAATAAATAATCTGTTTTTTCTGGTTTTATAGCTGCAATTAATGATGGCTTACCTGGGCTACAAATTGGTCCTATTGGTAATCCCTTGTGCTTATAAGTATTATAAGGAGAATCTACCTTTAAATCTTTTAATGAAACTACATCAACATGTTTTCCTAATGCATATATAACTGTCGCATCAATTTGAAGTGGCATCCCCTTTTGTAATCTGTTATCTATTACAGAAGATATAATAGGTCTATCTTCATCTATTCTAGCTTCTTTTTCTATTACTGAAGCTTTTGTAACTACTTCATAAATTTTATCTTCTGGAATTTTAACTCCAGTTTCTTTTTCTACTTCTTTCATTACAACTTCAAATTGATTTAGCATAGTTTTTATAACTTCATCAGGTGTTACACCTTCTTTGAAGTTATAAGTGTCTGGGAATAAAAATCCTTCAAGTGGATTTCTTACTTTATCATTTTTCTTTATAAAACTTGGAAGCTTATAGTCTTTTGTAGCATTTATAAAAGCTTCTTTAGTAAATAGTCCGCTCTTTTCTAAAACGTCTCCAATTTGAGATACATTATATCCTTCTGGTATAACAACCTTTATAGAATTTTCTTTTTCTAACGTTTTTATTAAATTATTAAGGTCTGTATCGCTATTTACTTTATATGTACCTTCTGAAATTTTTGGTGTTATATTATTTATCTTTAAATACATCTTTATAAAGAATTCATTTTTTATAACATTTTGTGTCTTTAGTTCATTAAGTAGGGAATAAAATCCTTCTCCTTCTTTTACATTAATAGTTATTGTCTCATCATCACTTTTTATTGGGTGATTTACAGTTTTATTGTACATAAAGAATGTACCACCAATTATAACAATTAATACCACTATTAAAATTACCCAAAAATTTTTTGCTCTACCCATAAAATCCTCCTTATATAAAAGTAAATAGCCAAAATCAATGGCTATTTACTTTTATTATAATGCTTTTGTTCCTTTTTATAAAGATAAACTCTAAAGCAAATTATTTTTTACTTCTGCTTGCTCTTCTTCTTCTTTCAGCACTATCTAGTATAGTTTTTCTCATTCTTATATTTTGTGGAGTAACTTCTACTAATTCATCGCTATTTATGAATTCTAAAGCTTTTTCTAAAGTCATCTTTATTGGTGGTACTAATTTAACTGCTTCATCAGCTCCTGATGATCTAGTGTTAGTAAGTTTTTTACCCTTACATACATTTATATCTATATCTTCAGCTCTTCCGCAAACACCAACTATCATACCTTGATATACAGGTACACCAGCATCTATGAATAATGATCCTCTTTCTTGAGCATTGAATAATCCGTATGCAATAGCATCTCCTTGTTCAAATGATACTATTGATCCTCTACTTCTTCCTGGAATTTCACCCTTAAATGGTTCATATCCGTGGAATACGTGGTTCATTATACCATTACCCTTTGTATCAGTCATGAATTCATTTCTAAATCCAATAAGTCCTCTAGCTGGTATAACGAATTCTAATCTTGTATATCCGTTAACTGCTGAAGTCATATTAACCATTTCACCTTTTCTAGGTCCTAGTTTTTCCATAACTGGTCCCATGAATTCTTCTGGTACATCTATAGTTAAGTATTCCATTGGTTCTAACTTTTTACCGTCTTCTTCTTTAAAGATAACGCTAGCTTTTGAAACTTGAAGTTCGTATCCTTCTCTTCTCATTGTTTCTATTAATACAGAAAGGTGTAATTCTCCTCTACCTGATACTTCGAAACAATCTGGAGTTATTTCTCTAACTCTTAAACTTACGTTAGTTTCAAGTTCTTTCATTAATCTATCTCTTAAATGTCTTGAAGTTATAAAGTCTCCTTCTTGACCTGCAAATGGTGAATCATTTACCATGAAGTTCATGCTAAGTGTTGGTTCATCAATTTCAACAAATGGTAGTGCTTCTGGATTTTGTGCATCCGCTATTGTTTCACCAATGTTTGCATCTGCTACACCACTTAAAGCTACTATATCACCGATTGAAGCTGATTCTACTTCTTCTCTCTTTAATCCATTATATCCAAATAATGAAGTTATTTTGTAGTTTGAAGTGCTTCCATCTTTTCTTACTAAAACAACTGGTTGGTTCTTTTTAACTGTTCCTCTGTGTATCTTACCAATTGCTATTCTTCCAACGAATGCATTTGAATCAAGTGTTGTAACTAACATTTGAAGTGGTCCATCTGCATATCCTTCTGGACATGGTACATTCTTTATTATTGTTTCAAATAAAGGTTTCATACCAGTGTTTGTATCTTCTACATCATATCTTGCAAATCCATCTCTTGCTGAAGCATAGATTATTGGGAAATCTAATTGTTCATCTGTAGCACCTAGTTCTAAGAATAGTTCAAATACTTCATCTATTACAGCTTCCGGTCTTGCATCTGGTTTGTCGATCTTATTTATTACAACGATTGGGTTTAATCCTAATTCTAAAGCTTTTTTAAGAACGAATTTAGTTTGTGGCATAGGTCCTTCGTATGAGTCAACAACTAATAATACTGAATCAACCATTTTAAGTACACGTTCAACTTCTCCACCAAAGTCAGCATGTCCCGGAGTATCTACTATATTAATTTTAACTCCATCATAGTGCACTGCAGTATTCTTTGAAAGAATTGTAATTCCTCTTTCTTTTTCTAAATCATTTGAGTCCATTACTCTTTCTTGTACTTTTTCATTTGTTCTAAAAGTATGGCTATCTTTTAATAGTGCATCAACTAAAGTTGTTTTACCATGGTCAACGTGCGCTATAATAGCTATATTTCTAATATCTTCTCTTTTAATTAGCTCCATTTTTTTCCTCCATTTTTAGCTTTACTTTTGTATAAATTTTCTATGTAAACCTATAATATTTTACTTCAAAAAGAAAATTGGATACATTTGTACCCAATTCTCACACTATTTTATATTCTAATCTTTATATATTAAAAAGTCAATACAAATGATTTGTAATTAAATCATTTATTTTTATATTTCCATAATTATTGGAAGAATCATAGGTTTTCTCTTAGTCTTTTCATATAAGAAGTTTCTAAGTTCATCTCTGATTCTGCTCTTTATTGTTGCCCAATCAGTAATCTTTGATCTTTCACATTCACTTAAAACTGTCTTTACTATATCTCTAGCTTCATCCATTAATCCTTCTGATTCTCTAACATATACAAAGCCTCTTGAAATGATATCCGGTCCTGCAATAACTGATGCACTTTCTCTATCTAAAGTAACAACAACAGTTAATATACCATCTTGAGATAAATGCTTTCTATCTCTTAATACTATATGACCAACATCCCCAACTCCTAAACCATCAACAAGAACTTGACCTGAAGTAACTGATCCATTTTTCTTAATTGAATTACGAGTTATTTCGATTAAGTCTCCTGTTTCAGGTAATACATAGTTTCTAGGATTTAATCCAACACTTACAGCTAATTCAGCATGTTGTTTTAAATGTCTATACTCACCATGTACTGGTATAAAGAATTTTGGTCTAACTATTGTTTGCATAAGTTTTAATTCTTCTTGACAAGCATGCCCAGAAACGTGAACAATTTCATCAGAACCATATATTACTTCTGCACCTTTTTTAAATAGTTGATTTATAACCTTTGATACTAATTTTTCATTACCTGGTATTGGAGTTGCTGAAATAATAACAGTATCCCCTTCAACTATTGTAATCTTTCTATGTTCTGAAGCTGCCATTCTAGCAAGGGCTGACATTGGTTCCCCTTGGCTACCCGTAGTTATAATAACAACCTCTTCATTTTTATACTTTGCTACAGCATCGATTGTAATTAAAGTATCTTTTTGTAATTTTAAATATCCAAGATCTATTGCTACTTGGACTATATTTTCCATACTTCTACCAGATACCGCTACTTTCTTATCATACATTTCTGCTGCAGTTATTATTTGTTGAATTCTATGAATATTTGATGCAAAAGTAGCTACAAGTATTCTTCCTTTTGCTTTTCCAAATAATTTCTTTAAGTTTTCACCAACTACACTTTCTGACTTTGTATAACCTGGTTTTTCTACATTAGTAGAGTCTGCCATCATTACAAGAACACCTTTTCTTCCAAGTTCTGCAAATCTTGCAAAATCAGTTCTCATACCATCTATTGGAGTATGATCAATTTTAAAGTCTCCTGTGTGAAGTACTACTCCAAGTGGAGTGTGTATTGCAATAGCTACTGAATCAGCTATTGAGTGATTTGTTTTAACAAATTCAACGGTTACATTTTGTAATTTAATTTTATCTTTAGGTTTAACTCTGAATAGTTTTGTAGTAGCTAATAAACCGTGTTCTCTAAGCTTTGATTCTACAATTCCTAAAGTTAATTTTGTTCCATATACAGGTACATCTAATTGTTTTAAAACATATGGTAATGCACCAATATGGTCCTCATGTCCGTGAGTTAAAAATATTCCTCTTATCTTTTCTTTATTTTTTTCTAAATAAGATATATCCGGTATAACGATATCTATTCCATACATATCAACGTCTGGAAACTTTAAACCACAGTCTATTATTACAATATCATCTTTATATTCAACGACTGTAAGATTTTTACCGATTTCATCTATTCCACCTAAAGGAATAATTTTAACCTTAGCTCTTTCATTCTTCATAATTCCCCTCCTTATTAAAAGTATATATAAACAAAGGATGTCATCTCTTAAGTAAGAGGTTTCCTTTAATTATTCTTCGTTTTTCTTCATGCACTCATCACATAACCCAAAAAACTTTACGCTGTGATCGTGTATTTTAAATTTATATTTTGTTTCTATTCTGTGTTCAAGTTCTTCTAGTAGATCTTCTTCTACTTCTATAACCTTGTTACATTGATCGCATATTAAATGGTGATGTCTATGTTCCTCATCTTTGTGAATAATTTCATATCTACTACATCCGTCGCTTAAATCCAATCTTGATAATAATTTTACTTCCTCAAGTAGTAAAACAGTTCTATATACTGTAGCTAAACCAATTTCAGGACAATCTTTTTTGACCTCATCATATATTTCTTCTGCAGTCATATGTTTTCCTTCATTTTTTATTATAGTATCTACAATAGCCCTTCTTTGAGGAGTTAATTTATATCCTTTTTTCTTTAAATCTTCTTTAAGTTCTTGCATATCCACTGAAACTATGTGATCCACTTACAACACCTCTTTCTATAAGTTATTCTTCTTGCATTAGAAGATTGTATGCTTCTTCTACCATTGCAAATTCTGCTTCATCTTCTATATTAATTAAATTATCATTTCCATCTTCGTCTTTAACTACCTTAAGAACGATTGCTTCTTCTGATTCTTCCTCAGCTGGAGTTAAAACAACGTATTCACTATTTAAATCATCTATTTTAAAGAAGCTTAAAACCTCGTAAGATGCTTCATTTCCTTCCTCATCTAATAAATCAATGTATTGTATATCCTTTTCCATTTCTAAATCTCTCCTTTTTTTCTATTTTAATTATTTTACTAAAGTGTTGTCAATAATTATTTTCAATTAATAATTTATATACTATTTGAAATTCTGTCTAAATATCCTTGTAATATATAAGTTGCTGCAACTTTATCTACTATCTTTTTTCTCTTTCCTCTTGAAAGATCTGCTTCAAGCATAGCTCTATGAGCTGCAACAGTTGTAAGTCTTTCATCCCAAAAAATTATTTCTAACTTAATCTCTTCTTCTAAAAGTTTACTAAACTCTTGGATTTTTTCTCCTGCAAAACCGATTGATCCATCCATATTTTTAGGTAAACCAACAACGATTTTCTCTACTGAATATTCATCACATATTTTTTTAACGTCTAAGACATCTTGAGCTTTTTTAGTCCTTCTTATTGTAGTGATTCCTTGAGCTGTAAAACCTAAAGGATCTGAAATAGCTACTCCTATTGTCTTTTGTCCAACGTCTAATCCTAATATTCTCATTTCGTCTCCTCTTAAAACAAAAAGTGCCCTTCAACAGGGCACTTTTTTTATTTTATCTCTAAATAAGATTTTATAACTTCTTCAAGAATTTCATCTCTTTCAAGTTTTCTTACTAAAGCTCTTGCTCCGTTGTAATTTGTGATGTAAGTAGGGTCTCCTGATATTAGGTAACCAACAAGCTGATTAATAGGATTATACCCCTTCTCTTGAAGTGAATTATAAACCTCAGTTAAAATTGCTTTTGTTAGCACTTCTTTATTCTTTGACAAATCAAATTGCATTGTATGTTCTAAATTGTTACTCATCCTTCTGCTGCTAATTAGCAGCTCACCCCCTTACCATTTTATTTAAGGAAATTTATTTATACTAATATATCTTATACAGTAATAGTATTCTCCATATATTTTATTTTGTATACAAATCTTATAAATTAATTATACATTAAAAAATTTTAAAAGTACACTATTTTACCAAACTTTCAACAACTGAATAAGTTTTCTCTACTGCTTCATTTACTTTTTCAGGTAGTTTACCACCAGCTTGTGCCATGTCTGGTCTTCCACCACCACCACCGCCAACAACTTGAGCGACTTCTTTAATTATTTTACCACAATGAATTCCAGAAGATACAGCATCTTTTGTTGCCATTGCTACTAAATTAACTTTATCATTAGTTTTGCTTATTAAGACTACTACTGATTTATCTGCTTTATTTCTGATCTTATCTCCTAAATCTCTTAAAGCATTTCCATCAACATCTTCAAGTGCATATGCTATTACATTAATTCCATTAATTTCTTTAGCTGAGTTTAATATATCATCTTCTGCACCACTTGTAAGTTTAGCCTTTAATTCAGAAATTTCTTTTTCTTTTTCTTTAATTTCTGATGCTTGTGAAGAGATTTTATTTAATATATCTTTTTCATTACATTTTAATGAAGCACATGCTTTCTTTAATGTATTTTGTTTATCTTCAACATATTTAATAGCTGTAAATCCTGTTACTGCTTCCATTCTTCTAATACCAGCTGCAACACCTGATTCTCCGATTATTTTAAATAATCCAATTTGTCCTGAATTTTTAACGTGTGTACCACCACATAATTCTTTTGAGTAGTCAGCTACTTCAACAACTCTAACCTTATCACCATATTTATCATCGAATAATGCCATAGCACCTTTTGCTTTAGCTTCTTCTAATGTCATAAGGTTTGTTTCAACATTAAATGTTTCCATTATTTTTTCATTTACTAAATCTTCAGTTTTTTGAATCTCTTCCTCTGTTAAACCTTGGAAGTGAGTAAAGTCAAATCTTAATCTTTCATCATCTACATATGATCCAGCTTGATTTACGTGTTCTCCTACAACTTCTTTTAAAGCTTCGTGTAACATGTGAGTTGCTGTATGGTTTTTACAAATATTATTTCTTCTCTTTGTATCAAGTTTTAATTCTACTTCTTCTCCTACTTTAGCTACTCCACTATTTACTTTTACATAATGAATAGTTTTTCCAGCTACATTTTTCTTTGTATCATATACATAAGCTTCAAAGCTATGACCTTTTATTATACCTTTATCTCCAACTTGACCACCCATTTCAGCATAGAATGGTGTTGTATCAGTTACAATATATCCTTTTTGACCTTCTTTTAATTCTTCTAAAACTGATTCATCTGAAGCTAAGAATACTATTTTACCAATACATTCTGTTTTATCATATCCAACGAATTCAACTTCTAAATCTTTATCTACTAAATTTATTGGTGATTCTTCACTTCCCATGTAAGTGAATTCTCCTCTAGCACTTCTAGCTCTTTCTCTTTGAGCTTGCATTTCTTTATCGAAAGCTTCTCTGTCAATTGTCATGTTCTTTTCTTCTAATATTTCTTCAGTTAATTCATATGGGAATCCATAAGTGTCATAAAGCTTGAATGCTCTTTCTCCACTTAATACAGTTTTGTTTTCTTTATTTAAATCTTCAATGTATCCTAAAAGTATTCCCATTCCTGAATCTATAGTTTCATTGAATCTTTCTTCTTCTAATGTAACTATTTTTTCAATATAATCTTTTTTAGCTATTAACTCTTCATATTCTCCACCATAGTTTTCAACTACTGAATCTACGATATCTTTTAAGAATAATCCTTTTATCCCAAGAACTCTACCATGTCTTGCAGCTCTTCTTAAAAGTCTTCTAAGTACATATCCTCTACCTTCGTTACTTGGTTGAACACCATCTGATATCATCATAGTAACTGATTTAACGTGGTCTGTTATTATTCTAAGTGATATATCTTTTGTAGCATCTTCTCCATATTTAACACCTGAAAGTTCTGATACTTTACCTAATATATTTTTAACAGTATCTATTTCAAATATGTTATCAACACCTTGCATTAATGTAGCAAGTCTTTCAAGACCCATTCCTGTATCTATGTTAGGATTTTGAAGTCTTTCATAATTTCCTTTTCCATCTCCATCAAATTGAGTAAATACTAAATTCCAGAATTCTATTATTCTATCTTCATCACTAGCTTTTACAAATTCTTCAGCAGTTTTAACTGGTTCTACATCTACTCCTCTTTCAAAGTGAATTTCAGTACATGGACCACATGGACCTGCACCATGTTCCCAGAAGTTATCTTCTTTTCCAAGTCTGAATATTCTGCTTGTATCTATATCAGTTTTGTTTTTCCATATTTCAAATGCTTCATCATCGTCTAAGTATATTGTTACATATAACTTATCCTTTGGCATTTTTAATACTTCTGTTATGAATTCCCATGCCCAAGGAATTACTTCTTCTTTAAAATAATCTCCAAATGAGAAGTTTCCAAGCATTTCAAAGAATGTACCATGTCTTGATGTCTTACCTACATTTTCAATATCACCAGTTCTTATACATTTTTGACATGTAGTTATTCTTTTCTTTGGTGGTTCTTGTAAACCTGTAAAATATGGCTTAAGTGGTGCCATACCTGCATTAATTAATAGTAAACTCTTATCATTTTTTGGTACTAAAGAAAAACTCTTTAATCTTAAATGTTCTTTTCCTTCAAAAAAATTTAAATAAGCTTCTCTTAGCTCATTAGTTCCCATGTACTTCATTTCTTTACCTCCAATTTTATACAATAAAAGCCCTTCATCCCTAAATATACAAGGGACGAAAGGCTAGCTCTTCCGCGGTACCACCCTAATTATGTAAATTAAATTACATCACTCTAAATGGTTATAGCTCATAGGTAGCTTCAATAAAATCAATTTAGAAGTTTTCACCAGCCACTTCCTCTCTGAAAAATCAATATATATTTACTCATCCTAATCATAGCTACATATTAAATTTTATAAGCAAATTATATTTTATATACTTAAATATGTCAATATTTTTAGAATAAATAATAATTTAAATCATCATAAATAACTTTAATTATTACTCCAAGTGGCACTGCCATTATCATTCCAAAGACTCCAAACATTCTTTCTCCTATAAGTAAAAGTATTATTATTACTAACGGATGTATATTTGTACTATCTGCTGTAACCTTTGGTGCTAATATATTCCCCTCAATTTGCTGAATTATAAGTATACCAACAAATACCCAAATAGCTTTAGTCGGCGAGTCTATAAAGCCAACTATAACAGCTGGAATTCCTCCAAAAAATGCTCCAAAGTATGGAACAATATTAAATATTGCATTTATTATAGATAATAATATTGCAAACCTTAAATCTATTCCAATAAATAGTATTAAGCACATAACGCCAGTTGCAATAGATAGTAAAATTTGACTTACAATATATCTTTCAAGTAAAAGATTTATATCTTCTATTATTCTCTTTGTTACTATTCTTTTCTCTTTTGGAATTAAAAGATACATTTTATTTGATATTTTTTCTCCATCTGAAAGAAAGTAATATGATATTATTGGAATTATGGCTATTGCTATTAAATTATTTGCAAACTCTATAATCCAATTTATTGAATTTCTTGAAAGTTCCATAATATATCCCCAAAACTTAACTTCAATATCATCATATATAGTTGATGCAATTGGGGATTTATCTAAAAATTTCATACTATTTTTAAAATCTTTAATATAATTTGAAAATTCTTCTATTATATATACTGAATTACCCATCTCTCTAACTAACTTTGGAATTAAAATAATAAATATTAGTGCTATTATTATACATATAGATAACATTACTATTAGTGTTGCTTTTCTTCTTGTTATTTTAAATTTTCTAATTATGCTATCCCTTAAAGGTTTTAAAACGTAAGCTAATATTGCTGATATTAAAATGAGATTTATTATTTCTCTAAATATACTTGAGTTTAAGTACGCTATAAATAAAATAATAAAAATCAATGCTATAATAAGTTTTATAATTAATTCTCTAGTTAAAATTTTTAATTTCATAATCTTTCAACCTTTCCAGGCATTGCTTTTAAAGTAACTTTCTGACTGCCTAAGTAAAGAATATATTCCTCCGCTAAAATACATTCACTTATTAATAAAATCTCCTTACCTTTAAGCATTCTCTCTATAAGACCTGTGCTTACTACTAATCCTTTTATAGAAAAGCTTTCTTCGTCAATTATAATATCTTCTAAAACACCTATTATTACTCCATATTTATCTTTAATATCAATTCCTTTTAAGCTTTTAAATTCAACCCCTGTTTCATCAAGGCTTTTGCTTACTATAATAACTTTATCTATAGCTATTATATCTTTAACATCTATATAATTTTTCTTAGAAAACAAAGAATAATTTGATATCTTAAGTCCAATCACCTTACCTTCAAAGAAATTTATAAATAAATCTTCAACTATACCAAGCTTCTTTCCTAGGGAATTGTATACGCCTTTCATATAAAAATCTTTACTTCTGATCATATAGCTCCTCCTAAATTCAATATACATAGTTTACCCATAAATACCACTTTTAAACTAATTTAATGTAGTTTTTTATTTTAAAATAAAAAAGCCTAATAAATAGTTAAAATTAACTATTTATTAGGCTTTATATTCTAGGCTAAACCTTCTATTATTCCGCCGCCTACAACAATCTCACCATCATAAAATACTACTGATTGACCTTTTGTTATAGCTCTTTGTTTTTCATTAAAGCTTACCTTTACTTTTCCACCTGGAAGTGGTTTAATTACTGCATCGGCTGGCTTTGCTGCATATCTAACCTTTGCTTGAACTTTCATTTCACCTTTTAATTCATCAAAAGGTATGAAATTTACATCTTTTGCAACTAAATCAGTTCTAAATATATTATCTTCAGAACCTATAACAACTTCATTAGTTTTCGGTCTAATATCTATTACAAAAACAGGCTTTCCAAGAGCTAATCCAAGCCCTTTTCTTTGACCTATAGTGTAATATACTATTCCTTTGTGCTGTCCTAATACATTCCCTTTAGCATCTACAAAGTTACCAGGTTTAACATCATCTGGTCTTGCTTCTTTTATGTATCTACCATGATCATTATCTGGAATAAAGCATATTTCTTCACTATCTTTTTTATTGTGAACAGCTAATCCAATCTCTTTTGCTATTTCTCTTATTTTATCTTTTGTATACTCTCCACAAGGCATTAAAGTGTGAGCTAGTTGATCCTGAGTGAAGTTATAAAGAGCATATGTTTGGTCTTTTCTATCGTCATCTGATCTAATTAAAAGATATCTTCCATCTCTTTCTTCAATCTTTGCATAGTGACCGGTTGCCACATACTCTGCACCAATTCCTCTAGCTTTTCTTAAAAGTTCATCAAATTTTAAATGTTTATTACAAGCTATACAAGGATTTGGAGTTTTTCCATCAATATATTCTTGAACGAAATATTTTATTACATTCTTTTTAAAAGAATCTCTAAAATTCATTACGTAAAAAGGAATATCTAATTTTTCACAAACTCTTCTTGCATCATCAACAGCTGAAAGTGAACAACATCCACCTTCTCTTTCTTCATATTCCTTATCTTCTTGCCAAATTTGCATTGTAACGCCAATTACGTCATATCCTTGTTTTTTTAAAAGGTAAGCAGCGACGGAGCTATCAACTCCGCCGCTCATACCTACAACAACCTTCTTCTTTTCCATAGAATTCTCCTATTCTTCTCCGTGAATGTGATCGTGTAAGTCATCTCCATGTTCTTCAAAATCCCAAGCTTCTAAACCTTCTTTTTTTCTATAATCGTTTATAGCTTTATGGATAGCTTCTTCTGCTAAAACTGAACAGTGCATTTTTACTGGTGGAAGCCCATCAAGTGCTTCAGCAACTGCTTTATTACTTAATTCCCAAGCTTCTTCAACAGTTTTTCCAATTATCATTTCTGTTGCCATTGATGATGAAGCAATAGCTGATCCACAACCAAATGTTTCAAATTTAGCATCTTTTACTATATTATCTTCTATTTTAAGGTATACTCTCATGATGTCTCCGCATTTAGCGTTACCAACTTCCCCTATACCATTTGCGTCTTCTATAACTCCTACATTTCTTGGATTTCTAAAATGATCCATAACCTTTTCTGTATATATCATAATTATCTTTCTCCTCTCTTAACAAAGTCAGTCCAAAGTGGTGACATTTTTCTAAGTCTTTCTATAATTGGTGGTACAACTTCTAATACGTAATCTACATCTTCTTCAGTTGATCCATCTCCTAATGTTAATCTTAATGATCCATGAGCTTTTTCATGTGGAAGTCCTATTGCTAGTAATACGTGAGATGGATCTAATGACCCTGATGTACAAGCACTACCACTTGAAGCACATACTCCTTCAAAATCTAATGAAAGAAGTATTGATTCTCCTTCGATAAATTCAAATGAAACATTAACGTTACCTGGAAGTCTCTTATCTCCTCTAGGTCCATTTAATCTTGTATAAGGAATTTTTAATAATCCTTCTATTAATCTATCTCTTAATACAACCATATTTTTAGCATGTTCTTCTAAGTTTTGTGAAGCAAGTTCTATTGCTTTTCCAAGACCAACTATACCTGCTATATTTTCTGTTCCTGCTCTTCTATTTCTTTCTTGACCACCACCGTGAATTAGGTTGTGTATTCTAATTCCTTTTCTTACGTAAAGTGCTCCGATTCCTTTTGGTCCATATATTTTGTGACCTGCAAGTGATAATAAGTCAATATTCATATCTTTAACATCGATTTTAACATTTCCAACTGCTTGAACAGCATCTGTATGGAATAATACTTTTCTTTCTCTACAAATCTTACCTATTTCTTTTACTGGTTCGATTGTTCCTATTTCATTGTTTGCAAACATTATTGATACTAATATTGTCTTATCTGTAATTGCATTTTTTAATTCTTCTAAATTAATAAAACCTTCTTCATCAACATCTAAGTATGTAACTTCAAATCCTTGTTTCTCAAGATATTGACAAGTGTGTAAAACTGCATGATGTTCAATTTTTGTTGTTATTATATGGTTTCCTTTATTTTTATAAGCTGATGCTATTCCTTTTATAGCCCAGTTATCAGCTTCTGATCCGCCACCTGTGAAATATATTTCATTTAAGTCAGCATTTAAAGCTTGTGCAACTTGACCTCTTGCTTTATCTACTGCCATCTTTGTTTCTCTTGATATCCCATAAAATGATGATGGGTTCCCGAATTTGTTTGTGAAATAAGGAAGCATTTCTTCTAATACTTCTGGTTTAACATATGTTGTTGCAGAATAATCCATGTATACTGATCTCATTTCTATTCACCTCTGTCTACTATATTAATCTCTTCATTTTTTCTTTTTATTGAGTAATAATCATTAACTATATCTTCAAGCGTTATACCTTCCATAACACTGTCAATACTATCTTTTATTTTCTGCCAAAGTATCCTAGTTGCGCAACAATCTACATTATTGCATTTAGCACCTTCTATACAATCTGCTATTTCAATAGGTCCTTCTAGTACATACATAATATCAGAAACTTTTATATCTTTAGGTTCCCTATTAAGTACATATCCTCCTTGAGCTCCTCTTATACTCTTTATAAGCTTTGCTTTTCTAAGGGGGCTAAAAAGTTGTTCTAAATAATATTCAGATATATTCTGTCTTTTTGAAATTGTTTTTATAGATACTGGAGCTTCTCCATAATTTATTGCTAAATCAACCATAGCCTTAACTCCATATCTACCCTTTGTAGATAGTTTCATTTTTTCACCCCTCCATAGTAGAGTAACTTACTACGATTTCTGTTTATATCTTACCAAACCACTCGGTTATTGTCAATAAAGTTATGTGAATAAATTTAAAATTATTAATTTTATTTTTTTATCTTATTCCAATAATCATAAATAGCTTTCTCAAACTTGTTATTTCCTTCAATATAATATTTTTTATTCTTTATATTATTTGGTAAATATTGTTGTTTTACATATGAGTTTTCAAAATCATGAGGATATTTATAAGTTGCTCCTCTTCCTAAGTTTTTAGCTCCAGCATAATGTGCATCTTTTAACGAATCTGGTATATCGTCGATTTTTAATGTATCTAAATCCATTAATGCACTATCAATTGCTTTATATGCACTATTTGACTTTGGACTTGTAGCTAATAGTACTGTAGCTTCTGCAAGAGGTATTCTAGCTTCTGGAAATCCAAGTTCTCTTGCAGAGTCAACCAGTGCTTTAACTATAGGTGCAGCTTGAGGATATGCAAGACCTATATCTTCACTTGCAATAACTTGAAGTCTTCTACATATGGATATTAAATCTCCAGCCTTTATAAGTCGTGCTAAATAATGAACTGAAGCATCAGGATCACTCCCCCTAATAGATTTTTGAAATGCACTTAAAATATCATAGTGACTATCTCCATTCATATCATAAGCTACAACTTTTGTTTGAGTACTATCTTTTGCAACTTCCATATCAATTATTATGTAACCTTCTTCATTTGGATTAGTTGAGTTTATTGAAACTTCAAGTCCATTTATAGCTTTTCTTACATCACCATTAGAAGCTTTTGCAAAGTAATCATATGCTTCATCAGTTATTGATAATTTTAAATTTTCATATTCACTTTCTTGAATTTCTTTTGCTCTTTTTAAGGCACATATAATATCTTCTTCATCTAAAGATTTAAATTCAAATATAGTTGATCTACTTAAAATGGCTTTAAATATATAATGATATGGATTTTCTGTAGTTGATGCAATTAATGTTATTCTTCCATCTTCTATATATTCTAAAAGAGATTGTTGTTGCTTTTTATTGAAATTTTGAATCTCATCTAAATATAAAACCACTCCATCTCTGCCCATAAAAGTATCAAGTTCACGGCCTATATCTTGTATATCCTTTAATGATGCTGTTGTTGCATTTAACTTATAAAACTTTTTATTTATTTTATTTGCTATTATATTTGCAACTGTTGTTTTTCCAACGCCTGGTGGTCCATAAAAAATCATATTATTTATAGCACCACTTTTTACTATTCTGTTTAATATTTTATTTTCACCTAATATATGTTTTTGACCAAAAACTTCATTTAAATTCTGTGGTCTAACTTTTTCAGCTAATGGTTTATACATTATAATTAACTCCTACTTTTTAAAAACTTAATCATTAGATAATTATACCACAATTAATAAAAAGCTACTTCTATAAATACGAAGTAGCTTAAATACTATTTTATATATTTACCTTTAAAATATCTTTTCTTATCTTCATCTGTAATTTTTCTGATTACTTTACATGGATTACCAAAGGCAATTACATTGCTTGGAATATCTTTAGTTACTACACTTCCTGAACCAATTATACTGTTTTCCCCTATTGTAACACCTGGATTAACTATTGTTCCTCCACCAATCCATACATTATCACAAATTTTTATTGGAAATGCATATTCATATCCTTTATTTCTAAGTTCTACATCAATAGGATGGCCTGCCGTGAATAAGCTTACATTAGGTCCAATTAAAACATCTTTCCCAATAAATACTTCTGCACAATCTAAAATTACAAGGTTATAATTTGCATAAGCCCATTCTCCAAAGTAAATATTATATCCATAATCACAACGAAATGGTGGCTCAATATAAAAATTTTTCGGCTTGTTTTTAAATAACTCTCTTAAAAGCTCATTTCTTTTTTCAATTTCTCTTGGAGGAAGATTATTAAATTCAAAAACAACATCTTTAGCATGCATTCTTTCTTCTTTAAGTTCATCCCCAAATGATAAATATAGATCACCATTTAGCATCTTTTCTTTTTCACTTCTCATAAAACGCTCCCTAACTTAATATAAAATTCATATCTTAATATGTCATTTCTATACCATAAAATAAATTTATATGAATAATATATAATCTTATGAATTTATTTACAAGGATTTTATGTGGCAAAAATAAATTTCTTAACTTTTAGGATATCTACTTTCATAATCTAATAAATTATAAACATTGTTAGAATTAATATCCCTATAAATATTATTAAGAATTTCATCATCAGTATGTTCTAGTACTTCATATGCAAAACCTAAATATAATAGTCCCAAAATAGGAAATCCTTTAAGTTTTACATCCCCTAAATATATAATCATTATTCCGCCACTTATTAATGAATATACTAATATTCTTTCTTTAGTGAACTTATCTTTTAAATACATTTTTATCCTTCTTGGAGTTGGAACTGTTACTGCTTTTATAAACATATTAACCTTAAATAAAAGTGATTTCGTACTATATATATTAAGATTTTCTCTTTTTATTCTGTAAATATTTACCAGGAAATATTATTGACATCTATGTTACTATTAAATTAAAAGGAGATGTTTATTATGGAAATATTAAATGATAAAAATTTAGTATATGAAAAAATTAAAGAAAATAAACTTACACTTTTATACTTTTCATCACCAACTTGTAGCGCTTGCATGGCTATTAAAGAAAAACTACTATTTGAACTAAAAAAATACCCTAAAATAAAAGCTTTTGAAATTCCACCTTTTAATAACGAGGAAATACTTGCACATTTTAATATATTTACATTTCCAGCAATACTTCTTTATATAGATGGTAAAGAATATATAAGAGAAGCTAGATATGTTAGTATTGAGAAATTAATAAATGATATAGATAGGTTGTACAATCTTTCTTTAAATTAAATAAACAGAAGATATATTTTAAATATAATATGAAATATGTGGAATAGATAGTATAATATAAACATTAATTCTATATCTTTTTATAATATAAATAAAATGTATTCAATAGAGTATTATGGTATAATTAAACATATAAGCTAAGTTATAATTATGTTAACGTATATAAGATAACTTAATTACAATAGATAATAAGTGTTATTAATTTAATTTTATGTTAAATATGAGGTAAAATATTAATGAATATATGTATTAATAATAAAAAGTTAAAATTTACATTAATAGTATTTATATTATTTAGGATATTAGTATTTATACTTAATAAAAAGTTCGATTTATATATAATGATTTTTGGAGTTAATCAATGGGTCATTAATTTATTAATAGATATTTTAATCATTATAATTGTTGATAGGTTGATTTTAAATTATAATACAAAAAAAATAATAAAATATATAGTAAATTTTTTAGCAGTAATATTTATACTGTTCATTTTATTTATAAACTTAATGGGAAATAGCTCTAAAAGTTATTTTTATTTTAAATCACCTAACAAGTCTCACACGTTAGTTGTAGAAGAAGATTCTTTTTTACTTGGTGGATGGAGTAACTTTTATGAAAGAAAAGGGCTGATATTTATAAAGGATTTGAAACAGCAAATAATTACCGATGATGGTTATAAACCTTTTTCTTATAATGATTATAAATTAAAATGGTTAGATAATAACTCTGTAGAAATAATTTATGGTTTTGGATCAGAAGATATACATAAAAAAGAAATTATAAAATTTGATTAGTTCTAAAAAATAAAATAAATAATCTTAATATACACCAATAAAAGTCCAGCAAATATTGCTGGACTTTGTTATTAAAACATACTATATAATATATTTTTTTAGTGTCTTAAGAATTTTTAAAAATTTACCATTTATAAATTATTTATCCTCTTTATTTACTACTCTACTTGTGTTAAAAGTCTTCTTAACACGTCTGACATTTTAACATCTGAGATTTCTTCATTTCCTATAACTATAATTCCTTTAATATCATTATCTGAAAGATCCCATTTATAAGTTACAAATCTTACTTTACTTTCATCTGGTAAATATTCTTCTATTTCCATGGCAGCTTCTTCTGAAACTGCTATATACTCATCAAAAAGAGTATCTTCATCTAATCCTTCTATATCAAATCCTTCTAATTCTTCTTTTAAAACTTCAATATTGATACTTAAGTTAAAAGCACAAACATCTTCCCTTTTTGTTCCTTTACTCATATCTTTTATTACTTTAAATGCTGTATTTTCTTCAATACAGTTTTTCATATCTGCTGTATCCATTATTTTATTTCCAAATACTATATACATAAATAAATCACTTCTTTCATTAAATATATCATCACTTTATCAAATCTTAATATAAATATCAACATATATATTTATAAGTTTAATATACTAAAATTCATAAAAAATAAAAAACCTAGTTAATTTTTATGACTAGGTTTTTATAATACTTGTTTTTGATTTTAAATTGGGATTGCTCTATGTCCAATTCCAATTACTATTTCATCTAAATGCAAAAGACCTATACTTAGGAAAATGCATACTGAAATATGTTCTCCTCTTCTTGCAATTCCAATCTTCCCACCAACATTTTGACCACTTGCTCTGTTTTGTACTTGCATAAGTGCATCTCTTGTTGCTCCAATTATTGCACCTTCATGTAAATGTTCTTCTCTTATAAGACCATTTCTCTTTGATGCAACTAATGAACGTTCTAAAATCTTATGTATAGAATCATTTATATTTCCACCAATGTTTACAGCCGTAACGGTAAACTCTGAATCTCTATACTTTTCTTTTAAAACTTCTTCTTCCTCCCTTGTTGATATAGCCATTTTTGTTGCAACTTTAGCAACTTCTACACTATTGTTTCGCATATTTTATTCTCCAATTCATAGTTGTATTTAAAAAATAATAGCAAAAGCAATATACTCCTCTATAAGATATATAACTTCTCTCTCTCCCTCAGTGTCTAAATCTATTATGTCTCCATAGATATATTCTATATATCTCATTAAAACTATACATAGTGATATTTTAAATAAAATTTTATCACTAAGCCCCTTACTATTAAAATGTCCTTTATCCCTAAGCATATTATAGATGTCTAATACTCCTTTAGAATATATTTCTTCATCTTTGACAAAGTTTGATGCAAGTCCAATTAGTGGATAGACATCATAATCTAAAAGATTAATATTATCTACTAAATAACATCTTATATTCAATGCTCTTTCTATTTTTTCGTCTATTTCTAAATTAGAATTTAATAAAGAGATATAAAAAGCACTCGGCTCTTTAAACTCTTTAAGATTTATCTCTTTAAACTTTAAATCTATATCCTTTATAATTTCTAAAATCTCATCAAATTCTCTACCCATAATCGTAAGATATACGTACATAATATAGTCATTCTTCTTAAAGAAATCATATGAATATTTATCTATATTTTCTTTAATATTTAACAATTCATTTAGTTTATCTTCAAGTTCTTTCCCCGAAAATCTTTTAGCTAATAAAAATGCTGCATATAAAGCTTCTTTACACTTGATAAAATCCCTCTCCATAAATACAGAGTATACATATTTAGTATTTTCAAAAACTTCCTTATAATCTTTTCTAAGATTCATTAAAATAGAAAATACTTTTAAAAATTCTCCTCTATATTCTGAATTAAATTTTGTATTTTTCCTAATAAATTTTCTTATAGCTTTCATGTTTTTTTCATCAAAGCCTTCTAGTGAACTACCTGTAATTAAAGATGCTAAACAGTTAATTTCTTTTCCATCCCATCTAAAATTCTTTCTAAAATCATTATTAACATCACTAAATATTCTTACTTTCTCTTTCAGCTCAATATCCATTTCATCATCCTCATAAAATTATTGTAAAATATATAATATACTTATATATTATTTCTATTATATTATACCTGTCAATAACATAAAAAAAAAGAACTAGAATAAAAATACTTTATTCTAGTTCTTTTTAGACTAAAGGTCACTTCCAAAACTTCTGAATTTTTTATATCTTCTATCTAAAAGTTCTTCTATATTAATATCTTTTAAAGCTTCTAATTCATTTATTATACTTTTTTTCAAACTATTAGCTGTACGTGTTTTATTTTTATGAGCTCCACCATTTGGTTCTCTAACTATAAAATCTATAATTTTATAGTTTTTTAAATCTTCAGCTGTAATTTTCATAACTTCTGAAGCCTCTTTTGCCCTATTACTATCCTTCCAAAGTATTGATGCAAACCCTTCTGGTGATAATATAGAGTATATAGAATGTTCAAGCATTCCAACAGAATCACCAACTGCAAGGGCAAGGGCACCACCACTTCCACCTTCTCCAGTTATTATTGATATTATAGGTGTTTTAAGTCTACTCATTTCAAATAAATTATTAGCTATAGCTTCTCCCTGACCTCTTTCTTCTGCTAAAACCCCACAAAACGCACCTGGAGTGTCAATGAGACATATTACCGGTCTTTTGAATTTCTCAGCTTGTTTCATAAGTCTTAAAGCCTTTCTATAACCTTCAGGACTTGGCATACCAAAATTTCTCTTTATATTTTCTTTAGTATTCTCCCCTTTAGTTATAGCAATTACTGTTACAGGCGTACCTAAAAGTTCACCTATACCGCCAATTATAGAAGCATCATCTCCAAATTTTCTATCTCCATGAAATTCAATAAAATTATCAAATATATTTTCTATATAAAACTTAGAAGTAGGTCTATCTTTATGCCTTGCAATAGATACTTTATCCCATGGGCTAATTGCTTTTACAAGTCTTCTATTCATATTATTTCACCTCATGTAATTTAAGTATTTTGTATATATATGTGCGTAAGTCTTTTCTCTCTACTATTTTATCTACAAAACCTTTTTCAAGTAAAAACTCTGCTTTTTGAAATCCTTCAGGTAATGTTTCTTTTATTGTATTTTCAATAACTCTTCTTCCTGCAAATCCTACTAAAGCATCAGGTTCACTTAATATAATATCTCCTTCCATTGCAAAGCTTGCAGTTACTCCTCCTGTTGTTGGATCAGTTAAAACTGTAATATAAAGTAATCCTTCTTCACTATGCTTTGAAAGTGCTAAGCTTATTTTTGCCATTTGCATTAAAGAAAATATTCCTTCTTGCATTCTAGCACCACCTGATGCTGTAAAAATTATTACAGGCAATTTGTTTGCTGTAGCGTATTCAATCATTCTAGTTAACTTTTCTCCAACTACAGTTCCCATACTTCCCATCATAAAAAAGCTATCCATAATACCAACACAAGTATCAATACCATTAACTTTTCCACGACCTGTAATTACAGCCTCAAGACTATCTGTTTTAGCTTCTTCCTTTTTTAATTTCTTCTCATAATCTTTAAAATTAAGTGGATTTTTTGATTTTAATCCTCTGTCAAATTCAACAAAGGAATCTTTATCAAAAAACATATTAACTCTTTCTCTTCCTTTTAATCTAAAATGATTATTGCACTTAGTACAAACATGCTTATTTTCTATTAAATCTTCATAATAAATTATTGAATGGCATTTATCGCATTTAGTCCACATTCCTGATGGAATATTAGGTTTTACATCTGTATCTTTTTTCTTTACTGTACCATAATTATTTTTCTTACTAAATAAATCCTTAAGCATACTTATTCACCATCTTCTCACCTAAAAATGCTGTATCATAATCACCTTTTAAAAATTCTTCTGTTTCTAAAATTGAATATTGGAATTCTATATTTGTTTTAACTCCACCTACTCCAAATTCACTTAAAGCTCTTTTCATTCTAATTATAGCTTCATCTCTATCATTACCATAAGCTATAAGTTTTGCAAGCATTGAGTCATAGCAGTGAGGAATTTTATATCCACAATAGATTGCTGAATCTAGTCTAACGCCAAGTCCACCTGGCATATATAATTCATTAATAATCCCAGGACATGGTCTAAAATCATTTTTAGGGTCTTCTGCATTGATTCTACATTCAATTGCATGGCCTTTTATTTTTATATCTTCTTGTTTATATGATAATTTTTCTCCACTTGCTATTAATAACTGTTCTTTTAATAAATCTACACCTGTTACCATCTCTGTAATTGGATGTTCTACTTGAATTCGCGTATTCATCTCCATAAAATAATAATTATTATCTTTATCTAATAAAAATTCAACAGTTCCTGCATTTTTATAATTACATGCTTTAGCTGCTCTTTTAGAAACTTCACCCATTTCTTTTCTAAGCTTATTACTTAATGCAGATGATGGAGCTTCTTCTAATACCTTTTGGTTTTTTCTTTGCATAGAACATTCTCTTTCACCTAAATGAATTACATTTCCATGTTCATCTGCAAGTACTTGAAATTCAATATGCTTTGGTTTTTCAATAAATTTTTCTATATATAAAGTATCATCACCAAAACATGCTAAAGCTTCTGATTTTGCAGTATTATATCCTTTTTTAAATTCTTCGTCGTCTCTAGCAATTCTAATCCCTTTTCCACCACCACCAGCTGATGCTTTTATCATAACTGGATATCCAATACCTTTAGCTATATTAAGTGCATGTTCTTCATTTTCTATAGTTCCTTCAAATCCTGGAACTACTGGAACATCTGCATTTTTCATAACTTCTCTAGCTTTGCTTTTCTTTCCCATAAGTTCTATAGATTCATAATCTGGACCTATAAATTTTATATTGCACTCTTTGCACATCTTTGCAAACTTTGCATTTTCTGATAAAAATCCAAAGCCAGGATGTATAGCATCTGCACCTGTCAAAACACAAGCACTTAAAATATTTTTAATGTTTAAATAACTATCTTTTGCCATATACGAGCCAATACATACCGCTTCATCTGCAAGTTGAGTATGTAAAGCTTCTTTATCTATATCAGAATATACTGCAACTGTTGAAATACCAAGCTCTTTACAAGCTCTAATAATTCTTACTGCTATTTCTCCCCTATTTGCAATTAATACTTTCTTAAACATATAATTCACCTATCCTATAGCAAACATTATTTCTGCTTCACATACTTTCTTTCCATCTACCTTAGCTATTCCTTTTCCAATTCCAACAGGTCCTCTTAATTTAACAATTTCACAACTCAGTTCTAATCTATCTCCAGGCACAACCTTTTGTCTAAATCTTACTTTATCTGCTCCTGCAAAAAGTGGAATCTTTCCTTTAAATTCTTCTTTTGAAAGTATTGCTATCGCTCCAACTTGTGCAATAGCTTCAAGAATTAAAACTCCTGGCATAACAGGTTCCTTAGGAAAATGTCCATTGAAAAATTCTTCATTTATAGTAACATTTTTATAACCAGTAATGCTCTTTCCTTCTTCCATTTCAGTAACTCTATCAACTAATAAAAATGGATATCTATGAGGTAATATTTCCTTTATTTCTTTAATTCCCATCATATTAATTTCCCTCCTTTATTTTAAATAATGGAGTTCCATACTCAACCATTTCTCCATCTTTAACTAATATATCCACTACTGTTCCATTTACTTCACTTTCAATTTCATTCATGAGCTTCATTGCTTCAATTATACAAAGTACACTTCCAGCATTTACTTTCTCACCTATACTTACGAATGAATCACTATCAGGGGATGGTGCACTATAAAATGTTCCAACCATTGGTGAACTAATAATAGTTACATTTTCTAAGTCTTCTTTTTCTTCTTTTTTGTAGCCTTTGATTTCTTCCCTAGCGTTCTCTTCTTTAACAATTTCTTTTTTAGCTTTTTCTGTAGAAGGTGTTTTTTTAGTGGACTCTTCTTTTATTACTTCTTTATCTTGCACTAAACCTCTAGTTAAAGATTTATCCATTTTTATACGTGAGTCTTCACATTCATATTCAAAATATGCAAGATCTGATGAATTTATAAGCTCTATAAGCTCTTTAATTTCATTAATATTCATTTTAAATCCTCCTATTTTTCATTCCATTTCTTAAATAATAACGTAGCATTATGTCCACCAAATCCTAAAGAATTAGTTAATGCATAATTAACTTCATGATTTCTTCCTACATTCGGTACGTAATCTAAATCACAATCTTCATCTTTATTTCTATATCCAATAGTTGGAGGAATGAAATTATCTCTTAAAGCTTCAATACAAATTATAGCTTCTATTGCACCAGCTGCTCCTAAAAGGTGTCCTGTCATTGATTTAGTTGATGATACTGGAATCTTATATGCATAATCTCCAAAAGTTCTTTTTATAGCTATAGTTTCAAATTTATCATTTAATTTAGTTGATGTTCCATGTGCATTTATATATGAAACTTCTTCTTTATTTATTTTTGCTTCTTCTATAGCTTCAAGCATAGCACGTGATGCACCTTCTCCATCTGGGTCTGGTGATGTTATATGATAAGCATCACAAGTGCTACCATATCCAACTATTTCAGCTAATATATTAGCATTTCTCTTTTTAGCAGATTCTAAACTTTCTAAAACTAATATTCCTGCACCCTCGCCCATTACGAATCCACTTCTTTCACTATCAAAAGGTATTGCTGCAACTTTAGGATCATTGCTTGTATTTAATGCTTTTAAACTATTAAATCCTTCTATTCCAATTTTAGTTATAGGTGCTTCAACACCACCCGCAAGCATTATATCTGCATATCCATGCTTTATTTGTCTAAAAGCTTCTCCTATACCATTTGTTCCTGTAGCACACGCTGTAACTACAGCTGTTGATGGTCCTTTTAAACCATATTTAATTGATATATTACCAGCTGCCATATTACTTATTGCCATTGGTATAAAAAATGGTGATACTCTTTTTGAACCTGTAGCCATCTTTGTTATTTCAGTTTCAATAGTACTAAAACCTCCGATTCCTGAACCTACAAGTACCCCTATTCTATTCTTATCAACATCATCTAAATCTAAACCTGATGATTTAATAGCTTCATCTGCACACGCTAATGCAAATTGTGAAAATCTATCTAATCTCTTACTTTCTTTTTTACCTACAGCTTCTGCTGCATCAAAATTTTTAACTTCTCCTACAACCTTTACGCTAACTTCATCTTTATTAACTAAAGTTACATAATCTATTCCAAGCTTTCCTTCTTTAGCATTATTCCAAAATTCATTAACATTATTTCCAATTGGAGTTAAAGCTCCCATTCCTGTAATTACTACTCTTCTTTCCATAAAAAAATCCTCCGATTACATTACCATTCCGCCATCAACATTTAAAACTTGACCAGTTATATATGAAGCTTCATTTCCAACTAAATAAGCAACAGCTCCTGCAACATCTTCTGGTTTCCCAAGTCTTTTAAGTGGAATACTCTTTTTAGCTTCTTCTTTAAATTTTTCACCTAAAACTTCTGTCATATCAGTATCAATAAATCCTGGTGCTACAGCATTTACAGTTATTCCTCTACTACCAACTTCTTTAGCTAATGATTTAGTCATTCCTATTACACCAGCTTTTGAAGCTGCATAATTTACTTGCCCTGCATTTCCAACTAAACCAACTACTGATGAAATGTTAACTATTTTCCCAAACTTTTGTCTTACCATAACTGGAGTTATTGCCTTTAAGCAGTTAAATACTCCTTTTAAATTAACTTCTATAACTTTATCAAAGTCCTCTTCTTTCATTCTTAATAGAAGAGTGTCTTTCGTTATTCCTGCATTATTTATCATTATATCTACTTTTCCAAACTTCTCTTTTGAAGCTTTAATCATTTCTTCTACTGCATTAAAATCACTTATATCACATTTATATAAAAATACATCTACACCATAACTTAATAGTTCTTCTTTAACTTTTAGTGCTTCTTCATCATTACTTCTATAATTTAAAACAATGTTTGCTCCAAGACTTGCAAGCTTTTTAGCTATTGCTCTTCCAATTCCTCTTGATGCACCTGTAACTATTGCACATTTATCTTTTAACATAAATTCCTCCTATACCTTTATTTTAAATTTGTTATAACTTTATTTAATGATTCCATATCACAAACATTATAAACATTTGCTTTTCTATCTATTTTCTTTATAAATCCACTTAATGTTTTTCCAGGACCTACTTCTATAAAAGTATTAACGCCTCTAGATAACATATCTTTAATTATTTTTTCAAATAATACCGCTGATCTTATATGTTTACTTAATGCTTCTCTTAAATCAGTGCCTTCTTTATAAGGCGCTCCAGTCACATTTGAGTAAACAATTTTATTAGATTCTTTAAATTCTACATCTTTTAATACTTCTAAAAAATCTAAACTAGCTTCTTTTAATAGTGAACTATGGAAAGGACCACTTACATTTAAAGCCACTCCCATTCCACCAAGTTCTTTAGCTATCTTTATACTTTCATCTATTGCTTTATTGTCACCAGATACAACAACTTGACCTGGACAATTATAGTTTGCACCTTCAATTACTCCAAACTTAGATGCTCTTTTAATAAGTTCTCCTAATTTTTCATCATTTAATTTTAATATAGCAGCCATTTTTCCAAGACCTTCTGGAAGAGAGCTTCCCATAATTTTTCCTCTTTCTTTTACAAGTCTTAATCCATCATCAAAATTAAGTGCGCCACCATATATTAAAGCACCATATTCTCCAAGAGAAAGTCCTGATGTATAATCTCCTTCTATACCATTTACTTCTAAAGCTTTTACACAGGCAAGAGAAGTTAATAAAATTGCTGGTTGTGCATTTTCTGTAAGTTTAAGTTCTTCTTCATCACCATTAAATATTAATTCTTTAATGTTCATGTTTAAAACTTCTTCACCTTTATCAAATATTTCTCTGCACTCTTTTATATTTTCGTATAATTCTTTTCCCATTCCTACTTTTTGAGCTCCTTGCCCAGCAAATAGTATGGCAATATTTTTACTACTCATATATTCCTCCTACCTTTTCAATTGCTTCTTTTGCACCATTCATTAAATCTTCTATTATTTCTTTTGAAGTTTCTTCTTTTTTTATAAGACCACTTATTTGACCTGCCATTACTGATCCATTTATAATATCCCCGTCTCTTGCAGCTTTTGCTAAAGTACCAGTACCTAATTCTTCAAGTTCTTCTACTGATGCATTTCCTTTTTCAAGCATTGTAAACTTTCTTGAAAGCTTATTTCTAATTACTCTAACTGGATGTCCTGTGCTTCTTCCTGTTACATCAGTATCTATATCTTTAGCTCCAAGAACTTTATCTTTATAATTTTGATGTACTGTACATTCTTTAGCAACTAAAAATCTTGTTCCAAGTTGAACTCCAGATGCACCAAGCATAAATGATGCTGCAACACCTCTTCCATCACCGATTCCACCTGCTGCAATAACTGGTATGTTAACTCTATCTACTACTTGAGGAATTAATGCCATTGTAGTTAATTGACCAACATGACCTCCTGATTCTGTTCCTTCTGCAATAACTGCATCAGCACCCATTTTTTCAACTCTCTTAGCTAATGCTACTGATGGCACAACAGGTATAACTTTTATACCATGTTCTTTCCACATTTCCATGTACTTTCCTGGGCTTCCTGCACCAGTTGTAACTACAGCTACCTTTTCGTCACAAACTAATTTAGCAACTTCATCTACATGCTCTGACATAAGCATTATATTAACTCCAAAAGGCTTATCAGTTAATTCTTTTGCCTTTCTAATTTCTTCTCTTATCCACTCTACTGGAGCTGTTCCTGTTATAAGTCCAAGTCCACCTGCTTCACTTACAGAGGCAGCTAGTGATGCATCTGCAATCCATGCCATTCCCCCTTGAAATATTGGATATTTAATTCCAAGCATTTCACAAATTTTATTATCCATAAAAAAGCTCCTCCTAAAAATCATAAAAACTTTAAAACCGATTATTATATAAGTAGAATCGGGTTTATCCTTGTAAAATCCCGATTCTTTGTTATCTAGTTTCTTAAATGTGTACTTATTGAGTACTTTAATAATTTTTAATTATTGTTTATTCTTTTCAACATATTCTACTGCATCTTTAATGCTTTTAATGCTTTCTGCATCTTCTAATTGTATTCCAAATTTTTCTTCAATTTCTATTACAACTTGGAAAAGATCTAATGAATCTGCTCCTAACTCTTCAAATGTAGTTTCAAGCTTTACTTCACTTTCATCTACTCCTAATTGTTCACATACTACTTCTCTTATTTGTTCAAATATCATATTTAATACCTCCATGAATTTCAAATTTATTTTTAATTTAAATTACCATTTTATAAGTGTTGCTCCGCAAGTTAATCCTCCACCGAAGCCAACTAAAATGATAATATTTCCTTTTTTTATTTTTCCTTCTTTATATGCTCCATCTAAAGCTATAGGGATACATGCTGATGATGTATTCCCATACTTCTCTAGATTTATATAAAACTTTGATAATGGAATGTTAAGTTTTTTAGCTGCATAATCTATAATTCTTAAATTAGCTTGATGCGGAATTATATAATCTACATCACCTAATGAATATGATGTATCCTTTAATACTTCATATACTGAATTTACCATCGCCTTTGTTGCAAACTTAAATACTTCTCTTCCATTCATACTAACGAATTTATTTCTCTCTTCAATATCACCTAAAAGGAAAGGATTTATAACATCATTTGCATAAGCTTTTAAAGCATCTCCCTTTTCTCCTTCTGATATTGAGTAAGTTTTTATAATTCCCAAATTTTCTTTGTCTTCTTCAGCGCTTAATACTGCAGCTCCTCCACCATCACCAAATAGTACACAAGTACTTCTATCTTTCCAATCGACTATTTTTGAAAGTGTTTCTGCTCCAACTATTAAAGCGTTTTTGTACCTATTAGATCTTAGTAAGCTTTCGCCAACTTCCAATGCATATATAAATCCAGTACATGCTGCATTAATATCAAATGCAGTTGCATTTTTAGCTCCTAGCATCTTCTGAAGATTACATGCAACAGATGGAGTAAATGAATCCGGAGTTATAGTTGCAACTATTATTAAATCTATTTCTTCTTTAGAAATATTTGAATCATTTATAGCTTGCTCTGCTGCTTTAAAAGCTATAGATGATGTATCTTCTCCTTCTGTAATTCTTCTCTCTATAATACCTGTTCTTTCAACAATCCACTCATTGCTAGTATCAACTAAATTACTTAAATCATAATTAGTAACTACTCTACTAGGTACATAAGAGCCTACCCCTTTTATTTTTATATTTTTCATGACTTTCTCCTTAATCACAGTCATACTCCTTCTTAAAGAACATGTTTAGTCTGTCTAATGAAGATATTAGTACCTCTTCCTCTTCTTCTGATAAGCCTTCAATAGTCTTCTTAATCATATCAGAATGGAACTTCTCATGAAGCCTATATGCAAGTTTACCTTTTTTAGTTAACTTAATTAAAACAACTCTTCTATCTTCTTCTATTCTCTTTCTTTCTACATATCCTTTTTTTATTAATTTGTTTATAGCTGTTGTTAAAGTACCTACAGTAATTTTTAAATCTTGCGCAACTTCTGACATTGTTCTTTCTGTGTACATTCCAATAGCTTCTATAGTATGAATCTCAGTAACTGAAAGATCATTTATAACACCTTGTTTAAGTGCACGTTCTTCAATTTGAAGTATGTCATTAAAAATTTCTACTAGTAATTCATTTAATATTTTTTTATTCTTATCCATTAATTAATCCTCCGTTAAATAGCTTATACATATAACTATAAATTCTTTTTCAAAATAAATCAACGGATATCAAACATTTTTTATATCAAATGTTTTGATAATCAAACTATAATATAATCAAACCTTTTTGTCAACAAAATATGGATAAATTTTTATGAAGATTTTAGTAATAATTTATTTACAATTTTGTTTTTAATGTCATTAATATTCACTTATTGTTCCTGTAATCCCTCTTATTATCTCTATTTTCTCAGATTTAAGCTTTTCAATAATTTTATGTCCACTACAATGACAAAGAGAAACTTTTTTAATATTTAATTTTTTTAAATTATCTATTACTTCGTTAATTTCTTTATCTGTTGCATTACTTAAATGAACTCCACCTATTATAATTAGATTATTTTTATTAAACTTATTTTTAATATATTTAGCTATATAGTGTATTTTATTATGTGCACATCCAGTTATTAATATAATACTGTCATTTCTTTCTATAGCAATAACTAATTCTTCTCTAAAATCATCTTTAATTAAAGAGTTATTACATTTTACTGCAAGTACATCTTCATCTTCTAATATATTTCTTTCCTTGACACCATTTAAATTGCTTATTAAATTTATTTTGTCTGTAAGTTTAATACTCTCTTTAACTTCAATAATATCTAAATCTTTTTCTTTTAAATATTCAAGATTAAAATCTATACCAATATACTTTTTATCATTCTCTTTTAAGTGATACTTATCTCCACTCCTAAAAAACTCATTTCCCACTATTATCTTAGGTTTGCATTTTATATTTTCTAAGAATGCTTTAAGTCCTCCTGTATGATCATAATGTCCGTGACTTAGTATTATATAATCTACTTTCTTATTATCTAACCCTAATTTTTTAAAGTTTTCATATGCTTTATAAGACTGTCCTGTATCAAATAATATATTTAATCCATCTATCTCAATAAAATAACATAATCCATGTTCATTATAGAGATTATTCACTTCCATACATTCATTTTCTATAATAGTTGTTATTTTCATATATCCTCCTAGAATAATTAGTTATTTTAATTATATCACTAATAATAATTCATAAAAAAATAGACTAAAATTCCTTAGAAATTTTAGTCTATTTTATATTCTATATTTAATTACTTTTTAATTAATCTGGCATAAGTATAAATCTTAAAATAAATAAGATTGCAAATATATATAAAATCTTATCTACTTCTTTTCCCTTTCCAGTTACTATTTTAACTATAGGATAGAATATCATACCTACTGCTATACCATTTGCAATAGAATATGTAAATGGCATCATTGCAATTGTAAAAAATGCAGGTACTGCTTCTGTGAAATCACTAAAATCAATTTCTGTAACAGCACTCATCATTAATATGCCAACAATTATAAGAGCTGGTGAAGTTGCACTTTGAGGAACTATTCCAACTAGTCCACTAAAGAATAATGAAAGTACTAACATAATACTTACAATTACATTTGAAAGACCTGTTCTTGCTCCTGCTGCAATTCCTGATGCTGATTCAACTGTTGTTGCAAGAGTTGTTGTACCTAATACTGCACCACAAGTTGTCCCAATTGCATCTGAAGCTAATGCTTTTCTTAAATTTCTAACTTCCCCATCTGCTTCAACCATACCTGAACTTTGAGCAGTTCCAAGTAAAGTTCCAATTGTATCAAATAAATCAACTAAACTTAATGTAATTACTACCATAAACACAGTAAGAAGAGCACCTAAAACACTGTCTCCATTACTAGTTAAAAGTCCTTTTAAATCCATTGCAAAGAATGTATTACCTATAGTTGGCATTGAAAATAATTTTATTCCGCTTAAATTAGTAACTCCCATTGGGATACCTATTATTGTTGTAATTATTATTGAAATTAACATTGCGCCTGTAACTTTTCTAGCCATAAGTATAACACCTAAAACTATACCTATTATAGTTAATATAACAGCTTTATCTCTAAAGTCACCAAATGCCACTAAAGTTCCTGGATTTGCAACAATAATTCCACCACTTTTTAATCCAATTAAAGCTATAAAAAGTCCAATCCCTGCTGTTATTGCAAACTTTAAATTTTTAGGAATAGCTTTAACTATTTTTTCTCTAATTGAAGTTAAAGTAATAATTATAAATAAAATACCTGAAATAAATACAGCAGCTAATCCTTGTTGCCATGTAAAGTTAAGTTTTATACATATGTTATATGCAAAAAATGATACTAATCCAAGTCCTGGTGCTAAAACAAATGGTAAGTTAGCATGAAATGCCATTATTAAAGTACCAACAGCAGCTGCTATACAAACTGATGCGAATGCTGATGCTATTATTGGATCTTGAGCCATTGTTATATTTGCTGCAGCATCCCCTTTTATTCCTAATGAATTCATTCCGCCCATCTTAAGTATATTAGGAATAACTAATAGAGCATAAGCAAATGTTACAAACGTTGTAAGTCCCCCTATTATTTCAGTTTTAACATTTGTCTTATTTTCTTTAAGCTTAAATACTTTTTCTAAAAAGTTTTTCATTTGTTTTCCTCCATTATTTAAATTTTAAAATAAAAAAACTAGCAGGTTTTTAGGTAAACCAATGCTAGTTAATAAAATCTTTTGTGTGATTTACCCATAGCGAGAAAATTTATGGTTTTCTCGTAGAAACATCTGAACCTTATTATCAGAAATATATGGACACTATATTTATTTTTACGTAATTATACATCACTATCTATAATATTTCAATGCAGAAAACTACATATATTCCTATATTTTCTACATTAAGAATAATGTAAAGGAAAACACTAAAAATAAAATTGCAGTTATAATTAATGTTATTGGTAATCTAAAAACTTCTACTTTATCATCTACATAAAATTCGTCGCTATTTTTTTCATTGTATATTATAGTAATTTCATCCCCTACTTTTAAGTTATTATATTTTGACCCACTATCGTGAATAAAAACTATTTTTTCATTTTCCTTTGTTTTAAATTCAATAACTTGTTTATATAAAGTTAGAAAGATTACTTGATTAAAATCATCTAATATTGCTTCATCAGACTTTTTAAGTTCTAAAACTGTTCCTTTAACTCTAATCCCATTTTTATAAACATTATTTTTTATGAAGAAAGTAACTATTGCGATTAAAATTAAAGCTAAACCTATAGCTAAGAGTATATATCCTTCCATATAATACCTCCAATATTTTAAATCTTTACTATCCCTTACTTTATTTTATGAGATCGTTTTTCATATTGTGATTATATTAGAAAATATATTTTTTTATCTTAACTATAGTAACTTTTATTATTTATAAAACAATTAAACTTATTAAAACAAAAATACTGCATTTATAAATGCAGTATTTTTATTTTAGTATTCTGAAACTATTTCTCCAAAATAAAGAACATGTTCCTTATTATTTTCACCTTTATAGAATGTATCAGCTAAATCTTTATCAAAATCATTTAAATCCATTTTATTTTTATAAAGTATTTTACATTCATAATATTTATCGCATCCTTCTATAACAGGGGTACTTACAGATTTAGATTTAATAAATTTAATATTAGCCTCTTCTTCTTTATTTATATCTCTTCCTGATTTTGTTCCGCATATTTTTAATGCTTCCTTCATCTTTCCATCGTAAGGAATACTTATAGTAAAGCTTTCGCTATTCTTTAAAAATTCATTTGTATATCTATTAGTTCTAACAAGTGCCATAAACACTGGCTTTCTCCACATAAACCCAATACTTCCCCAACTTATTGTCATAGTATTGCTTTTATTTTCATCTCCAGCTGTTAAAAATGCTCCATTTATATGAAGGTTATCTAATGCACCTTCTAAGTCTTTAGTAAATTTATTTTCCATTTACTCTCCTCCTAAAGTTAGTATTTATATATTTAAATTTTTATAATATTTAACTATTTCACAAAGCTCATCTTTAATATCTTTAAATCTATATGCGCCAAGCTCCATTATATTCATAATATCAATTGTAAGTCCTAAATAATCATTATATGGTGATGATTCATTATTATCTTCCTTCTCATTAATTATTCCTTCTATATGGTATTCCTTTTCGATAATTTTTACAATATCTCTTAAAGAAATTTCTCCAATACATGATGCATTTACAGGTGCATTTATATCTTTATTTAAAAGCCATGCTAAAAAAATACCAGCTTCACTTTGAGTTATTAAGTTCATCTTTTCATCTAATTTTGTTGATGAAATAACTTGTCTATTTCTAATTCTATCTACATATGTTAAAAGTCTTTTTGTGTAGTCATCTTTTCCTATTACAACTGGAAACCTAACTGCAATTACTTTAAAAGTAGCATTTTTATAAAGTGTTGCTTCCATAAGCCTCTTACCTTCTCCATATGAGAATTCTTCTTTTTCACCCATAATAATATTGTATTTATTTGGATTAAAGTCAGTTTCTTTTAAATTATAACCTTTATCATATATAGAAACTGAAGATACTACTATATATTTTTTAGTTTTACCATTTAAAACTTTGCACATTCTAGCTGCATCTTTTGAACTATAACATATAGTATCATATACTACATCATATTCTTTTCCATCTAAAGCTTTAATTAAAGCGTTTTCATCTCTTTTATCAGCACGTATACGTTTAATACTATTTCCAAAATCATCTTTAGCATTACCCCTAGTTAATATAGTTATGTCATGTCCATTAATTATAAGTTCTTTTATAAGTTCTTTTCCAAAAAATCTTGTTCCCCCAAAAACTAATATTTTACTCATCTAGGCATTATCCTTTCAAAATTACTTAAATGTTAAATTGTTATAACCCCTCAAGTTATATAATATCATATTTAGAATTTTTATCCAATATTTATAAAAAAAAATAAAACAACCCATAATTTGAGTTGCTTTATTTTTTATATGCCTATGAACATCTTTGCCATAATTCTAAAAGCTATTAAAAGTGCAATAGGTATTAAAATTACAGCTATTATCATATATCTACTACCTTTTTTATTCATTTCCTTTAAACTTTCGTCATCATCTTCTTTTATATTTCTAAAAGTTTCTAATGCCTTACCAAAGAAAATTATTACAAGTATAATTACAATTATCTCTAAAATACTTAAAGCTACCATAACCAAACTTCCTCCTATATTCCTAATGTATTACTTACATATTAACATATTTTTATAAATATTATAAATTAATATGGTATGTATTTTCTTTAATATAGATTATTTTCTTTAAATGTTTTAGAATATATTATATTAAACTTAAGGTAGGAGGGATTTACTTTGAACATATTATTTTATATAGCTATTGCGCTACCTTTAATATTAGTTATAGGATTAATTGCATATAATGTATCTAAATTAAAGAAATCTCGTGATAATACACTTAAAAGACGAGAAAATTTAAAAAAATAAAGTAAAGCTCTATTAAATGAGTAATAAGTTCATTTAATAGAGCTTTACTTATATTATTTTGCCATTGCTAAAAAGAACATACCTAATGTAAGTAATAAGCTTATTGGAACTAATATAACTGAAGCTATCATATATTTTTTAGCTTTCTTACCTTCAACTTCTAAGTTTCCCTTATTTTCATTAATCTTTTTAAATATACTTGTTGCTTTAAAAAATAATATAAGCATTAAAATTACAATAAAGATATTAACAAAAACTAAATATATCATATTATTTTATGCCTCCTTACTTCTAGCTAATCTTTTTCACATAACTATATTAACATAATTATGCAGAAAACTTATATTAATATAATAGAAATTATTCTAATATAAATACAAATTCCTGATTATTACTTAAATCTTCTCTAAATTTATACCCTTCTTCACTAAATTTTTTTAGTTCATCAGTAGTATTAACTCTATTTTTTATAATATATGTTGCCATAAGCCCTCTAGCCCTCTTTGCATGAACAGTTACTATTTTGTATTTTCCGTTTTTAAGTTCCTTAAATACAGGTGTTATAACTTTTATTTTATCCATATATTTAATCTTTGCTGACTTAGAGTATTCATTAGATGCTAAATTAACTAATATATCACTGTCACTTTCTTTTATATCTTTAATTAGCATATTATTTATTTTATTATCCCAAAATGAATATAAGTTATCATTTTCACCTATATTTAATTTAGTACCCATTTCTAATCTATAACTATGTATTAAGTCTAAAGGTCTTAATACTCCATAAAGACCTGATAATATTCTAAGACTTTTATTTGCATAATCTAAATCTTCTTTAGTATAGCTTTCTATATTTAATCCTCTAAAGGCTTCTCCATTAAATCCTAATATACAAGGAAATGTTTCTATAAAATCTTCACTCCACTTATGGATTTTAAAAAATGTATCATCTCTTAATTTTTCTCCAATTTTCATAATAGATGCTAATTCATCTGGATTTAACTCTTTAAGTCTATTGTTAAGTTCCTTAGCTTCTTTCATAAATCTTGGTTTAGTTGTATCTATATTATAATTTAATTTTTTCTTTTCTATTTTCTTAGCTGGTGATAATATAACTATCATTTATTCTTCCCCCTTTATTTATATTTTTTATTATATCATCTTTGTAAATACATAAAAAATACTATATACTAAAATTAAAATTATTTAAGGAGATTATGTTATGGTAAATTTAAATGATATATTAGGTATAAATTTAAATGAAGTACCTTTAAGTGATATAAATGAAGAAATATTAATTAAACTAAAAGAAGCAAATTTTAATATTCAAAATGATTTTTATTTCTTTTTAATAAATAAGATTAATGAACTAGAAAATGGTGATAGTACGCTATTAGCTCATCTTCATTTTTTAATGTCTTATTTTTTATATATAATCTTTACTCCACTTAATCATGAATCTTTAGCATTCTTTCATGCTAAAAAAGCTAATACTCTAGTAAATTCAATTAAATATAAAGAATGGCTTTTATTCTTTTCATTAAATTCAAATAATCTTTTTAATACATATGATCTTTTAAATCTTTGCGAAGAAGTTTTAGATATTAATCCATCTAGTGAGATAGCAAATATGATTAAGTCTTTATATTAAAAATAAGTGGAGATAAAATACACTCCACTTATTTTTCTTTAAAATTTTTTAAGATTTCTCTTGCAGATCTACCCATTTCAAAAGAAAAATCGCTACCAGTTTTTCTTGCATAATTAAACTGTCCAAAATTTTTTGCTCCATATACATTCTTTAAGCTAAGCTTTTCTTCCTTCTCTTTAAACATTTCTTTTAGTTCCTCTTTTGAAAGTTCTCTATACTTTTCATTGAATACTATATATTCTTTTTTGAATCTTTTATTTATTATTCTATCTCTTCCTTCTTCATACCTACCCATACAAAGCATACATGCTGGATAAACATATTCTTTTAAATTAAACATTTCTTTGTGGATTTCGTAATGTTCTATTATATCCCCAATATAACATGAACCAATTCCAATACTTTCTGCACTTATAACAGCTGTTTGCGCTGCAATTATTGCATCTTGCATAGATAAAAATAAATCTCCTTCATCTGGCTTTCTAAATTTTCTACCAGTATCTTTGCAAAATTCTTTTACATCACATAAGTTATAATAATCTTGCCACCTTGAAAGATCCCCTAAAAAAATTAAAATAACATCTGAATTTTCTATAAATGGCTGATTATCACAAGTTTTAGATAACTTTTTCATTGTTTCTTTATCTTTTATAACTAAAATTGAATATAACATCATATTTCCAGCTGTGGGAGCTCTCATTGCTGAATTTAATATAATATTTAGTTCCTCATCAGTTATACTATTTTTGCTATACTTTCTAAGAGACATTCTATTATTAATTATATTTATAGTATCATTCATTTTTGCCCCTCCCCCTTTACATATAATGGTATATCATCAATATCTTTATGTAAATATTTTACTATAACTTGCTTTAAAATTTTTCTTATATGTAAAAATATATAAACATTTCTATAATTAAAGATTTTTTGTAAACATTATCATATTGTATGGACTTTTCAGAAAATTCGGCATATAATGTAATTAAGTTAATACATAAAGGGTGTTAGAGAGTAAGAGTTATACACTGATTTTAAAATATTTATAGTATTTTTAAATTGTTGTGTATCTTTTTTTTACCCTCTTTGTTAAATATTTAACCATTCTTTGAAGGAGGATTTATTATGGATTATTTAAAAGAATATAAAGAAAAACTAATTACAACTGAAAAAGCTTTAAATTTGGTTAAATCTGGAGATGAAATAGTGTGTTCTCTTGGACCTTGTGAGCCTCAAGGCTTTTTAAGTAAGCTTCATACTATTAAAGACAGGGTTGAGAATGTTAATGTTGTAACAATGTTAAGCTTAAATGAGTATAAATACGATACATTAGATGATATGAAAGGACATTTCTTTAACGAATCACTATTTATGGGAGCCCCAGATAGAAATGCCACAAAACATGGATTAAATTCATATATACCAACACATTTAAGATATTCTGCAACAAAGAGACTTAAATATAGAAAACCTAACATATTTATAGGTGCAGTAACTCCAATGGACAAGCATGGATTTTTCTCATTATCACTTTCACTAGTTTATGAAAGAGAAAATATTGATAATGCAGACATAGTAATATTTGAAGTTAATGAAAATTTACCTAGAGTACATGGAGACACACAAGTTCATATAAGTGAGGTTGATTATATATTAGAAAATACAACAAAAGTAAATGAGCTTATTTCTTCTAAACCATCTGAAAAGGATTTAGTAATTGGAGAATATATTTCTTCATTAGTAGAAGATGGTTCAACTATCCAACTTGGTATCGGTAGTATTCCAAATGCAGTTGCAGAATCACTTTCTAACAAAAAAGATTTAGGTGTTCATACTGAAATGATTACTGAAGGTATAGTAGATTTATTTAATAAAGGAGTAATTACAAATAGTAAAAAAACTATTCACCCTCACAAAATTATAGGTGCATTTGCTCTTGGTAGCCAAAAACTTTATGACTTCTTAGATGATAACCCTTGCGTTGAATTAAAAAGATGCTCATATGTAAACGATCCATACGTAATAAGTAAAAATAATAAGATGATATCTATAAATACTGCTCTTGCTGTTGATTTAACTGGTCAGTGTGCATCAGAAAGTATCGGCCTTAATCAATATAGTGGAACAGGTGGACAAACTGATACAGGAGTAGGTGCCGGACTTTGTACTAATGGTAAATCAATTATTGCACTTCATTCAACTGCAAAAAACGATACTATTTCAACAATAACTCCATCACATTACTTAGGATCTGCTATTTCTTATTCTAGAAATGATGTAGATTATATTGTTACTGAATATGGAATTGCAAGCTTATGTGGTAAAAGCATAAAGGAAAGGGCTGAAAGCTTAATAAAAATAGCTCACCCTAAATTTAGAGAAGAACTTAAAGAATTTGCTATAAAAAATAATATTTTATAAAGGATGTGTGTATTTATGAATCAAAAAGAATCAAACAAAAATATGGCTCTTAAAATAGACAATTTAACTCATCACATTCAAATGCTAGAATTAATGCTTAAAAGTTCATCATGCGAAGATGATGCAATGTTATACTTTGGAGAAGGCACTTGTGATTATTTAGATCATATAATAGATAACGCATCACAAGTAATAGGTGAATAATAAATTAAAGAAAAATGCAGACTTAGTTATTCCCTCTAAGTCTGCATTTTATTTTTATATGTATTTATATTTTAAGATCCAATAACAATTACCAGTAATCTATTAGTTTATTTTCATTTACAAATCAATACTTAAATTTTCTTTACTTTTATTTAAAGTTGTCTTTCTTTTAAATACTATTATATTACTTTTACTTACGCCTATATTTTGTGATGTATATATTCCAGTATGACCTGAGAAAATATAACTTATGCTACATGCCATAAACATATATATTGCATTTTCAGCACCAAACATTTCTATTCCTAATATAAATGAAGCTATTGGCGTGTTTGTTGCACCAGCAAAGACTCCAATTAATCCAAGAGATGCTAAGAAAGATGGTGATATATTAAGTATTGTAGATAATGTATTTCCAAGAGTTGATCCTATAACAAAAAGTGGTGTAACTTCTCCACCTTGATAACCTGCACCTAAAGTTAATGATGTAAATATTAATTTACCTAAAAAATCTAATGGATATACTATTTTATTAAAAGAATCTGATATTAAAGGTAAACTTAATCCTAAATATTTATCGCTTCCTACTATAAATACTAATAAAATTACAAGTATTCCACCAACAAAAGATTTTAATGGTGCATTTTTAAAAGTTTTTGAAAATATAGCTTTTAATTTATGAGTTAATACACTAAATAACTTACTTGTTAATCCAAATAAAATAGATGCAACTATAACTTTTAATACTATAGGTAGTGTAATAACATCTATTGTACTTGCACTATAATGGGCATGAGTTACTCCCATCTTTAAAACAACAAAATTTCCAACAATACTTGAAATAAAGCTTGGAATTATTGCTTCATAACTCATCTTACCTATAACAGCTACTTCAAGTCCAAATACAGTACCTGCAAGTGGTGTTCCAAAAATTGCTGCAAATCCTCCACTTACTCCTGTCATAAGTAAAATTTTATTTTCTTCTTTAGTTACCTTAAATAATTTCCCTACATTTTCAGCAATACTTGCTCCTATTTGTACCCCAGTTCCTTCTCTACCTGCTGAACCACCAAAAAGATGAGTTACAACAGTACCAAAATACACTAGTGGAACCATTCTAAGTGGTACATTATCACAACTTTCATTTATTTTTTCAATTATTAAATTATTTCCTTTTGACGCATTTTTACCGTACTTTGAATATAAGAAACCAACTAATGCTCCTCCAAATGGAAGTAAGAAAACCATCCAAAAATTATTTGTTCTAAATTCTGTAGCTTTCTCTAAAGAAATTAAAAACGTTCCAATTACGCCTCCAATAATTGCTCCTATTAAAGTACCCATTATTATCCACTTAAAACAAGTGAATGCTAAAACCATAGTGCTACTTCTTTTTAGTTTTTCTTTAAAATTCGTTTTTGTAATTTCCATCTGCTGTCTCCTTTATAAAATTTTTAGAAAAATAAAAAAACTCCTACAAATAAGGATATACCTATCCCCATTTGTAGGAGTCATTAGCTTATTAAAAGCAGTTAATGGCGAACTCCATCGCCTAAAAAAACACTTTGCTATATTATCATAAATTTTTGAGCTTGTCTACTTATAAATATAATATTTATAAGTTTGGATTATCATTTAAATACTTATTTATATTGTCCATATCCTTATCTCCTCTTCCAGATAAGTTAACTATTATAATATCGTCTTCTTTAACCTTTCCTTTTAACTTTTTAAGATATGCAACTGCATGAGCTGATTCTAATGCTGGTATTATTCCTTCCTTTTTAGTTAAATATAAAACCCCATCTCTTATTGCTTCTTTATCCGTAATACTATAATAATTTACTCTTTTAATATTTGATAAATAAGCATGTTCTGGGCCTACTGCTGGATAATCGAGACCTGCTGATATAGAATACGCTTCACTAGTATTTCCATCATCATCTTTTAATACATAAGTTAACATACCATGTACTATTCCTTTTTCACCAAGTGCTATAGTTGCTGCATTATATTTAGTATTAAGTCCAAGTCCTGCACCTTCAATACCAATTAAATTTACATCCTTATCATTTAAAAAGTCATTAAATATACCTATTGCATTACTACCTCCTCCAACTGCTGCTATTATAGTATTTGGTAATCGTCCTTCCTTTTCTATTATTTGTCTTTTTGCTTCTTCTCCTATTATTTTTTGAAAATCCCTAACGATACTAGGATATGGACTTGGTCCAACAGCAGAACCTATTAAATAATAACACTCATCCGAATGTTTAGATAAATATTCAAAAGCTTCATTTACTGCATCATTTAATGTTTTAGTTCCACTTTCAGCACTTATAACATTTGCTCCAAGTAGTTTCATTTTTCTAACATTAAGTGCCTGTCTTTCTATATCACAAGCTCCCATAAATATAGTGCACTCCATATTAAATTTTGCACAAACTGTAGCTGTTGCAACACCATGTTGTCCTGCACCGGTTTCTGCTATTATTTTCTTTTTACCCATCTTTTTAGCTAAAAGAATTTGTCCTATTGTATTATTTATTTTATGTGCTCCTGTATGATTTAAATCTTCTCTTTTAAGATAGATTTTACATCCAATATCTTCACTAATATTTTCTGCATAGTAAAGAGGAGTTGGTCTTCCAGAATACTCTTTTAAATAATATAAATATTCCTTCTTAAATTCTTCATCATTAATATATTTTTTATAACTTTCTTCTATTTCTTCTAATGCCTTCTTTATATTATCTGTTACAAATTGTCCTCCAAACTCGCCAAACATTCCTTTTCTTTCTTCAAATAAATTTTTCATAATAAATACCTCCAAACAAATTATTTTATAAAAGTAAACGAGCTACCTCGTCTTAAAATGAGACGAAGTAGCTCGTGCCACTCATTTTTTGTATGTAAAAATAAAAGCACTTCATCCTAACTCTAGGACGAAATGCTAAAATTTCGTTATACCACCTATGTGTACATACATTAATAAGATACGGAAATTAATCGATATCCTGTCCTTTTAACGGTAGACTTTCCGTATAGCCCTACTATCATTTTCGTAAGTTCAAGCTATCCTCTATAAGACCCATTCAGTAATATCTTAAAGTATTTAGTTCTCACCACACTAAATTCTCTGTAACTTCAGTTTTATTACCTACTCTTTCTTTTTAAAGCGAGTTTTTATATTTGTTTTATTATATGAATTTATTTAGAAAAAATGATTAAAATTCAAATTAAATTTTACGCAAAAAAGGCATCCTCTTTTAAGAGTGATGCCTTTTTTATAATTGTAATTTTAGAGTTATTTATTATTTAAGGTATATACTATTCTGCACATGCTTCCCTTCTCTTTTTATTTAATTCCTCATTTACTTCTGAAAGCTTATTTTTAGAAAGGTTGTACACAAAAGTTAATATTATTACTGTAAGTGCTAGTCCAACAAAATTTGCTCCACAAATTATATTTTTAATTCCAACACCAACTGCCTCAACTTGAGTAGCTGCTCCTGATTCATATCCTAAGAATCCTAGAGCAAACCCTCCAACACCACCAGCGATTGCTTGAGATAACTTTCTACATAATGAGTAAGAAGAATATACTATTCCTTCATTTCTATCTCCACTTAAATATTCTTGATAGTCAATAACATCTGCAACTAATGCCCATATTAATGCATTTACAAGTCCTGTACCTAATCCAGCTACCATAGTTAATCCAATATATACATAAGGATTAGTTATTGGCATAATAAATAGTACTAAATAAACTAACATTGCTAAAATTGAACCACCAATTGTTGCTTCTTTCTTACCGAATCTTTTTACTATAATCCCTACGAAAGGTAATATAGCAAATGTAGGTATTATAGTTGCTATTCCACCTAAAGAAATAAGATTTGCATTATTGAAATATTCTTTATATAAGTATGCATTTAGTGAAGCTCCTGTAAACATAGCTGCTAGCATAGCAAATGATGCTAAAGTTACTCCTATAAATGCTCTATTTTTTATTAATATTTTTAGTGTATTTCCTACACTCACTTTCTTTTTAGCGTCTGCTTTATAAACTATTCTTTCTGTTGTTAATCTAAACGTTATCACATAGCTTATAGAAGATATTATTGCAAAGATTACTGCACATTTAAAGAATCCTCCAGCTGTTACTACTCCATTTGTAAATACAATTTTAGGAACTATTAACATTACTAATAAGTTTGCTCCAATTGAACCTATATTTCTAAATGTTGAAAGTGCTGTTCTTTCATTTGGATCTGATGTCATAACTGAAGCTAAAGAACCATATGGTATATTAACTGCTGTGTATAGCATACCAAAAGCAATATATGTTACATAAGCATAAGGTACTTTCATATTATCTGGAAGTCCTGGAATAGCTGTAAATGCTAAAATTCCAACTAATGTCATAGGTATTCCATACTTAATTATATATGGTTTAAACTTTCCATGTTCTGTGTGCTTATTTTTGTCAACAATAATTCCCATTATAGGGTCATTTATAGCATCCCATATTCTAGCTACTATAAATAAAGTACCTACAGCAGTTGCACTTATTCCTAATATATCAGTATAAAATAGCATTAAGTAACTACTAACAAACATGAAGAATGCTCCACAACCTAAGTCTCCAAAAGCATATCCAATTTTATCTCCATTATTAAATTCCTTTGTTTTATTTCCTTTTGCACTAATAATATCTAAAACGCTCATATGTTAACCCCTTTCAAAATACTTTTTAGCATTTTTATAACAAATATTTTCTACAATTTCACCTAATATTTCTTCATCATAAGGATATTGTCCACTTTCAACTAATGATCCAAAGTAGTTACATAGTATCCTTCTAAAATATTCGTGTCTTGTATAAGATAAAAAGCTTCTTGAGTCTGTAACCATCCCCACAAATTGACTAATAAGACCTAGTTGTGATAATGCTGTCATTTGTCTTTCCATACCATCTTTTTGGTCGTTAAACCACCATCCAGATCCAAATTGTATCTTTCCTTTTATATTTCCACCTTGGAAATTACCAATCATAGTTCCTATAACTTCATTGTCTTTAGGATTTAAACAATAAAGAATTGTTTTTGGCAGATTATTTTCCTTATCTAGTGCATCTAATATTTTTGAAAGTGAATATGCTATTTCACCATCATCAATACTATCAAAGCCAGCATCTGCTCCAACTTTATTAAACATTCTAGTATTATTATTTCTTAATGCACCTATATGTAATTGCATTATCATATTTCTCTTTGAGTACATTTTTCCTAAAGAAATTAATACTGCTATAGAATATATTGCTGCTTCTTTTTCTGAAATTTCCTCACCATTTAATGCTCTTACAAATATATTGTTAACTTCTTCACATGAAAAATTAACAAAATTTACTCTCTCTAAGCTATGATCTGTAATCATACATCCATTTTCATAAAAATAATCTAATCTTGTTTCTAATGCTTTCTCTAAATCAGCAAAAGATTTTATTTTACAATTACTTACCTCTGATAATAACTTTATATATTCTATAAAGCCTTCATTTTTAATCTTCATAGCTTTCTCAGGTCTAAATGTTGGTGCAACAATACATTTAAAGTTACTATCTTCTTTAATTTGCTTATGATATTTTAAATCATCTACAGGATCATCTGTAGTTCCTATATATTCTACATTAGCCATTTCAATAAGTTTTTTGGCTGTTAATTTATTTTCCTTTATTTCTTTATTACATTTTTCCCATATAACTTTTGCTGTCTTTTCACTTAAAGTTTCCTCTACTTTAAAGAATCTTTTAAGTTCTAAATGAGACCAGTGATAAATTGGATTTCCAATTAAATATGGCATCATTTTTGCGAATTCATAAAACTTCTCATAGTCACTAGCATCACCAGTTATATACTTTTCATCTATACAATAGCTTCTCATAGCCCTCCACTTATAGTGATCATGGTATAACCACATTTCAGTAATATTTTTAAATTCATGATCTGTAGCTATTTCCATTGGGACTAGGTGACAGTGATAATCAAACACTGGCACCTTTGAAGCATAATTATGGTACAAAACTTTTGCTACTTCACTTTCTAGTAAAAAGTCTTTATCCATAAATTTCTTCATTTTTAAACTCCCCTTATATATTAATTTTTCCCTTTGTTAATTGCTTCTACTAACCCATTAATATAGACTGCACCTAAAGCTCTATCATATAATCCATACCCAGGTCTTCCAGTTTCTCCCCATATCATTCTACCATGATCTGGTCTGTATGGACCATCAAAATCATAATCACAGTAAGCTTTTACAATTTCGTAAAAATCTAATGAACCTGATTCTGATAAATGAGCAACTTCATTAAAACTACTATCTCCTGTTATTTTAACATTTCTAAGATGTGCAAAATGTATTCTATTTCTTTCTTTACCAAAATAGTTTATCATCTTAACAATATCATTAACCTTTGTACATCCTAAAGAGCCTGTACATAAAGTTACTCCATGATATGGACTATCATATAAATCTATAAATCTCTTTAAATTTTCAAAATTTGTTATTATTCTTGGAAGTCCAAATATACCCCATGGTGGATCATCCGGATGTATAGCCATCTTCATTCTAACTTCGTCTGCTACTTTCATTATTCTTTGTATAAAGTAATTTAAATTATTCCATAATGTTTCTTCATCTATATCTTTGTATTGATCTAATAATGCTTTAAGTCCACCTTCTCCATAAGATGTATCCCATCCTGGTAATTCTAATTCTCCTAAAGCTGGATCCATTTTTTTAACTTGATCTTCGTCATATATTAAACATGTTGAACCATCTTCTAATTCGTAATTTAAATCAGATCTTGTCCAATCAAAAACTGGCATAAAATTATAACATATTGTATCTATACCTGCTTTAGCTAAATTTCTAATAGTTTGTATATAGTTGTCTATATACTTATCTCTTGTAGGTAATCCAAGTTTTATATCTTCATGAACTGGTACACTCTCAATTACTGAAAGTTCTAATCCATGACTTTCAACTTCTCTTTTTAATTCTAAAATTCTCTCTAATGGCCATACTTCACCAACTGGTATATCATATATAGCTGTTACTATCCCTTTCATTCCTGGTATTTGCTTTATATATTCAATCTTTACAGGATCGTCTTTCCCATACCATCTAAATGTCATCTTCATAATTTTGTCACCTCTTACCCTTTAATTTTTTCAAATTTACTAATAAATTCTTTTGCTTTATTTTCTATATCTTTAAGTGATCCTTTAATTAATGAACTACCAACACCCACACAGGCAACTCCGTTTTCAAACCACTCTTCAATGTTATCTACTGAAACTCCTCCTGTTGGCATTACTTCAACATTTGGAATTGGTGCCTTTATAGCTTTTACAAACTTTGCTCCAAATAAATCCCCTGGGAATAATTTAATCATCTTATTTCCTGCATCCATTGCTTTCATTATTTCTCCTACAGTCATGCAGCCTGGTAAGTACAATACATTCATAGCCTTACAAACTGTATTTATTTCTTCACTATACCCTGGACTTACAACATATTTTGCACCTGCTTCAATTGCATCAGAAGCCATTTTCCCATTTAAAACACTTCCAACTCCAATTAAAGCCTCTTCATTTGAACTATATTCCCTTATAAGTTCAACTACATTTGGTATAGTGTAAGTAAGCTCTAATGATTTAATTCCTCCTCTTAAGCATGCTTCCATATATCCCTTTGCTTCTTCATGATTTTTACCTCTAATTACGGCTACAATCCCATTACCCTTTAATTTTTCTAAAATCATTAATATTCCTCCTATACACCTGAATAAGCTGAGAATGCTCCATCAACTGGAATAACAACTCCATTTACAAATCCTGATGCCTCTTCAGATACTAGATATAATAATGTTCCTATTAATTCATCTGCTTCCCCGAATCTTTTCATTGGTGTGCTATTAAGTATTTTTTCAGTTCTTGCAGTTGGTGTTCCATCTTCATTAAATAATAATTTTTCATTTTGAGCTGTTACAAAGAATCCTGGTGCTATTGCATTTACTCTAACTCCAACCTTTGACATATGAACTGCAAGCCATTGAGTAAAGTTACTTACTGCAGCTTTTGCTCCTGAATATGCTGGTATTTTTGTTAAAGGTGTAAATGCATTCATTGATGATATGTTAATTATTGTTGCACCTTTTCTATTTATCATATCTTTACTAAATTCTTGTGATGGAAGTAATGTTCCTAAGAAATTTAGATTAAATACAAATTCTACTCCTTTAGGATCTAAATCAAAGAATGTTGTTAATTCTTCATTGCCTATATCTTCTGCATCTAAGTATTCCTTAGTTGTAGTTCCCTTTGGATGATTTCCTCCAGCACCATTTATTAAAATATCTACTGGTCCAAATTCATTAAGTATAATTTCATGAGCTTTTCTTAAGCTTTCTTTATCTAAAACATTAGTTTCAATTCCTATTGCTGTTCCGCCTTTTTCGTTTATCTCTTTTGCTTTGTTATCGCAAGCTTCTTGTCCTAATGCTAGTATCGCAACTTTTGCACCACACTTTGCTAATGCATCAGCCATTGCACCACAAAGAACTCCTGTCCCACCTGTTACAACGCAAACTTTATCTTTTAATTCAATATTAAATGGTAATTTCATTTTTATTCCTCCTCACATCTGTTATACTTGTATACTAGCATATTAATATATAAATTTCAATACTTTTTGTATACATTTTCATAAAAATTTTTATAAAATAAAAAAACACTTAAAATTATCTTATAAATTAATAATTTCAAGTGTTAAGTAATCTACTCTCTATTCTTTATATAACATGCTATATCGCTGTTTTCTTCTATTAATTTGTCCCATTCTTTAACTGGCGCCTTTATATGATTAAATACAAATTCCTCAATAATACCTTTATCTTTATTTTTTATTATATCTAAATATGTCATATGTTGATCTACTAAAAACTCCTTATTAAGTTTCATTTCAGCTAATAATCTCATTCTATTATAATGAGTACTTATATTGCTTATAGATTCCCATACATTATTTTTTTCTATTCCTTCAAAAAGTAACTTATGAAATTCTTTATCTAAATTATGAAATTCTAATAAATTATCGGCTCTATTTTTAATTAATTTTTGAGCAAATAAACATTTTTCTAATTCCATTAATGTATCTTCTGAAAAATTATCACATGCCTCTTTTAATGCTTCTTTTTCTAAGTTATATCTCATAAAAATAGCTTCTTTTATTATTTTCCAATCTATTAATGATACATATGTACCAGCTTGTGGTTTAACCTCTATTAGTTTTTCTCCTTTTAATTTTATTAAAACTTCTCTTATAGGAGTTCTTGAAACGTTTAACTTTTTGGCTAAATCTGATTCGCTTATTAATTCTCCTGGCTTTAATTCTAAGCACATAATATTATCTTTTAATACTCGATATACATATTCCTTTCCAGTCTCTTTATCTAATTTATCATAAAGAATCACTTATAATACCTCCTGCTCATCGCATTTAAATTTTTTAATACACTTTTTAGTATACTAGTATGATATGTATTATATCATAAAAAATTAGGCATACATAGTATGCCTAATTTTAATATTATTATTTTAGATTTATTTTTTATATCCAAAATTAGGTATATTAGTCCATCTTTCACGTAATGAATGAGCAATCATCTTAGGCTTTCTTTCTCTTGTAAATATACCTTTTTTATTCCCTTGAACTCTTATAATTCCTTGACTTGTAGCAAAATCAGCAAAATTCCATACTTGTTCTCCTACGAAGTTTTTGCACTTATCCACTGCTTCATGGTTTGCCTTATAATACTCAACTTGATACTCTTCAGTAAACATAACCGGAACTGTATCATGCATTCCAGCAACAGTATCAGCTCCATATTCTGTGAACATAATAGGCTTATTTGGACATCTTTTTTCCCATCCATTTAATTCTTCTTGAAGCATTCTCTTAGCTTCTTCTAAATCCCCACCTGCAATATACCATCCATAATATCTATTAAGGCATAATACATCTACAATATCTCCAACTTTACATTTATCTGGAGTAGACATTAAATAAGTTACTACTGTAACAGGTCTCTTTTGCGGATCTAATTCCTTTGTTAATTTTATTAATGGTTCGAAGTATTCTTTTGCACCTTCTGCATCTGAATCTGGTTCATTTGCAACAGACCACATTACTACAGATGGATGATTTTTATCTCTTTCAACTAACTCTTTTAATATTTGTTCATGTGCTTCTTTAGTTCCAATTTCTTTCCAAGTATCTCTTCTAACTCCACCACCAAATAGGCCTCCTGTAGCCATGAAGTTTAAATGTAATCCAACTGCTGGAGTTTCATCTATTATAACTATACCTTCTCTATCTGCAAGTCTCATTATTTCTTCTGAATATGGATAATGTGCTGTTCTAAATGAGTTTGCACCAATCCATTTCATTAAATTAAAGTCTTTTACATTAATAGCCTCATTAAATCCTCTTCCATTAACATGTGAATCTTCATGTTTACCAAACCCTTTGAAGTAGAAAGGCTTATTATTAATTAAGAACTTACCATCTTTAACTTCTACTGTTCTTACTCCAAACTCTTCTATATAAGTATCAACTAAAGCACCATCTTTAACTAAATCTATTTTTAACTTATATAAATAAGCATTCATTGGCTCCCATAACTTAACGTCTTTTATAGTAACTTTTCCATTTGATCCATTAGAAGTTGCTACTACATTATTGTCTTCATCAATTATTGATATATTAACGTCTGCTTCTCCTACAAATTTTACATCATAATCTACATAACCATTTGTATCTTCAAAATTAGTTACGATAGTTACATCTTTTACATAAGTTTTTGGTGTTGTGTAAATCTTAACTGGTCTATGAATCCCTGCATAGTTAAAGAAGTCAAAATTAACAAGATTTTTCATAACCTTCTTACCGTTAACTTCAGTTTCTTTTAACAATCCTACTGGTAGAGTAGTTTCATCAATTATATTATTTACAGCAACAGTTAATCTGTTTTCTCCTGATACTAATAATTCATTTATTTCAGCTTCAAAAGGAGTAAATCCACCTTTATGCTCAACTAAGAATTTTCCATTTAAATATACTTTTGCTTCATGAGTTGCTGATCCAAATCTTAATACTATTCTTTCATCTAATAAGTTTTTATGAATAGTAAAGTTTCTTTCATACCAAACCCAGCCCACATGATCTCTTATCTCTTCAGCTTCAACTAAATCATTATATGATGATGGTACAGCCATCTCTATTGTATCTTTTAGATTTGATTCATACCATTTTTCTGAAAAACCATTTCCCTTATCTAATTTAAATCTCCATATACCATTTAAGTCTATAACATTTCTTGATTCTGTCATTATTGGATATAACATAATAAAAACCTCCCAAACTTTCTTTATTTATATATAATTTATTATAATCTTGTTTCCCATCTTCCACAGAATACAGTTTCATTGTATTCTCCTTCAAACTCTTCTTCACCTTTTATTTTCTTTATAGTTTCTTTTATTACAGTTCTTGTTGAACCATATGCATTTATAAATGTCTTCATCATAGGTAAATCAAATAAATTAGTAGTTTGACTTAATGATACACATATTGTTGGAATTTCTCTAACATACCAAGGTATCTCATTACTATGTCCTATTGACCATTGAACTCTAACAACATTTTCTTGACAGTATCCTTTCATATTTACAAACATAAGAACTGCATCATAATTATCAGTCATTTCTTTTACACTTTCACTAAACATTGAATTCATTACATTTTTAATGTTATGACCATCCTTAGCTGCTAAATCATGATAAGATTCATGCATATCTACTTCAAATCCAGCTTCTTCAAGTTCTTCTTTTATTGAATCCTTTGTAGAACTATTTCCCATAATCATATCAAGTGGTTGAGGATTAGTTATATAATAAACTTTTAATCTCTTATGAGTCTCTGGTGTTAAAGGAAGATTATTTTCTGTATCTTTAACTAAAGTTATACTTCTTTTTGCTGCATCAACTGCCAAGTTTTTATGTTCTTCACAACCTAATAAATTTAAATCTTCCTTAGGAGGCATCATTTCTCCTAATTCTTTTTCTTTGTGTAGTCCTATTGATGCTTTTAATCCTAAGATTCTCTTTAGAGCATTTTCAAGTCTTTCTTCTGTAATTATTCCTTCTTTATATCCATTCATCATATATTCAAAATCTTCTTCTGGATGATGGAAGAATAAGAACATATCACAACCTGCAGCTATTGCTCTTGGCACTTGCTCTTTTCTTGGCATAGCACTTGTTAAACCTAACATATGAGATGCATCAGTTACTATTAATCCATTAAATCCTAATTGATCTCTTAATAGATTTTGTAATATTTCTGGTGCTAATGTTGCTGGCTTTATTTCAGCATCAGTCATCCCTTTAACAAACTTTTTTGAATATGAAGGTAGTGCTATATGGCCTATCATCATACTTTTTAGTCCATCTTCTATTAATCCTTTATAAACCTTTCCGAAAGTATTATCCCATTCTTCACAAGTTTGATCATTTACTCCCATAAGTAAATGTTGATCTCTTTCTTCAACTCCGTCTCCTGGGAAATGCTTAGTGCAAGCTATCATTTTACTTTCTTCAAGTCCTTTTATATATGCTCTTGAATATTCTAATACTCTTTCTGGATCATCTCCATAAGATCTAGTATTTATTATTGTATTTCTCCAATTTAAGAATATATCAGATACTGGTCCAAATGCCCAATTACATCCTATTGCAGCAGACTCTTTTCCTGAAACATACCCTACATTATAAGCTACTTTATCATCTTTAACTGCACCTGCAGCTGCTTGAGTTGCTATATAAGTTCCGCCTTGAGCTGCTCCATCTCCACCTGATTCACAATTACAAGCTACTAATAAAGGTAATTTAGATGCTTCTTTATACTTCTTTATTTGTTCATATACCTGATCTGCTTTTCCTCCCATATATCTTGCTGCACCAGGTTGATACTTCTTAATTGTCTCTACAGCTGTTTTACCTCCATCTGGAGTTTTATCCATTATAACAAATAGCTGTCCTATTTTTTCTTCAATAGTCATTCCTTTTATAGTATCTTCTACCCATTTTATATCTTCATCTGATAAATAAAACGGTTTTCCTTTTAAATCTACTTCTCTCATATAGTCATCCCTTTCTTTATTTTACAATTCATTTGTATACTTTAAATAAAAATTTTTAAGTTACCTTTTTATATTGCATAGACCACTATCTATTAGTGAATCTACTGTATCTTCATCAATAAGATTTATATCCCCTATTATTGAATGTTTTAATGCGCTTGAACATATTCCAAATTCAATAACTCTTGTCTCTTCCATATCTTTTAAAATCCCATGAAGTATTCCTGCTGTAAAAGCATCCCCTCCACCAACTCTGTCTAAAATATCAAATGTGTATTCATTAGATTTAAAAAGTTTCTCTCCATTAAATAGATATCCTTTTAATGTATTATTATTTATTGAATTTACTGTTCTTCTAGTACATGCAGTATATTTTAAATTTGGATATTTTTTAAATAATTCTTTATAAAGTTCTTCTAAATTTTCTTCAAATTCTAAATTTTTATCTTCAAATTTTAATATATTAATCATATCTAAGTGACCTAAAAAGACAAAATCAATATACGGTAGTATCTCATTAAAGAATCTTCCAGCTTCTTCAAGAGACCATAATTTATTTCTGTAATTAGAATCGTAGGATACTAGTATACCTTTATCTTTGCAAGCCTTTATAAACTTAATTAAAAAGTCATATAATTCATTGCTTAAAGCTGGAGTTATACCAGATAAATGAACAATTCCTACGTCCTCTAAAATTTTATCTATATCAAACTCTTCCTTAGAAGCCATAGATATAGCTGAATACTTTCTATCATATATAACTTCTGTACTTCTTAATCCATGTCCTATTTCTGAATAATATATTCCTAGTCTACCTTCTCCTAAAATAATATCTTTAACATCAACATTGTATCCTCTAAATTTATTTATAACCTTTTGTCCTAAATAATTATCTGGTAGTTTTGTTACAAATTTAGTGTTATGACCAAACATAGCAAGACTAGCTATTACATTGGCTTCCCCCCCTGAATAAACTGCATCAAAAGAATTTGCTTGAATTATCTTTTGATTATTTGGAGGTGTAAGTCTTAGCATTATTTCTCCAAATCCTAAAATCTTTTTATTTTTAAATGATAATTCCATATTATTCCCTTCCTATAATTTTCTCTATTGTGCTAATTTAATTATCTTTTGATAAATTTTTCTCAAATTCGTTTACAACTTGCTCTTGATATTTATCCATGTATGTATTATTAATAAATTTATCTAATACTTCACTTAAAAATCTTTCCCATGACTCTTTTTCTTTTTTAACTAATATAGGATAATAAAGTACCTCATTAACTTTTGCTGCCTCATAATCACCTAACGCATCTCCAACCATTAGGATGTTGTCTCTTTTATATCCCTTTTCAATAAGCTTGCTTATACAATAAGACTTTGATCCAATATTTTGAGTTAATACTATATCAACATGTTCTAAAAGACCATGTTCTTTCCATTCATCTAAAACAGCTTGTTCATTTGCAGAAGACACTATTGCTATGTCTGCAATTTTTTTAGCTTCTTTTATTCCTTCAGCGACTCCTTCAAATGGACGTTTTTCGTTATCACTTAATAAATTAATTGATGCATTAACTGCCTTAGACCAAGCTAGAGCTTTCTTTAAACAAATACTATCATTTTTTTCTATTATATTTTCTAAAGATTCGTTTGAAAGTTCTTTAGTTTTATTTGTCCATTTTACAAATTCATCTATACCATCTATCTTTTTATATTTTTCATTAATTTCTATAAGAGCTAAAGCTAGTCCCTTAAATCTATTTATGCCCCTAGTAATAGTGTATAGATTGACTTCATTCCATCTATTTAATATTTGGCTTTCCCATTCCTCAAGATTCCACTCTTTTACCATACATGGTCCAAAACATTTAATATGCTTAATATCCATTGTATCTATTGCACATCCATCAGAATCTATACAAATAAGAAAATTCTTTTTCTTATTAAAATTATCTAAAGCATTGCCCATACCTTCACCTACTCCTATATTTTCTAATACAAATTTACTTTTTATTTATTATAATTTAATTGCTATACTTGTATACTAGCATATTAATATAAATATTTCAACTATTTTTTGAATACCTTTTCATGAAAAATAAATATTTTAGATTGATTTTTGAAAATATATATGAAATAAGAAGGATAAGAAAAAATGTATTCTAACCTGCTTATTATTTTTTACACAGCATTTGTAATGTTCGTAAAGTATAAGTTAAATGGAAAAAGACTGTCTATTTTGAGACAGCCCCTTTTAAAAATTATTTTTCTATACTCTTCTGCATTTTCATAACTATTATTTTTATTTTTAGGAATATGGTGATGTAAATTCTACCTTTTAATTTAAAAATATTTCACCCATTAATTTAATTTTTTCTGTTATCTCTTTACATTTCTTATGTTCACTTTTATACAACTGAACTTTTTCTTTTAATGTGAATTCTCTTTCTTCCCAAGTTGATTCACAATTTTTACATTTACGATTTGGTTCATCCCCCTCAAATATACATCCACCAAGTTCTATATTCCCTTTTTTATACTCTTTTATTGCTTCTTCAGTTGGATCTCCATATACTATTTTTATTACTTCACTTGATCCACAAACTGGGCATCTATTATATTTATTCATTTAAATCACACTTTCTCTTTTAGTATTTTCTATAAAATCTTATACAATTTTATACTTTAAATTCCAATTAGTCTAAATTCAATTATTATATCAACAAAATCACTAGCTTTAAAAGAGTTAGTGGTCTTAAATATTATTTTACATATTTTTTTAATTTTGCTTTACTTAATATTAAGCTATATTACTTTTTACGTATTTAACAGTTGTTTTTGTATAACAATTGAAAGCCCCTTTCCTATTTTTCTTCCCTGCGGTATTACTACTGTCTTTTTTAATTTTTTATGCTTAAAAATACCATGACCTCCATTACTTCTTATTAATTTATATCCTTTACGTATTGCTAATTTTGAAAGTTCTGAATATTTATCAATATACCTATATATATTTTTTTTATTATTTTGTGATTTATTTATTAGTATTGATTCAATTTTATTGATATTTTCTGTTAATTGAGTTTTTTGATTTTTACACTCTAATATAACTTTTTCAAGTTCATTTGAATGTTTATTATATTCAATCAATTCTTCTCCATATTCTTCTTCTAATTCATATATAAATATATTTTCAATACTATTATATATAAATTTACCACTTTTTGAATCAACTACTCCACTAAGAATTAAATAATTAATATTATCCTCATATAATTTAATCATTATATTATTATTAATATTATAAGAAATATTAATTAAATTATTAATTTCCCTTCCTATATACGAATCTTCAACATATTCTTCTAAAGACATTGATTTCATTATCTCTTCTTCAATATCCATTACACAACAACAATTTAAGCATATATTATTTTCTTGAATAAAATTGCAGCTCTGTTCAATAATTTCATCTTCTACATAATCCTTTATACTATTAAACAACATTTGTATTTCTTTTTGTATCATTCCTAGACAATAATTCTTTAAATAAAATACTTCAGATGTCAATTCCATAGATCTTGCCATTTCTGTTAAATCTTCTATGACTAAGTTATTCATAATAGAATTTGCTAGTTCTTCTATATTGCAACTAATTAAATCTGAATAAAGTAATATATTTTCTCTGACAATTGCTAACAAATCTATATATGAAATTTCAATATTTTCTTTTAATTTTTCCGAAATATTATCCTTAATTATATTTTTGCTATTATCAGCAAATTCTAAAATATAATCAACTAATGCTGTATTTTTGATTAATTCTACATATTCATCAATTTGTTTTTCTATTATTTTAATAAATAATTGTTCTTTTGTTTTTATTATTTCTTTATTTTTATTAGTCATAATTGTTCTCCCATAATTATTGTTGTTTTAACTTTTTAACTATCTCTATTATAAATATTTTTAAAACATACTTCCGTCATACATCCAAGCTTCTTCTGCATCATGATAGCTACCATCTTCTGAACAATAAATCTCTCCATCATCAACATAATCAGAATAATAGATTGTATTTCCAGACTTATTTTTTATTGGCTCACCACTCATTATATTTGCATGATTTTTAAAAAATTTATGATATTTTTCTTTTCCTCTATTATATATTAAAAGGTTTTTCTTGCATCTTGTTATTGCTGTATATATTAATTCATCACTAATCTTTTCATCATTTTTATCTATTATAATAACTAATGTATCTATTTCCCAACCTTTAAAACTATGTATTGTACAAAGTTTTAATTTTCCACTATTATTATTAAAACCAAATTTTTTCATTCTTCTTATTTTCTCTAACTCATTTTTTTCTGATTTATTTAATGCTTCTTTATTTTTATTATTATTTTTAAAATGTTTATTATGAATAGCATCAAATTCTTCTTTTGTTTCAAACATTATTTCACTATTTATATTATATTTTTTTCTTATATAATACTCTAATTCTCTTATATGTTTTATTTCTCCAGATAATAAGCAAATATCATTAAAATGTATTTTTTCACTATCTGCATATTCTTTTAATTCTTCAAATATTTCTTTATAGCTAATTTTTTCATTATATTTATATATAATCTGTTGATCTGTTTCCTCATAATTCTTGAAATTAGAATCTATTATTTGTTTAATATAAGGATTAGTAATTGCTCTTTGAACCATTAAAGGCATATTTCTCATTTTCTTAGATAATTCTTTATTAGATTTAACCCAATTTTCAAAATCAAAATCTATTTTTTCATTATTATCTTTATCTAATTCATATCTCCCACTAAAAAACTCTTTTTGAAATCCTAAGGACATATAACTTATTCTACCATATAGTCTGTGGGATTTATTTAAAATATTCCAAGCTCCTTTTATATTTGTCACAACATTTTTATTACTGTCTAATTCATTATTATATATATTTTGTTTTTCATCAGCCATTATAAAGAATTCACCATCATCTTTTAAAAATTCCTTTAATATATAAAACCACTCTTTTTGAAAATCTTGTCCCTCATCAATTAATATTGCATCATATTTATTTTCTTCTGAAATTTTCCCCTTAAAATCTTCTACCTTTAGTTGTTTAAAAAAATCTTTTTCATTATATTCTGATACATGTATATTAATATTCTCTACTGCAATAGCTTGCATTATAAATGAAGCAAAATGAATAATATTAAAGTTATTCCAAGAAAAATTTTCTCTTATTGCACTTATTTTATCTCTTATATAATTTTTTAAAGTAATATTATAGCTTAATACTAATACTCGAGATCTAGCACCTTTTCTTCTTACAACATTTACTGCCTTATGTGCCAAAGTAGTAGTCTTTCCACAACCTGCTATACCTTTAACCTTTCTTTCTAAATTAGGTTTACTTTCAATTAAACTTAGTTGTTTATCGTTTAATTTAATATTTTTCCCCTCATTAGCCTTATGATATATTGGCGTTAACAATATACGTAATCTATCATATATATTTTTATCTAATTTACTCTTGTTTTTTAATGCATCTTTTATAACTTCTATTATATTCGAATCATTTCCCAATATGGAAATAAACTTTATCTTATCTTTATTGAAAAAACTGCCTATTTTTTCACTTGTCGCCTCATGAAAATAAACTCCAACTTTAACTATTCCATAAACTTTATCACTTTTTATATTTTCTATAGCTAATTCAGGTAAATATAATTGATATAAACTATTTTTATACGCCATAACTTGATCAAACGGATTCTTTACTTTAGCATTGTTCTTTTTCAAAAACATTTTTCCATATCTATTATTATTATCTACTTGTCCATATTTATAGTTCTCTAGATCCCAATCTTTAACTTCTATTATAAATACACCATATCCATCTCTTAGAATTACTATATCAGGATGTAATCCATTTAAATAAGACTGAAAATATATTTCATAAGAATCATCCAAATTTCTATACAAACTTTCAATTAATGCTAATTCTCCCTTTTCCGGATAAGGTTTACTATTTTTTATTTCTTCTATACTTGGAACTAATTTTGCCATTATGATTCCCCCAAAATTAATTTATAAAATTTTTATATAATAACTTAACTAAAATATATTTGTTTAAAGCGCATTCCACTTATTGGTTACTTTTTAAAATAACCACATATTAATTATAAATAATTCAAACTAATAATTAATGATATTACTACCAATTTTAAAATTTATTTACATATTAGGTGTGTAAAATATAAATTCTCCCATATGCCTAATACAATGATATATCATATTTCTAAAACTTAACTATTAAATTTAGGCTCCTCTGGTTCTGGTATCTCATATTCTTCTTCCTCTTGTTCATCCTTTTCCGTATTACAACTAGTTATATTTTCATAACTAGAAGTTGTAGGAAATACATCCCACATAGTTCCAAAGAACTTTAAATCTTCTACTGCTTTTAATATTTTATAAGTTATTATTCCTGAAAAATCATCATATCCATTTTTTATAATATCTTCTATTGGAATTTCTATATTCACAGTAGGTATTTCCCCTGATGATTTTTTACATTCTTTTATATATTCAAATCCATTAAGTTTTTCAATAATTTCTATAAATTGTTTCTTTGCATCTTCATATTCCATTACACCTTTTCTGTATTTTCCTAAATCCTTAAATACATTCAAATCATTTAAATTTAAATATTGTATTGTTTTAGCTTCATATTCAACATCTTTATTATCCTTTGTATAATCATATACTTTCTTTAACTCATCATATTTACAACTTAATACTAATCTTCCAAAATCACTATTATAATTTTTAAAATCAATCTTTCCATTTTTAATAGCATCTGTATCTGCAATAGCTCTTGCAATATTTAACATTGTTTCATAAGATGTATTTACTATTGATCCACTCTCTATTCTTGAAAGATAACTTGAGCTTTTACCTACTAATTCACTTAATTCTTTAAGTCCCATTCCAGTTGCTTTTCTTAATTCTTTCATTCCTAAATCTGTTCCCATTTTATTCTCTCCTTAAATCTTATATATTTTTTCAAAATTAAAATCTGTAACAGTAATTGCATTTAATTTATTTTTTTCAAATTTTACACGTTCTAATCTTATATAATTATAACTTTTATTATCATTTCTAATTTCAACAATAAATTCAATTAGAGTACTTTCATCATTTAATTTATATACTGTTGGATTTTTTATTTTATTTTTATCTGGTGTTAAAATATTTCTTTTACACAATATAGGATTATCATTATATATTGATTCTACAGAATTTATTTCTCTAATTAATAAAATAAATTCCATATAATTTTCTACATCAAATTTATATTCAATAATATCTTCCATTCTTATATCACTATCTATTTTTATTCCTGCATAATGTGTATCTATAAAAATCTCTTCATTTATTTTTAGTTTTTTATCTATTTCAAATGGAATAATCCTATATTCTTCTCCTAATTTATATGTTAATTTCAAAACTTCAAAATCAAATTTATTTTTTATTTTTAATCCACTTTTCTTTTCTATATAGGATTTTAAATCTATATCTATTCTTTCAACCTTTATATTAAAAATACCGAATTCCTTTTCTCTAGACTCAACATTAAAATTACCTATATATATTTTTTCACCTATCTCTAATAAACTTTTTAGATTGTATTGATTATTTTTTATTTCTTTAAATTCTAATACCTTTGTCATTTCTCCATAATTTATTGCTAAAATTTCCTCATCTCTTTTTAATGCTATATCTAAATCTTCATAATTCTTTATTCTATGACCTCTTGATATTGCATCTATGCTTTTGCAATATTTTATTTCACTATACTCCATATTAACCACCTTATTTTCTAATAAATTCTAACTTTAGAATCTAAAGAACATTAAATTAGTAAAATCTCTAAATATTTTTATATTAAAATCAGATTTATTAAATATGACTGTTTCAATATAAACTCTAATATTGTCTTCAAGTTCACTATTGTCTAATATCATATATCTGAATATAAGTTTACCATTTAATTTATATATTCTTGGATATCTATAGTGTGATCCGAGTATTTCCTTTAAATTAATAGCATATTTATATATAGCTCCTATTTGTATAAATTTTATTTCATTAAAAAGTTGAACAGCTTCTAAATAAGCATTTATATTACATTCACCATCTATTACTTCCATTAATGTTTCAGTATCCCCTATTATCTTTATCCCATCATAATAAGTATCTATCAAATTTTTACTCGTTACCTTGAAGTTACTTTTATTTAAAGTTGTTACAAATCTGTATTCCTCTCTATTATCTCCATCTATTTCATATGATAATTTATAAACATTTATTTTATATGCTTTTTTAACTTTTAAACTACTTTTTTCTAGAATAATTTTTTCAACATCAACTTTTAATTTATAAACCTTAACTAAAATTTCTTTTGCACTATCTAAATGCTCTTTTACTATAACCTCATCTTCATATTCTATTTCAGCATTTTTAATCATATCTATGAATCCAAATAATTTATAATCTAAGTTTTCTATATTTTTTACTACTTCTAAACTCTCTTCATCTATTTTATTTATTTCTTCTTTTTCTTTTAATATAGAATTTAATTCAAATTGATTTTTTATCGAAAATCCATATTGATTTAATTCACAAATTTCATTATACACATACTCTTCAAATGATAATGGTTCATATTGCTTATCAATTGATAAATGTAAATTATCATCCTTAACATCTTCTAAATAATCTTTATAATTCTCAACAACTTTACTCATATGTAAATCTCCTTTGCAAAAATATTTTCATATTTGATAATTATATAATACATCAGATTTCCATATTTGTAAAGATTAAATTTAAATAAAAGTAAATTTATTTTTCATTTTAATTTTCATATAATTAAATAAGATGAGTACGATTTATTTTTTAATATATGTATTATTCCAATTTATTACCAATATTAACTTTTAACATAATTATCTTTCAGTTATATATACCAATATTTAAATTTACTAAATTAAAAAGCAGAGTAATTATTTAATTACTCTGCTAAAATAGTTTATTTAAAATCTTTTAAAAGTGCTGCAAATGGATTGTTCATTTCTTCTTCAGCTTCCTTTTGCATCTTTTTCATTATTTTATTTACTTCTCTCTTATTTACCTTAGAATTTTTATCAAATCTCTTCTTAAATTGAGATTCCTTTTCTCTAAAGCTACAGTTAGTTCCCGGACAAACATATATCTTACCTTCTCCTGATCCCCTAAGTTCTAATCTCTTCTTACATTCAGGACATCTTGCATTAGTAAGTCTTGCTACATTTTCTCTATGACCACATTCCCTATCTTGACATACATTCATAGTTCCATTTTTACCTTTAACTTCAAGCATGTACTTACCACATACAGGACACTTTTTACCTGTTAAGTTATCATGGTGGAACTTAGCATTTTCTTGCTTTACAGCTTCAACTAAAGCTGTTGCATAGTTTCTCATTTCTTTAGTGAATTTTCTTGGATCTTCTTTACCTTTTGATATTTTATCAAGTTCCCCTTCCCACTTAGCAGTTAGTAAAGGTGATTTTAATTCTTTAGGTACAAGGTCAATTAATTGTTTTCCTTTTGAAGTTGGTATTATATCCTTCCCCTTCTTTTCTATTACAAATGAATTAAATAACTTATCTATAATATCAGCTCTAGTTGCAACAGTTCCAAGTCCTCCTGTTTCCCCTAAAGTTTTAGCTGATTCTTTATCAACATTTATATACTTATGAGGATTTTCCATTGCAGATAAAAGTGTTCCTTCATTAAATCTTGCAGGTGGTTTTGTTTCACCTTTCTTTTCTATTACTTCTTTTACTGTAAACTTATCACCTTTATTAAGCTTTGGAAGTTCTTGTTCTTTTATATCTGATTCTTCATCTTCTTCCCTATCAAATACTTTTTTCCATCCTTTTGCTTTAACTACTTTTCCTTTAGCAATGAATCTTTCTCCATTTACTTTTCCTTCTAAAGTAGTTTGAACATATTCAAATGGAGGAAGCATAACTGATAGGAATCTCTTAACTACTAAATCATATACTTTTCTTTCTTCTGAACTTAAGTTAGCTAAATTTCCTCTTTCTTCTGTTGGAATTATAGCGTGGTGATCTGATACTTTTGAATCATCAACAAAACTTTTATTTCCTTTTATATCTTTATTTAAAAGTTCATTTGCTAAAATTCTGTATTCTCCTATAGCAATAGCTTTTAATCTATCTTTAATTGTTCCTACAATATCTTTAGTTAAATATCTTGAATCTGTTCTTGGATAAGTAAGTAATTTATGATTCTCATAAAGTCTTTGCATTATATTTAATGTTTGTTTTGCTGAATATCCAAACATCTTATTACAATCTCTTTGAAGTTCTGTTAAATCATAAAGTGCTGGAGAGTATTTTTTCTTATTACTTTCTGTAACATTTATAATTTCCCCATCTTTTCCTTTAAGTTTTGATACTAACTTTTCTGAAAACTCTCTATTAAATATTCTTGAGTTATTATCTTTATTTACCCAAGTAAAATTACACTTATCTGTCTTTATATCAACAGTATAATATTCTTTTGGCTTAAAGTTTTTAATATCCTCTTCTCTTTGTACTATCATAGCTAAAGTAGGTGATTGTACTCTACCTGCTGAAAGCTGTGCATTATGCTTACAAGTAAGTGCTCTTGTTACATTAAGTCCTACAATCCAGTCAGCTTCTGCTCTACATTCTGCTGCATGATATAAATTATCATAAGCTCTTCCATCTTTTAAATTATTAAATCCATCTCTTATTGCTTTATCTGTTTGAGATGATATCCAAAGTCTTTTAATTGGCTTTTTAACATGTGATTTATCTATAATCCATCTTGCAACAAGTTCTCCTTCTCTTCCTGCATCTGTTGCAATTATTATTTCATTTACATCTTTTCTATACATTTGTTCTTTAACTATTTTAAATTGTTTTCCACTACCTTTAATTACTGAAAGCTTCATATGTTTTGGAAGCATAGGTAGTGTTTCCATAGTCCACTTTTTCCATTCTGGGTTATATCCTTCTGGTGCATCTAAAGTTACTAGATGTCCAAGTGCCCAAGTTACTATATATTTATCTCCTTCTAAAAATCCATTTCCTTTTTTATTACATTTTAAAACTCTTCCAAGTTCTCTACCAACTGAAGGCTTTTCTGCTAAAACTAATGATTTCATAAATCTATGTTTCCTTCCTTATTTCATTTTAATATAAATATTATACTACATTATTCCTTATTTTTATGTAAATTTAAAAAGAGTTACGAAATAATCTATTTCATAACTCTTTAAATTATTTTTCTTTCTTTTTAATTCTCTTAACTACTTTAGAAGTAATAGCACTTGCTCCTACTCCAAGTAAAAACATTCCACCACCAAAACTTGCAGCTAAAGTTGTTTTAAGTTTCTTTCCGTCAATTACTACATCTTCTGGAGTATATTCAGTTACAAGTTCTAAAGTATCTTCTAAAAGTTTTACTCCAAAAGCAATATCCATATTCATAGGAATTATATGTGCATAAACCTTTATATCATCATTTATATTATTTATTTTGAATCTATAAGCTTTTATATTATTTGTAGCATCTTCATCTACTAATTCCATCTCTACGTCTTCATTATTAACTTTAATTTTTATGTCATTCATAAGATCCATTCCAGAAAATCTTAAAGTTATATATTTCACTCCATCAACTTCTTCAATTAAAGCAGTTTCATTTAAGTATTTTCTTGCCATCTTACGTCCAACTGAACTGTCACTTATAATTTCATTTTTTATAGTGTACTCTTTATAACTTTCTTTAGCTACATTTTTCTTACTAGTTTTTTCATTGACTTTATTGTCTTTTTCTTCATTCTTTTCTTTGCTTTCATCTTCTGTTTTTTCAGCTACCGCTAAAAGTGTTTCAGCATTTGGTATTGATAAACTAGTGCTTGGTTTTGACTCTGGAACAAATCCAATTTGAGTTACAGTGTCTTTTAAAAACTTAACTCCAAAATCTATATCTTCTCCAAGGACATTTATATGCATTTTAAATTTAACATTATCATCTAATGAATTTACTAGAAATTCTATATCCATTAAATTATTCGTTTTATCATTTTTTAATATATTATAGCTAACTTGTTTACCATTTACTAAAACCCTTATATTAGACATTAAATCTGTTCCTGAAATACTCATAGTTATATATTTTTTACCATTTCTAACTTCCATATAGTTAGTTTTAGCTATAGCACCTCTTGCTGCTCCATAGCCTATCTCACTATCTGTTATTATTTCATTTTGCATTTTATATAACTCTTTATTTTGAGTTACAGTATTGTTATTTTCTATATTATTATTGGGCTTACTTGTTTGGTTTTCTTCAGGTTTATTAGTTTCTGGTTTTACTTGTGGCTTTTCCTCTTCAGGCTTAGTTTCTGGTTTTTCTGTTTCTGGTTTATTAGTTTCTGGCTTCTCTTCCTTATCTTCTTCAGAAGTTTCTTCTTTTTTTAATGTGTCTTCTTTTAAAACTAACCTAAAATCAACTTTCATACCTGGAAAAGGAGTTGCACTTACTATAAGTTTATCTTTTATAGAATTTATTTTAAATTCATATGTAATTGTAGTATCAGTTTCATCTATTACTTTAGTTTCTGTAGCTTTATCATTTACTGTTACTTTAACATTTTTCATCATAGATTTATTTGAAAATATTATTTGTAATAATGTTTCTCCATTTTTAACAGTTATATTACTTTCTTTATCAAGGAATTTTCTAGCCATAGACTCTTTGTCTTCTGTTATATGAAGAGCATCATTTTCTACTTTATAAACTCCATCTTCTAAAGCTTTATTTTCTTCATTTGAAACTTCATTTTTTATACTTTCATTTAAAACTATTGCATATGCAGGACTTGTTATAGACATAGTTAAAGATCCTGCAATTAACATACATATTATTTTCTTTTTCATACCATATCTCCTTTTACTTAAATATATGTCTTACAAATTCATAAGGCTTGTATACTATAAGTCTCCAGCCTGAAAATCTCATAACTTCTTTTATTTTCATTTTCATATCTTTCTTATAGCAATGAATAGGACATTTGCTACATGAACTTTTTTCATTACCAAATTTGCAGTAACTTAATCTTTTATGAGCATATTCTAATAATTCTTCACATTCACTACATAGCTTTTTATCATTTGTCTTATGATTTTTAGAGCAGTAGATTTCAATCATTAATTTAACTATTTCTTTTTCTTTTTCGATTCTATTTTTCTTTTTCATAATCTATACTCCGTCCTTTATTAAATCTTCCTTTTTCACAGTTTTTATTCTAAAAATAAAGTACCAATACTTAGTTAGCATAACTAACAGGATTAATCCTTTTACCATAAGTGAATCTAGTATGATAAGTGGGAACATTAACATAAAATCTGCAAATAGTAATATAGTTATCTTTTGCTTTAAAGTCATTTGTCTATTGTTTACAAAGCTTTCTAAATGCTTTTTATAAAGTTTTGTTCCTCTAAACCATTTATCGAATCTTTCTGATCCTCTAACAAAACAGAATGATGAAAGGAGTAAAAATGGGGTAGTTGGTAGTACTGGTAGTACTACCCCTATAGCTCCTAATCCAAATGAAATAATTCCAATTGTTACATATAAAAACTTTTTTATTTTCTCCATCTTTAATCCTCTCCTAAACTATTCTCTTACTAAATTTTTATTAGAAACTTTAAATACTTTCTCACAAATTGATGATGTTGATTTTCTATGTGTTATTAATATTATTGTTTTATCTTTTTTGTTCTCTTTTATAGAATTTAAAATTACCCCTTCATTTAGTGTATCTAAATTACTAGTAGGCTCGTCTAATATTAGAACTTCTCCTTTGCTTAAAAATGCTCTAGCAAGTCCAATTCTTTGTTTCTCTCCTGATGAAAGATTAGATCCAAGTTCTCCAACTTTTGTTTTATATCCATTAGGAAGACTTTCTATGAAATCATGAATTGCTGCCTTTTTTGAAGCTTCTTTTACTTCCTCAAAGCTTGCATTTAAATTACTAAGTTTTATATTATCTTCTATAGTTTCATTAAAAAGATATGTTTCTTGACTCATAAGTACTTGGTGGTTTCTAAGCGCTTTAGTTTCTAAAGTCTTTACATTCTCTCCACCAAAATTAACTTTTCCTTCTTTAACATCCCAAAATCTCATAAGTAATTTTACAAATGTACTCTTACCACTTCCACTTTCACCTATAATTGAAATACTTTCACCTTTTTTAATTTTCATATTAATATTTTTTAATACGTCTTCTCTTCCTTTGTAGGCAAACGTTACATTATCATAATTTATATCTGTATTTTCTAAATGTCTTTCACCTTCATTTTCTACAACTTCTGGTGTTTCATCTAAAAGATTAAATATTCTAGTTGCTGATGCAAATGTTTGTAATAAGTTATTTGATAAGTTACTTAATGCTACAACTGGTCCAAAGGATGATGCTAATATAACTATAGCTAAAATCATACTATTAAAATCAATTGCGCCATCTAAGTAAAGATATATTCCAAGTAATACAAATCCCATCATTCCAATCATTATTGTAAAATCTGTTGTAGCTCTTATAATTCCTTCATGTAACTTAATTTTCTTTTGCTTTTCATTTAAGCTAATTGAGTAATTATGAATATTTTCTTTTCTCTTTTCTCCATTTTTAAATATTAGTATTTCTTTAAGCCCTCTTAAAGAATCTAAAAGATAAGAGTTTGTTTCTCCAAATTTATTTCTATATTCTATACCTGACTTCTTACCTATTTTTGATGTAAAGTATGGAATAAATAATCCAATAGTTAAATATAAGATAGCTGATGCTAAACCGTAATATGGATTAATAGTATACAGTATTATTGCGATAATACTATTTGTTAATATTGCAATAGAAATTGGTGCAATTGTATGTGCATAAAATACTTCTAAAAGCTCTATATCAGATGTAATTAGTGAAACTAAATTTCCTTTTTCTTTACTTTCTAACTTTGATGGAGCAAGTTTTCTAAGGGCAGTAAAAACTTTATCTCTTAATATAACTAATATTTTAAAAGCTATATAGTGACCTGAAAGCTGCTCTGCATATCTTAAAGGCCCTCTTAAAAGGGCACATACTGCCATAATAATTAAAGAAGTAGTAAATGTAATTTTAAATCCGTTATCAATTAAACTAATTATAGATACAGCTCCAAAAGAAGTTATTGAAATAGATGCTAAAAATCCTAAGACACCCATAGATACAGTTATAAACATAACAGGTATTAAAGGCTTTAATTCTATAATTAGCCTTTTCATAATATAAAATCCTGATTTTCTCTCCATTTATACTACCTCTCTTCTTTCTAAAAATTCTTGTTCTTTTATCATGTTAAAGTAATGATTTTCCTTCTTTATAAGCTCTATATGATTTCCGCTTTCAACGATTTTTCCGTTATCTAAAACGTATATAACATCTGCATTTTTTACATTAGCTAATCTATGTGATATTACAATTACAGTTTTTTCTTTTGCTAATTTGTTTATTGCATCTAATATTATTTCTTCAGACTCAACGTCTACATTAGAAGTTGCTTCATCAAATATATAAATATCTCTGTCTGAAAGTACCGCTCTTGCAAGAGCTAATCTTTGCTTTTGACCACCAGATAAAAGTGATCCACCTTCACCAACTTTAGTATTAATTCCATCTTTAAGTCCATCTACAAAAGATTTTAAATTCGAAAGTTCTAATGCATATTGAATTTCATTATCAGTTAAATTTTCTTTTGCAATCTTTAAATTATCTAAAATAGTTCCGTTGAAAATGTAACTATTAGTATTTATAAGCATTATCTTTTCGTAAATATCATCAAATGAAATATTATTTAAATTAGTATTATTAAACATTATTTCACCTTTATTTACTTCATATGTGTTTAATAAAAGGTTTGCTATAGTACTTTTACCACTACCACTTCTTCCAACGATTGCTGTAAAACCTTTATTTTTTATATTTAAAGATACATTTTTAAGTACATCTCTTTTACTGTCATATGAGAATGTTACATCATTTAAATTTATATTGATTTTATCTAAATCACTTATATCTTCTATAATGTTCTTTTCTCTTTCTTTACTATCTAATAATTCAAATATTTTATCAGATGCTGCAACACCATTCATAGCTACGTGGAAGAATGATCCAAGAAGTCTAAGTGGTATAAAAAACTCTGATGATAATAAAATGATTATTATAGTTTGTCCAAGATTAATTTGACTATTTTTAAATGCTATTAAAGAAACTATTGAACCAAGTGCTGCTCCACCAAAAGCAATTAAGTCCATAACTGTAATTGAATTTAGCTGCATACTTAAAACTTTCATTGTTATTTTTCTAAAGCTTTCTGCTTCTTTATTCATTTTTTCATGTCTTATTTCATCAATATTAAATACTTTTAAAGTTGTTAATCCTTGAAGATTTTCTAAGAATGTTTCACCAAGATTTGAATAATTATTCCAATAATTCTTTAGAAGTCTTTTTGCAAATTTCATTATGGCAATTATTGATATCGGTATTAAAGGCACACAAAGTATAAATACTACTGCTGCTTTAAAAGATATAAATGAAATTACAAAAAATAAAGTTATTGGTGCAAGTAATGCGTAGAATAATTGAGATAAATATTTTCCAAAGTATATTTCTAAAGCTTCTACTCCTTCTATAGCACTTTGAACGATAGATGATGTTGATAAATTTTTATTATAATCTAATCCTAAGTTTAATAACTTTTCATAAATCATATCCCTTAATTTTACTTTTACAACATCTGAAGATTTGTTTGAAAAGTATCCGTATAATACGTTAAATGTAAATCTAACTATTAATAATCCTAAAAATATTAATAAATATGTTCCTATATCATTTCTTATAAATTCTTTAAATCCTACCCCTTTTAAGGCTTCTATATTGTAATATACTTTATTAATTATTTTACCAATTAATAAAATCATAATTAAATTGCATAATAAAACAACCCAATTAGAAAATACCGTAAGTCCTATGTATTTTTTTGATTCTTTGCAAAGATTTATTAATCTTTTATTAATCATCATAATATTTCTCTCCCTTCCATTTGTTACTATATGAATATATCATATATGATAATGATTATCAATACCATTTTAACATTTTATTAATAGTTTATTAAAAAACAAGAGGTAGAAGAATATGTTCTCCTACCTCTTTACTTATTTATAAAATCTTTCATATACTTTTCTAAATATTTCTTATAAAACTTTTTAGTTACTAGCCATTTTTTAAACCTTCTAGAGCCTTTAGCAAAGCAAGCTCCAGCAAAGCCAATTATAACAAAACCAGGCACTAAGGGAATTAATGATGCAATAGCTCCAACTATAATACATAAAAAACCTAATATCATATAGAATGCTTTTTTTATAATTCCCATTTATCTTCACCTTATCCTAATAGATTTACTATAGAAATCTTTCTTTATATCTAGGTAAACTACGTATAGGATCTAGTTCTTTATCTTTTTTCATATATTCTATAAAAAAGTCATCTAGTTCTATAGCTTTTAAAACACCATCTAAAGCCTTTTCATATTCTCCAACTAAAGAATAAAAACAGGCTCTATTATAATATAAAAATCCAACCTCTGGATTTTCATAAATTCCATTTGTTATAATTTCTATAGCCTTATTATAATTCCCCTTTTCTCTATAAATTACTCCTAAATTTAAATGACTAAAAGGAAATTTCGGATTACTTTCTATAGATTTTTCATAATACTCTTTTGCTTTAGAAAAATCTCCTAATCTCTTTTTAATAACCCCCATATTAAATAATATTCTAAAATGATTAGGTTCTATTTCTAAAGCTTTTTTATTATACTCTTCTGCTTCTTCAAGTCTTACAGTCTCCTCCATAATACAAGCTAAATTAGCATTAGCCCAAAGGTCTTTTGGATTTATTTCTAGTACCTTTTTATAATAATTTATAGCTTTTTCTTTATCGCCTTCTTCATCATAAATATTTGCTAAGAAAAAGTATGCTTTATCATAATTTTTATTAATGCTTATTGCTTTTTCATAATATTCTTTTGCTTCATCAAAAAATCCATCATCATCATAAAGAGTACCAAGACCATAATAAGCTCTTTCTTCATTATTATCTATTTCTAAAACTTCCCTATATTTTTCTTCTGCTAAATCCATTTGTTCTAATTCATGGTATAAAAGTGCCATATCTAAAAGAAGTTCTATATCCTTTTTTCCTTCTTCAAAGTTATACGCCTTTTTATAAAATTGTAATGCTTTAAGTTTATTTCCTTCTTCTTTAAAACTTCTAGCTACATTTATATGGTTATTAAATAAATAATTACTCATTTTCTTTTGTAAAACCTTTCTAAATTGAATTTATTTTTTATTATATCATATTTTTTTCTTTATTTTTCAAAGTTATTACTATGTGAAATTCAAGTATTTGTCTTTACCTCCAAGGGATCTGTTGGAAATTGTTGTAATTCACTATATAATATTATATATAGTTTTATAAGGAGGTGATACAAATGAAAGATCCAAGTAAATATACTTGCTTTGCATTATTTTTTAATGCGATTGCACTTTGTTTAAATTGTTTTAATCTTATACCGGATGTTCTTGGTCATTTCCTAATTGGAATGGGCTTTACTTTAATGTTATTTTCAGCTTTTGTGGAAACTCACTCTATGGAAAAACTTAAAAGTTACAAAAGAAACTTATTTAAAAAGGTACTATCAAGATAATATAAAAAAGCCATAGAACTTAAAGTTCTATGGCTATAATAAACTAAGATTATCTATTGTTGAATCTTTGTTTTCTTGCTTTTCTACATTCAGCACATCTTTGAGGTTCGTTATCGAATCCTTTTTCTTTGTAGAATTCTTGTTCTCCTACAGTGAAAACAAATTCCTTTCCACAATCTTTACATACAATAGTCTTATCTTCCATTTTTTCATTCCTCCAAAACATATAAAGTATTCTAACAATTAATCTTTTCTATACTTTTGGAGAAATCTCAAAAAAACAGAAAACGCTTAACTATCCGAAACCTTTATTTAATTTACAATAATAGTATATCATACATATTTTTCTATTACAAGCAAATTTTCAAAATATTCTTTAATTTATACTATATTAACAATTTAATTATTTTCAATTACAAAAGGTTGTAGCCAAGCTCTAGCACCATCTTCTCTGTAAACTTCAACTCTTACGTAACCTTCGTTTCCTTTAACTTCATAAGTACCTTTATTACCCTTCTCTTCTTTTAAGGTAATACCATCTTTACCTATAAATTTAAAGAACACATATGGAACTCTAGCATCCCCATTTTCTACTGATATTATATTGTCTTTAAGCTCTATATTTTTAACTTTAATTCCAAAGCTTGCATAAAAGCTTCCTCTTCTTATTGCATTTAATATACTATCTATAGTCTTTTCTTCTGAGAGAACCATATTATATCCTCCCCCAACTCTTGAAAATAAATGCATATCATCATTTGCAAAACCAAATACTATTTTTCCATTACTTAAAAGCTTATCCCAAACATCTGTTGCAACTGCTCTTCCTTTGCAGTCCATTCTAACGTTATTATTAAAAACTTCTATACCAGTATATCCATCAAGCTTTAATAATTCTTCAAAAGTCCAATAATCTTCTTTTCCCATATGAGGATGACAAATAATATTTATTCCACCTTGATCATTTATTTTTTTAAATAATTCATTATGATTATTATCATCATCTTCGTCATCATCATATTTTGAAATATTAATACCTAATGTTTGATGATCACATTTTTTATGTTCAACACCTTGCAACAATAATATATCTTCTCTATCATTATATTTACTTAAATCTGTTAACTTATAATGGTCTGTGATTGCTAAAAAATCATATTCCATTTTGTACGAAGTGTACATCTTTATTACTTCTTTTAAACTATAGTGTCCACATGGGCTATTTTCAGTATGTGTATGTAAATTTCCTTTATAAAATTCACCTTTATAATCATATGGGTTTATAATTTTCATCTTTATTGTATTCCTTCTATTAATTTATCTTATTTTACTATTTTTAACTACTTCTTCAGCTAAATGTATTATTTCTTTAATTTTTTCATCTGTAAGGCTGTAATATTGATACATTCCTTCTTTTGTTGATTTTACTATATGAGCATTTTTTAAAATTTTAAGATGTTTTGATATGTTTGCTTGTGAATAATCTATATTTTCATTTATATGACAGACACAAGTAGGTCCGTCATATAATTGTTTTAATATTTGTATTCGTACAGGATGGGCTAATGCCTTTAATACATCACTCGTATTTTCAATCATCTTATATTTCTCCAAATAAAAGCTTTAATACTTTCTCAGCTACTTTTCTATTTAAGCCTTTATATGGATATGAATGAATGTGTATTGCAGGATTAAAGTTTATTTCAATAATTCCATAATTATTAGAATTTGCTTTTTCCTTTATATCACTTATCATCATATCAACACCTGTGATTTTCGCATTAACAGACCTTGCAGCTTTAATTGCTATTTCTTTATAGCTATCATCAATATCATCTGTAAAGTCTATACTATCTCCACCTGTACTTATATTTGAATTTTCTCTTAAATAAACTGTTTCATTTTCTAATGGAACATAATCAAAATCTTTATTACTTTCTCTTAAAAACATCTCTTCAGCTTCTCCTAAGGATATCTTTTCAAGAGGTGTCTTATATCCTTTTCCTCTTAAAGGATTTTTATTTTTCTCTTCTACAAGCTCTCTAATTGTGCTCTTTCCATCTCCAACAACATTAGCAGGAACTCTGTGAAGTATTCCACATACTTCATCATTTATTACAAGGAATCTATATTCTTTTCCTTTTATAAACTCTTCTATTAATATTTCATTATCATTTTCAAAGCCTATTTCAACTGCTCTATTATATTCTTCTTTAGTAAAATCACCTTTAAATATTGTAATTCCAATACCAAAGTTTGTTGACTTTGGTTTAACTACAATTTGATTTCCTTTATATTTATAATAATCTCCTAAAGCATCTTCGATATTTTCGTAATATCCGCCCTTTGGGACTTTTATATTATTTTTTTCAAGTACCTTTTTAGTAACAAGTTTATTTTCCATAATTAAAGCTGTAATATAAGCATCTTTTGATGTTTTTGTAGCTTGTTTTACATACTCAACATGATCTCCCTTTGTAAGTGATATAAAGTTATCTCTTCTATCTAACACTTCATATTCTATTCCATGCTTCATACTATCTAATATTAATATTTGTGTTGATAGTTCTAAATCTTCATATCCTTTTAGTTTAAATACATTTTTCTCACTATATTTTAAGTATTCTTTAGCTAAGCCCATGAAATAATCAATATAGTCTGATTCTCTAATTCCTTCTATAATATTGCTTGCAATTGTTTCTTTATAATTTTCAAATCTCTTTTTTGATATATTTATAGCTCTTTTTATATCTTCATTATCTTTAAATAACTTGTTAGCCAAAACTTCCATTTCTTCTAATACTTCAAGACCTTTTTTTCTAAGTCCTACTTCTTTTCCATCAATGTTTATTAAATTAAATTCTTTATTTTCAATTGCTCTATTTTCATTTAATACATATTCATCATGGAATGCTGGTGTATACTTAAAGTCTTCTGTAAATAAAGTAAATAATATAAATATAAATATTAAGTTTAACGTGTCTTTACTTACTCCAATAGGACATAATGGATCTAAATCTAAAAGTCTTATTTCAATATATTTAACTCCATCATTTAAAAGATTATTTAGCATATCGCCTTGTTCTTTTGTCTTAAATCTAATTGGACTATAGTATTCTCTAGCACCTTGTATACATTTATCATTAATTAAATTTCTTATATCATTTACATATTCATTAACATTATTATATGATACATAAAAATCTTCTAAATTTTTATAACCACATTCACTATTTCTAAGTGAGTTGACCCCTTTAAAATAGTAATCATCTCTTCCAATCTTTTTAACAGCCTTTTTACACGCTCCCTTATAACTTTTATGGAATACTGGACTTGCACCAGTTAAGTAAATTAAAAGCCATTTATACTTTAAAAGATTTCTTCCTATTTTAAAATATATTTCATCTTTAAACTTTTTAAAATCCATATTAGGACTTAAAAGAGAATAAAGTTCTTTTAATAAGTCTTCATCAAAAGAAAAGTTATAATGAACTCCACTTACAAGCTGTCTTTTTGCGCCATACTTTTTAACAAGGCCTTCTCTATATGATACTTCTTCCTCTTTATAAAGCTTTGCAACTGGAATCTCATCGTCTTTTGGTATTATTGGAGGATTACTTTGTGGCCAAAGGTATTCATCCTTTAATGATGTTGTAACTATGTTGTGTAGGTTTTCCATAAAATCATATGCTTCATCTACTGATTTACAAGCTGGCGTTACCATCTCAACTTGGCTTTCTGAAAAATCTCTTTTTATATATGGATTATCTTCTTTAAAAATTTCAGGATGTTTTGTAAGGGCAAGTTTTCCCTCTCTATCTACTCTTAAATTTTCTTTTTCTAACCCAAAATTACTTCTTATAAGTTTTCTATCTAAATTATTTTCTACAATTAAATCCAGTAATTTTTTATACATATTAAATTCCTGCCTCTCCTATATCTCTAAAATTTAACTTTTTAAGTCCTATTAAGAACAATATAACTAAAATAACACCTTTAAATAAACTACTAACACTTATACTCATCCAAATTCCATTTAGTCCAAACAAATTAGGATTTGATAAAATTATTGCACATGGAATTCTTAAAGATGTAAAAGTAATACTTATAACCGGTGCTATATAAGTTTTTCCAATACCATTAAAAGCTCCAACTGTTAAAAGCTCAGCGCACATAAATATTTGAGAAAACGCAAGTATCCTAATATAAGTAATTCCCATATCTAAAGCTTCTTTTTCAGATAAAAATATACTAAAAATTTGCTTTGGGAATATTAAAAATATTAGCGTTATAAAGCTTCCAAATATTATTGTAAGCTTTAATGATTTGTAATATCCAAGTTTTATTCTATCTTTGTTTTTTGCTCCAAAGTTTTGACCCATAAATGCTGCAATTGCACCTTGAAGTCCTCCTATTGTTATATACGATATTGATTCAATTTGAACTCCTACCTTTTGAACTGCAATAGCAGTTGCACCAAAGTCTGAAACTATTTTTGCAACCATAATAGATATAAGAGTAAAAATAACTCTTTGCATTGTTATTGGCAGTCCAAGTTTTATAACACTTATACCTTTAGTATAATTTAAGTTTATTCCTTTTGTTAAAAAAGATAATCTTTTTCTAGAAAAAACTATAAAAATTATAAATACAATAATTCTAGAAATTAAAGTTGCAATAGCAGCTCCAATTACTCCACTTGGCTTTATTATGCTAGTCCCAAAGATTAAAATAGGGTCTAATATTATATTGAATAAAAAACCAACAGTATTTGCTAAAAACGGCATCTTGCTTTCACCATAACTATTAAATATAGTAGTTAAAAGTGAATTTAAATACATAAATATAATTCCTACTGCTGATATTTCTAAGTAGTCTACTGCCATATTAAAAACATCTTTTTGAAGATCATAAAATTCAATTAGATTAGTTTTAAATATGAAAATAAATAAAGTATATAAAGAGGCTAAAATAATACTTAAAATTATGCCGTTTTTTATGTATACTTTTGCTTCTTCACTATCTCCTCTTCCTATTGCATGAGATATTTTAACTCCAGTACCTATTACAATTAAGGTAGATAAGGCCATTGCAAGATTTATAAAAAATGTTGCAGTACCAATTGCTGCAACAGCTGAACTTCCAAGCCTTCCAATCCATATCATATCAATCATGCCGTAGGCCGTTTGTATAAAGTTTGTCCCTATTATAGGAAGAGATAATTTAAGTAAGGATTTTGTGATATCTCCTTCAGTTAATCTTACATCCTTCATTAATACGCTCACCCCACTATATAACTATATAAGAATATAGTTATATAGTAAAGAAAAATTTTATTAATTTTTATAAATCATACTAACAATTTCTTTGAATAAAATCATAAAAATCTTCCATTAATGTTCCGTTATTTTGATAGTAATCTGAAACTGCCTTCTCCATTTCTTCAATTGAAGTTCCCTCTTCTTCTTTTTCAAGTTTTTTATACTCTTTTCTTATCTTTTCTTCTATCTCTTTTGTTCTTTCTTTAATTTTCATAAAAATACCTCCTTAATTTATATAACTTATAGTAGTACAATATTATTATGTTAGTTTTAAGAATTTTTTAACATATAAAAAACTTGCCTTACCCATTTAATTGTGGATAAGACAAGTAATTAAACTAATCTTTTTTTATATATTTTACAGGAAGGGTTATTCTAAACTCACTTCCTTTATTAACTTCACTAACTAGAGAAATCTTACCATTATGAAGTTCAACTAAGTTTTTAACTAATGTAAGTCCTATTCCACTACTACAGTGTTTACTTGAAACTTGTGTCTCAAGATTTTTAAATCTATCAAATATAATATCTTGCTTCTCTTTTGGAATACCGACTCCATTATCCCTAACTATTATATCAACAGTATCTATCTCTTCATGTTCCTCTATTCCAACAAAGATAGTACCATTTTCTTTAGTGAATTTTACTGCATTTGAAATTAAGTTTATAACACATCTTTCAATATTAGTTTTATCACATTCTATCATTTTCTCTTCTATTTCAGGGTCTATTATAAGCTCTATACCATTGCTCTCTATATAAGTTTTCATAGATAAAGCAACTTCTTCAACTAAATAAACTATATCAGTTTCTTCTATTTTAAGTGTATATGCTCCTGCTTGAATTTTTGAGTTATCTATTAAATCATTTATAACCTTTAAAAGAGTTTTTGAATTTTTCTTTATTATAGACATATACTTTCTTAAATCTTTTTTCTCAATTCCTTCTTCGTTTTCATTTAATGCTCTTATAAGTTGTTCACTAGATAATATTACATTAAGTGGTGTTCTAAGTTCATGAGATAAATTAACTAAATAAGTATTTCTAAGTTTTTCATGTTTTAAAAGTTTATTATATATTTCTTCCTTTTCAACTAACTCTTTATTAAGCTGATCCGTTCTTTGATTTACAAGTCCATTTAATATTTTTACATAATTTAACACAAAATAAACTATACTTAAAAGAATTAATATATATATAATATAAGCTAATGTTGAATTATACCAAGCTTTCTTTATTTTAAGTTTAACCTCTGTAACTTCACTTATTTCTCCATTTCTATTTCTACTTCTAACTTTAAAAGTGTAATTACCAGGTTCTATATTTGTATAATTCACATAATTTCTCTCACCTGAAAAGTTCCATTTATCTTCAAAACCTTCAAGCATATATTCATATGTTGAATCACCAAGTCTTCTATAATCAGGAAGGAAAAATTGGAATGAAAAAGTATTTTCATTATTCTTTAACTCTACATTATCGCTTAAAGATATATTATTGTTATTATAAACTTTAAAATCTTCTATAGTTACTTTATGATTTCCACTCTTGCTTTCACTAATATCTTTTGGATAAAATGCTGTAATACCATTTGTTCCACCAAAGAACATTTCACCACTTTTACTTTTGAATTCTGATGTTCCATTAAATTCATTACTTTGTAGTCCATCTACAAAAGTAAAGTTTTCAAATCTATTAGTTTTTGGATTGTATCTTGATAATCCTCCATTTGTACTAACCCAAATATTATCAGAGTCATCAATTAAAATACCATAAACATAATTATTAGCTAGTCCATCTTCTTCAGTAAAAACTGTAAATTTTCCTGTATTAACATCTAATTTATCTATCCCAACAGATGTAGTTACCCATATGTTACCTTCCTTATCTTCATTTATACCTTTTATAGCATTATTACTTATTGTGTTTTCTCCTAGATCTTCTGATTTATAATTAATAACCTGTTTTTTATCTTTATCAAATTTTATTAATCCACCATTCCAACCCGTTGCAATCCAATAATTTCCTTTAGAATCTTGAAATATTCTTCTTATAAATGTTTCTTCAATATTATTTTTTAAAAGTATATAATCTAAGTTATAAAATTTTTCTTTTTTACTATCAAAAACATCTAAACCATCACGGGTTCCAATCCATATAAACCCACCTTTATCTATAAATACTTCCTTAACATCATTATTAGTTAAAGAATTCTCTCCTTCTTTATGTTTATATACCTTTACTTTATCAGTTTTATTATCGATTTTACATAAACCTTCTTTTGTACCAACCCATACAGTTCCATTCCCATCACCTGTAACTTGAAATATTGTATTACTCGGAATACTATTTTTATCATTTTCATCAAATTTAAAATGTTTTATCTCTCCAGTTTTTCTATTAAATTTATTTAATCCGTCATTTGTAGTTCCAATCCAAAGTATTCCATTTTCATCTTCATATATACCAGCCATAGAATTACTACTTAAAGAATTTTTAGAACCTAAATCTTTTTTATAATGTATAAATTTTTGTACTGGATCTAATATACTAATACCACTATAAGTCCCAATCCATATAAGCCCATCATCATCTCTATAAACACTTTGAATACTATTGTTTACAAGACTATCTGGATCATAAGGCTTATTTTTATAGCTAGTTATTTCTCCATTATCTAAAGAATACTTTATAAGTCCACCTTTACTTCCAAGCCATACATTATTATTTTGATCTTCATACATACTATTAATTGCATATTTTTCTGAGCCATATAGTTTATTTACTTTATCTAAAGGATCTATCTTTTTATTGTTTAAATCATACTTAATAACACCTTTTTCTTGGGTACTTACCCACATATTATTTTTAGAGTCTTTATATAGCTTAAGTATATTATCACTTGGAAGATTTTTATCTATTCTTCTAGATATCCTAGTAAATGTGTCAGTCTTTACATCTAATATACTTAGACCATCTTTTGTTCCAAACCACATATTGCCATCTGTGCCTTCCATAATAGAAGTTATATAATTTCCACTTAGTGTATTTGTTTTATCTTTTTCACTAAAATATTTTTTAAATTCCCCTGTTTTAAAATCATATTTGTTTAATCCATTTTCTGTTCCAACCCATAGGTTTTTATTACTGTCTATATACAAATCCCATATATGTTTACTAGAAGTCTTTTTAGGGTCATTAATGTCTGCACCAATTCTTTCAACTTTTAGAGTTTTTTTATTTAATCTACTTAATCCTGAACTTGTCCCAATCCATAAATAACCATAATCATCTTCGACTATAGAACCTATGATACCTGGATGCAAAGTATTTTCATCTTTGTCAGATGATTTTATGATTTCATATTCATAGCCATCGAACCTATTTAAGCCATCATTAGTTCCAAACCACATGTAACCTTCTTTATCTTTAAGTATTGAATATACTGATCCTTGAGATAATCCATCTTTTACTGTTATATTTGTAAATCTAAAAAATTTATCGCCTTCTTTTGCACTTGCTTTAACACAAAAAATATTGCTAACAACTAAATTACTTATTAAAAATATGCTTAATATAACTAAAATTAATGATCGTTTCTTCTTTATGACCCCTCAACTCCTAACCATTCGACATTTTTAACCAATAATACCTTTATTTTTACATATTCCAAATTTGTTGTCAATCAGTTAATATTATGAACTAAATATTAATTTATATTACTAAATAAAATTTATTAGTATATTTATTATTTTCGAACTAAATTTTAAAAAATATATATTATCTATTAATCTTTCAGCTTAGATTTAAATAATTTATAAAAAAAGATACTATACTTAATTTAAGTATAGTATCTTTTTTTATATTAGATTTTGTACATTTTTTTCATAAAGATTTGCTATAATATTAAATACATCTTTATCATCTACAGAACCATATGAATCTCCCTTTAAAGGATCGTGAGTATAAGTTAATATTAAATACTCTCCATTTGAATCAATAACTCTATATACTGTATCTTTTTCTAATATATCAATTTCACAAAGGATCTTTACTTCATCATAAGAATTAGTTTCTGAATTATATAAATTAGTTAAGAAATTATTAAACATTATCACATTATATTTATCATAATTACATTCGGTAACTTTTCCACTTTTATCACATGAATTACATGAATCATATCTACATTTTTTAATGCATTTTAAACATTGACATTTAGCACAATATTTTAATTTATATAATACTTCTTTATATCTATCTTTATATTCCATAAGCTCGCTTATAATATCGCTAGCTTCGCTACTGCTTGTCTTATTAACTTCAAAAAATAAAACTTTTTTCTTAACATTAAGCTTAGAACTTGCTTTATCTAACATTCTCATATATTTATCTAAAATATTTATATTTTTCACAAAGTATCTATTCTTTATATCCGTTTCCTCTTCAAACTCCATAATATCATTTATAGAAAAAGTTATATTAGTATAATCTTCTCCCCACACGTTTTTTTCATCTTGAATCCATTCTTTTGCTACATCAATATTCATAAAAGCATCACCTCAAACATATTTTAATATATTTTCAAAATGTAATATATTCTTTTATGAAAATGATACAAAATATTAATGCTTTATTTTTATTTAACTATTATTTTTATAGTAAATTTAATATAAGTACAGTTTAAAGGAGCGTATTTATATATGAAGCATAAGAAAAAGCCTATAATAAAACTACTTGTAATTTTAACTATATTAATTACTAATATATTATCCATTTCTCTTCCTACATATGCATTCAGTTTCAGAACGTCATCTTCTCATAGTACATATAGTAGTAGTCCAAGAGAAAGTACTCAGTCTTATAGTTCTTCGAAGTGGAACTCAAGATTTAATACTTCTGATAAATATAGTAGTCCAAATAGTAACTCTGGTTCTAGATTTAAAACTTCAGATAAGTATAATAATCAATCTCCTAACAATAACAAGAGTAATAGCAATAATAGCACAAATAATAATAGTAATACGAATGATACTTTTAATAATGATACATCTAAAGCAGAAACTCCAAACTATAATAGAAGGTCATCATTTTTTATTCCAAGTTTTTCTCCTTTTGGATTCTTACATGGTTCATCATTTATATTTAAAGCAGTTTTAGTTCTAGCTGTGGTTGTAATTGTAATATTTTTAATTTATTATTTCTTCTTTAATTAATAAATTGTAAATTATACTTAATTTTAGTTGTATTAAATTAATTCGGTATTATAATTAACTAAAAACAAAGGAGGATATAGTAAATGGGTGTATTTAACAGAATATCAAATATGTTTAAAGCAAAGGCAAATTCAGCACTTGATGATCTTGAAAATCCAATTGAATTATTAGATCAAAAAATAAGAGATATGGAAGAGAGTTTAAATAAAGCAAAAATTTCATCAGCACAAATCTTTGGTAATTTAAAAAATACTGAAAAAGCAATGGAAAAGTCTAAAGAATTATCTAAAGACTATGATGAAAAAGTAAGACTTGCTATGAGTAAGAATAATGAAGAACTTGCTAAAAAAGCTTTAAAGCTTAAATTAGATGAAGATAAAAAATATGAATCATTAAAGAAATCTTATGAAGAACAAAGTGTAAAAGCAAAAGCACTTAAAGATAATTTAATTAAACTTCAAGAAGAAATTGATAAAACAAGAAGTTATAGAGATGAAGCTAGTGCAAGACTTAATAATGCTAATGCTTCAAAGCAAATAAATGAAATAATGGCTAATGTTCAAACAAAGAAAAACTCAATTAACTTAGATGATATTGAGAGAAAGATTTCAAAAGAAGAAAGTTATGCAGAAGGTTTATCTGATCTAAAAACTCCTTCTTTAGATGATGAGTTTGAAGCTTTAAATGAAACAAACCTAGATGATGAATTAGAAAAATACAGAAATAATAAATAAAAGAACTGCCTTTTAAGGCAGTCTTTTTATTTATTATAAACTATACTATAATATTTATATTTATTTAATCTTCAAAAACTATTTCTTCAGAAGATATTTTTAAAATATCTTCAAAAAACTCTTTTTGCTTCTTTCCTTTTCTTTCTATAGTATTTTCAATTATACCATCTTTAATATATAGTACTTTATGTGCAAAACTTGCAGTTAATGAATCATGAGTTACCATTAAAACTGTAATTCCATCTCTTTCATTTAATTCTTTAAATAGTTTCATAACTTCATTAGAATTTTTACTATCTAAATTACCTGTAGGTTCATCTGCAATAATTATTTTAGGTTTTGCAACTAATGCCCTACTTATTGCAACTCTTTGTATTTGACCTCCTGAACATTGTGATGGATACTTATTTAATAATTCATCAATTGAAAGTCTTTTTGCTACTTCTTCTACCCTTTTATCTATCTCTTCTAATGGAACATTTTTAAGTGTAAGAGGAACCGCTATATTTTCTCTTACAGTTAATCCATCTATTAAATTAAATTCTTGAAAAACGAATCCTATTTTTTCATATCTTAACTTACCAAGTTTTCTCTCCGTAAGTTCTTTAACGTTTTCACCATCAATTATAACAGTTCCCTTAGATGGTGTATCTATTGTAGATATTAAATTCATAAATGTTGACTTACCAGCTCCTGAAGGTCCCATTATAGATATAAATTCTCCCTCTTTAATAGTAAAATCAATTCCTTTTAATACAACTATTTTATCAGAAGTCAATTTTCCCATCATATCATACTTAATATTTATTAAGTATTCTTTATACAAATTTTTAGTTACAATTATATCCTTCATTTACCTTCCCCCTAAAGCTTCATTTGAATTTAATATTATCTTTTTATAATAAATATAACTTATAAAGAAAGTTACTATAGCAAGTAATATAAGTATTAACGCTAATATAAGTAGCATTTTTGCTTCAATTGCTCCGCCTTTTACGTATCCATAGAAGATGCATATGCTCTGTATAAGCGGCATTATAAAAACAATAAAATAATACGTAGAAACTTCTTTACTTATTATTTCAATTATTTTATCTTTAGTATATCCTAATAAAAATATTTGTTTAAATGAATTCACTCTATTTAAAGCTTCAATAATAATTTTATATATTATAGTAATTGAAAGTAAAAATGTTGTTGCAACTAATCCAATTGTACTAACTATTGAAAATTTTATATCATAGTTAACACCACCAATAATAATAGTTATAGCAATTATTATTACGCTAAAGCAAATCATTATAACAGCACTCTTTTCCATTACATATTTAAGATTTCTTAAATACATTACTTTTATTGGATCTTTTCTTCCACTTTTATTTAAATAAACTTCAATAATGTATGGTATACCATCTCTAATAAATAAAGCGAGTCCTGCTCCACCTATTATTGCAGTTATTTGTATAATAACTTCATATCCACCACTATTATAATTAATAAAGAATAGTCCTATTATAGGTACAATAAACATAATAAAATATGTAATAGTTTTAAAAGATGACAATTCCTTTTTCTTTGGTTTATATCCCTTATTTTTACTCTTTATCAAATCACATATTTCTGACCTATGTCCATATCCAACATCAAAGGCTGCAACAAAAAATATTTGAATTATTATTACCATTACAGTACATATAATTCCATCTTTAGTTATAGCAAATACCTCTCCAGAAATTCCTATTAATTTAAATGCTAAAGTATTAAAAATAGGTGATAATAAAATTCCGCCTATAACCCCTATTAAAGTTGCAAATCCACTTAAAATAGCATTTTGTACAATAAAGCTTACTGATAAATCTACTAAGCTAAGACCACTCATAAGCTCTACCCCAACTTCTCTCCCTCTTCTACTTAAGAAAAATGAATTAGAATAGTATCCTAAAAGTAATATTATTGCTGTTATAATAAGTACCATTCCACCAAAAAATATTCTGTCATCTCCATTTTCTGCTTTTATCTCTTCTAAGAAAAATAGATTAAAAACATTAAAAAGAATAACAAAACCAATTGATAAAGATAAAACATAAGCAATACATGTTTTTATATCTAGTTTAAGCATTTTTACAAAAAAATTTATTTTTCCCATATAACCCCTCCACATATTAATTTTATCATAAATAAATATGTTATTTATAAATTAATAAAATAAAAAGACTAAAGTAAATAAATAATTTCACTTTAGCCTTATATGTAAGTTATTTATGATATATTTTTTGTATTATTTCTTTCCAAAAAAGCTTGAAAAGTTTGTAAATCCATTTAAATTAAAAGTCTTTACAATTATGTCTTCTATATTTGTTATTTTCCATTCTTTATCTTTTTTAGTTAATTTGATTGTGAAGGTTTGTGTTGACTTTTTAGCATCTTTGTCTTCAATAGAATTTAATAAAAATTTAGTTACTTCTTCATCGCTTTGTTTAGCATCTATTTCAGAATCACCATTTAAAACTTTTGATAGTTCTTGTCTTATGTACTTTCTCATAATTTCATCACCATCAATTGCAGTAACTTTTACTTCTACTTCAGCATTATCTCCATCTACCTTTGTATTAATAACTTTTTCTTCAACAGATTCACATGCTTTTTTTATTAAAGCGACTTCTTCTTCAGTTTGTGTCTTAGTTGGATCTTCATTTTCTTCGCTTTGCTCTACCATTTTTTTAATTTCTTCTACATTATAGTTTTTTAATGAGTTATAAAAGTTATTTACTACTTCATCAGGTTTTTTCCCACTACAAGAAACTAATGTAAATAAAAATACACTAGTAAGCATTAACGCTAGTATTTTCTTCATATTTTTCCCCCTTAGTTAATTAATATACATTCATATATTAATATATTTAATTAACTTTATGCATAAATTCATGATTATATTTAATTTTTATTTACTTTATTCATTGAATTTTAATAAAAATCCCTTATATTCTTTACTTTAATTACTATTATTTCTATATATGTAGTAATATTTAATTAAAATTTTCTCAAAATATTAATATAAATTTATTATATGTATTTTTTAAAAATACAAAATTTTCAATACCTTTTTAAAGCCACTATTTTTCTAACATTTCACTCGTTTAAATTTTATTCAAAATTAGTAATCATAAGAAAACCTAAGATTTTATACGTTTTGGCCAAATTAAACAAGCTATATTAAATTAAACACCAAATTCAGAATAAATATAGGAATTAAGTCAAGAATATTTACCGTATATAATTTTAGTTGTATTGCATAAATAAATGAGGTGTAAATTATGGAAATGAATAAAAGCATAGTTAAAGCTTTTGCTAATCATTTAGCAGATGAAACTTTTAACTTAAAGTTATGGGATGGAGAAGTTGTTAAAGTTGGTGAAGGAGAACCTAAATTCACTATTGTAATAAATAAATTCCCAAGTAAAAAAGAATTATTATCAGATGCAAGCGTTGCTTTAGGTGAAGCTTACATGGATGGAGATATAGACTTTGAAGGAGATCCACAAGAAATATTTGAAAGTATGATGAGAAATAAAGATAGTTTCTTAAATGATAGCATTCTTTTAAAACTTGCTGGAAAGATTAAAGCTCCTTCACTTTTAAAATCAAAGAAGGATATAGCACATCACTACGATATCGGAAATGATTTCTACAGCCTATGGCTTGATAAAACAATGAGTTATTCATGTGGATATTTTAAAAGTGAAAATGATACACTTTATGATGCTCAGATGAATAAAATCAAACATATATTAAAGAAATTAAACTTAAAAGAAGGTCAAACACTTCTAGATATCGGATGTGGTTGGGGATACTTAATAATCGAAGCTGCTAAGCTTTATAAAGTTAAAGCAATGGGAATCACTTTAAGTGAAGAACAATATGCAAAAGCTACACAAAGAATTAAAGAAGAAGGTCTAGAAGACTTAGTTACAGTTAAATTAATGGACTACAGAGATCTTGCAAAATCAGGATTAAAATTCGATAGAGTTGTAAGTGTTGGTATGGTTGAACACGTAGGCCATGCAAATATTCCTCTATTCTTTAAAAATGTAGACGGAGTACTTGAAGAAAGTGGATTATTCTTACTTCATAATATTACAAACTTAGTTGAAACTGAAGGTAACAAATGGATTACTAAATACATATTCCCAGGTGGATACTTACCAACATTAAGAGAAGAAATACACATTGCAAGTGAATTAAACTTCCACGTATTAGATGTTGAAAGTTTAAGACTTCACTACATGAAGACATTACAAGAATGGGTTAAAAACTTCGAAGAACATTTAAATGAAGAAAGAGAAATGTTTGATGAAAGATTCTTAAGAATGTGGCATATTTACTTATGTTCATGTGCTGCTGCATTCCACTACTGGACTATAGACATTCACCAAACTTTATACTCAAAAGGTATAAACAATACTTTACCATTAACTAGAGAATACTTATATAGTGATGATAAATAATTTTAAAGGGATACTTTTAAAGTATCCCTTTTATTTTAATAATTAAGTTCTTTTAAACATAATCCATTAGCTGGTGCTCTATGACCTGAAAGACTTCTATCTTTTCCTTCTAATATTTTTTCAATATCTTTAGCCTCTATTTTAGAAAGGCCAACTTCAACTAAAGTACCAACTATTATTCTAACCATATTAAGCATAAAACTATTTCCGTTTACTTCTATTTTAATTATGTTTGAATCTTCTTTTATATCTATGTAATTAATTGTTCTTATAGTTGATTTTTTCTTATTTTTAAGGCTTGTAAAGCTTTCAAAATCATGTGTTCCAACAAGCAATTTACTAGCTTCTATCATTTTTTCTAAATCAAGCTTTTCTTCTACATGATAAGCATATTTTTTTAAGAATACATCCCTATAACTATTATTATCTATTGTATAAACATATGTTTTATTTAAAACATTATATCTTGCATGGAATCTATCACTAACATCTTTAATATTTTTTATAACTATATCTTCTGGTAAATATTCATTTAAATATTTTAAAATATCTTCCCTTGTTAAAGTACTATTTGTCTTAAAATTAGCTATATAATTATCTGCATGAACACCACTATCAGTTCTTCCACAACCAATTACTTGTATATCTTCTGATGTCATTTTACTTAGTACATTTTCAAGTTTACCTTGGATTGTAGCTATATTGCTTCCTTTTTGATTTTGTTTTTGGAATCCCTTATATCTTGTTCCATCATATTGTAATGTAAGTTTTAAATTTCTCATCTTTTTATATACTCCTTATAAAAATACTAAAAATATTATATCATATAATGTTTTTAATATTGTAAATTTAAACATTATTAAATTATAGTAAAGCTTTTCTTATTTTTAATAAATTTCAGTAATTTGTGATAAAATATATTTAAAGAGAGGTGATTTTAATGAAAGATATAAAAGATTTTTTTGATATTGATAAAAGCGATGAAAAGTTCCATAGACTCACTTTAAAAAATGATAAAGAAAAGCTTCTTGGTGAAAAGAAAGCTTCTGAAATAAAAGATTATTTTCATAATTTAAAGGATAAAAATGAAGAAAAAGATAAGGATGGTATTAGAGTTTTAGTTCCTAAAGATGCTTACAAATTAAAAGCATTAATTGATGACTTAAATACTATATTAAATAGTTAATAAAAATGCACTATAAATTATACTAAATGTATATTTTATAGTGCATTTTTTTAAAACTTATGAAAAGCTTGTACTACAAAACTTAACAAGTTCTCTAATCTTTTCTTCTGGCATATAGCTAATATCTATAGATGGTATTGTACAAATATTATTTATTCCAGTTAAAAGCTTAATTACATCTTTATTATTTTTATGCATAAGGTTATTATCATCATACTCATTTAATATAATTCCTTTAACTTCAATTCCAGCATCTTCTAAATATTTTACTGTTAAAGTAGTATGATTTATAGTTCCAAGACCTGATCTTGCAACGAGTATTGTACATAGTCCTAAATTCTTTATAATATCTTCAAGAAGAATTATTTCATCTCCTTCAATCTTAATAGGACAAATAGCTCCACCATTTCCTTCAACAATTAAAAACTCATATTTGTCTCTCATCCTTGTAAAGTCACTAAAAATCTTTTGAAGATTTATGTTTACTGATTCAACATGAGCAGCTAAATGAGGAGAATAATTATTGCTTAATGCATAAGACCCCATATTACTATAATCTTCATCAAGATCTGTAACATTTTTAACTTCTACAGCATCATCTGGTATAACATTACCACAGTCCCCTAAACAACCACCGTTAAATACTCCTTTAAAATATCCAGCATCAATTCCATCTTCTCTTAAAGTCTTAACGATTAATGAGGAAATAAATGTTTTACCAACTGACGTATCAGTTCCAGTTACAAAAATTCCACTTGCCATATACTTCACCTTCTGTACTACTATATTATTTTCTTATTTTGTAATTTATAGAAATTGAACTTATATTAAAAAGGTTCTACTTATCCTTCACTCAAAATACCCTACTCCTGTACCTTATTTAATAAAAATTCTAATTAAATTTCTACAATTTACCCATATAGTCTAACATCTTTTTTACAAATTTCCAAATTAAATTTTTAAGCTTCGTTAATCATCTCATTGTAAAGCTTTGCAAGTTCTACCATAGCCATATCTAATTCATTTATACTGACATAAGATGAATGAATTTTCTTTACTATTTCCCTATACCACTTCATTGCCATATCTTTATTTCTGTAATAGCATTTCTTTATTTTTAACTTTTTCTTTTTTTCACTTTCTGTAAGCTTTAATAAATAATATATATACTCATGTGCTTCACTTTTAAAGTATTCCATTCTTTTTTTACTATTTTCTCTTTCTAAACATTCGCTGCAACTACATTTTAAATCTTTAACTTCCCTATTTATACTACATACTAATCTTCTTAAAAATTCTATTTTATTATAAAGTTCATGCCAGCTAGAGCTATTTATATTAATATAATTTTTTATATCATTTTTAAATGTAATTTCCTTAATGTCATCTTCGATCATCTTTTTAACATCTAAAAATTTACCTAATTCCTTTAGTTCCTCTTCAGAACCTACTTTTAACCATTCCATATACCTTCCCCCTTCTTTAAAATATTTATATTGCTTTATTCTATGTATTATTAGTAATTTATTGAATAAAACTATAAAAAAATATAAATTTAAATGATACTATATTATATTGAAATTTATAGTATTAATGTTATAATTAATTTAAGTAAACATTTACATAAAGCAATATTTTATTTAAGGAGTGATTAATTATGGAAAACTTCCATTCATTAGCTGAGGATATAAACCTATTTCTTTTATCTAATAAAGGACAATATTTCACTTCAGAAGAAATTGATTCTTTAATCAATTCAGTACCTTATAATAATTTAAAATCTGCTTTGTCTTCTTGTAATAAGAGCGAATTTACTAATCCAATTCATCATATTGATAGTATCTGTTCTTATTTATCCAAAAGAAGACTACTTAAAAAAACAAAGAAAAATTCATTAGATGCGTTTTCAATATAATAAAATCCTATGTAAGATATTTATCTTACATAGGATTTTTAAGCATTTAAAGTTAATATTTTAGATATTATAAGAGCAATAATTGAAAATAATAATCCAATTGATAAAAAACTTATAAGTATAATATTAAATTTTAAAATTCCATGCATTAAGCTAACATAAGGTATTCCAAATATTATTAATATAAAACTTAATAATAAACTTAATCCATATATAAATACTATTCCATCAAAAGAATTAATTAAATCAGCTCTACTTAATGACATATGTGTACTGATTGAAAGAGCGATTAATATAAATATATAAAATCTTATGATTAAAAAGTTTTTTAATATAAAAAGCTCTTTTAAAATTAATAATAGTGAATCTAAAAGTGTACTTAAAAATACCTTCAAACTAAAATTATCAGCCACATTTAAATATGTATTGAAGTTTGTATTTTTTATTATTTCATTAAATGAATTTGGAAGTAATAACTTAAAACTTATTATAAGCATTAATGTTCCAACTATTACGGGAGCTACTCCTATAAAAAAGTTTCCTATCCTTTGATATATGCTTCTCTCTTCATAAGAATGTCTAACATGACCTAGTTCTCCTGATATTCCAACTCTAGTTGAAAACCACTTAACATCTATTATTTTATGCCTAAATAATATGCACATAATATAATGTCCAAATTCATGTACTGTAGTTCCTATAATTCCTGTAAATATTATTCCTTTATCTTTAAACCTTCTATATATACAACCATTCGTTACTCTTTCTATTTGTCCTATTACTAGTCCAAAAATAACAATAGATAAAATAACCCCTAAGGTAAATATTATACTAAGATTAAATATTTCTGTCATAATATATTCCTCCAAAAAGCAAATTAACATTTTAAATTAGCTAAAGACCACTAAAACTTTAGCCTAAACTTATTTTAGTGGTCTTTTAATTATATTAATTTTACTTCTTTTTTAGTCTTAATCTTGCAGGACCTCTGCTCTTTTTACCTTTGTATCTCGGAGCATCATCTTGTCTTCTTGATTTCTTTCCTCTAGGATCAGTATCTTTAAACTTTTCTCTGTTTCCTGCTTTACCTCTTCCTTTATTTTGGCTATTTTTATTAGAAGTTCTTTCGTTTGACTTCTTCTTTCCTTTATAGCCACCATTACCTTTGTTGTTATTTCCTTTATTATGAAGACTTGCTAAATATCTAGTTTCTTGTGATTGAATAAGACATTTAGGACCATTTCCTATTAAATCTTCTCTTCCAGCTTGCATTAGGGCATCATAAACTAATTTATAGTTCTTTGGCTTCTTAAATTGAAGAAGTGCTCTTTGCATTGCTTTTTCTTCTTTAGTCTTTGGAACATATACTTCTTCCATTGTAATTGGGTCAAGTCCTGTATAGAACATTGTAGTTGAAAGTGTTCCTGGTGTTGGGTAGAAGTCTTGAACTTGTTCTGGTTGATATTTTGTATCCCTTAAATATTCTGCAAGCTCTATTGCTTCTTTAAGTCCACTACCTGGATGACTTGACATTAAGTATGGAATTATATATTGTTCTTTTCCAAGTTGTTTATTAATTTTAAAGAACTTTTCTCTAAATCTATCATAAGTTTTACCTGATGGCTTACCCATATACTTTAATGCATTAGGTGCTACGTGTTCTGGTGCAACTTTAAGCTGTCCACTTACGTGATGTTCTACAAGTTCTCTGAAGAATGTATCATCTTTATCTGCCATAATATAATCATATCTAAGACCTGAACGTACAAATGCCTTTTTAACTTTAGGAAGTTTTCTTATACTTCTAAGTAAGTGTAAGTACTCTGTATGATCTACTTCCATGTTCTTGCATGGTCTTGGTGTTAAACATTGCTTGTTTTTACATGCACCTATTGTAAGTTGATGTTTACAAGCTGGCTTTCTAAAGTTAGCAGTTGGACCTCCAACATCATGTATATATCCTTTAAAGTCTTTAAGTTCTGTAATTTCTCTAGCTTCTTGTAATATTGATTCTTCACTTCTACTTTGTACAGCTCTTCCTTGGTGGAATGTAATTGCACAGAAGTTACAGTTACCAAAACATCCTCTTGAACTTACTATTGAGAATTTAACTTCTTCTATTGCTGGAATTCCTCCATCTTTTTCATATATAGGATGATAATTTTTTGCATATGGAAGTGCATAAACTTCATCAAGCTCTTCTCTTGTAAGTGGCATTTCTGGCTTATTTATAACAACATATTTATTTCCATGTTTTTGGATAAGCATTTTACCACGTACTGGATCTTGTTCATCATTTTGAATTTTAAATGCTTTAGCATATGTAACTTTATCTTCTGTTACTTCATTCTTTGAAGGCAATACTATATAGTCTCCATAAACTTCATCTAAAGAATCTATAGTATAGCAAGTACCATTTACGTGTCTTACATATTTTGCTTCAAATCCATCATTTAAAGCATTTGCAACTTCAACTACTTGTTTTTCACTCATTCCGTATATTAAAAGGTCCGCACCTGAGTCTATAAGTATTGAATTTCTTACATTATTACCCCAGTAATCGTAGTGAGCAAATCTTCTTAAACTAGCTTCAAGTCCTCCGATTATTATGTTTACATGCTTATAAGCTTCTCTTATTTTGTTACAGTAAACAATTGTTGCTCTATCTGGTCTTAATCCCATCTTTCCACCTGGTGAGTAAAGATCCTTTTCTCTTAATCTTTTACTTACAGTATAGTGGTTAACCATTGAGTCCATGTTACCACCATTTACTAAGAATCCTAATCTTGGTCTACCAAGTTTCATAAAATCTTCAGTACTATGCCAATCTGGTTGTGCAATTATACCTACTTTATATCCTGCATGTTCTAATACTCTTGAAATTATTGCAGTACCAAAACTGTGATGGTCAATATATGCGTCTCCAGTTACTATTATAAAGTCACATTGCTCCCATCCTCTATCTATCATATCTTGTTTACTTATTGGTAGAAACTCGTTTTTTATCACAATATCACCTTCTCTGTCTATTTTAAAACGTAATTATTAAAACTAATATAATTTTCTTATTTTACATCTTCCTATTTTATAATATTTTAAATTAAATTAAAACACATATTTTTATATAATAACACAAAACTATGATACTTGGCTAACTTATCTATTAATTCTTAACCATTATGCAAAATAATAACCATACCTTAAAAAAGGTATGGTTAACATATACTTTCATATAATTAATTTTCTTTAAGAATCATTTCAAGACCAATTATAGCTGCTCCTAACGCTCCACATATTTGTGGCTCATCTGCTATAAATAATTTTGCATTTAATTTCTCTTCAATTGCTTTAATTACTCCTTTATTCTTAGCAACTCCCCCTGTCATCATATACTTTTCTTCTCTTCCAACTCTATCTACAAGTCCGACAGTTTTAGTTGCAATAGATTTATTAACTCCATGGATTATATCTTTTCTTTCTTTATTATCAGCAATTAAAGATACAACTTCTGATTCTGCAAATACAGAACAAACGCTAGTAATAGTTAAATCCTCATTATATGATAATCCTTCTTCTGACATTTCTTCTAATGAAATTTCTAAAGTTTTAGCTATCATTTCTAAAAATCTACCAGTACCTGCTGCACATTTATCATTCATAACGAAGCTTTTTACATTTCCTTCTTCATCTAATGATATTGCCTTACTATCTTGTCCTCCAATATCAATTATTGTTCTAACTTCATTATTTAAAAAGTGTGCCCCTTTACCATGGCAAGTTATTTCTGTTACATTTTCATCTACAAAGTCTATATTATATCTTCCATAGCCTGTTCCAACTATTAATGATATATCATCTGGTTTAATATTTGCTTCTTCTAAAGCCATTTCATATGCTTTCCTTGCAGAATTCATACTTTTAGCTCCAGTCTTTACTATTACACTACTTAATATATTTTTATCTTTATCTACTATTATTACATTAGTAGAAGTTGAACCACTATCTATTCCCATTACGTATATTTTATCTTTATCTATTATTTTCTTCATCTTAATGTTTCCTCCAGTTAACTGTTCATTAAAAGCTTCAATACGAGTTTTTATTTGACCATTACTTTGATTTGTAAGGTCTGTTTCAACTTTAATAAGTGGAATGTTTTCTTTTTGAAGATTTAAATACTCAAAAGAATAATGATCACAGAATTTAAGTGTATGATATACTATCCCCTTTAAGTTTGGATCTAATATTAAATTTCTTCTACTATTTATATTGGCCATTCTCATACATGGAGTATAGCTTAATATTTCATTTGCGTACCACTTCATTGCATCTTCTAAATTATCAAAGCTTTTAGCTTCATTAATGTAATGTTCTTTTGAACAAGTTTCATTAACAAGTGGAAAATCTAAATTATCTTCAATTTTTCTTAAAAAGTCTTTTGAAACTTTAGCTCCTAAAACTTGTATGTAAGGCTTACTTTTATTTTCTTTCTTTTTTATGTATTTATAAAGACTTTCATTAAACTTATCTAAGCTAAACTTTTTACCTGAAAAGCTTTCATATTCTTTTATAAATTTTATTAGTTCATTTTTAAACATTTCCTTAGAACAACAGTTATTTTTTCTTGGAAGGTCCATCATATAAATAAATTTTATTGAAGGAATTTTTTCTAATGTATCTTTTAATCTTCTTATAGAATCACAACAATTAACTAAAAATACTTTATCCACTTTCTTTTCTACAAATACATCCAATAATGCTTTACTATAAGAACACATATTAGGATGAATTAAGTTTTCTGAAGCTTCAAATCTATCTATTTCACTATCTATAATAAATCCTTCTTCTGAAAATCCATCAAAAATTGCAAAAGGACTATATTTACACATACATGCTATCATTTTAAAGTTCTCCTTTATTAAGTATTTCAAAGAAAGCTTCTAATCTAGTTTTATTTTGACCTTCTTGACTATTTCTTCTATCTACTGCATCACCATCTATATTTAAAAGAGGTATATTATTTTCATTTAATATATCTTTAAGTATTAAAGATCCACCACTTGATTGCTTACATCCAAAATGGCAAAAGTTTATTACTCCATCTACATTAAGATCTTTTGCAAGATTTAATATATTGTTTCCTCTTCTTTCATATGGTCCATTAAAGGAATTTAAAATTATTTTCTTTGCTATTGATGAATAAGGATCATTTACATCTAACATTTTTAAATGATCTCCATTCATATCAGACATTATAAGTTGATAATCTTCATTTAAATCAAGGTATTCTTTTATAGATTCACTATAAAAAGGTAATAAATGTACCCAAAGAATTCTATTTTTAGCTTCTTTCATTGGATAATTTTTTATATCTTCTAATAACATCTCAAAAAACTTTAAAGAATCTTCTCTTCCCATTCCAGGGTGAGTTGCAAATACTTTAAACATTTCTGTAGTTAATGTATTTGGAAAATACTTTGTTTTTAAGATTTCTAAATAGTTTTTGTAGTATTCAATTGATTTATTTTCATTTAAGATAATCTCTTTAAGTCTATTTTCATCTAACTTTTTCTTCATATTATCTTCAATGAAAGTAACCATTTCATGAAGTTGCTCTTTTACATACATCTCTGCTTCTTTTGAATACTCATAAGGTACATCAATTATAAAGTTATCTATATTGTATATGTTAGATACACATCTAAATGTATTAATATTACCATCACAAGCTGTTGATGTTGTTATTGCAAATCTTGGCTTTTTAATAACTCCTTTAATTGCACTACCTATAAATGTTTTATGGTAAGAACATAAGCTATCAGATATTCCATTAGATTCTGCTACATCTATAAATGCATCTTCACATCTTGCACCTGATATATAAGATGAATACGCTTCTATAAGCTGTGGATGAATATCAAAGGCATGTAAAAACTCTGTTGGAGTAAATACATTAACAAAGGCAGTATTTTCTGGATCTTTCATAGGTTCTAATGTATATTTCATACAAAGTTTAGATAAGTATCTAAGTGATTTTGGAAGATTTTTATCTCCAAAAAATTTTAAATTTAAGTATTCAGCATTATATCCTAGTTTTAGTAACTTTGTTACTTTCTTTGGATTATCTAAATTACTTTTAATTATGTCGCTATAAATCTTTATAAAGTCCATATTATCTCCTTAAATAATTTTTTTATTTAAGTATATCTTAAATTTATTTACAGACCTTTTCTAATGTATGTATATAAAATGAATAAACATTGCTTTTTAAAGTAGACTATATTTTAAGTAAAATTTGATAATTTATAAATAATAAAAGGACAAGTTATATTGCCCTCTTATTTTAATAATTTTTGCTCATTAAGATATATTTTTATTTCTTCATCTGTTAATTTACGTATTTGAGCACTAGAACTTTCTATATATTGCTTTGATATATAAATAGGTTCTTTTTCTTTACATATCTTCCCCTTATTTTTTAATAAATATTTTTCTAAATCATCCTTAGTATGAAAAATCTTATATGAAACTCTATTATTTTTTCCTACAATTTCATATATACCACAAATATCATTACAGATTACCTCTGCTGCCTTTAAATATAATCTAGCAATTTCTAATGTTTTAAATGGGAAATTCCATCTATAAACACCTCTTTTTTCATCACTATTAATACATATACATCTACCGCATGTTGAACATATATATTGAATATGATTTTCTAAACAATCCTTTGGTTTTAAAATTGGTGTTATTCTTGAATTATCGCTATAACATTCCCTACAAATCATAACTATCCCCTTTTATTTATAAAATATAATTATTAATTATCCTATACGTTAAATTATACAGGATATTCTACTAAATTTTCTAAAGATATATAATATTTGTTTATTTTTGCTAAAAGTATATAATATAAATATACTAATGGTTAAAGGGAGTGTTATTTTATGAAAGAATTTAAAGGACAAGATGTTTTAAGAAATCCATTTCTTAATAAAGGAACAGGATTTACAGAAGAAGAAAGAAAGTCATTAGGCCTTGTAGGACTTTTACCTAATGAAGTTAGAACTATAGAAGAACAAGAAGTTTTAGTTTATGAAAAAGTTTCTACTATAGAAAATAATTTAGATAAGCATTTATACCTTATGGATTTATATAATAAAAATCGTACATTATTTTACTATACAATTGGAAAACATATAAAAGAACTTTTACCTATAATATATACTCCAACTATTGGAGATGCTGTTATGAATTACTCAAATAATTTTGATGGTCCAAGTGGTGCAGTATTTTTATCAGTAGAACATAAAGATCTTATAGAAGAAGCTTTAAAAAATGGAGCAAAAGATTTAGATGAAATTAAGCTTATAGTTGTAACAGATGGTGAAGGTGTTCTTGGAATTGGTGACTGGGGTGTAAATGGTGTATCTATTGTAGTTGGAAAACTTGCTGTTTATACAGTAGCTGCTGGTATTAATCCAAGAAATGTACTACCTGTTGTAATTGATGCTGGTACTAATAATGAAAAACTTTTAAATGATCCATTCTATTTAGGAGAAAAACATCTTAGAATTTATGGTGAAAAGTATGATGAATTTATAGATGAATTTGTTAAAGTTTCAAATAAATTATTCCCTAAAGTTTTATTACACTTTGAAGACTTTGGACGTAGTAATGCTAGAGACATATTAGAAAAATATAGAGATAAAATATGTACTTTTAATGATGATATTCAAGGAACTGGTGTAATGATGGTTTCTGCTATGAATGCTATAGCAAGAGTTACAAATAAACCTATTAAAGATCATAAGATTGTTGTATTTGGTGGTGGTACTGCTGGTATTGGAATATGTGATCAAATATTATTTGAAATGGAAAGTCAAGGTTTAAGCCATGAAGAAGCTTTAAACAGATTTTATGTAATTGATAGATTTGGTCTTATTACAAATGATTTAGAAAATCTTACAGAAGGTCAAAAGAAATATGCTAAAAATAGAAGTGATTTCCCAAAAGATTCTTCTTTAGAAAAATTAGAAGATGTAATTGAACTTGTAAGACCTACTACATTAATTGGTACTTCTGGAGTATTTGGAGCTTTCTCTGAAAAAGCTGTTAAACTTATGGCAGAATTTAATGAAAGACCTGCAATTATGCCAATATCAAATCCAACAAGCCATAGTGAAGCTACAGCCTCTGATCTTATTAAATGGACAGAGGGAAAAGCTTTAGTTGTAACAGGAAGTCCTTCTGATCCAGTTCACTATAATGGTGTAACTTATAATATAGGACAAGCTAATAATGCTTTATTATATCCAGGTCTTGGTCTTGGTATTATTGTTTCAAAACCAAGTAAGGTTACAGATTGTATGTTATCTAAAGCAGCTCATGCAATTGCAGAGCTTCAAGACTTAGATGAAGTTGGAGCATCAATTTTGCCTCCAGTAACCCTACTTAGAGAAACATCTAAATTAGTTGGTATAGCTGTTTGTGAAGAAGCTATACTTGAAGGATTAAACAGAGAAAATATAGAAAATTCTAAAGAAGCTGTATTAAAAGAAATATATGAAGCTTATTATTAGGATATGTTTTAATTCAGTGTTGATAAATAAATATAAAAGTGGACAGCTAATTTGTCCACTTTTTTCTATACTTACTATATTTTTATTAATATCTATTACTTATTCTCGTCTTTTAATTTATCTTCATCATCCTTAAAGGCTTCTTCTGGCATATATGCTAACAAAAGAAATAATAAAAATATAACGATTCCGTTTAAAATTCCACTATTTCCAAATCCTATAGAAAATATTAATAAAATAATATCTATAATAACTATGGTTTTGCTATGTTTTTGTATATATTTTTTTATCGATTCCAAATAAGTCACTCCCATTTTATAATGCAATTATTATATCCTTCATATTCTTATTATATATTTTTTTAGGTTATAATCCTAGAAATTATGAAAATAAAATCCTTTTTAAATAAATATTGGTTTTTCTCTTAAAATCCTTAATCATAGTATAATTTTTTTCATAATTTCAGAATTCATATTATTACCAATTTATTCATTAAATACTATATAATTTCGCTATTTAGCGTGATAAATTGGTAAAATATTTTAATATTATCTCATTTTTCCACGCATTTTTTGAATTATATTAAATTTTATTCGTAATTTTTTTATTTATTTATCAACATTTCGTCAATTTTATTGATAATATAATACTTGTAAACATTATGACTTAACATAATTTTATGTAAACATTTATGTAAACATGCACAATCGAAATTTTTACTATTTTATTTCTTTATTTTTATATGTTATTCTTATTTTCGACGATACGAACCGGAGCGTTTAGTGTTGTTTTTTTATTTTTTATTTTTGGAGGACAAGCAATGAACAAAATTAAATGTAAACAATTAACCATAAAACTAATTTTCTTCTTCCTAGGTGTTTGGATAATCCAAACTGGGGTTGCTCTATTTATAGGCGCTGATATCGGATCAGATCCATTTACAGTATTTACACTAGGACTTGCAAAGATTTTTAATATTACTCCTGGTTTAGGAAATATGATTATAACATTCACGTTCCTAGTTATAATATTTATTTTCTCAAGAAAATCAATAAATATAGGTACAGTACTTGCAATGATTTCAGCAGGACCATTTATCGATTTAATGAATAACACATTTAAAATTATACCATTTGCTGAATTTAACTATTTAACTAAAGTATTAGTTTTAATTTTAAGCTGTGTTATTATAGCAATTGGTTTCTCAATGCTTAAGGCTACTGATTTAGGGGTTGCACCTAATGACCTTATACCACTTATAATCGCTGATTTTTCAAAGAAAGAATATCGTTGGATTCGTATATGCATGGATGTAACTTTATTCGTAGTTGGATACTTATTAGGTGGTATCAATAAAGAAGCTGGTATTAGTGCATTTGGTGGTACAGTAATCGCTGCACTACTTACAGGACCATTCATCCAATTCTTTATGCCAAAACTTGAAAAATTCGTTCATAAGTGCATATATGTTGGAGAAGATTGTTCCTCAAATTCAATAGCAGAATAATTTAATTAATATAAAAAGGATGCAAAATTTTGCATCCTTTATTTTTTTGCTCAGCTATATATATTTTTTCTGTTATATTATTGAAATCAGAGTTTGGATTCCATGCTCCATCTTTTTTTGTATATATTACTGTATTTTCAGTTTCTTTTGTAGGAGCTTCTTCATAAGCTTTTATTATTATGTCCGCTACATCTTTTTGAATTTCTTCTAATTTTTTATTTTCAAAATTATCAGCTTTTGAATATTCATTAATATTATTTTCTATCATTTCATCTAATTTAGTACCATCCACAGCTTTACTTTTTATATCAAATGATATAAAATCCCTTTCATCAGTTTTTTTAATTATTTCATATTCAACACTTTGAACTCTCTTTTTTAATGCATCTATTATTCTTTGACCGTTTTCATTACCATAAGTAGTTTTTATTTCCATAAAGTTAGCTCTATTCGCAGCATCACATTGTTTACGTACTTTCTCGTATTCTTCCTTTGTAAATTCATCCTTAATTGTGCCATCTTCATAATCTCTAAGTTCTACTATTTCAAGATTAGCCTTTAACTTCTTTTCTAATTGTTCACTAGTAGATCCACATCCTAATAGACCAATTGCCATAATTCCAGTAGCTAACCCCGCAAATATTTTTTTAAATTTCATATTTTCATCCCCATAAAAAATATTATTTTTAACCATATTTATATATGCAGAGTAATTAACTAGGGTGTTTATTATTTTTTATTAAATTTAATTATAAAAAAATTAGGAGCATATATATAAATGCTCCTAATTTTCGTAATATGATATTTTTAAATAGTATTTATAATTAACATTACAATACCTTGAATTAAACCTATAGCTCCACCTAGGATAAATCCTAAAACTTCAATATGCTTTAATTCATTTTTGCATACACTTATAATTATTCTTTCAAGTTCTAAAAGGTCTAGGTTCATTATTTTTTCTTCCACAATTTCTTCTATAACTACCTTTTCTTTAACTTTATCTATAAGTCTTTCTTCAATATCTTCTAATGCTACTCCCATTTCGTTATTTATAACATTATCTATAGGACCTTGTACCATCATTCTAAAAGGTGCAGGTATAAAGTCCATCTTTTCACTGACAACTCCTCTAATTTTATCTTTAACATAGTTTAGAAGTTCTTCTTTATCACTACTACTGAATCCTTGTTTTATAAGATCATCAACTGTAATAAGTTCTTTAGATACAACTTTAGCAATATTTTTTGCTATTTCATCCTTTCTTTTTGGTATAAGTCCAACTATTTCTATATTTAGTATAGGAATTTTTATAGGCTTTATTGGTCTAAACATAAGCTTTATAGCTAATATATTAGTAATCCATCCTATTATACCTCCAATTAAGGCAAGTACAATTATTAAAATTATGCTTTTCATATTTATGATTCCTCCATTTTAGTATGAAATTACTACAATTATTAGATTACAATATTTTTTAAAATCCGTCCACTTTTCTAAAGCCTTCTATCATCTTCTTTAGTTAAATAATTATTTTTAATACACCAATTAATATCTTCTATAAGTCTCTCTCTATCCTTCATAAGATCACCTTTAAGACTTACATAGTTAGATGCATGATTACTTCTAAAAACTATATTTTCTTTAGTTTCTATATTTTGAAGCATAATCTTTATTTCTTCTAATATTTCAATATTATTTAATAGATTAAACTTACCTTCCTTTATATTTTCATATATTAAAGTGTTTTGCTCAACCATTAAGCTTAAAATACTTGCATAGTTTGGAGAAATCTCACCTATTATTTTACCAGTCTCTACTGCATGAATGTTTGACTTTTCTCTTCCAGCTATTCCTGCAATAACTGTTACAGATAATAATATATTACTATCTTTTATCTTCTTTGATGCTTCTATTAATTCTTCCCTAGTTGCACCTTTATTTATATCCTTTAATACTTCATTGCTTCCACTTTCTACTCCCATATAAACCATTTTTAAATTAAGGTTTCTAAGTTCTATTAATTCCTCTTTTGTTTTTCTCATAATAGATTTTGGAGAAGTGTACATAGTTATTCTTTCACACTCTTTAAATACCTTGTTTAAATAAAGCATTATTTCTCGTAAAGTATTCATATCTATTATTAAAGCATCTCCATCTGCTAAAAATATTCTATCTACTCTACTATACATTTTTCTAAATTCATCAATTTCTCTTTTTATAACATCTAAAGGTTTTATCCTAAACTTCTTTGATTTATACATATTGCAAAATGTACACTTATTATGAGAACAACCAAGAGTTACTTGTATTATTAGACTGTTAGCTTCGCTTGGTGGTCTATATAAAGGCATGTCATACATTTTTAACACTTCCTCTTTTATTGTTTAATTTTTTATATGTTATCTTAAATACTAAAGTAAATAATATAGTTAAAACTATAATAATTACTGCACATAACATAAAATACTCCTCTGGAAGAGCATTTATTACCGGGTCTTTATCTGGATCAAATATCCAGTAATCATTATTAAAAAATATACTATGGAATTTATTAAATACAGAATTAAAATCTAAGAAAATAGCAGCTAATAGCCCTAGAAATATTGCTATAGTTGCATTAAAGGTATATTTAAATGAATCTATAGGAAACCTCATTACATTTCTTTTATTAAGTAAATATAGTAATAGACCTAAAATTAAAAGTATTATAAATAAGATTTCAATAGCTATTATTATTTCTTTTACTTCATAAAAATGAAACTTTCCTTCTGCACTCATCTTAAAATTATTAAAGCTTAAATCCTTTATAAATGGATTCCTTATATAACTAATTACCCTATTATAATCTTCAATTAAATTTTCCTTTGAAACATTTGTTTTATCTACAATATGAAAAATATTTATGCTTAACTTGTATATAAATGTTCCATTTAATACAATCAAAACTGAAGAAACTAAGCTTACTAAAAATAAATAAAAAACCCCTATTATCTTTTTTAAAATTCCCATACATACTCCCTATAAACTATATAAGATATCCATTAATATTTTACCATATTTTATAAATTTAAAAAGCCTAAACTTAAATTTAGCTATACTTTTTCTTTTAAAAAAAGGAGTACATAAGTATGTACTCCTTATAAAGATAACCTTCTTATTCCATTACAACATCTTCTACAGTATTTTCTTTATTTGATTTAACAGATTTAGTTATAATCTTTCTAGCCATATCAAATGGTATTATTGTTAAGGCTAATAGTATAATTAAAGCCCAATTTTTAATACTAATAGGAGTACATTTAAATAAATCTCCTCCAATGTATGTTAAAGCAACTTGAACTATAACTATAATACCCATAACTCTTATAAAGCCTTTATTTTCTGATAAATTCTCTAATAAATTTATACCCTCATTTCTAACATTAAATCCATTCATAACAGCAATAAGAACAAATAATGAGAAATATCCTGTCATAAATGCTTCTTTACTTTCAAACTGATTTAAGAAAAATGGAGTCTTTAAGAATATAAAGCTTAATATAGTTATAAAAAGACCTGCAAATAATACTTGCTCCATCATAAGCTTTGAAACTATACTTTGACTTCTAGACTTTGGCTTTTCTTTCATATACTCTTTAAGAGCTGGTTCTGCTCCAAGTGCTAATGCTCCAAGTCCATCCATTACAAGGTTAATCCAAAGAATATGAGTAATACTAAGTGGCTCATCAATTCCTAAAAACGGTGCAATGGCACAAATAGCAACTGCTGAAACATTTATAGTTAATTGGAACTTTATAAACTTTAATATATTATTATATATTGTTCTACCATAAAGAATTGCATTTTCAATTGATTTAAAGTTATCATCTAATATAACAATATCTCCAACTTCCTTTGCAACATCAGTACCAGATCCCATAGCAAATCCAACATCTGCTCTCTTAAGTGCAGGGGCATCATTTACTCCATCACCAGTCATTCCACAAACTAAGTTTAACTCTTGAGCAATCTTTACCATTCTTGATTTATCAGTTGGAAGCGCTCTTGCTATAACCCTTAAGTTTGGAAGAATTTCTTTTATTTCATCATCTGTCATATTGTTAAGTTCTTCTGATGTTAAAGCAATATGATGACTTTCAGTTATAAGACCACTATCTTTAGCTATAGCTACAGCAGTTTCTTTTCTATCTCCTGTAATCATAACAACTTGAACTCCAGCATTTTGAACTTCTTTAATAGCAAGTTTTGCTTCTGGTCTTACATCATCTCTTATTCCTACAAATCCTACAATAACTAAGTCATCTGGAAGTTCATCTATAACTAATTCACTTTCACTATAAGCAAATGCAAGCACTCTCATTGCCTTATCTGCTAGTTCATCAATTTTTATATCAACTTTATTTCTATCTAGTGATACAATTTCACCATTTCCATTTATATATTTCTTTGCTTTTTTAAGAAGTTTTTCAGGTGCACCCTTATAAACTGTAAAATTATTTAATTGTGCCGCTGAATATTTATTTTTAGAATTAAATTGTTGAGTATTTTTTATAGTTATATCACTATACTTACTCATTTCTTGTTCAGTTAAGAAATGTAATAATGCTTTATCTGTTGCATTACCACCTATTATTTCTCCTTTAGCATCAAACATTGCAGTAGTATTTTTACCAATACACATTCCTACTAGTTCTTTTACTTTTTCACTATTATTATAGCTATCTTTTATATTCCCATCAAAGAATTCAACAACTTCAAGTTGTCCCTTAGTTATTGTTCCAGTCTTATCACTAAATAATATATTAAGTGAACCTGCTGTTTCTATTCCTATAGGTTTTCTTACTAATACATTATTTTGAAGCATCTTTGCTGTATTTCTCATTAAAACTATAGCAATCATAAGAGGTAATCCTTCTGGAACTGCCATTACAATTATTACAACAGCAAGCATTAATGTTTCTAATAAGTCTTTAAATACATATACAAATCCACTATCAAAATATGCTCCTACTCCACCCATTAAAATAATCTTATTTAATATTAAAGCAAAAGCAATACCAACTGCTCCAATGTACCCAAATTTGGATATTTTATTAGCTAAATCAGTTAATTTAACTTTAAGTGGACTTTCTACATCTTCATCTGCCATATCTTCAGCCATTTGTCCCATTACAGTATTCATACCAACTTTTTTAACTTCCATTATTCCATAACCATTAAATACAACAGCGCCTCTAAATAATGAATGCTTATCTACAAATATATCTCCTGTAATTGCAATTTCATCATTATAATTACTAGATTCCTCTATAGCAATTTTTTCGCACTCCTCAGCTTCACCATTTAATGCTGAATTATCAACTCTTAAATCCCCACTTATAAGTACACCATCTGCTGGTATCTTATCTCCAAATTCAAGAATGACTAAGTCAGAAACAACAACATCATCAACTAGTATTTCTACAGCTTTTCCATCTCTATATACTTTACAAGTATCTTTTTCTGCACTATTTTTAAGCTTTCTATACTCATTATCTGAAGCCATTTCTGTTTTTGCAGATATAAATGTTACAAGGAATACTGATATAACTATACCAACTAATTCACCCCACTCGGCATATCCCATTACTGCCATTACCGCAAGTATTCCTGCAATTGCAAGTAATAACTTTATCATAGGATCTCCAAAGGCCTCTTTAAACTTTTCTAGAAAAGTTTCTGGCTTTGCTTCTTCTATAAAATTGCTCCCATGTTTTTCCCTACTCTTTTCTACTTCTTCTTTACTTAAACCCTTATACAACTTTTTTACTCCCATCCCTATTTTTTTATTATATAAAATACTATGCTAAATTTCTTTAGCATAGTATTCATAACAAAGTTTATTTTTTTATTGATATAATGCTAAAACTCCATTTAAATCAGCTATTTTCCCTTCTCCAATAGCTTTAAATTGCCACTCTATTCCATCTCTATAAAGCTCTGCAAAGATTACTGAAGTTGCTGTTGATCCATTCTCTTTTAAATTAAATCTACATAATTCTTTTTCTCCATTATTAGCGTCTAACAATCTTACATAAGAATTATCTACCATACCAAAAGTTTGTCTCTTTTCCATAGCCTTATCAATTGTAACTACGAAAACTATTTTTTGTATATCGCTACTTACTTGATTTAAATTAATTTCAATTCTTTCATCATCGCCTTCTCCAGCTCCAGTTCTATTGTCTCCTCCTAAAGAAATACCTTGTCCTACTTTATTATTGAAAAATATTACGTTAGATACTGTGTTAAATTTATTATTTCTATCTAACATAAATGCAGCTATGTCTAAATCAAAATCTGTTCCACCTCTTGAAATATCCCATCCTGCCCCTAAGATTACTCTTTCAAGACCTGGATTTCTCTTAGTTAAATCAAGAATTGAATTTTTTTCTAAATTTAATATATTTGGTGTCATTCCATTATTGTTATTATTATTTTGAAATGGGTTTACACCACCTAAATTAATTCCCATATATATATCCCCTCTACTTTATCTATACTCTTTTTCTAAATCTCCAATAGTTGTTTTTAATAATTGTCCTACTGCTTTAAAGTTCCATGAAGTACCTTCTCTATATAATTCTGCAAATATAATACCAGTGTTATCTCCACCACTTTCCATAAGATTAAATCTACAGATTTCTTTTTCTCTATTATCAGCATCTAATAATCTTACATATGAATTTCTTATCATACCAAAATTTTGTCTTCTCATCTTAGCACTATATATAACTACAGTAAATAAAACTCTTTCACATTCTTCTGGAATGTTTGATAAAGTAACTATTATTCTTTCGTCATCTCCATCCCCTTCTCCTGTTAAGTTATCACCTGTTGAATATATACCTTGAGATTTTTTAGAGCCAAAGTATACTAATCCTTTTTTCTTTAAAAGCTTTCCATTTTTATCTAATAAAAGTGCAGCTAAATCTAAATCAAAATCTGCTCCCCTTGTACTAACATCCCAACCTGCACCAACAATTACATTATTAAGTGATGGGTTAGTTTTTGTTAAATCTAAAATATCATTTTTTTGTAAGTTAAGTACTCCAGGTGGAGGAGTCATAGTTGCTGTGCTTGCTATATTGTTATTATTTGAAGTTTCATCATTTACTAACTTCTTAAAAAAGTTAAACATTTAAAAATCCCCTCTCATTTAAACATTACATATATAATCCTAATATTCCATTTAAGTCAGCTATTTTTCCTTCTCCAATTGCTTTAAAATTCCACTCTGATCCATTTCTATAAAGCTCTGCAAATATTACTGATGTTGCAGTTGAGCTATTTTCTTTTAAGTTGAATCTACAAATCTCTCTTTCCCCATTTTTTGCATCTAATAATCTTACAAATGAGTTTTCAACCATTCCAAAAGTTTGTCTCTTTTGCATAGCTTCAAATATACTTACAACAAAAACAATTTTATGAACTTCTGGACTAATCATTGATAAATCAAGTTGTATTCTTTCATCATCACCTTCTCCAGCACCTGTTCTATTATCACCCTCAAGAAATATACCTTGTCCTTGCATATTGTTAAAGAATATTACACTTTGTCCTACATTTGTAATTTTTGAATTTTTATCTAATAAAAATGCTGATATATCAAGATCAAAACTATCACCTGAAACTGCAACATCCCATCCTGCTCCTAGAATTACTTTTTCTAAACCTGGTTCTTTCTTTGTTAAATTTAAAATATCATTTTTCTTTAAATTTAAGGCACCCGCTCCTTGATTATTGTTATTATTACCTAAGTTAAAATTTCCCCCTAAATTAATTCCCATAAGTCTACCTCTCCCTATTAAATTATACATAGTTTTCATTTTTTTCTTATACAGTTTAATTTTACCACATACCTTATTTGTGTCAATATTTTGAATTTTTTTATGATATTCGTTTATTTTCTCTTTATTTTTTCATTTTTTGTTAAATTTATTTTTATTTTATTCATATTTTTCTAAAAATAATAGTACTTTTAACTTCTCTATTAAGTAGTATGAATTAAAAGTACTATTAAAAGTTTCAATTACATGTTTATATTTCTTTTCATATCTTTCTTTATTGCCTCTAATCTTACAACATTTTGACCTCTTTGTTGCTTGTTAGCTTCTTGTATTGCCTTAGTTTCTTCAATACCTTTCATTATAGTTGCATATGATTTTTCAAGAGTTTCTATACTGATTGAACTTGTTGATGCCATTTTAGCGATATTTGCTGATTGTCTTGCAGTGTTTGCTGCATTTCTTTGTATAAGTTCATTTGTCTTATCATCTAATTGCTTAATTGATTTTGCTTGTATTTCTTGTCTTTTTAATATTACAGCTTGTGCTAAGCATTGTTTAAATATTGGAAGCGTAACTATAAATGATGAATTTATTTTTCTCATTAAATTAAAGTTTGACATTTGAATATTTTGAATCATAGGAACAGCTTGTATTGCAACATTTTCAGCTATTCTTAAATCATATATACGTTGTTCTAACATTTCCTTTGCCATTTCAAGCTTTTGAATCATCATCTGCTTTTCTTCTGGATTAACTTGGTCTGTATTTTGATATTGATTTATATATACTTCAATTTCTTCAACAGCCATTTCTCCTGCAACTATATATTTTTCTAATAATTGATAAAACTGAACATTTCCATCTGATAATTTCTTTAACTTATTATTTGATTCTCTTATTTCTGATTCATATCTCTTTAATAAGACATATACTTTTTCAATTTCTATTCCCATAGTATCATATTTTTGGAATAACTTTGCAACAGATGTTTGAGCTGCTTTAAATATCTTTCCAAGCATTGAAGGTTCTTTAATATCTTCAAGTTCCTTTACATCAAACTTATCCATAATCTTAGTTAAGTGAACTAACATTTCACTTACTTCTTCTGATTTTACTTCCTTCATTGAACTTAATAATTCGTCTGAAACCTTTGATATATTAGAACTTGCTTGTTGTCCAAATTGAATTATTGAGTTTGGATTAGCTATTTCTACTTCACTTGTTAGTGCCTGTACTTCTGGAAGTTGTCTTAGTCTTAATTTATATGCTTCTGGATCTTCTTCAATTGTTTGAGGCATCTGCTCTTCATACCCCATCATACTTTGATTATTCATAACCATTTGACCATTCATCATAGTTTGATTATTCATCATTCCTTGGTTACCCATCATTCCTTGGTTACCCATCATACCTTGATTGTTCATCATTCCTTGATTATTCATCATACCTTGATTACCCATCATTCCTTGACTTCCCATCATTCCTTGATTGTTCATCATACCTTGGCTTCCCATCATTCCTTGGTTATTCATCATTCCTTGGCTTCCCATCATGCCTTGATTGTTCATCATTCCTTGGTTATTCATCATATCCTGATCATCCATCATATTTATATTCCCCATAATATCAAAGTTGTTTTCATTCATTATTCCCATTCTCCTTAAAACCCTTTATTTAAATATTCTTTTTAAAATACTTGAACCTTTTAATTCAATTTTTCTATATTTTGATTCATAATTCATCTGCTCTAATCTAGTAGTTACTATTCTATCTTCCTTTATAATTTTTCTAATATTACAAAGACCTGATGGATTAAATATAATAATATCTATTCCTATTAGATGAAGATATCCAAGTAGCATAGTCATAGACTCATTTATTGAATCTTCATAATTTAAGTATATTACTATTTTAGGTACGTTTGATGTAAAGTCAAAATTATCAATAAGTCTTACAATGTTTTCATTCATAGAAATTATTAAAACTAATAATTTTAGAACTTTATTTTTATCAAAATCAATTTTAAATAAATCTTTTTCTAGTATTGTTTCATTAAATTTATTTAATATTAAATCTTGAACTTCATCACTATATTTTGAAAACTTATATATAGGAAGCTTTTTTATTTCTTCTATATCAAAAGTTCCATCACTTAATTGACAAAACATAAGTTGATACATATCATCTGTAACACCTGCATCTAATGATATATTTCCACTATTAAAAAATAATGTATTTGGAGAATTTACACACTTATTTACTAAATCATAAAATTTATTTGTATCTATATATTCCCCATCAATTTTATAAAAGAAACAAGGTACTTTTACTACAGTATTTGATGTTTTAAAGCCTGGCCTAAGTTTTGCAGGTTCATTCAAATATATGTTTAAATCTTCAACAATTCCATTTATTAAAACTGATTTTGTGTATCCTCCTCTAAACTGCCAAGGTACATACATTCCTGTATTTGAAAACAATTCATCTCTAACATCTCTTTGAATTGATTTTGTTAAAGTTTCATTTACTTCTAATACTCGTCCATTTTTTGCTCTATCTTTAAAAGTTTCAATTTCTAGTATGCTCATACCTTTAATAATGGTTGTTATTTTATCTTTATCTATTTCTTCAAAGTATTCTTCCTTTAATGGATTTATATAAATAACATCAAAGCTCATTAAATGTAATATCATAAGGAAGTAAATTTCATGTCTTCCAATTTTCCCATAATATATGCATTTAGGATTTATATCATCATTAAATTCAATTTCTCTTAAATATGAATAACACCATACTATAAGCTTTGTAATAAAATTATTTCTTACACTATCACTAAAGAAATTTTCATTTGAAACAGCAAGTCTAGTAGCATATTCTAATGCTTTTAAAAATACATTATTAACTTCAATACTATTAAGTATATTAATATCTTCTCTAGATATATTAAATATATCCATATTATTAAGCTCATTATAAATGTACTGTATGAGCTCCATTTCTCCACTTATAGGAATTTCATTATCAAAAATTAATGCTTTATTACTTATATCATGAACTTTTGTCTCAATAGTTTTTAATAAATTATTATAGTTATTAACATCATCTACCCCTATAAATCTATAAAAATACGGCTTAAATTCAGCATTATTTCCTCTTCTATCGTATTTATTTCTAAACATAGAGTGAATTATTGTGTTAAAATCTTTATTCATTCAAATCACTCCTTTTATCTATATTTTATACCAAAATATTCTATAATATCAATATAATTCTACACAATTTGCATATATTCTTTTATTATTTCTAGTATATCTTCAGTTGAGTGGATTCCTTCCTTTTCCGTTATATTAGCATTTTCATGAATAAAGGAAGCATGTCTTGGTAATATGCACTTTCCTTTTGTAGTAAACTCTCTATCAACTTCACTATCTCCTGATGTTATTACATTTTGCAAATTGAATTTTTCTATAATATAATTAACAGCATGTATTTTATTTATATTTTCATTTATTATAAATATTTTACTATGAACTTTAATTACTTTATCTGGACATTTAAAGTTATCCTTTATAATATTAAAGCTATCATCTGCATCTTTAATACAATCAAACTTAATTGCTATATAAAAGTCTTCAATATTTCTAATGTCACAGCTAATAATATTTAATGTTTTTAAAAGTCTTATCTTTTCCTCTACTTCTTCTCTTGTAACTATTTTTCTTATACGTAAATCCCACTCTTTATCTAATACTCCATCAACATATATTGAAGCTCCATTTGTACAAATTATAATTTTAGGATTATATTCTCTTATAAAACTAATTCTTAGCGTTTGATTTAAATTACGCATTGTGCATGGTATTAAATTAAAATTACTTAAAGCTAATATGTTTAAAAGTTCCTTGTAGCTTTTCTCTGTCATATAAGTTATTTCTTTTTTTCCATTATATTCAACGCATTTGAATCCTTTATTTTTAGAATGAATTATCGTTCTATCTAAATCTGTAATAAAATTAATTTCTTTCATCCCTACTCCTCTATAATTGCTATACATTTATAATGGCTTTTATTATATTTTATTACTTTCACATTTTTTTCTTTTGCAAGATAGATTATATGTTCTAAATTTTTATCTTCTAAATCTTTAACTAAAAGAGTATCAACTTTCCTTCTTATAAGAGCCCTTGACGCTTCACCAATGCTTAATTTAATTTTATTTATATCTTTCACTTTAAATTCTTCTTTAATTTTTTTTGTAACTATATCTGCTATTTCTTCTTTTTCATATTCTAAAAAAATTTTATCTTCTTTAGTGAAGTTTTCTTCTATTACTTTTATAAATTTTTCTGAGTAATCATAATCCTCTAAATAAGAAAGTCTCTTTGCTCCATGAAAATCGTCCCTGTCTATGTACTTTTCATTAAGTACTGTTCTACTTATAAGTCCACTTACAGTAGAATTTAAAACACAATTTGGGATTATAACATCTTCTCTAGTTCCGCAAATATTGCAAAGTCTCGCCGGATCTGCAATTACTGCTAAATCACTTGAAATGTTTAAATTATACTTATAATTAAACTCTTTTATTGATTTAATTAATTCCTTTGTTATAGAACCTTTACCTGTCCACCCATCAATGAACTGTATTTTGCTATCCTTATTTTCTTTTACAATATATTTTAAAGCATTAAAATCTATTCCTCGTCCTCTAATTATAGAAATACTATAATGCTTAACATCTAAGTTATACTTAAATTTAATATATTTTTTAATTAATATTCCAAAAGGAGTACCAGCTCTAGCTAAAGAAACTAAAACAACATTATCCCCTTTAGATTTAATAATAGCTTCTGATACTACCCCTATATAATTTGCTATTTGTTCTTTTACATTTTCTAATTGATTTAAAAAGATTTTTGTAATTTTATCACTTGGAACTGATTCTTTTGAAATAAATTCTGAATAGCTAATACCACTTTTTATAAGTTTCTCTTTTTCACTAATTGTTATTTCAGTTATATCATCTGATATATCTTTAAGAAGCATTATAACTCCATCTTTATAACTACTTTTTATTAACTTCATACCTTTTCTCCAATTTATATTTTAAAAATAAGTATGTTATTAGTTAGCTTTAAATCCAAATCATTTTCTGTAATTAAAATTACTCTATCATACTTACTTTCTATCTCTTCTTTGTTATACATATAATATTTAACGCCTTCATCATAGAAAATATTTTTTGTCTTTATAGGATATCCTTCTTTATCTTCACAAAATATTGGACTTCTAGTTGTTGTTTTAAAATAAGCATCATTTTGAATATAAGAAGCTATTTTGCTTGGTATATAAATATTTTCACCATGTCCTAAAACTAAAATTTTCTCGTCTTTACCTATATATTTTTCAATTTCTTTTGAAATGGACTTTAAGCAATTATCAGTTTTAACTATTTCTTCTCTACTTACTCCAAATCTTCCACTATTTTTATAGTGACTTTTTTCTTTTTTTTCTTCAGTTAAAACCGTTATTCTATCTAGCATATTTATATTTATAACATCAGTTTTTTCTTTTATTTCTACTTCATTATTGTCTTTATATATTGTTTTATCATTAACCTTTATATTTCCACTTATTAAAGATACAACGTTAACTTCAATATTCATTTCATTTTCTAATACATTAAATTGATTCTTATGTTCTTTGTTTCTCCAATCTAATATACTTAAAACTGTATATTTTCTAACTTTAGTAACTTTAGTAAGTTCCCTAATTATATTAATCATTGACTTTCCTGTAGTTATTTCATCATCAACTAAAATAATTCTATCTTTATTTATTACATTTTCTTTTTCTATTGGGAAACATTTATGATCTGTTGCATGTGAATGTTCTTCACAAAAATTTATAAGAGGATTTATTGAACTTATACTTTCTCTAGTTGTTGTTAAATAATACGACTCCTCAATTGATGAAGCTACAGACATTCCAAGTCCTGTTGCTGTTTCTGCAAACCCTAGTACTAATACTCTTTCCCCATTACTTTTAAATGTATAATTATCAATTAATTCTTTTACCTCTTTATCTATATTTTCTGGATTTTTTATATATTGTAATAATTTATTTATATTAGTTAAGTCATTTTCTTTATATATAGCTGAAGCTAGTAAAATACCAATACACTTTACAATATCTCCTCTAACTTCAATATGTTTTCCAAGAACTTTACTTATAAATAGGAAATTTCTTAAACTGTTATTAACCCTTTTCCCAATAATTATTAAATCATCTAAATCCATATTATAAATATTCTTATCTATATTTATTTCCATATTCATGCTAATACTCCCTTAGCAAGTCGAAACTTGTAATACCTTCATTTAATACACCAAAAGCTTTAGACTTTATTAATATTTTTCTAGCCCAATTTAAATGTGGCATTACTTCATTCATCTTGTTATTAGATTGTCCTTTAAAGACTCCACCTATATTCGAACTGTCAATAATATTTATTGCATCTATGTATTCGTCAAAAGTTACAGTTTGCATCATATTAACAAAATCAACTTGATTTGGATGTATTACGGTTTTTCCTATAAAACCATTTTCAATATCTAAATTTATTTCTCTTAAAAGACCTTTTACTTCTTTAGAATATAAGTCTTTTGAAAAATATTCAAATACAGGTGCTGATACTACATAATTAGAACTACATCTTGAAAAGAAATTGATAATATCTATAAGACAATCAGATACAACTTTAACATCATATATTGAAGTTGTTACTTTTCTTCTAAGCCCAAACTTAGATGAAAAGTCAGTTCCACCAACTCTAATATTTAAAACATATTCTTTGTATTTATCTATTATCTCCTTTATTTTAATTAATTCCTGAATTCTACTCTCTTTATATATAACTCTTTCGCTTTCAATAATAGGCATACCGTATAATACAGTATTATTTATTTCATTTATTTCTTTTAAATGACTAAAGTATTCTTCTCCATTTGAAGAATCAAATTTTGGAAATACAAATCCTGTTAATATATTAAAATCTGTACTATTTAATATACTTGAAAAGTTTTTAAATTGACTTATATTTCTCACTCTTAAAAATATTAACGGAAGATTCTCAATAATTAGCTTGTCCTCTATAATAGCTTCATTTAATTTTTTTAAAATGTTTTTCACATTATTTTCTGCAATAGCAACTTCATCACTTTTAGTTGCATCTTCAAAACAAAATGTTAAACAACCTATATTTTTAAATTCCCCATTTATTAATTTACTAGATATATCTTTTGTAGCACTCATATACATATTAGCTCCAAGACAATACATTAAAAATTCTTTATTACTAAATTTATTAAAATTCTCCGGCTCTTTATAAAATAAATCTTTATAAACCCCTTTAAAATATCTCAAACCATTCCCTTCTTTCACTATTACTTTTTAAGTAATGAATATAAATTAAGTCGGCACACAAATTATAATATGGCCGACTTAAATATCTTAGTCTCTATCTAATATATTTTTTATTTTTTCATTTTTTTCATCATATGATATTATTTTTAACTCATATTGTTTTTCTATATTTTTTATTTCATCAAAGTACTTAAGTCTATTTTCATGAATCTTAATTTTATTTGTATATTCATATTTATTTATTATGTTCATTGAAAGAGCTTTATCTAATTTCTCTTTTTCTTTTTCAAATTGTTCAGCTGCCTTTTTCTTTTCTTGGAGTATTATTTTACTATCTAATTCTTTTGTAGACTTAATAATTTCATTTTTAAGTTCTTCTTTTTTTGATATTTTTGGGTTTAATATACTAAAGATGTCATTAAGCTCTAAATTTTGTATCTCTCCATTTATTTCTATATAAGATACAACTCTCTTACCAATTTCTTCATAAGCTGATTTTATTTCTGTGTCTAATACTTTAACTTCCTTTTCCATCTTGTTAATTTTATCTTGCTCTTTAGCTGTAACTGTAATAGTGTTTGCTAAATCAGAAACATTTTTTCCTATAGATTCAGTCATAATCTTTAAATTCTTTAATATCATATTCTCACCCACTTTTATTTTATTAATAACATTTTAAAAATATTAACATTATATGAATATAATAGTATATTAAATAAGCTTTGTCGATATATAATTACAATTTTGTATTATTTTAGTTCATAAACTATAGCCATTTTTACTCTAATAAAAGAAAAAGGACTTTATTAAGCTTATACTTAATAAAATCCCTTAAAATATATAACTAATAAAAGTTAAAAAAGTGCACCTATATAATTATTAATAGATGATACTACATATTCAACACATAAATAATTAGTAATTACAAAACCAATACCATATATAAATCCAAATATATAAATAAATCTATTCTTTTCTTTAAATAAGCTATTATAACCTACAAATAATAAAGCTATAACCATAGCTGACATAAATGCAGTAGCAAACAAACTAAATGTAACTCCAATTAATAATAATACTGAAGAAAGTATAGTAAATAATAAATTAAATATTGATACTACAGCAAATACTTTTAAAAATTCACTTACTGAAAATTCCACTTTAATAACAAACTTATAAATAATAAAAATTGCAATTAATATAATTCCATATAAAGCTACATAATGAAGTAAATTAAATACATATACCTTTCCAAATGGGAAATACATATCAAATATACTTGAAAATTCATTTTTAAATCTCATAGCTTCACTAAATCCCATTTGTGAACCTTCAAAACTATTTACTAAATTCATAATTGTCTTAAATATGCTATAAGCAAAAGAACGTAATGAAAGTGCCTGTATTAAAGGAATAAGAAATGCTATTACAATTATATATAAAGCACTAATTTCTTTTGAAATTATATCTTTTCCTGATTTAATTGTTGTAATTGGGTGTTTTACAGACTCAGTAAAAAATCTAGCTATTTTGCTTGGATCAAAATGATTTTGTCCTTTTTGATAAACATTTTTACTATTTGCATATTCACTATAGGCATATGGATTATGCTCGTAATGATTACCTTCTTTATTATTAATGTTTTGAGCATTGTCTCTATTAATATTTTGATTGTTACCTTCAATCCTTTGTCCACATTCTGGGCAGAATATTGAGTCATCTGGTATTTCTTTACCACATCTTGAGCAATACATTCTAACTCCCCCTTTAAATAAACATTACAGGAAAATTATAACTTAATAAAGATAAATTTGTCAAATAAGCTCAAAAGTGCTAAATTATTTATATAAATACATAATAAAATTTAAATTCCATCAATAAAGGAGATGTAGAAATGAAATTTTGTCGAAAGTGTGGTGCCGAAATAACTCCCGGAGATAAATTCTGCGGCAAATGTGGTACACCTTTAGAAGGTAATAATACCCCTAACTCTTCTACTACTAATGATACTACATTAAATGATAATGCTTTTAATAATGTTAATAATAGTACAATCATTAACAACGATTCTTCTAAACCTTTAGGTGGTGAACATAATCACCCACCTATAGAAGATTTTAAATATCATAAAGGAAAGAAAAAAGGCATTATAATAGGATCTATAGCTTTCATAATTATAATAGTAGCTTGCATATTATTTTTAGAAAGAAACAATTTACTTTATAGCTATTATTATAATAAAGCTAATAATGCAACCACAATAACATCTAAACTTGCAAATTATAATAATGCTTTAGAACATTCTTATACTAATGAAGTTATAAATGATATTTTTAATACTTTAAAAGATGATAAAGATTTTAAAAATGATATTAACTCTGTATATAATCTAAGTGATAAAGATAAAAAAGATTTAATTTCTAGAATTGCAATTTATGCTGCTGAAAATGCTTATAATAGTGGAGAATATGAAAATGCTCTTAACTATTTAAATATGGCAAATGATAATGGTGCTGATATAAGTAAATTAAGTATATATGACAAACTTAAAGAAAAGATAAATAGCTCAAATTATGATGATTTTACTAATTATTATAATAATTCTAATGATAATACTAGCAGTACTATAAATTCTTCAGACTTTGAAAAAGCTTTTGACTCTGCTAATGGTTATTTAGCTCCAGATAGTGATAGTGCTTACTTAACAGAAAATGAACTTAAAGGTTTCAGTAAAAATGATCTTGCATTAATGAGAAATGAAATATACGCAAGACACGGATATATATTCCATACAGAACCTTTTGTATCATATTTTAATTCAAAATCATGGTACACTAAAAACCCTTCATTTAAAGGTGATAATAAAGAATTAAATAAATATGAGTTATATAATGTTAATTTATTAAAAAAATTAGAAGATTCAAAATAAGGATATAAAAATGAAGAAGTTTATAATCTTTATAATAGCGTTAATTTTTAGCACTTCACTTATTTGCTATATAGTAAATTCAAATAAATCTGATAAAAAAATTAATGAAAATGAGTCTACTGTATCAACTAAAAGCTCATCTAATAAAACTAATCTTAAAGATGAATTAAAAGAGCTTGAGAAAAATGTAGAGAAAAAGCACGATGAAAATTCTAATAAAGATAATAAGAAAAAAGATATTACTATAGTTATAGATCCAGGTCATTCAAATAAGTCTACAAATGAAACTGAACCTATATCTCCTGATTCAAAGGAAAAGAAATTAAAAGATACTTTAGGTTCTACTGGAGTAAATAGTAAGGTACCTGAATATGTAATAACTAATGGCGTAGCCTTATCTTTAGAAAAAATATTAAAAGATGATGGCTATAACGTAATAATGACAAAACGTGATATTAATACTCCTATGAGTAATATAGAGCGTACAGAAATAGGTAATAAAAATAAGGCTAATTTAATGATTAGAATTCACTGTGATGGTGTTGATTCTCAAAGTGCAGTTGGAGCTTCTATACTAGTTCCAGAAGCTAAAGGAAATGTAACACCTAAAATTTCTAAAGAAAGTAAAGAGTATGGTGAAAAAATTATAAATAAATACACTAGCTATTTAGGTCTTAAAAATAGAGGTGTAGTTTATAGAGGTGATTTAACTGGCTTTAACTGGTCAAAGGTTCCTATTGTACTTATAGAACTTGGATTTATATCTAATCCAAAAGAAGATGCCTTATTAAGCAATGAGAAAAATTATAATAAAATTGCAACTGGAATAGCTAATGGAATTAATGATTGCTTCAAATAAAACACTTTGCATAATATTAAACAAATTTTGATATATAAAACTAACAAAAGTGAGCAGGTATAAACCGCTCACTTTATTATTTAGTTCGTGCAATATTAAGATTGCGAATCAAAAAACTTGTGAATATGCTTATTGGTTAGTCAACATTTTAAACGGCGTATCTGCACTCCTTGTATTTCATTTAGAAAAAAATGTATTAAAATATTTATTGATTTGCTCGATTGAAGTACTCAAATCAACTTGAGTTGAATTTTTTTCCTTCATCTTATTGATTAATAAATTAAAATCGTTATATAGAGCTTTGAGATAATTCTTTTCAGTATCTGAAATAATACCATCTTCTAAAATTCCACTAATGTGCAAGCCATCTAAATTCCCTGATTCAGAAGAGAGCGTAAAAACTAACTGGTCAAAATACATTTTATTCCAATACAAATTATCATCAACATAGCTATAGTAGTAAAAAATTGCATCGCAAAGCCTTTGTATCTCTGATTTAGCATCTTTTATCGATTCTATGTTTTCGTATTTTGTTTCTGGGTCAAGTAATATTTTAATATTTTTCAGTCCACCATAAACTTGTGCAAGAAAATGACTCTTTTTATCATTTTGTTTCAAAATGTAGTTTACATTGATTCCTATCGAAATAAAAAGAAAAATAACTATCATTAATGTGAGCCAGTATTTTCTCATAATACGCCTCCTTTCGTTTAACACGTAATATAATACAATTGTTCATTTAATATACTCAACAAATTAGAATTTAAATTTTAAATACAACTTTAAATTCTTCACATACAACTTTCATATCTTCATCAAACGCTTTACCAACTTCAGACATACACATTGTAAAAAACTCTTCATGACATTTTTTCCAATAAGATAGCGACTTGTCACCCTCCCCTTCCTTAAATGCATGTTCATTACTTATATCCTTAAACTTTACTACATAAACTTTTGTTGTCTGAACAATACAAATAGCATTTTCTTCACAGTCTAATATAATGTTATACTCTCCTATCTTAGGCAAAGGTTCATTTTCGATTTCATATAGTGGATATGCAGATGCAGTTGCTGTTTTTTCACCTCTTAATACTAAATCTGCGAGTAAATTGGCATCAACTCCAAATGCCCATGCTTTATATTCTCCCTTAATATTATCTTTTGTCTTTTTATATTCAATCCACATTTGTTCTGCATTCATAATAAATCTCCCTATAAATTTATATTTATGATATCAAAAGTGTCATTACTTCACATTTTAATATAATTGTTCTTTAATAAATTATTATTCTCTTAATTATTGCTACTAAACTTATGTAAGTAAAAGCATAATATTTGCATTTATTTGAAGCTATTAGTCCACTCACTTTTTAAAATTAGTCTATTTGTTTTAATGGTTTTTGTTCCTATATGATTCATTGATTCACCTCAATATTCTTTATTATTTAAATTAATAATAAATTGAATCCTTTTTATCCAAGCCAGTTATAAGTATATGCCAAAACTCCTAAATAAGCTCCTATTACTCCAAATATTATAGTAACAATTGCTATAAGCCTTGGATTCTCACACCATTTAACATATTTTTTTGATTTGATATTATTCATATATCATATTTAGTAACCTATTTTAGTAATTACTAAAATCTCCTTTCTTAGAATTTAATAAAATAAATTTCCATAAGATAATTGTAACTTTTATTCCTTAATTTGTAAATTAGCTTTAATAGATGTATACTATATTTAGTATATTATGTATGGAGGTTCTTATATTGAAAAAATTAAATAATTACACTTACTTTGGATTATTATTTTACGGTATTTGGTTAATGTCATTATCCCTTAAATTCTTACCTAGTTTAATTGAAGGATTATTCGTAGGGTTAGGATGTATTTTCATTTTAATTGGATTAAATCCTGAAAATAATGGTATATTAAGATTAAAAAACTATAGAATGTATTTATTGAATAAGGTTCTTAAGAAATAGTATGCTTACTATTTCTTAAGAAGGCTCTATTTTAAACTAATGTTTATAAATTAACATAATTAAAGTGGACAAAGTAATTTGTCCACTTTAATATTTAGTTCGTTTAATTTTAAAATTATTCGCCATCGAGAACTTTCTTTAGACTTTCATTTATAGCCTCAGAATCTTCAGGATGTGCCAAAAGTAATTCATTTGATTTAAAAACAGCTGCAGAGTGTGCAGTTTGTACTGATTGTTTCTCTTTAGGATCATCAATAGAATTAATGTAATCCTCTTGTTTCTGCCAAGCATTTTTTATTAAGTCATAGTATTCTTCTTTATTTGCTTCTTGTTGTGTACTTGGTTTTACCTCCTTATCATCTGGCTCACTTTTTACTGCATTTTCATCAGATGTGGATGTAGTTTTTATATTTTCTTCTCCCGAACTTTGGGTGTCGCTAACAGATTGGCTTACACTTGATTTAGAAGAATTATCTTTCCCTTCTAAATTATTATCCTGTCCACATCCAACAAGTGACATGGATAATAACAATAATCCTAATTTTAAAAATAGCTTTTTATTCATTTCACTTTTCTCCTCAAAATAGATATCCTATTACATAGTTTAATAAAATCACGAATTAATCATAACATATTTTTCTAATACTGTAATATTCAAATATTTTATAATATATATAAATAATATTTATGTTAGTTTAAAATTTTAATAAGATAATCATAACTTTTATTCCTCAATTTGTAAATTAACTCATAATGGATGTATACTATATTTATTATATTATTTAGGGAGGTATCTATTTGGAGAAAATTTCTGCTTAATTTTAATATTAATAATTATTGGTTTATATCAAATATTTAGAAAGAAGGTAATTTAAATGATGGACTTTGTTTATGCTGCATTTCCTTGGGTTGCTTTTGGAATTGGTCTTGCCGCTCTTCTTACTCATATGAATTTAAAAAAAGATAAATCAAACTAGGATAATTAAAAGAGTAGATAAGTTAATATAATTTAATAAGTAGTACAATTATTTAATAGTTGTTCACTAAAAAGAGGAGAGAAATATTTTATGTGGATTAGGACTCAAGATAAAAAAGAATTAGTTAATGTGAATAGAGTTTTTATTAGCAAAATATTTGGAGATAAAAATAACTCCGCAGCTATATGGGGAGAATTTAAGCGTAATAGTATCTTTTCAGAAAATAAAATACTTCTAGGACGTTATGCAACCATTGATGATGCAATTAAAGAAATAGATGAAATTCAAAAATGCATTACAGAAAATTTAAATAACACTTATCAAATGAGATAATTAAATTTAAGTATATTTTTACTAGTATTTTAAAAAATTATAGTGGGAAAATAATATTTGAAATAATAAATACTGATTTAGGTATAGTAAGGTCAAAAGATATACTAATTGATATCTTGCGAAACAGGTAATATACCATAATTTAACCTTTAATTTTAAATTAATATAAAGAAAAGGTAAAAGTAGACAAGCATATTTATCTACTTTTACCTCTGCTCATTTATCAACATTAATTTAAAATAGAGTCTTACTTTTTAATGATTTTCTTATATAGAAATCCTTCTATAAACTCTATAACTTCTGTTTGAGATCTTAAGCTTTTTATAGGATCTTTCTCTATATTTAATGCGTGATTTCCATCTTTTATAGTAACTAAATCTGCTCCACTAATATCCTTTATTTTTTCTAAGTTTTCTTTTGATAATAGTGGGTCTTTAGTCCCTGTTATAACTAATGAATTTTCCTTAATTCCCATTTCCACTGTTTTATTTATTGGGCTTATATAAATATTTTCTATGTTATATCCTTCTATTCTATCATTTAATAGGTTTTGTACGCATGTTCCTATGCTCTTACCTATTATTACGATATTTTTATAATTTTCATTTAATGCATTTTGTACTATTTCTAGTGTTTCTTCTACGATTATATCGAATTCTTTTTCTACATTAAATTCTTTTCTTGCAACTTGGAATCCATATTCTACTTTTAATAAATCAAATCCTAGCTTTAGTGCTAGTTCACTTGAGTATTCTAATGTAACTCTATCTATTGTATATCCTATTCCAGGTAGTATTACTGCTAATGTATCACTACCTTGTTTTATTAATGTTGGTATTAACTCAACACCCCAATGTGAATTTACATTATTCATAGTTTCATCTTCTTTCTTTTGTTTTCTCTTATTTAATTATATAAAAAGTTTTTATTAGAAGATAATACTAATATTTTATAGGATATATAAGTAATGTTTATGTTAGTTTAAAGTTTTGACATACATTAATATGAATACTTTAATTAGTTAATTTTTCATAATAAAACTCAATATAAAAATATTAGTATAGACACAATTTTAATGAGATGATAATATAAAATAGGAATTATTAACCAAAGAATAAGGGGGATATACTAATGAAGAAAAAATTTTTAGGTTTATTAATCGTTTCTATGATTTCAGTTGGACTTCTAGTAGGCTGTGGAAACTCAAGTACAAATCAAACTTCAAGTAATAATAATCAAAAACAATCAGAACAACAAACAGAGCAACAAGATAAGGATGATACTAATAAAGAAACTCCAAAAGTAACTATAAAAGATATACAACTTGTTGATTTCAAAGTAAGAAAGCCTGACTCAATAGGAAACATATATATGGAAACTAAATTTAAAAATAATTCTAACCAAAATATAAAAGGTATAGAATATACATATGACGTAAATGGAGAAAAAACATATTTATCAACATATGATACTTTACGCCCTGGGGATACAAGTACATTAGAAGAATGTTTTGGACCTAAATCTGGTAAAAAAGATGATGCTAAATTATTAAAAGCTGAATTTACGGTTGTTAATAAAGATGGCTCAAATACTTATATCGAATATGATGCTAAATTAGGTACATATACTCAAAGCTAATTTAAATTATAAGAAGAGGTCTTATTCCTCTTCTTTTTTAGTTACCTTTCTTATAATCTCTGTATTTTTAATACATCTCATGTTAATGTTAATCACGAAGTTTACTGCATCCCCTGTAGATTGTCCTGCATTTAAATACATCTCATGTTAATGTTAATGTTAATCTATAGTAGATAATACAAAAGACATTGAACGTGCATTATTTAAATACATCTCATGTTAATGTTAATCCAAATGTTGAAAGGCTTTTTCGGGTGGCTACAGAAATTTAAATACATCTCATGTTAATGTTAATCAGTACCTCAAGATGGGGTTTGTACTGTTGTTGTAGAATTTAAATACATCTCATGTTAATGTTAATCTAAAATTAGAAGAGTCAAAAGGAAAGGATTTGTAATTTAAATACATCTCATGTTAATGTTAATCAGAAAAATCGCTATTAATTCTCCAGAAAAACAACAATTTAAATACATCTCATGTTAATGTTAATCAAAAATTCGGATTATAAATACACACTATATAGTAAATTTAAATACATCTCATGTTAATGTTAATCCTGTTCACCTCTCCGTTATCCATTTTGTCTCTAATCATTTAAATACATCTCATGTTAATGTTAATCATGTTAAAAGAGAAGAAAACACTAGAATATCAAAATTTAAATACATCTCATGTTAATGTTAATCGTTTCCGTTTCTTTAATCAATTTTTTGGAAGAACAAATTTAAATACATCTCATGTTAATGTTAATCGTATCTTTAACATAGTTAGTACTTAAATCATACAATTTAAATACATCTCATGTTAATGTTAATCATAAACAAGCTAGTACTCAAAATTCATATGTAACAAATTTAAATACATCTCATGTTAATGTTAATCCTTGATTACTCTAGTTTGGCGACCGGATAATCAAAATTTAAATACATCTCATGTTAATGTTAATCTATTTTGAGGATAAAGTTGCTTATGCTTTACCTTAATTTAAATACATCTCATGTTAATGTTAATCCGGTAACAACTAAACAAACTAATGGTGAAGCTTTTGAATTTAAATACATCTCATGTTAATGTTAATCTAAAAGGTGCTTACAAATTTGATAAGGACGATATAAATTTAAATACATCTCATGTTAATGTTAATCTTCTTTCTTTTTGGAATATGGGCAGAAATAACATCCATTTAAATACATCTCATGTTAATGTTAATCTCTATAGAAGAACTATTAATCGCAGCCCTAAAAGCATTTAAATACATCTCATGTTAATGTTAATCGTCCTTTTCCCAAATCTAAGTCTGTTTGCTCTTATATTTAAATACATCTCATGTTAATGTTAATCATTATAAAATGTTTAAGTCAAGATCTAACAGAAATATTTAAATACATCTCATGTTAATGTTAATCTTTTTATCTGAAGTATTACCTTTAGCATCAACTACAGATTTAAATACATCTCATGTTAATGTTAATCAAATATAATTGGTTGGCAACTGATATTTTAAAGGTATTTAAATACATCTCATGTTAATGTTAATCACAACCAAAATTGTCTTGATAAGGTACGTTATCGGAATTTAAATACATCTCATGTTAATGTTAATCTTCAACCCTTCATTAACTATCCATTCGACTAACGCATTTAAATACATCTCATGTTAATGTTAATCTTATTCTATGTTCGACACTTACACCAGAAGAGAACTATTTAAATACATCTCATGTTAATGTTAATCAATAATGAAAGCTATTATGTATCTAGTAGTAGTAAATTTAAATACATCTCATGTTAATGTTAATCATTAATACCGCTAGCATTTAACAAATTTATAAACCAATTTAAATACATCTCATGTTAATGTTAATCCCGTAGGTATCTTTCCATTTTCTTTACACCATTCAAATTTAAATACATCTCATGTTAATGTTAATCCTTCATTTATATAACCAACCGCTCCTATACAGTTTGGATTTAAATACATCTCATGTTAATGTTAATCCAAAGATTATTCTCCTTGCTCTTTTGGTACATAATTATTTAAATACATCTCATGTTAATGTTAATCTTGCTAGCGCATTTATCAAAGTAGAGTGGCTTTGCTATTTAAATACATCTCATGTTAATGTTAATCTATTTTTAAGCCCATAGCCCCACAATTTTCAAATACATTTAAATACATCTCATGTTAATGTTAATCTTTATCTAATCCTAATTTATTAATTAGGTCACAGTCATTTAAATACATCTCATGTTAATGTTAATCGAACTTTTTTATTAACTGGTTCGGCCACACCATCAACATTTAAATACATCTCATGTTAATGTTAATCCCAAATGTAGGTTTATTTTTCTCTTCATAAGGTTCATTTAAATACATCTCATGTTAATGTTAATCCGGTAACAACTAAACAAACTAATGGTGAAGCTTTTGAATTTAAATACATCTCATGTTAATGTTAATCTAAAAGGTGCTTACAAATTTGATAAGGACGATATAAATTTAAATACATCTCATGTTAATGTTAATCTTCTTTCTTTTTGGAATATGGGCAGAAATAACATCCATTTAAATACATCTCATGTTAATGTTAATCAAGGGAGCAAGAATGAATTTAAAGGAATTGAGAATATTTAAATACATCTCATGTTAATGTTAATCCATTGAAAACAAGGGATTCCTAAATTACTAAAACGTATAAGAACCCCATATTTCCTTACTCCTATTAATATTTTACCAAAGACTTAATGAAATTTAAAATTATTTTTCAAATCCTAATCTAACCCTTGTAAATACTGTCCTTTCGTACAGTTACTAGAATTTTATCATTGGTAAAATTCTATATAATTAAACTTTCACCATTTGTAATTTGCTTAATTCCAAGCATCTCTTCTCCAAATACATTTTCATTTAAAAGTTTTATAATACAAACATAATCCTCATTTTTATTTATTACTTTATTTAAATCTTTTCTAAGGGATATTAATTTAGATGGTGTAATTTCACCTCTAAAAACAGACTTTTGAAAGTGAGAAAGATATTTTTTACATACTTTAAATACTTTATTAACTCTCTCTTCTTTTACATCATAAAATAAAAAGGCATAATTATAATTAATTTTGTTACTCATTAATATCCCTCCTTTAAACTAAATGGCTTAAATTCTTTTTCTTCCATTATAAATTTAATTAGTTTATAACAATCAAGCTTTATTGCAGTTTTATAGGTAACTTTTCTCTTTAATTTTGGATGTAAAAATACAGATTCAAGCCTTTCTTCAAACGCTTTAATAAATATATTTCTTCCCTCTTCATTTAATAAGCAATAATTAACTTTTTTATCAAAATGTTTTTCAACCTTTATACTTTTCCTATTTACAAGTTCAAAAATTGTCTTATATACAATTACAGGCTTAAATGCTTCACTTATGTCTAAACTTAAAGAAAATCTTCCTTCTGATGGTTCATGAAGAAAACTTATTCTTTGATCTAAATGGGTTTTATATATAGCTGAAATAGTTTTTGTATATAATAATGAATTACCAAAAGATATTAGTGCATTTATAGGGTTATCAGGTGGTCTTTTGCATCTTTTATTCATAATAAAATCTTCTGGTAATATTATTTTAAATTCTGAATAAAATCGTTGCCAAACTTCTCCTTCAACAGCCATTAAGCTATTTATATTTTCACTTTCGCAAACTCTTTTATAAAAGTCATTCTTTATCCAATCTATAGTGCTCTTTACTTCTTTTTTATTATGTTTATAGTAATGGTACAAAACTTCATAAATATTTTCTCCTATAGCACTTACTATTTTCTTTGCTATGTATAATCTATTTTCTTCAAATGCTTTTACTTGTTTTATAAGGAGCTTACCACTGTTATATTTATTTTTAGGATAAAACGTTCCACTATACCCCTCATAATAATTAAAGAAATGAACTATTATATTATTTCTTGATAAAAAATCTAGTAATTTAGTATTAATGCTAACTTCATTTAAGCAATAAATCTCCTTTGTTCCTTCAACTGGTATATATACATTTTTACCATCTTTTCTAAAACATAAAGAGTTATCTTTTCTTGTAAGTTCTCCAATTGAAGTTATATATTTAGTGCTCCCCATACTTAACCTCCATTATATATAACAATACTCATAATACGCACATTTTTTACATTTTGGCTTATTTAAAATGGCTGGAACTTCTTCTTTATTTAACAATTCATAAATATCATTTATATATTTATCTAGTTTTAATTCTTCATCTTTACTTAGCTCTACAATCAATGTTTTGTTTTTACTTTTATTCTTTTCAATAAATTCTAATTTCCCCTTTCTTTCTATTCCTTTACTTTTAAGAACTTTTAAATAATATAACAATTGCCACTTAGAAGCTTCCACATCTGCGTCTGATTTTTTTACTTCAATTAAATACTCTTTTGTAATTTTATCAATCTTAATATTGTCTATTTCTAACTCGGTATTGTCAGAGTTACTACTTCTTTCTTCATGAATAGCTTTTCCTATATTAACTCTTTCGCTATTATCTTCTAAATTAATTCTATTTCCATGCAAGTAACATTGTCTTTTACAATGAAAATAGTAATTTATAAGAGTTCCATTTACTATCATATAAATTCTCCTATATCATTTTCAAATTTAGATTTATCTAATTTACCTTCATTAAAGAAATCTTCTCCATTATCTATATATAAAATTTCTCCAATTCTATCATTATAATTAAAATTCTGCTTTGTTCTTATCCTATATATAAAATAATTCATTTTAGCTTTTACTTCTGAAAGCTTAACCATCTTTTCTGCATAGTTAATATAATTATCCATTAATAAAGTTTTATATTCTTCAAAAACCTTATCTCCATATATTAATTCTCCATTTTTATCTATAGTGTAATTTAAAAATATTTGTATATCATTTTGATCATCATCAATTAGCTTCATCTTTTTTTCGATTTCTCCAAAATTTAATTTGCACACACTATCTTTAAAAAACATTTCCGTATTTAATTCATTGATTTTACTTGTATTGTTTATTACTTTATCATTTATCTTCATGTAATACTTACTAAATTCTTTATTTGATAATATCTCTTTTATTTCATCATTTTTTAATGTTACACCTTCATCTTTTCTAACATCTTCTTTATAAATACTACGTGCATCATCTAAATCAAAAAAATATGCAATAGAATCATCTTCATTTGAACAGGATCTATTTATTCTTCCTAAAAATTGTTCTTCACTATCTAACATTGAAATATCTTTAAATCCTATATTCATATCAATATCAACTCCAGCCTCTATAACTTGAGTTGCAACTAATATAATTCCGTCCTTTCTTTTTTTGTCTTTTATCTCATTAATTATTTTTTCTCTTTCAATTGAATTATCATCACCAGTTAAAAGTCTTATATCCTCTTTTATTTCTCCTAATTCTTTTCTAAGCTTTAATTCATCAAAGAAACTATAAGCACTACTTTTCTTTATAAATTCAATTAATATTTTCTTGCCACTATATTTTCTAATAACATCTATTATGTCTTCAAAAATATTTTCTGAATGGATTAAAGAATAGTCAGTCTTTACTCTATCTTTAAATATACTATTACTAAAATATTTATCTCTATTTTTTATTAGCTTAACAGACTCACTTTTAGTTTTTAATAAATCATCTAAATTAGGTAGTGTTGCAGACATTATAATTATTTTTATATTTAAAATTTTTGAAAAAGTATTTAAAAACTCTATTATTTCTCTCCAAATTTTGTTTTTATAGCTTTGAATTTCATCTAATACAATTACGCTATTAACTAACTGATGGAATGGGAATATATCCTCTTTTCTACTTCCAAACATATATCTAAATATTGATACGTGTGTTGTTAAAATCATAGGATAATTTAAAAATTGTCTATTTAAAAGTGCTTTTTCATATTCTTTAAATTCAATATCTTCAAACTCATCTTCACGCTCTACTTTAATAGGGAATAATGAGTTTATAACAGCTATCTTTTTAAGAACTTCATCATTATTTGAATATATTTTATTTATGCTGCTTATATTTTGTTCTATTAGAGTATTAAATGGATAAACATAAAAAATCTTATTTTTCTTCTCATCCATTTCTAGCAATTTAAAAGATAAATTCATAGCTACATTACTTTTCCCACTTCCAGTTGGCGCTTCTAAATAATATATATTTTTACTTTTGTTTTTAATAAGTTCTTTTTCTGCATCTAAAAACAATTCATTTCTAAGAATATTTATGTTCTGTACTTTTGAGAAATCTTTATCCCTGCCGTAGTTTTCTTTTTCATATTTTCTAATTAACTTATATATTTCTCCATCTTTATAAGATTTATAAAATTCATTAATATCATCTATTTTCCCAATATTACTCACTTCTACGTTACTCATAAATTCCGAAGTTCCATAGTAATCACAGGCTATGAGACATGAAAGCATAATTCTTTCATACGTATATATAGCTATTGAATTTTCTATCCCATCTAATCCTTCTTTCATTTCCTTTAAAAAGCTTCTATAGCTATCTACTATGCCTTTTATATAATTAAGTTTAATTTTATACTCCCTAAAATATACAGAATTAATAATGTAATCTATTTTCTCAAAATCACTATTTTCATCAAACATATATAAAATATCTTCTATATATTTATCTAATGTAACGCTAGTAAAACCTGAATGATGCCTTGAAATTATATAAGAATTTAAAATAAGAAATGCTAATAGACATTTTCTTTCTTCTTTATTTATAGCTTTCATTTTTGTTAAGCTCATAATTTTCTCTAAATAATAATCTAAATAAATTATAGATGAATATATTGAATGTTTGCTGTCATCTATATTTTCATTTCCTCTAATATTCAAATTATTATTCATTTTTTTCTTTTGAAATACTGGGTTAATTTTACCAATATCATGCATTGTTACTACAGATATAAGCATTTCTCTAAATAAGTTCTTGCTTTCTTTACCTTTATCTTTTAAAAATAAATCTTCAAACTTTAAAAATACACTTTCTAAATCTTTGTCTATAATTATTTTTTCAAAATACTTTATACAAAGATCAATGTGCATTTTTAATGTTTCTTTATTTTCACCTTCTATATGTGCATATATTTTATAATTTTCATTTATTAATTTATTGATATTAAAATCTTTTAATATGTTTATATACACTTTTAATCCTCCTAATTATTATATAAATAAAGGAGGGATTCCCCTCCTCTATTTTATAAAAACTGTACTGTTTTATTATTTACTTTATATACATTCCCTCTATTTATTTCTTCTAAAAAATTATTAGTGTAAACTAATGTTTTTAGTATATAAAGATTATTAACTTCATCTAACTTAATTGGAAGTTTTTCTTCATACTTAAATAAAGGCTCTGTTTCATAACTATCCTCTTCATCATAGTCTGAAAATGGATCTAATTCTTTTTCTACTAATACATAATCTTCTTTTATAAAAAAGCTATTTATATTATTAATTTCATCTATTTCCTCACATTCCTCTATAGATACATTTAATATCTCTGCCATATGATCATTCTTTCCTAAGTAAGGAATAAATTTATAATTCCTATTTAAAATAGCTTTTGATAATTTCTCACTTTCATCATTATCTAATAGTACGTATATATCCCATGATGGATTTTCAAGCCATTGTTCTTTAACTATAAGGTTTCCGCCTTTTTCTTTGGATGCATAACCTACAGAATTGTTGAATATATTTACCTTTTTATCAATTACTCCACATTTATTATTAGGTACAATTCCTATTTTTAACTCCTTTAACTTATCATAAAATTCAGGAAATTTTTCATTATCTTTCATTTGATTATATCCTTTATAACCAAGTGCTGCTCCAAATATACCAAGTAATGAAACCTTATGAATATGACCATAAGTAAAATAGAAATGTGCATTAACATCAGGCTTTTTAAAAAATGCCGTTCTTCCCTTTAGTGTAAATTTTAAAGCCTGCATTTACTACACCTCTTTTTTACTGAAAATATTATAGTATTTAGCTCCATCAAAATCTGGTTTTATATCAATTGTTGCAGGATTATAGTATACTTCTATACTCTTTATTCTATCTTCTACATCACTTAAAATATCTTTAAAGTTTAACTCAAAAATATTTTTATCTTCTCCTTTTATAAACTTTACGTACTTATCTAAATTAGGAAGATATAAGGTTTCATCTGTCTCTATAAATATTGATAATTCATTTTCACATCCAACCTTTGAATTAGTTGCAAATGCTGTAGTTGAAGATATTGAAGCTTCTTTAAACTTTTTATAATCTTCTTCTGTATAGCCATCTGTTATTCCAAGTTCAACAAATTCTTTATACGCTAACGGATTTATAACAAATGGATAGCAGTAGTGTGCTTCTGGAGTTACTATTTTATTTCCTAAAGTTGAATTTTTAGCCTCTTCATCTTTATCCTTTTTATTTCCTTTATCACTTCCATCCCTAAATGGTGATAATATTTTTTGCTCTTCAGCTTCTGCATCCTCATATAAATTATAACCTTGTCCTATTTGTACTGCTCCTGTAATAGATATGTTATTTCCTTCTTCTGCAAATGTAGCTCCAAAGTTTTTAACATCTATTGCATTAAAAAGATTTTTCATAACATTTACTGTATCTTTTTCTTTCTTTAAATCTTCAACATCAAATATTTGTTCATATCTTTCCTTTAAAGACTTTGGCACTAAAGTTACCTCTTTGTTTTTTCCTTCAGATATTTTCATAGATTTTATATAAAGAACTTTTTCACCTAAGTTATCCCAATTCTTCTTCATTGGATATTTTAAAGCTTTGTCACTTCCAAAAATGTCTCCATTTGAAGTAGTCTTAGGAAAACCAGTAAAATCTGCATTCCAATTTGCCATTATTGATGATATTCCAATTATTCCGTATACTCTTTTCTCCATAATATTTTAATTCTCCTTCTTTTCATATATTAAGTTACTATTTAAATAACCAGCTATAATTAAGTCAGTATTTATTTTATCTTCAACTTCATATCCAATTATCATTGAATATAAATTCTTAAACCTTAAATCTTTATCTTGATCCATATCATAATTGTATTTAACAAATAATTGTCTTAATTTTGTTTTTATAATTTCATCATTTTTCGCATTAATTATAGGGTTAGCTAATGATAGTGGTTTGTTTTTACCCTTACTCTTACTTAATAAGAAGCTAGTAAGTTGCCCAACTGCAAAGAAATACTCTTTATCACTATCTATCTTGTTTTCATCTTTACTAAAAACTTTATTTCTTAACGTATCTTTTATATTTAAAATAACATCTGCCATATTTTCTTCCTCTCTTTTTAAATATTCTTTTAGAGAATACTTTAAATTAAATTGATTCATAGCTTTTGGATAATACCCTTTTTCTAAAGAATCTCTAATTACTAAATCTATAGCTTTATTTAAAACATTCCATACATTATTGGAATTACCTTTATAAAACCATTCGCTTAGCTTATCTCTAGACATTAAAAGTGCTCTCTTTAACTTTATATCTTTTATTGATATTTCTTCTGAAAAATAGTTTCTTATTAAACTTCTATTAAATAATATTATGTCTACTAATGATTGAAGTTCTTCTATTTTTCCTTTAATTCCATACTCTTCAACATCTTCTTTTTTATTTTTATAAAGTATTTCATAGTCTGCATTAAGCACATTCTTAAATTCAAACTTTTTATTTAACTTAGGATTAAAATTTGAAATTATATCTACATTTTGTATTTCAGCTTCTTTACCCTTTTTTAAACGTACATATATACCATTAAATTTTTCATTTAATATTTCTCCATCTTTTAATGCAAAAATCTCTTTTCCTATGTAAAGATTACATTTACCAATAGATGCTAAATTTAAAAAGTAATCAAAAAGCTTCTTTTGAAGTAAAGCTTCTTCTAAATCAATTAAATATGGAATTTTTGTTTTCCTAGTTTTATTTTCTAAATAAGGCTTTTTAGCATTTAAACCCATATTATTATTAGGTAATCCCATTATTAAATCTTCACTTTTTATATTAAAATCATTATTATTATATATATTAGGCATTAGATAACGTTTACCTTCAGTATAAAAATCATATTTACTATATAAAAAGAAAATCTTTAAATAGTTTTTCTTAGTAATATCTATATTTAAATTAAATATATTTTCTTTTATCCAATTTTTAATTTTAGTAAGCTTTTCTTTATCTACTTCACCTAATTCTTTTTCTAAATCTAAATATAGTTCTTTTGCTTTTTTCTTAGTATATTTTAATAATGGATTTTCTAATGTATTATAATAATTATCTATGATTTCTTCTGTAAGCTTACTTCCTAAATTTTCTTTTTTCACAAAGAAACTTAAATAGTTATTACTATGGATAATTTTTTTAGAATCGATTGGTTTATTCATGTCTATAAGCTTACTGTTATAGTCTAATTCACATATTAAATCGAAATTATTTATAGTTCTATCAATGGTTTTAAGTTTAGTATCCATTATAATATCTTCTCTACATGTTTCATATAAATTTCCATTTTCATCTTCTTCTACTATTATATATGTTCCATCTGTCGGTACATATTGATCTAATATTGCCTGTTCAAAGGTATCTATATGATTTTCTTTTATAATATCAATAATTTGTTTTAACATAACATACCTCCTTTCTATAAATATCTAAAATTTAAAAATCCTGCCCCTCGGCTATTAACTTCCCCAATGCCTGTCCCTAATGCCATATAAGCTAATTCTTGAGCTATAGGATCATCAGATATTTTTAATGATATTTTATCACCTAAAAGTTTTATTCCTTTATAATTTAAAGGTACTGGTTTTTTATTTTTTAACTCTATTGAATTAAAAAGTATGAAATCTTCATCAATTTTTTCATTATTTAAGTCGTTATATTTTTTTATTAAGTTAACTTTTATTCTTTCGGAGTACTCTTCTAAAGATAAGTTCTTTTTCCAGTACCCGCAGTCATTCTTTATTATTAATGGAGTTATTGAATATATTTTATCGATATGCTTTTTGTTTATTAATTTTATCTCAGACTTTAGAGCTTTTATTGAATTGGTGTAACTTTTAGTTATCTCTTTTCTTAAATATATAGCTAATTCTTTATTTGTTGTTCGTATCCTAAAATTATATAGGTTATCAGCTTTATAAAGCTTATCTTTTTCTAAAGGATAAAATTCATCAAAACAGTAATTCTTAAAGCAATTTTTATTATGAAGTTCTAAAAATTTTTCATCTCTTCCTAATGTTATATCTATCAATGAACTTATTTCTTTTGAAACTTCCTCTTGCTTTACATCCTTTGATAAATAAATTTTATTTTGTAATTCAAAAATCTGCAAAACCACCCCTCCTTATATAATATTATACCATATTTTATAAAATATGGTATAATGACAGTTAATTTGACTTTATTTACGATAGTAATATTCCATCCAATATTGATATTATTCTTATAATCATACATTCTAAAAACTATTTGTTAGTTTCTAGAGGTTTATTCATATTTCTTAATTCGTAAATCCAAACTACTGTGAATGCGAACTAATTCCAGCACCTAAACCATAAATAAAATCAGGTAATTGAACAAATATTCTTAGTAATATCGTTGTGAAAATTATAATTAAACCTAAGTTAATACTAAGGACGTTTAAGATCCGCTTGTGTTATCTTATTTAAATACATCTCATGTTATTGTTAATCAATGTAATTCATAATGTGATGAAAATGTAAAATTGCTCTTTAAAAATTGAATAATACGGTATAAAAAGTTTTACAATCTTTTTAGTTGTAGATTAACTACTATTTTAGTTCGTTTTTAGTTGAATAGTTATAAAGTGTATGATATTATTAATTAAAAATGAAATAATTATGAATCTGTTAAGTTGTTATGAAAAAATAGCTTAATAAATCATAGATTTTCTCGTTCTTTGAAAATTATATAAGTTTGACTATATTTGCGCATGGCAAATAAACCTGCAAAATATAATTTTTCAAGCAGGTTAATCAAAGATATTCTTAATAAATTAAGCAGCTATAAACCAAGATTGCCTAGATAAATTATCACTAGAGAAGCCAGCGACTTCAGCGGGAGTAAGGTTATTTAACGACCCATGAATTCTTATAAAATTATAGTGAAATATAAACATAAAAATAAGATTATTAGCTTTTTCAAATGAGTTAAATCCTTTTTTGGACTTATACCAAGCTTTAAAAGTCTTATTAAAAGATTCTATAAGATTATTATTTATATCACTAGACATTGGCTTAACTGGTACATGTTTTGTTTCCGGTAATAGCGTAGCTATCGCTTCGTTATAAGCTGGCCATCTATCTGTAATTAGGTTAGAGGGTGAACCATATTTTTTAGCTTCATTGATCAGAGAAAAAGCAGAGCTTTCATTTCTATATCTACTTAAATGAAAAGATATTATAAATCGCGTTTCAGAGTCTATAACTAACCATAAATAATGTTTTACTCCGTTAATAAAAACAACAGTCTCATCAGCGTGCCAATCGTCAGATTGCAAATCTACTTGTTGTTTAAAGTTATCTGCTTTGAGTTTAAAGTATGGAGCAAATTTATTGCTCCAGTTAGCGATAGTTACATGAGACACTTTTATATTAAAGGTGTTCATAAGAAATTGAGATATAGCTCTAGTTGATGTATTGTTCAAGTAATATAATGTTAGTGCTGTAATAATAATTTGTAATGGGAATCGCATTCCTTTCATAGAAAGGGCCCCGGTAATAGCTTCGCTAGATGGTGAATCAATATTAAAATTATGATGTTGCACAATAATATGATTACATTTTTTATTATTACATTTATATCTATTATAGTGTTTGTAAGAATGATGTAAATAAGTTCCTTTATCACACTTTGGACACTTAGGATACTTCATTTTAGGAACTCCATCACCATCGCTAGCGATGAATTGGCGCTTACATTTTTTACATTGATATTTTTGATTAGCCTGTTTGTCAAAACCAAATTTATATAGTTTATTAGAGTGACAACGAGGGCATCTAATATTTGTTTTGTTCATTGTTTTCTCTCTCCTTTTCTAGGGGGTAATTTAGTCTTTGCAAACTTATTGTATTTCCTAAGGTTGAGAGAATCAATGTTCATATAACTTAACAGATCGATAATTATTATAGGGGTGTTAATATGAGAAATTTATTGGTTGCTTATAAGTTTGGTACTAGAAAAGATGGGAAATTGAGTCCTAAAGAAGGAATTATGCTCCATGAACTTCATGCACAGGCTAATGGAGGAAAAGTTCTTTTTACAACTGCAAAATCACCAAGTTCTGAATACCGTGATTATATAAAAGAGATAATTCTAATGACGAAGGATGGTAGTTTCGCAATTCACGCTGATGTTGATTACTTAGGAAGATATTCTTTGATTGCTCCACCAGCTGATTATTCTGTGCCTTCAATTTGGAATGATGAAGAAAAAGAAGCTCTTGGTTGGTTTGCACTAAGTAATTTAAAGCTAATTGAGATAAAAAGAGGTCAGTATCAATCTGTTAATGGTAAGGATCTTATAGACAGCATGAGTGGTAATGCTTATATGGTTTATGTAGAGATATAAAATGTATTAATTTTTTATAGTCTGAATTTTCATTTATTAATAAGTTATTATTAAATGAAAAATAAATAATATATTAAAATACCGTATTATTCAAAAAAGAATATACGGTATTTTTTTATTCAAATATAGTTAGAAATATTAGAAAATACCAAATAAATTAATAAAAATGTTCATTGAAAACTGAATAAAGCGATATTTATGATATATGATATAATTGTCTTGTAAAAATGTAAATATTTAAATTTATAAGTAAAAGGAAGTGTTATTTTGACAATTATACAAAAGAAATTGAATGTTCTATCAATGGTTGCAGAATCATTAAATAAAAATAATATTACATGGGCTATAGGAGCATCATTACTTTTATATTTTAAAGGAATTGTTCATGAATTTAATGATATTGATATTATAGTTGATGAAAAAGATGTGGAAAAAGTAAAGCAAATACTTTTATCATTTGGCTCATTACAACCTAAAAATCCTAATGTTCAATATAAAACAAAGCATTTTTTAGAATTTAAAATTGATGATGTAGATTTTGATATTATAGCAGGTTTTGTTATTGTATGTGATAATGATGAATACTATTTTCCACTTCAAAAGAGTATTATTAAAGACTATATAAACATAAATAATGTCAATATTCCACTACATTCAATTAGAGAATGGCGTACTTATTACAAATTAATGGGTAGAACAGAGAAAGTAAAAATGATTGATTGTTTTTATCAGAATTAAATGGTTTATATTTTATTAAATTACGAAATATTAAAATAAATAATATATAAAAATATCGCATTATTCAGAAATGAATTGCGATATTTTTTTATGCGCAATATCAGAATAGGAGGACATAAAATGAGAGAGAAATAGAAGAAGCTAAGATAACATTTATGAAAAGTTATTTTTATATGAATGGATTTGGTAGATAGTTAACAATAGCAAGAAAAGGGGAATTAAGTTGAATATTAATTAAGTTCGCAATAGCAAGATAATGTGAATGGAAATTAAAAAATTTAAATATATCTCATGTTATTGTTAATCATCAGCACAAAAAGCAAAAGAACTAGGCTTAATTGAATTTAAATACATCTCATGTTATTGTTAATCTTTGCTCCAATATAGCAAATAATCTAATTTGCTGTATTTAAATACATCTCATGTTATTGTTAATCTAAACCTAAAGAATTAAGAGCGCTTTTAGGAAATTGATTTAAATACATCTCATGTTATTGTTAATCTAAAAAAGCTAATGATTGGGGTGCGGAACTATACATATTTAAATACATCTTATGTTATTGTTAATCCAATTTACGTGGTATGGGCATACCAAAAAGACATCATTTAAATACATCTCATGTTATTGTTAATCCCAAAATGGAGACGGTAAAGACGATATAACAGGTGATTTAAATACATCTCATGTTATTGTTAATCGAAAGAATTTGATTACTGGGGTAGTGATGTAAACTTATTTAAATACATCTCATGTTATTGTTAATCGAATAATGATTTAGAGGAAGGAGCAGTTATACTTTTATTTAAATACATCTCATGTTATTGTTAATCCGAGAAATGTCAAACATTTAACCATCTCCTTTATTATTTAAATACATCTCATGTTATTGTTAATCGCCCTCTTTATGGAGGTAATATGGATAATTTAGTTTATTTAAATACATCTCATGTTATTGTTAATCAACTCTTTTGGATATTTCTTTTCTTTATTCTTCTCATTTAAATACATCTCATGTTATTGTTAATCCAATTGCTGTCCTTCATCACACCAAACATCCACTATTTAAATACATCTCATGTTATTGTTAATCGCTTGGGCGTTGTCCTTTCCATATACCTGTTGCAATATTTAAATACATCTCATGTTATTGTTAATCATCGTCATAGTTTTTGTTCCTCCTTTCTTGCTATTGATTTAAATACATCTCATGTTATTGTTAATCTGTGCGTTAGCTCCACCTATAGCAGCATTTTTTGCTATTTAAATACATCTCATGTTATTGTTAATCAATAAGTATCTGTATCCGGTTCTAGATAATTCACATATTTAAATACATCTCATGTTATTGTTAATCTAAATCAGATAAGATTAAGGCACCTGAAAAATTAAAATTTAAATACATCTCATGTTATTGTTAATCAAGCTAAAAAATCTAGGCTAACATTATAAAAATCATTTAAATACATCTCATGTTATTGTTAATCGATATGGTTAGCTTGTGCAACTAGAGGTGCACTTCAATTTAAATACATCTCATGTTATTGTTAATCAAATTTTACTAACAGTATTAATTCTAGCACAATTTGATTTAAATACATCTCATGTTATTGTTAATCTACCAAAAGTACCGAAACTCTTAGTCCAGTCAGTATTTAAATACATCTCATGTTATTGTTAATCCTGATTTAACATTAATATTAATATTTTTAACCGTATTTAAATACATCTCATGTTATTGTTAATCCTACTGTCGTTGTTATTTTTTCAACTACAGATATAATTTAAATACATCTCATGTTATTGTTAATCCAATTCCTTCATCAATTAATCTTTTAAGAAAATCTATTTAAATACATCTCATGTTATTGTTAATCGGATATGCTGGAAGTCCATAAGCGAAATTTTCAACATTTAAATACATCTCATGTTATTGTTAATCCACCTTGTGCTGTACTTGTTTGAGCTAATATAGCATTTAAATACATCTCATGTTATTGTTAATCCTTTTTCTTTCTTTTTAACTATTACCGCTCCACCATTTAAATACATCTCATGTTATTGTTAATCGGATATGCTGGAAGTCCATAAGCGAAATTTTCAACATTTAAATACATCTCATGTTATTGTTAATCCAATAAATTTAAATATAAAATATCTTTTTTAAAAAAATTTAAATACATCTCATGTTATTGTTAATCCATTGAAAATACTACTTTTCTTAATTGTTCAAAACTCTATAAATCATCTATTTTATTAATTTATACTAATATTTTACCAATGATAAATCTAATTTTAAAGTAATTTCCAAAACATTCTTTAATCCCTTATATCTCAATGCTTTAAGAAATTATAATAAAAGTTAACATTGGTAAAAGTCATACTTATTCACAACAAAATTTTAAATAACTTTAAACTTAAGGTAAACATTATCACCTATCCAAATTATACTAAAGTAAAGTAAAGTTAAATCTATATTTTATAATAAATTTAGAAAAATACACCATTATTTAAGATAATATGGCAGTAAACCGAATTTAACTTTCGCATATTAAAGTGCTATAATAATATTGTTCATGGTTCCTTGGTCAAACGGTTAGGACGCCACCCTCTCACGGTGGAATTAGGGGTTCGATTCCCCTAGGGACTACCAAAAGCCCAAAAGTCTTTGTATATCAAGACTTTTGGGCTTTTTACTTTAAATTTTTACATGTACAAAGTAAATTTTGCACCATTTTTACACTATAATTATTTACTTTTTAATAATATTTTAGAAAAAAGAAATTACTTTTTCTTTATTGTGGTTCCTATAATCATTCCGCCTATCATTCCCAAACATACACCATAAAAAATAGATTTTATACCAAAGATATTTGTAAGTGCTGATCCTATTGCAACGCCAAAACACATTCCTAAAGACATTCCAATACTAATATAATCTTTCTCTGTATTTTCTTCATCTTTTATATGACCTTCATCTTTGTATTCAGAAATCTTTCTTTTTTCATTTTTCTTCTTAATATTATTTATTACTAATATCACTAAAATACCAATAACCACCAAAGGTAAAATAGTTAAAATAAAGTCACTCATACACTTTCACCTCAGTGTACTTATATTCTACAATAATAATATTTTTTCCTTTATATTACAAAAAGAACCTAGTTTTGCACTAGATTCTTTATCATTCTTATCTCCTTTTTATGCTCTTCATTATCTAATGGAGTTTCTGTATAAAAGGTTTATTTTCTATATAAGGATGTTTCATAATATTAATAATAGCGTCTACACCTATTTCACCCTTTCCAATTGGTGCATGCCTATCTTTCTTATCTCCAAAAGGCATCATGCTATCATTTAAATGTATTGTTTTTAAGTTATTAATTCCTATTATATTATCAAATTCTTCTAATACTTTTTCAAAATTATTTACTATATCATATCCTGCTGAAAATACATGGCATAAGTCCATACATACACCTAACTTTTCCTTATAATTAGTTTTATCCATTATCATTTTTAAATGTTCAAACTTATATCCTACTTCTGTACCTTTTCCAGGCATTGTCTCTAAAAGAATTTTAATATTTTCATACCCACTTATAGCTTCATTTAGACCTTCTGCTATTTGATCTATTGCAACATCAGTTCCATTTCCTACGTGGTTACCTGGATGAAAGCATATATATTCTATACCTAGTTTATCCATTCTCTCTATGTCTTCTTTTATTACCTCTTTTGCAAATTTATATACCTTTTTATCTGCACTCCCTAAATTCATAGTATAAGGTGCATGAGCTTGGATTGGTCCAAATTTATGTTCTTTTCTTAACCTTTGAAATTCATTTATATCTTTTTCATCGTATTTTTTATAGTTTGATCCTCTTGGATTTCTACTAAAGAATTGAAATGTATTTGCTTCCATTTCTATTATATCTTTTGCTGCTCTAGTAAATCCTTTTGCTACTGATATATGCGGTCCTATTATTAACATATATTCACGCTCCTAAATTATCTTATGTTTATTTCTTATTTTAAATTATCTAATCCAAATTCTCTTACATAATGAAATAAATACTGCTGAACAAAAGCTGAAAGCTCACCAAATTTATCTATAGAATACTTTCTTATTTTTTCAACACTCATATCTTCTTTAATATAAAATTCCTTCATTATTCTCTTCATCCAAACATCCATTGGGAAAGTATCATATTTTTTCATTCCAAATAGAGCTATACAGTCTGCCACTTTAGTTCCTACCCCATCAAACTTTTTAAGCTCTTCTATGCACTTTTCTGTATTTAATTCTTTGAACTTATATATATCAATCTTATTGTTTACTATATTATCTGCTGCTGATTTTATATATTTATCTCTATATCCAGTTTTACAAGATCTTATATCTTCTAAAGATCCTAAGCTTAATTGCTTTGGTGTTGGAAATGCATAATATTTTCTACCTTTATATTCGCCTAAATAATCTCCAAATTTCTCTGATAAATTTTCTACTACCTTTTGAAGCATTGTCATACTATTATTTGCAGATATAATAAATGTTATCATCATCTCCCACTCATCTTGAGCAAGTATTCTCATACCTCTTAAATAATCAACAGCTCTACTTATATAATTATCCATTGCTTTTAATTTATTATTTATCTCATCATAATCTCTGCCTAAATCAAAATATTCAAACCAAATATTTTGAAAATCTTTTAAATTAGTATTATTAAAATAAACCTTTTTCTCATCTTGAGCTACATTTAATATTTTACTTTTTACAACTCCTGTATATGAACCATCTTCTTCCTTATTCCACCTATTACCTTCTCCATAACCTAATATTCTATCTAAGTTAAAGTTTGATACACCATCTAGTATTACTTGATTATTTTGTTCATAAACTTTCATTTAATCCCTCCAAATTCATACATTCTAAAAGAAAATATTTATAATTAAAATATTGATTGTAACCTTTGATACTTATCATAATACTTAAACTTTAATGTACCAGTTTTTCCATTTCTATTTTTAGAAACTATAAGTTCCATTATATTTTTATCATCACTATCTGTATTATAATAATCGTCTCTATAAGTAAAAATAACTACATCGGCATCTTGTTCAATGCTACCACTTTCTCTTAAGTCTGATAATAGAGGTCTTTTGTTACTTCTCTGTTCAACACTTCTTGATAATTGGCATAAAAGTATAATATTTATATTAAGTTCTTTTGCTAACATTTTTAACCCTCTAGTTACTTCGCCAATTGCAATAGCTCTATTTTCATTATTTTTAACTTCCATAAGCCCAAGGTAATCAATTATTAGAACATCAAGTCCACTATTTTCTTTAATAGCTCTAGCTTTTGCCCCTATAGTAATAATATTTTGTCTATATTCACAGTCTGTATAGACATGACCTCTTTTGCTTAACTTGTTATAACTATCTGCAATTTTTTCAAATTCACTATCATTTAAATTACCACGCTGAATTTTGCTATTATCTATATTAGAATGAGCTGCAAGTCTTCTCATACCAATGCTTTCTTCTGTCATTTCCATTTCACAAATTAAAACATTGTATCCATTTTGAGCTAGTCCATCCAACATATTGAGTGCTGTAACCGTCTTTCCCATAGCTGGTCTTCCACCTAATATTACAAGTTCTCCTCTTTTTAATCCATTTAAAGCTTTATCAAAAGTAGAGAAACCTGTCTCCATTCCACAAATTCCACCACCTTGGTTATATCTATTTTCTATTTCAACTAATGCTTTTCCTATAAGCTCTTCATCATTTAATATTTTCTTTTTTGAATACATATCTTTTATAAGTCTATTTTGAACATTTAAAGCTATTTCATTAATATCACGTTTAGGATTCTCTAAATCTCTAATTGCTTCTTTCAGGGTTTTAAGAGCTTTCCTTCTATAACTTTTATCTTTTAAAATATCTATATATTCTTTAGGGATTATAGACATTCCATTTAATAAAATTTCTGAAATATAGCTAATTCCTCCAACTTTATCTAAATTATTACTGCCTATGTCTTCAATTAAATTTGTAAGATTTATAGTCTTGCCCTTTCCATATAAATTTCTCATCGAAGCAAATAGCTTTCTATTTTTAGTGCTATAAAAATCCTCTATCGTTAGTTCACTTATACATTCAGCTGCAATTTTATTATTATAAAGTATTCCTCCTAATATCTCATTTTCAGCCATTATATTTTTCATAAAAGGTTACCTCTTTAATCTATTACAAAGTCACAAAATGCAGCATTCTTATTTTCTTTTTTATCTTCTTTGTTATTATCTACTCTTTTTTGATTCAAATATTCATCAAATTTACCTTCTTTGAATAAAGTCGATGGTCTTATATATTTTGCATATATAGTTCCACTCCATTCGTTGTACTTTTTTAATATAACTTCTTTAAAATCTTCTACACTATATACTTCTTCTATTCTGTCTCTTATAAGGTTAAGTGTTTCTACTGAGTTCCATTTATATTTTGAATTAGACAAAATATTTAAAAAATCTATTATTTCTATAGCAGCACTCTTTATATTATTAGCAATTATATTTTTATTTATATTATCTTTTGGGCGAACCTTTAAATCATCTTTAACAGATCTTTTAGTTGTGTTGTTTCCAACTTTTACGTCCCCTACTTTTTTGTATAAAAGATTATTAAGTTCGGATCCTTTTCCATAAAGAGTATATGTTCCCCCCTTTTTCATAAGATAGTATTTTAATATGTTAAGTTTAACTAACTTTTTTAGTCTTCTTCTTAAAACTGTACTTCCACCAATATTTAGTATTGGTAATTCTTCAAGTAATCTATCTTGTTTTAACCAATAATATGCTTCTCCATCAATTTCTCTTTCTACCATCTTTCCACTATTTATAAAGTCTATTATATGTTTTAATATTATTAAGTCTTTTACATCTAGTCTAAGTTCCATTGCTTTTTGCTGTGAAAACCCAATCACATTATATTTCATTTAAATTCCCCCTAAAAATTCATTTTCAAATTTTATATATGCGGGTTTTAAAATTTGTTATAAAAATAAGAGAGTGTATCAAAAACACTCTCTTATTTTTCAATATCTTTGTAATCATAACCTATATCTTCTAACATTTTTTCAAGTCTATTTATTCTAATATATAATTCTTTAAATTTTAATGCTTCCTTTTCATCATGTTCCTTAATCCTATAAGGAATATTATAAACTACATTGTAAACTATAAGCACTAGTATAATAATTAAAAGTATCTCCAAAATTATTCCCCCTTATAAATACTTTCTACTATAATAATACCATATATTTCACATATTATAACTTTTAGTAAACTTATAATATAACTCCTATTTTGCCTTAAAACATAAAATTTCTTCTATAAACTAAAGCATATATAACTATTGAATTGGATATATATAACTGTTCTTTGGTTTTTCAAGTTTAATTACTTCCTTAACATTTATAACAGGCTTATTATCTTTAACATCCATAACACCTTCTACGCTAACCCACTCATTTTCTTTTAAATCTACTGAATTATCATATTCACACATTATCCCAACTATTTGAACATCTGCAACGCAACAGGACATTACTTCCCTTGCTATAGTGAACTCATTATTATTAATCTCTTTAGACTTATATACTAATCCCTCTGTCTTTATCTTTTTACTTTCAAATTCATTAGGATTTTCCATAATATTAGGAAAGATTTTTGTGTAATTATCACTATTTAAAACTATAGTATTTTTATCCTCTTTATTCTCTGAATTTAGTCTTTCTGTTATTTTGTAAATCTCATTAAAGTTATCTTCTTCATAAGATATCTCTTTATTTATCTCTTCATCAACAAGTTCTTTCTTTAAATCATTTCTATATATTAAGGATATGAACGCTAATATTAATACTAAAAACACTAAAGCACCTCTTCTTACAGCTCTAAAAGTATTAATTGTAAAAGCATTAAAAAATTGATTTATAGTTAAAGCTACAAATATTATGAAAGCAAAAATTATATATTTGTTCATCCTTGGATTTAAAAATATCTCTATATTATCTCCAATTATTAAGTAATAAAATATAGATGTTATAAAAAATAAAATTATAAGATCAATAAGCTAACGTTTATTAAGTCTCATATATTTAAACACCTCCTACAATATTAAATAAAACTGAAGATATAAATGTAACTAATATAATATATATTGAAAGCTTAATTACAAATTCTTTTTTGAAATTTCCAAGGAGCATCAATATATTTTTTATATCAAGCATAGGTCCTAAAACTAGAAATGCTATTACTGACCCTTTTGTAAAAGTTAAAGCAAATGTACTTGCAATAAATGCATCAGCCTCTGAACAAACTGAAAGTATAAGTGCTAAAATTATCATAATAATTACTGATAATACTAAGTTTTTACTAAAGTATGTAAGTACATCACCTTTTACTGTTACTTTAAATAAACTTGATATGAAGCTTCCAAACATCAAATATTTTAGTACACTAAAAAATTCTGATTTTGTATGATTTAAAAGTACTCTTATTTTTGAGTAATTATTAAAATTTAAATCTTCACATCCACAATTGCATATATACTTATCTTTATTAACATCTTCTCTTATTGGTAATTGCTTATTCTTGTAGTTAATATGAATTAAATATCCTATAATAATAGAATTTACTATTCCAAAGACTATTCTCATAAAAAATATAACACTATTATTTGAAAAAGCGTAATATGTAGACATAATAACAATTGGATTTACAATTGGTACTGATAACATGAATGTAACTGCAACTGGCAATGGAACTCTCTTTTTTATTAATCTTTTACCTATTGGTATTATTGCGCATTCACATACTGGAAATATCATTCCTGTAAAAGAAGTTATGATTAAAGCTAGGAATATATTTTTAGGAATTATTCTTCTTATTAATTCTTCTGATACAAACATCTGTATCAAAGAAGAAATTATAGATCCAATTAATACAAAAGGAATTGATTCTAATAACAAACTTATAAATAGTAAAAAAACATTATCTACCATAACTTTCTCTCCTGTAATTTTCTAATTTCAATTTTAGCTTGTCCAATATATCTATATAAAACAGATTAGATTCTTTAACTACTTTTTCTATAGCATTTGTACTATCTGCTTCTACCATATAACAAGTAGAATTTATTTTAAGAATCTTTGACTTTATTATGTTAATTTCTTTATCATTTACTTTATCTCTATTATTTAATATCACTATGTTGCTATATTTTATTGGAGATATTAAAATGCTTCCCATGTTACTTAAAAATATATTAAAGGTAGCACAATCTATTAAGTTATATATTGTATTTACTCTATATATCTTTTTTATTATTCTATTATTAATTACAGTAGCTAACTCTTTTAAATCTTTAGTACCATTAAACTCTATTATTAATCTATCTGGCTTTTCATATTTATATATATCAAATAACATTTCTTCTGTTATTTCTTCATTTACCGTTATGTATTTTACATTAATATTTTCTTTTTCTTCTAATGTAATATCTATGCTTCTACTCCCCTGTTCACAAAGTAAAATTACTATCTTTTCATCTTTTATTAATGTTTTATCAATTAAAGAATTTATAAATGTTGTTTTTCCTGAAGATAAGAATCCTGTTACTATCTCTATTTTAACTTTAAACATAATTATTTTAAGAGAAAAGCGTCTCTAATCCTTTCTTATTTAAGTCTTGTCCTATAATACTAATTTTGCCTTTGCCTTTATAATCTATTACCTTTATTTCTAATTCATTTGGAACAAAGTTAAATTGTATAGATTTATTTTCGCTAAGATTTACAAATCCTTTTATTCTAAGTATTTCTCCAAAGTATTTTGATTTATCTATTATGTATTTAAGTTCATCTTCTGAAAATATTCTTTCTGTATTTATTCCTATACTTTGGAATGTAGCTTTTGTTTTATTTATAGTGCCTTTATTTGCTATTTTTAGATTTTCTCTTGATTTTAAAATATTATTTTTATTATTTAATTTAAGACTTTTAGGTTTATTATTTTTTATACTATCTAAATTCCTTTTAACACTATCTTTTTTCTTTATATTTTCTAAATTTACTTCTTCAAATTCGTCTATTATTTTTACTTTCTTATTTAAACTCCTTATTTGCTTTGTAACTTTTTCTAAAGTATCTCCTAAAATATCTTTTCTACTTACAAATATTAAGTTTGCATTTTTTATTTGATCTATGTAAAACTCACTAAAATTCGTTAAATATAAATTAAACTTTACTCCATCTACTACTGTTATTATTGAATCTATTTCTAATAAATCTTTAACCCCTTCTTTATTGCATATTGAAATTATTTCTGAAAGTTTAGAAACTCCAGATGGTTCTATTATTATTCTTTTAGGCTTGTACTTATCTATAATTGCAATAATTTCACTATAAAAATCATTAGCAACACTACAGCATATACATCCCGAATTAATCTCTTTAATATCAATATCTCTACTGCTTATAAGGCTGCCATCAATTCCAATATCCCCAAACTCATTTTCTATAAGCGCAACATCTTTTTTATATCCTTCACACTTTAACAGCTTATTTATAAGTGTAGTCTTACCAGCTCCTAAAAATCCTGATATTATATCTACTTTTGTTTTCATTTCTTTTCCTCCTACATCGCCTTAATGCAAATGATTTGCATCTTCTTTTATATTTTTATCATAAATGCAAACTATTTGCAATTACAAAATTGTTACTTTATTTAACTCACAGAATTCTTATCATATTAAATTCTTTATAAAAATATAAAATAATCAAAATAAATTTTTCTAGAAAATTTTGTTAATTTGTTTACTTTCTGTAAAATATTGGTTATAATTATGTTAAGACATTTTTTACTTTCAAAATATTATAAATTGGGAGGTTTTTTATATGAACAAGAAAAAAATCCAAAAAATTATAGCAATAAGTGCAATAGCATCAATTGCTATACCAAATCTTTTATCAACTACATCTTATGCTACTAACCTATTAAGCCCTATAACTTTACAAGAAAACGTTAAGGAAACTAATGATTTTGGTGTACTAAAGGGAATAGAATGGCCAAAACAAGTTAACTCACCTTATATTGATATGGTTGCTTGGACAAGCAATCCTGACTATTCAAATAATGGTGCAGCAAATCTTGCAAAAATAAGTAAAGAAACTGGTGTTAATTTCTTTAATCTAGGATTTATTCAATCTAGTGGACAAGGAATTAAAGATGGAAAAGTTGCTTGGGGATGGGGTGGATATTCTGTTTTAAGTGAATGGAATAAAGATGACTCCCAATATAATGGAATTAAAAAATCAATTAGAGAACTTCGTGAAATGGGTGGAGATGTTACTATTTCATTTGGAGGAATTGCAGGAACTGCATTTTGGCAAGTTACTCAAGATGTTGATATTTTAGCTAACACATATAGAGATATTGTAACTGGTTATGGACTTACAAGACTTGATTTAGACATAGAGGGCGGTGCCCAAAACTTAGAGCAAAATATTGCAAATGCTAAGGCTATTAAAAAGGTACAGGCTGAAACTGGTGTTGATGTAGTTTTAACTCTACCAGTTTTACCTAGTGGATTAACTAATGTTCAACTTGATGTACTAAAAGCTTATTTATCAGAAGGCGTTGATGTTGAAGTAGTTAACTTAATGACTATGTGCTATGGAACTGGCACTCTAAATCCAGGTGAAAACTATGGTACTGCTTCTTTAAGAGCAGTTGACAGTACAAAAGATCAGTTAAAAGAGTACTTCAAAAAATATGCTAATATAACATTAAGTGATGCAGAAGCATATGCAAAACTTGGTACTACTCCTTCTATAGGTTATGAAAGTGGATCTCATCCTGTATTTACTACTGAATGGTCCAAGCTAGTTGTTGATCATGCAATAGAAAATAAACTAGCTATGACTTCTTTCTGGTCAATGAATAGAGATTCAATGATTCAATCAAACTCTGGAGTAAAGAGCCAATATGAATTTACTAATATATTTAAAAATTTTGGAACAAATAGTGGAGAAACCAATCCAAATCCTGAAAACTCAAAGCCAGTAATTTCTGGTGCTAATGATGTAACTATAAATCTTAACGAAAACTTTGATATATTAAAAGGCATAACTGCAAATGACAAAGAGGACGGAGATTTAACTAGTAAAATAGAGGTTTCTGGAAGTGTTGATACTTCTAAAGAAGGAATATATAAATTAACTTACTCTGTTTCTGATAGCAAAGGTTTAACTACTGAAGTTATAAGAACAGTTACTGTAAAAAATAATACTGGTTCTGAAGTAGTAGACACTTATGATAATTCAAAAATTTATACTAAAGGTGATACTGTAATTTACAATGGTAAAAAATATGTTTGCAAGTGGTGGGTAGTAGGAGAAGCGCCTGACACTTCTGATGCATGGGAAGAAGTAGTTTAGTCTAAATATTGCTTTTAAGCAAAACTCTTATATATAATACACCTAATTATTAAAAGGAAGTTCTTTTATTAGAACTTCCTTTTTAATAAATTTAATAAAATTTCTATTTACCTACGAAATTCATCATTCCATTGTCTCCACTATGTGGCTGAGCACCTGGAACAGTTACATTATGAATTATAAGATTATATTCTGCTCCCCTTGGGATATCTCTAGAAAATGTTATAACAAATGTTCTTTGTGAATCCTCTTTAGATTCTATTTTTACTTCATTATTAGTAAGTGAATTTTTAGAATTTACTTGATCATCTTTTCCAAGACTTGCAATTCCTTCTGCTGTTTTATTTTTAAGATCTTGCACCCAATAATTAGTTGCTTTAATTCCAAGTGGAACTTCTACATCCCTATCATATGTTATTTCAATTTGGTTTGGGGAAATTTGTGTTAGTTTTGTTAACTTAGGTATATTATCATTAACAATATTTTTTGCACTTACTATGCTACTTAATGATAATTGGACTACTAATAAAGCTATTAAAGCTATAAGACTTTTCGTAATTTTTTTCATTTGTGCCTCCTAATATTCCATATAATTATTTTTACAAAAATATATTCCCCCAAAAGCTCTAAATATATAAATATATTTAATTTTTCAAACTATAACCCTAAATTTTTAACATATAATATTTAAACATGGAAATTTATGTTTGGATACTCTTAACTATTTAATTAATCATAAGCCTGTATCTGGTGAAATATTAATTTCTAACTATAAAGTAAATGAACAAATGGAAATTTCAATAAAAAAAGAAGCTGGAGTACTACAAACAATAGCTCCTGAAATCCAACCAACTGAAAATTTCTCCTGTAGTCAAACCGTTTGGAACGAATCCCCAAATATAGAATTAGAAAAAGAAATACCACTAATGATTGAAGTTAGAACTAGTTCTAATACTATAGAAGGAGTAGATATTAATAAATTTAACGATCCAGAGAAACTTAAAAACTATGAAGATGTATTTGCTATAACTGTAATTTTTTCCGAAAAAGAAAATAGCTAATATTTCTTACTTCTCTGTATAAAAAATATAAAATAAGAATATCCCCTCTTTATTCCGGGTCATATGATTATATATGCTCTAGATTTATTGGTTATTTAAAAGACTGAGGAACAACAATTCCTTTTATAATATGTATTATTTTATGTTTAATTGGTGGATTTACAAGCTTAATAGCTACTTATTCTAATAAGTAGCTATTTTATATAGTATTATAAAAGGATGTCCAAAATAGACATCCTTTTCTTTAACTGTATTTGCACATTATTTTAAAATAAATCGTTTATTTTCTATTTCTAAATAATTTTAAGATTAAATAAGCTAAAAATATAACTGTATATGTAATTAGTTTTAAGAAATCTATTCTCTTACCATTAAGTAATACTACTACAATATGTACATAAGCTAATAAATAAAATATATAAGCTTTTCTTTGTAACCTTTTCCATTCACTAAATTTCATTTTCATTCTTATTTTTTTAAATGATGTTATGAATAAAGGAATCATAAGAATAAATGCTAAAATACCTACAACTAAATATATAAAATAAAGTGTTGTAAACTGTTTTCCTGCATTTAGCTTTACTAAGAATCTAACAAAATACATTATACAATGTGGCATTATAAGAATAGAACCTATTATAGCATTCTCAGCTCTAATGCTCATTAATTTCTTAGTTACCTTTAGTTTCTTATTTAATGCTCCTGCAAACATTACTAAGATGAAGAATGCAATTGAAACATTTCCTCTCATAAAAACTCTTTCTAAAGTACCTATAAATCCTTCTAATTGATAATTAGATGTTAATCTTAAAATTTCATAAACAGTAACTAATACTGCTATTATTGAAGATAGTCCATAAAAAACTATTGATTTTTTTCTTATAGTATCTGTAAATATAAGCGTTAATGCAATTACAAAAACTAATGAATAAATTAAATACATATTATGCCTCCCTATATTTTGTCTTGATAATTATTTTAATATGATAATGATTTTCATTAGAATGTTATTACAATATTCTATATGTGTCAATAAAAAAACTACAGTATGTACTGTAGTTTAAATTTTATTAACACTTTGTATTTAATATATAATTTTAGTTCACATTTTACAAAAAATTATATTTAGATAGTAATTTATAGTTTTAAAGATTTTATAAAGTTTTATAAAATAAAAAAGATTGTTTAAAAACAATCTTTTTTTAGAAAAATATTATATTACTATATTCTAAATCTATAATTTTACTTCTTAATTACCATACTTTCATAAGCATTTAAAGTAATTTCATTAAATTCTTTTACCTTTTCTGTATGATTCATAACAAAATAGTATTCTTCGTTATTAAGTACTCTCTTAACAACCTCAATACCAGTCTCAGATTCAATAACCTCTATATTAGCTTCTTTTAATATTTTATTAGCTAACATATCCATAATATTATTATCTACACCTGTACCAATATAATAAACTTCTCCTTTTTCATACTTATTTAAAGTTACTGCTGAAAATTCCTTATAGAACTTATCATTATACATAAATAAACTTTCAGCTGTAGTAGTTTTAAGCATATCCCTAAATACAGTACCACTGCCTACAGTATCAGCAAATTCATTTATCCCTTTAAGTTCTACATTTTGACCTTCTTGAAGAGCTTCTATTTCATCAACAAATCCACCTATTAAATCAGTATAAAAACTTGGATTTAACTGTCCTAATGTTAAGTTATTGTAGTAATCCTTAATAGCAGTTCTAAAACTAAATACTACCTTACCACCATTTTTAACAAATTCTCTGATTCTTTCTTGTACTTCAGTTTTAAATACTATCATTGTAGGTATTAATAAAACTTTATACTTACTAAAATCAACATATGATGGAATAACATCTATATTTACATTGTTTTCGTAGAAAGGCCTATATAATCTATATACTTCATTTTTATAATCCATTAAAAAGCTTTGTTTTTGAATTCTAAAAGATGCCATAGATTCGTAATCATAAATAACCGCTATCTCTGATTTTATTTCACTATTTATAACATCTTCATTCTTCTTCATATCATTGAAGAAGCTTTGAACTTCATAAAATTTTCTTCTTTTTTGATTATCTTGATCTATTATTCCATAACAATATTGCTCTGCTCCCTTAGTTGCTCCTCTATATCTAAAATACATAAGAGAGTTGCATCCATGTGCCATTGCTTGATATGACCACATTTTAGCTTGATTTGGTCTTGGTAAATATCCTATAACATCATGACCTTGTGCTCCCATTATTGCTTCGGTAATCCAGAAATTTTTCCTTTTTGCTCCTCTCATATAATCTAATCCACATGCAATTTCATGTGCAGGAATTGGTTCTCTTTGTCCTCCCCATACTGGATAATTATTATATGCAACCACATCTATATATTTTGCTGCCTTTGAAATATCGAAGCTTTTATCAAAGTATCCTCCTGAAAAATCATGAATGATTACTGAATTTTCTCCTAATATTTCTTTTAATATTTTGACTTGAAGTTTTACATAATTTTCAACACTTATATTCCTAAACCTCTCCCATTCCATTCTAAGACTTGGATTATGTGTTGTTATTGTCTTTGCTGGCATTGGTATTTCATCAAAATCGTTATATGTTTGAGACCAAAATCTAGTTCCCCAAGTTTCATTTAACTTATTTATATCATTATTATAAGCTTCTCTTAAGTAGTTTCTAAAAGCTTCCTTGCACTCATTACAAAAACAAACATCACTGCCTTCATGCCCAAACTCATTATCTATTTGCCATGCCACTATAGCTTCTTCATCTTTAAAATGATTTGCAAGTTCTCTTATTATTATTTCACTATATTTATGATAAGTCTTACTATTAAAGCAATACTGTCTTCTTCCCCCAAAAACTCTTTTCGTATTATCTTCAAATTCACCTAAAACATCTGGGTGTTTTTTTGCAAGCCAAGCTGGCATTGTTGCTGTCGGTGTTCCAAATATAACATTTAATCCTTTTTTCTTAGCTTCATTTATTACATGATCAAAATATGAAAAATCAAATTTTCCTTCTTCTCTTTCTAGCATATGCCATGCAAATTCCCCAATTCTTATTACATTGCTTCCAAGTTCTATGATATTATTTAAATCATCTTCTAACATATCTTCATTCCAGTGCTCTGGATAATAATCTACTCCTAAAAACATTCTAACCCATCCCTTCTCACTGTAAATTTTAATAAAATTATTATATTAAATTTATTATTGTATTGACATATTTTTATATAGCAAATGGCAAATCAGAGAATACAAACTTTAATTTGCCATTTACTAAAGTGTAGTTATATATTACCTATAATTAATAAGCAATTTCCTCTATATTTTCATTTAACTCTGTCATTATCTTTTCTTGATACTCACCATGTAGCTTGTACCCTTTATCATAAATAATGAATCCTAATATTGTTATTATAGAAGGTACCGCTACCATAAGTATTCTCATACCAAATATAGTTCCTGCTGCTTGTGTTATATTTGGAACATAGCCTACTATTGTTAATCCAACACCTATTAGCCAGCCTGAAACTGCTGATGCTGTTTTAACTAATAATGTTTGGAATGAAGCTATTATGCTTTCATTTCTTGAACCAAATTTTACTTCACCATAATCTATAACATCTGCAAGCATAACTGTTGTAGCCCCTAAAGTAAATCCTGAACCTAACTTAACTATTATTCCTGATAAAGCTATTACAAATGCATTTCCTGGAATAAATATTCCGCCTAACAATAAGATTATTAATCCTGCTGCTGGTAAGTAACACGCTAATCTAAACACACCTTTTTTAGTCATATTCTTAGAAATAATCGGGAATAACATAAGTGCTCCTATTTCAGCTAAACCTGCAAATGCTGTAAACACTGGATACATATTTTCATTACCTACAACATACTTGAAGTAGTAAATTGCCATTCCACCTGATAATTGAGCAACTAAGTTATATGCAAGTACAACTCCTATAAATACCATAAGTTGATCATTTTCTTTTATAATTTTAAATGCTTTCTTTAAGCTTGTTTTTTCTGCTTTTTTATTTGATTCTATTTTTTCACTGCTTTTATCTTTAACGTTTACAACTGTTATAATCGTAGTTATAACAAAAATCACTGCTATTACTACAGCAAAAGCTCCATAACCTTTAGTTTGATCACCATTTCCTAGCTTATTTACTATAGCTAGTCCAAAAGCACCCATTATTAACCATGCACAACTTGCAAATATTCTTGGTATAACTGACATTTGATCTCTTTCTTCTTTAGTTTTGGATAAAGAAGGTAACATTGACCAATAAGGTATATCCATTATTGTATAAGTCATTCCCCATAAAATATACATTACTGAATAATAGATATATAATGAAGTACCTTCTAACCCATCTGGACTTTTAAATAAAAATATTAATACTACTGCATTAATTACTGTTCCTATTAAAATCCAAGGTCTAAACTTTCCCCATTTTGTTCTTGTATTATCAACAATCATTCCCATAGCTGGATCATTAACTGCATCCCACAATCTAGCAACTAGGAATAAACTTCCAACAAACGCAGGAGCTAGTCCAACTAAATCTGTAAAGTAAATCATTAGGTAACTAGATACTATTGCATAACATAAATCCTTTCCTAATGCTCCAACTCCAAAAGAATATTTTTCTTTAAACGATAATTCCATAATTCTCTTCCTCCATTATACCCTTTAATTTTTAATACCTTGTAATTGTTTTCATAATTTCATATTCATATATTACCATATAAGAAAAGGTTTTACAAGTATTTTTACTGTAAAATTTTATTGTTTTTTACTAAATCTATTAATCATTTTATCACGTTTTACATTATTACTTTCTTTTAAAGTATTTTCTAAACATAAAGTTCTAATAAAAAAATAATAGATTATTAACTCTAAAGGACCTATTATATTCCAATTAGAAGTTAATAATCTATCTTAAACAATCTTTATCTTAAATTCTATTAATTCTTATAATATCACTACAATAATCTCCACTTAATTTTATATCTAACCCTCTATTCATTAGATAACTACCACTTTTCACTACTTCTTCGCCATTAATCTTTATTAAATATTTAGATTTACTATTTAACCCTCTAAGTTTAACAGTTACTCCTCTATGTCCAATTACACTTTGAGGCAAGAATACAAATAATAGACTTTCATTGTCTTTATTATACTGATAAATGCTGTAATTATTTTTTGATGTATTTTCTAGTCTATAGAAATCACCATCTTGAATGATATGCCTTATTTCTTTATACTCTTCTATTAATTCTTGTGATAATTTTACTTCGTCTTCATTAAACTTTAATATATTACAACCAATTCCCAATGTTCCCATCATAGCACTATGATATCTAAATCTTAAAGGTATAACTCTTCTTGATAAGAAGTTTGGACAGTCTGTAACCCAAGCTCTCATAGCCTTAATTGGATATATATACGAATAACTTTCTTGAACTAATAATCTATCATAAGCATCAGTATTATCACTTGTCCAGAAATCATCAAAAATTCCTAAAATACCATAATCAATTCTTCCTCCACCTGATGCACAAGCTTCGAATAATACATTTTGATGTTTAACTTTTAATTCTCTTACAATATCATAAACAGCCTTTATATGCTTGTACCAAACATCTTTTTCTAGATTCGTTTGAGATATAGGCCTATTTGCGTCCCATTTAATATAATCAATTTCATAAGTAGATAGAAGTTCATCTAATATATTATAGATATATTCTTTTACCTCCTTCTTAGTCAAATCTAATACATATTGCCCCCTAGATGTATCACTTTCTCTAGTTGCAAATTGATATATCCACTCTGGATGATCTTTATAAAGTTGTGATAATGGATTTACCATCTCTGGTTCAACCCAAATTCCAAACATCATATCCATAGCTTTTACTTCTTTAATTAAGGGTTCTAGCCCATTTGGGAATTTCTCTTTATTTACATACCAATCACCTAATCCGTTATCTATTCCATCTCTCTCTCCAAACCATCCATCGTCAACTACAAACAATTCCGCTCCTATTTCTTTAGCTTTTTTTGCAAGATTTATCTGTTCATCACAATTAACCTTAAACTCAGTTGCTTCCCAAGAATTATATAATACTGGTCTTAATCCCTCTCTTAATATATTGTCTTTTGCAAAATTATGAAGGTTATGAGTCATAACTTCAAAACCATAATTACTATATCCGGCTATAATTGCAGGTGAAACAAATTCCTCTCCAGGCTTAAGCTTAATTAAGAAGTCATGTGAATTTATTCCCATTTGTACTAAAGTTTCTCCATATTGAGTTTGTTCTATTATCCCACTAAAATTACCACTTAATTTTAAAGCTCCAAAGAATACTTCTCCTGTAGTTTCAGTTGCATTTTTATCTAATATGAAATAAGGATTATGATTATGACTTGATATTCCTCTTCTATTTTCTATAACTATTTTCCCATAGTTAACTTTTTGAACAAATCTTTGTTGTTCTGCTCCCCAGTGCCCATGAACATTCGAAAAGTTTAAATCTTCATACGGAATATGAAGTTGTCCACTATGTATCTTTTCAATTTCAATAATATCTTTAGAATTGTTTTTAATACTTACATATCTTTCTATTAAATCATACTCATCATAAACTTTATAATGTAAATTGATATTAAACTCATAATGAGCATCCTTCAATTTTATCACTAATTCATTATCTGTAATCTCATAACAATCATACTTATAAACTAATTCTCTACTTCTATCAGCAAAAGTTGCCTTTAAACAATGCTCCTTATATCTTAAGCTGCCATATACCGGATACTCTTCTTTTGTAATTTCATATACCGGATCATTTGTTGATACTTCAACTAATATTGGCATATCAAACTCTTTAGTATCTTCAATTTTCTTTCCCCAATATAAATGTCTTAATAAACCTTCATTATCTACTCCAAATACATAAGAAGTATTTTTACTTTGAATGTTAAATATTTTTTTTGATTTATCAATTATAATCCCCATAAATTTAACTGCTCCTTTTACATCAATATTTTAGATAACGTTTTCTTAATACCATTATATGTATTTACAGTAAAATTATCAATATTTTTAGTAAAATTTATTCTAAGAATTCCTTTATTATTTTTAAATACTTCATTAATGTTTCATCATCTTCTCCAAATATCTCATGTTTAGCATTTTCAAATCTTATTTTTCTACAGTTTTTAGCTCTTTCACAAAATTTATTTTGCCCTCTATCTTTTACAAATGTATCCCTTCCAGATTGAAATAGTAATATCGGTATATTTATTTTTTGAACATTTTTCTTTCTTATTATTTTATCACTAGCTTTTAAAGATTCAAACATCCACTTAAACGATCCTCCAGACCTTTGTATACCCTCATTATTTTTTAGTTCTTCTAAATGATTTTCGTATCTATACTTATTAGTTGTTCCAGCACCATCTAAATCATATTTACCATCAAAAGGTCCTTGTCCAAATAAATACTCGTCTCCTTTTCCAGCTATTATATATAAACTGCTTATTATATAAGCCATCCATTTAGGAAAATCTCCTGTTTTTATTTCCATCATAGGTGCACTTAAAATAGCTTTTTTAAAATATCCACTATACTCTTCTAAAAACATAGTTCCTATAGCACCTCCCATAGAATGAGCATATAAGTATAAATCAACATCTTTTTTGGCTACTATTTTATCTAGAAATATTTTTAAGTCATCTACATAATACTTAAATTTTTCTACATTAATTTGATTTTTATGAGTTTTACCTAAAGACCCAGATCTTCCATGCCCCCTATGTTCAATTGCATAGACTGAATATCCCATTTCCGTAAAGTAATAAATCATTTCTGTAAACTTATCTATACACTCTGAAAATCCATGTGATATTACTATTCTTCCTTTTTCATTATCTATACTATATTTTTCATAATATATTTTTGCGTTATTTTTTCCTTCAAAATATCCTACTTCTTTTATTTTACTTAATTTTTCTTTTATGTTTTCTACTAGCTCTTTATCAGAGCCATAATTATAAATAAATTTATTATTTTTTTCACACATACTCTCTCTTCCCCTATACTTACTTATTATTAATACATATAATATCTCATTTCTATTTCACTAGTTAAAAAATAAAGAAAGTACTTTATTTTCTTAAAAATACTCTCTTTTCTATAACCTTATATTATATTTTTCTTACACTATCTCTTAATATAAATTCACTAGGTATTATAACTTTTTTTGCATAACTTCTTCCCTTTAATTTTTCAAGCATAAGATCTACAGCAACTTCGCCCAAATACTCTATATGTACTCTTATGGCTGCTAATGGCGGATTTGTATACTGTGATATTATAGTATCATTGAAGCCTATTATACTTACATCATCTGGAACCTTTATGTTTCGTTCATATAACCCTTTAATTACACCACTTGCAATAGCATCATTAGCTGTAAAAAACGCTGTTGGTATTTTACCTTTGTTATCAATATAATCTATTATAGCTTTATGTCCACCTTCTGCCGTCATATCACTATTTATTATATACTGTTCTTTTAATAGCCCATTGCTATTCATATATTCATAGAAAAATTTTAATCTATCATCAAAACTTGGAAGCTTATTATCACCCAATGTGTATTTTTCACCAATAAAACCTATATCTTTATGCCCAAGCTTAATAAAATATTCTAATCCTTGTTTTACTCCTAGCTTATAATTAATTTTTACACTATCATATAATTCATCATTTGGTGCTGAATCTATAAATACTATATTTCCTGTTTTATTTGATAACTTGGATACTTCTTCTGAAGTAAATTTTCCTATAGCAATAATCCCTTGCAGTTCTACATCTTCAAGCACTTCATAATCATTGTCTTTTTTAAAAAGTCTAATCAATTTTATATCATTTTCAAAGGCTTTCTTTTCCACTATGTTTCTTAAAAGTAAATAATACGGATCCTGTAATTGTTTAACTACATCATACATTTCCACGATTCCTATAGTAACTATTCTTTTTGCTGTATTTTTACCTTTTCTTTGCTTTGCTGTTTTATAGTTTAATTCATCTGCTACCTTTAATATTTGTTCCTTAGTTTCATCTGCTACTAAAATTCCACTATCATTATTTAAAACTCTAGATACTGTTGCTAAAGACACTCCTACTTTATCTGCTATTTCCTTTAATGTAGCCATTTTTCTCTTTCACCTCAATATTCCTTTTAACTTTATGCATTTAATTATTATTATAATATAATTTTTTTTAAGTTTATAGTATTATGTTAAAAGAATTTTACAACTCCAAAAATAATAAATTTTAAGGTTTTATAAATAAAAAATCCAATCAAAAACAATGTTTCGATTGGATTTTTCTCCAAACTCTATATTAATCTAAATTTTCTCCATTTGATTCTATTACTTTCTTATACCAATAGAAACTCTTCTTCTTCTTTCTTTCTAATGTTCCATTTCCATTATTATCTCTATCTACATATATAAATCCATATCTTTTTTCCATTTCTCCAGACCCAGCGCTCACTAAGTCAATAGGTCCCCAAGTTGTATATCCTAATAGATCAACCCCATCTAAATTCACAGCATCTCTCATTGCTTTAATGTGATCTCTTAAATAATTTATTCTATAATCATCCTCTATTTCTCCGTTTTCATTTATTACATCTTTTGCTCCTAAACCATTTTCTACTATAAACAAAGGCTTTTCGTATCTATCATATATATGATTCAATGTAATTCTTAATCCTAATGGATCTATTGGCCATCCCCATTGACTATATGAAAGATATGGATTTTTTACTGATTCAAATAAATTTCCTTCTACAACATCACAGTTATCATCTGCCTTTACACATCGACTATTATAGTAAGAGAATGAAATAAAATCTACAGTATTCTCTTTTAATAATTCATAATCTCCTTCTTCCATAATCGGTGTTATTCCTTTAAACTCCATTTCTTTTAACGCATAATTAGGATACTTTCCTCTTGCCTGTACATCTACAAAGAAGTAATTCTCCCTATCTACTTGAGTTGCTTTCCATACATCTTCTGGTTTACAACTATATGGATATACACTTCCTGCCGCAAACATACATCCAATCTTATTATTTTCATCTATTTCATGTGCTATTTTAGTTGCCATAGCACTAGCTACTAATTCATGATGAGCAGCCTGATACTTTACTCTTTCTTTATCTTCACCTTCTTCAAAGCAAATTCCAGCCCCCATAAATGGAGCATGTAAAATCATATTTATTTCATTAAATGTAATCCAGTACTTAACAAGACCTTTATATCTTGTAAAAATAATCCTACATAACTTTTCATAAAAATCAATCATTTTACGATTACGCCATCCACCATATTTCTCTATCAAGTGCATAGGACAATCAAAATGAGTTATTGTCACTAATGGCTCTATTCCATATTTCTTACATTCTTTGAATACTTTCTCATAAAATTCTATTCCCTTTTCATTTGGTTTTTCTTCATCTCCCTTTGGGAAAATTCTAGTCCATCCTATACTCATTCTATAAACTTTAAATCCCATTTCAGCAAAAAGCTTAATATCAGATTCAAAGTTGTGATACATATCTATTGCAATTTTCGCTGGATAAAAATGTTCATCGTCAAAGTTGTACATTTTTAAATTTCCTGTAATTACAGCTGATCTATCAACTCCAATTGGACATACATCTACATTAGCTAAACCTCTTCCATCTTGATTATATCCACCTTCACATTGATTTGCAGCTGTTGCTCCGCCCCATAAAAAATCATCCTTAAATTTCATACTTTTCTCCAATCTTATACCTTATATTTTCTACAATATTTACTAGACTCTATTTTAATATTATTAAAATAGAGTCCTTTATAAAAATTAACGTATAACTGTAATAATTTTATTATCTAATTCTAAATTTTTATTTTCAGTAACTACGACATCACAATACTCTGAATAATTTGTTACTACTACAGGAGTAACGATACTATAACCTGATTCTTTTATAAATTCTATATCGAAAGTCAATAAGTCTTGTCCTTTCTTAACTATATCTCCTTGCTTTATATGGGCATTAAATCCTTTTCCACCTAATTGAACTGTATCTAATCCCACATGAATTAAAATCTCTACCCCTTCATTTGAAGTAATTCCAATAGCATGTAAGCTTGGAAATAAAGTTGTAACCTCACCATCAATAGGTGCCACTACTTTTCCTTCGCTAGGTTTAATAGCTAAGCCTTGTCCTAATACTCCAGTAGCAAAAGCTGCATCTTCAATTTCTTCAAGCTTTATAGCTTCACCTTTCATAGGGCTATATATTGATACAGTTTTAATAGCACTAGGCTCTTTTTTTATAACTTTATCTTCTTCTATTGCATTCTCTTTATAATTTTCCTTATCTTTATAAAAAATCATAGTTAAAATAAAAGCTATTACCATTGAAATTACCATTCCTGATAATGCTACTATTAAATTATTAGTTCCACCACCTGGTTCAAGCATTGCTGGTAATTCAAATATACCCATTCCTCCAACCATAAACTTTCTTAAATTAAATAATCCATAAAATGCTCCTCCAATTCCTCCAGCAATACAGCTGATTATAAATGGCTTCTTTAGAGGTAATAATATTCCATATATGGCTGGTTCAGTAACACCAAAAATTCCTGATATAAAGTTAGGTAAAGCCATTTCTTTAAGCTTTTTATCTTTAGTTTTAAAGAATATAGCTAATACAACTGCTGACGTTGCAAAAGTACATGCAAAGAAAGGCATCATTACATTATCATATCCATTAGTCATAATATTATTTATATATACTGGTATAAATCCCCAATGCATTCCAAAGATAACAAGTATTTGCCATGTAACTCCTACAATTGCTCCTGCAAGTAATGGACTAAAATCTCTTATTGTAAATACAAAATGTGAAATTATATTAGATCCAAACGTTGCAATTGGTCCTATAATTATAAATGCTACTGGTAATGCTACTAGTAAAGTTAACATAGGAACAAAGAAAAACTTAACTAGATCTGGTACTATTTTATTGAATAACTTTTCACATTTTGAAGCAAAGTATACTACTAAAATAACTGGAATAACTGTTCCTGTATAATCCATTGATATTACAGGTATTCCAAAGAAAGTAATGTAAACTGGTGATTGAAATATTGTATTATTAAACAATGTGTATAAAGGCTCTGACGCACTAGATAAAGCACTAGACTGTATAGCCGGATAACACATAATTGCACCAATAACCAATCCTAACATTGGTTTTAATCCAAACTTTTTAGCTGCTGTATATCCTAAGAATAAAGGTAAGAATGTAAATAGTGCATCCCCTATTGCATTTATAATTAATGATCCACCAGAAGTTCCACTATATAATCCCATTGCAATAAATAAAGCATTTAAGCCCTTTACCATACCACAAGCAGCCATAATTCCTAATATAGGTTGAAAAATTCCAGATATAACATCTATAAACTTATCAAGTGGCTTAGAAGGTTTCTTTACTTCCTCAACATTTTTTAAATTATCACTATCTATTAGTTCACATACATCTTCATATACCTCTGAAACATGATTTCCAATTACAACTTGGTATTGTCCACCACTTTTCATAACTGTAACAATGCCTGACATATTCTTTAACACTTCGTCGTTAGCTACGCTTTCATCCTTAAGCTTAAAACGTAATCTTGTAATACAGTGAGTTAAACTAATAACATTATCCTTTCCACCTATATTTTGTACTATTTTTTGAGATAATTCCTTATACTTTCCCATTTTTTATTTCCTCCATATTTCTAAAATTTTTTGAAATTTGAAGGTCTGGCCAACTTAATGTTACCATCCAGCTATAAATAAACAGTTAAATTTAGTTGATATCACTCCTCTTCATAGTAATTATGTATATATTATAATTTCGAGTCTTCTATAACCTTTGCAATATGTATAGTTAAATATACATATTCATCATTAGATAACTCATAATTATATTTTTTACTAATAAAAGTCTTAATCTTATTTACACATTCAAATTCTTTAGCATACTTTGTCTTTATTATATTTACTAATTCCTCATCAGCATCACTATTATATGTCTTATTTGAAAATAATCTTTGAGCAAAATATCTTAAGTGTGTTATAAATCTATAATAAAATACTGAATCTTCATTAAATTCTATTCTAAAGTTAATTCTTACTATAGTAAGAATTTCTTCAATTAACTTTGTAATTTCTTGAATTTTAGGTTGCTCTATATCTAATTGAGCATTTACAATATGAAGTGCTATAAATCCTGCTTCATCTAATGGTAATCTTACATGAGTTTTTTCTTCTATAAGCTCTAATGCCTTAAGTCCTATTTCGAACTCTTTTTTATAGAATCTTTTAATCTCCCATAAAAGAGCATTCTTTACAGTAATATTATTTTTAATTCTTTTTATTGCCGTATAGGTATGATCACTTAATGAAATATAAATTCCTTCATTAAGTTTCTTATCTAATTTACTCTCTGCAAACTCTATTATTTCTCCTGATAATTTCATATGTTCTATTGGTATTTTATTAAATAACTCTTGAAATTTATCTGAAACTTCTCTATTAGATATTTTAAAAACTTTATTTACTTTTTCTTCATCAATAGTATCGCCCTTTGATTTTTGATATCCGATACCTTTTCCCATTACTATTGTCTCTTCATCATTTTCATCTAACGTAATTACAACATTATTATTTAATATCCTATTAATAATCATGCCTTGTCCTCCTTTTTAATATTTTCCCAATCTAGTATAATGACTATGTTTATTTATTAAAAAATAAAAAGCCCATTCATTAAAATGCACAAAATATCTCCAAATATCTTCTACATACTAATGAATAGGCTTAGCTTGTACCGAACAATTACTACCCAATTCCTAACATAATGATACATTAAAAGGATATTCTTGTCAACGTTTTCTTTATATGAATTGTTTAATTTTATATTATATTTTTAGAATCTTACAATAAACTTTATAAAATAAAAAAAGATTGTTTAAAAAACAATCTTTTTAACCCATACGACTTTAAAATTCTTATCTCATTTCTTATTTTTACGATTCGCTATCCCAATAACAAGTGCTGTAACAATACAAAAAATTAAAGTAAAAACTTGCCACGAAGACCATCCTCCAAAGTCCATAATTTTACCTCCTATAACAACTATAAGTCATCATTTAAACATTACTAAAATTAAATATCTTTCTCTTACGATATATAAAGTAAAACAAAATAACCCCTTGTAACAAATAGGTAATAACTGTTGATATTTCACCTATATGAATAATAATCTTTAATAAAAGTAATATAAAATATCCATATACACCTATTTTATTTTTTCTAATAATCAAAATACTTGGAATTATTGAACCTAAATATACTATAATTTTTATAATATCTAAGTATCCCTTATTACTAACAAAGGGCATTAAAACAATGCTATTAAAAATATCTGCAATACAAAAATATATTAGCGTAGCAGTTAATAATATACCTGTCTTATTTTCATCTTTATTATCTTTTTTATTTTTATCATGCATTTGTGTTCCTATTATGGTTATTAGTATATATATTATGCTATATATAATATTCGTTTTTATTATTTTTTTCGCACTTACTTCTACATCTTTTAAAATTCCACTTGATTTTAAATAGGTACTTTCTTTAGTATTTTTAAAATAGATTACTGAATCAAATCTGTTATTTATTATTTGTTTCTCTCTAGGCATAGTTGCATAACTTTCATCTTCTGCTCCCCATTCATTTACGTACATATTTTTACTAAAAATTTTATCTAGCTCCTCATTTTTGCTAGCTTCTTTGAAATCAAAAAATAGTGTATTATCATTTGGATATAATTCATTTATTTTTCCACTTACACTATTTAATTCACTTTCAGCAAGATAAAATCTTTTAAATTTTCCCTCTTCTTCTGTTCTAAAATCAGACATAAAATATCCACTATAAAATATTTGACCAATTGAATAATATTTTTCTCCATATTGTTCTTTTAACAAATATCCCATTTGCTTCTTGCTTTTATCTATACTTATATGTCCATTATGTCCCCAAAGCATAATTTTATTACCGTTATAATATTTCTTTTCATAATCTTTAATCCAAGAAACATTTTTAGCCATTTTCTGATCTCTATTTAAGGCTGAATCATCATTATTAAAGCCTATCATATTTTCAATAGCTTTTTCTATAAACTCATATTCCTTTTTTGATGTTTGTTTTATATATTTTTCTTTGTTATTCTTTAAGTTATCCTCTATAATTCTATAAAAAACTACATTTTTATAATCATCTTTATTAGTTTTTTTATACATCTCTTTAAAACTTAAACTATCTACTTTATCATAATAGTTTTTCAAAATTGTCTCTAACCCATTATTATTTTCTTGTGAATCAAATCCATAAAATCTAATTTTATTTTCCTTAGAAGCTTTATTAATTAATTAACTCCATATTACTCATACTCTCTTCTATAGCAAAAACTCTAAAGTCCATTTCTTCTACTAAAAACTTAAATAATCTATGTTTCATTTCAAAAAATTCTTTTGTACCATGAGTAGCCTCTCCAACCCCTATTATCTCTTTATCTTTTAGAATTTGTTTTAAACCATTAAGATCATCATTTGGTAATTTGTAACTGCTTCCTTCTAAAACATTATATGAATTATCAGATGCACATACCTTTATAACTGGTGTAAATATAGTGCTTATAAATACTATAAGCAAAACAATTACTTTTTTCATAAATCCCCCTTATATTTTCCTCCTATATTCTAGATTTACTAAGTTATATGAATATTACTATTATTAAAATTTGAAAATATCTCAAACTAAAAGAAATAGTAAATACAATTTCATTATACCTCAAATTTCAATATATGTATTATTTAACCAATGAGTTTATAAATAAAAAAGATTGTTTAAATAAACAATCTTTTTTAGAAATACATTAAATTATTTTAATTCATATAATCATTAACTAATTTATAACATCTATCCTTTGTTTCATTAGCCAAAGAACTTGTATATATTACTGGTTCAGCTGTTCCACCTTTAAATTCATTTGCTGCTTCCTTTGCTTTAGCTTCTTTTTCTTTTATCCATCTAACTTCATCTTTTTCTAATGCTTTAAATTTATCTTGTGGTAAATTATCCTTTAAATATCTATATATTTTATTTAAAGCATTATCCCATAATTTATACTCGTTATCTGCAAATTCTCTCATTTCTAATGTACTCTCTCCAGGTGGCATATCGTTTATATCTTTTTGTATGTCATTAAGCTCATTTAAAAATCTCATTCTATCTGTAGCTAAGCTTTCCTTTTTACTTTCTGCCTTATTTTTAATTTCTGAATCTACTCTTCCTTTTAAGTCATCAATTGTTTGCTTTTGATTTTCTTTTAAATTACTACTATTTATTTTATCAAGAACCTTTTTAGCTTCTTCATATTTCTTGTCTTCTATTAGTTCTCTTGCTTTGCTTATATTGCTATCAACATCTTTATTAGTCTTTAAGCCTTCATTAATTTTTTCTCTTAATCCTTCAATATTATCTTTAAAATTATTATAATTTTCATAAGATTTATTTATCTTTTCTACAGCTTCTTTTGCTTCATCTAGCTTTCCTTTATCATAAAGCTTTTTAGCATCTAAATATTCTTCAAGCATTTCTTTTGCTTCTTTTGCCTTTTTATTATCTGAATCATTATCTAGTATTAACTCATATTGTGCTAAAGCCTTATCATATTCACTATCATTTACTAATGAATCAGCTTTTTCTAGTTGCTTATTTATAGCTGAATTCTTATATACATAGAACCCAATTCCACATGCTGCTATAATTATCACTATAACTATTAAAGTTATTATTATATGTTTTTTCTTCATATTAATCCCCCATTTTTCCTTTACAGATTATCTAATAGCTGGCATTACAGACTCTCCGTCTTCAGTTGTTATTTCTCCAGTTGTTCCATTTACAATATAGTTTTGCCCCTTAACTACTCCATAATCTGTATTTTGATATTCTTTAAAATAATATAACATGGTAGCTTGTACTCCTTGACTTCTTAAAAATCCATAGCTTACTTTTTCACTTCCAAGTTCATTATTTATAAGCTCTTCTGCTTCATCTTCTGTCATAAAAGGCTTTTTAAAGTCACTATAAGAAATTTTCTTTTTAGTAGAGTTCTTCTCTTTATCTTCATTATTTATTTCAGAATTTACTCTTCCTTTTAAATCTTTTAAAGTTTCTTTATTGCTGCTACTTAAATTATCTTTTTCTAAAGCATTAATTAAATCTTTAGCTTTATTAAAATCTTTTTTATTAATTAAATCTCTTACCTTACTAATATTTTCAGTAATCTTTTTATTTTCTTCTATGTACTCATTTATTTTACTTTTTAGATTGTCTACATCTTCTTTAAAAGTGTTTATATCTTTATAACTGTCATCAATTTTATCTATCGTTTCTTTAGCTTTTTCTATTTTTCCATCTTCAAAATACTTTTTTGCATCAAGATAACTACTTATCATATCTTTTCCGTTTAATGCTTCCCTATTATTTTCATTATCATCTAATGCAAGCTCATATGATGCTAAAGCTTTATTATATTCTCCTTCTTTTAATAGTTCTGTTCCTTTTTTAACTGACTTGCTTGTAGTTGTATCTTTATATATAAAAACTCCTCCTACTATTAATACAATAATAACTACAATTGCTATCATTGTTATCACCTTAGATTTTTTCTTCATATGTATTCCCCCTAAAATTACATACTTTATTTATTTTTAGCTTTACATAGCTCACAATATTTAATCTCAACATTATTTTTAAGAGAATCAATATCATCTTTTATATCATAGTTACTATAACAATTAGGTATTTTATTTAAATCTTCATGTGCTGATTTATAATCTTCATTATCATAGTTTTCTTTTGCTTTATTATAATTTAATACAACTTCTTTAAGGGAAGTAACCTCTTTATCTTTGTTATATATATTAGAAGCCTTTTTTAAATTTTCACCTGCCAAGACATAATCTTTATTTCCTATAGCCTCTATTCCTGTCCCTAGATAATACTTATACTCTTTGCATTTAAATCCCATAAATGATAAACCTAATGCTGCTACTGCAGTTATTACACTAGTTAATAAAAATAAATTTTTCTTAATCATTATTTACTCCTTATTTTATATGTTTTTCCAATTACTTAAATTCCATTTAAAATTATACATAGTATTTATCTGTAATTCATTTAATTTTTTGTTAATTAAATGTCAATTATTATGAATTTTTGTATATTTTTCTCTCTAAAGCCTTTATTTATCTCATTTTTTTATATCCTTTGAATTAATTTATTTTTAATATTATTGCAAATATAAATAAAAAAAGAACCTTCTCCATTAAGAAAAGGCTCTTTTAATATTTAAATTACATAAATTTAAATAGATATACTAACCCTATAATACCAAGAATTATAAGACCAATTGCTACATATCTTTCTATCTTAGTAAATTCAGGTGCGTTAGGACTTGTTTCTTTTCTAGCTTTTTTAAATACTGGAATACCTATAGCATATATTACAAGTGCTATTAATAAGTATTCAAGACCTGCTGCGTAAATTAACCAAAGACCATATAAAGTACCTAGTATACCAGTTACTACAGCATATTTACGACTTGCAAATATCTTTGGATAATTATCATTTTTAGAAGCTATCTTATAAAGATATAATGTTGAAGCAATATAACAAGGTAATGCCATAACACTTGTTATACTAAGCATCATATTCCAAGCATTCCCTGCAAAATGTACAAAGATTAATATTATTTGCATAACAATAGTTGATGCAAGTAATGAAAATGATGGTGATTCATTTTTATTTTCTTTTCTAAATATTTTAGGAAATGTACCATCTTTAGCTGCTGCAAATGGAAGTTCTGAAAGCATAACTGTCCAAATAAGCCATGAGCTTAATATTGCTATAATTACACCAACATTCATGATTATGCTTCCCCATTTACCAATAACACCCATTAAAACGGCTGCTGTTGATGGAGGTGCCATTGTTGACACTTCACCTTGTGGGAAAACACCAAGTGGTAAAAGTGAAAGTGCTGTATATAATAATAAACAAGTTAAAAATCCTAAAAATGTTGCTTTACCAACATCTTTTTGAGATTTTGCTCTACCAGATACAACAACTGCACCTTCAATTCCTGTAAATACCCATAAAGTTACAAGCATTGTACTTTTAATTTGAGGAAGTAATCCTCCAAGTGCAGAGTCATGCACTGAAGCTACAGTTTTTAATCCCCAAAAATCTGTAAAGAAAAGTGATGCTTTAAATGATATAACAGCTATTAGTAAAAATATTGCAAGAGGAACTAGTTTACCTATTGTTCCAATAATATTTAAAAAAGTAGCTTGTTTAACACCAGATAAAACTACAAAATATATAATCCAAAGTACTAATGATCCACAAGCAATTGATAGCCAATTATTTCCCCCTTTAAAGTAACCTGGGAAGAAATAATTAAGTGAATCCATTAAAAGTACTGCATATCCTACATTTGCAAATGAATTACATATCCAGTATCCCCATGCCATTAGAAAACCTGTAAATTTTCCAAATCCAAGTTCTCCATACGCATATATACCTGTTGTTGCATCTGGTCTTGCAGCGGCAAGTATTCTAAATGTATTTGCTATAAACCACATACCAATACCAGTTATAACCCAAGCAATTAATATTGCACCTGCTGAAGCATTTTGGGCCATATTTTGTGGTAAATTATAAACTCCACCACCTAGCATAGCACTAATAACAACACCAGCTAAGGCAACTACCCCAAGCTTTTTGTTGTTATCACTACTAGTATTACTACTTTTATCTGCCATAATAACCGCCTCCTAAATTCTCTTTATTTTAACTTTTGGCGATTATTTTTTCATACATTCAGTTAATGGCTTAAATCCCATTTCATCTAACCATTCTGGAAGAGTAATTTCATTTAAACTTGGGAATCCAGTTGAAGGAACAGCATCTCTTGCAAGAGTCACATAAGGTGCACAAGTTAAAGCATTTCCAATTTCACCTGGTTTCATTATTGTATAAGCAAATCCAACATAAGTTCTTTCAAATAATACGTGTGAATCCTTTCCACATTCAACAACTGACCAAACTACTGATTTTCTGTGTTCTTCTAAAAATTTTAATAAATCTTCTTCATTATCATTCTTTGTCCAAAGTCCAGCATCTTCTATAAATAAATCAGCACAGTGGTCTCTATCATTTGATAATGATATTGCAATAAATGACCAAACTCCATATGCTTCTCCATCTTTTAATGGTCTATTTTCTTTTGGTCTATAAGAAGTAACACTCTTATTTGCACATATTACATGAGCACCTGGTGCTGTAGTGAATCTTCTTTCTTTTTCTGTACCAAATAATTCAATTCCAGCTTGTAATAATGGCTTTGCATCATATACTTTAAGTGGTGTTCCATCATATTGTTTTACTTCAAATACAGGTTTAATTTCATCATTTGCTATTGATTCATGTGCTGCTAAATCATGACCCCAAACTTGTCCTGCAATCCCACAGAATGATGAAGCTGTAAGCATATTAATTTGTCCAACATAAGCATCATTTATTTCAGCTCTATCATATGAAACTATTCCATCTAATAAAAAGTCATCAGTCTTTTTAACTGTTCCAACTGATACTGTAAGAACTGATACATATCCATTTCCATAAGCACCTGGCATTCCATAGCCATCACAGTAACGGTTATATGGACTAATAGCAGTCTTATCAACCTTTGGTGCTCTAACCTTTCTTACCTTATTTAGTCCTACTCCTATAGTTCTGTTTCTTTTTTCTTCTAGATTCTTATTCATCTAAAACTCCTCCTTAATAAATAAAAATATTTAGTAGGCATTTTAGATATACAAGGTTATGTAAAGAAATCTTATTCTTTTGACATACCCTTTTATATCCAAGCCTTGAAGCTATTATAACACTAAAAATCCCTTCACCACTTTTTTACATTTAAAGTATTTCTGTAATCATTTAACATATAGCTTCTATTTGTACTAATAAGTTGTAATTAATAACTAATTTTTATTTTTTCTAACATAAATTTACTATAATTACAAATTTGAATATTTTATATATTATAAATTATTTTTTATTATTAATATTTAACCACTTCTATCTATTATTTTAATCAACTATTCATATATATCCAAAATATGATTGTGCTTTTAATTTTATTTAGTAAATTTTATCCATTATTTTTGTAATTTACAATATTTCTTATTTAAATTATTTATTTTTATTATGTATTGACACATAAATAATTTTATGTTAAAAATGGTTAGCTTGTTTTTAATAACAAATAATTTAAATTGTAAGGAGATGTTTTATTATGCCTACAGGCGTATTTATTGATTGTTTTTGTATATTATTAGGAGCTACAATAGGTTCAAAATTTAAATCTGTTATTCCAAATCATATAAAAGAACCATTAAATATTATTTTCGGAATATGTGCAATATCAATTGGTATTGTATCATGCGTAAAACTCAAGTCTTTGCCGGCTGTAATTTTATCACTTATTTTAGGAGGTCTTATTGGAGAACTTATAAAATTAGACACACATATCAAAAATGCTTTTTCAAAAATTATACTTAAGCTAAAATTTAATATAGAAGGTGATTATGAGGAATATATGAACTTCTATATTATTGTTGCTGTTACTTTTTGTGCAAGTGGTACAAACATTTTTGGTGCACTTAACGAAGGAATGACTGGGGATATGACTGTTTTGATTTCTAAAGCTGTTATGGATATTTTTGCTTCAGTTATTTTTGCAACTACTTTAGGATATGCTATAAATCTTATAGTAATTCCTCAGTGTATTATTTTATCTATTTTGTTTTACCTATCAAAATTAATTATGCCTATTATTTCGCAGACTATGTTATCTGATTTTATTGCTGTAGGAGGCATTTTAACTTTTGTCCTAGGTTTAAGCATCTTAAAAATTATAAAAATTAATGTTGCTAATCTTCTTCCGGCTTTAATTTTAGTTTTCCCAGCTTCATATATATTTGGATTATTATTTTAGAATGCTTATCTTTATTGATTACATTCTTACTAATGTTAATGGTACAACCATACATTTAATGAAACTTATTTGGTAGGTACATATATTGCATAATTACCTACCAACTTTTCTTAAATTATTCATTCATAAGATTTATATCTTCGAATTATAAACTTTACTTCAAAGCTAAAATCTACTTCTATATTATAAAATTTGAACGCATTTAATTGATGATGTAACGGAACTTTTTAATATTTTTAACCATTACCTTTTCTCCATTTATATCAAGTTCTCCATTAAATTTAAATCCTAAATCTTCATATAATTTAATGGCATTTACATTATCATCATATATACTTAAGTAAATTTTATTACAATTATATTCACCTACTAATCTTTCTATTAGAAGCTTTAATGTAGGTTTCCCATATCCTCTGCCCTGAAATCTTTTATCAATTAAAAATCTATCAAGCCAAATTCTATCTTCCTTCCCCTCCTCCTTAAAACAGCCATACATAGCAAATCCAATTAAAGTATTATCATCATAAATTCCAACTGGTCTCCAAAAACTCTCTTCTTTAGCTTCATCTAAACATTCTTTTGTTGTTTCAATAAATCCAATTTGCTCGTTTTTCACCTTTAAAGATAAAATATCTTTAAAGTTTTTCTTATCTACTCTTCTTACGTTTAAATTCATAAATATCAATCTCCATTTCATATTTTAATTTTATTACTTATATGTAATATTATGTTATAATTAAATAAATTATTTCATTGAAGGAGTTTTAGAATATGAAGCTTAAATCTTTTTCTGAATTTAGTTTAAATAGAGTTATAAAAATAAATATTATAAATATTTTTATATATTTATTTTTAATATACCTATTAATCTAATACTTTATTTATATGTAGGGTTTCTTCTATTATTTCTAGGACCATTTCATCTTGCTTGTCTAACTACTATTTTATGTGCTATTATCCCATTATTTATTAATCCTTTTGAAAAATTTATTGATAATCTAAAACTATTTATTACTTTAATAATCTTAAATTTAATAGTTAGTATATGGTATTTTTCATTTATAAAAAGCTTTTTAATTTCATTTATATTTTTATTCTGCTCAATTGGAGCTATAGTTGTTTCTATTTCAATTAAACATAGTAATATTAAAATTAATCAAATTAAAAATAAGATAATATAGAGATTTTAAATCTTTATATTATCTTATTATAAATAAACTATTTAATATCTAATCCAGTATTATCTATTTCTCATTTCTTTTTGAATCTTTTTAAGAGCTTTTTTTGATCCTCTTTCAATATCTCTTTCAAGCTTTCTATCACTAAAACTTACAAACAATGAATTTAGGTCATATCTTTCTGGATAAAGTTCAGTTGCCTTAATTTCTAATTTCAGTCTACTTATATTAACTTTAATAAATTCTTTATTATAAAACACAGTTACATTATTAAAGTCATCCTCTTCCTTATATACTATTCCAGACTTTTTATAATCTAATAGTAATACTTTATCTCCAATATTAAATTTAACCTCTTTTTCATCTTCTAATAATTCATTAATATTTTCTATTTCTTTTTTTACTTTACTATCTTTAATCTTTTCAAAATTATAATTTTTATCCTTTATATATCTCTTTGCTCTTTCAAGAACTGAATCCCTTATTCCCATTTTCTTCGAAATCCATAAAGCATTACTTTCTCCTGATTTCCCAATTAATAATTTATATAATGGTTCTAATGTATCATTTTCAAATTGCATAGCTGCATTTTCAAAATCGCTATGTCCTTCTGAGAAATTCTTTATCTCTCCATAATGGGTAGTTGCAACTGTAATACATCCTTTATGATATAATTCTTCTAATATTGCAATTGCAAGACCTGCACCTTCATTTGGATCTGTACCACTTCCTATTTCATCGCATAATATTAATGTTGATTTATTACTTTTATTTATTATATTAGATAAATTCTTCATATGAGATGAAAATGTACTTAATGAGTTTTCTATACTTTGATTATCTCCTATATCAACAAATATGTTTTCAAATACAGATATATTTGTTCCTTCTTTCGCAGTAATATGGAAACCACTTAATGTAGCTAATGTAAGAAGTCCGACAGTTTTTAATACTACAGTTTTACCACCAGCATTAGGACCTGTTATTATTAAGCTTCTATAATCTTTTCCTATTTTAAAATCTAAAGGTACAATTTTACCTTTTAATAATGGATGTTTTCCTCCTACAATATTTATATATCCATGATTGTTTATTATAGGCTTTATACCATCATTTGCTTTACTGTATTTTGCTTTAGCAAAAATCATATCATACTCTGCTATTACTTCTATATTGATTTTAATTTCTTTAAGTTTTTCAAATATAAGGTTAGTAAGTTCTGCTAATATTCTATATTCCTCAATTGCTTCTTCTGACTTTAATATTGTAAGTTCGGTTGTATATTTTGATATAGCAGCTGGTTCTATAAATACAGTAGATCCCTTTGCTGATGCCTCAACAATAATTCCCTCTACTTTATTTTTATAAGAAGCTTTTATAGGTATAGTAAATCTATCATTTCTCTTACTTACATAAAATTCTTGTATATATTTTTTATTAGAACTATTTTGTAAAAACTTTTTAAGTCTCTCTTCAATTTTTTCTTCAATATTAATTATTTGTCTTCTTATTCTTTTTAACTCTTTACTTGCATTTGAATCTACCATATTCCCCTTTATACATACTTCTATCTCTTCCTCTATGCCTCTACATTCATATATAGAATCTGCATAACTACTTAAAGTTTTTGCATAAAAGGATTTATCTTTCATAAATTCTTTTATTTTTCTAGAACCTCTTAAGAAATCACAAATAGTAATTAATTGTCCTGGATCTGCTACCATTCCTTTATCAATATTATCTATAATACTTTTTATATTGAATATTCCTTCAAGGGGAATGTAGCTTGCCATATCTAATATTTTTCTACCTTCACTTGTTTCATTCAATCTTTTATCTACTAACTTCAAGTTAGAAGTTGGTTCTAATTTATCTATTAAATCTTTTCCTAAACTACTTACACAATAAGTTTTTACCATCTCTTTTAATTCATTATATTGTAATTTCTCAAATGTACTTTTATTCATGTTTTATCTCCTTTTATAGAAATTATTTTTAATTTATATAATTCTATAAAGATACATAAGATAGACTTCTTCTTATATATCAAAAAAAGCTATGGACACTCCACAGCTTAAAACTCACACTTATACATATAAAAATAGTAGGACTATTTTTAACAAATATAAATAGGATACCTTTTAGCTAGTTGTATCTTCATAGATTGACTAAATAAACCCATAGCAAACAAAGGTATACTATACCTTTCTTTTTAGATTTATTTAATTATTAAGTTTATCTATTTAGATACTACCCCGCTCATAAAGCACCTCGTTTTTTATATTTTTATTGAAATCTATCTTATCTAAATATTATTATGAAATGAAAAAAATGTCAAATAATTTTTATAGTTATTATCTTTTACATAGATTCTTTAATATTAAGTCCAATATTATTTATTATATAGCCCCTTAAAGTCTCATAATCTTTATTATTAACTTCTATTAAACTTATATTCTTATCACCTATAAGATATATCCTCTTAGCATTACCAAAATAAATCCTCTTAGCCTTTACTTCATTAATATTATTCCAACTCTTTAACTCTCCCTCACAAAGGTATCCTTCTAAATTCATATATTTATTACTATCTATAACATCATATATTAGATTCATTAATAATGCTATTATTAAAAATACCCCTGTTGCTCTATCAGTAAAATTTATAAAAGATCCTTCATCAGTTTCTCCTAAAATCAAGCAAAGGCTTGGTATAGTAAGAATCAAAATTAGAAAAATATCTCGTATCCAATTTAAAGTTTTTATCTTTATCACTATACTATTTAAATCTATATTTTTATATTTTCTTTTTAATTTTATTATCTTATATAAAAAGATTATTATAAGAGATAAACTAACTATAAAAAATATTATATTAAAATATATTTTATCTATATGCTCTCTAGAAAAACTTATCATAAGTAAAATTATTAAATAAATAGCAAAACTCTTTAAACCCGCCTTCGCTACCTCCATTTTTATATTCCCCCTTTATTTTACTTAACCCCCTATAATAATTTTATCAAATGTATAAACATTCTTCCATATATAGTAAACATACTGAAACTGCGAAAAACATTGCATAAAAACGAACTAAGATTTTATATGATTTTTTAAATGCCTTAGAAGAAGAGTTATATTAAATATAAAAATACTAGTACACTTAAGCATTATTCATAATAAATAAAAAGTGGACAGTTTACACCTGTCCACTTTTATTTTTATAATTTATTAATATTCTTTTAAACTAGAACTACTATTTCATATAGATTCCTGCAAGCTTCATATCCTCATCATAAGATAGAGTAAATTGTACTGTTCCCTCTTCATATTGTGCAATTGCAATAACTATAGCAAGTCCATCTTTTTCTTGGAATGATATTTTACTTATTTCTTTATATTTTCCAAGATGTTCTTGAAGTGGCTCCCATGCTTCTTTTATTTTATCTTTAGGTAACTGTGCTTTTAAAGCTACAGTTGAACCATTTACTATTTCATCATATTTATCATTATTTAAATTATTTATAACTTCTTCAGCTGCTGCTTTTAACTTTTCCTCACTAAAATTACTACTTAGTTTTTTTGTACCACATCCTACAATTATAATTCCACAAAATAATACCATAAAAACAGATAATAACTTTTTCATATTACACTACTCCTTTATTACTTTTCATTTTCTTTGAATTTAAAACAACCAATAATACAATAACCATAATTATTGTAATAAGTAATTCAGTACCACTGTCCATTTTAAAATAAGAACTAGCTACCATTAATAAACTTAAACATACTAGCCATATTGATATGTACTTACAAACTTTATCCTTATTATACTTATTAATCTTTTCATCTGATTCAAACATAAATCCTGCAATAAGTCTAATAGGCTTAAATATCCAAAATATCGCAGCTAATAAAAGTATAAATAAAACACTACCTAATTCCATCATATCCATTTAAATTACCCCTTTATATTACCCAAATTTTTTCTTTAATTTATTTTCAACATAAGGTATTGTTACGATCAAAGCTAAAATTCCAATACTCATATTAATAATACTTAAAATTTCTATTTTTATAGGAATACATAAGTTTAAAACTATGGCTATAATTAATAGCCCTATACCTAGTTTAAACCAAGTGTTTCCACACTTAACTTGAGCATAATCCCAAGCTTTTTGAGACTTTCTTGATCTTTTTGTCCTATATCCATAAGCACCATTTCTGTCCTTAGGAGGATTCTTTTCAAGTATCTTTCCCATAAAAATCATAGTAAATGGAACTATTAAACTTGTAAACCAATATATAATGTTCATATATTTTAACTCCTCCTTTATCTCTAGGAAATTGGAATAATAATATTTACTTTAAAGGTTTTATTATCATAATCTATTCTCATATTTCCTTCGTATTTTTCTAAAGCTATATTTACATTTTGAATTCCTAATCCTTTGTGATTTTTCTTACTTGATTTAAAATATTTCTTATCTTTTACAGGCATTTTACTAATGCTATTAATTATATTTATAACTATAAATTGATTAAACTTATCTATTTTTAGTGTTATAATTTTTTCTTCTAAAACTTCTTTAGATGCTTCTATGGCATTATCTAAAAGATTTGCAAAAATAGTAGTTAAATCAATATCTTTTATAAAATCTAGATCTACATCACCAATTTTGCAAATAAATTTAATATTAAACTCCTCCCCTTTTTGCACCTTATCATTTAAAAGGATATTTAACACTTTATTGTCTGTATAATATTTTTGATATAATCTATCCATCATCAAGTACATATCTTCAGTATATCTTTTAGCTTTATCCCCTTCATTTATTTTATATAACTCTTCAATTGTATTTAAATGATTTTTCATATCATGAATTAATTTTCTAGAATTCTTATACTTATTTTCTAAAGTACTATAATAATCATATTGCATTTTAGCTTGATTTTCATAAAGTATAACCTCATTTTTCAGTTCATTATTTCTTGATATAGACTGAAATATATTAGTAATAAAAATATTTAAAATTATAATTGATACAAAATTTACTATAAGTAATGCAATATCTTGAGCAGACATATACATACTTACATAGTTTAATAGAGTGACCATATAAAATATACTAAATAAAGGTAATATTAAAAAATTTAAATATTGCTTTTTACTTAATATTTTTATTCTTTTGTTTTTCAAACATATTATTAAAAACCTTGAAATTATTAAACTAAAAAACTGTGTTATAGTAGAAAGAGTAAGCATATGTACTTCAATACTACTAAAATTGTTACCTAGATAAAAAAAGCTTATGTCAAATAAACTTGTTATTATAACTTGAGAAGAAAACAGAATAACTATAAATATGCTGTAATATAATATAAATATTTTCTTATTATTATAAAGAAAGTGTCCTACTAAAACTGTACAAATTATAGTTATCATCATTCTTAAAATTTCATCTGGCATATAAGAAATTTTAAACATAATAAAAGTAAATATTATATATGCTACTATGTAAATATATTTTTTATAATATATTGTTTTATTGAACCGTTTCAAAAAATCAAATATTATATAAGTTGAAAATAACCCTAGTAATGTAGATAATATTTGATACACTATACTAACTGAATCTTTAATCATATATTATCCTCTCTTAAATACAGTTTTCTAAGAACATATTTAATTTTTCTCTAAATTCTACTGATTTTTTCTGAGACAATGGTATTACACTTCCATCCATCATAAAAATATCATACCCTTTTATGGATTTCACATAAAAAAGATTAACTGTAAAACTTTTATGGGGCATTACAAAACCATATTTAATCATAGCATTTGCAGTATCTGTTATCTTTTCTTTTATTTTATAAATCTTATCTTTAGTTTTTATATTAACTTTTCTATTTATATATTCAAAATAATAAATCTCATTTGGTTCTATTCTTATAACCCCCTCTTCAGTTTTAAATTCTATAAGCTCTTTTTCTTCACTATTATCTTTATAAGAAATTACTTCATCTAAAGCATTATGTATTTCTTCTTTTTGTATAGGCTTGTTTAAATATAAAAAAGCATGTACCTTAAAAGCTAAATTAACATAATCAGTAAAGCTTGTAACATATATTATTTTTACATTTTTATCATAGTCTCTTATTTTCTTTCCTGTTTCTATTCCATCAATTCCTTCCATATCAATATCAAGGAATATTACATCGAACTTTTTCTTATTTTCTATAAGTTTTTCCCCAGAATTATATGATTCTATAATGCACTTATCTCCTTTATACTCACTTATATAGTCTTTAATCTTTTGTATAATATTTTTGTCATCATCACAAATTCCAATTTTAATCATATTTTCTCTCCACCAGTGTATTTACTATTTTCTGTTTGCTAGCTTAACTAGATTATATAATCTCTAAATTTTCTTTACAAGCATTTTACATGATATACAGATTTTTGTGCATAAAATACAGTTTGCTTATAATAATTAAATTTAAACTAATTTATTTGTTGACTATTCTTTTAGTACATGCTATTATAGTCTAGCAGTTGGTACGTAAGTGCTAATTACCTGTAGAGCTTGGGTTGTCTTTCGCCGGATACCAAGCTCTACTTTTTATTAAGTTATTTATAATTAAACATAAAAAGGATAAGTACTAAGTACTTATCCTTTTTTAGCATAATATTAACTATTAATTTTTAAATTTCAATCATTTTTATATATTTAAATATCTCTATAGTCTCTTAAAGAAGTCCTTCTTTTCCGTATCTTTCTATAGATTTAATTATGTAGCTTAATGTACAAAAATCTTTGTCTATTCTGTCATAAGCAATATTTAATCCTGAAATTAAAGCTTTTTCGTTAAATTTATCTAATAATCTCATTACACTTACAGAGTTAATATTTCCTTCTTTAGTATCAAGCACTCTTGATTTTTTAATATGTTCATTAGTCATTACATGATTTAAAGCTTTTAAAAGTTCTGCACTTACTTCTAATTCTGGCATACTATCTAATATAGTAACCTCTTCTTCTGAAAACTCTAAATTAATAGCTTTGCTTATATCTGTATCTATAAAAATAGCATTTTCAAATTTTGCTCCTGTAAAATCTGCACCATCTAAGTTTACTGCTTCAAATACTACATTTTTAAAAGTAGCTTTCTTAAACTTACTCTTTTTTAAGTTACTTGCAATAAATTCTGCCCATTCAAATGAACATCCAAAGAAATCACATGATTTAAAATGTGCTCCTCTAAAACTTGCATAGTTAAAATTTGATCCAGAAAAATCACTATTATAGCAATTAGCTCTTCTTAAATCTTTATACATGAAATTCTTATTTGTTTTTTGTGCCTTGTTGTAGTTAAATCTTTCATTTGTGTTTTTATTTATAGCCATCTTTACCTCCATAGCTAGATATTAAATCTATCTCTCTATTGTAACACATTATTATATATCAATTAGTTTTTTTATTATAACTATTAATTATTAATATTAATCTTCATTTACTTTCTTTTGAAATATAATCTGATAACAATATGGTGAAGCTACTCCTGTTTTTTCATTAGCCGGAACAACAACTTGTTTAAATTCCCATCCTTTTTTACCCTCTTCTATAATTATTTCTTTACATTTATTAAAAGAATCTCCCCTTTTACTCTTTAAAGTTCTTTCAATTGGTACTTCTATAAATTTATATTCGTACATCTTTTAACCCCCACAATCAATTTCAATATTATTGTAATTATAACACAATAAGTAATAGTATTGTATTATTTTCTATAAAAATATAAAGAAGCTAAGTAACCACCTAGCTTCTTTTTAATCTAAAATTTTATTCTTTTTTTGTATCAGTATCTTCTTTTTCACTATTGTTATTTTTATTACCTTTTACCTTTTTCACTTCTTCTTGAAGAGCTTTAAATGGCCACCAATTATACTTTCCAAATGTTCTAACCATAGCTGGTATAAATAATGGTAATATAACTACAACATAAAGAATTATCCCAGTTAATACAACCATAGATATTTCAACTAATGAAAGTACTCCAGATGGTAGTAAGGCTGCGAATGTACCACTTAATATAATTACAGCAGACATTACTACTCCTCCGATTATCTTCATAGTTTTAATCATACGCTCTTTAATTTCCATATTCTCGTATTGATTAAATCTTGTCATAATAAATATAGAATAATCTATACCAAGTGCCATTAATACTACAAATCCAAAGAATGCTGTTATCCATGAGATTCCTGGATAGCCCATTATTTTTTGAACTATAATTTGTACTATACTTAATGAAGTAAAGTAAGTTAATATAAGTGATAAGACTAAATATGTTGGCATAACAAGTGATTTTAGTATAATAACTAGAACAATAAATACTCCAACTATAACAAATGCTAGTGCTTTATTATAATCAGCTTTTGCCATTAGCTTAGTTTGATATGTTGTACTTGCTATTCCTCCAACCCCTATATTTGCATTTTCAAGTTTAGTTCCTTCAACACTATACTTAACTATATCTTCAAGTTTTGAAATTTCATTAACTGCTTCATTTGAATATGGATTTTTATTAATTATAACTTGAATTGTTGTTAATTTTCCGCTTGGTGTTATATATTGATTTAAAGCGTCATCAAAATCTTTATTACTATATATTTGCATAGGAATTGATATTCCTGAGAAATTATAAGAAAGATTAGCCCAATCATTTATATAACCATTTGCGTATTTTATTCCATTTTCTATTTCATTAATTCCATCTGCACCTTTATTTAAACCTTTATCTAACTCATTTATTTGTGATTTAAACTTGCTAAACCCACTCTTTACTTCACCTTGTCCTTTAGCGATCTTTTGAAGTGCTTCTGATATTTGTGGAACATTTTTAGAAATTTTATCTCCACCATTTAATGATTTATCAAGACCACTATCTAATGCATTTAATCCATTTTCAACTTTTGAAAGTCCATTATTAAATTCTGTAAGTCCTCCTGTAACTTCATTTGACTTTGAATTTAATTCATTCATTGCATTAGCTAAAGCATTAATATCTTTATTTAATTCATTTATTTTATTAATATATCCTTTTATTTCTTCATACTTTTTATTTAATTTATCTACATCTAAATTACTAATATTTTGGTTTAAAGATTCAAAATCTTTTATAAAGTTTTGAATATCTTTATCATTATTAAGTTCTGGATGATCATTAATAAACTTTTCTACATCTGTCTTTGTAGTGCTAATTAATGCTTTTAATCTTTTTTCATCTACTTTAATTAAATTGTCTTTAACAGAATTTGCTTCATTTAATTCTGTTGCTATTTTATTTAAGTCATTTCCTACTTGTTCATATCCATCATGAAGTTTTTCTTGACCTGATTTTAACTCATTTAATTTACTTTTAGCATTTTCTACACCAGTCTTTAATTCATTTGCTCCATTATGCTCTAAATTAATGCTGTTATCTAATTCATTTAAAGCTTTTTGAAGCTTGTCTACTCCATTTTCAGTTGCTAAAGTTCCATTTTGAAGTTTACCTGCAGCTTCTTTTGCTAAATTTAATTTTGATTTAGAAGATTGTATTTTATTACCTGCACTATCTAATCCATTTTTAATAGTGTTTAATCCATTTGTAGCTTTGTTTACACCACTAGTAACTTGTCCTGCTTGATAATTTACATATATTTGATCTAATCTATTTCCAATTGGTCTTGTAACGCTTAATACTGACTTAACATCACTACTTGCATTTTTTAAATTACTAGATATTTTTTCAATCAATGCAATATATTCAGGTGATTTTAGATTATCATCATTTTCAATATAAATAGTTACAGGTGATACTTTACCAATACCAAAACTATCTGCTACAATATTAAAACCTTTCTTTGATGGATAGTTATCTCCAATTTCATTTAAATTATTAAATGATTCACTAAAATTATTTAGTAAAATAGGAATTATTGTAATTATACCTATTATAACTAATGTTAATATACGTCTACTAAATGCGAAGTTTCCAAGCTTTCCCCATAATTTATTTTCGTTAACCTTCACTTTACTTTTAACTGGCCAGAATATATTCTTTCCAAGTAACATCATTAAAGAAGGAACGATTGTAAATAGTCCAAAGACTAAAAATAATATTCCAACCGCTACTGCTACTGCACTTTTGTAAAGATTAAAGGAAATAAAATTTAGTGATGCAAAAACTACAAATACTGGCGTTGCACTAAATAATACTGTCTTTCCAGCTGTTTTATAAGTATTAATTGTAGCTTCATACTTATCTTTTCCACTTGCTAGTTCTTCTTTAAACCTATCTAGTAATAGTATAGAATAATCCGTTCCTATACCAAACAATATACAAATCATAAATATTTGAGTGTAATTTGAAAGCGGGAAATTATACTTACTAGCTAAAATTGCTACTACAGATTGTGATGCAAGATAACTTACTCCAACTGTAATTAATGGAACAAACGGAGTAACTATTGATCTAAATAGAATTATTAATACTACTAGTATAAATACTATAGTTATTCCTTCTGTTTTATTTAACCCTTTTTGGGCTGCTAAGTTAACATCTGATTCTATTGGCTTGTTACCAGTAAGATAAGTCTCAACACCTTTTGTACTTAATTTATTTTGAATTCCACTTATTATTTCTTTCGTAGTAACGCCTTTAGGATTTACTGTTAAAGATGCTATTATTGTTTTATTATCTTTTGAAACTAACTCTGAATCTAGCTCAGGATTACTAAAGCTATCTAAAACATTTGTTATATGTAGATCTTTTTTATTATCTATTATATTATTTATTGTTTTTTTGATATTATCTTTATCTTCCTTTGTTAATCCATTATCTGAATGGAATACTGCTAAATAAGTATTAATACTATTAAACTTTAAATTATCTTTTAATTCATCTGCTATTCTATCTGAATATCCATTTGGCAGTTTAATTCCACCTTTTGTACTTACAAGGTTAGTTAAGGATGGAGATGAAATTAAAAGTACTATTAGCATGACTATCCAAATTCCTATTGCAGTAAAACTAAATAGTAGTTTTTTATTTTTTCCTTTTACCTTCTCACCTTTCATACCACTCCCTCTTTCTATTAAATTGTCATTCTATAAAAAAGTATAATACTAAAGGATAAAAAGTCAAAAGAAGAAAGGGTTACTTTATTTAATATTCAATTAATAAAATTAATTTTATTAATAAGAAAATTAACTGTATATATTTAATATTGGATATATCAAGTATTTTAAACGTATAACAAGCTCTTCTTATATAGCATATAATAAACTATTAATGTATTGAATAGGACTTACTATTATAGTAAAAACTAAAACAAAGAAAATATTTTACAATTTATTTGTTGATAGTTATTATTATTTAATATATAATAATCTTATAAAAGGTAAGAGAAATTTTTAGATAGGAGATGTTATTATGATAGATAAACGTGACGTAGTTGATAACAATGAAGTTGAAGGTGCTTATGAAAAGGATGTAAATAATACTAATAAAAAAGTTGATCCTACAGATCCTTGTGACCCATCAAGCCCAGATTACCCATGGGTACCTTGTGGCTTAAATAAAGATACTAAAAAAGAAAATAAATAAATTTAATGGCTAGTAAACTATTTTACTAGCCATTAAATTTTACTTTCTTCTTTTACCTCTTAAAGTATCAGTAATTGCTTTATCATATATATATTGGAGATATATTTTCTCATCTATATCTAATTCTAAATTATTTATTTTATTTAAAGCATCCATAAGCTTTATAGATCTTTCTGCAAATTCATAATCTTTTAATCTTTTAATTTCATCCTTTGTATTTGATGCAAACTTATTTTTAACCTTTACAACTTCATTTACAATTCTATCTAAAATTATATCAGTAAGTTCATCAGCATTAATTATATCTTTTGCATAACGTAGTACTTCATCTTTATACTTTTCTATATTTAATATATTATTGAATTTACTTATTAAACTTGATTCACTTATATTGTGTTTTACTGAAAATAATTTTTCTTTAAAATCATGTATTCCAATAAATCCTTCATCTTTATTACTTTTATTAGTAATTTTATAATAAAGGTATGCAGTAAAGCTTTCATTTTTTATTTCACTATTTTTTATAAGAAGTCCAAACTTTAAAATGTTATTTTCATCTAACTCATACTCTCTCTTCTCTTCAAAAAATAATCTCATATTTGAATCACTTATATAATATTTAGAAACATTAAATTCTATATTTTCATCTAAATTTAACTTATTTAAAATATAAAGTGACATATATAATACAAGCTTGTTATCGTAATTTTTGTACTTTTTAGAAGAAGTTACACTTCTAATACACCATCTATCTCTGTCTTTAATTAATCTATATTGTCTTTCCTTATCAGGAAATTCTTCCATTAAATATTTAATATTATAACTTATTAAATCATCTAATCTCGCTTTAAAACAAAAGTTTAGAAATTTATCTATTTCAAATAACCCTTGAAAAAAATCATTTCTAGCATTATAAATACATTCAGCCATATATTTACCATCTATATTAAATACAATATTGCCCGTCTCTTCTGACTTACCAATATATTTTATATTCCCAAGTCTCTCTATTATATCTACTTTAACTACTCTTTCATCTATTTTTTTAAAAGATTCTATAAGATCATAAGAACCTTCTATATTTATAATTTCATCTTCTATATTATCTAAAAAATAATTTCTTAATACAAATGAGTCAATTTTTATTCTATAATCTAAAAGGCTTTTTAGCCTTTCTTTATCTATTTTTTTAGAACTTATTAAAAATTTATCTTTATACTCATATACTAACTCTTTTCCCATAAAGCTCCCTCCTTTTACTTATGTAATTATACTAATATATAAAAAATCCTCCTTTTAATGTAAAAAAGTGAGTATATTTTAAAAATATACTCACTTTTTATTAAATTAATATTTATTTTGAAACATTACCAAGTACTAATTTTGATAATTCATCATCAGTACTTATCTTCCACTTTTTATCTCTTTTATTTAGTGTAACTGTTCCTTTTCTTTCATCCACCTTAGATTTCTTTATATTTTCAAGTAAATAGAAGTCTCTAAAAGTAGATAAAACACTAAATAATTATCTTAAAACTTTTATTTGTAATCCTTCTAAAACATCTAAAGCTTCATTATGAAGATTACTATCAAAACTACTACATAGATTACCATCTACTATAATATTAGCATCTTTATAAAGAGACTGGAATACTACTGCATTACTTATAACGCACATGTTTGTAACTATACCTACAAATTCTATTTCTCTTATTTCCCCTAAAGTTTCTTCTAATTTAATCATTTTTCTTGGATCAATACCAAATGCCTCTTTATCATAATGAAGTGTATTTTCTTTATTTTTAAATTCCTTTAACTTACCATATAAGTCATGTCCTTCTGTTCCTTTTAAGCAATGAACTATAGGTAGATTTTTACCCTCTCTTGTATCTAAATAATTTTCAAAGTGAGTATCATAAGTAAATAATACTTTCCACCCGTTTTCTAAATAATATTTAACTTTTTCATATATTTTATCTTCTAATTTCTCTGCTTCTTTAAAACCTAAAGCTCCTGTTACAAAATCATTTTGATAATCAACTACAACTAATAACTTTCCCAAAACCTTTCCTCCACAAAACATTATTTGTTATATAATACCATATTTAATTTTAAAAATCTTCCTATTTTCGTAATAATATTATATATTTTTCGTAAACTGGATATTTTTATCCATTGTGCTATAATTAATATATATCAATTGAAGGAGGCGTATGTAAATGGTGGAGCTTAAACTTCAAGCTCTATAGCACTACCTATAAAAAGATATACTATAGAACAAATTCTTAAATATTGCTTAGAGCTTAATGAAGTATACTTAAATAATTTAAAAATCATTTTATGAAAAGAGGTATTTATTATGTCAATAGAAGCATTTAAGATTTGTACAAGATGTAATTCAGAAAAAACACACAAAATAAGAAGAGATGGAAATGTACCTGGTATTATATATGGTAACCACTTAGAATCACCTATGGAAATTAAACTTAGCTTAGGTACTCTATCTAAATTACTTAAAGAAAATACTTATGGTTCAATAATTCCACTAGAACTTAATGGTAAAAGACTTTTATGTATTGTCAAAGAAATTCAAAGAAATAATTTAGGAGAATTAATCCACGTTGATTTCCAAAATGTAAGTCCTAGTGAAATTATTAAATTAAAGATACCAGTTAGCTTTGTAGGTGAAGAAGCACTAACTTCTAAAAATTTAATATTAGAAATAGCATCACCTACTTTAGAATTCCATGGTGCTGCTACAAAAATACCTGATATTATAGAAGTTAATGTATCAGATATGGGATTTGAAGATAAAATATTAGCTAAAGATATTTTAGTTCCAGATGATGTAGAACTTATTACTAAACCAGATACTCTACTTGCTGTAGTTAATGCTTAAGAGTAAAAATATAGCTTGTCTTAAATAATTTAAGACAAGCTATATTTTATCTTTAATCTTAGTTTGTTTACTATTATTTTTCTTACTTATATGAACAATATAACATAAAATAACAGCAACAATTGCAATAAAAAGTGTAATTTTCATTTAAAATCTTCCCATAACTCTCTATTTATATATTATTAAATATATAAATAAGCACCTATATAAATTACTAAGTAATTTTATAGATAAGTGCTTTAATATAAGTTTTATTATACTTAAATTTTTCTATACTAAATTTCCAAGATTATCTTTATTTTCTTTTATTACTCCTATAAAAGTTTCTACAATTTCAGGATCAAATTGAGTTCCACTACATCTTCTTAATTCCTTTATAGCTTCTTCATAGCTTTTCCTTCTATTGTATGGCCTATTAGAAGTCATAGCATCAAAACTATCTACAACAGTAAGAATTCTTGCAAGATATGGAATTTTATCCCCTTTAAGTCCTTTTGGATAACCTGTTCCATCATACTTTTCATGATGATATAAAACAAGTTCTTGCAAATCATTTAATGATTTCATTGGCTTTAATATATCAACTCCATTTTGAGGATGCTCTTTAAGAATATTCCATTCTTCATTTGTTAAAGGCATCTTTTTAATTAAAATTTCTTTTGATATATTAATTTTACCTATATCATGTACATATGCACCTCTTAATAACTGCATCTTCTCTTTTTTACTTAATTTAAGTTTATCAGCTAGAAGCTTACAATAAAAAACAAGTCTTTCACCATGTCCATAAGTATATCTATCTTTTGCATTTATAACACTTATTAAAGTTTTTATAGAAGCAATTAATTCAACATCCTCATCAGTTATATCCTTATTAAGTTCATCAAAAATAGACACATATGTTTCAACCCTATTTTTATTAAAGAATTTAGCTCTATATAAAGCATCATCTGCACTTTTAATAAGATCTATAGAATCTCTAGCTTTATCTGGATAAACAGATATTCCAATTGATATTGTTAAGTTTTTATTTGGTTGATTTTCTTGCCCTTCAAAATAAGTACTTTCTACCTCATCCCTTATTTTTTCTGCAATAATAGAGGCTTCATTTTCATCTGTTGATGGTAAAATTATAGCAAACTCTTCGCCTCCATATCTTGTAACAATATCTTTTTCTCTAGTTGCTTTTTTTAATAACGCACCTATATCTCTAAGCACCTTATCACCAGCTTGGTGCCCATATGTATCATTATATTGTTTAAAATAATCAATATCTATAAAAAGCATTGATAACTTAGTTTTAGTATAATCTGCTTCTTTTACTTTATCACTTAAAGAATCATAAAAATATCTATGGTTATAAACTCCAGTTAAGCCATCCTCATTTGCAAGACTTAATAACTTTCTTATATGTTCTCCTTCAATTTTCACATAAAAACCAAGTGGCAATGCCGTTAATACAAAAATTCCTGAAAGGACTAAATCATTTTCAAAATGTATATTTACTTGACTATTTGGCATATAAATAATATCTATACCCAATATAATAAACGATGAAATAACTGCTACTAAAAGACCTTGCTTCATACCAGACTGTATTGTAGTAGTTATAATTATAAATAGGAATAATACTTTATACTGACTAGTATTTCCACCAGAAATTATTACTGTTATTGTAAATATTATAATGAATATCTTTCTTTCAATAATATTAACTATCATTGTTGACTTTTCATTCATTTTATTTTTTATAGACAAAGTCCATAAAATGTATATTGATAGTAAAAGCATTATTACAAAGCTAAATCCTAATACAATAGACTCAGAATATATAAGTTTATCTATAATATCTGCATCATTTCTAAAAGCATATTGTATAAATATCATTCCAGTAAATAATAAAGATACTAACTTTACTATAGCTACTATATCATTTATTTGCTTATATTTATCTTTTTCTATATTACTCATAAATTTACCTCATGTTAAAAAAGGGCTAGTTTTTAACCAGCCCCTTTTTAAGTTATTACTCTTCTCTTAAGCTCTTTGGCTCTTCTGGTTGATAAGCACACCAGAAACAAGCTGATGTTGCCATAACTCCTGCAAATACTGTTGCTAGTGTTGCAATTCCCATTAGTAGTTTACTGTTTAATTTTTTCATCATTAGTTCCTCCCCTAAGTTATATTATATATTTATTTTATTTAATAAATAATCAAGTTTATTTATCGCTAAATGTCCCATTTTAGTAAGAGATATTACTTGCCATAACATTCCTAAATATAGACATTCAAAATATATAATCATATTATGTACATTATAAAAATGATATATAATAATAAATACTATAGATATAATTAAATAAATATTTATAATATTTATTGACTTTCTTTTAAGTTTTTTTCTTCTCTCTAACTTTTTAATAGGTTTATTTTTACTATCTACTGGCGCAAGTTTGTAAACAGTGTAGTATGATATTATAAAAATAATAAATCCTAATATTATTGAATATATACTATTTATATTAATAGCTATTGCTAATTTAGGTATTAGTATACATACTAGTGTACCTATTACTGTACATCTTGTTGGGCTAGTAGCATGTACTCCTCCTGAATACTTTCTTAAAATACTTATGGAAAACGACACTATAAGTGCTTCTACAAGAACATTAAACAACACTCCAAATATTATAGTAAATATAAGTGCAATGCCCATTTGAAGTATTGCAAATACTCCATATTCGATAACACCTTTCCTTTCTTCATCTCCATCAGTTTCCATAACTATTTTAGTTGCTATTTTGTTTGAAAGTTCTCCTATATCAATCATTTTCTTTTGTTTTCCTTTTATTTATTATTATTTTTAATACTATCAAAATTATTATAAATATTATTAACGATGGTAATCCATATATTATTTTTGTAGTTGGATTTTTAAAGATATGTGTTAACCCATCACCATAAATACTTTGCAAAATAAGCATATTTATACCTTCACATATAAATAATAATACTATTGAAAGTATTCCACCTCTAACTGCTGTGAGCAGATTATTATTACTTATATAAATTGATATTCCTATTAATACAATTATATTTATAATAGTATTAATTCCATAAGTTATAGGTAAAAATCTAACTAAATATGCTGATGCTGCTAATATTAAGCTTGATATAATATAATTTGATAACTTTATAGTAGTATTTGAAAATATGTACATTCCAAATATTAACGCAAAGCTTTCTGGAATAGCTCTAAAGACTAATTCTAATAAAGATAAATGTAACAAATCTTATGTCATCTCCTCCGCAGCTAATTATGAATACTTATAATCTCTAAATTATTATTTATACTCTTAATAGAACTATATATAATTATAAAAATATAAAATCTTATAAATATATCACCAATACTTAAAATGCTATATCCTAGATCAAATATATCAGTTAAAAATTTTAATTTAACGTTTGCATTTCCTAGAATATGAATATCATTTACTTTAGTAAATGAATCTAATTTAGCATAACCTGTCCAAAGTGACAGTTTAGGAAATACTGGCATAAATCCACCATTTGCTTTAATTGCAATATCATTAAGCACTCCCCCAATAACCATTACTATGGATCCTATACATGCACTTAAATACTGCTTATACTTATAAACTAATGGAAGATAAGATAGTATATACATAATCTTTAAGACTTTTGTATATTTAATAACTGCATAATTTTCTTTAAATATATTTATCTGAATAATTATATAAATAACTTCGATAAATAAAGGAATATATATAGCATAATTTTTAAATAAAGGTGCTATCTTATATCCTTTTAATTTGCAAAATAGTAAAGCTATTATTACAGTTTCTAGCATTTAACTTCCTCTTTCCATATTTAATTTTAATTAACAAAGTGAAATTATTTGTAACTTTATTATAATATATAATAAAGCACTTTTCTATATTTTTCTATATTTTTTTAATTATTTTAAATTTCATTGTATTTATTGTGTATATTTTTAAAAACTTAAGTCAATATTTCAAATAAATATTTTTAAGGAGTACTTATATTGAAAAAATATATTTTTAAAGATATACAAAATAATCTTTCTTCTAAACAAATTAGTATAGACTCCTTCTTAAAGGATATAGACTATAAAAAGGTTGTACTTAAACCTAAAGAAACATTAAGTACAATAGCTAGAAAGTACACAAGTACTTGCAATCCAAATACTACTATAAATTTAATAAAATTATTGAATAATTTAACTGATTTAGATAACTTAGATGAAGGAACAGCACTCTTAATTCCTCATAAAACTTTACAAAATGGTTCTTTATATAAAGTAAAGAAAGGTAACACCTTGGATAATATATGGGAAACAAGCTATCCTGAATATGATAGTGATCATAAAAAGAGCATGTATAAACCTTTTATAAAAGTTTATACATGCTCTTATTTTTACTTATTATTTTTTAAATAAAGCTTTCCATGTTTCTTTATCAACTATTCCACTTACTGTTAATCCTCTCTTTCTTTGAAAGTCTTCTACAGCTTTTAATGTTTCATCTAAAAACACACCATCTGATCCAAATTTCATATAAGTATATGCAAAATATATAAGTCTTCTTTGAATTATTTCTACAAGTTTGCCCTTAGAACTTTCCTTTATTACTGGGCATAAGTTTAAAGTATCTTTCCCAAAGTATCCATCAACACTTAAAGTACCTTTAAATTCTTTATTTAATTCTTCTTGAAGCTCCTTTACTATTTCACCACTAACGCTTAATCTCCACAAAGGTGTTTTTTCTATAGTATCACATTTACTTATATCAAATTCTTTCATATGGTTATCACTTTTACTCATCATAAATAAATCACCCTTTTAATTGTTATTAACAGTATCTTCTTATTATTAAATATGCTAAAAACTTTTAAAAGAGACTTAATTTTATAAATTTAATAGCTTATTTTTTAATTTACGTTAGCTGTACCACTTTCAAGTATTGATACAATTGAGAATAATGTAAAGCAAACTCCACCAAGTCCAACCATTACACGTGCTGGCACAAAATATGCTGGATTAAATACAGCAGCTTCAAATAAAAACGCTGATAAAAATAAGCAAATAAGTGCAGTTACAACAGGTATTAATGGTATTCTATTAGAAAGAGAACATGTTTTTCTCCATACTGCTGCAAGTAAAACAACTTTGCTTGAAATACTATAGCAAACAAGTCCTAATCCTATTAATACAAATCCTGGTGCTATCCAAGCATCTGTAGTACGAATTGCTAATACAACGATACCCCATATAATATCTATAGTACCCATAACTATAACAAATAATGTCCATTTATAACGTTCCTTATTTGTAAACTTATTTTGTATTTGTCTTAATATACTAAATACTAAAGCAATTAAGCTTGCACATATAAGTGCGATTCCTAATACAACATGTCCAGCAACAAAACAAGGTGTCTTTGATTCATTCATTAATAAATAGAATCCTCTTATTAAAGCTACTATTGTACATATTATAGGGATAGCTCCTAAAATTTTAACTTGAATATCTGAAAAACTTTCACTTGGTCTTTCTCCTTCTTTAAGCTTAGCTTCATTTTGAGTTATAAGAACAAATTTTGTAGAGGTTGTTGCAACTGTAGATACACAACAACTAATTAGACCAACAGCAAATATTATATTTCCTGATACAAATGAAGATGCATTATCTAAATTAATTCTCCAAAAATATATTCCATAAATAATTGTACATCCACTCACTAAATATCCAAGTATAGGTAATGCAAATTTATAAAAATTATTATACCTTTTTATTAATTGTCTAATTATTGTTGCAGCTGTTGTAAATAACGCTATACATATTGCTGTTAATGCTATAAGAACATGTCCTGCAACTATATAACCTGTCCCTACTGTTTCTTTTAGTGCATTAACATAAAAACCATATCCTACGCAAATTACTCCCATAAGTAAAGGAACTAACCTAAAAAATATGCTCATATAAAAATTCATATATATCCCTCCTAAAACTATCATCCTTATTGTATTAACCACTATATTTACTGTCAATTTACTCTTAGTGAACCTTTTTTTAAGTTAGAAACAATATTTTAAAATACAATATTAATTTAATATATAAATTCTTATATTACATATTGTATTAATATAACTTCATATTTCTTAACAAAAAAAGAAAGCATTATTCACTAAATTAATTAGTAAATAATGCTTTCTATTGTTATTCAAATATACTTTTTTTATTTATTCCTAAATACATTCTAACATTTTCAGTAGTTTTTCTCGCTTCTTCAAGTAGCTCTTCCATTGAATTGTGTATTCTTATTGAATTACCACAAGCAAATATTCCTTCTTTTGATGTCATAAAACAATCAGAAACATCTACTCCCATAGTATCAGCATTTATTTTAAGTCCACTTCTAAGTGCAATTATTCCATCACATACCATCGGCTTTGCTAATATTAAAGTATCACAATCAACATATTCACTATTTAAGTTTTTAGAAATCTTAATTTTTTCTAATCTTCCTTTTCCAATAACTTCGTCTAGCTTATATCCTAGATATAAATTTTTACTTAAACCTAAAATTTGATCACTTAACTTTTCACAAACTATGCCTTTAATATTTATATTGTTTTTCTTAAGCTTATTAAATATTTTATAAAGATTATCAGTTCCATATATAATAACTTCTTTACCTGGTATTAATCCCATATTTAGAATTTTCTCAGTCATTCCAATTGTTAATATTCCAGAACATCTATCCCCTGTTACTTCTAATTTATTTAAGCCTATTTCTTTACCACCATTTGCTATTATTATAGCTCTTGCTTTAACTTTTTCTATTCCTCTATCTTTACTAGTCATTAAGACTATGTTTTCATCTTCTATATTTAATACTGTTGTATTTAAATATGTATCTATATTTAAATTATCGTATTCTCCTAATTTTCTTTCTCTGTATACTTCTCCAGTAAAATTGCTTCTTTCACTTAAATTATAATCTCCTTTAATTAAAGCTCCACCTAAAGAGTCTTCTTTTTCTACAACTAATACATTATCTATTCCTGAAAGCTTAGCAAATATTGCACAGTTTATTCCTGAAGCTCCTCCGCCTATAATTACTAAATCATAGTGTTTCATATTTATACCTCCTCATAACCTAAAATGCTTGAACCTTCTTTTCCTTTAATTACTTCATCGTAATTACAATTTAATTCTCTCTTTAATATTTTTGCAATTGGTATTAAACATCCAACACCTTGACATCCACCCATTGTAGCTCTAGTTCTTCTTTTAATTCCGTCAACAGTTCTTGCACCAAGAGGTCTTTTTATTGAATCTATTATTTCTCCTTCAGTAATAAGTTCACATTTGCAAATCATATTTCCATACGCTGGATTTACCTTTATAAGTTCATTTTTTTCCTCAATTGAAAGGTCATTGAATTTTTTAATCCCGACTCTTATAGGATTAAATTTAGTTTTTTTCTTAAGTTTTATATTCTTTTCTAATAATTCTTTAACATATATAGCAATTGCAGGTGCAGCTGTAAGACCAGGTGATTCTATACCAATTACATTTATAAAATTTTTATTTTCTATATCTTCTTCAATTATAAAATCATCTTTAATATGTGGTCTAATTCCAACAAAAGTTGTTATAACTTTATTTAAAGGAAGTGATGTTATAATATTTTTCCCTTTGCCTAAAACCTCACCTAATACTTTTTTAGTAGTATTAAGTGCTTCTTTATCTTCTACTTTAATAGCACTTGGACCTACTAATATATTTCCATCTGTAGTTTTTGTAACTAATACACCTTTACTTATATTAGTTGGAACTCTAAATAATGTTTTATTAACAAGTCCTCCTACAGATTTATCAAATAAAGCATATTCTCCCTTTATACCTTCTATCTTGTATTTTTTATTATTTATTCTATTATTAATTAAATCTGCATTTAACCCAGCAGCATTTATTACTACTTTACTTAAAATATCTTCTCCATTTTTTAGTTTAATTTTATAATATGAATTCATTTTTAATATATATACAACTTCAGAATTGAACTTAAATTCTACACCATTCATATTTGCATTTTCAGCTAATGCAATTGTCATCTCATATGGATTAACTATACCAGAAGATTTTGCATATAAAGCACCTAAAACTTTATCTGAAATATTATTTTCCTGATTTAAAACTTGTTCTTTAGAAAGTATTTCAAGTCCTTTAACTCCAAGTTTTTCTCCATTTTCTTTAAGCTCTTTAATTTTTTCCATTTCTTCATCATTAAATGCTAATACAAATGCACCATTTCTTTTAAATGAAAAGTCTAGATCTCTAGATAATTCATCAAACATATTATTACCTAATAAATTAAGTTTAGCTTTTAATGTACCAGGCTTTTCATTAAACCCAGCATGTACAATTCCACTGTTAGCTTTTGAAACACCTTCTGCTAAATCATTTTCTTTCTCTAATAAAGTTATATCAAGTTTATATTTTGAAAGTTCTCTTGCAATAGAAGTTCCAATAACTCCTCCACCAATAATAACTACATCTTTCACAGCAATTCCTCCTATCTACACTTTTAATACAAATTTATTTATGGCCTTTGCTACACCATCATTTACATTTGTATCAGTAATATAATCTGCCACACTTTTAATATCTTCTGACGCATTCCCCATAGCAATACCAGTTCCCGCATATTTAATCATAGATAAATCATTTTCACTATCACCTATACACATTACTTCTTCCCTATCAATTCCAAAGTAATTAGCAAGATAACGCACTGCATCTCCTTTTGTACTTCCATTTCTCATAACTTCAAAATTATCATTCCATGAAGATACAATTTCCATATTAGTATTTAAACTTTCTAGTTCTTCCCTTGCTTTTATTAAATTAACTTTGTTATTTTTATCAGCACAAACACCTTTAAGAATTTCTCCATCAAACTTTTCTATTTCTTCTTTTATGTTATCTGATACTATAAGCTTAACTTTTTCTTCGTCTTTTAATGTTTTATTTAATATTTTATAAACATGATCTTCAGCTAACTCCTCTTCAGATATAATTCCAAAATTAGCAGTAAGATACGCTTTTAAACCATGCTTTTTTGTTACTTCTAAAAACTTTAAAATATCTTCTTTTTTAAGTGGATTATTATAAATAACTGTATTCTTATATCCTATAAAAGCTCCATTTGATGCTATTATTGGAGTATCAAGTCCTATTTTTTCAGAATACATCTTTGCACAGTCATATATTCTACCTGTTGTTATTACAACCTTTACGCCTTTCTTAAGTGCAAGTTTTATACTATTTAAATTTTCTTCTGAAACAGTTTTTTTGTCCTTTAGTAAAGTTCCGTCCATATCTATACAAATTAATTTAATGCTCATATTTTATGACCTTCTTTCGTATCCTTATACTTTTATAATAAATACTAAAATATTATAAGTAAAATACTAAGTTTTTATATTATTCATAACAAAATACCTATATTAATTATCCAATAGCAAACCCATTTTTATTATACATCTAATGAAAGATTTAGTGTTTTAACGCTATATTAACTTAATTGCTAAAATTTTAATATTTATCAAAATTAGCTGAAACTTATGTATAAAAAAATAAATCTTTGTTAATAAAAATATCAACAAAGATTTATTTTAAAAATTTATATTCTATTTATTATCGATCTTTAATTGTTAAATAAAAGTTAGCTGTAGTTAATGAGTAATAAGGTGATAACCATAAGAATCCTATTCCGCAACTTATTAAACTTAATATTGCCCACCCAATAAAACTTAATTCAAGAACAAAGAAATCCCACTTGTAGCCATTCATAATTCTTGCACTTTCTTTCATGCATTCAATTACTGATTTACTATTATCTTCAGCTAAAATGAAATATGATTGTGATAACATTAGTGCAATTATTATACCTGGTACAATAAATAAAATAGTTCCAATTATTACACAAATCATTACTAATAAATACAACCCTAATGTCTTAGGTAAAATATTAAACTGTGAAAAAAGATCTTTTATACTTGCATCATCTTCTCTTCTTGCAAATTTTAATAAGAACTTAGAAAATCCAACAGTTATAGCACCTGAAATAACTATGCCTATAATAACTATAATACCTTCAATAAGAAGCATTCTAGTACTAATTTCATAACTATCTGATGTTACTGAAACTAATCCTGTTAATATATTAGCACATAGTGTAACAAAAATTGCAAGTCCCCATCTGCCTCTTAATTGTTCTTTGGCATTTTGTTTAAGTTCACTTCTAAATATCATACTTACACCTTCTATTAATTAATTATATAATATCATTATATACAAAGGTCCTTAATTTTAGTAATGATATTATATAAATCTAATATTATTTTATCTCTACTTTCTTTAAATAATTCATTTTCTCCATTTATAACATGGTAAAATAAAATCTAAATTTTCTCTTAATTAAATAACATCTTAAATTTTCAGCTCTAACTAATTACAAGAATAATGTTTTTAACTTAGTTAATACTAAAATTATAAAATAATCTAGTTTAATGGAGCTAACTATGAGAGTTGATTATAAAAAAAGAGATTATGAAATAGACAAAAAAATCGAAGAACTTAAGTCAATAAGAGATACTTTATACTCTAAGAAAAAAGATATTTTACTTAAGCACAAACGTAAAAATGAATGTGAATTATTCAATGAAACTCTAAGTAAAAATAATAGTTCTAGTATATATTATAGATTCAAACATAAAGTCTATAAATTCATAAATTTTAAGGAATTAAAATTTGGTAAATACTACGCCCTTAGTGAATCCAATTATATAAGCGTCTCTGGAATTGAATTTTATTTTGTAAAGTTTGATCATTGTATTTTTAATAATATTATTTTTAATGATTGCCATTTCTATGGGTGCCTATTTGATAACTGCATGACATCAAACGGAAAGCTAATATTTAAGAAATGTCATTTTAGAGGCTCTGAAACTAACTATATAAATAATAATCCAATAATCCAAAATACATGTACAGAATTTTCTAATTGTATGCTTAGTTTATCTTTAAAACATTGTTTTGCAGATTACTTATTATTTGAAAAATGCAAATTAATCCAAAGTGAATTTACTTCCTGTCAAATGCCAGACTCTATATTTAATAAATGTGGATTCTATTCTGTGCATTTTATTAACTCTAATATAGATAAATTATCAATAAAAGATATTGAAAATCACGAATTAGAATTCCATAATATTTTCGATATATGGGATGTAGATAATGAAATTTATATAAGTTTTGAAGGAATAAAAAATACTAAGAAAATAGTTAAGAAAAAAACTTACAAAGAAGAAATTGACTACTATAAAAATTTATCTAAAATGTATTTTACATTAAGTAAACTCCTTAGTAAAAATAATATAAATGATAATTTAACTCTAGAATACACTTATTTATATAATTACTTTTCAATGAAGACAAAGAAAAACTTTTTAGATAGGTTTATATTTTATATAAGTTGGACTCTTTGCGGATTTGGAGATAAAATGAGTAGATTTTTAATTTGGTTTATAGTATTTATTTTATCTACAAGCTTTGCATATATGTTCTCAGGATTATCTTTAGGTGGAACTGGAATAATTAAATATTCTATTTCAAGTATATTAAGCACTCCAATTAACATAGTTATATCTGATTTTTTAACTTGTATACACTTTAGTATAGTAACTTTCTCTACAGTTGGTTATGGTAATATAACTCCTTATGGATCTAGTTATGTTGTATCTGCTATTCAAATAATTATGGGAATAGTTTTTGTTGCAATATTTACTTCAGTAATAGTAAAGAAATTCTTAAAGACACTTTAATTAATATTTATTTGTTAGTAAAATAATTATTAAAATATAAGTTATTTAAGGGGGTTTACTATGATTAAAGAATTAGAGAATTTTGAAATAAATGAAGTTCTAGATATTTGGCTAAAACCTAATATTAAAGCTCATAACTTTATAGATAAAAATTATTGGATTAATAATTATGAACTTGTAAAGAATGAATATATACCAAATTCTAAAACTTTTGTTCATAAAGAAGATAATATCATTAAAGGATTTATAAGCATAATGAATGATTCTTTTATTGGTGCATTATTTGTTTTAGAAGATTATCAAGGAAAAGGAATTGGAAGCTCTTTAATGGATTATTGTAAAAACTTATATCCAAAATTAGAGTTATCAGTATATAAAGAAAATACTTCTGCAGTCTCCTTTTATAGAAAATGTGATTTTAAAATAGAAGAAGAAATGCAAGGTGAAGATCTCCCTAACAAAGAATATTTAATGAAATGGACTAAATAAATTTTTGCCTACAATATACTAATATAAGAGGTTCTGTAACTAAATTATACAGAACCTCTTCTTCATTTATATTAATTTCTATAATAAAATTTCCAATATTGGATATAGCTATAATTATAAAATAATATTAGGAGATTTTATATGAATAAAAGATTTTTAATTTCAATCATAATTGTTGTTTTGCTTTCTATATTTACATTTCACACTACTTTTTCAAAGGATAATCCGAAAGATGAAATTCTAGAAACTATATCCAATATGTCTTTAGATGAAAAGATAGGTCAATTAGTTATAAGTGGATTTTATGGTACTACTTTAGATGAAAACATACTTAAATTAATAAAAGAAAATAAAATTTCTGGAGTTATTTTATTTAATCGTAATGTTAAAGACCCAAACACTTTACTTTCTTTAAATAATAGTTTAAAAGAAAGTAATAAAAATAATAAACTCCCTCTTTTTATATCTGTTGATGAAGAAGGGGGTTCAGTTACTAGAATGCCAAAAGATATTAAAAGACTTCCTACCAATAAATATATAGGAAGTTTAAATAATAAGGATTTAAGTTATAATGTTGGAGAAATACTAGGTGAACAATTATCCTACTTTGGATTTAACATGAACTTTGCTCCAGTACTTGATATAAATAGTAACCCTAATAATCCTGTAATTGGAGATAGATCTTTTGGTAATAACAAAGATATTGTAGCAAGCCTTGGTACCTCTACAATGAAAGGAATTCAATCTAAAAATATAATTTCTGTAGTTAAGCATTTTCCAGGTCACGGTGACACTTCAGTTGATTCACATGTAAATTTGCCTGTTGTAAATTATGATATTAATAGACTTAACTCATTTGAATTTGTTCCATTTAAAACTGCAATACAAAATGGAGCTGATGCTGTTATGGTAGGACATATATTACTCCCTAAAATAGATAATAAATACCCTTCATCTATGTCTTATGAAATAGTAACTAATATTTTAAGAAAAGATTTAGGGTTTAATGGATTGGTTGTAAGTGATGATATGACTATGGGAGCAATTACAGAAAATTACTCTATAGAAGAAGCTTCAATTAAATCAATAAACGCAGGTATGGATCTTTTATTAGTATGCCAAAAATATGAAAATACAGAAAATGTTCTTAAGACATTAAAAGAAGCTGTACTAAATGGAACAATATCAAAAGAAAGACTAGATAATGCTCTTTATAATATTATTTCTATAAAGAAAAAATACCTATTAAATAAAGAATATGATAACGATATAACTATAGCTGGTATAAACCAAAAAATAACTAATTTATTTAGATAATTTTATTATTGACACTCATTTTATTCTATGATAAAATATAAAATTCGTCTTTTTTAATATATTGTGTTATAATATTATTATAACCATATATGGAGGTGCTTTATTTGTTTAATATAGGAGATAAGATTGTTTATCCAAGCCAAGGGGTCGGTATAATAGATAGTATTGAAGAAAAAGAATTTTTAGGAAAGATGAAGAAATATTGTAGTATACATCTAATAAATAACAGCCTAAAATTAATGATGCCCCTAGATCGTTTATTATCTTCAAACATACGTCCAATAGCTAGTTCTGATAGTTTAGATAATGCTTTAGATCATCTAGATACTTTTGTTCATGCAGTTGATGATTTAAGTCATGTCACTTGCAAAGAAAGAATTGCAAGTAACACTATAAAATTCAAGTCTGGAACTTTAAAAGATTTCATTGAAGTAATCTGTAATCTTACAGAAATAAAAAAAGAACATTCTTTAAATAATAGTGAAAGTCAAATGCTTAAAAATACACGAAAATTTTTAATTGATGAAATTAGCTTAATTAAAAATATAAGTAATTCCGAAGCATCTGATTTATTGGACGATTCATTATCAGTAATTTAATACTTAATTTTTGTATTAATAAAGCCTTATACAGATGATTGTATAAGGCTTTACTAGTTATTTTACTTTTATTCTTAATCGACTTTTCTTTTCTATTAATCTTTTAAGATTATCATAATATTCATTATCACACTTTAGTAAGTGTAACTTATTATCATAAGTTATATAAAACAGTTTATCTTTAGATAATTTAGAAGTAGCAACTTCAACTTTCTCTATTTTATTATACTTAATATATTTTCCTATAAATATTCCATCATCGTATACTATATTCTTTAGCTTTATCAATCTATATATATGAACAGTTATAAGCACTAACGCAAGTAATAAAAACATTATAACGTTACTATTTAAGCTATATATATCTCCAGCTTTCATTTCATTATTAATAATAAATAATGCTGCTAATATTAATATATTTATGCAACGCATAAACTCCCCTGTAGATCTTTTTTCATACAACTTTTCCTTGTTTAATAAGTTATTTTCATTAAATTCTTTTTTAGCATTTACTACTTCTATAATTCTTTCAATTACTTCAGAAGCAACTATGCCTAAAGCACCTAGAAATGTCACTAATTCATTTTCTTTTATAACACCTATAATCATTATAAAAATAGATATTGCTAATATTACTATAGTTTTATTTTCTAGTAATCTTTTTACACTATTCTCCTTCCCATATTCCATACCTTATTCCCCTTTATCAACATATTTTATATTATAATTTTACCACAGAGACTTTTAACTTTCCAATTATTTCAAATAAAAAAAGTCCAAATTTTGGACTTTTTTTATTTATATTAAATATTAAATTCAATTATTACTTTAAATAGATCTCCATCTATATTTACATTTAAATTTCCACCTTGTAATTCTATAAAGTCTTTTGCAATAGATAATCCAAGTCCTGAACCTTCTGTATTTCTCGATTTATCTCCTCTTACAAATCTCTCAAGTAAATATTCGCCATTAACATCTATCTCTTCTTTTGATATATTTCTTAAAGTTATATAAAATTTATTATTTCCTTTTTTGGTGTCAATATAAACTCTTGTATTTTCTAAAGAATACTTAGTTATATTAACAATAAGATTTTCAAACACCCTAATAGTTCTTTTTCTATCAAGATTTAATATTACTTCATCTTCTTCAAAGTTTAAGCTAAATATTAAACTAGATTTACTTATTTTATCTTCTAGCTCTAATAAAGTATAATTTATTAGTTCAATAACATTTACCTCTTCTATATTTAACTTTACATTCTTTCCTTTAATATTACTTACATCAAAAAGATCTTCTATTAATGTTTTAAGTCTTTTGGATTTCCTATCTAATGTATCAATATACTCTCTTTGTGTTTTATAATCTAAATTCTCGCATTTTAATAATTCTGTATAATTTATTATAGAAGTTAAAGGAGTTTTTAAGTCATGAGAAACATTTGATATAAGTTCTACTTTCATTTTTTGACTTTCTAATTCATTATTTAATGCATTTTGGAATCCATCTTTAACTTTAAATATTTCTTCCTTTATAGGTTCAAATATATTCAAATCTTCGTCCATATAATAATTAAAGTTTCCTTCTTTAATCTCATTTGTACAGCTTAGAAGTTTATTATAATAATTATTTATTTTTAAGAAATATTTTTTTATTAATATATAAATTACCACAATATATATTATAGAAGCAAAAATTCCAAATACCCACATTGAACAAATTAATGATATTGCTATAAAATTTATTAATACTATTAATAGAATTTTTCTCTCTAATTTATCTTTAAAGTCTATTTCTTTTATATATTTAATAATACTCCTTACACCTTTTACTATTAACACCTTTTCTTTAACATACTTTCTAAAATTATATCTAAAAATTTCTTTTATTAATGTAACTGTATAGTGTGCTACATATAAATATATAAATGATAAAATAAAACTTATAATATAAGCTAATATAATTGAATTTTTATCAATATTACTTACTTCACTATAAACAATATCAATCAAATAGCTATTCAACATTGTACTTGCATTCACTAAAATAAATACTATAATTAAAATATTTATTTCAAAAGGAATACTTAAAAGACTTCTTATAAACTTACCTTCATTTTCTCTTTTATATTTAGTTATGAAAGATATAAATAAAATTACTAATGTAGCTATATTTAGATAATTATATTGAGTTGAATCTATAGGTATATAAACATGATTTCTTGATATAAACTCTGATATATCATCTATTGAATATATAAATATAGCATTCTTTATTGGCTTATATTCAAAATTTTCATCATGAAACATATTGCTATACGTGTGTACAAACTGTAGAGCTGTATATTTTCTAATAACTTTATTCTTTCCATTTGTATAACATACAGTAACATCACCTGCTTTATCATAACTTATAATTAAATTAACTTCATAATTATTGTTGTGCTCTATATTCTCTAAATTTTTATTTTCTAAAATACGTTCAATAAACTTACTTTTTTCAATACTAGATTTTACATTGTTATTATTTCTATTTAATATATAATAGTCCACAATATCATTATCTCTGTAAATATCATCGTTATATTCAAAAGAACTATTTATATTGTGTATATACTCCTCATCATTACTAATATTCTTGTCTTTATAAAACTCATCAAAATAACTACTCTTTTTATTTAAAGTTTCAAAATAGCCTTTAAAATTTGCATTAGTAAACATGCTCATAAATTGGAACTCATCTAAAAGATATTCATTATTAGATATAATTTTATCTTTACTAATGCTAGTGCTAAACACTATTCCTAATGAACATAAAATTATAATAAATATCACTAATTTATTTCTTAAATAACTTTTTTTATTTTTTATATTATTACTCAAAACTTAATTCACCCCCACATTAAAGTATATAATTGCTTTAAATAAGTCTCCGTCTATTTCAATATCAAAATTTCCACCTTGAATTTCAACAAATCCTTTTACAATCTGTAAGCCCATCCCCTTACTGTAACAATCTTTAATAGGATCTTTTGATATATTTTTAAATATTATATATACTTTTTCGCTCTCTTCTTTAATTTCAATATATACTCTAGTGTTTTCAAGTGAATATTTAACTATATTTTCTATAAGATTTTCAAAGACCTTATAAGTTTTCTGTCCATCTAGTTTCAAGATTACTTTTTCACTTGGAATCTTTAAATTAAGTTTTAGTGATGAATTATCTAACTTTTCTTTTTCTTCTACAATAGTTTGCTTAATTAAAGCCACTACATCAATATTATTTAAATCAAGCTTTATACTTCCACTATTTACTTTACTTACTTCAAATAAATCTTCTATTAACTTCTTAAATTCATATGATTTTTTCTCTAATTTTTCTATATACTTTATTCTTTCTTCATGACTTAAATTATCATCTTTTAATTTTTCTATATAACTTGATATATTATCTACTGGAGTGTTTAGGTCTTTAGATATATTATTTAAAAGTTCACCTTTCATATTTTGATTTTTAATTTCTTCTTCAATAGATTTTATAAAACTTGACTTCATACATAAAACATCCTCTTTTAAAGAATCTAGCCATAAAAAGTCTTCTTCTATCTTATAATCTAAATCTCCTTTAGTAATCATACTTGCGCTATCTAAAATTAATTTATATTCTTTATTGAACTTCTTTATATTACTTCTTATCAAAACATAAAGGAATACTGTATATAATAAAGCTCCAATTATTCCAAAGAACCAAAATATACTTAATAAGGATATTATAATTAAATTTATAATTAATAAAATAATAACTCCTTTTTTATCGAATTTTCTTAAATTTATTTTTTCTATAAATTTATTTATTGCAATTCTTATAAGTGTATCATTATTATTTTCTTCTCTTTTAATACTTTTAACTAAAACTACATTATAAAATAGTGTAATATAAGCTACTAAAAAAATTAATATATTTGAAATAATTGTAATTATTACACTTACTTCATAGTCTCCTACTCTAAGATAGAGTCCACCTGATACAAGTCCACTTATTGTTTCTATTGCAATCCATGCTGAATATATACACATTATTATATTAAAAATTATTAAAACTGCTTTAATATCTAATGGAGCCTTTATTAATCTCTTCATCACAAATAAGTCTTTTTCTTTTCTATATGGAATAACTACTCCAAGTAAACTTACTAATATTATTCCTAATGCTATATATCTATAAACCATCTCTTCATATTTATAATTTAATTTGCTATATAAATAAGTTTGATTAAATCCACTAGTTACAATGTTTTCTATTCCATATATGAATGTCATATTTTTTATCGGTTCATATTTATAACCTAATTCTTCACTTTCTAAATTACCAATTACATCTGTGTCCATATATGATCCACTTGTTTCATTACCACTTTTAAATTCTACATTTGCTTCTCCATTTTCATCATATGTTACTTTAATTAATAAATCATATTCTTTAATTGCTTCACTCTCCATTAAAGCTTCATAAACAATACCTTCATTATTAAATGTATTAATTTCCTTATTGTTTTTTTCATCTAAATTATTAAACGTATTAATTTTTTTATTATTTTTTTCATCTAATACAAAATAATCTGCTCTAGGATCTTGTTTTATATTTAACTCTTCATTATTATTAATTTTTTCATAAAGTCTTTGATTACCTATTCTTATATCATTTAAAATAATGTCATCGTATAATATACTTAAATTATTTTTTAAAGTATTTTTTCTTATATTTTTATAACTTAATATTGTACCAATTGAAATTATAAATATTAAAGAAAATACTATTATTGTTATTTTACTAACTTTAAATGTTTTCAATTTTGTATCCAACACCCCATACCACCTTTAAATATCTTGGATTTTTTGAATCAATTTCTATCTTTTCTCTTATATTTCTTATGTGTACCATTACAGTGTCTGTGTTAATTGCACACTCATTCCAAACCTTTTCGTATATTTCTTCTGCTGAAAATACTCTTCCTTTATTCTTCATTAAAAGATACATAATTTTAAATTCAATTGGAGTTGTCTTTATTACATTGTCGTCTAATATTACTTCTCTTCTATTAACGTCAATTGTTAACCCTCCAACTGAAATAGTGTTTTTATTTTCTTCTTTTTCATCTAAAAATTTTAAGTATTTTGAATATCTTCTTAATTGAGAATTAACTCTAGCTATTAGTTCTAGAGAGTTAAATGGCTTAGTTATATAATCATCTGCTCCAATATTAAGTCCAAGTATTTTATCCATATCTTCTGATTTTGCAGATAACATTATAACTGGAAAGTCGTATTTTTCTCTGATCTTCATTGTAAATTCTATTCCATCCATTTTAGGCATCATTATATCAGCTATAACTAAATGTATTTCTTCTCTATTAATAACTTCTAGTCCATCAATTCCATTAAATGCCCTAAATATTTTATAACCTTGGTTTCGTAAATATATCTCTATAGCATCCCCTATTTCTTTTTCATCTTCAACAATTAAAATATTATATGATTTCATTATTATGTCCCCTCCTAAATTCTTAAAAACCCCTAATTTTCTCCATATTTTTTCATTTTTATAATACCATAGACATTACTATATTTACCAATATATATTTTTTATAGCTCCCCTCCTTTTTGACTTCTTGTAATAATTGTAATTTTACAATCTAAAGATATGTTCTATATAAATCTAAAGAAATTCTAAAGAAATATAAAAATAAAAAAGAGAAAGTAGATTTTATTATCTACTTTCTCTTACCATTAATTATTATCTTTTAAAAACTTATTTAATATATCTTTTTTTACAACTAATTCACTAAGATTAATGTTCTTAGGATTAGTCGTAAGAGTATATTCCTTAAGCCATATGTTGCCACCAATAATTGATGATTCTATAATATCTTCTCCTGGATTTTCTTCATAAACTTCTTCAATATCTTTTTCAGAAGTTAAAATAGCTATACGTCTGCATGGTTCATCTGATTCAGAAAATATATTAAAAAAACTATTATAATTTTCAAAAGAGCTTACAGATGTAACAACCTTTAAGTATAAGCCATACTCTTTTGCAGCTTCTTCTGCATTTACGTAATTTTCATTCATAAGTATATACCTCTTCAATTTCTTTATATAATTATTTATATATCTTTTTCATATGTTAGTCAATTAATGAAATATATTCTTCATATCCTTCTTTTTTCATATCTTCTATTGGAATGAATTTTAAAGAAGCTGAATTTATACAATATCTAAGTCCACCTTTATCTAAAGGCCCATCATTAAAAACATGACCTAAATGCGAATCAGAATTTTTACTTCTAACTTCAATTCTTTCCATATTAAAACTTGTATCTCTTTTTTCTTTTATAACACTTCTATTTATAGGTTTTGAAAAAGCTGGCCATCCACAACCAGATTCAAATTTATCTGTTGATAAAAACAGCGGTTCTCCACTTGTTATATCAACATAAATTCCTCTTTTGAAATTATCATAATACTCATTATCATAAGGTTTTTCTGTTAAAGAATTTTGTGTTACATGATATTGAAGTGATGTTAATTTTTCTTTTAATTCTTCTTCTGTCATCTTTTCATATTTTTTCATCTTAAAGTTCACCTACCTATATTTCTTTATATAGTTTTTGCATTTTTAAATATATATATCCGAAAATTCTATTTTCATTCTATCTAATTGACTATAGTCAATATTTTTACTTCCTACTTTGTTTAATTTGCTTTTATTATCACTTATTATATCAGGTAACTTTATAATAGCTTCAGTTCCGACTCCAAGTTCACTATTTATAATTAAATCACCATTATGCATCTTAGATAAAGCTTTTGCTATATAAAGTCCTATTCCACAACCTTCACTTATTTTGGTCATTCTATTATTAATAAACTTAAATCTATTAAATACATTATTAAGATTATCCTTTGATATACCAATTCCAGTATCATTAACCTTAATCTCTATCATTCCGTCTTTAGATGTAATAAGTACATCTATTTTCCCATTTTCTTTATTAAATTTTATAGAATTTGAAAGTATGTTTAATATTATTCTCTCTAGGTGTTCTGGATCAAAATAAACTAATCTTTCTTCAAATTCTGTATCAAATATTATTTCTATAGATTTTTCATTAGCAAATTTTCCAACTCTAAAACATAATTCTTCAACAAAACTTACTATTTCTAAGTTAATTGGATTATACCTAAATAACTTTTCTTCAATTTTCATACTATCAATTAAGTTATTAGTTAATTTTATCATTCTAAATATATTCTGATTACATGATTCTATATAATTTAGGAATTTATCTTTATTTTCTATTTTTTCATTATAAACACTTAACTCAAGTACTTTAAGAGCTGATAATATTAAGTTAATTGGTGTATTAAACTCATGAGAAATATTTGCAAAAAATTCTCTTCTAAGCTTATCTAATTCCTTTTCTTCATTGATTTTATTAGTTATATCGTTAATTATTATAATTCTTCTTAAAATTTTTCCTTTTACATCTTTAAATGGGTTACTTCTAAACCAAACCCATCTTACCTCATTATCTTTTCTTATAATTCTAGCAATTTTATCTAGGGGTTCATTAAAATCAATATTATCAAATAAACTTCTATCCTCTGGATGTATACACTCTTCAGCAATAAGATAACTCTCTTTTCTATAAAGCTCTTTAGCATTTATTCCATAAATCTTTTCAAAAGCATCATTTGCAAATAAAGTTTTCTTTCCCTCTCTTATTATTACAGCATCATCTAAATGATTTAGTAAATTCAAGAATATATTCTCATTACTTCGTAGTCTGTCTTCTACCGCTCTTTTATATGAGATATCTCTAGTCATTCCGATTACTCCAATAACATTATCATTTTGATCTATGTATGGCATCTTCATAGTTTCTTCTACATAATAACTATTCTCTTTAAGTTTAATTTCATCAACATAAACTAACTTACCATTATTGGATATTACCTCTAAGTCAGTTTTCCTAAATTTTTTAGCAGTTTCTTTTTCATACAGATCTTCATCTTTTTTCCCTATAATATCTTCTCTTTTCATTTTTAAGTTTTCATAAAATTTTTTATTACAATTTAAATAAGTACCCTCTATATCTTTGAAAAATACATAATCTGGCATTGAATCTATAAAGGTATTTAATAATCTTTCTTGATCATTAAGTTCTTTTTTAAGCCGCAAGTTTTCTTTTATAAAGTTATTTTTAAGCCAAATAACAACATAATTATCGCTTGTCCATTTTAATTCTATAGTATCTTCATCTAAACTTTTATTTTTTTCTACTACCTTAACGATTTTATTATAAATATTATTAAATTTACTGACTCCTAATATTACTTCTGAAAATTTTTTATTTGTTACATCTTTATTTCTATAGTTACTTTCTTCGACAATTAAATCTTTAACTATTCCATCACTATATTTATTTACTTTGCAATAAAAATAAGTGTCTGATACTGTATTTAATATCTTACTACTCTTATCCCCCATAAATCTTCTCCTTTTATTAAAAAAATCCCATTTATCCCTTGTTATTCTATATTACAACTAATTATATTATTAAATTAAATCTAATACAACATATTTTTACAGTTTTTTTATTATATGCTAAAAAGCACTACCTTTTAATTCGGTAGTGCTCCATAGTCATTATATTGAAACCATAGATTTCTCAGTTGACTACAAAAGTAGTTTATCCAGTATGTTTTCTTTTATACCTTTTATTTAACTGTTCCTCTTTCTATTAAGTAAGGATTTAATTTTATAACTTCATTTTCAATCTTTTCTTTATTTATAAGTTTTAATAGTAAGTTTATTGATTCTTCCCCTATTTTAGATATTGGTTGTGCAACTGTTGTAAGCTCTGGCTCTATGAATGAACAAATATTTATATTATCAAACCCTAAAATACTTATATCATCTGGAATTTTATATCCATTTCTAAGTAAATATTTCATACCCCCAATTGCCATAATATCACTACCATAAAATATTGCATCAATTTTTATATTTTTATCCATTAGTTTCTTAGTTGCATTAAAACCACCTTCTAATGAATATTCTTCTTCTATCTTTAGCTCTTTATTATATATATTAAGATTATTAACCTTTTCTATATAACTATTTAATCTTATATTTGAAGGTTCAACCCCATTATTTCCACCAACAAAAGCTATTTTCCTTTTATTTTTTTTGTAAAGAAAATCTATTCCAAGATCTATTCCTTCTTTATTATCACAAAAGACACCATTTATTTTGTCCATTCCCTTAATAAACCTATCTACTACTACAAAAGGTACTCCATTACTTTCTAATATTTTAAGTCCTTCATTATTTTCTGATACAGAAGCTATTATAACTCCATCTATAGATTTACTAATTAAAAGATTTATATGATTTATTTCCTTCTTACTACTATTAAATGTATTACAAAGTACCATACTATATCCACTTTTTTCAGCTATTTTTTCTATTACTTTTGCCATCTCACTAAAAAAAGGATTTTGAATATCTGGAACTATAACACCTATACTATATGATTTTTTTGTTATTAAACTTTTAGCTAAAAAATTCGGAACGTAATTTAGCTCTTTTGCCTTTTTTAATATCTTTTCTTTAGTTTCTTTTGATATATTATTATCTTTATTATTTAATACCATAGATACAGTCGTTTTAGAAACATTTACTTCTTTTGCTATATCTAATAAAGTTGTCTTTCTCATATCCCACCTCTTAATAAATACATATAATTTAAATTATACCATATATAAAAATTGGAGCATTTTCCATACTTAATTATCTATTAGAAAATGCTCCTTAAATTTCAATATTTAAAATTAGTTTGTATACACTTTAAGATCTGCAGCTATATTTTTATCTACTTTTTCTCCATTATATATCTTAGCTGCAAGTTCAACTCCAAGAGCTCCTATTTCATCTGGTTGTTGTGCTATTGTAGCTTCCATATCTTTTGAATCTATTGCATTTTTCGCATCATCATTACCATCAAAACCAATTACCATAGTATTAAGTTTAGCAGCTTTTATTGCTTTGGCAGCACCAAGTGCCATTTCATCATTATGTGCAAATACTACTTGTATATTTGGATCTCTTTGAATTATATTTTCCATTACTTGAAGACCTTTTTGTCTATCAAAGTCTGCTGCTTGGATTGATATAAATTTAGCTTTCTTTTCTTTATCTAAAACATTGTGGAAACCTTGTCCTCTATCTCTTGTTGCAGAAGCACCTGGTATTCCTTGTATTTCAACTATATTTATCTTATCTTTATCTTTAAACTTATCAAGTACATACTTTCCTGCCATTTCGCCACCTTTAACATTATCAGATGCAATATGACTTAAAACTTTTCCTCCATTAGCTTGTCTATCTAAAGTTATTACTGGTACATTTGCTTTATTTGCTACTTCTATTGTTTTTACTACAGCATCACTATCCGTTGGATTAATAAGAAGTGCTGTTACACCTAGTTGTATTAAATCCTCAACGTTTGATCTTTCTTTTGCAGGATCATTTGTGGAATCTAATACTATTAATTCAAAGCCTAACTTTTTAGCTTCAGACTCAGCACCCTCTTTCATTGATACAAAGAAAGGATTGTTAAGTGTTGATACAACCATTCCTATCTTTTTAGGATTATCTTTTTTAAAACAACCTGTTAAGGAGCCCATAAAGAAAACACTAATTAATAAGAGTGCAATTAATCTCTTTTTTCTTTTCATTATTTTTTCCTCCTTAATTTATTTATTTCTGCTTTTTTTATCTAATAATACTGCAATTAATATAACTAAACCTTTTACTATTGATTGATAAAATGGTGATACATTCATTAAATTTAGACCATTATTTAATACTCCAATTATTAGAGCACCAACTATTGTTCCTGAAATTTTACCTTCTCCACCAGCTAGTGAAGTTCCACCAATTACAACTGCTGCGATTGCATCAAGTTCAAATCCTGTTCCTGCATTTGGAGAAGCTGATCCTATTCTACTTGTTATTATTACACCAGCTATTGCAGATACAAAACCTGAAACTACATAAGTCATCATCTTTATTTTGTCAGTATTGATACCTGATAATTTTGCTGATTCCTCATTTCCACCTAGCGCATATAAGTATCTTCCGAATTTAGTTTGGGATAAAACAAATATTCCAATGGCTGCTATAATAATTGTTATGATAACTGGTACTGGTATAAACCAAAGCTTAGCATTACCTATTTTAGAAAATGCCTCTGATAATTTTGATATTGGTGTACCATCTGTATATACTAAAGTTACACCTCTAAAAATTGTCATTGTTGCAAGAGTTGCTATAAATGCTTGAAGTTTACCTTTTGCTATTAGAATACCATTTATGAATCCTATAATAATACCACATATTGCTGCACCTATAATTGCTAAAGTAATACTTCCTGTTGATTTTACAATTGATGCTGATAAAGCTCCACTAATTGCAAGAGTTGATCCTACTGATAAATCTATTCCACCTGTTAATATAACAAAAGTCATACCAACTGATATAATTGCATTAACTGAAACTTGGGTAAATACATTAGTTATATTTGCTACACTTAAAAACTTTGGTGTAACAAAACTTATTATTACACATAATAATACTAAACCTATTAAAGATTTATATTTGTCTAAGTATTCTTTATAATTTTCTTTCATCATTAAAACTCCTTCCAAGTTAAAAAATATATGTTTTTATTTTATTCCTACTGCTAATTTCATTATTTTTTCTTGAGTTGCTTCATCTCTACTTAATTCTCCAGTTATTTTCCCTTCACTCATTACAAGGATTCTATCGCTAATTCCAAGTACTTCTGGCATATCTGAAGAAATCATTATTATTGCTTTTCCACTTTCTTTAAGCTCATTTAATAATTCATATATTTCTTTTTTAGCTCCAACATCTATTCCTCTTGTTGGTTCATCAATGATTAGAACTTCTGGTTTTGTTAAAAGCCACTTAGCTAAAATTACTTTTTGTTGATTACCACCACTTAAATTTTTTATATATTGACTTGGACTTGGTGTCTTAATTCTAATTTTATTTATATAATCGTTTACATCAGATGCCTCTTTTTTCTTATCAAGTTTAAATATTTTATTTTCATAACTATTAAGATTTGAAATTGTCATATTATCAGAAACTGATTGTCCAAGTACACAACCTTCTTTTTTTCTGTCCTCTGATAAATAACATATACCGTTTTTAATAGCTTCTCTTATACTTCCTCCATGAAGCTCTTTTCCATTTATAAGTACTGTTCCTGATGTTTTTTTGTATGCTCCAAATATAGTTTTTGCAAGTTCTGATCTTCCAGATCCCATAAGACCTGCAATTCCAAGTATTTCTCCTTCTCTTACCTCAAAATTTGCATTCTTAACTCCTGCTTTAGAACTTAAATCTTTAACATCTAAAATTATGTTTCCTTTTTTCACTTCTCTATATGGGAATTGGTCTTCTATTTTTCTTCCAACCATCATTGTAATTAACTTATCATTATCAATATCAGCTATTTTAGCATTACCTGCATATTTACCATCTCTTAAAACTTCTACTCTATCACATATTGCAAATATTTCTTCCATTCTATGAGATATGTAAATAATAGCTAGTCCCTTTTGTTTTAAGTTTTCTATTACTTTAAAAAGACTTTTTGTTTCTACTTCTGTAAGTGCAGTTGTTGGCTCGTCCATTATAATTACAGCAGCATTTTTTGTAAGTGCTTTTGCAATTTCAACCATTTGTTTTTCACCTACATTTAAATTTCCTGCAAGTTCATTCGGATCAACATCACATCCTATTTGCTCTAAAAACATTTTGCTTCTTTCAATCATAAGCTTTTTATTTATCTTTCCGAATTTGTTAACCTTTTCATTTCCTAGAAAAATATTTTGAGCAACTGTTAGATTATTAATAATACTAAGTTCTTGATGTATTATTATAACTCCAAGTTCCTCAGCTGATTTTATACCATGAATATTCGCCTCTTCTCCTTGAAGATATATCTTCCCTTCATCTTTTGTATAAACTCCACTTAATATTTTCATAAGAGTAGATTTACCTGCTCCATTTTCTCCCATTAAAGCAGTAACTTCTCCTCCATAGGCTGTAATGTTTACATTATCTAGCGCCTTAACACCAGGGAATGATTTACTCACTCCCTCCATTTTAAGCATTGGTTTTTTTAAGTCCATAATTGATTCCTCCTCTTAAAATACAACTCCTGACTTTAAAATAATATTTGCATAAGGAGTTTGTTCTCCAGTTCTTATTACAGCTCTACATTCCTTTAGGTCTTCTTTTAGCTGCTCATGACTTACAAAATTTATTCTTACATCACCAATTTCTTTTTCTATTTCTTCATAAAGCTTTTTACTAACTTCTGCAGTTTCAACTGCAAGTGTAACTTCTTCAATTTCAAGTTCTAATAAAACTGCTTTTAGTGTATCCATAAATGTTGGTAAGTTTTTTACTATTGCAAGATCTATTCTTTTTACATCTTTAGGTATAGGTAACCCGCAATCACCTATAGCTAAAGTATCTGTATGTCCCATTTCTGATATTACTGAACTTATTTGACTGTTTAATAATTTTGTTTTTCTCATATTTTTATTCTTCCTCTCCGTAAATTTCAATAACTTCTTCTAAAGTTGCAATTGAAGGTTGCGCTCCTTTTCTTTGAACTGTTATTGATGAAACTTTATTTCCGAATTTAACTGCTTTCATAATATTTTCAAAGCTTAAATTATTAACATCTAATTTTGAACTTAAGCCTCCAATAAAGCTGTCCCCTGCTGCTGTAGTATCTATTGCATTAACTTTATAAGCATTAACTATTCCTTCATTTTCTTTACTAATAACAGCTGCTCCTTTATGTCCTAAAGTTATAATTACAAATTTAACACCTTTATCAAAGAATTTTGATGCTGCCTTTTTAGCATCTTCTAAACTATTAACTTCAATTCCAGTTAAAAGTTCTGCTTCTGTTTCATTTGGAATTATTATATCTGTATATTTTAGTAATTCATTGCTTATTTCTTTAGCAGGTGCTGGATTTAATATAGTTACTTTATTATTTCCTTTAGCAAATTTAAATGCTTCAATTGTAACATCTTCAGGTGTTTCAAATTGAGATATTATAATATCACTTTGTTTAATTACATCTTCACTCTTTTTAATTTCCTCTTTTGTTAATGTCATATTAGAACCTGATATAACAGTTATTGAATTATTACCTCTTTCATTTACTGTTATCATTGCCATTCCTGTTGGTTCTTTTTCATCAACAAAGATTAATTCTGTATTTATTCCTTCTTTATCTAAAAGCCCTTTTAATATTGCTCCATTATCATCTTTACCTATTTTACCTATCATAGATACTGTGTTTCCACATCTTTTAGCTGCTACCCCTTGGTTTGCACCTTTTCCTCCAGCTATCTTTTCAAAGGATTTTGAAAGTATAGTTTCACCTTCCTTTGGCATCTCTTTAACTTTTATAACTAAGTCCATATTTATACTTCCAAGTACACAAATCTTATTCATATTACCCATCCTTTCTTTACTTTACCGTTTTACTAAACCGATTAACTATATAATAATACATATGTAAACCTTTTACAAGACTTTTTTGATTATATTATAATTTTTTAAACAAATTTGCTTATAATTTATTGTATTTTTTCTATTTTTGTATAATAATTGTATATCACTATATAAAAAATGTTGTCTAAACCTTTCTTAAAAGACTTAGACAACATTTCTTTAAGCTAAATATTTTCTCTTAATTTATATACAAGTGGGGCTAAAACTATAGCTATTATTATTCCAAATACTACTTGCATTAAATCACCTGGTATATGTGCAAGTGAATATATAATACTTCCATTTAATCCTTTTGAAGCCTTAACTATTAGTCCACCCATAATAGCGTTTGCTATAAAATATCCTAAAAGATCAACTATTCCTCCTACTATAAATCCCATTAAATATACCTTTAAGCTTTTTTCTTTTGCTTTATATATAACAAGCGCCGCAGAGTATGCCATTAGCCCCTTAATTATAAAGGTAAAAGGTGCCCACGCTAAATATCCTCCAAGTCCATCAACTAATGCCATACCTATTCCTGATGCTACAAAAGAATATTTCCTTCCTAAAAGTATAGCAGATAAAAACACCATACAATCCCCAATTTGCATAAAGCCATTTAATGTAGGTATTTTAATTATACTTCCTGAAATAAAAGTCAGTGCAATCATAAGCCCAGTTAATGATAGCATTTTCACTTTATCGTCATTTAAAATTTTCTCCTTTTTCATAAGTCATTCCTCCTGTAAGTGTATGTATATATATTACATTGAATCTATGAATTAAGTAATAAATAACTTATAACCTTCTATTAACTAATAAAAAAGTACTTTTCAATTAATAATTTCAAAAATATTTACCCTATATTTAAATAAACATAATAATCAATAAAAGATTTATTAGATTATTATTCATAAATTATGTATAATTTTATATGTAAATTAATGGGTAACTATAATCTTAGAAAATTTAAGGGGGGGGTAAACTAATATGTTTAAATTTGATCATTTTATAATTAATGTGGATAAATATTACCAAAAAGATAAAGATATTATTAATAAAATAATTGCTGCTGGATTCCCATATAAGCCTAGCTGGGGAAAAGGGACTCGAGGATTCAAAGCTTCTAACTTATGGATTGGAAATGAATACTTTGAAATGATAAATATCTTAAAGCCTGATGGTGGAGGTTGGAAAGCTGATTGGGTAAATTTATATAATAAAGGCCATAGAGGATTAATTTGTATTATGTTAGATGTTCCTAATATAGATGAACTTTATAATTCACTAAATAAAAGTAATATTAATATTACAAGACCTGAATATTTAAAATTCAAGTGGTTTTTTAACATATTTACAAGGACCATGCCTTGGAAAAATAGCTACATAAATTTTTTTGAAGGAATTCCATTACAAATTGGATTTCAGCAAATGAAAGATGAAAAGTCTCGTAAATTTATGGAGGAATATATGGTACCTAATAGTAGGAATAATGATATTATAGGCATAAATAAAATTATAGTAAGAGGTCCACTTACTAACAATGATAAAAATCTTATCTGTAATATATTTAATAAGTATATTACACAAACAGAACCTTTAACTATAAATTTAAATAAAGAACAAATTATAATCTTTGAAAATAGTACTGACTATACAGTTGAGATGTTTACTAAGTGTAATAATAAAATTTTTAGTGGTAAAAGTATATCTATAGAAAATATATGTATCAGAAATATACTTTCATAATTTATTATTTTTAGATTAATTATTCATAAAATCATAACCACCCGTCCAACGGGTGGTTTGCTCTGGGGCTATAAGCCCAAGTGTTACCGGCTAGCGTCTAAAGGCGCTAGCTTTCATTTTGTTCAAGCTACTTGCCTTTGCCGCTTTTGCTACCCCTAAAGGGGTGACGTATTACTTTTTTAACCCTTAAAAGGGTCTTCATACTCTCTTACACTTAACTTATCTATCGCTATATCATGTTTTTCTTGCTCTTGAATATATTTCTTTATTGTTGCTTCATTTAATCCAACCGTACTTACATAGTATCCTTCTGCCCAGAAATGTCTATTTCCAAACTTATACTTTAAATTTGCATGCTTATCAAACAACATTAGTGCGCTTTTACCTTTTAAATATCCCATAAAACTTGAAACACTTATCTTTGGAGGGATGCTCACAAGTATATGTACATGTTCCGGCATTAAATGTCCTTCTATTATTTCTACTCCTTTGTATGCACACAGTTATTTTATTATATCTCTAATACTTGCCTTGTATTGATTATATATAACTTTTTTTCTATACTTTGGAGTGAACACAATGTGATATTTACACATCCATTTTGTGTGAGATAAACTATTAGTTTTATTAGCCATTAAAATCACCTTTCCTTTCATTATATCGTAGCCTGAACAACTACATTATATCGGAAAGGTGATTTTTTTGTATAACAAACCGCTTCCGCACCCGCATAGCAGGTGGTTTAATGTTTCGTACGCTATTGCGCACTCAACAGGCTTAAAGCCAATAATTAAAAAGGACAAGTTAATACTTGTCCTTTAATGTATGCTGGATTATAAATCTTTTATATTATATATATTATAAAAGTTTAATTATATTATATACATTAAGTAATGTTATTAATATTACTGCTACATTAAAAATTCTTACTATAATATTTTCAGACAACTTTTTATTAAGTTTATATCCTAATAAACCTCCTAATACTCCCCCTATAAGCATAACTGGTAATGCACTTAAATTATAAATACCAAAACCTGTTGTACATGCTACAGATAAAATTTTAGCTCCTTGAGAAAACATTATAATTATTATAGAATTCCTTGTAGCTTCTTTTGCATTCATTCCAAAAAATATAGTAAGAGCCGCAACGTTTATAGGACCTCCACCAATCCCTAAAAATGCAGATATTGAACCTAATAAAATTCCCATTAAAATTATAAGAAGAATACTATTTAAACTATATTTTTTAAATCTATCTCTATATTCCATGTAAAAGAATGCAAATAATAAAATTGCTATAATCATTGCACTTTGCAAAATATTAATGTTATTAATATTACTACTGTGCTCAACTAATAATCTTAAAATCTTTTGTCCTATAACTCCGCCAATCACTGAACCTATTGCCATTAAAGAAATACTCTTTTTATCTATTTTATCTCTTTTTAGAAGTTGTTTTATTATTGAAACAACAGCCATAACAAATATAGTTGCTGAAGATAATAAATTCACTGTTGGAAGAGAAAAAGTATTCATAGAATCTAATACAGGTTTTATTACAACGCCTCCACCAAGTCCTGCTGTAGCACCAATTGTCGTAGCTATTATTGCTACTAAAAAATATATTATTTCTAACATATTTATATTAACTCCTTAAGGCTTAACATAAGAATATCCTTCATTTTGTTTTTCTATAAGCTCCATTACTCCTGCTGGTACTACAGTTACAAAATCGCACATTTCATTTTTATCCAAATTCATTTTTTTCATTGTATTATTACAAGCTGCAAATTTAACTCCTTTTCTTGATAATTCTTCTAAATCATCATATATACTTAATTCTTTTGAGATTTTCTTCTCTAAGTTTACTATTGCTTCACCATGTACAAGCATTTCAATTACTATCTCTGGATCTAACTTAAGCAGGTTATGTATGTTTCCAATAGCCATATTCCACCTATCCTTTTCATTTACATGTAATATTACTTTCATAATATCTCCTCCTTTTATACATCCATTTTAATTCATTAAGATGTTACTGTTATTTCTAAAATATAAATTTTAATTTAAGTTCTATATTAATTAATTATAGTTACTATAGAAATTTATTATTTGTATCTATTTTGTAATTTCTATTTTTTACAAGCACTATATAATATAACTATAACCCATAATTTTACATATTTTAAAGGAGGGATTTTTATTAAAAGATTAAATAAAATTATATTGCTAATATCATTTTTTATATTTATCTTTATAGGTCTTATTAGTTGTCAAAATAAAGAGACTAAAAGTACAGATTTTACTCTCGATAACTTTATAGATGAAATGAACTCAAAAGGTTATGACTTAAAAGTTAAAGATGTAGAAAAAGACGTTTTATCAGGAACAAGAAAAAGAACTTATAACGATAAGCTAATATTTGATGTTTACTTATACGAAAATAACAAATCTATGGAAAGTGATTCAAAAAATCTATCTAATGATGGCTCTAAATATGAAAATGGTAAAACATCAGTTGTAGTTGATTGGTCTAACACCCCACACTTTTATAAAAAAGGCAATATTATAGTTCAATATATTGGAGAAGATGAAAAAATAATTTCAGACCTTCAAAGTATATTAGGAGAACAATTTGCAGGTCATTAATAAATTATAACTTTATATAAAACAAAAATAAACTTTAGAAATTCTAAAGCTTATTTTTTAAACTTAACTTATATTTTCATTATTTTAAATATGATTGTAGTACATTTTTAACCTTTGGTGTAACTGCATGAGAGCCACCTTTATCTTTTACATCTTCTAAAATCATAGATATTGCAATCTTTGAGTTTCCTGTATCTACAGCTACAAACCATCCATTTTCTGTACCATTTTTGTCATCTTGACTTTGTTTTATTTCAGCAGTTCCTGTTTTACCTGCAATACTTAATCCATTTATTCTAGCATCATTTGCAGTTCCACCACTCTCTTCTATAGGTGCTTTAAAAGCTTTAATAAGATCATTTAAATATTTTTTATCAATAGCTGATTCTTTCCATACTTTTTCTTTATTATTAATGCTAGTAACTAATCTTGGTTGCATTATATTACCATTATTACCTAGAGCACTATATGCTAATGCCATATTTAAAGGTGTCACTAATATTTGACCTTGTCCGTAACCTGAATCTGCAAGGGCAATCTCATCTTTAATTGTTCCATCATTTGAAACTTTAGAATCCTCCATTGGATATTCAAATTCTAATTTCTCAGAAATTCCAAATCTTTTAGCTCCATCTATAAAGTTTTGCGCTCCTATATCTACAGCAGTTTGTGCAAAGTAAATGTTATCTGAATATTTAACAGCATCAATTAAATTTACAGGTCCTTTTGTAGCACTAACTCTAGTAACTTTATAATCTCCCCATGTACTATCTTTTTGCCATGCAGTACCTTTTATGTCTTTAGCATCATTTACTTTTATCTTTCCATCTCTAAGTCCATTTGCAGCTGTTATTAACTTAAATGTAGAACCTGGAGAATATACTTTATTAAATCTATTAATCTCTGATGCATTTTTTGTATCTTCTAAATATTTCTTTTGAGTTTTCGTCATATATGTTGTAAACATATTAGAATCATAAGAAGGTGAACTTACCATTGCAAGAACTTCCCCAGTCTTTGGATTTACAGCAGTTGAAGCTCCTTTTTCACCATTCATTTCATCATATACTTTCTTTTGAAGTTTTGAATCTATAGAAAGCTTTATATCTTGTCCATTTTTAGCTTCTTCTTTTGCTACAGAAATTTTTTCATTTCCTCTTTCTATATATATTTCTCCTCCATTTGTTTTTCTTAAAGTATCTTCATAAACTTGTTCTAACCCACTTTTTCCTATTACACTATTTGAAGTATATCCTTTATCCTTCATATTTTCTAATTCTTCAGCAGTAATATATCCAATATATCCAACTAGTCTGCCAAAAGCTTCTCCGCCACTATATACTCTTGAATTTGTGCTTCTTATTAGTATTCCCTCTTCTTCTCTATTTTCTAATTTTTTAAGCTTACTTTCTGATGGAAGTATTTTTACTATTTCTACAAAATGTTCAGGATTACTATTTGCATCTAATTTCTTATTTATAGTTTCTTCACTTATATCAAGTACATCTGCCATTTCTTTTATTCTTTTTTCTTTATCTTCCTTATTAAATACCGCTGGATGAATTCCAACTATATTAAGCTTCCCATCTTCTGCTAAAACCTTCCCATCTTTATCTAATATTTTTCCACGTTTACCACTAAAAGTTTTAACTCTAACTTTATCTCCTTCAACCATATTAGGTAAAATTAAATTATCATTCCAATTAACCTTGTATTCTTTATCTTCTTTAACCATTTCTGCCTTAAAGTCTTTAAGTTCAACTTTTCCAGCTACTGTGTTCATTGATAATGTAAAAGGAATTACTAAAGCATTATCTCCTTTTTCACTTTCTCCATCCGTTATTTCCATATTACTTGCTCCAATAGCACCATATATATTACTAAATCTATTTACAAATTCCTCTTCTGTTATTTTACCCTTTGATTCTGCACTTAATATTTCATACATTCCTTTGTAATCTTTTTCTATCCACTTTTGTTTGTAGTTATCAAATGCTTCTTTAGCTTTATTAGTTCCAGAACATCCAACTATAAATAAAGAAATTCCAAGAACCATACTCAATGATATAATCATCTTTTTATAATTTTTCAAAACCCCACCCCCAAATTTTAACAATCAAGTAAATTATATCATATTAAGTACTATGTTAATATAAAACATTGTATTTTTTTGCATTTTAGGGGGTTTAATTGTATTAATCGTCACTACATACACACATATTATTCATTATTTCAATTATTTCTTCTTTTGAAAGTGATTTATAATATTTGTCATAATGATCTTCTGAGCAAAAAGTACCTATCTTATTTTCATATCCATCTCCTTTTATTTCTTTTCCACAGTAAAAGCATTTTTTCATTAGTAATCACTCCTTAAAATTATTCTATAACTTTATTATACTACTAAAAAACTAGGAGCATTTTCTAATTTTGAAAATGCTCCTAATAATTTAATTCTATTTATCTTCTAAAATTTTATTTATAATTTCTATTCTTTCTTCTCCTAAGACGTTTGCTATTTTGCTTTCTACTTTTCCATTTTTATAAAATCTTTCTTCATTAGCCTCAACTATTCTAATTACTTTACCCTTTAATTTTTCATACTCCATGATATCATCTAAATATTCATCAATTTGGTCCTTTAAACATTTAGCTAATTCCTTTGGGTTTTTGTAAGTTACTCTCATCTTTATTCTCCTTCGTAAAAAAATCTTCTATAGTTTGTATTATATAATTTAATTAAGTTAACTGCAATAAAATTTACTTCTATTATTTATATAAAATATGTCCTTTATTTTACTTAAATTTTTATAGAAACTTATCATTACTTACTACTAAATTAAATATAATATTCATAATTTACTTCAATCTCATCATTAATAAATAATTCTTCACATTCTTTTGATGTTTCTTTTATTACTTCTTGATAAAACTCAAACTGACTACTACCATCTCTAGTAAGTGTTGCATCTATTTTTCCATCTCTTATCATAAGTAATTCTTTACAATAACTTCCAATGATTGCATCATGAGTTACTATTAGTATAGTTATATTATCTTCTTTATTTAGCTTACTTAAAAGTCTTAAAAGTTCATTAGAGTTTTTTGTATCTAAGGCACCAGTTGGTTCATCCGCAACTATCATTTGTGGATTACTTATTAAAGCTCTACAAACAGCAGCTCTTTGCTTTTGACCACCTGAACATTCTGATGGATATTTATCTAAAATTTCTTCTATATCCATTTTTCTAACTACATCACTAAGTCTTCTGTCGCATTCTTCCTTTTCTAAACCACCTAATATAACAGAAGACAGTATATTATCTCTTATAGTTAAAGTATCTAAAAGATTAAAGTCTTGGAATATAAACCCTATGTTTTCTCTTCTAAATTCACTTAATTCAGTATCATTCATTCCTATAACATTCTTGCCATTAATTAATACTTTACCTCTAGTTGGTACATCTAATGTCGCTAAAATATTAATTAATGTAGATTTACCGGCTCCTGAAGGCCCCATTATACCTATAAAATCGCCCTTGCATACTTTAAGTGAAACTTTATTTAATGCACTAAAAGAATTCTCTCCAACACCATATATTTTCTCTATTTCCTTAGCTACTAATATTTCATTACTCATAATAATTCTCCCCCATTTAGTTAAATACACTATTAATTATTTTTTCTCTATTTTTAATTGATGAAACTACCCCAGCAATAAGTAAAGGTATTAATACTATAAGTAGAATACCTATTGCAAATTTTACTGTATAAGCACCCACACATACATATATTATTAAATTTCCTAAAAGTAAGCTAACTGGTAATGATAGCCCTACTACATAAAATAATATATACTCTTTTTTTAATATATCAATAACTTGATCTTTACTATATCCTAGAACTTTAAGCTGATTATACATGTACATTTTCTCTTCTGTCTCAACAATTAATTTATAAAATAATGATAATGCAATAATTAAAGATGTTCCTAATATACAAAATAGTAAATTCCCTCTCATACCATCATACTCGTGATATTCTACAATTGAGTTTGCATAATAATTTAAACAAATTGTTAGTCCAAGGAAATATATTAATGAATCTTTAATCATCTTTTCAAAGTTACTAATATATATTCTCCTTAAACCTTTATACATAAATTCTTTATTCTTTAATTTCTTAATTAAATTTGGAATAAAATATTTTATTATTCCATATACACCTGTAACTCCTAATACAAACCAAGCATAAGCAGCTCCCTCTGCTCCCTTAAAGCTTGGAAATGTAAGACTATATGCTATAGGTATTAAGTATATTATTAAAAATAATATACCTGGCACTTTAACAGTTCTACTATCATATAATCCTTTAGTTTTTTCTACTTTCATTAAGTCAATAATTTCTTTTCTATATGCATATCCAAAATTTAATGCCACAATTAAACCATATTGTATGGCTACATAAATGGCTACAATAGCAAGTCCTTCACTATCAAAAGTAAATAACGCCCCTTCTACACCTACCATTTTATACATAATTGTATTAAAGATTGGTGTTAAAATTAATCCTGATAAAAGACCAATAGATGCTCCAATTATATATGTTCTACCATTTATATAAAGTAAATATCTTGATACATCTACTAATGATGCTCCATTTGTAATTATAAATGCTAATTCTTTTCCTTTTCTTTTTATATGATTTTTATTACATATTATTGCAAAAAGAGTAGCTACAAAAACTAATATGATTAAGTTTTGTTTTTGTAATAATGGAATAGGATAAACAACCTGGCTTGTAACTCCATAATAATTTTGTGGTGCTCCTACAACCACATCCCCTTTTGTAGAATAAATTACACTGTTGTAAGCAAGATTAATAGCATTGAACATAAAAGCTGTTGTCATAGCAATAGATAATATATAAAATATACTATTTTTAAAATCTGCCCTAAACGTTTTCTTAGCAAAATTGTAAATTCCCATACTTTTCCCCCATTTCATTAAACTTATAATATTGCTTTATGCAATTAAAATAAACTCATCTGTGTTTGATTATAGTTTTCTTTATAATCTGAAATTATATTTTCCATTTTATAAAGTATTCCATATTTTTCGCATTCTCTTTTAAACACTTTATAGAGTTCTTTTGCATTTTTTGAGCTATATTCATAACGGCTCCCAAAAGTATCAATATATTTGCCTACAAGTTTCTCCGTCTTAAAAACTTCTGTTAATTTTTTATAATAATAGTCTCTTTGATTTCCTCTAAGCGTTACCCCAAAGCCAAAGGAATATATGAATTTCGCTCCACATTCATAGGCTTTTTTAACAATATTTATTATATTTTCTTCATTATCATTTATAAAAGGTAATATTGGCATTAATAGTATTCCTGTATATATACCATTATCACTTAATTCCTTTATTGCCTTAAATCTTTCTGAAGACACTGAAACATTCGGTTCAATTTTTCTGCATAATGTATCATCAAATGTTGTTATAGTTATTTTTATTAATACTGGTGAATGTTCACTAATCTTCTTTAGCACATCTATATCTCTTGTTATAAGAGAACTTTTAGTTGCAATTGCAACTCCAAAATTATATAAATTAATTTGCTCTAATGCTTTTCTAGTTAGATATAACTCTTTTTCAAAAGGATTATATGGATCACTCATAGAACCTGTCATTATTACTCCTTTTTTCTTCTTAATCTTTAAATCTTTGGTTATTATATCTATTGCATTTTCTTTTGCACGCACTTTATCAAAGTTATCTATGTTATAACACTCACTTCTAGAATCACAATATATACATCCATGTGGGCATCCTTTATAAATATTCATATTATAATTAACTCCAAACCAAGAGCTATTTTTTACATATCCAGAAACTATTGTTTTAGCTTTAATATATTCCACTAAATCACCCACTTATTTTTTTAATTTTTCATAATTATACTCTAATCTTTATAAACTATAATATAAAAATGGTATTTCTATTTCTTCTTTTGAGGCACCACCGTGAACTCCTTTGCATACAATTTCAAATACATCTTTTTCATACCACCATATATTATTCTTCTCTTTAGGAAGTAATAATAAATTCCCACATCTTTCTTTTAATCTATAACTGTCTTCCTTAAAGAATCCATATTGAATTAATTCTTCATATGTTAAAACTTCTACTTCATCTTTTAACTTATCTTCTATTAAAGCCTTACATTCATTTAATGATTCTTCCTTAACTTTTAAAAATAAATCTCTACAGTATCCACCTGGTAAATTACGTCCCTTAGAATTTTTTACTAGAAAATCATCTATATTAGGAATTATCTTGTTTAAATATCTCTTATTATTTAAATCTGTTTCTATCTGTCCATGATCTGCTGATATTAGAATTGATACTTTTTCACAGTCTTTTACTTCAAAATAAAACTTATCTAAAGCTTTTAAAAATTTTATCATTTGCTCATGAAATTCTTTAGATTCACATCCATTCTTATGAGCAATACTATCTATTTCAGGAAGATATACATAAATATATTCTTTTTTCTTATCTTGTTTTATATTAATAGATAGATTTTTAAATAAGTCTTTATAACTTTCATATCCAATAATGTCCGAAAATCTCCCCATAGTTTTAGTATAAATACTATCATTTATATAGGATGGTTGATATATTTTACTTTCTATTTTATTTTCTTTTAATATTTTAAATATACTATCTTGTGGAAGAAATTCTTTTATATCTATATTGTAATTTTCTAAAGTTCCTATCTCCTTATCTCTTGTCCTATTAAATAAAAACGCTGTAACAATATCATCTACCTGTTTATCATAATAAAACCATTCATATAATCCATGTTCATCTACCCTTTTATCAGAAAGCGCTGTTGTTACATGGGCAGTAGTTGTAGATGGAAATTGCGACGTAATTTTTGATACTACTCCCTTTTCTTCTATTTCCTTTAAGAATTTTGAATGTCCTTTATACTTTTCATAAAAACACCATCCAAAAGCATCAACTAAAAAAAATACAACCTTATTGTTTTCAAAGCTTTTTTTATTTAATACATCTATTGGAAGTTTTCTTTCAGATTTAATATTAAATAATTCTTTTATAGTTCCATTTATGTTTGAAAAGCAATAACTATCATATAAAGGAATAATAAAATCTTTATATTTACTTTTATTAACACAATCTATAGATTTATTATTTATCATAAATTCTCCTTAAACCACTTTTATTTTAAGCAATGCATATACTCTTTAGCATCTTTTCCTTCAACTAAATAAGATTGTCCTTTTGAACAGAATATTGATACGGAAGTATATTCTTTATCAGCATCTTTGTTATATCCTTTGCTTTCTATTACTTCATCTTCATTATGACAAAAATCATATCCTTCAAAGATTAAATTAAGATTTCCTTTACCCTTTGTAAATCCAACGAATTCTAACGGATAATTCATAAATGTCTTAACAGGTCCTCTTCCCGTTATTATTATTTTATCCCCATAATTTTTAGGTTCATTAAATTCTCCGCTCATCTTCTGAATATCTGATACAACTCTTCCTATAAGCTCCATAGGAACTGTAATTTTAAATTTATAATATGGTTCTAATAGTTTACTTTTAGCACTTTCAAGTCCTTGTCTTAATGCCCTTTTAGTAGCTTCTCTAAAATCACCACCACTTGTATGCTTATTATGTGCCCTTCCTGTAAGTAAAGTTATTTTTAAGTCTGTAATTGGACTTCCAGTAAGTATACCTTTATGTTCTTTTTCAAATATATGAGTTTTGATTAAATTTTGATTACCTACAGTTAAATCATCTGCATGACACTTATTATAAAAAGTTATACCACTATTCCTTTCTCCTTCTTCAATTTTTAAATGAACTTCACTATAATGCCCTAAAGGTTCAAAGTGTCCATATCCAACCGTTTCTCCTATTATAGTTTCCTTATAAAGAATTTCTGGTTCACCAAAATCTACTTTTAAAGAAAATCTATCTAATATTACTTCTTTTAAAACTTCAAGCTGAATATTTCCCATTATACTTATCTGTAATTCTGAAAGTTCTTCATTCCAATTAACATTTAAGCTATCATCTTCACTTTCTAATATTTTAAAGTAACCTAAAACCTCTTTAGAATTAATTTTTTCATCATATATTACTTTAGATATAAGGGCAGGTTTTAAGTCATTAATCATATAATCTTCTGTATTTATACCCATCCCCTCTTTAAGAGATGTAATTCCTAATACTCCAAACACTTCTCCAGCTTTTAATGTATTACTAGGTTCAAATTTACTTCCATTATAAATTCTTATTCCATTAACCTTTTCTTTTATTTCCTCTGAATCTTTTATATATATAATTTCATCTTTAGTATTTAAAGTACCACTAAGAGCCTTTATAAAGGTAACTCTATTGCCTTTATCATCATGTCTTACTTTAAATACTCTTCCCTTAAACTCTGAGTTTTCATCATAATCAGTTATAGTAAGCTCACTAAATATTTCTAAAAATTCTTTAATCCCTTCATCTAAAAGTGCGGAGCCTTTACACCCTATAAATATTTTATTTTCTTTTATAAGTTTTTTAAGCGTATTTTTCCATAACTCTTTATTATATCCTTCTTCAAAATATGTATTTAAAAGATCTTCATCCTTTTCTGCTATAGCTTCAATCTCTTCATAACTTAAATTATTTAAATCAGAAACCATTAAAATTTCTGTATTTAAATCATTTTCAATTTCTTTTATAACTTCATCTAAGCTTACTAATAATAAATCTACTTTATTTATAAATATAAATGTTGGAACATTATGTTTCCTTAAAATATTCCAAATTGTTTCTGTATGTCCTTCTACTCCATCTCGACCACTTATAATTAAAATTGCATAGTCTAATATTCCTACTCCTCTTTCCATTTCCTTAGAAAAATCTATATGCCCTGGAGTATCCACTAAAAAATATGTATCTTCTTTATAATCAAATTTAGCTATATCTGAAAATACAGTAATTCCCCTTTTTTTCTCTATATCATGACTATCTAAAAAGGAATCCTTATAGTCAACTCTTCCTCTTTTTCTAATAGTATTTGTGTGGTAAAGTAATTGCTCTGAAAATGTAGTTTTACCCCCATCTACATGAGCAAAAATTCCGATTGTTTTATTCATATAAATTCACCTTTGTCTCTCTGTCCTTTGTATTAATTAATACTATTATATCATTATTTTAAATTTAATCTTTTAGGGATATTTAATGGATTAAAACTAACGTTTACAGGTAACATTTTAGAACCAACTAAAACAGTATATATTTTTCCTTCGTTATTTTCAAAGTGTGATATATATACTTTGTTTTCTTCAGAATATTTTATATCTACGAAATGAAGATTTAAAGAACTGTATTTATTATGTACATAAAATGATGAAACCATTTTTCCTATATTTTTTGGTATAACTCCTGTTATCCAAAATATTAAAATAACTAAACTAAATACAATAACCTTCTTTTTTCTTTTTCCCATAGCCCCAGATACTCCTTCTTATTTATCAATAAAATTTTAACATTATAGTAAATCAATGTAAATATATGTTATAATTTTTTTATTTTTTATAAGAAAGGAGACTTTATATGCAAAATTTAATTATAAAGAAATTTGATGATTTTAAAATACATTATGATGAACCTATTATAGAAAATGTTATAAAGTGTTTAGATATGATTAGATTAAGTTTAATTTTATATTGACACTTTTAGTAATAAATATGATATAATTTAATAATATTTTATAAATTAATATAATTTGGAGTATATATTTATGTGTAAAGGAAATGTATATAAAGTAATTAAATTAGTTCCTTATAATACTAAATGGAATGAAAAATATTTAAAAGAGAAAGAATTGTTATTGAACGTATTAAACAAAGAAGTTATAAATATTTATCATATTGGTAATACTGCTATTCCTAATATATATTCAAAGCCTATAATAGATATCTTAATTGAAGTAAAAGATATTAAAAATATAGATAATTATATTAAGCCATTAGAATATTTAGGTTATATATTAAAAGATGAATTTAATGTACAAAATAAGAGATTCTTTATAAAGGGTTTGAGAGTTAGATCACATCATATTCATATTTTTGAAACTGGAGATATCGAGATAGAAAGACATATTAATTTTAGAGATTATATGATAACTCATCCTGATGAAGCAAAAAAATATGAAGCTTTAAAGAAAACTTTAGCTATTAAATTCAAATACGATATTGAAAGTTATTGTAGTATTAGAGATTCTTATATAGACGAAATAACTGAAAAAGCCACTTTATGGGCTCAGATAACAAATAATAGATCTTTATAAATTTTATAATAATGCTTCTTTAACAATTTACTTTACTTAAAAATAGTGCAGAAAATTAATTTTCTGCACTATTTTTAAGTAAATACATTCTTTATATACATAAAAAGTATTACTATTCTTCAATATCCCAATCTATTTTGCATGTTCCACTATGCTTTCCTTCTATTTGTAGTTTATACTTTCCATCTTCTTTTATTTCTATTGTTTTAGAATCTTTTTCTTTATCATTCTTAATATTGTAAAGTTCATTTCCATTAGCATCTAAAAATTTAATAGACAAATCCCCTTTTTCTGTTGTAATTTCAGTATTTAATGTTATTTTTTGACCTTCTTTTAGTTTTAATTTTCTATACTTATATCCATCAAAACTACCATGTGATAAAGAAATACTATTTGGCATATTAACTTCTGTTGATTTAATAGTTTTAGCACTACCTCTACTACAACTAACTAAAATAAAGCTTAATATAATTACACTAGTTAGTGAAATTATTTTCTTAATTTTCATTCTATCCCCCCTACACAATCAATACCCATCTTATTCCATTATAAATTAACATGAATATTTTTACAATTATAAGTTCTATCACATATCTATAACTTCTTATATTGTTCTCCCTTCTAATTTCTAGCTCTATATCTTTATTTATTATTCTTTATCACACACTAATGTTATTTTATATAAATTCATATATAATAAAAAAAGACTATAAAATAGTATATAATACCGTTTTATAGTCATTTATCAGTTTAATTTAATCACCTTTGCAAACAGTCTTAGATTCAATTGAATCTACCTCTGCATAGTAATCACATCTGTTACAATCGTATGCTGTTATAATTCTTCTTGTATAAATATAGTCCATTCCTTTTCTTCCATGTTTACATACTATAGCTTTTGAATAATTCCACTCTCCAGTATGAGCTACCCTAGCAAATATTTTGCTTCTGCAGTTCAAGTTAATATTTTCGATTCAATTCCTTCTTGCTTTAACTTATTGCTTAAATTCTTATTATGGCTACTATATGAATTTTCACAATCACATATACCAATATCATCACATTGTGTTGCAATATACCATTGTACCCCTTCATTACTATTAACTTCTTCCTTAGCAACTGAATTTGTTAATGGAATTATAATTGTCACTAACAATATAACTACCATAATATTTACTATTTTTTTCAATAAAATCACCCCTACTACATATCAGCATTTATAACCTAATCTGTAAATATAAGTAATTATATTTTAATGTTATGAAATTTTGTTTTTATTTAACTCTACTGAAATAAAGAAACCAAATTTTAAACTAACGAATTTATAATAAATTTTGATTAAAAAATCTACACAATTATAAATTCATCACTTCTCTACAATCACTTTAATGTCTCTTACTATATCATCTATGGACTTATTAGAAGTATCAATTTTTATTGTATTCATTTTATTGTACATATCATATTTATCTAAACTTCTTCTTATATTGTCTTCATCTCTAATTCCTAGCTCCACATCTTTATTTATTCTTTTAATTAGTTCTTCCTTATTGCACATTAATGTTATTTTATACACATCTACATCAATAAGATTAATTTTATTTAATATCTCATTCATTATTTCATCTGTATGTATAACCCAGTTAAATACAACATACTTAGAATTGCTGTTAATTAAAAAATTATTTATTATATATGTTATATTACTCAAAACCATTTTTTTATTTTCTTCATCTACTACAAATGGATTCATCATCCAAACATTATCTCCATCTAACCAAAAACAATTTTCTAAATTTTTATATAAACATTTACTAATAGTTGTTTTTCCAACTCCCATTACACCGTTTATAATTATTAATTTCTTTCTCATATACTCTCCCACTCTTTACTTAATTAAATGAACATTTTTAAAGTCGGGGCTTAAATAATATTTAACCTCGACTTTTTCATATTTTAATATTGATTTTTAATAAAGTTCTTTTAAAAACTATTATATTTTATAATATAATTTATAGTTATTTTTTCCCTTTCCCTTAACATCATATAATATTTTGTCACATCTTTTTACTATTTTGTTCATTTTAGTTCTAATTCTCTCACCTTCTATAATTGTAATTCCGCCAATAGATAATGTTATCTCATGTCCTTTAATTATATGGTTTATTCTAAGCTTTTTTGACTTACAAAATATCTTCCTTAATATATTTTCTCCTTCTTTAAGGCTACTATGATTGTACAATATAAAAAATTCATCACCACCATACCTAAATATTTTCCCATTTATTCCTATAACAAATTTAATCATTGTACTTATCTCTATTAAAGCCCTATCTCCAATTAGATGACCAAATTTATCATTTATTCCTTTAAAATCATCCACATCTATCATTGCTAAAGTAGTATATTTTTTTATTAAACATTTATTTGAATCAAGCACCTCATTTAAGTAACGTCTATTGTATACATTTGTTAATGGATCTAAATTGCTTTTAAGCTGAAACTCTTCTAAAGTGTCCTTTAAACTCTTATTGTTTTTTATTTGCTCTTTAGCCTCTTTTTTTATTTCTATAATTTCTTTTAAATTTCTAAGGTCAATTATAATTTCTTTTTTTATATCCTGCTTATTAGTTTTTATTGCAATTAAAATTAAACTTATGCAAAGTTGTCTTGGTATTTTATCTTCATATCCCCAAGCAACAATCTCTTCTAATACATCTAACGCTGCTCTAAAAAGTTCCAATTTAGCTGCATCCCTACATATATTTAGTAATAGATCTACTGCCCTATCTTCATTTCCTATTTTTTTATATATTAAGGCTTTATCTTTCATCATTTCATAATAAAGTATTTTATTATTTTTTAAATATCCTTCTGTATCTATTATATCTATATACTTTATTGCTTCTTCATAATTTCCAATAGACTCATTCCTATATTTTAATATTCTATATTTTAAATTATTTAAAAAGCACATATTATCATTATTAATATAATTATCATACCTTTTAGAAAACTTTTCTTTATACTTATCTCCATCATTAACATTATGTAATGTATAGTTTAATATTGATAAATGTGCTATAACATCCATATATAATCTTGTATTTTTCATAGAGTCTAAATAATTGAAATTTAATCTAGTAGTTAAAAAAAAGGCCTGTTCGTATATTCTCTCTACTATAAACAACTTTATTAAATAAAGCATTACCTCAATTGTTGCTTCTTCATTTTCATCTATTTCTGCATATTCTAAAGCGCTATAAAAATAATTTTTTGCATCTATAAATTTATTTTTTTTATACTCGCATAATCCTATATCTGCATAAAGACTTGGTATAAACATTCCCTCTTGTTTCATTTCCTCTATTGCTGCAAATGCATAATTCTCACATTTATCTAATTCATTTAAAGTTAAGTAGCATTTACTTTTTATCATATTTTCATATTTTTTCTCTAAATTTATTTTTCTAGAATTTATATCTTCTAAAATATCTGTAGGCGTTTCAAAACATCTATTTAATATCCTTTTTATTTCATCTTCTCGCATTTAAACACCCCCGTAGTACAATATGTAAGCCTCTTTTAACTAATTATACCACTTATGATACATTTTTCTATTAAGTAAAAAAGAAGTCATTGTAACAATTAAGTTAAAATAACTTCTAATTAAACTTTATCCTCTATTTCTTCTGTTTCTACTAACATTATTATTTCCTAAATTATTTGAATTAGGATTCATATTTTGCATTAACATTTCCATAAAGTTATTCATATCATCTTGATTCATATTGTTCATCGCATTCATAACATTATTCATATTGTTCATTTGACCTCCGCCATTTCTAGGCATTTGGTTCATGAACATATTCATTAATGGATTATTTTGTTGCATTCCTCCCATTTGATTCATCATATTCATGGGATTCATTCCCCCCATTTGATTCATCATATTCATAGGATTCATTCCGCCTCCACCCATCATAGGGTTCATACCTCTCATCATAGGATTCATTCCGCCCATGAGCATATTTAATAGAGGATTTCCACCAAAGCCACCACCTTGGCCCCCCATTCCACCTAATAACATATTTAATAGTGGATTCATTCCGTTCATAATATATTTTCCTTTATATATTAATATCACTATAATATATTAAATTATGTGACATTTTGATACAATTTATGATAAACTTATTTTTATTTGTAATCTAAAAAGGAGATGCACTTAAGGCATCTCCTATATTTATAAATATTAATACTATTAAGCTAATTCTAATGCTATTTTCATCATACTTGTAAAAGCAGTTTGTCTTTCTTCTGCTGTTGTTACTTGTCCTGTAAATGGGCAGTCTGATATAGTTAAAATACATAATGCATTAACTCCAGCTCTTGCAGCATTCATATAAAGTCCAGCTGATTCCATTTCAACAGCTAAAACCCCCATCTTTTGCCATTTTCTTAATCCTTCAAGTCCTTCTTCTCCGTAAAAAACATCACTTGATAATATATTTCCAACATGAGTTTCAATGTTTAATTCTTTTGCCGCATTTACAGCTTTATCTAATAATTCATAACTTGCGATTGGTGAATATGTTCCTGGTAAGTTATATTGACTTGCATAATTTGAATCTGTACAAGCTCCCATTCCAATTACAACATCATAAGGTTTTAAATTTTCACTAATTGCTCCTGCTGAACCAATTCTTATAAGATTTTTAACTCCATAGAAATGAATTAATTCATATGAATATATTCCTATTGATGGAATCCCCATTCCACTTCCTTGTACTGATATTTTTTTTCCTTTATATGTTCCTGTATATCCATACATTCCTCTAACTGTGTTATATTGAACAGGGTTTTCTAAAAATGTTTCTGCTATATATTTAGCTCTTAGCGGATCCCCTGGCAAAAGCACTGTTTCTGCTATTTCTCCTAATTTTGCGTTATTATGTGGTGTTGGTACTGAATTTGCCATATATTTATTCCTCCTTAAGTCTTTCTCATAATATTATTATAGCATAACAACATGTCCATGTAAACCTTTGCTATGTTATGTCGAATTATAGAAAAAGCCCCCCCTATAGGGAGCCCTTTAATTTTCTTCTAACTCTAATTTTTCTACTTCTTCAAATGCCTGTTCTTTAGAATTTACTACTTCTAAATCTACATCCTCTAATTTAAGTATCTTTGTTTTCTTTTTAAATTTATATCCAAATAATAATATAAGGAATAATGGAATTCCAATATATGCTGATATTATACTCATCCAATCTATTCCATCACTATTTATATAAGCAAACCCTTGACCTACAATTACAACTGCGCATAATACTAATGCTATAATAGGTCCTAATGGGAACATTTTAGATTTATAAGGTAATTTACTTAAATCTTTACCTTGATGAATATAGGCTTTTCTAAATCTATAGTGACAAACTGCTATTCCAAGCCAAGCTATAAATCCTGCAAGTCCAGATGCTGCTACAAGCCATACATAAACACTACTTTCAGCAAATATACCTGTTAAAAAACAAGCTGATGCTATTACTGTAGTTAAAATTATTGCATTAACTGGAACACCTCTTTTATTTGTTTTTCCAAATATCTTTGGTGCCATTCCTTCCTTTGCCATAGAATATAACATTCTGCTTGATGCATACATACCTGAGTTACCAGCTGATAGTACTGATGTTAATATAACAGCATTCATAAGTGATGCAGCGCCTGCAATACCAGCTCTTTCAAATACCATTGTAAATGGACTAGTATTAACGCCTGCAAGTCCTGAAGGAATTATTAACCCAATAACGATTATAGTTCCAATATAGAAAAGCAATATTCTCCAAAATACTGTATGAACTGCTTTTGGAATTGTTTTTTCAGGATTTTCTGATTCACCAGCTGCAATTCCTATAAGTTCTGTTCCTTGGAATGAGAATCCTGCAATTAAAAATATTGCAAATATTGATTTAGCGCCACCAACAAATGGACCACCATTTGCATAAATATTTTTAAAGCCAATAGCAGCATCTCCACCCATAATTCCTAAAATTATAAGGACACCAACAATCATAAATATAATTACCGTAACAACTTTAATTCCTGCAAACCAAAATTCTGATTCTCCATATGCTTTTGCAGATAAAAGATTTAATCCAACTATTATAACTAAAAATATTACGCTCCATACAAAAGCTGGAACATTTGGAAACCAAAATTTCATAATTAAAGAACCTGCAACCATTTCTGTAGCAATTGTTATTGCCCAGTTATACCAATAGTTCCATCCTAATGCAAATCCTAAAGCTGGATCAATAAATTTTGTTGCATATACTCCAAATGATCCTGATATAGGCATAAATGTTGCCATTTCTCCAAGACTTGTTATTAAAAAATAAACCATTATACCTATTATTCCATAAGCTACTATTGAACCTCCAATACCAGCTTGATGAATACTATCTCCCATTGCAAGGAAAATACCAGTACCAATGGATCCACCCATTGCAATCATATTAAGATGCCTTGCCTTAAGCCCCCTTGAAAGCTCGTTATTTTCTTCTTTTGCCATAACTTTTTCCTCCTTAGTTTAAGAAAAAATAAAACCCTGAGGAAATTATCACTCAGGGAAATATTAAAATGTACTTAAACTAAGGTACATAAAAATTACTTACTTCGAATGATAGCCCTCCACAAAAAAGCTTTGTGACAATCTTACACATATTATATGTAAAACCAGCAATATAACCTTAAAGCATTAGTTATACACTTCGGCAAATTTTCCTTTCATATTAAATCATTGTGCTTACCTCATTAATATTACTCTTAAAATTTGCACCTCTACCTCAAATGTTTTATTTTCTTTTTATTTATTATCTTACGATTTTAAAATATATGCAATACATTTACATATTTATTATTATTTTATTTACATTTTAAGTTCTTTAAAACCCTTAAAAAGACTTTAACAAGACTTGGATCAAACTTCTTTCCAGCCTCTTTTTTAATTGCTTCTATTGCTTCCTCTTCACTAAGTTTCTTACCCTTGCCATTAATCATATAATCATATGCATTTAATAAGTAAACTACTCTTGCACAAAATGGTATATTATTTCCTGCTAGTCCTAATGGATATCCTTTTCCATCCCATCTTTCATGATGTGTTAATACTGCACTTGCAATATGACTTAAATCTTTATCAGATTGCAATATTCTATATCCTTTTTCCGTATGAAGCTTTATAAGTTCAATTTCTTCTTTTGTTAAGTTATTTCCTTTTTCAAGTATATCATATGGTATACCAACTTTTCCTATGTCATGAAGTTTAACTACACGCCTTAAATTATCCATCTCATTTTTGCTAAGATTCATCTCTTCACCAATTTTATTAGCAAGTTTCATCATTCTTTTTATTCTTTTTTTAGTTTCAGAAGTATTATAAATGTTCCGTCTAATAGAATTTATTGTAGCTTTTCTTAAGGTTGCATCATTTAGTAGCTTATTTTTATATACTTCTTTTTCAGCTTCAACTATTAACTCATCAATGCTCTTTCCTTTTCCACTAGAAACTCCAAGAGAAATACTAAGAGGTACTGGTTTATAGTTTGCAAGTAAACATTCATAAGATATATTCTCTGAAATTTCAACAGCGTTATCTTTATCTATACCTTTAAGAATAATAACTATTTCATCTCCACCCCATCTAACTACTTCACCTTTATCTTTTACTACTTTCTTTATTACTTTAGCAATTTCTACTATAAATCTATCACCTTCTAAATGACCTAATGAATCATTAACGATTTTTAGTCCATTAATATCCCCCATTATTATACTAATTATATCTTCTTTATTTTTATTATATTCTTTACTTATCTTATCAAAATATGTTCTATTATATAAACCTGTAAGTTTATCTCTATAACTTAAATAGGTCAATTTATCTTCAAGCTTTTTTCTCTCAGTAATATCTCTTGAAGTACCAACTACTCCTATTATCTCATTTTGTTCCCCAAATATTGGAGCTTTTATATCTTCTAAAAATACTTTACCATTTTTATATTTATGGATACTTTCAACCTTGATACACTTACCTGTTTCCATTACCTCTTTATCTTTAGAGACAAAACTTTCTGCTTCATCTTTTGAAAGTGCTAATACTTCATTGCCCTTTCCAATTATCTCCTCTCTTTTTACATCAAATAATTTTTCAAAAGCTAAGTTACATCCTAAATAATTGCTATTTACATCCTTAAAGAAAATTGCCTCTGGTATAGCATCAATTATTGAATTTAGCATATTTTTTTGTTTAATTATTTCTTTCTTTGCTCCTACCCTCCATGTAACATCAATTAATGTTACTATTTCTGATATTTCACTTCCATAATCATTAACATTTACAACATGCACTTCTACTATCTTATCATAAACACTATATTCCTTAATAATTTTACTTCCTAAATTTATATTTCTATTAAATTTAATATTTTCATTTAAATATATTTTATCTAATAAATGTTCTATATGTTTTTTTAATATATCTTCCTTACTAAGATGCAACATTTCGCAAAATTTTGTATTTACCATTTCTACTTCGCTATATTTATTTGCTATAAGAATTGCAAAAGGTATATTTTCTAAAAGTATATCAATTAAATTCAAAAATACCACTCCATTTATAAAAATCTTAATGCCCAGACTTACTATTAATATGTAACATTTAGAATAATTTTATTTACTATAAAATTAAAGAGACTATAAAAAGCCTCTTTTAAAATAAAAATCTATCTTCTAGCTATTAAAAACTTTGTTTTAATACCTTGTTTTGTAAACATATCTTCGTGCTCTGTTGTTACATTATACTTAAAATCACTTGAATGAAGATCGTATGTTATATACTCTATATTGAATCCACTTTCTTTAAAATACTCAATTGATTCTTCAAAAAGTTCATCATCATCTGTTTTAAACCATATTTCACCGTTATCATTTAAGAATTTCTTATAGTTTTCTAATTGTCTTGTATGAGTAAGTCTTCTCTTCTTATGTCTTTCTTTTGGCCATGGATTACAGAAATTTATATATATTCTATCTATAACATCTTCTTCACTTAGCATCTCATCTATTATTGCTATTTCTTGTGCCATAAGTTTTACATTATCTATAACTTCATTCTTATCTTCAAAAGCTTTTTCTATATTTCTTTTAGCTAAAACTAAAACTTCATCTTTTATATCTATTGCTATATAATTTATGTCTTTGTTTTCTGATGCATGTACTGCCATGAATGTACCTTTTCCACATCCAAGCTCTAAATAAATAGGATTATTTTTTCTTGCAAAAGTTTCTCTCCATTTTCCTTTATAATCACTAGGCTTAATTACAAAAAAATCACAACCTTCTAATTCTGGTCTAGCCCAAGGCTTTTTTCTCATTCTCATATGTTACGTTCACTCCATCTTTATAAGTTTCATTCCTATTATACATATTTTGAATATTATTAACAACAGAAATGATTACTTTCCATTTATAAGTGACTTTAGATCTTTCAAGTGATTGTGATGTTTAGTATGTTTTGCATGTGGGAAAGCTTTTAATATTCTATTGCTTTCTTTTCCTTCTTTCTTAAGATTATTAAGTTTTAATAATAACTTTTCTAATCTATCATTATTTTGTCCTTTTCTCTTTTCAAGCTCTTGCTTTAATTTTCTTACGCCAGTTTCACCAAAGGACTCAACCTTTATATTTAACTCTTTAAGTTCATCTTTTATATTACTTAAACTTTCTAAATGTTCTCTTAAATGTATTAGATGCGCCACTGTAAATATTGTATCTACTATAAATATTGTTGTTATTATAGCTGATAGTGGATATAAAATTTTATGTGGAATAGAAACTACTGTATTTTTACATAAAGGTTCTAACACATAAACTATAACTACTGCAAGTATACCAAACATTGTAGAATTTAAAAGGCACACTCTTCCATTTATATTAAACTTATGTTCCGAATAATCCCACCACTTCATATTAAATAATTTTTCAAGTACATACGAAGTAATATATTCTAATATTGATGCAAGTATCATTCCTCCAAAAAATACTTCTACTATATTTCCTTTCATACCACTTAGACATTCAGTAACAATTATGCCTCCAAATCCATATATGGGACAAACAGGACCATATAAAAATCCTCTATATGTAAATTTTTTATCTATAATATAACAGTATATCGTTTCGCTAACCCATCCTAAAAAGCTGTAAATAGTAAAATATATTATTAATTCTCTCAAAAAAATCACCTCCAAATATATAATTATTATATACCTAGATTGGTGATTTTTTTATAAGAATTTTGTTAATTTTGTTTTCTACTTAAATAATCAGCTATACTTTCTTTAAATTTCTTAAACTGTTCTCCTCCATACATTTTAGATTTCATGTCCGGAAATGCTCTCATAATTCTATTTTGAACAGTTGATACACCTTTCTTTCTTTTAAACATACTAAATGTATCTTCAAATTTAGCTTTAAAACCTTTTAAGTCTCCAGTACTTTTTAATTTATTAAAAACTTTGTTAAATTCTATATCATTAAATTTATCCATAGACATATTGAAATTTTTAAGTTCAATATTGATTTGAGATATCTTTTTTAGCATATCATTCATATCTACTAATGAAATAACGGTTAATATAGAATCTAATATAAATATAGCTACTATTATAGTAGAAGCAATTAATATTTGATTATAAGTTAATAAAGATACTTTTGATACTACAAAAGGATTTAATATGTCTATTAAAAATAATGATAAAAATCCAAATATAACGGAATTCAAAACACAAATTCTGCCTTTATAGTTTAATTTATAATTTGAATAATCCCACCACTTCAAATCAAATGCCTTTTCTAAAATTACAGCAGTTACATATTCAAGCGTTGTAGTTAAAATAACAGCCATTATGAATAATAATATACTATTATCTTTAAATCTATCTAATAACCCTATTACAAAAAGGGCTCCAAATCCATAAACTGGACATACTGGACCATTTAAAAAACCTCTATTAACCCATACCTTATCTATCGCAGCACAGTATATACATTCACATATCCAACCTAGTACGCTATAGATAGTAAAATATAAAATTAAAACTGTCATACTCACTCTCCCTTTAAACTATATTTATAAGATAATCATAGATTAATAATACACGTTTCTTCTAGTAATTTCAAACAAAAGAAAAAGGAGTAACTTAGTTACTCCTTTAATTTTCTTCTTCATATATACACATTCCTAATGCTCCTGGCCCAGTATGTATGCCCATTGCAGCCCCTATCTCCTCTAGGGAAATTTCTGTTATATTATTATAATTCTTAACATTTTTTAAGAATTCTAAAGCCTCTTTATCACAATCAGCACTTAAAATCCACACTCTACATTTTCCTTTTTCTAAATATTCTTCTAATATATCCCTCATTTTACTTAATGCTTTTTTTCTTCCTCTAGTCTTAGCATAAGTATATAAAACACCATCATCATTTGAAGAAACTATTGGTTTTAAGTGTAACATTTCGCCTATAGTTCCAGACACTCTTCCAATTCTTCCTCCTTTTTTTAAGAACTCTAATGTTTCAAAAGTTATAAAGCCATGAGTTCTTTCTCTTATATCTTCAAGAGAATTTAAAATTTCATCTAAATCCTTTTTTTCTTCTATCATTTTTGAAACTTCAAGAACAATGGCACCTTGTGGGAATCCTAAAGTCCTTGTATCAAAAAAATGAATATTTAAATCCTTTTTATAATCCTCACATAATAATCTTAAACTATTATATGTTCCTGATAATTTACTAGAAACAGTTACTACTATTGCATCTGTATATCCTTCTTCTATAACTTTTTCTATAACATCTTTAGTATATTTTAAATCTGGAAGTGATGTTGTAGGAATTTCCTCCCTTATCGTTTTATACAATTCTTTAGGAGTTAATGTTACCTTGTCCAAAAATTCCTTATCTTTATATATAATTCTAAGTGGTAACATTTTAATGTTATGTTCCTTTATTGTTGATAAATTTAAATCACAGCTACTATCAGTTATTAACGCAATTTTTCTCAATTCCCATTCCTCCTCTGTTGTTATTAACAATATTATCACATTGTTCATTTTTTAGCAACATTTTCTGCATAATTTTATTCTTTTTTGTTTAATTTTGTATTATTTTTCTTATAAAAATAGAGTTTGACTTAAGTTTTCTTAAATCAAACTCTGTTTTTATTTCTATTTTATAAATTTTTTTAAGCATTTTTTAAGTGAATCTGATATAGGAAAACTTCCATCTGACTCTAATATATTAGAATTATATATGTATACTCCATTATTAGAAACTATACTTAATTTATTATTATAACTATAGCCTCCATCTATAATTACATTTCCTGTTGAGTATATAAATACATTGCCTAAAAAATCAATGCTCCCACTTATTTTTAAATCCCCATTGCTCAATATTACATAATTATCATCATCTAGTTTTATTATAGCTCCTGGTGAATTTCTAAGCATATTCTTATTTATTTCATCTAACCTTCTAACCTTACTCATTTTGTAATCGAATAAAATTACATTACCTTTATAACTATAATTTCTAAGCATAACAAATTCATATTCTAAATTATTTAAATTTAAATTATTTTTTCCAAATGCTAAATTTAATCCTGTGCTTCTTTTTCCACCTTTATTTTCATTTCTAATATTATAAGTATTAACTTGATAGTCTCTATAGTACCAATCTCTATTATTAATTAATACATCTTCAAATTGTTTATCTGCCGTAATATAGTTTGATTTTAAAACTCCATCTATATTAAAGCTTGAATTGCTTAAATCAACATATGAACTTCTAATTTTTAATTTATTACTGTTTAATATAGTAATACCACTACAAGATTTTAAAAACAAGTCTATATCTTCATACCCACTTAAATTTTTATCATGTTTTAATAAAACTTTTCTTGTTTCTTCTTTTTTATTGTTTTCTCTAGTAGCTATAGAATCAATAGTATAAGTGCCATTATCATTTTTTATATTTATTTTGCATGATATATTTTCTAAATAATTTTCATTTAATACATAATTAGAATTTATAAAATTATTACTTTTAAATTTTTTATCTATATATTCTTTTGGTACTTCTACTTCTTCATTCTTATTTATATTTTCATAATTTTTATCATCTATTAAATAATATTCTCCTATTGAAAGGCCAGATAAAGCAGCTGTTTCTAAAATTTCATTTTCTGTGGTGTTTTTATTTAATTTTGACTTATTTGCTACATATGAATATACTGCTATTCCAGTTATTATAAGAGCAGTTAATGTTAATAAAACTACTACTAAAACAGAACCTTTTTTCTTTTTCACACTCTCACCTACCACATTATCATATATTATTTTATTAAAAATTTAGATATACATTTTTTTGTAGCATTATCAACACTATATTGCCCATTAAGCTCAAGAGGTGAATTAATTTCTATATCCTCTCCACATGCAATGCTTGTATTCATAAGTGATTTTGCTGAACCATTAAAAATAAGATCTTTACTTGAATATATAAACATACTAATACCATTGCTTAACCCACTGTTAATAGTTAGCTCTCCATTTATTAATATTACATACTTATTATTTGGTAATTTAACTACAACACCAATTGAATTACTTATTTCTTCATCTGTTATATACTCATAATTATTATAAAGTTCGAATAGATCATTAGTCTCTAAAAGAAAAGCTGATCCATTTGCTTTTCCTGATAAATATCCAATTATAGCTGATAAATTATGACTAAAGAATATATCTTCATAATAATCTCCTTCTAAAAATGCTAATGGTAACCTTTTAGGATTGCTGTTTCCTTTATTATTATTTTTCCCAATAACATCTATAGAATTGCCATATTTTGAAGTTATAACACTTTTCAATTGACTTTCCGCATCTTGTCCATTATCTACTAACCCATCAACAAAATATGAAGAATTTATTAGCCTAAATGAGGAATTCACTTCAATATTTCCTCCGCCTAATAATGTTAATCCTGAAATACTATTAAAGAAATCATCAAGACTTGGTTCTTTATTATTATCATCTTCATTTTTGTCATCACTATTTATTACTAGATCATCACTTTTTTCACTTAGCAAAAATTCATAGCTTCTTTTAGTATTATTTTTACTAAAGTTTATATCAAAAAGAAAACCACCATTGAATTTTTTAACATCAAAATCACTCACATTAGCTGTGATTTCCTCAAAAGAAGATATTTTATTTAAAGTTATAATATTGTCTTCCTCATCTAAATTTTCTTTATATGTATCTACAAAATATAACTCTTTTTCTTTATTATTTTTATTAGTAAAAGATATTAATAAACTTACCTTCTCACTTTCTTCATTCTCTTTTTTAGGTGTAATTTCTAAGTATGCTTTTTCTGATTTTAAGTCTTTATTTATTGCAAAAGATGAAATTTTAATTTTTTTATCTAAAATAATAGTATTATTATTATTTTTTATTTTATTTTTTATCTTTTCTTTAGAATTACTAAAATCATTTTGTATATCTGTTCTATTTCTTGTAATACTACTTCTCTTAGCATAATTAACATATATACCTAAAATTGCTGTTAAAAGTACAGTCATTATAGCTATAACAGCTATTAATTCAATTAAAGTAAAACCCTTCTTCTTCATTTTGTAGATTCGCCCTTTTCTTCTAAATTTATAGGTCTTATTACCATCTCTTCACTTAAACTATACATACTCTTATTTGCAGGTTCTATATAAAGACCTTCTCCATTTCCTTTAACCTTTCCATTTACATAATAATAGTATTGAGTATTTTTTAAAGTTATAGAAGTTAATACTACAGAATATAATCCTTTATCAATTTTTTTAGAGCTTATGTATATTTTATATTTTATAGGATTTTCTTTATCATTTTCTGATATATACGTATTATCATTTATTGGTTTTATTTTGTTATCTCTAATATCTTCTATAAGCATTTTTTGAAGAGAATCTAGATTTTTCCCTTCTAATATTACAGTTTTATCTTTTAAAAACTTATTAAAAAACTCATTATCCTCTTTAAATAATATATCTCTTATACCTTGTGAAACTGATGTATTTTCCATACTTGTATTTGTATTTATTTCTCCCTTATTAGCGTTAGCTATTAACTGAGTCACTACAACAAATAATATAGAAAATATTGCAAGAGCAGCAACTATTTCTACTAATGTAATACCTTTTTTATTTGAAGTAATTTTCTTTTCCAAATTTACCTTTGTTAAAATCATACTTCTCTTGCTCCTTATAATTTAAATTATAATAACTAGCATTTATAACTGCTCTAAGGTTATCTTTATTATTAGAATCATATAATCCATCATTTATATTTACTTCAGATACACTTATTTTTCTTGGCATATCCTCTATTCTCTTTATAAAATTAACTATTCCTTTAAAATCTCCATTTACTGTAATCGTAATATCATTTTTTAAAATATCATCTTCTCTATCAGCTTTTATATCATTTTTTTCACTATCATCTTGTTTTAATAAATCATCATCTTTAGAGTTATTATTCTCTGAATTATTTTTATCTTCTTTTATAGTTTCAGAATTATTTTGAAAGTCAACATTTGCTAATTTAACTGCGGACAAATTACTAACGTTTATTAAGTCTTTTATTACATCAGCTTGCTTTTCTGTCTTTGGAAATTTTTTTATAGCCTTACTATAGTCATCTGATATAATTTTTAAATCTTCATTTAGCCTAACCATTTGTTCAAGTTTTTTATCAATCTCTTCTTTGTCATTTTTATATTTAGTTATTTGCTTTTGTAAGGATAACTGTTCATTATTTAGAGGTCTAACTATTCCTTCTTGAATTATTATAAAAGTAAAAATTAATATACTAATAAATAATAGTATTTTTTCTTTTTTCTTTAACTTTTTTAAGTATACTAAAGCTTTATTTTCTTTCTTAATTTTTCTCATTTTCCCTTTCTCCCTCTATTTCAATAGTAAATTGGACTGCATTTTTAGTATCTATTTTACTATTATTATTTTTATTATCCTTACTCTTATCATTTTTATCTTTAGAATCTTTTTGATTCTGATTTATATTTTGATTTATATTTAAATTTCCATTTATAATTTTAGTATCTCCCATATTTGACAAACTTGCAGTTTTATATTTACTACTCATTTGTAAATTTGCTAAAAATATTGCTACTTCAGAATTAGTTTTAGAAATTCCTTGTAAAGTTATTTTTCCACTATCAAACTTCATTGAATTTATAGATATTCCACTTGGAACATAGTTTCCAATATCCTTTATGTCTTTCCATACTTCACCCTTTTTATTAATTTCATTTATTTTATTAACAAATGTCTTCTCTCTTTGAAGTTCATTATATGTATCTATATATTCTTGATGATCCATCTTATAGCCCTTAACACTACTACTTAGCTTTGAACTTTCATCTTTAAGCGAAATATTTCCTGCATATATTACCCCTGCATTTAATAATAATAATAAAGCTAAAATACAATAAATAATTGCATATATAATTGTGCCATCCTTCTTTTTTTCCTTCTCTATACTTTTAGGGTTAAGATTTAATCTTTTTCTCATATTAACTTCTCCTTAAAAATAAGCCATAAAGCGGTAAAAACTTTCCGAAATTTTTATTTTTATTTCTTACCTTAAGACCTAGTTCTTTAACATCCTTTAATAAAACACTATTTGTATCAAAATAGTTTTCTATATAATTTGATGCAGTTCTGCTAACACTTAAGTTAGATATTATATACATATTACTAACTTTTTCATTTCCTTTAGTTGTGTTATAAAATTTTATTGTTTTTTCTACAATTGAAAATAGCTTATCTATTGATTCTTTTAATCTTGGATATTGTTTAAATAAATTTTCAATATTAGTTCCTTCTAAATTTAAATCTCTAAGTAGTTTCTCGCGGTTTCTATTTTCCATATACTGACTGTTTTCTTCAAGCTTACTTCTTTCAAACTCTCTAATTATGTTTTGAAATCCAAAAGGAATACTTCTCTCTATATTCATAACTCCATCATAAGATATTGAAATATTACTAAATGTATATCCTAAATAAAATATTGCAATAGCTTTATTTTTATATTGTAAGTTACTTTTTAGTAATACTTTATTTATTGTGTTAGTTAAAACATCTATCACATCTAATTTTTTACCTAATGATTTGCTAAGCTCTACATATGAATCTATTTTCTTTTTCATGCAAGCAACAACTATAACGTTTAATTTCACATTTTTCTTATTTTCCTTATTTTTAGATACAACTTCATAATCTATGTAATACTCTTCTTCGTTTGGTATTATCTCTTTTATTTCAAATTCCATAGCTTCTCTTAAAGCTTCGTCATTCATACTTGGTATTTCTATACATCTAACTACAATATCACTTCCAAATGCTACAAATGATATTTTCTTTTCATCTATATCATTTTCTAAAAAATATTTAAGTAATATTTCTGATAATCTAGGAACATCAAGTATAAGCCCCCCATCACATAATCCTTCTGGAATTGCAATTGTATCACTAAATAATATATTTCTACTGTTACCTACTAAAACATCTATAAAATCGTCTTTTATTTCAAGAACAATGCTATTATCTCTTCCAAAACTAATCACATTTTCCCCTCCTTAAAATAAACCTATATACCAATTAAGTGCCTGACAACCAAAAAACACTGATACTAATGTCCCAAGAGATATAAATGGTACAAAGGGAATATAAGTTTTTCTTTTTCCTAAAATTAATAATATTATCGCAACTATTCCACCTAATATAATTGAGAAGAATATTGAAAGTCCAATAAGCATTGGGTTTATATATAATGAAATCATTAAATATACTTCTAAATCCCCACTTCCAAATCCCTCAAATCTTTTTGCAATTAAATATATAAGACCAATTATTATAAGTGGGATTAATATACTAATTAAAATTGTTTTTAGATCTTTTCCATATACCATCTCTATAGTTAAAAATATTATCCCAACTATAAAACCAGTTAATGATATACTAAAATATACTTCTTGTGTCTTTATATCTATAATTGATGCTATAAGAAGGATTGAAAATAGAACTATATATTTTATAAAATTTAAAGTTAAACCGAATTTCATATAAATCAGTACATATATTATCCCATTTAATATTTCAATTAATGGATACATTATACTTATTTTACTAGAGCAATTTTTACATTTTCCTCTTAAAATAAGATAACTTATTACTGGAATTAGCTCTAATGGTTTTAATTTTTTATTGCAATTTGTACAATGTGAAGGAGGAAATGCTATATTCTCTCCCCTTGGAATTCTATATATACAAACATTAAAAAAACTTCCAAATATAAGTCCAATTATAAAAACTGATAAAATTATCAAACTATTCATCTATAAATCCTCCAAAACTCCCATCTGGATCTACTTTTATTTCTTCTGTTTTCGCATTTATAATATGTTTAAGCCATCCAAGTTCTCCTACTCTATAAAGTAATTTATCTTTTTCTTTTACCTTAATAGTTATAAGATCATTATCATTTAACTTTTTCATTACGTAGCTTAATTTCATAAAATCAAATTCTGGCTTTCCATTTGGATTTTCTGGATTAATATCTGTATTTTCTTTTGTAGGAACTAATATTCCATCATTATAAGCCTGTTCTGCTGTTGTATATATTGTTTTTGCCTCTGTTTTTATTGCAACTTGTCTTGATTTATGTACATAAGATATAACCATTGGAACTGTAATTGATGCTAATATAGCTATTATTGCAACTACTGCAATTAGTTCAATTAAAGTAAATCCTTTCTTACTTTTATTCATTAAATTCACCTACTAATTAAAATACTATTACATAAGGATACTTTTTAAAAGGCTGTCCTAAGACAGCCTTTATTTTTATTATTTAGTAGCTTGTGCTATTCCTGTATAAACACCATTATTATCAACTTGGATATTTGCTTCATTAGCTTTGATTATTTGTTTTAAATCTCCTAATGTTCCAGTTGTACCTACAGTACCTAACTTACTAACATCGGAATTACTTAATAAATCTTCAGTTTCAAGTTTATCTACAGCAGTTTTAACTTGAATTTTATCAAACTTATCTTTTGCAACTGTTTGTCCTGTTGCTGCCTCTAATTTACCATCATTGTATGCAGCTTCTGCAGCATTATATATTGTGCTAGCTTCTGTTTGCACTGCAACTCTCTTAGATTTATCTACGTATTTTATTACTCTTGGAACTGCAACTGCAGCTAATATTGCAAGTATTGCAACTACTGCGATTAGTTCAATTAGAGTAAATCCTTTTTTCTTTTTCTTCATGACTTTATTTTTGTTCATTAAAAAGTCCTCCTTTGTAATATTTTTATATTTAAACCCAAAGCTTGGGTATAATATCGTTTTATTGTACAGCTTGATACATTGAGAACATTGGAAGTACCAATGATAAAACTACAAATCCAACTACAAATGCCAATATAATTATCATTACAGGCTCAATTAAATTTGTAATTTTCTCTAATGCAAAATTTGCTTCAGAATCATAAAAGCTTGATGCTTTTTTTAATGTTTTATCAACACTACCAGACTCTTCACCAACTTTAATAGACTGAACTAACATTTTAGGAAATATATCAAGTGTAGCTAATGCATCACCTATTGTTGAACCATTATCTATTAAATCTCTACATCTTAATAATTTATTTTTAGCGTATTCATTTTCTACTACGTTTGCTGAGATTTCCATACAATCTATAACACTTATACCACCTGCAAATAATATAGAAAACGTTCTTGCAAATCTTGCAGTCATTATTTGTCTTGATACAGTTCCTAATACTTTTACTTTTAACTTTAGCTTGTCCTTAATATATATGTAAGATTTATTTTTATCTAAAATAAATCTTTTTATTAAAAAAATTCCAAGTATAAGTATTAATATTAATAGCATTTCATTTTTTATAAAGTTACTTAAAGCTATTACTATTCTTGTTGGTATAGGAAGCTTTTGATTCGCTGATAATAAATTCTCTACAAATATAGGAACTACATATGCTACAAGTACTGCTACTACTAATATAGAGAAAGTTATTAAAAATTTTGGATATATTAATGCATTTTTTATTTTTCTCTCCTGCTTATATTGTTTATCATAGTAATCGGCTAAATCTTTCATTATTTCATCTAACCTACCTGTTGCTTCTCCTACTTTTATCATATCTATAAAAAGCTTCGGAATATCTTTAAACTTAGAAAATGCGTCTGATAACATTTTTCCTTTTTCAACTTCTTTAAAAACATTTTCTAATATATTTTCAAGTTTTTTGTTTTCAACCTGATTTTTTACAATGCTTATACTTTCTAAAATATTAATTCCTGATGAAAAAGAAAAATATAATTCTCTACATAGTATTGATAAATCTTTTTGTGATACTTTATAAAACATATTTAGATTTAAGTTTATTGAAGATTCATCATTTTCATAAGAAATTAAAAAATATCCTTTACTTTTTAACTTTCTTCTAAGTTCTTCTTCATTATCTATATTTAGTTTTCCTTTTAGCTTCTTTCCATCCATATTTTTAGCTTCATATTTATATAAAGGCATTTATTATGTCTCCTTTATTCATTAATTACTGTTATTCTCATAAGTTCATTTATTGATGTTTTCCCATCTAAAACTAAATTTCTACCTGATTCAAATAAAGTTCTCATACCTTCTTTAATTGCTTGTTTCTTTATTTCTGATATATTTTCTCTCTTATAAATCATCTCTTTTATTTTTTGACTTATAACCATTATTTCAAATATTCCAGTTCTACCTTTATATCCACTTTCTGCACATTTTGAGCAGCCAACTGCTTTATATAGTTTTACTTCTTCTTTATTACTAACTCCAAGCAATTCTTTTTCATAACTACTTGCTATATATTCTTCTTTACAGTTATCACATAATTTTCTTGAAAGTCTTTGTGCAACTACTCCTGTTAAAGAAGAACATATTAAATATGGAGGTATTTCCATATCTAAAAGTCTTATTATAGTGGAAGCTGCATCATTAGTATGAAGAGTACTAAGAACTGTATGTCCTGTAATTGCGGATCTCATAGCCATAGTTGCAGTTTCTTCATCTCTTATTTCTCCAACCATAATAATATCTGGGTCTTGTCTTAATATAGCTCTTAATCCACTTGAAAAATCAAGACCTGCTTTAGTATTTACATTAACTTGTACTATTCCTTCAACACTATATTCAACAGGATCTTCTAATGTAACTATATTATTTTCTTCATTTTTTAAATCTTTCAATAAGGAATATAATGTTGATGTTTTACCACTTCCGGTTGGACCTGTAACTAATAACATTCCATATGGTTTTTTCGTTATATCATCTAATATATTTATATCTCTATCTGTAAGCCCTAAATTTACTTTTGAAAGATCAAATGCTGTCTTATCTAGGATTCTTATTACCAAATTTTCACCATTTATTGAAGGCAATATTGAAACTCTTAAATCGATTTCTTTTCCATCAATTTCAGATAAAATCTTACCATCTTGGGGTATTCTTCTTTCTGAAATATCCATACCACTTAATAGTTTAATTCTCGTAACCATTGAATTTAAAGGTTCTTTAGGAGCTTCAAATTGCTTTTTAAGTCTTCCATCTATTCTATATCTTATTACTATATTATTTTTCTGTGGCTCTATATGTATATCACTAACTTTATTTCTAACTGCATTTTCAATTATTCTATCTATAAGCTTTACTGCTGGAGATGAATTTTCTTCCTTTATTTCATCCTCAGCACTCTTATTTTCATTAATTTTTTCTTCTTCATTAAGTCTTGCCGCAGCTTTTTCCATAAAATCTCTAGAATAATATTTTGCAATAGCATTTCTTATTTCTTCTTCTGATGCTATACCAATTTCAACTTTATAACCTGAAGATAAGGCAACATCCTCTTCTGCAAATACATTTAAAGGATCTGACATTGCTATTACTAAATTTCCATTATTAAATTTTACTGGTATTAGATTATATTTCTTTGCAAGTCCTTCTGATATAGTTGTAACTGCAGCCATATTAACATCTGTAGATTCTAAATCTATTCTAGGTATACCAAGTTGAAGTTCTAAAAGATTTATTAAACTCTCTTCTGTTATAAGCCCTTGTTCTACAAATATTCTTCCAAGCCTTTTTGAAGTAGATTTTTGTATTTTTATAGCTTCATCTACTTGTTTTTGTGTAATATAACCAAGTTCAACTAAAAGATCTCCTAATCTTTTTTTATTTTTCACAAAATCACCTAAATTTTATATATTTCATCATAATTATACAATATTTTTCTTGTTTTTAGTATATCTTTAATTACATTTGATTTTAAATCCATTATTTTTACATTTTATTCATTTTTCTCAATTGTATTAGCCAAATAAAAATCCACCTTCTTAAAGCTTTTGGTGTTTCCTAAGCCCCATAAGGGCACCTCACTTAAAATAAAGTATTAATACTTTATTATCTAAACACAATTTCATAACAAGTGGTTTTCTAAATACAAAAAAATAGTATAAACTTTAAGCTTATACTATTTCTTAAACATTAAACTATTAGTATGCTAAAATTTCAACACCTGTATCAGTTACTAATACAGTGTATTCCCATTGTGCTGAAAGTGAACCATCTTCTGTTAACGCAGTCCAATCATTATCTGCATCAACAAAAACATGATAATCACCTTGGTTTAACATAGGTTCAATAGTAAATACCATACCTGGTACTAAAACCATACCTTCTCCTCTTGTTCCTATATGAGCAACAAATGGATCTTCATGGAATCTAATTCCAACACCATGTCCTCCAAAATCTCTAACAACTGAATATCCGTTCTTTTCAGCATGTTCTTGTACAGCTGCTCCAATATCACCTAAGAATCCCCAAGGTTTTACTGCCTCTAATCCTTTATCTAAACATTCTTTAGCTACTTTAACTAAATTATGTGCTTCTTCTGAAACATTACCTATTTCAAACATTCTTGAGGCATCTGAAAAATAACCCTCTTTTATTGTAGATACATCTACATTTATAATATCACCATTTTTTAATATTATATTTTTATCAGGTATTCCATGACATACTTCATCATTAATTGATGTACATACACTCTTTGGGAATCCTTCATAATTTAACGGTGCAGGAATTGCTCCATGTTCTACAGTATAATTATATACTAATGTATTTATTTCTTCTGTGCTCATACCTTCTTTAATTTTTTCTTTAACTAAATCAAGAACACCATTATTTATTTTAGCACTATTTTTAATACCTTCTATTTGTTCAGCATTTTTAACTAGTGATCTTGGTGGCATCATTAAACCTTTTCTCTTTAACGCTTCATATTTTTCGTCAAACTCAGCGTGACATTTTTTATATTTCTTTCCGCTGCCGCACCAACAAGTATCATTTCTATTTATTTTCATTCTTTCTCCTCTTTCCTATAATAAATAAACTTATATACTATATTATATCCATTAGTATGAACTTTTTCAAAAAAGTAATGAAATTTAATTGATTAATCTATATTTCCTCCTTATAATTACAAATATAGAACAAATTATACAATGTAAGTTTAATTTATTTTTATGACTAGCCTTACTAATTATATACTAGGGGTAATAGCTAAAAACATATTAAATTTTTCACTAAAATAAGGCTTACACACTTTGTAAGCCTTTTCTTTTTTAATATATTAATAAATATTTGTTATTCTAATTCATTACTATATTTTTGATTAAACACCTTCTCTTTATCTATTCCTAATTCGTTGCAAGCATCTTCAAAACTGCATCCATTCTCATCCATATATTTTGCTACATAGTTATCCACATTTGGCATTGAATAATAAGTCATTTTTCTCTCCTCCTTCAAATTAAATAAATAAAATTTTCTCTCATAAAAAGATTATATTCATCGTGTAAACATTTAATTATATTATATAGTAATTTTTTAGAAAATTCACTATATTTTCTATATTTTTAAAATTTAGTAAATGTTTTTTATTTTAACAATTTATTTTATTCAGATAATAAATCATTGATTCTTTTTTTTATTTAGTATATTATTAGTTTATTACTTAGTCGTCAAACTAATTTTGGGAGGTTTATTTTATGAAGAAAAATTCAAAAAAAATATTGACTATAGTGATATGTATTGTATTGGCTGCTGTAGCTTATATAACATATTCAAATATAGAAAGTAAAAATAATAAAAAAGCAAATGAAGATGTTTATGAAACTTCAAAAGTAAAATCAGGTGAAATCAAAGTGACTGTATCTTCTTCTGGTATAGTTGTTCCTAAAAATTTAAGAAATCCTAATTATAATGACTTACAATTCCAATTAACTGTAGATGAAATGGATATTGTTAACCTAAAAAAAGATCAAACTGTTAACATTGAAATTAATGCATTCCCTGATAAAGTATTTAAAGGAACAATTAAAAATATCGCAGAAACTGGTACAACAGTAAATGGTGTTACAACATACCCTGTACTAGTAACTTTTGATAAAAAAATTGAAGGCTTAAAAAGTGGTATGACTGGTACATCTACTATAACTACTGAAAAGAAAAATAATATTTTATATGTACCTATCGATGCAATAAACCAAAAAGAAGATGGTGAAAACTATGTAATTGACCCTTCAAACGGTGAAGAAAAAACTGTTAAGACAGGAATTCATAATGATGACTCAATTCAAATCACAGAAGGTCTTAAAGAAGGTGATGAAGTAAGACTTCCTACTTTAGTTAAAAAGTCACCAAATGGTTTTCCTCCTATGATGGGAAAATAAATTTAATATTTTGGGAGGAAATTTATGATGAGTAATTTTGTTATTGATGTAGAAAATGCTTGTAAAAGCTACGTTATGGGTGATGAAACTCTTAAGGTTTTAAATAATATAACTCTTAAAGTTCCAAAAGGTCAATTTGTTGCAATTATAGGTCCATCTGGTTCTGGTAAATCAACATTTATGAATTTTATTGGATGTTTAGATAAAGTTGATAGTGGAACTTATATTTTAGATGGAATGGATGTTAGAGATTTAAATGATAATGAACTATCTGAAATACGTAACAAAAAAATTGGTTTTATATTTCAGCAGTTTAACCTACTAAGTAAATTATCTGCTCTTGAAAATGTAGAACTACCCCTTATATATAGAGGAATATCTTCTTCTGAAAGAAGAAAACGTGCAATAGAAGCATTAAAAAAAGTTGGACTTGAAAATAGAAAAAATCATCTTCCAACTCAATTATCAGGTGGACAACAACAAAGGGTTGCAATTGCTCGTGCAATAGTAACTGATCCTGAAATTTTACTTTGTGATGAACCAACAGGTGCATTAGATACTAAAACAAGCAAAGAAATAATGGAGCTTATAAAAGATTTAAATAAAGAAGGTAGAACTATTGTTATGATAACTCATGACCTTAACGTCGCTTCTCAAGCTAAAAGACAAATCAGGATAAAAGATGGAACGTTATATGAAGGAGATGATATATAAATGGGTATAATACAAAGCTTTAAATTAGCATTTAAGCAATTACTCTCTAACAAAATGCGTTCAATTTTAACAATGCTTGGAATAATAATTGGGGTGCTTTCAGTTACTTTATTAGTTTCAGTGGCAAACTCTATGACTGAGAGTGTAAATTCTCAAATGACTGACCTTGGTTCTAATATAATTAGTGTAATGGTAACTTCTAAAGACCTAAATAAACAACTATCTTATACTGATGCAAAAAAATTTAAAGATATTGATAATATAGAAAAAATATCTGCTGATGTATCTGGAAATGTGGATTTAAAATATAGTGATAAAGATAAAATATCTCCTATAGTTGGAACAGATAATAATTTTATTGATCTTGAAAATAAAAAATTATCAGAAGGTAGATTTATTTTACCTATAGATATTAAATATAATAATAAAGTAGTTGTACTTGGTAATCAGATTGCAAAAGATATTTTTGGATTTGAAAATCCACTTCATAAATATGTAAAATTAAACGGTGTTAAATATAAAGTTGTTGGTATATTAGATAAGGATACTTCAGCATTAAATTCAACTAACGATAAAATTTATGCACCAATAACTTCTGTTCAAAGATTAATTAAAAATATATCTGTATCAAACCTTTATCTTAAAGTAACTGATACAGATTCTATTGATAATACAATGTCTATTATAGAAAAGAAACTTGATAAAATCTTTGATGAAGACGAAAATTCTTATATGCTAATAAATCAACAACAAATATTAGATACAATATCAAATATGCAAGGAACTATGAAAACAACAGTTGGTGTAATTGCTGGTATTTCTTTACTAGTTGGTGGTATAGGTATTATGAATATAATGCTTGTCTCTGTAACTGAAAGAACTAGAGAAATAGGTATTAGGAAGGCATTAGGTGCAAAGAGACGTGATATACTAATGCAATTTTTAATTGAATCTATAGTTATCAGTTTAATCGGAGGAATAATTGGAGCTATTTTAGGTATAATTGGGTCGCAAGCATTTAATAGTGTTCTTGGAGTTACATCCGGTATTTCTTGGGGCATAGTTATTTTTGGTCTAGTATTTTCAATATTTATTGGAGTTATATTTGGACTTATGCCTGCAAACAAAGCCTCTAAGCTTCTTCCTATTGATGCTTTAAGAACTGAATAATACTGTATTTAATAAAAAGAACAGCCAATAGGCTGCTCTTTTTTTATTACATTTTAATTTTAGATACTTGTTTAAACATATTTATTTCTTTTTCTGATTCAACTTCTTCTAAAGATTCATTCCAATCTTTATCAAATTTAATTTTAAAAAGTTCTATATGTTCTCTTTCTTTAACAGGTGCCATTGCAACATATTCAGAGCCACATATTAAAACTTGGTCTAATACAACATAGTCTACTTTACTTCCATCAGCTTCTCTAAATGATACTACTTTTTCATCTGCCAATTTAATCACTCCTTTACTTATAAATTTATTATGCTTTTAATTACTAAAATTTATCCTAAATTTATATAAGTTATAAGGAATACTTAAATAATTTATTTTTTATATCTTTTTGCGTATCCACATCTTTTACATAAATCTTCTACTGCACATCTTCTTGAAAATCCATCATAAATATTTTTAGCTCTATCACCATCTAATATTTCACCTAAAGAATTTTCAAAAATATTTCCAAGATTAATGTTACCTTCACTATCTAAACAGCAAGGCACAACTGTACCATCTACTAATACTCCAATTTGATCTCTAAGCCCATAACAAAAAATTTCTGTGTCTTCGTTATCTTTATCAATATTTGGCCATTCAAATTTTTCAGCCATATTTAAATAAATATTTTTTCTAATCTTTATACCATTGCTTTCTAATAATTTTTCTTTAAGACTAAATGGAATTTTAAGTCCTTCTTCTAACATAGTAATAATATCTCTATTTAATTCATTACAAGCTTTTAGTTCCTTACTATCCATATTCCAAAGTCTCATTGAACAAATTATATTACTATTTTCATTTGCATCTAATATAAAATCACATATATTAGATACATACTCTTCTAGTTTAACTTCACTATCATTAGCTTCAAAGCTATGAAGTGATATATTAACTTGTCTTAAAGCTTTCGCTTTTATAAGAATATCTCTAACTTTATTTATTAATGTTCCATTTGTAGTTATGTTAACTTTTAAGCCATTTTCATAGGCAATATCTAAAAATTTTTCAAGATTTTTATTTAAAAACGGTTCTCCCATTAAATGTAGATATATATAATCTGTATATGGTTTTATAGATTCTATAACTTTTTTAAAGGATTCCTCATCCATAAATTGTAGCTTTCTCTTAGTCTTTGGACAGAAATTACAACTTAAATTACAAATATTTGTTATTTCTATGTATACTTTTTTGAATCTTTTCATTAATATCCTCCTTTAAAACACTCAAAGTTTATTATATTTTATTTTCATTATTTTTTATAGGTCTTTCTTGAAATTATTATAAAAATATGAAGTAACATTATAATATAAAATCTATTAATAATCCCATACTATAAATGTAATAAACTTTTAGGAGGTATTCTGAATGAAAAGCGAAAATAGAAGAGTCTACTCAAAAGAAAATTATTTAGCTAATGGTCATAAAACTCAAAATCAATGGTCTAGAAACAGATTTACTACTACAACAAAAGAACCTGGAATTAACGAAAGCGGAATTGAAGCTAAAAAGAGAGGTTTCTAATTTAATAATTTAATAATTTAATAAACATTATCACTTTAAAACCCTATGAATATTATAATCATAGGGTTTTATAAATTTTTAAGGGTGATTTAATGACAGCTTTTATTTTATATACTTTAGCCATTTTTTTATTTATTATTTCATTTTTTAAAGATAAAAATAAAACAAAAAAGGCTTTAAAAATTTCGCTTAAATCTTTTGAGAATATAATGCCTCAATTTTTAAGTATAATATTTATTGTTTCATTAATTTTAGCAATTGTAAATCCAGATACAATATCAAATTTAATTGGTGATTCTTCTGGTTTTTTAGGTGTAATATTATCATCAGTAATTGGTTCTATTACTATAATGCCAACATTTGTTGCTTTTTCAACTTGTAATACCCTTCTTCAAAACGGAGCTGGCTTTGCTCAAGTTGGAGCATTAGTTTCAACTCTTACATTAGTTGGAATAATGACATTTTCTTTAGAAAGTAAATATATCGGAAAGCGAGCTGCTTTTCTTAGAAATTTTATTGCTTTCTTATTCTCATTTGTTGTAGCTTTTATTTTTGGGAAGGTGATGCTTTTATGAATATTGTTTTAAAAATAGCTAAACGTTATTATCTATTTCTTATTTGTATTGTACTTACTTCTATTCTATATTTTATTAGTTCTGATCTTGCATCGTACACATTTCTAGGTGCAAAATCTAGCTTTTTAGAAATGCTTAAAGTACTTCCTCCAATTATGCTTTTACTTGGTCTTATGGATGTTTGGATCTCTAGAGAATATTTTATAAAATATATGGGAAAAGATTCTGGTATTTTAGGTATAATTATATCAATAATAATCGGCTCTTTAGGTGCAGGACCTATGTATGCAGCTTTTCCTTTCACATCTGTATTACTAAAAAAAGGAGCATCTATTTTTAATATAATTATTTTTATGAACGCTTGGTGCGTTACCAAAATCTCTACACTACTTTTTGAAATATCATCCCTTGGATTTAAATTTACACTAGTTAGACTCTTAATAGACATTCCTGGAATTATTTTAATGGCTTATTTAGTATCCATTTTTATGAAAAATCATGAAATTTCAAAATAGAAATAATCTCATATATAAAGAGGTATAATAAATTTATTAAGACTACTTAGGAGGTTATATTATGGAATATAAAAATATAATTGATTTTAAAAATTGGGTAGTAATTGGAGATGTTACTAATTCTCTTAAATATGCTAATAAAATTCTAAATAAGTTTAAAAGTAAGAATTATAATGTATGTGGTGTTCATCCAAATGGCGGAGATCATGTATATAAAACTTTAAATGAAGTACCATATAAAATCGACGCGATAGATTTATGTATCAATCCAAAACTAGGATTAGAATTTATAAAAGAAGCTAATACCTTAGGTATAAAAAATATATTAATTCAACCTGGTGCTGAAAGTTACGATATATTAAATTACTGCAAGGAAAATAATATTAATGCAATAGAAGGTTGTGCATTAGTTAAATTAGGATAATTGAAACTATAATAAAAAGTCAGGTAAATTAAAAACATTTACCTGACTTTTTATTGTATTTATAATATGATCTCTCTTTCTTTTTCGCCTTTTTTAAACTTTATCTCTCCGAAAGATATACTTTGAGTTGGGCAAACATTTGCACATAAATGACATCCAACACATTTATCTTTATTTAAAATAGGTTTTCTTTCTTCATTATCCCATTCTATTGCTTGATGTGCTCCATCATAACATGATATATAACATCTACCACAACCTACACAAGTTTCATAATCAAATTTTGGATACACTATATATCCTCTATCTAAATCTTCTGCTGGAATAATATTTTTAACTGCAAGTCCAACCATATCTTCTAACTTATCAAAGCCTCTTTCATCCATAAAATGTGAAAGACCGCTAATCATATCTTCAACTATTCTATATCCATATTGCATTATACCTGTTGTAACTTGAAGATTACTTGCTCCTAGTAATATAAATTCTAAAGCATCTTCCCAAGTTTCTATTCCTCCAATACCGCTTATAGGAATACCTTTTAGCTTTTCATTTTTTGAAAGTTCATATATAAATCTAAGGGCTATTGGCTTAACAGCTTTTCCTGAATACCCAGAAACTGAAGATTTACCATTTATAATAGGTAGTGCTGTCATTGTATCAAAGTCAATATTAGTAATACTCTTAATTGTATTTATAGTAGCTATAGCATCTGCTCCACCTTCAATTGAAGCAATTGCAGGTACTGACATATCACCTATATTTGGTGTCATCTTTGCAAGTATTGGAAGGTGTGTTCCTCTTCTTACTGCCATGCAGTATTTTTTAACTAGTTCAGGATTTTGACCTACATCTGAACCCATATCATGACTTGTCATTTGAGGACATGAAAAATTACATTCAATCATATCTGAACCAGCTTCTGTAACAAGCTTTGCAAGATCTTCCCATTCCTTTTCATTTTGTCCCATTATTGATGCTACTACAACTTTGTTTGGATAATTTTCTTTAAGTCTTCTAAGGTCATTTAAGTTTTCTTCTAAAGAATGCTCTGCAATTTGCTCCATATTTTTAAATCCAACAAATGATGTTCCTTCTTTTCTTAGATTAGTAAACCTAGGTGATACTTCATTTGGTTTAAAGAATCCAATTGTTTTAAATACAACACCACCCCAGCCTACATCAAAGCATTTAGCACACATTTCATAACAATTTCCAACTGGAGATGATGATAAGAAAAATGGATTTTCACATTTTACTCCACAGAATTCTATTGATAAATCTTTCTTCTTCATTATCTAGCACCCTCCATCTTCTCTAAATATTTATCTATTGCAATTGCAGCTTCTTTTCCTGTCTTTAAAGCATAAACTACTGTCTTATCACCTTCCACAATATCTCCTGCTGCAAATATATAATCAATATTTGTTTTATAATTATCTGTAATAATAATTCCTTTTTCATTAACTTTTATATCTGCTATATTATCTACATTCTCAGGATCTTGACCTATTGCAAATATAACATTATCAGCTGGAAGTTCTATTTCAGAATCATCAAACATTCCTACTGCTTTGAACCTTGTAACAAAGCTATTTTCTCCAATTATCTTTAAAGGTTTAAAGCCTGTAAATATAGGTATATTTAACTTTTGAACTTCTTCAATACTTGCTCTATCTGCTGGCATATTTTCTATTTTTCTTCTATAAACAATTTTTACATCTGAAGCACCTAAATTCTTAGCAGTTGTTGCACAATCTATTGCAACATCTCCACCACCAATTACTATTATCTTATCTCCAATCATTGCCTTTTTGTTTGTATTAACTTCTGAAAGGAAATCTACTCCATTTAATACTCCATTAAGGTCTTCTCCTTCAATTTCTACTTTCTTGCTCTTTTGCATTCCAGTTGAAATTAATATTGCCTTAAAACCTTCGTTTTTTAGATCATCTATACTTTTATCTCTAGGCACTTTACAACTAGTTATAAAGTCTACCCCTAACCTTTTTATGTATCCTATTTCATTTTCTACTACGTTTTCTGGTAACCTTTCATCTGGTATACCGTATGTTAACCATCCACCTAATTTAGGAGTTTCTTCAAATACAGTAACTTTATATCCTCTCTTTGCAAGTTCAGTTGCTGCTGAAAGTCCACTTGGACCTGATCCTATAATTGCTACTTTTTCTTTTGTAGCTTCAGGTATTTCTAAAACTTCAAGTCCTAAAACTTTTTCATAATCAGTTAAATATCTTTGTAATTTTGCTATTTCTATAGGTCTGTCTATTCCAGTTCTACTACATGCACCTTCACAATATTTAGATGTCGGACATACTCTAGCACAAACTCCTCCAAGTATGTTATTTTCTCTTATAGTTTCTACTGCTCCTTTTAGATTTCTAAAGCGAAGTGAACGAATAAACTTTGCAGGATCTGTCCCTACAGGACAAGCTTTTGAACATGGGGCATCATGACATAATAGACATCTTGCTGATTCCTCCATAGCAAAAAATGGTGGAAATGCCTCTTCTCTAAATTCTTTTAGTATTTTCTCATCTCTTCCCAAAATAACTCCTCCTATCAAAATTTTTATTGATTACGTTTACATTATAACAATATAACTTGAAATTTGTCCAACCTATCCATCTGCTGTATATTAGCAAATTTCCCTTAATTTATTAATAACTACTAGTTCTGTTAATCTTTTAACAGTTTATTTCCTATTATCTCCTTTTATCTATCTAACTTTAAAATTATATTTAAAAGCAACCTAAAATATACATTATAGGTTGCTTTTAAGAGCTCTATTTTTATTATCATAATTTCTCTTTAAACTTATTATACCATCTCTCTACAGATGCCCTTTCTCCAATATTTATTCTCTTATATATTATATTAAGCGGCAAAACCTTCTTTTCATTCACTTTCAAAAATATCACTTTGCCATCGTTTTCTTCCCAATCTCCACCAATATTTTTACTTATGACTTCCCCAAGATAACCCCCAAAAGTCATTGATAAATCAAGTAATCTATCATCATCCACTTCTTCAGCTTCATTTGCCCTATGAAATACTTCTAAAATTTCATCTACTATGCCTAAACTCTCTTCTGTAAAATCTAGATTTATTCCTAAGTTCTTTTTTGAAAAAATAACAGCTCTAAGGGATGCTTCTTTAAAAATTCTCTCTAACCTATCCATTAGAATCACACCTGCCTTTGTATAAGCTTAAAGGGGATACCTTAAAAGCTCTATATTTCCTTTTAAGATTTCCCCTTTAATATATTGTATTCTATTTACCTTTATAGGTGATTGTTTATTAAATTTTATAACTTATTTAGGTAGTTTTATTATAAATTCACTTCCATTATTAATTTTACTTTTTACTATTATAGTACCACTATGCTTTTCAACTATTGTTTTAGCTATTGTAAGTCCAACACCTATACCACCAGACTTTCTATCTCTTGATTTATCTACTCTATAAAATCTTTCAAAAATATACTTTATATCACCTTTATCAATTCCTATACCAGTATCCCTTATTGATATATAATTATATTCTTTATCATCAAAGGTATTTATATATATTTTGTCACCTTCATTTGAATATTTAATACTATTAGATAAAATATTTATTATAGCCTGACTTATTTTATCCTTGTCGCAATATATTGTTATGGAGTTTAAATTAAGGATAAGTTCTATCTTCTTATCTAATAATTGTTTTTCAAAATTAATTATTAAAGTATTTATAAGCTCTTTAATATTTACACTCTCTTTATTTATTAAGAAATTATCCTCTTCATAGGTTGATAACTTTTCTAAAGATCCAACTAATCTAGTAAGTCTTTCTATTTCATCGTATATACTTTTAAGTCTCTCCTCGGTTGGCTCCCATATACCATCTATTAAAGCTTCAACTTGCACACTTATAGTTGTAAGAGGTGTTCTAAGTTCATGGGATATATCTCGAGTTAATATTTTTCTTAAGTTTTCTTGTTCTTCTAAATTATTAGCTAACTTATTTACAGAATTAATCATATTATTAATTTCTTCTATTTTACTTTTAACATTAACTTTATTAGAATAATCACCATCTGCTATTAAATTTGTTGCATTTACAACATTTAAAACTGGTTTACTAATTGAATGAGATATAGTAATACCAAGTATTGCAGATAAAGCTACTGCAAAAACTCCAACTGCTATTAAAACATTATTTAACGTACTAAAAAATATTAAATCTGAATCATTATAATAAAAAGGACCTATATATTCTATTTCTACACTACCTACATTTTCTCCATTTGATTTTAAATTAAACTTTTCAATAGTAGTATTTGTTCCATTTAAAGTAGGATTTATTTTATTTATATTAGCCTTCATCTTTTTAAGTATTGATTCACAAAGCAAATTATTTTTTTCCCTAGCATTCCATACTACTTTACCATTTTCATCTTTTATATTAAGTATTAATCCTTTTTCTATTGCTTCAGTTCCTATTAAATCTATATTATCTATATCAAACTTTTTATTTTTATAAGTGTTATCTATGCTTTTAACTACATCTTCTTTCCTTTGTTCTATTCCTTCTTCAATATACTTATTAAAATTTTTCTTAATAGATATATTAGCTACGGTACCTATTGATAATACTATAATTAATGAAAATAAAATAAATATAAAGGTTAATCTATGTTTAAGTTTATTCAAAATTTCTATTCACCACCAAATTTATACCCTACACCATGTACTGTAAGTACATACTTTGGATCTTTACTATTATCTTCTATTTTGCTTCTTATATTTTTTATATGAGAATCTATTATTCTATCATATACATAATTATCTTCTTTCATAGTTTTATCCATAAGCTCTTCTCTTGTAAATACAACATTTGGATTTTTAGATAGTTCTAGCAATATTTTAAATTCAGACGGCGTAAGTGTTACTTTTTCATCCTTTTTAAAAACTTCATAACTTGCAGTATCAATTACTAAATCCCCATAATTAAAATACAATCTCTTTTTCTCATTACTACATATTCTCTTTAAGACTGCATTAATTTTTGATACTAAAATTTTAGGACTAAAAGGCTTTGTTACATAATCATCTGCTCCTATATTAAATCCATTTAAGGCATCTTCTTCTTGTATTTTAGCTGTTAACATAATAATTGGAACATTTGATTTTTCCCTTAAAGTTTTACATATATCTTCTCCACTTATATCAGGCAACATTAAATCTAATATAATTAAATCTATATTATTATTTTCATATTCTTTAATTGCATCTTTTCCGTTAAATGCAGTAATTACATTATATCCGCTCTTTTCTAAATATACTTTTATAACTTCTACAATTTTGTATTCATCATCAATAACTAATATATTTTTCTTCAAAGTAAAATCATCTCCTAACCATTTATACATAAAAAAGATTAGCTAAATTATAATTTACTAATCTTTTCTACGTTAAATTTATTTCTCTATAACTCTATTTATGTTATTGTCTAAAATATCTTCTGATATAAGACCAGTGTGGTCATTAATAATATTTCCTTCCTTATCTATAAAAATAGTTCTTGGAAGGGCGTTTACTCCATAAGCATCTGCTGCACTTAAATCTTTATCAAACAATATATTCATATTATAACCTGTTGACTCTATATAATCTAATGCTTTAGCTTCTGTTTCTCTAACTCCATCAGTAATATTAACCATAAGTATCTCTACATCTTTATCTTTATATTTTTTTGTAGCTTCATTAAAATACGGCATTTCAAGTTTGCATGGTGGACACCAGCTAGCCCAAAAGTTAATAACTACGCTTTTCTTACCTTTATAGTCAGAAAGTTTAACTGCTTTTCCTTCTTTATTATAAACTTTAAAATCTCTAAAAGCTATGTTTTCGTTAGGGTTGCTTTTTGAATTATAAATATTATTAAGTTTCGTTTCATTAGATTCATCATTAGTTTCACTATAAACATTTGCTTTTTCAGCATACTTATTACTTAAATATTTATAAGAAATTCCACCTACTACTAACAATACAACGATTGCTACAAGTGAAATTATTAAATTCTTTTTACCGTTCATATATCTTCTCCTCCTAAAAATTAAAATGTTAATATAGATAAAACTAAGTTTAAGTATCCTGTTGCCATCATTATTCCTACAACAATTAAAATTATTCCTGATATTTTATTTATTATATTGTAATTTCTCTTTATGAAATTAAATGCATTTTTTAGAGAATCTATAAGTATTGCAGACATAATAAATGGAATTCCAAGTCCTAAACTATATATTAAAAGCATCATAACTCCTTCTATAGATCCACCTGAATTTGCTGCAATCATTAAAGCTGATCCTAAAAATGGCCCAACACATGGAGTCCATCCAATTCCAAATATCATTCCAAATAAAGTGGCTGATACTATTCCGCTTTTATTTTTAATAGAATCATTATTTATTTTAAAAGTTCTTTGTAATATTCCTATCTTTAAAATTCCAATATAATTAAGTCCAAGTATAATTAAAATAGCTCCTGAAATTATATTAAAAATCTTTATATTTTCTTTAAGCAAGTGTCCAAATGTACCAATTGCACCACCTAACATAGTAAATATGAAGGAAAATCCTATAACAAAAAATATTGAATTTATAAATGCCTTGCTTTTATTATTCCCTTCATCACTTCCCATAAAATACGATATATAAATAGGTATCATTGGTAATATGCAAGGTGAAATAAAAGTTATTATCCCTTCTAAAAACAATATTAAATAATTCATTTTATCCTCTCCTTTCTATAATGCACATTTAAGACGTTCATATATTTCTTCACTTAATGCCTCTTCATCTATATCTTCTTTATTTTCAACTGCTCTTATAATTCCTACTAAATCATTATTAAGTAATATTCCATAATTTATATCTTTAACTATTATATTATTTAAAGTAATCTTTCTATCATTAACATTAATTGTTTCATTACTTTCAGGATTAATTATTTTAAGATCACTTTCTTTTTCTACCCCATCTATTTGCAAAGTAATACTTTTCGTGTCTTCAATTATATTTATCATTGGGTAAAGACGACCTTCTTTATAATTAGCTTTTATAGTTATACTATCTTGCTTTTCATTCTTTTTTTCTAAATTTCCTGTTTTCATATAAGATTTAAAAGCAATTCCACCTATAACTAAAAATATAATAACTAAAATAATTAACACACTTTTTTTCTTTGTACTCAAATTTTATCCTCCATTTAAATATTAAATTTCCTATCTATTAATATACTTAAAATATTTGTTGATTTTATGAAGAACTATATTTAAATTTATATAATAAAAAAGGTAATCACTTTTTTGTGATTACCTTTTTTATTATGTATTAATTTTTATAGTTCTAATTTTTCTATAATTTCTAATCCATTCTCTTTAGCAAAGTTAACTCCCATTTCAAAATCCCCAAGTTCACATGGATTATGAGCATCAACTCCAACTATTCTCTTTACATTATATTCTTTTGATAATTCCCAAAATTCTTTAATTGGATAAGCGAATCTTTCTCCACCATTATACTTAACCTTAGGTTTTCTCATTCCATTTACATTAATTTCTATTGGCATACCTACTTCTTCTGCTGCTTTTAAAATTTTTCTTGATGCCTTTATTGCATTTTCATCAAAATCTTTATATCCAAGCCCAAAAAGATCTGGATGAGCAATATAATTAAATAGACCACTCTTTATAGATTTTACTACATAATCTGAGTATACATCTAACATATCTTCTGTAAGTCCATGTCCTACATAATGCCATTCTCCTTTATATGGGAAAAAATGTACTCCTAATATTAAATAATCAAATTTATACTTTTCTCTAAGCTCTTTATAAAACCATAATAAATCTTCGAAATATTCACATTCAAGGCCTTTTTTTATACTTATTTTTTCTTTATGTCTTTCTATTGCCTCTTCAATTTCTTTAATATAATTTGGAATATCATCTACAGACATTCTGTGGTGATTATCAATATCTTTACCTGGATGAGGTAAATGATCTGATATTCCGATTTCTGAAAAACCGTTTTTTATTGCTTCTTCTACATAATCTAAAGCTGTTCCTGTTGCATGATTGCATCTGTAATTATGGGTATGATAATTCGTCTTCATTTGTTTCCTCCTACTTTGATCTATTTTTATTAGATCATTATAGTAAAACCGCACACTAATTAATCAGTGTGCGGTCTTTTATAACTAAGCTTAATTATATCATAAATTCTATTTTAATTCTAGGTTACGTAATTTTTATAGAGTTTTAATTAAAGTTTATCTATAAATTCTGCATATTGAGGGGTTGCTATTGCAAATCCTCCAGCAACTTCTTGTAATTGTCCTGTAATATATGAAGAATCATCACTTGCAAAAATTGAACAGCTATATTTTGAGTTAATGAATTTATTGCAGCTTTAGATGTACAATAAGCTATTCTTGATAAATCTGGAATAACTGATCCTATACTTGAAATATTAATAATACTTTCGCCTCCATTTTCTATCATATGAGGTATTGCAGCTTTACAAGATAATGGTATTGTCCATATTTCTATATTAAAAACCAACATTCAAATATAATTTTATATAAAACAAAAAGAGGTATTTTTAAAAACACCTCTTTTTTATGTATTATATTATTTAAAGAATTCTTGTGTTGCGTATACTCTATTACCAGACTTGTACACTCCTACTCCAATTGATTTGAAGTTAGAAGATAATATATTTGCTCTATGTCCTGGTGAGTTCATCCAGTTAGTCATGAATTGATCTGCTAATGCATTTGCATCAGAAACTCCACCTATATAAGCTATATTTTCTCCCCAAGCCATGTAATTTACTCCATCAGCTTTCATTTTAGCTGTTATAAGGTTACCTTGTGGATCTTTATGGTCAAAGTAATTTCTAACCCCCATATCTTGTGATTTTATTCTAGCATATTTTTGCATAGTGTTATTGTAAGATAATTGTGGAAGTCCAGCTTTTGATCTTTCTGCATTAACTCTTTCAAAGATTCTTGATTCTACTTGTGCCATAAAATTAGTACTTTCTTTTTCGCTTGTACTAGTTGTATCCTTCTTTGCTTGAGTATTTTCATTTACTGAAGGTTTACTTTGTTCCTTGTTATTTTCTTTACTTTCTACTTTAGCATTGTTCTTATTAGAATCTTTTGCTTGTTCTTTTTGACTAGCTTGTCCCTTATCATTTTGTGTTGGTGTACTGTTATTATTAACTACCTTACCAATACTGTTTTTAGATTGAGTATCTTCTGCTACTTTCTTATCATTAGATACTACTTGTTGCTTATTTTGATTATCTTTAGCTTCATTACCTTTATTCTCTAAATTATTTGTTTGTGATCCTTTAGAGTCCCCTTGATTCATAACTACTTCTGCTTTTTTGTTTTCGCTAACGTTTGCTTTATTAGAAAAACAATTAAAAAGTGTAGTTCCTCCAAGTAATGTAGTTGATAATAACATAGCAATTAGTTTTAATTTCATCTGTACCACTCCTTTTTATTTTTTCGAACTATTTACATAGTCCAATATCTTATTAGTTAAAGTACTTTTTACTCCCTCTAATGCTACCAAGTACATTTATAACATATTTTATACATATAATGTGTAGTAGATAGTTTCTATATATTGATATATAATACTTTGTGACCAAATTAATCTTATTATGGAAACCTAATCTTTAATTATTTTTACGCTATAACTTACTTCAAGGCATGTCCCAACAAATTCCTTAGAATAAATTACTAAGTAAGATTTTTAATATTTTTTCTAAAATAACTATAAATTTTGAACATAATTTTAAAGTTTAATTGAAATTTTTTAGTATTTTGTGGTAAACTATTTTCTAATAGATTTAAGGAGTGATAATTTTTTGAATATTTTTTATGGTTCATACGGATTTGATATATTATCAATATTTTTGCTTATAGTAAGTATGTTTTTAAACTTAAATAAATATACTAATTTAATTGGTACACTATTAATTCTTTTTGTTATATATAGAGCATTCTCTAAAAATATATACAAAAGAAGTTTAGAGTTAAATAAATTTATAAACTTAGCTAATAAACTATTAAGTAAATTCGGAAAAAGACTTCCTGAAAATTTACCTAGGACAAGTTTAGATCATATTCCTTATGTATTTAACAATATAAAGTATAGAATAACTCAAAAATTTAAATATAAAATAGTTAAATGTCCTAAATGTAATCAAAAGTTAAGATTACCTAGGGGTAAGGGGAATATAATTGTAACTTGTAAGCGTTGCTCACATGAGTTTCGTATAAAAACATAATACTTCCTAAAACATTAGTATATAAGATAAATAATAAGGATATCGGTAACCGATATCCTTTATTTTATTGAAAAACTCCAAGAATTTATATACATATTTGTATATTTTTTCAATAAAGAGTATACTATATAGTAAGTAGTAAGTGATAAGTAGTAAGTAATATTTATGGAGGTATATTTATGAAAATAAAAAATATAGAATTATCAACTACAGAACAATTTATTATTTTAGATCTTATAGGAAAGAATTTAATTAAAAATAATAAGGTTAAGGTAGGAAATAGCAAAATTTATTCAATTGCTTCAATTTTTATCGATCTATATTTTAAAGATAAAATTGCATTTAATGAAGATCAACAGGTTATTATTAATAATTCTAAATTAACAGGGATAGAATATAATGATATTGTTTTAAAAACTATTACTTCTAAAAAAACAATGAGTATAAAAGAATGGATGGAGTACTTCTATTCACATTCTAAATTACGTGATAGTATATACAATGCTATAGTCCAAAGCATTATTAAAAAAGATGCTTTAGAAGTTATAAGTAGTCCTTCTTTATTAAATTCTTCTAAGAAAAATTATATTGATTCTAAAAATATTGGTGATTTTCTAGTTCAAAAAATACGAGCTGAATTATTAGAAGATGGAAATATAGATGATAATACTTTATCTCTTATTATTTTATTAGATGAAAATAAAATGCTAATGTCTTATTTTTCAGAATATGAGTATAAGGATATAAAAGCTAAAATAGAAAAAATATATGAAGATAAAGCTACTGATAAATTTAAAATAATAAAAAAAGCTATTACAAATATTGAAGCATTTTCAGCATTAACATTAATTACAGATATAATTGCAGGATTGTTATAAAAATGTCTAGACCTAGAAGTATAGAGAAAATACAAAATTCTGATTTTATAACTATAAGTGAATTAGTTCAATTATCTGGTATGAGATATAGCACATTAAAATATTATACAGAAGAAAATCTATTACCTTTTGAGCAGTTAGAAAGCAGATTAGTAAGAAGATACCCAAGAATAGAAGCTCTTAAACGTATTGATGAAATAAAAAAATTAAAATCTAGTGGCTTAACTATAGAAGAGATTAAAATTAAATTATTAAAAGACTGCTGATATTTTGTCAGCAGTCTTAATTAATTTTTCCCTAAACTTAATAACTTTGCTTTAGTGTAATTATATTTTTCTCTTGATACATCAAATACTACTCCAGTATTTAAAAATGCAGTATTTTCAACAACTAATGTTGGATCCCCTTCATTTAATCCTAAAATTTTTGCCTCATTTTCATTTAACTTTTCACAGTATACAACTTTATCTGCAAAGCCTATATTTAATTTTAATGCTTTTTCAATATATTCGTATATTGAATCATCACATATTTCTTTATTTAAATAGGGAATTATTTCTTTATTATAATAAGACTCTTCATAAGCATATGGCTCAGAATTTAAATATCTTATACGTCTTATATGATACACTTCAGTCCCCTTTTTACATTTCATCTTTTCTGATAATTCTTCATCAGCTTCTATAACAGTTAACTCTAATAATTCACTAGTTAAAACGTCTTTAGCAAATTCCTTAGTTAATCCTTTCATACCATTTAAAGGTATACATCCTTCCTTTGAAAATTCCCTTAAAAATATTCCACTTCCTTGAACTTGATATATATATCCCTTATCAACTAATATTTCTATTGCTTTTCTTATTGTGTTTCTACTTACATCAAATTTTCTCATAAGCTCTTCTTCTGTTGGTAATTTACTACTATAAGGATACTTTCCTTGCAATATTTCTTTTTCTAGTTCATCACAGACTAGTTTATATTTGACCGCCATATTTCTACTCCATCTTTCTTTAATTATTTAATTTTATCTATATAAAATTTGAATCTATGTTTTAATATTTAAGATTTTAAGTATAACTTATATAATATTAAAAGCCTCTTTACATAAGTATATTTTATATAACACTTAGTGTAAAGAAGCTTATTTAAGTTACTTTATTAATCTAATATAAATTATTAATTAGTTGCTTCATTTACTTTGTTCTCTTCATTATAAGATACTCTATCTTGTAACTTAACAAATGGAAGATAAACAAATATTGACATAGCAAGTATTGCTATTTGAAGCACTGCTCCTTGCCATCCTGATAATAAGAAACCTGATATTATAGGTGGTGTTGTCCATGGAACTTGTACCGCTAAGAAAGGCTCTACAAATCCTAAAGTTATTGAGAAATAAGTCATTAATACTGCTAATATTGGAACTATAATAAATGGTACAATCATAAGTGGATTAAATACAATTGGAAGTCCAAATACTACTGGTTCATTTATATTAAATATACCTGGTATAAGAGCCATTTTAGATAACTCTTTAACTTGTCTTGATTTTGCAACTATTAAAGCTGCAATTAATAATCCTAAAGTTATACCTGCTCCTCCAAATTTTCCGTATATGTCTACCATTTGTACTGTAACAACCTTTGCATTTTCACCTACAACTAGAGATTGTCCAGCATCTACAACAGCTTGATTAGATAATGCATTAGCTGTTAATATAGGTGCCATTATTCCCATTACTATATTAGGTCCGTGTAATCCAAACCACCAGAATATTGATATTAAAGCCATAATTACTATTATTCCTACCAATGAATCTGAAAGGTTTTGCATTGGAATTTGTAATATTTGATATATGATCTCAGTTATTGAAACACCCTTAATCTTATCGCATACTATATAAACTATCATTGATAATGTTGCTATTATAAATCCTGGTATAAGTGCTGAGAAAGCATTTGATACACCTGGTGGAACACTCTCTGGCATCTTTATTCTTAAATTCTTTCTTATACATAAAGAATAAATTGCACCAACTGAAAGTCCTACTAATATAGCAGTTATCATACCTTGTCCAGCTGTCCAAACCTTAGGTATAACTCCATTAATAACTTCTCCTGATTCACTTATAACAAATGAATTACTTACTATTAAAAATGAAATAATACCTAATATTCCAGCTGGAACTGCATCTATATCATAAGATTTTGCATAAGAATATGCTATACCAAATACACCAACTAAAGCTATAATGTCAAAAGTTGCTCCTGTTACTTGGTTAAGTGGTTCAGTCCATCCTGCACCAAATATCCCTTCCATAAATCCATTCCAATTTGGAATTGGGAAATTCCCAATTAACATAAATACTGATCCTATAAGTGTTAACGGCATAGTTAACACAAATCCATCTTTAAGTGCACTTACTACTTTAGAATTTGCAAATTTCATAAATGCTGGTATCATTTTATTAAAAAATTTCTCTATTTGCCCCATAACTCTAACTCCCTTACTTTTAAATTTTTATAATTCTTCCCCTCTTGTTTTTATAACATTCTTATACCAATGGAAAGACAGTTTCTTTTTTCTTTCTAAGTTATTTTTGTGGTCAACGTATATAAATCCATATTGCTTTTTATATCCATTAAGCCAACTTAATAAGTCTATTACAGACCAAGCATAATATCCCTTTAAATTTATCCCTTCCTCAATTGCTCTCTTAACTGCTTTTAAATGCTCTTCAATATATTTAATTCTTGGGATATCTACTATTTCATCTTCAATTATTGGATCCTCATCTCCAAGTCCATTTTCAGTAATGTATAACTTAACATCACCATATCTATCTTTTAACATTCTAAGACCTTCTAAAAATCCTTCAGGAGATATTTCCCATCCCCATTTTGTATAAACCTTATCTTCCATCATTACTGTTTTGTATACTCCATCAAATGAAGGATTACCAGGCTTTCCTGTTGATTTATCTCTATCTGCTTCATTAATTTCTACTTTTTCATAATTTTTAGTAACCCTTTGAGGTTGATAATAATTAAGTCCTAAAAAGTCGTTATAATCTGCTACTTCTTTTAATAAATCTAATTCTTCCCTTGTCCAATTTGGTGCTAATCCTTTTTCTTCTAAAATATCTACTACATATTTAGGATACTCTCCCTTTAAAATTGGATCATAATACCAGAATGTTTCATAATAATTTGCATGTTCTGTTGCCTTTAAGTTTTCTATATTATCATCAATACTAAAAGCTGGACTAAATACATGAGTTATACCTATTTCACCATATTGCTTTAATTTCTTATATTCTTTTATAGCTTTTGCATGAGCTACAAATACATTATGAGTAGCTTCAAAGTATTTCTTTTGATCATTTATAATACCTGGTGGATGTGCCCCTGCAATGTATCCTAACTTACAAAATACTATTGTTTCATTAAAAGTAATCCAATGCTTAACTCTATCACCAAAAGCTTCAAAGCAAGTTTTTGCATACTTAACAAAAGCTTCTACTGTCCTCTTGCTTGTCCAACCACCATCTGCTTCTAATGTTTGTGGTAAATCCCAATGGTATAAAGTTACGAAAGGAACTATTCCATATTTTAAACATTCATCTATTAAATTGTTATAAAACTCTAACCCTTTTTTATTTATTTCTCCATCTCCATCTGGAATTATTCTAGCCCAAGATATTGAAAATCTATATGATTCAAGACCCATCTCTGCCATAAGCTTTACATCTTCTTTATATCTATTGTAGTGATCTACTGCAATATCTCCATTTGTACCTTCAAATGTCTTTCCTGGTATCTTTGAAAAAACATCCCAGTTAGTTATTCCCTTACCGTCTTTATCCCATGCACCTTCAACCTGATATGAAGCTGATGCTGCTCCAAACAAAAAATCTTTTGGAAATCTCATACTCATCTCCCCTTCTTATTTTTGATTTATAACTATATATTAAATTCATAGGTACCAATTCATTGGTATGAATTTATTATATATTACCATTTGCTCTTTGTAAATGATTTCTTTTAAAAAAATTTAATATTTTTTAAAATTTCTTTTTTACTATGCATTACTTTCTACAAAATTTTACATAAAAATAAGACAAGCTATTTTAGCTTGTCTTATTTTTTATAAATTGTATTTGTATTTTTTTCTCTTCTCTGTTTCATCAACAAGTAATGCTGCAACAGCTGAACCTGTAACATTAGTTGTTGTTCTCATCATATCAATTATAGAATCTACCGCAATAACCATAGCCATACCTTCTATAGGTAATCCAAGTGTTGCAAGTACAACAGTTGTTGACATTGTAGCTGCACCTGGAACCCCTGCTATCCCTATTGATGAAATAATTGTTGTTAAAATTATTAGTATATATGAATACATAGTAAGTTCTATATTAAATACATTTGCTACAAATATTGCAACTATTGCAGGATAAAGGCCTCCACATCCATTCATTCCAATAGTTGAACCAAGTGGTGCAACAAAGCTTGCAATATTTTCAGAAACTCCAACTCTATTTACTAATGATTCAATAGTAACTGGTAATGTTCCATAGCTACTTTGACTTGTAAAGGCCACTGTTTGAGCTGGGAATATTCCTTTAAAGAATTTAAAAGGATTTTTCTTTGCAACAAAAGTTATAAGTGGTGTATAAACTAATATAAATTGAAGTATTGCTGCAATATATACTGCTACTATAACCCATATTAAAGACTTTATAGTGTCAATTCCATTACTAGCTGCTGCTGTAGTAATTAAAGCAAATACTCCATATGGTATTAATCTTAATACCATTTTTGTAAGTCTTAAAACTATTTCATAAGCTGATAATATAAACTCCTTAAATGGTTTTGCTTTTTCAGGATTTAAGTTATCTTCAATAACTAGTGCTACTGCAATAAATAAAGAGAATATAACAACTGGTATTATTCTATTATCTACTATAGCTCCTATTGGGTTTGATGGTAGCATATCCATTAAAACTTTTGAAAACGTAGGAATTTCTCTTGCCTGAAAGCTTTCTACTCCAACAAAAGCTAGTCCCTGACCTAATTTAAATAAGTTAGCTATAATAATTCCTATAGTTGCAGCTACTCCTGTAGTACCTAGTAATATAGCAAATGTTTTTATTCCAATTGATTTTAAAGTGTCTATATTTTTAAGTCTTACAATACTTGTTATTAATGAAACCATAACAAGTGGAACTACAATCATCTTAATTAAAGACATATAGCCTTTTCCTACTAAATCCATATAAAGAATATCTTCTTTAAATATAACTCCAAGTATTAAACCTAAAGATAATGCAGTTAACGTTGCAAATGAAAATTTATCTGTTTTCTTTCTAACTTTATATATAGCATAAATTGATAATATTGATAAAACTATTGATATTATTAATTTTATATTTATTTCCATGATAATTACTCCTTTTTTTCTAAATTAGTTAATTAATTTATATAATAAGCTGGCCAGCTAAAAATTATATGTATAAATCAAAAAAACCTCCTGCCTCTATGTATTCAATTAATACACAGAGGCAGAAGGTTATACTTCCACGGTTCCACTCTGGTTAGATAATAAATTATCCATCTCTTTTTCAGGTACAAACATACCCTAACTCTATAATGGGAGTTCCCATAAAAACCTACTTTTATTTCGGCCTTTCTGCTCCAAGGGGCACTTCAACAATACTTATTATAGGTTATCTCAGCAAACTAACCTTTCTCTGTAGTAACTTATATTATTTACTTTCCCTTTTCAACGCATTTAAAAAATTCGTATTTAATTGTTTATTATGATATATTATTTTATTTTACTAGTCAAGAAAAAGTTACACATTTTATAAAAATATTTTTATAATTTTTTCACCTTTTCTAAAATTACTACACTATTTATATTATTTCCAAGATGTTAAAATTTAATTAATCGTTTACAATTTTTAAATTTTTCAAAAGGAGATTTATACTATGCGTTCAAAAAAATTAAAGCTTATAATTACTGTAGGTTTAGCCTGTTCTTTAAGTATCGGTTTAATTTCTTGCTCAAATAGTTCTACTACAATAGGTAGAGATTCTAAAGCTACTTACAAAATAACAGAGGAAGCTGGAGAAGCAGTAGAAATTACTATGGCAAATCAACCAACAGCACCTCACTTTTTCCCAAATGAGTTACTAGAATGGGATGCTAAATCTGATAAAGATATAGAATTTAATAAAAGCGTTGTTCCATTAGCTAAAAGAGTTGATAAAGAAAAGTTATCACCTGTAAATGAAACTCAAAATAAAGATGTAAATGTTGTGGCTCTTTCAATTATGAATTCAAGTACAAGTGGAAATCCTTCCCAAGGATCAAATAAATTTGGTGCAAACACATTCTCTTACTGGCAATACATAGACAAGCTTGTTTATTGGGGTGGATCATCTGGAGAAGGTATAATTGTTCCACCAAGTGCCGATGTTACAGATTCTGCTCACAAAAATGGAGTACCTGTTTTAGGAACAGTTTTCTTCCCAACAACTGAACACGGTGGAAAAGCTGAATGGGTTGGTCAATTCCTAACAAAGGATAAGGATGGTAACTTCCCTATGGTAGGTAAACAAAGATCTTAAAACTGGAAAATCATCTACTGCTAAAATGGAATGGCCAGACAATAGCATTCCAAGAGCAAACTTTAAAGTTTCAAAAACATTAATTGCTCCAGGTGAACAAGTCAAATTTACAGATTTAAGTTCACAAGTTACTGAAAGTGTAGAATGGACATTTGAAGGTGCAAAAACTGAAACTAGTACTGAAAAAGAACCTAGTGTAGTTTATGAAAAAGAAGGAACTTATACAGTTACTTTAAAAGCTAAAAGTGCTACTGGAGAAGATGTTAAAACTATGGAAAAATTAATTACTGTAAGCAAAAAAGCTTCAAAAGATCTTACTAATCTTTCAAAAGGTAAAAAGACTGAAGCCTCAAGTTTTGTTAATCCAAATGAAGCACCTGAATTTGCTGTAGATGGTAAAAATGATACTAAATGGTGTGCTGTAGGTACTCCTCCACATAATATTACAATAGATCTTGGAAAAGCTGTTACAGTAAGTGAAGTTCGTATGGCTCATGCTGAAGCTGGTAATGAAAGCCCTGATATGAATACATCTGATTATACAATTGAAGTAAGTGAAGATGGTAAAAACTTTACTGAAGTTGCCTCTGTTAAGAAAAACTCTGCAAAAGAGACAATAGATACTTTTAAAGCAATTAAAGCAAGATATGTTAGAATAAACGTTACAAAACCAACTCAAGGTTCAGATTCTGCTGTAAGAATTTACGGTATAGATGTTTTAGGAATAAATGATACTATGTAATTTTAAAAAAAGGCTAAGATCAAATCTTAGCCTTTTTCTTATTCGTATTTTAATGCATCAATTGGATTTAATTTAGCAGCTCTAGACGATGGATATAATCCAGCTAATATAGTTATTATAATAGCAAATATAATTGTTATTACACTTATTTTTAAAGGTGATGCAAATACATTATTTAAAAATGTTACATCAGTTACTCCTTTAGATTTTAATACATTAATTGCAATTATTTTAATAATTTCTAAGTTAAATAGTGAGAATAATGTTCCAAGTATTCCTCCAATAAACCCTATTGTTCCAGACTCTACTAAGAAAATAAGCTTTATGTCACCTTTTGAAGCACCTACAGCCTTCATAACACCTATTGATCTAGTTCTTTCATATATTGACATAACCATAGTATTTATTACACCTAATGCTGCAACAAATAAAACTATAATTCCAACAATAGCAAGTATAGCTTTAACAACTATAAATACTGATTTTATTTTTTCTGCAACATCAACCATTGAAAATGTTGAATATTTCAAATCATTTTGTATATATTCATTTATAGGCTTTACATCACTAGCATCTTTAACTGTCACATTAACTGTTGATGGTCCTATTTCTTTATATGTATACTTATCATTTCTTTTCATAAATTCATTTATTTTATCTGCTATACTTATTGTTGTTATAATAGCATCTGAATGATTTACCTTATCATTAATTACACCAACTACCTTTGCTTTTATTTTAAGAGGTTTTTCTTTTATTGTTGCAAAACTTCTATCTGCTCTGATTTCTATATCTTTATTTATTATATCCTTTGCATTATTAATTCCTATTTTTTTAGCAAAACTCTCTGTTATCATACATTCATTTGACTCATTATTTTTGATTAATGATCCAGCTACTAAATATTTTATATCTGTATTATTATTTTTCTTTATTGCAGCTTCAACATCTGCATTAGAATATATATTATAATTTGCATCTATTCCCTCTACTGATGTAATTTTAGAATCTTTCTTTCCAAACTTTACGCTAGTTGCATCTGCTCGAAATATTGATACTATATCTGATATATTTCCTTTTTCTTTTATTTTATCTATAACTTGATTTGTTATTTTTTTATATTTAACATCAGAAACTGCATTTTCATTATTATCACTCTTACTATCATTCATATCTTTATTGTATTCAGTAGGTATTATAGATATAGTCTTAACATTACTAAACTCTCCAAGAGAATCTGTTATAAGGTTTTCTATGCCTTTTCCTAAACTAACCATTGTTATTATTAACATAACCCCAATTGCAACAGCAAAAGCAGTTAAAAATGTTCTAAATTTTCTTCTTCCAAGATTAGAAAAAGCCATTTTTATATAATCTTTAATTTTCATTTTTTATTATCTCCTCTATTTTTCCATCTTTTATCTTAACTACAGTTTTAACTTCTTTTGCCTGGTTTTCATTATGAGTAACCATAATTATAGTATAGCCTTTGTTATTTAACTCTTTTAATAAATCCATTATTTGTTTACCTGATTTTGAATCTAAATTACCAGTTGGCTCATCTGCAAATATTATATGAGGGTTATTTACAATTGCTCTTGCAATGGCTACCCTCTGTCTTTGTCCCCCTGACATTTCTGTTGGCTTATTTTTAATCTTTTCTAAAAGTCCAACCTTAGTTAGTGCTTCTATTGCCATCTCTTTTCTTTTTTTTCCTGAAACACCTGCAAATATTAAAGGCATCATTACATTTTCTAGTGCAGTTTTAGTAGATTCTAAATTAAAATTTTGAAATACAAATCCTGTTCTTGTACTTCTATACTTGGCAAGTTCTTTTTCCTTAAAACTACTTATATCCTTACCTTCTATTAAAACTTCACCAAAGGTTGGTTTATCAAGTCCTCCAATAATATGCATAAGAGTTGATTTACCTGATCCTGAAGGTCCTGTTATTGCAAGGAAATCTCCTTCTTCAACCTTTAGATTTATATTGTCTAAAGCTTTAAAATTCTCTTTCCCCATTTTATAATCTTTACTAATATTTTTTAACTCTATCATTATTAGCCCCCTTTTTATTATGAAATTTTTTCTATATATACATAATAAATGATTATTATACTCTTTATGTTATTTTTGAATAAATGTTTTATTATAAATTAATATTTGTTCACATTATTAACTTTTAAGTTAAATTTTTTTTGAAATTTTAATTCATTTAACAATACTCTTATTAATTTAACTATCAATTCACTAATTCATTTTAATATTTATATTTAAATAAACTAATTTTTTTATATAAATATGGATAAGCTAATATAGAAAAATGCTTTATATAACTAGGAGGTATATTTATATGGATAACAATAAGAACAGATTAAAAGATAGACCTAAATCTAATGCTGAACTTAGAAAAATGTATTCTGAATCTGGATCAGAAATAGGAATTGAACATGGGAAAAAAATAGGTTCTCATGCAAACGGTAAAAAATATACTAAAAGATCTAAACTATCTCATAATAAATAATAAAAAAGTCCCAAAGAGAGACTTTAAGTTCTCTTTGGGATTTTTTCTTTATAATTATCTAAAATTTTAAGTTGACTCAATGCTTCTACTGTCAAAATAACCATGCAAGGAATTATAAAATATCTATATCTCGTTTGAACTTCAACGAGTAAATGTACTAAAATATATCCAATAAATATTATTATAAATAAATAATAATTATTAAATGGAACTCTTCTAAATATGGTAAATATTAATGATAAACTCATTAATATTATTATTGCCATAAATTCAATCTTTTCAATTCTTAAAAGTATATTTCTAAATCCACCTGATACATTTTCATAATTTAATGAAAATCCAATACTTCCCCAGTCGTTTCCAGACCACATATACTTAAATTTTTTATCAAAAAGTTCTAACATAGCATCTTTATCTTTAATTCTTTCTAAAATTAATTTCTTTTCATATTCATCTCTTTCATTTCCTAATGGATATCTATTTACTAAATCCCCATCTTCTGAATTCCATAATCCACCGTGTTTTGGATTTAAGCCTACAACAAATTTCCAATAAGGTTCTCTATTACCTATATTATAATCTGTATAACCTTTTGCTTTAAACACTGCTGATACAGATGTCATAGTAAGCAAATATACTAATAATATTAATACTGGTCTTAAAATATTTTTAGTTAAAAATATCTTTGGCTTTTTAATATTGCTGAAATCTTTAAATATAAAAAATAAAAATAATGCAATTATTACAATTATCCCCTCTGGTCTAATTATATTTCCAAGAGCCATTAATACTCCACTAATAACTAACCATAAAATATTATTTTCTCTAGCTATTAATATATACAATCCTATATATATCAATAAGGTAGCTAAGTGCTGATTAGTTAAAACTGAAGTCATTGCTATACTAGTTAAATAAAAAGCATATATTAAAGACGGTATTCTAGAATATTTGTTATTTTTTAATTTGTCACATATTAAATAAATAACAACAGGTATGAAAGCTGAAATAAATGCATTTGTTATTTTTAATACTAATATAGAATCACCAAATATCCTTAAAATAATTGATTGAAATGCTGAAAATCCTAATTGATAAACCCACACTTCAAAATAGCCACTATTCCTTACTAATTCAGTATTTCCTTTTAATATATTTTGTGCACCTTCATACATTTGAGTAAAATCTGAAACTGGTACACTATTAATATTTAATACCCAAATTAGTCTTATAATAAAACTTACAGCAAAAAGTCCTATTATAAAATATTTTTTACTCTTTATTTTATAAAGTAAAAATCCTATTAATATGCATACTATAAAATATACTATTACATATATTTTCTCACTTTGTATAACCTTTGTTTTATGTACATCATTAAAATTTAAATACACCATTAATCCTAAAATTATGGATGTTATAATTAAAACTACTAAACGCGATGTATTTTCAAAAAATTTTCCTATCATCTTTTTACCTTTTACTAATTATTATATTGATCTTTAAATTTTAAATTTAAATTCATTCTATCTTCCCCTATTATAGTATCTCTAAATACATTTGTTGCATTTTCCTTATATTCATTTGGATCCATCATTGCAGGAGTAAAATGTGTTAATAATAATTTTTCTACCTCTCCATTTTTTGCAAGTGTTGCAGCTTCTCTAAAGGTCATATGCTTATTCTTTATAGCTTTTTCTATATCTTCATCATTTCCATATGTACCTTCACAAATAAATAAGCTACTTTTCTTTATAAATTCTATCATACTATCTAATGGTCTTGTATCTGTTATAAGACTTATTTTTATTCCATCTCTCTCTTTGCCAAGAACCATATCTTCTGTATATTCTCTTCCTTCATATTCTACACTTTTATTTTTTTGAAGTTTACTCCATAAAACCTTTGGTACATTATTTTCTGTTGCTTTATCTACTGAAAATTTTCTACCTCTTTTTATATATAAACTATAACCTATACAAGGTGCAGAATGATCACATTCTAAAGTTTCTAATACTAAACTTCCCTCTTCTTCTGTAGCCTTAAAACCTTCTTTTTCTATATTAAATTGTACTTTTCTTATATCTTCTATAATCTTTACTTCATAAGGAAGATATTTTGTTATAACCATAAGACCTTCAACTGCCTCTTTTATTCCTTTAGGACCTATAATAGTTAAACTCTCAGTTCTTCCACTATTCCCAATAGTACCAAGTAGCCCTGGAAGTCCTATTATATGATCCCCATGAATATGTGTTATACATATAATATCTATACTCTTAAATCCAGAAGATATCATTCTCATAGATACTTGAGTTCCTTCACCACAATCTATAAGTATTTTTCTTCCCTTTATATTAATTAAAGTTGCAGAAAGATTTCTAAAAGGCATTGGCATTCCGCCACCACAACCTAGTAAACATACATCTATCATAAAGTCACCGCCAATCTCTTATATTTTAACATTTTATTCTAGAAAAAATTCCTTAATTTTTTCTAAAATAAAAAAATGATATGAATACTACAATAAACATATCATTTTATATAATCTAACTTTAATAACTATCTCTATAAAGTTCAATAGCCCCTGTTGTTTTAAGCTTTTTATCTATAGCCTCATTAAATATTTCTTTTATTACTTCTGTATAAATTAAATCTAACATAAATATTTGTGATAATTTAGATGAAATTGAACCAGTTTCAAATATTGTTTCAGTAGAAACATAAGTAAGTTTAATATCTGCTAATTCTTTTAATTTATTATCTGTATTTTCTGTTAAAGATATAACTTTAACTTTATTTTGTTTTGCTTGCTCTACTGTTTTTAATATTTCTTTAGTTGATCCAGAGTGAGATATTGCTATTAGTAAATCTCCTCTTTCCATAATTGATGACATCATTATCATAGTATGACTATCTGTTAAAGGACAAGTGTTAAGTCCTATTCTCATAAACTTATAATTACTATCAACTGCTGTTATTCCTGAATAACCAATTCCAACAAAATATATTTTTTTTGCATTTAATATAAATTCTTTACATTGCAATATAGAATCTTCGTCTATATTGTTTACAGTACTTGTTAATACGTTAATTGTTGAACTTAAAAGTTTATTTGCTGTTTCTTTTGTTCTTTCATGCCTACTTACATGAGAACTTATTACACTTTTTTGTTTCTTTATAGACAATTCTTTTGCTAATGTAACCTTAAAATCTTGAAATCCATTAAATCCAGCCTTCTTACTAAACCTTGTTATAGTAGCTTCACCAATGCCTGATTCTTTTGCAATTTCAGATATTGATTTATATATAAAATTATCTAAATCTAATTTAATATACTCTATTAATAGCTTATCAGATTTAGTAACTTTAAAACTCGGTTTTTCTAAGTCACTTAATATCCCCATAAATACACCCTCTATAATTTTCTATTTTATACATAGTATATCATTTTAATACTTGATTTCAAAATTCTCTTTCTTTAAGAAATTATATAATGCACCTATCATTCCTGCTGTATTTTTTAGTTTTGCAAATTGTATATTTGTATCTAAATATAATTTATCTATCATATATTTTTTTAAAGACTTTTCCAATAAGGGTCTAAATATATCTTCTCTCTCCATAATTCCTCCACCTAAAACTACTGTTTCAGGATTAAACAAGTAAGATATATTTGTAATTCCTATAGATAAAATATCAGTTAAATTTTCTACTTCTTCTCTGCAAATTTCATCCCCATTTTCGTATCCATTTAATACATATCTTCCATCTATATCTTTAGGTAAAATACCCTTTCTTTCTGCTACTTTCTTTACTAAAGCTGTTGTAGATGCTATATCTTGAAATTTTTCTCCATTTACTATCATATATCCTATTTCCCCAGCTGAATTACTAAATCCATGTACTATATTTTTATCTAATATAATTGCTCCACCAATTCCTGTCCCTATTGTAAGGCATGCCATAGATTTAACTTCTTTTCCACTACCTTCCCATAGTTCCCCTAATGCTGCACAGTTAACATCATTTTCTACTTCACATCTAATATTAAATTCTTCTTCTAATATTTCTTTAATTTTAGTTCCTTTATAATTTGGTATTGCTTTTCCTGAATATATTATTTCTCCTTTTATAGGACATACCATTCCTGCTGTTGAAATACATATTCCGCTTAACTTATATTCATTTAAAAATTCCCTAACAATATTTTTTACTTTCTCTATTATATATGGGCCACCCTTATATGCTTCTGTATCTATTGAATCATTTTTTATAATTAATCCCTCTTCATTTATTAACCCATATTTTATTGATGTTCCACCTATATCTATACATGCAAATATTCTCATTTTACCTCCAAAACCTTTGTAAATATTTTTTCTAATTAAAATACAGACTTAATATATTAATACCCCATAGTAATTTAAGTTTACTATAGGGCATTTTATAAAATTTATATTATCTTAGGTTATTTAAAATATAGTTTCTTGAGTATCTTTATTAAATATATGAATCTTATCTAAATCCATAGTAAATTCTACACTTCCTGTAGTATTTATATTGTCTGCAGTTGCTGTCTTTATAACAATTGCCCTACCATTATCTCCTTTTACATGTAAGAAAGTTTCTGCACCTAAGTTTTCTGAAACTTCTATTTCAGATTTAAATATAGACTTAGAATTTTGCAGGTCAGCTTTCTTGCAACTAATATTTTCTGGTCTTATGCCAACTATTATATCTTTATTTAGTAAATTATATTTTCTTACAATCTTTTCTCTATCTTTAGAAAGTTCTACTTTTCCATTTAGCATTTTTAAATATACTTTTCCTTCATTTTCATAAATAGTTCCATTTAACATATTCATTTGTGGACTTCCAATAAATCCTGCAACAAATAGATTTTTAGGATTATCATAAATTTCTTTAGGAGAATCTATTTGTTGAACTATACCATCTTTCATAACAACAATTCTAGTTCCAAGAGTCATAGCCTCTGTTTGGTCATGGGTTACATATATGAATGTTGTTTTTAATTCATTATATAATTTTGCTATTTCAGTTCTCATTTGAACCCTTAATTTAGCATCTAAGTTTGAAAGAGGCTCATCCATTAAGAATACCTTAGGTTCTCTAACTATAGCTCTTCCCATAGCAACTCTCTGTCTTTGACCTCCTGATAAAGCTTTTGGTTTTCTATCTAGTAAATGTTCTATATCAAGTATTCTAGCTGCTTCATGTACCTTTTTATCTATTTCTTCCTTTGGTGTTTTTCTAAGTTTTAATGCAAAAGACATATTTTCAAAAACTGTCATATGAGGATATAGTGCATAATTTTGAAATACCATAGCTATATCTCTTTCTTTTGGTGCTACATCATTCATAAGTTTATTATCTATATAAAGTTCTCCGTCTGATATTTCTTCAAGCCCTGCAATCATTCTAAGTGTTGTTGATTTACCGCATCCTGATGGTCCAACAAAAACAATAAACTCTCTATCTTTAATTTCTAAGTTAAAATTATCAACTGCTTTAAAGCCATTTTCATATACTTTTTTTATACCTTTTAAAACTAACCCTGACATAAACCTCTCCTCCTAAATTTTCAAATTATATTGTTATCGACCATTTATAAATTCTGTCATACAAACCATATGATATTGACTCATGTCCCCATTCTGGGAATATTATAATATTCTTACTTGAATTTATTTTGTTATATGCCGCAAATTGGGTTGATGGTGGACATATATCATCCATAAGCCCAGTTAGCATAGTTACTTCCGCCTTTATTCTATGAGCTAAATTTTGAATATCTATATATGCTAATGTATTAAATACATAATCTTCCGTTTCATGAGCTGGATCTATAAATTTAAAATATCTTTTTAATTCATCATAAGCATCTCCACCTAAATCCATTTCCCATACTCTTTTGAAATCACATAAAAATGGATAAAAAGCAAATACTTTTTTTATTCTTGGCTCTAGTGCTGCACAAGCAAGAGCTAATGCTCCTCCTTGTGATCCTCCCATAGTTCCAACCCTATTTTCATCTATAAAATCTAAATTCATAATTATTTTTGCTAAAAGGACAGTATCTAAAAATATATCTTTATACAATAATTTATCTCTACCTTCCTGTAATCCTCTTACGATATGTCCCTTAACAGTTATTCCTAAAGTTCCACCTACATCTTGAGATAATCCAGCTTGACCCCTACAATCTAATGCTGCTATACACATTCCATTAGCAGCATAGACTAACTTTGATGCCCAATCAAAACTACCTCCTTGGTATCCATGAAATTCTAATAAAGCTGGTATTTTACCCTTTATTTTATTTGGCTTTATAAATTTAGCATGAATTCTAGCTCCGTTTGTTCCAGTAAAATATAAATGATAACATTTAGCAAATGGACATTTAAATTCTGACTCTATAATCTCTAAATTAAGTTCTATGTCTTCTAAACTTTTTATATTTTCATCCCAAAATTCATCTAAATCTTTTGGCCTTGGACTTATCCCATTATATTCATATAATTTTTCTAAAGGCATATCTATCATTGGCATAATAGTTTCCTCCAATTTTAAACTCTTATTTGTTATTTTATATTTAACCTTTTACAGCTCCTATTGTTATACCTTGAGTAAATGATTTTTGGAATATTATAAATATTATAATCATAGGTATTGATGCTAAAGCGGCACCTGACATCATAAGTCCATAATCAGTAGCAAATTCAAGTTGCATTGTTGCAACTCCTAAAGGAAGAGTTTGCATTTCCTTACTTCTTATTAAAATTAATTGCATAAAATAATCATTCCATGAAGTTATAAATGTGAATATGGCAAGTGCTCCAACTCCTGGTTTAACTATAGGTAAAACTATATTTTTAAATATTCCAATTTCAGAACATCCATCAATTCTTGAAGCTTCTATAAGCTCTGTTGGTATAGTTTCACTAAATTGTTTCATTAAGAATATACCAAAAGGCCATCCTACAGCTGGTAGTATTAATGATTTATAACTGTCTATCCAATCTAAGCTTGTTAATATATTAAATAATGGTACCATTATTACTTGCTTTGGTAGAGCCATTGCAATTATAAGTAGCCAAAATATCAATTTCCTACCTGGAAATCTCTTCTTAGCTAAAACATATCCTGCAAGAGCAGATGTTAAACATACTAACACAGTTGTTGAAATTGCAATAAAGAAGCTATTAAATGTCCATCTAACTAAAGGTTGTTGTGCTAAACTAGTCCAATTTTGCATTGTAGGGTTTTCTGGGAACCATTGAGGAGGCATTGCAATTGCAGCACCTTGATCTTTAAATGCTCCTGTTATAATCCAGTAAAATGGGAAAATAAATATTACAGTAAATAAACATAGTATGAAAAAAGCTGTTATATTTTTAGGTGTCCACCTATCTCTCCAATCATATAATTCTTCTTTTTCTTTCTTCTTTTTTCTAAACATACTCTTTATACCTCCTACTAATACTCTACATCTGAACCAAGGTATTTATATTGAATAATTGATATTGCCATAACTATAACTGCAAGTACTACACCCATTGATGATGCAAGTCCATATTGACCAAGTGTAAATGACTTCTCATAAACTTGATACATTATTGTTGTTGTTGAATAATTAGGGCCTCCTGCTGTTAATAATTGAATTAATGAAAAACATTGGAATGAATTTATAGTTGTTATAATAACGATATATAATGTTGTTGGTTTTAAAAGAGGCCATGTTATATTTTTAAATACTTGGGATTTACTTGCTCCATCAATTTCTGCCGCTTCTAAATAATCTTTAGGTATGTTTCCAAGGGATGCCATATATAAAACTATAGGCTGTCCAACTGATAATGTAACTAAAACCATAAGTATTGCCCATTTTGCAATACCAGGATCTCCAAGCCATACTTGTGGATCTACTCCAAACCAGCCTAAAATATAATTTAATATTCCATAATTAGGATGGAATATCCATCCCCAAACAACTGTTATACTTACTACAGATGCTATTGCTGGTAGATAAAATACACCTCTAAAAAATGATCTTACTTTTGAACACTTTTTATAAATAACTAAAGAAACAAATAAAGAGAATATAACTACTACTGGTACATTTCCTATAACTAGCACCAAAGTATTCCATAGAGATTTTCTAAATATTTCATCTTGAAATATATTTACATAGTTTTGAATTCCTATAAATGTAGCACTTTTAGGATTATAATCAAAAAAGCTCATCACTATACCACCAATCATAGGTAGTATTACAAAGCTTAGAAAAAATATTGCAGCTGGTAATAAGAAAAGATATGATGCTATCCATTCTTTTTTTGCTAATTTACTATGCTTTTTCTTTTCTTTAATAACATTAGTCGCCACTTACAAAACCCTCCTCTTATTTACTTAATCATAAGGGAGTGTTTTTTAAGCACTCCCTATTATGATTTAAAAATATTTTTATTTTTTATTAAGCGTTTCATTTGCCTTTTTATTAAAATCTTTCATTGCATCTTCTACAGATTTTTGTCCTAGTGTGATTTCTTGAAGTGCTGGGAACCAATGAGTTCTCATTTCAGCGAATCCGTTTACAGTATTATAATACTTAGCTGTATAAGCTCCCATAGCTTCAGCAAATTTCATTTCTTCATCATCATATAAATTTTTAACAGAATTTCTAACTGAGAATGTTCCTGTAGCTTTTAAATTCTTTTCTTGCCAATCTTTATCATTACATAAGAAATCAATAAATTTCTTTGAAGCTTCTATTTTATCTTCATTACCGTTATCAAATACACATAATCCACCTATAAGAGATTCTAAAGCAAGTTTTCCTTTTGGTGCTGGTATTGGTAATAAGACATCTTCAAATGCTTCTGATTTCTTTGATTGATTACTCTTAACTAGACCAGTTGAATAAAGTATTGTAATTGCAGCTTTTTGTTGTAAGTATAAATCAATTGAATCATTTGATGCTAAAGCTTCTGAACCTTTAGCTATTAATCCTTCATCAATAGCTTTTTTAACCCATTCCATTGCCTTTATAGCTTCTGGACTATCAAAATTGTATGAGCTTTGATCATCATTCATAACACTACCACCAAAAATATTTGCAACAAATGCTCTAGTTCCTTGGTCTCCTGCTGTACTCTTACTAAAGAATGTTAATGGAATAACATCAGGTTTTGCTTTTTTAATAGCTCTTAATGCTTCTTCAAATTCTTCTATAGTCCATAACCTATCTTTTTTATCAAGAGGAAGTTTATCTAAAACTCCTGCTTCTTCAAGCATATCTTTATTTGCAGCCATCATGAAGTTTGTTGTGTTAAATGGATACATATAATATGTGTCATCTAATTTACATCCTTGTAAAATAGCATCTGATACATCTCCATTTAAATCCTTTATCATATCATCTACTGGTGCTAATGCTCCTATTCTTGCATAATCAATTATTCTTCCTGGAGCATCATATAATACGTCTGGAGCTGATTTTGAAGCAATAGCTGCATTTATTTTTTCACCACCACCATTAAAAGATAACATTTCAACATTAACTTTTATGTCTGGATTTTTTTCCATAAATGCTTTTGCAATTTCCTCCTCATACTTTCCTACAACTCCATCTTTTGTTTCAAAGTTTGGGAAAGCCCACCAAGTTATTTCAGTTTTTTCTCCACTTGCCGAACTCTTTCCACTATCTCCACTACCTCCACATCCTGCAAAAATTGATAAGCTAAGAGTTGTTAATAATACTGTTGATAGCAATTTGAATTTTTTCACACCAAATCCCCCTTATTTACTTTTAATTTAAATATTTATATTTTGTAATTGTTTACTTAGAAAATAAAACTAAACTTAAATAATTTTTATTATAGAATTATATTTTTTATTATAAAAATTATTTTTCATGAGTATTTTAACATCTTATTACTTAATTTACAATATTTTACTTAAAAGATTTAAAAAAATTATAATAGTGTAAATTTTAAAACTTACACTATTATTTAATTTGAAGGAGTTTAAGTTATTTAAAATATTTTTTATTTATCTCTTTTGCCTTTTCTATCATCTCTTTAGTTGGTTCTTTAAGAGGCTTTCTACAATAACCAGCATCAACCCCTTGTTCTTCTAAAACTAATTTAATAGTTTGATATATTCCATTGTTTAATATGTCTGTAATTAAGTCGTTAGTAGTATGCTGAATATCTAAAGCTGTTTTTATATCACCATTTTGTGCAGACTCTAATATTTTTCTTGCTCTTATTCCGTTTATATTAAATGTTGATCCTATAGCACCATCTATTCCAAGCACAGCTGCTGGTAATAGCATTTCATCAAACCCTGCAAAGATTAATTTATCCTTAAATCTTTTTCTAATACGCTCTAATAAATAGAAATCTGCTGCTGTAAATTTAACACCTATAATTTTTTCATTTTTAAATAACTCTGCAAATTGTTCTAATGACATATTTACACCAGTTAAAAATGGTATTGAATATATAATAAGTTTATTATCTACTGAATTTACTATCGTTTCGTAATAATTTTTAATTTCTTCAAAATCAAATTTATAATAAAATGGAGTAACTGCTGATATTGCATTATACCCTAAATCAGTTACATATTTTGCAAGCTCTACAGCTTCTTTTAAATTAACTGATCCAACTTGTGCTATTAATTTCACTTTTCCCTTAGCTTCATCTATAGCTATGTCAAAAATTTTCTTTTTCTCGTCAGTTGAAAGCATAAAGTTTTCACCAGTGCTTCCTCCAACATATAATCCATCAACTTTACATTTATCTATATTGTGTCTTATTATTTCTCTTAGTCCCTTTTCGTTTATATTACCTTCCTTATCAAAAGAAACTAATAATGCTGAATAAATCCCTCTCATATTATCCATAATAAATTCTCCTAATTTTAAATTATTTTATTGCCTTTACAAATCTTTCTGTTATTTGTTGTGGTCTTGTTATAGCACCACCTATAACAACAGAATAAGCTCCAATATCAAATGCTTCTTTAAGTTCTTCTGGAGTATATATTCTTCCTTCACAAATTACTGGTATACTGCAGTCTTTAACTAATTCTTCTAGAAGTTTAAAATCTACCTTATCACTTTGCGTTGAATAGCTTGTATACCCAGAAAGTGTTGTAGATATACAATCAAATCCCATCTCTTGAGCTTTAATTCCTTCTTCATAAGTAGATACATCAGCCATAGCTAAACGTTTACTTTTATGAATTAATTCTAATAAGTCTTTAATTTTTTCATTATTAGGTCTTGTCCTATTAGTTGCATCTAAAGCTATCATTTCGCATCCAGTTTCTATTAATTCTTTAATTTCCTTTTCTGTTGGAGTTATAAAAACTTCTGAATCTTTATAATTGCACTTTATTATTCCAATTACCGGTAGATTAGTTACTCTTTTTATTTCAATAATATCATCTACTCCTTGAGCCCTTATAGCAACTGCACCACCTTCTTTAGCTGCTTTTGCCATTCTACCCATAATAAATGCACTATGAAGAGGCTCATCCTCTAATGCTTGGCAGGATACAATCAAATTATTTTTTATTACATCTAACACAAACACTCACCACCTTGAAAATTATTTTCCTTATATTCCCATCTTAATACAATTTAATTATAAAATCAATAGTTTTTTGAAAATATTTTTCTTAATTTAGGAAAATAATTTTCATTAGGTGTTTATTTACTATCTACCATACATTTAATTTGTGCTTTATATATACTTAAATATTTTTAAATATCTACCTTTTAATTAAAATGTAAAATATAATATTTTATATATTTTTTCTCTAAGCTCTATTTTCTTTGCAAAATATTCTTTTGCATACTCTTTAGCATCAAATTTATCGTTCTTCTCTTCACCATTTCTTATAGCCCAATTACCTACAGTTTCTTTTAATCCATCTTTAACACTTTTTGATAAATAGTATGTGCCAAGCTTTATATTTGTATCGTTATCTGCAATATCCTTATCTTTAAAATTATTATCACCAATTTCTTTAGCTAAATTTTCTCCAGTTTTTGCTGTTAATTTCATAAGTCCACATGCTTTTCCTTCTTTATATTCAACTGGTTCAAATCCAGTTTCAAAATTTATAAAAGCAGATATAAGTTCTGGTTTAACGTCATACTCTTTTGAATACTTTTCTATAATACTTTTATCCTTCATAGGAAATAAGGTTTCTTTAGCTATAAAACCTACTCCAACTAAAATCACTAATCCTACAATTAAAATACTTATTAATTTTCTCATATTGTTTCCTCCTAAGTTTTAATTTAATCTAATTGTAAATTAGTTTTATAAAACTTCATATTTATGTTGCTTACATGTTTCTTACACTTTTGAAAGAAATTTATTTTAATATTATTATTAAATCTAAATTTATTTAAGATTATTTTGTAAATTCTGTTTTCTTTCTTATATTTAATGAATTTTCTTGTATTTTAATAAGGTATTTTGTCACACAATAAATTTAACCTACATAGTATAAAATTGTAGATAAACATCATTGAAAGGATGAAAATTTAAGATGCGTGATTATGATAATTTAGCAGATGACTATAGATGTAATAAAATTAAAAATTTACGTTATGCAGAAGCATTCATTTTACCTCAAGTATATGAAAATTTATTTAGATTAGATACAGCCTTTAAAAAAGGCACTATCTTTAAGGACCTTTATCGTCCTTATCGTGGAAAATAAAATTATATGGAGGTAAATATTGTATGTCTAAAGAAGAATTATTAGAAAAAATTATGCAAAATCAATTTTATGCTGTTGAACTAAACCTTTTTCTTGATAATTTCCCTGAAAACAGAAAAGCTACAGAAGATTTCGAAGCAGTATCTAGCAATTTAAATTGCTTAATGTGTAAGTATGAAAATCTTTATGGACCACTTACTAATTTTGGTTCAGCTTTTGTAACTAACCCTAAAGCTTGGACTGATAGTCCATGGCCTTGGGAAAATCGTTAAAGGAGGAGTTATTAATTTATGTGGTATTATGTAAAAACACTGGAATATCCAATAAATCTAAAATCTAAAGATCTTCAAATGGCTAAATTCCTTATATCTCAATATGGTGGACCAGATGGTGAATTAAGCGCCGCTTTAAGATATTTAAATCAACGTTTCACAATGCCAACAGGTAAAGCAAAGGCATTATTAACTGATATAGGAACTGAAGAAATGGCTCACGTTGAAATGATAGGAACTATGGTATATCAGCTAATGGAAAATGCTTCAGTTGATGAGATTAAAGCAGCTGGTCTTGGAGGTCATTATACTGATCATGGAAAAGCTTTATTCTATACAGATGCAACTGGTAACCCATGGACAGCAACTTACATTCAGGCTAAAGACGATGTCATTGCGGATCTTCATGAAGATATGGCGGCAGAAGAAAAAGCTAGGGCAACTTATGAATGGTTAATAAACTTAACAGATGACCATGAAATTAAAGAAATATTAAAATTCTTAAGACAAAGAGAAGTTGTACATTTCCAAAGATTTGGAGAAGCTTTAGTAAATGTTCAAGAAAATATGGATAAAATTAAAATTGATTAATTTATAGTGAGTTTATTAAAGAACGCTATTAATCTAAAAACTAGATTAATAGCGTTTTTTAGCATTTAAATATAATTCTACTTTTCACATGTAATTATTAACTTATTTGACTTTTCTTTATTAAATTCACTTCCATCATAGTCTCCATAAGTTTTAATTTTTCTAAATCCAATAACTGATAAAAATTCAACTATATCATCACTAAGTATAGGAACTAATAACTCTTCATTTAAAAATTCCTTACCTTCTATAAGTAACTTACTTATACAGTTTATATAATCTCCTTCTCTTTCTAGTTCTGTAGTTAAACTAATCTTTTCTTTTTCTTTAATAATTGCCTCTAATAATTCAACATTTTCATTTATAATTTTATCAAAATTTAATGTTTCAAGTATAAACACACCATCTTCTTTTAATGTTTTATATAAATGCTTAAGTGCAGTTTTTGTATCTCTTCCACTTTGAAGGTATGCTATTTCATCATGTAAGTAATAAATTCCATCATAATTATTTAAATTATCATTCTTACCTAATTCTAATGGAGTTATATCTCTAAACTTTAATTCTAATCCATCTTGATTATTAGCTTTTTCTTTAGCAACTCTTACAAAATTTTTATCTATATCTATTGCTTGGACCTCATGCCCTTCCATAGTTAGATTAATAGCTAATTCTCCTGTCTTGCAAGCTGCATCTAATAATTTTTTCTTAAATTTAAAATTCTTCTTAAGAAAGTCTAAGGCCTTCTTATTCATAGGACGTATATCATCATAATATTTTGAATATTCCTTATAAAACATTTAATCACCTTCTAAAATCTTTCTATATTTATAGTACTAAAATATTCCTTATAAAAATTTGATTTAAATCACATTAAGTTTTAATATAGAAGCTTTTATGTTAACTTTATAAGGCCATTATTACTATTGTTCATATATTCTTATAAGTAATTTTGCCCATCAGGAATTAATCTTAATTTCATTTTAATTCTAAGTTAAAATTTCATATTAATTACAAACTGAATAATATTTAAGCAAATAATTAATAATAAAAATAGAATTGTTTAAGAAAGGATTATATATATGAGAGCGTTTTTATCTGAATTTAAAGCCTTTGCTTTAAAGGGAAATATATTCGATTTAGCAATCGGGGTTATTATTGGAGGAGCTTTTAATAAAATAGTTTCTTCACTAGTAAATGATATTATTATGCCTATAATAGGAGTATTAACAGGTGGAATAAACTTTAGAGATTACAAAATCTTTTTAACTAACCCACTATACGGAACTCAAGCCTTAACATTAAATATAGGAATGTTTTTTCAAAATATAATAGATTTTTTAATTATTGCTCTCTCTATATTTTTAGCTATAAAACTAGTAGCTAAATTAGAAAGAAAAAAAGCTTTAAAAGATAAAATTGAAGAAGAAAAGGAAGATGCAAAAGAGGATTTAACAATTAGTTTATTAACAGAAATTAGAGATTTACTTAAGAATCATTAAATAAAAAAATAACTCAAGAAACTAAATTTATTTCTTGAGTTATTTTTTTATTTGTTTTCTTCCATTATCTTTTTCAATTTATTTTGTACTAGCCATAATTTCTTTTGTTTTCTATTAAATGCAACTAGTCTACTTTTATTTCCTTTATTTTCATCAATAAGTCTTATGTATTCTTCATCTGCAATCTTTAATGCATCTTGAATTACTGAAAGTTCATCTTTACTAAACATGTACTATCTTCCTCCATTTAGGTTATATGTTAATTTACTTTTATAATTATAACATATTTAATTCCTAATATGGATATAAAACATATATGAAAAAAGGAACGTTTTATTCCGTTCCTTTTCATATTATAGTAAGCTTTCTACATGTCCTTTTACTTTAACTTTTCTATATATATCTTTTATTTTTCCTTCTTCATCAATTATAAATGTACTTCTTTCAATCCCAAATACTTTTTTACCAAACATATTCTTTTCTTTAAGTACATCATATAATTTACAAACCTCTTCATTTTCATCTGATAACAATACAAATGGTAAATCATATTTTGTAATGAACTTATCATGTGACTTTAATGAATCTCTGCTTACACCTAATATTATTGTATTATTATCTAAAAACTTTTGATGATAGTTTTTAAAATCTTGTGCTTCAAGTGAGCAGCCTGGAGTATTGTCTTTTGGGTAAAAATATAATATTACCTTTTTTCCTCTATAATCACTTAATTTATGTTCTTTATTATCTGACCCCATTAAAGTAAAGTCTGGAGCTACCATTCCTATTTCTAATTCTCTGTTTTCCACAATATCACCTTCTATAACATTTAATTAATAATAATTATTATATAATAAAAGATTGTAATTTTCAAGTTTTTGTTAATTAGAATTAAGTTTTATTTTAAGCCTCTTTTATAAATTCTTCTGTTGTACGAATTTTACCTATTCTAGAGAATATATATTTTATAGTAGCATCATGAGCTTCTTTACTACCTGTTTTCATAGCATCTTCTATAAATATTTGATTATATCCACGTTCATATGCTTGACGTGCAGTACTTTCAACTCCTATATTAGTAGCAATTCCACATAGTACTATTGTATCTATTCCTCTTCTACGTAATTCTAAATCTAAATCTGTTCCAAAGAATGCTCCCCATTGACGTTTTTTTACAGTATAATCATCATTTTTTACATCTAATTCTTTGCAAAAATTTGCCCAGTTTTTTTCTGGTATAGAAACATTATTATTTTCATTATCTGTGTCTGGATTTAACATATCTTTTCCATCATGAAAATCTACATGTACAAAAGCTATAAATCCATCATTTTCTCTAAATTTATCTACAAGTTTTTTTGCTTTATTAACTACTTCTTCTCCATTATGCATTTTAACTATTCCTTCTTGTAAATCAATAATTACAAGAGCTGTTTTATTAAAATTTATATCTAAACTTTTCATCTTTAGTCCTCCTTTTACTTAAAAGATAAAATCTTAAGTGTTATTATATACTAAAATTCTTTCTTTTAAGATAAACTTTCTATTAATAATTCTTGTCTAAAGACTTTTTAAATTTACTTTTTAACGCAAATATCATCATAGCTGATGCCACAAGTATCCCAGCTGAAATCCCTAATATTAATAGTAGAACTATAGAAATACTATTACGTTTAATTATATAAATTACACTTAATAATAAACAAATTAAAGAAAGTACTGCTATTATTTTTGTACTCTTATAAGTGTCTCTATACTTTTCTGCATCCTCTTTTTTATTTGTATATATTGGTTTAGTTCCTACATCAGCTTTAAAGAAATGAAACATATTTTGATTTGAACAAATATATTCCCAGCCTCCAGCTCTAAATATTTCAATATATTCATCTAAAACTTCTTTATTCTTAGAAAAATTCCTATAATCCATTGAATATATTTGTTCTTTCTTCTCACCCTTAACTAATTCATAACTAAGTATATTTGCCTTTTTAAGAATCCACCCTTCCTTAGATAATTTTCTAAACTTTTCTAAAGCTCTTTTTTCATCAAATGCATATCCTAAATTTGAAACCCTTTTTTTATCTTTACCCATATTAATCTCCTACCCTTTAATAATATTTAATACTTCTTCCCCATACTCAACCATCTTTTTTCTTCTTTCGATATCGTGAATTATGATCTCTTTTCCTCTTTCAGTTAATTTGTAACATTTTCTTCTGTCTGTACTGTCTTCTATTAATTCTATTAGATTATTTTTTTGAAGCTTATTAAGTATTGTATATAAGCTTGCTGGACCTATCTCTACAGTTTCATTAGATTTTTCACTAACTTCTTGCATTATTGCATAGCCATGCTTTGGAACTGCTAGAGCTAATAGAATATAATAAGTTGAATCAGTTAAAATATTTTCATCTAAAGCTTTCTTTCTACCCATACTACCTCCTCAAACTATATCATTTAAAGATATATCGTTTAATGATATAGTATCCCATATTTCATATATTGTCAATATTTAACTGGAATTTTTTATAAAAAAATAATAAGAACCATTCCCTTAAAAGTTTTCTTAAGGTATGGTTCTTAATTATACTTTATTTATTATTTTTAAATCCTATATACTTCCTAAACAAGTGTATATAATTCTTTATTGCTAGGTAAAATCTCGTCTATATTTCTATCTGCTATAATATGAAGTTCATGAAGAGCTCTTGTACATGCTGTATAAAATAAATTATTATAGCTTTCTCCTAAATAATTTTCTCCATCCGCTACTATTACTGCATCAAATTCTAATCCCTTTGATAAATATGAAGGAATTATATTAATACCTTTTTTAAACTCATCTTTATCATCTTCAATTAAATTCACGTCATTATTTAATTCTTTAAGTCTTCTATATAACTCATTAGAAACTTCTCTATTTTTGCATATAATAGCTATTGATTCATATTTCTTATTAGTCATTTCATCAATTAATTCTGAAACCTTTTTTTCTAACCCATTATTTATAATATATACTTTAGGGTTTTCTCCTCTTCTTTCAATAGCCTCAATAGGTTCATGAGTATCTAAAAGTTCTTTTGTAAAATTAGTTATATTAAATGTTGATCTATAGCTTTTTGTTAAAATAGCAGTTTTTACATCATTAAATATATTTGTAATTCCTTCTTTATCTTTTACATTAGAATTTTTATCAATTCTTTGATTTAAGTCTCCCATTATTGTAATGGCAGCATCTTTAAATGATCTTTTTATTATTTCATAAAATAGTGGACTATAATCTTGTGCTTCATCAATTAGTATATGTTTTACATTTGAGTAATTTCTAAAGCCTTCCATAGCAGCTCTTATATAAATTATTGGAGTAATATCTTCATAATTTACTATTCCTAAATTTAAATATTTTATAGTTATATTTTTTATATCTTCTAAATTTTCGTCTGTATAATTACTTATATTTTCCCAAAGCATTTTATATATAGCTACACTGTTTACTGTTTTTATCATATTATCAATTTGAATATTTACTTGTTCCTTGCAATATGTGTAGAACTGATTTTTATCTTCTATATATTCAAAATCATCATTATCTGATAAATATTTAGTTTCAACTTGTGAAAAAATACTTTCTTTTATAACTTTTATTCTATTTAAAAATGGTATATTATTAAATCTTTTTATAATTGTATTTTCTACACTTTTTCTGCTAAGTATTTCATTTCCATCTATTATAATAGGTTTGATATCTGTTAAAAGTTTTGGAATATCCTTAACGAATTTATTTAATATTTCCATAAACTCAGTCGTATTTTTATATTCCATTCCTTTTAATCTTAACTTATATTCTAAATCTTTATCATTCTTATATACATATTCTAAATAGTCATTTTTACTTTCATATGAATAATTTGAAGGTAAAAACGTATTTGAGTAATTTTCAAAAGTTGTTTGAAGTATGTTAGTTTCACCAAGTTCAGGTAAAACATCAGAAATATATTCTGCAAATACTTCATTTGGACTGAATATTAAAATATTTTCTGGACTTAATTCTTTTCTATACTTATATAGTATATAAGCAGCTCTATGAAGTGCTATTGATGTCTTTCCAGACCCAGCAGCCCCTTGTATAAATAAAACTTTACTATCTTCATTTCTTATAATATCATTTTGTTCTTTTTGAATTGTTGCTACTATGTTTTTCATCTTATCAGTAGCATTTCCTCCAAGCATTTTTCCTAAAGTTTCATCACATAATGATTCATTAGAATTATGCATAAATACTATTTCACCATTTTTTATATTAAATTGTCTATTAAATTCAATTGTTCCTTCTACTCTTCTTTTTGGTGCGTCATAAAATGCTCTTCCCATTTCAAAATCATAAAATAGAGTTGAAACTGGTGAACGCCAATCAAAAACCATGAATTCAAAATTTTCTTCATCTTCAACAGTAGATAATCCTATGTAGAAGCTTTCTGCCTCTTCTCCATCTTCCTTAAAATCAATTCTTGCAAAATAAGGTGATCCTAATTGTCTTTCTAATGTCTTAATTCTATTTTTCTTTCTTGAATGCATTTTTTCTTGCATAGCTACTTGGCTACAATTTTCATTTATCTCAATTTCATCTAGTTCATTTCTATTATCCCAAAGAAATCTTCTATGTTTTACAATTTCTTTATCTTGTAATTCACTTAAATCAATATATTTATTTAATAATTCTTTTATTGAATCTTGTGTTTTATTTAAATATTTTTCTTCGTCTAAAAGTTCTTTACCTATAAGCATATCTTATTTCTCCTTACCTAAATATCATTAAATTTTAGAGTGTCTAGTATAATCTGTCAAGTTATATTTATTAATAACTATTTATAAATTAATATAAATTGCTTCAAAATCATTAAAAATTTATCCATCTAATGATTTTGAAGCAATTAAATTTCACTTATTTATACTTAGTTATATTTATTAAGTTCCTTTTTTATATATTCTAAAGTTTTTTCTTCTCCATCTCTAGATAACATATTAAGTAACTTTTCTAATGTTTCCCTTGACTCTTTATGTATAACATATGCTTCTTTTCTAGCTTCATAATATTCTAGTGGACTTTTATCAGTATACTTTTCCTTTTGATAATTCATAGATGCCGACATTCTATCTATAAACATTTCAACGACATATTTAAATGGCATTTTCATACCCATTAAACCTTTTTTATAGTCTTGTCCATAATCTATCCAATATTCAAAATGATGTTTGTTTCTTCCTTTATGATGAAGCCATGCTGTTGATAATCCCTCAACCTTTTTTTGTATTCCATTTGGACTTACTGTACCTTTATAATATTTTATTCCAGCTCTAAACTCTACCCATGAATATTTTGATAAATCATGAAGTAATCCTTGCTTATATAATCCAACCTTAAAGCAATATTTCATTACTAGCAATTTGTGATTAGTAATTGTCTTAAAGTGATTAATTGCATTCATTTTATTTCCCCTCTTTATTCATTTTATCGTATACTTTATATCTTAACATTTTTCTTTAATATATAAAAATTTAATATAACATTAAAACTATATTTTATTATACGAACTTGCTAAATAATTGTTATATGATTACAATGTAGTTTGAGACTAAAGAAAAAAGGGGTGTATTAGATGGAAGAAATATTAAATTACGATTCGTTATTAATCTTGGCTGTAGTTGCTTTCTTCACACCATTCTTAGTGGCTAAATTAAAAAAGATTAAAGTTCCATATCAAGTTGGAGAAATATTTATAGGTATTATACTTGGAAAAAGTTTTTTTAACGTTATAAAACCAGATGTTTGGATTTTATTTTTATCAAATTTAGGTCTTGCCTACTTAATGTTTTTAAGTGGACTTGAAATAAACTTTGAGGATTTAAAGCTTTCAAAAGAAGAAACTTTTCTTAATTCAAAAGTATTTACGAGTTTAAAGGTATTTATATTTTCACTTGTAATATCTAATGTGTTATCTTTCACATTATTAAAGATGGCTGGAATAACTAAAGGATCTCTATTCTTTGCTTTACTGTTTACTTCAGCAGCACCAGGACTTCTTGTTCCTATATTAAAGTCTAAGCATATTCTAAGCAGTGATTTTGGGCAAACATTATTAATATTTTCCTTAATTGCTGAATTTGTATGTTTAATAGGTATAACTTTTATTGCTTCTGTTTCAACTTACGGACTATCAATTAAAAGTTTTACTTTCTTAATAACATTTTTTGTAGCTATTGCAATTTACCTTATATGTAAGCTTGTATTTAAAACTAGAGATTTATCTTTAATAGCTTTTAAAAACCTTCATATAAGTGTTAGAGGTGCTTTTGTACTTGTATTAATATTAGTTGCTGTTGCTCAAAAAACAGGTTCAGAAATAGTACTTGGTTCATTTTTAGCTGGAATTATTTTCGCACTTTTAGTTGGTAAGGCAAAAGAAGAAATCACTCACCAGTTAGATGTTATAGGATACGGCTTTTTAATACCTATTTTCTTCATAATGGTTGGGGTTAATATAGATTTAAGTTCAATAGTAAAAAATCCAAGTGCAATAGCTAAAATACCGCTATTTTTACTTGTATTTTTCATAGTTAAATTTATACCTTGCCTTTTATTCAAAAAGAAATATGGTATTAAAAATTCATTAGCAGCATCAATGATATTAACAGCTCAACTTAGTTTAACAATAGTAGGTGCTCAAATGGCTATGCATCTTAATTACATAACTGAAGCTACATATTCTGCTTTTATAGTTACAACAGTTATATCATGTATTCTTTTCCCAATACTATTTGAGAAATTATTTACTGAAGATGAAAACACTGTTGAAACATCAAAAGAAGAAGATAAAATTATAATACGTGAATTACTTTTAAGTAGTGAATGGTATATAGGAAAGTCTTTAAAAGAATGGAAACTACCAGCTGGCTGTAGAGTTTTCTCTATTATAAGAGACGATAAAGAAATTATGCCAACTGCAGATACAGTATTAAAAGAAGGCGATCTTTTAATTGTTGCAGGTATTAGATCTGCTGTTGAAGATACTATCAATATGCTTACTGTATGTAATCTTTCACTACCTAACTAAAAAAATAACTTAGAGATTATTTCTCTAAGTTATTTTTTATTTTATTTAAAAAGTTTTCTAATATTCTAGCTGTCATTCCCCAAATCACATAATCTTTATATTTATAAAATAATACTCTATAACTACCTTCTCTAAATTTATAATCTTCACCATTTATTATATTTTCAAATGGAAAATCATCACTTGGAATAGTTGTTAGTTTATTATAAACAGATATAGGTTCCATACTAACTAAATAGTCTAATGGGATAGTTAGTATTTCTTTAACTTCACTTTCATTTATTAAAAACTTATAATTCCCTTTAATATAAGCTAAAAACGGATATATTATCATATTTGTATTTGATACAAATGTATCTAGTTCTGTTATTACATCTATGTTATCAAAGCTTAATCCTATTTCTTCATTGCATTCTCTAATAGCTGCTTCTTTTGGACTTTCTCCCTCTTCTATCCTTCCACCTGGAAAACATACTTCTCCTGGATTTAAGGATAATTCATCTGTTCTTACTTCAAATAATATACTATCTACTCCATCTATATTTATAATTGGAAGAATAACAGCACTTTTTTTCATAATATTTTCATCATTTATTCCTACTTTATAATCTTTAAAAACCTTCCTTAAAAACTCTTCCATATTATACCCTCCATAGATTTTAAATTACATATTCTTAGCTCTTCTCATCTTATTAATGTAATTTGCTAATCTCATTTTAAATCTTTCTTTTTCATTTATACTATAAAATCCCGCTAAATCTGATGCTAAAAATATCCCATCTAAAATTAAATATTTTAAATCTTTTATATTGTTTTCATCTTCCTCACTTAAATCTTCTTCATTGATTCTTTCCATTAAATTTCCGAACTTTTCTTTATAAACATTAAGCCTTTCTAAAGTCTCATTATTAAAGTTATCTAAACCTTCTAAAGCCACTTTATTTGTAAAATTTAAGTATTCTTCATTCACTATATTATACTCTTCATATATCTTAACTAAACTCATTATTATCCCTCTTTCTTCTCTTAAGTATATATATTTTATATTAACATTTTCCTTATATATTAAAAAGATAATCTTTAAATATAAAACAAACTATATATTTGAAGATTATTATTACATATTAGTATATGCCTTCGGATAAACTATTTTTAGTATAGTTTTTTTATAAGGCAGGTAATCATATGAAGAAATTTTTAAGTATTTTTTTAATAGCTATTTTACTTATTGTAAATATTAAACTACCAGTACTTTCTCTTGAAAATAAAGATTATGAAACAGAAATGAAGCAAGATTTGCTGACTCTTATGCTTGCCTACCCTGGTTTTATAACTAATATAGAGAAAAAGGGCAATGATGTATTTTGTGTTATGAAGTCTGGTAAGAAAATCATCTATGATGATAAAAAGAATAAAAGTCATGAAGAAATTCTAGTAAATCCTGATCTTCAAGATATGCTTAAAGCCCCTTATCCGCTTACTAAAAACAATGAAGTTATGGAGAAAGATTTTGACCCTGGACGTGGTAGAAATTATGAGCTTTTAAATGAGGTTTATGGAAGTTCTAGAAAAGGAATTGAATCTAATTTAACTAGCTTAAAATATGGCTATCCAAATTATCAATTTAATAAAAGTAATAATGCTAATAAAGCTTTAGAAGCTGTACTTCAAGAACTTATACCACTTTCAAAAAGTAGACCAGATATAGCTAGCATATTATATCCTGCAAGTGGAACATTTAATTATAGGGTTATATCAGGCACAGGAAGACTTAGTCCTCATGCTTATGGTATCGCAATTGATTTACATAGTGATAAGCGTGATTATTGGAAATGGTCTTCTAAAGAAGCTGGCTCTAAAAGAATTTCTGAGTATCCAAAAGAATTAGTTGAAACTTTTGAAAAACATAATTTTGTTTGGGGTGGAAAATGGAATCACTTTGATACTTTGCATTTTGAATATAGACCAGAAATAGTACTAAAAGCTAAATATTTTGGTGATTGGACAAAAGATAAAAAATGGTTTGATGGTGCACCCCTTAATGATGATACTTCAAAATATATAGAGATTATTGAAAAAGCTTTAGATGGCACTTCAGATTCTTTAAACGCAGCTTCTTCAAATGTTCTTACAGAAGAGTGGAAGCAATTTGTTGAAAATATATTTTTAAAGAAAAGTAAGGCTGTGCTAAGTCAAGATTTAGACTCTATAAAATCTTTATATAATACTGATATTAAATTAGGGCAATGGGCATACGAATATGAAGAAAGTAAGGTTAAATATATTAATAATTGGGCTCAAAAACAAGGAGTTAAATTTATAGAAATTAATCCAAAAGTAATAATCCAAAAATCAAATATAAATGATAAATCTTCTTCCTTCTATGTAATGTGTAATACTGAATATAAATACATTTATCCTGATAAACCTGATGAAGTTAATTGCTCTAGGATAGGAACATATCACTCAATTCAGTTATCAAAACAAGATGATGAATGGATTATTAGCAAAGAATGGTATACTGATCCATTTGCTGATTCATTAAAACTTGAGCATATTAAAGCTGATGATATTAATAAATTTATTTCAAGTAAAGAAAAGCGAGATTTTTCAAACCTGCACCCTAAGAGATTAGAAGCAGTTGAATATGCCAAAAAATATTGTGGTTCTGCAACTAATCCTGAAGATGGATTTAAGTATAACAAGAAATATAGAAATTTCAATGTTGAAGGTGGAGACTGTGCAAACTTTGCATCCCAAATCCTTCATGAAGGTGGCGGATTTAAGAAAAATACTGTATGGAACTATGATAAAGGTAGTGCAACTGGTCCTTGGATAAATGCAGATAAATTTACTAGTTACATGATAGGTAGTGGAAGAGCTTATGTAATTGCTAAAGGAAGTTATGAAAAAGTTTATAAAGCTTCTTATAAACTTCTTCCTGGTGACTTTGTTGCTTACGAAAAAAAGGGAGATATAACTCATATCTCAATGGTTACTGGTGCTGATTCAAAAGGTTACTCTTTAGTTACTTGTCATAATACGGACAGAAATGATGTTCCTTGGGACCTAGGATGGAGTAATAAAAATATGACATTCTGGCTTGTTAGAGTTGGATATTATTAAAATTTTTCTATATTAATGAAAGCCTAAGATATACTATAAATTTAGATATCTTAGGCTTTTTGTTTATAATTTCATTATTTCTATTCTTTTTACTCTGTTATGAAGATCTGATGACCTTGGAGCTACTCCTTTAACCTCGTCTTCGCTAATGTTTAATGTTTTAGCAATTAGTTTCCTTACCCTAGGTCCGCAGAATGCTCCTTGGCATGTACCCATTCCAGCTCTTGTACGTCTTTTTATAGCATCAATTGAATCAATCTTAATTTCTCTAGTTAATGCATCTACTATTTCTTCTTCAGTTACAGTCTCACATCTACATATAATATGTTCCTTTGGATTTGTAGCATAAATATTTCCAATAAAGTTTTTATCTTTTTTAACTATTATAGGTTTTCTATAAGCTACAAAGTTTTCTTTCTCTTCAAGTTTTACTCCTGAATCTTTTAAAATTTCTACCATCATTTTAGCAATTGCAGGAGATGATGTAAGTCCTGGTGAGTCCCCAGTTGCATTAAAGAATCCTTTTACTTTACTTTCTTCAACTATAAAATCTTTAGTTGAACTAGTTGGTCTAACACCTGCAAAAGAAGTTAATGCTTTTTTCATATCAAAACCACTTACTGACTTTCTAGCAGCTTTAATTATTTCTATAAGAGATTTTTCATCTGTTGATACATCATCTTTACTAGCTACTTGTTCTGCATCAGGTCCAATTAAAAGATTGCCATGATATGTTGTTGTTACTAATATTCCTTTTCCTTTCTCTGTTGGAACTTGGAATATTACTTTGTTTACTAAATAAGCTTGGTCTTTATTAAACAATATATATTCTCCTTTTCTTGGAATAATATAAAAATCATTTAATCCAACCATATTAGCAATTTTATCACTATAAACACCTGCTGCATTTATAACATATTTACTTTCTATAATCCCTTTATTAGTCTTAACCTTAAATATATCTCCTTCTTTTTCTATTCCTATTACTTCTTCATTTAATCTTAAATCCATACCATTCTTAATTGCGTTTTCTATAAGTGCAATTGTAAATTCATAAGGTGAACATACTCCCGCATCCTTACAATATAATGCCCATTTTACTTCTTTGTTTAAGTGTGGCTCCATTTTAAGGACTTCTTCCCTGTCTATTATTTTAAGTCCACCTACTCCATTTTGTATTCCATAATCATAAAGTTTTTCTAAATACTTTTTTTCCTCATCTGAAAATGCTAAAACGAGTGAACCTGTTTCTCTATATCCAAAATTCAATTCTTCTTCTAACTTTTCAAACATTCTATTTCCTTTAACACAAAGCTTAGCTTTTAATGTTCCTGGAGTATCTGCATACCCTGCATGTACTATACCGCTATTAGCTTTAGAGCATCCACAACTTACATCATCATCTTTCTCTACCATACATATTTTTAAGTTATATTTTGAAAGTTCTCTTCCTATGTTTCCTCCAATTACTCCTCCGCCTATTATTAGAACGTCGTACATATTATCATCTCCAATGTAATTTATATTAGGATATCTTTTCTAATCTTAAATCTTTTAATGCTTCCTTTATCTCTTCTATATTTGATCCAATCCCACTTTGAACAGCAGCTGCTATTGCACCTTCAATTAATGCACAATCAATTATTTGTACCTTATTTGTATCAATATCTTCTTCTAAAAAGTCAATAGCCATTTGTGCATTCATATATGCGCTTCCTAAATCAAATAAAATCATAACTCCATCATCTGAATATACCTTTTTTATTGCATCACTAATTTTATTAATGTCTGTGCCTATCTCATTGTCCTTTGTTCCTCCCGCTGGAATAATTGGTACTTCTGGAGCCATTTGAAGTGCCATTTCAGTTACACCTTCAGCTATTTTATTGCTATGAGATATTATAACTATTCCTACCATATTGTTTATCTCCCATCTATAAGTCTTTTTTTGCTTCTTCATATATAGTTTCTAAAATATAAAAACATGAAGTAGCGCCTGGATCTTGATGTCCTATACTTCTATCGCCTAAATAGCTTGCTCTTCCTTTAGTTGCTTTTATTGCAGGAGATAATGCATCTATCATAGTTTTTTCACCTTCTGTAGATTTACCCCTACTTTTTATTCCTTCTAAAGCTAACTTTAAAGCACTTAAGAAATCGTTTATATCAATTTCATTCTTATCCTTTAATGCCATAGAAGCTTTCATAAAAGCTGTTCCATAAAGTGGTCCTGATGCTCCACCAACATTAGAAACTAAAGTCATTCCTGTATTTTTAAAAATATTACCTATGTTATCATCTTCTTCAGCTTTTAACTTGTCCGAAACTGCTTTAAAACCTTTGCTCATATTTAACCCATGATCTCCATCACCAATTGCAGCATCAAGTTCTGTTAAATATTCTTTGTTTTTATCTATTTTTTCGGATATTTTTATTAGTATTTCTATTACTTTTTTGCTATCCATTAAATTCACTCTCCTAATTTAACTTTTTAGAAAACTTTAAGTGCTGGAGTATCAGCTTTTCTATCTAATAATTCTTTAAGCTCATCATCAAGCTTTAATATTGATACTGAACATCCTGACATTTCTAATGAAGTCATATATTCTCCTACAAATGTTTTATAAACCTTTATTCCTTTATCTTCTAGCATCTCTCTAACTTTTTTATTAACTATATAAAGTTCCATAAGTGGTGTTCCTGAAAGGCCATTTACCATAACTGCAACTTCATCATCACACTCTAAATTCATATCATCCATTATTTTATTAACTAGTTCACTTGCAATATTATTAGCACTTGAAATCTTTTCTCTATGAGTTCCAGGTTCCCCATGAATACCTATACCAATTTCTACTTCGTCATCTTCTAATATAAAGTTAGGTTTCCCAGCTGCTGGAACAATACAAGATGTAAGTGCCATTCCCATACTTCTTACATTTTTGATTACTTTATTAGCTACATCTGCAACTTCATCTAATGAAGCTCCTTCTTCAGCCTTTGCACCTGCAATTTTATGAACAAATATAGTACCTGCAATTCCTCTTCTTCCTGCAGTATAAAGGCTATCTTCTACTGCTACATCATCATTTACTACTACTGATTTAACATTTATTCCTTCCATCTCAGCCATATCCTGAGCCATTTCAAAATTCATTACATCCCCTGTATAATTTTTTATTATAAGAAGTACTCCTTCTCCTGTATTAACTTCTTGTATAGCTTTATATACTTGATCTGGAGTTGGAGAAGTAAAAACAGCACCACATACAGCCGCATCAAGCATACCTTCCCCGATAAATCCAGCATGCGCTGGTTCATGTCCACTTCCACCACCACTTACTAGTGCTACTTTGCCACTAGTTTTAGGATTTTTTCTTACTAATACATCAAAACCTTCTACTCTTTTCAAGTCATTTTCATGTGCATAACACATTCCTTCTATCATATCTTCTAGAACATTATTTGGGTCATTTATTAATTTTTTCATAATTAATCCCTCCTAAAATTACTTAAAAAATTTTATGTATTCGTTTTCTAAGCTAATTCAATTATATCAAAAAAGCACTATTCATTAAAGAATAGTGCTTTTTATTAATATATATTTTACTTCTATTAAATTTTATTCCTAATGCATCTTTTCTTGAACTTCTTTATTTATTGTTTCATCTTTAAGTTCTTTCTTTAGTGCATCTACTGCAATTTCTCTTCTATGATTTTTTTCTATTAATGTTTCTTTAGTCTTTTCATCATCTGTAACTTCAATCATTTCGTTTGCAAGATGAATATTTTCTATGGTATCACTAATATTATTTTGAATTCTGTGGGCATTATTACTTCTATCATCTGGCTTGTTTTTCATAGATTATCACTCCTTTAGCTACTTAAATTACATTTTTATTATGTGTATAAAAGTAGTCTTTATCCTCTGAAATAAATTACAAAAAAGGGACTACATAAATTTAATGTAGTCCCTAAAAAATTATCTAATTGAGTTTAGTACATATTCTTTAAATGTATCAAAACTTGCCTTTTCTATAGTGGCACCTTTGTTTATCTTTCCACTAACAAAATTATATTCTGCTGATCCATAATTAAATCCTGGGTCAGACACTATAAGACTAGTTTCTGATGTTCTATATGGTACTTTTTGTTCTAATATTTCTTTGCAGAAATCTAAGACATCTAAGTAATTATTAATATATCCGCCTTCTACCATCTTAACTATGAAAGAGAATAAATGATACCCACCTATTAAAGCTTGCATCTTTCCATTTTCCATATTAAATACTTTTCCTGTACTATAGAAATATTTTAAATTTTCAAAAGTTAATGTTTTATATTCTCTATCAATTACTAATCTTGAATCTTTTATATTTTCTAATTCTTTCATCATAGTTTCCCATGATGTTCCTTGTATTATTTCATTATCACTTATTACTTGAGTGAATCTTTCAATTGCATTTTCCATATGCTTATTTACACTTATTAATTTATCATTAATAGATACACTATATTCGCCGTTTTCATATATTAAAGTAACTTTATTTCCCATAAAATTCTACCTCATTTCTAACTAATAATAATTATTATATCATAAGTATTATTAATTTAACAATACTCATTTTATACCTAGTTTAAAATATAGTTTTTATTTATTAAATTAACTTATCTTCCTTTAATAAATTATATAATGTTGGACTAAAATTAAATTCATTTATTAATGAATTAACTTCATTTAAAACTTTTTCTTTTTTATCTTTTGATATTTTACTTTTTGATGCTCTAATTAAAATATTTTTAGGAGAATGTGCTATATCAATGAATTCTAAAAGTTGTGTTTTGTATCCTACTGCTTCAAGAAGATTTGCACGAACAGAATCTGTCATAAGTGCTGCAATTCTTTCTTTAACTATTCCATACTTTGTAAGAATAGAGAAATCATCTGTTTTCATTTGATGATTAAATTCATGTTGGCAACATGGAACAGAGAATATCATTTTAGTATTCCATTTTACTGCGTTATATAAAGCATAATCTGTTGCTGTGTCACAAGCATGTAATGTAATAACCATATCTACTTTATTGTTATATTTAAATCCATTTATATCTCCAAGTTCAAAATGAAGATTTTCATAATTATATCTCTTTGCTATATCATTACATTTCTTTATTACGTCTTCTTTAAGGTCTAATCCTATCATCTTAACATTTATCTTTTTAATTTTTACAAAGTAATAATATAATACGAATGTTAAGTAAGACTTTCCACATCCAAAATCTAATATAGTAAGATCTTTATAATCATTCTTTTTAATTTCGTCATCAATTATTTCTACAAATCTATTTATTTGTTTGTATTTATCATATTTTGAATTAACAACCTTTCCTTCCTTTGTAAATACTCCAAGGTCTATAAGAGGTTCTATTATCATCCCCTCTTTTAATATGTAATTTTTTTCTTTATTGTGTTCTTTTTTAACAAGCTTTTTATTATCGCTTTTCTTTTTATTTAATAATATTTTTCCTTTTTTAGATATCTTTAAATCTAAAGTAGCTTCATCTGACCAAGCTGTTAATTGTTTATAATTATTCTCTAAACACTCTAATACTTTTTCTTCTAAAGCTCCCTTTTCTATATTTTCATGAAAAACTTGTTTATCAGTATATTTTTCTATTTGATAGTATTCTTTATTAGCTTTTTCCTTTAAAGCAAACACTATTTTTTTATATTTAACATCTTTATTGATTTTATTGCTAATAACTACTTTTATAATCTCTTCTTTTGTAATTTCACTAATTGCGCTCTTTAAATCTTCCATATCTCCACACCTTATTATTTATTTTAAAATTATATTCTACACAATAATACAATACTCATACTATGTATAGCAAATTAACATACTCCTATTTTATCACAAAGATAAAATTATATTTATTTTTACACATTAAAAAAGCCTTAACATCTCTCTGTTAGGGCTTTTTTATATAAATATTATGTTTAAATATTATATATATGTATTAAGCTATATAAACATTTCTTAAAGCATCACATAATTCTATGAAGCTTGGTTCATTCTTTATAGATTCATAAACTTCTTCTATAGTTTTATCGCCTATTAAGTCTTCTATTAATAATGTTCTTGCTTCACAATCTGCTGTTAATGTTTTAAATATTCTTTCTTGGCTTGCAGTAAAAGTACGGAATAATTTATTCATACATTCAAATACTCTAACTGAATATATTCCTAGTTTCTTACTTACTAATTCAGATATAGTAACATATTCAGCTAGTCTAAACATATCTCTATCTCTTTGGTTATTGATTGATTTTCTTACATTGTCGTAATCTTCTCCAAATTTACTTATCATCTTTACAACGTTAAGCTCTTCCATTAATGTTGTAAGGTCTCTAGCAAATAAATCAGTATTTATTTCATTATTCATATTCGTTCCCTCTTTTCCTTTATCATTATGTTGATATTATTTATTAAATAAGTTCAATTTAATAGTTTTATTTAAATGCTTATAACTTATTTCAATTAATTTTACAACAAATTTTTATTATATAAAAGGTATTTATTAAGTTATATAATAAATATTTAAAAGTTTTTTACAATATAAGTAAAATAGCATTTTATATAATCATTTTTATAATATATGCCTATTTAAACTTATTATAATTAAAACCTTATAAATATAATAAAGCAGTTACCAATTGAAACTTAAATAGCTTTAATTGGTAACTGCTTTTAATTTATCTAAAAAAATTTTATTTAACAGTTATTTCTGCATCTTCAAGCATTATATATTCTCCGTCTTTTACTGTTATCTTTTCAGTATTTTTAAATTCTTTCTTTGATATTAAACTATCTTTAGTGTGTTTACTATCTTTATATATTTCTACTTCACCATCATCTTTAGTTGCTTTTACTTCATAAGTTCCTGCCTTTATATCTCTACCTACCTTATACATACCATCTTTGTATACTTTATCTTTCGGTGTATTAGATGGTGCTTTTTCTATTTCGAATATTTTACCGTTTTCTACATTTAAATATTGTCCTTTTTCTACTGTTACATAAACTGGACCATAAACAGACTCATCATATAATGCATCTTCTTTTTTAGTATCTTTAGTTTGTAATATTGAAGTTTCAACTTCCTTATTTACGTTATCTCCTAATACTAGATATTCTCCAGCTGGTATATCTTTACCCACTTCATATGTTCCACTATTATATTCTGCTACTTCACTTTTATCATTCTTATTATTTTCTTGTGTTTGTGTTTGATTATTTGTAGCTGTTTCATCTTTTTTATTAGCAGCTCCACAACCAACTAATAAAGCCGCACTTATTATACCTATTAGCGCAACAATCATTGCCTTTTTCATAAATATTACCTCCCAAATCAATATTTAAAATTAAATATTCTCTTCTAAAGTATACTCCTCCACTTAATTTAAAAAATTGATTCAAATCACATATTTATTTAAACAATTTTAAACTAATAGTTAACTATAAAATTCTTCCCATATAGTATTCATCTACATATTTACCATCAACTATCATAGCCTTTTCTCTTATTCCCTCAACTTTAAAGCCCATCTTTTTATATAAATTAACTGCATATCTATTATCTTTTACAACTGTAAGTTCTAATCTAACTATTTTATTATTTCTTGCCCATTTAAAAAGTTCTTCAATTAAGGCCACACCTATCCCTTTGCCTCTATAAGGCTCTAACATTCCTATAACTACATAAGCACTATGTTTAATTCTATTAACTAAGCCCCTGTCCCCTGATAAGAAACCTACAATCTCCCCATTATCTTCAACAATAAAAGTTATATGTTTCGTATTATCTTCTCGTTTAGTTAATCTTTCCTTCATATCTTCTATAGTAGAATTTCTTTCACCTTCTTCATAAAGCATATATTTTGTTTCTTTATCTAATTGCTTTAACATATTTAAAAACTTCTCTGCATCTTCTAATTTTATTCTTCTTATTATCATATCAACACCCCCAGAGCTTAATAATTTATAATTTTATTATACAATATTTACCATAGACTTTCAGTATATTAAATTTTATTAAAAAATTGTATTTATTTTTTAATAAAGACTTTTAATTAGAGTAATATTAGAAGTATAATAGTTTAAAACTATACTTTTTTAAGAAAGGAAGAAAATTTATGATTAAAATTGGATCTCACGTTGGAATGAGTGGAAAAGAAATGCTACTTGGATCAGCTAAGGAAGCTGCATCTTATGGAGCAAATACTTTTATGATATATACTGGAGCTCCTCAAAATACTAGACGTAAAGATATAAATGAGCTTAATATTGATGCAGGATGGGAATACATGAAAGAACATAATATTAATGATATTATAATTCATGCTCCTTATATAATTAATCTTGCAAATACTGTGAAACCAGAAACTTTTGAACTTGCAGTAGACTTTTTAAGATTAGAACTTGAAAGAACAGAAGCTTTAAGAAGTAATACAATCGTACTTCATCCAGGTGCTCATGTTGGTGCTGGAACAGACGCTGGTATAAAACAAATAATAACTGGATTAAACGAAGTATTAACTAAAGATACAAAATGTAATATAGCTCTTGAAACTATGGCAGGTAAAGGAACTGAAATTGGAAGAAACTTCGAAGAACTTGCTAGAATTTTTGATGGAGTTACTTATAATGATAAACTTAGAGTATGTTTTGATACTTGTCATACAAATGATAGTGGCTATGATATAGTTAATAACTTTGATGGTGTAATGAATGACTTTGATAAAATTATCGGTAAAGATAAAATATCGGTATTCCATTTAAATGATAGTAAAAACGTACTTGGAGCTAAAAAAGATCGTCATGAAAATATAGGTTTTGGTAACGTTGGTTTTAAAGCTTTAAGATATGTTGTACATCACCCTGATTTTATTGAAGTTCCAAAAATATTAGAAACACCTTATGTTAAATTACCAGACAATGCTAAAAAATCTGTACCACCTTATAAGTATGAAATTGAATTACTTTTAAACAATGAAGATATATCAATTACTAACGAAGAATTTGTTAAAAATGTTATTGAATCAATGAAAAAATAAAAATTAAGGTTACTAAAAGTATTTTAGTAACCTTATTTTTTTTATTTTGCATCTTTATTATACGGTCTATTAAATAAACCTTTTATAAAAATTTTATTTTTTATTCCTTCACTTATCCAACCAAAACTTCCTGCCATAGAATACAAATTTTTATTCATATTTATATTAGTATAAATATTATCTTTAAGTATAACTTTTTTATCTATAGCTTCACATAATATATCTAAATTTTTCTTTACATCTAACTTTATTTTAGCTTGCCATGGAATACTCTGTCTTCCCCCTAAGAATGCGCCTCCTCCAATTCCAAGGCCACCACCATATGTTAAAAAGCTTATATGATTAGTATAATTTTCAAGTACTTTAAGAGCGTATTTATTTTGTTCTCCTTCAAAGAAACCACAATTAACTATTCCATATAAAATAATTTCTCTTTTGATTTTTTTATTATTTAAATAATTTTCAAACTCCTGTAACAAACCTATCACACAAGCTGGAAGACAGTCTACGTATAGTGGAAATGCTATAATTATTACATCAGAATTAACTAGGGTATTAAACTTCTCTTCTTTCTTAATTCTATTATCATTTATTATAAGTTCCGAGATATTATTATCTTTTTTTATATTTTCCTTTATTGTTTCTAATAAATAATTACTGCAACTTTTTTTACACTTCGGACTTCCATTTACTAAAATAATATTTTTCAACTAATTCACCTCACAAAATAATTCTAATTCATTAAAGATCTTCTTTCCTAAATCATCACAACTTTCTAGCAATAAAATTCTATTATTTTTGCTATGAAGGTTAATCATATTCCTTTTAACTATCTCTTCAAATGTTTTCTTTTCATCTATTAATAAATTAGAACTATAACCTATAGTGAGTATTTTAAAATCTTTATTATATCTTTTCCTATGATGCATTTCACCATTTATTATTTTGAAAAAAGGCGAAATATTCGGTATTATTCTATCTAGAGCAACTTTAAAAGATGCTGAATACATACCATAACTTATTTTTGAGACAAATATTGCATACTCTGCTTCTATAAATAACCTATTTTTTATCTCATTATCATCTTTGATTATGCATTCTCCTGGTGTCTTAGTCCAACATTTAAAACACCCTAAACATCCCTTTAAATTCATTTTATCTAAATATATAAAGTCAGTATTATAATCGTTCTTAAAATAGTTCCTTATTTCATTAACTATTTCCTCTTTTAATCTAGCATCATCGTTATCCCCGTCAACTATAATTAAAATATTTCTCATAATATCTCTACTCCATAAATTTATTCTTTATAATAAACACTTCTTTTATTATCCTCTAAACCTATATTATAAATGCTAATTGTTGCATCATCATTTAATAAACAGTTTTCCCCAATCTTACAATTACTATTTAGTAATACTGCAAAGGTTGGTTTATCATATCCACCATTTACTAGGATTGCATCAACACCATATTGAACTGCATCTTGGAAACTATAATAATATAGCTTTTCATCCTTTGTATATATAATTTTTCCTTGATTAAATATTATATTATTATTTTTATTACTCTTATCTATCCATTTGCCTTCTAGTGCTGGAGTAACATTTTGATAACTTATATAATTATCTTTCCTAAAACTTACTATGCTAACTCCAATTCCACCATCATACTTTTTATAAGTTATAATTGCTTGGTCATTATCCCATGTGATTTTATAATTATTTTCCTCAATGAATTTTAAATTATAACTTCCTTCAAATGTTTGGACTTTCTTACCATATATAAGCCATCTTCTTTTAAGTCTAACTGTATTATAATTCATATGCTTATATTCTTTTAAAATAACTTCATATTTATTATTTTCTGATTTACTAACTATTAAATTTACATTACCCATAAAATAAAAAAATACAGTATTAGCTGTAATAAGCGCTATAGCTATTCCATAAAGGATATATCTAATTATTTTACCTTTACTTATAAGCAAGCAAAAAATAATTAAAATAAGATAATTTACAACATAAAATATAAAATCATATATTAAGTAATAATCTTTCAGTGTAAGTATAAGAGTTATTCCTTGAAAAAGTAGTAAAAAGATTTCTAGTATATATAAAATAAATCTAAGCTTCCAATTTTTAATCATATTTAATACACTCCCCTTAAAGCTTAAAGTGATTAATTATAGTTTTATACAATTCATCACCTTCCTCAACCTTGTCCCATGTTGCACCATCATTTACAGTTCTATATAATAGTTTCTTTCCATCTTTATCTATTAATGCTACATAGCCATTTCTTCCATCACCTAAAAAATCTATATACATTTTCTTATATCCATTTTTTAAATCATGATTAGCTGTATTTGATATTGTAGTTATTCCAAATGCTTTGCCTCCATCATCTGAAGTCATAACACTAATATTTTGAGAGCCTCTTCCTCCATATATAATAGAAATTCTATTACCTTTTATATATAAATTACTTTCATCTATATCGTTCTTATATTCACTTATTTTCGCATAATTTAAATAATCATCATCAGGAATCTTTATATAAGTTTCTCTTTTGTTGTTTGTTACATAAAAATTATCTTTATATATTGTATAATTATTTTTATATTTAATTGGTAGTTTAACTTCTCCATTTCCATTTACACTATGAAATATAATTCTATCTACATCATTATTATAATTTTGATTTTTACTATAATTATATTCTGTAGAATTAGTATTATAATTGTTATTATTTTGTCCGCTATTATATATTATATTATTTAAATTAATCTGCTCATTTTTTATTTCTGCATTATAATTTATTTTTTCTACAATAATATAACTTAAAATAGCTGATACTATTATGATTATTATTCCAAGTATACTTACCCCTACAATATCTTCCTTGTCCATATCCTCAATCACCCTTATTTATAAAATTTTATTTAGTTTATGGATTTAAAATTTTGTGCTTTATAAATTTAGTATAATCTCTAGTTATAACTAAAATATCTATAGGACCTCCACATGTTGCAAGTGCTATACCAAATCTTTGAGTTTTTATAGTCATATCAACCATAAACTCTGCAAAATCAATTCCATCTTTTAATTGCATAAACTGCCAATCTATTTTCATTCCATTTTCTGCTCCAATTAAATTCATTAAAATATTGCTCTCTCCATCCCAAGATGCTCCTGCAACGATTTTATTATTATTTAAATTAGGTCTTATTATTTCATCATCTTTTATATTGTAAACATACTGCTCATCTTTATAGTATCCACACACATGGTATATAACGCCTTTTCCATGGCTTTTAATAGTGTATTTAACTAACTTTTCTACTATATCCTTTATAGTATCTTCCTCTTTAACTTCATCTATCTCAAAACTTCTTATAAAATCTCCTACAGACTTACCAGCTATTCTTGCATCACCACAACAAGATATACCAATAGTATTATTCTTTATTAAAAATAATTTTTGAGAACTATCACTTAATATTCTTCTGTCTTTTGTACCATCTTTATGTGTTGTTAATCCAGTTAATCTGCTATCTGCTGCCATTGCGATTCCTTCTGGTAAAAATACTGTTGATATTATAGACATGTTTTCATCTCCCTTAGCAAAATATTCTAAATCAATTATATCATAATAAAATCCTTAATAATTTTTATAAAAAAAAGCTAAATAATAACTTAAGTTATCACTTAGCCTTTTCTTTTAATTAAAACTTATATTAGCCCATTAAGAAATCTAATATATTTAAACCTTCTGAAGTTCTTGCTTTATATAGTTCTGTATATCCGCATCTTGTACAACTTATTGTTACAAACTTCTTATTTTGCACATCAAAGATTTTTGCAAAATTTCCTCCTGTTGCTTGAAACTGGTCTGATTCGTAATGATCATTTCCACACTTTGGACAAATGTATTGTCTTTTTTCCATATTATTTCTCCTCTACAATAAAACTATATTCTCATTATATTATTTAACATTTTATAATAGTTTACCCTTATTGTAAAACATTTTATTATATATACTAATATTTATCTCTTAGAATTCTAATTTAAAGCTAATCCATTCTTTATTTATATTATATGTCAATTTTAAATTATTCTTTTCTCCAATTTTCTTGCACAAATAAAGCCCTAATCCAGTGCCATTAACATGTTTTTTAGAATCTTCTCCTTTAATAAATGGATGTAATAACCTATCTTTTATATCTTCGTTTATAATCCCACATTTATTACATATTACTAAACTCTTTGAAGTTAATTTTATATTTATAACATTATCTTCTGAATATTTTATTGCATTATCTATTAAATTTGACACTATTGTTCTTACATCCTCTTTAATACTAACTATATTAATATCTTCTAAATCTAAATTAATTTTATAATTATTTAATTTAATAACACCATTAAATAGATTTAATATATCTTCTATTAAATGCTTTATATTTATTTCTTCTTTTTCTATATTTAAAGGCATTTCTACTTTTGATAAAGTTAAAATATTTTGTATAAGATCATTCATCTTTCCAGTTTCATTTTCTATATTCTTAAGTAAGAAAGAAAAGCTAATTTATAATATTTTTCAATCTACAATAAATCTTTTAATAAAAATGACAAAAAAGTTAAATTATGTTAAAATATTATTGAATTTTAATATAATTTAGGGGGGATTTTTTATGAGATTTAAAAAGTTTATTAGTATAATGTTAGCAATTTTGTTGATAAATACAACAATTGCATCAGCTAATACAATAAACTAAAAAAACAAAAGTAGAAGTGGAAGTAATGTTTAATACTAAAGGAGATGACTTCTTAGAAAATATAGTTTTTGATGATGGAACAAAATTAGCTGATTATAACTACACTATAAAACAGGTAGCAATGCCAAGAGGCTTTTATCCAATTGCAGATTATTTTAATTATGGTGCTTGGATTACTAGAGACGGGGTTGTATCATTAAGTGTTGACCCTAAATCTGATGTGAGAACAAGTAGAACAGTAAGAGACGAGGCTTGGCGTGTTTTATCTCACACAAGACACGGTTTTGGAAGTAGTCCATACTGGAAAAATACGACTACAATGAGATGGCAATTTGAATGTCATTTTTGGCATGCTGAAAGTAAACAATATTGGAATTTAGAACCTCACAGATATGCAGCTAGCTATGCTTATGTAGTTTTAAAGGGATGTAATCCTTAATATAATTAAAGAGGAATTTTATGAATAGAAAAGTTACATTTAGTATAGTTTCAATACTGATAGTAGTATCCATTTTATTGTTAAATAATAAAGAAGAAGTTAAAAGTAATAATTTAAATAAAGTTAATTTAAATTTAGATACAAATGAAGTTGATAATTTTACTGAAAAAATAGATGATATAGATGAATTATTAAATTTTAAAATAGAGGGTATTATTTATTTTGGTAGAGATACATGTCCGCATTGTCAGAATATTAATAAATTAATTAGTAAAGAATTAGAACTTAGTAATGAGTTAGTAATATATAAATTTGATACTGTTCTCGAACAATACAATATAACTTCAGTACCAACCTTAATTAAATTTAATAATGGTAAGATTCAAAAGTCTATTAGTTTTGATTTTGAAAATAGTGATTTATCTGAAATTCAAGAAGAACTATCAAAATTTTTAATTAAATAATTCAAATCAATCATAGTGAGGATATAACTAAGTATGAAAAAAAAAATTGCAAATATAATAATTTTAATTTTAAGTAGTATTTCATTACTGATATCATATAAAACATTTGTAAATATAGCTATATTTGTTGATGAACACAATCTGTCTCCAGATAAGCTTTTAGGTGGGGATAATGGGGTTTATTTAGAATGGTTAAGACTAATATTTTTGGTAATAATAGCTGTATTATCCTTAGTAAATATATTTATTAAAGAAAAGCAATAGAGCTTATAGTCCCTTTTTAAAAATAAAAAAGGGACTGTAAGTTCTATTGCTTTATACCACTATTTTTTATGAATATCACATAGCTTAAAATTAGTAATAAAATCGATGTTATTGCTAGGTTTGCATATATTAAATAATCAATAAACTTCTTTCTGTTGAAGTAGCTATCAAACATTTTTTTAGACTCTAATTTGATTTCTTATAGATTTTCTATTGTCTTTGTAGTTTGAGTAGCTATCTTCTCTGTGCTAGTCCTATATGTTGTACATATCTTACTATCAAGCTTATTAAAAATGTCATAACTATTTAGCATTGATACTGAATCTTCATCTTCAAGCTCATCTTCTAATAACTGAGTATATCCTCTTATAACTGTTAATGGTGTTTTAAGCTCATGAGTCGCATTATTGAAGAATTCTTTTGATGCATCTTGAAGAGTTAATATATTATCTTTCATGTTATTAAATTCTATTGTAAGTTCACCTATTTCATCATTAGTTTCAGCCTTTAAAGATTCTATTTCCTCATAATTTCCAAACGCTACCATTGCTTTAGTTAACTCTTCTAACGGCTTAATTGTTTTTCTAATAATAAAGTAAATTAAAAGTATTAATATTAATGCAATTAAAATTAGAATAATTGCTACACCAAATATAATAGTTCTATTTAAAATATGTATCTTAGAATAATCTTTCTGCAAAATTAAATCACCATAATATTCACCATCTATATAGATTGGATAATATAAGGTTCCTACCATAGAATTGTATTTTTTATATAAATTTAATTTACTCTTTGTTTTATCATTTTCTGATTTAAAACTTTCAATCTGCTTATTTGATAAAAGCTTTCCACTTGATGCTACTTCATTTTCTAAATTAATAAAAACATACACATCAAATAAATTATTTATTGTATTTGCTAAATTAAATGGATTTTTAATCTCCCTTAGAATCTTTTCTGTATAAATATAGTTTTTAGAGAAATCTGCAACATTACTTATATCCTCGGCTATATAATTCTCTTCATTTTTATTTACAATAGAATATATTCCTATTAATCCTAAGCTACTAGAAATTATAATTATAATTCCAATTGCACGAATTAACTTCTTTTTTATTGACCTTTTCATACATTACCTCATTGTATATCCAACACCAAATATTGTTTCAATTGATGAATTTTCTCTATCTTCTCCAAGCTTTCTCCTTATCCTCCTAATATGTACATCTACAGTTCTATCTTCCCCTTCAAAATCTATTCCCCATACTTTATCTAATAGTTCTGATCTTGAATAAACTCTATTTTTGTTTCTATATAGAAGGTTTAATAAATCAAATTCTTTTCTATTTAAATCTATATTTTTTGAATCTTTAATAACAGATCTACTTTCTTCATCTATAAATATTCATAATTTATCTGTATTTATAACCTTTTCCTTTCTTCTTAGAACTATTTTTACTCTCATCTTAACTTCTCTTATGTCAAAAGGCTTAGTTATATAATCATCTGCTCCTAGTTCCATACAATTAAGCTTGTCTGTAATATCATTTTTAGCCGTTATCATAATAACGTATGCAGTTTCACTTATTACTTTTGCAAGCTCAAATCCAGTAGTATCAGGAAGCATAATATCTAGGAGAACTAAATGTGGTTTAAAACTTTTAATATATTCTAAAGCTTCTTTTCCATTATATGCTGATTTAATTATATATCCTTCTTTACTTAAAGCTCTTTTTAATATATCATTTATACTAATTTCATCCTCAACAATTAAAACCCTTTTATCCATTATGCTCCCATCCTCTTTCTTTAACCTATTTCTATTAAATTAAATTGATATCTGTAATCAACGTATTTATTATCTTTTTCCTTATATATTTTAGTTCTTACTAAAATCTTTTTACCATCCTCACTCATTATTGCTGCTGAAACCTTTGATTTTTCCCCATCTTCTAATTTAATATTTAACTTCTTATATATTTTTATTGATTCACTTTGTAGTTCTCCAACATAAATATCAGAAATTCCATTTTCATTTTGCTTAGCTAATATTACTTTATTACTACCATTCCAATGCTTTGCTATATATAGTGATTCACCTTCGCCTTTATCTATATAACTACTTTTCTTTGTTTCTGGATTATATATTATTGCTAATGTTTTCCCTTGACCATATATATTTAAAATAACAATTTCACCATTACTATTTATGGATATCCCATATGATTCGAATATCATTACATCTTTCTTATCTATTTTACTTTCTTTTTTAAACTTAATTTCATCTCCTGTTAAACTAACGTCATAAAGAACTCCAGTATTATCTAATGCATAAAATTTTTCTGTAATTTTACTATAGACAATATCATCTATCCTTGAAATCTCTTTGCCTTTATAAGTATACTTTTTATTATCTTTAAGATTTATAATGTCTAGCCTTAGTAACTTATCTTCACCTCTAGAATCATCTTCATAAGTTACTTTCTCTTCGCACTCCATAATATAGGCATAGTTTTCATTTCCTTCTATAGTTTGAGCTTGTGGTAAATAATTCCCTTTTACTTTTTCTTCAATTGCTTTATCTAGCTTACCAATCCCTTCTTTCTTACCTGTTTTATTATTATATTTATATATTATGTTGTCTAAAGAATCATACTGTCCTACCCCTTTTATGTCCATATCACTTTTCGTTTCATAAATAGCAGGTTTTCTTTTACTTTCTGATAAATTACCACTTTTATCTAAAGTATAATAATTTTCTTTAAAACTTCCATCTATTAAATATTTGCTTGTCCCATGTCCAACTCCAGTTTTACTACTTAAACTAAATACTCCATATATTTTGTCTCCCTCAATATAATGTGGTGTAAATAATTCATTGTCTTCTAAGTCTAAATTAATAATTTCTTCCTTTATATTTGATCCAACATTATTAATTTCTTTAATATTAGTATCTAGTACTATAGTCTTTTCAGTGCTACATCCACTAAACATAATACTAAATCCCATTATTAAGCTTATTGTAAGTGCTATTTTCTTCCCTTTCATATAAACCCCTCCCAAATATTTCTATAATTCTATTTTAAAGAGGACTTATTACAAAAATATTACCTATTATGTATATAAAATTATTTATTTTTCTATTTTTAATTAATAACTCTCCTCAGGAATCCATTTTCCTTTATAATACTCATTATACAATATATTGGAATATATGGATATTAATGTGCTAAATAAAAAGCTATACCTAAAACGGCATAGCTCTTATTTGTCTATTTTACTTCTTTTAAAATTATTCCTTCCTTAAAACCACCTCTAGCGAGTTTCTTCTCAACTCTCTTGTTTAAAAGATCTTCCTCTGAATATCCTAGGTGGTTTGCAAGTCCAAAAAGGACTTCCATTACATCTGCTAATTCTTCTAAGTTTTTATCTTCTAAGTATTCATTAACCTCTTCTTCTAGCTTTTTCTCTAAGTATTCTTCTTTTAATTTTCCTGAAATAATTTCTGTTGTAGGTATTTTTCCTGCTTCTTTTATTATCTCTGGAATTTTATCTCTAACTAATTTATCGTAAACTTTCATCCTATTTTCCTCCTTGGAATTTATAATTCCTATTTTTATAAAACTCTATAACTCTCATATTTATAGCATCTAATACATTTGCTTTAAAACTTTCATTATTTATAAAATCCTTTAATTTATCTGTAAGTACAAATTCCTCTTCATCCATTTTGAAGAATTCACCACCAGTATTCATAAGTGCTTTAAGTGGCATTTCTTTTGCCTTTTTAATATATTTTGACTTATCCCAATTCTTATAGTCTTTTGTACTTTTTGAAGCTAAAAGGTCTTGCCCATTAGATGGATTTTCATAGAATTCTTTCATCGATTTATAAATATCCTCTCCATTTATTCTAAGCTTAAAATCTCCTTTATTATAAAATGCTAAAAGTATTGGCATCTTATAAGTTTTAGACATCTCTGTAGTTTCTATATAGTTTATAAAGTTATAAGCTACTGTATCTAAAAGTTTTTCTTCTTCATAGCTTATCTCACTAATCTCTTTTAAGTATTTTAAATAATCCTTAAGTGGATTAAACTTCCTATCTTTTTTTCTTATTTCTAAATAGAAGTCATTATCTATATTTTTTATAAACTCTTCTCTACTTGGAATTTGACCTATATCTTCTTTTATGCTTTCAAACTCTTCTTTAAGTCTATCTTTAAAATTAGTTTCTCTCTTATAAATCTCTTTATAAAAATCTACTAATTTAAAATCAAAATCGACTAAACAGTCTTCAGGGTATTCTAAGCTATTAGGATTTTCTCCATTTCTTGTTCCTGAAACTCTAGTTCCTCCAAGTAATTTTGGAATCATACCTGCTTTTTTAAAGTTACCTATAAAGTCTAGTACATTCACATAATCTTTTCCTTTAGCTTTTCTAAGACCCCTACCTAACTGTTGCAAGAAAACTGTAGGTGATTCTGTAGGTCTTAAAAAGATTACCATATCAATAGATTTTATATCAACTCCCTCATTAAACATATCAACAGAAAATACTATATTTAATTCACCTTTTGTAAGTTTTTCTATTGCCTCTTTTCTATCTAATGAATTTTCACTATTTGAATAACTATAAACTGCGCAAGCTTTTACTCCATTATCATTAAAATACTTTGCCATATATTCAGCATGATTTTTTGAAGAACAGAATCCAAGTGCCCTTGTAGAATTAAACTTACTATAGTGCTTTAAAATAAGATTTGCACGTTTATCTAACATAAGTGCTTTTTCTAATTCTTTTTCTTTAAACTTTCCTTTATATTGTGGAATTCTTGTATAATCAACAGTTTCATCAAATACTCCATAATATCTAAAAGGACATAAATCTCCCCTGTTTATTGCTTCAGGAAGTCTTATTTCATATGCAACATTATAATCACAAACTGCAAATACATCTTGATTATCCATTCTCTCTGGAGTTGCAGTAATTCCTAAGAGAAACTTAGGCTTAAAGTAATTTATAATCCTTTGATAATTATTAGAAACTGAATGATGAAACTCATCTATAACTATATAATCAAAATAATCATTTTTAAAATACTCTTCATTTAGATAATCTTCTTTCCCTAAAGTTTGAACTGAAGCAAAAATAATATCTTTATTGCACTCCTTAGATCCACTCATAAAAAAGCCCATAGATTTATCGCCTCTAACATTTTTATAGCTATCATATGCTTGTTTTAATATTTCATCCCTATGTGCAACAAATAAAATTTTATTAAAATCTTTAGAATCAAATGCTGAAAGATACGTCTTTCCAATACCTGTTGCTGCAACTACTATACCTTTTTCATATCCATCTTTTCTTAATTTATTAAGTTCATAAATAGCCTCAATCTGAGCACCTCTAGGACTAAAAATCTCAATAACCTTTTCTTCTTCATCAGAATATATATTATTAATCTTAGGCTTCTTATAATTTTTAGAATACCTTCTAAGTTCCTCATCATTAAGAATAATAGATTCATTCAAAAATAAATCTTCAAAACTATCTGAGAAATAATTAAAATCATCTTCATTTTGTGATTTTTCTAATCTATAGTTCCATTCAATTCCCTTAGTTAAAGCTGAATTAGAAATATTTGAAGAACCTATAAAAATTTCTCCATCATCACCTTCATAGTGAAATATGTAAGCTTTAGGATGAAAAGACCTATTCTTCTCCTTATAAAAAGCCATATTAGCACTGTCACCTAAGATTTCCTTCATAAGATAAAGAGCTTGTGGCTGAGTAATCCCTAAATAGTTACCAGTTAAAATTCTGATTTGGCAATTGTTCTTAACAGCCTCTTCAATATCTTTTTTAAGAAGCTTAACACCTGATTCCATAAGGAAAGCTACAATTATGTCAACCTTCTTAGCCTTTTTAAAAGCTTCTCTTAATTTATAAACTAAAAAATCACCGTCACCACCAAGTATACAGTTTCTATTTCTAACTATGTCTTTACTATTAATATCCGAAATAGCTATCTCTTTTATATCCTCTTTAATAGCCAAAAGCATTCTCCCCCTAATCTATCCTGCATAAAATACAAGTTGTCTTTTGATTCTTCTAATACCTCCTCTAGGATCTTCTATATCACCTTTATATCTCGGAATAATGTGCATATGAAGGTGCATAATAGTTTGACCTCCTTCATGGTTAACATTAACTCCAATATTGTATCCGTCTGGACTGTACTTCTTATCAATAATCTTCTTTACCTCGTGAGATAAATCATACATTGCTGCAATTTCTTCTTTTGTTGCATCAAAATAATTTTGGAAATGTCTCTTAGGAATAATAAGAGCGTGTCCTTCATTAACAGGGAATTTATCAAAAATAGCAAAACATAAATCATTTTCTGCTATGTATTCTTCTTTACTGTACTCACAAAATATACAACTCATGGATTTTCTCCTTTTCTTTTTTATATACATATTTTAGCATATAGAAAAAGGAAGTGCTATTTTATAGCTACTTCCTTTTTCTAGGATATTCATAATTCTTTTGTTAAATCTAAAATTCCTATTTTACTTTTTCATTATCCCAACTAAAACTCCCATAATATTAACATTTCCCTCTTCAACCATTATAGGTTCATAAGCTGAGTTTTCCGCAACTAATAAAATACTACTTCCCATTCTCATGTATTTCTTTAGAGTTGCTTCACCATCAAGTCCTGCTGCTATTATTTCTCCTTGAGTTGCTGTGTTTTGTGATTTTATTACTACATAATCACCATCATTTATATTTGCATCTATCATACTATCCCCTCTAACCTTAAGTATGAAAGAATTATCAGAAACTATACTCCTTGGCATATAGCAATCCTCTTCTATCTGTGAGTTCATTGTTATTGGAACTCCTGCTGCAATTTCATTATATATTGGTATTTTTATAAGGTCATTTGAATCAAATTTTAACTCTTCGTTTCCTTCATAAAGAATTATTTCTTTTCTATCTATTGAATCCCTTACTATTTCATATGTTCTATTATGCTTTTTATCTATATATGTTACACTTTCTATTTCTTCTGGTAACATACTTGATGAAAAGGCAGGAATATCCTTCACTTTTTCAAATTCCTTATTTATTATTTCTATATCATTTCCATCAGTTACAATTCCATATTGCACATCGGAATTTCCACTCATATAGCTCTTAATCTGCCTTAATCCATCCTCTGTTCCTAATCCCCATGACTTTATTTCTCCATATATGTATGGAACTTTAGTTTTGTTTTTATAAATTGAAATTACAACATCTACTAGTCCAACATTTGACCCTATGTTAGTTTTAACTTCAACATCTAAAAGCTCTTCTGGATATCCATAGCTTGATTTCATTTCATTTAAGAACCATTGTCTTATAACCTCTTCATTACCATATTGATCTTGAAGTTTTTCTTTAAATATATATTTATCCATATTAATCCTATGGAACATCTTTATTTTTGAGGCCTTTTTAAGTTTTAAATATTTACAATTAATCTCTTTTACATACTTTGATGGTTTTCCGTCACTTGTCATAAATAATAGTTCAGTTGATCTTGTCATTGCTACGTAAAGAAGCTTTCTATTTAACGTATCTATTACTTCTTCATCTTCTATTTCATTTGAGCTTTTTAATGGCATTATTTTATCATTAAGTCCAAGTATTATTACTACTTTAAACTCCAAACCTTTTATTGAGTGCATTGTTATTAGTTTTACACTCTCTTCTTCAAATTTGAAATCCTTATTATTTGCTTCAAGAACCTTGCAAGGAATATCGTTTTCTTTTAGATACTCATCCATCTCTTTAAGTTGATTTTTTGTTCTTGCAACTATAGCTATATCTTTTAATTGGTAATCTTCTTTAAGATCATCTAAGATATTCTTTATATAAATTTTCTCATCCTCTTTAGTTTTAAAACATTTATATATTGGATAATCGCCTTGTCTATCAATTAATGATGGCTTAACAAAGTTATCATCTTCCATTAAGTTTTTATCATTTTCTATTAAACTATATGCAGCTTGTGCTATTTGAGTAGTTGTCCTATAATTCTTTGATAAAATTCTACTCTTACCTGTCATATCAAATCCTAAGCTAGTAAAACTTCTTCCTTTTACAAGCCATGAATGTGCATATATACTTTGTGCAACATCCAATATAAAAGTAATACTTGAATATTCTTTTTCATTATATAATTCCTTAATAAAATCAAGTTGTATCTTGCTTAAATCCTGACTTTCATCTATTAGAATATGAGTATATTTTTGCGCATTATTTTCCCTTATATATTTAAGTGCATATTCTCCTAAATCCTGAAAATCTACAAGGCCATCTAATTGAAGTCTTTCATTATATCTAACTAAAACTTCATATATAGCCTTTCTTGCATTTGAATTTTTAATTAACCTTTGAGGACCTTCACCTGAATTTTTTGCCATTCTTCCGATTCTATCGGCATTTTGATACTCAACTAATTCTGTATATCCACAAGCCTTTATCCAAGTTATTTCATCCTTAAAGAAACTTAAATTTTGTGACTTTACAAATTTAACTTCAGGATATTTTTTGCTTACTTCTAATATACTTTCAAGTAAAGCATTTTTAGCTTGAAGCTGTGTTGCAACTTTTAATGACAATTTATTTTTCTTGCAATAACTCATAAAGTATTTATATATAATACTATCAATAGTTGCTATATCTAATATGTCATTACTAGGCTTATCAAATATTAAAGTATCTTGTATTTCATTATTATTTTTTTGTATATCTTCAAATATGTATTTAACGTATTTTGTTAAAGCTTTATTGTAAGTAATCATAAGTATCCTATCGTCTTTTTGAAAAGCATATCTATCTATAAGTATAGGTAACCTATTTACTGCAACAGTAGTTTTTCCTGACCCAGCTACACCTTTTATAATCATATGTCCATTTGGCTCTGCTTCTATGATTCTTTTTTGTTCAACATTTAGATTCATATTAATCCCCCTTTTAGTATTTAATTACATTATATCATTTTTATTGCAATTTATAAATTTTAAACTCTTCTATAATATTGACATTAAGCTAAAAACTTTATATAATATCGAAGTAAATTTAATACAGATTCCTTTCTGTCTTAAGTTTGTTTTCTGTTTAAAACAGGGATAGTTAATTCTATCCCTGTTTTTTTATAAAAAAAGCTAGGCCTAACGCCTAGCTTTAAACTAACTTACACAAGGTTCTTCACCTAAACTATTATCTAAAATTCTAATCTCAATCTTACTAATTATATAAATAAGAACCGCTCCTATTAATAAAAATCCTAATCTTAATTGCATTGCTACTGGTGTAGTAAATAAATGCATAGATGCTACTAAAGCATTAATAGTTACAAATATCATCTTCATACCGTATTCTTCAACAAAAGTATAAATATATCCTAATGCCATAGAAGCTAAAGCAATATACTGACTTGGTATTATTATTTTAAATAAAACAATAAATATAGCAAATCCTATAATAGTGCTTAATATTCTTTTCTTCATTCTTTCCTTAGTTTCTTCAAATTGTGGTTGAGTAAGAGACATTACTGCTATACTAATCCACATTCCTTTTTCCGCTCCAATTATTCTTCCAATTAAAATAGCAAGAGAAACTCCTAAAGCCATTTTCACTGAAAATCTAATTCTTTCATTGTTTACATCTATATTTTCTTTAAATATATCTAAAACATTTTTATCAGAAACTGCTTTCTTCTTTCTAGTAACGTATAAAGTTAATCCTATAATAGCTCCCCCAACAAATGAAGCTATTACTCTAGTTAAAAGTGTAGATTGAGAAATTCTGTTACCTTCCATAAATACATACATCAATATAAAAGGTAAATACGCTCTTGTATATATATTTTCTGTTGAAAAATATATAGCAAAAAATATTGATACTAAGTTTATAACAAATCCTAAAAACATATTTATACTATTTAAAGAAGCAACAAATCCTATATAAGTAAATAATCCAACAACTAGTAATATAGATTGCTTTAAGTTATAACCTAAATCCATATCTTTAAACATTAAAACTGCTGTAATAACAGTTACTCCAATTAAGATATTTTCACTCCCAAATATCTTTGAATACATATTAACAAAAACAAGTATTACTGAAATCAAAATAAATTTGTCTAATAATAGTTTCTTATTAATATTCTTAACCAAATTCGTCCACCACCCTTTAATGCATCATTTTATTACATATTTTGCTAAGCAATGAGAAATTATACTATGATTTTCAAAAAATCTCAAGTTGTTTTTATGAAAATTTAAAAAAGCTAGGTTAATACCTAGCTAAATTTATATAAATTATTTATTTTTCTAAAAATTATGTTATATATTATAATTTTTTAACAAATTCTGATTTTAGGCTCATAGCACCAAATCCATCAATTTTACAATCGATATTGTGGTCACCTTCAACTAAACGTATATTTTTTACTTTTGTACCTTTTTTTAATGCTGATGAGCATCCTTTTACTTTAAGGTCTTTTATTATAGTTACTGAGTCACCATCTTTTAATATATTTCCATTTGAATCTTTAACTACTAATTCATCTTCATTTTCATTTGCTGATTCTGCAGTCCATTCGTAAGCACATTCTGGACAAATGAAAAGAACTCCATCCTCGTAAGTATATTCTGAATTACATTTTGGGCAATTTGGTAAATTACTCATTATTTCATTTCCTCCACTCATTATTATTTACAAGTTCTATACTTAGGTGTATAGTTATTAAAATCAAAAAACATATAAGTAATTACTTATATGTTTCTTACGTCTTTCTATATTATCATAATTTTTTTACATTTACAAATACTTATTTTATTAAATTTTAATATGATAAATTTCTCCTTTAAAGAAAGTATTGAGTAAAGGTATTATAATCTTTTTCTGTTATTTCATATATTCCATTATAAGGCTGTTCAATAAAGTATTTCTCATTATCACCTTCATAAACAAATAGTGTTGTAATCTCTTTTTCTTTACTAGCTAAATCTATTTTTATATACTTTGATTCTATAGGTGTATCATTAACACTTTCAATTCTTGTAGCTTTTTTATTATTTGATATAACTTCATAAATTTCTAATATATTTTCATTGTCTTCTATTGTTATATTTTTATTTTTCTCATTTTCTTGTAATTCAATAAATACTATATCACTTAATTTAGGAACATTTAGAGTATACTTATTCCCAAATACAGTTTTAAAACATATAACAGCTAAAAATCCTATGATAAATAAGATTATATTAATAATTATTTTCTTATTCCCTTTCATTAGTAATTCTCCCCCACATTATAAATTTCAATTATTTTTATATTATATAATTATTATACATTGAATTTTACAAATATAATATCCTTTTCAATAATATGTAATAAAGATCAAGAAGAAAAGCAACCTCCTATAAGAAGTTGCTTTTTAACTATCTTAATATATTTAAAATTTCCTCTTCAGCTTTTTCCATTCCTAATCTTTCTACAACTCTTGAAAATCTTTCTTTTTCATTTGCATTATTTTTGTAGAAAGTGAGAACTGCATCAATTACGTCTAATAACTCATCTTCTTTAAATCTTGTTTTCATTGTAGCCCCAAGTCTTGGTTTTCTTCCAATACTTCCACCTAAAAATATTAAGTATTCAGCTTCTTCACTCTTTAAAGTTTTCATAGGCATAATTGATAAATCATTAGTTTGAGCTCTTCCATAACTATTTACACATCCAAATACACCTATTTTAAATTTACCTGGAAGTGGCTGACCAAAAAATTTCTTTTCTATTTTATCACTAATGCTTCTTGTATCTATAAAGCTACGTCTACAAACTGAACCTTTACAAGATAAAACAGCTCTTACTGTTTTCCCTGATCCACCAGTCCTTAAATTATTATTCTTTATTATATCTACTACATTTTGAATATATTCTTCTTTTATGTATGGTATTTCAACAGTTAGTCTACTAGTTAAACTTAATTCTCCATTACCATATTTATTAGCAATATTAGATAAAGTAATCATATCATTAGCTAAGAAATACCCAACATTACTTAAAAATCTAACAACATAATATCCTTCTTGTTTTTGAGGTAATATTCCAAACTTTTTTAATTCAACTTTTTCTTCATTAGTTAATCCCACTAACAATTCCTCCAATAATATTTATATTACTTATTAATTATACACATTTATTATATAGTAATATACTATTTTTATAATTATTATAAAAAGAACTAAGCCCTAAAAAGTCAATCTAACTGAAATAGTATATATCCCTAAAAGAGCTGTTGTTTCGTTTAGTTTTTTATTGAAATAACTAACTATTAAGTTTATTCTACTAATAATTTAATTATCTCTTCTTCACTTAATCTCTTAAGTCCTTTTCCATCCATGGCTTTTCCATCCATTAAACTTTGAATTAATTCCTTTTTATCCTCTTGCATAAGTACAATTTTTTCTTCTATTGTATCTTTCGCTACAAGTTTAATTACTTCAACATTATTTTTTTGTCCAAATCTATGTGCTCTATCTGTTGCTTGATCTTCAATTGCTGGATTCCACCAAGGATCAAAATGTATTACAAGACTTGCTGAAGTTAAATTAAGTCCTACACCTCCAGCTTTTAATGAAATTAAGAATACATTTATATCATTATTTTCATTAAATTCTTTTACCTTTTCAATTCTATCTTTTGCAGATGTTGCACCATCTAAATATAAGTATTTTACTTTTTCTTTATTAAAATCTTTTTCTATTTTCTTTAATACTGATGTAAATTGAGAAAATAATAATACTTTTTTACCGTTTAATATTGCATCACTTACTAATTCTTTAACTACATTAATTTTAGAACTTTTCCCTACATAGTCTCCTACTACAAGAGATGGATCTAAACATAGTTCTCTAAGCTTTGTAAGATATGAAAATAAATTTACATTATCTTTTGAAGTCTCTATTTTATTTTTAATTTCTTTTACATATGACTTATATATTTGCTTCTGCTTTGAATCAAGTTCTACTAAATACTTCTTTTCTATCTTACTTGGTAATTCTTCTAATACATCACTTTTAAGTCTTCTTAATATAAATGGCGTAATTAACTCTTTAAGCTCAGAAATATTATCACTATAAATAAATCTTTCCCTAAATCTTTCTTTTGTAAATAAATATCCCGGCATAACAAAATCAAATATTGACCATAGCTCCATTAAATTATTTTCTATTGGAGTTCCTGTTAATGCAATATTGCATCTTGATTTTATATTTTTAACACATAATGTAGCTTGTGCTGAATGATTTTTTATATTTTGAGCTTCATCTATTATACAGTAATCAAAGTTTAACTTGTTATAATGCTCCTCATCATTTTTTAAAGTTCCATAGGTAGTTAAAATAACATCATATTTTTTATAACTTTCTAATGCCTTCTCTCTTGATTTTTTATCACCATGAACTAATAAAACTTTTAAAGTAGGTGCAAACCTTGAAAATTCATCTTTCCAATTATAAATTAATGATGTTGGAGTAATTACAATACTTTTTGTTTTCTTTTGAGATAAAAGGAATGCTATAACTTGAATAGTTTTTCCAAGTCCCATATCATCTGCAAGTATTCCTCCAAATCCTAATGCTGTTATTTCATTAAGCCATTTAAATCCTGCTATTTGATAATTTCTAAGCTCAGCATTTAATTTTCTTGGAACTAACTTTCTTTTATATTCTTTATTTAGGAGCTTCTTAACAATTCCTTGTAATACTTCTCCACCCCTTATAAATGAAAGATTTCTATTTTTAAGTTTTTCATTAATATAAACCATTTTATTTTTATTAATTTCTATTGAATCTTCATTTATGTTATCTAATCCTAAATCTTCTATAAGGTTTAAAAATTGCACCACTCCTGGATCTTCTAAATCTAAATAAGTAGTTTTACTTTTATAAAATTTTTCTCCATTTTTCATTCTATCTATAGATTCTCTAAGCTCTCTTACAGTAAAATCATCTATATTAAACTTAAGTCTATAATATTTATCTAATTCTTCTAATTCGGAATATATTTTAGAAGAGTCTATTAATTTTAGCTTTCCTAATTCTTTAGATAAACTCACCGTTCCAATTTCTTTAAATCTTTTAAATCCACTATTTAAAAGGGTATACATGTCTTCATCATTTCCTATGAAAATAAAATCTTTACTATCCTTTATAAACTTAAACTTTTCAAGTTCCATATCTATAAATTGCTCTTTTTTATAATCTCTTAAGAAACTTTTATTAGCCTTGTCTTTAATTAAATCAATTATATATCCACAATAATTTAGCTTAACATTACAATATATTTTTCCTTTTTCCTTATAAAAATAAAAATTAGGTTTTGAAAGTTCCACTTGATACCTTTTAGTCCATTCATCTAATACAACATTGTTTGTTATATTTTTTAGTTCTTCAAGTAATGAATTTAAACTATCTAATGATTTTTCATAAGGTATTTCTCCATTTTTAATGAAACTTTTATATAATTTCATATATGAATTTATTTGTTTAAGTCTTGGAATATATATATTTCTATCAAAGAACATTGCATCTCCATTATTACTTAAAAGTATTGGAAATTTGTTATGATGTTTTAAAATAAATTTATCTTTATTAAGTCTTATAGTTAATGCAACCGGAACATTTTCTTTTTTAACTTTTACATCATAGTTAATAGAATTATAATTAAATACTATCTTTTTGCTACTATCTATAAGCTTTAAAAAATCTCTTATTTCATTTTGATATATCTTTAAATTTTTGCCTCTAATTTTATGTTTATTTTCTTTTATAAATGTAATAATCTTTCTATCTTCTTTTAAAAATTCATCTTTATATGGATTATAAGTAAATGCCTGATTAAACCTTAAAGGTGTTTTAAGTTCATCTTTTTCTATAAAATCTTTAAGATCTGTTATTAAATGTGTACCTATATTTCCTATTCTAAATTCACATTGATAAGATGGTATATTATCATTAATTATACATTTAATCATTATATCTAAATTTAAAAATCTTTTACTGTCTATTTTTTCTTCTTTTTTATTAGATTCCTTATTATTAATTCTCTTTTTAGCTAAATTATAAAATGTATATGATGTTGCTATAATATGTTTACATACATAGTTTCTTATCTGTTTTCTATTTTCTTCAAATGTTTCACAAGAACATTTAGTATCAATTATTTTATTTGTTGCTGTATTAATTTTTATATGTGTACTATATGTATTACTTTTGTTATCATTTAAAACTCTTCCATAAATATGATAAGTTCCATCTATACTTTTACTTTTTAAATCTTTTATTGCTGATTCTTTAAATAAATTCTTTCCTTGCTCTTTTGTAAATGATGAACTTAACCTTATTATATTTTTCATTATAACTTCTAAATTCAAAGGCCTCATCCCCTCTTTTTTGCTAAAAATATATTATATCATAACAAAAAATTTTAAACTAATTTTAGTAACTTTAAATTATTAACTAATGTTTGTAACATCTATTAGCTTTAATATATATATTATTTTATAGAAATATTTTCCAGGAAATGTTATGATTAAAAATAATTTAAACAAACTATATTCTTTAATTAAATACAAATCAACTAGTGTTTTTAGTAACTTTAGAAATATTAGTAACTATATAAATGATGCTACAAATTTTGTTAATACTTCTGGTCTTACTAGTACTACTAATTATCTAATTTGGGTTGATACAAAGAATTTCAAAACAAATATTTTTAAAGGTTCAAAAGGAAACTGGACTCTAGTTAATAGCTATTTATGTTCAATAGGTAAAGCTTCAACCCCTACTCCTAAAGGAAATTTCAAAATTGGAATACGTGGATTATACTTTGGTAAAGAAAGAGGATATATTTGTAGATACTACACTCAATTTAAAGGAAATTATTTATTCCATTCTATAATTTATAATCTTGATGGCTCAGTAAGAGATGGACGTTTAGGCAAAGCTATCTCTGATGGCTGTGTAAGATTAGCATTAGAAAATGCAAAATGGATATGGGATAATATACCTCAAGGTTCTACTGTTAAAATAACTTAATCTTATTAAAAAAGTGAAGAGAAATATTAACTTATTCATTTCCCTTCACTTTTATTTTAATTTATTATACTTATTAATTTATTGTATATTCTTTCTTTTTCTCTACTCTCATTAGTCTTTAATCGTAGTATTTCTATTCCATACTTATTTAATATACTATCTTTAATCTTGTCCCTTTCTAATTGTTTTTTATTATTTTCATGATACTTATATCCATCTACTTCTACTACTAATACTGGTGATTTATCAATCTTATTAAATATTACAAAATCTGTATGAGAAAATGGATTCATTAAAAACTTATATTCGATCTTATTTAATAATGATGTATCTCTTACTAACATTCTTAATGGTTGATGCATTACCTTATCAAGTGTATTAAATTTATCGTCTCTTAAAATATCATCAAGTAAATTGTTCATTAGGTTTTCCGAATCATACTCTGATACTTTTTTATTTTTTGACATTAGCTCTAGTAATTTATCTGAGTAATCTTTATATAATAAATCAAAAACAGAATATATTTTACTATCAATAATATCAAAATTATTATATTTTATGTATTTTATCAAATCAGAAATATTACTATTATTATCTAGAGAAATATTATCAGATATAACTACCGCAAGCTCTTTTACAGCACGAGATACTGCTACATTTATAAGATTTTCATCATCTATAAAATCATTTATTTCATTTGCAACAGTTGTTAGTATAATTGAATCCATTTCTCGTCCTTGGTATTTATGTACAGTATCAACCTCTATATTTTTATCTGTAATTACCTCTTTTAACTTTGTAACTTGCTCCCTATATGGTGATACAATTCCAATTGAATTGTTACTTTCTATATTAGGTATAACTTCATTTAAAACTACATCTATTTGCCTTTGATTATACTTTCCTCTTGCATGATTACCCTTAACAGTCCTATATAACTTAAGTGGTTTATCATTTATATTCTCTTTAGTCATTACAATAAGCTCACCATTATAAAACTTTTTGTTACAGAAACCTATAATCTTAGGGTGACACCTATAGTGCTCCTTAAGAAGTGTTCTCGGAACATTTTTATATAGGTCAACTATTGATAATAATAAACTATTCTCATACTTATACTCAGTACTTAAATTAAATTTTTCAAATATAAATTCTGAACGTTTTTTTATATCTTCTGGAACAACATTAGGTAGTTGTTTTAAATCTCCAACAATCACAGCATTCTTAGCACAGGAAAATACTAAGCCTCCAGTAACAATATCAACTTGGGATGCCTCATCTACAATTACGTAATCAAATAGGTAGTTTTCACTAACACAACTCCTCAATGAATGTGTAGTACTTAATATAACTGGATATTCCTTTAAGAAGCTTTCAGGATTCTTCCATAAACAATCTTTAGAAAATTCTTGCCTTGAATCCTTTTTCCCGAATCTTTTAAATAACCTAGCTTTAAATAAATCCATTGAAATTTCACTAAATTCTTTCATAGAATTTTCAAAATCAAATCTTTCCAATTCTTTTTCAAGTATCTCTATTTCCTTAGATACTTCATTAATTTTTAAATTATAATATATATTTTTTAAATAATCTAATATATCTCCACTTGAATTATTATAAAATTTAAAACTTATTATTCCATACTTAAATAGATTTCTTATTTTATTGATTAATTTAAATTTCCCTTTATTCTCTATAATAAATTCATACTCTACTAAAGCTTTCATTACTGAGTCTGAATTATTATTATAAATGGATTTATAATATATATTATCTAACTTCTCGTTATCATAATAATCTTTAAAATATTGAATCTCTGTAAAAACTTCTGATTGTTCTTCTTTTAATTTAGCTAATTTATTTTGTTTATCTAACATAACATCAATATTTTTTCTTAATACTTTTAATTCTTCTATAAGCTTTTCTATTTTTTCATCATTTCTATACCATGATTGAATATTAGGGTATGATAACTCTTGTGAATCAAAGAATTTATCTTTATTATCATTATTTCCTAGATAAGCACATATAAAACTTAATCCATACTTTTCAAGCTTTTCTAAAACATTTGCTGTAGCAGAATTATTATTTGAAACTACAGCTACTGTTTTATTTCTTATCAAAGCATTAGCAATTATATTTAATATAGTTTGAGTCTTCCCAGTCCCTGGAGGTCCTTCAATAACACTAATTTGATTTGTTAATGCTTTTTCTGTTGCTTCTCTTTGACTTAAATTACATCCAAACGGAAATATTACCTCTCTATTATTATTTAATTTCTTTATGCTTTTATTACTTAAATATGATGATAAAACACTATTTGGACTAATAGTTTTAATTCTTTCATATGCTTTTCTCAATATGCTACTATCATTTTCTACTTGAATACTTACTATTTTTGATAATTCCTTTAAATACTCAAATATATTTTTTGAATGCTCATCATTTAAATTGCTTTCTTCTATTTTTATATTATCAGTTTTATATATCTTTTTATAATTATTTTTAAACCATACTTTTATAAAACTTTCAAATTGTATTATTTTTTTTATACCTGTTATTGCATTATTTCCTTCATATAATATTGTTATTTCTGGATTTATTTCTTTAGTTTTCTTAAGCCATAAAACATTTGTAAAATTATAATGATAGGTTTTGTTGTTTTTAAATGTTATATCATATCTTCCAGCATTTCTTTTACACCATATTATTTTTTCCGTCTGATCCTCTTCTTTAATTAATATTAAGTTTTCTTCTGCATTCATTATAGTCACCTGTTTCTTTTAATTATAGTGTATAATTCTAAGTATAATTTTACTATACCTAGAATGTAATGTAAAAGTGATAAATCGTCCAATTTAGATTAATCTATATATTAATTTACATTATATTATTTTAGTTAGAATTCTAACTATTTGACATTTTACTTTTAAAGTGTTATCTTATTTTTATTAATTATTTAAGGAGTTTTGATTTATGAATTCAAAAGATAGAATAACTAATACAACTTTCTCAACTTTATTTCAAATTATAAGTATAAAACTTAAAAGAGAAGCTGATAAACGTATTGGTGAGTTAGGTCTTAATTCACAGCAAGGTAGGGTAATTGGTTACATTTATGATCATCAAGATGAAGGTATAATCCAAAAGGATTTAGCAGATGTTTTTCATAAAAGAGGTGCTACTATAACTAGTATGCTTAAGGGATTAGAAAAGAATGAATACATAGAAAGACGTATTCCATCAGATAATGAAAGACAAAAAAATCTTTATGTTTTACCTAAAGGTGAAAAATTAATAAATGATTTTAATGAAGTATTTTCTGATCTTGAAAATAAAATTACTAGTTGTCTTACTGAAGAAGAGCTTAAAACATTAGAAAAATTATTATCTAAAATAAATCAATCTATTTAAATTTAATTTTAGTAGTTTATAGTTATTTATAATATTTTAGTTAGAATTCTAACTATTAGATTTTTAATATAATTTTTAAGGAGGTATTTTGTTTTGGAAAATACATTAAAACAATCTAATGAATATTATTTAGAAAAAGCCCCTATACATAAGGCTATTAAACATTTATCTATACCAATGATGATAGGTATGTCAATTGGTACAGTATACAATATAATTAATGCTTATTTTATAGGGCAATTACATAATACAGCAGCTTTATCAGCTATAACATTAGGACTACCAATCTTAACTATCCTTATGGCTATTGGAAATATGTTTGGTGTAGGAGGAAGTACTTATATTACCCGTTTAATTGCAAAAAAGCAGTATGAAAAGGCTAAATCAATTGTAGGTTATGTTACAATTTCAAGTATAATTTTTGGAATAATACTTAGTGTTCTTTCATTCTTTTTTATGAATCCATTAATGTACCTATTAGGTGCAAATAGCATTACATTTAATCTAACTTATAATTACTCAATTACACTATTTATTTGTGGGTTTACTATGATATTAAATTTTGCTTTAGAGCAAGTTGTTAGATCTGAAGGGGCTTCAAGAGAATCTATGTATGGAATGGGTATTAGTGCTTTATTAAATTTAATATTTGACCCATTACTAATTTTATATTTCAACTTAGATGTTGTTGGTGCTGCTTTAGCAATGTCATTAGCTAACTTAGGTTCTGCAATTTACTATATATATTTCTTACAATATAAAAGTGAACATCTTAACGGGTTTATTGGTAAATTCAAAGTTTCACTTAAAGATCAAATAGAAATTTATAAAATTGGAGTATCCGAACTTTTACAAATGTCATTTATGATTGTAACAACACTCCTTCTAAATAACTACTCAATGGAGTATGGTGATAATGTAGTTGCTGGTTTTGGAATTGCTTTGCGTATTGTACAAGTCCCTGAGTTTTTATCAATGGGAATTTTCTTAGGAATTATGCCTTTGTTAGCTTATAATTTCTCAAATGGAAATTTTAAAAGATTAAAATCTGGAATAAAACAATCTGCAATTTTTATTGGCGCTATCTCATTAATATTTGTAATTTCAGTATATATTTTTAGAAGTCCAATCATTAATTTATTTTCTAATGATTCTTCAGTTTTAAACATAGGTACATATATTTTAATTGCTATGTTAATATCTGCTCTATTTAATGGATTTACAGGTTTACTTATGGGAGTGTTCCAAGCATCTGGAAAGGCAGTTCCAACTATGATTATGGCAGTGGCTCAAGGAATCCTTTATATTCCTATAATTATTATTTTTCATTATTTCTTTGGACTTCATGGAGTAATTTGGTCATCAACTATAACTGAAGTAATAACTTTCTTAACAGGAGTTATATTATATATTAACTTTAATCATAATCTCAAAACTAATAAATTAAATTCATAACAAAAAGAGTGGATTTTCCCACTCTTTTTGTTTTCTATATATTATAATTCAAAAATTTTATTGTTTTTTTCTAATTGGTATCCAAACTTCAAATTTTGAGTTATTAGGATCTTGATTTAGGTAAACCTCAATATCTGGTGCATCTGCATATTCATAACCTGATGTTGGTAGCCATTCAGTAATTGCTCTTTTTTCAATTTCTTGAATTGCAAATGGCATAACGCCTTCCCCTTGGAAAATAGCCCATGTACATTCTGGTATTATATATTCGTCCATACCACTTGGTACTTCTTTATCTGTTTCAACAGCTATATAATATTCCCACTTTTCTAGATTATCCATACAAGCACTAACACCTAATACGCCTTTAGAATCCATGTTCATAAGAGATACTATGTCATTAATCATTCCACTTTGAGCTACCTCTTGCCATAACTTTGGTACAGTTTTAAAGTTCTCCTCAATATTCTTTTCTAATAATGCTTTCATCCCAACTATTCTAATTTTATCTTTCTTTACTATACTATACTTCATTTCCTCTACCCCTTTTATTGTTATTTTAAAACTAATAGGAGAATATGACTTTAGGAATGTCCCCTCCTTTTGCGCAACTGAAGGAGTTACATGATGTACTTTTTTAAAAGCTCTATTGAAGGCTGTTGGAGATTCATAACCATATCGTAACGCAACATCAATTACCTTATCACCATTTTGTAAATCTAAAGCCGCTTTTGTTAATCTTCTATTTCTTATATACTCAGACACCGGTATTCCTGCTATATATGAAAACATTCTTTGAAAATGATATGTAGTGCAACATGCAATCTTTGCTGCTTTCTCATATTCAATTTCTCCATCTAGATTTTCTTCAATATATTCTAGCGATTTATTTAATTTTTCTAACCATTCCATAAATTCATCCCCCTACAAATAATAGTATAATAAATCATTAGTTTATAAACCTCTCATTTCATGCACAAATATGAGAGATTGATTCTAAATTATTTATAGATATATATACTTCATCCCCATTAAAAAACCTCTTTTTAATATACATTTATATTTCTTAAACTTAATTGTCATTTTCTATAAGCATTTGGATTTGACAGTTGTATGATTCTGTATCAAAAAGATCATTAATTAAATCTAATTCAATAAAACTCTTTATTTTTAAATTATTTTCTTTTATGTAATTAGATATTTTTCTTCTGCACTTATCCACATTTTCCTTACTATAAGATATCGTTAAATACTCTCCTTTTGGTAATACTTTTATATTCTCATCAATCTCCATATTATTGGTTTCTTTAATTTCATAAAAAACATATTTAGGACTAATATCTCCCTCTAAATTAAAATTATATATAATTCCTCTTTCAATAGATGTTTCTACGCCTTTCTCTTTAACTATCTTTTCTAAATCTGAATAATAAATTAACTCCTTCAAATCTCCAACTTCTTTACATGACGCTACAACTATATAACGCTTTTTTAATAACTCAATAGATATTTCATCATTTTTTAAAATATTATTAGAATTCTCCACAACCTCATTTAATGTATCTATATTCTTTATTATTTCTTGCATTTTATTTATATTTTCTTCTGCTTCATACCTTTTAAACTGTAAGAATTTTAATAACTTATCAGTATCACATTCTTTAAAGATTTCTTGAAGTTCAACTATACTAGTCCCTAAAGCCCTACACCCTTTTATAATATCTATATAAATGAATTGATCTATAGAATAATATCTATAGCCTGTTATTTTATCAATATATTTTGGAGTAAGTATACCCATTTTGTGATAATATCTTAAAGCCTTTATTGTAACTTCTTTAATTTTTGAAACTTCACCAATAGAATATAAGTTTTTCATATTAGCACTTCCTTTAATTTTAAAATCATCATTGACTCTCCCCTTAGAGTACACCTTATTATCATTATAAGGTATTTTTAAATTAAAATTCCAATTTAAATATTTTATATATGAAAGGATAGTGGACAAGCATGAGTAAAATAATATATAGGAAGATATCTAAAAAAGATTATAATACTATTAAAGAATTAATTGGTGAAGCATTTGGTTTTAATGAATTTATTAAAGATAGAGTCTTTTTAGATTCCATATTAACCTCCTATCTACAAGACTGTATTTTAGAAAGTTCATTTAGTAAAGTAGCAGAAAAAGATAATAAAGTAATAGGTGTTATTTTAGGAAAGGCAAACAAAGATAATACTAAATTAATTGAGGATATTAATCCTTTAAGTACTAATCCTAATGAACTTGAATTAATTATGGAAATTAAAGAAAACAAAACGATAATTAATGAATTATTACAAATTAAAGATACTTATAACGAAATTATAGAAGGACAAAAGGATGATTTTCAAGGTTGTATACAATTATTTATTGTTTCTAAAGAATCAAGAGGACTTGGAATTGGAAAGACTCTAATTAGTCATTTATTTAATTATATGAAAAGTATGAATGTACAATCTATATATCTATATACAGATACTAGATGTAACTATAAATTTTATGATAGTCAAAATTTTAAACTTCTAAATGAAAAGGAAATCTATTTTGATTCATTAAAAGAAAAACTTAATGTATTTTTATATGGATATGAATTTAACTAAAAAAAGAACTACTTATATAAGTAGTTCTTTTTTAATATTCATATAAAGTAATTGTTTAATTTATATTTTTTATTCTAAATATTGAATATTATGTTTATTACACCATTCTTTTGCTATATTATATTCTGCATTTTCTCTATAATCATACCATTCACTTAGTTTTCCAATGCTTTCAATATATTTTCTTATTGAATCTCCTTCTATATCTTTTTCCTTAATATTATTATCTAAAGACTTTAAAAATTGAATCATCATAGTTTCTTCATTTATCTCATCTTTATTGGGTAATTGAATATACTCTTCTGGATGCTCTTTTAAATAGTGTAGACTTATTATTAATTCTCTTTCCCATTCTTCAAAGTTTTCTATGTTTTTTATATCTTCTGCCTTATATTTTGAAGTACTCTCATCTTCAACGTACATAATTACACCTGTTTCTTTATTATAATAATGCTTTAATAATTCTCCTTCAAACTCTATTGCCTCTATTACATCATTTAAATTTACTTTCATAACTTTTAGCTCCTATTATTTTATCTATTCTCCTCAATAAACTCTATCTCAATCCCATTTGGATCCTTTATAAATGCAAGTTTAGCTCCACCTGGAACTTCGATTGGGCCTCTTATTATATTTATTTCCTTATTTTTTAATTCATCTATTTTTTCATTTATATTTTCAACCTCAAATCCAATTGACACCATTGATTCATTAGATACATCATATACTTTAGATAGTTCCTCATTTTCTATCAACTCAATTGTTCCAGTATTCTTATCTTCTAAAAAAGCTATTTTAGTTCCTTCCATAGGATTTATTCTTCTTACCTCTTTAAGTTCTAAAATCTCTTTATAAAACTTTATTGATTCTTCTAAATTCTTTACTTTTATTGTTATAAATTTAATATTCATTTTTCGTGCTCCTCTTTTCAATCGAATTTTAATTTCATAGTTCTATTATAAACCAAAAAATAAAAGTGAAGCATTTGTCTCACTTAAATAATAACTTCAATAATAATAGAATCCTTCTCCATCTCTATTAATATATTTCCATTAACTTTTTTAATTAATTTTTTAACGTTATATAATCCATATCCTCTATTTTCACCTTTAGTAGTTGTCCCTTTATTAGTTATATTAGATAAATCAATTTTATTAATATCATTTACTGAATTACTAACTCTTATTATATATTCTTTTTTATCTTTATTATTTATCTCTGAAATAACAACATTAATCCATGGATCTTCTGTATCCTCTGCTCCTTCAATAGCATTATTTAATAAATTACTAAGTAGTACAACTAAATCCATATCATCTAAACCAATCTCTTCTAAATTACTTGTAATATCGTATTTTATATCAATACCTTTTTCTTCTGCTAAAGACATCTTACTATATAAAATTGCTTTCAAAATTGTATTATCCACATATAATAGATTATCTAAATGGCTGTTTTCTTTAATATTTCCTATATATTTATTTATATTACTCTTTATTTCTTTCTCATCAGATACTTGAATAATAGAATATATTGCATTTAAATGATTTTTATATTCATGCTCATTAGCTCTAAGCTTATGTATATACTCTTCTAATATTGGTCTAAAATTATTTTCCATCTGCAATTTATGTTTTTCATTTAACTCTTTAGCAGTGCTTATAAATAAATTGAAATTTAATATTATAAATAATATTATATAAAAAGCAATTTCTACAGCTACTTCTCCTGTTAGTTCAAAATTATCGTTTAATATTTTAAATAATAAAGCTACTAACATAATATTAAATAATATATTTAAAGCTAATTTATTATTTTGAATTTTATATATAATCTCTAAATTCTTATTCTTCTTAACTTTTGCTAATAAATATGCAGTTAATATCCAAATTAATAATAATGCAACTAAAGTAATTATTTTAGATTCAATATTCGCAATTCTACCCAATAAGGTTATAAATGATAAATTAATTACTTCTCCTAAAAACATAATTATGCTTGCCCCAATAATTTGTAATACAACATAACTTAATTCAACCTTACTTAATATCCAAATAACAATTATTATTATGCTTGTAATAACTACAATAGCAATATTCGGTATATACCTTAGAATATATTTATTTACAAATATTAGGATTATTGATAATGGTATAATTGTCTCCATGTACTTTTTTGGTTTATCATCAAATAATATATTTCTAAAAATTATAGTGAATAAAACTTCAAATGCTGTAATATAATCCATTATTCATTACACCACTTTTTGTATACTAAATCTTTATAACTATTACTTAACTGTGCTATTTTATCTGTATTAGTAAAATGTATATTATATAGCTTTGAGTAGACTTTTTCTATTTTATCAATATAATTTATATTAACCAAATATGATTTATGAGATTGAACTATATTATTATTAACACAATTGCTTAATATTTTAGTTAAAGTTAAGCTCCTGCATACAAATTCATTTTTCGTAGTATGTATAATAGATTTTCTTGAAGCATATTCAACAAATATTATTTCATCTTCATATACCTTAACAGAAACACCATTTTCAATAGGCACTATTAAATAATTGCCTTTATTAACATTGGTGTTAATACCTAACTTTCTATAAAAAATATCAATAATAGCTTTTATATCTTCATTATTAAAAGGCTTTATTAAAAAATCATAACAATGTGTACTTTTAAAAGCATCTATTATTTGAATAACTTGTGTAGTTATAAAAACTATACCTGTATGTTCATATTTCTCTATCTCCCTAATACTTTTAGCTAATTCTAATCCCGATCCATCTGGTAAATTAATATCTATAAAAAATAAATCTATCTCCTTTGAAGTTAATATCTCTTTTGCTTCTTTTATATTAGCTGCACTATATGCTTTAGTATTTATATATGATCGTTCTACTATCTTAACTAAATTATCTCTTTGAACTTTTTCATCTTCAATGACTAAAACCCTCATTTATTATTCCCCTTTTTTACCTTTTAAACCTAATTTTATTTAATTATACACTACAATTACCTATTTATCCATTTATTTCATTATAGTTCTAGTATTTTTTCTTTTTTTATATAATAATCTAGTAATTTGTTTTAAATTACTAATAATTTTTGCATATAAAAATAAAAGCATCAATTTATAAATTGATACTTTTATTTAATGTCGTTTTTTATTTTTTATTTTTTATGCTTCTTGGTAGTTCTGGTTCACCAAAAATATAATAACAACGAGTATTTAAAGCCATTGTAGTTACAGCTAAGCTCATAAAAGCCATACATTTTGCAACATTAATTGATAATTTTCCTAACATAATTCCTCTCTCCTAACCCTTAAATGATCTATTATAATTGATACTAATGTTATAAATATCAATTTATACAAATTAATAAAAAATATTCTGCTTATCGTTAAAGCAATTACTGTTTTAAAAATTAATTTTATTCTTAATTTTTTATTTTTAATCTCATCATTACCACTTTGATCTATTTTTGTTTTATACTTAACAGTACTTAAAACAAAAATAATACTTGGTATAACAATTAATTCAATTAAAAGTGGTATATAAGGTATTTTATCTGCAATATAATATAATGCTAAAAATAATAGTAAGCTTTTAACTAAACATCCCATAAGACTTTTAGCATGACTTCCACCAATTGCACTTCTTATATTTGAAAATAGTAAAAATACTACAATAAATTCTATTTCCTTATTTATGTATAATGATACAAGAAAAATTACTGTTAATTTAAATACTTCTCCGAGTATTGTCTCTACTCCATATCTTATTTCATCTATCTTATCTTCATCAGTAATTTTTAGTTTATTACTTATAAAATTAACATTCATCTTAACCAAATTTTGAAACATAGCCTGTCCTCTCTTGTTCATTATTTACTTCAGCTTTATTATATTACATTTGTTTGTAAAAACTATTTTTTAGCATCATTTTCCAAATATATACATAAACTTCATTAAGGTATTAATTTTATACACGTATTTGTAATTTCATTCTATTTCAAATTTATAAATTAAATATACTACTTACTTTATTAAAATTCTTCGATTCTAATAAATTAATAAAAATCTGTACGTAAAATATATCCAGTGTAAAATCGTACATATATTTAACATTTCATACAGTATTCTAATAAAATCAAAATATTTATTATATTATTTATTTAATACTTTTCATTATATAGGGAGAGTCTGTATGACTATAAAAAATGTAATAAAAATTGAATCCTCACTTAATATAATACCTTCTAATCCTAAAAGTATTATATTAAACAGCATAGGTTACAATAATACTATTTCTAAAATAGAGTTTATAGAGTCTTATGAAGCTAAAAATTTAAATTATGTTGAAGAAAACTTAAAGTTTATTTTAAATATAAAAAGATTTCCTTTAAATCTTTTCTTTATATTAATTTATAATAAATTTGATTTACATGTATATAAAATACTTTTATCTAATAATATGTAAACTTAATACAATTTTACTCTATTTTACTTTGTTATTAAAAAGGTCAAGAAAATTTATTTTCTTGACCTTTTTAATAACAATATTTTTTATATGTAGTAACTATAAATTTTGTTTTATGTATTTTACTAAATAATATTTATTGGTTTCCAATTAATAATTCTTGTGTAAAATGTCCTTCTTCTATAAAATTATCTTTTTTAAATTTATCATAAGAAAAATCTCTTCTATCATATAGCGTTTTAAATGTATTTATAATACTTAACTTTACATTCTGTTCTGTTCTCTCAAAGTTAATTATAATCTCTGGCTCTTTATATTCTAATGCTATACTTATAGCATTATCTATTAGAGTTCCTATATTTGCAACCATTTTCACTTTATTTTTACATATACACTCAATATTATTATTGCACATAATCTTGATTGACAATTTACTAGACTCTTTCAATAAAAGTTTTGATAATATTAGTGATCTTAATTCAGGTATTTTTATATTATATATTGGTACTAAGTTTGCTACATTTATATTATTTATATTCTCATCATTAATAATGTTATCATAATAAAATTTTTGTAATCCATATAAGTCATTATCTTTCATATTTCTTAAGGTATATAATAATATTTTTTTATAGTTATTTTTAACCTTATTTATTTCCGTATATTCCTCTTCTATATTATTTATAAAATCATCTATATTTTTATTTTCTTGTTTATTTTCGACACGTACTTCTTGAGTTTTATAAATAAATAAAATAAAAGTCATAATAACAATTAAATATCTCATTTCTATTCCTCCTATGATAATTATATATTTAAATCTTATATTTACTTCTTAAAAGGTATGAGTAATAAAAAAGTAAGTATGAAATTATACAATTTATATTTTCATACTTACTTTTTAACTAAAATACTACTAAATTTATAATAATATAGTATGACATTCTCTAATATAAAAAATAACCCCTACAATATAATAGTTAATCTATTATTCTTGCAGGAGTTAAAATTTTATAACCTATATTATTTCTTTCTTTTCACTTACAAGTTTAAACCAATAAGCTGATTCTTTAGGATATCTTTTTTGAGTTTCAAAATCCACATAGAATAATCCATATCTTTTATTGTATCCATTAGACCATGAGAATACATCCATTAATGACCATAAGAAATATCCTTTAACATTAACGCCTTCTTCAATCGCTTTAGCAACTGCTTCTAGATGCTTACGTATATAATCAATTCTTGGTGAATCCATTATTATTCCATCTTCAAAATCATCTTTATATCCCATACCGTTTTCTGTTATATAAATTTTATTATAATTTGGATAATCATTTTTAATTCTTATCATCATATCATAAAGACCTTCTGGGTAGATAAGCCAATCCCAATCAGTTCTAGGAATATCTTTATCAAATCTTCTTTCTCCTATTCCCTTTAACCTAAATACAGATGTTCCTTTATCACCTGTACCATTATGATATATTTCTGATTCTCCTTCATAAGCTCTTATAAAACTACTTTGATAATAATTTATTCCTAAGAAACTATTATATTGACTTGATTCTTTTAATAATTCCATGTCTCCATCTTCAATATTAAGAGTGCCACCATTTTTAGATAATACTTCATCTATCCCTTTTTTAGTTTCTTCAGAATATTCTCCAATAAATGTTGCATCAAGCAAGAATTTATTTGCTACTATATCTTCAAGCTCAGCAGCTCTTTTATCCTCTTCTTTATCACTATCTGGATATTTATATTCAAGGGAATGTATTACTCCTATCTCCCCTTTGTAATTATTCTCTTTAAATATCTTTACAACTTTAGCATGAGCTATCATCATATTATGCATAGATTGTATAGCTTTCTCTAAATCATATTTAATTGCAGGTGGGAATGTCCCTGTAATATATTGACCACAAGCAACTGGCCAAATTTCATTAAAAGTAATCCAATATTTTACCTTATCTCCGTATTCATCAAAACAAACTTTAGCATATTCAGCGAAGAAATCAATTGTTTTCCTATTTAAAAAATCTCCATCTGAATGTAATGTATCTGGAGTATCAAAATGATGTAAAGTAACAAACGGTTCTACATTACGTTTTAAACATTCATCTATAAGATCATGGTAAAACTTAACCCCTTCTTTATTTACTTCTCCATATCCATTTGGGAAAATTCTAGACCACGCTATAGAAATACGTATTCCATTAACTCCAAACTTCTCACATAATTCTAAATCCACTGGATATTTATGATAGAAATCACTTGCTGGATCAGCTGAAAATCTTCCTTGCTTTTCTAAAAAATCGTCCCAAGCAACCTTTCCTTTGTTTCCTTCCTTTGTTGCACCTTCAGCTTGATATGCAGCTGTCGCTCCTCCAAATATAAAATCTTTTGGTAATCTCATTACAGTTCCTCCTTAAATTTTATTAATTATTTAAAATTTCAAGCACAAAATCTAATGCTTTATCTGGATTTCTTGTTAATTCAATATACTTTTTACCTTCTACTGCTACTGCTTTAACTCCTAACTTATCTGCATCTTTCTTCAAATCTTCATAATTAGATGCAACTTGTGGTGCTAATATTACTAAATCAAAATCTTTTAGCATATCCACATGTGCCCCATAAGAATTTGCTGCAGTTAACATGTCCATATTATTTGTTTTAGCTGCTTTTGCTAATGCATTTGCTAAAAGTCCACTAGTTCCTCCACCAGCACATAAAACTAAAACTCTTTTATTATTTCCTACTTCTTTATCTATATTTTTTTCTTTTATTGCCTGAAGATTTTCTTCATCATTAGAAGTTGATTTTAATGATTCTTTTTCCAATTCTTCTTCTACTTTTTGGTTGTCATAAACTTTAAAGAATGGATAGTAAATTACAAAGTCTACTACTAATATAAGTGCAGCGAATACTATAGTTAAAAGACCTAATCCACAACCTAATACTATTCCTATTGGACCTGGAGTTGTCCAAGGTAATACATACATAAAACTATTCATTTTAAAAACATCTACAAAGAATTTAAATAACCAAACATTTATTATTGGTGCTCCAATGAATGGAATAAAGAATATTGGATTTAAAATAAGTGGTGCACCAAAAAGAATTGGTTCATTTACACCAAATAAAACCGGTATTGATGATGCTCTACCTACAGACTTAAGTTCTTTTGATTTAGCTAAAAAAGCAAACATTAATGTTATAACTAAAGTAGCTCCTGTTCCACCAATTGTGGCAACAAATTGTTGTACTCCTGGAGTTAATATGTTATATGCATGTTCTCCATTTTGATAAAGAGATAAATTTGCTGATATATTAACATAATAAATAGCAGATACTGCTGGCTCAACAATTGATGGTCCTTGTATACCAACAAACCAGAATAATGCCATTGCTCCATAAATTATAGCTAATCCAACATATCCATCAGCTGCTGTAAATAGTGGTTGGAAGAACTGAATAACACCTTCTGCAAAGTTTATTTCAAAAAGATTTCTAAATCCTAAATCAAATAGCCAAAATACAATTGCTGAAGCTCCAAATGGGATTATATCTTTAAATGTTTGAGATATATTTGGTGGAACTGCTTCTGGCATTTTTATAGTTACATTATTTTTTACACATAGTTTATAAATATTACCAACTACAAAAGCTGATATAAATGCTGTTATTAAACCTTTTGATCCCATATATCCAGTTGAGAATCCGCCTTCTATAGAATCAACACTTACTGTTAAGAAACATACTATAGCTGCTATCATAGCAGAAATATTGTTTATTTGATTATTTTTAGGCATGTCCCTATTTAATGCATCTACAAAGTTCTTAGCTGTTGTTGCTGCAACTACGATAGCTAATATTCCCATTGAATAATTATATGGTTTAAGAATAATTGCCTCTATTTCTTTACTCCAATAGAATCCAAAAATATTTGGTGCAAATGCTATAAGCATGAATATACTAGAGAAAAGTACTATAGGCATTGCAGATATAAATCCATCTCTTATAGCTCTTAAATATTTATTCCTAGATATTTTTTCAAAAAGTGGTTTTCTTTTTTCGATATGCTTAATTAAAACTTCCATAATTAATAACCTCCCATAAAATACACTTTTACTTACCTTATTTAGTTCCTTTGTATTCAATTTTCATATCATTTATTAGCTACAGTTTATAATACCTCGAATAATTCCGTGAATATATTTTTAATAAATTATTTGTATATGTCTAGCAAAGTATCAATAATATCTTGTAATAATAATGTAGTCATTAAATGATCTTGAGCATGTACAGTTAAAAATCCTACTTCCACTGTTTCACCTTGCGCTTCTGAGCAAATTAAATTTGTTTGTGCTTTGTGAGCATCAGCTAAACATTCTTTTGCTTCTTTTATAAGTTCATTACACTTGTCCATATTTTTATTTTTAGCTTGTTTAACTGCCTCTAATAATTTTGATCTTGCATCCCCTGAATATGCCACTATTTCAAATGCAATCATTCCTAATTCGTCTTTTGATATTGTCATTTTAAATCACTTCTCCTTTACAATTAGTTTTAAAAAGTTTGTTTTAGTTCGATTTAGTTTGTTTTGGTTTGTTTAATAACATATTAGTACCATTTTAATTCTTTGTTAAGGTTTTCATGATAATTTTTTATCTACTTTCTTCTTGACTTTATATTTTATAAATGATACCGTAATATTATAAACATAAACGAAAATTTAAAAACATTTTCTAACAATATTTTTTGTTAGCTTGAAAGGAGCTTTTTAATGCTTAAAGAGGAAAGACATTCTGTGATTCTAAACTTATTAAATGAAAAAGGAATTGTTAAAGTTAGTGAAATAACTGAAATTCTTAATGTAACTGAAATGACTGTAAGAAGAGATCTCCAAGACTTGGAGAATAAAGGATTACTAAAGAGAATTCATGGAGGAGCTCAATTAAATAATCTTATAAAAGAAGAATTAAGTCACTTAGAGAAAAAAAATATAAACATTGAAGAAAAAAAAGAAATCGCAAAAAAAATTGCAAGTAAAATCGAAGATGGAGATTCTGTCTTCTTAGGGCCTGGTACAACAATAGAACTAGTTTATGAGTATATAAATGCAGATTATTTAAAAATAGTAACTAATTCTATTCATGTATTTAATAAATTTATTAATGATAGTCGTTATGAATTAATTTTAATTGGAGGTAGCTATCGTAATAGAACTGGTGCCTTCGTAGGTAGTATAGCTAACGATACTTTATCTAGAATGAATCTAAAGAAAGCTTTTATTGGTGTTAATGGTATTTATAATAATGCCATATCAAACTCTAATGAAGATGAAGGTATGATACAAGCTACTGTTTTAAATAATTCTTTAGAAAAATATATTGTTTCAGACTCATCAAAACTCAATAAACGTGACTTCTATGAATTCTATAAATTAGAAGATGTAACTGCAATTATAACTGATACTAATATAAGTAAAGAAAATATTGATAAGTATTCTAAATATACAGAAATTATATTTTAGATATATAGCAAAAATAAGGAGGAAAATTTTTATGAAAATTTTAATAGGTTCTGATTTTAAAAGTTCTGATTTTAAAAATCAAATTAAAGAGCATTTAATAAATAAAGGATTTGAGGTGATTGATAAAACTGAAGAAAAAAATTTTGACTTTTTTGAAGCTGCAACTTTAGTAGCAGCAGGAATACTAAACAAAGAAAGTGTACGAGCTATAGTTATTGATGAATATGGCACTGGTTCTTTTAATGTTTGCGCTAAACATAAAGAAATAATTTGTGCTCAAGTCTCTGATGAACACTCTGCCAAAATGACAAGAGACCATAACAATACTTCTATAATAACAATTGGTTCTAAAGTTACTAGCCTAGAAATTGCAAAAAAAATATGTGAAAAATTCATTTTATCTGAATACTCTGGTGGAAGACATCAAATCAGAGTAGATATGCTAAATAAAATGGCTTAGGGGGGATTTAGATGATTATATCAGTAGGTTGCGACCATATTGTTACAGATATAAAAAATAAGATAGTTGAATATTTAAAATCAAAAGGACATGAAGTTATAGATAATGGTACATACGACCATGTAAGAACGCATTATCCTATATACGGAAAGTTAACAGCTGAAAAAGTAGTTAATAAAGAGGCAGATTTAGGTATAGTTATTTGTGGAACAGGCGTTGGAATAACAAATTCAGCAGCAAAAATTAAAGGTGCTAGAGTTGCCTTAGTTAGAGATGTTGAAACTGCAAGATATTCTAGGGAACAGTTAGGAATAAATGTTTTAGGTCTTGGTGGAAGAATTACAGGCCTTGGACTTATAGAAAATATAATAGATGTATTCCTTGATACAAAAGTTAATCCAAGTGAAGAAAACAAAAAACTTATAGAAAAAATAGATAATATGATTGAAAAAGATTATGCAAATGGTGATGAACACTATTTTGATGAATTTCTTGAAAAATGGGATAAAGGAGAATATCACGATTAATTATTAGGAGGAATAAAAAATGTGTATACTATCAACAAGAGAAATATTAATTAAAGCTCAAAAAGAAGGTTATGCAGTTCCTGCATTTAATATTCATAATTTAGAAACACTGCAAGTAGTTGTAGAGACAGCAGCTAAATTAAGATCACCACTAATTTTAGCTGGGACTCCTTCTACATTAACTTATGCTGGTGGTGATTATATCGTTTCAATGGCAGAAGCTGCTTCTAAAAGATACAATATACCAATTGCAATACATTTAGATCATTTTGAAGATGTAAAAGAAATCAAACATTATATTGATTTAGGCTTTAGATCAGCAATGATAGATGCTTCTCACTGTTCATATGAAGATAATATAAAAATAGTTAAAGAAGTTGTAGACTATGCTCACAAATTTGATGCAACAGTTGAAGCTGAACTTGGTAGATTAGGTGGACAAGAAGATGATCTTGTTGTAGATGAAAAAGATGCTATGTACACTAACCCACTACAAGCAAAAGAATTCGTAGAAAAAACCGGTATAGATTCATTAGCTATAGCTATTGGTACAGCTCATGGTTTATATAAAGGTACAGCTAAACTTGATTTTGATAGATTAACAGAAATAAGAAAAGCTGTTGATGTTCCTTTAGTATTACACGGTGCATCTGATGTTCCTGATGATCTAGTAAAAAAAGCTATATCTCTTGGAATATGCAAAGTAAATATAGCAACTGACCTAAAAATACCTTTCTCAAAAGCATTAAAAGAATATTTCGTAGAAAATCCTGAAGCTAACGACCCTAGAAAATATATGACTCCCGCTAAAGAAGCTATGGAAAAAATAGTTGAACACAAAATCGAAGTTTGTGGAAGTAAAAATAGATATTAAAAATTGAGGTGTATTATATGATATTAGTGTTAAATCTTAATGCATCAGTGGATAAAAAATATAAAATGAATGAACTTAGTAAAGGTCTTGTAATGAGAGCTAACTCTGTTCATAACACTCCTGGTGGCAAAGGAATCCACGTTGCAAATGTAATCAGTATTTTAAAAGAAGACTGTGTTGCCACAGGTTTCTTAGGTGGTAAAACTGGTGAATTTATAGAAGATAAACTTAAAGAATATAACATAAATCAAGACTTTGTTAAAATTCAAGGTGATACTAGAGAATGTTTAGCTATAATAACTGATGATCTAGTTCAAACTGAAATATTAGAGCCAGGCCCTACTGTAACTAATGAAGAACAAGAAGAATTTTTAAATAAATATAAAGTTCTAATAAAAGATTGTAATATAATTGTTGCTTCAGGAAGTGTTCCTAAAAATATACCAAAAGATTTTTATAAAACATTAATAGAAATAGCTAAAAATGAAAATAAAAAATTCCTTCTAGATACAAGCGGAGAATTACTCGAAAACGGGATTAAAGCAAAGCCATTCTTTATAAAACCTAATAAAGATGAAATAGAAGCTTTAACTGGAAGAAAAATTATAGATGCTAAAGATGCTATAAATGAAATAAAAGAATTCCATAAAAAAGGAATAGAACTTGTTGTTATATCTCTTGGAAAAGATGGATCTATAGCAGGTTTTAACGGAAAATTTTATAAAGTTACTGTTCCTAAAGTTAATGCAGTAAATCCAGTTGGATCTGGAGATTCTTATGTTGCTGGTATTGCTTTAGGACTTCAAAAAGACTTTTCTATAGAAGATGTTTTAAAATATGCTTCAGCTTGTGGTACTGCAAATGCTGTTGAAGAAGAAACTGGTTTTGTAAATAAAGAAGTTGTTGAAGAATTATTTAATAAAATCACTGTAGAAATAATAGAATAATAAAAATAAAGTGTTGCACTTCCCTACTGCAACACTTTATTTTTATAATTTATATAAATAATTTTTATTCATATTTACCTTTTCATTTGTTAATGATTTATATTCTTCCATTTATACTTTTATATTTTTACCAATATATTATTTACTATTATCCAAATTTCTTATTTTACCGTATGTGTGTTCAATTCTTGCAAGCTTATATACACATACAGGAACACTTAAGTATATATAATAAAGGATTGGTGTAAGCATTATCCAAAAACCTGTTACAATTGATAACACAATAATAAGTATGTCTAAAAAGAGATGAATACTAAATAAACATTTTTTTCTTATAATTCTAATTAACATTTTAATATATAAAAAAATATAAATTATAAGCAATGCTATCATAATCCAATATAAATTTGATCCTATTACACCTAATTCGCTAATTTCAAGAACCGAAGCTTCAGTTGGCATTCTAACCATAGTAGTGATAAATATAGATGCAAATACAGCAGTAAAAGGATATCTACATAAAGCTTCTCTTTTCAAACAAAGCCTTAATACAAATATTCTTAAACTTATAAATATACATGCTATTAATACATATAAACTCATCTTCCCTCCCCCAATCAACATAATTATACATATTTATGTGACTATTTTCCAATTTACTTCAATTGATATTATCCTAAGTGGACATCAACACCGTTCATTTATAAATAAAGTAAATGGAGTTATATGTGCTAAACTTCTTCCTAAAGTTCAAAATTATAATTATGATACATATGGTGGATTAACATATGAAATAGTTTAATATTCTATTTATTTTATTGATTTAAAGGAACTTCTTTTACATACTTCCATGTCTTACCTTCGTCTTTTGATTCATATAAGGCTTTACATACTCCATTATAGTCACCATTAGAACCTTGTCCAACTAATACCTTAAGTTCATTTCCTTCCCTGTAAGGCATTCCAGGTAATACAAATGGATTATATGTTTCTTTATCATTTAATTTTACTTTAACCTCTGGAAAACTCACCTCTTTATAGGAAGCTCCACCATCATCTGTTCTATATAATTCTCCATAACTTCCCCCACTATGTGATAAAGCTATAAATCCAAGTTTCTTATCTATAAATGTTATTCCAGTTGCTCCCCCTAGTCTTCCACCAAAAGGATCATTATTTATAATCTCCCATGTTTTACCGCCATCATTAGTTTCATATAACGCATAAGATCTGCTACCTAATGCAGCTCCAACTACTCCTAGAGCATATATATCCTTATCTGATAAATGGAATTCTTGTGCTTCTTTATTTTCTATTTGAGGAGCATTTTCTCCTTCATATTCATCTCTTTCATTAGCATCTTCTTTATATGTTTCTTCTCTGTCTTCTTGAGGATTTTTCACTTCAATATTATTTAAAGCTTTTCTCATTCTTAAATCTTCTAAAAACCATGCTAGTCTTCCATTATAATTTATTGCACTATTATATATTTTTACTCCATAAAATGATGTTATAGAAATTATAATTAATATTGATACCCAAGTCCATTTTATATTATAAAATGGACTATATTTTATATTATCTTTTAAAATATTTTTTATTGATTCTTTTTCTTCAGATGTCTTATTCATAATATTTAGAATAAGTATATCTTTATTTTTAAAACTTATAAAAACATACTTATTATTAATATCAAATGATTTCATATCATGAAATTTTACTTCTAGGTTTTTCTCCTGCACAATCTTTATCCCATCATTACTAAACTCATATATGTTTATAATTCCATAAGGTAAGTATTCTAATTCTCTCATATTTTTATATAATAAAAATATTAAGCACCCTAAAAAGAATAACATGCATAAAAATAATATAGCAATGTTATGATTTCTTCTTCCAAACTTACATAAAGTATACAATTCATAAAATCAAATTCCATATACAATTAAAAATATTGGAGATGTTACAATTAATATAAGTAACCTTTTCATTAAGGCCAGTCTGTATTTTTTCATTAAGCATCAGTACCCCCTTTTTATTTTATACGATCTGTTAAGTTATATGAACATTGATTCTCTCAACCTTAGGAAATACAATAAGTTTGCAAAGACTAAATTACCCCCTAGAAAAGGAGAGAGAAAACAATGAACAAAACAAATATTAGATGCCCTCGTTGTCACTCTAATAAACTATATAAATTTGGTTTTGACAAACAGGCTAATCAAAAATATCAATGTAAAAAATGTAAGCGCCAATTCATCGCTAGCGATGGTGATGGAGTTCCTAAAATGAAGTATCCTAAGTGTCCAAAGTGTGATAAAGGAACTTATTTACATCATTCTTACAAACACTATAATAGATATAAATGTAATAATAAAAAATGTAATCATATTATTGTGCAACATCATAATTTTAATATTGATTCACCATCTAGCGAAGCTATTACCGGGGCCCTTTCTATGAAAGGAATGCGATTCCCATTACAAATTATTATTACAGCACTAACATTATATTACTTGAACAATACATCAACTAGAGCTATATCTCAATTTCTTATGAACACCTTTAATATAAAAGTGTCTCATGTAACTATCGCTAACTGGAGCAATAAATTTGCTCCATACTTTAAACTCAAAGCAGATAACTTTAAACAACAAGTAGATTTGCAATCTGACGATTGGCACGCTGATGAGACTGTTGTTTTTATTAACGGAGTAAAACATTATTTATGGTTAGTTATAGACTCTGAAACGCGATTTATAATATCTTTTCATTTAAGTAGATATAGAAATGAAAGCTCTGCTTTTTCTCTGATCAATGAAGCTAAAAAATATGGTTCACCCTCTAACCTAATTACAGATAGATGGCCAGCTTATAACGAAGCGATAGCTACGCTATTACCGGAAACAAAACATGTACCAGTTAAGCCAATGTCTAGTGATATAAATAATAATCTTATAGAATCTTTTAATAAGACTTTTAAAGCTTGGTATAAGTCCAAAAAAGGATTTAACTCATTTGAAAAAGCTAATAATCTTATTTTTATGTTTATATTTCACTATAATTTTATAAGAATTCATGGGTCGTTAAATAACCTTACTCCCGCTGAAGTCGCTGGCTTCTCTAGTGATAATTTATCTAGGCAATCTTGGTTTATAGCTGCTTAATTTATTAAGAATATCTTTGATTAACCTGCTTGAAAAATTATATTTTGCAGGTTTATTTGCCATGCGCAAATATAGTCAAACTTATATAATTTTCAAAGAACGAGAAAATCTATGATTTATTAAGCTATTTTTTCATAACAACTTAACAGATTCATTTTATATATTTAAATTATACAACAAATTTACAATTATTATCATCTAAATAGCTGAAGTACTGATTGCCTATTTATAAGATCTTAATATTGATCTTTTACTTTAGATAATATCTATTTCTTCCTTTTGTTTTATTTTTATATTCAATAGCTTGTACAGGGCATCCACAAATACACGCCATACAATGAGTGCAATTTGATCCCCACTTTGGTCTTCCATCCACTATATTAATATTATTTAATGGACATAATTTAGCACATTTCCCGCAACTTATACACTTATCAGTAGAATAAAATCCTTTAGCCTTTACAAATGCTGAATAAAATAAAGAGTTTACTAAACCACTTTTTAAGCTACCTCCTAATTTACTCTTCTCTTCTTCTAATTCTTTGCCATCCTTTATACATTTTGCTATATAAGAAATTTTTTCAGTTGCGCCTTCTATGATTTTATTTGCCTTTTCTTCATCTGGCGTATCATACATAACAATATAATTATCTGGCATAATTACACTTGCAAATCCTTTTAAAGTAAAACCTTTTTCAATACAAAGTTTCTTTATATACTTAACTGCTTCTCCCGTTTCCCCACCACAAGTAAGGATAAAGTAAACTTCTTTTGTATTTTTAAAATTAGCTTCTCTAATAAACTCGCTAACTACTCTTGGTATTCTCCATGCATAGGTAGGACATACAAAAACAAATGGCTTTTCAGATTCAATTATACCTTTATTGTTGCTTTTTAAAATTTCATTTATTGATATAACATTATCATTTGTAACTTTGCTAATTTTTTCAGCTACGTAACGGCTATTTCCTGTTCCACTAAAATATAAAATCATAATAAATTCTCTCCCTTTATACATTTTTCATTCTCTTTATCTGAAACATCTTTAATTATCTCAGTAACGTGTTTTAAAAGATCAAAAAGTTTTAAAAACTGCGAATCACTAGTATTCATAAAATAGTAATTCTTAGTTCCTTCTCGCCTCATACTAACAATTTTAGCTTCTTTTAATATTTGTAAATGGTGTGAAACTGCTGGCCTTGATAAGTGAGTTCTTTTTGTAATTTCTCCAACACGAATTCCACTACAATCACTTTCAAGTAAGGCTATAATAATTTGCTGCCTAGTTTCATCTCCAATTGCAGTAAATGCCTTCTGACATTCTTTAAACTCTTTTGTTAATTGAAGCATATGCTCTTTACAGTCCTTCATCCAAACCTTTTCCTCCTCAAGGTAATCGTTCAATTTTTTAAACCATTATATCATAAAATTCCAAGAAAATTTCAATGGTAAAGAAAATCGAGACCATATACTTTTTTCTCTTTTTAAGATCTTATAAATAAAAAAAGAAGAAGATAAATTATTCTTCTCCTTTTAATAACTTCTATTTTTACTTCTAAACTTTTAAATTAATTCAAAATGTTTCATTGCATAATAGAAACCATCATTATCAACATCTTTTGTTACATAATCGCATAATTTTTTAACCTCATCTGGTGCATTCCCCATTGAGATACTTGTATTTGCATATTGAAGCATTTCAATATCATTATAATCATCACCTATTGCATATACGTCTTCTTTATTTACATCAAAATAATCTAAAATAACTTCCATACCTGATTTTTTTGAAATTTCCTTTTCGCATATTTCTCCACCACCGAAAAGTTTACTTAAAGATAACGAAACACATTTATATTTATCTCCTAAATCCTCTACAATTTTACTATATGTACTAGGGCATTTCTTTCCATCATACAAAATATCAGCTTCATAATAATGAAATTTATTAATATCTACTTGCATTGCATCTTCAATTTCCTTTGTTCTTTTAGATATCATCTCTAAAGCTTTAGTGGCTTTATTATATTCCTCATCTGAAACAGTTCCTTTTTCAGGCATTTTAAATAATCTAAGATATTTTTCCTTATCTCCTTTTTTAATATAAATAAAATCATTAGCCTCCATATTATAAATGATATTATGTTTATCAAAATAATCTAATAATTCCTTTTGATGTTCTTTTCTAATAGGCTTTGTATAAACAATTTCATTATTTACTATAACTGTGGCACCAGCTGAACAAATCATATTTTCAAAATTCATCTCTTTTAATATTCCATCTATAGCTGGAATTGCTCTTCCTGTACTTAATACTAAAACATGTCCATTTTCTCTTAGCCTTTTAAATGCTTCTATTGTTAATTTGGAAATTTTATTTCCTTTTATAATTGTTCCATCTGCATCAAAAAATATAATTTTTTTCTTCATACTTCTCTTCTCCCTGTTATACCTTTTATCTAAAAATAATTAACCTACTGCTAATATCTTAACGTAGATCTATACCACATACATCATTAATAATCATTTTAAGATTTTTTATTGTTGTACTCTCATTCTCCAAATTTACTGTATAAACTCTAATCTTTTTTTCTCTATTATTATCTAACATCCATGATTCATGACATTTATTCAAATTATCATCTATATAACTATTGTAAGGATATAATAATATTACAGTTTTCACATCTGTATATCTAGTTAGATATGCATACATTTGATAAAGATCCTCTCTCTTAACTCCATGTCTATTATGTTCACTAGAGATTCTCTTCCACTTTGTATCAATTATTATACTTTCCTTACCATTTACCTCAATAACTATATCTGGCCTTAACTGAAATATACCTTTATTACTATTTTCACTAATTAATAATTTATATTTAGAATGTTGTGAATGTACAACTAAATTTTCTAAGTTTACTTTCAATATCTTAGCAATATACTTTTCAAATAATTCATCCATTCTAAACAATATAGAAAATGATTTATCCTTACCTTTCTCCCCTATAGAAGAATATCCACAAAGTAAAATTTTAGCTAATATAAATACATCTTCAAATCTACTATTTAATCTAGTAAATTTATAATTATATATATCTACATTACTAACTTCTTTTTCTGTAACATCAGTAAAATAAGCTTGTATATGCTTTAATATCTTAATAGTTTCTAGATTTCGTATTTCTCTTAAGAGCTTTTTTATACAGTAAGCTAAAATTTGGTTTAATCTATTATCTATAGAAAACTTCTCATATCTACAAAAGACCTTTGGAGTTGCTGTTGTAATGTTTCTAATATGTTCTTTAACCATAATACTACCCTTTAATATCCCTGTATTTTCTTCAGCATAAACATACTCCTGATATGGACCTTTAATTAATTCATTTTTAAGTTTATTAGCGAAAAGATAAGATAAAATTTCATTTAAATTCATTTTATATAAGTAAAGCTGATTAATTTCTGAATAATTAACTTTAATTAATCCACATCTTACAATCATATTTATAAGTGCTTTTCTGCTCTCTTTAGAACTATTATTATTAATATTAATTTTAGGAAGTATTTCTATTGCAACAGTTGATAACTTAATATATCCTACATAATTTATAAATGTAACTTTATTTCTTTCCCATATTATATTATCCCTATCTAGATTATTATTTTTTATATAGTTATTAAGTTCATCAGCCTCAATTTCACTTATAGATTTATCATCTATAATATTATTTATATTTAAACTTTCAAAACACTCTTGAATAGTTATATGTCTCATATTGCTACCCCTATGTTATTCATTAATACCTTCATAAATATTTAAAAATGCTTGTTTACTTGGATTATCTACTACAGAATATCTATATTGTTCTTGGTAATTATATATTATATTCGTGTTAAACAAACTATTAGCATTAATCTTCTTTTTACTAATAAAATAATCATTATTGTTGCTTCCAGCTCCACCTAATATAAGCTCAATTTTCTCCCAATCACCATAGAAATACTCTTGCAAAAGAGGTATTACTTTATTTTTCATAATTGAAACTAAATCATCAAAACTTAAGTTATCTTTTATAAAATAAGCATGTCCTATTGAATGGTCTCTATCAAATAAATACTCAATTCTTTTGTTTATAATATCTAATAATTTTCTAACATTTATTCCCCCTACATTTTCTTTTAGCTTACTTACATCTGGCATATATTCAATAAATTTAAATCTTCTTCTTAATGCAGTATCTATTAAAGCTATTGATCTATCAGCTGTATTCATTGTTCCTATAATATATAAATTATTTGGCACTCCAAACTTTTCATTAGAATATGGTAATGTTACTTTAAGCTCATTATCTTCACCTAATCTCTTATCATCTTCTATTAAAGTTATTAACTCTCCAAAAATCTTTGATATATTTCCTCTATTTATTTCATCTATTATAAGTACATAATTCTTTATATTTTCTTTTTCAATAGATGGTGAAATTAACTCCCTTATTCTTACTAAATTTAAGTCTTCAGCTCTAAATCTATATATAGAACCTTGTGAAAAATTCTTTGTTTTTAATACATCTGTCTTATCTAAGAAATCTTCCTTGTATAGCCATTCTACTTTTCTAAGTTGCTTATATTCAATTGGTACATCTTCATTAAATTCATAATTACCAATAATCCTGCCTATTGCTCTGGCTTTATATAATCCATATCCTATAATAACTATGTCATCCTTTTTCACATTATTTACAAAATAATTTACAGCTGATACTGAACCTTCACTTGCTCCAATATATTTATTTTTTATGTCGCTATAAGTTTTACAATCAGAAAAATTTATATTTCCTCCCCATCCAAGTGCAACGCAATTATTATCAATACAATAGTTAAAAATGGTATCATCATTATCATTCTTATTGCCTAATGACATTTTATAAAAATTAATTTTATTTTCATCAAAATCATATTTAGGTAAATCACTTTGAATTTTTCTAGATGCTCTTTCACAAATTTGCTTGAAAATACCATCTCTTGGTACAAAACCACTTCCCTCTTCATCACTTCTTAATCCTTCAACAAAATCTTCATAACCGTATGATTGATGGAATGTACAAAAAGCTATTCTTCCTTCTTCTAAAAGTTTATTAAATTCTGAAACAATCTCATTTCGCTTTAAATCATCATTTTCATTAATAAGTTTGCTATACTTCTCTCTATCAATTATTTCTAAAGCTTTATTTATAACATTGTAAGTCTTACCTGTTCCTGGTGGCCCATATAAAATTTGATTTTTACTTTCTAAGCCTATATCTTTTTTATTATTGCTCATTGTTACTTCACCAACCTCATCATTTCCTACTGCTATTTCATAATACCTTATAAGTTCATTAATAGTATTATCGAAGAACGCTTTAATATCTTCTGCACTCATTGAATTTATCTCTTCATAATTTAATGTTCTGCCTATCTGTAGTTTCTTTTCTCTTCTACTCTTAACATCTTCTATCCACTTTTTAATTTCTTCATTACTTAATGTAGCTAACTCTGAATTCTCATTTCTTGGACCAAAATACTCAAAATTAGTATTATTCACATCCAACTTGTCTAAATATCTAAAATGTCTAATATAATCATTTTCATCACTCTTATTGTCTCTAATTTCAAGAGATACTCTAAATCTAAGTCTTTGTTCCATTTCTGCAACAACAGAAATACTGGTAGACAGACCCTTCTTATCTTTTCTTTTTAACTCCATCCATAGATAATGTCTTACCTTTGTATTAGTTCCATCAAGCCAAATAGATGCATTTCCATCATAAAATAATCCATTTTTTTTATAGAAATCTCCAATTGTTTTAAACTTTTTAATACAATTCTGAGCATTCTCTCTTAGTTTTAAACACCTATTCTTTTCTGTTTCATCTTCTATCTTCTCTGGCTTAGTATATTTCTCATAAGCATGCTTATTTAGAAAATCTAATATCTCTATGTAATCTTGTTTATTTAATTCTTTCTCCTTGATATTTGATTTAATTATTTCAGTATACTCATTATCTATAAATTTAAATAACATATCCATAGTTTTTTTACCATAGCTTGTTTCTACAATTGCTTCCTCATTTATATTATTAGGTTTTTCCTTATTACCATTTATTTCACCATTATATACGAGTCTTACAAAGGAATCATCATCCCTTTTGATAAAATAGTTATATGTTGATTTGTCGTTCTGTGCGTTATAATGGTAAGAAACTCTTGCATTTTCTATTTCTTTATTTTTAGCATATAATTTATTTCCTCTTTTTATCACTTCTACTTGCTTAAAATAAAGATCATCCTCATTTACTTTTCTAGACTTACTAATACTCATATACTTTTCATATGTCATCACTGCAGCAGCAACCCATATTGATTCATCAACCTTTTCAAATTTATACATCTTCCCCTCCATAGTTCTAAATAAATTAAATTTTTAAATTTATGATATATTATTATTTAATTTAAATTAATATTTAGAGTTTTATCTACTATACTAACTCTTTAGTTTAATTTTTTATTTTCTAATAAAAAACTCCTTATTCAGTTAATTGATACTTTATATAATAATTTTACCATATACTTCATAGCATATTTTCAATTTTTAATTGGAATAAAAAAAACATAATCTATACATATATGTTTCTCTTTTATATTAATATTTTATTTTAATTTAAAATAAAAAAATAATGAAAGACTAGTAAAAGACTTTCATTATTTCTTTAATTATTTTATTTATTTGACTTTATAGTTATCCATGCTTCATCATATAATCTTTTAACATCTGACGGGAAATCAACATAGATTTCACATCTATCCATTATTTCTTTAGGCATATAGGCATTTGGATTATTTCTAACCTCTTCTGGTTGTTCTAATCTTGCCTCTTTGTTTGGAGTAGTATATCCTATTTCATCAGCTATTCTTAAAGCACTTTCTTTATCGCTTACAAAGTTTATAAACTTTTCAGCCCCTTCAACATTTTCAGCATTTTTAGGTATACATAAGCTATCAATCCAGAAATTTGCTCCTTCTTTAGGTACTACATAAACTAAATTAGGATTTTCTTCTTGAAGATTTAACCCTTCTCCAGACCAAATCATATTTATATCTGACTCTCCTGCTGGTATCATTGTAGTTCCATTATCAACGCCATATATTGGATGTACCATTTCTCTTTGTTTTATTAATAATTCTTTAGCTTCTTCTATCTCTTTTTTATTAGTTGAATTTAAAGAATATCCAAGCTTCTTTAAAGCTGCTCCCATTGTATCTCTATAAGTATCAAACATAAAAATTCTATCTTTGTATTTTTCATTCCATAGTATATCCCAACTATCTACTTTCTCTTTTACAACATCCTTATTATAAATAAGTCCTATTGTTCCAAACATATAAGGAACTGAATACTTATTGCCTGGATCTATTTTTAAATTTAAATAAGCTTCATCCATTTGAGATATATTAGGTATTTTATCTTTATTTAGTTCTTTAAGAAGATCTTTTTCAATCATTCTTGGCATTAAAGCATCAGATACTAAAATAACATCATACTTTATTCCCCCACTGCTAACCTTTTGATACATTGTTTCCATATCGTCAAAAGTTTCAATATTAACTTTTATACCATATTGCTTTTCAAATTCTTTTACAGTCTCTTTATCTATATTTTCTCCATAGTTTAAAAAGTTTATTTCTTCTGAAGACTTTTTACTACACCCTATAGCTAATCCCCCCACAATTGCAATACAAATTGATAAACTCAATAATTTAAATAATTTTTTCATATTAAAATTCCCTCCATATATTATAGAGTTATTCTAATACGACAATCTATAAACGGTCAATCTAAATTTTATAACAGAATAGAAATTACTATAATTTGTTTATTTCTTAGTGATTATTTATGAAATTATGTCCTTTATTGAATATATTTTGTTATTATGTTAATTTACTTATAAACAATTAATTATATTAAGGGAGGAAATATACGTGAGTAATATTTTTGAAAAAGAATACAAAATAAATATTTTCGATGTTGATTCCGAGCACAAATGTAAATTTTCATCTTTAGTAGACTACTTATGGGACGTAGTTATTTCTCAGTCTGATTATTTAGGCGAAACTAAGGAAGGTTTCGTTCATAATCAATGTATTTGGGTGCTTTTAAAGTATGATATAACTATATATGAATATCCTAAATTTAAAGATACAATAACTGTAGATACTAAAGTACTAGGTACAAAAAAGTTTTATGGTTATAGACAAAATACTATAAAAAATTCTGAAGGTAAAATTATAGGTGAAGTTGTTTCAACAGCTATATTAATAGACTTTGAAAAAAGACGTCCTATGAAAATATCACCTGACCAAAGTGAAATATATGGACTTAAGGGAGAATTAGATGAAGTACCTCCTTTAGATAATATCCCTAAAATTGAAAAAGAGGACTATGTAAAAGACTATCCTATTAGATATAGTGATATAGACTCTAATGGCCATGTAAATAATGTAAGGTATATGGAAATGGCTATGGATACTTTGCCAAGATCAATTTTAAATGAATATAAATTGTTTAACATTAAAGTACTATTTAAAAAGGAAACTACCGATGGAGATACATTACATATTTCATCTGATATAATTAATGATGATACTAATGAGATTACTACTGTTCATAGTATTACAAGTGAAAATACTGGAAAGCTTCTTACAAAATTACAATTTGTATGGAAGAAAAAATAAGATAGCCTAATTTTAGTCTATCTTATTTTTTTTATAAGTCTATTTATTTGAAACAGTTACTATAGCATACGCTGGAAAAGTTGAACATCATGATAATAAAGGTAATCATGGAGTAATAGGACCTGGAGATGTACAATGGATGACTGCTGGATCTGGAGTTCTTCATAAAGAATATCATGAAGAAAACTTCTCAAAAAATGGTGGTATCCTTCATATGATTCAACTTTGGGTTAATTTACCTAAGAAAGATAAAATGACTCACCCTAAATATCAATCAATCTCAAAAGATGATATGGGTATTTATAAATTGAATAATGATTATGGAGAAATAAAAATAATAGCTGGAGAAGTTAACGGTGTAAAAGGCCCAGCTAGTACTTTTTCTAAAATAAATTTATATAATGTTGATTTAAAGAATTTTGGAAAAACAGTTCTATCAGAACCAAGTAATTTTAATACTGGTATTTTAGTTATAGGCGGTAAGATAAAAATTAATGATGAAAAGACTTTTGAAGAAAATGATTTTATATTATTTGACAATGTAGAAGGGAAAATAAGTGTAGAATCAATAACTGAAACATCATTATTTATAGTTTTAAGTGGTGAACCTTTAAACGAACCTGTAGCTTCTGATGGTCCATTTGTAATGAACACAAACGAAGAATTACTTCAAGCATATGATGATTTTGAAAGTGGAAAATTTGGAACTTTTAATTTTTAATATAAGATTTTAAATATATTTTTTAGATTTAAAATAAAGGGAAAAAGTCGTAAGGCTTTTTCCCTTTAATACATTATTAGAATAAATATATTTTATATGATTATTAATTCTTAAAATATATTTACTTTTCATTCTTTATATCAACTATTTTTTGTCCTTGCTTTAGTAATTCACTATAATTATTTTCTTCTTCTATCTTTTTCATAACATTATCTGATACATCTTTATCTGAAATGTTAAAGTATTTCTTTAATATTTCATACTGAGTTTCTCCATTTTTATTTGGACTATCTTCTATGTCACCTTTCCAATCAATATTTAATTTATCCATTATTAATCCTAGAGCTGCCCCAGTTTCATACTTTATTGGTCTTTCTAAATATACTGGTGTCTCCCCTATACCATTTGATATGCAATTAAATGCATGAGTGAAGGTAACATGATAAGGCTTTTCTTTATTTGCAAGAACAGTTAATTTTCCACCTGTTAACTTACTATATCTATATTCCATATATCTTGAGGTTCCTTCTATTGCTTCTGTATTAGTTTCTTTAATTAATTGTGGCCATTTCTCATATCTATAAGTACGTACAATAGTCCACTCTTTTAAATACTTCTTAACTTCTTCTGTATTTTTTTCTTCCATACATTTATCTAGAAGCTTAAATTCTAAACCCATTAAAGCATAATTTTCTTTATTTACTGGATAATTTTCTATATATTCTCCGTCATTTTTGTCATATGTCCAATCCTTTTGATTATATGTATGAAATGATTCATGTATTAAAAATGAAGAAAAATCAAAATATAAATCTGGATTTTCTATCATTTTAGGATTGTATTTAAAATAAAAAGTATTCTCCTTATCAATATCTACAGTTCCAAAATTTGAAGGTAACCAAGTAGATATCATATTTATATCAAACTTGCTTAATCTATAAACTGTTGGTAAATTTAAAGAACTCGGTATATCCATTTTCTCTGCAAAAAGACTATTCTCAATTCCTTTTACGTTAATTGCATATGCGTATTTTCTTATAATTCCTTTATCCTTGTTTGTTCTTATTAAGATTAATGGCATTTTGTTTAGTTTATCTTTATCGCCCCATAATTGATCACTATTTTTATCAAACTGTTTGTATATTTGTGATAGCTCTTCAAACATTTCTTTATCTACAGAATCAAAACTTTCATAGCTAGTTTTATAAGTCTTATTTAATATAATATCAATTACTACCATTCCAACTAATAAAACTATAATACTCAAAATTATTATAAATAATTTATTTTTTGTTTTTTTCACTATTACATTCTCCTCTTTTGTTTTTTTTACATATTAGAAAATTATTTTAATTAAACTTATCATAACTTTTTGTTACGTTAATCAAAGCTATTGTAATATTGATACTTTAAAATACCCATAAAAATTTCTTAAGAAATCTTAAATATTAATTATGTCTATAAAGAACTTATACCACGAAGAAAATATAAATTTCAAGTATATATGAAATTATTTATTTTATTAAAGTAAATAACTTTTAGTTAATTTGGTTATTTAATTTTTTTATTAATTACTGGTTAAAATAGAATAAGTATTAAATATTTTAAATAAAGGAGACATCTTATATGGACTTTTTATATGGTCAGGAAATGCTTACTAACATTGACTGGATACTTCGTGCTATTATTGCTTTTTTCTTTTTGCTGACTATTGGAAAATTCTTAGGCCAACGTGCTCTCTCTCAATTAAGACTCCTTGATTTTGTTATTGTTATAGTAATTGGTAATATTATTGCCCATCCCTTATCTGATGAACGACTCGGACTAGAGGGATCTGTTACTACAACACTTGTATTATTCTTTTTATATATTGTAGGAGTATTTAGCACTCTTAAGTTTCCGTTTCTTAGAAGGCTTATTGACAATCCACCAATTACAGTTATTCAAAATGGTGAGATTCTTTATAAAGGATTAAAAAAGTCAAGAATGTCAATCGATGTATTGTTAGAAGAATTACGTACAGAAAAAGTAGATGACATAAAAAAAGTTGCATTAGCAACTTGGGAACCTAATGGTAAAATTTCAGTCTTTTTACAACCTAAGTATGAACCTATTACGCCTTCATCTTTGAATATAGAAACAAAACCATTTAATTTTTCAAAGACAATTATTAAGGAAGGAAAATTTAATTTAAAGGAATTGAAAGCTCTTAATAAAGATAAATACTGGGTTGAGTCTAAATTAAAAAGTGTATATCAAACTAACGTCCAAAACGTATTGTTTGCTACTCTTGACAATGAAGATAATCTTAAAGTTTTTCTATATAAATAGTATATTGATACTTAAACATATAAATATAGCTAGTAAAACTTAATCCTTTTACTAGCTACTTCTTTAATATATTATCTGTCCACTTAGGAATATTTTTATCTTTCCATACTATTTTACCCTGTTTTAAATATATGATTTCTCTTAACATTTCTGTATTATCATATACATTTATTTCATCACATATTTTAATTACATCATTTAAATTATTTAGTGAATCATAATATCTTCTTTCTATATCCTTATCAGGTATTCCATGTCCACCTTTACTTACTCTAATTTTAACCCTATCTTTAGCAACTTCAGGATTTTCTACTCCTATATAATTCATAACTATATAAAAACCTTTTTCTTTTGCAAACTTTATATTCCTGATTATACTTTTACCAGATAATGTTGTTTCTTGGTTAAAAGATGTACCTTCTAAAATATATTGCTTTATTAACTTAACAGCTTCTCTTGCACATTTCATTTGAAGATTATTATCTTTCCAAGACCCAATTCTAGCTACCATTTCATCAGTATTTATCCTTTTCTCATTTTTATTTTCATTATAATAAATGGATTTATAAATTGAAGTTTTACCAGCTCCATTAACACCTGCAAAAATTGTATAAGTTGCCATATTACTTACCTATAATCTTAGCCTGTTCTTTTTGCAATACTAAATTAGATAAAGTCATATAAAAATCTTGTTCTTCTTTTGTTTTAGCCTTTTTAAATAATTCTTTCAATTGACTATATGAGTAATTTATAAAAATATCATATAAATTAATATCTTTATTTTCCATATATAATACCTCCTTCAAGAAAATTATTTATATAAATATTATATACCAAATTCAATAAATCATAAACCTAACACCTTTTTACCTGATGAATTGTATTTATATCCTACAAATTGTTCAATTTGCAAATTTGACATCTATTTTTTCACATGCTAAAATGGCATTGTTTATCGGAGGGTTATAAAAGACCGGATAAGATAGTTATCTTATCCGGTCTTTTTTAGTCTTATACTATATTTAAAATTGGAGGAATAATATGAATAAAGCTTGGATTTATGTTATTATAGGTGGATTTTTAGAAGTTTTCTGGGCTCTTTGTTTAAAGAAATCTAATGGTTTTACAAACTTAGGATATACTGCAATAACAATTGTTTTAGTTCTAATAAGCTTCTATCTATTTTCTAAAGGAATGACTCTATTACCTTCTGGAATAGCCTATACAGTTTTTACTGGTATTGGAGCAATTGGTACAATTGTTTTTGGAATTTTAATTTTAGGTGAGAGTATTAGCTTTCAAAAGATTATTTTTAGCTGTTTACTAATAATCGGGATTATTGGTTTAAAAATAAATTCGAAAGAAGAGGTGTAACAATGGATTGGTTATTTTTAATTTGTTCTGGCTTATGTGAGGTGCTTCTAGTTTATTGCATAAAAAAGTCAGCTGGATTTACACGTAAACTTTGGTCCTTAATTGTTATTTTAGTTGCAGCTAGCAGCTTAACTCTTTTATCAATGGCTATGAGGACAACTGAAGCTGGAACTGCTTATAGTATTTGGGTTGCAATTGGTTCAGTAGGATCACTTTTATTAGGTGCTTTCTTATTTAATGAACATCTATCTAAAAAGCAAATTTTTTATTTAATCTTAATTATAATTTCAGTAATTGGATTAAAGATATTCTAAAATAAACACTAATCAAAAACTAGTAATATAACTTTTAGAATATATACTTACATATTTTTACTGATAAAATATAATCTATCATAACATAACACCAATTATCTAATAAACCTAGATAATTGGTGTTATTTATCTATAAGAATATTCTTATTTTATTATATATAATTCATTTTCTTAAAAGCATATATTAAAAATTTCTCTGCTAAGCTTTCACTTCAGATATGCTTTTTTCCGTAACCATTTTATAATGAGGTTCTTATCTTTATTCTTATATATTTACTACTTTTGAAGCTGCCTATTTAGAAGAAATATATTTTCTATTTCAATTCCATTCTCATCATAATATCTCACTTGTGCTCCTGTTATATATCCTAATCTGTCCCTATCAAGTACACTCCCTTGAATCTTTAATAATGCTTCTTCATTCATGGGTAAATCTACTTCTTTTGTTTCATTATCTCTTTCACATACTATTTTTACTTTCATGTTTATCACTCTCCTTTACAAGTTTAGTATGCCTAAATATATTTAAGGTATGAAAACTAAATCATATCTAATCTTCATACCTTAAAAATTTATAATAAATTATTATTCTATACTATTTATAATGTTAGCTATAATCATAACTATACATACTCTTCTACTTTGAATTCTTCAGGAACATACTTTACTAAAGCACAGTTTTTTGTAACAAGCTCAGTATCTAAAATCTTACCACCTTCAAACTTAGCTATCTTATTTCTCCAAATTTCATTTTGTCTATAATATTTATCTTCAACTTTTGTAAACTTGTGATTCTTTTCAAATACATGATATCCAAAGTCAAGCTCTTCGCTTACCCTAAGCTCTCCTTCTAAACATTTCTCACTCATCCAAAGATTTATTTGAAATGTATGATTTGTATTATTTTTCACTTGAAAATCTCCATAATTATAAAATATAGTAGCACCACTACCAAATGGAAGAACTCTACCATTATCAGGAAATGGATCAAAACCATGATGATGTCTTTCTGTTACAGTAAGAGGACTATGTATTACAAGCCAATTTAAAAGATTTGCAATTTGGCACAAACCTCCTCCAACTCCTGGTCTCGCTTCACCAAAGCAAAGCTCCATACCTTCAAGATATCCTTTTCTTTTTGTTGGAAGTCCAACTAATTTACAAAATGAAAAAACCTCTCCTGGTCTAATTATTATCCCATTTATATTTTTTATAGCAATTTTTAAGTTCTCAACCTTATTAAGCTGTAGCTGCATATCGCTATCCCCTAATTTTCTAATTAAAACTGATTGATGCTTTTTAACTCTATATGGTAGTTTATTAAAGTCTCTAACCTTTGCAAACTTAATAGAACTAAAATACCACTGCTTGTATCTAAGTATACGTCTGTACCATACTGCTAAAAAGTAAAATACAGGCCCCCTTTGACTTAATAACTTCTTTTGCATTTTAATACCCCATTTCATATTATATATTTACCCTAAATAATATTTTATCATTTCATTAAATGAAATGGTGTATTTTTACTTTACATTAATTTTTTTGTAATATTTTTATACTTATCTTAAATTAAATAAATATTTTATTTAATTTATTTTTTGTATATGCTATAATGTAGTGAGTTTAAGAAAGAACGAGGTAGTTTCACCAATGAGAATGTAATTTACACTTTGATTTTTATTAGTATAACAATATAAAAAGATACATTAATAATGAACCACTTTTTTAATAAAAGTATCTTTCTATTCCTATTTATTAGGATTATTTGTTGTACTTAAAATTTGAGGGAGTAAATTCTTTCTATAGACTACTATAGCGTTTTTATAGAATTTTTATAGAATTAGTATATACTCTCTCCTGAAGTTTAGGAGGGATTTTTTTATGACATTAATTAAATTAGATAAAGTAAAAAAATATTATGGAGATAGATTAATTTTAGATATAGATAATTTAGAAATCAATGCAGGAGATAGAATTGGTATAGTTGGAGAAAATGGAGCTGGAAAAACAACTCTTATTAAAGTTATACTAGGCAACACAGAAATCGACGAAGGTAATGTATTTCTTGATTGCAACTACTCCTATATTGGTCAAACAGAAGAATATCATGGTGATTGCACGGACGGAAAAATTAAGAGTTTATTAGAAGCACCAGATAAATATAATGACTTTTTGTCTGGTGGAGAAAAAGTAAAAATCAATATTACCAAAGTACTTAGCTCAAATAGTAATTTGCTTATAGCTGATGAACCAACTTCAAATCTTGATGCAAAAACTATTAAAACTATTGAGAAGCTTATAAGTGAGTATAAAGGTGGCCTGTTACTAGTTTCTCATGATAGAGATTTCTTAAATAACCTCTGCAATACTATCTTAGAAGTAAGTCACGGAAAGGTTAAATTATATAAAGGTAATTACTCAAAATATATTGAATTAAAGAATGAAGAAGAATCTTTTAATAAAAAAGAATACGAAGAATATATAAATGAGAAGAAAAGATTAGAAAAAGCAATAATAGGTAAAGAAACTCAAAGGGATTCTATTAGAAGAACACCTAAGAGAATGGGAAATTCAGAAGCAAGACTCTTTAAAATGGGTGATCAAAAATCTAAAAAACACTTAGATGGAAATATTAAAGCCTTAAAAAGTAGAATAAAACATCTAGATGTTAAAGAAAAGCCAGTTGAAAGCAAGGATATTATAATTAGAATTGTTAAAGGTAGTGAAATGCCATCAAAAACAGTTATAGAAGTTAGGGATTTTAATTTATATGTTGCAAATAAGCTACTAGCTGAAAATATAAATTTAAAGATAAAGAATAGAAAAAAAGCTGCTTTAATTGGTGAGAATGGCTGCGGTAAAACAAGTTTAGTAAGAGAAATTATTAAAAATACTTCTGATAATATTAAATTATCTAATCATATTTCTATTGGTTACTTTGATCAAAATCAAGAGATATTAAATAAAGATAAAACAATCTTAGAAAATATAAAAGAATCCAGTTCTTTAGATGAGTCACTTATTAGAATAAATTTGAGTAACTTTGGCTTTGCTGGAGATGATGTTTTTAAAACAGTATCTGTTTTAAGTAGCGGTGAAAAAGTTAAAGTTGCACTTTGTAAAATCATTTTAAGTGATAATAATACTTTGATTCTAGATGAACCTACTAACTTTTTAGATATAAAATCCATAGTAGCTTTAGAAAACGCACTAAAAAATACAGAAAAAACATTGCTTATAATTTCACATGATAGACATTTCATTTCAAATGTTTGTGATTATATTATAGAAATGAAGGATAATACAATAACTTGTTTTTCTGGAACATATGACGAATTTATTCAATATAAAGAAAACTTTAATTTAAGAAAAAGTTTAAAAAATGATGAGCGTGAAAGAAAAGAAAAACTTTTTATTTTAGAAACTAAACTTTCTAAATTGATATCTGAAATATCATTTGAAACCAATTCAGAAACTAAGGCAAATCTTGATTTACAATATCAAGAGACTCTACAAGAAATAAAAAAATTAAGATCTAATTAATATAAGCATTTGTATTATTAATTAGATTAAAAAGATGATTTCTATTTTTAGAAATCATCTTTTTTACTTAATAATAACTTAAATTTTAATTATATTCTTATAAAGGTAAATCTCTTTTTGAGAAAATATATATTCCTGCCCCATATAAAACTAAAACTAATATTGGTACTATCACACTCTCTCCAGCAATAATATCTGACGTATTAAATAATGTGAAAAGAGTAAAATACTTTAGGTTTTCAAGCTTATCCCCCATATTAGCTAAAGCTTGTAATAAATAAAATAATACTGGCACTCCTGCTCCAATTGTAAAATAAAGCTTAGTGTCATTACTTATGCACGATGCAAAGAAACATATACCACTTACTGCAACCTGAAGAAAATATAAAACTACATTTATAATAATAAAAGTTTTAACATCTAAGTCTCCACCGTGAAGAGTATTGCAGAAAAATATTATTAATGATGATGTATATAAGTAAAGCTGCACTAGCTATCCACATAAATACAGCCTGAGTTAAAGCAATCTTAGCTCTCTTATTTGGTGTAGCTAATAAATATACCATATACCCTCTGTCTACATATGATGCTATTAGCTTATTTCCAAGTATTATAATACAAATTATTGGGAACATAAGAATTATTAGTCCATATAAATAATTTGCTATATATTCAGTAAGATTAGCTCCTACTGAATCCATACCAAAAGCTTTCATAAGCTCTGGCATACTTTTGGCCATCTCTTCAAAAGCATTAGTCGTTTTAGGGTCATACATATAAATAATACTTACAGAATATAAAGTTAATATTGCAAAAAATAAAAGTATAATTTTATAATTCGATTTTATATCCTTCTTAAATAATGTTAAACTAATCATTACTTTCACCTCCATAAAAATGCATAAATAACTCCTCTAAACTTTGAGTTTTTACATCAAGGCTTGTTACTGAATATTTACTTAATGCTTTTATTAAAGGATTTATATCACCTTTTAATGATACAGTTACAACATTACCTATAACTTCTTTTATTTTTAAATTCTCCCTAGAAAATTCCTTGGCCATTTCATCATTTAAGAATGTAATTACATAAGATTTATGTTTTGAATTAGATAGTGTCTTCATATCCTCTACAGCAACAACATGTCCATCTTTAATAATAGCTGTTCTATCACATGTCTTCTCTATTTCATCAAAAATATGTGAAGACATAAATATTGTTTTTCCTTTTTCTTTTTCTGATAAAATAAGATCTACAAATTTATTTTGCATAAGTGGGTCTAATCCACTCGTTGGTTCGTCTAAAATCAATATATCAGGATTACCCATAAAAGCACATACTATTCCTATTTTTTGTTTCATCCCCTTAGACATCTTCTTAACCTTACCCTTTGGATCTAATTCAAATATTTCAATTAACTCTTCAGCTCTATTAAAATCCTTTAACCCCTTCATATCAGCTATAAAATGAATAAATTCAATTCCTGTCATATCATCCATAAAAGCAATCTCTCCTGGAAGATATCCTAATCTCTCCTGAATTTTATTACTTTCCTTATTGCAGTCTATACCATTTATTAAACACTTGCCTTTATTCGGAGAAATGAAATCCATTAAGTGTCTTATAGTCGTAGTTTTTCCTGCACCATTAGGTCCTAAAAATCCAGAAACCTCTCCCTTTTTTTACAGCTAGATTAACATCAAAAATACCTTTATTATTTCCGTAATCCTTTGTAAGATCTTTAATCTCAATTATATTCACCTTAAATACTCCTCCTTATAACTATTTCTTCTAAAGAAATCTAACATCTTAATATATCCCTCTTCAAGATCATTTAAATCTAAAGGTTGATTTTTAACTTTTCCTTGTTTCTTAAAAAAGTTATTATCTCTAAACTACTGGACAGTTAATACAATTGTATTACCATTGACCATTTTTGGGAACACCTATAAATAAAGAATCCTAATATTTAAGGAAAATATATTTTCTATCTAATTGTATTGTTTAAATATCATATTTGATTTAAGTTCACATAATAAAATCTTTAATTAACATAAAAAAAATACTATACTTAATAATGACGATAAATAAATTAATTAATACCTATAAATATAAAATATTAGATTGAGGGGTTTATATATGAGAAAAAAAGATATACTTGAGTTAAAAAAGCGTTTAAAAAAAGATTATTGCACCTTCAGTAAAATGTGTGGTTGCTATGTTAATGGAGAGAAAAATATTATTTTAAAATTTAGAGAAACTTTTCTAAATTTAGAAGAAGATGAATACTTTAAATACTTAGAAATTGCAAAAAAAGTCTTATCAGGAACTATAGGAAACAATATTTTAGAACTTAATTTTCCACTTAACGAAGATCTTATAAATGAAAAACAAATTTCACTTATGCAACTTAAAAACAGTCAACTAAATGACGATACTCTTCTTGATGATTTTTATAAATCTATTATAGATAACTATGATTATACAGGTAACTTTTTAATACTTATTTTTAATGACTCTTATGATGTCCTTACAAAAACTAAAGATAATCAAAATTTAGATGAGTCTGAAGAAGTATACGAATATGTTTTATGTGCAATATGTCCTGTAGAGCTTTCAGAACCTGGACTTAGATATTTTGAAGAAGAAAATAGTATAAAAGCACGTATTAGAGATTGGATAGTTAAACCACCAATTAATGGTTTTGTATTCCCTGCATTTATTGATCGTAGTTCAGACGTCAACTCTGTTATGTATTACACAAAAAATGCAAAAGATACACATTCTGAATTAATGGAAAATGTTTTAGGTTGTTATTCAAAACAGACTGCTACTATACAAAAAGAAGCATTTAAGTCAATTATTAAAGATTCTTTTGGAGCTGATGAAAAGAAAGCTGATAAAGTTTTTATGGACGTGCAAGAAAATTTAAATAATATGATAGAAGAATACAATGAAATGTATGATGATACAGACTCAGAACCAATAACTTTAAAGGATAAAGATATTCAAAGCCTTTTAATAGAAAGTGGAGTTCCAGAAGAGCTTACTACTAAAATTGAAAAATCTTATAAAGAAAACTTTGGTGATGATATTCCTTTAGCGGAAAATTTAATTGACTCAAAGGTTCTTAAGGAAAATGAGCAAAGAAAAAAAGAAGAACACCTTAAGAAACAAGTAGAGATACTTCAAACTAGACTTGAAGAAGTTAAACAAGAAGTTGCTGCAGGTAATAAAACTGAAGATCCAAGTTCTACAGAAGTTAGTGATACTAATGAAGTTTTAGGAGAAACTTCTGAATCTAATGCAGAGGAAACTTTAGAAACTGATTTAGAAGAAAATAAAGATACAAACTCAGAAGACAATAAAGCTAATAATGACTATGATGTTATACTTCAAGTAAAACCTGAAAAAATACCTCAAATAAAATCTGAAGTAATTGATGGGCAAAAATGCATAGTTATTCCTATTAATGAGGATGAGCAAACTAAAGTTAATGGACTAGATGATTTAATTTAGTTTATAAATTAATAAAAATAGCAAACCTAAAAATAAGGTTTGCTATTTTCTTTACTTTTTTCTTAATAAAGTTAATGCTGCTACACTTCTCTTATTTTTCCAATATATTCTTCCCTAGAAAGAGAACATCTCTAATATTTCTACCTTTGATTTTGCATTCAACAAATCATTTCTAAAATCTTCATGTATTAATCTTCTTGAAAGGTTTGCTAATGCTTTTAGGTGTAACATAAGTAGTTGATATTTTAGATTCCACCGAAAATAGTGGATAGTTCATTAACTTTTTCTTTACAAAAAAAGATATTTTAATAATAAATAATTACAAATATTATGATTCATACCACTTTTTAAATTCATCTAATCCAAGTAGTTCCATATTTTTTTCAATTTAGATTAGGATTAATACTTTAACCACTTAGAAATAGATAAAAAAGTAATATATGAAACTATTAGAATAAATCTTATCTCTTTTAAAATAAAGATTAAGCTAGTTATCCCTATTGATATACCAACACCTTGTACTACTACTCTTAGTTAAGGTAATTGTCTAACTATTTGTTATTAAAGCTATATTGAAATTCTTTCCTTTAAATCTATTAACATAATTTATTTTCTGCTCTGCTTCTCCTGAAACTGAAAGAACTATAACTACTAAATCTTTATAACACCCTTTAGGAACTGGATAATATGGATCATTTATATATCTCAAGCTCTAACTAATTTAAACTTTGTATTTCCACATTGTTACTCCACCTACCTAATATTATTTATCACAGAAACTACCTTAAATTCTTTGAATTAATAGATTCAGTTTTTTAAACTTATTTTGATTTTCATCAAATCTAGATATATATAAAATAAAGTAGATAGATTTATATAAAAATAATTCTATCTACTTACAATTAATAATTATCTACAGTTTTATTTTAAACTTCCGCCATTTGTAGCAATAACTTCTTTATACCAATCAAAGCTCTTTTTCTTATATCTTTCTAAAGTCCCAGTTCCATCATCATTTCTATCAACATAAATGAAACCATATCTTTTCTTAAGTTCAGCAGTTGATGCAGATACTAAATCTATACATCCCCATGTAGTATACCCCATAAGCTCAACACCATCTTCAATAGCTTCTGCAACTTGAACTAAATGATTATTTAAATAATTAATTCTATAATCATCAATTACAGTTTTATTACCATTTTCATCAGTAATTAATTCATCTACTGCTCCAAGACCATTTTCAACTATAAATAATGGTTTTTGATATCTATCGTAGTAGAAGTTTAGTATATATCTTAATCCCTCTGGATCTATTTGCCATCCCCATTCAGACGATTTTAAATACGGATTTGGAACTCCTGCTATCAGATTACCTTCTCCATTTTTAGCTTGTTCTGGATCTGCTGTAGCACATGAACTCATGTAATAACTAAATGAAATAAAATCAACTGTATTTTTAAGTATTTCAACATCTCCCTCTTGCATTTTAATTTCTATGTTATTTTCCCTAAAATATCTATTCATATACTTTGGATATTTCCCTCTAACATGAATATCTCCAAAAAATAATGTTTCTCTATCTTGAGCCATAGCTTTCAATACATCACTTGGTCTAGCTGTTAATGGATAGTTCGGTATACCTAGAATCATACACCCTATTTTGAACTCTGGATTTATTTCATGACCAATCTTTACAGCTAACGCACTAGCAACAAGTTCATGGTGCATTGCTTGATATAAATCTTGCTTGCTTAATTGTTCTTTCGGTGTAAGTATACCAGCACTCATAAATGGAGCATGTAATGCTGAATTAATTTCATTAAATGTTAACCAATACTTAACCTTATTCTTATATCTCGTAAATACTGTTCTAACATAATTTTCAAAGAATCCTATAAGTCTTCTATCTACCCATCCATCGTAATTTTTAGCTAATGCTAATGGTGTTTCATAGTGTGATAATGTAACTAAAGGCTCAATTCCGTACTTAGCTAACTCGTCAAATACTTTATCATAAAATTCCAACCCTTTTTCATTTGGCTCTTTATCATCTCCATTAGGAAATATCCTTGACCAAGCAATAGATAATCTAAATGTCTTAAATCCCATTTCTGCAAATAGTTTTATATCTTCTTTATATCTGTGATAAAAATCAATTCCTATAAGCTTCATATTATCTTCTGTCGGCTCTTCTGTTATTGGTCCTCTTATTCCCTTTGGCATTACATCTTGAATTGATAATCCTTTACCATCTTCATTATATGCACCTTCAAATTGATTAGCTGCTGTAGCTCCACCCCATAAAAAATTCTCTGGAAACTTACTCATTTTACATACCTCCACTTACTTTTTCATCTCATAAATCTTACAAAAAACTCAAATAATTATTCTATAACTTCTTGAGCAATACTGTATTTAAATTAAATCTTAATTTCATCTTACATAAATATGACTTTCTAATATTTATTATCTTAAATATATTACTTTCTTACACCTATAACTAGAACATCTTCATCGAAGCTATGCATATTAATCGTAGTTTTTTTATCTTTTACTATGATACTTGATTTAGAAAAACGTCTTTTAGATAAATCTATAGTTTCAAAATCATAGTTATCAAGTTCTAAGTTTATTACCACATTTGTGTTTATCGGAATATATATTATTATTATATCTTCCTCATCAGTAGCAGCCATTCTGATTTCATTAGATTTATCAATATAATTTTCCATAGGCTTTATTCCACATAGATTATATTTTTCAAATAACCATTTAGCAAAAGAATAATCCCAAGCACCCTCAAATTTTAATGCATCTCTCCAATAGAAAGGCTTATCAAAACACTCCCCTATACCTATACCAAATCCCTTTCCATTTTTATGCCAACTCCATATTCCATGCGCACCATAAGTAATACCAGCACTACCTCCTGATAATAAGCTTTGCCATAATGCTTTTCTAACATCAAATTGAGTAAATCTTCCATATAAATTTCTGCTATACCCCATTTGCTCATAACAAGGTTCTGAATTTATTATAGGTTTCTTATTGCTCTTTTTATAAAAATTCTCAGCTAATAAGTAAGGCATATCCATATAACTAGAATTATGTCCAGATTGGTACATATAAAAATCTATATCATCACTATTTTCAAATTCTTCTGGTAGATCCATCAATCTACCTCTTATATGCATTGTTCTTATACATTCAGGTGCAATATCTTTTATTGTGTTTAATGCTATTCTATAATACTCTATTGTTTTCTCAGTTGGAAAATCTGTATCTCCACTTACTATAAATATAGGATTAAATTTTTTAAACTTCTCTCCTACATATTTCACATATTCTTCAATGATTTCTAATGGTAAAATATCTTTGTCTATAATATCAGATGCCCATGTTCCTGGGACATAATTAGACCAAAGTAATACTAATGCAGGAGTAAACCCCTTATTTACTGCTATCTCTAACATTTGCTCTGCCTTATTAAAATATTCATAATTTAGTGAATTAAAATTTCTAGTTCCATCTTCGTTTCTATTAAATGGTTCAATTTTTATGTCCGATTCACTTGCATCCCATTGCGGTAATATATTTATTTGTAGTACATTGAATCCTTGAATTGCTCTATAGTCTAAATACTCTTCCCACTCTCCAAATGAAATATTTGTAAAAGCACTCCAACAAGTATCTGCTAAGTAAAAAAACTTTTTAGAATTTTCATTAAAACAATTCTTCATATTAGAAATAGTAATTTTCCTCATAATTATTATCCTCCATTTGGTTATTTATATATTTTTATTTAGACTAAAGTTAATATATTTTCTCCTACTGTTATTTCACTTTCATTAGTTGCTATAACTCCTCTAAATATATCATGATTCGTAACTAAAACAGGAGTCGTAACATCATATCCTTCATTTTTTATTTTATCAATATCAAACTCTACTAACAATTCGCCTTTTTTTACTGATTGCCCATTTTTAACTTTTGTATCAAAATATTTTCCATTTAGATCTACAGTATTAAATCCTATATGAATTAATAATTCTGCTCCATTAGTTGCTTTTAATCCTATTGCATGTCCAGTTGGAAATACCGCCTCAACAACACCATCTATAGGTGAGTATAACTTTCCTTCTTTAGGAACTATAGCTATCCCTTTTCCAAGAGCTTCACTTGAAAAAGCTTCATCTTTTACATCTGATAACATCATTACTGTACCATTTACAGGACTTGCAACTTCTATTTCTTCTTCTTTTGCTAAAGCAACCTTAGTATTATTCTCTTTAACTAAAAGTTTATCACTATATCCAAATAAATAAGTTCCTATAGCACTTACTAAAAATGCTAATGCACAAGCAACTAAAAATAAACCGAATCCTTGTCCTATATATGCAGGTAAAGTTAATATTGAACATCCTACAAATCCGCTTGCCCCTGTTCCTGCATAGCCTACAATTGCACCTGCAATACCACTTCCAATTGAAGCCATTATGAAAGGCTTTTTAAATTTTAAAGTAACACCATATATAGCTGGTTCTGTAATTCCGAATAATCCTGTTAATGCTGCTGATCCTGATATTGATTTAAGCTTTGAATCTTTAGTTTTTAAGAAAACACCAAATGATGCTCCTGCTTGAGCAAAGTTAACAGGCCCTGTTATTGTAAATAAAGTATCTCTTCCATATATAGCCAGATTATTAGTTACTATTGGTACAAATCCCCAGTGAACACCAAAGATAATAAATATTGGCCATAATGCACCTAATATTCCGCCGGCTATAGTTGGATTTAAGTTATACATAAAGCTATAAGCACTTGCTAAAGCATTTCCTACGGTATTACCTAGTGGTCCAAAAACTAAAAATGTTGCTGGTACTATAACTGCTAAACATAAAGTTGGTGTAATAAAATTTTTACAAACTACTGGTAATTTTTTATTTAAAAATTGTTCAAATTTAGCCAAAACAAATACAGATAGTATAATTGGTACTACAGTAGATGAATAACTCATTAATACTACAGGAATACCTAAAAAGTTAACAGCTTGTCCTTCTGAAAACATAGAAGCTATATCTGGATAAACTAAAGCCCCAGCTATTGCAACTGCTATAAATTGATTTGCTTTGAACTTCTTTGCTGCTGTAAATGCTAATACTAAAGGTAAATAGTAAAATACACTATCACAAGCTGCATAGAGAATTCTATAAGTACCATCTGTTTCTGCTAACCACCCCATTGTTGTAGAAAGCATTAATAACCCTTTTAATATCCCTGATCCACACATAACAGAAAGAATTGGAGTGAATATTGCAGATATCATATCGATTGAAACACTTATAAAGCTTTTCTTTTCTTCCGAAATACCTTCATCAGTTGTTTCTGTTGATAATCCAGTAATATTTATTATCGTTTTATAAACTTCCCCTACCGTATTACCAATTACTACTTGGTATTGCCCTGAACTTTCTACTACTGTGATAACTCCATTAAGTTGTTCTAATTTTTGTTTATTTGCTTTTGTTTTGTCTTTTAATTTAAACCTCAACCTAGTTGCACAATGTACTAAGGAAATTATATTATCTTTTCCTCCAATTTCCTTTATAATCACTTTAGCTAACTCATCATAATTTCTACTCATAATAAGTTCCCTCCCCTTATATTATCTTATTAATGATAATGTTTTCACTAACTAAATTTATTATATCTTATTCCCCCAAAAACTTCAATGCTTTTAGTAAATATTTTAAATATTTTTATTTGAATATTTAGCGTATAATATACTTTATTTAGTTTATTTTTAGTTATATTTAGTTAATTCCTATATTTTAAAACATAAAAAAAAGACACATTCAATGAAAATCAAATGCATCTTTAATATTTTTACACATTATTCTTTGCACTATTTCTTTCTATTAACTCAGTATTAATTTCAATTTTAAGTGTAATTTCTATATCATTTTCTATTTTTTCCATAAGTCTTCTGACCGCGGTTTTTCCCATTGTTTTAGTATGAACCTTAATAGTAGTTATACCTGGATTGCTAAATGAACTAAACGGTATATCGTCAAATCCAACTATAGATACATCTTCTGGAACATTTATCCCTTTTTCATTCATAGCTTTCATTGATCCTAATGCAATTATATCATTTAAAGCAAAAAAGGCACTTGGAAGACTATTTTCATTTTTCTCTAAATAACTTAAAAAATCATTATACGATCCTTCAATAGTAGGATCAATACAAATAATATTATCTTTATTAAATTTTACCCCAAAAGTATTTAATGTTTTTTTATATCCTTCAAATCTATACTCAAAGTTCTTAATTTCGATGTTGCTACCTAATAATCCAATATTCTTATGACCTTTATCAATTAAATATTTAGTTGCACTATATGCGCCTTTAGTATTATTAATCACCACATAATCATAATTTATTTCCTCAAAATAGCTATCGATAACAACTATAGGTGTTTCTATTCCATCAAAATATTTAAAATCATTCTCATCCATTTCTGTTGCTAGCAATAATATTCCATCAATTTTATGGTTCTTAATTATTTTATGAACATCATCCTTAGTATGTTCACCATAAACAACTTGAGATATTAATAACTCATATCCATTTCTCCTACACTCTTTTTCACAAGCTTCTATTAATGATGAAAAAAATGGTGTGTCCGCAATAATATGACCATTTTTCTTATATTTAATTAATCTAATTATTTTCCCCTCATTTTTTTTAGTATTTCTAAAATAGCCCATTTCTTCTGCAATTTTAATGATTTTTGCTTTAGTGTCTTTCCCAACACCTTTTCTATCATTAAGAGCATTAGAAACAGTTCCTGGAGAAACTCCTGCAACTTTAGCTATATCTTGCATTATAGTTTTCATTTCTAAATCCTCTCTTTCCATATACAATTTTTCATATCCCTTATAGTATAGACTACTTCTCTTCTAAATTAAATACTAAATATTTACTTACTATATAACATTTAAGTTCTATGATATTTTATGAAGTTATATATATATTATTATAAAATACAAAAACAAAAGTTGGGCATTTTAATTTTGCACCAACCTTTGTGAAATTTATTCTATTCTCCTCTTATCCAAGCCTTAACATCTTCTTCAATATCATCATAAAAGTCTGGTTTAAGGTCAGGTATATATTTGCACGCTTCATATATTACAGGTAATACATCCTTATGAACCCCTACACAGTGATGTACATATGGTCCTGTTACAAGTTTATCTTCTAATTTAGTTAGGTTTTCAACTTCTATCCAAAGGTAAGTTCCTTGATTGTAAGGACCTTCTATACCTTTAGCTTTTCCTAAAAGCATTGAATATTCGCCATTATCTCCATCAAATCTTAAAATAGATAAATCTCCGCCCCTTATTTCAGCATGAACAGCTCCTGGAGTTCCATTGAACGCAAATGCTCCTGCAAATTTAGCCTTTTGACCTTCCTTAACTAACGATAATGGCCATGGTCCACAATGTTGTAATAACTCTCCATTTTTATTTGTTGGATGTGCTATTGTCCAGTCAGCAAAAAATGGTATTACCTCTCCCATTGTAGCCGCTTGTGCCATTACTGAAGTTATTGCTCCATGAATATCAGTTTCACAAACTACAGGAATACCTTCATCAGTCATAAGTGCATTAGCAACACAAGGCATTACTCCTAAAGAATCTTGCATTGAATTCCAACATTGAACTGCAATTGCATTACACCCTAATCTTGTTGCAAACGCATTCATAGCAACCTTCATTGCTGCCAATCTTGTAACAACCTTATCATCAACACATACTTCCATATTCTCATATATATATTTCTTAACGCGTTGTAACTCTTCTCTATTTTCCTCTTCTAATTTAAACACCTTACTAGTAAAATCAGACATAGTTATTGGTCTTATTTGAACTCCAAATCTTTCAAGAAGTTCTCCTTCATTACACATCATTGTCCAGAATCCGGCTGGTCTTGTTGATATTTGAAGTATTCTTGTTTGTTTTAATTCCTTTACTACATTTGTAACTGCAATAAAGTTCTTAACGCCTCTTTCAAATGCTTCATCATCTAATGAACAATTAGGTATATATGAAAATGGTAATCTAAATCTTCTTAATATCTTTCCGGTTGCAAATAATCCACATTGACTATCTCTAGATCTTGTTCCATCTGCTAATGGCGCTTCGTCTCTTGGTCCCCATAATAATACTGGTAAATTTAATTTTTTAGCAACTTTACATACTAAATCTTCTGTTCCAAAGTTACAATGCGGAAAGAATAAAGCATCAACATTTTCTTTCTTAAATTTCTCTACTATTAAATCAACATGCTCCTCTTTAAATAATAAACCTTCTTCATTTATATCATTAATTCCAACATAATTAATCCCTAATTCATCTAACCTATTTTCAGTTAATTCTCTAAACTTTATAGCATCTTCTCTACTAAATATATTTCTTCTTGTTGAAGCTAATCCTAATTTTATATTATACGTTTTCATTTTTACTTTCTCCCTTCCTTAATACACTCTTATTTAAATATCATTGCATTTAGGTAATATTAGATATATCTAAGTCAAAAGGTAAGATATATCTAATACCCAAACTATATTCTTTTAAATCTCTCTACTACATTTTCTACTGTAAATCCGTACTCTTCTATAACTTTTTCTGCTGGTGCTGATGCTCCAAATGTATCTATTCCAATTACATCATCAGCATATTTATACCATCCAAATGTTGATCCCATTTCAATAGCTAATCTTTTAACTGACTTTGGTAAAATAGCTGCTTTATACTCATTAGATTGCTTTTCAAACAATTCTACTGATGGCATACTTACAACATCAACATCAATCCCTTCACTTGCTAGTGACTTTTGAGCTTCAATTGCTAAATTAACTTCTGAACCTGTAGCAATTAATATTCCTTGACATTCTCCATTAGCCTTGCTTATTACATACCCGCCTTTCCTTAAGCCTTCATAGCTTGAACCTTTCATAACAGTTACATTTTGTCTAGTTAATACAATAGCAGTTGGATGACTTTGTGATTCAACTGCAACTCTCCATGCAGCTGCTGTTTCTACTGCATCAGCTGGTCTAATAGTAACCATATTAGGCATTGTTCTAAACATAGAAAGTTGTTCAATTGGCTCATGTGTTGGCCCATCTTCCCCTACAGCTATTGAATCATGAGTTAAAACATAAGTAACAGGTAATTCCATAATTGCTGCCATTCTTGCTGCTGGTTTTAAGTAATCAGAAAATACAAAGAAAGTCCCACCGTATACCTTGACTCCACCATGAAGAGCCATTCCATTTAATATACTTGCCATTGCAAATTCTCTTACACCAAAGTAAATATTTCTATCACTATTACTATCTACTATGAATTTTCCTTCATCTTTTATTAAGGTCTTATTGGATGCTGCTAAATCTGCTGAACCACCTAAAAAATATGGTATTGCTTTTGCAATTGCATTAATTGCCTCATTATTAGAATTACGAGTAGCATCACTATGTCCAATATCATATGTTGGTAAAACCTCATCTAAATTTATAGTTAGCTCTCCTGCAATCGCTTTTTCTAACTCTCTTGCTAACTCTGGATATACTTCTTTATATTCTTCAAGTAAGTTATTCCACTTATTCTCTAGAACTTCTCCTTTAGCTTTAATATTTTCTGTATAATAGTCATAAACATCACTTGGTATATTAAAAGATTCATACTCCCAACCATATGCGCATTTTGCAAATACTCCATCTTCTTGCCCTAATGGGGCCCCATGGACTGAATTTGTTCCTTCCTTTTTAGATCCAAAACCTATAATAGTTTTTATTTCTATAATAGATGGTTTATTAACTTCATTTTTAGCACACTCTATAGCTTTAGATATTTCTTCAATATCATTTCCATCCTCAACTTTTTGAACATGCCAACCATATGCTTCATAACGTTTTAATACATCTTCAGTAAATGAGTCATTTAAATTTCCATCAAGACATATATTATTTGAATCATAAAGTACAATCAACTTTCCTAAACCTAAATGTCCTGCTAATGAAGAAGCTTCACTAGTTACACCTTCCATTAAATCTCCATCACCACAAATAACAAATTGATAGTGATCTATTAAATTAAAGTTTTCTTTATTATATCTAGCCGCTAAAAATCTCTCTGCCATTGCCATTCCAACAGCCATTGGAATACCTTGTCCTAAAGGACCACTTGTTGCATCAACTCCATCAGTATGCTTATACTCTGGATGTCCTGGAGTTTTACTTCCCCATTGACGAAAATTCTTTAAATCATACATAGTAACGTCATATCCAGTTAAATGTAGTAAAGAATATAAAAGCATTGACCCATGACCTGCAGCTAATACAAACCTATCTCTATTAAACCACTTAGAATTTTTAGGATTTATATTCATATGTCTTGTCCATAGGGTATGTACCATCGGAGCAGCTCCTAGCACAATACCTGGATGTCCTGATTTTGCTTTATTAATTCCATCTATACCTAATGCTCTTATACTACTAATACATAATTGATCTATATTCATCTCTTAATGTCCCCTCTTAATCAACACATATTTTTTTAAAGTTATTAATTTAAATAAATTTATTCTTTGTAAACATTATTCCAGTCTACTATGAACCTTTCTATTCCTTGATTAGTAAGCGGATGCTTAAGCATTTGGTTGAAAACTGAGTATGGTATAGTTGCAATATCTGCCCCTGCTTTTGCACACTCAATAACATGTATTGGATTACGTACACTTGCTGCTATTATTTCAGTTTTTATATCAAACATTCTAAATATTTCTGCTATATCTTTTATTAGAGTTATTCCATCACAACTAATATCATCTAATCTTCCTAAAAACGGAGATACATAAGTTGCCCCAGCTCTTGCTGCTAATAATGCTTGATTAGCAGAGAATATTAATGTAACATTGGTTTTGATTCCCTCCTTAGATAGGACACTTACTGCCTCTAATCCATCTTCATTCATAGGAATCTTAACTACCATATTAGGATTAATCTTAGCTATTTCTCTACCTTCTTCTATCATCTTATCTGCAACAAGGCTTATAACTTCACCACTAATTGGACCATCAACTATTTCATTAATCTCCTTAATAACTTCATTAAAATCACGCTTTTCTTTTGCTATTAAACTAGGGTTTGTTGTAACTCCATAAATAAATCCCATTCTAGCTGCTTTTTTAATTTCTTCTACGTTTGCTGTATCAATAAAAAACTTCATAACTATACCCCTTTACTTTTTATTTAAATCAGTTAAATATAAAACACTTCTAATCGCATTAACCCATCCTTGGTATAACTTATTTCTTTCTTCATCATTAATTTGTGATTTATAGCATTCTTTATCTCTTTGAATTTCTATTAAATCTTCTATATTATTCCATAACCCTAACCCTAAACCACATAAATAAGTTGCTCCCATTGAAGATAATTCAGTATTCATATTCTTCTCTATCTTACAATTTAACAAGTCAGCTAAAAATTGATTATAAATAGGATTTACAGTAACTCCTCCATCAATACTTAAGCTTTCTATTGTTATATTAGATTCATTTTCTATAACACATAATGCATCTTTAACTTGATATGCAATGCTTTCGAGAGCTGCTCTCATAATATTCTTTTTAGTAGTATCCCTTGATATCCCTACAATAGATGCCCTTGCTTCAGGATTCCAATATGGTATTCCTAATCCAACAAAAGCTGGAACTAAGTAAACACCATTATTGTTTCTTTCATCTCTAATTGCTTCATTAAACTCATTAAAATCTTTAAATAATTCAAGTTCATTTTTAATCCAATTTATTGTATCTCCACTTGAATTAACTATTCCTTCTAATCCATAATTAACTCCTGATGCCTTACTTACTGAGGCAATAGTTGTCACTACTCCATTCTTTGAAGGAATATATTTATCACCTATATTAACCATAATTGAGTTTCCTGTACCAAATGTAGACTTAGCCATTCCCTTTTTGAAACAACATTGTCCAAATAAAGCACCTTGTGAATCTCCTATAACTCCACAAATCTTTAGTTTTCTATTTAATATTCCATCTAGGTTTGTTTCTCCAAAAATCTCATCTGATGAATAAATTTTAGGCATCATGGATTCTGGAATAGAAAATATCTCTAATAATAGATTGTCCCATTTCAATTCTTTTATATTAAATAATAAAGTTCTACTTGCATTAGTATAATCAGTAGCATGAACTTTACCGTTAGTTAACTTCCAAATAAGCCAACTATCTATAGTTCCTAATAATAATTCATCATTATTAGCTTTTTCTCTTACACCCTCAACATTATCTAATATCCACTTAACCTTTGTTCCTGAAAAATATGGATCTAATCTTAAACCCGTCCTTTCAGATACAATATTCTCATATTCTTTAAGTTCATTACATATTTCTGTTGTTCTTCTACATTGCCAAACTATGGCATTGTAAATTGGCACTCCTGTTTCCTTGTCCCAAACCACTACTGTTTCTCTTTGGTTTGTTATAGATAGTCCAATAATATTTTCTTCATTTATATCATTTAATGTAAGTAGCTCTTTTACTATATTCTTTACATTTTCATATATTTCTATTGGATCATGCTCAACCCAACCTGACTTTGGATATATTTGCTTATGGCTTTTACTTACTTTATATTTAATGTTTCCTTGTTCATCTACAAGTAAACATTTGCTTCCAGATGTGCTTTGATCTATAGTTAATATATATTTATCACTCATATCTACACCCTATTTTTCAGCAAGAATTTTCTTAGCTTCAAGAACTAAATTTTCAGCTGTTAATCCATAATAATTAAATACTTCTTTTGAATTTCCTGTAACTGGAGCTTCATCCTTAATTCCTACTATTTTCATTTTTGTTGGACTTTCTTGAACTACCACTTCTGAGACTGCTGCCCCTAATCCTCCAAAAATACTGTGCTCTTCAACTGTTATAATCCCTTTAGTTTCTTTTGCAGCTTTAATTATTATTTCATTATCTAAAGGCTTTATTGTGTGCATATTAATAACACGACATCCAATTCCTTCTGCTGATAATAATTTACTAGCATCTATGGCTGGCTTAACTGTTTCTCCAGTTGCAATAATTGTAATATCATTTCCGTTACGCATTGTATTTCCTTTACCTATTTCAAAGTTAAAGTTGCTATTTTCATATACATCATCAACCGGATTACGTCCAATACGTATATAAGCTGGTCCATCAAATTTATTTAAAGCTTCTACCATTTTTTCTGTTTCAAATCTATCAGTTGGTAAAATAATTGTTATATCAGGGATAGCTCTCATTATAGCTATATCTTGTAAAGAGTGATGTGTCATACCTAGAGCACCATAACTTACTCCACCACTAATACCAATTAACTTAACATTTGTTTTTGAATAAGCAACATCAACTTTTACCTGTTCTGCACTACGCATTGATAAAAAACAAGCGGGTGATGCTACATATGGTTTTTTACCACAAGTTGCTAAACCAGCTGCAACTCCCACTGCATTTTGTTCAGCAATTCCTATTTCAACAAATTGTTCTGGATATTCTTTTGCAAAGTTTCCCATAGACGCTGAGCCTCTTGAGTCACAAGCTAAAACCATAATATCTTTATCATTCTTAGCTAATTCCATTAACTTATCACATATTACTTGACGATTAGCAATCTTATTCATATTAACAATCCTCCTCTAACTCTTTCATAGCTTGTAAATATTCTGCTTCAGTTGGAACCCCATGATGCCACTTAGCATTATTCTCCATAAAAGAAATTCCTTTTCCCTTTACAGTTTTTGCAATTACCATAGTTGGTTTATCTTTGACTTCTGGTACATTACTGAATACTTTTAATAATTCTTCTACATTATTTCCATCAACTTCAACAACATTCCAACCAAATTTTGTCCACTTTCCTGCTAAATCATTCAAAGACATGACCTCTTCAGTTGTCCCTGAAATTTGAAGTCCATTTCTATCAACTATTGCCACTAAATTATCTAATTTATAATGAGCCGCTGACATTGCTGCTTCCCATATAGAACCTTCAGCTTGTTCTCCATCACCCATTAATGTAAATACTCTATATTTTTTATTATCTCTTTTTCCAGCTAGCGCAATCCCTACTGATGCTGATAAACCATGACCCAATGAACCTGTATTCAACTCAACTCCAGGATTCTTTACATTTGGATGTCCTATTAATGTAGATTGAAATTTACTATAAGTTTTAAGCTTGTCCTTACTGAAATATCCTTTATCTGCTAGTACACAATAAAGTGATTCAGCAATATGACCTTTACTTAATATAAATCTGTCTCTATTTGGATCTTTTGGTTCACTCGGATTAACATTTAAAACATTATAATATAGAGTTGTTAATATATCTAAACTTGAAAGAGAACCTCCTATATGACCTGCTTTAGATTCATATACTACCTCTAAAACATCCTTTCTTAATTGTTTTGCCTTTAATTCTAATTGTTCAACCACATTATTCATAGCCTATACCTCCTAATTCACAATTCTTTAGAATACGTTTCCTATAATCCGATTATAGCAAACTAAATTTATTTAGTAAATATTTATTTTAATTTATTTAAATATTTATTCTTTGTTTGCATTTTTTCAATTTCTATCAAAACCACCTTACTATTAATATTTATATTTTAAGTTTTTTCTCTGTTATACCAATTATTTTAGTTTAATTAAAATAAACACAGTATTTTTATATTATAATTCACCATAACCTACCCTTATTTTTTACTAAATTTTTAATAAATATTTAGTTTTTAAATCAAGTTACTTATTCACTAGTTAAATTTACCAAAATAAATTCTAAAAAATATAAAAAAGAAATATAAAAATTACTCCTTATATTTCCTTATTATTTTAAAAAGCACCTTAACCTTACTATTAAATCTATATTTATTTATCATCTACTGACTTTATACAATTTCCAACTCTATATTTGAGATGAAATAATATATTTAGAGTTTTTCACTATTATAAATCATTTCTTCCTTATGCCATTAAAAGTTTTTCTTTTCTTTTTTTATGTACACTTTATATGAATTGCGAATTAAAAAAAATATCGCATATTCATTTTTGATAAATTAATTTACTTTTAAATTTATATCCGTAATATTTTAATAATCTATCCCCTAAATCTTTTAAAATTGCTACCCCTACATCATATTACCCTCCACAATTACATCTTTTAGAACCTAAAGCATCTCATATTAAACATTCTAAGTAAACTCTTGCTAAAATTTCTATGCTTTATTTATTTTTCTATTAACTATTGCAACATGATGCTCTCCGTTTAATTTATTTATAAATCCAAACATTTTGAAATCACAATATATTGTTGACATTTTTATCTCAACAACTCTTTCAACTAAAGCTTCCTTTGTCTCTTCTTTTTTCTATACTCATCTAAATCTGCTATAGTGATAATCTTTAACTTATGTACTTTAGCAAACTCTATAAATTCTGGCATTCTTGCCATAGTTCCATCTTAATTCATAAATTCGCATATAATCGCTACCTACTTTGCTTATGCAAGCTTAGCTAAATCCACATCAGCTTTAGTATGACCAATTTCTCTAATACACCTCCATCCTTAGCTATTAATGGATATACATATCCCTATCCTCTAAAATCCTCTGGATTGCTATCTTATAATAATGCCAATATGGTATTTAGTCTATTTTAAGATAAAAAGCTACCTTAATAGGAAGCTTTTTATTATAATAATTTGCGAATTATTTTATAATAATTTATAATCAACATTCTTACTCTCACCAGAGTTCATATTCTTTATTTTAACTTCATTCTTTTCTATCTCTTCTTCACCAATTAATATTACATTACTAACACCTATTTTATTAGCATAATTCATTTTTTTCTTTAATGAATCCTCTTCAAATAGAACCATAACCTTCATTTCCTACTAATATAGTTTCAAAAACCGTTCCTGTATAGTAATCTAAACCTCTTATTATCTTTAAGTTTATTTCAAATTTCTCATCACTTACACCTAATATCTCTAATATACAACATATCTTCTTTAATTCTTCTATTCCTTCAGTAAAGTATTTATTTTCAATATTAAGTTTTAAAAGTTCTTCTATTCTTTCTTTATTACTACCTTTTATATCTAGCACTCTATTAATATAATCACTCTTATTAAAGCCTATAATATTTTCTAACTCTTTAGAAAATATATCTTTACCTATCTTGTCATACTTATCTATTAATATCATAACTTCATTAACTTTATCTATTTCAAGTTCAGATAATACACCTTTTAATATCTTTCTATTACTTATTTGAAACCTATAATTATTCAATCCTATAGCTTTAAAAGCTTTAGAAGCTAAACTTATAACCCATGCATCATTGTCTATACTTAATTTTTCTTTACCTATAACATCAATATCACATTGATAAAATTCTCTATATCTACCTTTTTGATTTCTTTCTCCCCTATATACCTTTCCTATTTGGTATCTTTTAAATGAGAAAACTAAGTCGTTATAATATTGAGCCACATATCTAGCAAATGGTACTGTTAAATCAAACCTTAAAGCTAAGTTGTTTTTTCCCTTTTGAAAACTATATACTTGCTTTTCTGTTTCTCCACCAGTCTTTGCAAGTAATACTTCTGCTTTTTCTATTATGGGCGTGTCTATCCCTAGACATCTGTTATCTTCATATACTTTTGTTATTTTAGATATTATATCATTAAATATTTGTTGTTCCTTTGGTAATAGCTCCATAAATCCTGGTAATATGCTTGGTTTTATAATATTTCTTTTCATTTTAATCACTCCTTAATATTTTTATATACAAAAAAAGCCATGTAGGCATATATCCCACATGGCTCTAAATAAATTATGATTTCACTTAATTTATCATTACCTAGAGATGCAAGCCTAATGCTAATAGACTTGTATCTGCTTTTACAGATCAAGTCTCTAGTAATGATGATGTATTCTGTTTTGTTTAATACTATTAAGTGTTCTCATAACTTTCCTCCTAAATAATGTTATTAATATTATAACATTTTAATTATTTATTATTCAATTATATTATTAAATAGTATTAAGTAAAAAATTACTTAATACTATTTTCTATTCAACTTTTTAAATTATACTATCATATAATATTAGTTTTGTTTTTTCATTTCTAATACCATAATGTGAGAAGTTTCTTTTGCCTTAATTAAAATATCTTCCTCAACTATTTCCATTCCGTCTCTTTCATTTAATTCAACTGTATTAATTAATGAACTACCTTCTATTTGAACTAAGTAAGCTTGTCTTTCTTTATTAACTTTAAAATCAATCTCTTTTCCTTTTTCAAGCTCTAAAACGTAAATATTCATATCTTGATTTATTTTTATTGGTGCATTTCCAGCTTTGCTTGAAACAATATGAAGCCATTTATTTTCTCTATCATTCCAATTAAATTTATAATCTCCATAACTATGTGTATGACCTTGCTTATCAGGTAAAATCCATATTTGTAGAAGTCTTAATGTATCTTTTCCGAAATTATGCTCACTATGATAAACTCCAGTTCCTGCACTCATATATTGCACATCTCCACGACTTAAAGTCTTTTTATTACCCATACTATCTCCATGAGTTATTTCACCATTAACAACATATGATATTATCTCCATATCTTTATGAGGATGAATATCAAATCCAGTATTAGGCTCAATTAGGTCATCATTTATAACTCTTAAAACTCCAAAGTTTATGTTATTAGGATTATAATACTCTGCAAATGAGAAATGGAATTTACTTCTTAACCATCCAAAATTGCTACTTCCCATATTTCTACTATCTATTTTTCTTAACATTTCACAACACTCCTTTTATATAGTTTAATAAAAATAACTTACTATGTTAATTTTATCAAAGTTAAATTTATTTAGTTGATTACTTTTAGTAACTAACTTTAAAATAATTATTACACATTAACTACAATTAGTCAATACTTTTTAATCTAATTAAAAAAATGGATTAATAAGTTTAATGGAGTTGCAACTAAATAAAAAGAACCTCCCAAAAATCAATAGGAGATTCGTTTTATTTTCGCTTTATTTAATTCCATTTTTCTGCCCACTTTTGAATTTCTTCCATAACAACTTCTAGTTCCTTACCTTTTTCTGTAAGCTCATATTCTATACGTACAGGTGTTTCTGGATAAACTTTTCTAATAATAATTCCTTCGCTTTCTAATTCTTTAAACCTTTCTGTTAACATACGAGCACTCATATTTGGAATTGCATCTACTATATCAGAAAAGCGCTTTTGTCCGCTAAGTAATGTTCTTATAATTAGTCCAGTCCATCTCTTTCCTAGTAATTGAAAAGCATTTTCAAACTTTGGACACATATGATATTTTTCCAAATTCAATCACCGCCTGCATACATTCTAGCATACTTACTAAAAAAAAGTAAGTAACTTATATAACTATAATATACTTATATATGCTTTTTATATTAAGTATTTAGTACCTTCAATTCTCACTATAAAATTCAATTCTAAGTAACCTTTAAGTTACACATTTAAGCAATTTTTAGATATAAAAAATAGTCTTAACCAAATAATATAAATGATTAAGACTAATATTTTCTTACTCTGCATCTAGTAAATCAATAGATGCATCTATATTTTCCTTATTAAACCTATTAAGTATTAATGAAACTACAACTGCAATTATAGCTGGCAGTACCCATGCAAAGCCTACACTCGCTAATGGTACAAAATCAAATAATTTGTTAAGTCCTGTTACTCCAAATTGAGTATGTAATACATCTAAAATAGATACTATAAGAGTTGTATATACTGTAACTTTGTAAGTTAATCTGCTATTCACTCCAATTATATTAAATAATATAAGAATTATTTGTATTGGATAGAAAATCATAAGTATTGGTAACGCAAGTTTTATTATACTACCTATACCTGCAATTGAAATTATCGCTGATGAAACACAAATTACTGTAACTATAATTTCATATTTAACTTTTAATAGCTTTGAAAAAAATTCTCCTACCATAGCAGTTAATCCAATTGCTGTTGTAAGACATGCTGCTGCAACTGCAATACCAAGTGCTACTTTACCTAGATTTCCTAAAATTAAATGTGTAATACCTATAGTTAATTCAGTTTGGCTTACTCCTTGTTCAAAATATCCTCCAAGGGCTGCTCCTAAGAATAGAAGTCCTCCATAAACAAATACAAAACCAATACTTGATACTATACTTGCCTTTTTAAGTATAGATTTTTTCTCTGAATCTTTAGTGTATCCTAATGCTACTATAGCATTTATTGCAATTACTGCTGTAAGTGGTGCACCTAAAGCATCCATTGGTTGATATCCATTTATAAATCCGTAACTAAATGCATTTACTGTTCCTTGTGTAAACATATGATCCGTAAAGAATATACCTTTAATTATAATAACAAAAAGTATAACTAAAATAATTGGTGTTAACAACTTTCCTATGTATCCTACTATCTTTGTTGGTTTTAAAGTTAATAAAAGTGTTATTCCAAAGAATATAATCGCAAAAACTCCAGGGCTTACTATATTACCTAAATTAGGCAACACACTCATTTCATACGTACTAGCTCCTGTTCTAGGAATAGCAACAATAGGTCCTAAGCATATAAGTATTAGTGCTGTATAAATATTTGTAAATTTAGATCCTATCTTTTCTCCAAACTTTTCAAGTGTTCCTGCTTTATTAAGTGCTAATATTCCAAGAAGGGGTAGTCCTATTCCTGAAATAAAAAATCCTAATAAAGATATAAACCAATCTTTACCTGAATTTATCCCAATCTCTGGCGGAAATATTAAGTTTCCTGCACCAAAAAATATTGCGAATATTGTAAATCCAACTGCTATGAAATCATGCTTTTTTTTCATGTTCATCCCCCCTATACTACTATACGATCTGTTAAGTTATATGAACATTGATTCTCTCAACCTTAGGAAATACAATAAGTTTGCAAAGACTAAATTACCCCCTAGAAAAGGAGAGAGAAAACAATGAACAAAACAAATATTAGATGCCCTCGTTGTCACTCTAATAAACTATATAAATTTGGTTTTGACAAACAGGCTAATCAAAAATATCAATGTAAAAAATGTAAGCGCCAATTCATCGCTAGCGATGGTGATGGAGTTCCTAAAATGAAGTATCCTAAGTGTCCAAAGTGTGATAAAGGAACTTATTTACATCATTCTTACAAACACTATAATAGATATAAATGTAATAATAAAAAATGTAATCATATTATTGTGCAACATCATAATTTTAATATTGATTCACCATCTAGCGAAGCTATTACCGGGGCCCTTTCTATGAAAGGAATGCGATTCCCATTACAAATTATTATTACAGCACTAACATTATATTACTTGAACAATACATCAACTAGAGCTATATCTCAATTTCTTATGAACACCTTTAATATAAAAGTGTCTCATGTAACTATCGCTAACTGGAGCAATAAATTTGCTCCATACTTTAAACTCAAAGCAGATAACTTTAAACAACAAGTAGATTTGCAATCTGACGATTGGCACGCTGATGAGACTGTTGTTTTTATTAACGGAGTAAAACATTATTTATGGTTAGTTATAGACTCTGAAACGCGATTTATAATATCTTTTCATTTAAGTAGATATAGAAATGAAAGCTCTGCTTTTTCTCTGATCAATGAAGCTAAAAAATATGGTTCACCCTCTAACCTAATTACAGATAGATGGCCAGCTTATAACGAAGCGATAGCTACGCTATTACCGGAAACAAAACATGTACCAGTTAAGCCAATGTCTAGTGATATAAATAATAATCTTATAGAATCTTTTAATAAGACTTTTAAAGCTTGGTATAAGTCCAAAAAAGGATTTAACTCATTTGAAAAAGCTAATAATCTTATTTTTATGTTTATATTTCACTATAATTTTATAAGAATTCATGGGTCGTTAAATAACCTTACTCCCGCTGAAGTCGCTGGCTTCTCTAGTGATAATTTATCTAGGCAATCTTGGTTTATAGCTGCTTAATTTATTAAGAATATCTTTGATTAACCTGCTTGAAAAATTATATTTTGCAGGTTTATTTGCCATGCGCAAATATAGTCAAACTTATATAATTTTCAAAGAACGAGAAAATCTATGATTTATTAAGCTATTTTTTCATAACAACTTAACAGATTCCTACTATAAACTTTCTTCTAAGTATTTATAAAACTTTATAAGTACTTTACATATTCTTCTGTTTCCTGTCCATCCTACTAAGCTACAATATTTTATCCTATTTTATCATGAAAATTAATATTGTGTAAATATAAAATAACATATTTTTATTTGTTATTTTATTAATTTTTCACATTAAACTTTAATATTTCCATAAAAAACATTATTATTTTTTAATAGAAAAGAAGTGAATGTATCAAAATAACTTTTGATACATCCACCTATTTTTATCTCTTTGAAATATTTATATACTTAGCCTAACTTTACAACATACTCCTTAAATTCTTTTTTAATTTCAGAAGTATATAACTCTTTGTTCCACCCCATATAAATACTCTTATGTTCTATATTATCCTTTATCTTAAGTATAGAAAGCTTATTATTATTCATTATAGGTGTATTTAAAACTATTGCAACGCCAGCTCCAGCTGAAACTAATCCAGCAAGAACACTCCCTTCATCTGGTTCAGCAACTATCTTAGGTGTATAGTCTATAAATTCAGAATATGATATTTTTTCATCATCATATTTATCTTTATACACTATAAAATATTCATCTTTTAGATCATTTAAGTATACTTCTTCTTTATTTGCTAAATGATGATTCTTAGGTACTATTAAAACATATTCTTCTTTTTTTACTAATATGGACTCTATTTCCGGATAATTTTCAATCGCTTTTATATTATCAAAAAAGCCAAAATCTACTCTACCATACTTTAAATCTTTTAAAGTTTCTTCTGTAGTTTGATTGTTAATATTAAATTTGACTTGTAATTTGTTATTAAAGAAGTTGCCTATTAAAAATGGTATATAGGTTGCTCCAATACAATGAGTAGTTGCTATAGAAATAACTCTATCATTATTTTTTTTCATATCTTGAAGCTTATCTTTTCCTCTTTCAATTTCTCTTAGTGCTGAATCAGCATATTTTAAAAACACTTCTCCAAATTTAGTAATTTTTATATTTCTACCTTCTCTTTCAAAAAGTGAAACATCTAATTCTTCTTCTAATTTTGATATAGCTTTGCTTAATGCTGGCTGAGTTACAGATAATATATTAGAAGCTGTAGTAAAATTTTTAGTTTCTGCTATTACTTTAAAATATTCTAATTGTTGTAAATTCATTTTATCTCCCACTTTATAATTTTCATATTAAAATTTACATATAATATATAACTTTTAGTTATATATTTATGATTTATTTGAATTAGACACTTATCAATTTAGAATGATATAATCTAGTTATTCCACATAACGATATTATTTAAACAACAAAGAAATTATAGATTTTAGGCATATAAATGTCAAATATATTTACAGGAGGTATTTATTATGAGTAATATATTTAATAAACCAATAAAGGAATTAATAGAAGCTAGACATTCTGTTAGAAACTATAATGACAAACCTATCTCTAAAGATATAATAGAAAAAATAGAAAATTATATTGATACTGTAGAAAACCCTTTTAATAAAAAAATAAAAATTAAGTTGATAAAAAAAGATAATTCTAATAAAGAACTAAAGCTTGGAACATATGGTGTTATAAAGGGTTCAAATTATTTTCTAGTAGCAGTTTGCGAAAACGATGATTTATCTTTAACAACACTAGGATATACATTAGAAAAAGTTATTTTATATTGTACTTCTTTAGGATTAGGTACTGTATGGCTAGGCGGTACTTTTAATAAAGGTGAATTTGCAAAAACTATGAACTTAGGAGAAAATGAAGTATTACCAATAGTTGCTCCTGTTGGATATGAAGGAGGTAAGAAATCTCTTATGGCAACTTTATTTGGTAGTAACACTAATAAACGTAAACCTTATTCAGAAATATTCTTTAATAAAGACTTTGATACTCCACTTGAACCTAATGCTTCTGATGAATATTTTGAACCACTTGAAATGTTAAGACTAGCTCCATCAGCACTTAATAAGCAACCTTGGAGGGTATTAAAAGAAGATAATAATATACATTTTTATCTTACTACTCTTAAAGGGTTAACTAAAATTGATATTGGAATAGCACTTTGTCACTTCCATTTATTAGCTATTGAAAATAATATACATGGTGAATTTGCTTCACTTAATTCTATAAAAGATAAACAATATAAAAACTTTACTTATATTACATCATGGATTAAAAAATAATCAATATTTATATATAATAAAAAACTATATTCAGCAAAAATTTAATCTTCATGCTGAATATAGTTTATCCAGTTAGTTCTTCCTCTCCTTTAATAATAACTACATAAATCCCTAATTATAAAATACGTTACTTATAATTCTTTGCTATTTTCTACACTAGTATAAACTTGCCATCCAGCTATTGGTCAAACTTTAGATAAACATACCTCCCACCTCCAAATCATTGAAATTTATACATAGGAGTATATCGTAATTAGTACATCTGTCAATTTTCAAATATAAAAATAGAGCTATTGAAATATTAATATCAATATTGAATATATTAATATTTCCTATATTATAATATTAATATTATTAATTTTATAATTAATAATATTAAATAAAAGTATTTACATTTTATAGAGAAAAGGTTAATCTATTATTAGAGATTGGAGGTAATTTATGTATAAACTACTAAGTCGTTGTCCGGTATGTTCTAATAAACTAAAAGCAATAAAATTAAGATGTAACAGTTGTAATACTGTTATAGATAATGAATTTGAATTATCTAAATTTGATTATTTAACTAATGAGCAATTATATTTTATAGAAAACTTTATAAAATGTAGAGGAAATATAAAAGAAGTTGAAAGAGAATTGGGCATTTCATATCCAACAGTTAGAGCAAAATTAGATGAAGTTATTGAAAATTTAGGTTATTCATCAAAAGAAACTAAAGTTAAAGAAGATAATAAAGATATTTTAGCTTCCCTAGAAAAGGGAGATATCTCAGTTGATGAAGCAATTAGTAAATTAAAAGAGTAAAATTAGGAGGGATTATTGTGAATGAAGAAGTTATGATAATATTAAAAATGGTTGAAGACGGTAAGATTTCTGCTGATAAAGCAAAGGAATTAATTGATGCTTTAGAAAATACATCAAAAAATACTGAAACTATAACACCTAAAAGATATGAGGATAAATTTTTAAAAGTTAAAGTTTTAAGTCATGATGGTGATAAGGTAAATATACAGTTACCAATTAAAGTGATTAAAGAAGTTTTAAAGATCAGTGGTAAATTACCTATATCTGCATCTATTGAAGGTATGAATGGAATTGATATAGATGAACTAATGAATACTTTAGTATCTTGTTTAGATAATGAAGTTATGGGGGAAATAGTAGATGTCTGCTCCAGTGAAGGAGACACAGTTAAAATAGTTATAGATTAGAGGTCTCTAAATGATAGTTTCAATAAAAAGTAAAGAATTCAATTTAACTTTACCAGTACCATTATCTATTGGAGGTTTAATAATAAGATTCATTCCAAAGAAACAACTTAATAAACAGCAAAAAAAGATAACTTTACAACTTTTTAAAGCAGTGAAAGGTAGCTTAAAAGGTTATAAAGGATTAAAAGTAGTGGAAGTCAAATCACAAAGTGGCGAGCATATTACAATTAAAATATAGTAAAAATAATATATATTAAAAAGGTTGCTCAAAATGAACAACCTTTTTACTTAATTCTCATTTAATAAAAACAAAAATAATCACATTCAGTTATTTATGCTGAATGTGATTATTTTTTTCTATTCTATCACTGCTATAACTTCTATTTCAACTACAGCATCCATAGGTAACTTAGCTACTTGAACACAGCTTCTTGCTGGTGGGTTAGTCCCAAAATACTCACTATAAACTTCATTAAGTTCTGCAAATTGACCTAAATCCTTAACAAATACTGTAGACTTAACTACCTTATCCATAGTAGTACCAGCTTCCTCTAATATGGCCTTAACATTTTCTAAACTTTGCTTAGTAGCCTCTTTTATTTCTGTAACTAACTCCTTAGTTTCTGGATTAATTGGTAGTTGTCCTGATGTATATACTAAATTTCCTATTTTATTTGCATGTGAATATGGTCCTATTGCTGCTGGAGCATTTACTGTATTAATTAATTCTTTTTTCATTTTAATCTCTCCTGTCTATCTTTACTATTATAACTATTATAAAAATCCACTAACCTTAACATTGCTTCTCTTAATATCTCTTTACTTGTGGCTATGTTTATTCTTAAAAAACCTTCATAATTTTCAATAAATCTACTACCTGTTTCTAACAGAACCTTTTTATTATTAGCTAACTCAATAACAAAATCATCAATATTGCTTATATAAGGCAACTTAACCCATAACAAATATCCTGCTTCAGGCTCTATAATTTCTATATTTGTATTATTAATTATATCCATTACTAAATTCATGTTTTCATTAAGATTTATTTTTAAGGCTTTTACCCACTCATATCCATTTTCGTAGCATATAGTTGAAAAATCACATCCTATTCTATTTACATGCATTTTTCTTTTATTAAATTCATTTTCAAGAGACTCTCTTAGCATTTTATTGCTGCATAAAAATATTGATATATTTAATCCAGCAATATTAAATGTTTTGTTTGGTGAAGATATTACAATTATGTCTTTTTGATTATCTAAATACCTAGCTAATGATACAAAGTTATTATCTTTTAAAGTAAGATCCCCATGTACTTCATCAGATATAATTGTAATATTATTCTTATTACAAAGACCTATTAATCTTTCCAATTCATCCTTACTCCAACACCTACCAGACGGATTGTGCGGATTACATAGTATTATTCCTCTAACATCCTTTAATTGACTTTCTAGTTTTTCAAAATCAATATAATATCTATTATTTTTAATAAATAACTTATGACATACTAACGTCATATTATTATTTTTAATTGCATCTTTAAAAGGTCCGTATACTGGAGTAAATATAAGTATCTTATCATTTTTATCAAAAATATTTTCTACAATTAAATTCATAGATGTTAATGCTCCTATTGAAGGAACTATCCACTCTCTTTTAATATCACACTTGTACTGTTCCTTATACCATTTTTCAATACTATTGTAGAAGGAATCTTTCACATCAAAATATCCAAAATCCCCAGACATAATATTATCTAAAACTGGTCTTATTATTTCATCTGGTAATTTAAAGTCCATATCTGCAATAAATAATGGATATATTTCTTCTGTGTCTTCTAGTTTAAATCTTTTTTTAATATATTCTTCACTCCATTTTTTAGACCCATTATTTTTTCTATCTAATATGTCCTCAAAATTATACATATCTATCTCCTATCTATATGCTTCTCAACAAACCTTTTAATTATATAATCCATTGCTATATGAAAGTTTAATCTAGTATCTATATTGCTATCCAAATCATGGGTAAATGCAGTATATACTACGTACTTACATAAACTTTCGAAGGTTGAATTTCTTGTTTCAGTTATTAAAACTACATCCACTCCTCTCATATTAGTTTCTACTAATACTTCAAGTAATTCACCAGTTTCTCCGCTTCTTGATAACATAAATACTAAATCAGTGTCTTTATTTAATATCTTACTTGATAATCTCATAAATCTTGAATCATCGTGTTGCTCTACTGGAATCCCTAAAAGCTGTAATTTTATCTGAAACATTTTTCCTAAATAATTACTCATTCCCATTCCATATATAGTTATCTTTTTACATTCACTCATTTTATCTACTATAGATTCTATATCTGCCTGTTTTACTAGCTTATATGTATCTATCATTGCCTCGATAAAATGTGTATCATTTTGTTCAACACTGACTTCTTCTTTGTCTGACTTCTTAAAATAATCATCCTTAAATTGTATAAAACTCTTATATCCTAATTTCTTCGAAAGGCGATGCACACTAGTACTACTTATCGAGAATTTTTTTGAAATATTTGCTATTGTAAATGTTCCATATGTAAATAGTTGTTTATTTTCCAATAGCAATTTTAATAATTCTTTCTCTAATTTACTTAAATACTTTGTATTTTCTGATATTCTTCTATGTAATTTCATGTGCATTCCCTCCATATATTCTTTATAGATTATACAGTTTCTTCTTCTGCTCTATATTGTTTATCTAATGCTACTATAAATGGATAGTATATTACAACTGCTGCTATTATTGCAACTACTTGAACTACAGCTCCTTGCCATCCACTTACTAAGAATCCACTAAATATCGGTGGCGTTGGCCAAGGTGCTACAACTCCATTAAAAGGTTTCATGAATCCTATTAATATTGAGCCATATGCAATTAATACTGATACAATTGGTGCTAATGTTAATGGAATCAACATTAACGGATTTAAAATTACTGGTAATCCAAATACTATTGGTTCATTTATATTAAATAAAGCTGGAACTGTACTTAACTTACTCATCATCTTCATTCTTTGTGACTTAGCCACTATTATCATAGATATAACTAATCCTATAGTCATTCCTGCTCCACCTATTGTAGCGAATTGGTCAATCATTTGTATTGTTCCTATATTAGCATTGTCTAATGTTAATATACCTTGCTTGTACATTTCTAAGTTTTCAACTGAATTTGCATTTAAAAGTGGGTTAACAATTGAGTTAACAACTGTTGGATGTATACCAAACCACCATAAGAATCCGTTTAATCCAGCAACCACTGTTATAGCTAAAGGTGATGCTGTTAAACCTTGTAGCGGAATTTGTAATATTTCGTATATAAATTCGTGCATTGATTTATCCATTGATAAGAATATACCATTTACTAATAAAGCAAATCCAACTACAACTACACCTGGTATTAATGATGAAAATGATCTTGAAACCATTGGTGGAACATTTTCAGGTAATTTAATAACCATATTTTTTCTTACTATAAATCTATAAATTTCAGTAGATGTAATACTCATTATAAGTGCAGTTATTACCCCTTTTGTACCTAACCAAGCCATTGGAATTACTTTATTTAAAACTTCCCCAGACTCAGCAGTAACAAACTTAGGTGTTACGATTATATATGCTACTATTGCAATTACCATTACTGGTAAAGGATCTTCCATCTCAGAAGCTTCTGCAAGCTTATATGCTACTGTACCAGCTAGCATTAATCCCATAATATCGAATGTTGCTCTATATGCTGGTGAAAGGAAACTATCCCACCCCTCTCCAAATATATTTGCCATGAACTCTGGATACCCTGGTATAGGAAAATCAGTAATTAATAAAAATACTGATGCTATTATTGTTAATGGCATTACTACCATAAATCCAGCTTTTAAAGCTCTCATATATCTCATTGAGGCAAACTTTGAAACTACTGGAACCATTTTTTCTTCAATAAATTTTGATAACGTATTCATTTAATAAACCCCCTCGTTTAACGTTTACAATTATTATTATATGTACTTTTTACCAAAATTCAATTCCCATTACCGGAAAATATTCCAACTAGTTTGTTTAATCTTTCTTTTCGTTAACCTTAATTCCTCCTTAATTTTATTAGTTCTATTACATTTCTAGCTCAGCCTTAAACAAAAAAAAGATAACTTTACAACTTTTTAAAGCAGTAAAAGGTAGCTTAAAAGGTTATAAGAGATTAAAAGTTGTAGAAGTTAAATCACAAAGGGGTGAGCAAATTACCATTAAAATATAATAGAAAGAATATACATTAAAAAGGTTGCTCAAAATGAACAACCTTTTTTTATCTAAGTATTTCTTATTTTTCTATTGTTTTGCAATATTTAGATTTAATTATATCTGGATAGTTTTTGACAATATAAACGTTTTTACTATATTATATTTCATAAGATATATTATTTTATGAACTTTAAGTATTTTAACGAAAGGGTAGATCATATGAATTATTGGGAAAGAGCAAAAGAACTAAAAGATGAGATAATCTCATTTAGACGAAATTTACACTCAAACGCAGAAGTAGGAATGAATCTTCCTTATACTACTGAACTTGTTATGAAAAAACTGAAAAGCTTTGGTTATGAACCAAAACAAATCATAAATAGTGGCGTAGTTGCAACTATTGGAAACGGTCAGGGTCCTTGTATACTACTTAGAGCTGACATGGATGCACTTCCCATGACAGAAGAAAGTGGTCTTAGCTTTTGTAGCAAAAATCCAGGTTCTGCTCATACCTGTGGACATGATTTGCATACTTCTATGCTTCTAGGTGCAGCAAAAATGCTAAAGGAAAATGAAGAAAATATTAATGGTACTATTAAGCTTATGTTTCAACCTGGAGAAGAAACTTTCCAAGGTGCAAAAGCTATGATAGATGCAGGAATTTTAGAAAATCCTCACGTTGACAGAGCATTATCATTTCATGTTGGTGCAGGAAAAGCTCCAGTAGGAATTTGCGCATATAACGACAAAGATGCTGCTATGTTTTCTTCTACAGGATTTAAAATCAATATCAAAGGTAAAGGCTCTCACGGTGCAACTCCTCACGAATCCATTGATTCACTAAACATAGCAGTTCACATTTATTTGGCGCTTCAAGAGTTAATCGCAAGAGAAACTAATCCGTCAACTCCAGCACTTCTTACAATTGGCCATCTTTCAGGTGGCTCTACAAGTAATATAATTCCTGAAACTACTATGATGCAGGGAACTATGAGAACCATATCAAAAGAAACAGATGAGTATTTAAAAAATAGAATTGTAGAAGTAGCAAAAGGTGTCGCTGCTACATTTAGAGGAGAAGCTACCATCTCTTGGCTTCCATCAGTTCCACCACTGATATGCGATCCTGAGTTTACAAGAGAAATGCTTGGTTATATGAAAGAGCTTGATATTCCAGCTTTTATGCCAGTTGGAGATACTACAGCCAGTGCTTCTGAAGACTTTGCTATTGTATTAAGTCATGTACCTGGAACATATATGTTCTTATCAGCCGGATTTACAGACAAAGAAAGCTACACTGCTCATAATCCAAAAGTATTATTTAATGAAGATGTACTTCAAGAGGGATCTGCTTTCTTTGCTCATTGTGCAACTAGATACTTGGAAAATGCAAACTAGATAAATATTAGCTACACAAGATAGCATTAATTTTATAATAAAAATTAGTGTTAATATTACAAAATAAATATAATATGTTTTAAACAATATAGCTATTAAAAAAGCCTTAGTCAATTAAAATTGTTGACTAAGGCTATAAATCTTATTGGTACTACAGTTTTTCGTATCACTTATACGTTAGAATTCTTATATATTCTTAATAAACTTAGATGAAACCCCTGCGTATACAATACTCCTAAAAATTTATTTTCACGTATTATTGTTTATTAGATTTTTAAAATCGTATTTTCTTTTTAATACTAGAAGCTTAACTATGATGAAATTATTTAATACATTTTGCTATATCATCTAATATTAAATCTTCTTTTAAATGATAGCGTTCATATAATTCATCTAATGATATGCTGTCAGTAAACTCCTTATTGCTTCCAAAGTTTAATACTTTCATATCTGATGCTCCATAGAAATGTGTAATTTTTTCACCAAAGCCTCCATCAAGCATTCCATCCTCTAATGTGATAACAAGCTCATGATTATCTTTTAGAGATTCTAATAATTCTTTATCAATTCCAGTAATAAAGCGTGGATTTATTACCGTTGCATCTATTCCCATCTTTTCTTTTAATGCTTTCTTTACATTTCTACCAAGTTCTAAAAAACTTCCTAAGGCTATAATTGAAACTTTATTTCCTTCTTCTTCAACTTTATACTTATTTAAAATTGAATAATCACTTGTATCCTTAATACCTGTAGATATTAACTTTCCACTTGGAACTCTTATTGCAACTGGATGATCATTCTGTTCTACTGACCAGTTAAGCATTGCTAAATATTCCTCTTTACTAGTTGGAGCTAAATATACCATGTTTGGAATATTACTTATTAATGGAATATCAAATGTACCAAGATGTGTAGCATCTCCACCTGAAATTCCTCCTCCAAATACAAGTATAGTTGCTGAATTATTATTTAAACATAAATCCTGTGATAACTGATCATAAGTACGTTGAATGAATGAACTCATAATACCAATTATAGGTTTTCCACCATTAGCTGCAATTCCTGATGCAAATGCCACTGCATGTTCTTCTGCAATTCCCACATCAGTATAATGAATGCCAGCATTTTCCCTAAACTCAGGTGTAAAGCCTGTTACTCCAGGAGTTGCAGGAGAAATAGCAATAACAGTTCTATCTTCTTTATACTTTTCTTCTATATAATCTGCAGTTATTGTTGCATAATTTTCTCCAGACATATTAGAGTTACATGTTCCATCCACTTCTCCAGGAAGAATCCAGTGCCAGTGTTCCTTATTTTCTTCTGCTACCTTAAGTCCTTTTCCTTTTGTTGTATTCATATGAATAACAACTGGATGTTTAACATCTTTAACTTTTCTGAACGTTTCAACAAGACTTTCTATATTATTTCCATCTTCTACGAAATAATAATCAAATCCTATTGCCTTAAAAAAGTTTAGTTCTGCCTTTCCTTTTGTTTCTCTTAATAAAGCAAGATTCCCATAAAGTCCACCATGGTTATCTGCAATTGACATTCCATTATCATTAACAATGATAATAATATTGCTATTTAAAACTGCTGCATTGTTAAGTCCTTCATAAGCTTCACCGCCACTTAATGAACCATCACCAATTACAGCAATAATATTTTCATTATCCCCCTTAAGATCTCTTCCTTTTGCAAGACCTGTTGCTAAACTTACTGAAGTTGATGTATGACCTACAGTAAAGTAATCATGTTCACTTTCTTCAGGATTTGTATATCCTGATATTGTATAATATTTTTCAGGATTCATAAAAGCTTCTTTTCTACCAGTAAGAATTTTATGAGTATAACTTTGGTGAGAAACATCAAACACTATTTTGTCTATTGGTGAATTAAAAACATAATGCATCGCAATTGTCGCTTCTACCATCCCTAAATTTGGTCCCATATGACCACCAGTTGCATTGACTTTCTTAATCAAAAAATTTCTAATCTCTTCTGCTAAAATATTTAATTTATTTAATGAAACTTTCTTTAAATCTGCTGGTGAATTTACTTCATTTAAAATACTTTCCATAATCTTTCTCTCCTTTACCTTACACTTTCAATAATCTAAAAGATTACTGTATATAAATATTTGCTTGCAAAAAAAGTATAACCCTAAAGTTAACTTTAGAGTCAATACTCCTTGACAAAAAATTTTTAAAATATTATTTTATAGAAAAAGAATTATTAAATGAAAATGAGAGGTAAATTATGAAATTCTCTATAAGTGAAGTTGCTAAAAAAATGAATCTTTCTGTTTCTACAATAAGATATTATGATAAGGAAGGACTTCTTCCATTTATCGAAAGAACGGACTCAGGATATCGTATTTTTTCAGAATCTGATGTGAAAATGCTTGAAATTATTGAATGTTTAAAGCATACAGGTATGTCTATAAAAGATATAAAAGCCTTTAGTAACTGGGTTAAAGATGGTGATTATTCATTAGAACAAAGATATGAAATGTTTCTTGAAAGAAAAAAAGTAGTAGAAGCACAAATTCAAGAGCTTCAAAAGTCTCTAGATTTAATAAATCATAAATGTTGGTATTATAAAACTGCTCTTGAAGCTGGTACTGAAAATATTCATAAAAATAAATCATGTCATGATTATTAATTATGATGGATTAAATATTAAAGTTTTTTCCATAATAAAATTCTTTAATATTTGTCCTTTTCTTTCAATAACTTGTTCTTTTACTACTTTGTAGCCTTGTTTTTCAAAGAAAGGTTTTGCAGTTATAGAGGAATGAGTTGTTATGTTTTTGATCCTATTTTCTTGTGCATATTTCTCTATTTCGTTTATAATTCTAGTTGCTACATAAGCTCCTTGATAATCTTTATGAACATATAATCTATCAAAATATCCATTGATATCTAAATCTCCAAATCCAATAATACCACTATTATCTTCAATTACAATAGTATAATGTTCTGAAAGAGACTCATCCCATTTAGAAATATTAATATCTTTAGGAGCCCAAGCATCAAGTTGTGCTTCATTATAATCTTTTGCATTAACTGAATGAACTGTATTATAAAACAATTCAACAATTTCTTTACAATCTTCTGATCGATACATTCTTACATTCATTTTAAATACCTCTAATATTTCTCAATTTATATATTGTCAAACATATTAAAAAGTTAAACGCATATCATACCAAACAGCTCCACCATGTGTTGATTCTGATACTCCTTCATTCTTAAAACCAAATTTCGAGTAATAATGTATAAGTTTTTCTTTACAAGTAAGTACTAGTCCCTTTCTTCCTTGCGCCTTAGCATCAGAAATAACCTTATTAATTATTTTTTCTGCACAACCTTGTCTACGATATTCTGGAATAGTATTTACGCCAAAAATCATTTACCTCTTTTTGAAATCATTTTCTGAAGCAGAGCTTCATCTACAGGAAAACATCTTGATTCAACATCAGTAATTGCTTTTAAATCTTCAATAGTTGCCATTCTTATATCCATATATATTAACTCCTTTTTAAAGTATGATTGTTTTGCTTCCTTTACAAGTAAAGGTACTCCTATAAAATCAAATTTTAACCCCCTAGAAAATAATCCACCAAAAGTAATTGATAATGGAACTGTTGGTGATGTATTTGAAAATATAATTTTCTCATTTAATATATTTTGTTTATGAAGCATAGAAGCTAAATTATTAAAAGCACCTACTTTCTTAGTCTTTAATTTCTTTTAATAATTGTAGTATATGCATTAAATGTTTGAATCAAGCAAATTTTGAATAAATTTCATCCATAATTCTTTATATATAAAGCCAAACTAAAATTTATCAGTTTGTTTGAAATGAAAGAACTTGTTCATCATCTTCCAACTGGTAAACAATAGGTTTAAAAGTTTCTGTTGATTTACGCCAGAAATTAACTGCAGACTTATTCTTCAAACTAAATTTCAGTTCCCATTTACCTGGATATTGTGAATACGCTAAGGCAATTGCCTCTTGTTCAATACCTTTTTTTCTGTACATTGGAAATATGGAAAATTCAGCGATCACATAATCAGGCTTTTGATTAATATAAGAATGATTATTTAACATCATAAAACCAACAATCTTGCTATCATATATTATAAACAATGCTTTTCTTGTTGGCTCAACAAAATAGTTATCAAAATATCTATTTTAATCAAATTAATCCCCCTTAATAGAATGATTTGTTTCTCTCTTTCTGAAGAGTTTTACTACATAATTCATTGTAAGTTGTTTGAATTTATTTGTAAATATGTTAAATTATACTTATAATCTAAAATTTAAGGAGATATCAGTGAAAAATATAGTAAAATATTTTACTGAAGGAACTTGTGAATGGCAAAAAACTGTAAAAACATGCTTATTACTGGGCTTATTTATTGGTTTAATTGTCGGTGCTATTCTATTACATCAAATTTTATCCTTAGAATAATTATTTGCATTTAAGATTATTCTACAATAGAAGATAGACTTATTTTTATATAAACAAGTCTATCTTCTATAAAAATCCTTACTCCTACATCAATTATTCCTATTTTACTATAAAATCAACTCTTTTGTTAATTTCTTATTATCAGTATTATACCTAATATATATAATACGGGAAGAAAGAAAATGGTGGCATAATATAAGGATACTGTAATAATGCTATTGCTGCTAGTCTATTTAATGGCAAAGATCTACGTCTAAATCGTCTAAATCTTCTTCCTGGATGTCCAAAACCAACCGGTTGGCGTTGATAATCAGATTTACTTTCGTCTTCTTGATCCATTACATCTTCACCAACTAACACACTAACATTGTTTGAATCTACGCTCTCAATAATTCCATCCATTGTGCTTCCATCAGTCATGGTTAATATAACATGATAGTCTATGCATGCTTTACAGTCATTATGTAATGACTGTGAATCTCTGTAATAATTATTTTCTTCTAAAGCCATTCTTTAACTACCTCCTTTCCATTCCTATAATATTCATTTATATAAAAATTTGTACCACTCTAATTAATGCTAATTCCTCTAAAATTTCTACTTCAAACTTAATACTTTTGTCCATGATAAAACCCTAAAGTAAAAACTTGATCCTAGTTGTCAAAACATATACTAATATAGAGTTTTTGTAATATAAATAAAAGTTCCTCAATTGTATTAAAATTTACTATTGAGAAACTCTATATTCTGTTCATTATCTCATATATTTAATTATCCAATTCATAAAAACCTCATTTATAAAACCAAGTTCTCCGCCATCTTCTAAAAGACACATCAATTTAAAGTAAAATTAATGTGTCTTATCTCTACTCCATTATATTGAATTTATTTGCTAAATTAGAATTTAAACATATTTTCTATAAACTTTAAGATGAACATTCTATGGATAAATCCTTAATCTAATCTTATAATCATGGAAAATTTACATCCCGACTTTTTAAGCTTTCTTTTGTCCTTTATTATAACCCTATCTAGTACTTCCATCTATAATGATATAACTTATAATCACTAAACCAGCTTACTTTTCCTTTTTTTATACTTGGTCTAGAATTGTGAACCACAAAGGGCACCCCATCACTATCTCTCTCGGAAGTTACCATGCCAACATGTTGGTAAGGCTCAAGAAATAAAATTATGTCTCCAGGCTGCCACTGTTTTAAATTATCAACATTCTCTGGTATTACTTCACTAGTTAATTTCTCACAATATTTATCAAAAAACACCATTAAATTAGGTACTCTTCTAAAGTCAATATGAGGATCTGCCTTGTTCTCTATTCTCCAATAATCATTAATATTATTTTTAATATCCTTATCTATTAAGTCCTTTAAGTTTATATCTATTGATGATAAAGCCCTCCATATAACGTCAGTACAAACTCCCTCATCCTCTGGTGGATATCCTCCTACATAATATGCATCTATATATTTTGTTTTTGAATTTAGTTGTTCCTCTAAATTATTTGAGATATCAATTGGATCTGGAACTCCATTATTATTTCTATCAGCTCTTGAATATTCCTCTGGAACCTCTACCTTCTTTACAGGTGATTCAATCTTCTCTACAACCTCTGGCTTAAACTTTGAAAGAATTAAAACAGTTGCTATAGCTACTACAATTAAGGTTATTATTGTAATTATAACTTTCTTTTTTATATTTCTCATAAATTCACATAAAACTCCTTATATACTCACATTTTTACTATAACTTTTTAAATTCTATAAAACTTATTTATATTCCTTCTTTTCTATAAAGTGAACTTTTTAATTGTTCCAGTATTCTTTATATACTCTGTCATCTTCTCTATCAAAATTTATCGAAAATAAACAATAAAAGGACAACTCAATTGTCCTTTTATTATTACCATAATATCTGTTTTAATAAGCTTCTAATTTAAATTTTCTCTTATTATATTTAAAATATTTTCTTTTAAAAAGATTTGTCCAATTAACTTTTCTTCTACATCTTTAAAATTTATATTTTTTAATGTATCTGAATGTATATTTCCTTTTTTCACTATTCCATTTTCTATATTTAAATTAACTTGAATATTTCCTATAGGTAATTTTTCTTCTAATATAACATCATATTTAGGACTCTCTCCAAAATTCCATAATGGTTTTTTATATTTTTCATAAAACTTAGGAGTTTTAAAATTAGCATTATAAACATCTTTCTCTAATATTTTTCCATATACCTTCTCAAAGGCTTTTTCTAAAGATATCTTTAAACTTTCAATTGTAATATCATTGTTTAATTCATTTAGATTAACTACTCTGCTCTTTACAGATTTTATTCCCTTTGACTTAAGTTTTAATTTAGAAGGGTTAAGAACCTCTCCTAATATACTAACATTTACATTAACCATTAATGTTCCATGATGAAAATAGTTCCCATCTTCATTGTAAAAAGCATGACCTGAAAATTTTCTTCCATTTACTAAAAGGTCATTTCTTCCTGAAAACTCAACATTTAATCCGAAACCTTCTACTGCTAGTTTTAAAACCTTCATTTGCTTTTCTAAATCTAAGTTTTCTTCCTTTGTGATAAATGTAAAGTTTAGATTAGCTAAATCATGAAATACTGCTCCACCACCTGAAATTCTTCTAGCTAAAAATATATTATTTTCATTCATATAATCTATATTACATTCTAAATATGGATTTTGATTTCTACCTATAACTACAGTTTTATCATTTTGCCAAAGATATAATATATTTTCGTCATTTTCTACAGTTCTTAAAAGTTCTTCTTCTAATGCTAAATTATAATATGGATTAGTTTCTTCTGATATAACAAGTCTATTCATGATAATGTAGAGCTCCAATTGAAAGTCCAAGTGCTGCTTCATGGATTACTTCACCAGTTGTTGGATGAGCAAATATTGTATCTGCTATATCCTTATCTTTAATATTATTTTTTATTATCACTGTTAATGTACTTATGAGTGAAGATGCATCAGCACCTATTAGTGAAGCTCCTACTATCTTATCATTGTCAATATCCTTAATTATCTTTATAAAGCCTCTACTTTCTCCCATTGTAAGCGCTTTTCCATTAGCTGAAAATGGGAATTTGCTTACCTTTATGTTAATTTTCTTTTCTATACATTCCCTTTCAGTTAGTCCAACTGAAGCAATTTCTGGTGCTGTGAATATTACATTAGGAACACAATCATATTTCATTTCCTTATCTTCTGACAATATATTATCCACAGCAATAATTCCTTGATGAGATGCAACATGTGCAAGTTGCATTTTGTTATTAACATCGCCTACTGCATAAATACCTGGAACATTAGTTTTTAAGGTATTATCTACCTTTATACCCTTTCCTCTCTCATTTAATTCTATACCAGTTTTTTCAATATTTAGTCCATCCATATTTGGTTCTCTTCCAATTGCAACTAAAACATTTTCAGAAATTAAATACTTTTCTTTTCCTTCATTTTCAAAAAATACAATGGCATCACCATTTTCTGATTGTTCAATTTTAGTAACCTTTGAAGATGTGTATATATTTATTCCATTAAGCCTTGCTATATTTTTAATTTCTTCTGATATATCATCATCAACCATTGTAAGAAGTCTATCCATATATTCAACTACATTTACCTTTACTCCAAAATTTGAGTATATAAAAGCAAACTCCATTCCAATAACTCCTCCACCGATTATTGTAATAGATTCTGGTAAATTTTTATTATCTAATGCAGATTTACTATTTAACACAAATGGTAAATCTATACCTTTAATATTTATTTTAGAAATTTTAGAACCTGTAGCAACAATAATATTTTTAGCTTCTATTTTATATTCATCTTTTCCTCTTTTAGCAACAATTATTTTATCATCTAAAAATGATGCATCGCCTTTAATTACTCTTACATTATTTTTACTTAATAAATAATCAATTCCTGAAACTAGATTTTCCCTAATTTTATCTTTTCTATCTATAACCTTATTCATATTAACTTTTATATTTTCTATTTCAAAACCAAATTCTTCTCCTAAAAGTGTATCTTTGTATACCTCAGAAGATTTTACTAAAGCTTTTGTTGGAATACAACCTACATTTAAGCATGTTCCTCCAAGCTTTTCTCTTTCTACTAATACTGTATTTAAACCTTTTTTTGCTGCATATAGAGCTGCAACATATCCTCCAGGTCCTCCACCAATAACTAAAAGATCAGCTTTTACATCTTCTTTCTTTCCTTTTAGCATATTTCCAAAATAATCAACTTTAGGTTTATTATTTGTTTTAATTTCTCCGCTTACTATAAATAGTACATCTCCAACCTTTGCCTCGTCTCCTTCTGAAACTTTTATTTCCTCTATTTTAAAATTACCTTTTGCCTTAAAAGGACTATTTCCCTTATTAGTTTCAAGTTGAAGTAATATGTCATTAGTTTTAACCTCATCTCCTACCTGTACATTTATTTTACCAATTTTTGATGTTTTACTATGTCCACTTATAGTCTCTAATTTTATCTCCATATTTATTCCCCTATCTTCACTAATTTATATTTTTAATATTTACAATGAAAAAAGGTTACTTTAAAAGTTATTTAAATTTCAATTTTTTAAAACCCCCTAAAAATCTTAAAAAATTCAATTATATATAACAGTTAGAGCAACCTATTAACAAACTAAATAAATTTATTTTTATTTGAAATCCTTTTCAAATTCATCAAGTGAATCCTTTAATAAAGTAACAGAATATGCCATAGTTGGGCCACCACCAAAGGCAACAGATACCATTGCTGATTCTAATATTTCTTCTCTAGTTGCTCCTGCTTCTAATGCTTTATATGTGTGGAATACTATACAATATTCACATCTGTTATAAACAGCTATAGCAACACTTATTAATTCTTTTGTCTTAGTACTTATAGCACCCTCTGCATAGCTTGTACCTAGAAGATTCATAAAAGCATTAACACTTTCACCATTTGTTTCTCCTAAATCATTTAATCCATTCATAAAATCACTTAACATTGCTCTTACATCTTTTTTCATATTAAAGACCTCCTATAAAGAATATTTCAAACTAAATACTTGTAATATTAATTATTGTATAGTTAATAATTAGTATAGCAAGTATTGTTTAATATAAAAATACCACTATTAGGTGGTATTGTCAACTTATTAACAAATATTTTGTATCATTTTTTCTAAGACATTTTTAAAATTATTTAATTCCTCAGCTGAAATTCCTTTTGTAGCATCATCTTGAAATTCCTGACCTAACGGTAATACTTTTTCTCTAAGTTCTTTTCCTTTAGGTGTTAAAAATATACTTGTAATTCTTCTATCATTAGCCTGTTTCTTTCTTATAACTAAATCTTCCTTTTCCATACGATCAATTAATCTAACCATTGATGATTCTTTTACATTCATAAGATCTGAAAGCTCTTTTTGAAAAATACCATCTGATTTTCCTATATAAAATAAGGCTATCCATTGAACTCTTGTCATACCATATTGTTGTGCTCTTTTATTAAATTCATCTGCTAACTTTTTTGCTCCCTTATTTGTTATAAAACCAATGCAATCATCTATATTAAACATAGCCTCATCTCCTTTTAATAATTATTACAATATTAACTATTATATTGCTAAACTTAATTAAATTCAACATTACTTCTATCTACCACTGTATATGTAGCTGCCCGAAAATTTGTACAATATGATGGCTTACCTCTTATACAACTTTCGCATTCTCCGCAACTTGCATAAGAGGTAATTTAACTATTATTATTTTAATTTCATATGCAGTATAGGGAATGGATTGCCTTGTTCATCAAACTCAGATTTTTTAAAGACTTGAAATCCCATATGTTCATAAAATCCTACTGCTTGTGGGTTTTGTTCATTTACATCTACATAATTTACATTTAAAACTTCTATTGCATGCTCTACAAGTTTTTTGCCAATTCCTTTTCCTCTACTCTCATTGCTTACAAATAACATTTCAATTTTAAAATCATGTATTCCCATAAAAGCTTTTATCATATCTTTTTCATCTCTTACGCATAAAAGTTTGCTAACATATTTAACCCCTTCTATAACTTGAGGCTTTATTGATATTATATCATCTTCACTTAAAAAGTTATGTGTTGCTCTTACTGATGATTCCCATGTATCTAATATTTCATTTATATCCTTATTGCTAATGTTATTTAAACTTTCTATTTTTATCATTTAACAAATCCTCCTAAGTACATACATCACTTAATATTATACATTAAATACGATTTAAAAATGAAGCATTATATGATTTAAAAAAAATCTGAAAAAGAAACATAAAAAAAATGCAATACTTAAGTTTAACATTTATATCTCCCTTCTAAACATAAAAAACTCTTACCTATATCCTTAATACAAGTAAGAGCTTTTTTTATTATAATATATATCTAAGATTTCATTTAATCTTTTATTTTTATGAATAATTTTTATAAACTATATTACTACTGTTAATAAATCTTCTTTAAAATCTATTTGTTTTTTATCGATTTCTACAACATCTAAATAATTATCTGAGTTTGTTATGATTACTGGTGTGATTAAAGAATATCCTTCTTTTTCAATTGCTTTAATATCAAACTCTACTAAAGTCTGTCCTTTTTTAATTGTGTCTCCTTGTTTAGCTTTTAATATGAAGTGTTTTCCTTCTAATTTTACAGTATCCATACCAACATGTATTAATATTTCTGCTCCATTATTAGTTGTAATTCCCATAGCGTGTCCTGTTGGGAATAGTGTTGTAAGTATTCCATCTGCTGGAGCTACAACTTTCCCCTCTGTTGGCATTATTGCTATACCTTTACCTAATGCACCACAAGCAAATGCTTCATCTTCAACATTTTTTAGCTCTGTTAAATTTCCTTTTAATGGGCTTGAAATGACTTCTTGTTTAACTAATATATTTTCACTATTTTGTGAACCATCTGTATTAGAATTATCATCTTCCATATCCTTTGGATCTAATTTTACAAATAGCATTGCTAAAAATCCTAAAATTAAACCTGCTGCCATTGCTATAATAACTCCATAAAATCCCTTGTCAAGTCCATTTGATCCTATAAAATTCGGTAAAACAAATATTCCCATACCACCTGGCATATATTTTTTAGATTCACAGAAACCAAGGATACCTCCTGTAACTGCACCTATTATACAGCTTACTATAAATGGTTTTTTTCTTGGTAATGTAATACCATAAATTGCTGGTTCAGTAACACCAAAGACTCCTGAAATGATTGATGGAACACATAATGATTTTAATTTCTTATTTTTTGCTTTTAATGCTATTGCTAAAACTACACCTGTTTGTGCAAAACATATTGCAACTGAAGTAGCTACAATTGGGTCGTATCCTAAAACTGAGAAATTGTTCATTGCTATTGGAACTAATCCCCAATGTAAACCAAACATAACAAATACTTGATAGAATCCACCGATAAATAAACCTGCTATAGTTGAGTTTAAATTATAAATTGTTAATGTTATATTTCCTAATATTTCACTAGCATATGATGCTACTGGTCCTATAACTAAAAAAGTAACAGGAACTACTACTACTAAAGTTAACATTGGAACAATAAAAGTTTTAACAATATCCGGAATAATTTTCTTAAATAATTTTTCAACATAAGATGCAAATAAAATTGAAAGTATAACTGGAATAACAGTTGAAGCATAACCACCTGAAGGCATTATAACTGGAATACCAAAGAATTCAATTGTCTTACCTGCAATGCCTGTTATTGTAGGATGAACAAGACATGCACCTATTGCCATAGCTACAAATTGATTTACATTAAACTTCTTAGCTGCTGTAAGTCCTAAGAATATTGGGAAGAAATAAAATAAGCTGTCTCCAATTGTTTGTAGTATAGTGTAAGCACCACTTTCAGGACTTAACCATCCCAAAGCGACAAACATTGATAAAAACCCTTTAATCATACCAGTTGCAGCTAATACTCCAAGTATTGGTTGAAAAACTCCTGATATAATATCAATTAATTTATCAAAAGTCTTCATCTTTTCTGAAGAATTATTTCCTGAATCTTCAGAAAGTCCTGCAACTGCAACTACATCTGCATAAACATCTGGAACATGATTTCCTATAACTACTTGATACTGTCCACCACTTTGAACAACTGTAACTACACCATCCATATTTTTCAATACATCTGTGTTGGCCTTTTTTTCATCTTTTAACTTAAAACGTAATCTAGTTATACAATGAGTTAAACCGCTAACGTTTTCTTTGCCTCCAACATTTTTAATTATTTCTTTTGCAAGATTTTCGTATTTCATAAGCAATCGCTCCCTTTAAATTAATCATAATCTTATATATAAAAAGGCAAGACCTAAAGTTTAATAATACTTAAATTACTTTTGTATTTTTAAACCTATGGTCTTGCCTGATTTAACAGTAACAATCCTAAATATTTAATTTTTCTATATTATCTATTTACAATACGCTTAATATGAAGTGTCAAATAAAGCTGTTCTTCATAACTTAACTCCACATTTAAATATTTTTCTATCTTAAGCATACATTTATAAGCATCTTTATATTTTTCCTTTACTTGTTGTAAAAGAAATTCTTCATTTTCATTTCTATACTGTGTTTTATTGCTAAGTCTTTTAAAGAAAAATCTTAAATGAGTAATAAACCTTTCATAGTTTAAAGAGTGTTCATCTAATTCAATATCATATGTATATTTCACAATATTTAGTATATCTTGAATCTTTTTAGTCATACTATAAGCAATATCAGTTTTATCGCTTTTCCCATTAATCTGAGCTGTTATCAAGTGAAGTGCAATATTTCCGGCTTCTTCTTCATTAACCTTTTTACCAAGTTCACTTTCAATAAACTCTAAAGCCTTTAATCCAATATTATATTCTTTAGGATAAAACTTTTTTATTTCCCAAATCAATATATTTGGTCTTTCTATTCCTTCATCAAATAATTTTAATGTATAACTTATATGATCAGTTAATGTTACATAAATATAATCATTAAGTTCACAGTTTAACATGTTCTTAGCATATTCCACAATATCATAGCACAATGAAATTTGTTCTGTAGGTATATGTTCTAAAATCATTTTAAACTTTTCTAAAGTATCTTTTTCCTTTAAAATAAAAGTTTTTTCTATTAGTGATTCGTCTACTTCATCGCCAACTTTTTTTCTAAATGCAAGTCCACATCCAATGATAACAGAATCTCGTCCATTGTCTTCTTTAACCATAACTGCATTGTTGTTAAAAATTTTACCTATCTTCAATGCACATCACCTCATACTCCATTCTCTACTTGACTACATTTAAAAATAAAAAAACCTCAATTAAATAAAAGAAATAAATATTATATTTCTTCTACTTAATTAAGGTATAGCCTGATCGAATCAGTAACAATCCTAATTTAATGTAATCGTTTATTTTCGATTTTATTTTACTTTTTTTATGGTAACTTGTCAATACTTTTTTATAACTTTATATGCTTTCATCAAAAAACTTCCAAAGCTCGCTTTTGTTTTGCGTGACTATAGTTTATTCTTAATTTTTGAATCAGCTTTTAAAATATAATAGAATTTAATATTAAGTCAGTTATAGTTCTTCTCCATTAGTTTTTATTACATTTTTGTACCATTCAAATGATTTTTTCTTCTTTCTGTCTAATGTACCTTCTCCAGCATTATCCTTATCTACATAAATAAAACCATATCTCTTTTCCATTTCACCAGTACTTGCACTTACAAGATCAATACATCCCCAAGGAGTATATCCAATTAAGTCTACTCCATCTTTAACGGCTTCCTTCATTTGAATTATATGATCCTTTAAATATTCAATACGATAATCATCATTAATTGAGCCATCTTCTTCAACTTTATCAAAAGCACCAAGACCATTTTCAACTACCATAAGAGGTAAATTATATCTTCCATACAATTTATTTAAAACATATCTTAATCCTTTAGGATCAATCTGCCATCCCCAATCACTTGCTTTAAGATATGGGTTTTTAATTCCACTAACTAAATTTCCTGAAACTTTGTCTTTGCTACCCTCTGCTGATTCACAGTTACTCATATAATAACTGAATGTATAATAATCTACTGTTCCTTCTTTTAAAATCTTCTTATCTTCTTCAGTTATATCTAAAACAATATTATTTTCTTCAAAATATCTCTTAGCAAAGAAAGGATATTCACCTCTAACATGTACATCTCCACAAAGATCATTTGCCAATTGATCCATCTTCTGTGTAAGTAATATATCATCTGGATTACATGTATAAGGATATTTTGTCATATAAGCAATCATACATCCTATTTTAAAATCTTTATTAATACTATGACCAAGCTTTACTGCTTTTGCACTTGCTACAAATTGATGGTGGAGTGCTTGAAAACGAATCTGCTTGTTATCATTTGGGTGTAAAAAGTCTTCTGTGCCTTCATTTAAAATACCAAGACTAAGATATCCTCCTACTGGCTTTGTACCACAATTAATTTCATTAAATGTAAGCCAGTATTTAACTTTATCCTTATATCTGTTAAATATTACGTTGCAGTAGTTAACAAAAAAATCTATTACATCTCTTGAAGCCCATCCATTATATTTTTTAGTTAAATTAAAAGGCATTTCATAATGTGAAATAGTAACTAATGGCTCTATATTATATTTTTTTAATTCATCAAAAACATCATCATAAAACTTTAATCCTGCTTCATTAGGTTCCTTATCATCACCATTAGGGAATATACGTGTCCATGCTATAGACATTCTAAATACCTTAAAGCCCATTTCTGCAAATAGCCTAATATCATCTTTATATCTGTGATAAAAATCAATACCTTCATGACTTGGATAATTTAATCCATCAATAGTTTCTCTAGTAATTTTACGTGGAATAGTGTGAGTTCCTGCTGTCAGCATATCACTTGTACTTATACCTTTTCCATCTAAATTCCATCCACCTTCAAATTGATTAGCAGCTGTAGCACCGCCCCATAAAAAATCTTTACTGAACCCCATAGAATGTTCCTCCTTAATTTAGATAATTTAAATATACCTAGATTTACAAATTAAAATTATTTATTTAAAAATAAAAGACCCATCTGTAGAGATATAAGCAATTGCACAAAATGCAATTCTTATAAACTCATACAAATAGGTCTAGCTTGTCTTTTAACAATAACCATCCAATTGTTATATTCATATAATAAAACATTTCAAACATTCTGTCAACGGTTTCACTTATTTATCTTTTATACTTTTTTCTTATTTTTAAAAGAACTAAATAAGACCTTTTACTACATACACGTTTCATCTACCCACACCCCTAACATAATGTAATATTCATTATAGCTTCTATTATTTTTTGCTATGTTATGTTAAAATTTGTATCAAATACTCCTACTCTAACTAACACTTATTTAATTTATATAAAACTTGGAGGATATATTATGAAATATGAAGTTATATTATTTGATGCAGATGAAACATTATATGATTTTAAAAAATCTGAAAAAGAAGCATTAAAAAACACAATGTTTAAGTTTAACATAAACTATGATGAAAGTTATCATTTGAAAATTTATCAAGAAATAAATACAGTTCTATGGAAAGAGTTTGAACAAGGGCTTATTACACAAGAAAATTTAAAAGTAGAAAGATTTAAAAGATTATCAGATAGATTAGGTGTAAGTTTTGATGAAACTAACTTTGCAAAATTATATATGGAGCATTTATCCGATGCATCATTTTTATATGATGATAGTATGGATCTTATAGAAACTCTAAGCAAGTCTTACAGACTTGCCATAGTAACTAATGGCCTTACTTTAGTTCAAGATAAAAGAATCAGAAAATCTACTATAGCAAAATTTTTTGATACTATAGTAATATCTGAAGAAATATTAATATCAAAACCAAATCCTGAGATTTTTGAACACACTTTAAAAAATCTAAATTTCTTTGATAAAAGCAAAGTTTTAATAGTAGGAGATAGTTTAAGTTCTGATATACAAGGTGGGATAAACTTTGGTATAGATACCTGTTGGTACAACCCTAACAAGATTATAAATAAAACTTCAATAAAACCTACCTATGAGATTTCTAATTTTGATGAACTTAAGTCTTTGCTGCTTAATTTATAAAAATATTTATAGATACTATTAAAAAAGGTATAGAATTAAGTCTAACTCTATACCTTTTTAATATTGGATAAACTGCTTTCCCTTACTTGTGATACGTTTCTCCGTATCAGTACTAAGTTGGGTTTTATAATTATTAATATATATTCCCCTCTACACTATCGATCCTCTAACATTATAATTTCATTTATTTTTTCAAATAATGGTTTAAATCCTGAAAAATCAATTATTTTATACGAATCTTGTCCACATTTCCTTTTTTCACACAACATATATTTTTATCTTGTATATGCACTTCAGTTGTATTAAAAATAATGGTTCTTTTTTACTTTTAAATAAGCCACTTAAAATATATGGGAATTATTCCTTAGCCTAATGATTTATCTAGCACTCTTAAAGTAGTAGCTTTAAAGAATTCAAATATTTAATAATACTCTTATTATCAGTTCTTTATCATCAATAATTTTGCATATTAATTTTTACTTTATATTTTTCACATAAATCAACAACCATTTTTATATAAATTTCTTTTGCTTTTTTATATTCTTTTTCTAATAAATATCTATACCCTACAGAAATATAGTCATCATACATTTTAAAATAAACTTGCTTACTATCCTGTTCCTCATCAATTTTATTAAGTATTTCTGGTGCTATTCTATAGTATTCTCTTATTAATTGTTTTCCATCATTTTCATTTATTAAGTATGTATCTCTATACTTTTTAAATGCAACTAATTCTTCACATTCATCAGGTTTTCCTAATACTAAACATGTAGCTGTTGTTAAAAAACATCCACCACTTGATCCTGTAGGAGTTGATGTTCTTGTTGTTGAATAATCTACACCACTTCTATATACATCTCTCTTTATTTCATTTGACTCTATCCAGCCACATACTTTTTCATATTCAACACTTGCTCTAACATGCCCTTTATTAGCTGCCTTACTAAACAAATTTTTTGTATGCTGTAAATCTTGAGAAAGCTTATCTCCATATTGATAGATTCTACCTGCTAAATATAACCCATCAGCCGTATTAGATTTTTCTAGTAATTCACTTGCTCTAATATAATTTTTTTCATAATATAATATAGTTCCTAGACGTTCATATATAATGCCATCCTTATATCCTTCATTTAAAAGATATTGATATAATATTTTACAAATTTCTGCTGATTCATCACTTAATCTATTTCCATTTCTATTGTACTCTATGTCTGCTAATTCAAAAATAGCATCAGCATTTTTATATATTGCTGCAATTTTTAAGTTTGTCATTCCTTTTGCATATTGATTTTTTTCTATACAAATCATTCCATATTTATAGTTTGCAGATGGTATAAGCCTATTAGCTAATCTTTCTAAAACATTTAATGGAATTTCTTCATCTTCTACTATTTTTTCTCCTGCTTTAACATTTCCCTTTTCCACAGCCTTTTCATAATACCTAAACTCATTTAAGTTATTTCTCTTGCACCAGTCTCCTAACTTTTCCAAGCTATTTCCATCTAACATATCTATATTAATACATTTTAATACTTCTCTAAACTCATTTACAGTTAAATTAATCTCAGTACAATACATAACTTTTAATTTATTGACTATATCAAGTTTTTCTTTTTCAACCATTAACTTCTCAATTGAGCTTATGCTCACTTTTTTTCTATTCTTAGCACAACTATATAATTCAAAAAGATATGTATATTCACAATTTTTCTTTTCTAAAATATCAATATATTTTTTTGCCTTAGCTACTTGTCTACTTTCAATTAAACTCACTATTAAATTAGCCATTCTATTTCTAATATCAAAATTTATATCTCTATAATTTAAATCGCATTCTTCAACTTTAATTTGAGCTTTTTCAAGAATCTCTTTTTCAAATAGTTCAATCTTTAATATTACTTGTTTTTTAGCATTTTCATATAAATTTATCTCTTTATTAACTATCTCTAATTTTTTACAATTATTATTTCTTACTGCATTTAAAATCTCATCCGTCTCTTCATCTTCTATACTTAACATGTCTTTAGCCATTTTCTCAATATTCTTCTTTAAAGACTTCCTACGTTCAGTCATATCTATAGTAATTTCATTTAAAATCAAATAGAATTTATTTAAAACATCAAGATTATTAATTTTAAAATTATTCTCTAAAATAAAATTCATTAACCCACTTTCACTAATAATAGAAACTTCTTTAAGGTTTTCAATTTCTTCTTTTGCAACTACTATATTCTCCTCTTTTGAAAAAACAGTAATTTTTTTTAAACTTCTCTTTAAAAATGTTATGTTGTCTAAATATTTTTTTTTATCATCTCTTATTACTAAAAAGCTATTAACCTTTCCTAATAAATGTTTATAATACTCTTTATATTTTAAAGCATAAGCAGGAAAATAGATAAAAACAGTATCCTTTACATCTAGTTTTGTTGGAGTACTAAAAGCAGATAAAAAAGCTTTTATATCTATTTTCTTTTTATATAATTCCCTATTTACTTTTATAAATTCTTTTTCATCTAATTCTACATAATTTTCTATTAAGTTAACTATCTTTATATTATTTTCATCTTCATCATTATAAATAATATTAGGAATACATGTATTATTCATATATATTTTCTTTGACTCATTTGAAGAAATTGCTCTCATAACTATTTCATTTGCTTCTCCAACTGCACCTACTATTCCTACAATATTTTTTCCTATAAGCTCTGGAAACTGCATTAAGACTTTTGTTTCTTCAATACTATTATCTATTCCCCTTAGAATTTTTGATTTATTAGAGTAATCTATTTCGTTAACTATTCCTATAAGCTTCTTTCTTACCTCTGAAAAGACCTCTTTGTATACCTCTATATATTCACTTTTAATATAGTTCTTTTCTGATAATATATTAGCTAATAATTCTATTGTTTCTTCTGCTGTTTTCATTACTTCCCCCTATTCTATTTTCCTTAGTAACATTTTTATTTCTTTTTCATTTTCCAAAACTTTCTTTTCAAATTTATAAATATTACTTATTCCTATTAAAATGTCTGAATAATATCTAGATAAACTCTCCAATTCCATAATATCTGTAGATCTAAATATAACTCTTCCTATAATGTTTCTATTATTTTGAAGTTCATTACGTTTCCTAGTTAAATTAGATTTTATCTCATTTAATATACTTTCAATTTCTCTATATATACTTTTACTATTTACAACATTACTATTTGCTTCAAGCATAAATTGTTCTAAATAGGTTGTAAAATACTCCTCTTCATCATATGCAGAATATGCAATGACATTACATATATTTAAATTAGATTCACTTAAAATTTCCTTACTTTCTTCAATAATATCTTTTACATCACTTTTTATTTTCTTATCTGCTTTATTAAAAACAATAAGTATCTTTCTATCAAATTCTAAAGATTTTATAAATTCTATATCTCTATTTTTGATAACTCCATTTTCTATATCAACTACCCATATTAAATAGTCGACATTTTTAAGTTGATTATATGCTTTTTTTTCATCTGATATAGACTCATTAACACAATAATCAGCTTTGCTATATCCTGGTGTATCTAATATTGCTATATTTTCATATTTAAACTCGCTATTACTTATCACTAACTCATTTACAAACTGTGAAAATCCTAAATTATATTTAGCATAAAAGGCATGTGTTAGCGCTTTAACAGCTTCCATATCAATAGTAATGCTGTTGTCAGTATAAGTATATGCTCTAATTTCATCTGTATTGCCTTTTACTATATAAGTTGCTATTGATGTGGTTGGTGTCTGGTCTTCTGGCAAAACATCGCTCTTTATTATAGAATTTATAAACTTAGATTTTCCTGCACTAAACTGTCCACCTATTCCTATAACCGTTTTATTATTTAATAATTTCATTTTATTATTTTCATATAATTTATCGCTTAATCTCACTAATCTATTGTAAAGTTTAACTTCATTATCAATATTAATTTTACTTGTAGCTAAGACTTTCTTCTCTAAAATATAATCTAACCTTTTTATACTATTTATTTTTTCAGCGACAGTTTTATTATACCTTTCACCACTTAATAATTTTGCAATTAATTCCACACCTTTTTCTGTATTAGCTAAATATATATTTTCCGTACATTCTTCAACTTCTTCTAAATCTTCATCTTCGTCATCCCAAAGTCCCATATTATTCTCTAACCTCTAAAATTTCTTTTTTATTTTCTCTAATAATTTTTTTCACCACTTCTAAATCTAATATATTCTTTTCTTTATTTTCTAATAATTTATCTAGAAGTTTTACTCTATCTTCAAGATTTTTTTCTACATTATCTATAAAATCTAATCCGTCTTTTCTTAATGTATTAGCTATCTTTTCTTCAATTTCTTCAATTTCATTACAAATATCCTTTGTCATTTCTTGTAATACTCTATCTTGCTTTAAAATAAGACTATTTATTTCTTTACCTTCAGCTACTGAAGAAAATTCACTATAAATTTTTTCATCATATTTTTCTAAATCAATGTTTATTTTAGGTATTGATAATTTCCTTAATGTTGTTTCAATAGGCAATAAAATTTCATTTTTACTGAAATTTTTTCCTGATAAATCAAAAGCCTCTAAAACAACATTCTTAATTTCTCTTTTTAATTCTTCCACATCAAAAGCTCTATCTAACTCATTTATTATAATGCCTCTAACCTTATTACCATATTTTCTTATATTAGTTACAACATCTGCCACATTAGCTATTTTCGTAGTTGTTGTAACATCATAATACTCTTTTCTCAAGCCTAGGAATCCAGTTCTTCTACTTTTACTATGAGTTTCTGTTGATGTTGAAATACCAACTTCTCTATTATTTTCAACTTCTTTTTCAACTTCAACTTTTATTCTACTAATTTGATTACTTGCCTTTACTATACTATGTTCAAATAAATTTCTAACTTCAACTCTAATAGAATCTAACTTATCAACTAAATTCTTTTTCTTTTCATTTAATTCAGTGCTTTCATAAGTGTTAATTTGCTCCAAGTTATTAGTAATATCACTAGATATTTCATCTAAAATAGTGTCAAAATCTAATTTCTTACTATCTACTATTTTAGCAATTCTATCACTTATAGTTTTTTCCTTCTCAGCTTTAACCTCTGTAAAAACTTTATTTCTAATCCTATCTATATTAGCAAACTCTCTTAAAAATTCTGGTGAACTTTCGAAGCCAGTAAATCTTCTTTGCATTCTATTTATAATATTTTTTTCATCAGCCGATAGCTCTCTTCCTTTTTCAAGCTTAATAGCGGCCCCATATAATAATGATGATATATATTCTGCTGGTAAAGCCTTTCTAATTTCTTCTATAGTTTCGTTACTTCTTCCACTTCTTACTATCTCATTAATATTATCCTCGGCTTGTCTTGAAAAGTTCTTTGCACTTTCTCTAAGTGCTTTTTTTATAGTTGCATTTCTTTCATTATAATCTAGAACTCCTGAATCAAATTTACTTCCTAATAATATAGCCTTTTTAATTCCCTCTTTCGGCAATGTATTTTTCAAAAATTTCATATCCTCTTGCCCTAAAAATTGTCCTGTATAACTTAACATGAAAACTACATCACATTCCATAAGAAATTTCTTAGTTTCTTCACTTCTTGACAATATTGGATCATTTAATCCTGGAGTATCAATAACTTCAATTCCATTTAAAAATTCATTATTTATATGTAGTTCTGTATGTTTAACTATTGGTGTTAACTTGCCTTTACTTCCTATATATTCATCTAAATTTTGCATATATTGCTTATCATTTTCTATTCCTGTAATATATTCAGTTTGATCTAAATATTTATATACATCTATTCCATTTTTTTTAGCCATATCAGTTAACTCTTTACATGATGCATATTCTTTAGGAATTTCACTTCTATATCTTTTCTCTACACCTTCTAATGTTATTTCTTTCTTTCTATAAACTTGTACACTTATAGAATTAAATTTTCTTTTTTCCTCTTCTTCCTTCTTTAATTCTTCAAGCTTTTTCATTAAAAATTCATCATATTTTTCTGAAAGCCTACAAATATTTTCCCAATCATACTTTTTATAGAATACTATTTTAGCTTTCTGCTCTTTACTATATGCTATCTTAGTTAAAGCTGCAGTCATAGGTGTTGCAGCCTTTGGTAAAATATTTTCTCCATCAAAAATCAATGCATTTAAAAAAGAAGACTTACCAGCCTTAACTTCTCCAACTATACCTATTTTTAATGTTCTATTTACTTCAATTATATTATTTAATTGTTCTTTTATATTAAAACATTTATTTTCAAACTCAGTTGCTAATCTATCACCTATTAAGTTCTTGTTCTTTTGTATATCCTTATTTATTTTTTCTATAAGTTCTATAAATTTTTCATTTTTAGTTTTCATCGTTATTCCCCTCGATTGATTTACTTAAATTTGCAATATCCATTTCTAGTTCTTTAGCTAAATCATTATATAAAGTTTCTTTTTCTTGCTTTTTTTCTAATGCTAACTTAAGCCCCTCTTCCTCCACTTGAATATATTCCCCTATTTTTTCTTCCATTTCATTAATTAATTCCTCTGATAATGCCATTAAAGAGTTATCTACTTCACTTTCTAACTTTTTTATTATATTAGGTATAATTTCAGTTCTAACTTTTCCTTTGATTTCATCTTTTTTAGAACTTTCTGCTATTCTACCAAATACATTTAATATATCTGGTAAAAATAATATTATAAGCTCTATCCATGGTGCTACAATCGTAGTTGCAATTGATATACTACCTACAATAGTTTTATAAATCTTATTTCCTTTATCGATAGTTTCAGATATCTTACTTATTTGTCCTTTTGTTTTATGATACTTATCTGAAATATCTCCTGCAACACTTTCATTCCATCTATTTGTAATTAACTCTTCCATATTAATTTCATTCACAAACTCTTCAAAAGATTTTGCTGTATATCGTTTTGTAGAATTTATTAAAATAGGTCTTAATATATCATTTATTATTCTATCAGTATCACCATTATCTAATATACTTGCTGCTATTTTTTCTGAATTAGAACTTAATGCATCTCTTACATCAGATAGTATTAGAGGTTTTACGTTATTTTTTATATCAAAATTTAATTTTCCCTTTTCCTTTAAAATCTTTTCATTTAACTTAATTCTAGCTTTTTGTCTTTCATATATTTCATCTTCAATTTCTTTAGTATCCACGCTTAAATTATCTAACAAACTCTGTAATGTAATAACACATAATTCCCTTGCCTCTTTAACCCTAGTTTCAAAAGCTTGTTCTACTAGTTCTTCAGCATTAAAATTACCTAAAATTCCATCAAAATCATTATCATCATTATATATAGATGTTGTATATAATGGTACCTCTCTATCTAAAACATCCTCTGCTATTTCTTTTATTTTTTCAACAATTTCTTGTACATCCTCTTCGGTCTTCTTATCAATTTTAGATACTACAATAACAATATTATCATGATACATATTGACTTCTTCTAGAAACCTTATTACATTGGGCTTTAAAATACCATCTTCGCAATCTATAAGAACAACATATCCACTTCCCTTATCTACATATCTGAAAATAGCTTTGTTATGCTCATCAATTCCAGAATTAATCCCAGGCATGTCTACAAGTGTAATATCCTTTAAATTTAATACAGCTTCACTATTTACATGATATCTATAAAAATCATAATTCTTTACATCATATTTTTTTATATTTTCTAAATCAACTTGCTCTACCTCATTCCCCTTAATAAGTTCTGCATAATCTTCATAATCATAAACGATTTCAGTAGCTATAGCAGTTTCTCTTTTTTGATCTTCTTTCAAAATATCTTTTTCAATGAACTTATTCAGTAAAGCACTTTTTCCTGCACTAAAGCAACCTACAAATAAAACTCTAACTTTAAACTCTTCAAGTTCTCTGCTTAAAGTATTTATTGTTTCACTTCCTTCTATATTATATTTTTTATAAATATCCTTTAACTCAATAATATTTTCTTCTACTTCTCTTCTCCCCATATTGTCCTCCTAAAAAACTTCCAATATAAATTTACCATATTACCATAAAAATTCAATAAATTCCTTTTAATTATCCTAATGATATTATAATATACTTTTCAACATTTAATAATTTTTGTAAATAATAATAATATAAGTGTTATTTATATTACTAATACTTATAAAATAATTAATAATATAATCGTTAAATTTTAATATTTGTTTCATTACTTATGATACGGTATTTTTGCTTATAAAAATAGTCTTAGGCTAATTATATAAATATCTAAGACTATAAATATTATTTAGTATTCCCACTCCATGTAACTTCTCATTTCCATTTCATAATCCTTTATATTATCTAACCATGAATCACAACTATCAATAAAATGGAAAAGTCCTAATAGATAACTATAGAAATTCTCTACATCAATCTCTTCATCATTAAACTTATATTCATTACTAAATGAACACGGATACCTAAACATATCCCCGTTCTTATCTACACCGCTCAAAGTCTTTATATATCTCTCGGCTAAATCTAGTGTTTCTTCCTCCTGATTGTCTTCTTTCGAATAATGGACCAGCATTGGTTTAATTGAATTCCATAAGTCTTTATATAACAAATGTGAGTTCCTTTTTCTTCGGATAATATGCTCATCAACACCTTGTTCCATCTGTATGTGAAGAAGTCTTTTTAATCCTATCTCAATAGCATTTCTCATTAAGAAAACTATCGGATAGAATAACATTTCATCTTTTGATTCTTTAAACTTTTCGAACAAAAACGTTGCAACATCACTATATCCTGTTACCTGCTTATGGAATCCATCACCCCATGGTGAATCCCATAGATAGCAATTATTTATGCCTGTAATGGCCAGGTGTATAAACTGTGGCTCTTCTTCAAGGTCTAATTCGTCTGCATCAAACCACTCACCAAATATCATTTTATTCAAGGTGCTATAACAATATATAAGTTTATTACCCATATGCCAAACATCTAAGGCCTTATTACCATATTGTTGCATGAAGTCATCTTTAAATGGGTATCTGAAAAGATCTGAACTTGAATCTACTATCTCTATACTACCTAAATACTTCTCTAGCCACATTTCTTCATCTAAATTTAGCTCTTCAATACCGTATCTATCTTTAAATGTGTTATACAACTCCTTTACATTATGTTTATTATCTTTAAATATTGCCTGTAGCTCACTCTTAGTAGCTCCCTTAACAGCTAATCCTGCCTTGAGCAATAATTCTATAGCCTGTCTCATCATATAAACACCAGGCAAAAACCACATGTCATACTTGATATTATCATTGTGTGGAACTTCTATAACCTCTCTTAAGGTGATATAACTTGCGTTCATATACTGTCTAGATAACTCTAAATAGTCTTTATCAGGTTTTTCACTCCATTTTATATGTATTTTCATCTCTTCATTCATTATATCTTTAATATTTTTATCTTTTTCTATCCAAACATATTCCACTTTAAATACCTACTCCCTTTCACACCATTTTCTCCAAGAGTTTTCTAAAAAATATTCACTCATCTCAATATTTTCATTAAGTTAATTAGAATAACCAATCCCTATAAATTCCTATTTTACCTTTAACTATAAACTTATTATAACATGATTTGTAAATATAACCTTGCTTATGATACAGTATTTTCACTTATAAAAATAGCCTTAGGTATGTTATTTCAACGCTTAAGGCTATAAACCTCACTTATTTAAAGGAAACACGCTACTCACATTCGTTCGTAGGTGTAAGTTCGCCTGACCAAATCAAAGATTTGGAGGCTTACTTATGATACGGTTCACCATTAATTATTCTAAACCCCAACAAAAAAAACTGATAAACTAAGAATCTAAATCCTTAGCTTATCAGTTTCTTAAAAATCCTTATTTAGCTATTCCAATATCTTTTCTAAAATAAGCTCCATCAAAACTTACTTTATTAACATTGTTATAAGCATTCTCTCTAGCTTCCTCTACAGTATTACCTCTTCCTATAACAGATAAAACTCTTCCTCCACTAGTTAAAAGCTTACCTTCTGTAAGTTTAGCACCTGCAATGAATAAATTATCAAGAACTCCTTCTTCAAAACTTATCCCCTTATTAGTTTCATAAGAAGCTGGATATCCTTTTGAAGCCATAACAACATTAACGCATACTTCATCTTTAAACTTAACAGTCTTTTCACTTAACTTTCCTTCGATACTAGCTTCAATTAAATCTAAAAGATCTGTTTCCATAAGTGAAAGAACTGATTGAGTTTCAGGGTCACCCATTCTAACATTATATTCAAGAAGCTTTACTCCATCATCTGTAATCATAATTCCAAAGAATATAATTCCTTTAAAATCAAATCCCTCTTCTCTAATTCCAGCTAAAGTTTTGTTCATTATCTCTTCTTCGAATTCTTTTAAAACTTCGTCTGTTACATAAGGATTTGGAGCAACAACTCCCATTCCTCCAGTATTAGGGCCTTTATTATCATCATAAATTTGTTTATGATCTTTTGCTGATATAAAAGGAATTATTGTCTTTCCATCAGTTATTGAAAGAATTGAAGCCTCAACACCTTTTAAAAATTCTTCTATAACAACTTTCTTACCTGCTCCTTTAAATATATCATTAACCATAAATAAATCTATATTTTCTATTGCTTCTTCTTTAGTTTCACATATAACTACCCCTTTACCTGCTGCAAGTCCATCTGCCTTTATTACTATAGGGTATTTACATTCATTTAAATATTCTTTAGCCCTTGTAGCTTCATAGAAAACTTCATATTCAGCAGTAGCTACTCCATACTTTTTCATAAAATCCTTAGAAAAACTTTTACTTCCTTCAAGCATTGCACCATCTTTTTCTGGTCCAAATATTTTAAGTCCTTCTTCTTTAAACCTATTAACTATTCCATTTATTAAAGGTTCTTCTGGTCCAACTACAGTTAAATCTACACTTCTACTCTTTGCAAAATTTAACAATTCTTCTATATCAGTAATTCCAACATTCTCACACTTTTTCTCTATTGCAGTTCCACCATTTCCTGGCGCAACATATATTTTACTAACCCTCTCACTTTTAGAAAGCTTCCAAGCAATTGCATGCTCTCTTCCACCAGAGCCAATTAAAAGTATTTTCATATTCCTATAATCCCCTTTTAAATTTCAAAATTTAACTTCTTATTCTTTAAAACAGTAGTGCAAATGAAAGTGAGAATAATATATTCTATGAACGCCTTGAAAAGCAAAGCTTTTCCGAAGTAAGTAGAGCATATTATCTCACTTTCATATTTGCACGATACTTGTAAACTAGTGTTTGAAATGTCTAAGACCAGTAAACACCATTGCTATTCCATGTTCATTACAAGCATCAATTGATTCTTGATCTCTCATTGAACCACCTGGTTGAATTATTGCTTTTATTCCCCCTTTAAAAGCTTCATCTACTACATCTCTAAATGGGAAGAATGCATCTGATGCAAGTATTGTAGCTCCAGCCCCTCTTTTTAATGCATCTTCTGTTGGCCATATTCTATTAACTTGACCTCCACCAATACCAAGAGCAACTCCATCTTTTGCTACAACTATAGCATTTGATTTAACATACTTAACAACTTTCATTCCGAAGATTAAATCTTTCATTTCTTCTTCAGTTGGATTCTTTTCTGTTACTACTTTTAATTCTTCAATTAACTTTTTATCTTCTTCTTGAACTAATATTCCACCATCAACTGTAACCATGTATTTCTTATCTTGTGGAGTGTTATGACATTTTAATACTCTTAAATTCTTTTTAGTCTTTAATATTTCTAAAGCATCTTCATCATATTCTGGTGCTGCAATTACTTCTAAGAAAATCTTAACCATTTCTTCTGCTGTCTTTTTATCTACCTTTCTATTAAAGGCAACTATACCACCAAATATTGAAGCTTTATCTACTTCATAAGCTTTCATGTAGGCTTCATAAGAATCTTTTCCTATTGCAACTCCACATGGAGTATTATGTTTTAATGCACAACATGTTGGCTCTTCAAATTCTGATACACACTTCCATGCAATATCCATATCTTTAAAATTGTTATATGATAATTCTTTACCATTTAATATATCAAAAGTATTCATAGCTCCATCTACAGTAGTTGATTCATAAAATGCTGCACTTTGGTGTGAGTTTTCTCCATATCTTAATCCTTGTTTCTTTCTGAATGAAACTGAAAGATATTCTGGATATTCTTCATCTTCTAATAAGAAATTTGAAATAGCAGCATCGTAAGCGCTCATTAAGTTAAACACTTTACCTGCAAGCTTCTTTCTAAATTCTAATGAAACTTCACCTTCATTTTCTATTTCTTCCATCACTTTTTTATAATCAGCTTTATCAGATAATACTACAACATCTTTGAAGTTTTTAGCCGCTGCTCTAAGCATTGTTGGGCCACCTATATCTATAAATTCTACCTTTTCATCAAAGCTTAAATCTTCTCTAACTTTCTCAAAAAATGGGTAAAGGTTAACTACTACGTAATCAATAGTGTTTATGTCTCTTCCTTGAATTGTTGCCATATGTTCTTCATTATCTCTTATTGCAAGTATTCCAGCATGAATTATTGGATGAAGTGTCTTTACTCTTCCATCTAACATTTCTGGGAAGTTTGTTACTTCATTTACTTCTATTACTGGTACACCATTTTCTTTTAAGTGCTTGTATGTTCCACCAGTTGAAATTATTTCAACTCCTCTATTATTTAAGAAATTAGCAAGTTCTAATACTCCTTCTTTATCAAATACACTGATTAACGCTCTCTTTTTCATAGAATTTTTACCCTCCATTATTTTAAGATTCTAACTCTTCCATTTACTACTGATACTTTATCTTCTATTAAATACTTAATTGCCTCTGGCAAAAGCTTATGTTCTTCTTTTAATATTCTTTGTTGAAGTGATGAAGCATCATCTTCAAATAAAACTTCAACTGCTTTTTGAAGAATAATTGCTCCTCCATCAACTTCATCATTTACAAAATGTACTGTACATCCTGATAGTTTAACTCCTTTTTCTATTGCAGCTTCATGTACTTTAATACCATACATATTAGGACCACAAAATGAAGGAATTAGTGATGGATGAATATTAATTATTTTATTTTTAAACCTTTTTAAAATTTCTCCATCTAGGATGGAAAGGTATCCTGCAAGTACAATTAAATCAACCTTTCCATCTACAAGTTTTAATACTTCATCTGAGGTATTCTTTCCATACTCTTTTTTTGAAACAACGAAAGTTTTTATACCTGCACTTTTAGCTCTTTCTAATGCGTATATTCCTTCTTTGCTTCCTATAACCATCTCTATTTTACAATTTAAATTCTCATTTTTTATATTATCTATTATTGATTGAAGATTAGACCCTGAGCCTGATGCAAGTACTGCTATTTTAAACAAATACCTTCACCTCCAGATGTAACATGTCCAATTTCATAAGCTACTTCACCCATTTCTAGTAAGTCTTTTAAAATTAGATTAACATCTTCTTCCTTAACGCAAAGTACAAATCCTATACCCATGTTGAAAGTGTTATACATATGATCTCTATCTACTCCTAAAGCTTCCATTTCTTCGAATATTTCAGGTAGTGGATAGCTATCTTTTCTTATAACTGCTGTAAGCTCTCTTCCATTAAACATTCTTGGAACATTTTCTATAAATCCTCCACCAGTTATATGAGCCATACCTTTAATTTCATATTTTTCTAAAAGTGCTAATACTGGCTTAACATATATTTTTGTTGGAGTTAAAAGTGTTTCCCAAATTGGTCTTCCATTAAATTCTCTATCTAAATCTTTAAATACTTTTCTAACTAAAGAGTACCCATTTGAATGAATACCTGATGACTTTATTCCAATAAGTTTATCCCCTTTAGCTATTTTTTCTCCGCTTATTATTTTATCTTTATCAACTATTCCAACTGCAAATCCTGCAATATCATAATCCCCTGCTTTATAAAAGCCTGGCATTTCTGCTGTTTCTCCACCAATTAATGCACAATCTGAATCTAAACATCCATCTGATACACCTTTAACTAAACTAGCTGCAACTTCAGCTTCAAGCTTTCCACATGCAATATAGTCTAAGAAAAATATTGGCTTTGCACCATGGCATAAAATATCATTTACACACATTGCAACACAGTCTATTCCTACTGTATCGTACTTTTTCTTTTTACATGCAATATCAAGTTTAGTTCCAACACCATCTGTTCCTGAAACTAAAACTGGCTTTTTATATCCTTCTGGAAGCTCTAACATTCCGCCAAATGAACCAAGTCCATTTAATACATACTCGCTCATTGTCTTTTTTGCATAATCTTTTATAAGCTTAACTGACTTATAACCTTCTTCTATATTTACTCCTGATTCTTTGTAAGTTAACATAAATTCTTTACCCTACCTTTCAAGATTTTCATTTAAAGCTTCCATAGGTGCTGATACTGGATATACCCCATTAAAACATCCTACACAGAAATTTCTTCTCTTCTCTAAGCTTTCATATATCCCTTCTAAGCTTAAATATCCTAAAGAATCGCACCCAATGTTTTCTCTTATTTCTTCTAGACTTTTATTAGCTCCAATTAATTCACTTCTATATGGAGTATCTATTCCAAAGTAACAAGGATATTTAACAACAGGTGATGCAACTAGGAAGTGTACTTCTGTAGCACCAGCTCTTCTAAGTGATTCTATTAAATGCTTTGATGTAGTTCCTCTAACTATTGAATCATCAATCATTATTACCTTTTTACCACTTACATTAACTTTAAGTGGATTAAGTTTGACTGCAACTGCTCTTTCCCTAAGTTCTTGTGATGGTGATATGAATGTTCTTCCTACATATCTATTTTTAACAAATCCAACATCATAAGGTATTCCTGAAGCTCTTGAATATCCAAGTGCTGCTGGTATTCCTGAGTCTGGAACTGCAATTACAAGATCTGCATCAATTGGATATTCCTTAAATAATTGCTCTCCTTGTCTAACTCTTGCTGTGTGAACATCAATTCCATCCATAACTGAATCTGGTCTTGCAAAGTATATATATTCAAAAGAACATGTTCTACATGTTGTGTTTTCTGAGTAGTTTATTGACTTAATACCATTTTCATCAATTATTACAATTTCACCTGGTCTTACATCACGAATAAGTTCTCCTCCAATTGCATCAATTGCACAACTTTCTGATGAAAGAACATATCCTTCAGCAATTTTCCCAATGCATAAAGGTCTTATTCCATGTGGATCTCTAACTCCTATAAGTTTATCTTTGCTCATTATTACCATAGCAAAAGATCCTCTAACTGCTGATATTGCATCAATTACTGCTCTTTCAATTCCCTTTTTTGACCCTCTTGCAATAAGAGTTGTTATTACTTCTGAATCAACAGTTGTATTAAATACATGTCCACCTTCTTCTAGCAATTCACGAATAACATCATAATTTACTAAGTTGCCATTATGAGCTGTTGCTATTTGACCAAGTTTTGTTGTACTTAAAAGTGGTTGTGAATTTTCAATAGTTTTAGCTCCAGCTGTTGAGTATCTTACATGCCCTATTGCAATATTTCCATTATGCTCTTTAAGAAAATCTAAATTTTCCTTTGTAAAAGCTTCTGTTATAATTCCAAGACCTTTATGAATTTTTACTTCTTCTCCATTTGAAACTGCAATTCCAGTACTTTCTTGACCTCTATGTTGAAGTGCATATAATCCATAATAAGTTACAGATGCAACATCTACAGGTTCATTTGCATATACTCCAAATACTCCACATTCATCTTTGAACTTATCATTTTGTGGATCCATAATATCGAAATTTGCATGTATCATACATTATTCTCCTTTAATTCTATTTAATATCTCGATGTATGCTTCTTCAACGTTGCCCATATCTCTTCTAAATCTATCTTTATCAAGCTTTTCTCCAGTTTTACTATCCCAGAATCTGCATGTATCTGGTGATATTTCGTCAGCTAATATAACTTCTCCATTTTCATCTCTACCAAATTCTATTTTAAAGTCAATCAAATCTATATTTTGTTTCTTAAAGAATTCTTTTAAAAGGTTATTTATCTTATCTGTCATTTCATAAATTTTATTTAATTCTTCAAAAGTTGTTGCTCCAATTCCTACTGCATGATAATCATTTATAAGTGGATCTCCAAGTTCATCATCTTTATAAGATAATTCAAATACTGTAGTTTTAAGCTTGTATCCTTCTTCAAGACCAAGTCTCTTTGCCATACTTCCTGCTGCAACATTTCTTACTATAACTTCAAGTGGTACTATTGAAACTTTTTTACATAATTGATCTCTTTCATTAAGCTTTTCTATAAAGTGAGTTTTAATACCCTCTTTGTTTAGCATTTCAAAAATCATTGATGTAATTGCATTATTTAAAATACCTTTATTATCTATTTGAGCTTTCTTTTCTCCATTAAATGCTGTTGCATCATCTTTATAGTGAACTATAACCTCATTTTCATTTTCAGTTCTAAATATTTGTTTTGCCTTTCCCTCATATAACATCTCAAACTTTTTAACCATTATAAATCCACTCCTTCTCCGTTTTCTTCAATAAATCTTTTCTTCATTCTAATTCTAAAATCTATTAAATCCTTTTTTATTTCTGGATATTTTAATGAAAGCATTTCTACAGCTAACATTCCTGCATTATAACTATTATTTATTCCAACTGTTGCAACTGGAATTCCCTTTGGCATTTGAACTATTGAAAGTAATGCATCCATTCCTTCAATTGCAGCCTTAACTGGAACTCCAATAACAGGAAGTGTTGTTTGACTTGCTATTACACCTGGAAGATGTGCTGCAAGTCCAGCACCTGCAATTATTACTTCACATCCATCTTCTTCTACTTCTTTTAATGTTTCTGTAAGTTTTTCTGGAACTCTATGTGCTGATAATATATAAGCTTTGTAATCTACATTAAATTCTTTTAGTGCATTAGCAGCACCTCTCATAACTTCTATATCTGATTTACTTCCGAAAAATATTGCTACTTTCATATAATTAACACCCCTTTTTTAATCTCTGAAATAATTTACTCCTGCTTTAAATATCTTTTGATCAAAGTTTCCTATAATGTTTTTATAAAGATTTTCTCCAATTCTTTCTGAGTGGCCCATCTTACCAAGTACTCTTCCACATCTGCTTGTTATTCCTTCTATACCAAACATTGATCCATTTGGATTGTATGGCATATCCATACTTACTTCTCCATCAAAATCAACATATTGAGTTGCTACTTGTCCATTCTCTAAAAGTTCTTCTAACAATTCTTTTGGTGCTACAAATCTTCCTTCTCCGTGTGATACAGGAATTGTATGAATATCTCCTAAGTTAACTTCACTAAACCAAGGTGAATTTTTAGATACAATCTTAGTTCTTACCATAGTTGACATATGTCTATTTATATTGTTATAAGTTAGTGTTGCCATGTCTTCTTCTATATCGCATATCTTTCCATAAGGAAGAAGTCCTAGTTTTATAAGTGCTTGGAAGCCGTTACAAATTCCAAGTATTAATCCATCTCTATTTTCTAAAAGATCTGTTACTGCATCTTTTATCATTTCATTTCTAAATATTGTAGCTATAAATTTAGCTGATCCGTCTGGTTCATCCCCTGCTGAGAATCCTCCAGGTATCATTATTATTTGTGATTCATTAATAGCTTCTTTAAGTTCTTTTAATGATTCTAAAAGCATTTCTTTATTTAAGTTTCTAATAAGAACTTCTTTAACTTCTGCTCCTTCACGTCTAAATGCTCTTGCAGAATCTGTTTCACAGTTTGTTCCTGGGAATACTGGTATTACTACTTTTGGTGTTGAAGTTTTAAACTTAGATTTTTTTACTTCCTTATTGTCTTTTAAAACTTCTTCTACATTTTCTTTATTTTTATTAGTAGTCTTTGATTTAAATACTCCTTCTAACTTCTCTTCATAAGCTTCTTCTAATTTATCTATATCAAAATTTAAATCATATTCTTTTGAAGTTATTTTATTACTTCCATTTGTTTTTCCTATAACTTTAAAGTTTAGTCCAGTAAATTCTTCATCTATATTTACATCTTCATTTATTTCTAAAATTAATGATCCATAATTAAATCCAAATAATTCTTCTTTAGAAAGATTATCAAACTCTACCCCAATTTTATTTCCAAGAGCCATCTTAGTTAATCCTTCTGATACTCCACCAAACTTAACTGAATATGCTGAAATTATTTTTCCTTCTAATATAAGTTCATGAACTTTGTTTAAGTTGTTCTTAAACTCATTCATTTCTATTGTTCCATCTTCTAACTTTGTAGATTTAAGTAAAACTACATTTGAATTTTCTTTCTTAAATTCTGGTGATATTATATTTTTAGCTTTCTCTACTCCTACTGCAAATGACACTAATGTAGGTGGTACATCTATATCACCGAAACTTCCGCTCATTGAATCTTTTCCGCCTATTGCTGGTATTTCTAAATCCATTTGAGCTTTATACGCCCCAAGTAATGCTCCAAATGGCTTTCCCCATCTCTTCTCATCCTTTGATAACTTTTCAAAGTATTCTTGGAAAGTAAGTCTAGCCTTCTTGTAATCTCCTCCCATTGCTACAAGTTTTGTAACAGATTCGATTACTGAATAAAATGCCATATGGAATGGACTCCACATTCCAAGATATGGATTAAATCCATAAGTCATTATTGAAGCATCTAAGCTTTCGTTACCTTGTACTGGAATCTTTGCAGCCATACCTTCAGCTGGAGTTTTTTGATACTTTCCTCCAAGTGGCATAAGTACTGTATTACATCCAATAGTTGAATCAAATCTTTCTATTAAACCTTTTTTACTACAAACATTTAATTTTTTAAGATTATCTATCCACTCTTTTTTAACATCAATATCTTTAACTTCGTATGGATATTCTGTTGGTGCTGTTACCTTTACTCTAGTTTCTTGTTCTGCCCCATTTGTATCTAAGAAACTTCTCTTTAAGTCAACAATTGTTTTACCTCTCCAAGTCATTGTAAGTCTTTCGTCATCAGTAACATTTGCAACAATTGTAGCTTCTAAATTTTCTTTCTTTGCAAATTCAATAAACTTTTCTGCATTTTCCTTAGTAACTACTACAGCCATTCTCTCTTGAGATTCTGATACTGCAAGTTCTGTTCCATCAAGTCCATCATACTTTTTAGTAACTTTATCTAAATCTATATTAAGCCCCCTACATAACTCACCAATTGCAACTGATACTCCACCAGCTCCAAAGTCATTACATCTTTTTATCATTATTGCTACTTCTTTTTTTCTAAAAAGTCTTTGAATCTTTCTTTCCGTTGGTGCATTCCCCTTTTGCACCTCTGCCCCACAGTTTTCTATTGATTCTTCTGTATGCTCTTTTGATGAACCTGTTGCTCCACCAACACCATCTCTTCCAGTTCTTCCACCAAGTAAAATTACTACATCCCCAAGACTTGGCTCTTCTCTAACTACATTTTCTTTTGGTGCTGCTGCAATTACTGCCCCAACTTCCATTCTCTTAGCTACATAATTTGGATGATATACTTCATCAACTTGTCCAGTTGCAAGTCCAATTTGATTTCCATAAGAACTATATCCATGTGCTGCCCCAAGTGTTATAGTTCTTTGTGGTAATTTACCTTTTAATGTTTCTTCAATTTCAACTGTTGGATCTGAAGCTCCTGTAACTCTCATAGCTTGATATACATAAGTTCTTCCTGAAAGTGGATCTCTTATTGCTCCGCCTAAACATGTTGCTGCTCCCCCAAATGGTTCTATTTCTGTTGGATGGTTATGAGTTTCATTTTTAAACATTAGTAGGTATTCTTCAACTTTTCCGTCTTCCATTTCAACGTTTATGTTTATTGAACATGCATTTATTTCATCAGAAATATCTAAATCATCTAAAAGACCTCTTTTTCTTAATTCCTTCATAGTAATAACTGCAAGATCCATTAACTTAACTTTTCTATTTGTATCTTTTCCGTACACATATTCTCTTGATTTTAAATAAGCTTCGTAAGCTTTCTTTACTGGAATGTTATATTTATTTTCTTCTATTTCTACTTCTTTTATGGATGTTTCAAATGTAGTATGTCTACAGTGATCTGACCAGTAAGTATCAATAACCTTTATCTCAGTTATTGTAGGATTTCTATTTTCTTCTAGCTTGAAGTAATCTCTTATCATAGTTAAGTCTTCAATACTCATAGCTAGTCCTAATTCTTTATGGAAGTTTTTAATCTCCTCTTCATTCTTGTCAATAAAACCATGTAACACTTCTACATCATTAGGTATGCTAAATTCATTAGATATCTTTTTAGAATAAATATCTACTTCTCTTGAATCTACAGGATTTATATAATATTTCTTTATTTTTTGAACTTCTTCTTCTGAAAGGTTTCCTTTTAAGACAATTATTTTTGACCATTTTACATCTAATTTTTTATCTGCTGTTAATAACATTATGCATTCTGATGCTGAATCAGCTCTTTGATCATACTGTCCTGGTAAAAACTCCACTCCAAAAGCAATATCATCTTTATCTATATCAATCTTCTCTTCATATACTTTATCTACTGGTAATTCTGAGAAAATAGTATGTAGCGCTTTATTATAATATTCATCTGAGATATCTGAAATAAGATATTTGTTTAATACTCTAACTTCCTCTAATGAATCTATTCTTAAATTAGTTCTAAAATCCTCAAGTAAAATTTTCCCCTCAATATTAAAGCCTTCTTTCTTCTCAACGAATACCATTTTAATATTAACCATTCTTTCCCCTCCACTGATTTAGATTCCCTAATTTCCATTATTTGTTTTGGTAATTTCAGAATAGCACTACGCTTTAAAAAAGTCAACATTATTGATTTAATTTATTTTATTATTCGTATATTAACGAATAATAATTGTGTATTTTATTTTTATATTATGTGTTTTGGCGTTTTATGAATATATTCACTATGTAATAATAGTTTTATTTTTCCAGTTGAAATAAAAAAAGCTGGCAAAATTATGCCAGCAAGCTCAAACCTACGCAACCCTTACTTTGAAAGGTCACTATTATTTTATGTAAAGTTTTGTAATTTATACATATACTACTGTTTTAAATAGTAAAGTTATTGTATAATGTCTTTATACTAAAAGTTTAAAGGAGTGTTTTTATTGTTTGGTTATGTAACTCCTCTAAAACCTGAACTAAAGATTAGAGAATATAATCAATTTCAAAGTTATTATTGCGGTGTTTGTCTTGGGATTAAAACTCTTTATGGCGAGCTTCCAAGGATGACTTTAAATTATGATATGACTTTTCTAGCATTATTATTAGATGGTTTATCATCTAATGAAGAACTTAATCTAAAGCTTAAAAGATGTATGGCTCATCCTAATAAAAAGAAGCCTATTCTTCTTAATAATAAGGCAATAAATTATGCTGCAACTATGAATGTATCCCTTACATATTATAAACTTCTTGATGATGTTTATGACGATAATTCATTAAAGAGCAAATTTCTTCTAAATGTTATTAAACATTATAAAAAGAAATTCCCCTCTTCAGTAACTAACATAAATTCCTTAATTGAAGAAAAACTTAAAGAGCTTAGTAATTTAGAAAAGAATAAAAATTTTAAATTTATAGATGAAATATGTGATCCATTCAGTGTAATTGTTGGATCTATTTTAAAAGAATATCCTAATGAATTTAAGGAAGATTCAGAAATTCTTAGAGAAAACTTATATAAATTTGGTTATTCTCTTGGTAAATGGATATATTTAATGGATGCATTAGATGATTTAAAAGAGGATATAGAAAAAAATAAATTTAATCCAATAAATTATCTTTATAATAAAGATAATATTCCATATGAAGAATTATTAAAAGAAATTAAGGGAAGATTAGAATTTAGTATATTTAACTTAGCATATACATGCAAAGAAATACTAAATGAACTCCCATTAGAGAGAAATAAAGAAATACTAGAAAATATAATTAATCTTGGAATGATGGATAAATACGTAAAGGTGACAAGCAATTGTAATTGTAAAGAGAAAGGTAGGAGACTTAAAAATGAATCCATATGAAGTACTTGGTATAAAAGAAGGAGCATCTCAAGAAGAAATTAAAAGCGCTTATAGAAAGCTTGTAAAAAAATATCATCCTGATCAATACGGTGATAATCCACTTAAAGAGTTAGCACAAGAAAAACTTGCTGAAATTAATGCAGCTTATGATACATTAACTAAAGGAAATGCAGGAAATTCAAGCTACTCTAATAGTAATACTAGCGGATATAATGCAAATAGTAGCCAAAATGATCAAATTGTTTTCCAAGAAGTTAGAAGACTTCTTCAAGCAAGAAATATTAGTGCAGCTGAAACTAAGCTTAATAGTATCTCAAATAGAAATGCTGAATGGAATTTCTTAATGGGTATTTGTCATGTTAATAAAGGATGGTTTGATTCAGGACTTAATCATCTTCAAACAGCTGTTAATATGGACCCAAATAATTTTGAATACAGACAGGCACTTAATCAATTAAATTCAAGAGCAACTAGTTATGGAAATCCATATAGAACTACACAAGGTGGTAATGCTGATGCTTGTAACTGTTGTCTTAACCTTTGGTGTTTAGATTCACTTTGTGAATGCTTTGGTGGGGATTTAATAGGTTGTTGTTAATTTCTTATGGAGATGATTATTTATGAATAGTTCTAAATCTAAAAATATAGCACTAGGAGGAATATTAGTTGCACTTACAATTATAACTTTGTATTTAAGTTTACTAATACCAATAAACACTTTTGCTATTTTTACAATTTCATCAATATTTCCAGCTATAGCTATAATGCGAAGTGACGTAAAACTTGGAGTTTTTGTATACTTAGCATCTTCTGTAATAGGATTTTTCATCATTCCATTTGATAAAATACTTCCATTCATCTTATACTTTGGAGTATATGGAATAGTAAAATTCTTTATAGAAAAACTTAAGAATATGCCAGTTGAAATAATTTTAAAATTATTGTTTTCAAATATAATGTTTTTTATAGGAATATATGTATTAAAATCATTTATAACTATAGACATTAAATTCCCTTGGTATATTATTATAATTATAGCTCAAGTTGCATTTTTAATTTACGATTATGCATTAACATTAATAATAACTTTCTATTTAAATAGAATACACAAAAGAATTTAAATAACAAAAGGACTTGATATTACTTATCAAGTCCTTTTTCTATTCCTCTACCAGTCTATATAATCTATTCTTGATGGTAGTCCTAATAATTTCATCCCTATTTCGTACCAGTCCCATATCGCTATAACAGTTCCATCTTCTTCTCCCGGACCAACTTTTGCTTCTTTTGCATGACGTTTTATTCTATCAATAAGATTACCAACAGCATCTTTATCATTATTTAATATAGCTCTTGAAAATGCTACTGGATAAATTTCTTCTTTATCTTTACCAAAATCAATACACTTTTCATATTCTTTCAGGAAAAATAATGTACAAAGATATCTTCCCATGTACACATCTCTATAATAAGGATATTTATTTTCTTCTAAAAGTTGTTCATACATTTCTTTTGCTTCTCTATACACAGCTTTTGCCTCTTCAACTTCTCCTGCCAATCTTAAAAAATTAGCTTTCATATGAATAGCTCTAGATAATTCATTTAAATCATCATCCTCTTTACAAATATCTATTAAATTATCAATCATATATGACGCTTTTTCAAAGTACTCCTTAGCTTTATCCTCTATATCAAGATATAAACTTGCTCTAGCACAAACTTCTGCCCTCCTCCAGTTGGTTACTCCTCTCTTTTCATAACTTTTTATTGCTTCTTCTAAATATTTTCTATTAATCTTCTTTGATGCATACCCCATATGTATCCCCCTTATACATATTAAAATTTTATAAAAGGACTTGATATTACTTACCAAGTCCTTTTTTCTACTCCCTCTACCAGTCTATATAGTCTATCCTTGATGGTAGTCCTAATAATTTCATACCTATTTCATACCAGTCCCATATCGCTATAACAGTTCCATCTTCTTCTCCCGGACCAACTTTTGCTTCTTTTGCATGACGTTTTATTCTATCAATAAGATTACCAACAGCATCCTTATCATTATTTAATATTGCCCTTGAAAATGCTACTGGATAAATTTCTTCTTTATCCTTACCAAAATCAATACACTTTTCATATTCTTTCAGGAAAAATAATGTACAAAGATATCTTTCTATATACATATCCCTATAATAAGGATATTTATTTTCTTCCAAAAGTTGTTCATACATTTCTTTTGCTTCTCTGTACACATCTTTTGCTTCTTCAATTTCTCCTGCCAATCTTAAAAAGTTAGCTTTCTTATGAACTTCCTTTGAAATATCCCCAACTGCACTTCCTAATCTGATTCTTTCTATTAATATATCCTCTAATTCAGCAGCCTTCTTAAATGCATTTATTGATTCTTCTTTCTTATCTAAATACATACAAGCTCTTCCGTAAACTTCACAATCTCCTGTATAAACAAATTTTTTTATTCTTTCAGATTTAATCCTTTCTTCTAAATATTTTTTATTAATCTTCTTTGATGCATACCCCATTTTCTCCCCCTTATACATATTAAAATTTTACAAAAGGACTTGATATTACTTACCAAGTCCTTTTTTATTTCCTCTACCAGTCTATATAGTCTATTCTTGATGGTAGCCCTAATAATTTCATCCCTATTTCATACCAGTCCCATATAGATGTAGTACTTCCACTTTCTTCGCCTGGACCGATTCTTACTTCTTTTGCATGTCTCTTTGTTCTTTCAATCATTTTACCTATTGATTCTTTATCATTATTTAAAATTGCCCTTGATAACCATACTGGATAAGTTTCTTCCCATTCTTCTCCAAAAGTAAGACACTTTTCATACTCTTTTAAAAAGAATAATGTACTTATATACCCTCCTATATACCTATCTCTATAGTAAGGATATTTATTTTCTTCCAAAAGTTGTTCATACATTTCTTTTGCCTCTCTGTACACAGCTTTTGCTTCCTTAACTTCTCCTGATAATCTTAAAAAATTAGCTTTCATATGAATAGCTCTAGATAATTCATATAAAGCATTATCCTCTTTACAAATACCTATTAAAGTATCAATCATATATGACGCTTTTTCAAAGTACTCTTTAGCTTTATCTTCTCTATCAAGATACAAACTTGCTCTAGCACAAACTTCTGCCCTCCCCCAGTTGGTTACTCCTCTCTTTTCATAACTTTCTATTCTTCCTTCTAAATATTTTTTATCTATTTTCTTTGATGCATATCCCATTTTTATCACCTTCTACATATCAAACTTTAACATTTCTATACTACTAGCATTATTTTCATTTAATAATTCTTCTATATAATCTGAAATATTGCTTCCCCAATTAATATTAGAATTTTTAACTCCTCCATATACAACAGAAGCTTTATATTTTCCTTTATTACGAATGATATTATCCATTATATTTAAAGCTTCCTCATAATTCAGACCATGGATTTCACTTAATCCTTGATTAGCTAATTTTTCAAAACTATTCATATATCTTTTATCTGCACCAATACTTAACCATTCTCTTGACAAATATGATACTAATATTTTTTTATTCTCATCATTTTTTAGTTCTGCTGTTAATCTTGTCCCTTTTTTCTTTCCATCAGACATTATTGCTTTTTCTGCATAAGATCCTTTAGCCTCAATAATAAGCACATCGTCACCTTTTTGCATTATTATATCAGGTCCATGTACTCCATTTCTAAGTTTTTTTCTTTGAGCATACACTAATTTATATCCTTCATTTTCATATTTTAATATTGCTCCTTCTGTTGCTGTTGCCTCTGCTAAAACTTTTGGAGATAAATTTTCTCCCCAGAACTTTATAACCCTATTATTTATTATTGCCTTATCAGCTGCACTAAATATTTCATCTGATAATTTACATAATCCTCTTTTACTTAAATCACTTATTACATCAAGCTTATTTGCTTTTTTCGCAAGTTCTAATAAAGTATCGTTATCAACTTTATTAAATGATTTTAAGTCTCCAAGTACCTCTGAATTCTTACATGCAATTGGTAGTATTGACTCACTTACAACTTTATATACCTCTGGTGAATCTTCTAATTCTCTAGTAATATAGGTAACCATTTTAGGAATATTATCAACATTTCTACCTCCAAATTCAACTAAATTACTAGCTATTTTACCTGCATCACCAAATGCAGGAACCAAACCTAATAAGTTAAGAATACTACTAACAACATCTCCATTAGCAACAGATGCTATAAGATCTCTTATATCACCAATTGCAGCTAAACCTGAAGCTATATGTCCACCAATATATCCAAGGGAATTCCATGTATAGTCTTCCATTAATCCCCATGATACTGCAAAATTACCTGCATCTCCCCAAAGTGCTCCTGCTGCTACATCTTTTATATGCTCATACCAAACCTTATCATAGAAGAATGGATCTAACTCTTTTTCATATTCTTCTTTATCATCATATGAATCATTATCGCTATTCCTATTTATAGGGTTATATCCCATATTAACTTCATCACAATCAATTAATCCATCAAAATCACTATCAGGGTCATAAGATTTAGTTCCTAATTCTGATTCATCTAAATCTGATAATCCATCACCATCTGTATCTGCAACAGTTGGATCACTATCCATGTAATAATATTCATTGTATTTATTTGAAAGAATATCCCCGACTTCTTGTCCATCTGTTCTACCATCACCATCTGTATCAGGATTATTTGGATCAGTATAATAAATATTTCCTAAACCATCTCTAATTCCTTCAACCTCAACATTATCTGGTACTCCATCTTCATCAGTATCTACCACTTTCCCAGTCTCATCTTGAATTCTATCAAATACATCTGGTAAATCTTCTGAATTAACTACTGGGAAATACATACCTCCTGTTGATTCTGCCATTTCCTTTAATCTTGCTGAATCTACATATCTGCCTAATCCTATTGTGTATATAATAATTTCATTTTCTATTGCATCCTTTATAGTCTTTGAGCTATATGAGCCACTTCCATCAGTCAATAATATCTGAGCTTTTACAGCATCCTTCCTTCCATTTTTTATAAGCTCGTTATTTGCCATATCAGCACCAGCACCAATATTAGTGCCTCCCCACTCCCAAACTCTATCAATATTCTTTTTAACATCTTCTAAATCTTCAGTTAATGGTGATAATAATTGTGCGTAACTTTCAAATGCTACAACTCCAGCTCTATCCCCTTTTATTAAACCATCTACAAATCTTTTAGCAGCCTCTTTTCTATTACCTTGAGAATCACTTGAGGACATACTACCTGAACAGTCAATGGTAAACATCATGTCTATATATTTTAAATCTGCTTCATCTCTATTTCCTTTATTTAATGGTGCTTGCCATAATGTATACCAATTTGGTACATAGAATAATACAAACGTTGTGAAATGATCTGTTTCACCCCAAACCCTATTATTTTCTTTATCTATTCCTTGTTTTTCTAATGGTACCATTGTCATTAATTCTTCATCAAAATAGAAAATTTGTACATTCTCTATATCATTATTAGGTAACTTAGATGAGTCAACTTCTAAAGATACTGTTGCCTTTTCAAATTCTTTATCTAGCTGAATATCAACAGGCTTTGAAACTAGACAATCTAATTTATTAACTACAGAATCTTCACTTACTTCCTTAATTCTTACATCATTTGATATATCTCCATTTGCAACTATATCTACTTTAGCTCCTGTTTGTGAATCCTCAAATGACTGATTATATTTTTCATCACCATCTAATATTCCATTACCATTAGTATCTGGATTTAATGGATTTGTTCCTAGTTTCTTTTCTTCCCCATCATTTAATTTATCATCATCTGTATCTTTCTTTAATGCATTTGTTCCAAATTTATTTATCTCATCTCCATCTAATAATCCGTCATTATCTGTATCTGGGCTTAATGGATCTAATACAAGTCTTTGTTCATCAATATTTTTTAAACCATCTTTATCTGTATCCTCATCTGCATCTGATATTCCATTATTATCTGTATCTTTTTTAGTTCCATCTGTAGCATTTAATAATTTTAATGCCTCAAAATCATCTAATAATCCATCTTCATCTGTATCTGCCTTGTCTTTATTAAGACCTAATTTATCTTCTAAGAAATCAGGACATCCGTCCTTATCCTTATCAGCCAGCTCTAACTTGATTTCTGTTGGCACTAAATCTTTTAGTCCTTCAAAAACTTTTATATTAAATCTACTTCCTCTATAAACTATATTTTTTGCAATTATTAACCCATTCAAATTAAAATTAGCTGAAGTAATTGTAACAGTTCCATTTGGAGCATATATTAATCCATTCATATTTACATTTGAAGATGATATGTTAATATTCCCCTTTTCAGAATAAAGTACAAATCCTTTTTCACTATTATTACTAGTATTTCGAGATGATAAATTTATATCTTGTGATGCTATTATGTATTTATCACCTTTAAATTCCTTTCCATCAATTTTTATATTTCCATTAACTTTTATTGATGTATCAACTTTTTCCTCATCATTAAATAATTTGTCTTCATCATAAGTTTTAAATCCATCTTCTAACATTTTATTTATATCTTTATCTAGAGATGGAATACTTATTTCCCCGTATTCTTCAAGTTTTTCTTTAATATTAATTTCTGCTCCTGCTGTTGTAATTTTATTTTTAGTTATACAGCTAGCTCCAATATTTAATCTACTTCCAAAGAAGTTAAATGTACCATTTGATAATACATTATTACTGATATTACTTTCTGATCCACTAATATCTAAAGTTTTGTCCCCTGTTGATATTAATGAATAATTGTACAAGCTTGTAAAGTCGTTTACTTTTTCTGTTTTTTGTTTTTCATTCCCCTTTGCTTTTGCATAAATTAGGTTTGTAGGTATTAACTGTATAATTAAAGTGAATATAACTAATAATGCCATAAACCTAGTTTTTCTTTTCATCAAAATTCCCCCTTTTTCCCTTTTATACCTTAATTATACATTTGTTTTTTTAAATTTCGTCTATATCTTTTCTTCGTCAAAATTTCTGTTAATTCTTTAGATATACGATATTAATATAAAATATGCTAAATTAAATTTAATACAATTTAAATTAATATTTATTATTTAGAATGTATTATTTAAATTTATTTGACTAAATAATATTTTAATTAATAATAAATAAATCATAAAAAATGTACCAATTATTAATTCACACTCTCTAATAAAATAAAAAAAGAACTATTTCACTCTATATAAAAGCGAAATAGTTCTTTTTATAATAATTTATATATTTGTTTTTCTAATAATACACCCTCACGAGATGGGTAGTCATATTTCATGCTTTCTTTTATACACTCTTTAACAAATAGTGATGAGTAATTAACTGCTTCCATTATATTAGTTCCTTTTAATATTTCAGTACATAATACAGCAGTAAATATATCCCCTGTTCCACCATAAGATTTCTCAAGTTTTTTATGATGTATAATAGAAGTTTTCTCTCCATCACATACAGCAATTCCTATACAATCTTCCTCTGATGGAACTGATGTGATTATAATATTTTTAGCTCCAATTTTCTTTAGATCTTTTATTATATCTATTATTTCATCTTCAGTGTAATTATCTTTTATCTCTCTGTTAGTTAAATATAAAGCCTCTGTAAAATTAGGTGTAATAACATCACTTAACTTAATTAAATTTTTAAGTTCCTCTACATACTCTAAAGTAAATCCAGAATATAATTTATAATTATCCCCAAATATAGTGTCTACTATAGTTACTCCAGTTACTTCTCTTTTAAGGTATTCTATAGTATCTTTTACTTTATCTATAGTTCCTAAATAACCAATGAAATTCAAATCAAAGTTAATTCCATTTTCATCTAAGCTTTTTGTAGCTTCTTTTATAAAGTTTTTGCTATCTAGCTTTGCTATATCCTGAAATCCACCAGTATGACTTGATAATACTACTGATGGCACTGGACAAACCTCAATTCCTCTAATACTCATAATAGGCATTATATTTGTAAGAGATGCTTTACCTACGCTACAAAGACTATGAATAACTAACGCTCTTTTAATAGGCTTTTTCAAAGTCTTATCTCTCCGTTTCTAATGATTCATTTTTTGTAATAATCCTTTTGTACTTGCTTTAACAGCCATTGATAATGGTATTGCTATAACTAATCCTATAGCTGTTGTTATTATTGATGTTGAAAGTGCAACAACAGCACCTTGCCATCCTTTAAATAGTGCCCAATTAAATATAAAATAACCAACTAATGATACTATTCCTCCACATAAAAAAGCAATAATATTAAGTATTGTACTATTTCCTTCTTTTCCATTCATAAATGCAACTTTACCCGTAACATATCCAGTAAGTCCTTTTATTATAAATGTTGGTATAATCCATAATGCAAAAGCTGGTGTTAATGCATCCATAAGAGCACTTCCAATAGCTGCTGGAATAGCTGCTTTTTCTCCAATTAAAACTGCTACTATAAATATTACTGTTGTGCCTAAGTGTACCATTGAAACTCCACCTCCTATTGGAACTTCAATATGCAAATAAGTACCTAAAAATACTAATGCAGCAAACATTGAATACATAACAAGTCTTGGTGTGTTAACTTTTTTCATATTTTTCTTCTCCTTATATTATCTTCTTTTCTATTAATATTATTCCTTAGTTTTAATTTGTGTCAAATGTACCGTTACAATACTTCCAAATTAAAAGAGTGTCATAAAAATTTTATGGCACTCTTTTTTAGTGTAAGTTATTTATGTAATTTTTATATTCTTTTATCTTTTATTTAATATATTATCTAGCTTTTCAACTATAGCAGCATCCATCTTCTTCATATATTCATCAAATACTTCTTCACAATTTAAGAATGGTGATAATACACAAGCTCTTAATATAGTTACCTTCTTAACCTTTTCCCATTCTTCTGTTGGTATTCCACAGCTTTCAACAAACATACGTGGTGAGTCTCCATAATCTCCAACAGTAAAGTCAGTATGAGAAGTTAAGAAATCATTAACGTATAATGCTTCTTTTACATATGAAGCTTCTTCATAGAAGTCATGGTTTAAGTCATTCATAACCTTTAAGTCTGTGTTGCCATGAACATTAAATACAAAGTCAACCATATTAAAGTCTGGTCTAACTAATGGATAAACATCTACTACTTTATCTCCAACTTGATATGATTTTTGGTTTTCTAATTTCTTGTATAATTTATATGCACCTTCATTACCTGCACCAATTAACTTACCATATCCAGTTATGTTAAGAGGCATTGTTCTATGTGCAGTCCATACTGAAGCAGCAGTAGCGCCAGCTTTTGAACCTTCAAGCATAAATGCTCCAAGAAGTGATGGTATATCTGCTCCTTTTTCAAATACGTAAGTTGCAAAGTATGATATTGAATCTCTCATTCTCTTATCTTTTACAATAATCCCTCCAGCTGAGTATGGAATATATCCCATTTTATGAGGGTCAATTGTAATAGTATCTGCTTTTTCCATTCCTTTAAATGCATTATAAACTTCAGTTGTTGGCCACTTCGTGCTTTCATCTAAAATAGCACCATGTTCTAGCATCTTTTCTTTTAATTTATCTTCTGGTATAAATGAATAATCTTCATCTAAGAATATTGATCTTGCATATCCACCATAAGCTGCATCTACATGTATATAGAAATTAATTCCCTTCTTTGAGAATTCGTCTCTTATTTCAGCAATTTGGTCTATATGGTCAACTGCACCTTCTTCTGTAGATCCAACAACACCAACAACTCCAAGTATAGGAATTTGTTTGCTTGTATATTCTTCTATTGTTTTTCTTAATTCATTCATATCCATTCTGTAGTTGTTATCAACCTTTACAGGAACTACAGATTCAACACCAAGACCAAGAATATCTCCAGCTTTAAGCCATGAATAGTGCTTAGTTTGTGGTATTAACCATTTACCTAACTTACCTATTTTATCTCCCATTCCTCTAGCTGAATGTTCTTTTATTTCATCTAGTTTTTCACCTGCTTTATCCATAAGGTCAAGTATTTCACATACGCTCATATTTAAAAGTTCCCATTCTGACTTTCCTTCTACAAGTTCTGGTGTAACTTCTTTCATTGCAAGAGGTATTGATTTAATATTTCTTGCATACCATAAACCTTCATAGTTAGCTATTGAACCGTCAGCACAAATATGTCCCCAACCATTTTCATTGTAGCCAACTAATTTACAGAAATCTTCTCCAACTTCTTCTTCCATTTGTGATGTTGCAGGAGATGATTCATAAGCTACGTTGTTACCATTGTATAACATAGCTGCAAAGTATCCTAATAAAGCTGGCATTAAAGTTTCTGAGTTCATGTGTCCTAAGAATCTTGGTGAATGCCATGGAACTGAACCTGCTCTTAATTTTGAAGATAATTCAATTAAAACTTCTTTTAATTTATCTTTACTTACAAGGAAACTTTCCTTACGTTCATCTGAAACTTTAATTATAGTTTCATCTTCTGGATGGAAATTCTTTCTCCATTCAGCATGGTCATTAAATAATCTTAATAAACTTTCTTCAAAAAAATCCTCATTTTCTGATTTAGGTCCTAAAAACATTGCTTTTAAGTTAATGTCTTCAGTATCATCTACTTTTTTAATATCATCTTTCATTTCTATTTCTCCTTTGCGTTTGATTTTTTCCAAGAGTCCCTCTTAAAGGCATATATTATTAATGGTGATATAAAGCATATTAATGTTCCAATTACTTGGAATAGAATATACATCATTCGTCCTGATTCTGGGACTGAAATTGGTGGTATAAAACTTACTGCTATTGTTAAAAATACACCGATAAATGCTAATATACATGTTATCCACATACCTGTTTTACCACCTGGTATAGTAAATGCTCTATGTACATCTGGTTTTTTGTATTTTAAAATTAATTCAGCAAGTATTATAAATATGTAAACTATGCTATATAAAATAGTTGTTAATATTAGAACCATAAAGAAACTATTATTAACATCTGGTACTACAACATAAACGATAGCAACTAATGAAACTACTATTGCTTGAATAAGTACAAACGCTACAGGAACATCACGTTTAGTTCTCTTTTGGAACATTGGAGGTAAGTTACCTTCTTCGGCAACTTTAATCATTGCTTTTGAAGGACCAAGTACCCATGCACTTAACTGTGCAAGAACTCCAATTGCAATCATACCTGCTATAACATTTGTAAGCCATGGCATTCCAAGTTCATTGAAATAAATTTGGAATGGTTGAGTTATATTTGATAATTCAATTTTATCTGATGGTATTGTATTAGCTTCTGTAAGTCCTGCAATAAGATTGAATATTATAAGAAGTCCCATTGATAAGAAAACTGATATTGGATAATTCCTCTTTGGATTCTCTATATTATTTGCATGAACTGAAGCAATTTCTAACCCTGAGAATATAAATATTATTCCTGAGAAAAATGACAATTTATCAAATGATGCTAAACTTGGAACTGCTGTATTATAATTAAATGGTCCTAAATATACATTTCCATGTTTGAAAGTCCACCATAGTCCTAACACAACTAAGACTACAAAAGGAATATAAATACCAACTACTGCACCAATACTACCAACTACTTTTCCCATATCAAATCTAAAGTTTAGTAATGTTACTGCCCAATATGAAACAACTATAATAATGAATATAAACACATTATTTTGAGCAAGTTCTGGTCTTCCTATGGCATATGCAAGCATTACACCAACAGTAGAACTTACCATAACCATACCAAAGAATAGTTGAACCCATAAAAGCCAAGCAGTTACAAATCCCCATCTTTCACCTAATGCTTCTTTAACCCAAACTTGAGATCCACCTTCTTCTGTCCATCCTGTTGCAAGTTCTGCTGAAATTAATGAAATAGGTATTGCAAAAAGGACTGCAGCACCTATCATAAAGAAGATTTGTTGCCATCCAACAATTGCTAATGTAGGTACGCTTCTAACGCTACCATAAAAAGCTATACTTATACCTATTAATTGAAATAAGGTAAGCTTTTTATTTCTATTTTCTGAATCTCCCATATTATTTTCACATCCTTTTCTTTTGTTTACTCAATTATATTTTTCTTAAGATTCATTTATCTTTATTTATGTTCACCACCTTTTGGAATTATTAAATTACATTTTCTTTGTAACTAAATTTATTATGTGTTAATTTGCTAAGTTAAATACAAAAAAATCCTACCTTTATTTAAGGTAGGATTTTACAATAATTAAAACCTATTTATTTTCAATGCTTATAAAAAAATGACTGCAAAATTTTGCAGTCATTTTTCTTTATTTCTTTATTTCATCATTTTATTGATTTTCTTACTGAATATTAGTAATATTGCCCCAAGTGATATTACTACTGCTGATATTAATGCAAAGATATCTCCAGCACCTAACTTTTCGATGTTTGATGCTATAAATCCTCCAAGGATATTAGCTATACCATTACTTGCAAGCCATAATCCCATTAGAAGTGTTGCGTATTTAATTGGTGCAAGTTTTGATACCATTGATAATCCTATTGGTGATAAACATAATTCACCTACAGTATTACAGAAGTATGTAATTACAAGCCACCACATACTAGCTTTTGCAACTGGATTTTCTGCTCCACCTATTGAGTGTACAGCAAGTACCATAAATAAGAAACCTGTTCCTAATATAATCATACCTAATCCCATTTTTACTGGAATACTTAAATCACCTTTTTTTCTATTTGCAAGTTTTATCCATAACTTAGCCATTATAGGTGAAAGTATTAAAACGAATACTGGGTTTAATGATTGGAACCATGCAACTGGTACAGTCATTCCCATTACATCTCTGTTAGTTAGCTTTTCAGCAAACATTGTTAATGAACTTCCTGCTTGCTCGAATCCAGTCCAGAAGAATATAACAAATGTTGTTAATATAAGTATTGATGCAACCTTTTTCTTTTCTTCTTTTGTTAATGGTTCATTTTTATATGATTTATTACTGTTTTTATCTATTTTTTTAGCTGCTGGCTCTTCTCCTAAATGTCCTAAATATTTAGGTGAGAATACTATATAAATAATTTCTCCAATTACCATTCCAATAGCAGCTGCTAAGAATCCATATTTAAATCCATATGCTATTTGTCCATTTACAGTGCTTGCAAATAAGTTTTCTGCAAAGTATCCACAAATTAATGGAGCTATAAATGATCCTAAGTTAATTCCCATATAGAATATTGTAAATGCTGAATCTTTTCTTTTATCTTCTGGTTTATAAAGTTGACCAACTATTGTTGATATATTTGGTTTAAAGAAACCATTACCGATTATTAATAAAGCTAAACCAGCAAAAAGACCTACTCTGTTACCAACTAAGAATAATGTTAAGTTTCCAAGGAACATTATTCCTCCACCAATTATAACTGATTTCTTTTGACCTAAGTAATTATCAGCTAAATATCCTCCGATTATTGGTGTAAAATATGTAAAACCTGTGTATGTTCCATATATTAAAGCTGCTGTACTAACGCTAAATCCTAAACCACCTTGAATAAAACTTGTTGTTAAGTATAACATTAGTAATGCTCTTAATCCATAATAACTAAATCTTTCCCACATCTCAGTTAAAAATAAGAGATATAAACCTGGTGGATGTTTTAATCTGCTTACTTGCTGAGCGTCTTTTGTAATTTCCATGTTGTATTCCCCTTTTCATATGTTTATGCTTATTTATTCATTTTTATTTTTGCAATTATATCTTTTTTAAAATTCTTTTGTCTTTATTTTGATTACAATAAAACTATACCACTTAGTCGACTAACATTCAAGGAGTTTTTTGATTTCTTTTAATTTAATTAACATTTTAATATAAAACTATTTATTTTTATCTATATCCAATTATTAATTTGTTAATTTAAGAGCTATTTTATGCGTTTTATTTATCAACTTATCAAAATTCTTATGTATTTCCTAATAATACATTTGCTCTTAATTTAGATACATTTGCAAGTTTTATTGCACGAAGGTTCTATTTTACGCCATTTACAAAGAATTTATTTATAATCATTTATGAATTTTTATAAATACTATTCAATTTTAATTAACACTTTGTTCATATTTATCAGATTTTTTATCCTTTATTACCACATGGAGTTGTTATTGTAATAATTTAGAATAATTTATCGAACATTTGTTCGTATATTTTTTAGATATGTGTCAATACTTAAAATAAACACATATATTTAAGGAGTGATTTTAATGAATAAAGTTTTATTAGTAGGAAATCTTACTAGAAATCCAGAAATTAATTATTCAAAGGATAAAGGAGTGCCTTATACTAGATGTACACTTGCTGTAGATAATAAAATAACAAAAGTAACTAATTTTATTCCTTTTGTTATTTTTGATAAAAGTGCAGAAGCACTTTGTGAATATGCAAAGAAAGGAAGTAAAATTGGTATAACAGGTTACATAAAGACAAATAGTTTTTCTAGAAATGATTCTACTATATATAGTACGGATATAATTGCAGAAACTTTTGAGTTTATTAATTATAGTAAGAAATCATCTACTGAAGAAAGCGAAAAGTTAGAAATGGTTTCAAATGATTCTATTCCATTCTAATATAGAAAGGTGACATAGTACTTCTATGTCACCTTTTTACTTGAATTTATTTACTTATTTTTATTATAATATCCAATACACTTTCAAAATCAACATTATTATTTCCTTTATATCCTTTTATATAGTTAACTAAGTCCATTGCAGTATCTTCGTTAAATATACTTACTTCTTTTTCATCATATTTTATATTAAAATTGATATCTTTATTTGAATAATAAATAATTGATTTTACATCAATTAAAAATCCTTCTCTCTTTAAATATTCTCTTAATCTACTTTCTTGTTTTTTTACTATATTAATTGGATTATCTACTTTTTTCTTTTTACCTTCAAATATTACACTCCACTTATTATCACTTTTATTACCTTTAATATCCCCCATATCATTTCTTATATATATAATAAATACAGCATCTTTGTTTATTACAGCAGTATGTATAAAATTAATACCACCACTATTTTTAAATCTTAAATTCTTAATTATATAATTTTTATCACTTAATGTATGTAATTCTTCTGGAAGTAATATATTACTACTTATATCATCCTCTTCTTTTAATAATTTGATAAAACCTTTTTTAGTATGTTCCTTTATTAAATATCTTCTTTTTAAATATATATATGTAAGTAATAATGATATTAATAAAATAACTAGATCTTCAAACTCTCCAAGTAATCCATCCATTCTAAATAAAGTAAATATAAGTTTCACTATGAATATACTTATTATAAAAGCGATTATTGCAGAGAGTTTATTTAATTTAAACTTTTCTCTTTCTTCATTTAAATTTTTAACTTCATCTACTTTTACTAATATGGCCAAATAAATCACATCCAATGCTTTAATATAAAAGGGTTAGAAACTCTTCTAACCCTCTTAGTATATACCAAATTTTATATAATAATCCTTCTATTCTTTTATTTCTGTAGATAATTTTTGAAGTGCCTCCATTGAACTTGCAGCCTTATCATCATCAACTAGTACAACAAGGAAATCTCCTGCTAATATTTCAGTATCACCATTTGGAATTATTTCCTTTCCACCTCTTTTTATACCTACAAGTAGACATTCCTCTGGCCATTCTATATCTTTTATCAAATGACCTTCAACTGTGCTACCCATAAATACTGAAATTTCTAAAATTGTCTTCTTTGGATATGCCTTATGTTCTCCCTCATCATCTTTGCCATATTTCTTTAAACTTCTTTCAAGTAAACTTTCATAAATAGGTTCTGATTTTAGAATATCTGAAGTTACATAAGAAAATATTACTACTATAGTTAATGCTAATAAATGTTCAAATGATCCTGACATTTCAGTAATTAATACTATTCCTGTTATAGGTGCTTTTACAATAGATGCAAAATGTCCCGCCATTGCAAAAATGACAAAATTAATTATATACATAGTAGGAATATTAGCACTTTTGCAAACTATAATACCAAATATATTCCCAACAATAGCTCCAAGAACTAATAATGGGAAGAAAATACCTCCAGGTGTTCCTGAACCAAAACTTAAAAATGTGAAAATATACTTTACTAATAAAAATAAGAATAACATTGTAATTGTAAATCTACCATTTCCAAGACTCATTATTAATGAATGTCCACCACCTAATAAAATAGGTGCTATAAGTCCAACTAATCCTGCACATAAAAATGGTATCATAACCTTAACTTGAATAGGAACTTTCCTTAACATTCCATATATATCTTGTGTTTTTAGTATTCCCTTACTGAATAATACTCCAGTAAATCCTAAAATAATTCCTAAAATACAAAGTGTCCAGTAATATTTAAGTGGCAGAGCAGATACATCTGAAAAACCAAGTGCTGGATTAAGGCCTAAGAAGTTCTTGCACATAAAATCTGCTGCAATTGATGCTGACATTGCAGATAGTAAAACTAATGGTGAAAAGTTTTTATGAACTTCTTCTAATGCAAATATAACACCTGATAATGGAGCATTAAAAGCTCCTGAAAGCCCAGCACTTGCACCACTTGTAATTAAAAATTTATCTTCTATATTTATTCTTTTACATACCTTTGAGAAACCTTGTCCTATAGCAGCACCCATTTGTACAGAAGGACCTTCACGTCCTACAGATAATCCTGCAATTAACGCTGCTGTTCCTCCAATAAATTTGAATACTAAAACTCTAAGCCAGTTAACTTCAAGCCTTTTCATAAGTATGCCTTCAACTTGTGGTATACCACTACCTGAAATCATAGGATCTTTTTTTACTAAACATCCAACAAAAAAACCCATTAAACCAAGTATTACAAATACTAATAATATAGTTAATGGATGCCCCTTTGAATAAGTATAAAATTTAATAAGTAATGGAGATAATTTTTCAACTAACACTCTATTTGCTACTATAACTAATCCTGTAAGTAATCCAATAAGAGCAGATTCCCATATTAATCTAATCTTTAAATTATTTCTATGGGGAAAAATATCACTTACTCCTTCTTTGCTTTTTTCCATTTTCGTCTCCCCTTAATATATTTATATCTATAATTCATATACATTAAAAACTTAGCATATCAAATTAAAGACCACATAATATTATATAACTTTTCCTCCTCATCTTTTTGAATTTTTTGTAAATTTTTTAATGCAAAACAAAATTTTTTATATAATAAAAAAACTACATTATATAGTTATATATTTTATATAAAAAGGAACTTTTATTATAAAAAGTTCCTTTTACACCATATACTATAGCATTGATATTATTTTTTCCGTTTCATATTCTTCTATTATATAGTTTAAAATACGTTCTTTAGATTCATCATACTTTTTAAATATGTTTAAAGCATTTTCACAGTTATTATAAACTTTCCAGTATCCACATAATAAACATTTTTTATTACTACACTCCATAAAATCTACAACATCTGTTAGTGGTATTCCTAGGAATATCCCAAGTTCATGTGGACAATTATATAATTTATATCTTTCTGAAAGCTTATCTAAATAACTTTCTAACTTAGAACTTACTTCATATCCAAGTTTCATTAAAAATTGTTTTATTTCTTTATCTTCTAGACATTTACTTAAATTGCTACTTGAATAAATAAGTAAAATCATTGCTCTATCATCTTCTCTTAAAACTTTATATTTTAAATTTACTTTATTTAAAAATATATCCTTATGATTATTCCATATAAAGTATTCTTTACTATCTTTCTTTAAAGTGATAGTTGAAGATGGTTTAAAACCACTTAAAACTGGTGCTAGTAAAAACAACATAAATTTTTCAAAATATTCAACACCGTTCATTTCCTTTAATTTTTCCATAAATTTTTTAAGCTTCGTCTCCATCTTCAAATCACTACTCCTAATTTTTAATATTTAGATATTTTTAATCCTATATCTATTAATTTCTTTTCATCATCACCTTCTGGTGCTTCATTTACTATAACTTCTCTTTCAATAAGTTCTGCTCCTAGACTTTCCATTCTTTCTTCCCATATATTCATCCATTCACCTGTTCCCCAACCATATGATCCGAATAGAACTAATTTTTTCCCTGAAACTTCTCCTGCTATTTCTTCAATAAATGGTTCCATTTCGCCTTCTTCTATAACTTCATCTCCCATAGCTGGAGAACCTAGTAATAATACATCGCAATTTTTAACGTCTTCAATTGAAGCTTCTGATACTTCTTTAAGAGTTACATCTCCATTACCTTCAGTAATACCTTTTGCTAAAAGCTCTGCCATAGTTTTAGTATTTCCTGTTCCACTCCAAAATATTATATTTGCTTTCATATTAAAACCTCTTTTCTAATTGATATTGATTATCATTATTTATTAATACTATATTATTGTTTTCTATTCTTGTCAATATTTTTTAGTAAAAAAATAGCAAGTTAACCTTAAAATTAACTTGCTAATGTATTTAAAACTTTTGGGGAATTGTTTATGATATAAATTTTTATTTTGCGATTCTCTTTCCTAGTTCAATTAACTTTTCTACATCGTCACCTTCTGGTGCTTCTTGAACAACAACTTCTTTTTCTAAAAGTTCTGCTCCGTTTTCTTCCATTCTATTTTCCCATTCTGTCATGTAAGCACCGCCGCCCCATCCGAATGATCCAAATAGAACCATCTTCTTACCAGATACTTCGCCTTCTATTGATTCTACAAAAGGTTCTACTTCTGACTCTTCTAAATTTTCAGCACCCATTGCAGGTCCTCCTAATAAAACTACATCACAGTTTTTAACATCATCTACTGACGCTTCACCAAATGTCATTAGGTTTACTTCTGCACCTTCTTCTTTAGCTCCTTTTGCAATTAAATTTGCCATTTCTTCTGTATTTCCTGTACTTGAATAGTATATTATATTAATTTTCATATTAATCTCTCTCCCTTTTCTAATGGATAATTATTATTTGTTAATAATATACCTCTAATACATTCTTATGTCAATAGATTTTACAAAATAATTCTTAGTATTTTTATAAGATTTTTTAAAAGTTATTTTAGCTTACTTTTAAATTACCATCTTCTAATTTTAATACTCTATCTGCAACATTATTTGCAAAAGCTATATCATGTGTAATTATCATAATTGCAATTCCTTTTTTACTTAAATCTTTTATTATATTTGAAACTTCAATAGTTGTTTTTGGATCTAGTGCAGATGTAGGTTCATCAAAACATAATACCCTAGGTTCCATCGCAAGAGCTCTTGCTATAGCAACCCTCTGTTTCTGTCCTCCTGATAATTCATTTGGATAGTTGTTCATTTTATCAGCTATAGATAAATTTTCTAAAATTTTAATAGCTCTATTTTTAGCATCTTCTTTTCTCATTTTTAACACCTTTATAGGTGCTTCTATTATATTTTCTAATACAGTCATGTGCGGAAATAAGTTAAAGCTTTGAAATACAACACCAATATCTTTTCTAATATTTTTTAGTTCTTTTCCTTCTTTATATATTCCATTATTACAAAGTTCTTTATTATTTATTTTTATTTGTCCATCATCACATTTTTCAAGTGCAGTTATACATCTTAAAAGAGTTGTTTTTCCTTCTCCTGATTTTCCAACAACAACAATAACTTCACCCTTATCTATAGTTAAATTTAAATTTTCAAATATACTATTATCTCCAAAACACTTTTTTAATCCTAAAACCTCTAGCATAATTTCTCCTCCTATCTATAATAACTAAATTTCTTTTCAAATTTTTTAAATAAAAATGTAAGCACTATAATTATTAAAAGATATATAACTCCAACCAAAAGTAATGGAATAAGAGATGCATCCCTATTTGTAGCTATTTTTCCAACCATTAATATATCTTGAAGTCCTACTATATAAACTAATGCAGTATCTTTAACTAAACTTATAACTTCATTACCAATTGGCGGTATAACTTTTTTAATTGCCTGAGGCAAAATTATTCTTATATAAATATCCCATTCAGATAAGCCAAGCATTTCACATGCTTCAAACTGACCATTATCAACAGCCTCAATTCCACCTCTAAATATTTCTGCAAAATATGCTCCATAATTTAATACAAAAGCAAAAATTGCAGCTGTAAATCTTCCAAATCTAACTCCAACTAAAGGAAGACCAAAGAATATAAAGATTATTTGTAGTAAAAGAGGTGTTCCTCTCATTATTAATATATAAAAATCTATTATTCTCTTTGTAATTACATTACCTTTTATTCTTAAAATTGAAGCTATCATTCCAAGAGGTATTGACATAATTAATGTTAATATAAAAACTGATAGTGTTATTTTTAATCCTCCAAGTAATTGAAATGTTATGACTCTAATATTCTCCATTATTCTTCCCCCTTAATTACAATATCTTTTCCAAACCATTTTTCTGATATTTTTTTAGCTTCCCCATCATCTATAACTTCTTTTAATCCTTTATTTATTTCATTCTTTAATTTAGTATCACCTTTTCTTATACCAATTCCAAAATACTCTCTTCCAAAGTCATCTTTTAAAACTCTGTATTTATCATTTCCTCTTTTATTCATATAATATCTTGCAAGAACTTCATCAGCTACTACTCCATCAATTCTTCCTGAATCTAAGTCCATTAACGCATCATTATTTGACTGATACTCAATTACTCCACCATTACTTAAACTATCTACAAACTTTTTATCTTTCATTAAAGCATCTGAAGCACTAGAAGCAGCTTGTACACCTATCTTCTTTCCTTTAAAATCATTCTTACAATTTATTTTTGAATTACTTCTAACTATTATTACTTGCCTATCACTTATATACGGATTAGAAAAATCAATTTGTTTTTCTCTTTCCTTTGTAATTGAATATCCATTCCAGATTAAATCTATATTTTTATTTCTAAGTTCTGTTTCTTTCATAGTCCAATCAATTGCTCTAAATACTATTTTTTTATTTATCTTCTTTGAAATAGCTTTCGCTAAATCTATATCAAATCCAACAACTTGTCCATCATTATTCACAAACCCCATAGGAACAAATGTATCATCATAACCTACAGTGATTATTTCATCATTTTGCTCTTTATTATTTTCATTTAAGAAATGTACTATTATAAATCCAATAAAAATTATTATTATCCATACTAATAAGTTCATAAAATTCTTCTTCACAGTATCCCCTCCTCACTTTATTACTTTATCATGCTAAAGTAATAAAGTCAATAAAATAGCTTCAAGTTTTTCCCTTGAAGCTTTAAATTATTTACCAAGTATTTCTTTAAGGCTACCACTAATTTGGTCTACATGCCCTTCAACCGTATTTCTATCTTTTAATATTACATTATCTATACTCTCTTTATCTTCTTCTAAATCATGCTTTAAATTTTTATATTCTTTAACTAAATCACTAATGTCTTCTGTACTATCTTTTATATCTTTATCACTTATTTCAGGTAATTTAAAATTAACTGAAACATTCTCATCTTTTGTGTCACTTTTTTTGCTATTTTCTTGCTTTGAAATATTATCTTGAGTACAGCCTATTAATCCAATAGCAAAAATACTTATCATAGTAACAACTAGTACAAGTTTTTTCATATATACCTCCTTAATAAATGAGATATATCTATATTACGATTTTATTTCTCAGTATTTCAACCTTATTTATAAACTTTTACATATTGTTAATATAAAGAATACCTATAAAAAGCAAATTTATAGATTGTATTGAAATACTTTCCACTGCAAGTGTTTTGATACATTTATTCATTCTAAGCAATTAAATGTATTATTTATATCTATTAAATATACTAAAAAATAATATAGGCCATATCAAAATTAATATGACTTAAATTTTGATACAGCCTTTTATATTTTTATTCTTTATTTCCTTTAAGCATTTCAGCAATAGCTGCTATACTTCCAAGTGATGATAATGTTTCATTTGGCAGAATAAGCTTATTAGCTGGATTATTAGCCATTTCTTTTAATGCTTCAATTTGTTTTAATGCTATTACAGTTTCATTTGTTCCTGATTGTATAATAGCTTCATTTACTTTTCTAATAGCTTCTGCTTCTGCTTCTGCAATTTTTGCTATAGCTTTAGCTTTACCTTCAGCTTCAAGTAATTGAGATTCTTTAAGACCTTCAGCTCTTCTAATATTAGCTTCTTTTTCAGCTTCAGCTGTTAATATTTGTGATTGCTTTTCACCTTCTGCCTTTTCAATTTGAGATTGTCTGCTACCTTCAGCTTGAAGTATCATAGCTCTCTTATCTCTTTCAGCCTTCATTTGCTTTTCCATTGCATTTTGAATTTCTGATGGTGGTATTATATTTTTAATTTCTACTGATAATATTTTAATACCATAAGCATCTGTAATTTCATCAATTATAATAAGTAATTCTTGGTTTATTTTATCTCTTCCTGATAATACTTCATCTAATGTCATATTACCAATTATATTTCTTATATTAGTTGTTGCTGAATATACTATACCAGCTCTATAATCTTCAATGTTATAAACTGCATCTTGTGCATTTAAAAGTTTATAGAAGATAACATTATCTACTGATATATTAACATTATCCTTTGTTATAACTGTTTGAGGTGGTACGTCAATAATTTGTTGTTTTGTTGAAACTTTCTTTCTAACAAAATCAGCAAATGGTATTGTAACATGCCAACCTGGTTCTAAAACTCTGTGGAATTGACCAAACCTTTCTACTACATATAAGTATCCTGTGTTTACTATCTTTATTGATGATAAAATAATTATCAATATTAATAGTACAATTACTATAGCAATTATTAATCCTGCCATTATTATTCCTCTCCTTTATACTTTTTTATTTTTAATTTACTACCTACTATACCTGTGATTATTAACTTATCACCCTTTAGTATCTCTTCCCCCTCATTCACTACGGCCCAGTATATTCCAGAAACCTTTAATCTACCTTCTTCTTTTATGTTCTCTTCGGAGTTAAAAATTCTTCCTATATACGTTTCTTCCATTAATGGTTTTGATTTTATATCTGTTTTAAATTTTTTTCTTGCAAATGGTACTCCAACCGCTATTGCTATTACACTTACTATTCCAGCAATAATCACTTGAATTATAAAACTAGCCCCTACTAAATTAGCTATCATCGCTAAAAATGTTCCTATTGCAATAAAACAGAATAAGAATGCACTAGTTAGAATATCAATAGCAATTAAAATTATTGTAAGCACTATCCAAAATATTGTTAAGGTCATATAATCCCCCTCCTATTACACTTATTACCATTATATCATTTTCTAATTTTTTTATCCCTCATTTCTATGATTTAATTATATATTTACAATTATCATTTTACAATTCCTTTTTTATCTCTTTAAGTAGTATTCATTACCTTTTAAAGTGTATTTAATAATCTTTTCTTCCATTTCCATTGATTTTCTAATATTTTCATCTTATTATTGTTATATATAGGATAGAAAGTTGTAATACTATTTATAACAACAATACGTACGGGAGATGATAAATTATGGATTTTATAAAAATAGCATCAGCCTGTCCTAAAACCAAGGTAGCAGATGTTAAATATAATGTAGGAGAAATCTTAAAATGTATAGATGATGCTGAGATTAAAGGATCTAAAGCAATTGCCTTTCCTGAGCTTTGCGTAACATCTTATACTTGTGGAGATTTATTTCTTCAAAGTAGATTACTTGATGATGCGCTAAAAGGTATAGTATCAATTGCTGTAGAAACATCTAATATTGATATGCTTATAATGGTTGGAGCACCTCTTTTAAAAGGTTGTAGCCTTTATAATTGCTCATTTGTTCTATTTAAAGGTAAAATACTTGGAATAGTTCCTAAATCATATATTCCAAATTATAGTGAATTTTATGAAAAGAGATGGTTCACTGAAGGTGCAGCTATAGTTGATGAAAAAGTTGATCTTCCATTCCAAAAAGATATTCCATTTGGAACTAATTTAATATTTAAATGCGATGATTTCTCTTTTGGATGTGAAATATGTGAAGATCTTTGGGTAACAATTCCACCTAGTTCATATTTAGCACTTGAAGGTGCAAATATTATATTTAACCTTTCAGCCTCAAACGAATTAGTATCTAAAGCTGATTATAGAAGAAGCTTAGTTTCAAACCAAAGTGCACGTTCATTATGTGCTTATGTTTATTCTTCTGCTGGAGTACATGAATCAAGTACTGATTTACTTTTTAGTGGACATTTATTAATAAGCGAAAATGGAACAATGCTTAAAGAAAATGAAAGATTCCAAAGAGAGAATGAAATTATATATGCTGATATAGATGTATTTAGATTAAATTCTGAAAGAATGAAAAATTTAAGCTTTAGAGATTCTTCAAGACTCTCTCCATTTAAAGCTAAATTTATAGAATTTAATTATGATTCATTAACATTAGATCATTTTGATAGATATGTTGATAAGCATCCTTTTGTTCCTTCAAGAAAAGAAGAAATGACTTTAAGATGCAAAGAAATATTTAATATTCAAGCTGCAGCACTTGCAAAAAGACTTGAACATGTTGGTCTTAAAAAAGCTGTTATTGGAATATCTGGTGGTTTAGACTCAACTCTTGCATTACTTGTTATAGTAAAAACATTTAAACTTCTAAATATAGATAATAAAAATATTATAACTATAACTATGCCTGGGTTTGGAACTACAGATAGAACTTACAATAACGCATTAACTCTTTGCAAAGAGTTAAACTGTGATTTAAGAGAAATAAATATAGTAAAGGCATCCCTTCAACATTTTGAAGATATAGGTCACGATAAAGATATTCATGATGTTACTTATGAAAATGTTCAAGCAAGAGAAAGAACTCAAATTCTTATGGATATTGCAAATAAAGAAGGTGGCTTACTAATTGGTACAGGAGATTTATCAGAACTTGCACTTGGTTGGTGTACATATAATGGTGACCATATGTCAATGTACTCAGTAAATCCATCAATTCCTAAAACTTTAGTTAGATATTTAGTTAATTACGTTGCAGAAAATGAATCATCAGAAGCTGCTAAATTAACTTTACTTGATATATTAGATACTCCAGTAAGCCCTGAGCTTCTACCAAAAGATGAAAAGACAGGAGAAATATCTCAAAAGACTGAAGATATCGTAGGACCTTATGAATTACATGATTTCTTCTTATATCATTTTATTAAACATGGTTCTTCTAAGGAAAGAATTTTATTCTTAGCTAAAAAAGCATTCAAAGATGAATACTCAGAAGAAACAATTGAAAAATGGCTTGATAAATTCTTATGGAGATTCTTCTCTCAACAATTTAAGAGAAGTGCTCTTCCTGATGGACCAAAGGTTGGATCAATTTCTTTAAGTCCACGTGGAGACTTTAGGATGCCATCTGATGCATCAGTAAATTCTTTTAGATAAATATTTTAAATTATAATAAAAACAACCGCACATTAATTAATGTACGGTTGTTATTTTTTAGTCTTTAAAGAAGTTTATATTTTTTTATAAATATACTTATAAGACCTATTCTAATAATCTATAACATTTTCATCATATAAAATTTTGTCTTCTGAAATCTTTTTAAACCAATAAGCACTCTTCTTTGGATATCTCTTTTGGTTTTCAAAGTCTACATAGAACAACCCATAACGTTTATTATATCCATTACTCCATGATAAAACATCCATAAGTGACCATACGAAATAACCTTTGATTTCAACGCCTTCGTTTTTTGCCATTAAAATAGCTTCTAAATGCTTCTTTATATAATCTATACGAGGATTATCTTCTATTTTTCCATCTACAAAATCATCTTTATACCCCATACCATTTTCTGTAATATAAATCTTTTTATAGTTTGGATATTCATTCTTTATTCTTATAAGCATATCATAAAGTCCTTTTGGATAAATAGGCCAATCCCAATCAGTAGTTTCAACTTCAGGATTATTAACTCTCTCTCCTATCCCCTTCAATGCAAAAATACTTGTACCCTTTTCACCTGTACCATTATGATGAATTCTACTTTCTCCATTATAAGCTTTTAAAAAGTGGCTAGAATAATAATTCATTCCTAAGAAATCTATTTTTTGTGCTGCTAATTTTATAACTTCTTCGTCACCTTCATAAATTTTTAATTCACCATTATTTTTATTAAGAATATCATTTATAATTTCTAATGTCTCTTTATCATATTTTCCCTTAAAGCAAGCGTCTAACATAAAACCATTTGAAATAGTATAGTCTAATTTAGCTGCTAATTTATCTTCTTCTGAATTTGTTATTGGATATTTTCCTTCAAGTGTATGAACTATTCCAATTTCTCCATTTAAATTCATACTCTTATAAAGTTCAATTACTTTTGCATGAGCTACCATCATGTTGTGCATAGATTGAACTGCTTTTTCAATATCATACTTTATACTTGGTGGAAAATTCCCAGCTATATATCCATTTTGAGCAACAGCCCAAGCTTCATTAAATGTTATCCATTTTGTAACCTTATCTCCAAAATTCTCAAAACAAACTTTAGCAAAATTAACGAAGTGATCTATATTTTTTCTATCTAGCCAATCCCCATTTTTAAATAAATCAAGTGGTGAATCAAAATGATGTAATGTTACAAAAGGTTCTACTCCTCTTTCTATACATTCATTTATAAGATTTTTATAAAACTCTATCCCCTTTTTATTTACTCCTTCAACACCGTTTGGGATAATTCTGCTCCAAGATATAGATATTCTAATGCCATTTACTCCAAATTCATTTGATAATTTTAGATCTTCACTATATTTATGATAAAAATCACTTGCAATATCTCCATTAAAATTGCTTTCTGGTCTATTTAAATATTCATCCCAAATACAAGGTCCTCTTCCATCTTCTCTAGCTGCACCTTCTGCTTGATATGCGGCTGTAGCTCCACCAAAAATAAAATCATTATCGAATTTATACATACTCATATTCTCCTCTATCTCTTATATACAGTAATTTAAAATTATAAAAGTTTAACTATTTATAATATCTAATGCAAACTTTAAAGCTCCATCTGAATCCCTTGTTAATTTTACATATTGTACTCCAGATGTTGTTGCAGACTTCGTTCCCTTTGCTTCGCAATCTTTTTGAAGTTCATTGTACATTGAAGCCATTTGAGGTGCTAAAATAATTAAGTCAAAATCAGAAATTATTTCTTTATGTTGCCCATAAGCCATTGCTGTAGATTCTAAGTTGATATTGTTTTCTTTTGCACCTTTTGATATTGCATTTGCTAACATACTACTTGTAGCTCCACTTGCACAAAGTACTAAAACATTTAAATCTTTATCATTTTTAGCCTCTATTTTTATATCTTTAACCTCAATAGGTTCTTCTTTTACTTCTAAGTTATTATTTTTAAGCTCTTCCTCAGCTAATTGTGCGTCATATACTTTAAAGAATGGATAATACATTATAAAGTCTACTACAAGTAATAATGGTGCTAAAACAAATGATAGTGTAGCAAAGCCTGTACCTAAAATTAATCCAATAGGTGCTGGAGTTGTCCATGGAAGAGTATATACAAATCCATTCATACCTAGATTTTCAATAAAGAATTTAAATATCCAAACATTGGCTATTGGAGTTAATATAAATGGTACAAAGAATATTGGATTTAATACAATTGGTGCTCCAAATAATACTGGTTCATTTACAGCACATGCAACTGGAATAATAGATGTTTTTCCTAAAGCCTTTAACTGTTTAGACTTAGCCATAAATGCAAACATTACTGTCAACATTAAAGTTGCACCAGTTCCTCCTATTGTAGCAACAAAATATGATGTTCCATGAGTTAGTACATTAGTTGCTTGTTCACCTGATTGGAATAATAATAAATTTGCTTCAACATTAGCTATATATATAGCTGTTACTGCTGGTTCAACGATTGATGGTCCATGAATTCCAACAAACCAGAACATTGCCATAGAACCATAAATTATAGCTAAACCTAAGTATCCGTCAGCTGCAGTAAATAGTGGTTTTAATACTTCTAAGATCCATGCACTGAAACACATTCCTGAAAATTTAACGAATAAGATATCAAATATCCAGAAGAATAAAACTGAAATAGCAAGTGGAATTAAATCTGCAAAAGTTTGAGAAATGTTTTTAGGAACTTCATCTGGCATTTTTATAGTTATATTATTTTTTACACAGAACTTATATATATTAGGAACAATAAATGCAACTATAAATCCTGCTAAAAGTCCCTTAGTTCCCATATAAGTACTTGAGAAACCACCTTCAATTTCTTCAACACTTATTAATAGGAAACATATTATTGATACAATCATTACTGAAACAATATTTATTTGCCTTATCTTTGTTAATTTAGCATTAAAGTTTTCAGCTAAGCTTTTTGCAATTGTAGCAACCATTAATACTGCTAATATTCCCATGGAATAGTTATAAGCTTTCCATAGAGTAGCCTCTATATTAGCTGGCCAGTAATACCCAAGTATGTTAGGAACGCAAGCTACTAATATAAATATACTTGAAAATAATACCACAGGAATACAGCTTACGAATCCATCTCTAATTGCTCTTAAATAAGGGTTTTTAGATACCTTCTCAAAAAATGGTTTCATTTTTTCTACTAACTTAATTAACTTTCCCATCTTAAAATAAACCTCCTCTATTTTAAATAGGAATAAAATTTTTATTTATCCCTATTTTATATACTTTTAATAGCACTAATTGATTTTCTTATATATTTTTATAAAGTTATTAACAATATCTCTTAAAAGCATTACTGTCATTAAATGATCTTGAGCATGTGCTAATAAGAAACTCATATCTACGCTTTCACCTGATGCTTCCATTTGAATCATTTTTGTTTGTGTTTTATGAGCTTCATCTATAAATTCTGATGCTTCTTTAATTAATTTTTCAGCTTCATCAAAATTACCTTCATTTGCGAAATCTAAAGCTTGTATATATTTTGATCTAGCATCACCTGCATAAGCCACTATTTCTAATGTTATAAATTCTAACTCTTGTTTTGTCATTTTTAATTCCTCCTAAATATTAAATAATTTTATTTTTATATAAAAATTTTACTAATCTTGATATTCTCTACTATTTAATTTATGGCATGTCCATAGCTATTTGGTAACCTTTACATAGAGAGTAGTATTTTACATGTTCCTTTAAACTAAAATGTTCTAAAAATATAATCTATTTTATTCACTAATAATTTTGCAATATTTTGAATACTTTTCTCTTAAATCATCATCTAAATTAGACTCTGTTACAAGAGCAGTTATATCATCTAATTTATATAATGTATAAAAATCTTCTTTTTCAAATTTTGTATAATCGCAAATTAAATATCTCTCTATAGAATTATTCATTATTATCTTTTGACATTGTCCCTCTTCTTCATTTGATGTCATAATATTATTATCTGAAATACCATTAGCTCCAATAAAGGTTTTATTTACCCTTATCTTACTTAGTAGTTCGTTAGCAAAACTTCCTACAAAAGTATTTGTTTTTGGTCTTAATCTACCACCAATTAATATAGATTCAAATTGATTATTATCTTTACATTTTTCAAATATGCTGAGACAATTTGTTATTATTTTAATGTTATCTGCTTTTATATAATCACATATATGTTCTGTTGTTGTTCCAGGTCCAATATAAATATTATCGTTATTTTTTATTAATGATGCTGCTACTTTAGCAATCTCAATTTTGTTAGAAATATTTATATTTCTTTTTTCAGTTTGTGAAAGTTCTTCAAATTTGGCTTTATCAACACTTCTAGCTCCTCCATGGATTCTAATTAGTAAGCCTCTATCTTCTAAAAACCTTAAATCACGTCTTATTGTCATTTCAGTTGCTTTAAGTTTTTCCGTTAAATCTGTCACTTTTATTATTCCAAATTTATCTAAAGCTTCTAATATGATTTCATGTCGTTGCTCCTTTAACATACTATCCTCCCCCGTACCTAATATATTTTGTTATTTACCTTTTAGGTTTAATTTTTATCCCTTTTTTTTGCTTTTGTTTATATTTATATTACATCTTTGTTAATATATTTTCTGATTTTCTGTTTACGTTTGGTTTTTATCTTTTTTTTTTGTTTTTGTTTATATCCATATTGTACCTTCTCAAAATAACAGCTTCAACATCCATTTTAATCCATCTATTCTTATCTAACCATATTATTACTATTTTTCTTTATTTTTCTTTTATTTTCTTTAATTTAACATTTTATTGCCATTTTTCTTTTTGTTTGTTTCTAACATAAATTAACATTTATGTATTTACACAGCAATTCGTTGTTGATATACTCTTTTTAAAGACGTCTTTATTTTTATTAACTTTTAGAAAAATTACTTCTAAAAACTAAAGATAAAAAATATTTTTAAATATAATCTCTAAACCTTTTAATTTTAATATTAAAACTTTATTTTTGGAGGTAAATTTATGTTAAAAAAATTAAAATCTATTATTTTTTCTGTTTTATCTTGCTCATTATTGTTTTCTACAAATATTAATAATAGTTTAGTTACTGCAAATGCAACAACTAATTCTAATATTGCTAAAGGATCTGATATAGGATGGGTTAGTCAATTAGAAGATATGGGGATAAGCTGGGTAGACGATAACGGAACTACTGCTGATCCTATAAAAATTCTTAAAGATAAAGGAATTGACTCTGTCAGATTAAGAGTTTTTGTTGATCCTCCTAAAGATTATAAATGGACTAAAAAAGATGGGACAACTTGCCTTTTAGGTTACTCAGATAAGGAAAATGTTGTAGCTATGGCTAAAAGAGCAAAAGAACTTGGTATGAAAGTAATGATTGATTTTCATTATAGTGATCATTTTGCTGATCCAGCATATCAAGATAAACCAAAAGCTTGGGAGAACCACAGCTTTGATGAGTTAAAAAAAGATGTATATAATCATACATTAGATGTTATGACTGCTTTAAAGGATGCTAATATTTCTCCTGATTGGGTTCAAATAGGAAATGAAACTAATTCTGGTATGTTATGGCCTGATGCTAATATATGGACTGGAGGTAGTACCCCAGATGTTAGTAAATGGTCTGAATTAATTAATCAAGGTTATGCTGCAGTAAAACAAGTTAGTAACTCTTCAAAGGTCATACTTCATTTAGCTCATGGATATGATAATTCATTGTTCAGAAATGTGTTTGATGCTTTAGAAAAAGCAAATACTAATTATGATGTAATAGGAATGTCTTACTATCCTTATTGGGAAGGATCCGATTATACTCAAAGTATTAATGAAATATCTTATAATTTAAATGATATGGCTTCTCGATATAATAAAGAGGTAATGATTTGTGAAGTAGGTGGCCTAGAAGATGAGGCTACTGAAACATATAATTTAATTAAAGCTACTATACAAGCAGTTGAAAACGTTCCTAATGGCAAGGGTATTGGCGTATTTTATTGGGAACCTGCTGTTACTTCTTCTGTTCTACCAGATGAATATCCTTTAGGTGCTTGTACGGAGGTTTCAAATAATGTTTTAAAATTTACAACAGCAATGGATGCTTTTAAAGATTCTGCATTTAATAAATTTCCAAATACTAATGCAACTTATAAAATAATAAATCGTATTAGTGGAAAAGCACTAAATGTATCTGGTGGCTCAAAAGAAAACGGTGCAACTATAGAACAATACACTTATTACGGATGGGATAGCCAAAAATGGAAATTAATTGACTTAAATAATGGATATTATAAAATTATGAATGTAGGAAGTGGTAAAATTCTTGATACATCAGCTTCTTCCTTAGATAATGGAGCCTCAACTATCCAATGGTCAGACAATAACGGATGGAATCAACAATGGAAATTCTATACTACAAACGATAATTATTATAAGATACAAAATAGAAATAGTTCAAAAATATTAGATATTGAAGCTTCTTCTAAAGAAGAATGTGCACCTAATATTCAATGGACTGATAACGGTGGATGGAATCAAATGTGGGTATTGGTTGAAGTAGATTAGTATATATTTTTTACTATAACTATTAAATCTTTAACGTAAAGTGATATCCATATCAAGAAGTTAAAAATTAGTAAACTATAAAAAAGAACCTATATAAAATAGATAACTTTTTTAGTTATCTATTTTATAGGTTCTATCTTTTATAAAAATCTCTTTTTTTCTATCTACAAACTAATTGTGCTAATATAGACTGTATTTCATATATATCTACACCTTTAGTAAATTGCTTTTGTATTGGTTCTGCTGTACTTGAAATCCATATCTTTAATTCTGAATCTAAATCAAAATGTCCTGCTGACTCTATTGAAAAATGAGTTATACTTTTATAAGGTATACTGTGATATTCAGTTTTCTTTCCTGTAGCACCTTGAACATCTATCATTATAAGCCTTTTATCAGTGAAGATCATTGTATCTCTTATAAGCTTGTATGCTTTTAATACCTCTTCACCATTCCAAAGTAACTTTCCAAAATCTTTAACAACAGAATCTCTTGAAATTTCTGAAGCATTTCCTAATATTCCACCAAATAACCCCATCCTTATTCATCTCCCTTTATAAAATAATTATATATTATTATACCATATATTAATTATTCTTATTTTATTTCTCTTACTTCTTCAAGTTTTTCTTTAACTAATCTAACTAATTCTTTTTCATCTTCTTTATTATTTACAACATCCATCTTGTCCATATCTATTATTAATACTTCTGATGCTTTATAATGATTTTGTACCCAATCATCATAATCTTTCCATAAGAATTCATAGTAATCTTTTAAATCATCATCAACTTCAAAGTCTCTTCCTCTAAGTTTTATTCTATTTAAAACTGTTTCAAAAGAACCTTTTAAATAAACCATAACATCTGGAGACTTCTTAGGTAATTCTTCAAGTTCTTCCATCATGTTATTTAAAAGATTTTCATATATAGACATTTCAAGATCAGATATTCTTCCAAGTTCCATATTCTTCTTTGCAAAATACCAATCTTCATAAATTGATCTATCTAAAACATTATTATCATTAACTAATGCTTCTTTTATACTTTTAAATCTAGTATTTAAAAAGTATAGTTGTAATAAAAATGGATATCTTTTTTTGTTTATCTCTTCTTCTGTTTCACTATAAAATAAAGGAAGTATTGGATTATCATCAACACTCTCATAAAATACATCTGAATTTAAATATTCCCCTAATATTTTGGCAACTGAACTTTTACCAAGCCCTATCATACCACCAACTACTATCACCATATCTCACCTATCCTCTTTGTATATTCTAAGTATGTCAATTGAAAATTGCTTAATATTAAGGATACAAATTATTTCATTTTTAGTCAATACTATCTTTAATTTTACACAAAAATTTCTTTTTCTTAAATATTACTTTTAATGTAATAGATTACTTGATTAAATGTGTGAATGTGCCTTTACAATTACCCTCAATATACTATATACTTAATAAGTTGATAAAAATTATTATAGATTGTACGGTACAAATATAAACATGAAGGGAAATTTGAATGAATAATATAAAATTTGAAAATTTAAACTTAAGAGAAAATATCTTAAAGGCAATAACTGATTTAGGATATGAAGCACCTTCTGCTATACAAGCAGAAAGTATACCACTAGCTACTGAAGGATATGATATTATAGGGCAAGCACAAACAGGAACTGGAAAAACTGCTGCTTTTGGTTGTTCTATTCTTAATACATTTGAAAAATCAAAACACGTTGGAGCGTTAATACTTACACCAACTAGAGAACTTGCAATCCAAGTTTATGAAGAATTTAATAAACTTACTAAATACGAAAAGATTTCTGTTCTTCCTGTATACGGGGGAGACTCAATAACAAAGCAAATAAAAGCTTTAAACAATCATGTTGATATAGTTGTTGGTACTCCAGGAAGAGTTCTTGACTTAATTAGAAGAAAAAAACTTATATTAGATCATGCTAATTATCTAGTACTAGACGAAGCAGACGAAATGCTTAATATGGGATTCATTGATGATATAGAAAGCGTAATAAATGAACTTCCTGAAGATCGTCAAACTCTTTTATTCTCTGCAACAATGCCACCTCAAATTAAAAAATTAGCAAAAAAATACATGAAACCTGACCTTAAGCATATTGAAATTAAAAAGGTTGCTATGACTGTTTCAAAGATTAAGCAAACATACTTTGAAGTTAATCATAGAAATAAATTTGAAGCATTATGTAGAGTTTTAGATTTTGATACACCTGAAATAGCTATAATCTTCTGTAAGACTAAAAAAGGTGTTGACGAACTAGTAGAACAAATGCAAAGCAAAAACTATGTTGTTGAAGGAATGCACGGAGATATGTCACAACAACATAGAATGAAGACTTTAAAGAGATTTAAAGATGGTTCATTAAACTTCTTAGTTGCTACTGATGTTGCTGCTAGAGGAATTGACGTTGATGGTGTTACTCACGTTATAAACTATGATTTAACTCAAGACGTTGAAAGCTATGTTCATAGAATAGGAAGAACTGGTAGAGCTAACAGAGAAGGTACTGCTTACTCATTCGTTACTCCAAGAGAAAATTCTATGATGAGAGAAATTAAAAGAGTTACTAAAGGTAATATAGAAAAAGCTCAATTACCTACAGTTGAGGAAATATTAGATAAAAAGCTTAAAGATAAATACTCAAGTATAGAAGGCGTTCTACAAAAGAAAGCATACAAGAAGTATTTACCACTAGCTGAAGAAATATTAGAAAATTTCGATCCTGCTGATGCTTTAGCTGCACTTTTAAAAATGCAATTTGATAATGAAATGTCATTTGATTACAAAGAAAATGCATTAGGTACACCTAAATCAGAAGACGTTAGATTATTCTTCTCAATAGGTAAGAGAGAAAAATTATCACCAAAGAAATTTGTTCAATTCATTACTGAAAAAGCTAAAGTTAAAGGATCAAAAATCAATAAAATTGATATCCTTGAAAACTTCTCATTCGTTTCAGTTGAACCTGATATAACTGAAAAAGTTATAGCTAAATGTTCAGGAATTAAGCTTAACGGTAGAAGAGTTAACGTTGAAGTAGCTACTAAAAGAAAATAATTAGTATATTAAAAGCATTAAGGAAACATTTCCTTAATGCTTTTTTAAATCTTCTGCTTCTTTTAAAAAGTTATGTAACATAGTTTTATAGTTATCTTTTTCTTTTGCCAAACAAACCATATGTTCTGCATCTTTAACTTCAAGAAATTTATCAAAACTTTTATTTCTGCTCTCATACATTTCCTTGCTCATTCTAAAGGGAACTTTTGTATCTAATGTTCCATGAACAAAAAATATCGGTATATTTAAATATTTTATATCTTTAATCGGTGATATTTCATCGAAGCTAAAGTTACATTTTCTTTTTAACTTCTTATTTAATAAATAATAAATTATATTAAATGGTGCTTTAGCTTTCTCATGTATTTGATATTTCATAAGCTCTTTTCCATCTGAGTAACCACAATCTGCAACTATAAAATCTACATTTTCTTTATAAGCACCGTACATAAGACAAGTTGCTGCTCCCATTGATTGCCCATGTAGACCTATAAATGCTCCTTCTTTGAGTTTTGATTTTAATATTTCATGCCATATACTTAAGTCTTCCTTTTCGTGCATTCCATAACTTACATATTTTCCTTCACTATTTCCATGACTTCTCATATCTATTAAAAGAACATTAAATCCTTCATCTAAAAACAGCTTTACAAATGGACTATGTATTATATGATTTGCTGTATATCCATGAACTAGTATAACTCCTTTATCACCATTTTTATATTTTTCATAATAATATCCTTTAAGTTTATATCCATCTTTTGATACGCATTCTATTTCTTCATAATTAGATTTTTCTAAAATATTTTCTAATTCACTATTATATAAATTTCTATTTTTTAATACTTCTATTGCTATCTCATCTGTCTTTCTATCTGCCATGATAGCATTTTTATATGTATATTCTACTAATATAATTACACTTAATAATATAATAATGCATGCTACTAATATTACCTTTACCATTTATTCCTCCTAAGATTTTTTACTATATATAAATTAAAAAGAGCAGCAAATATAATAAATATTACGCTACTCTCTTTAAATAAAATATTCTACAAGCATAAATTAATCCTTTCTTATTTTGAAGTAAGCTCTTCTGATAACTTTTTAAGCTCTTCAAAATTTAATAATGAAAGACTTTCTCTTGTATATTCTTTTTCTGAAGCTTCTTTAATTCTTGATATAAGTACTTCTCTATGATCTTTCATTTTAATTCCCCCCTTAAATTATACGTTTAAAAATATATTATAATGTATATTATATCCTTGTCAACAAAAAAAGTGTCAGAAATTCTGACACTTTTTTTATCCTAAATATGATGTTGCACTAAGTGCTGCAATATTGCCTTCTCCAGCTGATTTTATATACTGATAAGGCTTACCTACGCAGTCTCCTGCTGCAAAACAACCTTTAATATTTGTCTGCATAAGTCTATCTACCTTTATGTGTCCATCTTCAATTTCAAGTCCTGGTACTAATTGAGTAGGTGGAACAGCATTTTTAAGTAAAAATACTCCATCTGTTTGTATTTCACTATCTGTAAATACTACTTTTTCTACGTGGCTTTCGCCCACAATTTCTAAAGGCTTATCATTTATTACTTTTATATTATCATTTAATTTATATTCACCTTTATATAGTGGTACATAGAATACTTCCTCTGCAAGCTCGCTTACAAAATTAGCTTCTTCTTCTCCCTCTTCCATATAACTAATTATAGTTACTCTCTTACCTTTATAAAGAGGTGCATCACAAGTTGCACAGTATCCTACACCTTTTCCAATAAACTGCTCTTCACCTTTTAATGGTTTTGTGTATTCTATTCCTGTTGCTAAAATAACTGATCTTGCTTCATACATCTTTTGATTGACCATTAAAGCAAAATAATCTCCCATAGAATAAATATTGTTTATTCTTTCTTTAGTTATTTCTATTCCCATCTTAGTTATGTGTTCTTTAAAATTATCTGAAAGGTCTTTTCCTGTACCACCGCAAAACCCTAAATAATTATTGATTTTAGGTGCTCTTTCTAACTTCTCACTAAAGTTATCACTTCCAAATATTATAAAGGATTTATTTCTAATCTTTGCATTAAGGGCCGCAGATAGTCCAGCAGGTCCGCTACCTACTATTGCAATATCATATCTTTCATTCATAGAATCATCCTCTTACATATTCTTTTCTATTAAAGCTTTTATTTGCTCCTTTGGTAAGAAACCTACAACAGTATCAACATTTTCTCCATCTTTAAATACTTTTAATGTTGGTATACTTTGTATTCCGTATCTTGTTGCTACTTCTGGACTTTCATCAACGTCAACCTTTACGAATTTAACGTCTCCCATTTCAGTTTCTAATTCATCTATAATTGGAGCAATCATCTTACATGGTCCACACCAAGTTGCAAAAAAGTCAACTAGTACTACTCCTTTATTTTCTAAAACTTCTGTATTAAAATTATTATCCCCGATATGTCTTGGCATAATAAACTCCTCCTTCTCAATATACCCCTAAGGGGTATTTTATCTTTTTTATTAATTCTAATACTTTTTATCTTAATAGTCAATACTATTTTTAACTATTATTCTTTTATTATTCTTATGCAGTTTTAAAAAGGACAAAAAGTTAATTGACTCTTTGTCCTTTTATATAAAATCTTATTAAATTAGCTTAATTTCATTGATGAATCATATAATTTTTTGTAAACTCCATCTTTTTGCATAAGTTCTTTATGACTACCTATTTCTTCAATTCCATTATCAGTTAATACAACTATTTCATCTGCATTTCTTATTGTTGATAATCTATGCGCTACCACAATAGTAGTTCTACCTTTGCAAAGTTTCTCTAAGGATTTTTGTATCATATATTCTGTAGTATTATCTAAAGCTGACGTTGCTTCATCTAATATTAATATCTTAGGATTTTTTAAGAATACTCTTGCAATAGATATTCTTTGCTTTTGCCCACCAGATAACTTAACTCCTCTTTCTCCAATGAAAGTATCATATCCATCCTTTTGTTCCATTATAAAGTCATGAATATTTGCCATTTTACAAGCATTTATAACTTCTTCATCTGTTGCATTCATATTACCATAAAGAATATTTTCTTTTATTGTTCCTGTAAATAAAAATACATCTTGTTGAACCATACCTATATTATTTCTAAGTGACTCTAGTTTTACGTCATAGATACTTTGTCCATCTATTTTAATGTCACCACTGTCTATATCATAAAACCTTGGAATAAGATTACAAAATGTTGTCTTACCACCACCTGATGGTCCAACTAAGGCAAACATCTTTCCTGAATCAATTTTAAGTGATATTCCTTCTAATATCTTTTTATCTTCATAACTAAAGTGTACATCTTTAAATTCTATTGTGCCCTTAACATCTTTTAGTTCTACACTATTTTCATTGTTTTCTTCAGGCTTTATTGAAAGTGTATTTATGAATCTATGGAAACCACTCATTCCATTTTGATATTGTTCCATAAAGTTTATAAGTTTCTTTATTGGATCTGTAAACATCTTTATATATAAAACATATGCCATAAAATCTCCTATGGAAATCTTATCGTATAATGTAAATATTCCCCCTGCAATTAAGGCAACATAGTTTAATATATCAACAGCTAAATTAGCTCCTGAAAAATACTGTGCCATAACTTTATAAGCTTTTTCTCTTGCAAGTTTAAATCTGCTATTCCCAACTTCAAACTTTTCTATTTCCTGTTCTTCTGTTACAAAAGCTTTTGAAACTTTAATTCCTGAAATGCTATTTTGTAACGTTGCATTTACAAAGCCAGTTTCTTCTCTAGTCTTTAAAAAAGCTTTATGCATTCTCTTTCTTTGAATGAAAGTAAATATAACTATTACTGGAATAAAAGCAAATATTATAAGTGTTAAAGTAACATCAATATTTACAAGTATTAAAAATGATCCAATTAACATTATTAATGAAATAAATAAATCTTCAGGTCCATGGTGTGCAAGTTCTGAAATATCATTTAAATCATTAACTATTCTAGACATTATATCCCCAGTTTTATTGTTATCAAAATAGCTATTTGGAAGTTTTTGAAGATGAGTAAACAAATCTCTTCTCATATCTCCTTGCATTCTAACTCCAACAACATGTCCCCAATATTGCATAAAATATCCGCATATTGCTTTTACAATAAATATTCCAATTAAAACTATTCCGAATATAACTATCATCCTAACATTTTTATTAGGAATAGTAATATTTATAAGCTCTTTTGTCATATATGGATAAACTAAATCACATACAGCTGCTATAAGTGCTACAAATATATCTAAGAAAAATAATTTCTTATACGGTTTATAATAATTAATAAATTTTTTAATCATGCGCTCCTCCCTACAATAAATTTATAATTTCTTCTTTATGTTTTTCTAAGTTCTCATTAAATATTCCCTTAATACCTAATGGAGTACCTGAAACTACAATAACCTTCCCCATAAAATATATACATTCATCTACATCATGGGTTACGAAAACTACTATTCTATGATCATTTAAAAATATATTTTTAAATTCTTTCATTATAGAGTACTTTGTTTTATAATCTAAAGATTTAAATGGTTCGTCCATAAGTATTATATCTGAAGGCTTTCCAAGTGCTCTTGCTATATTTACTCTTTGTCTCATACCTCCACTTAACTTTCCTGGATAAACATCTTTCCAATCCTCACCATTAACTTTTTTGAGTACATAATCTATTTTTTCTTTTAATTCATCTTTACTATAATATTTACATAATGCTAGTTCAATATTTTCATATACAGTAAGCCATGGTAATAATCTATCTTCTTGAAATATATAACTTACCCTTTCTTTACTAGCACCTATTATCTCTCCGCCATCTGGTTTTAAAAGTCCTGATATTAAATTTAAAATTGTACTTTTTCCTCTTCCAGACTCTCCTATTAAGCAATTTATCTTACAATTATCTAATTCTAAATTAAAATCTTTAAGTATATTTTTATCTCCAAAACTCTTATTTATATTTTTTAAAATTAATTTATGCATCTTCTTGCCACCTATAATACTTTCCAGTCAAAATTTTATTTAATAATTCAAATAATATTGATATTATTGCAATTATAACTATCCATGCAAATATACCTGGTGTATTAAAATTCATCTTTTCTAATTGAACTGCTGTACCAATTCCATACTTAGGTTGACCATGTACTTCTCCAGCTATTACAACTTTAAAAGCTAACGATAAACTTGGAACTAATACTTTCAATATATAAAATATTATATTTGGAATATACACTTTTCTGACTCTCTTTTTAACTGGTACTTCATATATTTCTAGCATTTCTTCTATCTTTTTATCTTTTTTAGTAAGAGTATTTACTATTCCATCATATAAAATAGGAAATACTATTGCAGTACCAACTACAAACGGTGCACTATTTTTATTAAACCATATAAGTGCTAATACAACTAATACTAATGTGGGAATTGTTTTACCTATAGAATTCAAAGGTTTTAAAAGATTATTTATAAAGGGGTACAAACTAGATAGTACCCCTATTATAGTTGCTAAAAGAAGTGCAATAGAAAAACTTACTAAACTTCTATAAAAACTACTTAGTACAGTTTTTACAAAATCTTTTCCTGTTACTATTTCAACTAGTGAATTATACACTTCTTGAAGCTTTGGAATATATATATCATTATTTATTTTATATGCAACAAGTTGCCATATAACTAATAATAAAATACATCCTAATATTATCTGTATTTTATTGTTCCATGTAGATTCCTTCATTTGGAATCTTTCCTCCTACTGATTTTTTATCAAAATCATATAACTTTTTAAAGTAAGTATTATATTCGTTCTTTGAATCCTTGATTGGTACATATTTTAAATTAGCTTTTTCCATAGCTTTTCCTATTATATCTTTATTTGCTGATACTCCTATTTTGCTACAGATTTCACCTATCTTATCTTTATTATCTACTGCAAAGTTTACACTTTCTTTTAATTCATCTAAGAATTTATCTACAAATTCTTTATTATTTTTAATTAAATCTTCTTTAACTATTACTGTTGCTTGAGGGAATCCATATTCTGTTTTATTTAACTTCTTCCACTCATCATTTATGTTCATAACTATATTTAAATTTGGTTTTTTAGCTAATACTTGACTTAAAGCTGGTTCTGGTATAACTGCAAACTTAGCTTTTCCTGAAAGAATAGTAGGTGCAAGTTCTGTTACTCCATTTAAGTAGCTAAATGTTACATCTTTGTTAGTATCTAATCCAAGTTTATTTAATACATCCCTTGTAACTATGTCTGGTGTAAGTCCTTTACCTATGTTATATATATCTTTTCCTTTTAATTCTTTTATATTATTTATCTTTTCAGTTGATACTAAATAGAATGATCCCCAACCTGTTGTTGCAGCGATTTTATATCCTGCTCCCTTATTATATTGAGTTGCAGCAACATTTGAAGGTACTATTGCAATATCAGCATCACCTTTCATAACATCCGTTACAAGTGTTTCAGGCGTCTTCTCTATTGTATAGTTTACCTTTATTCCTTTTTCAATTTCTTTATTATCATTTATAAGTTTAGCTGCAGACATTGCAGGTAATCCATCTGGAACAATTACTTTAATTTCTTTTGCAGGTTCTTCTGCTTTCTTTTCTGTTCCACATCCAATTAGTGTGAAAACTGAAAGCATAACAATTAAAATACTTGCTATTTTCTTTTTCATAATATCTCCTCCTTATATTTCTACATATATTATTGTGTTATTAAACTGAAAAAATGTATATAGTATATAGACTTACTAATTTTTTCTTTATATTAAATTATATCAAAAAAATTTATATATCTCTATAAATTTACCATGTATTTAATTGCACTATTATGATTACTCTATATTTTAGTAGGTATATTAAATTTTATAATATTTTTGTATTGAGGTGATAAGTTTATGTATAACAAAAGTATTGATACTGTATTAAAAGAAGTTTCCTCTGATTCTATTAATGGTCTTACTAAAACTGAAGCAAATAATAGGCTTCAAAAAAATGGACCAAATAAATTATTAACGGCTAAACCTAAAACATTACTTAGTATATTCTTTGCACAAATAAATGATGCAATGATTTATATACTAATTGGTGCTGCAATTATTTCTGCTATTATGGGTGAATTTAGTGATTCTATAATAATTTTAATAGTCATATTTATTAATGCAATAATTGGTGTAGTTCAAGAATCTAAAGCTGAAAAAGCTCTATCTGCCCTTAAAAGTTTATCTACACCTAAAGCTCTTGTAAAACGTGATGGAGAAATTATTGAAATTCCATCTGAAGACGTAGTAATTGGTGATATTGTCGTAATAGATGCTGGTAGATATATACCTTGTGATCTTAGATTAATAGAAACTGCAAATTTAAAGATTGAAGAATCCGCATTTACTGGTGAATCTATACCATCAGATAAAGATGCTAATATAATTATAGAAGATGCTGATGTTCCTATAGGCGATAGAAAAAATATGGCTTATATGTCTACTCTTGCAACCTACGGAAGAGGACTAGGTGTCTGCGTTGGAACTTCAATGAATACTGAAATTGGTAAGATAGCTAAAATGTTAGATGAAGAAAAAGAAGATTTAACTCCACTTCAAAAGAAGTTATCTTCTCTTGGAAAAACTCTTGGTATTGCTGCTGTATTAATATGTGCTTTAATACTTATAATTGGTGTAATACAAGGAAGAGACTTATTTGAAATGCTACTTACTTCTATAAGTTTAGCTGTTGCTGCAATTCCAGAAGGACTTCCTGCAATAGTTGCTATAGTTCTTGCACTTGGGGTTCAAAGAATGATTAAACAAAATGCAATTGTAAAAAAACTACCTGCGGTTGAAACTCTAGGTTCAGTAAATATAATATGTTCAGATAAAACAGGTACACTAACTCTTAATAAAATGACAGTTAGAAAAATTTATGATAATGAAGATATTTATTCTGTATCAGATGTTAAGGAACTAAATTTAAATTCTAAAATTTTATTTGAAACTATGATTCTTTGTAATGATGCAACCTCTTCAGATAAGGGTGCAACTGGTGATCCAACTGAAGTTGCTCTTTTAGATGTTGGAGTAAGATTTAATCTTTTTAAAGATGATTTAAATTCAAAATATAATAGAGTTAATGAAGTACCTTTTGATTCTGACAGAAAACTTATGAGTACATTAAATGAGTATGAAAATGGATATAGAGTTCATACAAAAGGTGCCATTGATTCATTATTTAATGTATGTAATTCAATACTATTAAATGGAGAAGTTGTTCCTTTAACAACTGAAATAAAGAATGAATTATTATCTAAAGCAAATAGTATGTCTGATGATGCTCTAAGAGTACTTGGAGGGGCTTATAAAGATTTATCTTCTAAAGATATTGCTGTAGATCATATAGAAAAAGATCTTATCTTTGTTGGACTTATGGGTATGATAGATCCACCAAGAGAAGAAGTTAAAGATTCAATAGCACTTTGCAAAAAAGCTGGTATAAGAACAATTATGATAACTGGTGACCATAAAAATACTGCTTATGCAATAGGTCATGAACTTGGTATTTCTGATAATTTTGATGAATGTATTGAAGGTAGTGAAATAAATAAATTAAGTGATGAAGAGCTTACTAAGAATATAAATAAATATAGAATATTTGCTAGAGTTTCCCCTGAGCATAAAGTTAAAATTGTTAAAGCATTTAAATCTTATGATAATATTGTCTCTATGACTGGAGATGGTGTAAATGATGCACCTTCCCTTAAGAGTGCTGATATAGGTGTTGCTATGGGTATAACAGGTACTGATGTAGCAAAAGGTGCAGCTGATATGATTTTAACTGATGATAACTTTACAACAATTGTAGGTGCTGTAGAAGAAGGACGTAATATATATACTAATATAAAGAAAGCTATTACTTTCCTTTTATCTTGTAATTTTGGAGAAATAATCGCCTTATTTGTTGCAATACTTTTAAATTGGGCAGCTCCATTACTACCTATACACATATTATGGGTAAATTTAATAACAGATAGTTTCCCTGCACTTTCTCTTGGAGTTGATCCATCTGATAAAGGTGTTATGGATGATCCACCTAGAAGTCCAAAAGAAAAAATATTTAATAAAGAAAATACTTTTATTTTAATTTTAAATGGAATAGTAATTGGTGCTGTTACGCTTATAGCTTTCCAAGTTGGACTTAATTACTATAATGACTCATTAATCCATGCTCAAACTATGGCATTTGTAGTTCTTAGTGTTTCACAACTTTTCTTATCACTTTCTATGAGAAGTTTAAGAAAATCAGTATTTAAAGTTGGTATATTTAAAAATAAATATTTATTACTTTCAATACTATTAGGAATTGCACTACAAATTATAATAATTTCAGTTCCATTTTTAGCATCAGTATTTAAAGTTTATCCTCTTAATATTGGAGATTTTGAATTTGTCTTCTTAATCTCACTTGTTCCATTTGCAGTAAATGAAATAGTAAAACTTTTTATAAAAGATTAGAAAAATATTAAATATATTTCTTTAATTAATAAGAGCTATATAATAAACTAAATTGGATTTTTTAAGAATCCTAAAAGTTTATTATATAGCTCTTTATATTACTTTAATTTTGTTCCTTTTTCATTTTGCTCAATTAAGCCTTCCTTCATTAAGCCACCAAGTGCCATCTTGAAGTAATTTTTACTTACGTTAAAAGTTTCTCTTATTTCTTCTGGTGTTGATTTATCGTTATATGGCATAACTCCACCATTTGATTTTAGATAATTCATTATATCGTTTTTGATTTCTTCTCTTGCATCTAGTCTTTTCTTTCTAGTTGATAGTCCTATTGTACCATCTTCATATATTCTTTTAACTCTAGCTTCTACTTCTTCTCCTGGATATATAGTTTCAAAATGCTCATTACCAAGTATTATCCCTCTATATTTCCCATCTATTGCAACCTTTATTGTAGTTGAAGTTCCTTTTCCATATGAAATTGCCTTAACCATTTGGTCTACTTCAAATCCTTCACCTTGATCTAAGTATCCATCTACATCTGTTGTTGCTGCAAGTCTTCCTGTCTTATCTAAGTAAGCATAAAATAAATATTTCTTACCAACTAGCATCTTAAATCTTTGTTCTTTAATTGGAACAAATAAATCTCTTTCAAGTCCCATATCACAAAATGCACCAAAATCATTTTGATGAACTACTTCTAAATATGCAACTTTACCTACTTCTATTAGAGGCTTTTTCATTGTAGCTACTGGTCTGTTTTTTGAGTCTAAGTATATAAATACTGTAACTTCATCTCCAACTTCTATCTCATTACCATCTAATAATGCTTTTGGAAGTAATATTTCTTCCCTTTTGTCTCCTACAAAGAAACCAAAGTCTCTTTCTTTTAAAACTTCTAGTGTGTTATATTCACCTATTTTTATCATTTTTCCTCCTGTATTTTAAGCATACTCCTTGCTTAAACTTATGTAATGTTTAGCTGATTCTTTTATGCTATCTATTTCTTCTTGTTTTAATTTTCTAACAGCCTTTGCTGGATTTCCAAGTATTAATACTCCTTCTTCAAATTCTTTATTTTGAGTAACTAATGCTCCTGCTCCAACAATTGAATTTTTCCCTATTTTTGCACCATTTAATATTATTGAACCCATACCGATTAATACATTGTCTGAAATAGTACATCCATGTACTATAGCACCATGTCCTACAGTTACACCTTCTCCAATAATAGTTTCATAATCATCATCTACATGAACAACAGAATTTTCTTGTATATTAGTTCCCTTTTTAATCACTATTTTATTCATGTCCCCTCTAAGTCTTGCTCCAAACCATATGTTGCAATCTTCTTCTATTAATACATCACCTATTATTGACGTATCTTCAGAAATATATGCCTTTTCACTAATTACTGGTGTACTTTCTTTAAATTTTTTAATCATAATCCTCATCTCCAAGTTTAAATTCTCCTATTATTTTATCATTTAAATAAATTATTGTCATTATTTTATACTCTTTACTACTATATATAAATAATAGCAATTTTAAAGGAACATTAATTGTATGGGTAAACATGATAAATGTAGTATGAATATTTTCAATTTAAAAGATATCAATATATATTATGGCATTCCAAGCTGTTATACAAGTTACTCTAACGGCGCTGGAAATCCTTATGAAGCCTTTTCACATGGATATCATAATAAATTGGATTTTTTATTTATTACAGATATTAATGACTATCTAGTAAAAAATATATCTTATAACTCTAAAACCTTATCTAGATGGAACTTATCATCATATTTTTGCAGAAGGTTTTCAAGAAAAAAAGAAAACTTTGTGCCACTAATTGGTTTTGAAACAAAAACAACTCCTTATGGTGATATTAATATTATTAATTCTAAAACTTTCTTTGTTGGAGATGTTACTAATATAGACCTACTAATTATATGGATGTTAAATAATAAGGACGCTTTTGCCATTTTAAAACATCCATTAAAAAATACTTTGTCACTTCCTTACAATGATGTATTAAATAAAATACTAACTTCCGTTGAAGTTTGTTACGGCTCTTTTGGCGGTAGATATATAAGAAGAGATAAGTTTTTCTTTAAATTATTAGATAATGGATGGAAGCTTGGAACAATAAACAGTCAAAATAATCTAAAGATGGATTTTGGAGATTATGATAATATTACAGGTGTTATTGCATCAAAGTTATCAAAACAAAACATAATACACAGTTTTCGCAATAGACTTACTTTTTCTTCGGAATCTAGAAGCTTAAAATTATGCTTTTTTGCTAATAATCTTATTATGGGTAGTATACTTCCTAAAGAAACTTCTTCAATAAAATTTTCTATATTAATTGAGGATAAGTATTATTCAATAATTAAAATTGAAATAATCTCAAACGGAGGCAAAGTAATACATTCCATAGATAACTTAAATTTAAATAGAATAAAGTATATTTATGAACACACTGTTACCGAAAATCAAAACTGGTTTTTAATTAAAATTTATCAATCTTCTGATAAAATAGCTTTAAGTTCTCCTATTTTTATAGAATAAAAAAGAAATCCAAAAGGGATGGCTATATTATATGTTGCTATCACACTTTGGATTTCTTTATTTATTTTTTTAAATGCTTGGCTCTATTTGGCTTAGCTTTTGGCTTTATAACAATCTTCTTTTCAGCCTTCTTTGGTCCACCAGTTTGTTGTATATCCATAAACCATAAGAAAGATAAAACTATAACTGGAGTTGCTATCATTCCAACAATTGAATTTGGCATTTTACCAGTCATTTGTATAATAAGTAATATTACCGCTACTGCAAGTGGTATATATTTATTAATACGCACCTTTGGAAATACATATTTTTTAAGTAAAAAGTACAGCCCAGTTACTATAGCTAGCATTACTAAAAAAGAAAATATAGTAATTAATATACCCATATAAAGTCCTCCTAATTAGATTTATATAATTAATATTAATTTAAATTGCTAATCTTTTCAAGTAAAATAAGTAAAAGATTAATTTTTTTTGAATTCTACAAGTATTATATTGACTTTCCTCTCATTTACTGTAAACTTTATTAAACTAATAATATTTGTGAATATTTTTAAACATTTCACATTACATCCTTTAATTAATAAGGATCTTTTGATAAAATATATGTTGATTTATAAATTTATTAAATTCATAGAGGTGATTTAATGGCTGTAAACCCTAATTTACAATTAGATGATTTAGATCTTCAAATATTAGATTTATTAATAAAAGATTGTAGAACACCATACTTAGAAATAGCTAGAATATGCCATGTAAGTGGTGGTACAATCCATGTAAGAATGAAAAAGATGGAGGATATGGGTATCATAAAAGGAACTCGTATAATATTAAATCTTCCAAAACTAGGTTATGACGTTTGTTGTTTCGTTGGTGTCTTTGTTGACAAGACATCTTCATTTGAATACGTTATTGAGGAACTTCAAAAAATAAAAGAAGTTGTTGAATTACACGTTACAACTGGAACATATTCAATATTTACAAAAGTTATCTGTAAAAATATTGCTGACTTACAAGAATTATTAATGAATAAAATAAATACTATAACAGGTATTCAAAGAACAGATACAATAATATCATTATCACAACCAATAAATAGAAATATAACACTATAATACAATGCATAATACTTTCTTAAGATGTTAATAATAAGTCATGAAAATATTTTAAGGAAGTGTTTTTTTATGAAATTTATCGACAAAATAGCATTATTGTTAGTAGTTATTGGTGCAATAAACTGGGGAATGATTGGAATATTTGATTTTGATTTAGTAGCTATGCTTTTCGGTGAAATGAGTACAGTTAGTAGAATTGTTTATACACTTGTAGGTATTGCTGGACTTTATTCTATATCATTCTTTGCTAGAAATAGTGCTGTAAATGATTAATTAAATAATATATTCAGTATATCTTCTATACTAAATATATAAATTTGGAGGGATTTAATGAGTTTTTCAAATCTCATGATTTTATTTACTATATATTCTTTTTTAGGCTGGTGCGCCGAAGTAATATATCAGTATTTTACTCAAAAGAAATTTATAAATAGAGGATTTTTATACGGTCCATTTTGTCCTATATATGGGATATGTATTTTATTAGTTATTCACTTATTAGAAGGTTTTAGTGGAAATTTATTTATTCTTTTTATTGTATCAACTATATTAATATCATTTATAGAATATGTAACAAGTTATATTTTAGAAAAGCTTTTCCATCTTAAATGGTGGGATTATACAGATGATCCTTTAAATTTACACGGAAGAATTTGTTTTCACTTTTCACTAGGCTGGGGACTTGCAACTATTTTTGCAATAAAAATCGTACATCCACTTCTTACAGGTTTTACTGAACTTATTTCTGAACATTCAGCTAAATTAATATCAATTATTTTATTATGTTACTTTGTATTTGATTTATTAGTTACACTTGGTAAATTACTTGTACCTAATAAAACTTATTCACATTTTAAAGATTATTTAAAAAGAGGATGATTTAAATCATCCTCTTTTTTATAAACTATAGCTTTTTAATTTCTTCAAATAATTCTAATGCTGCATTTCTTGGTCCTACTTTTTCTTGTCCTTTTACCCCAAGACATGTTCTTAATTGTCCAACTTTAACAGTTCCATCAAACATAGCATTAAAGTATTTATCTAATAACTTATCTGTTTCTTCCTGCTTTTGAGCAGGTCCGAAAGGATTTGCAAAATATGATTCTACTAAACCTTTTTCTGATGTTGTTCCTTTAGCCATTCTAGCACCTGATTTAAATACTTTAATTGCATCTTTAGCATTTTCAAAATAGCTAATTGAGTTTCCACCTTCTTCTACTTCATCATAATTGTTTGCATAGTAGAATAAATCTATTTCGTATCCTTTAATTATTTCATTATAAGGTGCAACTGGCATTACTAATCTTGCATTTGTTTTGTCTGGATTCATAAATATACTTCTATCCATTTCTTTAAATGCATATCCTTGATCTAAGTCATCTAATCTTACAAATGCACCTGTTTCTGTTCCATATCCAAATATTTTACCGTCTTTAAGTTTAAATGTTCCCATATCATCAAATATAATAGTCATATTTGAAATATGCTCTTCTCCAAGTGTTCTAAATGCTTCTAAGCTTTCTGATTTTCCAGCTCCGCTATCTCCCATTATAGCAACATTTGCAGTTTTTCCATCTTTAAGAGTAATATTTACCATAGCCCCATGTATTGGTAAGTTACCTCTCTTAATCATTATTAAATTGTGAAGAGTTAATGTCATCTTCTTCATGTAACCAAAGTAATCAATCTCTTCTGAATGATTTACATATCCTAGCATAATGTCATTTTCTTTATCATCATAGAAAACAGTTTTTAATCCTTCATCTCCATCTTCATCATTTGCTCCAAATACATATATCATATCTGGTTTTCTTCCTCTACACTCTTCTTTTCTTGCCATTTCAAAAAGATTACATAATGTAATTCCGTGAGCCATATAATCTCTATGGAAGTAAATATATGCTAAAAGTTCTCCAACCTTTGCAGGATAACAGAACCAATGATCTTCATTTATATTTGCATATTTTAATGGATTTTCATAAACTTCACTAAACATACCTGTTCTTGTATTTCTCTTTGGATATGTTATAAATGGAGTTTCAAGAAGTATGCTATCGATAAATGGTATATTTTCTAAAGCTTCATACCCATTTGGTATTGGCCAAAGTATTTTATTTATCATAATACATGAATTTCCACCTGCTGGTATTTGTCTAAATACTTTAGGCTGCTTATCTAATATATTTTTTTCGACTTTTCTATAAAGACGAAGTATAAGTTTTGATAAAGCATCATTAGCTTCTGTAAAACTTATTCTAGCTAAGCCACTATCAACCCTTCCTCCATTTATTAATGTATATCTTTCAAGCCTTCTCCAGAAAAGATATAACTCTTCAACTAATCCTATTAATTCCTCTTTTTGTGTTAATAATTCAGTGTACTTTTCATTAAACTCTACTATTTCTTTAACATTCATAACTGTTAAGAATTTAAATGCTCTCATAAGATCTCTTCTTAACTCTAGAATATCTTCTGAATTTAGCGCTTTAGATAAATATCTATAACTTAAAGTTCTTTTATTTTGTATTCTTCTTAAATAACTATCTAAAACTCTTCTAAACCCTTCACTTTCAAGTACCCCTTCAAATGTAGAACAGTACTTAGCTGTAAAATTAATTATTACTTTATCATTGCTCATCGAAAACTCTTTTTTCATAAATTATTGCCCCCTAATGAAATTTTTTCGTTTTGAAAATTGCATTTTTTATATCATTTCAATCATTTAAAGCCATTATATCATATTTTCTGCAATATTGATAATATTATTTTTTCATTTTTTAAAATTTTTATTCTGAAAATCTTTACTTCCTAAATTTATTATATTTTTTATTTTTTTCAAGTTTAACAAATTATTGTATTCTTGTTTAAGAAAAACTTTCTAAATAAAAAATAAACTATAATTTAATTATATAATTTATAAATAATATCTGTTCATGAAATTTAATATAAAGAGAGAACTATAAAGACTTATAGTTCTCTTAAAATTATACTCTTATCATATTTTTAATTACTTCATCTCTAACTTTAGAAGTTAAAGTTTTTTCTTCTTCTTTAGTTAAATTTTCTGTATAAATAGGTTTTCCAAATACTATTGTAACTTTACCTTCTTTAAATTTTCTATCATCCTCAAAACATTTAGAAGTTCCATAAATTGATACTGGAACTATTGGGGCTTTTGCTTTCACTGCAAGCTTCATACTTCCCTTTTTAAATTCACTTACTTCTCCGTTTTTTGAACGTGTTCCTTCTGGGAATATAGCCATATTGTATCCATCCTTTAAATACTGAGCTCCTTGTGCTATAACCTTAATTGCACTTCTTGGATTACTTCTATCTAAAGGTACACAGTTCATGTGTTTAACCCAAAATCCTAACACCGGCACTTTTAATACTTCTTGTTTTGCAACAAATCCAATATCTCTGTTTGCTGCATATCTTAAAACTGGTATATCTAATATACTAAGATGATTACCAATAAAAGCACATGCTTCATTTGGTATATTCTCATACCCCTTAATTTCAATATCCATTCCTACAGTTTTTATAGTATAAACACACCATTTATAAAAGACATTTTGTCCATACATAAATGCCTCTTTTTCACCTTTAGTTTTATATATATATTTAAACTTAATACCTTTAAGCCAAACAAACATCATATATATAAAGTAACCAATGTATTTAAATATTCTCATCTAATCACCTCATTTGCTATTTAATTATATTATATCATACTGTAATTCTTTATTATTATATAATATGATGTTAAACTATTACAGTATATAAATAAATTTTGGGAGGTTTATAATGAAAAAAACTTTTAAATTACTTTTATCACTTCTAATTATTTTTACTATGACAACTTTAGCTAGCTGCAGTACTTCTACTACTTCAAAGAAATCTACTAACACTGATTCTGATATGTTAGTTCATTACATAAATGTTGGTCAAGGTGATGCAGAACTTATACAAGTAAACGGTCTTAACATGCTGATAGATGCAGGTCCTGGTTCAAATCAAAAAGACTTAATATCTTACTTAGATAAATTAAAAATTAAAAAGTTAGACTACGTAATAGCTACACATCCACATGAAGATCATATTGGAAATATGGATGATGTTATAAATAAGTATGAAATTGGAAAGTTCTATGCACCTAAAGTTGAACATACTACTAAAACATTTGAAAAAATGGTTACTGCACTTAAGAAGAAAAATTTAAAAATAAATGTTATAAAAGAAGGTACAGACTCTATAGACCTTGGTGAAAATACTAAAGTTTCTGTATTTTCTCCAAAAGCTAATTTTAATGATAAAAAAGATTTAAATAACTACTCTCCAATAATGAAGATACAATATGGTGATACATCATTCTTATTTACTGGAGATGCTGAAAAACTTGAAGAAAATTATGTTTTAGATAAAGGTTACGACATAAAAGCTGATGTTTTAAAATTAGGTCACCATGGTTCTACAACTTCAACTACAGAAAAGTTCTTAAAGAAAGTTAATCCTTCAATTGGAGTTATATCTTGTGCCCCTAATAACGACTATGGACATCCTCACAAAGAAACTTTAAAGAAATTAGAAAAATATAAAGTTAAAGTTTATAGAACTGATAAAGACGGTACAATAACTTTATGTAGTAACGGAAAAACAATTACTAAAGAATAAAAATAATCGTAATCTTTAAGATTTAATATATCTTTTTTATAAGATATTACATTAAATCCACTAAAAATATATAAGAAAAGAGATTATTCCTAAACTTTTTTAATTTATTTAGGAATAATCTCTTTAACTTTTTTTCTTGACTCTTCATTTTCGGATATATTTTCCGATTGTTCATTATTACCTAATGTATCATCACTAAAATTATTATCATTAGCTTCAGCCTCTTTTAAAATATCCTCTTCTTCTTTTATAACTATATACTTTTTCCAATTAGTAAATATATAAAATAAATTTACAACATCCTGTTCATTATAAAGAAGTATATTTTCAATTTTTTCTTTAGGCATTCTTTTTATATAATCACTATCTTTCATTATCTTATGAAATGTTTTGGCAAGGTTTGAACCACTTATAACTTCTCCTTGCCTTTCTATATCAAAAATCTTTTCAAGCTTTTTAAGACCTATTGATGTTTTAATATCTCTTTCATAAGCTTTTTGAAGGTCTATTGATAAAAATTCTTTGCTAAAATCATAGGAAATATTATACTTATTGAATAAATAATTTATTACTGTAAAATCATTATTACCTGAAAAAGTAGATATTGCTTTTTTACCATTCTCTTTCATTCTTTGAAAATATCTAAGTGCTAGATTAAGTATATCTAATCCTTCTTTTCTATTTTCAAGCATATATTGAGTTACTTCTAATACTCTATTTTTTTCATTATAAATACAAGCACCAAAAACCCCTATGCATTTAGGCTTCTTATAAACATAGTGTTCTAAGTCGAAAAATATAATTTCTTCTGGTAAAACCTCTTCATCCATTTTCAAAAATTGTTTATTATCTATTTCATCTACAGGTATAACATTTTCTTTTATAATCACAGAATCACTCTTTCTTATTCAAATTGGATATCCCCTACATTTAGATTATACGTTACATCTTTTCTTTCTACAATAATATTTATTCTATCTCTTAAAGCTTTATCATTTAAAATTTTTTTAAGTAACTCTTTTGTAGGGTTCATTCCATATGGATTACCAACTTTACTAAGCATTGTATAATCTCCTGCAGTATCCCCATAAGCGTAGCTATTTTCTAAATCTATATTATATTTTTCTTCTAGTTCTTTTATTGCTTTTTCTTTACTTTCACTATCCCACATAGGAATTACATCGCCAGTATATACACCATTTTCATTTAAAGTATATTCTGCACCTTTATAATCATCAAATCCATGCTTTAAAGACATTTCTTTTACAAGTTCTTTAGGTGAACCTGAAACAGTAATTAAAATATGTCCTTGTTTTTTGTGCCATCTTATTCTGTCTCTAGTAAAAGTATATACTCTGTCTCCCTTTTGTTCTATTACCCTTTTTGCTATAAATTCTATTTGATCTTTCTTTAATCCTTTTATAGCATCCATATAAATGTCAATCATCTTTAGAAGATAAGTATCATAATCCCCTTCTCTTCTATCCCATTTATCAAAATCTTTTCTTACATCGTTATACCATTTTTCTGGTTCAATTATTTCATATTTAATCATCTTCTTAAAGACTTCTGTTATAAGTCCTTCTCTATATAATGTTCCATCGATGTCGAAAAATGCTGCTATTCTTTTTTCCATATAAATTCCTCCTTCGTATTTAATATTTCTTACTATTATACATACAAATTTTTCTTTTGCAAAACAAATAATTTACTTTAAAAATATTATCCCATTATATTGTTGCCAAAAATTTTAATTTATATAAATTTACACTAAACATTGACTTCTAAATTCATATAGTGATATTATAATAATATGATAATGATTTTCATTGTGAGGTGTGAAGGAAAATGGAACTAATAAATTTAAAACCAGGAGAACACGGAATTATAGATAGAATAAAAGGTGATAGTAAATTAACTAAACGTCTTTTAGCACTTGGTTGTATAGAAGGTACTGAAATAATAATGAAAATGGCAGCGCCTCTTGGAGATCCACTAATAATTAATTTTAGAGGATTTGATTTAGCTATAAGAAAAAAAGATGCTAAAAATATTATTTTGCTAGCATAAGGAGGAATTTAAATGACAACAATAGCACTGCTTGGGAATCCTAATGTGGGTAAAACAACATTATTTAATGCATTAACGGGATCAAAGCAATATGTAGGTAACTGGCCTGGAGTTACTGTTGAAAAAAAAGAAGGATACTATAAAGATTATAAAATAGTAGACTTACCAGGAATATATGCAATGGATACATTTTCTAATGAAGAAATTGTAGCTAAAAACTTTTTAGAGAATGATGATGTTGATCTAATACTTAATATAGTTGATGGTTCAAACTTAGATAGAAATCTTTATTTAACAACACAACTTAAGCAATTTAATAAGCCAATAATTCTTGCAATAAATATGATTGATGTTGTTAATAGCAAAGGTTATGAAATTGATTATGACAAGCTTTCTTCTGAACTTGGAGTTACAGTAATTCCTATAATTGCTGCTAAAAAGCAAGGAATTGACTTAGTAAAAGAAGCTATAGAAAAAAAAGATTATAAAATTTTAGATGATAGTAAGAAGTTTAACTTTTATGATGAGAAAGAAGCTTACAAATACATAGAAAAAGTTACGCAAAACTGTTTAAATAAAAAAAATGCTAATAAAAAAGATTTAACTGAAAAATTAGATAAAGTGTTACTAAATCCATTTTTAGCTTATCCATTATTTATTCTAATTATGGCATTTATGTTCCAATTCACTTTTGCTTGGGTTGGACAACCTATATCTGACTGGTTAGATGGATTATTAAATAATTCGTTTATACCATGGATGCATACATTACTTGCAAATACATCTCCTTGGTTCCAATCATTATTAGTTGATGGTATCATTGGCGGTGTTGGTGGTATATTAGTACTTTTACCTGTAATTCTTGCACTATTTGTTTGTATAGCATTCTTAGAAGATAGTGGATATATGGCAAGAGTAGCATTCTTAATGGATAAGTTCATGAGAAAGATGGGACTTTCAGGAAAAGCATTTATACCTATGATTGTTGGATTTGGATGTTCAGTTCCTGCAATTATGTCTGCTAGAACTTTAGAGAGTGAAAAAGATAGAAAGCTTACAGCTCTTCTTGTTCCATTAATGTCATGTAATGCAAGACTTCCTATTTATGCATTATTTGCTTCAGTATTCTTTACTGAACATAGAGGATTAGTTGTTGCATCACTATACTTACTTGGAGTAGTTATAGCATTCTTAATAGGTATTTTATTTAAAAAGACTATATTTAAAAAGGATGAGGAACCTTTCATCATAGAACTTCCAAACTACAAAATTCCTCAATTAACTTCAATAATCAAACAAACTTATGATAAAGCTAAAGGCTTTATTAAAAAGGCTGGTACTATAATATTTGCAATGACTGTAGTAATCTGGTTCTTATCAAACTTTAATTTACATGGATTAGTTGAAAATGTTGATGAAAGTATGTTAGCATCTATTGGATCATTTATAGCTCCAATATTTACGCCACTTGGATTTGGTAACTGGCAATCAGCAGTATCATTACTTAGTGGATTGCTTGCAAAAGAAAGTGTTGTTTCTTCAATGGAAGTAATATTTAACGGAGACTTAAAGGTTATTCTACCTCAATTCTTCACAGCAATTTCAGCTTACTCATTCTTAATATTCACTTTACTTTATGTACCTTGTGTATCAACTGTAGGTACTATGAAGAAAGAGTATGGAACAAAGATGACAATTTTTTCAGTTTGCTATCAACTGGTACTTGCATGGGTAGTTGCATTTATATTCTACAATATAGCTTCAATATTTATTTAAAATGAAGGTGATATAAATGGAAATTGCAATAGCAATAGGAATCGCAGCAGTAGCTGTATATATAATATATAAAAATATTAAAAAGTCTTCTAAAGGACATTGTAGTGGCTGTAGCGGATGCAGTAAAAAGTGTCCATCTAGAAAGTAAAAAGTAGCAGAGGGAAATAATTCCCTCTGCTACTTTTTTATTTATATTCTAATTATCTATATCTTCTACATCTTCTATGTCTTCTAATTCTCTTCTTCTTTTTTCTTCCTCTGTAAACTTCTTAACTTTTTTATCATAATATATTTTCATTGTTGCTACAGTTGGAGATGCTAAAAGCATTCCTATGGCTCCGAAGAATCCTCCACCTACTGTAACCCCAAATACAATAAGAAATGGTGTTACTCCAACTTTTCCTCCTACAATTTTGGGCTCTAAATACCAAGCATCAAATTGTTGAAGTGCAAGTAAGAATATAAATACTGCAAGTGCTTTCCAAGGTGAAACAAATATAGCTACAGCTGCACATACTAATTCACCTACAAATGGACCAAAGTATGGAATCATATTTGTAAAGCCAACAACAATTGCAAGAAGTATTGCATAAGGTACTTTAAGTACAATAAGTCCAACTAGTGACATAATACCTATTATTAGCGAATCTAATGCTTTACTACCAACATAAGCTCCTATCATACTGTTGTATGTTCTAACTAAGTTTATAAGTCCATTTCCTTTTTTCTCCCCTAATATCATTTTAGTTAATATCTTAGATTGCTTTATAAATCTTTCTTTATCAAGCAATACATATATTGAAATTAAGAATCCAAAGAAAAACATTATTATGTCAGTTGTTATTGTTAACAATGACCCTGCCATATTTTCTAAAATACTCATAATCACAGTTCCAACCTTACTAGATAAAGTAGTTAATGTACTTAATACTCCAGCATCTTTCATTATGGCATAAATCTTATCATTTTTAAGAGCTGAATTTACCCATTCTTGAACCGTATTAACGTAAGTTGGAATTTCTTTAGTAATAGATATTATACTATCTATTAAACTTGGTATAACAAATATCCCAACTAATGCTAATATACCTGCAACAATTATATATGTAATTGCTACTGCTCCTCCACGATTAAACTTAAGCTTCTTCTCAAAAAACTTCATAACTGGATTCAGTATATATGCAAATATAAAAGCATATATAAAAGGTGTTATAACTACTAAAAATTTCTTTATAAAAGAAAAGTAAACTGAGTAATTATCTACTATTTTATATGCTACAAATGCTAAAAATACGACTATAAGAATATCTTTATATTTAAAAACTCTATTAAAATTCATCTCAATCTAACCTCTCCTTCCTTCTATATTACTATAAATTATAACATATATATTTATGAAATTATTATTCTAAATATATTATTAATATTTTTTTATAAAATTTAAAGCCATACAATTAATAAATTGTACAGCTTGTATTAAGTATTATTTTTAATTAATTTACATTTTAATAACAGTATAATCCCTACTATAATTAACCTATAACCATTTCTATATATAATCTCATCTCAAAAATTTCTCATAAAACCTTTACCAAATAAAACTCCGCTAATTATACTCTTATAAAAATACACTAATACTTATATTAATTGTTATAGAGATTTTATTATAAAATCTATTACTAAATATACTGTGATCACATTAGGAAGTTTAGAGGATACCTCTTATAAGTAATATTATAAACTATTTATAATAAAATTCTCGTCTAACTTTTATCGATATTATATAACAATTATAATGTCATTGTAATACTTTTTGGTATATTTTTCAGCCAATTAATATTATTCATATTTTCTTTATTTTTTTAACCTCTAATTAACTTTACTTTTTTATTAAAATAGTACTAGAAAATTTTTCTAGTACTATTTTATAATTTGATATTACATTTTTTCTACAACTTCTATTCCAAGTAATCCTAATCCGTTCTTTATTACTTGTAAACTTGCTTTTACTAATGCAAGTCTTGCTTTTTTAAGTTCTTCATCTTCTAAGTTTAATACTGAGTGAGCATTGTAGAACTTATTAAATAACTTAGCAACTTCAATAACGTATCTTGACATAACTGAAGGCTCAAACTTCTCAATAGCTAAGTGAATATTTTTCTTAAAGCTTTCTAGAGATTTTATAAGTTCAAATTCTTCTTTTGAATTTAACTTGCTATAATCAATATTAGTTAAATCTACTTCTCCAGCTCTTTCTAATATACTATTTCCTCTAGCATATGAATATTGAACGTATGGACCAGTTTCCCCTTCAAATGAAAGTATTTCTTTCCAATCGAAGATTATATCCTTTTCTCTTGAATTCTTAAGATATGTGAATATAACCGCACCAATACCTATCTTCTTAGCAACTTCTTCTTTATTTTCAAGTTCTGGATTCTTTTCATTTATTATTTCAAGAGTCTTTGAAACTGCTTCACTTAATAAATCATCTAAAAGAACAACTTTTCCTTTTCTTGTTGACATTCCACCGTCTGCAAATTTAACTAATCCAAATCCTACATGAACGCAATCTTTAGCCCAGTCTTTACCTGCAAGTTCTAATGTTTTAAATACTTGTTTAAAGTGTAATGCTTGTGGAGTACCAACTACATAAACACACTTATCAAAATCGTAAGTATTCTTTCTATAGTTTGCAGCAGCTAAATCTCTTGTTGCATATATTGTTGCTCCGTCTCCCTTTAATACTATACAAGGAGGCATGTTATATTCATCTAACATAACAACTTGAGCACCATTACTCTCAGTTAAAAGATTCTTTTCTTTTAATTCATCTATAACAACTTGCATTTTATCATTATAGAATGCTTCCCCAGCTAAAGAATCAAATTTAATTCCTAATAAGTCATAAACTCTATTAAATTCTTTTAAGCTAAGTTCTCTAAATCTCTTCCATAGAGCAGTTTCTTCTTCTGCACCTTCTTCTAGTCTCTTAAAGTGCATTCTTCCTTCATCTACTAATGATGGATCTTTTTCTGCTTCATCATGGAATTTAACGTATATTCTTAAAAGTTCTGATATTGCATCTTTTTCTAATGCTTCTTCATCAACCCATCTATTATAAGCTGATATAAGCTTACCAAATTGAGTTCCCCAGTCTCCTAAGTGATTTATACCAACTACATTGTAACCTTCTTCTTTGAATAATTTATAAAGTGAGTTACCAATTGATGTTGAGAAAAGGTGACCAACGTGGAAAGGCTTTGCTATATTTGGTGATGAGTATTCAACACATACAGTTTTTCCTTCTCCTATATTTGATTTACCGTAATCTTCACCCTCAGTTAAAACTGTTTCTATTGCATTTTTTGTAAATGCTTCTTTATCAACAAAGAAATTAACATATGGTCCTAAGTTTTCTATTCTTTCGAATCCTTCTTTGTTTAATTTTGAAGCTAATTCTTCAGCTATCATATTTGGAGCTTTTCTCATAACTCTAGCTAATTGGAAACATGGGAATGCAAAATCTCCCATATCTGATTTTGGTGGTATTTCAATAAGTTTTTTAATGTCTTCTATTTCTAAGTCAACATGTTCTTTTATTAACTTTGCAATTATTTCTTTATAATCCATTTAAATTCCTCCTGTAATTTTCTGTATATTTTGTAAAACATAATTTATGAGCATAAAAAACCGCCTCTTATATATAATAAGAGACGGAACAATAACAAATTTCCGCGGTACCACTCTATTTGCATAAAGAAATGCCACTCTATTTTGATAACGCAAGCGATTAATTCTTGCGGCTCTCCCTACTCATTTCAGGCGCTTCTTAAAGGCTCTGTTTCAAATAATTTATCTTATAAGGCTTACACCAAACTCCTTACTCGCTAAAAGAATCAATTATCCTACTTTCCTCATCACAGAATTTTATATTTTACTTTTCTTTCATATATTATACATACTTTACTTTGTTAATGTCAATAAATACTTAAATATTATTATATTTAATACAATTTAATAAAAAATGTTGTATAATAGTTTTAATATTTAAATTTAATTGATATTTAAGGAGTTTGTTATGAAAAGAATTGGTGTCATTGATATAGGAGCAAATTCAGTCACCCTAACATTAAATGAAGTTGAGGAAAATGGCTATTTTAGACCTATAGATGAACTTAAAACATCAGTAAGATTATGTCAGGATCTTGTTGATAATGATAAAATCTCTGAGGAAAAATTAAATATTACATTATCAAATCTTAGAGTTTTTAAGTCTATGTGTCAGGTATCTGGCGCAGAAAAAATTATCGCTATAGCTACAGAATCTTTTAGAAGTGCTTCTAATAGTGATTATCTTATTAATTTAATTAAAGATGAATTAGATATTGATGTAACTATACTAAACATAGAAAAAGAAATTTATTATAATTTCCTTGGTATATCTAATACTATATACTTTAATAATTCTCTTATAGTTGATATAGAGGGTACTGCTACTCATCTAGCTTGGGTAAAGAATAGAAAAATAGAAAAATATCATTCTATTCCTGTTGGTACATTAAACCTTACATCTGAATATCATTTACAAGATAGAATCTTAAGAGAAGATTTAGAAAATACAGTTTCTAAAATAAATAATTTATTAAACGAATGTACTTGGCTTAAAGAATATAAATTTGATTCTATAATTGGTGTTGGTGGTACAATTACATGTCTAGGTCAAATTGATAGAATAAGAAAACGCTATCCTTTTGGGGTTGCACATAATTACACTCTTAATGATATAGATGTTCATGACATATATAATTTATTAAAATCTAAAAATCTTAAACAACGTAAAATGGTTGAAGGACTTCCAAGGGAACGTGCTGATATAATAGTTGCAGGACTTTGTATATTCCAAAATATACTTACACATACAGGAGTAAGTGATATTATTACATCTTCTAGAGGTTTAAGAGAAGGTATTATGTATGAGTATATTGAAAATAAATACAATTATAATAAAGATATGCTAACATTTAGTATAAACGGGATTATGAATAAATTAAATATTAATAAAAACCATGCACATCATGTTTACTCTATTGCACAAAAATTATATGAGGAACTTAAACCTCTTCATAAATTAAATGATTGTTATTTAAAAGTTTTAAAAACAGCTTCACTTTTGCATGATTGTGGAATTAGTATAGATTACTATAATCATCATAAGCATAGTTTTTATATAATTTTAAATTCTTATATAAATGGATTAACTCAAAAAGAGTTATTCTTGAGTGCTTCTGTTGCAGCTTGTCATAGAAATAATCAATACCATATACCATTCCCTCAATTTTGTTCTATAATAAACAAAATTGATGTAAATACAATCGAGTATATGGGAGCAATACTTAGAATAGCAGAAGGCCTAGATAGAAGCCTTGAAGGTGCTGTTAAAGATATAAATGTTATTATAACGCAAGAAAGTGTTAAATTAGAATTAAAATCTAATTTAAACTTAGAACTTGAAATACGTCAAGCTATGAGAGGTGCTTATTCATTTAAAGAAATCTTTAACAGAACATTGTTAATAGAACAAGTTTAAAAAAAGCATTCAATGCAAGTTACATGCATTGAATGCTTTTTAAAATACAGCCATTAACAATAATTGTACTATATTAATTATTTGAGTAGATATAAATCTAACTGGTATAGATATAATTGGTGCTCCTATTATGACTATAGCTATTAAAATTATAAATTGGTATTGATATATTTTATCTGATACTCTATAAAAATGTTTTGGACTTAAATCTCTAAATACACTCCATCCATCTAGTCCTGGAAGTGGTAATAAGTTAAATATAAATAACATTACATTTATATAAATAATTTGCATTGATATATCATATAAAATTTGACTTAATGCACCTGTAAGAATATTAGAAAAAACAAGTGCCATAACTATAAATAATAATATTCCCCCAAATAAAGCTACTCCTAAGTTTGCAAGAGGTCCTGCAAGGCTCACCTTTAAATCATCCTTATATTTATCTTTAAAAGCTGCTGGATTTACTTGTACAGGTTTCGCCCACCCTATTCCAGCGACTAGTATCATTAAAAATCCTAGAGGGTCCACATGTGTAAGTGGGTTTAAATTTAACCTTCCTTGGAATCTTGCTGTTTTATCTCCTAGTTTATCTGCCATTTTTGCATGAGCATACTCATGAAAAGTAAATCCTAATAATATGGCTGGTATCATTAATATTTTTGAATATATATATCCCATAAAATTTTTCTCCTTTTCCATTTTAAAGTATTATAACACAAAACACAGTTTGAAAAAACAAACTGTGTTTTTAATTATTGTTATATTATCTTCTATAAGCTTTATTTAGCTGATGATTAGCTTCTGAAGCATTTGCAGAACTTTGATTATTTTCTTCTTTATCTGTTGTTCCATTTCCTGAACCTGAGCCAGTACCACTTCCTGGTTTATTGTTATTATTGTCATTATTATTATTATTATTATTATTATTATTATTATTATTATTATTGTTGTTATTATTATTATTATTATTATTATTATTGTTATTATTATTATTGTTATTATTATTGTTGTTATTATTATTATTATCTGTTTTATCTTCTTCTTTATCAGGTTTATTTATTGTATCCTTTGGTGGTGTAGTTACTGGTTTTTTATTTTGAGTACTATTTTGAGTACTATTTTGAGTACTATTTTCATTTTTGCTACTAGTTACTGGTGGAATATAGTCATCATCATAATCCTTAAGTGGACCATTTTCCTTAATGTGTTCATTATTTTCATTAAGGTATGAAGCTAACTTTTCTTTCCATTCCTTTACACTATAACTATTTGCATCTGGTGTTTTATCATCAAATATAAATTCACGCATAATTTTAGCATTTTGTTCTCTATCAACTATAAGTACCCATCCTTTATTTTTGTAAAGACCTCCCCATGATATTTCATCACTAAATGGAACTCTTAACTGTTCAAATGTTAAACTTGGGAACTTGGAAGCTGTATACGCATAATTAAGCATCATAAATGGCTCTATGTTTGTTTTGATATATGGTAATAGTGAAGACATTACTGATGGATATTTAAGAGGACTTAGATCTTTAAATTTCTGAGTAACTAAGTCTATAACTCTTCTTTGTCTTTCAGTTCTTTCATAATCTCCATTACCTACTTTTCTTATTCTTGCATATGCTAATGCTTGTTGTCCATCTAACTTTTGCATTCCTGTTTCAGTTATTTTTGGTGATTTAACTTTTTCATATTCTCCAATAAATTTATTAAGTTCTGGAATTTCATAATCATGTATGTCCACTTCAATTCCGCCAACTTCATCTATTATCTCTTTGAATCCGCCAAAGTTTACCATAACATATTTGTTTAAATTTAAATTAAAGTTTTCGTTTATAGTTTTCATAAGTAAATCTGGACCACCATAAGCTAATGCCGCATTAATTTTTTGCTCTCCGTGATCTGGAATTTTTGCTAATGTATCTCTCATGATTGATGTTAACTTTAGTTTCTTATGATTATTATCTATTGTAGCTATTATAATAGCATCTGCTCTTGCAGCTTCATCTAGCTTACGAGCATCAGTTCCTATTAATAATATGTTTGTTATTCCTGGTTGTTCTTCATATGTTACATCCTGTGAGGCACCTGGGTTTTGTTGATATATTTTACCTCTTACATAAAAATAAAATACTCCTGCACTAACTAATATAAGAAGTAATATTATACTTATTGATATTAATACTTTTTTCTTTTTAGACATTTTCTTTTTTTCTTTATTTTTATCTTGTTCATTATTTTTTTCCTCGTGTCTCATCTATACCTCCTTAAAATATAAAACTATCACTATATTAACCATATTATTTATTAAGAAAATAAATCAAATGTAAAATTTATTTTAATAATTATATTATAATAGACTTTCTTTACTTATACTAGTCTAAATTTTTTCAAAATTCTAACCATTCTCATATTTATCTTCATTTTTTACCAAGAATGTCTATAATTTTTGTTAATTTATTCTTATTTTTTTGTAATTTAAATTAAATTTTGTAACAACTTGTTTAAATAGTTAATAAAATTATATATTTAGTAAGGATTTTATAAATTTATTTTAATTAATAAAAAAGAGCCACTTAAAAAGTGGCTCTTTTAGAAATATTATTATAATAATACTATTCCATTTTCTTCACATATTTTATTATTTAAATCATCCCATACAGATGCTTGAACTTCTCCAATATGTGCTTTTCTTAAAAAGTACATACATATTCTTGATTGTCCAATTCCTCCACCTATTGTATATGGAAGCTTTCCATCTAATAATGCTCTATGGAATTCTAAATTTTCTCTTTCTTCACAATTTGCTTCTTTTAATTGAGCTCTTAATGACTTTTCATCAACTCTTATTCCCATTGATGATAACTCTATAGCTCTATCTAATACATTATTCCAGAAAAGTATATCTCCATTTAAATTCCAATCATCATAATCTGGAGCTCTACCATCATGTTTTTCTCCTGATGCTAGATCTTTTCCTATTTGCATTATAAATACTGCACCTTTTTCCTTGCAAATTGCATCTTCTCTTTCTTTAGGAGTTAAATCTTTATACATATCTTCTAATTCTTGAGATGTAATAAAAAATATTTCCTCTGGAAGTTCTTCATCTATTTTAACTAAATTTTCTCTTACATAATTTTCAGTATTTTTAAATACACTGTATATCTTCTTTACAATATTCTTTAAAAACTCTAAATTTCTATCTTCTTTATTTATTATAAGTTCCCAGTCCCATTGGTCTACATATATAGAATGTATATTATCAAGTTCTTCATCTCTTCTAATTGCATTCATATCTGCGTATAATCCTTTTCCTACTGGGAATCCATATCTATGAAGACTCATTCTCTTCCATTTTGCAAGTGAATGAACTATTTCAACATCTTCATTTGAAGCTAAAAGATCAAATTTTACTGGTCTTTCTACCCCATTAAGATCATCATTTAACCCTGAATTTGAATTTACAAAAAGAGGTGCTGAAACTCTAATTAAGTTTAACTCTTCTGCTAAATTTCTTTCAAAATAATCCTTTATGCTTTTTATAAATACTTCAGTTTCTATTAATGTAGAACTGCTTTTATAATCTTTTGGTATAATTATGTTGTTTTTTTCCATAAATAAATAGCCCTCCTTAAATTTATATATTATTATATACAACTTCAAGGAGGATTACAAATACTATTTTATAAAGTTTTTAAAATATTCAATATTTTTTTTATTAAACTCTAAACATTACATTCATTTAAATGTTTCTTTAATATTGTTGCTGATTCTTTTAATCTATTAAGTTCATCATCTGCTAATGAAATTTGAATTATTTCTTGCGCTCCACCTCTATTTACTATAGTAGGTATTGCAAGATACATATCTTCAATTCCATATTGTCCTTCAAATAATGAATCTACAGTTAATATACTATTTTCATTTCTAAATATAGCTTCAACTATTCTGTTAACTGCAAGTGCAACTGCAAAGTATGTTGCTTTCTTTCTACTTATTATTTCATATGCTGCATTTTTAACATCTTCTTCTATTACTTTCTTTATATCATTATCCCATTCAAGATCTAATTGTTTTGCATACATATCAAAGTCTTCTCCACCGACTCTTCCGTTGCTCCATGTTACAACTTCACTATCACCATGTTCACCTATTACATATGAGTGAATATTAGTGTTGTTTACATTAAAGTATTTACCTAATACATATTTTAATCTTGAAGTATCTAATACAGTACCTGAACCTATTACTCTTTCTTTAGGGAATCCTGATAACTTATAAGTTATATAAGTTAAAACATCTACTGGATTTGAAACTACTAATAAGATTGAATTAGGACTTAATCTTGCAATTTCAGGAACGAAACCTTGGAATATTTTATAGTTCTTATCGATTATATCTAATCTAGTTTCTCCTTCTTTTTGTCCTACTCCTGCTGTAATTATTACTATATCTGAATCCTTTGTTTCTTCTAATGAACCAGCATATACATTTACAGGCTTTACAAATGATGTACCATGTACTAAATCCATTACCTCGCCTACAGCTTTATCCATGTTTATATCATATATGCATATTTCTGTAGCTATACCACTATTCATTAATGCATAAGCTGTTGTTGCTCCAACGAATCCTGCTCCTATTATTGAAACTTTTCTTTTGCTATCACTTATCATAAAAATTCCTCCTAGTCCTATATATAATCTATATCTTTCCCAAAATTCAGACTATTATTATATTTCATATTATTCTTAATAATTCATAGTATTTTTGTCAGAATTATTTTCTTCTATTATACTATTTTTCCATATAAAATTCAATAATTCTTACCAATTCACTAAGATTTAATTTTATTTTAATATTTTTAAAATGTAGTATATAATTATTTTATGCCCATAAGAAATTTAGGAGGATGTTTAATGAAACTATTATTTTTTGATACAGAAACAACAAGCATAAGACCTGGCCATATATGCCAATTAAGTTATATAACAGTTGATACATCAACTAAACCTCAAAAAACTGTAGGGAAAAACTTTTTCTTTGCTGTAGATGAAATGGATCCAAATGCTGAAGCAGTACATGGATTTTCCTTAGAAAAATTATATGAATTATCTTCTGGTATGTATTTTGAAGATTCAGTTGCAGACTTTATCGATGATTTTATGGAAGCTGATTTCGTAATTGGTCATAACGTAAATTTTGATATAAAGTTTATGCATAGTGAACTTTTATATCTTGGTGCAAACTATGAACCAAAGAGAACATTCTGTACTATGGCTTATTATAAAGATATTTGCAAAATATTAAAGCCAAATGGAACTTACAAAAATCCAAAACTTGAAGAAGTTATATCATATTTAAATATTTCAAAAGAACAAATAGAAAATAAGGCTAATGAATTATTTGAAGGTAGTGGTAATTATCATGATGCAAGATTCGATACTGCCGCGACTTATTTAACAGTTATTGAAGGATTAAAGAGAAAAATTATACCTCATGGATACTTCTCTGACATAATTAAAAACGAAAATTAATTTATTTTTATAAACAGTTACAGTATGCAAATATTGTAACTGTTTCCATTATGCTGTATAATTTATATTGTATTTATTTGTGGGGAGGATTTATTTATGAATACTCAATTTAAAACTTTAATTAAATTTGTGCTTTCTTTGGTTGGAATTACAGTTGTTTTTAATTTCGTATTTAAAAATCTTGTTATTTCATTTCCAGCTGCATTTTTAATTTCAGTTACTTATTTCTATTCACCAGAGAAGCTTATTGCGAGAAGGGAAAAAGAAGAAGCAGAAAAAGAACTTGCTGCTACTGAAAATAACGATACTTTAGATAATAAAAATGGGAATTGTAAAGGGAATAATAAAAAATCTAAAAAAAATAAATAGCATAAAAATAGGATTGAGCAATTTATGCCCAATCCTTTTAATTTTCATCTAATATTTCATAGTATCTTTTTATAACTTCTTTATCCATTTGAGGTATTCCTTCTAATGGATATGCTAATCCCATATTCTCATATTTATTTACTCCAAGTAAATGATATGGAAGAAGTTCTACTTTCTCTACATTTTTTAAAGTCTTTATAAATTTCTTTAGTTCTCTAATATGTTCTTCCCCATCAGTTAATCCTGGCACAACAACATGCCTTATCCACATCTTTGTTCCACTATTTTGTACTGCTTCAAGGAATTTTAAAGATTCATCAATATTCATTAAAGTTACATTTTTATATCCTTCTCTTGTTAGATCTTTTATATCAAAAAGAACTAAATCTGTATGTTTTAATATTTCATCATACATCCCAACTCCAAATCCTGAAGTATCTATACACGTATGTATCCCCTCTTTTTTACATAATTTTAATACTTCAATTAAAAACTCTGGTTGTCTTAAAGGCTCTCCACCTGAAAATGTAACTCCACCATTTGAAGTGTTAAAATAAGGCTTATATCTTTTTATCTTATTTACTAATTGAGATGGTGTGTATTCCTCACCACATCCATATTCCCATGTATCAGGATTATGACAATACTTACATCTTAAAGAACATCCTTGCAAAAATACAACTACTCTTATACCTGGACCATCTACAAGTCCCATAGTTTCTATTGAATGAATTTTTCCTATAGTCATTAAAACTTCCTCCTTGAACAATTGATAATTTAAAGCTTATAAATAAGATTTATTTATAAATTTTAAATCATCAATTAATTATTTAAAATTATAATACATATCCCCTGCTAAGTATAAACCTAGCAGAGGATAATTTGAAATTTCACTAAATTTTAATAATATAAATATTACATTTTTGAGTGGAATGTTCTGTTTATAACATCAAGTTGTTGTTCTCTAGTTAACTTAATGAAGTTTACAGCATATCCTGAAACTCTAATAGTTAATTGTGGATATTCTTCTGGTCTTTCCATTGCGTCTAATAATGTTTCTCTGTTAAAGACATTAACATTTAAGTGATGAGCTCTTTGACCAAAGTATCCATCTAACATATTACTTAAGTTAGATATTCTCTCTTCTTCTGATTTACCTAAAGCATCTGGAACTATTGAGAAAGTATTTGATATACCATCTTGTGAATGTTCATATGGAAGCTTAGCAACTGAGTTTAATGATGCAAGTGATCCACTTGAATCTCTTCCGTGCATTGGATTAGCTCCTGGTGCAAATGGTTCTCCAGCTTTTCTTCCACATGGAGTTGTTCCTGTTTTCTTACCATATACTACATTTGAAGTTATAGTTAATATAGATTGAGTATGATATGAATTTCTATAAGTCTTATTTTTTCTGATCTTGTCCATCATATTCTTAACTAAGAATACAGCTATTTCATCTACTCTATCATCATCATTTCCGTATTTAGGGAAATCTCCTTCAACTTCAAAGTCAACTGCAATTCCTTCTTCATTTCTTATAGGCTTAACTTTAGCATATTTAATAGCTGATAAAGAGTCAGCACAAACTGATAAACCAGCTATACCACAAGCCATTGTTCTAAATACATCTCTATCGTGTAACGCCATTTGAAGTGATTCATATGAATACTTGTCATGCATGTAATGGATGCAATTTAAAGTATTAACATAAAGATTTGCTAACCAATCTGTCATTACATCAAATTTTTCCATTACTTCATTGTAATCTAAATATTCACTTGTTATAGGTGCCATCTTAGGTGCTACTTGTACTCCTGACTTCTCATCTTTACCACCATTTATAGTATAAAGTAAAGTTTTCGCTAAGTTAACTCTTGCGCCAAAGAATTGCATTTGCTTACCTATTTTCATAGCAGATACACAACAAGCAATAGCGTAATCATCTCCCCAATATTCTCTCATTAAATCATCATTTTCATATTGAACTGAGCTTGTATCAATAGATACCTTTGAACAGAAATCTTTAAAGTTTTGAGGTAATCTAGTTGACCATAATACTGTTAAATTTGGTTCAGGTGATGGTCCTAGTGTATAAAGTGTGTTAAGAACTCTAAATGAATTCTTAGTAACTAAGCTTCTTCCATCTATTCCAATACCAGCTATTGATTCAGTTACCCAAGTTGGATCTCCTGAGAATAAATCATTGTATTCTGGTGTTCTTAAGAACTTAACTAATCTAAGTTTCATTACAAAATGATCCATTATTTCTTGAGCTTCTTCTTCAGTGATTACTCCTGCATCTAAATCTCTTTGAATATATATATCTAAGAAAGTAGAAGTTCTACCTAATGACATAGCAGCACCATTTTGTTGCTTAATTGCAGCTAAGTATGCAAAGTAAAGCCATTGAACAGCTTCTTTAGCATTCGTTGCAGGCTTTGATAAATCAAATCCATAGCTTAATCCCATTTCTTTAAGTTCTTTTAAAGCTGATATTTGATCAGTAATTTCTTCTCTTAATTGAATTACATCTGAATCAATAGTGTTAACTTCTAAGCTCTTCTTTTGCTCCATTTTATCTTCAATTAATCTATCTACACCATATAAAGCTACTCTTCTATAGTCACCTATAATTCTTCCTCTACCATAAGCATCTGGAAGTCCTGTTACTATACCATATTTTCTAGCTAATCTCATTTCATCAGTATATACATCAAATACACCTTGATTATGAGTTTTTCTGTACTTAGTGAATATTTCTGATATTCTACCATCAACTTCATATCCATACGCTTTAGCTGCATTTTCTGCCATTCTTATACCACCTTGTGGCATAACAGCTCTCTTAAGTGGAGCATCAGTTTGTACCCCAACTATCTTTTCAATTGCTTTGTCTATATATCCAGGTGCATATTCATTTATTCCTGATACTGTTTTAGTATCAACATCTAAAACTCCACCATTTTCTCTTTCTTTCTTAAATAGCTCACTTACTTCATTCCATAACTTAGTTGTGTTTTCAGTTGCTCCCTTTAAGAAAGAATCATCTCCTTCATATGGAGTATAGTTATTTTGAATAAAGTTTCTGACATCAATTTCTTTTTGCCAGTTTCCTTCTTTAAAGCCTTCCCATCCTTTAAACATAATGTTTTCGCCTCTCTTTCACATCATTAATTATGATTTAATTATATTTGACTATGCACACATAGTCAATAAATATTTTCATTTGAAAAACGTTATCAATAATTAAATCTTCTCCCAATAACTATTTTAAACTAAAAGGCACCAAATGTAAAAGTTTTTTTAACATTCAGTGCCTTTTGTGTACATATTGTATATTAATTAGACTTTTTGTAAATAAAAGCCTTATCTATTTTATTCTTCTGCTCCATATTGTTCATAATACTTTCTTATTCTTTCCATTATGTCATCGTTTATTATTACTTTTCCATTTATCTCTTTATTATATAAATAATCTATTACTTCTTTCATTGTAACTATAGCGCAAGTTTTAAATCCAAACTTTTCTCTTATCTCTGTTAAGGCAGATTTATTTCCTTTTCCTCTCTCCATTCTATCTACTGATATAATAAGTCCTTTAACATCTACATCACCCTGTTCCTTTAATATAGGCATTGTTTCATATATTGATGTACCTGCTGTTGTAACATCCTCAACTATTAAAACTCTATCATTATCTTTTAAATTACTTCCTAGAAGTATTCCTTTATCTCCATGATCTTTAACTTCTTTTCTATTTGAGCAGTAACGAGCATCTATATTATAAATGTCAGATAAAGCTATAGTTGTTGTTACTGTTAATGGTATTCCCTTATATGCTGGTCCAAATAAAACATCATATTCATCATCAAACTTTTCTTTTATTGCTTTTGCATAAAATTCTCCTAATCTTTTAAGCTGACTTCCTGTTTTATAGTTACCAGTGTTTACAAAGAAAGGTGTCTTTCTACCACTCTTTGTTACAAAATCACCAAAAGTTAAAACTCCACATTCTATCATAAATTCAATAAACTCTTTTTTATAATTTTCCATGTTTAAATCCCTCCAAAACTCTCTTTTATATAATTCCTCTTATTTCATTAATATCCTTAATTCCTTCTCTGATTAAGAATTCTTCCATACCTTCTATAATTTCTTTTCCAGCCATTGGATTCATAAAATTAACTGTTCCAATTTGTATTGCAGTTGCTCCTGCCATTATAAATTCTATAGCATCTTCATATGTTGATATTCCACCAAGTCCTATAACAGGTATATCTAGCACTTTACTTACTTCATGTACCATTCTAAGTGCTACTGGTTTTACAGCTGGTCCTGAAAGTCCTGCATATACATTATCAAAGACAGGTTTTCTATTTTTTATATCTATAGCCATACCTTTTAAAGTATTTATAAGAGATATAGAATCTGCTCCAGCTTCTCTACATTTAACTGCCATATCAACTATATTTTCTGCATTCGGTGAAAGCTTAACCATTAAGTGCTTATTTGTAATATCTTTAATTTTTTTAACTACATTATATGCAACATCACTTTTTATTCCAAATGCCATTCCACCTGACTTTACATTAGGGCAAGATATATTAAGCTCTATCATATCTATATCTGTGTTATTTAATTTGCTTACAGCCATTTCATAATCTTCAATACATCCTCCACCTACATTTGCAATGATATTTGTAGATAACTTCTTCATTTTTGGAAGTTCATTTTCTATAAATCCATCTATACCTGGATTTTGAAGTCCAACAGAATTCATCATTCCACTTGGGGTTTCATAAACTCTTATTCCATTATTACCTTCTTTTTTATTTATAGTAAGTCCTTTAGAAGATATCCCTCCAAGTATCCCTACATCATAAAAATTATTGTACTCTTCTCCAAATCCAAATGTACCTGATGCAGCTATAACAGGATTTTTAAATTCTATTCCACCTATATTAACTTTTAGCATACTAACTCCCCCTATAACTCTACATAGTATCCATCAAAGACTGGACCATCTTTACAAGTTCTCTTATTTCCATCTTTAGTTTTACAAGTGCATACTAAGCATGCCCCAACTCCACAAGCCATATGTTTTTCCATTGATACATATACCTTTGTATTAGTTTCTTTGCACATTTCAATTACTTTTTTCATCATAACTTCAGGGCCACAAGCTAGTATTACATCATACATTTTTGTATCTAACATATCTGTTACGAATCCTTTATGTCCAACTGTGCCACTATTTGTTGCAATCTTCACATCATCAGAATATTTCTTAAATTCATCTATTAAATATACTTCATCTCTAAACCCTGCATATACATCAATACTTCTTGCAGTATTATTTTTTCTAAGTTCCTTACAAACTTGAATCATTGGAGCTGTACCAACTCCCCCAACAACTATTCCGACTTTTCCAAGATTTTTTGATACATCAAATCCATTCCCTAAGGGTCCTGTAATATTTATGTTATCCCCTTCTTTAAGTCTTGAAATTTCTTCTGTTCCCTTTCCAACTACTGCATATATAAAAGTTAGCTTGTCATTTTCTTTTTCACATATACTTATAGGTCTTGGAAGAAGTGCATTTTGAGTTTTAAGCATATAAAATTGCCCACATTTTATATCTCCCTTTGATTCAACAACTAATTTATAAATATCGTTAGTAATTCTTTCATTGCTTATAACATTAACATTCTCATATGATATACTCATTTAAACTCCTCCTAAACTTCGCAAGCTTTTCTTATTTCGTCTCTCATTTTAATAGCTTCTTCTCTTGCACATTTTGCAAAATTTTCTTCTCTTTCATTTCTCTTTTTATAAGCTAGTAAAATTCCTCTTGATGAATTAACCACTCCACCGTTACCGTTTCTTAAGTAAAGTGCTACATCTTCAGCTTTTCCACCTTGCGCTCCATATCCTGGTATTAAGAAGAACATTTCCTTTAAGTTTTCTCTTATTTTAGCTCCCTCTTCTTTATGAGTGCATCCTATAACTCCACCCATTGGAGTATATCCACAGTCTCCAACATATGGTTTTCCAAGTTCTAATACCTTTTCTCCAACAATGTCGTATACATTTTTTCCGTCTTTACTTTTTATATATTCGATATCTATTGCACCTTTATTGGATGTTCTAACTAAGCTAAATAATCCTTTTTTGCCACTTTCAATGTAAGGAATATATGGCATGATGCTATCCATTCCCATATAAGGACTTACTGTTATAAAGTCCGCCTCAAAATCACCTTCAAAATGTGCTTTTGCATACATTTTTGCTGTAGCATCTATATCTCCTCTTTTTATATCTGCAATTACTATTTCGCCCTTTTCTCTAAGATATTTTATAGTATCTCTATATGCTTCAAGGCCCTCTATTCCTAACGCTTCATAATAAGCTATTTGTACTTTAAAACATGCAGCTACATCAAAAGTCTCATCTATTATCCTTTTATTAAACTCAACTATTGCTTCTTTATTGCTTCTTCCATTCTTTATAAACTCAGGAACGTATGATATATCAGTATCAAGCCCTACACATACTACTCCTCTTTCTTCCACTCTTTCATATAATCTATCTATTATATTTTTCATAAATTCCCCTCACTTACTTTTTATATAGAACTCGTCCACCTTTTATTGTCATAACTACTTCACCATAGTATTTCATTCCTTCAAATGGTGTATTTTTTCCCTTTGAATAAAACTTATCTGAATTTATTATTATTTCCTTATTAAGATCTAAAAGCACTACATCACCATCTAATCCTATGCTAATATTTCCTTTATTCATCTTTAAAATCTTAGCTGGGTTTCTAGACATCATCTCTGATAACTTATTAATTGTTATAACTCCTTCTTTTACTAGTTTTGTGTAGCAAATTGGGAAGGCTGTTTCAAGTCCAACCATTCCTGGTGAACCCTTTTCTTTATCTTCTGTAGTGTGTGGTGCATGGTCTGTGCCAATACATTCAACATCTCCATGACTTATTGCTTTTAGTAAGAAATCCACATCACTTTTCTCTCTAATTGGTGGATTTACTCTATAATTATTTTTATCATTTGTTAAAGCTATATGATGAGGTGTTACTTCACATGTAACATTAGCCCCGCTACACCTTCCATCTATAATATATTTCATTGCTTCTTTTGTGCTAACATGAGCCATATGAAGCTTAGCCCCCGTTACTTTTGCTAAAGTTATATCTCTCCATGTCATCATATTTTCTGCAAGTCTCATATCAATATCTGAAAATTCATTTGATTCTGCATGTGACATTATTACCCAATCATTTTCTTTTGCTATTTTCATAGCTTCCATCATAATTCTTGAGTCAGAAACTCCAACTCCATCATCTGATATTGCTTTAACTCTTTTATCATTTTTAAAATCTTCTAAGTGAGATAAAGTTTTTCCATCAAAATTTTTTGTTATAGTAACACATTGATGTATATCTATAAGTTTTAAGCTTTCTTCTTTACTTTTTACATAGTCTAACACTTCTTTTGTTGAGCAAGTTGGACTTGTATTTCCCATAAGGCATACTCCAGTATATCCACCTCTAAGTGCTGCTCTTGATCCTGTTTCTAAATCTTCTTTATAAGTTAATCCTGGATCTCTAAAGTGAGCATGTGTGTCAACAAATGCTGGCATTAAAGTAAGTCCTTTTGCATCTACAATATCCACATCATTTTTATTTATGCTTGTTCCAAGTTCTTTTATCTTTCCATTTTCTATATAAACATCACCAATAAAATTTTGGCTTGAATCTACTACATTTGCATTTTTTATTAATATATTCAAATTAAACACCTCTTTTTAGATTATTTTAATTTACAAATATGATCGCAATATTCACATCTATAAGTTGCTTCTTTTTCATCTACTAATATGAAACTTTGAGGCACATAATCTTCGTTTTGTGTTATACATCTCTCATTTTCGCAAACTATTTTATTTTGAGCCTTTTTAGGTAAGTTAGGGACTATTTTATTAATTATTTTTTCATCTCTTACTTCATTAATTGTTATATTTGGAGATATCATTGCTAAAATTTCATAATTAATTTCTTCTATGCCCTCTACTTTTATAATATCTTTTCTACCGCCTCTATTACTCTTAACATTCATTATTAAAGCTACGCTTAAATCTGATTTTTCTAAATTTAAGTGATTAAATATTTTTATTCCAAATCCTGCTTTTATATGATCTATTACTAGTCCATTTTTAATACTTGTTATTTCTAGCATACTAACATACCCCCAATAATCTGCATATTAAAGCCATTCTTACATACATTCCGTATTCTGCTTGTTTAAAATATGCTGCCCTATCATCATTATCAATTTCTATTGATATTTCATTTACTCTTGGTAGTGGATGCATAACTATCATATCTTTTTTAGCAAAATTCATTTTTTCTTTATCTAATATATAGCTATCTTTTAGCCTTAAGTATTCTTCCTCGTTAAAGAATCTTTCTTTTTGAATTCTAGTCATATAAAGTATGTCTAGTTCTTCTATTACATCTTCAAGTTTTTCAACTTCTCTAAATTCTATATTATTTTTTCTTAATACTTCATCTCTTATATAATGTGGTATTTGAAGTTCTTTTGGTGATATAAGTATGAATTTATTTCCTTTATATCTTCCCATAGCTTTTATTAAAGAATGGACTGTTCTTCCAAATTTTAAATCTCCACATATTCCTATAGTGTGATTTTCTAATCCTTCCTTTAATGATTTTATTGTTAAAAGATCTGTTAATGTTTGTGTTGGATGTTGATGTCCACCATCACCTGCATTTATTATTGGTACACTTGAATATAAACTAGCTACTTTTGCTGCACCCTCTTTTGGATGTCTCATTGCAATAATATCTGAATATATTGATACCATTTTTATAGTGTCTGCAAGGCTTTCACCTTTTGATGCTGAACTTGAATTTGGTTCTGAAAAACCTAAGATATTCCCACCTAGTCTCATCATTGCTGATTCAAAACTAAATCTTGTCCTAGTACTAGGCTCATAAAATAGAGTTGCTAGAATTTTGCCATCACATACTTTGGCATATTCTTTTGGATTTTTTATTATTTGATGTGCTAATTCGAATATTTCTTCTAATTGATCTACTGTAAAATCTCTAGGATCAATTAGATGTCTGTTTTTTAACATAATATCACTCCTTCTTAACCTCTCTGTGTTAAATTTAAAGGTATCATTTTTAGTTTTATATTATAAAAAAAGCCTTCCTTAATGTAAAGGAAGGCATAATTATCCCAATTATAATAATACTTATTAAAATAATATAACTTCCTTACTGATCTCTCTGTATCAAATTAAAGGTTATCTTTTCTGTAAGAATACCATGTAAAACATAATCTGTCAATATTATGTTTCTATTTTTAATTATAGTTATCAATTATATTCTCTCACGCAATCTCTAAACAAAATCTCAAACTATTTCTAAGTCTTAAATAGCTTGAGATTTTGTTTTATATAATAATTTATTTCTTTCTATTTAACTGAATAAGTTACTAATTCACCATTTTTAACATTTTCTAAAGAGAATTCCATTGTATCTATATGATTGAAAACGCGTAAATATAATTTTCCTAAACTTTGATCATATGCACACATATAACTTGAGAAGTCTGATTCCTCTTCATTTTCATTGAAATGTTCAACACCCTTTGGAACCCAAACTGAATTTAAAACACTAAATAAATAAGCTGGTGCTTCTTCATCACTAACGTCATCTATAAGATTTCTTAAATATGCTGCACGTACAAATCTTGATGGTGAAGTATAATCACCTGGTAATCCAAGAAGTCCTGTACCATTTGAAATTGGTATAATTGTTGTTTTTTCATTTAATTTATTTTGCTTTCTATTAAATCCTTGCACTTGCATATAATTTGCTAAATTAGTCATATGCCAATCAAATGTTGGATCATTTGCCATTACCCCTACCGTATTATCGAAAACACGAAAATGTCCATGATTTGTTGGTTCTAATACAACTGAATCACCTTTTTTATCTGTAAATGTATAATGAACAGTAAGAGGATGTCCTTTTCCTAATTCTCCTAATGAAGGAATATCTTCAGATGTAACTACAACCTTTGATATGTTTTCCTTTATATCACTTACACTTTCAAAATTACTTAAAATCCAGGGAACTATTTCACCACTATTAATTGGTATAAGTCCTTCTTTTTCTATATTCTCTTTCTTGTCCCATGTACATGCATTTAAAAATAAAAGTCCTCCAGCAAGACCTTTTTCATTAACTCCATCAAAAAATACAGTAGATCCTACTAAGTTTATACCTAAAAAAGCATATTTTGTTTTCCAAGGGTTACTTTGTGTTTCTAATGTAAAATTTTTAGGCACAATAGTTATTTTTGAATCGACATCAAAGGGATTAAATCCGGTATCTAAAGTCCTTCCCCAATAAAGATTATTTTTGTTACTTGAAATATGGACGTGAGTACACACTTAAAACATCTCCTTAAGAATAATTTAATTTACATTTTTAAAATATACTCATCCATATTTGATGTCAATTCACTAAAAGTTCATATATGAACAGTAAAAATTCAAGAAATATTATTGAACTTTATTATGTATAAATTCTATAATATTAACTTATATCTATAATATTTATTGCTTTAATTTTTAAATAAATAATTACATTTATTTAAACAATATTTTAATATTTCGATATTTTAATTTAACTTAAAAAGTAATTGTTTACTATTAATTTTTATTATTAACAAATTCATTTTTCTTTTATCAACTCTAAATTCATACCTCTGATATTGGTACCTAAAAGCACAGTTATTCTATTTATAATGTTATAATATTCTACATAAATGTATTATGCATAAAAATAGAATAATAGACAAAAATTAAAACCCTTGTATTTACAAGGGTTTTATTATTAGTGCCAGTTATTCATTATATCATCCCACATCATTTTGCCTGACTTAGCAAGTGTTACTGTTCCATAGACACTATTTGGAATTCCCATTGAAAGAACAGTAAATGTGAAACTTCCTTTTGATAATTGAATTAACGCAGTATCATTTTCAACTCCAGGTTTATCCCCAGTTTTACTTGAAATTTCATATTTTAAGTCATCTGGTATATAAAGTGCTAATTTATTTTTTATTTGTTGTCTTCTAAGTATATCTATAAGCATTGTGCTATTTTCTTTACTTAAGAATGTAGCATCATATAATATTTTCCAAGCCATTGATAAATCTTTTGCAGTAGTTAGATTCTCAACTTTTGGTTTCTCTTTTCTTTCATCAGCTGTTTTTCTATTTAGGACAGTATTCTTAAGACCCATTTCTTTCAAGTAATCATTTATTCTTTCCATACCTACGATGTCTATAATTTTATTAGCTGCCGTATTATCACTTTGAATAAGCATAGCAACTAAAAGTTCAAATATTGTATAATCTCTTGCATCAAATTCATGTATTATTCCAGTTCCGTAAACTTTATCAGCTCCATCTATTCTTATTTTATCCATAAATGTAACTTTTCCAAGTTCAACGTCTTTTATAAGTGCCATGGCAACAGGTAACTTCATACATCCAGCAGCAATCATTTGAACGTTTTCATTATAGCCATACACAAATCCACTATTTAGGTCTTCAAAAAAGAAGCCATAAGTTCCAATTCTTGATTCTAAATATTTTTTAATCTCCTTCATAATACCCTCCAGCTTTCAAATTAAAATCTGCCCTAATATTAATAAAATTATACCATATTTTCATAAATTTTAGAAGATTTTAAATTTTTTGTTTTTTATAACAAACAAGGACTTAGCAATAGGCTAAGTCCTGTATTTTTAATTAATCTCCAAAAGAAATGCCTATTTTTTTAGCTATATTAACTAATTCACATTCCGGATCAACTTGTTTTGTCTTTTGACCTATAACATTCTCTAAACTATCATAAGTTATTTTATCACCCTTTAGACAAACCATGTTTCCAAATAATTCTTTATTTATCATCTCTACAGCACTAACACCGTATCTTGTTGATAATATTCTATCAAAAGTTGAAGTATTTCCTCCTCTTTGTATATGACCAAGAACAGTACATCTTACTTCATGATCTTTTATTACCTTTTCTAAATCATCCGCTAACTTATTTCCTATACCACCTAATCTTATTGGATCTGGACTATCTTCCACAATCTTTGAAACTACAACCTCTCCATCCTTTGGCTTAGCACCCTCTGCCACAACTATTATAGTAAACAGTTTACCTTCTGCTTTTCTCTCATTAACTTTTTCTACTATTTTATTTATATCGTAAGGAATTTCAGGTAATAAAATTACATCTGCAGATCCTGCTATACCTGATTCTAATGCTATCCATCCAGCACCTCTTCCCATAACTTCACATAACATTATTCTGTGGTGTGATTCAGCTGTTGTATGAAGCCTATCTAAAGCTTCTGTTGCAACATCTATTGCAGTATTAAATCCAAATGTTACGTCTGTTGATGCTAAATCGTTATCTATAGTTTTAGGAACTCCTATTACTTTTATTCCTTTTCTTGAGAAATCTCTAGCTGAAGTTAAAGTTCCATCCCCGCCTATAACGACTAATACATCAACCCCCTCCTTTTTTAAGTTCTCAACTGCTACATCCGATACATCTTTCTTTACCATTTTTCCGTCTTCTTCTACTAGGTAATCAAAAAGGTTGTCTTTATTTGAACTATAAAGAATTGTTCCTCCTCTATGAAGTATTCCTGATACTGACTCTAAAGTTAATGGTATAAAATCATTATTATATAATCCACGATACCCAAACTTATATCCTATAACTTCATATCCATAATTTAAAATGGCAGTTCTAGTAACAGCTCTAATTACCGCATTTAAACCTGGGCAATCTCCTCCACCAGTTAATAAAGCTATTTTCTTTATTGCTTTTGTCATCTCACAAATCCCCCTCTACCCGTTTATACAAATATTATTAATTAAATCTTCTTTATTTTCTGACAATTTAAAACAAAAAAATTTAATTAACTTTGCTAAAAACAATCTCGCGACATCAATTGCAATTGTTTTCATTTTTAGCATAAAAAGTAAATTGTCCTTTTTCTTATAATATCATAATTCATTAATATATTAAAGATATTTTTTTAACATATTACAGTAATTTTAAGTAACTTATAAAAAAGCTTAGCAAAAATAAATTTGGCTAAGCTTTATAACATTCTATAATGGTGGTAATGAAATTATGTTTGTAAATACTAGTATAGCAAGTAATACTCCAACTATTACTCTATATACTGCAAATACTCTCATAGGTTTCTTCTTTAAGTAGCTTACAAATTTATTCATTACTACTAATGCAACTATAAATGCAACAACAAATCCTACAGCTAAAGCAACCCAATTTGTAGTATCCATTATTGAATAATCAAATTTAATCATATCTAATAATGTTGATCCAAACATAGCAGGTATTGCTAAGAAGAATGAAAATTCTGCTGCAACAGGAGTTGATAGTCCACCTATCCATCCCCCCATTATAGTTGAAGCACTTCTAGACATTCCAGGCCACATAGCAAAACATTGAGCTACCCCAACAACTAGTGATTCCTTTGGTGTAATATCATCTATATTAGTTGCTTTTGGTCTTCTTTTTCTAAAAATATTTTCTATTACTATTAAAAGTATACCTCCAACTATAAAACCATATATTACAGCTACTGGCGTAAATAAACCTTTAATTGCATCATGTAATAAAAGTCCAATTATCATTGCTGGTATTGACCCAACAATTACATTTATTCCAAATCTAAAACCAGTTTTACCTTCTTTTCCACCTGTAAATATATATTGGAAAAATTGTACCACACTACTACTAATCTTCTTCCAATATAACACTACTACTGCAAGTATTGCACCTAGTTGTATTACAACAGTAAACATATTAGCAAACTCGCCCTTAAAATTAATTAGTTCTCCAACCAAAATCATGTGCCCTGTTGAAGATACAGGAACAAATTCTGTAAGGCCTTCTACAATAGAAATAATAATTGCTTTAAGTATTAAAATTAAATCTAACCCCACCAATTCTCACTCACTTTCAAAAATTATTGACTTTTTAATTATAATTGTTATTTAATATATTGTCCATATTATTCATGTAATAGTAATATTTAAAAACATAATAAAAAAGTAGAGGTGTGCCCCAAATACGCATACCTCTACTTTTTTTAATTTATATTATTTTAAAACACTAGCTAAGATTTTTTCTTTTTCTTCTGAAACATCTGGAACGTAACTCTTAAGAAGAGTAAATTCTCCTTTTAGTTCATATTCTCCAAGATAAGCAGGTATTAATATACTATCTCCCATTTTAATTTCTAAACTTTCTCCATTAGAAATTATTTCTCCATTTCCTTCAACACAAGTGAATAAGAAGAATCTATTTTTATCACTTTGTTCTTTTGCGTTAGTTTTAATTTCATACTTTTCTATTGCAAAGTATTCTCCAAGGCAAAGTATTGTTTTATCATATCCATCTTCATGAATTGTTATTCCTTTTATGTTTTCTCCCTTTAATGAGAAATCTATAACATCTAGAGCTTTTTGCACATGAATTTCTCTTCCTCTATTATAATCATAAACTCTATAAGTTGTATCACTATTTTGTTGAATTTCTGCAATTACAACCCCTTCACAGATAGCATGTACTAATCCACTCTTTACATAGAACATATCGCCTTTCTTTACTGGAATTTCATTTAAATAAGGTGATAGGTTTCCTTCATTTATTGCTTTTTCAAAAATTTCTTTGTCACAATCTTTTGTACCAACTATAAGTGTAGCACCTTCTTTTGCATCAACAACATACCAAGCTTCAGTTTTTCCAAGGTCATTTTCTTCTCTTTTTGCATACTCATCCCCTGGATGAACTTGAACTGATAATTTATCATTTGCATTAATAAGTTTTATTAATAATGGGAAATTTTCAGTTTCTATTTTATTACCAACAAGTTCATGACCCAATTTTTTTATAAGGTCATCAAATCTTGTACCTTTAAACTCACCATTCGCTACTACTCCAGTCCCATTTCTATGACATGCTATATCCCATGACTCTCCAATAAGACCTTCTTTTGGCATATTGTCCCTAAACTTTTCTAGGTCTCTTCCTCCCCAAATTTTATCATAGTATAAATTTTTAAATTTAATTGGATACATATTCTTCTAACTCCTTCTTCTAAGCTGTGTTTTAATATAATATTTCAACTTGAGATATGTCTATCTTTTTATAGTTACCATCTTCAAGCTGTTCATTAGCTGATTTTATTGTATCATAATTGTTCTTTATTGAACTTTCAATTAAAAGTTCTTCTAATCCACCTTTTAATTCTTCTGCTGATTTTATATTTTCATAAGCTCTTCCTATATCTTCTACATGAATAGCATAATATATTGCTGCATTATTTAGTACTTTTACATTATTTTTATTTATGTTATAAGCTTTCTTTAAATTTTCTATAGCCTTGTCCATATTATTATTTTTTAAATAATATGCTCCAAGCAGGTTGTAATAATCATCATTAGAATTATCCACACTAACTAAATGCTCTAAATTTTCTATAACAGATTCATCATCTTCTTTTTTAATATTTATAACTGCCATATTATAATAATTATTGGCTCTTTTTTCTTCTATCTTAGAGGCTAATTTATAATAATCATATGAAGTTTCTATATCTTGTTTTGTCTCATCATAAAATTTAGCAGTGTTTTCTATAATATTATAATTAAATGGTTCATAATAAATACTTCTTCTTAAATATGATGGTGTGGCTTCTATGTTATTTTGCTTAATTAACATATTACTAAATAATTCCCCATATACTTTACTATACTCACCATTTAACTCTAAACATTTCATTCCATACTCAATTGTCTTTTCAAAATTCTCATCTTTAAGATAATCTTCTGCAATAATATAATTTGCTCCATAATTATCTTCAAATTCTTCTTTTAAATATTCAATACTATCTTTATAGTCTTTATTTAATTTTTTATTTATGTCTATTTTTATAGCATGTACTAATAAACAATCTTTATTTTCATCACTAACAGAATCTATTATATTACTAGCCTCTTCTAATTTATTCTTATCTGCTGAATATATTCTTGATATAAATATTTTATTCATATCACTATCTTTATCATTGTTATAACAGTCTTCAAATTGGCTTATAATCTCCTCTTCTTTACATTCTGTAAATTGATCGATTACATCTAAAAGTCTAATATCACTGTTATCCTTTTCAAAAGATTTTTTTAGTAACTTATATATTTCCTCATTATTATCTAATATTAAATTTAAATTTGCAAATATTGAAATGTCATAAGCAGTATCTTCTAAGTTAATATCCTTTAATATATTTTTAGCTTTTTCTTTTTCTCCCTTTGCTAAATATACAGATATCATTGTTTCTTTTAATTTTTCATTATCACTATCAGTCTTTAAAAAATCTTCTCCATATTGCTTTGCTTTCTCATATTCTCCATTCATCAGATAAGTAAATGTTATGTAATTTCCAAGCTTTTTATCTTCCTCTTTAAACTTAGCTTTTCCTTTCTTTTCTATAAGATCGTTTCTTTGTCTGTAAGCTTTTTCTAACAATGAATTTGATAATGCTTTCTCTCCTTTTAATGAGTATATTTCAGCTTTTTTTACTGTCCATATTGGCCATTTTTTATCTGATTCTTTTTTTGAATACTCCTCTAATGCGTCATCATAATTTCCTAAATAGTATGAATACTCAACTTCATTTGGCATAAGTTCAATCTTTTCACCTACTAATAACTTAGATGTTAAAACTACTATAAGTGCAAATATCATAGTATATGAAATTGTTATTATGCTTTCAACAAAAGGTCTTTTTTCTACTATTTTAGTATACTTTTCTCCTAACTTATTAACAAGACTTTTCATAAAAAATCCCCCACAACTTAACCCTTTAACTAATTTATTAATCTTTAGTTAACCCTTTATTTACATATTTAACATTTTATCAAATTTTTTCTAAAAATTCCACACAACTTCTACTTTTAAAGAAAAATTTCTCTTCATAATATATTAATTTTATTGTCTTTAAAAAGATTTCGATGTAATATATTTTTGTGATATACTAGTTATTATTTATGTAATAATGTCTATAATCCAAAATAAAATCCTTCTTTATATAAGATAGATATTTATTTTTTTAACTTTTACAGGATAAAATTTAAGGTGGTGAGTACTATTAATATAAAATCATTTATTAGTATTATTTCAAGTAAAGTAGTACTATTTATATCAAAAAATTTCTTAAAAGGGGGTAGTACCTTCCCAGGAAGAGTTGCTTTAAAATTAGATAGAAATATTTTAAAAACTGTTTCTAAAGGATATAAGGTTATTTTAGTAACTGGTACTAACGGAAAAACAACAACTACTAGTATGATTACAAACATACTAAAAGAAAATGGATTTAAAGTAATTACAAATAACACAGGTGCTAACCTTTTCCCAGGTATAGTTGCATGTTTTATTGATAACTTTAAATTCTCAGATAAAAATTCTTCTAAATATGCAGTTATAGAAGTCGATGAAGCAAACGTTAAGTTCATTACTGAATACATAAGTCCAGAACTTCTTACTGTAACTAATTTATTTAGAGATCAGCTTGATAGATACGGAGAAGTTTATACTACTCTTACAAAGATTCTTGAAGGTGTTGTTAAATCTCCTAATACAAAACTTGTATTAAATGGTGATGAATCATTGCTTGGAAAACTTGATCTAAAAAATCCTACAGATTTTTATGGCTTCAATATTCCAGTTAAAGAAAATACTAAACTTGATGTTAACGCTGACTCTAAGTTCTGTAAGTTCTGTAAATCTCCATATGAATATAATTTTATAACTTACAATCATTTAGGAGACTTCTATTGTCCTAGCTGTGGATATAAAAGACCTAATCTAAAATATGCTGTAGATGAGATTGTAAATATAACTCCTGATTCTTCAGAAGTTATAATAAATGGAGCTGATATAACAATTAGTCAATCTGGAGTTTATAATATTTACAATGGACTTTGTGCATATGCAATTTCAAAGGAACTTGGAGTTTCTGATGAAGTAATTGCAAAATCTTTAGGTAAGCAAGATTCTAGCTTTGGTAGACAAGAATCAATTAATATTGATGGTAAAAATGTCAAAATAATTCTTGTTAAAAATCCAGCTGGATATAACCAAGCACTTGATACTCTTTGCTTAAATAAAGAACCTTTCTCTGCATTATTTATGTTAAATGATAACTATGCAGATGGTAGAGATGTATCTTGGATTTGGGATGTTGATTTTGAAAAATTAAAGACTTTACCAATAAACAATGTTTTTGTTTCAGGTATGAGAATGTATGATATGGCAGTTAGACTTAAGACAGCTGGACTTAATAAAGATACATTCATAGTAGAAGAAGATTATGAAAAATTAACTGAAAAGATTAAAGAGTGTAATGATAATAATATTTATGTCCTTGCAACATACACTGCAATGATTAACTACAGAAAATATCTTCACTCAAAAGGATACATTGAAAAACTTTGGTAAAAGGAGGATTTACCTATGGAATTAAACATTTGTCATCTATATCCAGACCTTTTAAATGTTTATGGTGATGTTGGAAATATATTGATTTTAAAATCTAGAGCTGAAAGCCGTAATATAAATGTTAATGTTCATAATGTTTCAATTAATGATGATTTTAACGCTGACGATTTTGATATAGTATTCTTCGGCGGTGGTCAAGATTATGAACAATCTATAGTTTCAGATGATTTAAAAAATAATAAAAAAGAGGAACTTACAAGATATGTAGAAGATTCTAAAGTTCTACTTGCTATCTGTGGTGGATATCAACTTCTTGGTAATTATTATAGAGCTCCAAATGGCGAAAAGCTTGAAGGATTAGGTATACTTAATATTTATACAGAAGGTGGAGACACTCGTTTTATAGGAAACACTATAATAAAAAATGAAGAATTCAATCAAACATATGTTGGATTTGAAAATCATTCAGGTAGAACTTTCATAAACGATTTAAAACCTCTTGGAAAAGTTATTGAAGGTTATGGAAATAATGGTCAAGATGGATATGAAGGATGTATATACAAAAACACATTCTGTACTTACTTCCACGGATCACTACTTTCTAAAAACCCAGAACTTGCAGATAAGTTATTAGAACTTGCCCTTTCAAAAAAATATGATGAAGTTTCATTAGAACCTCTAGATGATACTTTTGAACTTAAAGGGAAAGAATGCATATTAAAAAGATATGAAAATAAAGATAAATAAAAAAATACCTACAAAGAAAACTTCTTTGTAGGTATTTTTTTACTCCCTATTAATTACTTTGCTGTTTACTAAATATTGAATTTCTTCATTTGTTATGTTATCTAAAGTTTTAAACTCATAATTTAGCAATTTGTATTCTTGTATTATACTATCTAATGTATCTGCTGTACTCTTCTTGCCTTCGGCATCATGCATAAGTACAACTTCTATCTTATACGTTCCTGCACTATTCTTTATATTATTCCTAATTGATTCACTATATACTTTTGCTGCTGATGCATCACCTGAGTCAATATTCCAGTCCACATACATAATATTTTTACTTTTAAGCCCTTTCTTTATATTATTTAAGACTTCCTTTTTACAAACTAAATTTGTTGACCCTCCGGGCATCCTTACAAATTTATAGTTCTTATTTTGATTTAATACTCTGTTTAATTTGTTTTGACAAACTTCTAAATCTTTAAAATATGTGTCTGAACTTTTATAAATTTGGTTATACTCATGAATATTACAGTGTGGGTAAATGGCCATTCCAGATTTTTTTAAATTTCTTATATTTTCTTTGTTATTTTCAACATTTTGTCCTACAACAAAAAATGTTGCTTTTACATTATTCTTTTTTAAGACATTTAAAATTTTTGCAGTATTTGCTCTAGATGGCCCATCATCAAATGTTAGATATACTACATTTTTTTTGATAGTGGTGCTTTTTGCAGGAATACAAGTCCAACCAGTAGTGATAGTTAGTATAATTGCAATTATTATTGATATTTTATTTATAGTTTTGATACTATCACCTCCTTATTTATAGTTTACCTACAAAATTAATTTTTATTTAATTATATTGTAATAATTTAAATGGCTATTTTTAGCTATTGTTTATTGTTATTAAATGCTTTAGATGTTATACTTTTTTTTAGGCAAGTCCATTTATTTATATCAAAAAACAAACGAGGTGGAGAAATGAAGTTTACTAAGAAAGGATTACTATTAAAAACAATGGCCGTTGTTTTTGTCATATCTTTATTAACTCCTTTTGGAATTATGAAGTCATATGCAGATACACAAACGCCTGAACCATCAATAACAGCAAAATATGCTATTACTATGGATTTAAAGACTGGAGAAGTTATATATTCAAAAAATGCAGATGCTAAAGCGTATCCTGCAAGTATAACTAAATTACTAACTGCAATGATCTTTGCAGAAAATGCACATAAAACTGATACTATTAAATTTACTGAGTCTGCAAAAGCTCAACCTCAATATTCACTACACTCAAACTGGCCAGGAGTTACAATGAAAGTTGGAGACACTATGTCAGCTGATGATGTAATGAAGGGATTATTAATGTTCTCAGGAAATGATGCTGCTTATATGATAGCTGATCATGTTGCTGGAAATGCTGAAAGCTTTGCAGATCTTATGAATAAAAAAGCTCAAGAAATAGGCATGAAAAATAGCCATTTTGTAACACCAAATGGTCTACATAACGTTGATCACTATACAACTGCATATGATTTAGCATTACTTACTAGAGCAGCTTTTAATAATCCTTGGGTTAAAGAAGTTATGGAAACTAAAAATGCAACTATAGCAATCGGTGGAAAAACTGTAAACCTAGAAAACAGAAATAGAACTTTAGGTAAATACGGAAATGAAGCAGGTAAAACTGGTACAACTAATCAAGCTGGTGAATGTTTAGCTGCTGTTTATAACAGAGATGGAAGAGAAATAATAGGTGTTGTATTAAATTCAGCTGTAAGTGCTAATGATACAACAAGATATAATGACATGAATCAAATAATGGATTATAGCTACAATGCAAAACCTGCTGTAATTAAATCTGCTGGTGATTCAGTTGACAATGTTACTTTAAACTATAAAATGTTTAAGTTCTTTGGACCTGAAAAGACAATTGAAGCACCTGTAAAGTTATCAGAAGATGTTATGCTTTATAAAAATTCATTTAATGAAAAGAATTATAAAATAGATTTTAATTCTGATAACCATGATGCATGGTCAGTTGCAACACATAAAAATGTAGATCTTAATCTTAATGTTAAAAATTATAGCACTACATTAAAAGGTACTATTGGTGTATCAGTAGGACAATTATTAAAAGCTAATATATTTGCATACCTTGGAATAGTCTTAGCTATCGTAATAATTGTTTTAATAGTAATATTCCTTATAAGAACTATTAATAGAAGACGTTATCGTAAGAGACGTTACGGAAACTACAGAAGATATTAATTTGTACTAAAAAAGTAGAGAATTTTAAATTCTCTACTTTTTCTTAAATTTATTTGACTTTTTTAATTTATTTTTTTGAGTATTTTTATCTATGTTTTTTTCTTTATTCTTTTTCTTTTGAACTTTCTTTTTCATAACAGAATATCCAAATGAACCAAGTGAAGTTCTAGGTAACTTATAATATTCGCCATGACAGTATGCTAGAAGGTCTCCTTTTTCAAAGTGTATCTTACCTTTATCATCAATTAACTCTTCATTTATATGAGATCCTAAAACTTCTGCAACAAACATATCATGACTTCCAAGGGCTGTTATGCTTTTAACCTTACATTCAATATTTATTGGACATTCTTCTATATATGAAGCGTCTATATGAGCACATTTTTTCATAGTGAAATTCATTTCTTTAATTTTATCTACTTTTCTTCCACTTCTAACTCCACAGTAATCTACCTGCTTTGTCATTTTAGCACTAGGAATATTAACTACAAATTCCATGCTCTCTTTTATGTATTCATAAGATAATCTTTCAGGTCTTATTGATATTGATAACATAGGTGGTCTAGTACAAACAGTTCCTGCCCACCCTACTGTAAATACATTTTCTTTTCCTTCTTTATTTTTTGAAGATATAAGTACTACTGGTACTGGATTTAAAACTACGCTACCTTTAAAAATTCTTTTTTCCATTCTTTTGTTACTCCCACTCTTTCCATACTTCTGGTTTATATCCAACAGTCGCATCTTTTCCATTTCTAACTATTGGCGTATTTATTAAACTTTGATCCTTTAAAAGTAATTCAAGTTTCATTTCACTACTTCTAATTTTATCTAAATTAGACTTTTTATATCCATTAGCCTTTACATTAATAAGTTCATTTAATGATACTGAATTCTTTATATTATTTAATTCTCCCTTAGAAATCCCCTTTTCTTTCATATCTCTAAAAGAATATTTTATATTTCTTTCTTTAAAGTATCTTTCCGCTTTCTTTGTATCAAAACATTTTTTAGTTCCAAAAATTTGTATATTCATTATATATAACCTTTCATTACTATTTTATAAAATTTAATAAATCCATAGGTTCATCTATAAAATAATCTGGATTTACTTCTTCTAATCTTTTTATATCAAGTGCAGTATATTTAACTCCACAAGTTTTACATCCAGCATCCCTGCCGCACATTAAATCAAAATGACTATCCCCAATCATTATAACTTCTTTAGGATTAATATTTAATTTATTACAAGCATATATAGCTGGTTCTCTATTTGGCTTATGTTTATCTGTACATTCTGGAGTAACTATTACATCCATATAATCTATTATATTTGCTATTTCCATTCCTCTTCTAGCAAGTATATCCCTTTTTGATGTAACTATTCCTATTTTTATGTTTCTTCTTTTAAGCTCATTTAAAAGCTCATTAACACCTAAAAAAGCATCACACATATTATCATGTAAACTTTCATTATATTCTCTATACATCTTTATTAAATTATCTATTTCTTCCTCTTTTGCGTAATCTTTAAAACTATCTTGAAGAGGCTTACCAAACATACTAGTAATTTGATCTTTTGATAACTCTAAATTTAATCCTTCTTTAAAAGTATAATAAAAAGATTTATAAATAAGTTCATTTGTATCTAATAATGTTCCGTCTAAATCAAATAAAACCGCCTTAATCATTTTTCATCCTCCTTAGCATATAATCGTTATTATATCAAAAATTTAACCCTTTTACTATGCTACATAAATTCTCTTATGCATATAATAATATTACTTATATAGATTTAAATTGTATTCTAAATTCTTTTATGCTATTATTTTTAACGTAGATGAGATGGAGGTTTTTTATGGAAGTACAAGCTAAACATAGAGATTTTTATTTTGATACGCTTAAAGGATTTCTAATTCTTTGTGTTATTATCGGCAATTCTTTAGAACTTGCTGATCCTCAAAATATAAATATTCACTATTTTATTTTATTTTTATATGTTTTTCATATGCCACTTTTTACATTTATATCAGGCTATTTTTCAAAATTAAGTAGAAGAACTACAGTCCAAAAAGTAAAAGAAACCTTTAAAATATATTTCTTTGCACAATTAGCATATTCTATTTTTTATAGATATATTTTAGGTAATACAGGTCATAAGTTTGAGTTACTCTACCCTAAATGGACTCTTTGGTATCTTTTATCACTTACTTGTTGGTATGTGTTATCTGATTATGTAACTAACAATAAGAAATGGCTTATCGGTTCAATTGTTGTTTCACTTTTAATAGGATTTGATGATACTATAGGTTCTCTTGGAAGTGTATCTAGAACAATTTTCTTTTTACCATTTTTTATTGCTGGTATGACATTTGATAAAAAATATATTGATATTATAAAAAAACATTTAGGTAAGCTTTTAACTTTATCTATTGCTATTTTAGTTATATTATATTTTTTATCGCCTTATATAAAAATAGAATCATTCTTTGAATATTTAAGTTACTCTAATAATGAATATTCAAATTTAATTTTTCCATTATGTATTAGAGCATTTCATTATATTGCTGCATTTACAGTAGGTGCACTTATTTTGGGCTTAGTTCCAAATATAAAAACAATAATTACACCTATAGGTAGAAGTTCATTAATTTTATACCTTTTACACTCTGGGGTAAGTGATGCATTAATATATAGCGGAATTGCACGATATGATAATATTTTTTATTTACTTATATCTGAATTTATAATAGTTATTATTACTGTTATTTTAACATTCTCTTTCTTAAAACTAAAAAAAATATATTATAATAAGAAGATATCTACACAAAATTAATAGAAAAGGTCTAAAATATTTAGTTTTCCTAAATATTTTAGACCTTTTTTCTTTTTAATCGATTCATTTTAACATTATAAGATATATTGTCATACTATAAATCATGATTAATTATTTTGTATTGAAAGGACTGTAATATGAAGAAAAAATCTAAAATTGCATTATTTTTATCAGCTATTTTTGCTTTTTCAATTTGCTTTGCTGGCTGTTCTAAAAATGGTGGTAATAATTCCGAACTAAAAACTGTTCGTCTTAATGAAGTTGTCCGTTCTATTTTCTATGCTCCTATGTACATTTCTATAAATGAAGGCTTCTTTGAAGAGGAAGGACTAAACATTGACTTATCAACAGGTCAAGGTGCTGATAAAGTTATGCAAAATGTTTTATCTAAAAACTCTGATATAGGTTTTTGTGGACCTGAACAAGTTATTTATATTTATAACCAAGGAAGAGAAGATTACCCTGTTCTTTTTGCAGGGCTTACTAAAAGAGATGGTTCTTTCTTAGTTGGTCGTAAAGATGAAACTGACTTTAAATGGAGTTCATTAAAAGGAAAAGACATAATAGGAGGAAGACCTGGTGGTGTTCCTGAAATGTCTTTAGAATATGTAATGAAAAAAAATAATATAGACCCTAAAAAAGATGTAAATATGGTAACTAATTTAGATTTTACTGCAACAGCTGGTGCATTTAAAGCGGGAACTGGTGAATATGTTTCTTTATTTGAACCAACAGCTTCAATGCTTGAAAAAGAAGGTACTGGTAAAATCGTTGCATCTATTGGAGAATCTTCTGGTGAAATGCCATATACTTCATTCTTTGCAACAAAATCTTATATAGATGCTAATCCTGAAGTAATTGAGAAATTTACTCGTGCAATTTATAAAGGACAACAATGGTTTAAAAATCATTCAGCAGAAGAAATTGCTGATTCTATAATTTCATTCTTCCCTGGTACTGATAAAGATTTAGTAGTATCAGTTATTGAAAATTATAAAGAAATTGATGCTTTAGCCGATAATCCTACAATTACAGAAGAAGGCTTAAATCATCTAATGGATATAATTACTGACTATGATAAATCCCTTATAGAAAAGAGACCTGAGTTTAATAAGATAGTAAATACTGATTTTTCAGAAAAAATATTATCAGAAGGAAAAGATAATTAATACTAATATTTAGGGGCTACCTTCTAAAGGCCCCTACATATTATTTTTTACATACTATAAATTCAAGGTGGTGAAATTAATTTGGCTTTACTAAATATTAATAATATATCTATGAATTATCATTCACTAAAAGGTGAAACGAAAGCTTTAAAAGATATTAATTTTTCTGTAAATGAAAAAGATTTTTTAAGTATACTTGGACCTTCTGGCTGTGGTAAATCAACCTTATTAAATATTATGAGTGGACTTATACATCCATCAAGTGGAACTATCACATATAATGACACTCCAATTGAACAAAACTTAGATAAAATAGGCTATATGTTCCAAAAAGATCACCTATTTGAATGGAATTCTGTTTGGAATAATGTAACCCTTGGATTAAAAATTAAAGGGTTGTTAAATGATGAAAGTATAAATCGAGTAGAAACTCTTTTAGCTAACTATGATTTAAGTAAATTTAAGGATCATAAACCTTCTGAATTATCTGGTGGTATGCGTCAAAGAGTTGCTTTAATTAGAACTTTAGCACTAGATCCAAAAGTTCTATTTTTAGATGAACCATTCTCTGCACTAGATTATCAAACAAGATTAAATGTTTGTGATGAAATATATGAAATAATTAAACATGAAGGAAAAACAGCTGTTATGGTTACTCACGATATAAGTGAGGCAATATCAACTTCAAATAGAATTTTAGTTCTCTCTAGAAGACCAGCTATTATAAGGAAAGAATTTGACATAGAATTTAAAGCAAAAAATATAACTCCTTTTAAGAGAAGAACTGAAGGTGAATTTAAGGAGTATTTTGATTTATTATGGAAGGAGCTTGATAATTATGATGAGTAATGAACATTCACTTTACTTAAAAAAACTAAAGCATGATAAAGTTAAGCTTGCCTTCTTTAGATTGTTTATACTAGTTGCATTTATTATTTTATGGGAAGTTGCAGCTTCATATAAATTAATTGACCCATTTTTAACTTCCTCGCCTAGTAGAATATTTGATTCATTAGTTCAATTTATAAATGAAGGCACTCTTTTGACCCATATTGCAGTTACTTGCTATGAGACTGTACTTGGTTTCTTACTTGGAACAATTCTTGGTTCTTTAATTGCTGTAATACTTTGGTGGTTCCCTTTTACATCAAAAGTTTTAGACCCATATTTAGTTGTTCTAAATGCACTTCCTAAAGTTGCACTTGCACCAATAATAATATTCTGGGTTGGAAATGGAACATCAGCTATAATTGTAATTGCTCTTTTAATTTCAATAGTTACTACAATAATAAGCGTTCTAACAGGATTTAATGAAGTTGATAAAGAAAAATTACTTCTTATGAAGACATTCCAAGCATCTAAGTTCCAAATTCTTAGGTATTTAATATTCCCATATACAATTCCAGTTTTAATTTCAGCACTTAAAATAAATGTGGGTCTTTCTTGGGTTGGTGTAATTATGGGAGAATTCTTAGTTGCAAGAGAAGGCCTTGGTTTCTTAATAGTTTATGGAGGACAAATTTCTCAACTTAATATGGTAATGATGAGTATCGTTATACTTTCTCTAATAGCTTTTATAATGTATAAATTAGTAGCTATTCTTGAGAGTCACTTTGTAAAAAATTAATTAATATTATATTCATTTTTCATTAATACAAATTTTAACGATAACATTTACATTGGCATGACCAGTAGATTTAAAGAATTCATCTCTTTATAGATCTACTGGTTTCTTTTTATAACACTCTGTTTACTTAATTGTATTAAAGTGATACATTAATATGGTACTAATGTTACTAAGGAGAGATTAACTTGAAATTATTTAGAGAAGCACTCATAATATTTGGAATATACTTAGTAGGAGAAGTCATAGTCTCCTTAACGCATATACCGATACCAGGAAATATAATAGGTCTCTTATTACTTTTATTAGCACTTTGCACTAAAGTAATAAAAGTTAGTCAAGTAGAAACTATAGCAAATTTCTTTTTAGATCATTTAGCCTTCTTCTTCTTACCTGCAGGAGTAAGCTTAATGAACTCATTTGGAATAATAAAAGCTAACATTATTCAAATAATAATAGTATGTATTATAACTACTGCAATTATTATTGCTTCTACTGGATTAATTGTACAATTCATTGTTAATTTATTAAATAAAGATAAGAAAGGAACTGAAGAAAGTGAGTCTAATAACTAATAATATACTTTTTAGCATAGTTCTTTCTCTTGTAGCTTTTGAGATTGGATTATTAATAAGTAAAAAAACAAATATACCAATATTTAATCCTTTACTTGTTGCTATAATAATAGTAATAGCATTTTTAACAGCATTTCATATTGATTTTGATGTATACAATAAAGGAGCTCAATTTATTAACATGTTCTTAGGACCTGCAACTGTAGTTCTTGCAGTTCCACTTTATAAACAAATTGAACTTTTAAAGAAAAATGCAATAGCAATATTTATCGGAATATTTTGTGGTACTTTAATTGGAATTTTCTCAATAATATTCTTATCACATATTATTGGACTTAATGTACCTATGATAGTTTCACTAATACCAAAATCAGTTACAACACCAATTGGTATTGCAATAAGTGAACAATTTAATGGTATTGTACCAGTTACTGTTCTTGCAATTATTTTATCTGGAATAATTGGTGCAATAATTGGACCAACTATATGTAGAATATTTAGAATAAGAAATAGAATTGCAATCGGTATTTCACTTGGTACAGCATCACATGCTGTTGGAACTACTAAAGCACTTGAACTTGGCGAAACTGAAGGTGCTATGAGTTCACTTTCAATAGGTATAGCTGGTATGATGACAGTATTTGTTGCACCACTTGCCTTTAATATAGCAATGTTTGTATATAATTTAATATTCCATTAATTATATTATATAAATACTGTCTTTAATTAAGTTAAAAAAAGTCTAAAAATATTTATTAAAATATTTTTAGACTTTTTTATTAGTTTTGAAACTTTATTATATAAGTTAATATAAATTATATAACTTCCTACTTAATAAACTCTATTTTCCAATTAAAGTATCCTGTTTTTTCATCTTTTTCATATCTAAAATATGCTGAAAAAACATTTCCTTTTTTACTTTTTAAATTTCTAAATCCAACTTTTCCATTCTTTAAAAGTAATGATACCATTTCTTTAGATACAGTTTTCCCAAATGAAGTTATGTATTTATCATCTTTCCAAATAGTATATTTGCATCCATTTTTCCAGTTAGAACATCCAAAGCCTTTTTCACCTTCAATAACTGGATTACCACACTGTGGACACTTACCTATTTCTTCTACATCTTCAGGTAATTCTACTTTAAACTTACTAAGCATTGATGTATCATTTTTTATAAGATTAACACTATCTACTGTAAAATCTTTTATAAGATTTAAAAATTCCTCTTTTTTAACCTTACCTTTTTCTATATCAGATAATGTTTTTTCAAGTCTTCCTGTATATTCCAAATCAAGAAGTTCTTTTGCTGGGAAGATTTCAACTATTGTTCTACCAAGTTCTGTACAAGTTAAACTCTTTCCTTTTGTCTCAATATATCCAACATCAATAAGTTTCTTAATTGTCTCTGCACGGGTAGCCGGTGTACCTATACTAAATCCACTTAATATAGATTCCATCATTTCACTACTATCTTCCTCATCTTTAAAACTTTTACCGCAAGTTTCCATAACCCTTAAAAGAGTTTTTTCAGTATGTTTCTTTGGTGGTTTTTTTGTTACTGAATTTATCTTATTAGAAGTAACATCTACTACCTCTTTAAGCTCAACCATTGGAAGTATAGTATCTTTACTTTCTATTTTTTCAACAACTCTCCAACCTTCTTCTAATTGAACCTTACCTTTTGAAATAAAAATACCTTTTATTTCTTCATCATATACTTTGTGTGTTATTTTAGTTTCTTCAAATTCAGCAACTTTCATAAATTGCATTATAAATCTATTTTTTATTGCTTCGTAAACTACTTTTTCATCTACACTTAATTTAGTAGGTTTTATATATGTTGGAACTATAGCACTATGGCTTTCAACTTTTGAATTATCAAATACCCTTTTACTTTTTGTAAATTTTATTTGATCTTCATATGGTAAGCCTTTTTTTAGTGTTTCTAGAACTTTTTTTGTTCTATCTACTAAACTCTCTTCAAGTGCTATACTTCCTGTTCTAGGATATGTTATAAATTTCTTTTCATAAAGACTTTGTGCTACTTTTAATACCTTGTCTGATGTCCATCCTTTATATTTACTAGTTACATATCCTTGAAGATTTGAAAGATTAAATAAAAATGGAGGATATTCTTTCTTTTTCTCAGTTTGTTTATCAACAATCTCAGCGGTCTTTCCTTGTAGCTTTTTACTTATGTTTTTCAATACATCCCTGTTTTCAAATTTTTCTGAGTCATTTTCGTAATATAACCCATCATACTCATCATTATTTTTTGTTTTAAACTTACAAGCCAATTTATAATAAGTTGTTGCTTTAAAGTTTTCTATTTCTTTATCTCTATCATAAATAATTTTTAATGTAGGAAGCAAAACTCTTCCTATATTTAAAATTTTATCATCATTAAAATTATATTTTATAGTTGCAACAGACGTTAAATTAATTCCAATTATCCAATCTGCCCATTGTCTTCCTATTCCCGCATCTTGAAGTGATTTCATCTCACTATTATTTTTTAAGTTATCCATACCTTTTTTTACTTCAGTTTGTGTCCATTCATTAAGTAGTAATCTATATACAGGCTTTTTCTCATTAAAATATAAAAATATTTCATCTGCAATTACTTGACCTTCTCTATCAAAGTCAGTAGCTGATATAATAGAATCTACATCATCTCTATCAATTAATGATTTTATTATATTTAACTGTTTTTGTGCACCTTTATCTGTAATACTTCTGTTTTTACTATCTACTTTGATTTTGTACTTAAATTCTGATGGTATAAATGGAAATTTATTAAGTTTCCAACTTCTCATATTCTCATCATAATCTTTAGCATCATAAAGTTGTAGTAAATGTCCAAAAGCCCAAGTAACTAAGTATTCCTCGCCTTCAAAATACCCATCTCTTCTTGTCTTTATTTTAAAAGCATCAGCAATATTTTTAGCTACAGATGGTTTCTCTGCTATTATAACTTTCTTCAATTTATCAGCTCCTAAAATTGTCTTTCTCTATTTATAGAAAACTTATTACAAAGTTATATTATAAACCGTTTTTTAAGAAAAAGAAACTTTTTAGAATCTACATTTCGTTTAACATCCAAATAACTATGTTTAAATAAAGAAATATTCCACTTCCTAAAATATATGGTATAAGTAGTATTCCAGATACTTTATCTATCTTAAAGAATTTTATTATTGTTACAATAAGTATTAATATAATAAGAATAAGTTCTATCCATGCAATACCATACAATCTTAAAGAGAAAAATATTAAAGGCCATAATAAATTAAGTATTAATTGCAAACTATAGAAAAATAATGATCCATTTCTTCTACTATCACATTTTTTTATCATTCTTATTCTATAAACTGCAATCCCAGAAAGTAAATATATCACTCCCCACATAACTAAAAGTATCCAAAATGGTGGAAAAAAGCTTGGCTTTTGTAAATCTTTATAAATATTAATATTATCTTTAATTAATATTGATACAATAAAAAAGCCTACAAAAGGGATTAAAAGATTTATGATAAATGTAAAAAATTTAAATTTCCCATCTATCTTTAATATATTTTTCATAACTTCACCTCAAAGTATAATTATCTAATACTATTAATATAATGTTTCTTATGAAATTATTCTTTAAAGATAAATATCTGAAAATTCTATATCAACCTTTTTATCAAGACTTATAATCTCAACATCCTCACCTTTAGAATACTTTCCTAGGTTATATTCTATTGGAAGATTAATAATAAATTTATTCCACCCTTCTTTACAGCTTTTATAATATATACTTCCTCCATGAAGTTTAACTATAGCTTTAACTAAATATAACCCAAGTCCACTTCCTTCTTTTTCTCTTGATAAAGATTTATTTAAATTTGTAAATTGATCAAAAATATAAGGTTCTTCTTCTTTTTTAATAGGTCTAGAATTATTTTTAACTACAATTTTTACAATTCCTTTTTCTATTTGTAAATTTACAATTATTTTCCCACCATTTTCCCCATACTTTACACTATTAGAAAGTATATTCAATATAACTCTTTCTATTAAATCTCTATCACAGGCTAAATTAATTTCTTCAAATTCTGAATCAAAAATAAGAGTATTTTTGATTTTATCAACATATTTTTTAGTTGCAATAGTTGCATTTTCAACAACCTCTACAATATTATATATTTTTTTATTTAGCTGTAAATATCCTTCCGAAATCTTATTTGTATCAATAAAGTTATTTATAGTTCTAATTAATCTTAAACAATTTTGTCTTATCCTATTGTTATTTTTACTTAATAAATTTAAATCTTTTTTGTTTAAACATACTTCATTTAGTTTTAATGCTGAATTTATTATATTTATTGGTGTTCTAAGTTCATGGGATATATTTGAGTAAAATTTATTTTTTATTTCTTCTTGCTTCAAATACTCATCATATTTTTCCTTCATTTCATTATATCTATTTAACTCACTCATATCTCTTATATATACTATTTCTATATCTTGCTCACTTTTTATTATATAAAGCTCTAATTCTTTATATTTGTCTATTCCACTTTTTAAAACGTATCTTTTATCTATTTTTGTATTGAATATATTTATATTCTCTTCTTCTATAATATTTTCTTTATCTATCATTTGCTCAATACTTATCATATAAATGAAATTATTAAAACTTCTATTTAATATATTAACTCTATAATCTATCCCCATCATAAATAAAGCTTCATTATTTATATAAGAGACTCTCTCATTTTTTAGTATAATAATCCCATCCTTAAATGATTCTATTAAGTTACAATATCTTTTTTCACTTTTATTATTAAGTAAATTTAATTCATTAAGTATAGCATTTCTATCTTTTAATTCATTATTTAATTCACTTTCCTTCTTTTTTACGTCTTCTATATGCAATTTCATTTTATCATATACTAAAACTAGAACATTTTTAGTAATTCCATTATAGATTAATAAAAAAGCACAATACTTTAATATATCTCCTATAATAAAAGTCTTAAAACTTTGCATTTCAATATTATAAATAACATTATATAAAACTATAAAAAGCAGATATAAATATATGCATTTATTTTCTACTGTTATATCTTTTTTAATTTTTTCTTTATATATTATTACTAATACTAATATCATTTGAAATAATAAATTTAAACTCATTATATTGTCATAATATTCATTATGACTTGAATTACTAAATATAGTAGAGTAGATTACTACTAATACAAATGTTATAAAACTATAAAATTTTACAGTTTGTTTTATATTATAATTTTTTTTAAGACACATAAAAGAAGTTACTATTATTAATATTTCTAAATTTTTATTTGTATTTTCTATAATTTTAATAATGTCATTAAATAATGCATAATTTTGAATAATATTTAAAAATAGCTTTATATACTCAATTATTCCTACAAATAAAAATCCAATCCCTATATATTTATACTCGTTATTTACTTTTCTTAATATAGTTACCATTCCTACTGAAATTGCAAAAGTTGCACAGAAAATACTAACTGCATAATGGAACTGCAAATAACGACCTGTAAATAAAAATACAGATATATATAACACTAATATTAAAATTTGTAAATTTGTATATTGTAGCTTTCTTCTTACGTTTTCTTTAACGTAGTTCCCAACCTCTATTTTAATCCCTTCCTTTTTTGAATAATATTACAAATTCGGTTCCTTCTCCCTCTTTGCTATTTATCTTAATTTCTCCTTTTTGTAATTCAACTAAATTTTTAACAACAAATAATCCTATTCCACTTCCCTTTTCTTTTATACTCTCATTATTTTTACCCATAGTATATTTAACAAATATTTTATTTATAAAGTTTTCATCCATACCAACACCATTATCTTTAATACTTATTTCTATATCATTTTCTTTTTCTATTACATTTATATAAATTTCGCCACCAACTTGAGTAAATTTTATTGAGTTTGATATCAAATTAAGCATTATTCTTTGCATAAAACTCTCATCTATATATAAAAATACCTCTTCATTATTAGTATCAAATATAAGAGATATACTTTTCTCTTTAGCATAATCTACTAGTCCAAATACAATGTCTTCTATAAACTCTACTATATTTACTTTTTCAAATGTTGGATAAAGATAGTCAGCCTGTATTCTACTATTATCTATAAGGTTATTAGTAAGCTTCATTAAAGCTAAACAATTTTGTTTGCATATAGAATTATATTTTTTTAAGGAATTTATATCATTATTTTGAGTAAAAATATTTTCCAATTGGATGGCTGAATATATTACATTAATCGGTGTTTTTAAATCATGACTTATATTAGATAAAAAATCTGTCCTTATTCTTTCTTTTAAAATTTTTTCTTCTATACTTTCTTTTATTGAATTCATATCCATTATTGTTGTTGTATCAGTAACGCTAAATACAATTTCACCATTTTCCTTATTATAATCTACCACTTCTAAACTTAAATATTTTTTATATTTACCATTTTCAATGTATCCTCTATATATCTTTTTTTCTATAGTTTTATTCACAAATGTTATTTCTTCATCTAATTTAATAAAAAGTGATACTTTTTTATTTATTATATCTTTTAAGTTTTCCTTGCCTATTAAATTCAAAAATACTTTATTAGAATATATAATTCTTAAAGTTGCAGAACTTAATATAAAAATTGGAACAGGAATAGATTTAAAAAAGTTTTTAAACATAATTTCGTTTTCTCTAACTATTCTTTGTGATATTTCTAATTCATTATTTTTCTTGTAAATTTCTTTATTTATTTTATTTAGTTTTTCAGAACTTTCATATAAATCCTTGAATAATAGTTTATATGGAGCGTTTAACATTTGATCAATTGTACATAAAAATAAAGATGTATACGAAACATATATTATAAAGCAATTGATTGCTAATAAAAATTCTAATAAAATTCTACTATACATAATCAGAACAAGAAAAAAATACAATGTTATATGTATAATAAACCTATTCATATAATTGATGTTTTCACTTTTTATTTTATTTAAATTTTTAATTACTTGTAAAAATTTAAATAGGCAACCTATAATTAACAAAGCACTTGTATATTTGGCTACTTTTATAAAATCATTAAGTTCAAATAAATATATAGTATATGTAATTACTAATCCAACTGCTATATATACTATTGGCTTAAACTTATCTCCATTTAAATATTTAAAAACAACTACTATAAATACTAAAAACATAACATTAGTCGTATATGGAAATAATAACATATAACTTTCATAAAAATTTCCAGATACCAATTTAATATTTACAAAAATATTTACATTAGAAACTATCATTGGTACAAATATTAGTGATATATAATCAAATATCTTATATCCTGTTACATTTGCAGTAGAATATGTTAATAATCCTATACAGAATGCTATTATTAAATGAAAAATGCAATTTATATAATGAAACAGATGTGAATTATTCCAACCTATTAATACAGTTAAGCAATATATAGCTATAGATATGCATATTATAATTTTATATTTTTCTTTACTAATATATAAAATATTTTCTTTTTCCTCTTTTACCATAACTTTTACCCCCATACATTTTCTATTTTACTTTATTTTTCCTAATATGTGAAGTTTTATGATATATAGGGCAAAAAAAAGTCAGCTACCAAAAGGTAGCCGACTTTTTATCTCTTTATTATTGTTGCAACAACATCTTTCCCCTCAACTGCTGGACCATAATTAAAGTTTATTTTTGCATTATCTGTCAAATTAGTAAATACTATTGGCGTTATTAAAGATGGTACTTTATCTTTTATAAGATCAAAATCAACTTCTAAAAGTTTATCACCAACTTTAACCCTATCTCCTTGCTTAATAAATGCAGTTATCCCTTCTCCTCCTAAAGATACCGTATCCATACCTACATGAATTAAAATTTCAAGTCCATTATCACTTGTTATTCCTACTGCATGCTTTGTAGCAAATAATGATGTTACTTCTCCACTTACTGGAGCTATAACTGTTCCTCCAGTTGGATCTATAGCAAATCCATCTCCCATCATCTTCTCTGCAAATACCTTATCAGGTACCATGCTTAACTTTAAAACTTCTCCTGTAAGTGGACATAAAATATCTTCTGGAAGATCATCTAAATTATCTTTCTTTATTTCTCTTATATCATCATGTTCTTCTAATTCCTCTTTTACAACGTTTCCTGCTATTACATCTTTAATTTGACCTTTTAAAATATCTGATTTAGGACCAAAAATTGCTTGAATGTTATTTCCAACTTCCATAACTCCTGATGCCCCAAGATTTTTAAGTTCTTCCTTATTAACTTTAGATACATCATTTACTATAACTCTAAGTCTAGTTATACAAGCGTCTAAATTATTTATATTTTCTTTTCCTCCAAGTGCTTCTAAAACTGATACTGCAAGTGCCGCACCTTTAACATCAGCTTTACTTACATTATCACTATCATCTTCTCTTCCTGGAGTTCTTAAATTAAATTGTCTAATTAAAACTCTAAATACGACATAATAAATAACTGCATATATGAGTCCAACTACTATAGCTAAATACCATGGTGTTCTATTTGGTATAACCCCAAATAAAAGAAAATCTATTATCCCACCTGAAAATGTCATACCTATTTTAACATTTAATAATTGCAGTATAGTATATGATAAACCAGCCATTACACAATGGAATGCAAATAGTAATGGTGCTACAAATAAAAATGAAAATTCAAGTGGTTCTGTAATTCCTGTTAAAAAAGATGTAAGCGCTGCTGATACCATAATTCCAGCTACTGCTTTCTTATGTTCAGGTTTTGCTTCTTGATATATTGCAAGTGCTGCTGCTGGAAGTCCAAACATCATAAATGGGAATTTACCTGCCATAAATGTTCCTGCTGTAAATGGAACTCCATCTCTTAATTGAGCAAAGAATATATTTTGATCTCCCATAACAAGATGTCCTGCTTTATCTACATATTCTCCAAATTGATACCAGAATGGATTATACCATATATGATGTAATCCAAAAGGAATTAATGCTCTTTCAATAGTACCAAAGAAGAATGAAGCAATTGTTGGATTTGCATCAATCATTCCTCTTGAAAAAGCAAACAATCCTGATTGTATAGGAGGCCATATAAATGTCATAATTATACCAATAATTACTCCAAGTGCAGCTGTAACTATAGGTACGAATCTTTTACCTGCAAAGAATCCTAAATAAGGAGGTAGCTCTATCTTATAGAACTTTTTATACATAGCTGCTGCTATGAGTCCCATTATAATTCCACCAAAAACTCCTGTTTGAAGTGTTGGTATTCCAATAACTACTGAATACATAGGGTCACCTATCATATCTAATGTTATTCCTAAGAATGTCCCCATAGCTACATTCATTATTAAGAATCCAACAATAGCTGCAAGACCTGCAACTCCATCACCATCTGATAATCCAATTGCAACTCCTACTGCAAAAATTAAAGGTAAATTGCTAAATATTATACCTCCAGACTGTTCCATAACATTTGCAACTAATTGAATCCACTCTGCTCTCATAAAGGGAGCATTTACAAGTAAAGCTTCATTCATGAATAAATTACCAAATGCTAATAAAAGTCCTGCAGCCGGTAATAAAGCAACTGGTAACATAAGCGCCTTACCAATTCTTTGTAATACTCCAAAAATCTTTTTACCCATCTTTATTCTCCTTTCTCTTTGATAACAAAGTTATTTTCCCCAAGATTCTCCTTATTTACACTAGATATTTATTCCAATAAAAAAAGATGAGATATTTAAAAATAATACCTCATCATCTTTATTAAATCTCTTCTATCCAATTTTTCATATCAAGAATAACATCATCTTTATTTACTTCATTTAACATTTCATGTCTTCCATTTTTATAAAGCTTTCGTTTTACATTTTTAACTCCAACATTTTTATATCTTTCATAAAGATCATTAACACCTTTTCCAAAATATCCAACTGGATCTTTATCTCCTGAAAAAATGTATATAGGTAAATCTTTTCTTACCTTATTAAAATTTTCTTCTTTATGAATGTTCCATAATCCTTTAATTAAATAATGATAAAATGATGTTGTACATATAAATCCACATCTCTCATCATCTATATATTTATCAATTTCTTTGTTATCACTACACATCCAATCAAATTTTGTTCTTGCTGGCTTAAAGCTTTTATTAAAATCACCAAATGATAACTTATCCATTAATTCACTTCTAACTTTTTCTCCTTTTAATTTCATTTCTATTTTTGCTATTACCATTCCTATTTTAGTAATCCACTTTGGTTTTCCATTACTTCCTGATAAAATTAATCCATCAATTGTATCACTATAAAGTTGTGCATACCTTTGGCTTACAAAAGATCCCATGCTATGTCCAAGTAATATTATTTTTAAATCTTTATTTTCTTCTCTTATTATAGTGTTTAATTCCTTCACATTTTCTACAAGTAAAGAGAAACCATCGCCTTCTCCTAGATATCCAAGTTCATCTTCATCTTTTGCTGTATACCCATGTCCTCTATGATCATTTGCATAAACTATATATCCATACTCATTTAGCTTTTTAGCAACATAATCATATCTATATGCTGTTTCTGTCATACCATGAGCAATTTGAATTACACCTTTTATCTCTTTATCTGACTTTGGTATCCACTTATAAACATTAATCTCTTTTCCACTATTATCTTTAAATTTAAAATTCATAATATTAATCCCCCTATTTTAAATTGTTTATACCTTAATTATTTAACTAAAAAAAGAAACTGTCAAAAGTTTTTAACAGTTTCTTTTTAATAAAATTAATGTTCAACTATATCACTTGATCTAAGCTTCTTAATAAATTTCTCACTTGATTTATTCATAATCTTCTTAAAGAATATTCCAATTAGTAAGAATATTATAGCTGCAACTATTAAAACTTTAATGTCTCTACTTATAAGCTCTGGAACTATTCCTCCAACAAATCCTCTCATAGCATCTATTGCATATTTAAATGGAAGTGCAGGATTTATTCCTCTAAAGAAGCTTGACATTACTTCTACTGGGAATGTTCCACCTGAAGCTGCAACTTGTAATACTAAGAATACAATACAAATAGCTTTACCAATATTTCCAAAGACTGAAACTGTTGAATATATAATAGTAATAAATATTAAACTAGTAAACATACCAAATAATACAAATAGTACTGGATGTAATACATATGTTTTTAATATAAATATATCCCCAAGAGTAACTACAGCACCTTGTAATACTCCAATAGTTATAAATAGTAGATATTTCCCAAAGAATATTTCTCTACTTGTTAGTTCCTCTTCACCTTCAAAGTTCTTTGCATTTACAGTTAGTAATGAAACTAATATTAATCCTCCAACCCATAAAGAAAGCACTGTATAAAATGGTGACATTGCTGAACCATAGTTCGGAACTGGGAATAACTTATTAGTTTGAACATCAACTGGGCTTGTTAAGAAACTACTTTGTTCTTTCCAGTTTCCAGTTATTATTTTTAATACTTCATCAATATTATTTTTATTATCTAATTTCTTTAATTCTTTAGTCATCTTACTAAATGATTTTTCTATTTCAGGCATATTCTTTTTAACCTTTATAAGTTCTTCATTTGTAAGTTTTGTTCCCTTTGATAATAATGAAAGTACATCTTTAACATTTGGCATAACACCTTGTGCATCTTTTATTATTGAGTTCATATCACTTGAAAATCCATCTAATTTATCTAATGCTGAATTTATTGCAGGTACTATTTTACTATCATAGTCTCCTATAATTCCTCCAATGTTAGATGAAATATCATTTATTTTATTTATTATTTTTTGTATTGTATCAGGTTGTAATAAAGCATTATTATTTACTAAATCAATATCTTTGTTTATGTTAGATATTAAATCTGCTGTTTTATTTTCTATCTTCTTTAATCTATTAATTATCTCTGTTAGCTTTTCTTTATTGCTTATTTTATTTATTGATTCTAATACATTTATAGTAGATTTAAGTGAATTATCTGCAGCTGTAAGCTTGTTATTAACACTTTGTAATGCCTTTAATAAAGCTTCTTTATCATATTTTTCTGTAACATTATTTAGTAATTCTGTAGAACCATTTAATAAATCTCTACTGAATATTAAGTCATCTTTAACTATAGGTGCAACTTTATTAAATCCTTCTTTTGATTTTCCTATAAAATCTTTACTTTTATCTAAAGCAGTATTTGTTTTATTTAAAGCATCATCAACTTTAGGAAGTATATTATTCATTTTATTTAACATCTCATCTATAGTTATAGTGCCATCATATGCCTTGTTTACAAGTTTATTTATTTCAGGCATATTATCGTTTATTTTATATATTAAATCTACAACTTTTCTAACCTTATCTCTTGAACCTATATATTCAAGACCAACTTCATTTAAAACTTTAAGTACAGTACTATTTACAGTATCAGATACAGTATCATCTATTTGCTGCTTTAATGATTGTACTCCTTTATCAGTTATTTTTGGTGCAATTGCATTTGTAGATTCATTTACTGTATATATAAGTTTAGGTTTTATTATTTCTTTTGATGTTATTGATATTAAATCAGTTGAGAAGTTATCTGGTATTACTATACTTGCAAAATAATCCCCCATTTTAACCCCATTGTCAGCTTTTTCTTTATCTACAAAATTCCAGCCAATTTGATCATTCTTTTTAAGTTCAGTAACTAAACTATCACCTATATTAATATCCTTACCATTATAGCTTGCTCCCTTATCCTCATTTACTACCGCTACTTTTATTCCTTTTGTATTTCCATATGGATCCCATGATGATTTTATATTAAACCACGCATAAAGAGAAGGTAGTATTATAAGCCCTATTACCACTACTAAAGCAACCCAATTTGTAACTATTTTCTTTATATCTCTTTTATAAATCTTAAAAATATTCTTCATATAATAATCCTTTCTCAATATTTTTAGTAATGTATAGATTATAACAAATAACTGACTAAAAGTCATTAATTAAATTTATTAAAATTTACCATAATTTATTATAAATTTGTACACTATTTAGTATGCTCTATTAATAAATAATTAAAATACCACCTTAAATAAAAATTTAATTTATTTAAGGTGGTATTTTAATTATTCCTCATTTCTATATGCAAGTAATGCATTTAAATTATCAAATGAATATACATCTAAAGTTTCTGCATTCCCAAAGCCTCCATATATAACTGAATTTTTATTCATTACTTGGAATGACTCCATTTTCTTTAATGCTTTATTATAAAGTTCTTTATCGCCTGTAACTTCGCATATTCTAACAATTAGTGCATATATTGATGTTGATTCTATGTTAGATTTTTTCTCTCCTGTTTTAGAATCATATTTAGCATAAATTGCTCCATCTTTATTAAACTTTGCATTTAAAAATTTTATACTTTTTGATATATCTTCTGATACTTCAGCCTTATTTAATAAAACAATTAATGATAATAAAGTATCTACATCTTCATCAGTATCATAGCTTTTTGTTTTTCTATCATAAAATTTTTTATAAAGTGGTACATTATCACTTATATACCCACCATTTAAAATTTTATCTGATTCATTATATACTTTCTTCCATTTATAATCTATATTACTCAAATATTTTATTGTTGGTAGATCTAAATAGCAAAGTGTTGTAATATTACTTTTATTATATCCATCGTAAAAATCACTAAGTAAATCATTTTCTATTAGCTTTTCATTTATTGCCCTGGAAATACTTATAGCCTTTATTCTGTAGCTAAATCCTCCCCATCTTTCATCCGCTAAAAGAAGTGCCTTTACTATTCTTAAATCATCTATAGTAGCTGATGTATTTGTTTTTTGTTTTCCATCAACTCTCCATGATATTAATTTATCTTTAAGTCTCATATAGTTTTCAATAAAACTCAACGTCTTATTGAAGTTATCTCTATCATTTTTTTCTAAATAATAAAGTAACATCATCCCTTCCGATTCTGATAAAACAGTGTGACCTTTTGTAATATCTCCTTCTGATTCTAAATTTTTATAATTAGTTTTTATTCCTCCATCACTATCTGTCATTTTTGTATCTATAAAATCTAGCAGTATACTCTCTCTATGACTCATTTTATTATCTTTAAATGTAACTCCACTATCTACTGGAAGGACATATGGTATTCCTACTTTGGCTAAAACTAAAACAACTAATAAAATTACAAATATTATTCCGTACCTTGAAGGTTTTATTTTTATCAACTTTTTCTCATCTCTTTTCAATTAAATTTAAAGAGCTAAATAATATTTTTAAGTCAAATATTATTTAACTTATAATTTATTATTTAGCTCCTATATTTATATGTTATATTAAAAATTTTACATATATATTTTTAATCATATAAGTATTTGTAAATTTTATAATAAATATTCACCTTATCTACATAATTTTTAGTTTCAGGAAATGGTATATAATGAATTTTCTTTCCATCTTTTGAATAATTATTATCTTTAAGCCACTTGTTAACATTTCCTCTACCTGCATTATACGCAGATATTACAAGGTCCTTATTTTGAAACTCATTATACAAATTATTTAAATACCAACATCCCATTTTTATATTCATATTTTCATCATAGAGCATATCACTTGAGAAATCTTTTATTCCCATTTGCCCTGCAATCCACTTTCCTGTACTTTCAGTAATTTGCATAAGACCAATTGCATCCTTATGTGAACGTGCACTTTTGTCAAACTTACTTTCAGCTTTTATTATTGAAAGTACGAATAACGGGTCTAAATTATACTCTTTGCTATACTTATCAATAACTCCCTTATGTTTATAAGGAAAAGCATATTTCTTAACGCCAAATTTTATTCCAGTGAATGCTAAGAATATAATAATAATCCAAACTACTATTCTTCTAAATTTCATTATAAAGCTCCCCACTAAATTACTTTGCTTACAAAATCAATAAAGTCATCAACTTGTTCTTTAGTGTATATAAGATCCTTGCTATTATCTATTATTACATTTGCAAATTCTTTTTTTCTCTCAACAGACATTTGAGCATTTATCCTATTTAACGCATCATTATTTGTAAGCTTATCTCTATTTTTTAATCTTTGTATTTGAGTTGAGCTATCTGCATAAACTAATATTACAAAATCCATTTCTTCATGAAGTTTTGTTTCTATTAAAGTTGGTGCATCAACAATAACTAGCTTTTCTCCATTGTTTTCAAAAGTTTTTATTTGATTGTTTATTTCACTTTTTATAAAAGGAAGTATTATATTTTCATATTTTATTCTTTGTTTTGGGAATCTAAAAATATGATTTCCAAATTCCTTCCTTCTAAATTCACCTCTCCAATCAAAAAAACCTTCTCCAAATTCAATTCTAACTCTTTCTAATATCTCCGGATATTTTACTAAAACATCCCTTGCTATAATATCTGCATCAATTATTTTAAACCCAGCTTCTTTTAGCATCAAAGATATTGTGCTTTTCCCTGTACCAATACCACCAGTAAGCCCAATTCTCATCATGATACTATTACCCTCCTTTATTTTGTGTTATACCATGTATCTCCAAAGTTTGCATCTACATCTAATGGAACACTTAAATTCATTACATTTTCCATCTCTTCTACAACTAATTTCTCTACTTTAGCAGTTTCTTCTTCTTTTACATTTAATATAAGTTCATCGTGAACTTGTAGTAAAAGTCTACTTTGTAGATTTTCTTCTTTTAATCTGTTATATACATTAATCATTGCTATTTTTATTATATCAGCAGCACTTCCTTGTATAGGTGCATTCATAGCAAGTCTTTCTCCTAATGCCTTAACAATCTTATTAGAAGATTTTATCTCTGGTATAAATCTTTTTCTGTTTACTATTGTAGTAACGTATCCTGTTTCTTTAGCATCTTTTACTACTTTATCTAGATATTCTTTTATTTTTGGATACCTATCAAAATAAATGCTCATATATTCTGAAGCTTCTTTTTTAGTTATATTTAAATCTTGTGCAAGTGAAAAATCACTAATACCGTATACTATTCCAAAGTTTACAGCCTTTGCTCTTGAACGCATAAGTGGTGTAACTTCATCTATTGGCACATTAAATACTTCTGATGCTGTTTTTGTATGAATATCGCTATGGTGTTTAAATGCATTTATCATATTTTCATCGCCACTCATATGTGCTAATACTCTAAGTTCTATTTGTGAATAGTCACAAGATAAAAGTTTATCTGATTCTTCTTTTGTTATAAATATTTTTCTAATCTCTCTTCCCATTTCATATCTTATAGGAATGTTTTGAAGATTAGGCTCAGTACTTGATAATCTTCCTGTTGTTGTTACTGTTTGATTAAAGTTTGTATGAATTGATTGATCTACATCTATTAAACTTTTCATACCTTCAACATATGTTGAATTAATCTTAGCAATTTGTCTATAATAAGTTATTTTATCTATTATAGGATGTTTATCTCTAAGTTTATCTAAAACATCTGCATTCGTTGAGTAACCAGTTTTTGTTTTCTTTATAACAGGTAAATCTAATTTTTCAAATAGCATTTTTCCAAGTTGCTTTGGTGAATTTATGTTAAACTTTTCATCAGCCATTTCATAAATTTCGTTTTCTACAATTTGAATTTCTTTTTTAAACTTATCTTGAAGTTCATCTAAAACATTAGTATTAATTTTAAATCCTTCATTTTCCATACCAGCTAATACGAATATAAGTGGATGCTCAATATTATAGTATAGTTCTTCCATATTTTCTTCTTTAATTTTATTAGTAAGAATTTCGTATAATTTCTTAAGGTACGTAGAACCTTCTAAAAGTCCTTCATAGTCTTTTGAAACTTCATTTCCAATAAATGTTCCTACAATACTACTTAATGCATATTCACTTTTTGATGAGTCTATTAAATATGCTGAAATAGCAGTGTCAAACTCAAATCCTTTAATTTGTATACCCATCATACTTAATATTTTAATTAAAGCTTTACCATCATGTATTACTTTTTTCTTATTTTCATCTTCAAAGAATTCTTTTAATATTTTTGTAACTTCTTCTTTTTCATTTTCATAAAAGTCTTTAAACCTAAATTCTGTAGTTTTTCCTTCATCTCCAAATATAATGTTATTTATTTTTCTCTTTGAATTTAAAGGTGATTCTTCTATATCATAAGCTATATAATATGTTTTATTATCTTTTAATAGACTTTTTAATTGTTCTAATGATTTTATTTCATTAATTTCTATTTCTTCTTTTTCTTCCTCACCTATGAATTTAGTTAAAGAAGATTGCATTCTAAGATTTAAAAGAAGTTCTTTAAGACCTTCCTTATCTATCTCATTTTTCTTTCTTATACCATCCATTAGATTATCTATTGGAACTTCAGTCATTATAGTAGCTAATTTCTTACTAAAGATTGCTTGTTCAGTGTAATTTTCTAGATTTTCTTTTAGTTTTTTACCACTAATATTATCTATATTCTTTAAGACCTCTTCCACAGAACCATATTCTTTAATTAACTTAAAGGCAGTCTTTTCTCCCACTCCCGGAACCCCTGGAATATTATCTGATTTATCTCCCATAAGTCCTTTAACATCTATAAATTGAGTTGGAGTTACTTCAAATTCCTTTATAAATGCTTCTTTATTATATTCAGCAGTTTCTGAAACTCCTTTTTTTGTAATAATAACATTTATATTATCATCTGCAAGTTGAAGAGCATCTTTATCTCCAGTAACAATATAAACTTCCATTCCATTTTTTGATGCTTCTTTTGCAGCTGTTCCAATAATATCATCAGCTTCAAATCCATCTAATTCATATATATTAATTCCAAGAAGATTTAGCATTTCCTTAACTAGTGGAAATTGTTCTCTAAGTTCTTCTGGCATCTTTTTTCTTCCTGCCTTATAATCTCCATATGCTTCATGTCTAAATGTTGGAGCTTTTTTATCAAAAGCTGCTACTATATAATCAGGATTTATATCTTCTTTCATTTTTAAAAGCATATTCGTAAAGCCATATATAGCATTAGTATGAACTCCTTCAGTATTAGTAAGAGTTGGTGGTAATGCATAAAAGGCTCTATTCATAAGTGAGTTAGAATCCAAAATCAATACTTTTTCCATATTTTCCTCCTTAACTTAAGCCTTAGGCCCATAGTTATAATTATATCCTTTAAATTTTATTATAACACTCAAAGGTTACTTAAATTTATTTATTATTCTAAAATATGCTAAGGTCTAATTCTTCTGATAAATCTTTAAGTATTTTTATACCTGCAATACTGTTACCTTTTTCATCTAAAGCTGGACCATATACTCCTATTCCCATTCTCTTAGGAACAGAACCTACAATTCCTCCTCCAACTCCACTTTTAGCTGGTATTCCAATATTTACAGCAAATTCACCAGATGCATCGTACATACCACAAGTTACCATTATTGATTTAACCATTTTACATATTTTCTTTTCTATTAATACTTCTCCACTCCATGGAATAACACCATCATTTGCAAGTACTGCTCCAAATCTTGCAAGATCTCTAGCATTTGCTTCAATTGAACATTGTCTAAAATATAAATCTAATATTGCCTCTACATTTCCTTCTAATATTCCATTACTTTTCATAAAGTATGCAAGTGCTCTATTTCTATCTCCAGTAAGCTTTTCAGAAATATATACTTCTTCATTTATTTTGATTTTATCGTTATTTGTTGCCTTCTTCATAAAATCTATTAGCCTTCTAAGCTTTTCTTCTTCTGTTCTTCCTTTAATTAAAGAAGTAGTAGCTATTGCCCCTGCATTTATCATAGGATTATAAGGTCTTTTAGTATCTGTTGTTTCAAGTTTTACTATTGAATTAAAACCTTCCCCTGTTGGCTCAACATTCACTTTTTTTTGTACATTTTCTATACCGTTATCTTTTAATGCAAGTATTAAACTAACTACCTTTGAAATACTTTGTATTGTAAATTCTTTAGTACAATTACCTGCAAAATATTCTTTCCCATCTAAGCCTATTATTGCAATACCTAAATCATTTACATCAGCTTTAAGTAATGCTGGAATATATGAAGCTAGCTTACCCTCTTTACCGTAGATTTTATTTTTCTCTACTAATTGATTTAATAAATCAGTCATGTTAAACTCACCCCATTTTCTTATATTTAAACAAAATCAAGTAAATATATTATATTACTTATTAACTCTTCTTACAACAATCTCATATCTTATTATTTACATTAGTATTTTTTTCATATTTTATGGTAAAATAATATTAAAAATTTAGGCGGTGATACTAATAATGGATAACTTTGATTGTTTATTAAAAAAATATGCTAAACTAGTTGTTACTAAAGGAGTTAACCTTCAAAAAGACAAACTTTTATTTATTAACTCTCCTATAGAATGTAGCAATTTTGCAAAACTTTTAGCAGAAGAAGCATTTAAAATTGGTGCAAAAGATGTTTATATTAATTATTCTGATGAACTTTTTACAAAATTAAGATTTCAAAATGCTTCAATAGAAACTTTATCTAATGTTCCACAATATGAAATAGATAAATATAACTATTTCGTAGATAATGATGCATCTTTTATTTCAATTTCAGCAAGTAACCCTTCTTTATTCAAAGGTATTGACTCAAAAAAAATTGCATCTTCAAGCAAAGCAAAAAGCTTAGCACTTAAAAATTATTCTAATAAACTTATGAATAATGAAAATGCTTGGTGCGTTATATCAATGCCAACTAAAGCTTGGGCAATGAAAGTATTTAATGATTGCAGTGAAGATGAAGCTGTAGATAAATTATGGAATGCAATTTTTAATGTAATGAGACTTAATAATGAAGATCCATCTAGAGCATGGGATATTCACTTAGAAAATCTAAAAAATAATATGGAAAAATTAAATAAATTTAATTTTAAAAAGCTTATATTTAAAAACTCCTTAGGAACAGATCTTCATATTGAATTACCAGAAGGTCACATTTGGTGTGGTGGTGCAGATTATACTAAAAACGGTATAGAATTTATTGCAAACATGCCAACAGAAGAGATATTCTCAACTCCTAAAAGAAATGGAGTTAATGGAAAGGTTGTTTCTACTAAACCTTTAAATTATGGTGGAAACTTAATAACTAATTTTTCATTAACTTTTAAAGATGGAAAAGTAGTAGATTTTACTGCTAAAGAAGGCTATGATTCTTTAAATGAACTTCTAAATACTGATGAAGGTTCTAGATATTTAGGTGAAGTTGCACTTGTGCCTTACGATTCACCTATTTCAAATTCAAATATATTATTTTATAATACATTATTTGATGAAAATGCTTCTTGTCATTTAGCACTTGGAAAAGCTTATCCATCATGTATTAAAGATGGCGAAAATATGAGTGAAGATGAACTTCTAAATGCAAACTCTAATATCTCTTTAGTACATGTTGACTTTATGATAGGATCAAAGGACCTTGATATCATTGGTGTAACTCAAGATTTAAAAGAAGTTCAAGTATTTAAAGACGGAAACTTTTCATTATAATAAGAAAACTACAAGCCAAAATGCTTGTAGTTTTTTATTATCTACTCTTTTCTTTATAATTTGTATATATTTTCCCAAGTAATTCTTGTAAACTATTTGAAGCTTCCTCAATAACTTCTCCTTTGGGCATTTTCCCTCCCTCAATTTTAATATTATAAGCTCCAGACACTGATGGATTATATTTAAATTCAACTGTTGTTTTATCTTTTTTTAACTCTTCTAAAAGCTTATAATATTTCATATATCCTTTTATACCCATATCTCATTTTTCTCCTTATAAAAATAAGAACTTAACTCTTCTTAGAATTTTTCTCTATCATTTCTCTATAATTTTTCATTTCTACTTCTAAACCACTAACTAAAAAAGCAAATCTTTTTTTAATTCTACTTTTAAATAGTAGGTTTTGAAGCATAGAATTTATTCCTTTAAATATTCCTGATGTACTATCGCTTTCTTCTAATGTAAATAAACATTTATTATCATCTATTTTTTTAAATCTATATGTTGAAACAAAAGATAACTTATTTCTTACACTTGTTATTTGATATAATTCATTTTGTTTATAATCAGTTACTTCTACATTCATATCTACACTTTTTCCAGCATATGCTCCACCTTTTTTTGTAACTGATGCTCCTATAGGATTCTTATCATCAAACTTTGGAAAGTCTCTTTTAGCTGCTCTCATAAATACTTTAAATACTTCCTCTACTGGATAATTTACTTCTACTGAATTTTTAAATGACATATTATTCCCTCCCAAAAATTAAAAGCTAAAATTATGCTATAAACTAATTATATTCTAAAGTTTATAATATAATTTTAATCTTCAATATATATTTTGTTAACTATTATAAAGAAGGCATAAGCCATAAGGCTTATGCACTTCAAAAATTTATTTATTATTCATCATTTCCCATTTTATTTGCAGCTATAACGAATGGAGCCCAAATTACTAATGCTAGTAAGAATAGTAATGCAGCTAAAATTGTAGCTTTGATATCTCCATTAGTTGCTAAGAATGCAGATATTACTGGAGGACAAGTCCATGGAATGAATGCACTAATCTTATCAACTAGTCCCATACTTGTCGCGAAGTAAGCAATTGTACATAGTATACCTGGAATTAATACAAATGGTATGAAGTAAATTGGGTTTAACACGATTGGTAAACCGAATATTACTGGTTCATTGATTTGGAATATTGCTGGTACTGCTGCAAGTTTTGCAAGTTCTCTATTTTCTTGTCTCTTAGAGAATATGAATATTGCAACAATTAATGCTAGTGTACCACCTGATCCACCTGGCATTGCATAAACGTCAACGAAGTTTCTTGTGAATATATGAATAGCTTCTTTACCTTGGTTAACAAGTTCTATATTTTGATTTAATGTTGGTAAATATAGAGTGTTAAGAGCAGGTTCTACCATATTTAAACCATGTAATCCGAAGAACCATAGTAATTGTGATAAAGTAATTAATCCTATATAAGCAATTGGTGATTGTCCAAATTTAGTTAATGGTTGTTGTATTGTTTGATCAATCCAGTTCTTAAAGTCAACTCCTACAATTTTCATGAATATCATTGAAATAATTGCAAATACACCAACTGTTAAGATACCTGGTATAACAGCTGAGAATGCTTTTGAAACTGCTGGTGGTACTTGATCTGGTAATTTGATAACCCATCCTTTTTTGTTAATAGCACAGAAAAGTTGAGCTGAAACTAATGCAACAAGAATTCCTGTAAACATTGCAGTTGAGTTAAATGATCCCCAACTTATATTTCCCCAAGTTGGTGTATCAGTTATAAATTCAGCACCAATAAGAGCATCTTTAACAGCAGCAGCATCTACTTGAAGTTTTGCTGCAATAGCATTTAAAGTTTCAGGTACTTTATCTGCATTTTCAGTCATACCTGTTATAGTTGAAGTTCCTCCAGCTATTTTTAAGCTATCTGGTACCATTGCTAAATATGAAGCAACAGCAACAAGAGCTCCTGCAAGTGGGTCAACATCTTGTGATCTACAGAATGCATATGCAATTGTAACTAATAAGTAAATAGTTGTCATTGCAAGTGTAGCCCACCACATTTGGTTGAATACTGTGTTTACATACTTTTCAAGGAAAGGAAAAACTGTATCCTTGTAAGTATCAATCTTCATTAATTCTTTACCTATTAATGAGTCCGGTTTAAGTAAAACGTTTAGGAACATTGTTCCTACAGCACCAATTAAAGAAATTGGTAGATAAGCTATAAATCCATCTCTTAGCGCAGCTAAGTGTCTTTGGCTACCTAATTTTGATGCAATTGGCATCAAGACTCTTTCAAGCCAGGCAGCAAATTTGTCCATAAATTTCATTTCGGTTCCCCCCCAAAATTAATAAAATAATAAATTTATATGAATGTTTCATAAAACCTTATGATTAGAAATTCCGTCAAACCACTTAGGTTTTAAAACATGCATAGCTAATAAATAATTCCCCTTTGTAAAAGATTACATAAAACCCTGTATTGTGCTTATATAATAATAGTATTATATAAGCGTCAATTTAATTACTCTTTATTATATTTTTTCTTTAAGTTTTTCCCGTACCTTTTTATATTAATTGAAATATGGATCTAATAAAGGTAAAATCTTGTCCACTCTTTTAAGGCCAAAATCAACTGGCTTTAATACAACATATGGAACGTTTTTAGCATCTAGTTCTTCTTTTATCTTAGCTTCAACAAGCATCATCTCTGGTGATATAATAACAACATTAATATCTCCCTTGTCTACATATTTACTCATTTCTGATTGATTTGAAAAAATCCATTCTATATCTAATGAATTTTTTTCAGTATGTTCAACCATAACTCTTTCAAAAGATTTTGCTTGTCCAGTTCCTTTGGATAAAACTAAAACTTTATTCATTTTTTCTACAACCCCTTCTAAAAATAAATATTAAATGTTTGTCAGTAATTGCTATACGAAATAAATTTCATTATATTTACAATTTTATCATATTTTTAATATTTTGTATATACTTTTGTAATTTTTATCAAATCCTTTTCATAAAAGCTATTACTGATCTATTACTATAATTATTGCTATGTTTATTAATTTATCAATCGTTTTATTTCTTATATTAACTATTTTATACAATACTTTCCTATTTGTAAACATTTTTTGTTAAGAAAATATAAAAAAATATATTTTTTTGTAACTTTATTGATATTTCGTTTACATAATATCCATTTTAACTATAAATATTAGCATTTTAAATTTAAAAGAAGATGCATCATAGGCATCTTCTTTTAAATTAATTTATAATAAATTTTCCAATTTTTCTTTTATAGCTTTTATAAAATCGAAACTATTTACAACTTTAATATTTTTATAATCTGATATAATTGCTAAGTCTTTTGTCATAGTTCCACTTTCAATAGTATCAATTGATGCTTTTTCTAAAACTTTAGCATATCTTATAAGTTCTTTATTATTATCAAGTTCTCCCCTCTTTTTTAAAGCCCCGCTCCAAGCAAATATTGTTGCCATTGAATTTGTTGAAGTTTCTTCTCCTTTTAAGTGTTTATAATAATGTCTTTGAACTGTTCCATGTGCAGCTTCATATTCGTAATTTCCATCTGGTGAAACTAATACTGATGTCATCATAGCTAATGATCCAAAGGCTGTAGCTACCATATCACTCATAACATCCCCATCATAATTTTTAAGCGCCCATATAATTCCACCTTCAGATTTAACTACTCTAGCAACAGCATCATCTATTAAAGTATAAAAATATTCTATTTTAGCTTCTTTAAACTTTTCTTCATATTCTTTTATATATATTTCTTTAAAAATATCTTTAAATGTATGATCATATTTTTTTGATATTGTATCTTTTGCTGAAAACCATAAATCATTTTTGCATTCTAATGCAAAATTAAAACAACTTCTTGCAAAACTTTCTATTGATGATTTTAAATTGTGCATTCCAAGAACAATTCCATCCCCATCAAAGTTTTGAATTAATTCTCTCTTTTCATTTCCATTCTCATCTGTAAATACTAATTCACACTTTCCTTTTCCTTCTATTTTCATTTCTACATCTTTATATATATCCCCATAAGCATGTCTAGCTATAGTAATTGGCTTTGTCCAATTCTTCACGAAAGGCTTAATAGAACTTATACATATAGGTGTTCTAAATACAGTACCATCTAATATTGCTCTTATTGTTCCATTTGGACTTTTCCACATTTCCTTTAAATTATATTCTTTTACTCTATCTGCATTAGGAGTTATTGTTGCACACTTTACTCCTACGCCATATTTTTTTATTGCTTTTGCTGCAAGAGTTGTAACTTCATCATTAGTCTTATCTCTATTTTCTATTCCTAAATCATAATATTCCGTTTTAAGGTCTACATAAGGACTTATAAGTTCATCCTTTATTGCTTTCCATAAAACTCTTGTCATTTCATCCCCATCCATTTCTACTAATGGATTTTTCATTTTTATTTTTTCCATAAATATTCTGCCCCCTTTTAATTACTAGTTTGTAGTAATTTAATTTATTATACATTATTTCCCTATTATTTTCAATTTTACTAATCTTTCTTAAAGAAAAATAGCTGTATGAAAATAAATTTTATTAGTTTATTTTCATACAGCTATTTATTAATTATACCTTATAAGCTCTTGCTTCATCCATAAATTCATTCATATTATTACTTATAAATTTATCTTTATGAACTAATAACAATAAGTCTCTTTCTATAGTTTCTTTATCTAATGTTATATTTTTTAATTTTTTTCTCTTAATTTCTTCTTTTATGCACTGCTTAGATATACAGCCAATTCCAAGGCCTGCCTCTACACTTCTTTTTATAGCTTCACTATTTCCAAGTTCCATAAAAATATTATATTCTATAGCTTTATCTTTTAAATATGATTCTACTATTTCCCTAGTTCCACTACCTTTTTCTCTAATTATAAATTTTTCTTTTCTTAATTCATCTTTTTCTATAGTTGATTTCTCATTCCATTTATCATTACAAGGCGCTATAAATACAATCTCATCTTTCCATACCTTTTCATATTTTATTTCATCAGAATGTACTTTTCCTTCGATAAAAGCAAAATCTATTTTATTTTGAAGTATCATCTTTTCTATGTTTTTAGTGTTTTCTATTATAAGAGAAATTTCTATCCCTTTATTTCTTTCAACAAAATCTTTAATTATATCAGGTAAAATATATATACCTATTGTAGTACTTGCTCCAATTACAATTTTACCTTCTTCTTTATTATTTATCATTTTTATTTTTTGTGCACCTTCATCATAAAGATTTAGTATTCTTCTAACGTAGTTAAAGTATACTTCGCCTTCGTATGTTAGACTAAGTCTTTTACCTATTCTATCAAAAACTTTAACTCCAAGTTCCTCTTCAAGTTCTTGTATCGCTTGACTTACAGATGGCTGACTTATATATAAAGCTTTAGCCACTTTAGTCATATTTAAATTAATTGCAGTTTCGTAAAAAATCTTTAGTTTTCTAAAGTTCATTATATTACCCCTCTTTATTAAATACGGATTAACATATATTTATTATTTATTATTTATCTTTATCTACTTCTTCATAATCAACATCTATAGCTTTTGAAGTATCAAAATCATCATCGCTGCTTGCATTATTATCATGACTTTCATATGTATAAGTCTCTTCATACTCACTATTATAATCACTCTTTTTATTCTTAGTAAAATATCCTCTTACTTTAAATATTATCCACATTACTAATATTATAGCTAGTAAAAAAGGTAATAGTGTAATAAATACTTTTGCAACTACTCCAATTACTAATATAGTTATTATAAAATATAATGCGAATTTTAAATTTCTATTCATTCTCTCATTCCTTTATAATATTATCATTTTTTATTATTATACAATTTAATTGTTAAGTATTAAAGAGATTTCTCTTTCATTTTTATTAACATTTATTTGAAAAAAGTGACATCTACTAATGTAGTAGATGTCACATTATATTTATTAATCTTTTATTTTTGTCTTCTTGCAATTTTAGGAAGTATAAATCCAAGTCCTATTAATATAAATGGTGTTGCTACATTTAGTATTAATTGGAACCACCATCCGCCTGTTAAAGCTTCAACTCCTTGTGGTGCCATTCCTAATATACATGCAACTGCTGTAAATGCAAAGCACCAAACACCAATTGCTAATGCAAACTTATCGTTTTTAACGAATTTATAATCTGTTTTAAATTTGTCCCCAGCTTTCTTAAGTAATATGAATGCTAAGAATACCCATAAGTATCTAAGTGGCATTACAACTGCATTTAATCTTAATAGCCAGTTATAAAGTTCATTTACATTACCAATTCCAAGTGCTGGTACAATTATTAGTATACCAACTAGTATAGCAGTCATTAAATATCCTTTTATTGGTGCTCCATACTTATTAGTCTTTGTTAATCCTTTAGGTACAAAGTTATCATCAGTTTCTGATAATAATACTTTAAGTGGTGCATCTATTGAGAATATTAATGCTGATATTTGTGCTAAAGCATTTGCAATAGCATATATAATTAAGAATACATTACCTATTCCATAGTATTCTCCAAGCTTTTGGAAAGCATAGTATTGACCATTCATCATAAGGTCTTTAGGAATATGATTTGCATCAAACATCATTCCCATTGCAAATGATCCAAGTATTGCTGATACTGCAACCATTACTGCAAGTATTATCATTCCTAGAGGGAATTCACGACTTGCATTTTTTGTATTATTTACATAAGGTGATATTTTTTCTGCTCCACCAACTGAGAATACAAGCATAGCTATTGTTGTAAAATATGCAAAATTAAAATTAGGTACTATAGTATCTACTGAAATATTAGTTGTAGCTATTGTTGCTCCAGTTATAGCTGGTGCTGCTATCATTAATACTATATAAAGTATAGACATAATAAATGTCGCTGCCCCTGCTATTGTTCCGATAAGTTTAAGTGATGTCATACCTCTTGAAGCTATCCATAAGAATAATAGGAATATTCCTAAAGTTATAAGTTGAGCTACTAAAGGATCCATTGATTTTATAAGATCACCGTTACCTTTAAATACCCATCCTAATGCTACTAATAAAGTTTGTGGCTTTTGTGCTAAATAAGGTATATGTACAACCCAATAAGTCCATCCTGCAAAGTATGCAAGTGTCGTCCCTTTAGTTTCTCTAATCCATGTACTTACACCAGCTTTACCATCTTTAAATACTGATCCAAGTTCACCAACCATTAAAGCATATGGTACAAAATATAGTCCTATAATTAAGACCCATGATACGATAACTTGTAATCCTTGGTTAGCAAAGTTATTAACAACATTACCAAATCCCCAAACAGAAACAAAGGCCATCATAGCAAGATTATACCATCTTAGTTTTTTATCTTGATTTGACATTGTCTTCTCTCGCTTTCTTAGTTTAGTTATATTTTTACTGGTATATTATATCAAAATTTTTACTTTTCGACAATATACTATTTTTTTATATATTTTTTTCATATTCATTCGAAATTATAGACTTATTTTATTAAATTAATAATATTATTTCTTATATTTATTATTTAATTTATCAATTCATTACTTTAGTTTATTAAATTATTAAGATTATTATTTTTTCTATGAATGATAAAAAAAATTCTGTGATTTATATAAATCACAGAATTTTATATTTTAAATTAAAAATTTAAGTAAGAATACAACCCCTATAATTACAGTAGTTATACTTATTTCTTTTACTTTACCAGTAAATAATTTTAGTATTATATATGATATTACTCCGAATATAATACCATCTGATATACTGTATGAAAATGGCATCATAATCATAGTTAAAAATGCTGGTATTGATTCTGTATAATCTTCTAGGTTTATACTTCTTATAGGTTCAATCATAAATAAACCAACTAATACTAAAGCTGATGCTGTTACAGCTGGAGTAATTGATGCAAATATAGGTGCAAATAATAATGATAATCCAAACATTACAGCTGTAGTTACTGCTGTTAGTCCTGTTCTTCCACCTTCTGCAACACCTGATGCACTTTCAACAAAAGTACTTACTGTACTTGTTCCTACACATGCACCAAAAGTTGTACCTATAGCATCTGAAAGTAATGCCTTTTTGATGTTTGGAACTTTTCCATTTTCATCAAGCATTTTAGCTTTAGTTGCAACCCCAACTAAAGTTCCTATTGTATCAAATAAATCCATAAATAATAACGTGAATAAAACTATTACCATATCCATTGAGAATATATTGTGCCATTCAAAATCAAAAAGCACTCCGCTAATTGAAGGTGGTGCACTCATAAAGCCTGTTGGCATTGGAGTTATTCCAAATGGAATTCCAATTATAGCTGTTATCATCATTCCAAAGAACAAAGCACCCCTAACGTTTTTTGCTAAAAGAATAGATGTAATTAATAGTCCTATTATAGCAAGTAATCCTGCTCCTTTAGTTATATTTCCAAGTGCAAGTATTGTTCCTCCATCTGCTGGATGTACTACAATACCGGCTCCTTCTAATCCAATTAAAGCTATTAAAAGACCGATACCAACTGATATACCTTTTTTAATACATTCTGGTATTGAATCTACTATCGCTTCTCTAACATTACATAATGTAAGTAGTATAAATATTATACCTTCTAAGAAAACTGCTGTTAATGCAAATTGATATGAATATCCCATACCAACAACTACTGTATAAGCAAAGAAAGCATTTAATCCCATTCCAGGTGCTTGTGCAAAAGGTAGTTTAGCATATAATCCAGTAAGCATAGTTGCAACAAATGCTGAAAGTGCTGTCGCTGTAAATACTGCTCCTTGATCCATTCCTGCAGCTGCTAATATTGATGGGTTAACAATTAATATGTACGCCATAGTCATAAATGTTGTTAATCCTGCAACGATTTCTCTTTTTGTGTTTGAACCATTTTTACTTATTTCAAAATAGTTATCAAGTAATCCATCTTTTTTAAAGAAGTTTCTCATGTTACCACTCTCTCTTAATATTTTTCGTCCGAGAACTATAATATCTTATTTTTCAACAAATTTCTACCCTAAATACGAATAATTTTTATTTTTTTTTGAATTAATTATGTTTTTATAGTATATTTCCGAACTTTACACCTTTTTATCTTTAGCTATTATTCGTATTTTAAAAATTAAAAAGGTTAATTTAGATAATTAAACCTAAATTAACCTTATATTGATTATTCTTCCTCAGAACTTTTTTCATCCTCTAAGATTGTAATTTCTACTTCTTCAACTCTTCTATCTCTGACCTTTAACACTTTTAATTTTATATTGTTTATAACAAATTCTATCTTTACACCTTCTTTAGGTATTTTTCCAATGTAAGTTGTTATATATCCATTTAAAGTATCGTAGTCTCCTTCTTCAATCTCAGCACCAAACTCTTCATTAAAATCATAGATACTTATAGTACCTTTGACTATATATTTATTATCACCAAGTTTTTTAATATCTGGTTCATCCATATCATACTCATCATCGATATCACCCATAACTTCTTCAATTAAATCTTCCATTGTTACAATTCCTGAAAAACCACCATATTCATCAATTAATATTGCCATATGATTTCTATTTAATTGAAGTTCCTTAAATAACTCATTAATTCTTTTCGTCTCTGGTACAAAATACGGCTTATGTAGAATATTTCTTATATTTACATTTTCAAACCCAACTTTTCTTGCTTCTATGAAAAAGTCTTTTATATATAAAATACCTACTATATTATCTATGCCATCTTCATAAACAGGGATTCTTGAATATTGAGCATTTATTATTTCATCAACATATTCACTTATATTTGAAGATATATCTAACATATAAGTATCTTTTCTAGATGTCATAATTTCCTTTGATAGTCTATCATTAAACTCAAATATTCCATTTAACATCTCTTTTTCATCTTCATCTATAGCTCCCTCAGCTTCACCTTCTGATATTAAAGCTTGTATCTCTTCTTTAGATACTTTTTCTTCAATTCCACTTTCATTAACCCCAATTAGTTTTAAACTAAGTGCAGTTGATACTGAAAGTATTTTTATAAATGGTTTTGCTATTATTGATGTAAAATATATTACTTTTACAGATGATAATGCAGTTTTTTCTTTCTTTTGAAGTGCCATCCTTTTAGGAACTAATTCCCCAAATACTAGTGTAAAATAAGATAATATTATAGTAACTATTATTACTGCTATTTGCTGTGCATATGGTATATTTAATTTGCTTAATTCATTTGAAAAAGCACTTGAAATTCCAGTTGCAGCTGATGCACTTGAAAAGAAACTTGCAAGGGTTATTCCAACTTGTATTGTCGCTAAAAAATTACTTTGATTTTTAATAACTTTTTCAAGTAAAATCGCTTTTTTATTTCCACCTTCTGCTAAGTACCTAATTTTATTTTTATTTACTGATACTATAGCCATTTCTGCTGATGAGAAAAAAGCGTTTATTGCTGTTAATACTATTACTAATATAAGCTGTGGAATAATACTCCCCGATTCTGGTTCTATTGTCATTTTTGTTCCTCCTAAAATTTATATAATGTTTTGATATTATCATATGATAAAGATTTTTTCAAATATTTTTATTAGTGTATTCTTCCCATTCCAACTATCATTCCTGTGAAATATGGTATTAACCATATTGCCCATACTACTATACTAAATTTATGGAACTTAGCCTTAGACTCTGGATTATTTTTAATAAGTACTATTGTTGCCCAAGCTGCATGGAATAGCATAAGTAATAATGCCATTAATCCTGTAACTCCATGAAGATTTAATTTAACTCCACCTGCTATGTCACTCATAAAATGTGTTCCTAATGCATCACATACTAGACCACAATAAAAGATTATTACATGCCATTTTTTAAGTTCTCCTTCTCTTTTTTCTGACCACACACCTATTGTGTAAAATATTAATGCTGATGTTATAAATATAATTGCTCTTATTAATTCTGTTGACATAATCTTTCCCCCTTAAAATTTTAAGTGTGATAATTCTATCTAAATAATACTTCTCACCTCTTTATATTACAATTAATAGAAGGTTAATTAATTATGAATAAATTTTTCTTATATTCTTATTTACATATTTATTAAGTATGGAAACTTCAATACATAGAAGTGTCTGAGCTATAACCTTATATAAATAAAAATTAGGGCAGGTCTAACTAAACCTACCCTAATTTCTATAATACATTTTTTATTTTTTCTACAAATATATCATTACCATCCCTTGTTAATATATACATAACTCCATCAATTACCATAGCTGTTTCTTCATTTAAATCCTCTGTATTAATTAATATATTATTTATGTTTTCCTTTTCATAGTACTCAATGCCTTCATCATATTTAATCATAAATTACCTCCGCATACAAAACTCTCTCAATTTAATTTTATTCCATATTTTATCTTTTATGTGTGTTTATACCTATATTATACAATAAAAAAAGCCTCATACAAGACTTAATAAAATCTTGTATGAGGCTCTATTTTAAACTTTTATAATCTAAAAGCCGTTATTACAATGAATTAATTATCTGTTCATTGCTTCTTCAACAGCAACAGCTACAGCTACAGTAGCTCCTACCATTGGGTTGTTACCCATTCCGATAAGACCCATCATTTCAACGTGAGCTGGAACTGATGATGATCCTGCGAATTGTGCATCTGAGTGCATTCTTCCCATTGTATCAGTCATACCGTATGAAGCTGGACCTGCAGCCATGTTATCTGGGTGAAGAGTTCTTCCAGTACCACCACCTGATGCAACTGAGAAGTATTTCTTTCCTGCATTTACACATTCTTTCTTGTATGTTCCAGCAACTGGGTGTTGGAATCTAGTTGGGTTAGTTGAGTTACCAGTGATTGATACGTCAACTCCTTCTGAGTGCATTATAGCAACCCCTTCTCTAACGTCGTTAGCACCATAACATCTAACCTTTGCTCTATCTCCGTTTGAGTAAGCTTTTTCTCTTACTATCTTTAATTCTGAAGTATAGAAATCGAATGCTGTTTCAACATATGTGAATCCGTTAATTCTTGAGATTATCATAGCAGCATCTTTTCCAAGACCGTTTAAGATAACTCTTAATGGTTCTTTTCTTACTTTGTTTGCTTTTTCTGCTATTTTGATAGCTCCTTCAGCAGCAGCGAATGATTCGTGTCCTGCTAAGAAAGCGAAACATTTAGTTTCTTCTCTTAAAAGCATTGCTCCAAGATTTCCGTGTCCTAGTCCAACTTTTCTGTCGTCAGCAACTGATCCTGGGATACAGAAAGCTTGTAATCCTTCTCCGATTGCTTCAGCAGCATCAGCAGCTTTTTTGCAACCTTTCTTTATAGCTATAGCAGCTCCTAAAGTGTAAGCCCATCCAGCATTTTCAAATGCGATTGGTTGAGTTTCCTTTACGATTGTGTATGGATCTATTCCTGCAGCATCACATACAGCTTTAGCATCTTCTATTTTTTCCATTCCGTACTTGTTAAGTACAGGAACGATTTGGTCTATTCTTCTTTCATAACTTTCAAATAATGCCATGATTAAAATTCCTCCTTACAAATTAAAATTAATTATTCGTGTCTTGGATCTATTAATTTAACAGCGTCAGCTACTCTTCCGTATTGTCCTGATGCTTTTTCCATTGCTTCGTTAGCGCTCATTCCCTTAGCAACGAATTCCATCATCTTTCCTAAGTGAACGAATTTGTATCCGATAATTTCGTTATCAGCATCTAAAGCAACTTTTGTTACGTATCCTTCTGCCATTTCAAGGTATCTTGGTCCTTTAGCAACTGTTCCGTACATAGTACCAACTTGTGATCTTAATCCTTTTCCTAAATCTTCAAGTCCAGCTCCTACAGGTAGTCCACCTTCTGAGAATGCAGTTTGAGATCTTCCGTATACAATTTGTAAGAATAATTCTCTCATTGCAGTGTTTATAGCGTCACAAACTAAGTCTGTGTTTAATGCTTCTAATATAGTCTTTCCTGGTAATATTTCTGAAGCCATAGCAGCTGAGTGAGTCATACCTGAACATCCTATAGTTTCTACTAATGCCTCTTCTATTATTCCATCTTTAACGTTTAAAGTAAGCTTACAAGCTCCTTGTTGAGGTGCACACCAACCTACTCCATGAGTAAGACCTGAGATATCTTTTACTTCTTTAGCTAAAACCCATTTTCCTTCTACAGGAATTGGTGCTGGTCCATGGTTAGGTCCTTTAGCGATTACACACATTTCTTGAACTTCTGTTGAATACATCATATTCTTATTTCTCCTCCCTAATTATTAGATTATAAACTGCTTTTTATGTATAAAAAATTAGTTTACTTTTCTAGCTAGGTCAAAAACCGCCCCGGTGGGGTTAGTTTTATCCTACATACATTTTAACAAAAGTGCTACAATCAAACAACTATAATATTAAATTTTTTCATTTTTTTGATATATTTATTTCTCCATTGAATTTTTTTCTATTATTTGCTATAATGTTTTTATTCTTAAACTTTACTTTGCCACCATGGCGGAACTGGCAGACGCACATGACTCAAAATCATGCGGTTTTACCGTGTGGGTTCGATTCCCACTGGTGGCACCATAGTTTTATAGAAATAGCACTATCACTTACTTCATTAGTATTTTGATAGTGCTTTCTTTTTATATTTACCACTATTTTTCCACTTCTACAATGAAATTATAATAATATTAATTTTAAATCGCTTGGATCACTATAAAAATAGTTTTTATATGTATAAAGAAAAATACAAAGTAAATTTTCTACTTAAGATAAAAAGCTAATTAAAGTCATGCCAGTACCTAAATTCTTTTTAAGTAATCCAGTAGTAGAAATATCCATATAAAATTTACCAACTTCCAAACTAAGTGTTTCTTTATTATTTAACTTGCGAAGTGCTAGTTGTCGTAAGGATTCTGCTAAGTTCATTAACTGTTGCTCAAAATCCTTTCCGCTTTCAACTGCATCCTTAAATTCAATCAGTTTAGAACGCTCATCATCAAGAGTTTCTGTATTTAAAATCAAATCATAAACTCTTGATAATAAAGCATCTTGTGCTGCCATTCTTTTTTCTTTTTTATTCATCCAATACCCACCTTCTGCCAAAGCATATGTTCTTTGACTATATAAGAAAATTTTTAAAATACTATCTTAATTAATTATATCACTAAACACTAGGACAACGAAATTGTATTCCTAAGAATGCGTATTCCTACAAAACGGTGAGTGAATAAATATTTTATAGATATATACTCCTATATAAACACTCTAATTCAATGAATTTTATTTTAATTTAGTAAACTTTTTCCTAACTCTCACATTAAGTTATAGGTAAGTATTGACAATATATAATAATACAAGTTAATATACAAAAGATTGTCATAAAATTTAATTATTAAAAAGGAGTAATATTATGCTTATTTGGAGTAGAGGTGGAATATTAGCACCTATAATGGCTGCTTTTAGTCTTATATTAACTGAGTATTTAGTTAATATATTATTTAACCAAAATTATTATGGAGATCATGGTTGGCCTAAATTTATAGCACTTTCTATTGCAGGACTGCTATGTCTATTATTAGGGCACATCTTAAATAATGATGAAAAAACATACATAGATAAAGAAACTGGGAAAGAAGTGCTCCTTAGAAAAAAACATTCTTTCTTCTTTATTGATATAGAATATTGGGGGATTATTTTTCCTATAATAGGGATAATATCTTGGATTATATCTAATTAAAAGCACATAAAGAAAGAGTGTCAGTTTTAGTGACACTCTTTTATTTTTTATTCATCCTCATATTCAATTTGATCAATAGGCTTAACTTTAAATCTTTCTAACTCTATTTTTACATCTCCAGTAAATGCAGTTAAATTTTCAGCTGTACCTAATATACTCTCACTAATACCATGAAACTCTTCAACTGATGCTGTAACTTCTTCAGTAGTTGCAGATATTTCCTGGGATATAGCAGACACATTATCAACTTTTTCTAAAATCTCACTTTTACTCTCTTGTATATTATAAAAAGCTTTAGACATAGTTTCTATCTTTGGAATTATATCATTTATTGATAATGATATCGCTGAAAATACCCTTATTGCATTAGATACAATCTCCGTTTGATCTGAAAGCTGTTTATCTATTTTAGATGTTCTTTCAATAAGCAATTCTGTATTATTCAAAATAAATTTTACAGTATTACATATATTTTCAGTTGAACTTCTACTTCTTTCTGCAAGTTTTCTTATTTCATCTGATACTACAGCAAATCCACGCCCAGCTTCCCCTGCTCTTGCAGCTTCTATTGCAGCATTTAGCGCTAAAAGATTTGTTTGTTCTGATATATTATTTATTAAGTCTGTCATTTGATTTATTTTATTAATTTCATTTGTAGTTGATATTATAGATTTATTAAATCTTCCAAATTCCTCTATAAACTCTTTCATATTTGATGTTAATTTTTCTAATTCATAGTTACTATCATTTGCTTTTTTATTTATAGCACTTGCCATCTCTTCTATTTCTTTCACATCTTTTGACACATCATCAACATCTTCACCGAACTTATTAAAAGTGCAGGAAATAGTAGACAAATCAATTGCTTGATTAGCAGTTCCTTTTGCAACATCATTTATAGCTATTGTAATACCTTCTGTAAGATTATATAACTTTTTAGATGTTGTTGCTAATACGTATGCATTTTCATCTATTGCCTCTGAATTAAACTTTACATTTGCAATCATACGTTCAATAGTTCTTTGAGTTTTCTTAAATGAATTAAACATTTCATCTAGTTCTGAACTTGAATCTTTCTCTCTTTTCATATTAAATGAAAAATCCCCCATAGCAAATTTACCTAAGTCATTTTTCATTCTTTCTAATGCTTTTAAAGATTTATCAATTATCTGAACAATTATTGATGTTATAATTGTAAGCAAAACAAATATTACAAAAAAACTCTCTATTGCATATGTATTCATTTCCTTTGTTAAGAAATCATCATTTAATGTAATCTCTCTATTTTCATTTAAAGACTTATGTTGCTCTTCAATATTTACTAATTCTCTAACATTTTGTTTTATTTCAACTTTAATTAAATAACTTAATGATATAGCCCCTATAACTGATACAATAAAAATTACTGGTAATATCCTAACTATAATCTTTTTCTTAATTGTCATATTATTATCCATATCCTCACCTATCTCCCTTTCACTCATTATAATTTATTTTTCAATTTTATACAATATATGAATTATATACAAATTACCATTAAAAAATAAAAAACCTTTTTAAAAAGGTTTTTTATCTTAAAAATTTATTATATAAGTTCTACAAAAATCTTATAAACTAAAAATACTATGCTCGTACAAGCAGCTGTCCATACTAATTGAGCTAATGCTATAAGAAAGAAAGTATTATCATCTTCTTTTTCATTCATATATTCATCCACCCCATATATTTAATTTGTAAATATTAACTACATCATTTAAAAATTTAACTGTCTTTATTGGTGCTTTTCCAATTGATGTCTCTCCAGATAGTAGAAAACCTTTAACTCCATTGCAAATTAAATTATATATACTATCTACTTCTGAGAATTCTGCCATCCTTCCAATCTTCATACTATTTAAAATATGAGTTGCGGCAATAATTTCTCCATTATAATTCTTAAGATTTTTTATTAACTCTCCTTGATATATAGGAGCCTCTATTATACTACTTTCTGGAACTAAATCGCCTCTTCCAATTACTATTCCAGATACCTCATTTGCTATTTCATTAATATTTTCTACACCTTTTATAGTTTCAACCTTTGCAAATATAATAGGCTTGTACTTACTATCACTATTTTCTTTTATATATTTTTTTACTATTTCTATATCCGAAATATCTTCTACAAATGATTCACATATTATATCTGCATTATTTTTTATTGCCCAGTCTAAACCTATCTTATCCTTTTTAGATATATTGCTTTTGTCCCTTCTAATATATCCTTTAATATTAAAGCCTTTTCCCGCTCTTATTATCCCACCTTTTTTAACCCTAACTCTTATCCCCCTATCCTCTTTTTTTATTACTTCAAATTGCATAGTACCATCCTTCATAGAGATACTTTCAATATCATCTTCATTTAAAGTATTATCTTTAATATTTAAAGGTATTATCTTCGTCTCACCTTTTCTAATTATATATCCTTTATTAACATACACATCTTCCCCGCAAAATATGATTTCTTCTCCATTGTATATTTTATAAATGTATAATAACTTATCAGAAATTCTTATTTTATTTCCCGGTAGGTCAACCATAATATCTATGTCCTCATTTAAGCTTTTGATGTTATTCTTCATATTATTAAACTCATCTATAGAACCATGCGAAAAATTAAACCTAAATGTATCAACATTATTTTTTATAAGCTCATCTATTACTTTCTTCTTTCTAATACTTGGTCCCATAGTCGCTATTATCCTCATTCACTCTAACCCCCTTTATTTACTATGAAATATTGTCTATACATTTTATGCACTCTATTATTTTCTGTCCTAATATTTCTTTATTTATATTAAGCACTTGTAAGTTCATTTTCATTAAAATAGTTGGTACATCAGTATTTTTTATTAAATAAAAATCTTCACCATTTTCTAAACTTATATCATTTAATTTAAGCTCTCTTAATTTTTTTAATATTTCATAGGAAAATTTTTTTGAAAGTCCATCTTCTTCGTAATAAATCTTAATAGAATTTTCTTCTTCTGAGATTTTAATAGACAAGAAAAAATCTAACCTTGAAGCATTTACAAGTATTGCTTTTCTAAATACTTCCTCACCTATACTTCTTATATTTTTTAAACATATATCTACCACTTGGTATTCATAATCTTTAAGTTTCTCTTTTATTTGGTTTGAAATAACAGAATCATTAATGTCTATTCCTATCTTCATCCTATACCTCCTAAAGAGCACTTTTATTAATTTATTATATTCAGATAGGCTTAAAATGTTCTAAATATACATATATAAGAATAAGTTATTATAGAAGTTCATTATTTTAAAAGGAGGTTTGTTTTGAAAAAAATTAAATTTTTTATTTTACTATTACCTTTAATTTCTTTAATAGGTTGTAATTTTGACGTAGCAAGATATGCAAACTTTAAAGATAGTCCATCTAAAACATATTACACTAACGAAATATTAGAAAAGTTATCAAATAAAGAAGAATTCTCATTAGATGTATTTGACACTAATCTTTATAAGTATTATTCTGTTTCTTCGGAAGATCTTAATATTTTAAATAATTTTTTAACCTCTTTAGATGATGAAGCTTTTTCTAAAGAATTTACTACTAAAAGCAAAGAAAAATTTAGATTAATAATAAAGTTTTCTGATTCTAAATATATTATAAAAATTTATGATAAAGAAAATGCTAAATTATCACCTTGGGATGGAAATTATAGTGAAGATATTGTAAATATGAAAGACGTGCCTACTCATTATAATTTATATGACTTCTGTGACTATATTGAACATAAAAAAGTGGAGCAAGATTAATCTTGCTCCACTTTTTATCATTCAATTCATTTCTTAAAATAATCTATTTTAAATCTTCAAGTAATCTAAAAACTCTTTTTTTAAGTAATGGATGAAGCTTATTTGGTGCTATTTCACATAAAGGCTTAAGTACAAATTCTCTCTCTTCCATTCTTGGGTGAGGTATTACTACATATTCATCATCACTTATAATATCATCATAAAAGATAATATCTAAATCAATTATTCTAGGTCCCCACTTTACAATTCTTTCTCTTTTCATTAAAGCTTCAATGTTTAAAAGAACTGTCATAAGTTCCTTAGGTGATAATGTTGTCTTTATTTTTAAAGCTCCATTTAAAAATTCCTCTTGATCCTCAAGTCCCCAAGGTTCTGTTACTATAAAACTTGATACATCTAAAACTTGTATCTCATCTATTTCTTTTAAATATTCAATTGCTTTATTTAAATTTTCTTCTTTATTTCCAATATTACTTCCTATTGAAATAAAAGCTTCATGCCATCCCCTATTCACCTCAATAGCAGCATATTTCAAATGTCTTCCAATTGGTGCCCAAGGCTTTTTAACTTTTACTTTAACATTTTTAACTTGATTATATTCATTAAGTATAAAGCTCGCTACCTTTTCTCCAACAGTTTCTATTAGATCATAATCTTTTTCTAATACTACTTTCTCCATAGCAAGGCAAAGTTCTCCATAATGAACTGATGATTCTAAATCAGAAGTTTTACCTGCTTTTGAAAGATCTAATTCAAGCTCTATATCAAAGATAAACTTTTGCCCTAAAGTTTTTTCTTCTTTAAAAACTCCATGATTTGCAAATATTTCAACGTCTTTTAAATATATTTTATCCATAAGTATTCCCTTCTTATTTTGCTTTTAGCATTGCATCAGTCATAACACACGCTCTCTTATTTTCTCTTATATCATGAACTCTAACAAATTCACATCCTTTAGTAATCCCAAGAACTGTAGTTGCAATCGTTCCTTCAACTCTTTGATCAACAGGTTCATCTAAAGTAAGGCCTATCATAGATTTTCTTGAAGTAGCTAATAACACTGGATATCCTAAATCCTTTATCTTTTCAAGGTTATTCATAACAATTAAATTTTCATTTAAATTTTTAGCAAATCCTATACCTGGATCTAAAATAATATTTTCTCTACTTACTCCAGCATTAAGTGCAATATTTATGCTTTCTACTAAATCAAATACTACATCTTTCATTAAGTCGTTATATTCTTTATTTTCTCTATTATGCATTAATATACATGGTACATTATATTTAGCTGCTACCTTTGCCATATCTTTATCTTTCTTAAATCCCCATATATCATTAATTACATCAGCACCAGCTTCAATTGCCGCTTCTGCTGTTTTACTTTTATAAGTATCTATAGATACCGGAATATCAAAATTTTCTTTTATTGCTCTTATTATAGGAACAACTCTTTTTATTTCTTCCTCTTCTTTAACAACTTCAAAGTTTGGTCTAGTTGATTCTCCACCTACATCTATAATATCTGCACCTTCTTCAATCATTTCTTTAACCCTTTTAAGCGCAGCATCTACTTCATTAAATTTTCCTCCATCTGAAAAAGAATCTGGAGTTACATTTAATATCCCCATTACATATGTTCTTTCTTTTAAATCAAATTCTTTATTTCCTATTTTCATATGCTAAATCTCCCACCTTAATAATTAATTATATTATTTTTCTTATTACTGCCCCAGTAACACTCATCATAGCTTTTACACATAAAACAATTTCTAGATAACTTATCACTCTTAAAAATAAGTTTATTAAATTCACTAGCATTCTCTTTGTTTCTATGATTTTTAATAGCCTCAATTATTATACTGATTTCTTCATCATCATACGAAGTATCTTTCAAAATTTCTTCTGCTATTATTACACTTCCTTCATGATGGGAAACTCCTTTTTCATATTGCATAACCCTTCCTATATCGTGCAGAAGGGCTATAGCGTATATAATGTCCTTTGAATAATCAAGCCCATTTTCTAAAGTCATAATATATGCTATTCTTGCAACATCTAAACTATGATTAATTCCATGTCTACAAAACTCTCTATTTTCCTCAAGTTTTTCAAGCTTCTCCATGTTAAGTTTAAATATATCGTTTTGTAAAATTTCATTTATTTTATCCATAAAAATATATTCACCTACTTCATAAGTGATAAAATTTCATTCTTTAAATCTTTATCATCCTTGCATATTCCTCTATATGTTGTTGTTATTGTTCTTGTACCTGGCTTTTTTACACCTCTCATAGTCATACACATATGTTCTGCTTCAATCATTACAACAACACCTTTTGCATCTAAATACTCCATTATAGCATCTGCAACTTCATTAGTTAAATTTTCTTGAAGCTGAGGTTTTTTAGCATATGTCTCTAGTGTTCTTGCAAGCTTTGATAAACCCGCAACTTTTCCATTTGGAATATATGCTATATGTGCTTTTCCAAAGAAAGGTACAAAGTGATGTTCACACATTGAATAAAATACTATATCTTTTTCTATAACTAAATCATCTCTTGAAACTTTAAATGTCTTACTTAAATGATCTTTGGCCGTTTTATGTAACCCTTGAAATATTTCTTCATACATTCTAGCAATTCTATCTGGAGTTTCTATAAGCCCTTCCCTGTTTGGATCTTCCCCTATACCTTCTATTATAAGTTTTACGCCTTCAATTATCTTTTCTTTATTTACCATATATCTTCAATCCTCCATTAGGTCCGTTAATTGTTTTATTATAATCTTCTCTTATTTTATCTGTAAAAATTGTTTTATTAAATCTAACTTCATCAATACATTTAATTTTCATTATACCAAATAAACTATTTGTTACAAACACCTCGTCCATTTTTAGCAAATTGTCTTTTGTTATAAAAGTTTCCTCTACATCATAATTTTCTATTATAAAATTTCTAACTGTACCGTTTAAAAGCCCATTTTCTAATTTAGGAGTAAATATTTTATTATTTTTTATACAGAAAATATTTGAAGTTGATGTCTCGCATAAATAACCTCTTTCATTATAGAAAACTACATCATTATAGCCTTCTAAAATAGCCTTCTTCTTTTCAATTATATTTTCTATATAATTAGTAGATTTTATTTTTGGAAGTATTGATGTAGAATTTCTTAAAACCCTTGATGTTTTAAGTTTAAATCCTTTTTCATAATCACTATCTTTATAAGGTATATCTCTCGTTGTAATTACTACATTTTTATCCGTAACTGTTATTTTTAAAACCTTATCTTTTAAATTTAATTTTTTGATTATTCTTAAAGCCTCTTCCTTTTCATAAAAAGGTTCTAAATTTAATACTTTAAGACCTTCTTCTAATCTTTTAATATGATAATCTAAAAATACTAATGACTTATTTACTAAAATAGTTTCAAATACTCCTTGACCAAAAAATAATCCATTATCTAAAATTACATTTTCACCTTCTAGTATTATTTTTCTCATCTTAATACACTCATAAGCGCTTTAGCTTTTTGAATTGTTTCATAATATTCTTCTTCTTCATTAGATTCAAAAGTTATTCCCCCTCCAACTCCAAAGTAAGCTTTATTATCTTTTTTTACTATAGTTCTTATTACTATGTTTAAATCGCTATTTCCTCTTAAATCAAAATAACCAATTGAACCTGTATAAAGATTTCTTTTTAAACCTTCAAGTTCTTCTATAATTTCCATTGATCTTATTTTTGGTGCTCCTGTTATTGATCCTCCAGGAAAAGCTTCTTTTATACATTTAACTGCTGAGTTTTCTTTTTTTAGTTTACCAACTATTTCTGAAACTAAGTGGAATACTGTTGCGTATTCTTCTATTTTGAATAGTTCTGTTACCTTTACTGAATTATTTTCACACACTTTACTTAAATCATTTCTCTCTAGATCAACAATCATTAATAATTCTGATTTATCTTTCTCACTGTTTTCTAATTCTTTTCTATAAAATAAATCTTCTTTACTATCTTTTCCTCTAGGTCTTGTACCTTTTATAGGTCTTGTTATAACCATTCTATCTTGGATTTTTATAAATCTTTCTGGTGATGAACTTATAATTTGGAAATCTTTATAATTTAAATAAGCAGAAAAAGGTGCTTTATTTATTTTTCTTAATTTTGAATATATAAAAAATGGATTTTCATCATTATGACAATAAAATCTTTGAGTCATATTTGTTATGTATATATCCCCTTCTTTTATATAGTTTTTAAGTTTTCTTAAAGCTTCAATATATTCTTTCTTTGTAAAGTTTGAATAAAACTTTATGTTTTTATTCGTAAGTTCTACATCCTTAGCCTTTTTTGCATTTAATATTTTACTTTCTATCTCTTCAATATCATTTTCCTTGTACCCAAGAGATGTTATAAATGTTTTTTGATTTATTAAATCAAATATAATTATATTATTATATAATATAAATTTCATATGAGGTATATTAAAGTCTTCTGTTGATGTATCAGGTAACTTTTCGAGCGTTCTTCCTGCATCATAAGATATATATCCTATAAATCCGCCAAGTAGTGGAATATCACTTTTATAATCTAATTTATAATGTTCTATTCTCTTTTCAAGTTCTATAAAATAGTCACCTTTTCCTATACTTTCTGAGTTTATAAAAACTTCTCCATTAATACCCTCTATTTCTTCAATTTTATTAATTCCTATAAATGAATACTTAGATAATTCTTTATCTTCTTTAGAACTATCTAAAAATACACTATCTTCCTCATTTTTAAATACATTATATATATCAAAAGGAGACAGGTTAGTTTTTATTTCTTTTATTTTAAAATTCATTCTCTTCTCCTTAAAGTTCTTTGCATATTTTTATAAAATTATTAAGTAAACTATGTCCTTCCTCTGTAAGAACAGCTTCTGGATGATACTGAACTCCATATATCTTCATATCCCTATGTTCTATCCCCATTATAACTCCATCATCTGTTTGTGCTGTTATTTTAAGTTCTTTTGGAAGAGTCTTTTTATCTATTATTAAAGAGTGATATCTAGTAACATTAAATTCACTTTTTAGTCCCTTAAATATACCTTCTCCTGTATTAGTTATTTTGGATATCTTTCCATGAATCGGTCTTACGCCCTTTACTATATTACCTTTAAAATATTCACCAATACACTGATGTCCAAGACATATACCTAATATAGGCACTTTCCCCTTAAAACTATCTATTATATCTAAAACTTCTTTAGCATCTTTTGGCGCCTTTGGACCTGGCGATATTACAATTCCGCTAGGTTTTAATTCATTTATAATCTTATTATTTATTTTATCATTTCTATAGACTATAACTTTTTCATTTAACTCTTCAAAATATCTAACTAAATTATATGTAAATGAATCGTAATTATCTATCATTAATATCATAAAACAGCCCCCATTTTATTTATTATTATTTTCTTTTGTGCTAAAATACTCTTAATATTTAAATTAAATTATATCATAGGTTTTTCTATTAAAAAATAAAATAGTAATAAAAGGAGTTGACCCCCATGAAAAAAGTAGATTTTCATGTTCATACTAATTTTTCTGATGGTTTACTAAGTCCTAAAGATGTGGTTAAAAGGGCTTCTAATAATGATGTTTCAATACTTGCAATAACCGATCACGACACTATTGATGGTATTTCTGAAGCTATAGAAGAAAGTAAACTTCATAATATAAAAATTATACCTGGTATAGAACTTTCAACTAACTATAATGGTGAAAGTATTCATGTGTTAGGATATTTTAAAGACGATAGCTATAAAGAAAAAGACTTTATAGAGTTTTTAGATAAAATAAAAAATAGAAGACTAAATCGTGCAAAAGAAATGATACAGAAATTAAAAGATATATTTAATATAGAAATTAAATTTGAAGATGTAATTAAATATGGAGAAAACGTTGTAGCTAGACCTCATATTGCAAAGGCAATTATAGATGCAGGATATCCATATACTCAAGATTATATATTTGATAATTTTATAGGTAAAGGAAAGCCTGCTTATATAGAAACTACCAAAATAACAGTTAAAGAAGGAGTAGATTTATTACATAAATATAATGCTCTTGTATTTTTAGCTCATCCAATTTTAATTAACAATAGTAACATATCTGACTTTTTGCAGTTTAACTTTGATGGAATTGAAGGAATCTATTTCTTAAATTCTAAAACTCAAGAAAAAGAACTATTAGACTTTGCAAACAAAAATAATCTATTAGTATCTGCTGGTTCTGATTGTCATGGTGACTTCATAAATGATAGTAGACACGGTGATATTGGAGATATGAACCTTGATGAAAATTACATTAATCTAATATTAGAAAAATTAAATGCTTAATCTTAAAATTCAAAAATATAGTGGATATATTTATTAAAATATATCCACTACCTTAACTTAAGCTTTAAAGTGTTTATCTTTATCCTTTGTTATATTTTATCCACTTATAAATTCATTATTTCTCTATTTTTTTATTATCTAAATCAATTTTATCATCAACGAATCCTTTATTATCAGTAGTAGGATTACTTATTATTCCTAACATAACTAGTATTGCTAAAACTGCATTTATTACTTCTTGATAATTATCTGGTAAAATATCGATATTAAATCCTTTTAAAACCATTGGTATTAAAGCTGCTATTGAAACCCATAACCCATAGTTTTTAAAACGTGACGTATCTATATTTAACATAATATCAGCTCCTTTGTTCTATAATATATGCAGATTTCTTTCCTATTGTTACATTATGAAGAGTAAAAATATTATTTTTAAAAAAAGCAGTAAGTTATTATTTTAATAACTTACTGCTTATCTTTTTTATTTTATGCTTCCTTTAAGAATGCAACGTATCCTTTTTTAGTTTCATATATATCAACTTTTGAAGCTACTTCCCATGGTGCATGCATATTTTGAAGTGCAACGCCACAATCTATTACTTCCATATTATACTCTGCTAATATATAAGCGATGGTTCCGCCACCACCTTGATCAACTTTTCCAAGTTCAGCTGTTTGGAAAGATACATCATGTTTTTCCATAATAGCTCTAAGTTCTGCCATATATTCAGCATTTGCATCATTACATCCTGATTTTCCACGTGCACCAGTATACTTATTAAATACAATACCTCTACCAAAGTATGCAGAATTTTTCTTTTCCATAACTGATGCATAGTTTGGATCAAAAGCTGCACTAACATCTGATGATAACATTTTTGAATTAGCTAAAGTTCTTCTAAGTTTTAAATCTGAATATCCTTCAATTCTATCTATAACTTCTGCAACCATATTTTCAAAGAATTTTGATTGCATTCCTGTAGCACCAATGCTTCCAACTTCTTCTTTATCAACAAGTAAACATACACAAGTCTTATCGCATTCTTTTATTTCAGTTATTGCCATTAATGATGTGTATGCACATACTCTATCATCTTGACCATAACCAATTACCATACTTCTATCTAATCCGTAGTCTCTAGCGTCTCCAGCTGGAACAACTTCTATTTCAGCTGATAAAAAATCTTCTTCTTCAAATCCATATTTATCTTTTAATATTCTAAGAATATTTTTCTTAACGGCATCTTTTTCTTCACCTTTTAAAGGCATGCTACCTACTAATACGTTAAGGTCTTCACCTTCAACAACTTTATTACCTTTCTTTTCTAATTGTGTTCCTGCAAGATGTACTAAAAGATCTGATACACCAACAACTGGATCACCTTCATTGTCACCAATATTTACATCAATCTTTGTCCCATCTTTTTTAACAACTACTCCGTGTAATGCAAGTGGAAGAGTAACCCATTGATATTTTTTAATACCACCATAGTAGTGAGTATCTAAAAGAGCTAAATCTGTATCTTCATATAATGGATTTTGTTTTAAATCTAATCTTGGAGAATCAATATGTGCTCCTAAAATTTTAAGCCCTTCTTGAATACTTTCTTTTCCTATAACAAATAAAGCTAATGCCTTTCCCATATTGTTTGCATATACTTTATCCCCTGCTTCTAAAGGCTCATTTGATTTTATTATATCTTTTAAATTTTTAAATCCATTTGCCTCTGCAATTTTAATGCTTTCTTCTACGCATTTTCTTTCTGTCTTACATTTTGATATAAATTCCTTATATCCTTCATTAAACTCAAAGATTTTCTCAATACCTTTTTCATCGTATTTTTCCCAAGCACTCTTTTTCATTATATGTCTTCCTCCCTATTAATTTCTCTTACCATATTATTATTATATTAATTATTATCGCTTATACTATTTATTCTACTTTCTATTATATCTACTGGTGTTTCATTAGACATAAGTGAATATCTAAAGTTTACAGCAGCTGCTTCAATAATAACAGCTATGTTTCTACCTGGTCTTATTGGAACTGTTAATTTTCTAACCTTAGTACCTAGTATATCCATATATTCATAGTTAGTTCCAAGTCTATCATAATCACCATCATTTTTCCAATGTTCAAAGTGCATAACAAGCTTTATGTCTTTTTGTTGAAGCACAGAGCTTAATCCATATAATGCAGATACATCTATAATTCCAATCCCTCTAACTTCAAGCATTCCAATTGTTATCTTTGGTGATGAACCAATAAGTTCTCCATCAATTTCTTTTATATCAACAGCATCATCCGTTACTAATCTATGTCCTCTTTTTATAAGTTCAAGTGCAACTTCACTTTTACCAATTCCACTTTCACCTGTTATTAATATACCAATTCCATATACATCTACTAACACCCCATGTAATCTTGTTTCTGGTGCAAGCTTGTCAGACATATATATTGTAAGTCTACTAATGAACTTAGTGGTAACTAAACTAGTTCTTAAAACCCATATATTTTTATTCTTTGCATACTTTATAAATTCCTCATGTGGCTCAAGATCTCTTGTTATGATTACACATTTCATATCAAAACTAAAATATTTTTTAAGTCTTTTTCTTCTTAGTTCGACTTGCATATCATCTAAAAAACTCCATTCAGCCTTACCAATTACTTGTATTCTTTCAGGCGTAAAATAGTTATAGAATCCTGATAGCTGAAGACCTGGTCTATTAACATCACTAACAGTTATTACTTCATCCCCGCTACCTTCTACTAATACTTCTAGTTCGAAATCTTTAATTAACTTTTCAACAGTTACCGCCATATACTATCACCCTTTTTAATTTTATTTCTTTTTTATTGAATCAAGTTGTGCTTTAAAATTTCTTTTTACATTATCTATATATCTTTTTCTAAGCTTTTGTTGTAAATCCTTCTCTTCTTCAGTAAGTCCACATTCCTCTTTACTTTTTTTATATAATTCATTAATCTTTTCAGTTACTTCTTCTATTGACATCTTATCTATATTGTATTCTTTATTTTCCATTATCATTTCTCTCCTCAAATGTTTGTATATTTTTATTTTCTTATTCCTATTTTACCTATAATTATGTGTATAATCAACTTTTATCCACAAGGCTTTTGTGTTTTCAACAGCTTTATTTAAAATTATTTTTTTCAATTAAATATGTTTTTTGACAGTTACTTATGTTTTATAGACAAATTAACTTATTAATCTTTGACATTCCCTGTTCATTTGTCAATTTTTGTATATCAATTTAAATTTACATATTTGGTATAAATGTTATAATATGACTATAAAATCAATATTTTTACAAGTGAGGTGTAAATTATGACAGCTAAAAAAATCCGTAAAAAGATATTAAAGAGACAATTTATTATGAATTTATTACTTAAATTTTTAAAGCCAACTAATAAATTAATGGTTAAGTTATCTCAGAATTTAGATAAAGATATAACTAGATATCAAATGATTTTGTACAAGCTTCATGTAAATAAAACTAAAAATAATAGGAATTTAGATCGCATAGCCGCTTAATAATTTTTATATTTAAAATTGATTTATAGTGTGTAATAATAATTTTCATAGACTTTTCCCTAATTGCTACCTATAAAAGCACTAGAAAATTATTATTACACCTAACTATATAATTTCTAAATATTCTAGTTAAAATAAAAAAATACCCCTTTAAGAGGTATTAATTTTCTAAATAATTCTCCCAACATGCCGTTAGCTTATATATTCAAAACCTGCGCCTCGCAGGTGGGTTCTACTCATATAATCTCAGCCTTCTCCTGTCAAAAATTTTGAAGCATAAAGCTTGGAGCCTGACATCCATTATAATTTTGCAAATCCCGGATATCATATGTAGGTTGAATATGATAAGCCTGGCGCACATCTCAGGAACTTTATGACTTTATTATATCACAATTTTTTTCTATTTCAAGTATTTAATAATTACTTATTTATCCTCTTTATTCCTTATAAGTAATCGTTTAAAATTTCTTCTAGATCTAAACTACAATTTTCTGTACAAAATGCTCCTACAAACTTTATGTAATCATTGTTATTACCATCAATGTTTGCTTCTTTTATTATACCCTCTACTTGAAGTTCTTCAGTTATATCTTCTAATACAGCTTCAACATTATCTTTAGCTAAATCTAAAAGATATGGTATAAACCAATCTCTATTCCATTCATCACTATTTTCTTCTGCATCACTTTCTTCATTTGCATAAGCTTTTGCAGCCGTAAGTTCATCTCTATCAAAGTCATAGAAAAATTCTACTACTGCATTATCCTCTTCTACCATTAATTCTTCAACTTCTGATAACCCATTTTCTTCTAATATGTCAATTATATCGGCTACATTCATTTTTACTTCTCTCCTTTTAGTATAAAAGCTTCTTGTATTCTTTCTTTACAGCAATAAATTCCTTATCATCTTCTACAAGGTTAAGTTCTTCCTTGTCACCATCTACTTTATCAACTCTGAAAATAAATATATCTTCTGCATCCTCTTCAACAGGTGTTAATAAAAGATATTCTTTATTATCAAGAAATATTCTTGCAACAGCTTCAAAATCTACTTTGTTACCTTCTTCATCTCTAAATGACATTATTTCCTTATCGTCCATTATTGTTCCTCCTAAATTATTAATTAATTTATAGCATAACTTAAGCTTAAAGAAGTAAAAAATATAGTTTACTTCTTTAAGCTATATTTCCTTTAAGATCTATTCTTTGACTTAAACTATAGAGAATTATATATTAATTTTTTTTATTTTTCAACAAAAAATTTAATACTAATTATCTGTAATTAAAGATGTAGTATTTCCTAATGAAATTATATATTCTGTGTGAAGTGCTCTTGTTAAAGATACATATAATAGTCTTTGATCCAATGTACTTTCTTCATTATAATTTTCTTCACTTGGATTATAAATTATACTACAGTCAAATTCCAATCCTTTTGTTAGATATGATGGAATTATTATCATATCTTCTTTTATTTCTTTTTCTTTTCCTTTTATTCTTTGGAACTTATACTTACACTTTCTTTTTATAGCCTTTTCTAATTGTTCGGCTTCAGCACTATCTTTTGTTATAATTGCAATACTATTCTTACCCTTTCTTATAACATTATCTATAATATTTTCTATAACATTTGGTAATTCAGTCTTTTCTTCTACATTTATTATTTCTGGAACATCACCATGTCTAAGTACTGGTTTTGCATCCTTTAATCCCAATTTTTGTGCATCTAATGCACCTTTTGCAAAGTCTATTATTTCAACTGTTGAACGATAACTTTGTGTTAAGCTTATAAAAGTAGCTTTCCCTCCAAATAATCCATCAGTTATATCAGTCCAATTAGTAAGGCCTTTATAATAATAAATTCCTTGAGCTAAATCTCCAACTAATGTTAAAGAATTTCCTTTTGCAAGTTCATTTACTAAATATATTTGCATAGGACTATAGTCTTGCGCTTCATCCACGACTATGTGTTTAAACTTTTCCTTTTCATCTATTCCTTCAAGTAAGACTCTTATATATAAAAGTGCAGCTAAATCATCTTCATCTATATAGCCTTCTTCATCTCTTTTATTAAATTCTTCTCTCATAAATTCAGCTAACTTATCTGGTATTTTAGAATCGGTTGCTATAGAGAATAAATCTTCATCATTATAAAATCCTCTATATATATCACTTGGATTTATACCTCTCCAAGCTTTAAAATAATTATTCATACATGTTTTTGAATTTTTCTTTATACTATCTTTTATTCTATCTCTTTCATCATATACCTTTATAAGCTTTTCTCTTCTCTCCTTAGAGTCAGATTCATTTAACTTAATTTCTCTAATTTTACTTTCCCACTCTAAATTAACTTTTTCAGTAAGAATAGCTATCTTTTCTTTTAATTTAAGAGATAAATATCTTTTTATCTCATCTTTTCTCTTATTTATTGGATATGCTTTTAAATCCTTTAAGTACAGTCTCATTATTTCTTTTCTAGTAAATAATACTTGACCTTCAATTTCTATATCTTTTATTTCAAGTGCTCTACTTTCAACTAAGGTAATATATCTATCTATCATAGTTTTAAAAACTAATGATCCTCTAATTTTTGCAGAATTAACAATAAGTTTTTTCTTATTCTCATCTGTTTCTTCCATTATACTTTTAAGTTTTTCATCTTTATTGTATATTTTACCTTTAAGCTTAGCCTTTTCTTTTGCCATTTCTTCAAATGTGCTTTGCTTAACTTCCATAGCACCAAGACTTGGCAGAATATCTGAAATATAATCTAAAAATAATTTATTAGGGGCAAGCACTAGTATATCTTTACTTTCCATAGTTTCTTTGTATCTATAAATAAGATACGCAAGTCTATGAAGTGCAACAGTTGTCTTTCCAGAACCTGCTGAACCTTGAACTATTATAGGAAGATTTCTTGGCCATCTTATAATATCATTTTGTTCTTTTTGAATTGTCGCAACAACTTCTTTAAGTTTTTTTCCTCTGCTTTCTTCAAGATTAATCTTTAAGAATTCATCTACTAATCCTTGACCTTCTTCTCCATTTATCATAAGTTCATTTATGCTTTCATCAAACACTCTAGACAGTTCTCCATCTTCATTAAAAAGGAATTTTCTCTTTAATGAAAGTTCTCCATCTATTATTCCAGAAGGCGCTTTGTAATAAGCTTCTCCACCTGTACCACTATAGTATAAATCTGCAACAGGTGCTCTCCAGTCAATTACTATTTCTTCTCCATTTTCTGAATCACTTACACTATGTTTTCCAATATATATATTTTCAATCTCTGCTGATCTTTTCTCTCTAAAATCAACTCTTCCAAAGTAAGGGGTAAAATATGTTTCTTCATACTTTTGAATGTCATTTTCAGCCATATTCATAGCTTTTTCTGTTGTATCTTTTTCAGCATTATACTTTCCCTTTGCTTCTTTACTTAATTCGTTGAATTTTCTTCTTACTTGATTTACGTAATCACGTTTACTTAAAAGCTCTGCTTCTATACGTTCTCTCTTTTCTTTTAATATAATCTTTTCTTCTTTTAATCCACTACTCACACTAAATACCTCTTAGTCTTTATTTTAAAAATCCAATACTTTTATAAAAAAGCTCTAACTTATATTATATACTTATTACCCGTAATCTATAAAGTAAATTTATTTTAAATCTGTACTATAATAAAGTAAATTATTCATTTCCTATAAATAAAATCTATATTTTTTCTATAATATATTATAAAAAAAATAGCCTATATATAGGCTATTTTAATAATTTTATTTAAGTTAAGCTTGTACTTCTTTATTTAATCTAACATCATCAAATAAAGTATATATATTTTTTCTCCTAACTTTACTCATTAAAGTTAATAATCCATAACTAATTCCACTGTCTATTGAATGATGAATTATAGCTCCAACTCCAGTTACAATTAATAATTGATATACATCAAGACCTATAAAAGGTATTACAACTAATGCCTCTAAGCCTCCATGTATTATTGAAGTGATTACAGTCATCTTTACATATGATTTTCTTTTCATTATATAGACTGCTCCAACATATCCAACAATTATATGTGTTGCAGCTCTAAATACAACTGGCATTGGCATTCCTGATATTAGGAATCCTAAAGTTGATCCAATTCCTGTTACAACTGCAACCATTGGTGATATTAAGATTGCTATAAACATTGGTACATGTGCTGCAAGTGTTGCACTAAATGGTGGTATGTTCACTTTTAGAAAACTAAATTGTATTGGAATTATAATTGCAAGAGCCGTTAAAAGTGCTCCATAGACCATTTGTTTTACTTTATTATTCATAATAACTCCCCCTTTATACTGATGTATATACACTAGTATATACTCGATGTAATCTTTTGTAAATATAATTTAGAATTTTTACCATAAATTTTATTTATAGTAAATTTGTATTTGACAACACAAACTCTCTTCCATATAATTCAAGAAAGGTGATGAAATTATGGAATTAAACGCAGAAAAAATCAAAAAACTTTTAAAAGATAACTATAAAGATAGTGACATATTTATTTATAAGTTAATAGATTCTACAAATACAGAGGCAAAAAAACTTTGCAAGTCTAATTTATCTAAAGAAACTATTATTATTGCTAATGAGCAAACTCTAGGTAAAGGTAGGCTATGCAGAAAATTTTTCTCCCCAAAAGATACAGGAATATATATGAGTATTATATTAAAAGCTAATACTTCTATATCAAATGCTATATTAATTACAACTGCTACATCTGTTGCAGTATGTAGAGCAATAAAAAAGGTATGTAATTTAAATGTAGGAATCAAATGGGTAAATGATATATTTTTTAATAATAAAAAAGTATGTGGAATTTTAACAGAAGCAACTCCAAATCTTAAGAATGGGAATATAGAAAATATAATAATAGGAATCGGATTAAATTTTAATACTAAACAGGAAGACTTTCCTGATGAACTTAAAGAGATATCAGGTTCTTTATATAATATAAATAATCCTACAACTACTAGAAATGAACTTATAGCTCAAATTATTAACGAAGTCTTAGATATATATAAAGATTTAAACAATGATGAGATTTTATTAGAATATAAAAAACTTTCTTTAGTTATTGATAAACCTATTAAATTTTCTAGAAATAATGAATGGATAAATGCAAAGGCATTAGATATTGATTCTAATGGTGGTTTAATAGTTAAAACTAATGACGGAAAAATTGAAACATTAAACTCTGGAGAAATATCAATAAGAAAATTATAAATTTTATAAAATAAAGAGAAGGCTAAGCCTTCTCTTTATTTTATAATTGATTTAAGTTTCTTTATTAATAATTCATTTTCTTCATGCTTTAATACACAAACTCTAAAGAATTTGTTATTAAGTCCTTCAAAGGAACTACAATTTCTAATTATTATTCCTTCTTTTAAAAGTGACTCGTATAATGTACCTGCATTTAAATTATCCTTTTCTATTTCACATAATATAAAGTTTCCTTTACTTTCATAAACTTTAATTCCTTCTATGCTACTTAGCTCTTTATTTAAATATTCTCTTTCATCTGTCATATGCTTAACAGTACTTTCTATATACTCATAGTCTTTAAACATTACAGTACCCATTGTCTCAGCTAAAATATTTATATTCCATAAATCAAGTTTTTCTAATATTTTATTTCTTATATTCTCATTAGAAATAAGTCCATATCCAAGTCTTATTCCTGGAGTTGAGAAAAATTTTGATGTTCCCCTTATAACAAATAAATTATTATATTCATTAACTAACTGAGATGATGAGTATTTAGATTTATCTGTGAATTCAACATAAGTTTCATCCACCATTACATTACCCTTAAAGTTTTTTAGTAATTTTTCTATTTCTTCCTTTGTAAATGCAAAACCTGTTGGATTATTAGGATTACATATAATTATTAGATTATATGTACCTTCAATAGATTCTTCAATTAATTTATCAATATTAATTTTAAATCCATCTTCCTTTTTAGAAAAATATTTAACTATATTACAATTTATTTTCTTAAGTTCTCTTTCATATTCAGAATAAGCTGGAGAGATAAGTAGAGCCTTATTTGGATTAATTATACTTATAAATGATGAAATAAGCTCTGTTGCTCCTGAACCTAATATAATATGCTTTGAATCTGAAGCGCAGTAATTTGATATACTTTTTTTAAGTTCAACATATTCAGGGTCTGGATATATTGAGACCATATCTATATTTTTAATAACAGCTTCTTTAGCTTTATTTGATGCTCCAAAAGGATTTATATTAGAACTAAAATCTAAAATCTCATCTTTTTTAATTCCAAGTTCCTTTGAAAGTTCAAATAAATTAGCGCCATGTTTAATAGCCATAAACTTTCCTCCCAAAAATTATATTATTTTATTATTATAATATAATTTAACATAAATAATATATTATTTTTTATCCTTTAAAACTTTTGAATGTCTAACACCATAACTAAAATAACTTATTACTATAAGAATTAATATAATACTAAATAATATCCATGTAATTTTAGATAGATTAACCATTAAAATAATACAACATACAACTCCAAGTGATGGAATAAATGGTACTAATGGTGTCTTAAAACTTCTCTCTAATTTAGGATATTTTTTTCTAAATACTATTATTGAAGAACATACCATTATATAAACTAATAAAAATGCTATACTTGCAAAATCAGCTAATGTTTTTAAATTACAAAAACCTGCAAGTATTACTTCAACAATACATATTGACCATAATGATATATATGGTACTCCATTTTTATCTTTTTTATCAAAGAATTTTGGTATTAATCCATCTTTACTCATAGTTGAAAATATTTCAGAAGTTGCAAAATTACCTGCAAAAATTACAGCAAGTATTCCTATTACACTTCCAAGAGAAACAATAAATGCTACTTTATAATACCCTGCTACTTTTAATCCATAAGAAAGAGCATCTCCAACATTTAAATTTTTATAAGATGTAATACCTGTAAGAACTAAAGATACTGCTACATATACTAATGCACAGACTAATAGTGAAACTAAAAGCCCAATAGGCAACGCTTTTTTAGGATTTTTTACATATGGTGCAGCTGACGCTGTTGCATCAAATCCACAATATGCAAAAAAGACAGATGCGGCTCCAGTCATAACCCCTGTAGTTCCATATGGTGTAAATGGAATCCAATTAGATGTTTTCATATGAAAAGCTCCAACTGCAATAAATATCGCAATAACTCCTACCTTAACTAATACCATAATATTATTTACTTTCTTACTTTCCTTTGTTCCTCTAGATAAAACTATTGTTATTAATAGTATAGCTATTATAGCAGGAATATTAATAATACCACCTTCAGCTGGTATTTTAGTCAATTCACTTGGAATATGTATATTAATAATATCAAGTAAGCTTAAAAGATAACTTCCCCACCCTGATGCTACTGTTGCAGTAGATAATATATATGCAACAACTACACACATTCCGACTACATAGGCTAAAACTTCACCTAAAGTTACATATGTAAAAGTATAAGAACCTCCAGAACTTTGTATACTTGCACTTAACTCTGCATAACATAGAACTATTAAAGCAGCAACTATAGCTCCAATTGCAAATGATATACTTACAGCTGGTCCTGAATCCTTTGCCGCAACTATCCCTGTAAGAACCATAACTCCTGTACCTATTACAGAACCTATACTCATTAATGTTAAATCTAAAGTTCCAAGATTCTTCTGATCTTGGGTAACTACTTGTGATACATCCTCTATTTCTTGAGTTCTAAAAATATTCAAAATTTTATTCACCTTCTTTTGTTTATAAGCAATATTAAACTTGTTTACTTTATTATAGCAACTATAGTGCCAATTAATTATTAAGTTTATATGTAAAAAATGAATATTTATTTTCACATTTTAGTACAAAAGTTTTGTAATTATGTATATACTATAAGTTAGACTATACACAAAGGAGATTAATATTATGGATTTTATAAAGCTAAATTTAAATGAAAATATAATTTCTGGATTAGAAAAGCAAAATATAACTGTTCCAACAGAGATTCAAGCCCTTTCTATTCCTGAAATATTAAATAATAAAGATGTCATAGGAGAAGCACATACAGGTAGCGGTAAAACTTTAGCATTTTTAGCACCATTATTTCAAAAGATAGATACTTCAAAAAAAGAATTACAAGTTTTAATTCTTGCGCCAACACGTGAACTTGTTATGCAAATAGAAAAACAATGCAAGTTACTAGCTACTAATTCTACATTACCTGTAACATCAGTTCCTATTATCGGTGACGTTAATATGGATAAACAAATAAAAAAATTAAAGGAAGTTAAACCTCATATAATAGTTGGATCTCCTGGAAGAGTTAGAGATTTAATATTAAAGAAAAAAATAAAAGCTCATACAATTAAAACAATTGTACTTGATGAAGGGGATACTCTTTTAGATAATACTCACACTAAAATTGTTAATGATATAATTAAAACTACAATGAGAGATAGAGAGCTTTTAATTTTCTCTGCTACAATAAGTCCTAAATCTTTAGAAATGACAAAAAGCTTAATGAAGGACCCAGTAATATTTAAAAACGAGAAAAAGGCATCTTTAAACCCTAACATTGAACATATGTTTATAGAAGTAGATGAAAGAGATAAGCCAGAAGTTTTAAGAAAGCTTATTGCAGCTGAAAGTCCAGAAAAAGCTATAGTATTTATAAATCGTGGTTATGATGTAGAAATGATTGCTGAAAAATTAAATTATCATCATAAAAATGCTTTTGCAATGCATAAAAGAATTACTAAAGAACAAAGACAACAAGCTCTTGAAAATTTCAGAAATGGTAAAATAAATATATTAGTTTCTTCAGATATTTCTGCAAGAGGTCTTGATATAGCTGATGTAACTCATATTATAAATTTAGATTTCCCAGCAAACCCAAGTGAATATCTTCATAGGGCTGGAAGAACTGCTAGAGGAAATAAATCAGGCATTACTATATCTTTAGTTACTAAGAAAGACCTTAGAGCACTTAAAATGTACGAAAAAGAATTTAATATTAAAGTAAAGAAAAAAGAACTTTCACATGGTAAGTTAATATAAAAATAAAGGATGAGATTAATCTCATCCTTTATTTTTATTCATTAAATTATTAACTACATCCCCAATTATCTTTATTCCCTTTTCAATATCCTCTTCACTTACTCTAGAAAATCCAAGTCTTATTGTATCTTCTCCAATATCTCCGTTATAGAAGATATCTCCTGGCATAAATACAACGCCTCTTTCATAACATTCCTTAAGTACATCTCTACCATTTATTCCTTTTAATTTTATAAATATATGAAGTCCGCCTTCACCTAAAATATAGTCATTTGGTATATACTTTTTAACTTGTTCTAATGTAAAATTATATTTATCTTTATAGTGCTTCCTTATCTTTTTCATATATTTTTTAAAAGCACCACTTTCCATATACTTATAAAAAACAGCCTGATCTATAAAAGATGAATGAATATTTCTTTCTCTTTTTACACTTTCTAATATATCTATAAGTCTAGCATCTCCAAATATCCATCCAATTCTAAGGCCTGGAAATAATATCTTTGAAAAGCTTCCTACATAAACTACACCATTTCCATTAGAGCAAAGTGATGCAATTGGTGCAACGTGTGAGCTTGAATATAAAAGTTCTTCATTAAACCCATCTTCAATTATTGGAACTTTATATTTTTCACATACATTATAAACATCTTGCCTCTTCTCGCCTTTTATTACAATACCAGTTGGATTGTGATAAGAAGGTATTAAATAAATAAATTTTGGCTTGCTTTCTTTTAAAGTTTTCTCTAAACTTTCTATATCAATTCCGTCCTTATTCATTTTTACAGGCTTTATATCTAAATTATGAGTTTTCATCATCTTAATTGCTGTATTATGAGTTGGCTCCTCACAAGCAACTTTATCTCCATCTATAGTAAGAGTGCTTAAAAGTATATCAAATCCTTCTGTAAAACCATTTGTAATTAGAACATCTCTACCTTCTAAACTTACACCTTTATTTTTCATATATTTTTTTATATATTCAATTAAAGGTTTATACCCTTTTGCATATCCATAATTTAAAAGCTTATCCCCTTCTAATGAAAATGCATTTAAAAAACTTCTTTTAAATTCTTCTAAATCAAATAAACTTCCATCTGGCGCTATACTTTTAAAAGAAATCATACCTTTTTTCCATGGAAGTTCTGTCTTAACTATATCAAGCTCTTCACAAAGCTTTCCATAATCATTAATCATATCTTCCCAGTTTATAGTTAAATCACCTTTTTGCATTTTAGAGCTAGCTTTAACAAAGGTTCCTCTCCCTTTTAAGCTTTCAATAATTCCTTCTTCTTCTAAATTTTCATAAGCTGTAATTACTGAATTTCTGCTTATTGAAAGAAGTTTACTAACTTCCCTAGTTGATGGAAGTTTACTTCCTTTTTGAAGTAAACCATTATTAATTTCATTTTTTATATGATTTTCTATCTGAATATGAATTTTCTCTTCGCTATTTAAGTTTAAGGATGAAAAAATCAAAAACTCACCTCAATTTCTAAAGATAATTTTTAACCTTTACAATTTCATTATCTTTTATATATATTCTTGGAATTCTATGTCTTATCATACATAGTACTTCATAATTTATTGTACCCATAGCTTCTGCCATATCATCTGCATTAAATTTTAAATCTCCATCTTCTCCAAGAAGTATAACTTCATCAGAAACTTTAACATCTCCAATATCTGTTACATCTATCATACATTGATCCATGCATATTCTTCCTACAACATTTGCAAACTTACCATTTATAATAACTTTAGCTTTTCCACTTAGAAGTCTTAAATATCCATCTGCATATCCAATTGGAAGTGTTGCAATTACACTTTTTCTTTCAGTTTTAAAAGTTCTACCGTAACTAATATACATATCTTTATCTAATGTTTTAACATGAGCTACTCTAGTTTTTAATGTAAGTGCTGGTTCTAATTTAAGTCTGTCTTTATTAACTTCATTTGATGGATAATATCCATATAATATTATACCAGCTCTAACTCCATCTAAATAAGTTTCTGGAAGATCTATTATAGCTCCACTATTTGATGCATGTTTTAATTTAATATCTATTCCTACTTCTTTAAGTTTATCATTAAATTCTTTTATTTTATTAAATTGCTCATAAGTGTAAGTTTTATCTTCTTCATCTGCAGTAGAAAAATGTGTAAATATTCCGCATACATCTAAGCCATCTAAATTACATATTTCTACTACATCTTTAAAACTTTCTTCATTTGGTAAAAATCCTATTCTACCCATTCCAGTATCTAAAGCTATATGAATTTTTGCTTTCTTTCCTAATCTTTTAGCTATATTTGATAACTCTTTTGCATATTCTAAATCATATACTGTTTGTTCTATATCATAATTAATTAAGTCTTCTCCAAGTTCTAATGGAGTGTATCCAAGAATCATAATCGGCTCTTTTATACCTGCATCTCTAAGTTCTATACCTTCTGCAATTACTGCAACAGCAAGCTTTGATGCACCATTTTTTAAAAGAACAGGTGCCACACTTGTTGCTCCATGTCCATACGCATCAGCTTTAACTACAGCAATAACTTCTTTGTCTCCTGCAAGTTCTTTTATTCTTTTCATATTATTTTCTATTTTATTTAAATCTATCTCTGCCCATACAGCTCTTAAATTCTTTTCCATTATTTCACCTCTAGTTATTAAAAAACTCTATATTACTATTATAGGGATTTTATAATTAAATGAAAGAACCACTATTAAGTCAATTTTGTTACATAGTGGTTACATTACATAAAAAATTATGGATTTATTTACATCTTAATATATAATGTACTTAGCAATATACGCAATCAAAAATTATTTAAGGAGCAAATAATGACTAAAGAAACACATTCATCAGGAGGATTTTTAATTGCTCTTATAGCTTTAAATTCTTTCATAGAAAATTTTTTAATAAATTATAATATATACTATAAGATTTTTTTAATTGTAATATACTTTTATTTTGCAAATTTGGGATCACTTTTTCCTGATATTGATCTGAAAAGTTCATTTATAAGTAAAAGACACCCTTTTATAGCCAAACATTTTGGGAGACATTTTAGACATAGAAGCTTTACTCATAGTTTAATATGTGTACTTATTCTTTTTTTTATATGTAAAATATTAATTTCTATTAGTTCTCTAAATGTTGCTATTATTTCTATATGTTATGGTTTTTTATTTGGATATATATCACACTTACTTTTAGATTTACTTACTAAAGAAGGAATAGAATTATTTTTCCCACTTAAAACTAATATAAAAGTATTTTTTATAAAAACAGGCTCTAAAGCTGAAAAAGTATTTTATAAAGTATTAAAAGTAATTGTTGTATTTTTTGTGCTTTATAACGTTTATATAATACTTAATAACTACTATCATATTGATATATTTAAGAACTTAAAGTTATTTAAATTTAAGTAACATAAAAATTATTAAATTACTGTCTTTAATTCAAATATTTTTTACTTTTCAAAATTTGCTAATATTCTACATAAGTTGTAAAATTGTATTATAAAAGTAATTGAGGAGATGGTTATATGTTAAGTGAAAACTTACTAAAAAATCTTAATGACCAAGTAAATTTTGAATTTTATTCATCATACACTTATTTAGCAATGGCAGCATATGCTGAATCTGTTGACTTAAGTGGTTTCGCTAATTTCTTTAGAGTCCAAGCTAAAGAAGAATTAGACCATGCGATGAAATTTTATGATTACATATTCCAAAAGAACGGATTTGTTGAACTTGAACAAATTCCAAAGCCTAATCATAAATACGATAGTATAATTGACGTGTTCCAAAAAGGATACGAACATGAACAATTAGTTACAAGTAAAATATATGCTCTAGCTGATATTGCAGCAGAAGAAAGAGAACATGCAACTATGAGTTTACTTAACTGGTTTATTGATGAACAAGTAGAAGAAGAAAATAATTTTAATTCTCTTTTAAAGAGAGTTAAAAGATCAGAAGGCAATCCTGCCGCTATATATATGATGGATGATGAACTTGCTAAAAGAGTTTACGTTCCATTAACTAAAAATGCTTAAAAAAATAGTCATCACAAAATTTGTGATGACTATTTTTTTCTTTCTTTTAACTTTTCTATTCTATATCCAATTTCTTTATTAGCTAATCTATACCCTTCATCTATCATATCTTTTTCTGACATTCCAGTCCCTAAAAGAGAATCTATAGTGATTTGGTTTCTATCTTTAAAGTATTTATCAAGAAGTCTATTTTCAATATCTTCTTGATTTATTATAGAATAATCATCTAATATATGATTTACCTTTACCCCTCTTTTATTGAGTTCTCTTCCAATTAATATTGCTCTATGACATCTTATAGGCTCTTGCATCGCTCCAAGAACTGCAATTTTAAAATTCTTATTACATCCATCTATTAATCTATCAATTCCTCTTATAAAGGCCTCTTCATTAATTACTTTTTCAAAATCTGAATATCCTTCTTCATTATAAGATTCCTTATTATCTCTTTTAGCCCCAAGTTCATTTGCCATGTAAATATATATAAAACCTTCTTTTTTTAATGTATACATTAATCTTTCTTTGTCAAATTGTACATTATATTTTGAGTAAGGAATCTTTCTAACATCCACAACACAATCTATTTTAAAATGTTTTAACATATGGATTAATCTCTCTATTGAATAATTTGAATGTCCTATCGTAAATAATTCCAAAAAATCACCTCATAAATATTATAAATCAAATTTCATTTCAATATGTGTATAGTGTTTATTTTTTTATTGTTTACATAATGTTAAATTATAATTTAATCTTTAATTATTATCCTCATGGTAAAATAATGTTAATTTGTTTAATAGAGGTGATTCGTTGTATATTATTTTTATTACTTTAGTTTCATTATTCTGCACAATTATAATGTACTTTCTTATTCATACATATAAAATTTTTAAAAATACTAATTATAAAATAGTTTCTACTTTTAAGAGAAAGCACTATTCGTATAAGTATCTTTTATTTATCAAAATTTTTTCTCTAGAATTTTTATTAATTGCTAGTATTATAAGTGTTTTTATTTTTAATGAAATACCATCTTACATAATATTTTTACCAGTTTTATTATTTTTGCCAAATACATATAATTATGCATTATTAATTAATGATTCATATATATCTACAATGCTATATAATATTCCAACAAAAAATTTAGATTATATTTTGATTGAAAAACCAAATTATAATTCATCAAATATAGTTTTTCATACAAATGATAATCACAAATATCGTAGTATAGTAGTATCTAATAGAAATATAAAATATATTGTTACAACTTTACGAGAATTTGGCTATGAAGTACATATAGCCCCTTAAATATCTTATAAATAAATGTTACTAATAAAAAATAAGGGCGTATGTACGCCCTTATTTTTTACATTATTAATATTATTTTTAATTTAATATACTATTATTTATTATCATAATCAATATGTTTTATATCTATATATTTATTAACTCTAGATTATTCTTACTTAAAAATTCATTTATAGCTGGAATAGTTAAATGTAAAAACTGACTAAATGATACTATAATTTCTCCTTTTCTTGCATCATTTAATGCTTTAAGTATTGCATCTCTCTCTTCAAGTAAAATAATTATATTTTCTTCTTTAAATCCTTTATTTATTAACCCCTTTTTTAGAAGTTTAGCAGTTTCACCATCTTCTTTTCCTCTTTTATCTTCTTGCTCTTTAATTATAACTTTATCACAAAACTTTGCTGCTATTTCTCCAAGTTCTATTATGTGATTGTCTGTTCTATCTCCAGGTGCTGTTATTAGTCCTGTTATTCTAGTTGGATTTAATGATTTTGCAATTTTAAAAACTTCATTAAAAGCTTCACTATTATGTCCATAGTCTATTATTAATTTAAAATCTTTTATATTTAATATGTTTTGTCTTCCTTTGTTTGTTGTTAAATCACATTTTATGCTTTTTAAAGCATTAACTATTTTATTAATATCATTATTTATTGTTTTTATAGATGCTATAGCTGCCATTACATTTCTTACATTACTTTCTGATGCACCATTATGTGTGAATTCTAATTCATTTAATGAAACTATATTACTTTCAGCTCCATTTAAGTTATGTACAATATACCCTTCTCTTGTATAAAATGCTTCCCCACCATTTTTATATGATTACATATAATATCATTTTTATCATTTTCAAATAAAATTAATTTATCATTTTCTTTAAATAAATTCACTATTTCATTAGTTGCTCTAATAACCACTACTCCACCTTCTCTAAGTCCTTCTTTTATTAAAGCTTTAACCTTTCCTAATTGTTCTAGTGAATTAATGCCTTCCATTCCCATATGATCTTCTGATAAACTTGTTATTATACATGCCCTTGCATTTTTAAAACCGAGTCCTTTTTTTATAAGCCCGCCTCTTGCAGTTTCTAATACAGCTACATTTACATCTTTTCTCTTTAAAACTTCTAATGCACTATAATATCCAGTTGTATCTCCAGTTCTTATAGTTTCATTTCCAATTATTATACCACCTGTTGATGACATTCCACTTTTATAACCAAGTTCTAGTAATGTATTATGAATTAATCTTGTTGTAGATGTCTTTCCGTTAGTTCCTGTTACTGCAATAATTGGTATATCCCATTTATCAATTAATTTGCTTATAATTTCATCAATATTAAAATCTTTATAATTTTCCTTTGTTAAAATTATAGAATTTTCTCCATAACCAATTAAAAGAGAATCATCTTCAAGTTCTACTTCACTGATATTATTCTCTCTTAATTTTTTTATTATTTCATTTTTCCAATCATTCTTTAAAACTTCTGCTATATTATTTAAAATATATTTATCATCATCTAGTATTGCTTCAATTATCATTGAAGCAATACTTTCTCTATCATAACTTAAGTATACACTTTCCTTTTCTAATTTAAGTATTCTTCCATTTATAGAAAGCTTTGAGCATACATCTTCATATATCTTTGCTACTTTTTCTAAATTAGACCCTTTTATGAAAATAACTTTTTTCATTCCTGTTATATTTTTTTCAGCTAAAAATCTTATTCTTTCTATATTCATATATACTCTGTGCTCCCTTCTTAACTTAAGTTTAAATTTTCATAATACTATTTTAATTTTCCAAGTTAAGCAGAGTTTTATTCAAATTTAATTTATTCTGAATACTTCATAACATGATTTTCTAAAAAGTTTTTAAAATCACTAAATTGATTTTCTGATATTATACCTTTATAACTTAATACCTTTAATTTATGTCCTTTATCTCCCTTTTTATATGGAGGATGTAAGTGATTAAATTTATTCATCTTAAAACCTAATCTTTCATAAAAAACTAATCTCCTTTCTGATATCTCATCTACAACAGGATCAATTTCAAGTATAGTTATTTTATCATCGTTGCATATCTCTTCTAATATTTTAGATCCATATCCACCACCTCTTAAATTTATGTTTACTGCAAAGTGTTCAATATATCTAAATTGTTCCCATTCCCAATAGAATATTATTCCTACTACTTTATCATCTTCTTTTACATAAGTACAAAAGAATTCATCATCATTCATAGCATCCTTTTGTTCTTTAATATTTCTAAGCTCATAATGCGGAAAGCTTTCCTCATATATTTGCCAAACTTTATTCCAATTTTCATCTTTTATATTTTTAAGTCTTATATATTCCATAATCTCTCCCCTTTTAATTTTATAAAATATAATTTATTAATTTATATCTTATTTCCTAACTTTATGCAAATCTCATATTATTTCTCTATATAAGAATAGATGGTGACTTCCACCATCTACTCTTATATAATATAATACTATCTTTGTTTTTGCTTTCTTAATACTTTTACTATCTCATACCACATTACAGCAATTATTGAAATAAAAATCACTATTATAAGTTCTTTTATTCCTAATGGTGCAAGTTTTAAAAATCCTGATATTGGAGTATACATTATTAATAATAAACCAATTATTGTTCCACCATTTACAACCCACATAACTTTATCTTTAATTAGCTTTTTAAATGATTGGTATGCAAGTTCTGTATTAGAGCTATTTACATAAACTAATAATATATTAGAGATTATAATTATAGCTAGTCCCATAGTTCTTGCTATATTAATATCTCCCGCATTATATTTATAATATATATAGTAAGTTCCAAAGGATGCTAAAAACATTACAATTCCTTGTACTATACTCTTTATAAGAACACCCTTAGTTAGAATGCCTTCATTAGGATTTCTAGGTTTACGCTTCATTATATCAATTTCTGCTGGCTCTCTTTCTAATACTATTGAACACGTAGGATCAATTATTAATTCTAATAACACAACATGAACCGGAAGTAATAATAGCATTGATGACCCTATACCTAAAATAGGTGCAATTATTGAAGCAAATGCTATTGGTATATGAATTGTAAATATATAACCAATGGCTCTTCTAATATTATCATATATTCTTCTTCCGTCTTTAACAGTATCTACTATGGTACTAAAATTATCATCTAAAAGAATCAAATCTGCTGCCTCTCTTGAAACTTCTGATCCTCTCTTACCCATTGCTATACCTATATCTGCATATTTAAGAGCTGGTGCATCATTTACTCCATCACCTGTCATCCCAACAATTTCTCCATTTTCCTTAAATGCTTTAACTATACGCATCTTATGCTCTGGTATAACTCTTGAGAATATATTTGTATGCTTAACTTTCTCCCTAAGTTCATAATCACTAATTTTATTTAATTCATCACCTGTAATTATTTCACCACTATGTGAAATTCCAACCTTTCTAGCAATAGAACTAGCTGTAATTCCACTATCTCCAGTTATCATAACTACTCGTATTCCTGCTCTATTACATATTTCTATGTCCTCTTTTATTCCTTCCCTTGGTGGGTCTAAAAGTCCAACTAAGCCTATAAAATTAAGAGTACACTCTTCTAAAGTGTCCTTAATTTCTTCTTTATCATTAATATTCATTTTAGCTACAGCTATAACACGAAGCCCTTTTGATGACATACTATAAATTTTATCTTCTATTTTATTACGCTCTCCATCATTTAAATTACATATATTTAAAATCTTCTCTGGTGATCCTTTTGCAGCAACTATAGTGCCCTCTTCTCTTTTCCATACATGTCCCATCATCTTCTTCTCATGTGTAAATGAGTATTCAGTTATTAATTCTCCATTAAATAAAAATTCTTTTGATATATTATTCTTTTCACAATATTTAAGCATAGCCTTTTCCATAGGATCATAGGCTTCAGTTTCACAAGCCATGCCCATAACTTCTAATAAAGGCTTATCATTCCCATCCATTGACCACGCTTCATCAAGGATCATTTCATTCATAGTAATAGTTCCTGTTTTATCTACACAAAGAACTGAAATAGCACCTAATGTTTCAACTGATGGAAGCTTACGTACAAGTGAGTTTTTCTTTGCAAGTCTCCAAGCACCCATTGATAAAAATACTGTTAACACAACTGGGAATTCTTCTGGTATCATAGCCATTGCAAGAGTTACACCAGAAAGTATACTTTGAATTATTCTATCTTCAAAAACTACATCCTGTAGATTTAAATAAGTCATTCCACTAACTAATGCAAATAAAACACCTGCTATTCCTGCACAAACTTTAACAAGCTTGCCGGTTTGTTTTTGAAGTGGTGTATCTTCCTCCACATTTTCAGAAACATTTTTTCCAATCTTTCCATACTCAGTATTAGCTCCAATTTTCTCTACTAAAATGACTCCACTACCTTGTATCACTAACGTACCTGCATAACAGTAATCTTTTCTAAAATATTGTTTATTTTTATCTATACATTCAGAACATTTCCATACACCTAAGGCTTCCCCTGTAAGAGATGATTCATCAACACAAAGATCATTTGAATAAACTACATTTCCATCTGCCGGTATTTTTACTCCTTCTTCTATTATCATCAAATCACCAGGTACTAGTTCTTCGCTGTTTATTAAAGTTCTCTTAGAATTCCTAATTACCTCTATATGAGGTGCTGATAAGTCTTTAAGTGCTTTAAGAGTTTTGTCTGTTTTCCATTCTTGGATAACTTCTATACTAATTACTCCAAACACAAATATAAGCATTATTGATCCATCTTTAGGTTCGCCTAATATAAAGTATATTATAGCTGCAATCATTAATAGTAAAAACATAGGCTCCTTTATTACTTCTACAATCTTCATTAAAAAGTTTTCTTTTTTCTCTTCAATTAATAAGTTCTTTCCAAATTTTTCTCTAGCTAATTTAACTTCTTCATTTGTTAAACCTTTCATATTATAATTTTTTTCTTGTGCCATAAAAGTTACCTCCAAATTGTATTCATAACTTTTTTATTATGAATAATTATTTTGATAGCTCTATGTCAATGCATAAGAATGGCCAGTTACAATAATAAAATGTTCTAAAATAATAAAAAACCTGTAGAACATTTTACTGTCCCACAGGTTTTAATAGTCCTGTTGCCTTTCGGCCCGGCTCCATAAATACATATTTAACGGCCTGATCAGTTTGTACTGTAGATTTGTATGCAGCGCAAAGAGATTTTTCTATATATAATATGCATTTATTCCTTTATTTTCTACTATTTTTTTCAATTTTATTTCAAAGAAATCCAATAGCTAAGTACTTTATCCTCCATAAATCCTCTTTTTTTATACATTTTATAAGCAATTTTGTTAGTTTCAATAACTATTAAATATACATTTTCAATATCTTTACTTTCAAAAAAGTCTATTGCTGTCTCAAGTAGTCTTTTCCCATAACCTTTACCTCTAAATTTACTACTTAATCCTATATCAAATGTACCTTGTTTTCCCTTTATAGTTGTATTTAGTACACCTATATTTTCATTTAAATTAGAAACTATAAAATACTTATTTCCTGTATTATTCTCATTTAAGTATTCTTCAGCCTCTTCCTCATCTAAAGATGCTCCATGTGGCATATTATTAAATGATTCATTATAAAGTCTCATATACTCCAATTTATTTTCTTTATTTATTTCTTCTATATTTAATACTTTTTCTTTTTTTGTTCTATCTTGTAATGTCATTATCTTAGCTGCATAATCAGCATCAAAACCAATTTCATGTAGCATTTCAGTAGTTTCTTTCTTTCTAAATCCAAGAAGTATCTTATTAGCATTATATTCTTCTGCTTTTTTATAACACTCATTTATCATTTCCTTAATTACTTCTTTTTTATTTTCTACATTCTTTAATATATCTAAAAAATGTATATATGCTATTCCCGTTAATGGAATTTCTTTCAGAACTACTCTACCAACACAAATTACTTTATTATCTTTTTTAAAGACTAATATACCGTCTCCATTCCCATAAACTTTATTTTCAAACATTTTTCTCATTTCAGATAATGCTACATTTTCATTATTTCTATTTAAAAATACTAAAAGCTTGTCTTTCTCATCACAAGAAAGTTCTAAATAACTTTTTATCATCTCCCCACCCCACTAAACTCTTATAATTTATTGTCCATATTATAACATATTAATTTATTATTTATTACATTCAAATTTTGGAGTTACAATAATATTTTCTTCTTTTATTCTATTATATTTTTCTAATGCATTTATAACTTGACTTTGTCTTTTTTTGCATAAATCATTATTGTTACTTAATGCGTAAACACTTGGTGCTTGAGGAAGTCCTGCAAGCATTGTAGCTTCACCATAAGTTAAATATTTTGCACTTTTACCAAAGTAACCTTTTGTAGCTTGTCCTATTCCTATATTACCATCACCAAAATTTATTACATTTACATATAACTCTAATATTTCTTCTTTTGAATATTTTTTTTCTAATTCAAAAGCTAGTAATATTTCTTTAAATTTTCTCTTAAAACTTCTTTCATTAGATAAACATAAGTTTTTTGCTAATTGTTGAGTTATTGTGCTTCCCCCTTCTACTACTCTTCTCGCCTTTATATTATTTATAGTAGCTCTACAAATTGATATATAATCTAATGCCCCATGAGAATAAAACCTATGGTCTTCTATTGCAATAATTGAATCTAAAAATTTTTTATCTATATTTTTAAGTTTTACGTAATTTCTATTGTTTCTTATTGAATTAATCTTATAACTTAATGATTTACTATCTAATTCTACTTTATATGAAAAAAATCCAAAACTTAATATTAATAATAATGCTAAGGCTGTAAATATCCATAATAATTTTCCTTCATGTAATATGATACTTTTCATTACTATCGCCTCCATTTATATTAGTAACTTTTTATATACATTATTATATGTTCTAGAGGCTAAGTCTCATATTTATTAACATTACTCTAATCTTTCATTTATGTAAGATTAAATTAAATGTCCTATAAATTACAGAAATCTCTCTATATTTCTTCTATTATTTCATTTAGTTTTATATTTAATTCTTTAATTTCAAATGCTATATTTATTTCTCGATCCTTTAAAATAGTATTGATTCCTTCTATTTCATTCTTGTAATTAACTATATTTTTTAATGCTGATTTCATCTTTCCCTGAAGTGATATATCTGAAAAAAGTTTATCAAAAACAATATTTAAAGTATACGTGAAATTATCTATTTCTAATATACTCTTTGGTATTTTAAGATTTACATTATTAAGTTCTTTTTTAAATTTATCTATAATATATATAAGCCCATTTAATTCCATTTCAACATCATCAATTCTACTATTCTTTATTGTTTGTGATAAAAATCCTCCACCTATAATATCATATACCCCAAATCTTATAGCTGCTTCTAAATTTTCTTCTATTTTTCCAATTATTAATATACATTTTTCACCTTGATTAATAGCTTCATCTAATTCTATCTTTTCCTTAACTAATTTCTCTCTTTCTTTATCAATTCTAATTACTTCTTTATTATATGCTAAGTTTTTCTTAACTAAATTATATTTTTCTTCTACTAGTGTTTTATATTTACTTTCTAGTCCCTCAAGATTATTAAGCTTTTTCTTTATCTCTTTATATTCTTTCTCATACCCTTCTATAATAGCAATACATTCTTTATGTCTTATCTTTAAAATAATATATTCTTGTTCTTTCTCTTTTAATTTACTATCTTTACTTTTTAAAATTTTAGTTATTATTTTATATATAGATAGTTTTTCTAAACGTTTAACATAAATCTCATCTCTACTTAATTTCTCTTTTAAATTTATCTCTTCTTCTTTTTTATCATTTAAAATTTCTTCTAAATATTTTTTTCTATAACTTAGAGACTCCTTTAATAGCAATTTATCTTTACACTCTCTTATTTCTTTATTAATATCTTCTACCATAGTTTCATCACCTTCAGTTTGAAATTTTAATATTTTGCAGTATAATTATACCATATAAAGGAAACTATATTCTATTTATTAATTTTAAACTTTAATTTAACATATGTTTTATTACTATGTTCAAGCTGTTTAGTATTTTGATGAATTTTTTTCTATGCAAAGAAGTTAAAATAGAACAAATTCCAAAAATTTATTTAATGGTTATAAGGAAGCTTCTAAAACTTATTACTGATACTATGAATGGGAAAATCAAAATTTAATTGAATTGCTTGAAGAAAAAGGACTAACACTATAAAATTAAAAAAGCTATTTTGATTAGTTTCAAAATAGCTTTTAAACTTATCTTAAGCTTCGCTCTGTTTTTTAGGCTTTATAAGAAATTTTGAAGAAATCATTCCAATTAAAAGTATTCCTATAGGAAGTAAAAATTCAACTGAAAGTGGATTCTTAAAACTCTTTCCTAGAACTGAATAACACATAGTTTCAGGTACTACCCCTAATAGAGAAGCTAATATAAAATCTTTATATTTAATTTTAGTTAAACCACATGCATAGCTTAATGGATCAAATGGCAAAATTGGTGGTAATCTTAATAAAAACAATATTTTAAATCCATTCTTTTCCATATTATCTTCTAACTTTATAAATCTTTTACCAATTATACTTTCAACAAATCCTCTTCCTAAAAATCTTGCTACATAAAAGGCTACTGTTCCTGATATAAAAAATCCTGTCATTGTTAATAAAAATCCTTTTATAGGACCAAACATAGTTCCACCAGCTATTGCTATTATATTAGTTGGTATAATAACAAAGAATGGTTTTATAGCAAAGAATATTAAGTAAAATATCGCAGCAAGCAATCCATGTTCTTTTATAAATATAGAAATTTTCTCTGTATCTAAATTACTTATTGTTGTCCAATTTTCTAATAATACAAATACACAAATTCCAACTAATGCTATAAAAATAACAAATTTAATTATATTTAATTTTTTTCTTCCCATCTAAACTCCCCTTATTAAATTTAATACTAAATATATCTATCCCCTAAGTAAAAATATCATATAATATTTTCTATGTAAACATTTGTACCACAGTATTAAGAGTTTAATTATAAAATCTTAATAAATTTATAAGTAATATCAAAAAAGAGGTGTAATAATATTGCTTATACACCTCAAAAGCTTAGAAATTTTAATTATTAAATACTTCTTTCGCTATTTCTACTGCCATCTTTGCATCTTTTGAATAATAATCTGCTTTAATTTTTTCTGCGTAATCTTTTGTAAGTACTGCTCCACCAACCATAACTTTTCCTTCGAACTTAGCATCTCTTAATGCTTTAATTGTATCTTCCATAGATTGTATAGTAGTTGTCATAAGTGCACTAAGTCCTACAAGTTTTATATCATTTTTTATTGCTTCATTTACAACTTTCTCTATTGCTACATCCTTACCTAAGTCTAATATATCATATCCATAATTCTCCAATATTACTTTAACTATATTTTTCCCTATATCATGGATGTCCCCTTTAACTGTAGCTAATATAATTTTACCTTTACTTACAGTATTTTTATTATTATTAACTAAGTTTTTCTTTATTAAATCAAATGCTACTTTAACTGTTTCTGCTGATTGAATTAATTGTGGAAGAAATATTTCTCCCTTTTCGTATTTTTCTCCCACTTTATCTAAAGCTGGTATTAAATACTCGTTAACTATTTCTAGTTCACTTTTACTATTTAATAATTCTTCAGTACATCTTTTTGTGCTATTTTTTAAACCTTTAATAATAGAGTTTTCTAACGTTTCTTCATTCTCTACTTTCGCTATATTATTCTCACTTTTAACTATAACTCTCTCTATTTTTTTATTCCCATATTTATTAATGTAATTACTTCCACTCTTATCAGTATTATTTAATACTTTAAAAGAATTAATAACATCCATCATTCCAGCCTTATTAGGATTCATTATTGGAAGGTCAAGTCCTGCCCCTAAAGCTAATGCTAAAAATGTTTCATTGATTAAATCTCTATTTGGAAGTCCAAAAGATATATTAGATACTCCAAGAAGTGTTTTTACTCCAAGAAGTTCTTTAACCATTTTTACCGCTTTAAGTGTTTCCATAACTTCCTCTTGCTGAGCAGAAACAGTTAAAGTTAAACAATCTATATATACATCTTCTTTTTTTATTCCATACTGAGCTGCTTTATTAACTATCTTTTTAGCTATATTAAATCTTTCCTCTGCCTTTCTTGGTATTCCATTGCTGTCTAATGTTAACCCTACAACTGCAGCTCCATACTTTTTAACTACAGGTAATATACTATCTAATACATCATCTTCCCCATTTACAGAGTTGACTATAGGTTTTCCATTATATATTCTAATGGCTTTTTCAATTACATTTTTCTTTCCTGAATCTATTTGAAGTGGAATATCCACTATTCCTTGTATTTCTTTTATTGCACATTCCATTATTTCTTCTTCATTTATTTCAGGAAGTCCAACGTTAACATCTAATATTTCAGCTCCGCCTTCAATTTGTTCTATAGCTTGTTTTAGTATATAATCCATATCTTTATCAATAAGTGCTTTTTTAAATAATTTCTTTCCTGTTGGATTTATTCTCTCACCAACTACTCTAACTTCATCTATATATACAACTTTAGATGGAGATGTTATTGCTGAAAAATGTAATTTCTTTCTTGATACTATTTTTTTATTATCTTTAAGCTTTTTAAGTTCTTTTATAAAGTCTGGATTTGTACCACAACATCCACCAATAATTGATACCCCAATATCAACAAGTTTTTCTATCTCTTCTCTAAACTCTTCTTTGCTTATATCATAAACAGCTTTCCCATCAACTATTTTAGGTAAACCTGCATTTGGTTGAACTATAATTGGTAAATTAGTATTACTTATAACTTTTTCTGCTATGCCATATAACTCTTTAGGACCTAATGAACAGTTTATACCTACTGCATTAACCCCTAATCCTTCTAAAGTTATTGCCATACTTTCTGGAAGACATCCAGTAAATGTTCTACCATCTTCCTCAAAAGTCATTGTAGCAAGTATAGGTAAATCACATACTTCTTTTGCTGCAATTATAGCTGCTTTCATTTCATATAAATCAGTCATAGTTTCTATAATTATTAAATCTACTCCTGATTTTACTCCCTGAGTTATTTCTCTTTTAAATATTTCAATAGCTCTTTCAAAACTTAAAGTACCCATTGGTTCTAAAAGTTCACCTATAGGTCCAATATCAAGTGCAATATAGCATTTATTATCTCCTCTAGCTTCCTTTGCATTTGATACTGCTTTATCTATTATTTCTTCAACAGAATATCCTGTATTTTTTAATTTAATTTCATTTGCTCCAAAGGTATTTGTTGTTATAACATCTGCTCCACTATTTATATATTTTTTATGTATCTCAACTATTTTATCACCTTCTGTCATATTAAGCTTTTCCATATTTTCTCCAAGCTTAATACCTAAAGTCTGAAGCATAGTTCCCATAGCTCCATCAAATACTAATATATTATTTTTAATACACTCCCTTACATCCACAACTATTCTCCTCTTTTCTATATAAGCAATTATCGTAATTTTTACAATTAATACAACTCTTTTTTATTTTTTTCCCTAGTTTTTTTCTTATTCCAACTATTGCCGTAACAGATTTCCTAGGAAATAATAGCATATGCTCTGAAACATTAACGCCAATTTTTCTTGTGGCATCTAAAACTTCAATAAAGTTTTTCTGAATATTTAGGCTTAAATCCCCATAACCTGGACTATATCTAAAAGTTAACTCTTCAAAATTTTCTATAATATCTTTTTCTATAAAATCACATACTTTATCACATAAATCTTCAACTGCTGTAGTTGAAACTGAATCTAATATCATACCTCTTGTAAGATCTATTCTCTCATATAATCTTATCTTCTTTTCAATATAATTTCCAATAGTTGCAACCATTAATATACATCTATTTGAGTCTATTAATAGTTTTTTTATATCATTTCCTTCAAGAACTAATGTTGTTCCAATAACCTCTACTCCATTTTCTAAAATATTTATAGGATATTCTTTATATATAATTTTTGGTGCAAATAACTTTTTTCCCTCTTCTATTGTGTCTTGTATTTTTAGAAGAAGTTCTTCTTCTATTTTTTGGCCTTTATAACCTAAATAGCGAAAAACTTCATTTTCATCAATATTTATTTCTATATTAGTCTTCTCCATAAATATTTAATGAAAAACCTTTCTCTAATATTTCTTTTGCATATTCCTTTGCTCCAAAAAGGGAAAGATCCTTATAATTACCACATTGAATTTCATTATTTGCTGGAACTTCTGTTGCCTTTAATACAATCTCTAAAACTTTTTCTACTGCACTTTTAACTTCTGCAGGGTCCCTATCTCCCCAAATAATCATATAAAAACCTGTTCTGCATCCCATTGGAGATATATCTATAACTCCATCTAGGAAATCTCTTATATTATAAGCTAAAAGATGCTCTAAGGCATGCATAGCTGCTGTTCCAAACGCTTCTTTATTAGGTTGTAGAAATCTTATATCAAATTTACTTATAGAATCTCCTAAATTACCTTTAAGATTTCCACATTTCCTTATATATGGTGCTTTGACTTTTCTATGATCTAATTCAAAACTTTCAACTTTTTTCATGCTATTGTTTCCCCCTTATTATTTATTGATTTAACTATTACTTCTATATTTTCTTTAATCCTTCTTGCAACATATGGGTTATTCATTGTGTATAAATGAATTCCATCCACCCCACTAGATGCTAAATCTATTATTTGTTCTATTGCATAAGCAATACCAGCCTCTCTTAAAGCTTCACTATCATACTCATACTTATCCATTATCTTTTTAAATTTTAATGGTATAGTTGCACCACAAAGTGATGTAATTCTATCTATTTGCTTCTTATTTACAACAGGCATAATTCCAGCTTGAATTGGTACATTAATACCGCTACCTTTTGCCTTATCTAAAAAATCATAGTATATATTATTATCAAAAAATAACTGAGATATAAAACTCGATGTTCCAGATTCAATTTTCCTTTTCATATTCATTATTTCAGCTTCAATACCTTTATTTTCTATATGCCCTTCTGGATAACATGCTGATATTATATTAAACTTTTCTTTTTCATTTACGTATTTTATAAGATCTGTTGCATACTTATATTCACCGGCTCCATTGTCATTATTGTCTCCTCTTAATGCAAGAATGTTTGTTATTCCTTCAAGTTCTAATCTCTCCATAATATAATCTATATTTTCTTTCTTAGAAGATATACATGTTAAATGTGCTAGCGCTTCTATGTTGTATACGTTTTTTATTAATGATGAAATTTCAGAAGTCTTATTATTTATAAGGCTTCCACCTGCCCCATAGGTTACACTAATAAAATCTGGTTTTAAAGTGCTAAGCTCATTTAAAGCTTTATAAATTGTTTTAACAGGTGAAGTATTTTTAGGTGGAAATACCTCAAAAGATAAAATTAATCTTTTACTATCAAAAAGTTTTCTAATATTCATAAAAAGCCCCCTTATTAATAAAAAAGGTCCTAGGATAATACCTAAGACCTGTAATCTTAAATTTATATCCTTATCTATCTGGAATTAGCACCACATTTTTATATAGGTTGCTGGGCTTCATAGGGCCAGTCCCTCCGCCACTCTTGATAAGTTTTTCCAATTGTTGTATTTTATTATATACTAAACACTTTTATTTGTAAATATATTCTATTTTGTATTATTAAAATATTCATCTTTAAATACAGCCATTAATATTACATCTGCGTACTTTCCTTCTCTATATAATTCCTTTTTTAACCTTCCTTCTTCCTTAAATCCTAATTTTTTATAACAAGCTATTGCTCTACTGTTAAACTCATATACACTAAGCTTTACTTTCTCCATATTACATTCATTAAAAATAAAATCTATAAGTGTTTTTAATGCATCATAGCCATAGCCTTTTCCCCAATAATTTTTATCTCCAATCATAATTCCAACTGTACAATTTCTATTTTTTATACTAGTCTCATTTATACTACATCCACCGATTATATTTCCACTTTCTAAATCTTCTATTGCAAAGTCATAAGTTTGATCATTAGCTCTTTTTCTTTTTACCCATTCCTCTTCTTGCCACTTTGTTAATGGAAGTACTGTTTCAAGATCTAGAAATTTTTTTACTTCATAATCATTTATAAACTCATAAAGTTTTTCTATATCTTCCTCACAATGACACCTAAGTAATACCTTTTTCCCTTTATACATAAATATTCCCCCTTCATTTATTTTTTATATATTACCAATTAAGGCATCATAAGTCAATTAAAATATAAAAAAAGAGTAAGCTAATGCTTACTCTTTTATGTTATGACCCTTTTACGGGTGATTATAAAATACTAATAAAATTGATGCACATGCACATAGGATACTAATTCCAACTATTAAATGTACAATTTGTGGCTTAGTAAGACCCTTTTCCTCTAGTCTAAAATGCATTTGACTTCTATCAGCTTGATATACTGGCTTTCCTTCATTAAATCTTTTTAGTATAACAAAGATATTATCAAATATAGGAACAGCAATTGCTAATACTGGTGCTACTAAACTTAATACAGTTGCTTGTTTAAATGCGCCATCTAAAGCGATTATACTAAGTATAAATCCTAAAAAGTTTGCACCTGAGTCACCCATGAATACTCTAGCTGGATATTTATTATAAACTAAAAATCCACCAATAACTCCAGCAAGTATTATTGAAACTGTTGCTGAGTAGCTTTGGCCTAATATAATTGCGGCAATAAAAAATGTACCTGACGATACAAGAGATATACTTCCAGCTAAACCATCCATTCCGTCTGACCAATTTATAACAGTTGTAACCCCAAATATCCAAGTTACACTAAGAACAAACTTTAAAAAATCATTTAACTCAATATACTGTCCTGTAAAAATGTTAGTAAACCCATTAAAGGAAACCCCTGCTTTAAAAACTATAATAGCTGCTAATATCTGTATTATTAATCTTGGCATTATAGGGAATTCTTTTCCCTTTGATTTATAATAATCATCTACAAGACCTATACATACTATTAAAATCGATGCTACAAATACCCAAAACATTTCATTATCAAATCCACCATTTGTAAAGTATAAAATAGTGAAAAATCCTATAAACATTCCAAGCCCTCCAGATAATGGAGTTATGTTCTTATGTTTTTTCCTCTTTGTAGGTTTATCTGTAAAACCTATCTTATGTGATAATTTCATAAGTATTGGCGTAAGAATCGTAACGACTACAAACGAAATTATAAACTCTATAAAATAATTCATCTTTCCTTCTCCTACACTATAACCTATTAAAAATTATACTATTAAACTATTACATTATCAATTCTAATAAATTAAATTTAATTTTCTTTTAAGCTTTATAAAAAAAAAGTGTACCTTAAGTATTCTACCAAGGTACACTTTTTAAACTAACTAACCTCTTTGTTCTATCATGCTCTTAACTTTCATAAGTCTTGTTAAAGCACTTCTTTCATTTTCATCAAGTTTCATTCTTATATACTTGATAGTTTCTTGTAATTGAGGAATAGTCATATATTCAAGAGCATTAACTCTTCTTCTAGTTTTTTCTATTTCATCTGCCATAAGTTGACATGATTTTTCTACTTCAGCTAATTCTAAAAGCTTTGGTAATATTCCATAAAGCTTTGTTATTGCACCATCTAATTCTGATGATGTATTTGCAAATCCATATGGGAAGATACTACCTTCATCTCCTTCAAGCTGTCTTTTAAAGTTCATAACTGGAACATTAACACTCATTATGTTCTTGTTTCCAACTTCTACTGAGATGCTTTCTTTTGGATAAGCTATAGCTTCTTCTAAAAACTCTGAACTCATTACAGCTCTTGCCATAACGAAATCTTTTAAAGATCCTTGAAGTTCATTCTCAACATCTTTTCTTAATGAGTTATTATATTTTACTAGGTTAATGAATTGTCTCATTAACTCATCTTGCTTATCTTTTAAAAGCTTATGACCTCTAGTAGCTGTTGTTAATCTCTTTTTCAGCTTTGTGAGTTCCATTCTAGTAGGATTCACATTTAATCTAGCCATAGCTTATTCTTCCTCTCTTGGCATATATTTTTCAAGATATTCATCTCTGATTCTCTTAAGTTCAGTTCTTGGAAGTAATTTAAGTAGCTTCCATCCTAAGTTAAGAGTTTCTTCAATTGTTCTATTTGCAGTAAAGCCTTGTGAAACATATTCATTTTCGAACGCTTCTGCAAATTTAGCAAATGCTTTATCTGTATCTGAAAGAGCTGATTCTCCTAAGATAGCTGATAATTCTTTTGCTTGCTTACCTTGAGCATATGCTGAGAATAATTGGTTCATAGTATCCGCATGGTCTTCTCTAGTCTTTCCTTTACCAATACCTTTATCTTTAAGTCTTGAAAGTGATGGTAAAACATCTATTGGAGGCATAATACCTTTTTTATAAAGTTCTCTTGAAAGTATTATTTGTCCTTCTGTTATATATCCAGTTAAGTCTGGAATTGGATGTGTCTTATCTTCTTCAGGCATTGTAAGTATTGGAATTTGAGTAATTGATCCTTCTTTACCTCTAAGTCTTCCTGCTCTTTCATATAATGTTGAAAGGTCAGTGTATAGGTATCCTGGATATCCTCTTCTACCTGGAACTTCTTTTCTAGCTGCTGAAACTTCTCTTAGAGCTTCTGCATAGTTTGTTATATCTGTCATTATAACTAGAACGTGCATTCCTTTTTCATATGCTAAGTATTCAGCAGTAGTTAATGCCATTCTTGGAGTAGCTATTCTTTCGATAGCTGGGTCAGATGCTAAATTCATAAATAGAACTGATCTATCTATAGCACCAGTTGATTTGAACTCATCAACGAAGAATTGAGCTTCTTCGAATGTTATACCGATAGCTGCAAATACAACTGCGAATTTTGAATCTGAATTTAAAACTTTCGCTTGTCTTGCAATTTGTGCTGCAAGTTCAGCATGTGGAAGTCCTGATGCTGAGAAAACTGGAAGCTTTTGTCCTCTAACTAGAGTGTTAAGTCCATCGATTGCTGATATTCCTGTTTGAATGAATTCTGATGGATAATCTCTAGCAACTGGATTTATAGCTTCTCCATTTATATCAAGTCTTTTTTCTGGTATTATCTTTGGACCATTATCTGTTGGTCTTCCCATACCATCAAAGACTCTTCCAAGCATATCTGCTGAAACCCCAAGTTCAAGAGGTCTTCCTAAAAATTTTGCCTTTGTTCCTTTTAAGTTAATTCCTGAAGAACCTTCGAAAATTTGTACCATTGCAGTTGATCCATTAACTTCAAGTACTTTACCTTTTCTCTTTTCTCCAGTTTGTAATTCTATTTCAACTAGTTCGTCGTATTTAACTCCACTAACACCGTCAACTGCCATTAATGGTCCTACAACTTCTGTAACTGTTCTATACTCTTTAAGCATCTAGAAAGCCCCTCCTTCGCTGATTAATTTATCCATTTCAGCTGTTAAATCAACACCGATTTGGTCAATCTTTGAAATATCTGATTCTGGGATATATTTAGCTCTTGCAATTCTATCTCTTATTTCATCTTGAGCTAAAATCTTGTCTAAGTATACTCCAGCTTCTAAAGCTCTATCTGCTTCATTCTTAAATTGAAGAATTAACTTTAACATTTTATGTTGCTTATCTAATGAAGTGTATGTATCAACTTCATGGAAAGCATTTTGTTGAAGGTAATCTTCTCTTATTGATTTTGCAATTTCAAGCTTTAATCTATCCCCTTCTGATAGGGCATCAATACCTACAAGTCTTACGATTTCTTGTAAGTTTGCTTCTTCTTGTAATAATGCCATAGCTTCTATTCTAAGCTCTGACCAATCACTAGCTATTTCTTCATCCATCCACTTACCGATTCTATCTGCATATAATGAATATGAGTTTAACCAGTTAATTGATGGGAAGTGTCTTTGGTATGCAAGTTGAGCATCTAGTCCCCAGAACACTTTAACTATTCTTAAAGTTGATTGAGTAACTGGTTCTGAAATATCTCCTCCTGGAGGTGATACCGCACCGATTGCTGTAACTGCTCCTTCTCTTCCATCTTTACCAAGACAAACAACTTTACCAGCTCTTTCATAGTAATCTGCAAGTCTTGATCCTAAGTATGCTGGGTAACCTTCATCACCTGGCATTTCTTCAAGTCTACCTGACATTTCTCTTAATGCCTCTGCCCATCTTGATGTTGAGTCAGCCATGATAGCTACTGAATATCCCATATCTCTGAAGTATTCAGCTATTGTTATACCAGTGTATATTGAAGCTTCTCTCGCTGCAACTGGCATGTTTGATGTATTAGCTATAAGAACTGTTCTCTTCATTAAGCTTTCGCCTGTTTTTGGGTCTTTAAGTTCTGGGAATTCGTTAAGAACGTCTGTCATCTCATTTCCACGTTCTCCACATCCAACATAAACAACTATTTCAGCATCTCCCCATTTAGCAACTTGGTGTTGTACAACTGTTTTACCAGCTCCGAATGGTCCTGGAACAGCAGCAGCTCCACCCTTAACAACTGGGAAGAATGTATCTATAACTCTTTGTCCTGTAGTTAATGGCGCAATTGGGTTTAACTTATTTGCATAAGGTCTTCCCTTTCTTACTGGCCATTTTTGCATCATTGAAACTTCTTTTAATCCATTTTCAGTTTCAATAGTACAAACTATTTCTTCAACATTGAATTCTCCACTCTTTATATCTTTAATTTTACCCTTTACTCCAAAAGGTACCATTATTCTGTGAAGAACTACTGGAGTTTCTTGAACTGTACCAATTACATCTCCAGCTTCAACTTCGTCACCAACTTTTGCAGTTGCTTCAAAAGCCCAAACTCTATCTCTGTTTAATGATTTAACAGATACCCCTTTTATTAAGAAGTCTGAATTTGCTGCTTTCATGAAAGCATCAAGTGGTCTTTGTATTCCATCGAACATCGCTTCAATAAGTCCTGGTCCAAGTTCAACACTTAGTGGTTCTCCAGTTGTAACAACTGGGTCTCCAGGTCCTATTCCTGATGTTTCTTCATATACTTGTATAGATGCCTTATCGCCTCTCATTTCAATGATTTCTCCGATAAGACCCTTCTCTCCAACTTTACATACGTCAAATATATTAGCTTCATCCATTCCTTCAGCAACTACTAAAGGACCTGAAACCTTAATTATTTTTCCGGTCTTCACCTTACAAAACCTACCTTCCTATAAGATATTAACGCCAACAGCTTTTTCTACGTTATCGCTGATTCTTTGCATTCCTATATTTAATGATCCTTGATTACTTGGTATTAATATTACAGCTGGAAGTGTCACTCTATTGTATCTTTCAATAGTTTCTTCTATTTCCTTTGCAACTTGCTCTGTTACAAAGATAACTGCGTAATCTTTCATTGCTAATCTATCTATAGTTTTTCTAGCTTCTTCTGCTTCAACAACTGGAAATACATCTATTCCAAGTGCTTTGAAAGCTAAGACAGAATCCTTATCTCCAACTACACCGATCTTCTTATACATAAATATCACGCAGCCTTTCTCTAATTACTTCCCCTGATATATTATTAAGTTTACCTACCATTATAATTCTAACAATCTTAATTTCTGTTTCTTTAGCATAGATATAAGCTAAAAGTGGCTCTACACCAAAAGGAATATATTTAGCTTCCTTCATCATGTTCATAATATAATTATCAACTAATCTTTCTAGCTCATTTACAGAACCTGATTTAGTGAAATCTTCGATTCCAAGCTTTATCATTTCTCCGTAATTTGTAAATGCTAATTTGTTAGATATATTTTCTGGTGCATCATGTAGCATTGAAATTAAAGTATCTTTATCAATTTCTCCGCCTTCTATAATAACTTCTTCTAAGAAATCTTTATCTTTCTTTTGCATTTTAACTCTTAATAAAGTTTTTATATTAGTTGAATCAATAGTAACTTTAACGTATTTATCCACAAATTTGTCATCTATTTGCTTAGCTATTTCTCTCATTTCTTTAAACATAGTATTATCTAATATAATATCTATTGCTTGAGGGTCTTTAGTTTCTTCAAATACTTCTTTAGCCTTTATTATTCCCTCTTTCATAGTTTCATTTAGATCACCTAAATTATTATTTTCAATGCTATGCTTTAATGTTTGAACATCTATCATTCCAACTGGAATTAGCATGTGACTAAAGTCTTTTTGAAGGAACATTCCTTTTAAAATAACTTTTATATTGTGGTAATCATATTTAATACCCATTATATCTACTAATGATTTAACTGGAGATGCATCATACATAAGTTCATAAACTCTTTTTAGTTCTCTTGCAAGTACCATTTCATAATCTTCTGGTCTTTTAACACCAGTCATAACACCTGCATATTCAGATTCTTGAAGCACTTTAAGTGCTTCATTTGCAGAATCTCCATCAATCATTCTATCGATTTTAGCTTTATCAAGGAGTCTTGTTTCTAATACCCTAAGTCTTGGTATAACTTGAGTAAATTGCATTGGGTTCATTTGCTCTCCTCCTTAATTAAATAGAACTTTGGCTACTTCGAATTCTAAATCATCTCTTTCTGAGTTAACTAAATCTTCGAAAGTATTATTTATTTCTATGCCATCCTTTTCTAAGATAAATCCACCTTTAAAGTTTCTTACCTCTTTACTTATAGTAAGTTCGCCTTTTTTACCTTTTGCTAAAAGCTCACTATTTATTTCTTTAAGTAGATTTGCATCAACTAATTTATTTCCTTTTTCATTTAATATGATAGCTTCATCTCCAACTATATCAGCGTTAACTATCTTATTTTTAATGAATTCTTTTATTTCTTCATCAGACATTTTACATAGTTTTTCTATGCTATTTTCAAATACTTTATCTATAACAGCTTGCTTTGCAGTAAGCTTTTCATTTCTACTTTTAAGCTCTGCACCTGATATGATTCTTTCTTTAGCTGTTTTAGCTTCAGTTTTTGCTTTTTCTACCATAGTAGCTTCTTCTGATTTTGCTAAAGCTTCTTTTTTTGAAACTATTTTAGCTTTTTCTTCATTAGCTTCCTTTAGTATGCTTTCCTTTCTTTCTTCCGCATCACTTAAGATTTTGGAAGTTAGATTGTTTATGTTTGACATAGCTTCACTTCCCCAATCTTAATTAAAATAAGTTATTTACTAATAAGAATGAAATAACGAATCCTAATAATGCATAAGTTTCAACCATGGCAGCAAAGATGATACCTTTAGTTGTTTGTTCTGGTTTTTTAGCTAATATTTGAATACCTGCAGCAGCTGCTTTACCTTGAGCAATACCTGACCATAATCCTGCGATAGCTATTGGTAAACATGCGAATAAAAGATATAAACCTTGTGCTAAAGTAGTTTGAGCGCTTAATTGGTTTAATACTAAGAAACCTATAACGAATCCGTATAAACCTTGTGTACCTGGTAATAGTTCAAGAACTAGTGCTTTACCGAATTTTTCTGGTTGTTCTGTCATTAATCCTGCTGCTGATTCCCCAACAAGTCCAACACCTTTTGCTGATCCAATACCTGATAATCCAACTGCTAGAGCGATACCTAGTGCTCCAAATATAAATCCTCCATTATTTTGTATGAAAAAGTTAATCCAACTCATTTCCATGATGAAATCCTCCTATTTTCTCTTAAATTATTTTGCTTTATTATTTTTTTATTTTTATAAATTTATCTAAAGTCTTAAATGGTTCAAATGGTCTTCCGCCACCTTCATAGAATTTTGAGAAGTACTCTACATATTCTAATCTACATGTATGAACATAACCACCTAGTAATGATAACCCTAAGTTAAATATGTGGGCTAATATAAATATTACAGGTCCAAGTATTATTAGAGCAACAGTTGGGAACATACCTATTATAAGATTAAGTGCTCCAGCTATTGATCCACCTGCAAGTCCAAGTGCCATAAGTCTTGTATATGAAACTAAGTCTCCAACGTATCCTGTTATTCCATATAAAGCATATAAACCTTGACCTAATTTTCCACCAACTGATTTCATATGTCTTCCTTGTGTTAAGACAATTGCAATCATACCAACTATCATTCCGTATTTACCTATAGTAGCTAATGATCCGCTACCCATTGCAAATACTCCGATTGATACTAAAGTAAGTACCCATGATCCAACATCATATAGAGCATCTAAAGGTCTTCCATCTCTTATTAAGACATAAGCCTTTATTCCAAGTCCAAAGAATATTTGAATTACACCAAATACAACTGATGCAACAAGTATTGTATTAACATCCTTGCTTGGGTCTATAAGTTTTACACCATCTAGATTTATAAAGTCTCCAAAGAAGGAACCATAAATAAATCCAAAGATTATTGTAGGTATGCTTAAATACATAAAGAATTTAGCAAATTGTTTTTGTGAATCATCTAGATTAAATACTTTAAGTGCTACTAAAGAACCTATAAGTATTAATAATCCATATCCTGCATCTGCAACCATCATTCCAAAGAATATTAAGAAGAATGGTGCAAGTAGTGGTGTTGGGTCTATTTCGTTGTATCTTGGTAGACTATACATTTCAGTAATATTTTCAAATGATTTATTTAAATCATTATTTTTTAGTCTTATAGGAACATCGTCTATCTCTTCATCTTTTACTTCAGCAAATGAAAGATAATAATCTTCCCCAAGTGTATCTTTTACAATTCTAGTTAGCTCATCATTATCTGAATAAGCAATCCATCCTTGAATTAAAGATACTTTATTTGTTTTTAAGAAGTTAGTATTTACTAAAGTTCTTGTATATTCATTATGATAATATTCATACGCAAGTTCTAAGTATTTAACTTCCTCATCTAAAGCTGATAATTCTTCTTTTATTAAGAATTTTTCACCTTCAATTTTTTCAATTCTATCCATGTTAGTATGGATAACCTTAATTGGAGTTTCAGTTCTTTCAGTTTTAAATGCACTGAATCCAAATCCTCTTAAGACCTCTTCAATCTCTTCTTTATCTTCTTTATTAGCTAAAGCTAAGAAGTAGACATCTTGATTATCTCTTGAGATTATTTCTATATAACCTTTTGATAATCCACTAACTAGTTCGTCTTCGTATTGCTTTGCAACACTTCCTAAAAAATAAGGTGTATTCATACTATTTAACTCTTCGAAAGATACATCTAATCCTTCTAGAGGCTTTAATGAATCAATTTCACCTTCTAGTTTAGTTTTTTCATTGTCTAAATTTGCAAGGTGAACGTCTTTCTCCTTAACTTTTTCATAAAGCTCTTCCCAAGCACTATTTTCGACTTCGGCTTTAAGCTCCTCTAATGTTAAGGCTCTTTTCCCTTCACGCATTGCTTTTAAACCGGATTTTTGAGGTACGTATTTTTTCAAGAATTCTAAAGTAAATTTTACTTTAGATAAATCTTCTTCACTTCTTGCATACTTTGAATCAACAGAATCCTTCATTAATTCTTTAAGTTCTTCATGATCTTCAAGATAGTCTTCATTTTGAAGGTTTATAAATTCTACCTCAGAAAAACCTTGAAGCTTTTCTAAAAGAGTATCCTTCTTTGATTCAAAGGCTAATAAAGTGAACTTATTCATCTTAACTATTGCCATGAATCTTCACAATCCTCTCAATCACTAATTTTACAGCATTATCTAACTTATCTTCTGATACGTTATAGATATCTTCTGCATCTTTCTTACCTTTAAGTAAGATAGGTTCTGCTTCCTTATTTCCTGCATCTATAGCATCTTGCATGATACTATTACATTTGTTCTTAGCACCTTCTAAAACCTTATTATAATTCTCTATAGCTTCTACGGTAGCTTTTTGAACGATATCTTTTGCATCTGCATTAGCATTTTTAATAATTTCTTCTGCCGTAGCTTCTGCTTTTTTGATTTCTTTAATTGCTTCTAATGCCAAAATCTCACCACCTTTGTGCTTGAATGCATAATAATATATGAATTAATACTTTATATAGTATTAATTACTTTTTATTCATAAATCTAATTATACACTTTTTATGGATAATTTCAATAAAATTATTTATTTTTATGCCTTTATTTGTTTCTAAAGTGTTAAGTTTTAAAAATAATATTGAATAAAACCGCTATTTGTTAATGTCTATTTCATTTAAATTGATGAATTTAAAGTTTTTACAATTATCTAACAAAGCGTACTTAATTTCATATTTTATTAATCCATTTTCTATATAATCAATTATATTTATGTTAAATTTCTCAATACTGTAATCTCTAAATGAATAAAATTCTCTTAAAGATTCTTTTAATTTTCTTTCCTCTTCTTTTGTTATATCACCTTTTATATAATCTGGAATTCCTCTTCTTTTATTATGTAATAAGTAATCATATCTTATTACTTCTTTTAAAACATCATTCTCTCCATTTAATACTTCCTCATTAAAATCCAAGAAAAATTTATAATATTCATTATTACTTATACTTCTATTAAAGTATCCTTTCTTATCAAAAAACATACCTAAGCTATGGAAAAAGTCAAAGCTAGTTTCAAATTTATCATAGAAGAAGTTTAGTATATTATTAAACTTTTGGCTATTATAGTATTTATCTACCATATGCTCAACTTTCTTCAAATCAATAAGTTCTTCATAACTTATTTTATCTGTACTTAATATTTCATATGGAGGATATGGTGAATATTTCATTCCATAATTATCTCCCTCTTCTCTCATTGAAGAACCTTTAAGTAATTTTAAGAAACCAAGTTGTATTTCTTCTGGCTTAATTGAATGAACATCATTAAAAGACTTTTTAAAAGATTCATAATTCTCACCTGGTAGTCCTGCTATTAAATCTAAATGTTGCTTTATATTTCTTATAGATAATAATTCACATACTTTTTCTTTTATATCACTAAAATTAACAAATCTATTTATGTTTCTTAAAACTTCATCATTAGTAGTTTGAACTCCAACTTCAAATTGGAACTTTCCTTCTTGAGTATTTCTTAAAAGTTCTATTTCTTCATCTTTTAATATATCTGCTGATATTTCAAAATGGAACTGAGTATCTGTATTGCTTTCTATTAAAAACTTCCATATCGCCATAGAAAATTTATGATTACAATTAAATGTTCTGTCAACAAACTTAACTAATCTTACTTTTTTATCAATAAAATATTTAAGCTCCTCTAAGACTCTTTCTATACTATGAAATCTAACTCCATGTACTGTTGATGATAAACAATACTTACAATTAAAAGGACATCCTCTTGAAGCTTCATAATATACTATTTTATTTTCTAAATCTTCATCATCTTCATAAGGGAATACAAGATCATCCATTGACATAAGAGGCCTTTTACCATTAAACTTAACTTCCCCATTTTCTTTATAAACTAAACCTCTAATTGTTTTTAAATCTATTTCTCCTAACTTATATGAAACAAACTCCCTAAATGTTTGCTCTCCTTCTCCTTCTATAACATAATCACCAACATTCTCTTTTAAATAGACCATGCTGTCATATGATACTTCTGGACCTCCATAAAGTATTTCAATATTAGGATTAACTCTTTTTATAAGTTCTGAAAGTCTAGATATCATTTCTACATTCCATATATATGTTGAAAAAGCAACAACATCTGGCTTTTCTTTTATTATTTCTTCTAATATCTTTTCTTCCCTATCATTAATTGAGAATTCTCTTATAGTACATTCATAAGGCATATCCTTAGTAAATGCTCTTAAATATCTAACAGCTAGATTACTATGCACAAATTTTGAGTTTATAGCTGTAAGTAGTATTTTCATAAAACTCTTCCTCTCTTAAAAGATTATATTTTTATTCCTTTTACGAAATAAATATCTTCCCAAACTTTAGTTTCTTCTATTTTGAATTTTTTTTCAAGGATTTTTTTGCATTCTTCTAGATTTGAAGACGAAATTATATTATTGTTTTTAATTTTAAGCTCCCTTATCTCTTCATTTGGAAGAAGAACCTTTAATTTACTATCAACAAATTCTCCAATATTTTTATTAATATCCCATATATATATTTTTGCATTATCTTCTAGCTTATTATAAATATCTTCTATTAACATTTCTCTTTTAGTAGTGTTCCATATACTACTTAAATAAAAAAAGATAGTACAAACTCCATATTTTTTATAATTTATACTAGCTTCATTTTCTCCGCTTAAATCTATTGCTATCTCATCATTATTATCTACTATTAAACTACTTATAATTTCATTATCTTCTTTAGATACATCTATAACCTCTCCACTAATTTTTATATCTTTTAAATTTAATATCAATGTTTTTTTCATAATAATCCCTCCGTAAATATATTATAAATCAATATTACCATTATTTTACATATATATAAAGATGAGCAGCTTAGATTTAAGGATCTAAACTGCTCATATAATTATTTTTTATTTGCTTTTATCTTATAAACTAAAATAGTAACTCCAAGTAATATAATTATGCTAGTTATTATTATAACGCTATATGGTATTTTATCTCCAAGTATTTTATCTTCTTTGAATATTCTATAAATATAACCTTTATCACTATCTAAAAGGAGACATTTATCATTAGAAATTATTATATCCTCTATATTAGTTTCATCTCCAAATGTTACTATATTGCTTAATACTTTTTTGTTATCTAATGAATATAAAGTCTTTTCTTTATTATCATAAAATATTATTGCATCTTTTTCTAAAATGTTACCTGTTTTATCAACAACAAGTCCATCTAGAGAATTAACGCTTTTATGTTGATACATAGGCGTAGGTGTTTTCTTTTCAGGTTGATTTTTTATTATAGGTTTAATTTTTTCTCCATCACTAAATCTTGGTGATGTTATAGGGTCCCCTCCACTAAAATCTGGCCATCCATACCATATACCTTTAGTAATTTTATAAATATAATCGAAGTCTCTTATAACTCCTCTAGTTCCAGAAGGAGTCATACCAGCAATTCCTGCAATTACTTCTCCTTTACTATTTAAATCATATCCTTTTACATTTCTTATACCAGAAGAAAAAAGTGAAACTTTATGTGTTTTTCTATCTACTGATATTATTGAAGCGTTTGCTATTTTCTTTCCTTCTATTTTTTCATCTTCTCTGCTGCTATCACCATAAGGTTTAAATCCACCTGTTTCTCCAGTTCCAAAGTTGTTCCCATTTAATATTAAGTCTATTGGATATGTATCATATGGCTTACCCCTTTCTGCAATACCAGAATTAGTACTAGCACCTATAGAAATTAAAATACTCTCCTTATTATCCAAAAGTTTTCTATCTAAATTTTCACCTTCAAATGGTATATTATCTAAAATAACTTTGCCATTACTATTATTCTCATTAAATAGTAATAGTTTATCCTTAGATATAACATAAAGTGAACCATCTTTATACATTATATCTTCTATATCTAGATTAACATCTTTATATACTTTATTTATTTTATTATCGCTATTAATATTTATTATTTCATTTTTAAATGCTACAAATAGTTCATCTCCATCCCCACTACATATGGAATTTGCTCCTTCAAGTCCTTTTATTAATAGATCACTTTTTATTCCATCTTTTTCTATATCGATATCGTACCTATTAGAATATTTATATATAATAAGCGACATAGATACTACTAAAATAGAAAATATCGAAAATTTTAAAAACCTCTTCATTTTCCCCTCCAAAAAAACTTATATATCCATTAATAAATTTATATTTTACATAGTATATATTTTATTCCTTTTATTTCATTTATTTATATATATAAATAGTTCGTATAAATAATAACTCTTATGAATATTATTTATTGTAGTATAAAGGGGTGAATTTTAATTTGGCAAAAGATAATTTTTTTAGAAATTCAATATTGCTAACAGCTTCTAATATAACTACAGGTTTATTAGGATTTGCCTTCTCAATATATTTATCAAAAGTTTTAGGTGCAGAAGGAATTGGACTTTACAATTTAGTAATGCCTATATATAACTTATTTATTTGTCTTATGACAGCTGGTGTTGTAGCTGCTCTTTCTACAGTCTCTGCTGTTTACAGCGAGAAAGGCGAAAGTAACAACTTAACTAAAACAGTTAATTCAGTTGCCATATTTAATATTATATGGGCTATTTTCATTGGAATTTTAGTATTTTTCCTAGCACCTATTATAGGAAAACATGGTGTAAATGATATAAGGACAATAAATGCAATAAAAGTTACTTGTCCTGCTATGATTTTTATAGCTTTATCTAATATTTTAAAAGGATATTTTTTAGGTACATCAAAAATTAAAGTTCCCGCATTAATAGATATATTCGAGAAAGCTATGAGAATAGTTACAATAACTCTTTTAGTGTATGCATTTAGTACTGAAAATCTAACTACACTGGTTACTTTAGCATACGTTTCTCTTGCTATAGGAGAACTTCAAAGTTTAATTTTACTATTCATTTATTATAGGCGATGCGTATCTAAATTACCTGTATCTAGAAAACCTGCTGAAAGTAGAGCCCAGCTTTTATTTAATGTACTTATTATTTCCTTACCGCTTTGCATAAATGGGTTTTTAAATAATATTTTTTCAACAGTATCTACACTTATAGTTCCAAGAAGATTAATTGGAGCTGGATTTGCTTATAATGAAGCTTTAGCTATGATTGGAAAATATACTGGTATGGCAATGACTCTAATAGGTATTCCGTTAATTGTAGTTGGATCCATTAATACGTTACTTATTCCAGACCTTTCTCAGACTTTAAGTAAAGGGCAAAGCTACGATGCATCTATTAGAATCCATAAAGTTATGAAAATAGCTTTTTTACTTGGATTATCAACTACTGTAATTTGTTCTTTAATACCAAAAGATCTTGGCAGTCTATTTTATGGACGTAGCGATCTTGGAGGATACATTTTTATGGCTTCTATATCTGCTCCAATATTCTTTACTGCCTCTACAATGTTTGGTATCTTAAATGGGCTAAATAAGCAAGGCGTAATTGTTAGAAATTCTCTTATAATAGCATTTTTAGATTTAGTATGTCTATCTATATTTACATCTATTAAAAGTATAAATATATATGGATATAGCATAACTCTTTTAATCACTTCAATATGTAGTTTAATTATAAATCTACATGAAGTTAAGAAAGCTGTATATTTAGATATTTCATTAACTAATGTAATTATTTTTATCTTGCTAGCTATATTAACATTCTTAGTTTTAAACATATTTATTAAAACAGTTTTATTCCCTCTTAGTACTTTAGATATATTAATTGTAATATTTATAACATTCTTATTGTTTATATATTACTCAAAGTTTGGGGAAGCTTAAATTTTAAAATACAGAGAGAAGATTTAAATCTTCTCTCTGTATTTTTTATATAATAAAAGAGTGCCTACTTATAGGCACTCTTTTAAAATGTAAATTAAATTATATTCTTTTATAATAATTTTTTTCTTAAAAATCTTGGAAGCATTCCATATACTTTTGGTGATATAGATTCTATGTCCATTCTTCTTATTCCTCCTAGAATAATCATTAAATAAACATATACGAATCCACCAATTCCAACTAGAATTATTGTATATATTAATGTATAAATCATATAAACTATACGTATGCTGCTAAAGAAGCTTCCTAATATAATTGCAGGTTGTCTTAAAATTAGTATTACTCCTGCCATTATAGTTGCTGATATTATTGGTTTTACACAATTTCTTATTAGTGGTATTCTAGCTTTCATACTTCTTCTAAGTATTCTATGGTTTAATATAACCGGTATTACAAAACATAAGAAGTTACCTATTAATACCCCCATTATATTTATAGATCTTATTCCAACAAAAATATAGTTTGCTGCAATTTTAAATATTATCCCTATAGTAAATGATAATATCATAGGATAAAATTTATTTATACCTTGTAATATAACACTTTGAACTTGAGCTAATGCTGTAAAGATTAGTATTACAGCACCAAGTTGCATAAGATATGCTCCTCTTGTGTCCCTATATAAAATTGTATATATTTCATTACTTAATACAGCAAGCCCAACTGCTGATGGTATTGTTATTATGAAGGTTATTCTAAATGCAAAATTAGAATTTCTTATAAGCGATTTTCTGTCCTTTAATACAGCAGCTTTTGATATAGCTGGTAATACTATTGTAGTAAGTGCAGTAACTATTATAAGTGGTACTCCAATTAAAGTTTTATATTTATATAAAAGACCATTTAAAGATGCAGATTGAATTTGTGTAAATTCTGCATGAAGTAATCTTAAGTTAACATTCATCATATCAACTACTCCACCAAGATTTTGTATACCTGCACTTAATGTTATTGGAAATGCATATCTTATTAACTTTCTTAAAATAGCTTTAGAAGATACTTTTCTTTCTCTAGTTGTTAATCTTAAAGCTTCTTCTTCAAATCTTTTCTTATCATAAATATGAACAAGATAGAAAACTGCAAATATAGCACCAACTGAAGTACCAATAGTACCTCCAGCACTTCCCATAGGCGTACTTATAGTAACTAAAAGCCCTGCAAATAATAAACTTATAACTACATTTAATATTTGTTCTAACACTTGTGATACGGCAATACCTGTCATTTCATTTTTTCCTTGGAAATATCCTCTATAAGAAGATAATATAGCTGTAAAGAATATACTAGGTGCTAATGCAATTATTGCATACATTGAATCTTGTATTTTTACAAGATTTGATAATGGATAAGCTAAGAGTATTAATAATATACTTAAAACCGCTCCAATAACTCCATATACTTTTCTAGAAATCTTTAATGCTCTTATAGCATCTCTTTCATTACCTAATGCTCTAAGTTCAGCTACTACCTTTGCAACTGCTGGTTGACATCCCATACTAGTTATGGCATAGACAAACATAAATATGTCATAACTTCTAGAATACATTCCTATACCACTATCACCTATTATAGCGTTTAAAAAAGGAACATAAAAAGCTGATAATACTTTCCCAAATATACCTGCAATAGATAGTATCATAAATCCTTTAGTGGATGATGATTTTTCCCTCATTTTTAATCCCCTAACTATAATCTAATTTTAAATGTATCGTACTTAATCTTTTTAAATATTGGTGGTAATGCTTGAGTTATAATTTTATTTTTTAAGTATTCAAGCTTTCCATCTGTATTCTTAAAATTTAATTTATATGCATATAAGAATTGATAGTCTAATCCATATTTATTAAAGAAATGTGAATTTAATGCCCTATCACCATATTTATAGTCTCCTATTATAGGATTTCCTAAATGTGATAAGTGAGCTCTTATTTGATGACTTCTTCCTGTTATTAAATCAATTTCTAAAAGAGAAAAAGCACCATCACTTTCTAATGTTTTAATTTCCATTGATATCTCTTTTGAATCTTTAACTTTTTTATCATAGATTCTTGAGATATTTGTCTCTTCATTTTTTAATATGTAACCTTTGTATAAGCCATCTTTTATTCTTCCTTTAACTAGAGCCATATAGTATTTCTTTACTTTTCCTTCTCTAATTATTTCATTAAGTTGTCTTAAACTTTCAAAATTCTTACCAAAAATAACTACTCCTGATGTATTTCTATCTAATCTATTACATGGTGCTGGAGTAAATGTTATTTCTGTCTCTGGAGTATAATCTCCTTTTTCATTTAGATATGATAAAACATAGTCAGTAAGTGTTGGTATCTTCTTGTTTGAGTCTGGATGTACTAAAATTCCAGGCCACTTTTCAACTACTAACATATTGTTGTCTTCATAAACTGTTTTTAATCCACTTGCATCGACCTTTATGAAAGTATCTTTTTTCTTTTCAGTCATCTTTTGACTTTGAATGTATCTAATTTCAACTACATCATCAATTTCAAGTGTATATTTTTCTTTTTGTTTCTTTCCATTTACTCTTATATCACCTTTTCTAAGTGCTTTAAATATAGCACTTAAAGGTACATCTTTAAGTAATTTTCTTAGGAATTTATCTAATCTCTGGCCCGCTTCATTTGCGCCTATTTCTATTCTCACTATTTAATCACTCCTACTTATAAAACTTCTTTAGTGAATCACTTTCTAATTTAATTATTTACATTATTCTAGAGTAATATTTATTTACTCCATTGTCAAATAATCTAAAGCTGATTGACACTGAATTGCTACTCCTAAAGGTAGTGCATCTTCGTCTATGTCGAATAAGCTACTATGAGCAGATTTATCTGTACCCTTTTCTTTATTTCCTGTTCCTAAGAAGTAAAATGCTGATGGCCTTTCCATTGCAAAGTAAGCAAAACTTTCTACTCCCATACTTGGATTCTTTTGTTCTATTACATTTTCTTCTCCTAACACTTTAATTGCAGCATTTTTAACTAAGTCTACAGAATCATCATCATTAGTTAAACAAGGATAACTTTCTTCTATGAAAACTTCAGCTGATCCTCTTGCTATCATTGCAGTACCTTCTGCAATTTCTTTAAGTCTTTTACATGCAAAAGCTCTATCTTCAACAGTCATTGTTCTTATTATTCCTGAAAGTTCAACTTCTTCTGGAATAATATTTTGTGCTGTTCCACCGTGGAAACTTCCAACTGTAATAACAGCAGGGTTAACAGCAGATATTTCTCTACTTACTATTGTTTGAAGCATTGATACAACATTTGCCCCTATAACTATTGGGTCTACAGTTGCACTTGGTGCAGCACCATGTCCACCACTACCTTTTATTTTTATCTTATATGGATTTGATGCTGCATTTACAACACCTTTTTTTATTCTAATTTTTCCGCATTCTAAGTCTTCAGTAACGTGTAGTCCTATAACTCTATCTACTTTTGGATTTTCAAGTGCTCCTTCTTTTATCATTATACTTGCACCACCAGTTGTCTCTTCTGCTGGTTCAAATAATAATTTTACATTTCCACTAAATAAATCTTTGTGTCTATTTAATAACTTAGCCACTCCTAGTAATATTGTTGTATGCCCATCATGTCCACAGGCATGCATTTTCCCTTTTACAGTAGACTTATATTCACATACTTTATTATCTTGTATTGGAAGTGCATCCATATCAGCTCTTATTCCTATAGTCTTTCCACTACCTTCTTTTGTTCCTCTTATTATTCCGCACACTCCAGTACGAGCAACACTTGCATATTCTATTCCTTCATTTTTTAAGAAGTCTTTAATAAGTGTTGAAGTTCTAACTTCCTCAAATCCTACTTCAGGATGCATATGGATATCTCTTCTTATATCTATTAATTCGTTCTTTATTTCATTTGCTTCTTTTCTAAAATCAACCATTCCTCTTTCCTCCTAGATTTAAACTTTAATTTAAAATGATTAATTATACCTAATTTTAAACATAACTATTATAAGTATATCATCTTTTTACATTATAATAAGCTGAAAAATTTCTCTATCTAATTATTCTATGATCATAATTAAGTTTCGTTCTAATAAAACTTTAATAGAAAATGTTCTACTTACGCCATCACTAAATAGTATTTTTATTTTATCACCACTGCATTCCTCAACAATTCCTTGTTCTTTGCGTCCATTATGATAAATTGTAGTTCCTTTTTTAATATCAGAATTTTTTGCTTCCTCAATTTTAAAATCTGTTTCTTTTAAAAATCTAGAAGCTTCCTTAAATTTTCCACCCTTAGTTTTTGGATATAATACATAAAGATTATCTATAGCTCTTGTAATTGCTACATAAAATAATCTTCTTTCTTCTTCAATATTTTCTTCTCCTGCTGATGCATGAGGCATTGTACCTTCATTACAATTTACAACAAATACATTTTTAAATTCCATTCCCTTAACTCTATGAATTGTACTTAAGATTACTCTATCTTCATCTTTTCTATTCTTAGAATTTTCTATTTCTTCTTTTACTTCTTCTATATGCCTAAAGAAATCTACTATCGTTCTGTATTCACTTGCTGATATTTTAAATTCTTCTAATATTTCCTCTAAATCATCTAAGTTTTGATTAAACTTTTCGCAGTACTCTTTTAAGTAATCTAAATATCCTAAATCACTTATTATAAATTGTATTGCACTATTTAAATTTAGCTTAGATAAATAGTTTATATCTTTTCTTAAATCATCTAACTTTTTAATTTGGAAAGGTGGCGTATCTTTTTTATCCATTAGAATTTGAAATGGATCTTTATCTTCTCTAAATCTTCTAACATACTCAACATTATTTTTACTTACATATCTAAAAGGTTTATTTATTATATTTAAAAATGCACTTCTATTATTTGGATCAATAGATAGCTTTAAATAGGTTAATATATCTTTGCAGATAAAATGCTCAAAAAAATTATATTCTTTATCCAATAAAGTAAATGGTATTTTCTTTCTAGTAAATACATCTATAAATGTCATTGCTTCCATATTGGTTCTATAAAGAATTATATTGTCTTTATAATCATAACCATTATTTTTTAATGACTTAATTTCATCTACTATTTGCTCACCTTGAATTTTCTCATCATATGGTGACATAACCTTTATTATTCCCTCATCCTCTTTATTAGCTATTATTTCTTTTTTATTTCTCTTTTTGTTATATTCAATAACGTTTTTAGCTCCATCTATTATATTTTTAGAACTTCTATAATTTTTTGATAAATAGTATTTCTTTCCTTCCTTAAATATATCTAAAAATGTTACCATATATTCTGGTCTAGAACCTCTAAAAGAATATATACACTGATCCTCATCCCCTACTGCAAATAAAGAATTTTCTTTATCCTCATTCATCAATTTTAAAAACTCAATTTGAAGTTCATCACAATCTTGAAATTCATCAACTAATATATGTCTAAAAAGACCTCTATACCCTTCTCTAAGTCTTTTATTTTCCTTAAATAATTCTAATACTTTAATTGCTAAATCATCAAAGTCCCAAAGTCCATTTTCCTTACAATATTTACTGTATGTAATGAAGCATTCTTCAAAAATCTCTTTTGTTAACGATGGTTTAAAATCTTCAATGCTAACTCTTGAATTTTTAAATAATGAAATATTATTAATTACTTCCTTTATTTTATCTTCATTTATATCATCAAAGTACTTTTTTAAAATACTCTCTACTAATCTATGTACTTTAAATCCTTCTATTATTCTAATATCATAGTTTTCTCTAGTTAAAATTTTATAAAACAGTCCATGAAATGTACCAAAAAACGGTGCAGAATTTGTATTAAATGTTTTTATATATCTATCTTTCATATTTAATGCAGCAGCCTTTGTAAAAGTTATTACAATAATATTTTTATTTAATATATTACATTCTTTAACTAAGTGTCTTATTCTGTTTATTATTACAGTTGTCTTTCCAGAACCTGGTGCTGCTACGACTAATATATTTCTATCTTTTGCTAAGATAGCCTCTTTTTGATATGAATCTAAAATCAAAAAAATTCCCTCCTTCTTCTTGATTATTGCCATATTTAATAGGGAATAACTATATTGTAATAATTCTGTTTAAGTTGTACAATAGGTTTAAGTATTTTTTTAGAGGAGTTGACTTATGGACAATATAACAACTTTTAATGTTCAAGATAATAGAAATCTTACTATGTTAGTTGATTTCTATGAATTAACTATGGGAAATGGTTACTTTGAAAAAAACATTGAAGATAAAATAGCTTATTTTGATATGTACTTCAGAAGAGTTCCAGATGGCGGCGGATATTGTATAATGGCAGGAGTTGAACAACTTATAGAATATCTAAGCTCACTTAAATTTACAGATGATGATATAAATTATTTAAGATCTAAAAATATTTTTAGCGAAGCATTTTTAGAATATCTTAGAAACTTTAAATTTTCATGTGATGTTTGGGCTGTTCCAGAAGGAAACCCAGTTTTTCCAAATCAACCCTTAGTTACAGTTAGAGGACCAGTAGTTCAAGCTCAATTTGTTGAAACTATGATTCTTTTAACTATAAATCACCAAACTCTAATTGCAACTAAAGCAAATAGAATTTGTAGAGCAGCTAAAGGCAGAACGGTAATGGAATTTGGCTCAAGACGTGCTCAAGGATATGATGGTGCTATATATGGTGCTAGAGCTGCAATGGTAGGTGGATGTGATTCAACAGCGTGTACTATAGCGGACCAACGTTTTGATATTCCTGCAGTTGGTACTATGGCTCATAGTTGGATACAATTATTTGACACAGAATATGAAGCTTTTAGAACGTGGGCTGAGGTTTATCCAGATAACTGTTTACTTCTTATCGACACTTATAACGTATTAAAATCTGGTCTTCCAAATGCTATTAAAGTTTTTGATGAAGTTTTAAAACCTCAAGGAAAAAGACCAACAGGTATAAGAATAGACTCAGGAGATATAACTTATTTAAGTAAACAATGCAGAAAAATGTTAGACGATGCAGGCTATAGCGATTGTAAAATAGTAGTCTCAAACTCTCTTGATGAATATATAATTTCAGATGTATTAGCTCAAGGTGCTTGTATTGATTCTTTCGGAGTTGGTGAAAGACTTATAACAGCTAAATCTGAACCTGTATTTGGCGGAGTTTATAAACTTGTTGCAGTTGAAAAAGAAGGAAAAATTATTCCTAAAATAAAAATAAGTGAAAATAACGAAAAGATAACAAACCCAGGTTTTAAAAAGACAGTAAGAATCTTCGATAAAGATTCTCATAAAGCTATCGCTGATTTAATTATGTTACATGACGAAGTTATTGATGAAAGTTTACCTTTAACTATTTTCCATCCTATACATACTTGGAAGAAGAAAAATATAACAAATTACTATGTTAAGGATTTAATGGTTAAGATATTCGATAACGGTAAACCTATATACACTTCACCTTCAGTTATGGAAATTAGAGAATTCTCTAATTTAGAAACTGAAAGACTTTGGCCAGAAGTATTAAGATTTGAAAATCCACATGAATATCCAGTAGATTTATCAGATAATCTTTGGTCATTAAAACAGACTTTATTACACTCAGCAACTAACTTTTATTCATAAAAAAAAAGCAACATTGATACTAATGTATCAATGTTGCTTTTTCTATGTTATTTAATATAACAATTTTATAAATTTCTATAGCCTTTTACATTTACTAAATTACCATAACCTAGGCTAGCATCATCTAAATATTCCTTAAAAACACAAACCTCATCTTTCTCTAAGTCTTGTTTCATAGGACATTCAGAATTACATTTTACATCTTCAAATTCTGAAGACCAAAATGGACAATTATTCATAATTTCTCCCCACCCTTTTGAAAACGAACCCATTATTATACACCATTAGTATATAATAATTCTAATGTAAAATAAAGTATTTTTTTCGTTTTTCTATAATTAAAAAGCCACATATAACAAAATTTCCATGTTACATGTGGCTTTTTAATTATTTTAATATACCAGTATTCTTTCCAACTGAAATATCAATTATTTCATTTTGGAAGGCCTTTAATAATGCTTTTTCTAAAACTTTTTCTTGATTAAAGTTTTCTATATCTTTACATACTGCAAAAACTTTATTTGTTTCTCCATTTATGTTTCTATATGTAAGTGTAACGTTTGGCTTATCATACTCAACATTTAATATTTTAATACCCCATGATATTTGAGCATAATCATCATCTACTGTTAACTTTGTTAATTCTTTCAATCTTTGTTTTTCTTTTGTAGGATCATTTACTATTATTAGTTCGTCTCCAACTTTGTATTTAGCCATATTTTCTGCCTCCTTACTAAACTCTCTATATTTTTATATTAGCACTTTAAAATATTATATTCAACTAATCTTTTACTTTTAATCCTAAATTAACTTATTATTAAAATTATTAAAAAAAAATATAGAACAGATTCACTGCTCTATATAAAATGAAATGAACACGGAATTTGTTAATCAATTAACAACTTTGTTTATATTTTAACATTGTTTTTTTAATATGGCAAGTAAAAGTTTTTATTTATTTTCGGAATATTTAATCAATATTGATTATCCACAAATTATCATAACTCTTTGATAGTCATTGACTTCATATATTATTAACGATATAATAATATTATTAAGGATTAAGGAGTGTAAATTATGAATAATATTACAGCTATTTTTAAGGAAAAAAAACTTAAGCTAACACCTCAAAGACTTGCTGTTTACAAATATTTGATGAGTACTTCTGAACACCCTTCAGCTGAAGTAATTTATAAAGCTATTCAAGAAGATTTTCCAACTATGAGTCTTGCTACTGTTTACAAAGCATTAAAAACTCTTGTTGAAGTTGGTTTAGTTCAAGAATTAAACGTTGGTGAAGGAAACTTCAGATATGACGGTAATGCAGATTCTCACCCTCATATTCAATGTGTAAGTTGTGGTAGAGTTGATGATTTAATGAATTTATCATTTGATCACTTAAACTCCGAAGTAGAAAAAAATTCTGATTATAAAGTTTTATCTAACCAAACTTATTTCTATGGCCTTTGTAAGGATTGTCAATAGAATTTATATAAAAGCAGACTTAGTATATAGTCTGCTTTTATTTTTCTATTATTCTCTTCCACTCTTTTCCATCATATTTCCCACTTAGTACATTTTTAACTTCTTTGTCTATCTTTTTGCCCTTTTCTTTTGAAATCATATCAATATATAATATATTTATTTCAGATGCTGCATGAATACTATTTGCCATTTGTCCTTGTACTCCTTTGAGATTACTATCTCCTTTTTTATTTCCTGAAATACAATTTTTTTTACTTAATTTATTAAATGGTTCTTCCTTTAATAAATATCTTAAAAATTTATCTACCTCATCACTTTTTTTATTACCTATTGAGGAACATACTATAAAGTCTACTCCAACTGGTGAATTTATATAATTATCACCTATTGACATTTTATTTACTACTTTCACTTCATTATTACTTTTTATATCGCTTGAACTTAATGTTGTTATAAAAACTACTGGTGATTTTCCTTCATTAAAATTCTTAATTGCTCCCTCTCCTTCTTCTAAAAACATATCTTCTTTTAAAATATTATCTTTATATAAGTCATTTAATCTATTAAATATTTCCTGACCATTATCTAAGGCATATATCCTATCATCGACCTCACTTACTTTATTCATTTTATATATGTCATATATTACAGTATCATTTGCAACTAAAGCACTTATTAGAGCTTCTTTAGAATATTCACTTTTTATATACGTAGGTATTTTTATATTTTTTTCATTTAATTTTTTTAATACTTCTTTCATATCATTGTCACTAATTTCTATTCCAAGTTTTTTTAATTCCTCTTCATTATATACAAGTTCTAAAGAGTATGGCATAAGTCCTATTCCATAATATTTATCATTATAAATACCATATATATTTGTTATATATGAAAACTTTTCCCTAGTATCCTTACTTTTATATAGATATCCTAAATCCCTTAAATAATTTTTATTTGCAAATTTTATATAAGTGTAATAATCTAATAAAAGAACTGAATTTTCCTTTTCTTCTGATATATTTTTTTCAATGTCTTTTTCACTATTAACTGGATTAATATTAACCTTTATATTAGATTCTTTCTCAAATTCCTCAATTATTTCTTTTGCAAAATTAAATGATTTAGTTAATTCGCTATTATAGTATAAATTTATATCTTCATTTTTCTTTGAACCTTTCTTACATCCAGCTGTTAGTGTACAAGTAATTATCAAAAGTAAAATAATACTAATTTTTTTCTTCATCTTACGTACCTCCTTTATTATAGTTTGCCTATATAATCATTAAATTATATATGTTTCATATACTTTATTGAAGGAGGTTATTCTAAATGAAGAATTTTTTTAATTTAAAGATAATTTTACTTTTATTATGTTTTATTATTTTTGTATCATTTTTATTTTTTAAAGATAATGATGAATATATTCAAACTAATGCACCTGTATTATTAAAAGATGAATCTACTATAGATTTAACTGGTGATGGTATTCCTGAAACAATTAAAATTACTAATAAAAAAAATAGAGGTGATGTTCAAATAATAACTTCTAATGATACTATTTTATTAAGTTCTTTGACTTCATCTGACTATTTATCAGATGTTTCTGATTCTTATTCCATGAATGTCGCAATATTAAATGTATCTAGAAACAATACGAATGAAATTATAGTACAAGGATATAAAGATAAGAAACCTATAACTTATTTATTTACATTTAAAAATAATAAATTTATTTTAAAAAATTCTCAAAACAATAATATTGTTGGAATTCTTGATTCGAATTTAAATAGAACTCCAATGTTACAATCATTTAATTGTATAAATTTAAAAGATACATTTAAAAATTATATGCTTTTAAATGATGAACTTATAGACATAACAAACAATTCCTTTGTAGACATAGGATATATAAATATAATTAAATTCATAGATTTAATGCTTATTGATTATGAACTTTCCGAAGTTCCAGATATATTTATTCAGGATATAGATAAAGATGCTCTTTCTATACTGTGGCAACTTGATAAAGAATCCTATAGTTATAGTTTTAAAGATGCATTTTTTTATGATAAAGTAGTTGATGAAAATGGTGTGTTAACTATTTTAGATGTAACTTTAAATTTCGAAAAACTTGATAAGTCTAATTCTAAAAAAACTCCTTTTATTATTAAATTAAATCTTTCTAGAACAGATGATGGAAATTTTAAAATTTCTAATATAATGAAAAAATAAAAGGCCGCTTAATGCGGCCTAAAAGGGGGATGGGGGGTTTTACTATATTAAATGCAATTTAATATAGATGTAGGAGAATACTTTCTCCGGTACATTTATATTATTAACAGCATTAATATTTTTTATTCAATTTTTTAATCTAAATCACCTTTTTTATACATACCTATTATTTTATCTACAAACTCTATTCTATCTGAGTCTACAGCATTTCTAAGAGCTAATAACATATCCATGTTAGCATCTCCAGTATTGTATTTATTTTTTTTGATATTTTTCTTATTTCCATTATTTCTGTTATTCTGATTGTTAAAGTTCCCCATTTGAGTGAGCTGACTAAGTATCGCCATCGGATTCATAGAACCCATAGCCCCCATAGGCCCCATATTATTATTCATCCCCATATTATTAAACATATCCATTGGATTCATATTATTAGGATTAGGATTCATATTATTAGAATTAGGATTAGGATTATGGTTAGGGTTAGGATTACCATTTCCTCCATTGTTATTCATTCCATTATTTCCTGGATTCATTCCATTTTGGGCCATAAATGAATTTAGATCTACTCCATCTTTACTCATTGACTCCATTATGTTATTTAATTTATCTTTATCTACATTTCCTAGCATACTCATAAGTTGATTAGGATCTATTCCAAATGGATTATTCGCAAATGGATTGCCGGAAAAATTATTAAATTGGTCTTGACCGTTTTCATATTCGTTTTCACGATTTTTATGTCTTTTTTTGCTCATATTCATTCTCCTACAAAGTATTCTACTTTTATTGTATGTATGTAATACCAATTTTGTTATTATTTTTGGGCATTTTTTTTGGAGGGCATAAAGCCCTCCAACAACTATCAATTACATGCAATTGATTAATTTGTTTAGATTACCATCCGAATCCATTTCCGTCTCCGCAACAGCATAGTATTAAGATTATCCAAATAATCCACCAGTTACCAAAACCGTTGTTACATCCGTTATTGCATCCGTCATTACATCCGCAGTTTCCACCGAATCCGTTATTTCCACAGCAACAGAATAATAAGATTATTATTATCCACCACCAGCATCCATTTCCGAATCCACAACCTCCTCGGTTATTAAAATTACCCTCATTACCAAAAGGTGAAACTATGACTGTTTTATCACAGCAACTACAACATGATCTTCTGTGTGACATACTAAATTCCTCCTAATATATTATTTTTTATTAACAATTTCCGCAGTTTCCAAAGTTTCCGCAGTTTCCACCGAATCCGTTATTTCCACAGCAGCAGAATAATAGTATTATTATGATCCACCACCAGCATCCATTTCCGAATCCATTGCCACCATCGAATCCTTGGTTTCCGTATCCCATGTTTCCGTATCCCATGTTGCCAAATCCACATTCTGGAACATAGACTGTTTGTTTGCATTTTCTAAATTTTGGTTGTTCACAACAACAACAACAACAACAATTATTTCTTGACATATTACCAAATCCTCCATTTCTATTTTGTGATCCACAACCACAAAGAATTAATAATAAAATGATTAAAGTAAGATTATTATTACCACAGCCACAATTATTATTGCAGTCATGGCGATCATCATCATCTCTGCATCCGAAGTTATCATCGAAATCATCGAATCCACAACTATCGTCTATGCAATCGCTGTCACAATCTGGGTCATTATTGAATCCGTTTAGGATATCATTAATTTCCATCGATCACTCCTCCTTGACTCTTTCTTTTACTTTTTATACTATATACTATTCCCTTCCAAATTTTTTGACACTATTTTTTTTCATATTCTAGTAAGCTTCTACTAAAATTATTCATAAAAAAAAAATCCTATCAAAATATAATATTTTGATAGGATTTATAAGGTTACTATTTTATTCTATATCTTCTGCTAAATCACCAAAAAGATTATTGATTAGCTGTTCACTACCTTTTTTATTAAGAGATGAGAAGAAGTATAGTTTATCATTACCACTTAATTTTAATGCGTCTCTTATAGTTTTCTCACTTTTTCTTAATGCATTATTTGATAATTTATCACTCTTTGTAGCTACTACAATAACATCATATCCATAATGTTTTATCCACTCATGCATCATTATATCATCTGCTGTTGGTTTATGTCTTGAATCAACTAATAATACAACTCTCTTCAGTTCTTCTCTTCCATTTAAGTATCTTTCAATAGTTTCTCCCCAGCTTGCTTTTTCAGCTTTAGATACTTTTGCATATCCGTATCCTGGTAAGTCAACAAGATAAAAATCATTATTGATTAAAAAGAAGTTTATTAATCTAGTTTTTCCTGGAGTCTGACTAACTTTAGCTAATTTTTTTCTGTTTGTAAGAGCATTTATTATTGAACTCTTACCAACATTTGATCTACCAACAAAAGCAATCTCAACCCTTTGATCTACTGGATATTGTGACTTCTTAACTGCTGATATTATAAATTCTGATTGTTTAATTCTCATGGGTATCCTCTCCGATTATAGCGTTATTTAATACCGTATCAATTTGTTCTGCTAAAATTATCTTTAGCCCCTTCTTAATTGAAGCTGGTATTTTATCCGCATCTTTTTCATTTTCTTTTGGAACTATTATTGTATCAATTCCTGCTCTAACTGCTGCAAGCGACTTTTCTTTTAAGCCTCCAATAGGTAATACTCTTCCTGTTAAAGTAACTTCTCCTGTCATTGCAACATTATGTCTAACTTTCTTTTTAGATAAGGCTGATACTAAAGCTGTTACCATAGTTACCCCTGCTGAAGGACCATCCTTTGGTACAGCACCTTCTGGAACGTGTATGTGTATGTCTTTATTTTTATAGAATTCACTATCTATCCCATACTTAGCTGCATTAGCTCTTACATAAGTAAATGCTGCCTTTGCAGATTCTTGCATAACATCTCCAAGTTGGCCTGTTAGTTGAAGCTTACCTGTTCCATCCATAACCATAGCCTCAACTGGTAATGTATCTCCACCATAAGCAGTCCAAGCCATACCTGTAACTACGCCAATCTTATCTTCTTTATCTATTTTTTCATAGCTAAATATCTTTTTACCTAATAGGTTCTCCACTTTTTTAGAATTTATACTTATTGAATCTTTATTTTTCTTAAGCATTTCTGTAATTGATTTTCTAATTAATGCTGCTATAACTCTAGTTAAGCTTCTAACACCAGATTCTCTAGTATATCCTTCAATTATTTCTTTTAAAGCTGTGTCACTTACCTTTATCTTATCTTCGCTTATATTATGTTCTTTAAGCTCTTTTTTAAGTAAGTATCTTTTAGCTATTTGGAATTTTTCTTCATATGTGTATCCTGATACTTCTATAACTTCCATTCTGTCAAGTAAAGCTCTTGGAATAGTATCTAAACTATTTGCTGTTGCAATAAAGAAAGTTTTTGATAAATCAAGAGGTAATTCTAAATAATTATCTCTGAAGTTATAGTTTTGTTCACTATCTAAAACTTCAAGTAATGCATCTTGAGGATCACCTTTATAGTTTGAACTTATTTTATCAATTTCATCTAAAAGAATTAGTGGATTACTTGTTTTTGCTTCTCTTAAAGCATATGCAATTCTTCCAGGTATTGCACCAACGTAAGTTTTTCTATGACCTCTAATTTCGGATTCATCTTTCATTCCACCAAGCGCAATTCTTGCATATTTTCTATTCATAGATTCTGCAATAGATTTTGCTATAGAAGTTTTACCAACTCCAGGTGGTCCAACAAGACAAAGTATAGGACCTTTCATGCTCTTACTTACTTGTTTAACTGCTAAATATTCTATTATTCTTTCTTTTACATCATTTAAACCATAATGTTCTTTATTTAATACTTTTTCAGCACTTTTTATATCTATGGTATCTTTACTTTTTTTATTCCAAGGCATGTCCAGTATCCAGTCTAAATAACTTTTAATAACACCTTCTTCTGATGTTGAAGAATTAGTTTTTAGTCTATTTAGTTCATAAACAGCCTTTTCCTTAACTTCTTTTGGAAGTTTTGCACTTTCTATTTTTTCTTCATATTTCTTTATTTCAAGCTTATTTTCATCATCTTCACCAAGTTCTTCTTGTATAGCTTTTATTTGTTCTCTTAAGAAATATTCTTTTTGACTTTTATCTATTTTTGTTTTAACTTTTTCTGCTATTTTCTTTTGTATAGAAGCTATTTCAATTTCTTGTTCTATAATAACTAATAATTTAGAGATTCTTTCTTTTAAATCTATAGTTTCTAGAATTTCTTGTTTATCTTCTTCTTTTCCTATAGCTACACTACTAACCATGTCAATAAATTCATAAATTTTATTATCAAGTTCTACTGCTTTGACAATATCACTTGAATTTTCTCCTGTAACTTTCATAAGTTTTATGAATTTTTCTTTCAATGATTTTACATATGCATCTATTTCAACATCATTTATGTCGTCTTCTTTAATTCTCTCTAATTCTACTTCTAAATAACTTTTCTTAGGTTGATATTTTTTTATAACCGCTCTTTCTTTACCTTCAACTAAAACCCTTATAATATCATCAGGTAATTTTATAATTTGTTTTATGTTACAAATAGTTCCAACCTTGCTTATGTCGCTCTTCTTTGGATCTTCTATTTCCACATCTTTTTGTGTTGCAAGAAAAATCTTTTCTCCATTTTCCATTGCAGCTTCTACTGCTTTTTTTGACTTTTCCCTTCCTACATCAAAATGAGTAACCATATTTGGAAAAATAGTCATCCCTCTTAGAGGAATTAAAGGAAGTATATTTTCATTTGTCATACCTATCTTCCCCCAATCTTGTTTAAAATTTATTAGACTAATTAAGTATACCATAACCATGACATTTTTCAATAATGGTAAATTTTCTTCTATAATAAAAAACACTCTTATATAAGAGTGTTTTTATCTATGCTGTTTCCATTCCATCTTTACTTTTAGCTGATCTATCAACAAGCATTGGTCTAACTTCACCTTCTGGCAATCTATGAATTTCTGGTTTTTCGCCATTCTTGATTGTGTTTTCAGTTATAATTACTTTTGTAATTCTTTCATCTGAAGGAATTTCAAACATAATATCAACCATCATTTCTTCAATTATAGCTCTTAACCCTCTAGCACCAGTATTTCTACTTATTGCTTCTTCAGCAATTGTATCTAAAGCTTTTTCAGTAAACTCAAGATCTACGTTATCAAGCTCAAATAACTTTTTATATTGCTTTACTAAAGCATTTTTAGGTTCACATAAAATCTTAACTAATGCTTTCTTATCAAGAGATTCAAGTGTTACAACTATTGGAAGTCTTCCAACAAACTCTGGTATTAAACCAAACTTTAATAAATCTCCTGGCATTATTTCTTTAAATAATGTTCCTAAATCTTTTTCTTGCTTTGATTGAATATCTGCACCAAATCCTATTGAACTCTTTCTTGTTCTCTTTTCAATGATTTTATCTATTCCATCAAAAGCTCCACCACAAATAAATAATATATTTGAAGTATTTATTTGAAGTAATTCTTGATGTGGATGTTTTCTTCCACCTTGTGGTGGTACTGAGGCAGTAGTTCCTTCTAATATTTTTAAAAGTGCTTGTTGTACACCCTCACCTGAAACATCTCTTGTAATTGATGGATTTTCAGATTTTCTAGCAATCTTATCTATTTCATCAATGTATATAATACCTTTTTCTGCTTTTTCTATATCAAAGTCAGCATTTTGTATTAATTTTAATAAGATATTTTCAACATCTTCTCCAACGTAACCAGCTTCAGTTAATGTTGTAGCATCTGCAATAGCAAATGGAACATTTAAAATTTTAGCTAATGTTTGTGCAAGTAAAGTTTTACCTGATCCTGTTGGTCCTAATAATAATATATTACTCTTTTGTAGTTCTATATCATCATTTGATGCTTTTTTTGTGTTTATTCTTTTATAATGATTATAAACTGCAACAGCTAATGATTTCTTTGCTCCATCTTGACCTATAACATATGAATCAAGATATTCTTTTATTTCTTGTGGTTTTGGTAAATCTGTAGCAACAACTTCATTTGTTTCTTCAAATTCATCTTCTATTATTTCTGAACATAAATCTATACATTCATCACATATATATACTCCAGGACCAGCTATTAATCTTTTAACTTGATCTTGGTTTTTTCCACAAAAAGAACATTTTAACTGTTTCTTTTCTTCGTATTTAGCCATATTTTCACCTCGCTAAGGATAAATCCTAACTATTTTATGCTTTTTCGATTTCATTCTTAGTAATTACCTTATCTACTAAACCATATTCTTTAGCTTCATCAGCATCTAAGAAATAATCTCTTTCAACATCACGTTTAAGCTCTTCAAGAGGCTTACCTGTGTTCTCACTTAGTATTTTATTTAATCTATCTTTTATTCTTAAAATTCTCTTTGCATGAATATCAAAGTCAGTTGCTTGACCTTGGAATCCACCTAAAGGTTGGTGTATCATTATTTCTGCATTAGGAAGTGCATATCTCTTTCCTTTTGCTCCAGAAGAAAGTAAGAATGATCCCATTGATGCAGCTAAACCAATACATATAGTACATACATCAGGCTTTATATATTGCATTGTATCATATATAGCCATACCAGCTGTAATTGATCCACCTGGACTATTTATATAAATATATATATCTTTATCTGGATCCTCACTTTCTAAGAATAAAAGCTGAGCTACTACTAAATTAGATGTAGCATCATTTATTTCCCCATTAATCATTATTATTCTATCTTTTAACAATCTTGAGAAGATATCATAACTTCTTTCTCCTCTATTTGTTTGTTCAACAACCATTGGAACTAAACTCATTTAATTCCCCTCCTTTTTAATGTAACTTAAATAAAATTATACCCTAATATAAATCATTTGTTAATCTTTTTATTTGAAATAATTGCCAGAAATTTAATTTCTGGCAATTATCTAATGTTACATTTATTTAATTTTTATATATCAATTATTTGCAGTTTTCTTCTAAGAACTTAATAGTCTTTGAAACAACTAAATCTTTAGCTATCATGTTGCTTTGAGTTTGCATTAACATTTCAGCCATCTTATCAGCTTGATCTGGTGCATAAATCTTAGCTATTTCATTAGCTTTTTCTTTTATTTCTTCTTCAGTAGCTTCAATGTTTTCTGCTTTTGCTATTGCTTCTAATACTAAGTCAGCTTTAACCTTCTTATCAGCATTTTCTTTCATGTATGATCTCATTTTTTCTTCAGTGTTTCCAGTGAATTGCATGTATTGTTCTAATGATAATCCTTGTTGTCTTAATCTATTTTCAAGATCTCTAACCATCATGTCGATTTCTTTTTCAACCATGATTTCTGGGATATCCATTTTTGAATTTTCGATAACAGCAGTTACTAATTCATCTTCGAATTCTCTTTCAACTGAAGCTTTCTTAGTTTCTTCTATTCTCTTAGTTATATCAGCTTTTAATTCATCTAATGTTTCGAATTCTGAAACTTCTTTAGCGAATTCATCATCTAAAGCTGGCATTTCTTTAACTTTTATTTGGTTAACTATTACTTCGAAAGTAGCTTCTTTTCCATTTAAGTCTTCTTTTCCGTAGTTTTCTGGGAAGTTAACTTTTATTTCTTTCTTTTCTCCAGTAGCCATTCCTACTAATTGATCTTCGAAGTTATCAATGAATGAACCTGATCCAATTTCTAAAGCGTAGTCTTTAGCTTCTCCGCCTTCAAATGCAACGCCATCAACGAATCCTTTGAAATCTATAACAGCGATGTCACCATTTTCAACATTTCCTTCTTCTTTAACTTCAACTCTAGCGTTTTGTTGTTGCATGTTCTTTAATTGACCTTCAACTTCAACATCTTCAACTTTAACTTCTTTTCTCTTAATATCTAATCCTTTGTATTCTCCAAGTTCGATTTCTGGATATAAAGTAACTTCTGCAGTATAAACTAAGTCCTTACCTTCTCCAATTTCTACAACATCTATTTTTGGATAATCGATTGGTTTTAATTTGTTTTCTTCGATTAAAGTTGGGTAAGTTTCACTTACTACTGTGTTTATAGCATCTTCAAATAATACTTCTACACCGTAGTGCTTCTTAACCATTGCCATTGGCACTTTACCTTTTCTGAATCCTGGTATATTAAAGTTTTTCTTATTTTTGTTGTATGCTTTATTTAAAGCAGCAGTGAATTTTTCTGCTTCTACTCTTACTTCAAATTTAACAACATTAGCTTCTATTTTTTCCATTTTAGCTTCCATTTTGTTATTCCTCCTAAAATAGTTCTTTGTTCACATTTATTAACTAGGTTATTATAACATAGATTTCTACACATTATCAAATGCTTTATTATAGGTAGTTTTTTTACTTTTTATTACTTTACAATACTACCCTTATTGTTTATTATATATTCATTTTTATCCACTTTAATTTCTATACCTTTTTTAGGTACTATTTTTCCAATAGTAATTTTTTTACCTTTAGTTTTCCAAATTACAGTATCTTTTTTAGTTTTTATATTGTAAATCCATGTGTATTGATTAGTGGCAGCTGTTCCAAAGTAAGGTAAATTACTTACATAAACTATATTTTCATCATCCATAAATTTAGGTTCACTATGCCATAAATAATTTTTATTTTCTTTAATTTTTACTTCTTTTTTGAATTTATCACCTTTTTTTGATACATATTCTTTCTTTGTTATATCTGTAACTTTGCCATCAATATTTATTAATTTCATATTCTGATCTTTATCTAATATAACTATCATTTCTTTATTTGGCGATATGTCGTATGTTATACCTTCTGGATTTTCTATAGAAACAAACTCTTTCTTCTTTCCTTCTTCTTTATACTCACATTTTAAAGTTACTTTATCACTTAATTTTGCTTCTATGTAAGTCTTTTTTGGTGGTTCTGGCTTAACATCTTCTTTAGTTTCCTCCACTGCCTTTTCTTCTTCTTTTGGCTTATCACTATCAACCCATGCCTGTAGTCTTTGTCTTACATTTGAAAAGTCCATCTTTTCTATCTTAAACTTATATATAAGAACACCTGTTATTATTGCAACCAAGCTCACTACTATGGCAATTCTAATCCTTCTACGTTTCATCTTCTTTTCATAATCTTTACTAAATATACTTGGTTTCGCCAAAATATTTACCTCCTAAACTTACTGATACTACATTTATTATACAATACTTACTATATTAAATTAATAAATTTTTTCTTATATTTTACTTACTTTTTTTGTTTTCTTTTCTCTTGCAACATCCACCACAAGTTCTTATTCCAAGTTCTTCTTTTTCCTTGTCTGTTAATTTTGCAACATTTTCAGAATACTCTTCGTATTCCACTGTATCTTTTAAATAAGTTTTCTTTTCTATTCTTAACATAATACTTCTCCTTTATTATAAAAAACTATTATTATAAAAACTATATTTCTCCATAAAAAATAAATTTTCTACAAATAATTTTAACACAATTCCTGTTATTTTATTACTTTAGGAAAATATATTTAAAAAATAGTTTTTAAACGTCTTTTTAAACGTATTATAAACCAAATATTAATAATTCGTAAACTTCTAATTTAACTATTGGAATTTATTTTTAATTTTAGTATAATTACATTAACAAATAAATTAAAAAAAGTTAACAAAGCCCATACCACTCTATTAGCAAACGCTATAGAGTTTAAATAAACCCCACAAAATGTTCATTTATTCCCTTTCTTAAATGAACATAACCCTTTAACCTGTGCTATATTTAGTGCAGGTTTTTTTGTGTTTATTTTTTAATATTAAAAAGGTAGCAATATAGCTACCCCTATTTATAATGAGAAATTTTCAACATCATCAACAATCCATTCATTATCTTTATAAACTAATTTTGTAAAGAAACTCTTACTATTTTCTTCTTTTAAGAATCCAAATAATTTCATACTAACATCATAATTTACATCACATACAATTGTTCCTTTATAATCACCATTATTATATTCAAAATGACTTTTCTCTTTATCTATGTTTAATGATGTCATATCATATTGATTTTTAAATATAAAATAGTTCTTTTCAAGTATTCCATATATTTTATCTTTTGCCTTTTCTGTTGAAGCCTCTATTAAACTCTTATCCTCATTATTTAGTGCATCTATTACACTTTTATAAAATTTATTTACAGTGTTTTGTGCTTCATCCCAAAGTTTATCATTAGCTATGTCTATGTTTATATTAATATTTTTATTATCCTTAACTTCTACTTCCTTGCTATCAATAGTTCCCCAAGGAAATTCTTTTCTAAGAGAAATTTTTACTGTACCATCACTTGGCATTGGACCAATATCTTTAAAATTCTTAACTAATATACCACTGTCTTTTCCGTTTATAATAACACTCGCATCTTTTACATTTGATGAAACTGTAACCATAACTGCTGACAAATTAATATTTATATTTTCATCTTTCATTAAAGTAATATCTTTTTCAGTTTTTATATTTCCATAGTCACTTTTAACTTCTCCAATTATTTTATAATTTCCTGGAATTAGATTTCTTATAGTATCTTTTGGTCTATATTTATCATTTTCATTAATATATATTTGAGCATTTTTAAAATTACTATTTAAAGTGATATTAAACGTCTTTAAATTTATATAGTATTTATCTTTAAATAATCCCTTTTTACTAACAAGTTCAAATATTTCTGTTTTATTATCTCTACTTATCTTATTAATAGTATTATTTACAACTTCATCTTTACCTTTAAAATATTCTGCTAAAGGTTCTATTTCCTCTTTATTTACACTTTCATTATTTACTTCTATTATCTTTGTAAGCTTGCGTGCATTTCCTTCTTTAAGTGCTATATTTAGTTCTTTTAGTACTTGTGACTTTGTTGTCGTTATGTTTCCTATATAATACCCAACCCCTAAGAAAATTATTATAACTACTGCAACAAGCCATTTTAAATTCTTTTTAAAGAACGTTTTATAAGATTCCTTATCAAGTTTATTGTATCTCTCTACAATCGATTCCTTTACTTTATATAACCTATCTTTTATATCCATTGTTCACCTCTATATTCTCTATAAAAAATAAAGCATTATGTAAATATTGTTATCTACATAATGCCTTTATTATACTATTTTATTATATATTTTTTCTACTTAAATATATTAATCTTCTAATATATCAATTATCCACTTTCCACAATCAACACATTTGTAAACTCTAATTACAAATAAATCTAAAGCGTCTTCTTTTAGAACATTTTCAAATTGTTCCTTTTCTTCCTTTGTGATAAACTCATCTTCACTGTTTATATATCCGATAATTTCAACTAAGTAATTATCTTTTCCCTTACCACAGCACTCATTAATTTCAACACATGATATCTTTTCATAATCTAGCTTATCTTCAAGTTCCTTTATTATTGGAATTATATCCTCATATTCTCTAATATCATCAAAAAAGTCTTCTTCATAGAAAGACATATCTTTTATTTTAAATAATTCTTTCATAATTTTTCCTCCTTTATAGGTTGTAAGTCTCAATATTAATAATACTATGCTATAATATAAAAAAGCAATTTATATATTGTACTGGAGGTTTTTTTATGATTTTTGATAGTCACATGCATACAGAATTATCCTCTGATAGTAAAATGACAATAGATGAAGTAATCAAAAGAGGACAAGACCTAAACATTGGAACAATATTAACAGAACATATGGATTATAACTATCCAGTTCCTGATTTATTTAAAGTAGATTGTGATAATTTTTTTGATAAATACGGAAATTATAGAAGCGATAAGTTACTCCTTGGAATAGAAATTGGACTTTCTAAATCAATATTAGATAAGAATAATGAACTATCTAAAAAATATCCTTTTGATTTCATATTAGGATCAATTCACTCTATTAATGATATTGATATATTTAGTGATCCAAATAAAGACTTTATTTCAAAGAAAGATTATTTTATTTCTTACTTTAATGAAATGATAAGAGATATAACGGATTTTGATAATTTTGATTCACTAGCACATATAGATTATCCTTGTAGATATTTAAACTTTAAAGATAATGAAATATATTTCAATGAATTTCCTGACTATATAGATGAAGTATTTAAAATTATTATATCAAAAGGAAAAGTATTAGAACTAAATAGTAGAAGAATTGATATAAAAGATTCTGAGGATGCTTTACTAAAATTATATAAAAGATATAGAGAACTTGGTGGAAAATATGTAACACTCGGTTCAGATGCACATAATAAAGAATCTATTGGTATGAATTTTGACATTGCTCTTAGTATGGCACATGAAGCTAAATTAACACCAATTTACTTTAAAGAAAGAAAACCTAAGATAATAACTTTATAATTCATTATATAAAAATTAGACTATGAACTTCATAGCCTAATTTTTATACATTTTCCTAAAATCTTTTTTAAGTGTTAGAAAATCTTCTAAATCATTTAAAAATTGAAATAACATAGCTCTATTTTCAAACTCGTCTCTTGTTTTTGGAAGTTCCATTTCCCTATAACCAAATCTTAATTTCTTAAGTTTATATAATAATTCAATGCAATCATTACCATCATATATATTCATAGCTACATCTTTAGTAAAATCAGCCATTATTAATGTTTGCTCATAATTCATATAAAATCTTGAAAAATGAGATTTCATCCTCTTTATACTATCAAGTTGCTTTATTCTCATTTCAATATAATCTATATAATATAACTCATCTTTAAATAAATAATTATTATTTATTTTATATGCAATATCTCTTGCCTCTTCAATATTTTTTTCTACCCTTTTAAGCTTCTCCATTTCATTTATTGGTACTGCTCTAAGTACTAAACTCTGTGCCATATCATTTATAATCTCTCTATAAGCAATTTCTATAGCTTCTCTCTTTTCTTTAAACTTTTCTTCTAAAGAAGGCATATATAAATTAAATAATGATGCAACACCAATACCTATTAACGTTAAATACTCTTCATTTAATATCCAACTCAAATCAATATTACTACTAACTAAAAGATGTGTTGAAAGAACCGCTCCAACTACCATACCTTCCTCAATATTAAGTTCTTTTGTAATTGTGATATATATAAGAAGAAATAAACCAAAGATAATAGCCGTACTTCCAAGTAGCATGTATAAAAAGTATGATAATAGAACTGCTATTGTTGCTGCAAAAAGTCTTTTCCCACCTACTAAAAGTGCTTCTTTCTTTGTATTTTGTATACTTAAAATTGCAATTATTCCACTTGTAACACCAAATTTTAATCCAAAACTTTCTGCAATAAATATAGCTAAAGTCGCAGATATTGCCATCTTAAATGTATTTTCTTTTAAAATATTCATTTTACTCTCCTATTATTATTTTTTATAACTACTTAATTAATAATAATAAATTTAATTATTTTTTTCTATATAAATTTATTATTTAAATATGTTAAAATTATCATGTAAACGTTAGGAGGGGTATTATGAGGAATAAATATATAATTGCGTATTTACGTGATATTGGGCTTAAAAACATAAAAAAGGAAGATGCATTAAAACTTACTCATGTAAATGTTGCATTCGCAAAAATTTCGAATTGCGAGCTTTATACTAAGCTAAAAAATCTAGATCAATTAGAAAAAATAAGATCATTCAATCCTGATTTAACAATTTTAATCTCTATAGGTGGATGGGGCGCAGGTGGATTCTCAGAAGCTGCATCCTCAGAAGAAAATAGAAAGTTATTTTCTAAAAACGCTATAGAGTTTATGCATAAGTATAATTTAGATGGTTTAGACCTAGACTGGGAATATCCATGTTATTCAGTATCAGGAATTGTTTCATCACCTGATGACAAAGTTAATTTTACTCTTTTATTAAAAGAACTTAGAGAACAACTAGATATTGAAGAAAAGAAATATAATAAACATTTTTTACTAACTATTGCAACTGGTGCAGAGCAGTATTATTTAGACGGAACTGAAATGGACAAGGTTCATAAATATTTAGATTATATACAACTTATGACTTATGATTTTAGAGGTGGATTCCAAATCTTAACTGGACATCATACTCCTCTTTATAATTCAACTGGTGATTTATTTAAAGGATCAACTCATGATGCAGTTAGACTATTTAAATCTTGCGGCATTCCAGAAGAAAAATTAGTTATAGGTGCAGCTTTTTATGCAAGAGGATTTAAAGGAGTTCCAAATTTCAATAATGGACTTTTCCAAATGGCAGAAACAACTGGTGGCATCTTTGCAAACTATGATGAACTTAAAGAAAATTATATAAACAAACAAGGATTCATTAGATACTTTGATGAAGAAGCTAAGGCTCCTTATTTATTTAATGGTAATGAGTTCATTTCATATGATGACGAAGAATCAATAACATATAAATGCGATTATTTAAAGAACAATAATCTTTTAGGAATAATGTTCTGGCACTACTATGCAGATAGTACAGGTACGTTATTAGATACAATGTATAAAAATTTAAAATAATATTATAAAACCACCTATAGACTATATTAAACTTTTTTAAAATCTATAGGTGGTTTCTTTTAATTAAATCCTAAAAGTAATCCTGCTTGATATACTATTGTTGATACTATTAAAGCTACAACGAATGAACCTATTGCTGAGAATAATGTCCATTTTATAGAATTTGTTTCCCTTTTTATTGCTCCTAATGCAGCAAGACATGGAGTGAATAATAATGTCATTGTCATGTATGATATCGCTGAAAGAGGTGTAAAGTGAGCTGCTATTGATGATATAAGTTCTGGTCCTTCAGCTACACCAGCATATAACATTCCTAAAGTTGCCACAACAGTTTCCTTAGCTATTATTCCAGAGAATAATGCTACTGAAGCTTGCCATGTAGCAAATCCAGCTAAAGCATATATTGGAGATATAAATGTACCTATTCTTCCAAGTATTGAAGCTTCACTATATTGCTGAGTCCCAAATGGTAATACTGATAAAAGCCATATAACTACTACTGCTGGGAATATTACAATTCCTGCTTTCTTTATAAATGCTCCACCTTTTTCCCATGTAAGTAATGCAACATTTTTAATAGATGGCATTCTATAATTTGGAAGTTCCATAACAAAATATGATGTTTCTCCCTTAAATAAAGTTTTACTTAAAATCTTTCCACATATTAAAGCTACAATAATTCCTAATAAATAAAGACTTAATAATATAATAGCTGCGTGTGTTTGGAAGAATGCATCTATAAATACTAAATAAATTGGTAACCTAGCACCACATGATACAAATGGGTTTATAAGTATTGCTATCATTCTATCCTTTTTACTTTCAAGAGTTCTAGTTGACATTATACCTGGCACATTACATCCTGAACCTATTATCATCGAAATAAAAGTTTTTCCGTGTAATCCTAAGGCTTTCATAACTCTATCCATTATGTAAGCCGCTCTTGCCATATATCCGCTATCCTCTAAAAGCCCCATTAAGAAATACATAACCATAATTAAAGGAACAAATGTAATTACAGCTCCAACCCCTGCAAAAATTCCATCTCCTACAAATCCTGTTAAGAATTCTGGTGCCCCTAAACCTTCTAGCCATCCAACTACTACGCCACCTAAAGAATCAATAAGTTCTCCGCCCCACTCTTGAAGTCCTCCACCTATTTTAAATGTTATAGCATATAATAAGTACATAATAATTGCAAAAATAGGTATTCCTAAAAACTTATTAGTTACTATATTATCTATTTTATCTGATAATGTTTTGCTTGACTTACTTGGTTTATTTATAATTCCTTTAATAACTTTACTTATATGACTATATCTATCATCAACTATTGCCATTTCTGGCTCTAAGCCTTCTGATTCTGTATACTTATCTATAACAGACCCAGTATAGTCTATTATTTCTTTAAAACCTTTTTCTTCTAAATAGTTTTTTATACTACTATCATTTTCTAAAAGTTTTAATGATATCCATTCTGATGAATAATCTAAGTTTTCTTTGCTATCAATTTTTTCTTTAATAACATCAATATTTTCTACTATCTTTTTACTTAAATTAATATTTTTCTTAGGCTTTCCTTGTACCTTTAAGGCTTCTTCTATTAATTTATCAATACCTTCTTTTTTAGTAGCAACTGTCTCTATTACAGGTATTCCAAGCCTTTTAGATAACTCATCAGAATCTATATAAATTCCCTTGCTCTTTGCACTATCCATCATGTTAAGCGCTAAAACAACGTTTGTCCCAAGTTCAAGTAATTGTACAGTTAAATATAAGTTTCTTTCTATATTTGATGCATCAACTACGTTTATAACAACTTCAGGTTTTTCTTTAAGTATATAATCTCTTGCAACTACCTCATCTTCAGAATATGCACCAAGGCTATATGTTCCCGGTAAATCTATGACGCTATATTCATTTCCTTTGTGCTTAAGCTTTCCCTCCTTTTTTTCTACTGTAACTCCAGGCCAATTTCCTATATGTTGCCTACCTTTTGTTAAAACATTAAATATGCTACTTTTACCGCAATTTGGGTTGCCGGCTAATGCTATTCTCATTCTTTTTATATCCTCCTAAATTTTTATTCTACTATAATTTTTTGTGCCATCCCTCTACTTATAGCGACTCTTAATCCCTGTATTCCTACTATCAGAGATGCACCATCATTTTTTACAACTTCAACATCTGCCCCTACATTAAATCCCATTTCCTTAATCTTTTTACCCATTTTTTCACTCATTTGAATATTTTTTATTTTTACAGATTTCCCTTCCGTTACAAATGAAATCGGCATAGAACATTCCCCCTCTTATAATAAGATCGCACTTGCTTCTTCTTTTCTTAAAGTTAGTTTATATCCTCTAACATTAATTTCGATAGGATCTCCTAAAGGTGCTATTCCAGTTACTTCTATAGTTATCCCAGGTGTTATTCCCATATCCATAAGTCGTCTCTTTACCTTGCTATCTTTATTTATGCCTTTTACTTTAAGCTTGTCTCCAACTTTACATTCAAAAATATTTTTCATTCTTACACCTCATTTATTTTTTTATTAATTTAAATCCTTTATCAGTTATTTCCCACTGCACTACTGGATTTAATGATTTTTCACTACATCCACAACTGCACTTTTCACACTTACTATTTGTACATCCATCATCCTTTTTTATGTACCCATTTAAAATAAGTTTCTCTTTATACTGCTTTATAATTTGTTCGCTTACATCTAATCCTTCTGCTATTCCTTTGCTAGAAAAATCATTATTCTCATAAATATATCTAATAATATCTTTTATCATATCTCCGTCTCCTATTTGATACTGATTATCATTAACATTTTATTAAATTGGCATTTTCCTGTCAATTTTCCCATTTTCTATTTGGGCAATTTATCTATAAAATGCTTTAATATAATTAATAAAACACCTTTTTCCTTCTTAATTGAAATTTATTATCATTTAATTTTTCACAAAAAAAATTCCTAGTTTTAACTTTTTAGTATTACTAGGAACTTTATATTTAAATATATTTTATATCATATTTTTAATTTTCATTGTTGCATAATCTAATACTGAATCTAGATTATTATTATTTTTTCCGCCACCTTGTGCTAAGAACTTACTTCCTCCACCTCTTCCGTCAATTAAGGTAATTGCATCTTTTAAAAGTATATTCATATCGATATTCTTTATATTTTTAGATGCTGCAAATATCAAGTTTGCTCTCTCATTATTTTTAACTGCCATTAAAGAAATAACATTATCTTTTTCTGTTAGTTTACTAGATAGCTTACTTACATACTTAACATCTTCATCTTCATATATCTCTTTTATAATTGATATATTATTTATCTTCTCTGCATTATCAATAAGTTCTTTTCCCTTATACTCTGATATTTCTACACTTAAACTCTTATTTTTATTAATTAAATTTTTAACTTCATCATTTAAATTTTTTATACTATTAACAGCTTCATTTTCATTACAACTTAAAAAATTACATATTTTTTTTGAAAAATCATCTTTTACAAAATAATCATTAATAGCTCTTCTTCCAGCTAAAAATTCAATTCTAGTATTTCCTTTATGCTTCTCTATCCTCTTTAATTTTATACATTGAAGCTCTATAATATTTCCTGGATGAATTCCACAACAAGCGTTAATATCAAGATTTTCAATTTTAACAACTCTTATTTTCTCATTAGTCTTTGGAAGGTCTCTTCTAAGCCCCATTTTCTTAAGTTCTCTTTTTTCTGGGAATAAAAACTCTACTTTAAGACCTTCTCCTATCATATCATTTGCATAAACTTCTGCTTCTCTTATTTGTTCTTCCGTAAGTTCTCCTACTATATCTATAGTACTTATATCTTTTCCTAAATGTATTCCTGCTGTATTATGATTAAATAATTTGAAAAAACATCCTGAAAGAGTATGCTGTGCTAAATGTTGTTGCATATAATCAAATCTTCTCTTCCAATCAATTTTACACTTTACTTTATGTATTTTTATTGGCTTTTTTGAAACAATGTGATATACAGTTCCCTCTTCTTCATACACTTCTAATACTTCATTTTCATCTATAGTTCCTAAATCACAAGGTTGACCTCCTCCCCCTGGGAAGAATGCAGTTTTATCAAGAACAATATGAAATTTATTATCTTTTTCAATTATTTCTTCTATCTCTGCTGTAAACTCTTTTATGTATTGATCTATATAATATAATTTTTCCAAATTATACACGTCCTTTCACAATTATTACACTTAGTATAACATTTATATAATTTAATTTTAATGTTTAAGTTTAAAAGTAAATATTAAAATGGCTATACTACATATTATCAGTATAGCCATTTGTATTATATTAAATATAAATAATTAATATTAAAATTTATCATAATGAACTTTTTCAAAATCTAATTTTGAATCATCATAAGCATTCTTCTCTTCATCTTTATATCCTATAGTTAATATACTCAAGACTCCATATTTTTCTGGAAGATTTAAAACGTTTCTTACAGCTTCTTCTGAATCTCCTTCATTACTTTGTCTATTTCTTATTTGTATCCAGCAAGAACCTAAGCCCAATTCTTGAACTTCTAATTGTATTAATGTTGCTGATATTGAAGCATCTTCAATCCATACATTACTTTTTTCTGTATCCGCAACAACCACTATTGCAAGCAGTGCTGTTTTTAATCCAAGTGTTCCTTTTGCCTTACAAGTTTCAAGCTTAGATAGTGTTTCTTTATCTTCAACTACTATAAATTCTACTGGCTTTTTGTTCATTGATGATGGTGCAAGAAGACCTGCTTTTAATATGCTTTCTATTTTTTCTTTTTCTACTTTTATGTCTTTATATTTTCTTATACTTCTTCTTTCCCTTAATGTTTCTAACATAAAACTCACCCTCTTACTTTCATATTTTTAGTATTTTAACACTTCTAATTAATTTAATCAACTAATTATATATTAACTTTCTATTATTAATTTTAATCATTATACAATGCTATTATTTTATAAAATTTTAAATAATAGCTTATAAAAAAACTCACGCAACTTTTTTATAAAATGTACGTGAGTTTTATATTAATAACTTTTAGTCCATATAAATTATTTCTAATTAAACTACAAAGAATGCAGCAGCTATAATTATATATACAGCTAGTAGTTGAACTCCTTCAAGCCAGTTTGATTCTCCATCATTTGCAACCTTATTTGCAATCATTACAGCTACAATTAATGCTACAAGTTCAAATACATTAAATACAATACTCATTGGAGTAAATAATAAACTTAAGAAAATTAAAACTGGTGCAACAAATAAAATTATTTGAAGACTTGACCCTATAGCAATTTCAACTGCAACATCCATTTTATTTTTAAGTGCCATAACAACAGCTGTACTATGTTCTGCAGCATTACCTATTATAGGTATTATTATAATTCCTACAAAGAATTCACTAAGTCCTAATGATTGTGTCATAGATTCTACAGCACCAACCAAAAATTCACTTTCAATTGCAATTAAAACTGTAGCTACAGCTAAAACTAAAATTGATTTTTTAAGTGACCATTTTGCAGTTTCTCCATCTTCTTCAACTTCAACTTTATATATATCTTTATGTGTAAAGAATGAAAACACTAAACTTAATATATAAATTATAAACATTATAATAGCAACTATTACACTTAAACCTTCATACTTAGTATTTAATAATTCTTGACTAACTGTATGTGTAAATATTGCAGGTATAATTAATCCTATAACTGCAAATAAAAGCATACTTGAACTATTATCTATTATTTTCTTATTAAAGTTTTGTGTTTTAAACTTTAATCCCCCAAACAGCATACTTGCACCTAGAACCAATAATATATTTCCTATTACAGAACCTGCGATAGATGCTTTAACAACGTCAAAAAGACCTTGCTTTAATGCAAAAAATGATATTATAAGTTCTGTTGCGTTTCCAAAAGTTGCATTTAAAAATCCTCCAAGTTTTGGACCTGTATAAAATGATATTTCTTCTGTTGCTTCTCCCATAAGTCCTGCTAAAGGTATTATAGCAAGAGCTGATAATACAAATATAAGAGTCTCTGATAAGTGCATAAATTCAGCTATTATACTAATTGGGACGAAAACTAAAAGATATTTTAAATATTTCATAATTTCCCTTCTCTCTTCCTTTGTTAATATATTTCTTTTATTATAATAACTCATAAAAGAAACATATTCCATTTACATTTTAGTCTGTTTATTTACTCATAATACTTATTTTTAACATACACTTAATAAAAATATTCAAAATTTATTGTTGACTGTAATAATTTATCGGTATATAATAAGCACATACAAAACATTTATAAAAAAATTTAATTTTATAAAAACTGTGAAGAGAACAAGTAGAAATATCTAAGCTTAACAGAAAGTTGCCGGTTGATGAGAGGCGCAAAGACATTTATTTTCGAATACATCTTGGAGTTATTCATTGAACTCTATTATTTATAATAGATATTAGATGTTATCGGCTGAGTACCGTTAAAAACTTTTAATGAGGTCAAATATTTACGGATGTTTATATTTGATAAATTAAGGTGGTACCACGTGAGCAATCTCGTCCTTATTATGGATGAGGTTTTTTTGTTATATCAAATTATTTTTTATAATTTTTTATATAAATAAAAAAGCTATATAAGAATCACCACAAAACTTATATAGCAAAAAAGAATTGGCTAAATCGTTACATTATTGCCCTTCTTTAATAATTAATAATATTATTTGACAGATATATTATATTAGTTTTTTCTAAGAAGGTCAATAATTAATCGAAATTTTAATTAATTATTGGAGGTATTATTATGGAAAGAAATGTTTTAGACGTTTTAAAAGAACGTGGATACATTAAACAATTTACTCATGAGGAAGAAACAAGAGAACTTCTTGGAAAAGAGAAAGTTACTTTCTATATTGGATTTGACCCTACTGCAGATAGCTTACATGTTGGACATTTCATAGCTTTAATGTTTATGGCACACATGCAACAAGCTGGCCACAGACCAATTGTTTTAATTGGTGGAGGTACTGTTACTATTGGTGACCCAAGTGGAAAAACTGATATGAGAAAGATGTTAACTGACGAACAAATTAATCATAATGTTGAGTCAATTAAGAAACAAATGTCAAGATTTATTGATTTCTCTGATGACAAAGCTATATTAGTAAATAATGCTGATTGGCTTAGAGGATTAAACTACATCGATTTCTTAAGAGAAGTTGGTGGACACTTCACAGTTAATAAAATGTTAGCTGCTGAATGTTTCAAGAAAAGATTTGCTCTAGATAGAGGTTTATCATTCTTAGAATTTAACTACATGTTAATGCAAGCTTACGATTTCGTAGAATTAAATGAAAAATACGGTTGTAAGATGGAGCTTGGCGGAGACGACCAATGGTCAAATATGATTGCTGGTGTTGACTTAGTTAGAAAGAAAAAAGGTAGAAGCGTATACGCTATGACATGTTCTCTTCTAACTAATAGTGAAGGAGAAAAAATGGGTAAAACTGTAGGAGGAGCTTTATGGCTTGATCCAAATAAAGTATCACCATTTGAATTCTTCCAATACTGGAGAAATATCGCTGATGCAGACGTAGAAAAATGCTTAAAATTACTTACATTTGTATCAATGGATGAAATTAAAGAATTATGCTCTGTAGAAGGTTCAGAAATAAACGAAGCTAAGAAGAGACTTGCTTTCGAAGTAACTAAATTAGTTCACGGCGAAGAAGAAGCTCTTAAAGCTGTTAAAGCTTCAGAAGCTTTATTTGAAGGTGGAGCTAACTTAGATCACGTTCCTACTATAGAAATAACTGAAGAACATTTAGGAAATAACCTAATTGATATATTAGTTGATTTTGATGTATTCCCATCAAAATCAGAAGGTAAAAGATTTGTAAAACAAGGCGGATTAGCAATAAACGATAATAAAGTAACTGACTTTGCAGAAACTTTAGAAAAATCACACTTTGAAGATGGGTTCGCTATGGTTAAAAAAGGGAAAAAAGGATTTACTAAAATAATAATAAAATAATATTAACTCACTACACAATATAATGCTTAAAATACGGGGATAATATAATAAACTTTAACTAAAAACGGATAATTATTAATGAATAATTATAAATATAATGCTAAAAAAATAATGCTAAAAAAATAATGCTTAAATAGTCACACTCATTTAATGACTATTAAAAGATAGAGGATACAGGTTTAATGCTTTCTGTATCCTCTATTCTTATTAATTTATTAAATTTTAATCTAATCCACACTTTTTATAAATTTCAAGAATTATTGGCTCTTTTCCATCAATATATAAATCTATATCTTCTGGATACTTTTCTGCCATTTCTTTTTTAACAGAGCCATATCTATCCCGCTCTACTTTATGAGCCTTTAAATAGTCTCTAAATTTAATATGTCTATATAATTCTTTATTATATTTATTACATACATATAAATGATGTTTCATTAAATGTTCTTTATTATAGTACTTAAAAGCTTCCCTACCATGTATACCTAAATCACCTTCACTTATATAATCAATAGATTCTAATATTATCTTTACTTCTTCAAAATTATTATCTATGACTATATCAATATCAATAATAGGTTTAGCAGCTAATCCTTCTACAGCTGTGCTACCTACATGTTCTATAGAAATTATCTTATCATATAAAACCATCATTAACTCTGCTTTAATCTTTTCAAATTCTATTTTCCACTTTGGATTATAATCCTCCACAACTACATGCATAGTTCTCATAAAATTTTCCCTCCATAACTCCTCTTTTATTTACTTCATTCTATATAACTAACCTTAAATTTAAGTATACTATAACTAAGAAAATTTAATATAAGCATAAATATTGGAACTATTATATATGAAAGATTTTCTATACCATATCCTATTAAACCATTTATTACACTTTGAAATGGCAATGTTTTATAAAACGCAATTAAATACATTATAGGAAATATACCATCATCAGGTGTACTCCCTAGAGAAATAAGAGAATCTAAATTTAGAAGTACAAATAAAAAAATTATATATGGATTAAATAAAATATAACAGAAAAAGAACCTTCAAAAATTGAAGGTTCTTTTCATATATAAAATAGTTATTATCTTACGTCGTAGATATTTTCTAACTTTCTTTGGATAGCTGCATCTACTTTTTCCATGTATTCAGCAAATGTTTCTTTATCATTTATGAATGGTGAAAGTACACATGCTCTTAATACTGTAACTTTTTGTACTTCATCCCATGATTCTCTTGAGAAACCAAGTGATTTAACGAATGGGTATGGGCTGTTTCCGTAGTCTGGTACTGCGAAATCAGTGTGTGAAGTTATAAAGTCATTTTCATATAATCCGCCTCTTGCATATGAAGCTTCTTCATAGAAATCGTGATTTAATTGGTTCATCTTAACTAAATCAGTATTTCCTTCTTCATTGAATGCGAAGTCAACCATGTTGAAGTCTGGTCTTATTAATGTGTTAAGTATTATTTTCTTACCACCAACTATAAATTCTTTTCCATTGAAGTGGTTGTATAGGTTGAATGAACCTTCAATTCCAGCTCCAATTAATTTTCCGTATCCAGTTATGTTTAATGGTAATGTTCTGTGTGCTGCCCAAACTGATGCTGCAGTAGCTCCAGCTTTTGATCCTTCAAGCATGAATGCTCCAAGAAGTGCAGGGATGTCCATTCCTTTTTCAAATACGTAAGTTGCGAAGTATGAGATTGATTCTCTCATTCTCTTATCTTTTACAACTATTCCACCAGCTGAGTAAGGGATGTATCCCATCTTGTGTGGGTCGATAGTTACTGTATCACATTCGCTTATAGCTTTGAATGCTTCGTAAGTATCATCTGAAGGCCATTCAGTTTCTTCGTTTAAGAATACTCCGTGTTCTAAGTACTTAGCCTTTAATTCTTCCTTTGGTATGAAATCATAGTTTTCATCTAAGAAGATTGATCTTGCGTATCCGCCGTATGCAGCATCAACGTGTACGTAGAAGTTTATTCCTTCTTTAGCTAACTTATCTCTTACAGCTATGATCTTGTGGATATCATCAACTGCTCCTTCTTCTGTTGAACCAACAACTCCAACAACCCCTAAAGTTGGAATTCCTTGAGCAGCTAATTCTCTTATTCTTTTTTCAAGAACTTCTGTATTCATTCTGTATTGTTCGTTAACTTCTACAGCTTCAACTTGGTCTAAACCTATACCGATTATATCAGCTGATTTAAGCCATGAGTAGTGCTTAGTTTGTGGTACAAACCATTTTCCTAATTTTCCTAAGTTCTTACCGCTTCTTGCTGACTTAGCTTTTAAATCATCTAATTGTTCTGGAACTCTATCAACTAAATCTAAGATTTCTTTTGTTGACATGTTTAATAATTCCCATTCTGATTTTCCTTCAACTAATTCAGGTGCAACTTCTTTCATTGCTAGTGGTAATGATTTTATGTTTCTAGCATACCAGATAGCTTCTAAGTTAGCGATTGATCCGTCTGCACAGATGTGTCCCCAACCGATTCCATCTTCGTATCCCATAAGCTTTGCAAAATCAGCTCCTACTTCTTCTTCCATTTCTGAAGTTCCTGGTGATGATTCATATGCAACGTTGTTTCCGTTGTATAACATACCTGCAAAGTATCCTAATAATGCTGGCATTAAAGTTTCTGAGTTCATGTGTCCTAAGAATCTTGGTGAATGCCATGGTAATGATTTTGATCTTAATTTTCTTGATAATTCTATTAAAACATCGTTCATTTTATCTGCAGTCATTTTGAAATCTTCTGCATGGAAATCTGATGTCTTTATTATATTCTTATCTTCTGGATGATAGTTTTTTCTCCATTCACTATGGTCTTGTAATAAAGTGTTTAAATGTTTTGAGAATGTTTCTTTGTTTTCAGACTTTGGTCCTAAAAATAATGCTTTTAAGTTTAAATCTTGTCCACTCATTTTTAATGCTCCTTTACTTAAACATCCTTGATATGCACATTTAAAATGAAATGCTTAGTCATTTCAAATACTCATATCAAAATGCTTTTAATATAATGCTTTTTTATTATTTAAATTTTTAATAATAATGCTTTTAATAATTTTAATAATGCTTAAATTTATTTTTTAATCCACTCTGGTTTCTTACATTTGAAGATTATAAGTGGTATTATTATACTTACTATTGTTCCAATAACTTGGAATGCAATGTAACCTACGTGTTGTTCTTTTGGTAATATTGATGGTGGTATTAAACTTACTATTACAGTAATTGCTACACCAAATATTGCAAGTAATGCAACTATCCACATTAATCCGTTTCCTGATCCTAATCTGAATGGTCTTTCAACATCAGGTTTTTTGTATCTTAAAACGATAGCTGAAACTGCTATTAATATGTAAACTACACAGTAAAGTATTGTTGTTGTTACAGTTATCATAAAGAACGCACTGTTAACATCTGATGTTACTAAATAAGTTATTGATATTAATGAAATAACTATAGCTTGTATTAAAACGAAAGTTATAGGAACTCCATTTGATGTTCTCTTTTGGAATACTGGTGGTAAGTTTCCTTCTTCAGCAACTTTTATCATTGCTTTTGATGGTCCAAGTACCCAAGCACTTAATTGAACTAATACACCAATTGCTATCATAGCTGATATTATATTGTTGAAGATTGATGGTATTCCTAAACCTTCACAGTATATAACAAATGGTTGAGTTATGTTAGCTAATTCCATCTTTCCGCTTGGAATAGCATTTGAAACTGTTAATCCAGCGATTAAGTTGAATATTACAAGAAGAATAACTGAGCTTATAACAGCTATTGGATAATTCTTCTTAGGGTTTTCGATATTGTTAGCGTGAACTGATGATATTTCAACCCCTGCAAATATAAAGATAATTCCTGAGAAATAAGTTAAGCTTCCGAAATCGTGGAAGTTTGGTATTAACTTGCTTGTGCTAAATGTTCCTAAATAGCTATCAGCTTGTATACCATTTTTACATAAGTAAGCTACTCCAAGTACTACTAAAGCGATAAATGGAATATAAACTCCAATTATAGCACCCCAGTTACCAACAATCTTAACCATATCGAATTTAAGATTTAATAAAGTAACTCCCCAGTAAGATATAAGTATTACTATAAAAATAAATACATTGTTCTTTGATAATGCGTCATTTCCAACAACATAGCCTAGTAAAACACCAACTGTTGAAGCAACCATTACCATTCCGAAGAACATTTGAACCCATAGAAGCCATGAAGTTACAAATCCCCATCTTTCTCCTAGAGCTGCCTTAACCCAAACGTGAGGGCCTCCTTCTTCTGGCCATCCTGTAGCAAGTTCTGCTGCTATTAATGATATTGGAATAGCAAACACAACAACTGCACCTACAAGATAAAAAATTTGTGTCCATCCATTAATCGCTAATGTTGGAACACTTCTAACTGTACCGAAAAATGCCATAGTGATTCCGATAAGTTGGAATAGTGTAAGTTTTTTAACACTGCTCATGAAAACTACATCCTTTCTTAAAAATATTTAGTTTTAATCAAAATCATTAATCTTTCATATAAAATAAAACTATTAATGGTTCTGAAAAAATGTACTGTGCCTTAAATGATAATCATTTCTTGCACAGTACATACTATATATTATTCTCTTTTATTTTTTTGTCAAACACCTTAAATTAGAGCTTATTACACTTTGTTCATATTTTTAACATTTACTCTACTCTGTTTTCTTTTTGTTAACACATTTTGCAATTAAATATGCATTTTAATCCATTCGTAGAATATTAAAAATCATTTATTTTAATATTTGTTCATATTTCAACAAATCTACTTAATGTATTCGTTTTTATATTTGACCATTTTATTAACTACATTTTTTTTATATATAGGTAGACTTTTTTACTTATGTTCCCCTAATAGAAAATTTTAACCAAATAAAATATGGAATATAATTAATTTTATGGAGGAATTTCATATATTTTTATAGAATATATATATAAAGGAAGTGATGTTATGAATTTGAAATGTGATGCTGTAAAATTTAGTTTAGGAATACTCTGTCTATTTGCATTTTTAGTAGTTTTTGCTATAGCATACGGTAAATTTTTTCTTTAAAATATAAAAGGACTATTTGAGATGGATATCGTTGTAATTTACCTACCTCAAGTAGTCCTTTTATTAATTTAATTATATATTCTATTTATTCATAGCATGATCTTTATTCTTCAAACAAAGTGCACATACAAATCCAACTAATGCAATTATTGCTGATGCAATAAACAAGCTTGCAAATCCACTATTTAATGTAGATTGGAAAGTATTTTCTATAACTGTCTTAGCTCCATCTACTTGATGTAAATATTGAACTTTCATACTATTAAATACAGTTTCCATAGAAGTGTGTGGTGGTAAATGACCTACCATCCCTTGTTCAATTAAAGGTTTTGCCTTATCAAACATAAAGCTTGAAAATTCCTTCATAACGCCAGTTATACTAGTAACATCTGCATTTTGGAATGAATTTAGTATATTACTTGGTACATCAGATGCTCCAAGAGAATGGGATGCAGATGATGCCATTCCCGGAATCTTTGGCATAACTTCCATAAGCTTTGTTGGCATTTTATCTCCAGCTTCTGCAATAAAATTAACTAATATATTAGGTGATACTGCAATCCCAACACTCTTTATAAGTGAAAGTGTTGCTTGTGCAGAACTTGCTTCTTCCCTTTTTACATAAGTTTGCATTAAATAATTAAGAGGAGTTCCCATTGTTAGTCCCATTCCAATTCCCATTAATGCTAATGCAATAAATAATCCAACTGCATTATTAGTTTTTGAAACAAATAATGCTAATGTAAGCGTACCTACAGTTGTAGATCCAAATCCAACTAATAAAACTGCCTTAGCTGAATATTTATCTATAAATTTTCCACCTACTGGCGCTGCAATACCTGAGCATATTGCCATTACAGTAATTAAGTATCCCCCTGATCCTTGGCTTAATCTTAATACATTTTCTCCAAACTGTGGAATAAATACAACACTCATCATTCCACATCCAACAACCAATGCCATTATTAATGTTATACGTATATTTCTATTTCTAAAGTAATCTAAATTTATTATTGGATCTTCTGCTCTATTTTCACGATAAATAAATATAGGTAACAATATAATAAATACTATTAAAAATGGATAAACATTAGTTGATTTTAATGATTCTCCAAAATTATGGAAGTTAAGATTTGTAACTGCATACATTATTGATAAAATCATAAATGATACAATAATACTTCCTAAAACATCTAATTTTTTATCTGTAAATTCTCTTTCTTTTATCTTTATTCTAGAAGCCATTATAATTACTACTATACATATTGGTACATTTATAAAGAATAATAATCCCCAATTATCTCTTCCAAAAATATTAATTATTCCAGATCCTATTGTTGGTCCAAGTGTTGTTGCAATACCATAAGTTGCACCAACAATACCAAGGGCAGCCCCTCTTTTTTCTTTTGGAAAACTTTCTCCAATAAAAGCTGTAGCAATTGGCATTATTCCACCACCGCCAATAGCTTGTATAATTCTTGCTACTATTAAGAAACTATATCCACCAAAATAATCAGATATACCACATAATGCTGATCCTATCCCAAACACTGTAATTGAAAATACAAATAACTTTTTCTTCCCATACCTATCCGCAAACTTTCCTGATATAGGCATTATAACTGCATAAACTAATGTATATATAGTTATCATCCATATAGATGTATCAGCACTTACACCTAAAGAATCTGCTATTACAGTTCTTGCAGGTGATACAATACCAGAGTCCATACCTCCAATAAAGATTCCAAGTAAAAACATTACCATTAAGGCATTCTGAACCTTTTTACTATATCCATTTTCATTTTCCATTTTGCTCATCCTCCTTTTATGAACACTGTTCATAAAATATTTTAAAATAACATAAATTTATTAATATAAATTTATGTTATGGAATTTATATTATTTTTTAATTAATATACACATTAAATCATCAAAAGAAAATGCATTACTTTTTATAATTGTAATCATATTGCTAATAATGAATTTACTAAGATTTCTTGTATCTAAATCAATCTTTAGCTCTCCACTTTCTTTATGGTAATCTATTATCTCATCTGTAAGTAAATATAAAGAACCGAATATATTATCATTAGCATGATTTGGCTTAGTTTTTTCTTCATTGTATAATAGTATGAAAATATCTATATGATTGTACAAATAATTTTCTAATTCATCATATACAAATTTCATCTTTTCTTCAAATGTACCACTAAATTCTTTAACCTTTTGTAATCTATTTAATGACCTTTCCCAATCGATTCTAACAATCTCTATAACTATAGAATGTTTATTTTTAAAGTAATTATATAATGTTCCAATCCCTATATTAGAAGCTTTTGCAAGTTTTCTCATACTTAATTTTTCATATCCATTTTCTTTTATCATTTTTCTTGCTTCAGTTAATATTTTATCTCTTGGGTTTTCTAATATCTTTGGCATCTTTAAATCACCTCTTTATGAACCATGTTCAAATTATAATTCTAAGCTTATAATTTTTCAATGATCTTTTTATTATCATTTTATAAACAATCCAATTATTTATTATTCATTTATTCTTATTATGCTTATTCATTACTTATGTTAATTAAATTTAACACTTTTATTACTATTTATTTCTTTTATTTTTTCAAAGTTGTTGTATAGTTTCTTTAGGATAATTACTATTTAGTAATCTCTAGGAGGATTAATTATGGAAAATGATATTGATTTTAAAAAAATTGAAAAAGTATATGGAAAGATTAGTCCATTTGAATTTAAGAATGAATTAATAAATATTGCAAAAAAAGAAACAGAAACTAGTAGAAGACCTCTTCTTGATGCTGGTCGTGGAAATCCTAATTGGACTTGCTCAACACCTCGTCTTGCTTATTTTACATTTGGACAATTTGCTGTTTTAGAAACTAAAAGAACATGGTGTGATGGAGACCTTGCTGGTATGCCTCATAAAAGTGGTATTTATAATAGATTTAAGGAGTTTTATAAATTAAATGAAGAAGCTCCTGGAATAGATTTTCTATTTAACTTTATAGAATTTGGAATTAATGAATTGGCATTTAATCCTGACGATTTCGTTTATGAATTAGTAGATGGTATTATAGGTGATAACTACCCTTACCCTGATAGAATGTTACCTCATATAGAAAAGATCGTACATAATTATTTATTAAAAGAAATGTGTTCTAATAATAAAAATTATGGTAATTTCGATATTTTTGCAGTTGAAGGAGCAACTGCTGCAATGTGCTATATATTTGATTCATTAAAAGCAAATGAATTATTAGTAAAAGGCGACAAAATAGCTATAATGACTCCTGTCTTTACACCATATTTAGAAATACCTAATATTCCAAGATATAGCTTAGATATTATTGAAATTAAAGCTAAAGAATTTACTACAAATGGTGAAGAAACATAGCAATATCCAAAGTCTGAGCTTGAAAAACTTAAAGATAAAGATATAAAAGCTTTATTTATAGTAAACCCTGGAAATCCATCATCAGTAGCATTAGATGATGTAAGCAGAAATAACTTAGTTACAATTATTAAAGAACATAATCCTAATTTAATTGTAATATCAGATGACGTTTATGGTACATTTGTTCCAAACTTCCGTTCATTAATGACTGATTTACCTTACAATACTATAGGAGTTTATTCATACTCAAAATACTTTGGTGTTACTGGTTATAGACTTGGAACTATTGCTATACAAAAAGAAAATGTATTTGATGACTTAATAAAAAAATTACCTGAAGATAAAAAGAATTTAATAAGATCTCGTTATAAAGACCTTTGTACAGATACTGATAATATCCCTTTTATAGATAGAGTTGTTGCAGATAGTAGACAAGTTGCTTTAAACCATACTGCTGGACTTTCAACACCACAACAAGTTCAAATGGCACTTTTCTCAGGTTTTGCACTTCTTGATAATCAAGATAATTATAAAAAACTTACAATGGATATATGCCGTCGTCGTAAAAAATTATTATTTGATGGATTAGGAATTGAACTTGAAGACAATCCTTATAGTGCATATTATTACACTGAATTTAATTTATTAAATTGGGCTAAAGTTTCATTTGGTGATAGTTTTGCAAAATATCTGCAAGATAACTATACAATAGCTTATATTCTTTATAAGCTTGCAAAAGATTATTCAATAATTCTTCTATCTGGTAGTGGATTTAATGATTCAGAATGGTCACTTAGAATTTCTCTTGCTAATTTAGATGATTATGAATATTCAAGAATAGGTAAAGTATTACGTAAATTCATGATTTCACTTATAAATGAATGGCAAGAATCTAAAAATTAAATTTGTATATAAAAAGCAAGGCAAATCTCTATTTGCCTTGCTTTTATTAATTTATATTATTGTCTAGAGTATATTTAAGTATTATATATTTAATAGTATCATAACTTATATCATCTCTTGCTTCTTCTTTTATAGGTTTAAGTTTATTATATCCAACCTTATTAATTGCTCTTATAACTTCTTCTTCATCTTCTTTAGTAAAAAGGTTTGTAAAATCAATTTCAAAATCAACTTTTCCACCATCACTTAAATACTTATATATATGACTCATAACAGTACCAACTGTAATATCTCTATCTTTAGCTATCTCTATAAAACTTCTACCTTCTTTTAATTCTTCAATTGTTATTTCAAATGATTTTTTCTTATCACTTATCCTTTTTGTAGTTTTAGAATTCGTTGTTTTACTTTTAGCATTTAAAAATTCAAATTTTACTTCTAATGAATTATTTTCTATATATTCTTTTACCTTTTCTATAAATTCATCACCATATTTATCTATTTTCTTTTCACCAACACCACTTATATCAAGTAATTGTTCTCTAGTAATTGGCATTCTTAAACTCATTTCTTTTAGTGTATTATCTCCAAATACTATATAAGGTGGAACCCCTTCATTTTCAGCAATTTCTCTTCTTAAGTTTTTAAGACTTATAAATAGTTCATTATCTTCAACAATTCTTTGAACCTTTCTTTCTTCCTTAAATAAAACTTTTTCCTCTCCCATAACAATATTTCTTGATTTTTCATTAGGAGTAACTACAGGAAATTCTCCATTATAATTTAAGTATCCATTAGCTATTAATGTATTTATAAATTCTTTAAGATCATCCTTTGAATAATCCTTCATTATTCCATATGTCGTTAATTCATTTAATTTAAAGTCTACTAACTTTTTATTTTTAGATCCTCTTAAAACGTCCACTATCATTCCAATTCCATAAGGTCTTTTCATCCTATAAACGCATGATATAACCTTTTGAGCATCTATTGTTTTATCAATAACTTCTCCATCAAATTCACAGCTACTACAATTGCCGCAATCTTCTTTAAGTTCTTCACCAAAATAATTTAATATATATCTTCTGTAGCAACCTGTATAATAAACTAAGTCAGTCATAGTCTGAAGTTTTTCTAATTCATTTACCTTTCTAGTAAGATTTACTGTTCCCATATCAATTATATATTTTTGTTTTTGAACATCTCCTGGAGAAAATAATAATATACATTCAGATTTTTCAGAGTCTCTACCTGCTCTACCTATTTCTTGATAATACCCTTCAATATTTTTTGGCATATTATAATGTATTACATATCTAATGTTAGGTTTATCAATTCCCATCCCAAATGCATTTGTAGCGATTATAATACTTTTTCTATCATAAACAAAATCTTCTTGGTTTACTTTTCTCTCATCATCTGAAAGTCCTGCATGATATCTAGTTACACTTAGTCCTCTTTCATCTAACAATTCATATAATGAATCAACTTCTTTTCTTGTGGCACAATAGATTATTCCCGATGCATCTAAATTAGCATTTATATAATTTAATATATAAGCTTTTTTATTTATTCCTTTTTCTATTATTATTTTTAGATTTTCTCTATCAAACCCTGATATAAATACTTTAGGATTATTAAGATCTAAAAGTTTAACTATATCTTCTCTTACTTCTTTTGTTGCTGTTGCTGTAAATGCTGAAACAATTGGTCTTTCTCTTAAAATGTTTATAAATTTACTTATACGTCTATAACTACTTCTAAAATCATGCCCCCACTGTGATACACAATGAGCTTCATCCACTGCAATTTGAGCTACTTTTGCATTTGATATTGTATTTAGAAATTCCATTGATTCTAATCTTTCTGGGGCTATATAAAGTATTTTTATATCTTCATTTTTTACTTTAAGTAATATATCATTTATTTCTAAATTAGATAAAGATGAATTTATATATGCTGAATTTATCCCCATACTATTTAATCCATCTACCTGGTCTTTCATTAAAGATATAAGTGGTGAAATAACAATTGTTATACCATCTAATATAAGTGCTGGTACTTGATAACATATAGATTTACCTCCACCAGTTGGCATTATAGCTACTACATCTTTTTTATTTATTATTTCATTTATTATTTCTTCTTGACCTTTTCTAAAGCTACTATATCCAAAATAGCTTTTTAAAACATTTAATGCATCTTTCAAAACTCTTCTCCTCTTTACTTAAATATTAATATTTTAGACTAAAATTTAAGCTTGTATTCCTATTCTAAAGTTATATTTACTCTATTTAAAATTTTCTCATATACATTTTGCATAAATGGTTCCTCTTTAATATACTTTTTAAAACCTTTTATAGGAAGCCATCTAACTCCACTATTTTCATCTTCCTTCATCCTAATTGATTCAGTTTCATCACCTTCAAAAAGATATGCTATTGATAAATGTAAATGTGGAGATACAAATTTTCCTTTTTTAATATGTCCGTTTACAGGTAGAATATCTAATGAAGCTATCCCATCATAAAGAAGCTTTGCATTTTTTAAGCCTGTCTCTTCTTCAAGTTCCTTAAAAGCAACTTTTAAAAAGTCAGTATCTCCATCCATATGTCCCCCAGTCCAAGCCCATGATTTATAAATATTATGATAAGCCATAAGTGCTTTGTCTTTTTCCTTATTAATTACAAAAGCAGAACTTGTTAAATGACATACTACATTTTCCCTTGTAAGTACATCATTAAAATTATTTATACACATAAGCATACTTTCTTTATCTTTTTCCTCTTGTTCATTTACAGGAATATAATTCTCAATTTCTTTTTTCCAATCCATATTTTAATCTCCTTATTATACTTATCTTAAATCTATTTCCATCATAGCCATATGCTCTAAAGTTTTGTATCCTTGACTTCTATAAAACCCTTCAGTTTCATCAGTTCTTGAAGTAAGTAAATATATACTATCTACTCCTTTATTTTTTAATCTAACTGTAAATTCTTTTAATAATCTTTTTCCAAGGCCTTTACCTTTTATTTTTTTATCTACGCAAAACTCTTTAATATTAAAATGAAGTCCATCATAGTAATGTTCATCATTTCCAAGAATCATTCCAACTTTTTCTCCATTATATATACAAATAAGACCATAAAATCCTTCACAATTAATCATTTGAGTTAATCTTTTTCTCACAGTATCTTCTGTCCACTTATCATTCCATGGAGGTGCATTAAATGCCTCAACATAAAATGGTATAATTTCTCCTAAATTTTCTAATGTTAGTTCTTCGAATTCCATATTTTATCCTCCATAAACACTTTATAACTTTAATTATATCACATCACTTTTTATTCTATATATGGTATAATATAACATATGTTTTGTGATTAGGGGGACTTATGAAGAAAAAAGATATTGTTTTAATAATTCTTACTATCTATGCAGGAATATTATGTGTTTCAAATATTAACTTAAATTCAGAAAATAAAGAATTAAAATCAAAAGTAGATAGCTTATATGATATAACTAACAATTTACAAAATGATATATCAAATATATCTAATAGAAATATTGCAAGTCATTCATTAACTGAATACAACTATACTATTGTAGATGGAAAGCTATCTGTAAATGCTACAATTAACTCACCTAGAAAACCAACTAAAGTTGTACTTAAATACAAAGAAGTATCAAGTAAAAAATGGAGCGAAGTTAATATGACTACTACAGACTATCCAAAGTATAACGCTAATATTAATTTTAATGCTGATAAGGACTACAACATTTCATTATATTTCGTAGAAAGTAATACTGAATATCCTTTTAGTATGGATAACTTCTCATATAAGGCACTTGCAAAATCTCATATAAATTATTCTTCAAATTTACATTTAAAACCTAACAATAACGAATTAGGTGTTCAACTTTATTTTTCAAATGATAGATTAGAAGGTAATATTGAAGTATTTAATATTAATGAATTAAATTATAAAGTGTTCTATGATGGAAAAGTAATTAAAGAATTTAATACTAATGATTTTACCGTAACAAACAATGGAATAAATAATACATTTGTTTTAAACTCTACTGTTCCAGTAGAGACTCTTAAAAAAGATTTTGATAATTCACTATTAAAAGGAGAATTCCATTTTAAAGATTTCTCGGGAAATAAATTTGTCGGAATTTCTTCAAGTGAAGATTTAGAAATAATATATCCTAAATAAAAAATACTGTATCTAATAGATACAGTATTTTTTATTAACTAAACATTTCTCTAAAAGTTTCTTTTTCCTTTTTATTTTCAAATAGATTTAAAAAATCACATATTTCCATAGAAAAATCTATGAATGAATTTCCTTTTGCAGTTATAACATTTAAATCTTTTGCTACATGTGCCTTAACGTAATTCTCTCTATTAAATGGATCTTCTTCTCCAAAAGTTTCCTTATATTTATCTGTCCATTTTTTTATTGGTGTTGTATAAGTTACGTTTTCTAACGCACCAGCTTTAGCTAGATATATTGTTCCAGCTCCACATATACCAGCAACTAATTTATTATTATCTTTAAAATAAAGTATTAAATTTCCAAGTTCATTTCTATAATCTCCATTCCATCCACCTGGAATAATTATTCCTTCAAAATCTTCATATTCTATATCTTCTAATACTATATCTGGCATATATGTAATTCCTGATACACCTTTTACAGGATTTTCATCATACGAAATAGTTACAAGTTCATAAGCTCCAGATGAACTTATTAAATGTGATACAAAAGTTATTTGGTAATCAGCCATACTTTCAAATATAAATAACGCTATTTTTTTCAAAATAAAATTCCCCCTTGAGTATGTGTCATATATTAAAACATTTTACCATATTAAGGTTAATTATATCATAAATTATTATTAATAAATCTTAATTTAATCATTAGAATTTCATAAAAAAAGAAGAAATTCTCCTTAATTTTAAGTGAATTTCTTCTTTTCTTATATTATTTAAAAGTAGTTTAGCCTTTTATAGCTCTTCTCCATCAAAACTTTTATATTTAGGAAGATTTTTTGGATTTCCTACATCATTTTGACTTTGATGAAGTCTTTGTCTTCTTGCTCCTTTTTGCATTGGATTACCAAGATTATCTTTTTTAGGCATATAGACCACACTCCTTTCAAATAATATCTTGCGCTTTATTAAATTAAAACATTCATAAATATATGATTTCTATATATTGTCTATAGGTTTTCTTTCTCCTTTAAAATTATTAATTTTATTTCTTCTATTTTTAAGTTCCGTAACTAAATCTTCTAAAGGAATATTAAGCTCATTTAATAATACTAAGAGATGATAAGTAAGATCACACACTTCATTAACTTGTTCTTCTTTGTTATTATTCTTCATACTTGCAATAATTACCTCCGTGCATTCTTCTCCTACTTTTTTTAATATTTTTTCTTTTCCATTTTTAAACAAATAATTAGTATATGATCCTTCATTATTTTCTAATTTTCTTTTTTCTATAACCTCATAAAGATCTTTTATTATATTTTCCAAAATACCCCTCCATCATTTAATTTATAATATTTTTAAAGAAACAACTCTCCCTGCCAGTATGGCAAGCATTTCCTATTTGCTCTACTAAAATCAATATAGTATCATTATCGCAATCTACCTTAATATCTTTAACATATTGAAAATGTCCTGATGTTTCCCCTTTATTCCAAAGCTTATTTCTACTTCTACTATAAAACCATGTAGTATTACTTTCTAATGTTTTCTTTAAACTATCTTCATTCATATAAGCAAGCATTAAAACTTCTTTAGTCTTATAATGCTGCACAATGCAAGGAACCAACCCATTTCCTTTATTAAAATCAATATCCGTAACCTTTACCTTTTCTATAATTTAAAACATCCCCTTTAATACTCTATATCCTTACAGGCACCCCATTTGCCTTAAGATACTCTTTAACTTGTTTTATTGTTATTTCACCATAGTGAAATAATGAAGCTGCAAGTGCTGCATCTATACTGTCATCTTTTAAAACTTCATAAAAATCTTCTATTTTTCCACATCCTCCTGAAGCTATTATAGGAATATTAACTACTTTTCTAACTGCTTTTAACATATCTATATCAAATCCATCTTTAGTTCCATCCTTATTCATTGAAGTTAAAAGTATTTCACCTGCTCCTAAATCCCTAGCTTCTTTAGCCCACTCTATAAGGTCAATACCTGTATCTTCTCTTCCTCCATTTATATAAACATTCCATCCACTTAAGTCTTCTCTTTTCTTTGCATCAATTGCAACTACAATACATTGACTTCCAAAAATCTTTGCTCCTTCTTTAATAAGATTTTTGTTTTTAACTGCCGCTGAATTTAAACTTACTTTATCTGCTCCACATCTTAGGATTTCTTTTATATCTTCTAAATTTCTAATTCCTCCACCAACAGTAAATGGAATAAATATTTCTTTTGATATATTTAATACAACATTTTTCATAATATCTCTATTTTCATTTGAGGCTGTTATATCAAGAAAGACTAGTTCATCTGCTCCTTCATCATTATAAAATTTCGCAAGGCTAACTGGATCTCCAACACTTTTAAGCCCCTTAAAATTTATCCCCTTTACAACCTCACCATTTTTTACATCTAGACATGGTATTATTCTTTTAGTATGCATAACTATCCCCCTTATTTTCACACTCATTAATCGCTTCTTTTAGAGATAGTGTATTTTTATATATAGCTTTTCCTGTAATTGCCCCATATACATTTAATTTTTTTAGTTCTTTTATATTATTAATGTCTCTAATTCCACCGGATGCAGTAATATCTATATTTACGGAGCTTTTTAGTTCTTTTAGCATATCTAAGTTTGGTCCTTCTAAAGTTCCATCCTTGCTTATATCAGTTACAATAATATTTTTAACCCCTATATCTTCAAGTTTTTTTGCAAAATCTATATAATTAATTGATGTATTACTTAACCATCCTCTTCCACATAAAAAACCATCTTTGCAATCAATTGAAACTGCTATCTTTTCTCCATAGGTTTTTACTACTTCTTTTAAGAAATTTATATCTTCTATTGCTGATGTTCCTAAGATTACTCTAGATATTCCTCCATTAATAAGTTTTTTTATACTTTCAATATTTCTTATTCCCCCGCCCACTTCAACATTTACTTTAACATTTTTAATAACTTCTAAAATAATATCTAAATTTACTAATTCACCTTGCTTTGCCCCATCTAGGTCAACAATATGAATATAACTACAATTAGCCTTTTCAAAGCTCTTTGCTATTTCTAAAATACTATCCCCAACTAATTCTTTTTTATCGTAATCCCCTTTATATAACCTAACTGGCTTTCCATCTATAATATCAATTGCCGGTATTATAATCATAATAGCCCCCTCATTTCATGATTTATTACTTACACATCTTACAGAAATTTTTAAGAAGTTTTATTCCTTCCTCACCACTTTTCTCTGGATGGAATTGAACTCCAATAATATTATCTCTTCTAACTATTCCTGGTACATTTAATCCATAATAATCTGATGATGCTACAAGCTCTTCTTTGTCGTATTCATCTGCATAATAGGAATGTACATAATACATATGACTTTCCTCTTTTAACCCCTTAACCAACTCGTCATCTTTATTTATATTTAATGAATTCCAACCTATATTAGGAACCCTAAATTTTTCTTCATTCATTTTTATTACTTTTCCTTTTAGTAATCCTATCCCTTTAGTTTCTTCACCTTCGTATCCTTTTTCAAATAATAATTGCATACCAAGACATATCCCAAGTAGCGGTTTTCCTGTTTTTTTCACTTCTTTAACAACTGAATATAATCCATCTTTTCTTAAATTGAACATTCCCTCTTTAAAAGAACCAACTCCAGGAAGTATAAGACCACTACATTTTCTTAAATCATATTTATAAGCGCTTATTAAATATTCCTCATTAATAGATTCTAGTGCATTACAAATACTCTTTAAATTTCCCATACCATAGTCAATAATACCGATCATTAATTTCTACCCCTTTAATATATTTTATTAAAGCACTCCTTTAGTTGATGGTAGTTCATTGCCATTAATAGCTTTCGCACACTTTATTGCCCTACCGAGTGCCTTGAATAATCCTTCAATCTTATGATGATCATTTTTACCATATAAAACTTTTCCATGAAGAGTTACCATTGCATTAAATGCAAAACTCCTAAAAAATTCTTCAGTCATCTCAGTTGAAAATTCTCCAATATTATCACGAGTGAATTGTCCATCAAATACTAAAAAAGGCCTACCACTTATATCTAATGATACAAAAGCTAGTGATTCATCCATTGGAATATAAAAACTTCCATATCTCTCAATCCCTTTCATATCTCCTAAAGCTTCCTTAAATGCCTTTCCTAATACTATACCCACATCTTCTACTGTATGATGATCACAAACCCAAGTATCACCACTACAATTAATTATTAAATCCATTTTGCTATGAAAAGCAAGTAGATTAAGCATATGGTCAAAAAATCCTATCCCAGTATTAATATCACTTTTTCCAGTTCCATCAATATTTAATTTTAGATTTATTTTAGTTTCTTTAGTCTCCCTATTTATAACAGCTTCTCTCATTTAAAAACTCCTTTATAACTCTTAAAACTGAATTATTCTCTTCATAATTTCCTATAGTAATTCTAAAAGTATCATCTTTAAAGCTTCTAATTTCAATACCATTATTACTTAATAAATTAAGTAATCTTTCTTTATAAATACTTCTTCCAAATATATAATTTCCAGAGCTTTTATAAAATTTTATTTCTTTAATTTCATTATTGTTAGTAAGTATCTTAAGTTCAGTTATTAACCTTTCTCTCTCTTTTAATGTTGTTTTTAAGTTTTCCTTCATCCTATCAATATTTTCTAATACTTTTGTTCCAATTATTTGAGATACACTATTAACATTATATGGAACTTTAGCTTTACTAAGTTTATTTATAACTTCTATATTTCCAATTAAAAATCCAACTCTTATGGAAGCTGCTCCGAAAGCTTTAGATAGAGTTCTTGTAACTAATAAATTTTTATAATTATTAATTTCATTTATTATAGTAGATTCATTAAATTCATAATAAGCTTCATCAATTAACACTGGAATATCTTTAAAGACTTTTAATATTTCTTTTATGTCTTCATTTTCTATAGAATATCCTGTTGGATTATTTGGATTTGAAAATATTATTAGTTTTATTTTTTCTTTTTCTCCAAGGTTAATAAGATCTTTAACATCATAACTACCATCATCTTTGCAATCTAACTTAATAAGTTCCCCATCATTTAAAGATACATAATAATCATACATACTAAAGTCTGGATTTAGTGTAAGAACTTTATCTCCCTTATTTATATATGAAGATATAACAAGAGATATCATTTCATCAGAGCCATTTCCTGCAACTATGTTTTCATATGGAATGCCACAATATTTACTGTAAGCTTTTCGTAAATTTAAACTATCACTGTCTGGATATCTATTTAAATCTAAGTTACTTATATCCTTGGCTATTTCATTAAGCTTTATTTCATTTATATTTTTAGAAGATTCATTTCCATTTAGCCTTATTTTGCTTGAAGTTTTCATACTCTCATAAATATTTTTATTACTCATTTTCTAAAATCCTCACCCTTATAGAATTTGCGTGTGCAGTTAGACCTTCTTTATTTGCTATATTAATTATCTTTTCTCCATCTTCAAATAAGGCTTTTCTTGTGTAACATAAAAAAGATGATTTTTTAATAAAACTTTGCACAGATAGTGGTGAGAAAAATTTTGCGCTTCCGCTAGTTGGAAGTACATGATTTGTTCCTCCAAAATAATCTCCAACTGGCTCTGGAGAATATTCTCCTAAAAATACTGAACCTGCATTTTTAACTTTTCCTAAATAATTCATTGGATTATTTAGTATTATTTCTAAATGTTCTGGAGCTAAAAAATTTGCTATTTCAAAACACTCATCGATATTTTTGCATACTATTATTTTTCCATAATTATTTAGTGATTCAGATATTATATCCTTTCTTTCTAAATCTTTAATTTGCTTTTCTAATTCCCTTATTACTTCTTTTCCTAACTCTTTTGATGTTGTAAGAAGAATAGATGATGCTAATTTATCATGCTCAGCTTGTGACATTAAATCTGCTGCAATAAATTTTGGATTAGAGTCTTTATCAGCTATAATTAAAATCTCACTAGGTCCTGCAATCATATCAATGTCCACATCTCCAAATACTTCTTTTTTGGCAAGTGCCACAAATATATTTCCAGGTCCAACTATTTTATCAACAGACTTTATACTTTCTGTTCCATATGCTAAAGCACCTATCCCCTGTGCACCACCTACTTTATATATTTCTGACACACCACATATTTTTGCAGTAACAGCTATATAAGGATCTATTTTTAAATCTTTTTTAGGAGGTGTTATCATAACAATTTCTTTTACTCCTGCAACTTTAGCTGGTATTACATTCATTAAAACTGTTGATGGATAGCTTGCAGTTCCTCCTGGTACATATACTCCGATTCGCTCTAATGGAATTACTCTTTGCCCCATATAAACTCCATTTTTTCTATTTAATATATAATCTTTTTCTTTTTGGAGACTATGATATTCTAAAATATTTTCCTTAGCTTCTTTTATATTAGCTATAAAGTTTTTATCAACTAAATTATATGCTTCATCTATTTCTTCATCCCTTACTTTAAAGTCGTCTATTGATACTCCATCAAATTTTTTAGTTAACTCTTTTAATGCTTTATCTTTATATTCTCTAACATAATCTAATATATTTTTTACCGACTCTAAATTCTCTTCTTTTTTTCCCTCATCTCTTTTTCTAATTTCCTTTAAAACTTCTTCTTTATTGCTCTCTTTTAAATCTATTAAATCAATCAACTAAAAGCCCCCTTTTAATTTTTAACTTTTACATACCCCACCTTGTAATTTGTTTATAAAGTTTCCTACTTCATCTTTCTTTACTTTAAAACTTGCTTTATTTACTATTACCCTTGCACTTATATCACAAATTTCATCTAATACTATAAGACCATTTTCTTTTAATGTTGTACCAGTTTCCATAATGTCTACTATTCCATCGCACAATCCAAGTATTGGTGCAAGTTCAACTGAACCTTCAATTTTTATAATCTCTACATCCATACCTAAATTTTTAAAATACTCCTTGCAAACTTTTGGGTATTTAGTTCCTATTTTTATGTGTCCAACTTTTTCATAAAGCTTTTTATTAGGTAATGATGCAACGATAAACTTGCACTTTCCAATATTTAAATCTAGAATCTCAAAATAATCTTTATCACATTCAAGCAATGTGTCTTTTCCTACTACCCCAATATCAGCCACACCATGCTCTACATAAGTTATACAATCCTGTGCTTTTACTAAAAAATACTTCACATCTTTCTTAGTATCATTAAATACAAGTTTTCTTCCTTTATTTTTTAATTCATCTACCCCAAATCCAATGTTCTCTAATATTTTTACAGTATCTTTTTCAAGTCTTCCTTTAGTTAAAGCAATACTTATACTCATATACTATTCCCCTTTATAAATCTTAAATAAATTTTCTTCATCACTTGCTAAAAGTTTCACCCTAATTCCTTTATCTCTTAAGGTTCTTGATTCTTTTATTGCTTGTACTAATTTATTTTTTCCATAATATATAATATATTCTTTTATCTTTTCTTCATTATTAAAATTAATATTTTCTAAAATAAGATCTACATCTATAGAAAATCCAACAGCAGGTAAATCTCTACCAAAACTTTCTATTAAATTATCATATCTTCCACCACTTAATACTGGTGCTCTTGCCCCTTCTATATATCCTTTAAATATTATTCCTGTATAATAATTAACACCAGGTACCATTCCTAAATCAAATGTTATATTATCTTCATAACCTAATTCTTTTAAAATTTTATTTATCTTTTTTAAATAAAGAATTGCGCTCATTACATCTTTATCGTCTTTAAATTCTATATCATTATTTAATATATCTTCATTACCAAAAAGCCATGGTAATCTCTTTAGAAAATTTTTCTTACTTTCTTCTATCTCTAAAGAATCTAGAAATTTTTCTAATTCTATTAAGCTCTTTTCTTCAATTAACTCTGCAAGTTTTTCTTTTTCATCTTCTTTAATTTTAGATTTATCAAAAATCTCATTAAAAAATTTGATATTACCTATCTCAAGCTTAAAATTACTTATATTAAGTTTTTTAAATCCTTCAAGTGCCATAGTAAGTGCTTCTATATCTCCATCTAATTCAGGCACTCCTATAAGTTCTACACCTAAGTCTGTATATTCGTTTTTCTTTCCTCCAAACTTTCTATTAACTCTAAATATATTTGATGTATACCTAAGTCTTATTGGTGTTTTTACTTCCTTCATTTTCGTTGAGACAACTCTTGCAATTGGTAATGTCATATCTGGTCTAAGAGCTAATATTCTTCCATTACTATCAAAGAATTTATATACCTTTTCTTCATTCATACATTCATCATCTATAGAGAATGTTTTATAATATTCTACTGTAGGTGTTATAACCTCATCATATCCAAAGCTTTCAAAAGTTTTTTCAAGACCATTAATTATTATTTTCTTTTTTCTACATTCATTGAAAATTAAATCCCTAGCCCCTTCTGGTATTATATTTTTATTTTTCATATTTTCACCTCTTTTCACTTTACTATGCTAAATCGTTAAACTGTTAATATTATAATAAATTACCATATACTGCATGTCAACTCTTATTTTTAATTTTCTATATTTATATATATTAAAAAAGCACTAGAAATATATAATTTCTAGTGCTTTGTTTTATATTTTATTCCATTTCTTCTGGTTTTCCAAAGAATTCATAATTCCTATTTTCTTTTGATACACCTAAATTCTTAAGATATTTATTTAATAATTTCATAAAGATTGGTGGTCCACAGAAATAAAACTCTCCGTTTAGTGGAAGATTATCTTTAATCCATTCTTCAGATATATATCCTTTAACATCATAATCTTTTCCTATTAAATCATTTTCAAGTGGGCTATCAAAGAAAATAGTATGTTTAACTAATCCTTCCTTAGCTAACTTTTTAATTTCACCTGATAATGCCATAAGACTTGAATTTTGATTACATTCGATAAAATATATGTTATCTCTTTTTCCTACAGCTTCTTCAAGCATTGATAAAACTGGAGTTATTCCAATACCTCCACTTAATAATACTAAAGGCATATCTTTAGGTTGATCTTTTAATGTGAATTTTCCAAATGGCATTCTAGCGCCAATTGTATCTCCTTCTTTTACCTTATCATGCATATATGAACTTACTTTACCGCCTTCAATTCTTTTTATGCTTAATCTATAATAATCATTATTAGGCTTCATTGAAAGACTGTATGTTCTAACAAGTCCATCATAATTTTTATCTTCACTATTGATTCTTATAGGTAAAAACTGTCCTGCTTTATGTTTAACAACCTTACTTCCATCACATGGAACTAAATAAAATGATTTTACTTCTTTATTTTCTGGGACTATTTTTTCTATTTTAAATTCTTTTATACCATTCCATGGCTTTACATTATTTTCTGTCATAGTAAAATCCCTCTCTTTCTCTCTTTCTCTCTATCTTTATCTTTATCTTTATCTTTGTATAACTATATTATATCACTCCTCCTTCCTAAAATATGTGCGTAGGATTACAAAAAAAGATCAAAACTTAAAGTTTGATCTTTTTTCTATATTAATTTGCACTTATATCATTATATATTTTTGTGCTTAGAGGAGTTATTTTTTTACTTGCTTCTCTATATTGCTTATTTTTTATAAGCTCCTCAGCTTCTTTTATTTGATTTTCTATTTCTGCTCTCTTTTCTTTACTAAGTTTTTTTAAACTTATGTTCTTTATGTCGTTAAGTTCTTTAGTTAATGTTTCTTCATCTTCTTTTTGTGCTTTAGAAACTAGTTCATCCATTTTTTCTTGAATTTTTGGCATAGCTTTCACATTTCTATAATTTATAGCCTCTTTACTTTGTTTTATTAAACTCTTATATTCTTTATCATCACTACCTATAATATATTGTGAAAACTCACCTTCTTTATTCTGTAAGTATTCTTTAAAATTATCTATTTGCTTATTTTCGTACTCTGTTACAGCTAGTAGCCCTGCTACCACTGCAATTGCAATTACTATTCCAATTATTATCTTTTTCATATAATTCATTCACCTTCAATAAATATAGTTTTCTATATATTTTACATTAAAGTTATATATAAATTATTTTTATTTTTTTAACATTTGTTAAAATTTTATTATCATTTTATTTATTATTGCCACTTAACACAAATAAAAATCAATTTAATCTTATTTTGATGCTAATTCTTTTATCTTTTCTCTAGTTAATCTATATACAGTCCACTCACTCATAGGAACTGCTCCTAAACTTTTATAAAACTTAATTGATGGAGTATTCCAATTTAGACAGCTCCACTCCATTCTTTCGCATTCTTTTTCATAAGCAATATTTGCAATTATTCTAAATATCTCTTTACCTATTCCTCGTCCTCTATATTCTGGTTTTATATATATATCTTCTAAATAGAATCCAGCTTTTCCTATGAATGTTGAATAATTAAAGAAGTAAAGTACATATCCTATAGGTTCTCCATTAAATTCAGCAATTAAAACTTCTGCTTCTTTTCTTTTAAATATAGAATCTCTTATACTTTCTTCTGTAGCAACAACTTCATCTAACATCTTTTCATAAACTGCAATTTCTTTAATAAGTTCTAATATTAAAGAAGTATCCTCTACTTTAGTCTTCCTAAGTTTAAATCCATCAATTTTAGTATTAATATACATCATAGTAACCCCCTAATATACATATAATATGTTATATTATACCATCTAACTTTACAAAAAAATAGCTATAAAAAAGAGAGGTCTAAAATACCTCTCTTTTTTAGATTATTTATTCCATAGCTATAAAATCAACTTTTTCTACATGTTCCATAGATGATAAATTCTCTAAAAATGCTGTTATATCACATTCTAAATGAGACATATCAATTGTTACACTTAAATTTGCTGTTCCACCAATTGGAATACCTTGATCAATCGTTATTATATTTCCACCTTTATCAGATATACGATTTAAAATATCTGATAATACTCCCTTTTTGTGTTCTATTATCATACTAAAAGTCATCTTTCTACCTTGAATACTCTCTACGAATTCAAAAACATGATCTTTATATTTATAATAAACGCTTCTGCTTATTCCTATCATTTTTGTTGCTTCTGTTATTTCCTTAATTTTACCTTCTTTAAGTATTTTTTTAACTTCTAGTACCTTTTCATACACATCAGGTAAAACTTTTTTATCAACAACTAAATAATTACCTTTCACTTTCGTTACCACCTTCTATAACAATTGCCCCCTTGTTATCTATTGAAAGTTCCAAAACTTGAAATTCAAGATTCTCTCTTTTAAGAACCTCTTTTATCTTATTGCTAAAGTCGCTTCCCCTTTTAACTATAGTCATTATAGTTGGCCCTGCACCGCTTAAAAAAGACGCTAATGCCCCATTATTATATGCCTCTTTTTTAATAATATCAAATTTTTTTATTAATGGTCCTCTATAAATTTCATGTATTCTATCACTACATGCATATTTAAGTATATCATCACTTCCATTTGTAAGTGCTGCTACCATTAAAGCTGCTCTACCAATATTATAAACAGCATCTTTTAATTCTATATTTTCTTTTAATACACTTCTTGCTTTCTCTGTTGATAACTTAAAATCTGGTATTATCGCAACAAAGTTTAAAGCTTTTAATACATTTACTTTATCATATATAGTTCTGTTTCCTTCTCTTATTGCAACAATAACTCCACCTAAAAGTGCTGGTGCAACATTATCAGGATGTCCTTCTATCTCTACAGCAATATCTAAAAGCTCTTCATTAGATAATATATTACCCATTATATAATTTGCCCCAATTAATCCTGCAACTATGCAACTTGAACTGCTTCCAAGCCCTCTTGAAATTGGTACCTCTTGTTTTGTAATTGAAATTTTTAATCCCTTTATTTTATAGTTACCTCTTTCAAAACACTTAAGCATTGCTTTATATATAATGTTATCTTCATTGCAAAATTCTTCTTCAATTCCTTCAAACTCAAGCCCCATAAGAGTTTCAGAAAAAGAATATTCATTATATAAGTTTAGTGCAACCCCTAAGGAATCAAATCCTGGTCCCATATTGGCAGAAGTTGCAGGTACTCTTACCCTAATCATAATTTTTATTACCTTCTAAATAAAATAATATTGCTTTTTTCATATCTTCTTTATTACATACCTCTTTATGTCTTATATCTTTATTTTTTAATTCTAAAAGACAGTTTGGTATTTTAGTATTAGTTTCTTTAGACATCTTATTTAAAACTTCAAAATCATCCATATCTTCTATATTCACTCCTAAAGCGTTACATATACTCCTAGGGAACTTATAAGGACTTGCAGTTGAAGCTATTAATACTTGTCTTTTATCATTAGTTTTACTTTTATATTTATTATATACAGAATACGCTACTGCTGTGTGTGTATCCATTAAATAATTCTTTTCGGAAAATTCTTTTTTTATGCTCTCATATACCTCTTTTTTAGTTGAAAAATCTCCATAAAAATCACTTAAAAATTCTCTCATTTTATCATTTATTTCATATACACCTTTTTCCGAAAGATTATTCATAAGTTTGTTTACTTCTTCAGGATCTCTTCCACATGCTTCGTATAATAGCCTTTCTAAATTAGAAGATACTAATATATCCATAGAAGGTGATTCTGTTAAAATAAGTTCTCTTTTCTTATTATAAATTCCAGTATTAAAAAAGTCTGTAAGAACATTATTTTCATTTGATGCACATATAAATTTATGGATTGGTAATCCCATCTTTTTTGCATAATATGCTGCTAATATGTTACCAAAATTTCCAGTTGGAACAGCAATATTTATTTCATCTCCTTCTTCAATCTTCCCATTATTTATAAGATTAAAGTATCCATAAAAATAATATACTATTTGTGGAATTAATCTACCTATATTTATAGAATTTGCAGAAGATAAAATATAGCCCTTATTTTTTAATTCTTCTTTAAATTTACTATCATTAAATATATCTTTTACCCCTTTTTGTGCATTATCAAAGTTTCCTTTAATAGCTATTACTTTAAGATTTTTGCCTTCTTGAGTAATCATTTGTCTTTTTTGGATCTCACTTACCCCATCTTCTGGATAATAAACAACTACCTTAACTCCTTCAACATCTTTAAATCCTGAAAGTGCAGCTTTACCTGTATCCCCTGATGTAGCAGTTAGTATAACTATTTCCTCGTTAACTTTACATACACCTTTTGCTTCTTTCATTATTTGTGGAAGGAAAAGTAATGCAGCATCTTTAAATGCACATGTTGGTCCATGATAAAGCTCTAAAAATTCATTTTCTACTTTAGCATCAAACCTATCTTTATAAGCATTATTTATAGCATGCTTTAAATTTTCTTCTTTAATATCTGTAAAAAACTCTTTTATAATAGAAAATGCAATTTCTTCGTAGCTTGCTTTTCTTTTATCAACTAAGCTATTATAGATATTTTTAAAACTATCTGGAACAAATAATCCTCCATCTTTTGCAATCCCCTTAATAATTGCTTCAGACGACTTTATTCCTACCTCAGCCCCCCTAGTACTTCTAAAATCCATATAACCACCCCAAATCATAATTCTAGAATTTTTCCCTTATTTTATAATAATATCATGTGTTTTATATAAATACAACTGTATCTTATTCATAAACACATATATTGGTTACATTTACATTTTTAAAATACTAATTTTTTCTAAGTTTTTCTTGTATTTTCATTAATAGGATAAAAAAAGTACTCCTTGATAGGAGTACATTTTTTTATATTCCGTTAGCTATTAATCTTAGAATTATTCCACCCTTTATTGAAACATTATTGTTCTCTGCAAACTCTTTTGCATCTTTTATCTTTATTTTAAATATTTCTATTTCTTCGTCATCTTCCATATATTCAGTACTAGGTTCCCCATAAACTTCCATTTTAACTATAGCTGTAGTTTCATCAGTCATACCAACTGATGAGTAACTAGGTTTTAAGAATACTTCGTAGCTTGATGCTTTAAGACCCGTCTCTTCAAATAACTCTCTTCTTGCAGCCTCTTCTAAAGATTCACCTGGATCTACTATTCCAGCTGGAAGTTCATATATATAATCATTAATTGCAGGTCTGTATTGCTTAATTACAATAACTTCTCCTTCTTTTGTTATTGGTATTATCATAACTCCATCTGCCTTATTATGATCTTTTGTAACACAACATAAATCTTCTTTATCTCTTCTACTAGCTACAAAATATATTTTTTTGTCACCTTTTTTATTTCTTAGCTCTAATTCATACATATTAAGAAATTTATTATTTGTTTGCTTTTTAATATTAAGTAATTTCATCTATTATCACTCTTTCCTTTTTACATAGTCTTCTATATTTACATTTATTACATTTAAAATCTTCATCGCACATTATAAATGTATCTTTATCTTTAGGAATATTATTATTTTCATCAACTAACAGGGCATTTATTACATTAAGTTCTAGAGATATTCTATTTCTTATATGTTCTATATCTTCATTAGTAAAGGTATATTCAACATGTTCTCCTTGTAATAAATACTCAACTCTCCCTTTAACTTTTTCAACTGGTACATTATATTTTTCCATTACATAAAGTAAATAAACTAATAGCTGCTCTCTATCTTCTTCATTTTGTTTACCAGTTTTCCAGTCAACAATAACTATATTTCTATCATTATCTAAATATAATAAGTCTATAAGTGCAAATACTTTTACTCCTTCATGAAAGAAATAATCAAAATTTCCTTCATCAACTTCAAGTATATCTAAATATTCACCCTTATTTATATCAAAGAAAGTTTTACTTTCAAAAATATTTTCAACACATTGTTCTATTCTATCTTTTATCTCTAAGATGTCTTCCCTCTCTAGCTTTCCATCATAGTAATATTCTAATAACATATTTCCCTTTGGGTACTCATTCCATCTTAAAATACTATCTTTTCTACTGCTTTGCTTAACAATTATATTTAAATTTGTACGAACAAACTCCTTAAGAGCATCAACATCTATTTCTTTATCTATATTATTCTTCTTAAAATCTATAATATTCTTTATTGCTTTATGAATTACATCTCCAAAAGCTAACCAAATATTAGTTAATTTTTTAAGTCTCCAAGAATATTTTTGTTCATAAGATGCTTCCATATCCCATCCTCTATGTGACCCATAATAAGTATAGTAATATTCTCTTAAACAAGATTTTATAGTTTTTACTCTAGAAATACTCCATGATTTCTCTGGATATTCCTTTATAATAAATTCTCTTTTAGTCATAACTTCCTCCAAAATGCTAGTCTTATTTAAATTATACACCCATTATAATCGTCATAACTAATGAACTTATTAAAATAAAACTTAAAAGAATAACAATTATTATTGCTTTTTCATTTCCATAGTTAAAGTCATATCCTATACCCATTCTCTTTCTACTTAATATAGATTTATCTTTAGGATTATAATAAAATATTCCCCATTTAAATTCATCATCATCGTCTATATAATATTCTGGTGATTTACTATTATAATCTTTGTTTATATTTTTATTTTGACTCATTAAATATATAGTATATATAATTATATATATTGTCATTATAACAGTTATAATCATCGTTATATTAAATCCAAGTTTACTAGATTTAATTATTCCAGTAATTATGAAAGTTATACAAAGCATCAATACTGCTATAAAAATAGAAATTCCACTCATCATGCTATTTGTTGATTTAAAACTAGTATTTTCTATTTCTTTAATTTGCTCATAAGTCCCACCATTTAACTTAATATTTTTTCTTTTTTTATAATCTATAAATGTAGATATATACATTATAAATATTGTAAATATACTAATAATAGGAATTAAGAATATTTCTATTTTTCCACCTAAAGTTCTTATATCTGCATATCTGTCAACATCACCATTAAAATTAAAATGAACTGGAACTAAATCAGGTAATGATTTTAATCTTACTATAGTAATGATCAGTGATAATATAGCAATTAAAAATGCTATTATAAACCACTTCATATTTATTTTACTATCATAATCTTTTTTATCTAAATTTTTAATCTCTATATACTTTTTATTTTGGAATTCTTTTTTCCACCCTATTTCTTCTTTTACTTTTTTCATTTCTTTATTCGCTTTTGAATATAAGTAAAATTGAAGAAAAATCATTATAAAAATGTATAATATACTTATAAATACTTTTTGAAATTTAAATATTAAAATTGAAAATATTATTGTTAAAATTAATATATAAATTACTGATTTCTTTTTATATTCTTTATCAATCTTTTCTATTTTTATATCCTTTCTGTATTTATTTGGAACCCTAACTCCATAAATTACTCCAGCATAATTTAAATTATTTATATTAAGTGATATTCCTATAAATAAAATAAATGTAGTTATTATTATAAGCCCATAAAACAAAATTAAACCTTTTAAATCCATACTTAGTCCATCCCCTTTTTTAATTGCTATTTATTTAACAATTTTCCTTCTATTTTTTACTATTTGAACCATAAATAATTATTTTTTATCATTCTATTTATACATTTTTTATTTTTTTGAAAACAGATTATTATATATATGATATAACAATTTCTACTTATTTTATAGCTTTTTCCATAAAATCACTTCTTAAATATTCCTAAATATTAGTAATATCAATTAATACTATATTGTAATTTACAAACCATTATCATATACTAATTTTAACTATATTTATTTAATATTAGTATGGAGGTTTATTTATGAAAAAATTATATAAGGTCCCAAGTATGGGGAAAATAAGTGGTGTATGCCAAGGATTATCTGAATATTTTAATATAGATGTAACTATAATAAGATTACTTTGGGTTATATTAGCATTTATTTCATGTGGTGCTGCTATTTTTGGATATATAGCTTGTATTCTTATAATTCCAAATAAAGAAGATATTATTTAAGAGCATTATTAATTGCTCTTTTTTTATTTAGATAAACAAAGTATTTTTTTAATTTTCTGAATATATTTTCTTTTTATACCTAAAACTAGTATTTACCCCATTATCTATTTTTTAAGGTTAAATCTTCGATAAAAATTTAACATTTTCTATTGAAACATGTATTTCTTCATTGTAAAATTAAATCGTCGGTATTCTTTATGAAACTGAACGCAAATTACAAAATTTAATAATTGTTTTTTGCCGAATTATATCCCTTAAGGGGAATAAGAACGGAGGGTTTTTAAAATGGAAAGAAGTACATCACACGCGGCTCTTGGGCTTAGAAAAATGGTGATTATAGGTATGCTATCTGGTATATCTATATTTATGGGACTTACTGGCCTTGGATTTATTCCACTACCATTTATGAAAGCTACAATAATGCACATTCCTGTAATTATAGGTGCTATTATTGAAGGTCCTATTGTTGGAGCATTTGTTGGTTTAGTATTTGGACTATTCTCAATGTATAATGCACTTGTAAATCCAACACCATTAACACCAATATTTTTAAATCCAATAGTTTCAGTAGTTCCAAGAATTCTAATTGGAATTGTTGCTTACTACGTGTATAAACTACTTAAGAACAAATTTAAGAAGGAATCAATACCAATTGGTGTAGCTGCAGTACTTGCAACTATTACTAATACAGTAGGAGTTTTAGGTTTTACTTATCTTCTTTATGTTGAACAGTATGCTAAAGCGATGGAAATATCATCTTCAACAGCTGGTATTACAATAGCTTCTGTTGCACTTACAAATGGAATTCCTGAAGCACTATTATCAGCACTTATAACTGTTCCAGTAGTTGTTGCAATTAAAAAAATTAAAAGATAACGATATTTATGCTCCTATTTTTATAGGAGCTTTTAGTATATTTATGAAAATAAAGGGGTTTTATTATGAAAGAAATTAAATTTACTGATATAGATAATATAAAATTAGGTCATTCTCAAAATGAAAAAGGCTTAACTGGATGTTCAGTTATAATATGTGAAGATGGAGCAACTGGTGGAGTTGATGTTCGTGGTGGTGCACCTGGAACACGTGAAACTGACCTTTTAGATCCATCTGAAATGATAGAAAAAATTCATGCTGTTGTTTTATCTGGTGGAAGCGCATATGGACTTGAAGCATCAACTGGAGTTATGAAGTACTTAGAAGAACATAATATTGGCTTTGATGTTTCAGTATGTAAAGTTCCTATAGTTTGTTCTGCTGTTTTATTTGATTTAGCTTTTGGAGACTTTAAAATTAGACCTGATAAAAAAATGGGATATGAAGCTTGTATAAATAGCGAAACTTATAATGACGATATTAACGGTAATATAGGTGCTGGATTTGGTGCAACTATTGGTAAAATTCTTGGACCATCTACCTCTATGAAAGGTGGGCTTGGTACATGTGCTGTTGAAATTAATGGATTACAAGTTGGAGCAATAGTTGCTGTAAACTGCTTAGGTGACGTTGTAGATCCTTCTAATTCAAAAATTTTAGCTGGTGCACTTAATAAACAAAATAATGAATTTTTAAATAGTGAATCTATTCTATTAAATAATATAAAAAGTCCTAAAGAACCTTTCAAAGGAAATACTACAATTGGCTTAATTGTAACTAACGGAAAGTTTTCTAAAGCACAAGCTAAAAAAATTGCTTCTATGGCTCATAATGGCTTTGCTAGAACTATGAGACCTGCACATACTATGTTTGATGGTGATACTATATTTACAATGGCTACAAATAAGGTAGATGCTGATGTTACAACTGTTGGAATGATTGCTGCTAATGTAATGGAAAAAGCAGTTATTAGAGCAATAAAAGAAGCTAAAACTTTAAATGGTGTTATAGCTTTTGATGATTTAAATAAATAATTACATTAATATTCCATTTACTCTTTTCATTGCCACCATTGCCTAAAATATAATAGTTTATAATTCGTTACAGGACACATACTATGAGTGTAAAGTAAATCAAACAAACTTTACAAAAAAATTTATCTCGTAGAGGAGGAATGTAACATGGCACAAAAATTAGTACCAGAAGCAAAAAACGGATTAGCAAAATTCAAAAATGAGGTAGCTAATGAAATGGGAGTTCCATTTTCTGACTACAACGGAGACCTTTCTTCAAAACAATGCGGAAGCGTTGGCGGAGAAATGGTTAAGAGAATGGTAGCACAATACGAGAGCACAATGAAATAATAATGACCTAAAGAAAAAATGGTAGGATTAATTTTCTACCATTTTTTCTTTTAAAAGTGTTTTGTTTTTTAGTTTGTAAGTTATATCTGAATTTTTAGTTATATCTATATTATGTGTTACCATTATTAAACATTTATTTTCTTTCTCTACTATATCTTTAAATATTTTTATTATCTCATTTGATGTTTTTTCATCTAGATTTCCTGTTGGTTCATCTGCTATTATTACATCTGTTTCTGAGACTAAAGCTCTTGCAATTGCAACTCTTTGTTGTTGACCACCACTTAAGGTTAATACTTTTTGATTACACTGTTCTTCTGTAAGCCCCACTTTTTTAAGCATCTCTAATGCTCTTTCCTTCTGACTTTTAACCTTTATCCCTTTTATTGAAATAGCTGAAATAACATTTTGAAGAGCTGTCATGTATGTTAGTAAATTATATCCTTGAAATATAATAGATACATATTTATTTCTATAATTATTTAATCCTATTTTATCTATATTTTTACCACAGTATAGTATTTCACCATTTTTCTTTTTATCAAGTCCTGATATTAATGATAAAAATGTAGTTTTTCCACTTCCTGATGGCCCTATAACCGTATAAAACTTTCCTTTTTCAAAATTAACAGTTAAATTATCTAATATAGTTTTATCTTTCTCATACCAATAAGAAACATTTTTAAGTTCTAAAATACTTTCCATAAAAATCACCTCTAATCATGTTTACTTAATATAGTTTTTGGCTGTAATTTCATAACATTTATAGCTGGAAGTAATACTGCTAATATTGATATTAAAACTGCAATTGCGCTCATCTTCAAATAATCAGTTCCAGTTACACTAACATTTAATTCATCTATCACTTCTGTATTTTCTTTATTTAAATTATTTGGACCTCTAAAACCAAAGCCTCTTCCATCTTCACCGGGCATTTTCATACCACCTTGAGACATATTTGTACTACTTTCTTCTATAGCTATTACCTCTTTTGAAATTAATTTATCCGCTATAACATTACTTATAGAATTACCAGCTACTAATGATACTCCAAGTGATATTGATAATATAATTAGTATTTCAACTGCAAATTGTGCTATTATTTTAAATTTCTTTTCTCCTAAGGAAAGTAATATTCCGATTTCATTTCTTCTATCTTTTATTGAAAGCATAATTATTAAACAAAGAATTAATGCCCCACAAACTCCTACAATAATAACAGTAGTCTTTGCAAATGATCCAACATTCTCAATTGGTTTAATCATTTGTTCATATTCTCTGCTCTTTGCATCAAGAGTATATTTATCAAAATCTATGTCTAATTTCTTTCCTTCTTCTATAAATTCATCTACATTTAATGGATCATCTAGGTAATAGATTGCACTATCAACTTTATCTTTGTAATCACTTCCTTTTAAAGTATTTGCTACGTTATATGGTGTATATATTTTGTTATAAGGATTCATTGCCTCATTTCTCATTGCGCCTTCATCTATTTCAGATGAAGTTTCATATATACCTATAACTTTTAATTCTACTGAGCTATCAGTATTTACTGTTGATTTAACTTTTATTTTGTCACCAACTTTTATCTCATTTTCCTCTGCTAAAGTCTTTTCAATTACAGCTACCTTTTCATCCTTATTATTATGTGTAATAGCTTCTCCAGATGTTAAACTTGCTTCTCCATTTGCAAATGCATTTACACCTTCTAGACTAAGTACTCCTTCTATACTTACATCTCCCATAACCCTTTTCCCGTCTTCTTTTTGGCCTCTCATCTCAAAATTATTGCTATTTGTATTATATGTTACACTCTCACTACTTTTAATTGGATTAAATCCATCTGCAATTCCTTCAGTTGAAGATGTAACATTATAACCTGTAATATGATTTAAAGTTAAAACTTTCTCAACATCTTCTAATGAAATAGGATTTCTCTCCATTTTAAACCCTCCAGGACCTCCAGCTTCTTCTCTCATCTGCTCCTTTTGCTTTTGCATATTTTGTGATAAAGTCACTGTTGCTCCAAGTTTTTGTCTTGCTAGTATTTCTGATTTTTCTGTTGCACTTTGAATCGATATTCCCGAAAGTACAAAAATACAAATGGTTGTTATTACAAAAAATAATATTATAGATTTTCCTTTTCGCTCTACAACACTTAAAAATGCTCTAAATAAAAAATTCATGTTTTCCCTTCTTTCCTTACGTTATGTTTATATAATAACTACACAAGCTGTAAGTAAAGTGAAGTCAACATGAATTCTATATGAAATTAATTATTCTTTTTAAAATTTAAATTAAATATGAAAAAGCCATCTACTAGATTCACACTGTAGTCTATATCTCCATGCATATCTAAAAGAGTTTTCACTATATAAAGGCCTAATCCATTACCTCCTGTGTCTTTACTTCTAGACTCATCTATTCTGTAGAATGCTTTAAATAAATCTTTCTTATTCTCTTTCGTAATATTATTACATTTATTTATTATTTTTATATTATAGTCATTTTTAATTTCTATTATTATATCTGTGTTATCTAAAGCGTAGTTTAAACTATTTTTTATTAAATTAGATAAAACTTTTTTTACTATATTTCTATCAGCATTAACTATTAAATTTTTATTTTCATTAATTATAATATTTAATCCTTTTTTATCTTCTAAATAACTATATGAATCAACAACCTCTTTTACTAAATCATTTAATTCTATATCTTCTTTTTTTAAAGATATACTTTCTTCATACTTTGCAATATTTATTATTTCATAAACTAAAGATTTAAGTTCTAAAACACTTTCTAAACTTTCCTTAAGATACTTATCCCTATCTTTATAAGGTCCTATTTTATAAATCATCCCTTCTATTTGACCATTTATAACTGTTATTGGGGTTTTAAGTTCATGAGAAATTGCTTTTATAAAATCTCTTCTTCTTTTATCTTGTAACTTTTCTTTTTCTATATCTGTCAGAAGTTCTCTATTTGCATCCTCTAAACTAACTATAGTTTCTTGAAGATTTGTACTTATTAGATTTATGCTATTAGAAAGCTCCGCTATTTCATCATCACCACTAAAATTCAACTTTTCATCAAATTTTAATTTAGATATTTTTTTAGCAACATCATTTATTTTAAGTAGTGGTTTACTTATAACTGTAGAATATATGTAAGCTGATAGTATTCCAATACTTATAGTTATTAAAAGTATTAATGGAAGAATCCTTATCACTATTCTTTTTGTATCATTAAAAATTTTTATTGGCACATGTACATTGATTATGCAATCTTTCCCTATATACTTAAAGTAAAATTGCTTATTTATCGCTATATCATCTTCAGCTTTTTTAAATTCCCTAGGCTTCACTCTATTAAAATTTTCTGCTCCAGCAGGTTTTAATAAAAAATTATTAGATGCATAAACAAGTTCTCCATATAATGTAGTTATAGTTACCATTGCACTATTATCATAAGAATATTTATTAATTTCTTCTAGGTAATCTTTATCTGCACCTTTTTCTAATTTACTAATAATTTGTTCTGTAGAATTTTTAACATTATTTTCTTTTATACTTATGTATACTTTTGGAACAATTAAAAATAATGCTGTATATATAATTATTGATGTTACAAATATTAAAGATGCTGATATTATAAACAATTTCTTTTTAATTCCAATATCATTCCATTTATTTTTTAAGTACATAACCAACCCCCTTTACCGTACTAATACAGTCTTTAGGAATCTTCTTTCTTAAATTTTTTATATGCGCATCAATTACTCTCATATCCCCATAGTAGTCATATCCCCAAACTTTATCCATTAATATTTCTCTTGATACTACATTTGGATAAATCTCTATCATTATTTTTAGTATATTAAATTCTTTAAATGTAAGTTCTATCTCTTCTCCATCTACATAACATTTATAAGTATTTGAATTTAACTCTATAGAATCAAATGTTAATGTATCCTTATTTATATTGTTAGTATTGCTTCTCCTAAGAACTGCTTCAACTCTCTTTATTAATACATGAAAAGAAAATGGCTTTGTTATAAAATCATCTGCCATTGCATCAAAGGCTTTTATTTGATCCTCATCTTCATTTAATGCAGTTAAAAATATTATAGGTACATCACTTTCTTCTCTTATTAAATTACATAGACCATACCCATCTAATTTAGGCATCATAATATCTAATATTATTAAATCATACTCTTCTTCCTTAAATTTTGAATAACCTTCTATACCATCTTTTGCACTATCTATTTTATAATCTTGGCATTTTAAAAACTCAACTATTAATTCTCTTATTTTTGGATCATCTTCAACAACTAATATTTTCTTCAATTTAGAATCACTCTCCTATAAAATAATTCTATCATTAACAATTAACTTTTTTATAAATTTCACATAGAATTCACATTGGAAAATATGTATTTTTATTATTGTTATGATTTTATTTACCGTGTATAATATTAATTATATTATTTTTTAGTGTAAAATTTTGGTTATAGTTTGTATAATAAGGGGGTTCAAAATTGAAAGAACTAAATAAAAAATTAAAACCATATATATTGCTCTGTACATATGTAATAGTTCTAGCTTATCTATTAATAAATATAAAGTCTGTTTTTAAATTGTTAGGATTTATTCTTGGTACCATGAGTCCGTTTATTATTGCTATTGCAATTGCTTTTGTATTAAATATTCCTATGAAGCTTTTTGAAGAAAAAGTCTTTTCCTTTTTAGATGCACAAAAGTATTCTTATTTTGTAAGGTTTAAAAGACCACTATCAATTGTATTTACGCTTTTAGTAGTTGTAGGTTTATTATCTACTTTAACAGTTTTTATAATACCTCAACTTGTCTCTAGTGTAACTACTCTTGCTAATAATGTTCCTGATTACTTAAATTCATTTGAAAATTTTATTATTACTAATTTAGGTGATATTCAAGGTTTTGATAAGATATGGCAAGATTTATTAAATGCTTGGAAAGACATTTTAGGTTTTGCAGGACAATTTTTAGGTTCTACTATAAATCATATAGTTAATATTACTATAAATATTACTTCAAGTATTGTTAATTTCTTTTTAGCAATAATTTTTTCAATATATATGCTTTCAAGTAAAGAAAAGCTTATATTCCAATTGAAAAAAGTTCTTTTTGCTTACTTTAATAAAAGAGTATGTGAAAAATTAATTAGGATTGGTAAAATTTCTAATGCTACTTTTTCAAGTTTTATAGCTGGTCAATGTACTGAAGCTATAATAATTGGAACTCTTTGCTTTATTGGTATGTGGATATTAGGTATCCCTTATTCTCTACTAATAGGATTTATAGTAGGTGTAACTAGTCTTATTCCTATATTCGGTGCTTTTATAGGAACTATTCCTTCAGCACTTATAATTTTACTTATAGATCCATGGAAAGCTATTTTATTTATAATATTTATAATAGTTCTTCAACAAGTAGAAGGCCACTTTATATATCCAAAAGTTGTTGGCAATTCAATAGGTTTATCTGCTATATGGGTAATGTTTGCAATGCTTGTTGGTGGAGGCACCCTTGGATTCTTAGGACTTTTAATAGGTATACCACTTTTTGGAGTAATATATAAAATATTTAGAGAATATACAAATAATAAATTAATAAGTAAAAATATTTCTTTAGATGATCTCTCACATATTTCCGATTCTAAAGAATAAAAAACTCTAGCTAAATTAGCTAGAGTTTTTTTATTTATTATGGAACTAATTCTCTTTAAATTTTAATATATTATTCTTTAATTTCTTCACCTTTTGATTACATAACTTTCTTAATATTCGTCAATATATCAACTTTTAAATTTTCTAAATATGTTTATTATCGTATACATATAACTATTAGAAAAACAGTTATCTATAATTATAGTTAGTACTTAAATTAACGATTAATTGAACGGGCAATCATTGATACAGTATGACGAACCCCACGAATTGCTTTACTCATGGCAAAAATATTTTCATATGGTGCAACTCCACCATATCCAGCATCACCAATATGTTGAATATCTACTCCACAAATTTTATTACGTATCGCAATTTGTTTAATAGTATCTTCATCAGAACTTTCCTGGCTAGTTCCTATTGCTGTTAATACAAGTGCACCTTTATTATGTGCTACTCTAACTACTTCTTTTAATTCAGCATCATCAAAACCAGGCACTGTTCCAACAGCTGGAACTAATATTATATCTGCACCAGCTTCAATAAAATCTTCTATTGCATTTAAATCTGTAACTGGTTCATTAACACCTGCTCCATGCATTTTACCAGCAATAATTAATCCTGAAAAAATTTTTTTAGCTAAATGAATTGTTTTTTCTATTTGTGAATTAGTTACTCCTGTTCCTGGGTTTCCAGTAAAACAAACAAAATCCATCCCAAGCTTTTCAATTTCCTGAATTGTCTCAAGATTAGCTTGTCTGCCTTTGCTAATTGTAGAAAATTCCTCTGCCATATTTGCATCTAAATCTACCGGCTCAAGGTTTACACCTATTGGTCGTCCTACTAGACGATGTAATTCATCTACAAAATTTCCTTTTTTAAATTCTAATCCAAAAATCTCTGGATTTAAAACATCTACACAGTTAAGAAGAATTAAATCTGCTCCAAAAGCTCTAGCTATTTCCGAATTTGTAATATCCCCTATAAAGGATTCTCTTGTTGCAACGTTTTCTGAAAGAATAGTTCTTCCTTCACTTGCTCTTATACTTTGTTTTAATTCTGCTGCAGTCATTTGTAATATTTCCGAAGTATTTGCGCTAATTAATCTTTTACCCATAAATTACTCCTTTAAAATTCCTAACTCATTATCGTAATTTTATTATATTCAAACGTCATGTTCGTTATAAAAAATAATTTATACCTTGATAAAAACAATTTTATACTCATATTTGATAATAAATAATTATTTATTAGTTTAATAATATATTATTAAACAGAATATGTCAATAATATTTTCTAATTTATTGAATTTAATTATTTATAAATTATAATTAATACTATATAATATTAATATTGGGAGGAGGAAAATTATGAAACTTACAAAAAACCAACAAAAGTTAAGATCTAAAATTTTAGATATGATATACGCTAAAGGCCCTATTTCAAGAATTGATATTTCAAACGAAACTGGTATTACCCCTGCAACCGTTAGTGAATTTACTGGTTATATGATCAAAGAAAATCTAATTCATGAAATTGGCGAAGTTGTATCTGAACAAAATAAATCTGGAAGAAAAAAAATACTATTAGGTGTATATCCTGAACATAGCTTTTATATAGGATCTGAATTATCAGAAAAATATATATCATTTTGTTTAACCGACAACGTTGGTAAAATTTTTAAAGAAAAAATTATTCAACTAAATACTTATGATTTAGCAAACACTTTAACTGAAGAATTTTATGTTAATGAACTAAAATCCTTTATAAAAGATTGTAATAGTTATAATCCAACAGGAATTGGAGTTGCAATTCCTGGTCATTTTGATAAAAAAACCATATCAATTGTTAGTAATAATTTATTTTGGAAAAACTTTAATATTAAAGTTTTATTAGATAATATTGATTTACCAATTTACTTCGAAAATAATGTTAAATGTATGACATTAGCAGAAAGGTTATTTACTTTCACTGGTAACGATAGTAATTTTATATTTTTTCATGTAAGTAGAGGAATGTTTTGTTCATATATGTATAATGGTAATCTCTATGCTAAAAATAATTTTCTAGTTGGAGAAATAGGACATATAGTTGTTCATCCAGATGGAGAATTATGTGAATGTGGTAAGAGAGGCTGTCTTCAAACTTATTGTAGTGAAGTTTGGATTATAAAAAAATGTCAAATACTATTTGATAATTCCGAAGTTACATACCTAAAACAATTAGTTACAAATAATAATAAAATAACAATTAAAACAGTATTGAATGCATATAGATTAGGTGATACAGGCGTAATAAACATATTACATTCTGCTATTAAACATCTTTCAATTGCACTTAATAATTTATCAATGATGATTGATGCCAATAAAATTATAGTACATGGTGAATTATTTAATGAACCTCTTTTAAGAAATCTATTGCAAGAATCAATAGAAAACAGTATTAGTTTAATATCAACATATCCAAAGCAACCTATTGTAATTAAAGATTATAACAATCATAACGGTGCTTTAGCTGCTGCAGCTTTTTGTATATCAAAAAATCTAATTGAATTAAATAATCCCCTGTAAATAACAAAATATTTCTTAAACGAATAACTTAAATAAATTACTATAGTACAAGAATCTTTAAAATAAAAATTTTAAAGATTCTTGTACTATTTATTACATAATAAAAGGAAGATACATATTGCATCTCCCTTCTTTTTTTAACTTTTATTTATTAAAAATTAATTTATTATCTTCTACTATAAATCTCTTCTTTTATTTCAAATTTAGTAATTAAACAGACTCCTTATTAGCCATTTTAACAAATGGTAGATAAACCAATATAGAAATTGCTAAATTTACTAATGATAATATAATTGCTCTCCAGTCAAATCCTGTAGAAAAGAAACCATATAATACAGGCGGCATAACCCATGTAACATTTTGTGTAACTGGTGCTACCAATCCTAAACTTGTTGCCAAGTATGAAACTGCTGCCATTAATGTAGGTGATAATAAGAATGGTATAAATAAAATTGGATTCATTACTGTAGGCAATCCATACATAACAGGTTCTCCTATATTAAATAAAACTGGAGCTATACCTAATTTAGCAACTTCTTTATAATGGCTATTTCTAGATTGCCAGAATATTGCTATTAATAAACCTAACGTTCCATACCATACAAATGATCCATAAGATGTACTTGTCCATAAATATGGAATCGGTTGATTATTTTGAAAAGCTTCCATATTGGCCAATAATGCTACTCCAAATAACCCTTCCATAATTGGTGCCATAACATTTCCACCATGAATACCAAAAAACCAAAATAATTGTGTTAAGAAGGCAATAAGTACAACTGCAATGAAACTTTGTGATAAACCAAGTAATGGAGTTTGAAGTACTTTATATATCCAATCAATTAGTAATTCTCCAGTAAATTTATTAAATACATATACAAGTATAGCTACAACATATAATGCAACAAAACCAGGAATTATTGACATAAAAGGTCTTGTAATAGCTGGCGGTACTGTATCAGGTAATTTGATTGTCCAGTTTTTATTCATTAATTTACTATAAATAATGCAAGCTATGAAACCAATAATAATTGCAGTAAAATACCCATTTGAATTAATTTGAGCTCCAGGAATAAGACCACTAACTGTAACAGAAAGTTTATTTCCTTCAACAGCTATATCTTTAACTCCTTTAAAAAGTTCTGACAGAACTTGTCCATCAGCATTAGGTAATTGTAATAGAATTGCTAATAGATATAATAAAAGCTGAAAGAGCAACTATACCTGATGATAGTGTATCCGTATTATAAATTTTAGCAACATTTACTCCCAAAGAAAAAATAAATAATAACGATACTATAGCTAAACTTCCTTTAAATATTAGGTTGTTTATATCTACAAACCAACTAAATGTTTCAGGAATAAAATTATTACCAAATTGACCAGGTACATCTACTAAAAATGCATTTAGTAAAAGTGCAATAGAACCTGTCATAACAACAGGCATAGTACCTATAAAAGAATCTCTAAGGGCTACTAAGAATTTTTGATTACTTATTTTTGAAGCAATGGGTAATAAATATTTTTCTATAGATTCCATAAATTTATTCATTATATATCTCCTTACAATTATATTTTTCTTTATTTTGATTTTAGCAAAATACAAATAATAGTTAATCGTTTTCTTTAGGTATAAATTATAATTACGATAAATTTTCTATAATTAACTTGAATTTATTATTAATGTATTTAAAAGAAATTGTACTTATCAAATAACTTAGCTAAATTTAAATTGCTCCCTATCAATCCCCCCTTTGCATATCTATTATTTATAAATAATTATTTATATAGTACATTTCTCTTTAAAATACAGATATTTAATAATAAATTATTATTTATTACTCTTAAAGTATAATTTACAAAAAATAATTTGTCAATATAAACATCACCTATTTTGGTATTTTTTGTTTATAATTTATAATAAATAATTATCCTGAAGCCTAGCTAAAGGTTTTTCATTTTTGCGCACAAGTCTAACTCGTGTTTTATAAATACAAAAAGATGACTTCTGTTAACTACAGAAATCATCTTCTTAATCTATCTTACTCTTTTTAACTGTCCTTAACAAAGAGAACAGTTGAATCTAGCTAGAGCTTTTTTATTTATAATCCTGATTCTTTAAATTTATGTTCCATAAACATAGTTACTTTATAAATAAATTTCTTAAATATTCCAAGTACAAAGAATATTAATCCAAATATACAAAGCATTTTTATATCATTAATTGTATCACTCCATATAGGTCCTGCAATTCCTTCTCTAAATCCATCAATTGCATAAGTAAATGGCCATAATGGTTGTAATACTTCAAATATCTTTGGATTTGTTTGAATAGGATATATTCCTCCAGCACCAGCTATTTGGAATACCATAATTACTACAGCTATTGCTTTACCTACATTCCCAAATAATGATACTAGTGTGAATATCATTATTGTAAATACAAAGGCTGATAATAATCCCATTCCCATAAATAGTGCCGTATTAACTGGATGAACACCAAGTACTAATATATCTCCTACAAGTACTATTACAGTTTGAATTACTGATATTAATAAGAATAATAATAATTTACCAAAGTGTTTTTGTGTTACTGATATCTCTTCTCCATCTTCAAAATCTTCACATTCTGTTGTAAGAAGGGCAAGCATTAATAATGAACCTACCCATATTCCAAGTACAGTATAAAATGGCGTTAAGGCAACTCCAAATATACCAGCATCATATACATCAACTGTTTTTACCTCAATTGGTGATGACATAAATGAGGCCATTACATCTGGATTTTTGCTCATTGTATTTATTGCTTCATTTAAACTGTCACTTGTTATATTATTTGTTTCACTTTGTATTTTAGATACTTTATTTTTAAAATCATCAAGTTTTGTTTTAACAGTATTCATTTGTGAATTTGCTAAATCTCCACTTGCTATTCCAAAACTTGCAAGAGCATTTAGTTGAGGAACTATTGCTTTACTACTTTCTAATAAGCTGTTAGCTGTATCACTACTTTTTGATAATGTATTACCTATATTATTTAAATTAGGTAACGTATTATTATAAAAGTTATTGCTTGCTGAAGATAAATTATTTCCGAAACTACTATTTAAATCAGTTAAATTCTTTATAGCATTATTTGTTAATTCTCCAATTTTACCTGAGTTAATTAATACCTTTAATGATTTTAATTGTTCTTTATCCTTACTAATAAAGCTTTGCATTGCATCTAACTTATCTATTTGAGTTTGAATTGAATTACTTGGATACTTAGAATTAATAGTTTCTAATGTATTTTTGCTATTATTTATTATAGTATTTAATGTATCTAAAGCACTTTGCATATCATCAATAGTTTTATTAATAGACTTAACATCTACATTGCTACTATTTATTTCATTTAGTTTATTTAACAGACCATTATATTTATCTGTTACCATTTGCATTTGTAGCAAATCATTCTTAACTCCATTAGATATATTTTGAATACCAACTTGAGTACTTGATACTAAATCTTTATTACCATATACCATACCTTGAAGATCATTAATTTGATTTGTAACACTAGGCAAATCCCCTTTAACTGAGTTAAGATATGATGATACTTCACTTACACTCTTTGTTGATTTATCTAAATAATTTTGTATTTTAGTTAAACTATTTTGAGCATCATCTATTGTATTTTTAAGTTCTAATATATTAGATTCATTCTTTTTTACACTATCACCAAATTGGTTTAAATAATTAAATGCTTCCTTATTGACTGTATCAATAAAATTGCTTTTTATTTCATCAGTTAACTTTTCTTCTGCAACATCAGTTATTTTTGTTGCTATAGCATTTACTTTTTCATTAGCCTTATATATTATATTTGGTTTTATTGGGTCTTTTGTTGCTAAACTTGTTAAATCACTTGAGAAGTTTGATGGAATTTCAATTAAAGCATAATAATCTCCTTCATTTAATCCATAATTTCCTTGCCAATCTGATACAAATCTCCAACCAATATCTTTATTATTTTTTAATTGTTCTATTATTTGATTACCTACATTAACGTTTGTTCCATTAAAGTTTGTTCCATTATCATTGTTTACCACCGCAACAGGTATTTCTCCAGTATTTACATATGGATTCCAACAAGCTTTTATATTTACCCATGCATATAATGATGGTATTAATGATAAACCTATTACTATAATTATAGCTGCTGGATTTTTAATTATATTCTTTATATCTCTCTTAAAGACTTTAAAAATCTTCTTCATATTTTCACCTCATAAGTAAATATTATTTACTCTGCAATTCCTGATTCTTCGAATTTTTCTTCAAATTTATTAATGTATTTATTAATCTTTTCTTTAAAGAATATTCCGATTAATATAAATACAATTGCAAATATAAATAACATAGTAAAGTCTAATACTACACTACTTATAAGAGGTCCTCCTATTGCTTCTCTAAAACCTCCAAGTGCATACGTAAATGGGAATGAAGGTTGTAGTATTCTAAAGAATAGTGGATCAACTTGGATAGGATATGTTCCTCCAGATCCAGCAATCTGTATAACCATCCATATAATAGCAAGAGCTTTACCTACATTACCAAACAATGATACTAGAGTATATATAATTGTTGAGAATGTAAATGAACTTACTATACCAAACAAGATTAAAAGCGGTGCATTTACTGTATAAACTCCAAGAAGTAATTTATCACCCATTGTTATAATAAATCCTTGAATCATTGCAAGAACAGTGAATGTCATTAGTTTACCTAAATATTTTTCTCTTATTGTTAATTTTTCACTGCCTTCAAATGGTGTAACTTTAGTTGAAAGTAATGATGTAAGTATAAGTCCTCCAACCCATACTGCTAATACAGAATAAATAGGTGCCATACCTGATCCGTAATTTGGAATTTTGTATATTGATTCATTTTTAACGTTAAATGGATCTGATATATATTCTCCCATAACTTCTGGATTACTTTGAAGGACTGTAACAATCTCTTGGATATTATTATCACTTATTCCTTCAAGCTTCTTACTTAATTCCCCCATACTACTTTCAAAGTATTTAAGTTTTTCTTCAAGTTTTCCTGCCATCTCTGAAGTTAAATTACTTCCATCAATTGCACTATTTAAAAGTGTATCTATACTATTTACCATTCCTTTTGAATTTCCAAGTAATTTATTTGCTTCTTCAGTAGCTTTTATATAATTATCACATATTTTTGATATAGCACTCTTTGTACTAGTATTATATATATCCATTGTATTTTTTACATTGCTATTTGCAGAAGAATTTAATGAATTTATTTCATTTAAAATATTTTCATTTAATTTTCCTGTTCCATTAAATGAGTTACTTAAATTATCTAATTTACCACTTTCTTCACTAAGTGAATTTTTTACATTGTTAAGTGAAGTTATAAGTTTTGATATATTATCTTTATTAGCTTTCTTATTTGTTTCTGTTAAGAATTTATTTATTATATCAATATTATTATTTATATAATTTATTTCTTCCTTAATCATTGATATAGTTGTACTAATATTTTGGCTACCTTCTTCTTTAACTTTTCCATTTAAATCCTTAATAAGTGAAGTTATTTTTTTACTAGATGCTTGCATTTGATTTAAATTCATTTCTAAATTATTAAAAGAACTATCTAGAGTGTTTCTTGTATATTTAGTTAAATCCTTAGATTGTTCTGTACCATTTTGCACAGCACTTATACCATTTGTTAATTGAGGCATAGTTGACTTTATACTATTTAAATATTCACTTAAATTTTTAGCATTAGTACTTGTACCATTTAATGCTCCATTTATAAGGTCCATATTTTTATTAATCTTTATTATAGCGTTTTTCATCTCTATAATTTGATTTTTATTTTGTTCTATTTTATCCCCTACTTTATTAAGTGATGAGAATGCAATTTTATTTACTGTAGATACAAAATTAGACTTTATCTCATTTATAAGTTGCTCTTTAGCAACATCTGTAATCTTACCTGCAACTGGATTTGCTTTTGTATCAACTTTGTAAATTATATTTGGCTTTACTGGATTATCCGTTGTAAGACTTGTTAAATTTTTCGAAAAATCTTCTGGTATTTCAATGACAGCATAGTATTTACCACTTACTACCCCTAATTCAGCTTGTTTTGAATCAACAAACTTCCAACCTATATCTTTATTATCTTTAAGTTCCGATACAACTTCATCTCCCATATTTAAATCTTTACCATCTAAAGTTGTTCCTATATCATTGTTAACTACAGCAATTGGTACTGTACTTGTATTCTCATATGGATTCCAGCATGCTTTTATATTTACCCATGCATATAATGATGGGATTACACATACACCAACGATTATAAGTATAGCTACTGGGTTTTTTATTACTGCCTTCATATCCCTTTTGAATACAGAAAGAATATTTTTCATAATTCACCTCCAAATTTAAATTATATTCACACAATATTCTTCATTTTAGCAACTTTAAATGTATTGCAATTAAATTTTTTGTTAATATTTCATGTACAAGTTATTCAAAAAAATAGAATTATTTCTGTATATTGTAACAATTTCAATAAATACTATTAATAAAATGTTTATATTTACTTCATTTTATAATTAAGCTATTGTGTTACAATTGTTATTATCTTTAATTTCGGGAGGAATATCATGGAAGACAACAAAAAGAAATTAACTTTAATATCATTAATACTTATGATATTTACATCAGTTTTTGGTTTTACAAATATAGCAAGAGCTTTCTTACTTATGGGATATTCAGCAATTCCTTGGTATATACTTTCTGCTATAACGTTCTTTATACCATACGCTTTTATGCTTGCTGAATTTGGTGCCGCATTTAGAAAAGAAAAAGGTGGTATTTATTCATGGATGAATAGATCAGTTGGTCCTAAATATGCATTTATAGTTACATTTATGTGGTACACATCAAACCTTATATGGATGGTTTCAACATCATCATCAATTTGGGTTCCTTTATCAAACTTAATATTTGGTGAAGATATTACATATAGATGGTCATTATTTGGCCTAAGCGCACCTCAAACAATGGCATTACTTGCTATTATATTAGTATGTTTAATTACTTTCACAGCTTCTAAAGGATTAGAAAGTATAAAGAAAGTTACATCAATTGGTGGTACATTTGTTGCCTTATCTAACATAGTACTATTAGTTGGAGGATTTATAGTGCTAGCTTGTAACCACTTTAAACTTGCGCAACCAATCTCCGGAGCATCATTTGTAACCTCTCCAAATCCATCTTACCAATCACCAATTGGAATTCTTGGATTTATGGTATTTGCAGTTTTTGCTTATGGTGGGCTTGAAGCAGTTAGTGGTCTTGTTGACCAAACAGAAAACCCTGAAAAAACATTCCCTAAAGGAATAAAAATAGCTGCAATAGTTATAACTATTGGTTATGCTCTTGGAATACTTTGTGTAGGTTTCTTTACTAACTGGACTGTTACATTAGATAATAAAACTGTTAATATGGCTAATGCCGGATATATTGTAATGGGTAACTTAGGTACTTCATTAGGTCTTGCACTTAACCTTGGAACTCACGCTGCTACTCAACTTGGACTTTGGTTCTCAAGATTTATAGGACTTTCAATGTTCCTTGCATTAATTGGTGCATTCTTCACATTAACTTATTCACCAATTAAACAATTAATGGAAGGTACTCCAAAAGAAATTTGGCCAAAATCATGGATAAAGCTTGATAAAAACAATATGCCAAAAAATGCAATGTGGATTCAATGTTTAATAGTTGTTGTTATTGTATTTGTAACATCATTTGGTGGTAAGACAGCTTCTATTTTCTTAAATTACTTAATATTAATGAGTAACGTTGCAATGACAATTCCTTATATGTTTATTGCATTTGCATTTATATCATTTAAGAAAAAGAAAGAAATTGAAAAACCTTTCGTTATATATAAATCACACGGCATGGTTACTTTCTGTACTATAGTTGTTATAGCAACAATTGCTTTTGCAAACTTATTTACAATAATAAAACCAGTTCTTGAATCAGGAGATTACGTAGCTACATTATTCCAAATTGCAGGCCCTGTAATCTTTACTATAGTAGCTCTTATACTTTATGATAGATACGAAAAAAATTATCTAAAGAAATCATAACCACCCGTCCAACGGGTGGTTTGCTCTGGGGCTATAAGCCCAAGTGTTACCGGCTAGCGTCTAAAGGCGCTAGCTTTCACTTTGTTCAAGCTACTTGCCTTTGCCGCTTTTGCTACCCCTAAAGGGGTGACGTATTACTTTTTAACCCTTAAAAGGGTCTTCATACTCTCTTACACTTAACTTATCTATCGCTATATCATGTTTTTCTTGCTCTTGAATATATTTCTTTATTGTTGCTTCATTTAATCCAACCGTACTTACATAGTATCCTTCTGCCCAGAAATGTCTATTTCCAAACTTGTACTTTAAATTTGCATGCTTATCAAACAACATTAGTGCGCTTTTACCTTTTAAATATCCCATAAAACTTGAAACACTTATCTTTGGAGGGATGCTCACAAGTATATGTACATGGTCCGGCATTAAATGTCCTTCTATTATTTCTACTCCTTTGTATGCACACAGTTGTTTTATTATATCTCTAACACTTGCCTTGTATTGATTATATATAACTTTTCGTCTATACTTTGGAGTGAACACAATGTGATATTTACACATCCATTTTGTGTGAGATAAACTATTAGTTTTATTAGCCATTAAAATCACCTTTCCTTTCATTATATCGTAGCCTGAACAACTACATTATATCGGAAAGGTGATTTTTTTGTATAACAAACCGCTTCCGCACCCGCATAGCAGGTGGTTTAATGTTTCGTACGCTATTGCGCACTCAACAGGCTTAAAGCCAATAATAAAAAGAAAGCTATAAGGTAAACTACCTTATAGCTTTTATTTTTTATATTAATTTTGCACTGTCGTTAACTTTAATAACTCCACCCTTTATAACTCTGCTAAATACTCCATGTATAGGCATTATACATTTTCCTACCCTATGGAATATTTCACATTCATTATGACACTTCTTACCGATTTGAGTTATTTCTAAAATAACATCACCAATTTGGATTCTTTGTCCTATTTCTAATTTATCAACTTCAATTCCATCTATAACTAAATTTTCTCCAAAGTCGCCAAACTTAACATTTCCGCCTTGCTTATTAAATTCTTCTATCTTTTTAAGTTCTAAAAGACTTACTTGTCTATGCCACTTACCAGCATGAGCATCATTTTCTATACCGAATTCTTCAATAAAATTTGCTAAGTCAACTTGAATTTTAGCTGTTCCTTTTTTCTCACTCATACATATAGCTGCTATTTTTGCCATACTGTTTATCCTCCTATTTCATTCATGAACTTTTCTTCTTTATCTTCACTTTCTTCTTTAAATAAATACTTTTCAGGTTTATTATATATGGACTTTTCTATTATATTCTTTAACTCTTCTTCACCATTACTATTAACAGCTTTTTTTAAATTAATCCCGCTTTTCCAGTTTAAACACTGTTTAAGTGTTCCTTCTGTTGTAATACGCATTCTATTACAATCTTCACAAAAACAATTACTCATTGGACTAATAAACCCAACTCTACCTATTGAATTTTTAAGTTTAATATATTTTGCAGGGCCATCACTAGACTCTCTAGCTTCATAATCAAAATCTATATTTAATTCCTTAATATAATCTTTTATATGTTCATTTGATAATCCTTCAAATTTTTTACCCTCTCCAATTGGCATAAGCTCAATAAATCTTACATCCACTTTTTTATTTAATGTTAAATTCATAAGGTCTAATATTTCATCATCATTAATTCCTTTTATAATGACAACATTTAATTTGACTACTATTCCATAATCTAAGCATTTATCTATAGCGTTTATAACTTTATTTATATCTCCGCCTCTTGTTATCTTATTATATTTTTCCTTATTTAAAGTATCTAAACTTATATTTACTTTTCTTAATCCACTTTTATATAATTCATCAATATTTTCTTCCAGAAGAATTCCATTTGTAGTTAAGCATATTTCTTCAATTTCCTCTATGCTATTTATCTTTTTTATTAAGTCTACTATTCCTTTCCTTACTAAAGGTTCTCCTCCAGTAAGTCTTACTTTTCTAATACCTAACTTTGCTGATTCTTTAGCTATTTTGTATATTTCCTCGTTTGAAAGGATATTTTCTTCCATCTGAAAAGAACTTCCTTTTTCAGGCATACAATATATACATCTTAAGTTGCATTTATCCGTAATAGAAATTCTAAGGTAGTCTACGTTTCTTCCATGCTTATCTAGAATTTTTCTCACCTCTATATTAGAAATTAAACTCTCCAGACTTTCCACCAGTTTTTCTTACTAAGTGAATATCATCAATTACCATTCTTTTATCAACAGCTTTACACATATCATATATAGTTAAGGCTGCTACAGAAACTCCTGTAAGTGCTTCCATTTCAACACCTGTTTTTTCAAATATTTTTGATGTTCCAGTTATTATTATTTCTGAATTTTCTTCATCTATTTCAAAATCAATACTACAACCATTAATCATTATAGGATGGCACATTGGAATTAAGTCTGATGTTTTCTTCATTGCCATTATACCAGCAACTCTAGCTACTCCAAGTACGTCTCCCTTTCCAATTTCACCATTTTTAATTAAAGTTATAGTTTCCTTACTAGCTTTCACTTTTCCTGTAGCAATTGCTACTCTTTCAGTTTTTTCTTTTTTAGTTACATCTACCATAACTGCATTTCCATCTTTATCAAAATGCGTTAACTTATCACCCATAATTCTTATTCTCCTTTACCAAATGAACAATGTGGGAATGTGCAAACTTTACAATTTAAACAAAGACCTCCATGTCCATATAAAGCTAAATCTCTCATAGTAAGCTTTTCGTCAGCTAATACTCTAGGTAATACTAAATCAAATACTGTTCTTTTTGAATACATAACACAACCTGGAAGTCCAAGTATTGGAATATCTCCATAGTATGATAATAAGAACATAGCTCCAGGTAATACTGGTGCCCCATAGCTTATAAGCTCAGCGCCGCACTCTTTTATAGCTGTAGGTGTAACATCATCAGGATCTACTGACATTCCACCAGTACAAACTATCATTTCAGCTCCTTCTTTTAAAGCTCTTTTTATTTCTGCTACAATTTTATCTTTATCATCTGGAAGTATTGTTTGATTTACAAGTTCACATCCATAGTATTCAAGTTTCTTCTTAACAGCAGGTCCAAAGGCATCTTTAATTCTTCCATGATATACTTCACTTCCTGTTGTTATCATAAATACTTTTTTGCCTTTAATATCTTCTATATTTATTATTCCCTTTTTCACTGTTTTTTCAGCTTCAATTATTTTTTCTTCATCAATAACTAACGGAATTACTCTTGTAGCTCCTACTATTTCTCCCTTTTTTACTGGAGTATTATTGTGTATAGTTGATACAATTATATCTCCTAGCATATTTATTTTAAGTAACTCTTCTTTATCTATTTTAAGTAATCCATCTTTTTTAGCTATAAAATTAATTTTACCTTCTTTTATTTCGCCAAATTCTAGACCAGTTCCACAAACTAAATCTTTAAGTCTTATGGCTGCATCATTTTCATGAAGGGTGCCTTCTTTAGCTTCCCATACATAAATATGTTCTTTTCCAATAGATAATAGTTCTTTTACATCTTCTTCTTTTATTATATGGCCTTTTTTAAAAGCTCTTCCTTTAAATTCTCCTGGAACTATTTTTGTTATATCATGACATAAAATCATTCCAATTGCATCTTCTACTCTTACACTCTTCATAATCTCTCTCCTAAATTAAACTATTCTCTTTAGTATTTTGTTATATAAACATGTTAATACTATACTTATTATAACTATAATTATAAGTATAGTTTTTGAAGCTAATACATCATTATTTTCTATTGCATAATACATAGCCATTGGCACTGTTTGAGTTTCTCCTGGTATATTCCCTGCAACTAATATAGTTGCACCAAATTCTCCAAATACTCTTGCAATACTAAGAATTAACCCTGTAAGAATTCCCTTTCTACAAAGAGGTAAACTTATTTTTCTAAATACTTGAAATTCACTAGCTCCCATTTCTCTAGCTGCATTTTTTATATCTTCGTCAATACTAAGTATTGATGTCTTTATACTTTGATACATAACTGGAAGAGAAACTATAACTCCAACTACTACAGCTGCAAACCAAGTAAATATAATACTTATATTGAAGTTTTCATATAACATACTTCCTAAAAAGCCTCTTCTTCCAAGTGCTATTAAAACTAAATATCCAACAGCAGATGGTGGAAGAAACATAGGAAATATCATTATAGTTTCTATTAAATTTTTACCTTTAACTTTCTTCTCAATTAATATATTTATAGCTATAAGTGTAACTATTAAACTAATAATTACACTTACTACTACAACTTTAAAAGATATATAAAATGCATTTAAAATCATACTATTATTCTACTCCAAATCCATAATTCTTAAATATTTCTTTACTCTTATCTCCTTTTAAGAAATCTAAAAACTTTTCACTATTGTCTTTATTTTTACTATCTTTTATTAAACAAAGAGTATACTCTATACTTTTATGATACTTATTTGGTACCTCATATACTATTTTACTATTTTTTAAATCCATTCCGTCAGTTTTATATACAAATCCGTAATCTGCATCTCCACTTTCAACATAGTTCTTTACACTTGTTACGCTTTTTGCATAAACTAATTTATCTTTTATACTATCCCAAAGTTTTAAATTTTCTAAAGTTTCCTTTGTATATTGTCCAGCTGGAACTGTAGAAACTTCACCTACTGCTATTTTACCATTAATATTTTTAAGTTCATTAAGATCTTTAAGGTTCTTATGAATATTGTTTCCAGCTATTAATACAAGAGAATTTGTTAAAATATTATAAGAATCTTTTTTATCTACAATATCTTTTTCAATTAACTCTTTAACATATTTAGTACTTGCTGAGAAAAATAAATCAGCATCTCCACCTTGAAGTATTTGTTTTTGTAGTGTTCCTGATCCACCAATATTATATTGTACTTTTATTCCAGTTTCTTTTGTAAATTCATTAGCTATCTCTTCCATAGGCTTTTGAAGACTTGCTGCAATACTCACTTTAATTTCTTTTTTATTAGATGAACTACTACCACCTTTATTACATCCTATTAAACCTACTGATAATATTAAACTTAACGTTATTATTAATAATCCTATTTTCTTGCGCATTCAGAAGCACTCCCTTTTAATATATCTAATCCGTGTTTTAAGTCATTTAATATGTAGTCTAGAATCTCTGTACAGGCTTTAGGACTACCTGGCATATTTACTATTAATGTTTTATTTCTTATACCTGCTGTCCCTCTAGATAGCATTGCTCTTTTAGTTATTGTAAAACTATAGTTTCTTATAGCTTCTGCTATTCCTAAGGCTTCTTTATATATTACATCTTTTGTTGCCTCTGGAGTTACATCTCTTTCACTAAATCCAGTTCCTCCAGTTGTTAATATAAGATCTACACCAAGTTTATCACTCATATATATCATTTCTTCTGACAGTTTATCTCTTTCATCAGGTAAAACTACATATCTTTTGACTTCAAAGTCATTTTCTTCTGATATGTTTTTTATTACTTCTCCACTTTTATCTTCTCTCTCTCCCCTAGAGCCTTTGTCACTACTAGTTATTATTCCAAGTGTATACATTATATTCCTCCTTTTGTTTCTTTCTTAAATTTATCTAATATTACATTTACTATATTTTTATAATCATTTATATCTATCAAGTAATCTTCATATGTTTCTATATCAGTATCTGATGCTATACATATTAATCTTTCTTTTGGAGTTATTATATTCTTACTTATACCTCTCCTAAAGACTTCTATCTTTTTTAAATTACTTTTCTTATATCCTTCAACTATTATAAAATCTTTATCATTTAACATAGATATTAAAGAATCTAAATCCATCTCTTCTTTAACTTCTTTAATCATAGCCATTTTATTTTTTGAGGATATTATTACAGTATCTGCTCCAGCTTCTCTATGTCTATAAGTATCTTTTCCTTTCTTATCCATATCAAAGCCATGAACATCGTGCTTTATAGTTCCTATAGAATAACCCCTTAATTTTAATTCTTTTATAATACCTTCTACTAAGGTTGTTTTTCCAACACCAGAACATTCAGCAACTACATTTATAACAAATGCCATAATTATTCACTCTTTTCTTTATTAAGGATTTTTTCATACTCATAAACAGTATTAATATTTGAAAAGTTTTCTCCATTTTCTATATCTATATATTTAACATTTAGTCTATTCAATAAATTTTTAAGTTTATAATCTTTCTCTTCGATCATTTTTAATATAGTTTCTAAAACTTTCTTCTTATAAATACTACATAGTGGTTGTACTTTTCCATTTGTAACTGGCACTAATACATCTTCATTAAACTTATAATTTCCAAGGAAATTTAATACCTCTTTATTTAAAAATGGCATATCTCCTGCAACTACAAGTGCTTCATCTAAAGTAGTTTCTTTAAGCGCTGAATATATTCCACCTATTGGTCCTATTTCTTTAAATTTATCCACAACAAGTTTAACATCTTTAAACTCTAAATATTTACTAATATCGTTACATGATATTAGTTTTTCTTTATAATCTGAAGATGCTAATAAAATATTATCAATAAATCTATATCCATCTAAGCTTAGAAATGCTTTAGTCTTCCCATTCATCCTTGTATTTTTTCCACCAGATAGTATAATAACCGCTCTATTTATCATAATTATATCCTCTACACTAAAACCTCTACGTAATCTCCTTTTTTAAGAGACTTATTTTTTGGAACTTCAAGTATTCCATTACTATTTATCATTGTGTGTATCTGTCCTGGACTTTGATAAACATTATTTATGTGTACTTCATTTGAATCATTTATATTAACTCTTAAAAATCTTCTCTTTCCTGTAACTTTATTAAAATCATCTTTTAATATTCCTATACGCTTATTTAAAGTAATTTTATTGCAGTTTAGCATATTCCCTATAACTTCTCTAGCTGTAAGTTCAAAAGTTGTAGCTGCTGCAACTGGAGTTCCTGAAAGGCCTATGTATAACTTTCCATTTTTCTCTGCCGCAAACATAGGTGAACCTGGCTTTATATCAATCTTCCAAAATAAAGTTTCAAATCCAGCCTTTTTAGTACAAGACATTACAATATCTTTTTCTCCAACTGAAACTCCTCCAGTTGAAATAATTAAATCACATTTGTCATATAACTCTTCAATAGCTTTTATAATACTTTCTTCTTCATCACATATAACATTATAAACTATAGGAATACATCCAAGTTCTCTAAGTCTAGCACTTAAAAAATATCCATTACTATTGTATATCTTTCCTTCTAATAAATCCTTCCCTGGATTTTGTATTTCGTCTCCAGTATTTAGTATTCCTACGGAAGGTTTTCTATATACTTTTATTGTTTTTCTTCCAACAGATGCAAGTGCCATTATTTCTGATGATGTTAATAACGTATTTTTTTCTAATATTCTCGTTCCAGCTTTAAAATCTTCACCTTCATAGCAATAATTATCATAAGGTTTATGACTTTTCATTATTTTTACTAATCCATTTTCTTCTATAGTATCTTCTTGTCTAACAATACAGTTACAACCTTTAGGGATAGGTGCACCTGTCATTATTCTTATAGCTTCTCCACTTTTTAAATCTTTTTTACTTACATATCCTGCGTAAATTTTATCAATTACTTTAAGATATACATTATTATTTGAGGCATCTTCTATATCTTCACCCTTTACTGCATATCCATCTAAAGGAGAACGTGGAAATGGAGGACTATTTATCTCTGAAAAAATATCTTCATAAAGGACTCTATTTAAAGAGTCTTTAATGTCAATCTCTTCAAAGCTTAATGTTTTAACTTTTTCTAGCAATAATTCTTTTGCTTCTTCAAGACTTATCATAATAAATTCTCCTTTTTAAATCTTGCAAAGCCCATCCTTTAAATAAAAGAATGAGCTTTATAATTTAAATTAAACTGATTACTTTTTAAATACATTTACAGTTACATACTTATAAGATGGTTCTCTTGAATAAGTATCAAACTTTCCTTTTGTTAATCTGTTAGTTTCAATATAGTGCATTGGTCCATATAATTGATTATGAGGTAATCCTTCATTTATTTTAGCATCAACTTCTACAGATTCACCATTTGATGATTTAACTATAATTTTATCTCCATTAGCTATACTTAATTCATCTGCAAGCTCTTTGCTTAATTCTATATACGGATCTTTTGGAGTAGTTTTATTTACAATTGGTATTTCTCTTGTTCTAGTTTGAGTATGCCATTGACCTACTGTTCCTCTTCCTGTATTAAAGATGTATGGATATTCCTCGCTTGGAAGTTCACTATTTTCTCTTACATCTTCATACATAAACTTCATTTTACCATTTGGAGTATAGAATTTGTTATCTTCAAAAAGTCTTCTTGTATCTGATTTTAATTCTTCTCCTTTTCTAAATGGCCATTGAATTCCTTTACTACCTACTAGTTTATCATAATCAATGCCTGTTATGTCACATGGCATTCCTTCTGAACATTTCTTTAAAAGTTCAAATGCATCTTTTGTAGTATTCCATTTCTCTAAAGCTTTTTCTCTTCCTAAAGCTTTTCCAATTCCTTTTAATATTTCAAAGTCTGTTAATTCATTTTCTTCTTTTTCTACTAATGGAATCATTCTTGATACTCTACGTTCAGTGTTTATATAAGCACCTGTTTTCTTTATTCCAGGTATAGCTGGTAAGAATAAATCACATATCTTTGCAGTATCTGTATCTGCATAAAGATCTTGAACAACTAAGAAGTCTAAATTTTTTCTAGCTTCCATAAATGTTTTATTATCAACCCATGAATCTACAGGGTTAGTTGAAACTATCCATAAAGCTTTTATATCTCCCTTTATAGCACCTTCAATTATTTCTGGATATGCTAAAGTTGGTTTCTTTGGAATATCTGAATCTTCTATTCCCATTACTTCTCTAACAAGTTTTCTATCCTCTTCATTTGCATAATCTCTACCAGCGTAAAGGCAAGTCGTATTACTATATAATCTTGATCCCATAGCATCACTTTGACCTGTGATTGAATTTGGACCTGTTCCTTCTCTACCTATGTTACCTGTCATAACAGCAATATTTATTATAGCTTGAGCTGTTCTTACTGCTTCATATCCTTGGTTAACACCCATTGTCCACCAGAATGATACTCTTTTTCCGTTATTTATTGTTTCTGCAAGTTCTAATACTCTTTCTTTACTTATTCCAGTTTTAGCTTCGCAATCTTCTAATGAATATTTCTTTACATGTTCTTTAAATCCATCAAAATCTTCAGTATATTTTTCTATATACTCTTCATTTATATATCCTTTTTCTATAAGCACATTAGCTAAAGTATATAATAATGTTAAATCTGTTTTTGGATTTATTCCATACCACTCATCAGCAAAAGCTGCTGTTTCTGATTTTCTTGGATCTATAACAATCAATTTAGCATCTTTATTTCTTCTAATTCTTCCCCATGTTACTGGATGTGCAATTGCAGGGTTTGCACCTATAAGTATTAAAGTGTCTGTTAAATCTATATCATGTAATGTATATGGTGGAGCATCAAATCCAAAAGATTGCTTATAAGCAACTGCTGATGTAGCCATGCAAAGTCTTGTATTACCATCACCATGCATTCCCATGAAACCTCTTCCTATAAGTCCAAGTAACGCCATTTCTTCCATTGGCATTTGTCCAGTACTTATAAATGCTGCACTTTCTTTTCCATGCTTTGTTTGAATCTCTCCCATTTTTTTAACGAAAACTTCAAATGCTTCTTCCCATGATATTTCATGCATCTTTCCATCTTCACCTCTTAAAAGAGGAAGTCTTTGTTTTCCATAGACTGTACATTGTTTGTCTAAGTTTAATCCTTTTATACATGCTGTTCCATTGTTTACAGGGTAATCTTTTTGTCCAATTATCTTTACTATTTTATTATCTTCGACAGTAAAGCTAAGATTACATCCTGTAGAACAATAATTACATACCGATTGTTTTATTTCCATAACTAATAAATCTCCTTCTAAAACGTATCTCAATTTAATATGTTATTTTATTATCAATTACTTTAATATTAACATGTTATCTAATTGTCATACGTGATAATTATCACAAAATAAGATGAATTTACTGACTTTTAATAAATATACGTGATAATTATCACATATATTTAGTCCGATATAGATTATTATTATTTTAACTAATTATATATTTTTTATTTACATTATAGGGAGGGATAAATTTGGGTGAAAATTCAAATACTAACAATTCCGGTAAAGTCGTTAAAACACTGGCACTTATCGGTTTTTTGTTTTCTTTGTTAATAATTTATCTAATTCAAACTCTTTAAAGTTACTTTTTTAACAAATTGGACATTATATTAATTTTGAGGTGATACTTTGGAAAAAAGGAATTTATTAAAAATTAGGCTAGAAGAATACCCGATAGCTTTTATAGGAACTTGCCTTGGTGCAATAACATTAACTAACTTATATGATAATTTTGAGTTTACTGCCGTTAGATCAATTTTTGCTTTTATAGGATGTGTGGCATTATTATTTTTAATTCGTAAAGCAATTCGTCATCCGAAAGTTGTTTGGGAAGAGATGAATAATACTATTCTTATGGCTCTTTACCCAACTTCAACTATGCTTCTTATGAATCTAGGAAATTATTTTTTAAAATTTAACTATACTTTAGGGAAAACCCTTTGGTCTATAGGATTAATTATAAATGTAATATTTGTAATTTTCTTTTTAATAAGACATATTATAATAGGTTTTAACATGAAGTATGTTTTACCTTGCTGGTATGCATTACTTGTTGGGGTATCTGTATCATGTACTACAAGTGTACAAATGCATGAAACTACTTTAGTTAAACCAATATTTTATTTTGTAGTAATTGCATTTTTAACTTTTTTACCTGTAGTTATTTATAGACTTTGTACACTCGAAGTTCCAGATGCTCAATATCCATTAATCGCAATATTTGCAGCACCTGCAAGTCTTTGTACAATAAGCTATATAACTTTATATAAGAATGCAAATATCTATATAGTAATGTTCTTCTTCATATTAACATTACTTACAACTTTATATGTTTATATTAACTTCCCTAAGTTCTTCTCATTAAAGTTTAATCCAACATTTGCAGCACTTACCTTCCCACTTGCAGTTTCAACTGTAGCTTCATTTAAGGTAAAAGCATATTTATTAGGATTAGGGTATAGTAATGCAGCAAGAATTGTTACAGAAATATCTGGTATAGAGTTCTTCATAGCAACTGCTGTTATTGGGTTTGTATTTTATAATTTTATATTTAATCATATATTTAACATAAAAATTAGAAAGTTTACTAAATAAAAAATTAGAGCAATCCCCTCTTCAAGTTTAGGATTGCTCTTTTTTATTTAATCTTCAAATCTTATTTGTTCTACAACAGAATCTTTTGTTATCTTTTTTAAAGATATTCTAGTTACTATAATTAATACTCCTAACATTACAGTTATACAAAGTATATTTTGAAGTAATGGGAATCCATACTGAATATAGCTAGCAATTTGTTTAAACATTAAAGTAGCTATAAAAGCTATAATGTTTCCTAGTATTAAACCTATTATTGAAGTTATTCCAACTAAGTATAAACCTTCATTAATTATTACTTTTCTAATTTCGCTATCTGTTAATCCAACCGCTCTTAGCATACCAAGTTCTTTCCTTCTTGACATAATACTTGATATCATTGTATTTATGAAATTCATTACTCCAATAAATGCAATTACAAAAACAATTAAGTATCCAACAAACTGTATTCCTTTCTTTTCTTCTTTTAATGATTCAAGAGCCTCTTCATAGTTTTTAGGTTCAGAAATATTTTTATATTTAGATGTTATCTTTTTAATATTATTAGAAACTGATTTCATCTCACCTTTATTTGTTTCTACAAGTATCTTAATGTTTTTATCTATATCTTTAAATATTTCTGAATTATTATAAACATATACTGCATCTGATGATACTTCAATTAATTGTTTCTCTACTAAGGCAACAATCTTTATTTCTCTTTCTTTGCCATCTTCCCCTTTAACTTTTATAATATCCCCTATTTTATAAGCTGATTCACCATGAGTTAAATAACTTATTCCTTCAGTACCATTTTTAAAGCTTGTTTCATTAAATTCCCCTTCAACAACATTGTTTTTTATATTTTCAATTACTTTATTATTAATTCCAATTATTTTTATAAATTTATTATCTTTTGATACATCTATGGATTTTAATCCTTCAATACTCTTTATTCCTTTTACACTTTTTATTTCTTCAACTACTTCATCATTTATAAGATTATTCTCAAATAACTCCATAAAAGGTACATCTATTTCTATATCAGAAATAAACATTGATTTTGCTAAATTTTCTACTTTCATGCTCTTTAGTATTGTAGCTGCAACTATAAATAATATAACAGACAATATTATTGAAATCATTGTAATACTTGTAGCCTTTTTGTTTCTCCAAAGATTCACCCTTGCTAAATCTTTAAATACGTCTTTAGATGCTTTTTTTCTTTTTTTCTTTATCTTTATACTTGAATGTTCTGAATACTTACTAGCTTCAATTGGTGATAATTTTGATACCTTTCTAGCTGGTAATATTACTGATAAAAATACTGTTATAAGTGTTAATAGAATAACTATTGGAATCACTATAGGATTAATATATAATCTTAAATCTCCATTTACATATATTGATTTTATTACTACAAACGAACTTATAAATCCTAAAACGAGACCACTTGGAATTGCTATAGCTGATAATATCATACTCTCATATACAACCATCTTCTTAAGTTGTTTGCTTGTAATTCCTATAGTCAGTAGTAATCCTAAAGCTTTTATTCTTTCTCCTAATATAATGTAAAATATATTATATATTATAAAGAATGCTGATATTGCTATTAAAAGTGCTAAAAGTATATATGGTGCTATAGATGCCATATCAATAGTTGAATCCTGTATTATATTCTCATTTAATATAACATCATCTTTGCTTTTTCCTACAAGGTTTGCTATTTTAGAAAAGTCATTCTCATAATTATCTATACTATTTAGCTTAATAAGTGCTATATTTTCTTTGCTATTCTTTTTTGCGAAAGCTTTACTCATATATACTCTATAATTTGTTACATAAGAATTTTCTTTTGTTAAATCATAATTTAAATTATCAACAACTCCAACGATTTTAAATTGCTTATTTAAAATATTAATTGTATCTCCTATATTCTTATTATTTTTTTCTAAATACAATTTATCTACAGCTATTTCCATTTCACCTTTAGGATATTCCCCTTTAGTTACTTGCAATAAATACATCTCCAAAGCTATTTCATTAAAATATTCATAATTAATATAAGCATCTGTTGTTTCTTCACTGTAAACTGAAATTACTTCACCTAACTTATCTACATTTGAATACTTATTTATATTTTCAAAATCTTTTTCTCCATTAACGGATAATGCTCCATAATAATCTCCCTCAATACTTTTCATAGAATTATTCATCATCTTATTAAAACTAAATCCATATATACATATAACAGTTAAAAAAGCTGTTACTAACGCTATTGTTGCTATTATTATTATGTTTTTCTTTTTTCTACTTTTTATATATTCTAAAGCAATCTTTCTTTCCATAATCCACCCCTATAAAATGCAATTATGCATTCTTAACCTTACCATCTTCTATTCTTATAACTCTATTCCCTTGTAATGCTATTTCATCATTATGTGTTATAAGTACTAATGTTTGATTATATTTTTTTGCACAATTTTTTAAAAGAACCATAACCTCTTCTGTATTTTTAGTATCTAAATTTCCTGTTGGCTCATCAGCTAAAACTATTGATGGTCTTGTAGAAAGCGCTCTTCCTATAGCAACTCTTTGCTGTTGTCCTCCTGATAGTTCATTTGGATATCTATCTTTCTTATCCCATATTCCTAAACTTTTCATAATATCTTCAATAAATTTCTTATCTACTTCTCCACCATCCAATCTAGTTGGAAGTGTTATATTTTCATATACGGTAAGCACTGGAACTAAATTAAATGCTTGAAATATAAACCCAATATTTCTTCTCCTAAATATACTAAGTTCATCTTTTTTTAAAGAATAGATATCTTTATTATCTATTAAAACCTTACCTGATGTTGGATAATCTAACCCGCCAATCATATGTAACAATGTGCTTTTACCAGAACCTGAAGTACCAACAATTGTTACAAATTCTCCCTTCTTTATTGTAATATCTATTCCGTCTACAGCTTTAACTGTATTTTCCCCTTCTCCATAAACTTTTTTTAAATCAATTATTTTTAACATATCCATAACCAAATCCCCTTTTTGTTTAATTCTATAATCTTATTATAGATACACTCCCTTACAGTAAAATAACAGGTAAAATAACAATTTTGTTATTTTACCTGTTATAAACTAATTTATAATGTGTTTATATAATGTTATTTCAAATATAGTACCCTTATTAATTTTACTTTTTACATTAATAGTTCCACCTTGTTCTTCAATTATTTTTTTACACAAATATAATCCAAGACCAGATCCCTCTTTAGCTTGTACATTACTATCTAAACTTCTATAAAACCTTTCAAATATTTTATATAAATCTTCTTTATTTATTCCTATTCCTTTATCTTCAATAACTATAGTCGTTTTAAAATCAGTATTTTTCATACTTACAACTATTTCTGAATTTTTATTACTATATTTTATTGCATTATCTAAAATGTTTATTATAGCTTCCTTCGTCCATCTTACATCATGTACTATATAAAAATCATTAATCCCTTTAACATTTATAAATATATCTTCTGATATAGCCTTTCCATATACAGCATTTATTGCACCTAAAACTGTATTTTTTATATTTTCTTCTTTCTTATTAATTTGTATACAGTGGACTTCTAGCGCTGATATCTTAAGAAGTCCTTCAGTAATCCACTGAAGTCTAATTATATTTTCTTTATTATTAACTAAAAACTCATTCATTTCATTCTTATCAACATATCCATCTAAAATAAGTTCATTATTCATTTTAATTGAAGCTATTGGTGTTTTTAACTGATGGGATAATTCATTTAGAAGTTTCTTTATTCCTTCTCTTTCATTTTCTAATTCATCAATCCAAGATCTCATTCTAAATGATAATATATTAAATCTGTGGTAAGCTAAAGCAAATATACCTTCCTTATTTTCTTCTAGCTTATCAGGATACTCTCCCTCTGAAAGTTTTTTAATTCCCATACTTAATTTATTTACCTTTTTTATTATTATGTATATTAAAAAAACTAATATTGCGGTTATTGCCATTATACTTATAATATTTAATATTTGTACTCTTATTTTAAAAGTTTTATAACCATTTCCAAACCATTTATTATTTTCAATATTGATGTCTTCGCTATAAGCATAATTATTTAGTATATCTAATCCTTCTTTAATATTAGTTTCATCCTCACCTGGTTTTATAATCTTTCTAATAAGATCTTCATCTATATTATTTTCTTTTAAAATTCCAATAATATTGGCATATCTCACTAGCTCATCCTTCTGTATCTTTTTAACTTCCGAATCTATAAATACTTCTGAAATTATCGTAATAATTGAAATTAAAACTATAAATATAATCAAATATTTTTTAAAGAATCCATCTCTTACATTATTCTCAATCATCTTTTAACACATCCTTGTGCCCAAACATAACCTATTCCTCTAATATTTTGTATGTATTCTGGTTCCTTATAATTATCTTCGATTTTTTCTCTTAATCTCTTTATATTTACAGGCACAACATTTTTATCTACAAAAGAACCTTCATTATCCCATATCGCTTCAAGTATTTGATCTTTTGTTAAAATTATTTGGGGATTACTCATAAAATATTGAATGAGTTTCATTTCTTTTTTACTTAAAAATATCTCTTCTCCAAACTTTTCAACTTTCATAAGCTCAATACTAAATACAATATCCTTTGATACTAATTTTTTAAATCTACTCTCACTACTACTTCTTCTAAGAATTGCATTAATTCGTGATACTAACTCCCTTGCACTAAAAGGTTTTGTAATGTAATCATCAGCTCCCATATCTAGTCCATTTGTTATTTCTAGCTCACTACTTTGAGCAGTTAAAAAAATTATTGGAACATCTGAAGTTTTCCTTATTTTTATACATAAATCAAATCCATTCCCATCTGGAAGATTTACATCTAAGATTATTAGCTTAATATTTTCATTTTTAAAAATGTTTTCTCCTTCAGCTATTGTTGTTGCACTAAAGACATTTAACCCTTCCTTTTTTAATGCAAATGTAATACCTCTGTTAAGCGATAAATCATCTTCTATTAATAATAAATTCATAATAAACCCCATTTTAAATATTTTCTATAATTTATTTTATATGTAAGTTACTGCAATTGTAAATATATTTTAATAACATTACAAAAAAGTGGAGTCAGAATAATTCTGACTCCACTTTTATATATTAGTCTTTAAAACACATATAATCAAATTATTAAAATTAATCTCTACTTGAAAAAATCTTTGCTAATAAGTCTAATATCTCCATGTATAACCATACTAATGTTACCATTAATCCAAAAGCTGCATACCATTCCATATATTTTGGTTCTCCAAATTGAGCTCCTCTTAATATGAAACTATAATCTTGCATTAAGCTAATTGTTGCAACTACAACAACTACTAAACTAAATATAATACCTATAGGTCCATTTGAGTATATAGGTAATGTTATTCCAAAGAAACTTAATATTATTCCTATAAATGAAGTTACTATTATTGTTGTTAATGCAATCATTACACCTTTTCTTGTTCTGTCTGCTATACTTGGATTTCTACCAAATACAATTAATGTTACAAATACACATACTATTGTAAGTAATATTGCAGGTAAAACTATTCCAGGATACATCATATTAAATAATTTAGAAATACATCCTAAAAATAAACCTTCAAAAGCTGCATATATAATTGAAGAATACTGAGCTAACTTCGGTGCAAAACTTGTAATTAAAGCAACAACTAAAGTTAATATTGATACCCCCATCATTATTCCACTGCTGTATGGTATATATAACCAGCTGTATATAAAACCACATGAAAGCACTGCAAGTAATATAAGTATTTTTGTAATTGTTCCTGTTATAGTCATTGTTGTGCCATCTTGCACGACTTTTTTAAAACCTGAAGTTAATGCTGGATTTGTCTTCCCTATATTCATATATTTTCTCTCCTTTTCTATTATAAATTTATTATATTTTATATTATAACTCTTTATTGTGTCATTTTTCTGTATATAGTATTTATTTTTATTTTTTATAACTAACTTTTACTCAACATTCATTTTTTTTGTAATTTGAATCACATCTTTATTATTCAATTTAATATATTATTAATACATAAAACATATTGGTTTACTCATACTATTTATTGATAGAGTAAATTATTAAGAGGAGGTTATTGTTATGCAAAAATATATTTGTGATGTTTGTGGATACATTTACGATCCTGCAGTTGGAGATCCAGATAATGGAGTAGCAGCTGGAACTAGCTTTGCTGATGTTCCTGAAGATTGGGTTTGTCCATTATGTGGAGTAGGTAAAGATCAATTCTCAGTTACTGAATAGTTTTAAATTTTATAAAGTTTAAACAAAAAGAAACTTATTTTTTAAGTTTCTTTTTTCTTTAAAAATTCTTTATACTTAAAGTCTTCCATTAATATATGATTCTTTATCCATTTTACTACAGACTCTAAAAGTTCTTTTATATATTCATCTTGATTCTCATCTATTTTACTCTTATCTAAATTTTCTATGTAATTTAAAAATTCATCATGCTTTACCTTATGTGAAAAAAATTTATTATATCCTATAGATAAAAGAAATTCTTCCTCTTCTTTAAAGTGATACTTAGTATAATCTTCAAGTTCATAAATTATTTCCATTATTCTATCGTGTTTATCAAAATAAATATCATTAAATAAAAGTTTACAACATCTATCAATTATATTAAATAGAATTTTATGTTCATTATCAATTTTTTCTATTCCAACAGAATAACTTTCTGACCATGCCCCCATATTCCCATCTCCTAATTCATGATTTATATATACTATTTTTACATTTTATACATATATTGTACATGAAAATTATTATTTTATGCAATAAATATATGTATTTTATGAAAAAATACTAATATTAATTATAAAAACTAATATTAGTATTTTTAATTATTTCTTATTTAATATTACTTTAGATATAATCAATGGATCTACTTATTTATTTAGCGTAAGCTAAGACATTTTGCTCTCTTTTAAATATAACTTTTAAAAGCACAGGCGTTATTACTGTAGTTATAACTACCACAATTACTATTGGTGCTAAAAATGCTGGATTCATAAGACCAACTGCAATTCCCTTATTTGCAACAATAAGTGCAACTTCTCCCCTAGATACCATGCCAGTTCCTATTTGTATTGATTCATCTAGAGTATATTTACATAATCTAGCAGCTAAAGCGCAACCTATTATTTTACTTAATATTGCAACTATTAATAATACACCTGTAAATATTAAAATAGTTGAATTCATTTCTGTAATTTCTACCTTTATTCCTATACTTGCAAAGAATATAGGTGATAATAATATATAAGATAATGTTTCAAATCTAGCATTTATATATTTTGTTCTTTCTGTATTTGATATTATAAGACCTGCTATGAATGCTCCTGTAATATCTGCAACTCCAAAAAACTCTTCTGCAGCAAAAGCTAGTAATAAGCAAAATACAAATGATACAATAACAAATCTTCTCATATCTTTACAATATCTTGACATCCATAATTTAAATAATTTATAAAATAGTACACCAACAGCAGCTGAGAATATAAAGAATAAAACTATCTTTAATAATACAATTCCAACATTTACATTTGGATCTGCTACACTAGTTATTATAGTAAGTGCTATTATTCCTAGTATATCATCAATTAAAGCTGCTCCAAGTATTGTATTTCCAGCTCTAGTATTTAACTTCCCAAGTTCTTTTAACGTCTCTACTGTAATACTAACAGATGTAGCTGTAAGTATTACCCCTATAAATATATTTTGAAGTAGAGCACTTGTACTAGCATGAGATAATTCTCCTCTATTAAAGATAAATGCTACTACAAATCCTCCTATTAAAGGAATTATAACCCCTAAACAAGCAATTAAAGCTGATGCCTTCCCTGTTTTCTTTAATTCATTTATGTCTGTTTCAAGTCCAGCAGTAAACATTAATACTATAACTCCAAGTGCTGCCATCTGTTGAATAAATTCAGTTTCATGAAGCACGTCCAACATAGCTGGTCCAAGTATTATACCTGCAAGTAATGCTCCGACAACTTGAGGCATTTTAAATTTCTTAGTTAATACCCCTAAAGCTTTTGTACTAAGAAGTATAATAGCGATATCAAATAAAAATCTATAAGATAACATAACAAATAATCCCCTTTCTAAATTCCCTTTTACTCATGAAATTATAGGCTCATCTTCTAAATATTTCAAATATGTTATTCCCTCTTATTTTTTGATTTTTAATGAATTTTATTAATTTTTTGTTAATATAGCATTTATTATCTCCGCTTTTCACCCTTTTTCTAGACATTACATATTATATTTTTTATTAATTACGATATTTAACCCTCTTTTTCTGCAAATTTTTCTTTATTTTATTACATTTTTCTTCTTAATTTAAAATAAAGATTTATAATAATATATGAAAAAGATTAGTAAGTAATTACTAATCTTTTCTATATATTAATCTAATAATTTATCTATTTTCTTCTCTTTAGAAAAAGCTATTTCTAAAAGTATTGGCGTTATAACCGTAGTTATTACAACAACTATAACTATAGGTGTTAAAAAATTTGTATTTATAAGAGAAACTGCTATACCTTTGTTAGCAACTATTAATGCAACCTCACCTCTTGAAACCATTCCAGCTCCAATTTGTACTGATTCATGAATACTATACTTGCAAAGTTTTGCTCCTAATGCACATCCTATTATTTTAGTTAATATTGCAATAATTAATAATATAACAGTAAATATAATAGTATCTAAATTCATTCCTGTTATTTCAACTCTTATTCCAATACTTGCAAAAAATATTGGTGACAACAACATATAAGATAAGGTTTCAAATCTTGAATCTATGTACTCTGATTTTTTATTATTAGAAATTATAAGACCTGCTATAAATGCACCTGTAATATCCGCAACACCAAATACCTCTTCAGCTATAAATGATAATAATAAACATATTACAAAAGATATAATGGCAAATCTTCTTACATCACCATCATATTTATCAGCCCATATTTTAAATACTTTCTTAAAAATAATAGCAAATAAAATTGCAAAAACAAAAAATAATATTATCTTAATGACTACTAAATATATATTTACTGATGTATCTGCAAGGCTAGTTATTATTGTTAAAATTATTATTCCTAATATATCATCAATTAAAGCTGCACCAAGTATAGTGTTTCCAGCTCTTGAATTTAAACTTCCAAGTTCTTTTAATGTTTGAACAGTAATACTTACTGATGTTGCTGTAAGTATTACTCCTACAAATATATCTTGAAGCAAAGCATTTGTATCAACTGCGCCTACACTTTCACTAAAAATATAGGATACTAAAAATCCTCCTAAAAGCGGGACTAAAACTCCTAATATTGCAATAACAATTGCAGCTTTACCTGTCTTTTTAAGTTCATTTACATCAGCCTCTAACCCAGCTGTAAACATTAAAACTATTACTCCAAGTTCAGCCATTTGATGTATAAATTCCGTTTCATGTAATATATTTAAAACTGCAGGCCCAAGTATTACACCCGCAAATAATGCCCCAACTACTTGAGGCATTTTAAATTTCTGTGCTATTAAACCAAATACCTTAGTACTTAATAAAATTACAGCTATATCAAATAAAAATCTATAAGATAACATTTAATTGCACTCCTCTTAATTATCCTGCCTTTAGTATATCTATAAAATATATAGCTTAGTTTAAACTAAGCTATATATTTAGAAGGTATCATTAAATATTTTAACTATACTTAATAAATTTTATGTAGTTATATTAACCTTAAACTAAATTAATTTTATTCATAATTTTTTATACGTGGTTTAATTACTTACAATTAATACCTTCCTTCAATTATATCTGTAACATTTATTAAAATTTTATCTAATCCATAATGAGTAGTATTTATCCTTGAATTATTTCCCAACATTTTACTTATTACTTCTTCTTGTTCTTCTATAAAAGCACCTGAATTTTGTATAGCCTCAAATACATCATCTAAATAATATACTTTAGGATCGCCTTCTTCAGCTCCTATTATTGTTGATATTCTATCCCTTGCATCTTCTTTTGTTAAATCATAATCTTCATAAATACCTTCAGTGGCATGAAGTCTTACTCTCTCCTCATAATATCTATTTATATAAGCATCACAACCTTCTATATCTTTAAATGTAACACCTCTTCCATCAGGAAATACTACTAAATAATTATCTTCTGGAGTTAAATATTCCATTAAAATCCCTCCTAAAACTATATATTTATAAAAAAAGGTAGGCTTTAAAGAAAAATTTCTTTAATCCTACCTATTTTATTTATATTTATTTTTTGTAGATTTTAATGTTTGTATACTTCTAAATTTCAGAATTAATTATTATATTATCACCTTCGCCGTCAATTTTTACCTTTGAGCCATATCCGATGTCACCTTTAATAATCATTCTAGCTAATTTATTTTCTAAAGTATTTTGAATGTATCTTTTAAGTGGTCTTGCACCATATATTGGATCATATCCTTCAGTAGCTAATATGCTCTTAGCACTATCAGTTATATCTAGCTTGATGTCTTTATCATGTAATCTCTTTTCAACATCTTTTAAGAATATATCAATAATCTTCTTGATACCTTTTTCTGTTAATGGTCTAAACATTATAATATCATCAACTCTGTTTAAAAATTCTGGTTTAAATCTTGCTTTCATTTCTCCCATTACAAGATCTTTTGCTTGTTCTGAAACTTTACCATCAACTTGGTTTTCTAAAAGATATTGAGAACCTATATTTGATGTCATTATTATTATAGTATTCTTAAAATCAACAGTCTTACCTTTATTATCTGTAAGTCTACCATCATCTAGTATTTGTAAGAATATATTAAATACATCTGGATGAGCTTTTTCGATCTCATCAAATAATAATACTGAATATGGATGTCTTCTAACAGCTTCTGTTAATTGTCCGCCTTCTTCATATCCAACATATCCTGGAGGTGGTCCAACTAATCTAGATACTGATTGCTTTTCCATATATTCTGACATATCTATTCTAATCATGCTATCTTCACTATCAAATAATGTTCTAGCTAAAGTTTTAGCAAGTTCTGTTTTACCAACACCAGTTGGTCCTAAGAATATAAATGATCCTATTGGTTTATTTTCATCTTTAAGACCTGCTCTAGCTCTAAGTATAGCATTTGATACTGATTCAACAGCTTCCTCTTGATCTATTACTCTCTTTTGTAACTCTTCATCTAATCTTAAAAGTTTTTCTCTTTCGCTTTCAAGTAATCTTGTTACAGGAATTCCAGTCCATTTTGATAATACTTCTGATACTTCTTCTTCAGTTACCTCTTCTTTTAAAAGTGCACCATCTGAATTATCAGAAACTTCTTCTTCTTTTGCTTTAATCTTTTCTTCTAATGCTGGAATAACACTATATCTAATTTCAGCTACCTTATTGTAGTCGTAGTTTCTTTCGTATCTTTCAAGTTCTCCCTTAGCTTCATCCATTTGTTCTTTTAATTCTCTAAGTTCAACTATGTGTTCTTTTTCTTTTTCGTATTTAGCAGACATTGCATCATTTTGTTCTTTAAGTTCTGCAAGGTCTTTTTCTATAACTTCTAATCTCTTCTTAGAATTTTCATCTTTTTCTTTAGATAAAGCTTCTTTTTCAGTTTCAAGTTGGAATATCTTTCTTCTAACTGCATCAAGTTCAGTTGGAAGTGAATCAACTTCTGATCTAATCATAGCACCAGCTTCATCAATTAAGTCAATTGCTTTATCTGGTAAATATCTATCTTGAATATATCTATCTGAAAGTTTAGCAGCTGCAACTATAGCTGAATCATGAATTCTAACTCCATGATGTATTTCAAATCTTTCTTTTAATCCTCTTAAAATTGATATTGCATCTTCAACTGATGGTTCGTTAACTATTACTGGTTGGAATCTTCTTTCTAATGCTTTATCTTTTTCAATGTATTGTCTATATTCATCAAATGTTGTAGCACCAATACAATGTAGTTCTCCTCTTGCAAGAAGTGGTTTAATTAAGTTACCTGCATCCATTGCACCATCTGTTTTACCTGCACCTACTATTGTATGAATTTCATCAATAAATAGTATTAACTTACCTTCACTATTTTGAACTTCCTTAAGTACAGCTTTTAATCTTTCTTCAAATTCTCCCCTATACTTAGCACCAGCAATTAATGAACCCATATCTAATGAGAATATAACTTTATCCTTTAATCCTTCAGGAACATCTCCATTAACTATTCTTTGTGCAAGACCTTCAACTATAGCAGTCTTACCAACACCAGGTTCACCGATTAAAACTGGATTATTTTTAGTTCTTCTTGAAAGTATTCTAACAGTTCTTCTTATTTCTTCATCTCTTCCTATAACAGGGTCTAACTTATGGCTCTTAACTAACTCATTTAAATTAGTACCGTACTTAGCTAAAGCATCATAAGTTCCTTCAGGGTCTTGAGTATCAACCCTTTGGCTTCCACGAACTTCTTTTAATACTTCCATAAATCTATCTTCAGTTATATTATAAGATCTTAAAATATCATAAACCATTCCGTTTTTTTCAATTTCAATAATTGCAAGCATTAAATGTTCAACACTTACATAAGAGTCTTCAAATTTCTTTGAGATATCTTCAGCTTCTATTAATACTTTTTCAACTTGTCTTGTTATATATACATTTGTTTCTGCACCTTGACTTGCTTGTACCTTTGGTATTAAATCTAAAGCTTGTTTTATTGAAGATTCAAGTGCTCTTACTTGAATACCCATTTTAGTGAATATATTTGGTATTAGTCCATCTTGTTGTTCTACTAAACTTGCAAAAAGATGAATTACATCCATTTGTTGATTATCATTTTTTACAGCTATTAAATTTGCTTCATTAAGAGCTTGTTGAACTCTTAAAGTCATCTTATCTACATTCATCTTTAAATTCACCTCTCATTATTAATTTATATTCATAATAGTATATTAGTCAAAGAAAGTCAAAGTCTGTTTTTAAAGCAAATTAATTTATATATATCTTTAAACTATTATTTTTTTAAAGTATTTATTACTTTGCTTTAATTCTTTTTGATTTTCTTCTATTTTCTATTAATGTTGTTTTTTATATAATCTAATGAATATTCTATGAATGGTTAAACTTAAGTAATTCTCATATATAAATATATTAAGTTACAAAACTAAATCCATTTTAAATATTGATTAAAATTAGAGCTATTTTTATCTATTATTATTTATATTTAAAAAAATTTTTTCATAAGTTATTATTCGCAATTATAGAAGTATTATTTATACTCTAAAATAAAAAGAACATTTCTAATAATTTAGAAATGTTCTTTTTAAAATTCTTTATATTTTCTTTTGCATCTTCATTGCAAGTGTAAAGTATTTTATTGAATCATGTGTATCATTTATTTTATGATACATATTTGCCATATCTATATATCTATTATATAGATCTTTTCTTGTCCCAAATTTAACTAAAGAATCTAATGATAGATTCATATATAATTCTGCTTCTATATACCTACCTTGTTTTTGTAGTAGCATTCCTTTTAAATAATAAGATTGTTCAATTAATTCTATATGATTTAATTCAATAGCTATATTTATTGCTTTATCAGCAAACTCTTCTGCCATATCCAATATCTCATTAGCTTTAAGAAGCTTTACTGCATTAACAAAGAACTTTCCAAGTCTATAAGGATCATCATTAGGTAACATTTTTACAGCACTATCTATTGCTTCTAAAGCATTCTCTCTTTTACTCATTTTAAAATATGCTTCTGCAAAATCTAACTTCATTTCTGATATTTTATTATCGCTTTCTTTTGCATATTTATATGCCATATCAACTTCCTCTTTAGTTACATCTTTACCTAAAGATATACTTATTAAAGAACTTGCATAATAAATTCTATATTTTAATTTACTATCTATTACATATTTAATATTTTCTTTTGCTATATCAATATGTTCTTTTGCAAGATTATATTCTCCACATTTTAAGTAACACATTCCCTTTCTATATCTGATACTAACATACAGTTCTTCTTTAATATTATTGTCTTCAATAAGAGTATCTAATACTCTCCTATAATAAGTTACAGCTTCTCTATATTCCTTGCTATAGTAAAGATAATTTCCCATATCTCTAAAATACATTATTGTATTTTCATAAACATTATTTCTTCTATATAAATCATAGTATCTAGGAATTATATCTAAAATATCATTTAATTTATTATTTTTTAAATAATAATTAAATAACTTATGTGTTAATTCAAAAGCCAAAGTAAAATATTTATAGTCTACTGCATATTCTAAATTTAACTTAATATCTTTCTCTAGCTGTTCATCTAACTCATCTTTTCCTTCAAAGAAATCAATATTCTCAATTATTTGCTCATATACATCTTTAGCTAAATAATCATAATCTAACTCTAATTTATCTGCAATGTATTTTAAAATATCTTTATCTGCTTTTACTTTTCCATTCTCTATACAACTCATCTTAGAGATTGAAATCTCATTAGCACATAATTCTTTTAATGTAACACATTTATATATTCTTGATCTTTTTATCTTTTCACCTGTTGAAAGTATCTCCATACCTAACCACCCTTCTCTTTAGTTATTTAGTATTCCTATCTCCCTAAAAATACTAACCCCTTTGTCTAAATATTTTGCTGCATTTTCATCATTTTTATTATCAAGATAGAACTTACCAATCATAATTGCAAGTTCACCAGCTCTTTGGTATAATTCATTGCTCTTTGCAAATTTATAGCTATCTAATAATATTTGTTCAGCTTCTACATCCCTACCATTTATAATTGCCATTCTGTATCTCACTAGATTACATTCTATCATTTCCTCTTTATTATTTTCTGTAAGTTTCTCTTCAATATCATCTAAAATTTCAGCACACTTATTTAAGTCTTTTATCTTTAAATAATTTTTGCTTATATTTATTAATGTATCTATAACCCTGTCATCATTATTTTGCATTCTGATATCTCTTGCAAGTTCATAATGTTTAAATGATTCTTCGATATTTTCAAAATTATAGAATAACTTACCTAAATCATTTTCTATATTTGATATATTATTTATGTCATTAAGCTCTTTGTATATTTTTAAAGTCTTCTTAGAGTATTTTATTGCATTTTCTAAATCACCTTTTTTGCTATACTCTTCTGATAGGAATAATAAAGTTTTTGCATACTTATCTTTATTATTTATTTTTTCAAATTTCTCTTTTGCTAAGAATGAATAATCTATCGCTTGTCCTATATTATCCATTTCAAAATATGCCTTAGCTAAATAGAAATAGATTTCGCCTAAAAGATAATCCTCTCCAATTTCATTATCTATATATACTTTTTCTGCTTGTTTTAAATAACTGTTAGCAGAATAGTATGCTTTAAGCTCTAGTGTAATCTTTGCTAGGTTTAAAAACGTTTGTATTATATCCCTATGTTTACTATTCTTAATAAAAATAACATTTGCAGATAGGAAATATTGTTGTGCTAATGTTATTTCTCCTTTGCCAACATGTATTTTTGCTCTTAAATATAATATTTTTGCTTTTTTATTTTCAAGATTATATAACTCTGCATAATAAAGTGCATTCTCTATATATTTTTCTGCAACTAAGTATCCTTCATCTAATATATAAGCTTCAGCTATTTGTTCATAATAAGTACAAACCTTTTCAGCTTGACTCTCTTCTGATTCCATTAAATACTCTACTGTCGTATTTAAATTATTCGCTAAGTATTCTAATAAATCCATAGACGGATTTGACCTTCCTGACTCTACTAGACTTATTTGCCCCGGCGTTATTCTGTCTTTAGCTAAATCCTTTAACGTCATATTAAGTTCTTTTCTTTTTCTTTTAATCTTTTCTCCTAAAGATAGAATTTCCATATTTTCTCTTCCCCTTATAAATATAAATTAATTTGTTAATTATTTTTTTACTTTGTTTACAATTTGTATAAATTTAGATTTATTATAACATATTATGTGGAAAATATACAAGATTCTTGTTAAACTTTGTTAATTTTTCTCATATCAGAATTTAATTTTAATTAATATTTAAAAGAATAAATTATAAAAAAGAGCTTATTTAAAAAATAAGCTCTTTTTTAACTATTTCATCATTGTCATCATATGGTCGTATGTTTCACCTGCTGCATTAATAAATCTTTTTCCTGCTCTTTTCATATGTCTTCTTGTTCTTTTGTCTATTCTTGGCAACATAGCCATACTAACTGCAGTTCCTATTAAAGCACCAGCTGCCATACCTTTAATTATCTTACCCATAAATAACACCTCTTTTTAAAAATTATTTAAGACTGTATATTTAGGGTATGTATTTGATAGCTTTTTAAACTATGAATTTATTTCTTATCCTTCTATTTTATCCCTAATGCTTCTTTAGCTAAAGCATCAACTCTATCATTAAATTTATCTCCAGAATGTCCTTTAACTTTTTTAAATAAAATCTTTATGTCTTTCATTTTTTCTTTCATAAACTCATGATAATTAGATGTTATTTCATTATTTCTCTTCCAAGTTCCAAGTGCCCATGATTCAATTCCTTGATAGTCAAAAACTATAGTAACCATTTTATGATTATTATTAATTGCATATTCTACAGCTTTCATAGCTCCTAAAACTTCACCTGATACATTTCTAAGTGGAATTGCTTTTTCATCAAATCCAACTCCATTATCTTCATAAATAACTTTTCCATCTTCAATTGCTACAAGTCCATAAGAAAAATTCTTTTTTTCTAAAGAAAAACTTCCATCTACATAAACAGTTAACCCTTCATCTGCAATAAAACTTTCTTCTTTTTCTAATTTTGATGAAGATTTTTTTGATTTAGCACTACTTCCAGTTGTATTTATAAGAATAAATTCTTTTGCTTCATCTAATGTTTTAAAACTTTTATAAATAGCTCCACTACATCCTATAACTTCTTTTTTACACTCGTCCCAAGAAGTTAAAATTTTAGGAACTCCTGATTTTCCTTTAAATACTGAATAATATTTTGCCATAATAGTCTCCTTTTGAATTTATAATAACTTTATAAAGTTGCAACTTCTTGAGCTATATTATAAATTTTATCTATATTTTTTGCACCTGTAAAATTAGTTACATATTCTATTCCATTTTTTAATACTAAAATTAATTCATTTTTTCCTGACCAATTTTCAACAAGTACATTAAAAGGAACATCTGTTGCAATTCTATTTAATGCAAAGAAAATAACTGCTAGATCATCTATTGTTCCTATAAAAGGTATATTATTTGGTATCATATCTGTTGGACATATTATATATGCTATTGAACCTGATACTGCAAGTTTTGTTTTTATAGGTACTCTATTATCTTTTAATAATCTAAAAATAAGCGCAACTAAGTCTGGTATTAAAAATAAATAATCTGAGTACACCTTAGCATTATCAGGTAATTTTTCTTCAATTTTTTCTTTAGTAGTATCTCTACCTACTGTATAATAATCTTCTTTTTTCTTAGTATTTTCTATTATCTTTTCATATTCTATATTTTCTTCTAATTCATTATCTTCTCTATTTTCATATACTAAGTTTTCTTCTTTTTCTTCTATATTATTAACAGAAGCCTTATCTTCTACACACTCTTTTATATTTTCACTCTTTTCTTCTGTATTTAATTTTGATAAATCTAAATTTATATTTGAAACTTCTGCTGCTACAGTATTTTCTTTTATATAAACATCTTTCACATTAATTTTTATAAATGGGAATCTTTCTAATATTTTATTAATATCAACAGTGATTACATCTTTATTTGTATGTATTCCAATATCTCCAATAACTTTTATTAATGTTTTTAAAGCTAAACTTCTAAATATTCTAAATATACCTAGCTTGTACACTTTTAATTTAGAAAGTTTTCCTACAACTTTACCATTAACTACATTTAATTCATCTATTAAAAGCTTAAAATCTATTTTTATTCCTTTTTTAAAGCTTCCTTTTATTTCTACACCATTATCTATCGTAACTTCATTAAGCGTTAATCCATTAATATTAACAAAGTCATTTATTATACTTAAAATATCTTGTCCTGTTAAATTTACACAAACTTTTGATATCTTCATTACCCTTCCCTCCAAAAAATAGTTTATTCTCTTTATTTTACCCTTTTATGTTTCTAATGTAAATTAATATACTACCTAATAATATCTACAAAAAATTAAAAGGTAGCTAAAAATAGCTACCTTTTATATAATACTTCTTCATTAAAATACTGGAATTACTGCTCCATCGTATTTTTCATTTATAAAGTTTTTAACATCTTCTGAAGTTAAAGCTTCTGTTAAATCCTTTATCTTTTGGCTATCCTTATCTGATTCTTTTACAGCAATTATATTTGAGTATGGTTCTGCTGCTTTAGAATCTTTATCTTCTACAATTAATGCATCTTTTTCAACTGAGAAACCTGAATCGATAGCATAATTCCCGTTAATTACAGCAGCATCAACATCTTCAACAGTTCTTGGAATTGATGCAGCTTCTAATTCTCTAAACTTTAAATTTTTACTGTTCTCTGTTATATCTTTAGGTGTTATAAGTTCTCCGTCCTTTAATTTTATAATACCATTTGCTTCTAGAAGTCTTAATGCCCTTGCTTCGTTTGAAGGATCGTTTGGTATTGCTATAGTAGCTCCGTCTTTTAACTCATTTATATTTTTTAATTTCTTTGAGTATAAACCAAGTGGCTCTAAATGTACTTTAGCTGTATATGTTAATCCTAAATTTTCTGATTTATTTTGTTCATTCAAATATGGAATGTGTTGGAAGAAGTTTGCATCTAAGCTTCCTTCTGATAATGCTTTATTTGGAGTTACATAATCAGTAAATTCTTTTATTTCAAGCTTATATCCCTTTTCCTCTAATTTAGGTTTTATATGTTCTACAATTTCTTTATGAGGAACTGGTGTAACACCTATTGTTATAGTCTTATCGTCCCCTTTACTATTTCCACCACAACCTACTAACGCTAATGATAATACTCCTACTAATATTGATGATATTATTGTTCTTTTTTTCATATTAAAATCCCCCTTTTTATTTTTTCACTTATTGCTTTTATACTTATTATTTTGAAAGTCTTTTATAAAAATAATTTCCTAGACTTTGTAGCCCCTGAACTATAATTATTAATAATATTACTGTTACAATCATGTAATCTGTTTGGTATCTATGATAACCATATCTTATAGCAACATCTCCAAGTCCACCTGCACCTATTGCCCCTGCCATTGCTGAATATCCAATTACACTAATTATAGTTAAAGTTAATCCTGAAACTATTGATGGTACTGCTTCTTTAAGCATAACTTTAAATATTATTTGACTATCTGATGCACCAAAAGATTTTGCAGCTTCTACAACTCCTTTGTCCACCTCTCTTAATGCACTTTCTATAATTCGTGCAATAAAAGGTGCTGTTGCTATAGTTAATGGAACTATCATTGCTTCTTTTCCAACAGTTGTTCCAACTATTATTCTGCTTAGTGGGAATACTGCAACCATAAGTATTACAAATGGAAAGCTTCTTAATATATTAACTATAAAATCTAGTACACTATATATTCCTTTGTTTGGTTTTAATCCATCTTTAGCTGTTAAAGTTAAAGCTATTGCAATAATGAATCCAACTATAAGAGCAAAAAATGTTGATAAAAAAACCATATATCCTGTTTCCCACGTAGCTTTTAATATTTCTTCAAACATTTATAATACCTCCCACTGAACATTTTTTTCTTTTAGATAATTAAATATAATATCTTTGTCTTCATCATTTATATTTATAACTAAATTTCCTAGAACACTTTCTCTAAACCTTTCTAGCTTGCCCCATACTATTGAAAAATCTACATTTGTGTCTCTTGCCATTTTAGTTATAAGTGCATTTTCTGATGAATCTTTTGGGAAAAATATTTTTATATTTATTCCGCTCTCTGGTAATAGGTCTATATCATTTTCTCCAAGGAATTTTTTAAGCGAAACTCCTGGCTTTAAAAATAATTCTTCAGCCCTGCCTTGTGCTTTAATTTTTCCCCCTTCTAAAAGTGTTATTTTTTCACAAACTTCTTTTACCACCTCCATTTGGTGAGTTACCATTACTATAGTTATCCCAATTTCTTTATTTATTTTTAAAATTAATGATAGTATGTCCTTAGTTGTTTTAGGATCTAATGCTGAGGTAGCTTCATCACAAAACAGTATACTTGGTTTTAATGCTAATGCTCTTGCAATTGCAACTCTTTGCTTTTGACCACCACTTAATTCTGACGGCATACTTTTAATTTTATTTTCTAAATCTACAAGCTTTAGTAATTCTAAAACCCTCTCCTTAACTTGTTCTTTTTTATATCCCCAAAGTTCTAATGGAAGTGCTATATTTTCATACACATTTTTTCTTTCTAATAAGTTAAAATTTTGAAATATCATTCCGATATCTTTTCTAAGTTCTCTTATTTCTAGTTTGTTTAAATCCTTAATTTCCTTATCCTTTATTAAAATACTTCCTGTATCATAGCTTTCTAATCCATTTAAACATCTTAAAAGCGTTGATTTACCAGCTCCACTATGACCTATTATTCCGTATATCTCTCCTTTTTTAACTTCTAAGGATATATCTTTTAAAACTTCTATCTCCCCAAATTTCTTTTTTAAATTTTTAACCTTTATCATATACTTAAAGCCCCCTTTTTTAGAAAATAAAAAATGCACTAGAGAATAAATCTCTAGTGCATGAAACGTTCCTTGCCCTATTAATGTATTCCCTTATCTATCAGATATTAAATCTGCAGGATTTAGCACCACACTAAAATAACAATTTAAATATAAAATATATTTAAACCTTGCTATTAATTTAGCAGGTTGCTGGGCTTCATAGGGCCAGTCCCTCCACCACTCTTGATAAGAATTCGATATTTTATTTTGTAAATAAATAATTTAATTTGAAATTTTATCCATAAACTACTTATATATAATATATTATGTTTTTAATACTTTGTCAATAACCTTTTATAAAAAATTTTTATATAATAATTTTTTATATTAGTTTTTAAAAATAATATAATTTTATATCTTTAGTCTTATAAAGCATCTGCCTTTCTAATGTGTTATTTATCATTAATCTATGTATAACTGATACTTATTGTTCATCATATTTTAGTAAATATTAAAATTTCTCTACGTCCCATAAAATATCTATAATTTCTCCCTCAGCATTATCATCTATAAATTCTAATATTTTCTCCTTCATACTATCTGCTATTTTATTATTTCCACAAATTGATGAAAGTCCTATTGTAATTAACTTATGATTATCCATATTATCTACTTCACCAAGGGAAATATTAAATTTATTTTTAAGCCTTTGACTTATGCTTCTAACTATCATTCTTTTTTCTTTTAAAGAATTAACCCATTCACTTCTTATTGTTATTTTCATAAGTAATATGTACATTTTCCCACCTCAAGCTTTACATAATTTGTATTTAATATATGCTCTATATTCTTATAATATTCCATATTTTTATTTATATAAATCATATTAACTTTAATTTATTTCTTTAATTAATCTATAGTGAAAAAGCCTAAGAATTCATTTTAAATTCTTAGGCTTTTTCACTATCTTAACATATAATTAAAATTGTAAAACAAATAATTACATAGTTGCAATTACTTCAATTTCAACTGGAGCATCTAGTGGTAGTTTAGCCACTTGAACACAACTTCTTGCTGGTGGTTTCCCCTCAAAGAAAGTAGCATAAACTTCATTAACTGCTGCAAAATCGTTTAAATCTTTAACGAATACAGTAGTTTTAACAACCTTATCCATACTTGTTCCAGCTTCTTCTAATATGTTTTTAATGTTTGTTAGACTTTGTTTAGTTGCCTTCTTAATTTCAGTAACTAGTTCTTTTGTTTCAGGGTTTATTGGAATTTGTCCTGATGTAAAAATCATATCTCCAATCTTGATAGCTTGTGAATATGGTCCTAATGCTTCTGGCGCATTTTTTGTATTGATTACTGTTTTTACCATAGTAAATTCCCTCCTTTTATATCTTCCATTTTCATTATAGAATTTTTTTCTACAAATGTCTAAATATTTTTATAATTTATTATTTTCCTTTTTTATGAAAATGTTATAATAATTGTGAGGATACAAAAGAGAGAGGTGTTTTTATGAATTTAGATAATATAAGGGTAGCTAAAGAACATATTAAAGATGTGGTAGTTAAAACTCCACTTCTTCATAGCAATTTCTTCTCAAAGCAAAGTAATAATAATGTTTATATGAAATGTGAAAATTTACAGCTTACTGGAGCTTATAAGCTAAGAGGAGCATTAAATAAAATGATGAGTTTAAGCGATGAAGAAAAAGAAAAAGGAGTTGTCTGCTCTTCTGCTGGAAATCATGCACAAGGAGTTGCATATGCAGCTAATCTTATGGGAATAAAAGCTACTATAGTTATGCCAACTACTACACCTTATTTAAAAGTAAAATCTACTAAAGATTTAGGTGGAAACGTTATTTTACATGGCTCTGTTTATGATGATGCATATAGTTACGCTAAAAAGTTAGAAGAAGAAAAGGGATATACTTTCTTACATCCTTTTAATGATCTTAATGTAATATATGGTCAAGGTACAATCTCATTAGAAATATTAGAAGACTTAAAGGATGTTGATGTAATAGTTTGTCCAATCGGTGGCGGTGGACTTATAAGTGGAGTTGCACTTGCTGCTAAAGGTATAAATTCAAATATTAAAATAATTGGAGTTCAAGCAGCTGGTGCTAATGCTATGGAAACTAGTTTTCATCTTGGCAAATTAACACCCCTTACTTCTGTAAATACAATTGCAGATGGAATTGCTGTTAAATCTCCTGGAGATATTACATTCTCAGTAATAAAAGAATATGTTGATGAAATTATCACAGTAACTGATGATGAAATCGTTGATGCATTTTTAGCTCTTAGTGAAAAACATAAATTAATTGCTGAAGCTTCAGGTGCAGCATCACTTGCAGCTCTTTCAAAGCTTAATTTTGAAGGTAAAAATATTGTTTCTATAATAAGTGGTGGAAATATTGATATGCTTACTATAACTTCTTTAATAAATAGTGGTTTAGTTTCTCGTGGACGTCTGTTCTGCTTCTCTATAGAGCTTCCAAACATTCCAGGAGAACTAAATAGAATTACTCATATTCTTAAAGAATTAAATGCAAATGTTGTAAAACTTGAACATAATCAATTTAAAGCTGTAAATAAACTTAAAAATACTCTACTTGAAGTTACAGTAGAAACTAATGGTTATGAACATATAGATACAATAAAAAATAGATTTACATCTGATGGTTATTTAATAGAACAATTATACTAAATATAAAAAGATTGAAACTAAATTTAGTTTCAATCTTTTTATTTATAAATTACTTTTACATTTAAGTCCACAGGTTTCAAGCTTGTCCTCTAAATCTCTATAATCAAATGGATTATGAAGCATTGCTTTAATGAATAATTGTGGATATGAACCTTTTAAATGTCTCATATATCTACACCATATTTTTGTAAGTTGTTCATATGCTACATTTAAATCTTTCTCTATATGATTATTATCACAACAGTCACATATTAAATTATAATATCTATCATCAAACTCTTCTAATAGATGAAATAAAGACATTAGTAAGTCTGAAAATACTTCATGTTCCATTAAAGTTGGATTTCCTATAAAAGAAATTAACATATCTTTTTTATTTCTAAGTATATCTTTAATTCTATTTACATCTACTTTGTTGACATCAATTGAAAAATTATGTTCTTTTATTGTATGTTCAAGTTCCTTAAACTCTGTCTTTCCCCACTCTTTATCAACAAGCGCAATTTTAGATAAATTGGAAATATTTCTATCTCCTTTTGCAAGTTCTTCTAAAAGATCTGAACCAAATTCTGAAAAGAATACTCCTTTTATCATATTTAATTTTTCCATGTTATGAACTTTTTCTCTACTTGCTAGAAGTTTTTCAATAACAAATGCTGTAAAAAAAACATCCATTGGAATAAATGCAATATCTGCAAATAAGAAAATTAAAGTATGATGTAAATCCCTAAATGTTAAGTAATGAAGATAGTGTAAAAATATAGATAATAAAATTAAACCACTTCCAATTAAAATGGTCTCTTTTTTATGTTTTTTCATAAAATCTCTCTCACCCTTTGCTTAATATATTATTTTTTTGAATTATACACTATTTCCTCTTTATTCTGCAAATTTTTCTATACAAAAATGGAATACTCGCCATATTTTATTATGTTATAATATTTTTAACTATAACTTTAGGAGGGATAGATTTGAATAAAGAACTGAAGCTAAAAAAAATTCACGAATTAATAAATGAGTTAAATGAATATAAAAATGCTTTAGAAAATGATGAAAGTTATTATCTTAGTAAAAAATTAGACAGTATTATATATAGTAATGATAAAGATTTAGCAGAGCTATTTAATTATAAAAATAAAAAAATAAAAATAGAATATGCAGAATTTCATAAAGAAAATAAAGAAACACTTTTAATGACTAGAATAAATAAATTATTTGCTAAATATACTCTAGATGGATATACACTAACTGATGATGATGGTAATACAGTTATAAAACCTATAGAGAGATTACTTGATTTTCTAAATGAAATAAATCAAAGATATATAATTGAAGAAAAATATATTCTAGAACTATGTAAACTTAATGAAAATAGGCAAATTATTATTGACTTTATGAAAGATTATAATTTTAATTCTATGCATGAATATCCAGGTGATTTAAGATTTGATTTTGATTACACCTACATATCATTTAAATACGATAATGAAGAAATAGAAGTTATAGATCCATCTTTAACTTTATTTGAAAAGTTTAAGGAAGTTTCTCCTCAAGCAGTTCTTAGTAGTATTAGTCCTCTATGTTTTTAACTTAATATTTTAGTAGAATTTTTTATAAATTATCATATATTATAATATATTTCTATTACATAGAGGTGATTATTTGAATGAGTCTAATAAATTCAATTCAGATTTTTTTAATCAATTAGACTTAAATATTGCTAATTATGAAATTTTAGGTTCAGCCTTATTAATATATGGATACTATGAATTTATAATTGCTTCAAATTTAGATAAAGCTAATACTTATAATGAAATGGCAGGGATAGAATCTTCATTAGGAGATCCTATTTTAATATTAGTTTCAGGAGAGACAAAAATTACTTTAGGACTTGTAATATTAAATTTTGTTGCTTATAAAAGGTTTTATGAGCAAAAACTTAAAGGTATTAGTGGGGTTAACCTAGAACCTTATAATACATTGGTACAAGCTTATATAGCTAGTGTTGTTGCTAACTTTAAAAGGCTTGAAGCATTAGAGCAAATTGCAAACATAAATGCTTCTGGAGAAGGCTTTGTCTAATAATTATATTTTGAGGTGATTATATGGCTAGTTATAATAATACTACTGATTCCTCATTCAATACATCTAACACCTCTAATACCAATAATATTAATCCTGAATTAGATAGATATCTAACAGAACTGGAACTTCAAGTAGTCAATTGGGAAATTGTTGGAAGTTTCCTATTTACACTATCTAGTACTTATTATTTAGAAGCTACTTTGGTTGGGCAAAAAATTTTAATTGATAGGCTTAACAATATAAATGATAACCTAGATTCAACAGACTTAACTGATGCAGGTGAAATTTTCTCATTAGAAGGTGTAATAATATTTACAGTAACTGCTTTTGTAAGAGCTTATATAGAAAGAATGCGAAATACTAATACTTTATTAGACTTTGATGAAATAGCTAATAGTTATTTAGTTACTCTTTGGGCAGTTTTAACAAGAATAAAGGATAGAGCTCACATTTTAGGCAGAATTCCTACATTTTAAAACAAACTTATATCTATATTTAACCCATTAACAAAAAGACTAGAAGTTATTAATAACTTCTAGTCTTTTTTAACATAAGTATTTACCTATCCATATTATAAAAATTATATATACTTCTTATATAGTAATTAGATATATAATTAAATTAAAGTTAATTATAGGGAGATTTTAAAATGGGTAACAAACTAACGAGAGATGAAAAATTAAGATTAAAAAGAATGGGAATCATTAATCAGAAACAAGAGAATTTTTATGTGATTAGATTCTTAAGTGATGTTGGATATTTTAAAGCAGAAGATATGCAATCTTTAGTTCAAATAGCAAATGAGTTTGGTAATGGTGAGTTAAGTTTAACTAGTAGATTAACTATAGAGATTCCATATATAAAAGAAGAAAATGTAAATGCTGTTATAAATAAAGCGAAGGAAAAAAATCTTAGAATCGGAGGGGCTGGAAATACTGTTAGAGCTATAGTGGCTTGTAAAGGTACAGTATGCAAGCATGGAATGATAGATACTAGAAAATTATCTAAAAGAATTGAGTCTGAATTTTTAGGAAGAGAAGTTCCTGTAAAATTTAAAATTGGAATTTTTGGCTGTATGAATAGCTACGGAAAAGCTCAAAGCAATGATTTTGCAGTAGTACCAAAATACAATATAGCCATGAGTCAGATGGAATTTTTAGTATTTTTAGGTGGAAGATCTGGTAGGAAATCTAGAAAGGCTACTCCAATGAAGAAAAGATTTAAAGAAGAAGAATTAAGTAAACTTATTGATAAAACTATAAATTTTTATAATAAAAATGCAATTAAGAAAGAAAGGTTTGCAGAAGTTATAGAAAGATTAGGTCAACGCACAGTTGAAGCTGAAATAATAAAAAGTTTTAAAGCAGATTTATAATAAAATAAAGAAGTGTTGTTTATGAAATATAAGAAAGTAATAATTCAAAATAATAAAGAATTATATAAATTTTTTAATAAATATAAAAAGTACGAGGATTTTATAAAAGATACTATTAATAAAAATACAATTAACTTTATGGAAGAAAAACCTTATAAAATAAAAACTTGTCGTGGATTAAAATACGAAGGAAAGACCATATACGAATATAAAATATCATACAATAAATTTTTAGAATGGAGAGTTGCATACATTTATAAAGATGATGAGATAATAATATTTTTCATATCAAATATAATTATTAAAAATGAATTTTTAAAGTCACTAACTAATCTCAGGGGTGTATCTAAATGATGGTAAGTAATTTAGATTTTATAAATATTGCAATGACATCTTTAAAGAGAATGACTCCAAACCAAAAGGTTATATTTAAAACATTTAAAAAGGATAGAAAAGTTGAAATTCTAAAATTAGAAAATAGTTATACTATTATTGAATATGGGTTTAAAAATAACATTATAGAAAACTTAGATTATAAAGAAATAAAAAAGATTCTTAAAGAAACTCAAAAAATTGAATTTCCAAGAAGTAATAAACTTTGGTACAGTATAAAAAACTTTTTGCCTAAAAAATAAATCTAGAACTCTAAAAACCCCAGACTTATAATACGATATTTTTATAAAAAAGGCTGTCGCTAGTAGATTTTACTCCACTAATGCGACAGCTTCTTTTAATAATTGTCTTTCTCTATCTCTAAAAGTTTCTTCTTTATATTTAAGCCACCTAAATAGCCTGTTAAATTTCCATTACTCCCCACTATCCTATGACAAGGTATAAATATAGGAATTGGATTTTTGTTACATGCAAGGCCTATAGCACGAGCAGCCTTTGGTCTACCAATCTTTTTTCCTAACTCCTTATATGATAAAGTCTCTCCATATGGAATTTTTAGTAGTCCATCCCAAACTTCCTTCATAAATTCAGTGCCATCTACTTTTAATGGAATAGTAAATTCTTTTATGTCCCCTTTTAAATAATTATTTAATTCTACATATGCTTTTTTTATTACATCTACCTCTTTAATATCTTTATCTTTAAAAGATGTATTACTACCAAAATGAACTTTAACTATAAAACCATTCTTTTCTTCTATTCCTATCTTACCAATATCTGTATCATAAAAAAATATAGACATAATCTTTTACTTCTCCTTAAGTCCTTCTTTTCATCCAGTTATAAACTTTATATAACTTTGGGTGTGTTTCTTCCTCTTCTTTTTCATATTTTAATTTACTCATAATCATTATTGGTTCTAAAAGTCCCATAGTATCTTCATATCCCTCTTTAATTCTAGTTCTCTTAGACTCAGTATCAAGATTTAAGGTTCCTTTAAAAGTATTTTCATTTAAATTTTTTGGAGCTAGTTCTAATATCCTAGTACCTGGATAAAGAGACTTATCAATACTTATATCCTTAGATAACAATACTACTATTATTATGTCACAATTTTCGCCATAAACTGGCTGTATTGGTGTGTTATCCGTGACCCCTCCATCTACATACTTAACTCCTAGAACTTCAGTACAATCATATATCATAGGTAATGATGCTGAAGCTATTACCATATCTTTTGCTGTTTCGTCATCATAATCATTAATCTTAAAATATTTTGGTGTAAATGATGGTAACTCAGTACAAGCAGCATAACATATTTTCTTTCTTCTTTTTACCTTACCTACATCTAAATATGTATCTATTATTTCTTTTGCACCATCCTTAGGTACTCCGCCCTCTTCAAGTCTTTGAATCATATATTTTTTTGCTAAATTGATATGTCTTCCACCAATTACAAGCTCAAGTCCCCTTTTAATAAGTTCAAATTTACTTATTGGAACTAGCTTATCCATAGTTACTTCATCCCATAACTTTTCAGCAGCTTTCATATCATCTTGAGCAAATAAAACAGCATTAAAAGCTCCTATAGAAGTACCTGAAAAAACATCTATATATTTATCTAATTCTAATTCCTTTAGCGCCTTCCAAACACCAAGTTCATAGGCGCCTTTTCCGCCTCCACCTGATAATACTAATCCAATTTTCATAAAACTCTCCCTAAAATAGTTATTTCTTTAATATTTTCAATATTAACATTTTATCACCTATTTATTCTAGAGCTTATATTATTTTTTAATAATAAATTTTTAATATTCAATTTTCATTGAAAGTTTATTATAAATTCATTGAATAATAAGTATATTAACCTTATATATGTGTAATTTTTTACAAAATTATGGTATATTGTTGTAAATGATTAAATGGAGGGAATCTTATGAGGAAACTTTTTTTTAATGTCGATATTTTAACTATGGAAAATAAACTTTATTGTGAAGCCATATTAATTGAAAATGGAATTATAAAAGAATTAGGTAATAAAGATGATATTTTAAGTAGAAATACAACTGATATAGAATTGATTGATTTAGAAAGAAAAACTTTAATGCCTTCTTTTATTGATTCACATAGTCACATAACGGCTTTTGCAAATACTCTTGCTTTTGTCTCTTTAACTTCTGCTAAAAGCTTTGAGGATATTATAAATAAAATTAAAGATTTTAAACATATGAAACAGTTAGAAGATGATGATTGGATCGTTGGATTTGGCTATGATAATAATATATTAAATGAAAATAGACATCCAGATAAATGTGTTTTAGATAAAGCATCATCTACTAATCCAATAATTATATCTCATGCATCTGGACATGCTGGCGTCCTTAATTCTCTTGCACTAAAAAAACTTAATATTACACCAGAAAGTAAAGATCCAAGTGGTGGTTTAATAGGAAGACTTCCTAATTCAGATGAACCAAATGGTTATTTAGAAGAAAATGCATTTATAAACTGTTCAAGAGGAGTATCTCCCCCTTCTCTTAAAAATTTAACTAAGCTCTTAATTGAAGCTCAAAATATTTATTTAAGCTATGGTATAACAACTGCGCAAGATGGAATGATCAATGAAAATGAATTTAATTTATTAAAACATGTCTCTACTGAAAATAATTTATTTATTGATGTTGTTGGTTATGTAGATTTAAAAAATAGTCCTGAAATAGTAAAAAATAATACTGAATACGTAAAAAATATTTAAATAGATTTAAAATTGGTGGATATAAAATCTTCCTAGATGGGTCACCTCAAGCTAAGACTGCTTGGCTTACAAAGCCTTATACAAGCGGTCCTAAAGATTATGTTGGATACCCTATATATAAAGATAATGAGGTAATAGATTTTATTAAAACTGCTTTAAACGAAGATATTCAAATTTTATCTCACTGTAATGGAGATGCAGCTTGTGGTCAATTTATAGATTCTTTTTATGAAGCTAAAAAGTCATTTATTAATCCTCCTAATATTAAGCCTGTTATGATACATGCACAAACTGTTAGGGAAGACCAATTAGATAAAATGAACGAAATAAATATGATACCATCTTTCTTTATTGCACATACTTATTATTGGGGTGATGTTCATATAAAAAATCTTGGAAAAGAAAGAGCCTATAAAATTAGTCCAGCTAAAAGTGCTTTAGATAGAAATATTCCTTATACATTCCACCAAGATACACCTGTTATACTACCTAATATGTTAGAAACTGTATGGTGTGCTGTTAATAGAATTACAAAAGACGGAATCGTATTAGGTGATTTTGAAAAAATAACTCCTTTAGATGCATTAAAGGGAGTTACTATAAATGCAGCTATGCAATATTTTGAAGACGATAAAAAGGGTTCATTAAAACCTGGTAAATTAGCTGACTTAATTATATTGGATAAAAATCCACTTAAAGTTGATCCTTTAAATATTAAAAATATAACTGTACTAGAAACTTTAAAAGAAGGTAAAACACTTTATAAAAAAGATATATAAATAAAAAAGCTTAAATTTTAAATTTAAGCTTTTTTATTTAAATACTAGATTTAAATATAATATTTAGTTTCATATAATTCTATTGGAAGTCCATCTGGATCTTCAAAAAAAGTAAATTTACAATTTGTAAATTCATCTATTCTTACTTCTTCTGTATCAATTCCATTTAAGTTAAGTTCATTTATAACTTCCTCTATATTATTGACTTCTAAAGCTAAATGTCTAAGTCCACACGCTTCTGGATAACTTAATCTCTTCGGTGGATTATTAAATGAAAATAGCTCAATTTGACTATCTCCAATTTTTAAATCTAATTTGTATGAATCTCTGTCTTCTCTATAAATTTCTCTTATTATTTCAAGCCCTAGTATTTCAGTATAAAACTTTTTTGACTTTTCATAATTAGAACTTATTATAGCAACATGATGAATATTTTTAAATTGCATAAATTCTTTTAATTCCCCTTACACTTTTATAAATCTTTTTTTCTTGTAATTAAACTTAAGAAAGTTCCTCCCATATCCGAAACATGTCCAAGAATTCCACCACATATTAAAGAAATTATAACTAAAGGCCAATCTCCACCTGCACCAAATGTAGCACACGCTCCACAAAAAGCTCCCGGAATAAATTCTAATATTTTCCCTTTAGCTTGGATACACATAACAAATGAGAAAAATCCAGTTAATATGTATGAAGTATATGTTCCACCAAAATATTTAGTACCAAGTATAATACACATTGCCCAAAGAACACCTGATAAGTTAGCTAAAATAGATTTCTTTAATCCTTTAAACTTCCCACCTGATGCAAAGTAACTCGTACAGCCTATAAATCCAACCCATGTTATAAGTCCAAATGAAGCACTAATCCAAGCCCATACTCCTGATAGAATACCTACACTAATAGCAACTGCTGTTAATAATTCCATATTGTTACCTCCTTTGTTTTTATAAATTTTATCTTATATAAATTATCTTCTTACTGTAAATGTATCTTATTTAAGTTTTTTTTGCAAGATTATAATTAAATAAAAAAAAGATATAAAATTATTAATAATTTTATATCTTTAAAATTCAATAAATCATCTTAATTAATCTTGTGATTCACATAATTTCTCTAATTCTTTCCTTAATATTGTTTCATAATTTTTATCAACTAATACTATTAAATAATCGCCTGGACGTATAGTAGTATCTCCATTTGGAATAATTGTATCTCCTTCTCTTTCTATACTAACTATAAGAGCATTATTTATAAGTTTAATATTTTTTATATTCTTTGAAGCTATTGGCGATCCAAGTTCAACTATACAATTAACAACTCTTCTTTCACCTGATACTTCTTCCTTTTCACATGTATTTGAAGCAATTCTTCTCTTTAATAGTGATGTATAAACTGGCTCACACTTACAAAGTTCTGCAACTAAATAAGCTGTTCCACAAACCGTTGCAAGAGGTCCAAGTTGTGATATAGAACCACTCATTTCACAAACAAGTATTAGCCCAGTTATTGGGGCTCTTACTATCGATGCAAACATCCCAGCCATAGCAAGTAGTACAAAATTAATTACAAATGAACTATCAATTCCTAAAATATTTACCGCTACATGTCCAAATATAACTCCAACTAAAGCTCCTAAAGTTAAAAGTGGAAATAATATTCCCCCCGGTGTATCAGAAGCAAAACTAATCATTGAATATATAAATCTACATACTAATAGTATTACTCCAAGTTTAATAACCATTCCATCTACTAATATTCTATTAATTAATGAATTTCCTCCTCCAAGAACCTCTGGAAGGAATAAACCAAAAATCATTGCACAAGCAAATGGAATCATCATTCTTATTCTTAATTTTACTTTAAGTTTTTTATATACATCCTGAGTTTTAAGAAGTGTATTATTATATAATACACCACCAAGACCTACTATTATTCCTAAAATTACAATAAGTATATAATAACTAGCTGGTATAGTCTTAAGTTTATCTACATGTAATATTGGTTCTGATCCAAAAAATATCCAAGTTACAAGATCTGATGAAACTGCAGCAGCTATCGTTGGTAGTAAAATCAGAGGAGAAAAATCTTTATTTACCTCTTCTAAAGAAAACATAACACCAGCAAAAGGTGCATTAAAAGCTGCTGCAAGTCCAGCTCCAGCTCCACTTGATATTAAATATCTCTCCTCTAATTTTATTTTTTTAGTTATATTGCTATAAAGATTTCCAACACTTGCACCTAATTGAATTGATGGACCCTCTATACCTAATGATAATCCACAACCTATCGCAAGAACTCCTCCAACAAATTTATTAATTAATATTGTAAGTGGATTTTTTATATTAAAATATCCTTTAAGTGATCCTTCTATTTGTGGTATACCACTACCACTTATCATTGGATTTTTCTCTACCATTCTTCCAACTGTGTATCCAATAAACATTAAAAATAACAACCCTAAAAATATGTAAAGTTTATGCATATACATAAATTCATATATTTTTAAACTATAGTCTCCAATATATTTTAAAACTAATCTATATAAAGATACGATAAGTCCAGCCCCTAGACCAACTAATATACTTTCTAGAACAACCCGTACTCTTAAATTATCTATAAAGATTAGTTCTTTAAAAGATTCATTATTCATATTTTACTCCTTTCTCTAAGTAGTTTTATTTATTAATTATATACTCATTACAAATCCATACTATTAAAATCTCCTAAATATTTAGTTAATAAAAAATACCTTATGAAATAGATTAAATAATCTATTCCACAAGGTATTCTAATTTTTAAAAATTAGTTTTTTAATTTGTCAAAATATAAGGTTTTATTTTTATCCTCTTGGATTGCAATCCCACATCATACCTGTAGGCGTATTGCAATTTGGAAGTTCAAATTTACCTTTTATTGTTATTGAACACTCATCTTTTTCTTCGCATACTTTTACATCTTTTACTTTTACGCATTTACAATTTTCTAATTTTTGTTCTAAAATCCAGCATGCTATTATAGCATCTCTTTCATTACATTTATCACAAATAGTTTTATTTACGCATACACAGTTACTACAGCATAAGAATATATGACGTTCATGTGGATATTTTGAAGATTCTTCTTCTTCTTTCATATCCTTTGAAGGTTCTTTTGATTCTTCACAGTCTTCTTCCATTCCATGCCACTTGTGACATTTAGTATCTACTTTTTCAATACATTGATCATCTTTCTTCAATATTGGTACATTAACTGTAAATGGAATACATCCAACAACTTTTACTTCGTATCTTGGCACTTCATATCTATTACATTTTGGTACCACTATACATTCAAGACAACTTAAATCAAATAGTATTTTAGTATCTTCGTCTTTATCTAATATATGATGTTTTTTGTGTTGATTTGGTAAACCAATTGTACAACAAAAATCTACTTTTTCTCTCATTGATGGTCTGTGAGAAGCACTTGCTTCCTCAGAAGTGATTTCATCAACAACAAATTCTTCTTTAGCTTCTTCTTGTGTTTCAGCCATATTTGTTGTAATTTCTTCACTTAAGTTATCCATTTCTATCATCACATCTTGTATATTTTTCATATCTATTCTCCTTTAAAAATATAATCTAACGTTATTATTCTTAATACTATATTATTCACATTCAAAAAAAGTTTACATCTATTGTGTTTTTTTATGATTTTTATCATATTTTATATAAAGAATACTTTTTAGAAGGAAAATTTATGTTTAAAGGTAAAAATCTTTATTTATTTAACGAATCAAGCAATATAATCTGGAATTTTGCTTCTCACGAAAATTCATGTATTTTATGTAGAAGTTTTAAAGAGGATGAGTGGTCTCCTTATGAAGTAATTGCTAAAAATTGCAGTCCCAAATTTTATTTAACAACACTTCCAAATGACATTATTTATGTTTTTTATAAAGACTTTAATGGTAATTTATTATTTAAAGTAAATGATAAAATGAATTGGAGCAAAGAGTTATTGCTTCAAAAAAATATAAGTAGTGCATATACAATAAAATTTAAAGTTATTCCATTAGATGATGAGGTAAACATTGTTTATGCATTATTTAATAAAGCTACAAATAAAACTATCCTTCTTCATCAAAAACTACATGAGATTTATAATCTATCTGATATTAAAGTAATAGATACAATAGATGGTTATCATAATACACCTATTAATATCTATATAACAAAAGATAAAGAACTCCGTATTCTTTATCAAAGATTTAATAATTTCTATGAATTAGGATATAAAACATTTAATTTAACTACTGACTCTTGGTCTAGTTTTAACCTTGTAGCTCGAGATGATAAACCATTTATAAACTATAATTTTTTACTACTTTCTAACAATAGAAATGTAGATATTAATAATTCATCATCAAACTCTAATCTTCACGAAAAAATTTATTCATATACTAAACTAATCAATCAAAAAGACAAATTGATCTATAATCTTAATGCTAGTTTAGATATCGAAAAGAAAAATTCATTATCTTACAGATTAAAATTAGAAAAAATAAAGGAAAGTTTAAAGAGATTTAATGAAAATAAAGAGCTTATTCAAGAATGCATAGACTATCTCAAAGAAAACTTAGCTATTAAAAATGAGGAAAACTTAAAATTAAAAGAAATGAGTTTACAAGATAATATTAAAATTCAAAATCTAACTAAAGAAGTTTTATCCTTAAGAGAAACTCTTAATAATCAAGATTCTAGATTATCAGAACTATTAGCCGATCTAGTTACAAGGATTTAATAATATATAAGCTAAATTAAACTATAGAAAATAAGGTTACCAAAATTAATGGTAACCTTATTTTTTATATTTATTTTATTCCTTGTTCAAAACTAAATACATTTAATGGATCATATTTTTTTCTTACATCTCTTAATCTTTTGTAATTCTCTCCATAGTAGTCTTTTTCATAATCTGAAAGATCACTATATGGGAAATTTACAAATGAACCTTTTGTTATTTTTTCTATATGTCTAAAGTTTTCTTTTATCCATTCTATATTTTCTTTTTTATATTCATCCTCTTCAAATACAGATTGTATTCCCATAATAAATTTTGCATCTCTATAATAAAATGCTGATGAAGTTTTACCTATATTTTTAATAGCTCCACCTAAACCATAAAATGAAATTGCAGAATAATATGCTCCTTTTGCCTTATTTTTTACTATGTTAATAAGATCTTTTATTTCATCTTCTGTATAATCCCTACATACAAATCTTCCTGTTGATTTATACTTTTCATAATCTGGATGACTATCTTGTATAATTCTGTTTGCTTCTAAAACAGTCATATATTCTAAACTATAATTAATTTTTGTAGGTATACTTTTAATTTTACTTAATATTTTATTAGCTTCTTTTTCATCACCATAAAATAATCCTGTAGATTTAATTCCAATTCCTCTTTCACTTGAATTATAAATGGCAGTTTTAAGATTCATACGATTATCTAAAGTTTCAAACTCTTTAAATAAAGCCTTAATTAAATCTACCATTTCTGAAGTATCTATATTAGGACAATCAAAATTTATAAGTGTAGCCATTTTTATTTTTTCTGGTATTTTAAATGTCATAGAAGTAACTACTCCAAAGTTACCTCCACCACATCCTTTAGATGCCCAAAATAAATCTTCATTCTCATTTTCATTTGCAACTATTTCATTGCCACTATAATCTATGTAACTTACTTCTAATAAATTATCACATCCAAGTCCAAAAAGTCTTCCAGAGTACCCCCAGCCTCCACCTAAAGTGTAAGCTACTGCACCAACTGTTGGGCAACCTCCACCTGGGAATGGATACCCCTTTTTACCTAGTGCTTCGTAAAGTTCTCTATTTCTTACTCCACCTTCTATTGTTACTCTTCCATTCTCTTCATCTACATTAATGTTATTCATAAGACTAACATCTATAACTAATATATCATTGCCTGTTGAATATCCTTCATAATTGTGACAACCAGATCTTATCCTAAATTCTATATTATTTTCTCTTGCAAGAGTTATTGAATTTTTAATATCATCTTTATTTTTACAATAAATTATAGCTAAAGGATATTTTTCTATTGCCCTATTCCATGATTTTCTACAATCTTCATATTTATAATTCTCTTTAGTTACTACTTCGCAATGTAAACTTGAATAATCAATCTCTCTCATATGCTCACCTTCTATTTAACTTATATATATTAGATAATAACATATATACTTATTAAATAAAATTTAAGCTTACATAAATTTATTAACTTAAGGCTTCTAAGTTTTCCTTTTCTCTCTTATCTTTCTTCTTTATAAATAAACATAATGATCCAATTAATCCTATTAAAAGAATTATAGAACCAACTAAAAAAGTGAAATTAAAACCTCTTGTAAATGCTAAAGCTGATTGTTCTTTACTTACAGTACCAGAAATAGATTCTAAGTAAGAATTTTTATGTGTAGTCATTAAACTAACAAATAAAGATGATCCCATTGCAGCTGAAATTTGTTGTACTGTATTGATTATTGCTGTTCCATGTGGATATTCCTTTGGTTTTAATTGGTTTAAACTATTTGTTTGTGATGAAGTCATAACAAGTGGCATTCCCACATTTAATATACAAAGTAATTTTATTATTGTGTTATAACTTGTACTAACTTCAACTCTTGATAATAAATAGAAACATACAACTAATATAACAAAACCAAAAGGTACTACTTTTTTAGCTCCTAATCTATCATATATATTCCCTGTTATAATTGAAGTTACTGCATTTATTAATCCAGCTGGAAGTATTGCAAATCCAACTTGAAGTGGTGTTAAATGATATGCTCCTTCTAAATACATTGGCATAACAACTAAAGTTTCAAATAAAGTCATCATAGATATCATTACAAATATTACACCTAAAGTATATGTTGGTGATTTAAATACTTTTAAATCTAGCATTGGTTCTTCTAATTTTAATTGTCTAATTGCGAAAAGAATAAGTGATATTATTCCTACTATAAATGCGATAACTGCTTTGCTATTTCCAAGTAAACTAAAGCCCATTATAATTCCACCAAAACCTAAAGTTGATAAAATTATTGATAATATGTCTATTTTAGGATTTGTCACTTCAGTAACTTTTTCTAAGTATTTGTATCCAACTAATATTGCAATAATTATTAAAGGTATTTCTATTATAAATAAATAACGCCATGAAAGAATTTCAAGTATAAATCCTGATATACTTGGTGCTATTGATGGTGCAAATAATATAACAAAAAGTCCAAGACCTACTGCTGCTCCCCTTTTTTCTGGTGGATTTATTACAACTATTGTATTCATCATTATTGGCACTAACATTCCTGTACCTGAAGCTTGTACTAATCTACCACATAATAAAAAAGGAAAACTTGGTGCACTTGCTGCTATTATAGTTCCAAGTAAACATAAACTCATTGCAGCTATGTAAAGTTGTTTAAGAGTAAACTTTTGTATCAAAAACGCTGTTACAGGTACTAATATTCCTATAACTAAAAGATACCCAGTACTTAACCATTGTATTGTTTGAGCCGTTACATTAAGTTCTTCCATAAGCTTTGGAAGTGCAACATTTACTATTGTTTCATTGAAAAGGGCCATAAAGCCACCAAATAGTAATACTCCCATAATCTTAAATATTTCTTCTTTCGTGTTCATTTTTTTAACCTCTTTCTATAATTAGACCAGTCTATATAATTTTCTCCAAAATAATAAAGGGTATTATTAAAAATATCCTTTATTAATATAAATTTTATTTTATATATTTATTTATAATACTAGGTATATTATCTTTAACTAATATAAGTGAACTATTATCCTTTTTTGTTAAAGACATTACAATAGCCCCTTCAATCATAATTTGAATCATTCTACTAATTTCTATTGCATCTTCTTTTTCTATATTTAGTTCTAGTAACCTATCTTCATATAAGTTTTCCCAAGTACTAAATGTTTCTGCACATGCTTTTCTTAAAATTTCATTAGTTTGAGACGCCTCTAATGCTAAAAGGCTAACCGTTGTACCCTTTTCTATTTCATCTCGCCCTATTATATCAGCAACATTTAAAATTACTTTTTGTATTCCCTCTATTGGATTATTGCATGAATATAATTTTTCTTTTATCTCTTCTTTAATAGATTCTTTTACTACTTTTATAGCCTCTAATGCTAATTCCTCTTTTCCATTTGGAAAGTAATAATAAAGTGACCCTTTTGGAGACTCACTTTTTTTTAGAATTGCATTTAGTCCTGTTGCATGATATCCATTTGAGAAAAACATCTGTGATGCTGTCATTAGTATTTTTTCTCTAGTATCTATTTTGTTTCCCATATTATTTCTCCTAAAAATTATAACGATTGGTCTATATATAAAATACTTTTTAAATATCTAATTGTCAATAGGCTAAAAATAAAGTTATCCCTAGATGTATTAAAATACACCTGGGGATAATATCACAAATTTTTATTCACAAACTTTTCCTGGGTTTAAAATATTCTTTGGATCGAATGTTAATTTTATTCCTTTCATAAGTCCTACTAATTCATCACTTAATGATTCATTTAAGTATTCCTTTTTAGCAAATCCTATACCGTGTTCACCTGAAACTTGTCCTCTTAATTCTTTTGATTTATCATACATACATTGCATAACTTTTTGAAGTTTTTCATTCCAAGCTTTTTCATCTAATTTATCTCTTAATATATAGATGTGAAGATTACCATCACCTGCATGACCAAAGCTCTTAATTCTTATATCATATTCTTTTTGTAGTTCATTAGTATACTTAACAAATTCAGCTACTTTATTTCTTGGAACAACCACGTCAACTTCATCCATTTCAGTAGTAGATGCTTTAATAGCTTCTAAGAATGCTCCTCTTGCAGACCATATTGATTCTTGTCTTTCTTCTGTATCTGAAATAAATGCATCAATTGCTCCTTCTTTTAGACATATATCAGCTACTTTTTCATAATCTTTTTCTATTTCTTCTCTTGAATTTCCATCAAAAGTTAAAAGTAAGTATGCATCTGAAGTATGATCTGGGAATTTCTTTCCTAAGTATTCTTCTGCTGCAACAATTGCTTCCTTTTGCATAAATTCAATTGCTGTTGGTATTGATTTTGATTTTATAATCTTAGGAACTGTTTCTATTGCAGTTTCTAGGTTTTCAAAAGGAACAAGTAAACTAATTGCCTTCTTAGGTAATGGTAATAGTTTAAGTGTAGCTTTTGTAATTATTGCTAAAGTTCCTTCTGCACCTACGATTAAATCTTTAATGCTATATCCTGAACTATTTTTAACAACTTTACCACCTAAGTTCATTACATGACCATTAGGTAATACAACTTCTAGTCCTCTAACATAGTCTCTAGTTACTCCATACTTAACAGCTCTCATCCCACCGGCATTTGTGCTAATGTTACCACCGATTGTAGCTGTTTTTTCTCCTGGATCTGGTGGGTAGAATAAATCATTTTCTTCTACGAATTTTGCAATTTCCATTAAAAGAACACCAGGTTCTACAGTTAATGTTAAGTTTTCTTCATCAAGTTCTAATATTTTATTCATTCCACTTAAATCTAATACTATACCTTTATGAAGTGCAACTGCAGCACCAACAAGTCCTGTTCCTGAGCCTCTTGCTGTTACTGGAATATTGTGTTCATAAGCATACTTCATTATTTCTGATACTTCTTCTGTAGTATTTGCTTTAACTACTACATCAGGCATTTCTTTTATAGAGCCTAATTCATCATGGCTATAGTCTTCACTTATATTTTCGCCATAAAATACTCTATCCTCATCATTAATTATTGCTTTTATATCTTTTATAGTACTTTCTGAAACTTTGTTGTAACTCATGATTATTCCCCCTTATTTGCCTTTATTTCTTCTATTAATTTTGGAACTATATCGTATATATCTCCAACTATTCCATAGTGTGCTACTTTAAATATTGGAGCTTTGTCATCTTTATTTATTGCAAATATATAATCTGAATTGTTCATACCTGCTGTAAATTGTACTGCGCCAGATACACCACAAGTTATTATAAGTTTTGGTCTTACTGTTCTACCACTTAATCCAACTTGCTTTTTAGCATCTTCCCATCCAGCTTCAACTAATGGTCTAGTAACTGCAACTTCTCCACCTAAAAGGTCTGCAAGTTCTTTTATCATTTCCATATCTTTTTCTGCTTTTACAGCTCTACCTGCAACTACTAATACATCAGCTTCTGATATACTATGTTCCTTTTCTTTAGGAATAACTTCTTTTACTTCTATATTAGAAGCTAATTTAGAATCGTCTATATCACAAATTGTTAACTTACCTGAAGTTTTTTCACTTCTTTCAGGTGCTGACATTACTTTATATCTAACTGTTGCAAGTTGTGGTCTTGAATTTGGTGTAACGATTTGAGCCATTATATTACCACCAAATGCAGGTCTTATTTGTACTAAATCTGTATTATCTTTTATATCAAGTATTGTACAGTCCGCTGTTAAACCAGTTCTACATCTTGCAGCAACTCTTGGAGCTAATGATCTACCAACTGTTGTTGCACCGACAAGAAGCACAGCTGGTTTAACCTTCTTTATAAAGTCATCTATAACTGCTGCATATGGTTCTATTCTAAAGTTCTTAAGTTCTTTTTTGTCATATACCATTACTTCGTCTACACCATAGTGTAATAATTCTTCTGCTTTTTCTTTTATATTGCTTCCTATAAATATACAGTAAACTTTTTGATTTACCTTATTTGCAAGTTCCCTTGCTTTTCCTATTAATTCAAATGTAACTGGATGTATATCTCCATCAACATGATCTACATATACACAAACTCCATTCCATTTGCTTTTATCTATCTTAACTACTTCTTCCTCTATGTATTCCACAGCTCCCTTAGGACCTTTTTTCACACACATTTTACACATTTTGCAGTTTGCATTTATTTCAAGTTTTCCATCTTTATTTTCTAGAGCTCCAAATGGACAAATCTTTATAATTTCTTCTATATTACCTACTTTATCTTGATTTACTACTAACTTTGCCATAACTTACTCCCCCTTAAATAAATTTTAGTTCCTTTAATTTTTTAGACATTTTTTCACTTATCTCATCTGAATTACCTGTCCACATTTCATGGTCATCATTTGATTCTGGTGGGAATATTCTTTCAACTTGAGTAGGAGAACCATTTAATCCATACATTTTTTCATTTTTATCATCAAAATCTTTTAAAGAAATCATTCTTATTTCTCTATCTTTTGAATCTAAATGTTTCTTATATGAAGGTAATCTTGGTTCAAATATATCTTTTTCTACTGTTATAAGACATGGATATTTAATATTTACAATTTCTAATGTATTTGGCATATCCATTTCAACTGTTATAAAATCATCATTAACTTCTAGTATTCTTCTAACGTTTGCAACATGAGGAATTCCAAGGTATTCTGCCATTTCTGGTCCAACTTGTGCAGTATCACCATCTGTTGTTTGTTTACCACAGATTATTAAATCAAAATCTCCACATTGTCTTATTCCTTGTGATAATGTATAAGATGTTGCAAGTACATCTGCTCCTGCAAACTTTCTATCTGATACTAATGTTCCCTCATCGGCTCCCATTGAAAAAGCTTCTCTTATTACTTCCATAGCTTGAGGAGGTCCCATACTTATAACCTTTATTTTTCCACCTTTTTGTTCTTTTATATTTAAAGCAGTTTCTAATGCATATAAGTCATAAGGGTTCATTTTTGTATCTATTCCATCCCTCTTTAATACACCTGTTTTTTCATCAACTTCAACTTTTGATGTTCCTGGTACTTGTTTAATACAAACTATTGTATTCATAATACACATCCTCCATTTCTCTATATCATATAATTATTAATGTTCCCACATATGTCAGAACTCCTAAGAGTAATACATAAGCTATGCAGAATTTTAATGTTGAACTTAATATTTTACCTTCTTCTCCTTCGATACCTGTAGCTGCTGTTGCAACTGCTATACTTTGTGGAGAAATCATTTTACCGGCCGTTGCGCCACAAGTATTTGCTGCTGCAAGCCAATAAGGATCTACACCTAATGACCTAGCAGCTTCAACTTGAAGCCCACCGAATAATACATTTGCAGAAGTATCGCTTCCTGTTACGAATGTTCCAAGTGCTCCTATTAGTGGTGATATTGCAGGATAGAAACTTCCTGTTATCATTACTAAAACTAAAGCAATTGATTTTATCATTCCGCTATACCCCATTACCTTTGCTAATGCAATTATTGCTATTATTGTTATAGCTGATTTAAACATCTGTTTAACCGTTTTTATTAAAACCTTTACAATTTCACTGAACTTAGCTCCTTGCACTAGGCCTCCAATAAATGAAGCTATTATTATTAAAGTTCCTGGAGTTGCAAGCCAAACAAGGGTATAAGGCGTTGCTCCTTCTCCTCTATAAAGAGTAACAGATGTCTTTACTGATGCTACCATATTATATAGTTTTGGAAATAATGGACTAACTAAGATTATAAAAATAAATATCAAAATAAATGGTAGCCAGGCTATTAAGCCTTGTTTAAGTGTTATGTTTTCTCCGTTTTCATCTTCAGCTTTTTCTTCTTTATAAAACTTTTTAGCAATAAATATAGTAACACCCATTGAAATAACAGAGGCAAAAACTGCTGGAAGTTCTGCTCCTAAGTACTTTGCAACAATTAATTGAACTATAGCAAATGATGCACCAGAGGCAAATGTTATAAATGTTACTCCTTTTAATCCTTTTACTCCTTTTGAAGTTATAATAACTAAAATAAAAGGAAGAAGTATTATAAAAATAAATAATTGAATCCCTATAGTGTAGCTTAACTCTCCTGCTGAAATATCTGATACTTTTGCTAAAGTAGTAACGGGTAATCCAATCGCACCAAACGCTGTTGGTGTAGTATTAGCGATTAAACATAGTACGGCTGCAAATATTGGTTCAAATCCAAGGGCTGCCATTATACCTGCTGGAATTGCAACTGCAGTTCCAAATCCAGCAACTGCTTCTAAAAAACCACCAAAGCCGAAAGCCAGTATGAGTACTAATATCCTCTTATCAGTAGTTACACTTGTAAGCATCTTTTTTATAACTTCCATTCCTTTAGTATGTATGGATAAGTTATACGTAAATACCGCTGCTATAATTACAATCATTATAGGCCAAACAGCAAGCACGATACCTTCTATAGCAGCTGATATTGTAATATAAGCTGGCATTTTCCAAACTAAAGTTGCTAGTATCATTGTAAAAATTAATGCTATTGGACATATCTTATGTCCAGGTATTTTAAATACCCCAAGCGCTACCATAAGTAATACTATTGGTAATAATGCAATTATAAATTTTAAATAAATATCCATTAGTTTCCCTCCTTGCAGTATACTATCCAAGTGGTATGACCAATTTCAATTTTAATTGTACTCCTATATTCTTTTAATTTCTAGTATAGTTAAATATTTAACAGGTTATTTTGAAAACGTATTCTAAAAAAATGAAGTAGATTACCATAGATAACCTACTTCACTATTAATTGTAAATAATTTATAAACAGATTTTTAAAAACTACTTTGTTATTTTTTTAACATTGCATATTCCTTTATTAAATCAAAGTGCTCTTTCATTACTTTATAAGCTTTATATCCATCTCTCTCTGATATTGCCTCATATATTCTTTCATGTAAAGTTAGTAATTTTTCTCTGTTTTCTTCACATTCTAGTATATTTTTTCTTGAATAAGTTATGAACTCATCCATTAAGTCAGAGATTATGTTAAGTAAATTTGTTATTAATGGATTATCTGCTGCCTTAACTATAGTGTAATGGAAGTCCTTATCTATTAATGCACTATTTTTTTCTTGATCAGTCTTTCTAAATTCGTCTTTTATATTCTTTAATTTTTCTAAATCTTCATCACTTATTCTTGAAGCAGAAAGCATTATAGTAGATAACTCTAATACTTCTCTTAATTCATATATATCAAGTGGTGAACCTTTCTCAAGCATAAACATTATTGATAATGGTTCTAAAAATAAATTTTCAAAATCATCTTTTATGTAATTTCCTGATCCTTGTCTGCATTCAATTAAACCAATAACCTCAAGTGATCTCATAGCCTCTCTTATTGAAGCTCTACTTACGTTTAATTTTTCTGCTAGCTTTCTCTCTGTTGGTAATCTATCACCTTTTTTTAATTCTCCGCTTTCCACCATACTTTTTATATGTTCAACTATATCTTCATAAATCTTCTTATTCTTAACTGAGTTATCCAAAAACTTTTCATCTCCTCTCTACTTACTATCTTTATTATAAGACAATATTTCTCTTTGAACTATTAATTTTCAATTTGATAAGATTAACAATTAATTATTATTAAAAAAAATTTTTCATATCTAAAAACAAGATTAATCATTTATTCTTATTTTTTCAAAATTGCACTTATTTTTTACTAATTTTTCTGTTCCATCTTTGCAAGCAATATCATAATATTCAACTTTTTTATTTATTTTTTGAAGTTCTTCTTTTAACTTAGCTATTTCATTTTCTATATTATTTTTATGTTTATTTACTATTTTTCTTCTAACTTCTAAAGTTGAATCTCCTTCTTTTTTTAACTCCATATAAGTTTTTATATCTTTTATATGCATACCTGTATTTTTTAAACAACATATTGTTAAAATCCACTCTAAATCTTCACTTGAAAAAACCCTATTTCCTGAATCATTCCTTTTAATTATCGGTAGGAGTCCTTCCTTTTCATAATACCTAATTGTATATGCCGGTAAGTTAGTTTTCTCTGATACATCTTTAATTGTATACTTCAAATCTACCCCCTCCTTAATTATAATTACTATCATAATATATTATATTACGTGTATTTATAAGTCAATTATAGCCTTTTCATTTACAATTATTTGAATTTAATTAATATATTTTTTTATAATAACTATCAATACCTGTTTTTAAATTTTATAAAAAGGATAATTCATTACCGAATTATCCTTTTTACATATTATATTTAATTCTAAAAGTTAATATAATATTATGACATCCCTATAATCATACCTATTATATAAGGTACTAACCATATAAACCATACTGCTATACTAAACTTATGGAATATTGCTTTCTTCTTTTCATCATTTTTATATAGGACCCAAGTTGCCCATACTGCATGGAATAACATTAATATTATTGCTAATGCTCCTGTTATACCATGAATAGCAAGTTGAGTTGATGAAATTGACATATTTCCTGTTCCTGCAATACTCTCCATAGTCATTGTACCTGTAGTATCAAATAATAAACCTATCCAAAATACAATTACATGCCACTTTTTTAAAGTATTAGCTTTTCTCTCTGACCATACACCTATAGTATAAAATATTAAAGCTAAGGTAATTGTAATAATTGCAAATATTAATTTTCCACTCATTTTAATTTTCTCCTTTAGTCTTACTTATTCTTTAATTTTATTTCTTAATTTTATTAAGTTACTTTTTACTTCTACAATTTCTTCTTCTGTGAAGTTTCTAAATATTTCATCAAAACTTTTATTAATATCATTTCTAAATTTTTTAGCAAATTCCATTCCTTTATCTGAGAAAGTCACATAAGTATTTCTCTTATCATCTTCATTCTTAATTTTTTTAACATAGCCGGCTTCTTCTAATCTTTTTACTATTCCTGATACCGTTCCTTTAGCTAAAAACATTTCGTCACATAACTGTGATATAGTAACTTGTCCATTATGAGCAATTAATTTTATAACCATAATTTGTTGATTAGTAAATCCACTTTCTTTTAAATTTTCACTAACTATCCCCATAGTATTTGCATATATCTCTTTTATAAGCATTGCTATCTCAAAAGAATCGTATTTCATATTTATATACCTCCAAAATTTAATTGCTATATTTAATTTTAGTATTTTCAAATTTTAATGAACTTATTAAGAAAAATACTCCTGCCATAAACAATGCAAATCCTAATCCCATATAAAATGTTCCTATATAAACAGGATTAATTAATTTTAAACTCCTTATAGTTATTCCAAAGGAAATCATAAATCCCATTATTAAATAACTCTTTATATCAAAAAATGAAAATATACAATGTTTTTCTAATTTACTATTCACAATTCTAGTAGTATGTTTTTTAAACATTTTACTAAAAATAAACTTAAAGAATATATAAAATATAACAGCTGCAAATATTAAACTAATAATCCATTTTCCATGATTACTTTGTATATCTTCACCACCTAAAGTTAATACTCTAAATCCTGCAAACATCCAAACAATTCCTGCAATCAATAATAAAGTTCTTTTATTTACCCTAAATATATATTTTTTTAAATCCATAATCTCATCTCCTAAACCTTCAAATTCGTTCGCACGCAAACAAATTAGTTTCTATGCAAACTATATTATTCCTTTTATTAGACTTTGTCAATAGAATCTTTTGTTTTTATTCAAATAAAAAAAGAACGTCTAACTCTAAATAAACGTTCTTCCTTTACTCTATATTTAATTTAATTGAACAAAATAAAAACCATAAATAGATTTTTAATTATACCTAATCTATCTATTGTCTTAATATTATCTTATTATAGTGCACCCTGTAAAATTTTACGGCTTAAATCTAAAGTTACTATTCCATCTTCTCCAATAGCACTCATTTTATGCTCTTCTAATTGCTTAACTAAATCATCTATACTACTTTCATCTACACCATAATCTGAAAGTCTAGTTTTTATACCAAGACTTTCAAAGAATTCTCTTGTTTTAGAAATAGCTAAATCTATTCTTTCTTCTTCTGTTCCTGATGTTATATTTAATACTCTTTCTCCATATTGAAGTAATTTTTCTTTCTTTTGTTCTCTCATTACATTCCAAAGAGAAGGTAATATTATTGCTAAAGTTCTACCGTGATCTATTCCAAACTTTGCAGTAAGTTCATGTCCTATCATATGAGTTGCCCAGTCTTGTGGAACTCCAGCTCCTATTAATCCATTTAGACCCATTGTAGCACACCAAACAAGATTTGCTCTTAAATCATAATCAGTTGGATTTTCTATTGTTTTTGGTCCGATTTCTATTAATGTTTTAAGTATTCCTTCTGCAGTTCTATCTTGGAATCTTCCGTCCACTGGATATGTTGCATATTGTTCTAATACGTGTATAAATGTATCTACAACACCATTAGCTACTTGTCTTTTTGGTAATGAGAATGTTAATGTTGGATCTAAGAATGAGAACTTTGGAAATACTAATGGATTTCTAAAGCCTCTTTTACCAATAGATGAGTTTATAACTCCACCACAATTCATTTCTGAACCTGTAGCTGGTAGTGTAACTACAGTACCAAGTGGTAATGCTTTAGTTAAGTCATAAGCTGCCATTCTATCTCTTAATAAATCTAATGCATTTTCCCCATCATATTGTGATGCTAATGAAACAAATTTTGTTCCATCCATTACTGATCCACCACCAACTGCTAGTAAAAAGTCTATATTTTCTTTTTTTACTACTTCTACAGCTTTCATTAAAGTTTCATATCTTGGATTTGCTTCTATTCCTGAGAATTCAATAACCTTACGGTCTTTAAGCCCATTTAATACCTTATCTAAAGTACCAAACTTTTTAACACTTCCTCCACCATAAAGAACTAAAACCTTAGCATCTTTAGGGATTAAATTATCTAATTCTTCTAAACGGTCTTTACCAAATACTATTTTAGTTGGATTATAAAAATCAAAATTATTCATTTAAAGTTCCTCCTCAGTATAAATCATCTATTTTTTCCCATAGATTATATTATTTAAAATTAGTATAGCCCTTAGAGTATACTTTAAGTCAAGTGTTTATATTTTAAATAGTATTTATATTATTTTTTATAAATTTGTATAGCTCATCCCCAATTTCATTTAAAGAACTATTTTTAGTTTTTAAAAACCATAATGCTGGACTTATTGTATCTCTATCTTCTATTGCAGGTATTAATTTTATATCTCTTAAATTATTGTAAAAATCATTTATTATTGCATATGAAGGACCAAAGGAAATTGCCATATTTTCATCTATACTATTTATTATGGATGCAAAATTATTTGTCTTAAATAATATATGAGCTGATTTACCAGTTTTATTTTCCATATGACTTATATAATTTAATAAAAACTTATCTTCATATATTGCTATAGGCTCATTTATTATAGTTTCATAATCTAAAACATTATAGTTTGCTAGTTGTGATTCTTTATTTACTGAAAAGTAAAATGACCCATCTACTATTTTTTTCATATTATAGTTTAAATTATGATTTTCTATATTATCTGAAAAAGCAAGTAATGAAAAATCGTACTTTTCTTCCCTTAATGCTGCTATTAAGTTTTGAGTATTTTGTTCATCAATTGAAACTTGTATAAATGGAAATTCTCTTTCTAAAAACTGAATTGCTTTAATTAGTAAATAATTAATACCTGGAATACACCCAATATTTATTTTAAGCTTTGGAAAACTATTTTTATTATTTACATATGTAAAAATATCTTGTTTATTTTCTAAAATTATATATGCTTTTTTTATTATATATTGACCTTTTGTAGTAGAAAATTTTCCTTTTTTTGAACGTTCAAATATTGTTACTCCAAGTTCTTTTTCTAAAGACGAAACTGCTTGACTTACTGCTGAAGTAGTTAAATGTAGTCTATTTGCTGTTCTTGAAAAGTTTTTTTCCTCAGATAATGTAGTTATAATGCTGAGTTGTTCAAAATTCATATTATATTACCTCTTTGTTAAGTTTTACTTAACTAATAGTTAAGTTATTTTAATTTTACTTAATTATATCATAGATGTAAGATTATATTATAAATTGAATTTCTTTAGGAAGTGATTAATATGTGTACAAGTTTAACTTTAAAAACAAAAGATAATAATCATCTACTTGGTCGTAATATGGATTTTGCAATTGAACTTAATCAATCAGTTCATTTTATTCCAAGAAACTATACTGTAAAAAATATTATTGATAATTCAAATAAAAAAACAAAGTATGCTTGCTTAGGAATGGGTTCTATTTTAAATAATAATCCTGTATTAGCTGATGGATTAAATGAAAAAGGATTAATGTGTGCAACACTTTACTTACCTGGATATACAGAATATGAAAAAGAACTTTTAGAAAATAAAGAAAATGTTGCGCCTTATGATATTGTTCTATGGATTTTATCAAGATTTGAATCTATAGAGGAAGTAAAATCAGCTTTAAAAAATTTAAATATTGTTGATTCTAAACTTTCACTACTTGGTATAGCACCACCTCTTCACTGGATAGTTTCAGATGGTTCATGTAAAAGTATTGTTATTGAGAAAAATTCTAATGGATTAGATGTACTTGATAATCCTGTTGGTGTTATGACAAATTCACCAAATTTTAATTGGCATCTAACAAATTTAAAACAATATATAGGCATAACTCCTAACCAACTTTCTAGTACTAAATTTGAAGATTTAACTTTAAATCCACTAAGTCAAGGAACTGGAACTTTTGGACTACCAGGAGATTTCACATCACCTTCACGTTTTGTTAGAGCTTGCTATTTAAAAGACAGTATTACAAATATAGATACTGAAATAGATGGGGTAACTGCAATGTTCCATATATTATCTAATTGTAGTATACCAAAAGGAGCTGTGAAAAAGTCTAACGGAAGTGAAGATATAACTTTATATACTTCTGTAATGTGCTGTGAAAGTGGAACTTATTATTATACTGATTATGACAATAGCCAAATTACAGCTATTAATATTTTTAAAGAAAATCTAGACTCTGAATCCATAAAAACATACCCTTATAGAAATAAACAAGCGATTTTTATGGAAAATTAAATTTTAAAGTAAAAAACAACTCATATATTCTTACATATATGAGTTGTTTTTTATTATTTATTTTGAACTATTTAATAAATCATTTAAAGCATCATAGGAGAAATCTATTATTTCACCACATCCTACTTTACTTCTCTTTAAATCTAAACAAATTTCTGAACTATATTTTTCTCTAATTCTTGTCATAAGCTCTCTTGAATATGTTCTAGCTTCATTTTCTTCAATCTTACTATTTCTCCCCTTTATATATCCAATTATTAAAACTGACGCATTTACAGCACCACATAGGCTTCCGACAGTTACGCCTGTCCCCATTCCACTTCCTAATGCAACTGGTATATCTGTACTATGCTCTTCATTATATGACTTTATTATTGCCTCAGCACATGTATAACCTTGTTTATGATATTCTGACGGTTTTGTCATCTTCTATTCTCCTCCTAGCATTCTAATATATATCTATATAATATTCTTTTTTTATTTTTCTGTAAATTTATATATACATATAATGAACTTTACGTATTATATAAAGGTTTTTTACTTATAATATAGAAGTATATTGTTAGAGTATATTTTAGGAGGTTTTTTTATGTTTTCAATTATGGTAATAAAGGTTTCAACAAGAAATAAGATTGCACCAACAGTTCAAGAGATTTTAACTAAACATGGATGTATTATAAAGACAAGACTTGGAATTCATGAAGCAACAAATGATACATGTTCTAGAGCTGGATTAATTATTTTAGATCTTCTTTCAGATAATAAAGAGGATATTGATACTTTAAAAGAAGATTTAAATTCATTAGATGGTGTATGTGCTAAAGTAGTAGAAATATAATATTTAAATAGTTTAAGGGGATGTTTTTAAACATCCCCTTTTTAAACTTATTATAAAACTGAATTTTCAGCAAATTTCCCTATTACATCTGCTGTAGGTTGAACATTAACAAACGCATCTGGATCTATATCTAATACATTCTTTTTAACAAAAAATAATTCATGTTTTGATATAACTGTAACTATTGCAGTTAACGGTTCTTTAGTATATCCACCATATAAATTTGGATTAACTGTTACACCTCTTGTATGTCCTTTTATTAAACTTTCAACTATTTCTTTTTCTTTTTTAGTGAATATTGTAACTGTTAATTTATATTGTTGAATATAAAATAAATCCATTATTTTTGTTGTTGCAAAAATAGCAACCAAACTATATAATGCAAGTTCCCATCCATACATAATTCCTGCAAGAGATACAATTACTCCATTTAATAAAAATCCAAGTTGTCCAACAGATTTTCCTGTAAGCTTTTGAACAACTAATACTATAATATCTGTTCCTCCTGTTGAAAAACCTGCCCTAAAGCAAAGTCCAACTCCAGCGCCAGTTAAAAGTCCTCCAAAGATAGCAGCTAAAAGTGAATTATCTGTAATAACTGCATTTGGAATTATTCTTATAAATAATGATGATGAAAGTATTGCAAGTAAAGTATAGAATGTGAATTTCTTTCCAAGTTTTCTCCAAGATAAATAAACAAGAGGTAAGTTAATTACTAATACCCAAGTTGATATATCTATATTAATATTTAAAAAATCAGTTCCAATTGATGATAATAACTGTGATAAACCTGTAACTCCACCTGAATAAATATGTGCAGGTGTTAAAAAGAAATTAATACCTATTCCTGCTAAAAATCCATATAGTAGTATAGCAATTATTCTGTATAATATTTTTTTATTCAAATTAGCGCCTCCTCTAAAAAACTTTTTAATTAATATATAAATATTTACTTATAATACATTAATTTCTGATATTATAACAGTATTTTCTTTATTTTGCTAATATTATTTTTTCTTTTTATTATTTTTCCTTAAAATCTTAAATATTATAAAAAAATATAATACAATTTATTTTTTACTAAATTATATATATTTATCATTCATTATAATGGTATAAGTTACAAATTATTCATGATATAATTATTTTAACATTTTATCTAAGGGGGATTTTTTTATTTATGAAAAAGAAAATAAGTATTTTTGTTATGTCTATAGTAACATTTTTAGTTATAGTGGCTTGCATAACTCAAACAATAAAATTAAATAAATTTGAGAAAACAATAAACTCTACTTTTACTAACGATTTAAAAAGGTTTATATCAATAGACTTTTCTAAGATTACTGACAATAAAAAAGCATATAATATAGCTCTTTCATCTATATCTAAAGCATATTCTATGAGCTCCTTAATAGACGATAAATTTAGTGGATATGATGATGAAACACAAGCTGAAAGTTTGAATGTATTAATATCTAGATTACATGATGCTACATTAAACTACGATACTTCATTTTTTGAAAAGCTTTCAAACAAAGAAAATATTGAGTTATTAAATAAATTAATTAAAGATCCCTTAGATAAAAATACTATAAAAACTGCTTATCATAATATATTTAAATAATACTTTATAGTAATAAAATTGATTTAACTAGCTTTTTCTAAAAAACATTATCTTAATTTAAAAATATAAAAAATATGATATAGATTAACTTCTAATTAATAAAAAAACTTGTGTATTTCTAAGTACACAAGTTTTTTATATCATCAACATTTATCATTATCTTTTTTTTTCTATATTATATATATCTTTTGAAAGTTTCGCTATTTTTTCTGGATCTTCTCCTTTACTATAAACTACTAATATGTATGGTGACTTCGTATAAACAATCCCCGTATCATGTATGTACTCCTCATTATCTCCAACCTTATGTGCAACTTTCTCATAAGGAATATATTTATCAAGCCTATCGTGGAATTCAGTATTTTTCATCCATTTAATTATCTCATTGTAAATAGGATTTTTATCTGGATTTTTATATAATCTTTCTAGTAAAAGAGCTTGAGTTCTAGCAGTCAAATAATTATTTCCCTTTTTTCTAGTTACATTGACTGTATTTTTTATATAATCATCTACTCCATTATATTTTATCCACAACATATTAGTTGCAATATTATCAGAATGTTCTATTGCTAGTTTCATTAATTCCTTACATTTTATTGGTTCTTTTAATTTCTCTCTTTCATACTGTAATACACCAGTCCCACTTTCATCACACTTTGGTGTATACATTATGCTAGCATTTTCATCTACTTTACCTGCATGCATTAAATCAGCTACTTTCATCACTAATGCTACTTTTATAGTACTTGCTGCAATATAATTTTTATTATCATTTTTCATGCTAACTTTTCCAGTACTCAAATCTTCAAAAAATACTCCCATATCCGTCCCTTTTGTATCTCTCTCAATTACATCTTGTATCTGTTTATCTATATCTTTAAATCTTTCACTATCATTATTAGTTTTATTTTCTGATTTTGTTTCTTTTGCCATTACTTTATTTGCATCAACTGATTTTTTGTTATTAATTTTTTTAATTTCATAAATAGAGCTTGTACCCAAAATTGCTAATGCTAATATAATAATTATTGTTCTTCTAGTCTTACGCTTCATATTCAAATGTTATCTTTTCCTCTCTATGTTTATTTTATTAGTATATAAAACAACATACCTTTTAAGTCTTTTATAATTATATCATTTCTATTATGTTTTTTCTAAAATCCAAATTATATTTTTCATTTTCCTAAATAACCCATATGTTTTAGCTACTCTCTAAAATACTAATTTTTCCTTATATTATTATTCATCAAAACTTCAAATAATATATATAGTAACTGTATAAGATATAATATAGAATTATTTTTAATAAATATTGAGAGGAGTAATTATATGGAAAAAGATTTTTATGAAATTCTAAAAAATAGACGTACTTACTATGGTATAGGTAAAGATTCTAAAATATCAGATGAAAGAATTGAGGAAGTTATAAATGCAGCTGTAAAATACACACCTTCTGCATTTAATTCTCAAAGTGCTACTGTAGTTATTTTATTTGGAGAAAATCACGATAAATTGTGGGATATTACTAAAGAAACTTTAAGAAAAATTGTACCTGAAGATAGCTTTTCTTCTACTGAAAATAAAATAAATTCCTTTAAAAATGGTCATGGGACAGTTTTATTTTTTGAAGACACTAGCATAACAAAATCTCTTCAATCACAATTTGAACTTTACAAAGATAATTTCCCTGTATGGGCAGAACAATCAAATGGAATGCTTCAATATGTTGTTTGGACATCACTAGAACACGAAGGACTTGGGGTATCACTTCAACACTATAACCCCCTTATAGATGAAGAAGTTAAAAAGACTTTTAATATTCCAGATGATTGGAAGTTAATTGGCGAAATGCCTTTTGGTAACCCAACAGCTGAACCTGATGGAAAGAGTTTTAGACCTTTAGAAGAACGTATAAAAGTATTTAAATAATATAAAAAGACATTTGCTATAAAATATAGTAAATGTCTTTTTATATTATCCACAATCTATTTCTAAAAAGGTTTATTTATTAACATACTTTGCTAATAACTTTATAAAATTATCTAACTATTACTGATACACCATCAGGTATTAATGCAACCTTTGCATCTCTTCCTTTAAGTTTGTAAGCTTTATCTAATGCTTCTTCAAAAGTATATGCATGATTAATGTGCATACTTTCTATCATTTTAGGATCACACATATCTGTAACTATAAATACTGTATACTTATCAAGTATTCTAGCAAGTATTTGGAACTCCCATTGATCTGGTACAGTCTCATTTCTAGGCACTTTTGCTATTCTATCTAAAAGCTCTCTAGGTGATGTAGCATTTGCTAGATTATCATAAAATGATTGTCCACCATGACCATCTTCACAAGCTGCTACCATGATTATTACTCCACCTGGATTACATGTAGCCTCAGCAGCAGTCATTCCTTTTACTGCTTGATATATATTTTGATCTAGAGGATGACCTCCATTGGTTACTATTGCAATATCACAATCTACCTTTTTAACTTCTGAAAGTTCAAGTACAAATTTACATCCTTCCTTATGTGCCTTTTCACTATCTCCTGCAAAAGCATTTATAACTTTCTTTTCACTATCTATTACAACATTTAATATGAATGCTAAATTAGCCTTTTTAGCTGCATATAACATATCCTTATGGATTGGATTATGACAAAGCTTACCTGTTCTTGCATGTGGGCTTGATATAAATTCTCCACAATGATTTGCCATTATAGTTGTTGCAGATGCTACTCCTGGTAATATGCTCTTTCTTCCTCCTGAAAAGCCTGCAAAGAAATGAGATTCTATAAATCCTTCCGCAATAAGAAGTTCAGCTTCCATTGCATACTTATTTAAAACTAAATCTCCACCTGATGGAAGTTTTCCCACATTTACTAACATATTTTCATCTGTTGATACATGAATAATTATATTTTCATTTTCTACTATTTCTTCCCCAAACTTATTTATAAGTTCTTCTCTTGTAGTAGGTCTATGGAAACCTGTAGCTATTAATATTTTTATATCTATATCTGGATTCACTTCTCTTATCCTTCTTAAAAGAATAGGCATTGTAACTTTACTTGGTACAGGTCTTGTGTGGTCACTAGTTATTATAACCATGTCCTTTTTTCCCTTTACTAAGTCTTCTAATCTTTCACTTCCAATAGGATTATCTAAAGCTTTTTCAACTATTTCTTGCTCTGTTAACTCAGTCTTATATTCATCAGCCTTAGATTCTAGAACTCCAGCAAGATTGTTATCATCCACTTCTATACTCATCATTTTAGTATGATATGGTATTTTAAAATTTGCCATATTAACAACTCCTTATCATTATGTATTTTTATATTAAATAAATTTTATGGGTATCTTATTAAAGTTTATTTATCATACTTGCAGTGTAAGCCGCACCAAAACCATTATCTATATTAACAACAGTAACTCCACTAGCACAGCTATTTAGCATTGTAAGTAATGGAGCTAGTCCATTGAAATGAGCTCCATATCCAACGCTAGTTGGTACAGCTATTATTGGTTTATCTACAAGCCCACCAACTACACTAGCTAAAGCACCTTCCATTCCTGCAATTACTATTAAAACCTTTGCACCACGCAAAATATCTAGCCTATCAAACAATCTGTGTATACCTGCAACTCCAACATCATATACTCTCTCTACTCTATTACCAAATATCTCACAAGTAACAGCTGCCTCTTCCGCTACTGGTATATCAGATGTTCCAGCAGTTACTATTGCTATATACGAATTAGTAACTTTTTTAGTGGATCTTTCTATGGTTATTGTTCTTCCAAGCTCATTAAATTTAGCATCGCTACATATTGAAAGAACTGCATTATACATATCTTCATTTGCCCTAGTTGCTAATATACTATTATTTCTTAAAAGCATATTTTCAATTATTCCAACAACTTGTTTTTTAGTCTTACCCTCACAGTAAATAACTTCTGGATAACCATTTCTTAGTTCTCTATGATTATCTATCTTTGCATATCCTAAGTCTGTAAAGGGTAATGTCGTAAGCTCTTCTAAAGCATCATTAATAGAAACTTCATCTTCTTTTACAGCTTTAAGTAAATTCTCTAAAGATTGCTTGTCCATATTTCTACCTCTATTCCTCTAATTTAAACTACCAACCTTATATCCTTCTATATCTAATGTTATATATTTATATCCAAGAGACTTTAATTCTAGTGCTATAGCTTGTAGAATCTCTTTATCTAAAATCTTTTCAATATCATTTGGTTGAACTTCAATCCTTGCAAGTTCCCCGTGATTTCTAACTCTAACTCCTTTAATTCCTAATGATGAAATAAACACTTCTGCTTTTTCTGTTTTATCTAATTTCTCTTCTGTAATTTCATCTCCAATTTGTAATCTAGTTAATAAGCAAGCATAGGCTGGCTTATTCCAAGTTGAAAGATTCAACTCTTTAGAATATTCTCTTATATCATCTTTTTTAAAATCTAACTCTAATAATGGACTTTTTATTTTTAGTTCCTTTAAAGCTACCATCCCTGGTCTATAATCACTCTCATCATCTTTATTAGTTCCATCAATTACATTATCTATTCCAAGACTACTTGCTTTTTCTATAATTTTAGAAAAAACTTTTTTCTTACACTTGTAACATCTATCCTTTGGATTAAATTTAATTTCTTCTATAATAGGCATGTCTATAATTATATGTTCAATTTCTAGTGAAGATGTTAGTTTCTTTGCCTCTTCAATTTCCCATTTTGGAGTATATGGAGATGAAATTGTTATTGCAATAGCATTTTCTTTTAAAACATCTTTGCATACTTTAACAAGAAATGTACTATCTACTCCCCCTGAAAATGCTATAGCTACTTTTCCTAATTCTTTTATATAATTCTTTAAGTTATTCATTTTATTATGAGACTCATATTTAATATTTAAAGATTTATTATCGGAATATGATTTTATTGCTTCTCTTCTAACTTCTCCTAATGAAACACATCTTGCTTTGGCTATCTTTTTACAAACATCATATTCTGGCTTTACATTTGATACTTTTCCTTTATAGAATGCCACCTTAACTGGCACATCTCCAAATTTACTTTTAATAATTTTCTCTTTTCTCTTTAACTTATCTCTTACTACTTCATATTGTCTAAGCCCTATTGTTGATGAGTTAAGAAAAATTATTTTCTTTAGCTCGTCTAAATTTTTATTGTTGCAAATAACTGATAATTTATATGCAGGTCTTCCCTTTTTCATAAATATTGGTGTATAAAATACATCTAATGCACCCTTTTGAAATAATCTTTCCATAAGAAGTTCAAATTCTTCTCCTATCATATCGTCAATGTTGCATTCTACTACATATTCTTTTGAAGAAGTTTCTTTATTCTCACCAATAATTACTCTTAAGACATTTGGCATATTTACGCCATCTTTATAGCCTAACCCGTACCCTATATTTTTTATTTCTATATCTTTTTCATATGTAAACTTAGATGCAAGTGCCTTTAATATAGCTGCACCAGTTGGAGTGGTTGCTTCAAAAGGAGCATTTTTAGCAACTATAGGAACATCTTTTAATATTTCTGCTGTAGCTGGAGCTGGAATTGGCAGTATACCATGTGCACACTTTAAAGTTCCATATCCTACTTCTATTGGAGATGATATTATTAAATCCACCTTAAAATAGTCAATACAAATAGCCGCACCTACAATATCAACTATAGAATCTACTGCTCCTACTTCATGAAAATGAACTTCATCTATATTTTTGTTATGTACCTTACCTTCAGCTATAGCTACTTGATCAAATATTCTAAATGCTAACATTTTTATATCATCATTTAGATTTGAATTTAAAATAATATCTTTTATATCTTTATAACTTCTACCATGGTGATGATTATGATGATTTTCTAAGTTATTGTGTGAAATGCTATCATCTACCATTACACTAGTTCCCGTTATCCCTTGTTTTACTGATTTCTTTATACTAATTTTAAATTCATCTTTTATACTCAGTTTACTTAACTCATTTATTAGATATTCACTAGGTACTCCTAAATCAACTAATGCTCCTAGATTCATATCTCCACTTATTCCTGAAAAGCAATCATAATATAATATTCTCATATTGGTATGACCTCCTATCATTATACCTCGATTATATACGTAATCGTTATCATTGTAAAACTTAGTAATTTATTCTAATTAGCCATTACAGACTGCTAATCACTAATATAGTAAATGTAGTAGGATTATATATATTTTTTCTATCATCTTTAAATTTAAAAAAGGACTCTTTCACTAATTGAAAAAATCCCTTTATCAAAAAAATTAAAACTATATATTTATTTTTCTCCATTAAATATATCAATAAGATTTAAGTTTTTAACTCTTTCCTTAACTTTATCTGTATCAGTAGTATATAGACCTGTTTCCTTCATTCTTTCAAAATATTCAGCACCTGAAAAAGTTGGTCTTTCATATAGATCACCTTCTTCTATTTTATCATTTGCATATGCAATAATATCACCAGTAGTTAATTCTCTTGGCAATTCTAATAATTCATTTCCCTTTAAATATTGTGCTGCATTAAATCCTGCTAAAGCTCCAGTTGTCATTGCTTCTGTGTGACCAACAAAGAATCCAGATTTTTCACCTGCACAGAATAAATTTTCTATTCCATCCACTCTCATCTTATTATCTCTTTTAGAAGCTGCAAGATATCTTATTGAATTTCCATTACCAGCTGCTATTGGATCAATGTATGTTGCATTTTCTAGCCCCTTAATTTTTCTTAATTTATCTATAGGATAATGTGAAGTCATTAACTTTATATGACCTGTATCTAATAATATAACATTTTCTCCAAAAGCTAATGTTGCATATTGCTGACATACTTTATTCTCTAACTTTTCTAAATGTATATCCTCTTTTGGTATAGGAATAATAGCCACGCCGTCTTTCTTTAAAGTTTCAAGTAAATCCTCTGATAATGAATCTCTAGATATTTCACAAGACCCACTCATTGCACCACTTAGTCCATTTTTTCTTTTTCCTACTATATCTTTTAATCCTGCTTTCTCACTTATACTTACTCTTGAACCAAAGCTTGGGCATCTAAGTGTACACATTGCACATCCATGTCCATACTTAACACAATTAGGCATTGAGCCAGTAGACCCAGTAGTTTCTATAAATACATCTCCACTTACTATACTTTTATCAGATAATATTATAGATTCTATTTTATTTTCATTCTTTTTAACATCTACAACTCTGCTTTTAAAAAATATCTTTACACCTTTATCTAAAAGATATTTTCTAACAATAGGTTCTGCCTTTCCTACATCACATAACCAAGCATGTTTATGTCCTGGAAATTCCATATTTTTATGAAGTACAATTGAATCCATAACTTTAATAAATTCACCAGCACCAAGATTTATTAATTCCTCTGCTGCTGTAAATCTACCGTTATTTCTCATAATTCCACCCACATTACCTACGCCTAATAATAAATCTGTTCTCTCATATAACTCAACATCTACTCCACATTTAACTGCCTGAAGTGCTGCTTGGCATCCAGACCATCCACCACCTATAACTATAACTTTCATACGTACTCCCTTTCACTTGAATTTTTATAATTTTATATTATTCAATTATTTTAATTAATTTCATATATTATTAAAAAATACTAAAATGGAGTGAAAAATTTGGATTATAATATTTTAATAGGTGGTAGTGCAGGTCAAGGTATGGATACTGTAAGTGACTTCCTTGAAAAAGCTTTAAAGAAAAAAGGATTATATGTATTTTCTAATAAAGATTATATGTCAAGAGTCAGAGGTGGGCATAACTATACTCAAATAAGATTTGGAGTATCAGCTCCAATATATTCTCATAAAAATGACTTAGACTTAATTTTAGCCCTAGATGAAAATACTGCTATTTCTCATATAAAAGATTTAAAAGAAGATGGAAAAATAATTGTTGATGAATCAATTAAATTTGACGATAAAAGAACACTAAAATTACCATTACTAAAAACTGCTACTACCCTTGGAATTTCACGTGGATTTACTTCTGTAGCTGCTGGAGCAATACTTAAATATTTTTCATTACATGGTGATGTTGATGAATTATTTAGTAAAAAATTAAAAGAGCCAATAAGAAGTAAAAATATAGAAGCAATACATCTAGGTTATGACTTATTAGATTCAAAATATGTACTTAAGGGAAAAGATTTATCAAATCATATATTGATAAATGGCAATAATGCAATTGCCCTTGGCGCTATTGCTGGTGGATTAGATTTTTATTCTGCATATCCTATGACTCCAGCTACAAGTGTAATGACTTATTTATCTAAAAAGCAAAAAGATGTTGGTATAGTAGTTGATCAAGCTGAAGATGAAATAAGTGCAATAAACTTTGCTATTGGTGCTTCATATGCTGGTGCTCGTGCAATGACTGGTAGTTCTGGTGGAGGTTTTTCTTTAATGGTAGAATCATTAGGATTTGCAGGGATAGCTGAAATTCCATTAGTTGTTATAGATTCTCAAAGACCAGGTCCAGCTACAGGACTTCCTACTAGAACAGAACAAAGTGATTTAAGTTTTATTTTAACAGCATCCCATGGAGAATTCCCTAGAATTGTATTATGTGCAAGAAATGCTGAAGATGCTTTTACTCAAACTATTAAAGCTTTAAACCTTGCAGATAAATATCAAACTGTAGTCTTCTTATTAACTGATCAATACACTGCAGACTCTAATGTAACAATTCCTATGTATGATTTAAATAAAGTCAAAATAGAAAGACATATTTTATCTGAAGAAGATATTGTACCTTCCGAAGAATATAAGAGATATAAAGTTACTGAAAGTGGAATATCCGAAAGATTAATACCTGGAAAATCAAAGAATCAAGTTGTTATAGTGGATAGTGATGAGCATACTGAATCAGGACATATTACAGAGGCAGCCGAAGTTAGAAATGCTCAAATGGAAAAGAGATTTAGAAAATTTACTTCAATTGAAGATGATTTAGATGAACCTGAATATTTTGGTGATGAGGATATTGATATTCTTCTTGTAGGATGGGGTTCAACTTATGGTGCATTAAAAGATGCAGTAAGACTATTAAATGATAAAGGTGTTAAAACAGGAGCTTTAAGCTTTGGAGATATTTATCCTCTTCCAAAGAAAAAGCTAATTAAATATAAAAATAAAGCAAAAAAAATAATTAATGTTGAACAAAACTTTACTGGACAATTAGGTAAATTGATAACTCAAGAAACAGGTATTTTGATGGATTCTAGTATATTGAAATACGATGGTCGTCAAATAATAGGTAGTGAAATTTCAGATAAATTAGAAAAGGAGGACTTTTAGATGATAGAATTAAAATCATTTAACAGTAATGATGAAAATACTTGGTGTCCTGGTTGTGGTAACTTTGCTATATTAGCTTGTATAAAAGAATCTTTATATGAATTAGGATTATTACCTGAAGAAGTAGTTATGGTGTCAGGTATAGGTCAAGCTGCTAAAACTCCTCATTATTTAAAAGCAAATGTTTTTAATGGCCTTCATGGTAGGGCTCTCCCTCCAGCTCAGGCTATTAAAATTGTAAATAAAAATCTTAAAGTTATTGTAACTTCTGGTGATGGGGATGCTTATGGAGAAGGGGGTAATCACTTCTTACACAATATTAGGAGAAACGTTGATATTGTTCAATTAGTTCATAATAATCAAATCTATGGATTAACAAAAGGACAAGGTTCTCCTACTACAGCAAGAGGACAAAAAACTTCAATGCAATTTGATGGTACTTACACTGATCCTCTAAACCCATTAGCATTAGCTATAAGTTTAGGTGCAACTTTTGTAGCTAGAAGCTTCTCCGGAGAAAAAGAGCATCTAAAAGAAATTTTAAAGAAAGCTATAAATCATAAAGGTTATGCTTTAATTGATATTCTTCAACCTTGTGTTTCCTTTAATAAAATAAATACTTTTAAATGGTATAAGGATAGAGTTTATAAACTAGATGAAACGTATAATCCTAAAGATAAGATTGAAGCATTTAAAAAGACACAAGAATTTGGCGATGATGGTATTCCAATAGGAATATTCTATATTGATGAAACAAAGAAAACTTATGCTGAATCTCATCCTGTATTAAAATCTGGATATAACCTTATTGATAGACAATGGAAGCCTACAGATGCACAAAAATTACTAGATGAATTTTTATAATTAACATTCTAATTTTAAATAAAGGCAGCACTTATGTGTTGCTTTTCCTTTATCCAATATTAATCATAATTTCATATTTTTCCAAAAAGTACTTTACCTGTCGTAGTAATTATGATATTATATAATTACTACGACAGATAAAGTAATCGAAAGGAGAGTTTATATTGATTAGTAGTGATATTATTCGTGGTTACAATGACACAATAATTTTAAGCATTCTTCTTGAAGGAGATTCGTATGGTTATGAGATATCAAAAAATATAAAATCTATTACTGACGATAAATATATAATAAAAGAAACTACACTCTACTCTGCTTTTACTAGGCTTGAGAAAAATGGTTATATTGTATCATTTTATGGAGATGAGACTTTTGGCAAACGTCGTAAATACTATAAGATAACTAAACTTGGAATAGAATACTATAAAGAAAAATGTAATGAATGGAGATTAACTAAAGATGTAATAAATAAATTCATAAAGGAGTTAAATTAAAATGGAAACTATAATAAATTATCTAGATACCATGTTCTTACCATTACCTAAAACATCTGAAGTTATTAAAATAAAAAATGATCTTCTATCTAATATGGAAGATAAGTATAACGAATTAAAATTAGATGGAAAAACAGAAAATGAAGCTATCGGAATTGTAATATCTGAGTTTGGTAATATAGATGAATTAATAAATGAATTAAATATCCCTATTAATAATACTAAAGATAATAATTCAAATTCTGAATATCCGATTTTAGAAATTACAGATGCTAATATGTATTTAAAAGATAGCAAATTTTCATTTTTTCTTATAAGTATAGGTGTATCCCTTTGTATAATGTCTGGTGCTTTATTGATTCTTCTTTCTACCCTTATAGAGGAAAATATTATTTTAAGTGGATTTTCCGAAAACTTCCTTGATGCAGTAATAATAGTTCCGCTATTTATTTTAATTGTTCCTGCTATTGCTCTTTTTATTTATTCTGCTTTCAAACTTGAAAAATATAAATTTATAGAAGACGGAAATTTCATGCTTTCTTCTAATAGTAAACTTATCTTGAAAAACCAATATGGAAAAATAAAGCCAAAATCAATAATCGCAATTATTATAGGAGTTTGCCTTTGTGTTATATCTCCTATTTCTATAATTTTAGGTAGTATTATTAGTGATATGGCTTCAAATTTTGGAGTAGTTATATTGCTATTTATAGTTGGAATAGCTATATTTTTATTTATTAATGCTGGTTCTTTAATTGAAACTTATAAAAAGTTATTACAAATTGATGAGTATAGTGTAGAGAAGCGTAAATCCAATAAAATTATCGGAACTGTTGCATCAGTATTTTGGCCTATTATAATATGTGTTTATCTATTTATAAGCTTTGTATATGGGAATTGGCATATATCATGGTTGATATTCCCTATAGCTGGTATTTTATTTGGTTCATTTTCTGCTGTATGTAATATATTTAGTAAAACTAAATAACTAATTTTTTTGTTTTATCAAAGTAGATATTCAATTAAAGGGTATCTACTTTTATTTATTAATACATTATTAAAAGAATCTTTATTGATATTTTTATTAAAGAGGACTGTAATAAAGGTATGGACAGAAAAAGGAGTTGTTGAACATGAGTAATTTAAAAACATTATATGCAAACTGGAGAAAAAGTCATAAAAACACTTGCTATATTGCAGCTAATGATCCAGAAATAAAAAGAGACTTTGCAAAGTTTGCTAAGCTTGAAAAAGAATTAGAAGATAATGAAATGTTAGAGCTTGAAAAAGGTTATAATAAAGAACATAAATAATAAAAAGAGTTAGGTATAAATTTTTACCTAACTCTTTTTTATTATATACCTTAATTTAAATACATATTACTATTTAATACGTTTATAACCAAACTATTTATAGTTGCAGATATTATTGCAACTACAAATACATTTTCTAAAATATACATAAGTGACGCTATAACAACTATAGATATAATAAATTCAGCTACTTCTTTTTTAAATTTACTTAATTTCATATTGAGATTAAATATATTTTTCTTCTTCGTTATATTATTCCATATGTTTGCCCCTATAAAAAATACTACTCCATAACTTATTATGAAAATTAAAAATTCCATATTCCCCTCCTTTTATTCATATTTATATTATATAGAAAATTTCATCATTTCTCCTTATTTTATCATGTATTTTTTTACATATGTGTATATATATTATAATATTAATTTTATTTTCACAGAAGTATTTTTTTAAACTTTTCTATTTTAATTTAAAAATTCTATATAAAATTATGTACTTTGTTATAACATTTAGTATATATAATATATCTTAATTAAATAAAATCTCTAAGGATTATTTATATCCTTAGAGATTTAGATATTATTTCATTTTTCTAAATTATTATTATATTTATAGTACTTCTTATATCTTGTTTTAGGTATTTCACCTATTAATACACCTATATTTCCATTCAATATTAAACTACAATCTACATCTCCAACATATATTTCATTATATTCAATTGATAAAAATGTTAGTCTACCTTCTCTATACACATCAATTACCTTAAATTCTTTTAATCCATATTCATAACTTTTTATAATTATTTTTATTCCCTTAGTCGATAACCAATCGATTTTACCATCTTTCCGTCTTGGCATATTAGTAACTATTTGACCTTTTCCCATATTTTAACCCCCATAATTTTACAATCCACTTAAACCCTTTTTATATTATACTTTATTCAAATATTTCTTTGAATAGCACAGATTTGTTTTAAGTAAGTCTCATTAAATTTTATAATATTGAACTTATATAATCTGCTGCTCTAACTACATCCTTAGTTGATTCTTCATTAAGTGAGAATCTAACTCTTATTGGGAACTTAACATCAATCATACCAGTTGTTTTTATTATTGAAGATGTACTTAAGACATTAGCGTTAGTTTCATTTAAATAGTCTTGGATTATTTCAATAGGTTCTCCACTCCATCCAAATGATCCAAAGGCACCTGCTACCTTGCCTTCTAAATTCATTTCAGATAATTTCTTCAATATATTTTCAATTGAACCTATTAAGTCACCATATTTTGTTGATGTACCAAATAGTATTGCATCTGACTTTTCAATAGATTCTAAAATTTCTTTTTCATCACTCTTATCTGCATTAAATATAGCTACTTCTATTTCTTCTGCTTCAAATTCTTCCTTTAACTTTTCAGCGATTCCTTTTGTAGCATTTCTCATTGTTGTATAAACTATTGTAGCCTTCTTACCCTTTTTAGTTTCCTTACTCTTTTCATCATATATTGAAATGTATTTATCAATATTTTCATCTAATATATATCCATGTGATGGTGCTATCATATCAATATCTAAATCTTTTACTATAGAAATCATAGGTCTTACATACTTTCTATGTGGTGACATTATAAGATCATAGTATACAGTGAATGCTTCTGTAATATCTGATTTAGTCTTGCTTACAAAGTGTTCCTTTGCAGTTAAGTGTGTACTAAATATGTCGCAAGGGAATAATATCTTATCTTGAACGCAGTAAGTAATCATTGTTTCTTCTGTATGAAGATATGGAGTCATTCTAAATAATAATGTTTTTCCTCCAATATCAAGGGTATCCCCATCATTTACAACTAAGAAATTTCTATCATGTAATTTATATAATTCCTTTAAATGATAAACAGCTTTTTCACTACAAACTATAGTTGCATTAGTAGCTTGTCTTGCTAGTCCACCTAAAGCTCCTGAATGATCTGGTTCTGTATGATTTATTACTATATATTGTATATCTTTTAAATCAATAAGTGATTTTAAGTTTTCCATGTATTCTTTTGTATATATTAAATCTACTGTATCTATAACTGTTGGCTTTTCTGTTTTTAATAAATAACTATTATATGTAGTTCCATCTTCTAATATTAATCTATGGAATGGTACCTTTCTATCATCTATAACTCCTACTGAATAAATATCGTCTTTTAATTTAATTTCTCTATTCATTACTATTCCTCCTATGTTAAGCAAAATTTATTTGCGTCTTCATCAATCTTATGTGCTTATTATATTTTAAATTTTTTCGCTTTTATGTGATTCAAAACATAATTAGGAAAATAAATTTTTTTAATCCAAATCACATAAATCTACTATTTTAATTGATAATATTTACTCATACAAAGCGAAACGAAAATATTAGGAGTTGATTTTTAATGAAGAACTTAAGATTAGAACAAAAATTAGGAGATATTGTTTCTGAATATCCAGGAGCAGCAAGAAAATTTAATGAATACGGAATAGACTACTGCTGCCACGGAAACAGAAGCTTAATAGAAGCTTTAAGTGATATAGATGTAAATAATAATGAATTTATAAATTCATTAAATAAAGATTATAATGATTTTTTAAATTCAAATGAAGTATATGTAGACTGGAGAAAAGAAGATCCAAGAGACTTAATGAACCACATTGTTGAAGTACATCATAACTTTACATTTAATATATTAAAAGAATTAGATGAATTAATTTTAAAAGTAACAAGAGTTCACTACAAACATGCACCAGAACAATTATTAGTTGTTCATAAATTATTTGGTGAATTAAAAATAGATTTAGAAGAACATTTAACAAAGGAAGAAAATGATTTATTCCCAATGATAGCTGAATATGTAGAAACTAAAGATCTAAAAACTAGAGATAAAATATTTGAATATATTGGAATAATTGAAAGCGAACATAGAGGAGCAGGCCATATATTACAAGACTTATACAGAGAAACTAATGGTTATAAATTACCTGACTGGGCATGCACAAGCTTTAAGTTAGTATATATGAAACTTCAAGAATTAGAAAAAGATTTATATGTTCATATTCATAAAGAAAATAGTATTCTATTTGAAATGATCTAATACGCACTCCCCTTAAACTTTAAATAAGTTAAAATATTAAAAAATCCAACAAATTTAATTTGTTGGATTTTTTTATTCATCATACGTATTATTTAGGTTTAATATTATTTTCATCCCAAAAACAATAATTGCTATAGTAATACAAAATGCAAGTAATACAGGCAAATTAAATATAATATTTACTCCATAAATCTATCCTTTATAAACTTAATCATCTCATCTTTATTTTTCTGTAATTGAGGAATCCTATTAACATTTGCTCCTGACGGATGTGGGAATCCTTTAAGAATTTGATTCTCATTTATAATTCCCTCTTCCTCTAATTTCACTAAAACTTCTTCAACAGCTCTACCTAATGGTACTAATAATATATCTTTAAAATTATCTAAACTTCTAAGTTCTTGTATAAAATTTTCATACACATACTTCATTAAGAAATCACTTTTTATTAATTTTGGTGTGTGTCCTGAATAATTTTGTTTCTTTACAAATACTGAGTAAGGAATTAATGATACAGTATGTAATAAATAATCCTTTTCTTTAAATAACTCTGAAGTACTATCTATTTTTAATGCCTTATTTAGTTCTATTTCATCTAACATACTTATTATATTTTTTCTTAAAGTTCCACTAAATCTTCCTGCTACTTTACATTTGTATTGAATAAGTTCTATATCATCACTTTTCTCTAATTCCTTTCTTGCAGTAGCTATTGCTGTGCTCATTTGTTGAAATCCTGGAGTTATTCCTATAATAAAAACTTTTGCCTTAGGATTAACATACTCATTATGGGGTGCATAATAAATTTCTATATTATCTTTTTTATCAACTAAAAAATCATCTACTAATAACTCATCTTTTGTATATTTATCTTTTAAAGGTAAGCTTTTAATTGATTCTTTGTAATCATATAATGTCTTTTTCATACTAACACCTCTAAATAATATTCTTATATGCTATTTATAATTACTATATAAATTTTAATCTAATATTTATTTTGTACTATTTTAATATTTGCTTTATCTAATATTATTATAATGTATTTCCAATATTAAAATATATATAAAACAGGCCCACATTAATGTAAGCCTGTTTTCCTGTTTTATAATAAAATAAATTTTATTTATTAAATTATTATACCTTCAAAATGGTCCATTTCATGTTGAATAATCTGTGCAGTAAATCCAGTAAATATTTCTTTATGCTTCTTAAACTTTCTATCAAAATATTCTACTTCTATTGTTTCATATCTCATTGTTTTTCTAAAACCTGTTAAAGATAAACAGCTTTCTTCTGTTTCATAACTATTCTCTTTCTTTAATATAACTGGATTAACCATAGGTACTATAATATTACCTACACTAAATACTAATATACGTTTTTTTATTCCTATCATATTAGCAGCCATGCCAACACAATGTTCTAAATTTGCTCTTAACGTATCTACTAAATCATCAATTACTGATATATTCTCTTTAGTTGCAATTTCTGATTTCTGTCCTAAAAATAATATATCCTTTACAACTGGTTTTATCATATTTATTCCAACCTTTCTATTTTTCTTACTATTAGTCATATAAATATTTATTTTACCTTCTTATTCTAAATAATAAAACTATTCCTTAACATATATTCAGATTATAATTTATATCCTATATATCTTCAAGCTACATACATCTTCATAAAATTATGTATCAAGCACTATAAAAAAATTTCATAAATCCACCAAATTTAAATTTCAATATTAAATCGTATAAACTCTCTCATATTTTATATAATGTTCGTCATTTTTTCTATAAATCATATTGAACACTTATATTTTATATCTAGATGAAATATAAATCTAATTAAAATTCTATTTTTTAACGTAAATCTTGCATAAACTAAACAAAATGAAAGATTGTCGTCAACCAACTTGCATGTATTTTGAAATTTTTTCAAGTTTAATTTCAAAATACATATATTAAACTATATTTTTCAAAAAATATAAGGATTTTTTTGTCGTTTTATGTTATACTGTAGTCTGTAAATTGAAATTTTACATATGTAATTCTTGCATATATTTAATCTAATAAAATTCATAGAAATAATTTTTGTAAATTACATACTACTGAAAGGGGCTATTAATCAAATGAAAAAATTAGGACTAGCATTCCAAATTATACTAGGGCTTATACTAGGTATTATAGTTGGGGCTGTTTTTTATGGTAATCCGGTTGTCACTTCATATCTACAACCATTTGGCGATATTTTTATAAGATTAATTAAAATGATTGTCGTTCCTATCGTCTTTTCATCACTTGTTGTTGGTGTTGCTGGCGTAGGAGATATTAAAAAAGTTGGAAAAATTGGTGGAAAAACAATACTTTATTTTGAAATTGTAACTACCTTTGCTATTATAGTAGGCTTACTTGTAGCTAATTTAGTTCATCCAGGAAATGGAGTAAATATTAGTAACCTTGCAACTACTAGTATTGATAAATATATGCATACAGCAGAGACTGCATCTAGTCATGGATTTATGGATACATTTATAAATATTGTTCCAACTAATATTTTTGAATCTCTTTCAAAAGGAGATTTACTTCCTATTATTTTCTTTTCAGTTATGTTTGGTTTAGGTGTAGCTGCAATTGGAGAAAAAGGAAAGCCTGTTCTTGCAATATGCCAAGGCGTAGCTGATGCAATGTTTTGGATAACTAATCAAATTATGAAACTTGCACCACTTGGTGTATTTGGTTTAATAGGTGTGACAGTTTCTAAATTTGGATTAGCATCTTTAATTCCTTTAGGGAAATTAATCATTACTGTTTATGGCGCTATGATTTTATTTGTATTTTTTGTTCTTGGATTTGTAGCAAAAATGGCAGGAACAAGCATTATATCACTTATAAGACTTTTAAAAGATGAACTTATTTTAGCTTTCACTACAGCAAGTTCAGAAGCAGTTTTACCAAAGTTAATGGAGAAGATGGAAAAGTTCGGATGCTCTAAGGCAATTACATCTTTTGTTATTCCAACAGGATATTCATTTAATTTAGATGGATCTACCTTATATCAATCTATTGCAGCACTTTTTATTGCTCAAATATATGGAATCCATCTGCCACTTTCTGCTCAAATTAACTTAGTACTTGTATTAATGCTTACTTCAAAAGGTATGGCAGGTGTTCCAGGTGCATCCTTTGTTGTATTACTCGCAACTGTTGGTTCTGTAGGAATCCCAGTAGAAGGAGTTGCTTTCATTGCAGGTATAGACCGTATTGTTGATATGGCAAGAACTGTTGTTAATGTACTTGGAAACTCATTAGCTGTTGTTGTTATATCTAAATGGGAAAAAGAATTTGATACTGAAAAAGAACAAAAACATATTGAGTCAGTTAGTAAGATAGCATAGTTTTAATAATAAAAAGATAGAAGCTAATTTTAATCAGACTTCTATCTTTTTTTATTTTTTAAATTTCATCTATTACTGAAAGATATAAATTTGCAAAATCTTCTTGTTCTATTAATTTATATTTTATTTCTGTATTTATAAGAATTTAGTGAATTACCCATTAAAAATTCTTACAAAAACAAAAAGCCCTGTACTTTACAGGGCTTTTTAATCTATATTATTTTGCTATTAATTTTCCAAATTCAATACATCTAGCTTCATCTTCACCTTCTGGTAATTCTTTAACTGTTAAGCCTTCACCTATAAGTTCTGCACCGTATGATTCAATTCTTTCTTCTAAATCTTTCATCCATGCGCCGTCACCCCAGCCCCATGAACCAAATAATGCAACCTTCTTACCATTTATATTACCTTCTAGTGATGCTACAAAAGGTTCAACTTCTGTTTCTTCAAGTTCTTCAGCCCCATATGCTGGGCTACCAAATATAATAACTTCTTCATTCTTTAAATCATCAATAGAAACTCCTGATAATTCAACTAATTCTGCACTCTTTCCGCCTTCTTCAATACCCTTTGCAATTAGTTCTGCCATCTTTTCTGTATTTCCTGTTTGACTCCAATAAATTACTTTCATCTTTCTTCTCTCCTTTTAAACATCTAATTTAAATTTATAACAACTGCTTTTGGTCTAGTCATTGATTCAATTGAGTATCTTATTCCTTGTGTTCCCATACCAGAATTCTTAACTCCTAGGAATGGGAAATGGTCTGGTCCTCTTTCAGTCTTATTATTAACTTGCACAGTACCAACTTCTAGCTTGTTAGCTATATAAAATGCATCATTTATATCTTGAGTAAATACTGAACTTTGAAGTCCATATTCTGATTCATTAGCAATTTTTATAGCTTCATCACTATCTTTAACTCTTATTATTGGTAACACTGGTCCAAATGGTTCTTCCCAAGCTACTCTCATATCTAATGTTACTTTATCTAATAAAGTTGGAGTAATTAAGTTGTCCTCTCTTTCTCCACCTTTTAATATAACTGCTCCCTTTTCTGTTGCATCTTCAATTAATCCCATAACAAAATCTGCTGATTTTGAATCTATTAGTGGTACTACATCTATGCTTCCTTCATTTGAAAGAGGATTTCCTACTTTTAAGTTTTCTATTTCTTTAGATATTTTATCTACTAACTTATCTGCTACATTATCTAAAACTAAAACTCTCTTAACTGCTGTACATCTTTGTCCTGAGTATGAGAATGCTCCTTTTACAATATTTTTAGCTGCTAAGTCTAAATCCGCATCTTCTAAAACTATTGCCGCATCTTTTCCTCCAAGTTCCATAAGAAGTGGTTTCATAGTAGTTATTTTTGATATTCTTTGTCCAACTTCTGTGCTACCAGTAAAGTTTACAAAGTTTATATTCTTATGAGATACTACATAGTCTCCTATTTCACTACCTCTTCCTGTAACTGTATTAATAACTCCTTCTGGTACACCTGCCATATGGAATATTTTTGCTAAGTATAATCCACTTAAAGCTCCTTGAGTTGCAGGCTTAAATACTACAGTATTTCCTGAAACTATAGCTGGTGCTATTTTAGAAGCTGCTAAGTTTACTGGATAATTAAATGGAGATATTGCAAGTACAACTCCAACTGGTTCTCTATTTACAACTACAACTTTATTTTTCTTATATCCTGGGAAGCCATCTCCATTAATACTTTCCCCTTTAATACTTTTAGCTGTATCTGCTGTAAACTTTATAAAATCTACTGTTCTAACAACCTCTGACTTTGCACTAGCTCTATCCTTACCAATTTCCATTACCATAAGATCAGTTAATTCTTCTTGGTTTTGAAGTAATATATCTGCTGCCTTATATAAAATTTCACATCTCTCATTTAAAGGCACATTATTCCATTCCTTTTGTGCTACTTTAGCACCTTCAATTGCTTTATCAACATCTTCCTTTGACATAGCTTTAACTTTTCCAATAACGCTGTTATCTAATGGAGAATTTATCGTAATTAAATTGTCTTTATCTAAAATCCATTTACCGTTTAGTAAATTCTTAAATGTATTATCATTATCTTTTATTGTATGTATCATATTTATCCTTCCTTTTATAATTTTCTTCTTAAGTTAAATAATTATGTTTTGCTAAAACTTAATTTATGAGTTAATTATAAATAGCTTTTAATATTAAAAATATGATTCAAAATAAAAAATGAAAAGTTATATATAATCTCTTAATCCATCTTCATCCAATATAAGTATTTGCTTTATTTTTACTATCTTTATTAATCCTTCTTCTTCAAAGCTTCTAAGTTTTCTACTTAAAGTTTCTCTAGTTACACCAACACAATTTGCCATATCTTCTCTTGATATTTGTATATTAATTTCTTTTTTATCAGAGTTTATATTGCCGCTCTTTTCTAATAAATCTATTAATAAGTATGCTACTCTTGAATCAGCATCATTTGTTGCTAAATTTTGTGCTAGATTTTCAATACTATCTAATCTTTCTCCAACACTTTGTAATAACTTTATTCCTATTTGAGGATTTTTCATTATTATATTTTTCATTTCTTCATTACTAAGACTACATATTTTACAATCTTTTATTGCCTGAGCATTAAAGTTATGTATAGAACTATTTACTAAGTTAAGCTCTCCAAAGAACTCTCCTTCTGATAAAATATGTAATATTTGTTCTTTACCTTCTTTTGTATATTTATATAATTTAACTCTTCCTTCATTAATAAAAAACATATTATTTGCTACGCTTCCTTCAGAAAATAATACTTCACCTTTTGAATAGCTATTATGATTAATACTATTTACTATTTCTGAAAGCTCATCACAATCTAAATTTTCAAATATAGGAACCTTACTTGCACAGTATTTTCCTCTACAATTATTACAACAATTAGTACAATTATTATTCATATTAATCACCTTTTCATAAGTTATTTTTGAAATCACATAAAGAGTAATTAGTTTAATTCTAATTACTCTTTACCTTTAATTATATACTTTATTTAATTTTAATTAAGTGACATATATTACGATACTATTTTGTTATATCAGTACCTGCATCAAACATCTCAAAGTTTATGTCATCTTTATTTATTCCCATAGATATTAGATTTTTATACACACTTCTCATAAATTCTGTTGGACCACAGAAATAGAACTCACTGTCTTTTTCTAAATTTTCTTCCATCCATTCTCTGCTCATTCTTCCAGATATATATTTAGAATTATCTTTTTCTTCATTTACTCTTGTATAAAATATTGTACTATTTATGTTACTATTTTCATTACATAACTTTTCTATTTCATCTTTGAAGCTGTGATTTTCTTCATTTTGAGTACTGTATATTAATTCTACTTTTTTAGATGTATTAGCTGCCTCATATGCCATAGTTAACATTGGTGTTATTCCTATTCCTCCACCAATTAAAACAACATTTTTATTATTATCTTTTAAATAGAACTTTCCAAGTGGCATAGTTATCTCAATAGTATCTCCAATTTCAACTTCATCAACTAACTTCTTGCTAACATATCCATTTTCTTCTCTCTTTATGCTAACTCTATAAAAATCATCTTTATGATTCATAGATAAAGTATATTGTCTTGGGGACGTATATGTATTATCTTTATTTTTAACTCTTATTGCTATAAACTGACCTGCTAAAAATTTGGGTAAATTTTTATTATCTATATCTTTTAAATAAAAGGAATATACATCTTTACTTTCCTTAACTTTATCTACAACTTTAACTTCTTTAAATCCCTTCCATTTTAATTGTTCCATCTTTATGTACCTCCAAAATTATATTTTATATTCACATAACTATGGCATAATTATATCTATAGGGAGAGAAATATAATGTGATTTAAAATAAAAAACTATATAAAACGCCTTGGTACATAATTCCTTTTATATAAGTTTTATTTCTAAAAAATTATATATTATTTCTTAACATAATAGGACTATAAGAAATTTTCTTAAAACATTTCTCTATTTAATTTTAAATATTATGCTTGTCCTAATTTACATACTTACATTCCTACCTTTATATAAAACTGGTATTGCTGCTGCTATAAGTATCATCCCCATAAAAGCTGGGGCAGAATGACCAAGTATTATATAAATTTGCCCTCCAATTATAGGCCCAATTATTCTTGCTAAAGCCTGAATAGATTGGCTACCTCCTTGAATTCTTCCTTGTTCACTAGAGTCCACAGACTTAGAGAGCATCCCATTAAATGAAGGACCAAAAATTGAATCGCCAAAAGCAAATATAAACATTCCGACAATAAGAAAAGGATAGAATGAAAATAAAGCAGATGATGCAATAAGACTGTAACCTATAATTTCAGAAACCATTCCAAGAATTGCTATTTGTTTATCACTAAGTTTTATCAAAAGCCTTGGCATTATGAACCCTTGTGAAATTATGTCTTGGAAGCCCATAATTGAAAACATAAGTCCGATTAGTGCCGGTTTCCAATTGAAAGTATCCATTGTAAATTGTGAAAAAATTGCCTGTAAAGATCCATTTGGTATCCAAAGTAGGAAAGCTGATACAAGTAACCTTTTTAAGTTTTTAATTAAAAGTATACTTGCAAGTTGTGTGAATGGATTTAGCCTTACAAAGGTAATCTCTTTCAATCTATCATTTTTGTTAAGACTCTCAGGCATATATAAGAATCCATAAACCACATTCACTAAAGTTACTATTGCGCCAAAGTACATTGGTACAGAATAACCAAACTTAGCAAGTAATCCACCTAGGGTTGGACCAATTATGGTTCCTACACCTACAACAGCACTTATCCATCCAAAGTATTTAGTTCTCTGATCCCTAGGAATGATATCTGCAAAATATGCAAAGATTGTACTTATACTTCCGCCTGTTATACCTTCTATTATTCTCCCAACAAATAGAACCCATAGAGCTCCTCCCGTACCAAAAATTAAGTACCCAATTGAAGATCCTAAAAGACATATTAAAAGTAATGGACGACGACCATATTTGTCGCTTAACGCTCCAAGTCCTGGAGCCGCCAAAAACACACAAACTGCATAAACAGATGTAAGCAGTGTAACAACTATAGCTTGTTCTCCTGCATTACTTGTATAAGACTGTACTAAGAATGGTACGACAGGTGTAATAATACTGAAGCCTATTCCGCAAAGGAACACAGAAATAAGACCAAATATTAAAGCATGTTTATCTACGGCTTGCTCTGAATTTTCTTTATTACATGATTTAAACTTGAACATCTAAATTCTCCTTCTAAAAATTATTTTGTTTCCTTGTTAACAAAAATATACCGTAATTTTGTTTCCTTGTCAACAAAATTATAACAATAAAAATACAGCCTACTCTTAATAAAGTTTGGCTGCATGTGTTTTAATTTTCAATATTCAAATTTATTTCAACTTAATATCTATACCCTGTTTCTTTATTTCTTCATCCAAATGTCTACTATACTTTTCCACGAAATTAATCATACTATCAAGCTGCTCTTCTGTTACTTCTTCAAATACGACTTTATCACGTTCTTGAAATTCTTTGTGCAGCTTATCATGGATTTTATTAATTTCCTTACCTTGTTTAGTAAGCCTAAAATAAATTTCTTTTTTGTTATCTGGCTTCTGATAGCTTTCAACAAATCCTTTTTCTATAAGTTTTTTAGTTATTTTACTCATGGCACTTCTAGTCATATAAAAGGACTCTGCAAGTTTTGTAACGTTAGAATCTACGTTTTTTCCGATATATTCGATACAATGTACTTCAGAAGGCTTATATTCCTTAAGACGTTCTTCCATTTTAGGCTTATTAATCCAAGCAATCTTATTAAATAAGTCTCTAAAACCTACCATTACCTGTTCTTCTTTGTTCATGGTCTGTCCTCCCATCTGTTTGTGCATTAACACTATTATATTAAACTTTTGTTTCTCTTTCAACGATATTAAAATAACGCTTTTTATCCATAAAAAATTCCAAATAAAATCCTCCTTAGATTAAAATTATATAATCTATAAGGAGGATTATATATTTGTTATCTTACATCAAACATATATAGTGATTGAGTTAAGAAATTATCTTTTTCATCTTCATATATTAAATATATACTATGAAGATATTTATCAAAGTTTGAAATATCAAAAGAAATAACTCCATTTTCATCTACTAATTCATCTAAAGATAAATCCATAGCTTCATCACTTCTATTACTTTTTATAACTATTTCTTTTGGTTTTAATTTCTCACCATTTCTGTTTAATACTTTATAATCTAAAGTTATTTTATTATCTTTTACATAAAGCATACCCTCTGTTATTATTTGAAGGTTTGCATTTAAATTAGTTAACTTTTTAAGCTCCTTAAGTGGTGATAAATCTTTTATCTCATTATATGATATATCTAATGATTCTAAGTTTTTAGCATATTCTAATCCTTCTAAACTTGAAATCCACTTATTTGAAGCTGATAGCTTTGTTAATTTATACATATCACCGATAGTTATATTATCACTTGATAGGTTAAGCTCTTTCTTTATAACATCTTTAAGGGATTTATCTTTTATAGTTATAACTTCATTTAAATCTACCCTATTTTCTAAATTGGTTATTGCTTTATTTAGTTCTCTAATCATGGAATCTATCTCATCTTGATTACTTATTTTATCTTCTAGCATAACTTCTGCTTTATTTAAAGCTTCTTCTAATACCTTAAATGATTCTTCAGTATACTTATCTTTTTCATAATTCTTAGCTTCTTTTACTAATGATTCTAATTCTTCATAATTTCCCTTTATATCATTTGCAAAATGAAGTTTAGCATCTCCCCATGTAGCATGATCTGATCCATTTCCGTTTCCACCATCTTTTACTACAAGTTTTAATTCTTTAGCTCCATTTATATCAACTTCCACATATTTTTGAGGATCTCTAGAGTTCATTATTCCACTATCAAACTTCTTTTCACCATCTATATATACTTCAAAGCTTATTGATCCAACACTTCCGTGCATTTCTCTATCCACACCAACATATGAGCTAAAGTACGCATAGTCTTTATCACTTAAATCATATACTATTGTAGAAGTAGCATGAGTACCTATTCCTCTCTCATAAGAAATAGCTTGCCCTTCTTCACCTGTTAAAGTTAATTTATTATTATCAACAGATTTATCTTTATTAACAGTTTTCCATCCTGAATTTGCAGACTTCCAATCATAATCTGTTAAGTATCTGTAATCCTTCATATCAACTACTGATATAGTTCTAGTTTTGATTACTTCATTACCATCACTATCTATAACTTTATAAGTCATTTTGTACTTTCCTGTTTTATTAAAGTTTACTTTACCAGTTACTTCAACCTTTGAAGTTATATCCCCATCCTCTGCATCTATTGCGCTATATTCTTGCTTTAAGTCTATTTGTTGTCCAACTTTAGTTGATACTGATTCTGGTATAGTTAGATTTGGCTTAGCGTTTGTTATTAAGAATTTAGCATCTGCAAAATCTCCATGATCGTATGCATTTCCATTACCACCATTATCTATAACAAGCTTTAATTCATTAACTCCTTTTAATGGAACTCTTACAAATTTAGCATCATCAGCCCACTTCATAAGGCCACTATTATATACTTCCTTACCATCCGCAAGTACTTTAAATATAATACTTGAGTTATTTTGTTTTTCGATATTTCTATCTACACCTACATAGCTTTCAAAATACTCATAATTTTCACCTTCTAAGTTATATACTATTTCAGCATTTGCATGAGTACCAATACCTTTATCAAATATCTTTTCTTCACCATTTACACTAAGTTTAATCTTAGCTCCAGTTGATGCTAGATCTTTTCTTACTTCTCCATAATCAGTTCTTGCTGACTCCCAATCTAAATCACTTATATATCTAGAATCACTGTAAACAATAATAGTTCTTTTTTCTGCTATTTCATTTCCATCACTATCAGTTACTCTATATGTTATAGTGTATTTTCCTGTTTTATTTACAGTAAAATTACCTTTATCAACTATAATCTTTTTAGTTATATCACCATCTTCTTGGTCATTAGCACTAACGCCTAACATTACATTAAAGTCACTATTTAACTTAACATATGATACTTTTTCTAAGCTTAATGTTGGGAACTTAGCTATTATAATTTCTTCAGCTTTCTTTAAATCTTCTTCAAATAACTTAGCTGCTGGATGTTCTTTAACCTCTTCTCTTAGAGCTTGTACTTTTTCTAAAGTATTATAATTTTCACTAACTTCAGTTTTAGTGCTATCAGTAAATAAATCATTATTTACCTTATCTGCTAAAGTGTCTTCTCTATAGAATGCCATTTCCCCTATACTTGCCCAATCTTGGTTAGCTTCTATAAATTTGAATTTAACTCTTCTTGCATTTGTTTTAGATATATTAAATTCAACAACATCATTAACATTTCCATTATACTGACCTTTACCTGCTAGTATAAAATCATCACCTTCTGCTTCTGTAGAAATATATATTTCAAACTTCTTAGCAAATCCTTTTCCACCATTTCTGGCTGCAAAAGCCATTCTACTTATTTCAGTTGTTTCTCCTAAATCAAATATAACTTCATTTTTAAATGAACTACTATTTGGCTTCCCAGTTTCCCAATGAGTATTACGATTATTATCTATAGCATATTCTATAAAGCTATTGAAGTATCTTCCACCATTATTAGTTACTGAAACTATTGGTATTTTAAATTGTTCATTGTACTCATTTAGATTATCAAATTGTCCATATTTTGATTTAACAACTGAAAAATCTTCATATACTGTAATATAAGCTTTCTTTTCTACTGTATTATTATCACTGTCAGTTACCTTATATACAACTTCAAATCTTCCTATTTTACCCTCTTTATATGAATTTGATATTATTTCTATATTAGAAGTTAAATCTCCATCTTCTGCATCCCTTGCACTAACCCCTTCTTTAAAATCTACAGTCTCACCAATTTTATAAATCTTATCCTTAGCAGTTATTCTAGGTTTTGCATTATTTGTAGTTAATTTAGGATTAACTATTATTCCATGGTCTGAAGTATTTCCATTTCCAGAATCAGTTACTTCTATTATTAACTCCTTAACTCCTGAAACTGGAACATCTATTCCAACTAAGTTATCAACATGCTTTAAAACTGAAGTTGATGCTAAAGTTTTACCATCACCTATAATATTGAATGTTATACTAGAGTTATTTTGTGCTGGTATTCCTACATCTACACCAACTTGTGCTACAAATCTATCATATTCTTTACCTTCTAATGAATATATGATTTTACCATTTGCATGTATACCAAATCCTTTTTCAAATTCTTTTACTTCTCCATTTACTCTACCTTTAATATTGGTATTTCTTCTTGGAGATCCCCATTGAGTTTCAGCAGAATTCCATTCAAAATCTGATAAATAATCATACTCACTTACAACTTGGACTTTAAGTTTTTTTGTCTTTGTATCACCTTCATCAATTACTTGATAAGTTACATCATACGAACCTTTTTTTGATGTATTAACATCATTTTTAACTATTTTGATTTTATTACTTATATCATTTCCTTCATAATTATAAGCTTTTACATAATCTAATGGATTAAAGCTTTCATTAAGAGCTAAAATAACATTTGATTCTACATTAATAGTTGGAGCATGTAAATTTAAATCATAAGGCTTACTAGCATTTAACTCATTATCATAAGCTACTACTGTATAATTATGGTTTTTACCTAAAGTAGCTTTTCTATCAGTAAAACTATTTGTTGATGTAAATCCTATTGTTTCACCATCTCTAAATATTTCATAACCTATAACATTATTTTTATTTGCTTCATCTATTGAAAAATTAAGCACTACCTCATTGTTATTTACTATTTTTGCATTTGCTTCATATTTAACATCATCTGTAAATACTCCACCTTTATTTAAATACATTCTATCATTTGCATACCATAATTTCTTAGATGGTTTAGGATACTTAGATGTATATTCTTTAGTTTCTTCCCACACATCCATTCCATGTCTTGCAAAATGTTCAGATAAATCTAATTTTAATACATCTGATGCTACTTTAACCCATGCATTATGCTTGTTATCCCAGTCTCCTCCACCTATATTTTTACTTCTAAATTCTTGTTCGAATTTTGGCCAGAATGTTTCATCATATAGTTGTAACTGCCATAATGGAGCTATATGAGATAATAAAGTTATATCACTTTCAGGATAATACTCATTATTAGAATAATCTTCTAGAGCTACCTTTGGTAATATATTTTTTTCCCATAAATTTTGTTTAGTTATCCTAGATGTTTCACCTTTTATTCTTTCGAAATGAAGCGGAAGTATATTATTTGTTACTTCTCCTATACTTCTATTATTAGTATCAAAGTTGTGGCCCATTTCGTGCATTAATCCCCAGCCTGTATTTACATCTAATACTGCACCTTGCTCAGCTTTATTGAAACCTGTTATTCCATTTCCAGCATTCATAAAGCCTCCATTATCTAACCATTTAACCATAGTTATATACCTAAAATTAAAGTCAGAATTAACCTCACTAGAGCCATCAAATCCCCAGAATTTCATAGTTTCTTTAATTACTTCATCACTTTTATTTGCAGTTTCACTTGGTAATTTATTATTTTTCTTAAACCAGTCTAGAGCATACGTTGCCTTCACATTTACTAATGTTTTATCACTAAATACATCAAATACATCTGGAAGATTCGGATCTTCATTTAATAGTTCTACATAATTTTCAAGATCTTTCATAACTTCTTCATCAGTGTTAACACCTTTTATATAATTAGGGTATGTTCTTGCTCCTTCTATTCTGATCTTAGGTTTTCTTCCTTGTTCTTCAGGTGTGTATGGATTATTTGTATAAAATACTCCTGCTTTTGAAGTTTCTGGTCTTAACTCTCCAGTTGGTAATTCAGGTACTGTTATTACATTTCTACCTTTATTTAAATTTATAATAACTTGTCCATTATGTTGGCTATCCATTTGCTTAAATACTAATTGCGGTGTTGGCTTTCCATCTTCCACATCAACATAAACATTTATTACTTCTCCTGATTTTGCAGCATATCCTGTTGGTTGCCAGTCTTGGAAGTTCCATACCTTTCTCTTTTGAGATTCTTTAATAGAATTCCCTCTACTTTCTAGTTCCCAAACAGATGCTTCTGCTTTTCCTGGCTCATTTACGATTTTCTTAGCTAAATTTATAATAGTTATAAGTTCATCTTCTAATGGATGCCCTTTAACTTCTTTTGCTAGACCATCTAACTTTTCTATTGTGTTATATTCATCAGATACTTTAGTCATTAAAGTGTCTTCAAACAGGTTGTGTACTTTATCATTTAATTCATCTTCTTTATATAGAGATATCTCAGCAGCAGTTGCCCAATCTTCATATCCCTTTGCATACACAAATTTGACTCTTTTAAATTCAGTTGGGTGAAATTTAAATTCTAATGTATCTTGTGTTGCACTAGTTGCACCCTTTGATACTAATTTAAAATTATCTCCCTTAGATGTATTTGATGCATATATTTCAAACTTTTCAGGAAATCCTCTATTTGTTCCTAAAGAAGCTTTAAACATTATTCTATTAAGCTTTATAATTTCTTTAAGTTCTATAATTACTTCATTTTTGAAAGTATCTGTATTTTGCTTGCCTGTATGCCATCTTGTATTTATATCACCATCTATTGCATTCTCAATAACTAAGTTAGAATAACGACCACCATTATTACTTATTTTATTTATTTTATCAGAAGGTACTTTGAACAGATTTTCATATTTTTTAAGTGTCTCAGCATCTACATTAAAACTCTTTATTTTAGCATCATTATAAATTATTTCACTACTATTTAGTATTGTGATAGCATTCTCTATATCTTCTTTGTAGTCTTCATAAAATGGATGCTTTTTTGCTTCCTCTTCTAATGCTTTTATTTTTTCAATAGTATTAAATTCTTCACTTACAGTGCCCATTGTACTATCTGTAAATAATCTATCCATTTTTTCTGCTACTTTATCTTGAGTATATAGACCAAATTCTGCTACACAAGCCCAGTCTTCATAACTTTTTTTGAATACAAACTTAACTCTCCTAAATTCTGTAGGATTAAATCTAATTTCTATAGAATCTTGTGTTACTTTTGATGATCCACTTGATACTAATTCAAAAGTATCACCTTTAGTAGTTCTTGATGCATAAATATCAAATTGTTCTGCAAACCCTCTATTAGTTCCGCGAGGTGCAGTATATACTACTCTATTTAATTTTGTTAATTCATTTAACTCTATTATTACTTCATTAGTAAAGCCTTCACTATTTTGCTTTCCAGAATGCCATTTTGTATTTATATCTCCATCCATTGCCTTAGTTATAGCTTCACTTGCATATTGACCACCATTTGTAGTTATTGATTTTACTTTACTCTTTGGCACTTTATAAATAGCATCATACTTAGGAAGTACCTCACTATTCATATCTTTAAATTTAGATACTTTTGCATCAGTATAAGTAACCTTATTATTTTCTACAATTAACTTTGCATTTTCTATATCTTCTTTAAACATGTTATATAACGGATGATTTTTCACTTCCGCATCTAAAGCATTTATCTTTTCTATACTATTAAATTCTGCACTAACTTTACTCATTGTTTCATCAGTAAATAAGTTCTTCATTTTATCACTTATTTTATCTTCTTTATAAAACATAAATTCTGACGCTGAAGCCTAATTTTCATTAGCTTTTGTAAACTTAAACTTTATTCTTTTAAATTTTGTATTATTGAATTTAATTTCTACCGTATCTCCAGTAGACCCTGTATACTCGCCACTGCATACTAATCTAAAATCATCACCATCATCAGTAAGTGATCCGTAAATTTCTAACTCCTTAGCAAAACCTTTACCTTTAGCTGATGACTGCCTTGCTGCATATACTATTCTGTTTAAAGTTGTCTCTTCCTTTAATTTAAATACTACTTCATTTGTAAATTCAGAATTATTTGGATTTCCTGTTTCCCAATGCGTACTAAAATTTCCATCTATAGATTTATCAATAGTTGAATTACTATACCTACCACCATTGTTTGTTATAGATTCAATATTAGAGTTATCCATTTTGAAAACATTATCATAAGAACCTATATTACTGTTATTTAACAGTTCAAATTTACTTATAGTTGCTTTAGTAGATTTAGTTTCTACTATTGCAGTTACCTTTTTTGATACTTCATCAGCTAAAACCTCTACTGATGGTGCTGAAAAATTAATAATTACTACTGATGCTATTAAAGCAGCTATTTTCCTTTTATTCATCTTTACCCCCTGATTTTTACTACCGTCAGAAATACATTAAAAAAAGTTACTCTTTTAGAGTAACTTTAATATTCTACTTATTAATAAGTATTTTTCATATCACTAAATATTTAATGAATGTACTAATACTAATAATTAAAAAACAAAAAGTATAATGTACTCTTTGGCAACTGGCTGACATAATTATAAACCTTAGTCCCTATAGCTTTGCGTCTTTAGGTTTCCCTAAATTTGCCTATTAAATTTATATATTTAACATATTATCACCATTTTAGTCATATATCAACACTTTTGTAAAATTATACGATTTATTATCAGAATTTGATAAAAAAAATGGCATGATTTTAATTATAAAATATTTTTTAAGCATATGACACTCTTTGCAAAGAACATCTTGTTTATTCTTTTCCTCAAAGTGGCTTTTATGTTATTGATAGTATAATAAGAGAAGAATATTTATCTTTCTCAAGGTATCCTACAAGTTCTAACTATACTTTCCAAAATCCCGTTTCTAAATGGTAATGATCCAAATCTATGAAGAAGTGCTACGCCTTGCAAAAGAATAATGAAATATCTAATAAAAAGAATAAAAAAACACATAAATAGCCATAAAACTATTTATGTGTTTTTAATATTTAAATCACCAATAATATTCTAAAAAATTATTTTTTAAATTTATTTAATCTTTCTTTAGTTTCTAATCTGTTAGCCCACATTTCTTCTTCTGTTTTATATCCTCTTACCTTTGCTTGATCTTTAGTATATTTTCTTCCAAATATAAGATCTAAAATATGAATTGAATCTTTACCAGCAGCTTGCATAGTTCCTCTACATGAACCACAGTAAGTTACTATATTATCTTGATTAAAGTCATTAGCTCTTCTAGTGTATACTCTCTCGTATAACTCTGGATTTGAGCTACATACCATTCCACCAACACCACAGCATCTAGTGTTTTTACCATTTCTTTCGACTTCTTCCCAATTGTATCCTAACTCATCTAAAATCCATCTTACACTTTCATGATGTGAAGTTACATCTCTAGTTACACATGAATCATGTATGTTAAATATAACATCTGAACCTAATCCTACTCCTTTAGCCTCTGCTGGAATTCCTATTAAATCTTTCATTAAATCCCAGTAAGCTATAACTCTTTGATTCTTAGCTGTCTCGCTGAAAACTTTGTAACATGATGGACAAACAGTTATTATAACTTCTGCTCCCATTTCATCTAATATATCTACAGCTTTTTTATTTCTTTCTTCATATCTTTCTTCTTCACCAATTAAGTAAGTTACTTTACCACAACATTGAAGTAATGCCCCAACATTTTCTTCTCCTAAAGAATCTTTTAAATGTCTTAAAACATTTTCTACGCCATCTGGAGTATAAGCTGGTACTGTACATCCTGGTACAAATACATATTTAGTTTTCTTCTTAGCTTTTTTCTCTTCTTTTACTTTGTCAACTGAAGTAGCTTCAACTGTTGTACAGTATTCTTCTGAGCACTCTTTTTCTTGAGCGTCATCACTTACCTTTAATGATTCTAATGGTGTTATTCCACCATTTTCTTCAGAAAATGCTTCTTTTATAGCTCTAAAGTTCACTTTTAAATCTAACTCTTTTGGACATTTTAATGTACATTGGTTACATTCATTACATGAATATGCTATCATATCATCCATATTCTCATAGCCTTTTTCTAAATACTCTCTAAATAAAGCTTTTGGACAATCTGTGTAGTCATTAAGCATTATACATTCTTTCATACAAAGCTTACATTGACATTGTCTACATCTATCCGCTTCTCTTGTAGCTTCTTCTTTAGTATACCCTAAAGCAACTTCATCAAATGATTTAATTCTTTCTACTGGATTTAACTCTTCCATATCTTCTCTCTTACCAGTTATTGTTGCCCAATCAGTTGGCATTTGTAACTTAGTTTCATAAGTCCAAGTATCTTTTAACTCTCTTCCTTCTGTTAAACTTTGTCCATTTAAGAATCTTATAACAGATTGAGCAGCTCTTCTACCAGTAGCCATAGCTTGGATAACTATTACTGATTCACCTGAAGCATCTCCTGCTAAGAATACTTTCTCATTTGAAGATGATTGTAATGTTTCTTTATTACATTCAAATGTAGTGTTTGGTCTTTGAACTAATATATCTTTAGCAAATCCTCCTTCAACACCTTGACCTATAGCAAATACTATCGTATCTACTTCTATTTCACTTGTAGCTTCATCATCAAATTTTGGAGCAAATCTTCCATTATCATCGAACATTGAAAGACATTTTTTTAATGTTACTCCTGAAACTCTTCCATTTTCATCTATATGTATATTTTTTATAGCTTGAGCATGATTAAATTTTATTCCTTCTGCTATAGCGTCTCCTATTTCATGGTTTGATGATGCCATGTTATCAAAGCTGTCTTCTAAGCATATTGAATAAACTTTCTCAACACCATTTATTCTTAATGAAGTTCTAGCACAGTCCATAGCAACATCTCCGCCACCTACTACTAATACTACTTTGCCAGCATTTTCTACATTTCCAGTTAAAGATGCTTCTTTTAAATATGAAGCTGCACTAAATATACCTTCAGCATCGAAATTTTCTAAACTTCTATCGACCCTTCCTTGATGTTTACCAACAGCAACAACTACACTATCAAATTCATTAACTATATCACTAAACTCTTTATCTTTTCCGATTTCACAATTTAATTTAAAGTTAACACCTAACTTATCTAAGTAGCTTATTTCATGCTCTAATACTGTTCTTGGTAATCTGTAAGCAGGAATACCTACTCTCATCATACCGCCTCTAACAGGTAGTTTTTCAAATACAGTAACTTCGCATCCTTCTTTTCTTAAATCCAAAGCTGCTTGTAATCCTGAAGGACCAGCACCTATAACGGCAACTTTCTTACCATTACTCTCTTTTATTGAAAGATCCCAATCCTCTTCTTTGTCAAAGTTATCTGCTGCATATCTTTTTAATGAAGCTATTGCCATAGGGCTTTTTCCTTCATTCCATTTACATTGCTTTTCACATGGATGTGCACATATTCTTCCTAGAGTTCCTGGTATGAATAGTTTCTCCCTTATAACTTTTATAGCTTCTTTACCTTTTTCTTCTTTTATTAATCTAACATATTCTTTAACGTCAGTATGCATAGGACAAGTTGCAACACAAGCTGCTACCTCTTCACCCATACAATTTTCAACTATCTTTTCCATATTAGCCACGATTTCTTTTTTTAACATTGCCATTCCTCCTATATCGTACTAACTCTCATCTTATGATGTTTTGTTAAAAATTCTTCAATCTCTATATATTAATCAAGGGGTAGAATTTTAATAAAAACTAACCTTCTACACCCTTATTGATTACAAATTACTTATCATATTTATTTTTTATAATTACTCTTTTTTTCTAAATGTCTTTGGATCTATTGCGAATATGAATACACCTAAGACTATTACTATTCCCCATATTGCTAATGATGGAGTTATTTTATCTCCAAATAATAATGCACTGAATATTATTGTCCATAATGCTGCGGTACTGTTTAATGCAGTACCCATTGCTGCTCCTATTAAATCAACAGCTTTATACCATGAAAGATAAGTTATAGCCCCTAATATAGCGATTCCAGCATATTTAAATACTAATCCTCTTGAAATTATTTGACCAGCTAGTGGATATCCACCTATTAATGGTAAAACTATCACTGCATATGAAACCATTGAAATAAAATATCTTAAACATAAGAACTGTTGAGGTGATGCTTGTATATGATCTTCACCTTTTATATGCTTCATAGCAAATCCTATGATAACACCTTCTAAAGCCCATCCTAATACAGCTATTACTGCAAATAATATACCTTTAAAGAATGTTGGTGGTACATTACCTGATGGATTAAATCCTAACATGAATGATCCTAATAAACTAACTGCTATACCTATTACTGCTCTTAATGATAATTTTTCTTTAAGTATGAAATAAGATAATATTGCTCCTACTCCAGGATAAATAACTGAAATACTTGATGCATATGGTGCTGTAGCATATTTAATTCCTAATAAGTAAGCACTCATACCTATTGGTGAACCAACTAAAGCTGCTATAGCTGCTGCTTTACCTTTTTTAGTTTTAAATAGTAAATAGAATACATGTTTAAATTGCTTTCCAAATATTAATACCAATGCAACCCAAACGAAACAAAAACTTTCGTGGAAGAATGCAGTTACTAATGGTGAAAACTCAAAACTTATTTCTGAAACACCTTGTGCTAAAGCGAAAACTTTGTCTGTAAATATTTTATCCATACCTACTCTACCCATTAATACTCCATCAAGACCCCAAGCAAGACCAACTAAAATACCAAACATAAGACCTTTTTGAAATTTTCTTTTGTTTACTTCCATAATTACATTCCTTTCTTCTTTGTTATAAATTTCACTTTTTAAACTTTCAACTATAATTCTTATAGCAATTATCATGCCAAATTTATCATTAGCACTCAATACATTGAATTTGTTAATTTTTTATTTTTTAAAACTGCTTTCCATACGCAAACGAGTAATCATTTTGCTCATATTTTTGTATCTTTTATGAGCATTGTCATCATTTTTGTCACTTTTAATATTCCATTTAATTTATTATTTGCCATATTTTTATCAAACATTTTTTAATTTTATCTTTTAAGTTAATGTGTTAAAATTAATCTCAAATAGTAAATTTATAAAAAAGGAGTATATTACTATGAATATAAATTTTGAAAAACTATTTTTATTAGAGAGCATAACAAATCACACTCCACTTGGATTAATTTTTATATCACCAGAAAAAAAAATAGATTTCATTAACAAAAAAGCTAAGTCTTTTTTACACAGTAACTGTAAGTCAGTTGAAACTATTGATATATTTTCATTTTTCCCTCAATTAAGTGCACTTATTGATAATTTCTTTTCAAAAAAGGATAATAAAAAAGATGTGCTTGTAACTTCTTTAAATGGTAATAAATATAACCTTGACATTTATCCTATATATAATAAAGATATCTTTATGGGTTGGCTCTTAATTCTAAAAGACTTAAAAGAAATAATAAATACAGTAAACAAATATTCTAACCAAGAAGCTGCCTACACATTTAATGATATAATAGGTGAAAGTTCACAGTTAAAAAAGGTTTTAGAAGATGCTAAACTTATCGCAAAAAGTCCATCAACTGTACTTATTACTGGTGAAAGTGGTTGTGGTAAAGAATTGCTTGCTCAATCAATTCACAATGCTAGCAATGTTTCAAATGGTCCTTTTGTCGCATTAAACTGTGGAGCTATTCCTAAAACTTTAATAGAAAGCGAACTTTTTGGTTATGAAGAAGCCTCCTTTACAGGATCTAAAAAAGGTGGGAAACCTGGAAAATTTGAATTAGCAGATGGTGGAACTATATTTCTAGATGAAATATGTGAAATGCCAATAGAGATGCAAGTAACACTTCTTAGAGTTATTCAAGAAGGAGTAGTAACAAGAATAGGCGGAAAGACTCAAATACCTATAAACGTAAGAATTATAGCTGCTACAAATAAAGTTTTAAAAGAAGAAATTAAAAAAGGGACTTTTAGAGAAGATTTGTATTATAGGTTAAATGTAATGCCACTTCACCTTCCCCCTTTAAAAGATAGATTAGGAGATGTTCCTATTTTAATAGATTATTTTTTAAATATAAAAAGTCAAAAATTGCACAAAGAAATTCCTCATATAAGTCAAAAACTTTATAAAAAAATGATTTCTTATTGTTGGCCTGGTAATATAAGAGAGCTTGAAAATTGTGTTGAAAATATAGTAAATCTAAATGGTTCTACTTCTTATGAAATTAATTTTGATGAATGTCACTGTCTTAAAACTGATAATTTAGGTAATCCTATTAAAATTAGTACATCAAATTCATCTGAAAATTATGATGAAGATTCAGTTAAACCATTAATAATTTTAGAAAAAGAAGCTATAGAAAAAGCTCTGTGTGTATTTGATGGAAATATAACCAAAGCTTCTAATGCTCTTGGAATTAGTAGAAATGCTCTATATAACAAAATGAAAAGATATGGAATAAATAATTAAGTTACTTAAGTAATATTTAATTTATATTTAAATATAGGACTTATAAATATTAAAGATATTTATAAGTCCTATATTTTTTTACCCTATATAATATTTTTATTTATCTCATCTATTTTCTTTAAAAGCTTATTTCTTACTTCTATATCATCTCCAAATAATTCTATTATAGTTCCAACTGTTCTAAATGGATCCTCTGTTAGAATTCTCTTATCTTCTATCATTCCATTTTTAACTATATAGTCTACAATTAATTTTATAAAATGTATTTGTGAACTATTTAGACTTTCATTATTTAGAAACTCTGAAAACTCCTCTAAAGCTGCATTTCTATCAAGCCCTGTTATCTTTCTTACAAGCTTTGCAACTGGGGTATCTTTAAATTCTCTTTCATAATCTGACTTTGTTCCAAGCTCATTAAACATTATATTTTCTAAGTGTTCTAAATCTTCCTTAGTTATTTTTTTGTTATTTCTAATTTTGTATATTACTAATTCATCTTGATGCTCTTTTAAATAATACTCTACTTTCTTTTTATAATTTTTTAAGTCATTTACATTATACATTGATGTATTAGTTTCTTCTGCAATTATCATATCTTTAAATTTAGTATAATATATTTGTTGCTTGTCTTTTTCGAGATATTTTATAAGTTCTCTTAGTGCTTGTCTTACTTCATCTATTTCAAATATATCTGCCTTTTCCCAAAACTCTTCTGTCATAACTTTTTCTATTATATATTTCTTTTCTTTTATTTGTGGTATTGTTCCAAGCTTTGAAAGATTTTCAGCTGTAGTTATAACTGACTTTATTCCTCTTGTTGCATTTGTTCCTTGTAAATATGCAAGTTGTATAGAATACATAACTAAATCAAATCTTTTTGCAAGTTCATCATCATTTTCTGATGGTATAACCATTGCAATGTGTTTTTTTAAATCTTGTACAGATTCTGTTGTAAGAGCTTCCCACTCTTTTTCTTCTTTATATTTATGAACATACTTTAAAACCATTTTTACAAGGAAATTATCTTCATTTAGACTTTTTATCTTTTTTAGATTTTCTTCTACTAAAGATTTTCTTAAATTAATATAATCTGTATCTGCATATTGAATACTTTGAAGTTCTTTTATTATATTTATCTTTACATTAAATAATCTTTCTGTTAATGAAGCTCCTTCACTTCCATCAAACCCTTTAGGATTCATTCTAAAAAACTCAAAGTTATTACAAAAATCCATTATTAAGAATTCCTCTTTATCTTCTCCTATTCCTAAAAGATCCGGACAAAGTCTTGTTCCTCTTCCTATCATCTGCCAGAACTTTGTTTTACTTCTTACCTTTTTAAAGAATACAAGATTTAATATTTCAGGTATATCTATACCTGTATCTAGCATATCAACCGAAACTGCTATTTGAGGCATCTTATCTTTATCTGAAAAATCATCTATTAAAGTATCAACATAATTAATACTATAATCTATAACTTTAGCAAAATTTCCTCCCTTTTCTGGATATAAAGTGTTAAATCGTTCTACAATAGCTTTTGCATGTCTACTATTTTTAGCAAAAATTATAGTTTTTCCAAGCTTATCTCCACCTTCTATTTTTAAACCTTCAGTCATAAGCTTATTTAAAACCAAATCTATAGTATCTGCATTAAATAGCCACTGATTAATGGCAGTATTTCTTATTTCTTTATCAACACTTTCATCATCATCAAAGGTATTTTCAAACTCTTCTTTTTCATCCTCTGAAAGCTCATCATACTTTATTCCATCTTCCATTATTTTAGATTTAACCTCAATAGTTGAGTAATCTACTAAATATCCATCATCAACTGCTTTTTCATACTCATAAGCATATGTCGGAACCCCATTTTCTAGTTTAAATACTTCATAAGTATTTTTATCTACTTCATCTTTTGGGGTAGCTGTAAGTCCTACTAAAAATGCATCAAAATACTCAAATATAGCTCTAAACTTTCTATATATACTTCTATGTGATTCATCTATAATAATTAAATCAAAATGTCCTGGAGTAAATAACTTTTTACCTGACTTAGATTTTGTATCATCTATAGCATTCATCATTGTAGGATAAGTAGAAAATATCATTCTTGCTTCTTCTGGATTATCTCTATTATCTAAAAGGTTACATAAAGATAAATTAGGTAATAGCTTTGAAAAATTATTCTTAGCTTGCTTTACAAGAGCTTTTCTATCTGCAAGGAATAATACATTTTTAACCCAATTATGTCTTGAAAGTACATCAACTAAAGAAATAGCAGTTCTTGTCTTTCCTGTTCCTGTTGCACAAACAAGAAGCATTCTTCTCCTCCTGTTTTCCATTGCTTCACATACATTTATTATTGCTTCTTTTTGATAATATCTATTAGATATTTCATCTTTAATATATAAATCTTTAAGTGGAAGTCTACTGTTTCTTCTATCTATTAGAAGTTGTAGTTCTTCTTTTTGATAAAAACCAAAAATTCTTCTTTCTGAATATCCATTATAGTCATCCCAAATAAATGTATCAAATCCATTAGTAAATAATATAATTGGCCTTTGTCCACTTTGTTTTTCTAAACAATCAGCATAAAGCTTTGCTTGTTGTTGTCCTACTTTAGGGTCTTTAGAAGTTCTTTTAGCCTCAACTACAGCAAGGGGCTTACCATTATCTCCATAAAGGACATAATCAACATATCCAACTTCAGATTGATTTAACATTCCAGCTACTTCTACTTCTTCTCTTATATCCTTATTAAAATCCCATCCTGCAAGTTTTAACTCAACATCTATGTATCTTTTTCTTGTTTCATATTCATTAATTTCAGTTACATTAAAATCATTTTTTCTACTATTGTCTTTTCTTTTACTAGTAAGTTCTTCTCTAAGTTCTTCGTTTTCTTTTCTAACTTCTTCTATTTTTTTATCTTTAGCACTTAATTTATCATATAGCTCTTGAAGTTCCTGTGCTCTTATTCTTTTACTTGAACCTTCATCTAATAAATCTTCATCAAATTGTTTTTCTATATATTCATCAGAATAACAATAATCTAAAAAGCTTATAAAATTGAATAAATTATTTAATGATAAAATAGCTTCTTCTCTCTTTATGTTTGAATTAGTATGAACTGCTACATTTCCAAGCTTAATAATATATTTAATCATTCTAAATAAGTCATACCCTACAATATCCATAAAACTATTATCATGAATTAATGAACTAATATTATCTTGATAAGGTATATTTAAATCATTATCAAAACTATACATCCATTTAACTGCAAGTTCTAATGCTCTTCTTGATAAAATAGCAGTTGTAGAAGGACTTATTAAAATACTTTTTTCTGCTTCTAAACATGCAAAGCTAAAACTATCAAATATCTTCTTATTTTCTAAAAACTCAAAATTTCTACACATATATAAAATCTCCTTTTGATAGAGTTGTTATCATAATTATAAAAACTTTTATCCTATAAATTCCTAATAATAAAATTATAACAACTTTAATCTCTATATGGTAGATATAAAAAAATAGATAGGTTAAATTTTACCTATCTATTTAATATAATATGAATTCATTTAATTTTACTTTGATTATTTAAATATAATTTCTAGTCCTCTATCACAAAGTCCAAAACTTTCAACTTCATATTCACTATATAATGCTCCAACATCTGATTTTATAAATACTCTAACTTTAAAATCCTTAAATCTTTCATAAAATTCCTTAGAGTATTCAATTCCATCTGCACATAATAAGGCTCTATTCTCTTTATAATAAATATAATTTAATTTTCCCCCATTTTCATTTAAAGCTTTTTCATTAATAAATAATCTAAGTTCATCTTCAATAACTCTATACCATTTCATATAGCCTTTACATCCAGCTACTTTCTCTTTCTTTAAAGGCTCTCCTATTTTTCTCATATTTTAATTCTCCTTTTATTTAATTAATCTTCTTTAAATAATTCTCCTTTAAAAGCTTTTTGCATTAAAGAATTGAAGTTATCTTCTAATTCTTTTAAACTCTTTTCCATTTTAAGTTTCAATTTGTCTATTTGCTTAACAAAGTCAGCAAATTGATTTTGAAGTTCTATTGGTGGTAAAAATATTTTTAATTCTTCTCCATACTGTTTTGCATTAATATTGGGTTGAGCTACAATCTTTCGCTTTGACTGCACCCAATTTTCATAATAATTTGTTTTAGTAAAGAAATATAAAAAGTCTGGATTTATTATTGTTATATTAGGCACAAATCTAATTAAGTACCCAGCAAATAAACACTCACCATATACTTCTTTATATCTAAAACTCTTCCCAACAGTTGCCCCTGTTCTTGCAAAAAGCATATCTCCATCTTTTAATTTATACTTTTCAAATTCATCTAAATTTTCAACTGTAACTTTATTTTCGTTTAAATATCCATTGTCATTTATATCAGTTATTCTAATATATCTCGGTTTTCCTTCAATATACTCAATTGAAGGTGAGCCAGAACCATATTCACCCTTTTTAATAGAAACTTCATTTAATGTTTTTACTTCCCATCCCATATTATTTAAATTTGGGTCACCAAACATCTCGATAAATTTCGATTTAATTACTTCATATAAAGCTTCTATTTGCTCTTTCCTTTGATCTATTAATTCTTGTGCTTTATCTAAAACATCAACTATTTTTTTTTGATTATTCACATTACAATATGGTATTTTTATTTCGTTTAATTTACTTTTATTTAAAGTTGCTCCCATTACAGCTCTATCTGTATTAGTAAAATTCAATGTCTTTAGTGCATAATATAAATATTCTGGCTTTATTATAGTTTTGTCTTTTATCGGAAAATTAGCTATAGCTTCGTTAGTAAACATATTTTCCTTTAAAATAGCTATTTTACCTATAGATAATTTAAAACTCATAATAACTGTATCTTTAGGCACTATTCTCATATTAGCTTTATCTACTGCTAACTCAGTTATTTCTTCTTTTGATGTATATAAATACTTATCTTTTAAGTCAGATATAGATAGCCATTTATAGCCTGCCCCCCAATACTCTTGCTCGATCTGTTAAGTTATATGAACATTGATTCTCTCAACCTTAGGAAATACAATAAGTTTGCAAAGACTAAATTACCCCCTAGAAAAGGAGAGAGAAAACAATGAACAAAACAAATATTAGATGCCCTCGTTGTCACTCTAATAAACTATATAAATTTGGTTTTGACAAACAGGCTAATCAAAAATATCAATGTAAAAAATGTAAGCGCCAATTCATCGCTAGCGATGGTGATGGAGTTCCTAAAATGAAGTATCCTAAGTGTCCAAAGTGTGATAAAGGAACTTATTTACATCATTCTTACAAACACTATAATAGATATAAATGTAATAATAAAAAATGTAATCATATTATTGTGCAACATCATAATTTTAATATTGATTCACCATCTAGCGAAGCTATTACCGGGGCCCTTTCTATGAAAGGAATGCGATTCCCATTACAAATTATTATTACAGCACTAACATTATATTACTTGAACAATACATCAACTAGAGCTATATCTCAATTTCTTATGAACACCTTTAATATAAAAGTGTCTCATGTAACTATCGCTAACTGGAGCAATAAATTTGCTCCATACTTTAAACTCAAAGCAGATAACTTTAAACAACAAGTAGATTTGCAATCTGACGATTGGCACGCTGATGAGACTGTTGTTTTTATTAACGGAGTAAAACATTATTTATGGTTAGTTATAGACTCTGAAACGCGATTTATAATATCTTTTCATTTAAGTAGATATAGAAATGAAAGCTCTGCTTTTTCTCTGATCAATGAAGCTAAAAAATATGGTTCACCCTCTAACCTAATTACAGATAGATGGCCAGCTTATAACGAAGCGATAGCTACGCTATTACCGGAAACAAAACATGTACCAGTTAAGCCAATGTCTAGTGATATAAATAATAATCTTATAGAATCTTTTAATAAGACTTTTAAAGCTTGGTATAAGTCCAAAAAAGGATTTAACTCATTTGAAAAAGCTAATAATCTTATTTTTATGTTTATATTTCACTATAATTTTATAAGAATTCATGGGTCGTTAAATAACCTTACTCCCGCTGAAGTCGCTGGCTTCTCTAGTGATAATTTATCTAGGCAATCTTGGTTTATAGCTGCTTAATTTATTAAGAATATCTTTGATTAACCTGCTTGAAAAATTATATTTTGCAGGTTTATTTGCCATGCGCAAATATAGTCAAACTTATATAATTTTCAAAGAACGAGAAAATCTATGATTTATTAAGCTATTTTTTCATAACAACTTAACAGATTCCTCTTGCTTATTTCTTGATGGTGTTTTTCCTATATTTATCTCACATAACTCATTTAACTTTCTATACTCCATGTTCTACACCTCAAGCATTCTTTCTAATTCTTCTAAACCTTCTTTTATTTCTTTTTCAAGTTCTCTAACTCTTCCTAATATTACTTCTGGTGCATCATAATGAACTTCTTCATATACTATTTCTTTATATTTATTTATTGATAGATCATAACTATTCTTTGCTATTTCCTCTTTAGTTACAAAGAAGCTTTGCTCAGTTCTTTTTCTCTCATCTTCATTATCAAGATTATTAAATCTTTCTACTATATCAGGTATATCATTTTCTTCTATTTCATTTCTCTTATCATCAAGTGAGAATCCATCTGCTTTCATATCATAAAACCATACTTTATCTGTTCCACCTGTTCCTGTTTTAGTAAATATCATTATAGCAGTACTTACCCCAGCATATGGCTTAAATACACCTGAAGGCATACTTATTACTGCTTCTAATTTATGATTTTCTACTATTTCTTTTCTTATATCTTTATGTCCTTTAGTTGAACCAAATAAAACTCCATCTGGAACTATTGAAGCACATCTTCCACCTGTTTTTAATATTCTTAAAAATAACGCTAAGAATAATAATTCTGTCTTTTTAGTTTTAGTTACCTTTAAAAGATCTGCTGATACTGCCTCATAATCTAAGCTTCCTTTAAATGGAGGATTCGCAAGTACAAGTGTAAATTTTTCACTGTCTGTATTAACTTCTGATAGTGAATCTTTATATTCAATGTTAGGATTATCAACTCCATGAAGCATCATATTCATAGCACCAATTCTAAGCATAGTTCTATCTATATCAAATCCATAAAACATTGCATTATTAAAATGTTCCTTTAAGCCTTGAATCAAAAATAAATCACTATGATTCTTTCTTAAATATTCCTGTGAAGATACTAAAAATCCTGCACTTCCCATAGCAGGGTCAACTATTATATCTTCCGGTGTAGGCTTCATTAATTTTACTATCATGTCTATAATGTGACGTGGTGTTCTAAACTGTCCATTAGTACCAGCTGTAGCAACCTTTGATAGTAAATATTCATAAAGGTCTCCCTTTGTATCATTTTCTTTATTAAATTTTATATTACTAATTCCATCAACTATCTTTGAAAGCATAAGTGGAGTTGGTATTTTAAATATAGCATCTCCCATATATTTAGCATAAGCTGATTCTTTATCTCCATGTAAACTCTTTATAAAAGGAAATACTTCATTTTGTACTATAGTATACATTTTCTCTGTATCACCTTCATTTGAAAACTTACTCCATCTTAAATACTGTTTATCCTCTGGAAATGTTCTATCAAAATCTATCCCTAAAATTTCCGCTTCCGCTTCTTTATTCTTTTCAATATCATCTAATCCTTTTATAAATAAAAGATAAGTAAATTGTTCTATAACTTCTAATGGATTAGTTATTCCTCCAGTCCAAAACGTTTCCCAAATCTTATCTACTTTACTTTTTAATTCACCAGTTATCATTAATTTTATTCCCCTTTACATTTTTCTTTTGATATAAAATAATTGTACATTTTTTATATTTTAAATATCCTAAAATTGCATAAACCAAAAAGAGATTCAAGTCTTTAATGTAAACTTGATATCTCTTTTAAATAATTTATTTGCTTAATTTAACTACTACTTCTCCATGAGGAGTGTTAGGGAACATATCCTTAACTCTTGTTCTTTCTATCTTATATCCATGAGCCATAAGATCCTTTAAATTATCAACTAAAGTCTTAGGATTACATGAAACATAAACAATTTCCTTAGCATTAAACTTAATAACATATTCTAAAGCTTTAGGACTTACACCACTTCTTGGTGGATCTAAAATTATAATGTCTGGCTTATCTTTAACTTCTTTTATAGTTTCAGCAACATCACCAGCTATGAAAGTGCAGTTATCAAGACCATTAAGTTTTGCATTTTCTTTAGCTGCTTCTACAGCTTCTTCTATAAGCTCAAGTCCAATAACTTTCTTAGCTTTAGGTGCAACTATTTGACCTATAGTTCCTGTACCACAATAAAGGTCAAATACAACCTTATTATCTGAATTTCCCATAAACTCTCTAACTATACTATAAAGCTCTTCTGCTCCTTTAGTATTAGTTTGGAAGAATGAAAATGGTGATATTTTAAACTTTAATCCTAGAAGTTCTTCCATTATATAATCTTTTCCGAAAAGTACATTAACCTTTTCTGGAATTACAGCATCTGAGAATGAATTGTTCTCAGTATGAAGAATAGAAACTAATTCACCTTTAAAATCTAAGCCTTTTATAATATTTGTCCATTCAGTTAAATCAAAATCTACTTGAGTTGTTGTAACTAAATTAACTAGAAGTTCTCCAGTATTTTTAGCTTTTCTTATAACTAAATGTCTTAAGTATCCTTCTCTTTTCATTACTCTATAGTAAGGAAGGTCTTTTCCTCTAAAGTACTCTACAGTAGCATTTATAACTTTTCTGAAATCTTCATCAACAAGCTTACATTCATTAACTGTTATAATACCAAAACTTTGATTTCTCATATGCATTCCAAGACAAAGTTCTCCACCTTTATATTCATCACCAAAAGTGAACTCCATCTTGTTTCTATATTCAAACTGATCTACGCTTCCTACAACACCTTCATATTCTCCAGTTGTAACTTCAGCATTTTTAAATAGTTCTAAAACTTCATCACTTAATAACTCTAATTGCTTATCATAGCTTAAGTGTTGTGATGAGCATCCACCGCATATTCCAAAATGAGGGCATTTAGCTTCAATTTCATATGGTGCTTTCTCTACAACTTCTATAAGTTTTAAATCAGCATAGTCAGCTTTCTTTTTCTTAACTCTCCCTTTCACTGTTTCACCCGGGAAAGCATTTTTAACATAAATTTTCTTACCATCAAAACTTGATATTCCAACTGATGGGAATTCAGTTTTTTCTATCTTAACTGTTATTTCATTTCCTCTTCTCACTGTATGTTTTCTCCTATCACTTCATTTTATTGTTATTAATTTGCTTATTTTATTGCTAATATTCTCTTACCAAGAGTTCTCTTATTCTTTCCTTCAAATATTGGTCTATATAATACATTTAATATACCAAAAATTATAAGAAGAATTCCTGTTGGCTCCTCTACCATGTATCCAATGAAACCTATTAAAAAGTCGAATATTACTAATAAAAGAGCTGATACACCAATTAATATTGCTTGATCTAATAAACTTGCAAGTAATTTTTTGAAAAATGATGGATTAGAATCAATTTGATCTACTTCATCTAATTCCTCTTCTAAAATTTCCTTTTCTAATTCCTCGCCATTTAATAAATCTTTTATAGTGTTTTCATCTTTTTTACTCATTATAATCCTCCTAAAATTTTACTTTATACCTTCACTAGGAGCTTTCTCAAATTCATAGATCTTAGTTGAAAGAGTATATACTATGTAATCTTTGCTTACTGCAAACTCTTCTTCTAATCCATTTATAGAATCTTTTACAACTCCTTCTGATTTCTCACCCTTAATTATATCCATGATTTTGTTATTTATATCTTTATAATCCCTATTAGGAACTTTTGTCATTATTTCTGCATATTTTGCGATTGAAGTATCCCCTAAATTAAAGTTATTATCTTTTATTGCACCTTCACCATCAAATTTTAAAGAAAGTTTCATTTGTATTCTTCCATACTCTTGTGCCTTTCCTATAAACTGTGATTGAAATTGCATACTTTCAAGTCTATTATTTTCTGGATTTTTATTATCTAAATATATTGATTTTACATTAGCTGTATTACCATTAATATCTTGAACCTTTTCATCCTTTTGGTATTCTAATCCTAAGCTCTTAGTTGTCTCTTCTACTTTACCCATTAACTCATTTGTCTCTTTATTAAAGTCATCATATGTAAAGTCTCTAATCCAATCTCCCTTTAGATCTTTAAATTGTTCTTGATCATCTATATTTAGCTCTACCTTCTTAGCTGTATCTTGTTCCTTTTTATCGTCCTTTTTACTGCCACAACCAGCTAATGAAAATACTATAGTAGTTGCAATTAATACTGCTATGGTTTTCTTAACCATCTTCATTACCTCCTAAAAATACCCCTTTTTATTTAAATTTCTTCATATTCTTTAATTATAACACTCAAACTTGTATTTTTACAATGTACATAATTATGGATATCTTTTTATACTTAATTATTATAACTAACTTATATATTTAAATTATAATAATTCCCTTACAATTTTATAAGTTGTAATTTTTTTCTAGAAGGTAACTTAATATAACTTAAATTGATATAAAATCTTTTATCTTCTCAAAAGTTGCTTCTCCAAATCCACTTACATTTTTAATATCTTCTATACTTTTAAATAATCCATTTTCTTCTCTATACTTAATTATTGCATTAGCTTTAGATGGACCTACCCCATTTAATTCATTTAGCTCATTTACATCTGCTGTATTTATGTTTACTTTAGCATCTTCCTTTTTAGAACTACTATTTGTTAAGCTATTAGTAGATGCACCTACATCATTACTCAAATCATCAACATTTGGAATGACTATACATTCGTTTTCTTTAAGTTTCTGTGCTCTATTTATAGTGTCAAGATTTGCTTTATTTGTAGTTCCACCTGCTTCATTTATTAAATCTAATATTATACTTCCATCATTAACATAATAAACTCCAGGCTTCTTAACTTCTCCTTTTATATCCACTGCTATCTTTTTATCTTTTAAAGGTATTTCCTCTTTAGCACCTTTATCTTTACTTTTCTCTTTTTCTATTTCTCCTTCATCAACAAACATACTAGATGTATCATTCTTTTTTAAAGTATCTCTACCATCTGTTATATAAATTGTAAATGCAACAGCACCAATTACTAATGCTATTAAAATTAATCCAATTCCCTTTTTATCAACTCTCATAATTATCTCTCCTAAATTTACATTATTCTGAATTATTAACAATTTTTAAATTTTTTATCCACTTTGTATAGATAATAGATGTTTTTTTTGTTAAAATAAAAAAGTCTAAATATCACTTTTAAAGGAGCGCATATGAAGAAGAATTTTAAATTTTGGGTAAAATTATTATTTCCCCTGTTTATTTTTTATAATTTAATATATATAGGTGCTAATGCAGCAACTAATAATCCACCAGACATCAATGCTGAATCAGCTATTTTAATAGATGCTAATACTGGAGATGTATTATATTCTAAAAACGGAGAAAAGACACACTTCCCTGCATCAACAACTAAAGTTTTGACCGCTCTTATTACTTTAGAGCATACTAACTTAAATGATGTTGTAACAATTGGTAAGAATCCACCATTTGCAAAAGGAAGTTCAATAGGATTAAAAGAAGGTGAAAAATTTAAAGTAGAGACTCTTTTAACTGGTCTTTTACTTGAATCTGGAAATGATTGTGCTGAAGCGCTAGCTGAGCATGTTGGAGGTTCTATAGAAAACTTTGCTAAAATGATGAATGAAAAAGCTAAAGAACTTGGCTGCACTAATTCAAACTTCGTAAATCCAAGTGGTTTACCAGATAATAATCATGTAACTACAGCTCATGATTTAGCTTTAATAATGCAGGCTGCACTAAAAAATAATGATTTTATAAGAATATCTCGTCTTATATCAGTAGAACTCCCTGCAAGTAATTTAGATGGTCAGAAAAGATGGGCTAATAACCACAATTATTTAATAAATCCTAACTCAAAATATTTTTATAAATATGCTCTTGCTGGAAAAAGTGGCTATACAGATGTAGCGAGACATACTTTTATAATATCTGGTGAAAAAGATGGTCAAAGATTAATTGCTGTTTTCTTAAAAGCAGAAGATAAGAATAAAAATTATGAAGACATGGCTAAATTATTAGATTACGGCTTTAATAATTTTGAAAATATAAAATTATTTTCAAAAGGTCAAGAAATAGATAATATTAAAATAAATAAAGATACTAATATTCCTTTACTTATAGATAGAGATGTCTTTGCAACAGTTAAGAAAAATGAAGCTAATTCTATTAAACCAACAATTAACTACGATTTACCTAAAAATATAGGTAAAATGACAATAACTAAAGGTGAAGAGTTAACTAAAGGAACTATTTTATTAAATGGAAATGAAATAGGAAAAGTAACTTTAGTAAGTGGTGCATCAAGAGAATATTCTTCAAAAGTTGCAGTTACTGAATTCTTAAAAAGTAATGCTATATTAGTTATTTGTATATCTATTTTAGTTCTTATATGTATTTTAATACTTATAAGAATATATATAGTTAGAAAAAGACGTAAAAAACTTGCCTTCAAAAAGAGATGGCAACATTTAAAAAATAGAAGAAGATATTAATACAAAGGAGATGACTTTATTAAAGTCATCTCCTTTGTATTAATAAATCTAATATATTTTATAGCAAAAATAATCTAACATAAATTTTTTACATAATTTTTTAAACTGCAAAATATAATTATAATAATTCCTTATTTAAGTAATAAGGAATTATTACGAGCTACTTATTCTATTTTTTATAGGGAGGTTATATTTTGTCTGTGATTCAATGTTATATTTTTATGCTATTTATTCTTGGAACTATGTTTTTAATAAAAAGATATATGGGAGATGACATCTTAGGTAAAATGTCTTGCATATTTTTATCAGTATTTGGATTGATATTTGCATTTTATAATCTATTTATACTTCATTTTGAATTTATACATCTTTTAGAAAAAGCTAGCAACATATTAAAATAATGTTTAACATATTAAAAAGGTTGTCAATTAGACAACCTTTTAATATGTTAAATCCTTAAATATACAAAAACTAATTCCTATTTAAATACCATAACAAAGGAAATTAACAGCATAATAGATATAGATGTACATCCAAAAATAAATATAAAATTGCTACATTTATTAATTAAAATTACTTTAGCATGTAAATTTAATGATTTAAGTATTCCTTTTATAAAAGTAAATAATCCACATACGAAAACTATCATAATTAAACACTTTAAATTTATCATATTCATAGCTATAGCAATATCTAGCTTATTCATAACATCACCTCTCCATAAAATATATGATGATATTTAATAAATTAATCCTTTTTCTTTTAAATAATTATGTAAATTATTTTACCCTATAAAATAATAAAGAGTACAATCACTTGTACTCTTTATTTAATATATTTATTTTAATTTTTCAATTAATTCTTTAAAGTCATATGGAAGGTCAGCTCTTAAACTTAATTCTTTACCACTTCTTGGTGATATAAAGTTTAATCCATAAGCATGTAATGCCTGCCTTTTTATTAGATGAAGCTCATTATCTCCATCACCGTAAATAAAGTCTCCATAGATTGGATGTCCTAAATGTGATAGGTGAACTCTTATTTGATGTGTTCTTCCTGTTTCAAGAAGACATTCAACAACATCTCCACCATTAAAGCTTTCTAGAACTTTATAGTGAGTTATACTTCTTTGTCCTCTATCATCTACAACTCTTTTTATGCTATCGAATCCATCTTCAGGTTGTGGTCTGTATATTGGAAGATCTATAGTACCTTCCTTTTCTTTTAAATGTCCATGCACAATTGCAATATATCTTTTTTCCATTTCGCTTCTTTGTAATGTCATATGTGCATATTGACTTTTTGCAATTACTATAAGACCAGATGTATTCATATCTAATCTACTAACAAGTCTTACAATATGGTTTTTACCACATTCTCTAAAATAATTTATAACACCATTTGCAAGAGTTCCTGATTGATGACTTTTTGTTGGATGAACTACCATAAAAGGCTTTTTATTTACAACTAGTATATCATCATCTTCATATACTATATCTAAATCCATCTTTTCTGGTACAATGTCTTGTTTTTCTTCTCTATCAAGTAAAACTGTAACCTTATCTCCAGTTTTAACTCTTAAGTTCATCATTGCAGCTTCACCATTTACTAAAGCTCTATTTTCCACTGCTACTCTTTTTATAAATCTTGAAGATAATTCAAATCCTTCTTTTAAATAGTGTCTAAGTTTTATTCCATCGTATTCTAATGGTACACTTTTTTCTAAGGTACTCATACTATCTTATGTCCTCCTATATAAAGATTTAATAACTCTTTGCATCACTTCCTAATATAATTATTACATCATAACTTGGAGATGCAAATTTTGATTCTATATCATCATAATTAGTTATTGAAGTGAAATCTTTCTTAAGCATACTTTTGATGTTATTATCATCAACCATAATTACACTTTTCTCTCTAAGTGAATCAGTATTACCAACATCTACATTAGTGTATCCTAGTTGCTTAAGTTGTATTTGATAAGTCGCTGCAAGTCCGCTTATCTTTGTTCCATTTAATATTTTAATTCTAACTTCTTCTGGTTTCATATTCTTTGTGCTATCTGATGACTCATGTAAACTTCTAATAAGTCCTTCATTAGCTGATTTATCAAATATGAAGTAAGATTGACCACCTATCATCTTAGCAGATCCTTTTATAGTTTCCATAGATACATTACTTGGTTTTAAAAGAGCTGCCTTTAATGCATATTCAAATATTCTTTTACCTGACATATTAGTTTCAACATTTTTCTCAACCACTTCTAATATTTTAGGCATTTTAAATATTATTGATGGACTAGTACATTTTTTAACTACTTGCTCTAAAAATGCATGTTGATTTTTTATTCTATCTATATCTCCATTTGGAAGACCAGTTCCGTCATTATTTTTTCTCCATCTGAAGAATTCTTCTGCTTTCTTACCATCAAGCTGTGCTACTTCGCCTTTCTTGAACTTAATTCTAAGATTTTGTGATTTATCTGTGTAGTCCATATTATTTTCAATTTTCATACTAACTCCACCTATAGCATCTATAAAATCTCTAAATCCAGCATAGTTTATTTTAGCTAAGTAATTTATTTTTATATTTAAAAGATTTTGTACTTCTGTTATAACTCTCTTATCTCCTCCAATTGGATAAGCAGCATTCATCTTCCAATTACGTCCGTTTATCGTAATTAAAGTATCTCTTGGTATTGAAACCATCTTAACTTTCTTAGTCTTAGGATTAAAGTTTATAACCATCATAGTATCCGTTCTCTTTTGAGACTCATCACTTGGATTATCTATATTACCAACATCCATTCCAAGTAATAATATATTTACTGTTTGATCCATTGGAACTTCAACTGGAGCTGTCATATTGTCTGTACTTATATTGTTAATAAGCTTAGCTACTCTAAATCCAAATATAACTACTATTGCTAATAAAGCTATTAATACTATTTTTAGTATTCTTTTAAAAGTACTCTTTTTCTTCTTTTTCTTCTTTTTTATATTTTTATTTGGTTTATCATTAATTCTTCTTCTTGGATCATTAATTGGTCTATCATCAATTCTTCTTCTTGAATCATTAAGAGGAATAGATTCTGAACTTAATCTTCTTCTAGATTTCCCCGTATTCATTTCTTCATTTCTTTGAGACATTCGTCTTTTTCTTCTTATACGTTCTTCTCTGTCAAGTTCGGCTCTTCTTCTCCTTGCCGAGTTGTTAGAGTTTCTATCATCAGTCATCTAACTTATACCCCCATATCCCTTAAGTATTCTAAATATTATTCTTCTCAATAATTAAATAATTTCTAGCTTCAATTGTATTTTTATCTACAATTTGTTCTTTATCTAAAAGATATCTTATTGTGTGTTCCATGCCCTTAAGAACTCCTAAATCTAAATTCTCTAAAACCGCTTTTCTTATACTATCTACTCCACTAAATACTCTTGATGGTTCAATCATATCAGAAATATAAATAATCTTTTCAAGTTTAGTCATATTTGGTCTTCCTGTTGTATGCCATCTTGCAGCCTCTAGTACTTCTTCATCATTTATATTAAACTCTTCTTTAGCAATTATTGGTGAAACAATAGCATGCCAAAGTTCTGGTGTTTTTTTCTCATCTAATGTTAATTGTATATTGTTCTTTTCTATAATATTTAATAACTGCTCTTTTGTTAAATTCTTTCCAGCATCATGGCAAAGTGCAGCAAGCTCTGCTTTTTCTTCTGATACTCCATTTAATTTAGCTAACTTTTTAGCTGTAGATACTACACCTAATACGTGCATATATCTTTTTTCTTTTAAATTCTTTTTTAAATAATCATAAATATAAGTAATTTCCATATTAGTTCCTTTCACTATAGATATTTTCCTTCTCTATTAAGTTTATCACTCTTTTAGGTACAAAAAAATCTATTCTTTTTCCTTCTGAAATTCTTTTTCTAATATCGGTTGATGAAATTTCTAAATCTAATATATTTAAAAATATAATTTCCCCATTATATTTTTTCTCTGCTTTTTTCTTCTCTTCAATTAAATCTTCTTCTTTGAAACCAGGCCTTGTAAAAACAACAAATTTACATAAAGAAAAAATTTCACTTACGTTTTTCCATTTATCTAGATCAACAAGACAATCAGCTCCTGTTATAAAATAAAGCTCTACATCATCTTCTTTAAAATGTTCTAACGTTTTATAAGTGTAACTTAATTCTTTTTTCTCAATTTCATATTTTGAAACCTCAAAATCCTCAAAATCCTTAATAGCTTCTAAAACCATTCTATACCTTAAAGAAGCCCCCGTTATATTTTTATTGTCTTTATGTGGGGGACTTCCATTTGGTATAAAAATAATCTTATCTAAACCTAGCAGTTCTTTTGCTTCATATGCTATGTAAAGATGCGCATTGTGGATAGGATCAAAGGTTCCACCTATAATCCCATACTTTTTCATGCTACTTATTTTTAATATTCTTAAATTTTCTAGGTATTTCTATTTTTGGTTTCTTTGAAGATCTTTTATATAGAACTATCTTGCTTCCTATTGCTTGAACGCCTTCACATTTTAGTTCATTGCATATATAATCTGAAGCTTCTCTTGCTTCTAATCCGCTATTTTCTAAAACTTTTATTTTTATAAGTTCTCTTTTTTCTAGAGCTTCTTTAACTTGGTTTAAGAAGCTAGCTTCTATACCATTTTTACCTATTTGAAATATTGGTTGCATATCATTAGCAAGCCCTCTTAAATATGCTCTTTGCTTTCCTATTAGCATACATTACCTCCTAAAATACATATTCGAATTCAAAGTCGTTAAGTCTAACCATATCTCCATCTTGAATTCCAAGTTCTCTTAATTCATCCATAACACCCTTGTTCTTTAATACTTTATGGAAGTATCTTAAAGAGTCCATGTCATATAAATTAACAGCATCTAATAATCTATCAACGAAGCTTCCTGAAACAACAAATACTTTATTGTTATCTTCTCCATCTTCAATGCTAATTTCATATGTGAATCTTTTCTCTTCTGGTATATATCTTTCTTCATCAGCTATTTCAAGTCCAGTTATTGGAATTTCCTTAAGCATTCTAGCTGCTTCTTTTAAAACTTCATCAACACCTTCTCTTGTTGCTGCTGACATTTTGAATACTTTGTCATATCCTAATTCATTTAATTTCTTTTTGAAATCTTCATATACTGATTCATCAAAAAGTAAATCTGTTTTATTAGCTACAACTATTTGTGGTCTATCCCAAAGTTTTACTGAGTACTTTTTAAGTTCTTCATTTATCTTTAAGAAGTCTTCAAAAGGATCTCTACCTTCTATTCCTGAGATATCAACAACATGTATAAGAAGTCTAGTTCTTTCAATGTGTCTTAAGAACTCAAGACCAAGACCTACACCCTCACTTGCACCTTCAATAATACCTGGGATATCTGCCATAACAAATGGTTCTATACCTTCTGTTGCAACAACTCCTAAGTTTGGTTTTAAAGTTGTAAAGTGATAGTTTGCTATCTTTGGTTTAGCCTTTGTTGTCATAGATAAGAATGTTGACTTACCTACATTTGGGAATCCTAAAAGCCCAACATCAGCTAATAATTTTAATTCCAAAATGATGTTCATCTCTTCACCTGGCATACCTGGTTCTGAGAAGTTTGGCGCTTGTCTTGTAGGTGTACAGAACTTGCAGTTCCCTTTACCACCTCTACCACCTTTTAAAAGAAGGTATTCATCATCTTTTTCTGAAAGGTCACAAATTATTTTGTTACTTTCAGCTTCTCTTATTATTGTTCCAAGTGGAACACTTATGTAAAGATCTTCTCCATCTCTACCATAGCACTTTGATGTACCACCATTTTCACCTGGCTGTGCTATAAATTTTCTTTTATATTTAAAATCCATTAATGTAGTTATTCCAGTGTCTACTTTAAAGATGATACTACCACCTTTTCCGCCATCTCCACCATCTGGTCCTCCAAGTGGAACATACTTTTCTCTTCTAAAAGAAACTGCTCCGCCTCCACCTTGACCAGATTTTACAAATATTTTGGCTTTATCTATAAACATATACTCACCTCTCCTTGTGCAAAATCTACATATTCATATTATTCCATATAAATGAATATTAAGTCGGTATATTCTAAAATATTTTCTTCATTATATCACAAACATATTATAATAAAACAATAAAAAAATTACAAAATACTATAATATAAGATATCCTTTAATTTTTTCCATTTAAAAAGCACCCATAAATATGGGTGCTCTTTATGCTTTATCTAATAACTATTCAGCTATTTCTTCAACGTTTATTGGATAAACAGAAGCTTTCTTCTTGTCTTTTCCAACTCTTTCGAACTTAACAACTCCATCGATTTTAGCAAATAGAGTGTCATCCTTACCTCTTCCAACGTTGTTTCCTGGGTGGATTTTAGTTCCTCTTTGTCTTACGATGATGTTTCCAGCTAAAACGAATTGTCCGTCTGCTGATTTAACACCAAGTCTCTTTGACTCAGAATCTCTACCATTCTTTGTACTACCCATTCCTTTTTTGTGGGCGAATAATTGAAGGTTCATTATCATCATGTCACTACACCTCCTCTTTCACTAATTTTATATATTCTCTACGTTTATTACATCCAAACATTTGATCCAAGCTAGAAATAACACTTTCTAAACTTTTCTCGAAGGTTTTAAGTAAAACCTGTGATTTAGCTAGTTCTTCTTCTGAAAAATCAGATAAGTCTAGCTTAAGGTATCCGTCTGCAATCTCGTAAGTACAGTTAAGTTTTAAAACTTCATCTATACCTATAAGAACACTTTGTGATAGGACTGAAACTGAGTTACAAACCATATCAAAAGCTTCCCCTACTAGTAAGACATCATTATTAAAATCTCTGTCTTCTGGCATTGCGTGACTATCAATGACGAAACCTAATATTTTATCTTCTTTGAAATTAATCTTTGCTCTAATCATATGACTATGCTTCGATCTTTTCGATAACTAACTTAGTGTAAGGTTGTCTGTGACCAGCTTTTCTTCTGTAGTCCTTTTTAGCCTTATACTTGAATACTGTTACCTTCTTAGCTTTTCCTTGTGCTAAAACTTTAGCTACAACTTTAGCTCCTTCAACCATTGGCTTTCCAACTGTTAAAGTTTCTCCATTTGATACAGCTAATACTTCTGTTAATTCAACTTGTGATTCAACAGCTGCGTCAAGCTTTTCAACGAATAATACGTCTCCTTCTTGAACTCTGTATTGCTTTCCTCCAGTTAATACTACTGCGTACATTAAAAAACACCTCCTCATAACGGTCTCGCCACTATGGGTACAGAATGTTAATTCTGTTTATAAAAAACCCTATCGTGAGCGGTTTACCTACCTATCTTATCATATCCTACATTTTTTGTAAAGAAATTTAATTAATATTTTTCTATGTTCTTAACTCTGTAGTTTTCTAGGTTTTCTTTTTGATTTTTAAAGATTAAAGGCTCTATTTTATATCCATTAATTCCATCTAAGTAATTTAAGAATATTTCCTTATCTAATCCTCCAATATTTTTTAAGAAATTAAATAAGTCACCTTTAACTCTTTCTTTATAAATGCTATCAAGTTCTATATAAAAACTTTCAATAGTATTATCTTCTACTGATCTTAAAATATCATTTTTTATTAAATCTTCTATATAAGATAATTTAAGTATATTTCCACTACCTTTACATAAATCACATTTTTCTTCTATAGAGTCATAAATACTTTTTCCTCTACGTCTTCTTGTAATTTGCACTAAATCTAGTTCAGTAAATGGATATATTTTGCTATTTCCTTTATCTATTTTAAGACTTTCTTTTAAAGCTTTCATAACTTCAAATCTATGACTTTTATCTCTCATATCAATAAAGTCAATTAAAATTATTCCGCTTAAATTTCTAAGCATTATTTGCTTTCCAATTTCTTTTGCAGCTTCAACATTAGTTTGAAGTATTGTTTTTTCAAGACTTCTTCCTTTTATATTTTTTCCGCTATTAACATCTATTACATACATAGCTTCAGTCTTTTCAATTACAATATCTCCACCACAGTTTAATGTAACTTTATTATGTCTAAGCTTTAATATCTCTTTTTCTATATTATAATAATCAAAAAGAGTTCTAAGGCCTTCATACATTACTAAGCTAACATTTTCTTCTCCATCTATACATGAAGATACAAATTCATAATCTTTTATATTATCTACATATATCTTTACATTACCTTTAGTAATGTTATCTTTTAAAACTTTATTTAAAGAAATATCTTCACCATATACTTTTCCAAGTTCTGTACTATATATAAGTTTTCTATTTGTTTCTTCATATATTTCTTTAAGTTTTTCCCTTTCTTTTTTAAGAACTTCAATTGGAACATTTGCTCCTTCAGTTCTTACAACTATATTGATACCTTCTACTTCTTCAAGTTCTGCAAGTATTAGCTTTTTCTTAACTTCGTCAGTTATTCTTTTTGAGAAAGATATATTAGTTTCTCCATGAGTAAAAACTAAATATTTTCCTGGTATGCTGTACTTATTAGTAACTTTTGCTCCCTTTTCATTTAAAGGTTCTTTTAAAACTTCAACTAAAAGCTCATCACCTTTTTTGATGTTTGTTCTTTTAAGCTCTTCACTAAAGTACATGTAGCCTTCTTTTTCAAGTCCTAAGTCTATAAATAAAGAATTTATTGCAGGAACTATATTTTTAACTCTACCTTTATATATTTCTCCAGTAGTTGGTTCATCAGTCTTTTCTTCAATAAAGCACTCTTCTAGTTCATTATTAAGTTTAACTGCAATTCTTAAAGATTTATCTCTTCTTTCAATAAAAATCTCTTTCATTAATTAAACACTTCCTATACACATTGATAAAGAGGCACAAATGTACCCTCTCTCATTAAATACATTTCTTCTCTCTTTATAGGAACAAAAGCATCTTCGTTATAGTTAGTTGTGTTATCTTTTATTGCTTTAACAAAAAGGTCTGGCGATAAATGTTCTCTACTACCTGAACTTATAAGTACATTAAATACAGCCTCATTATCCACAGTCCAATACTTAAGTTCATGTACTAAAGGTTTTATGTCAACTTCCTTTTCACCTTTTTTACTCTTTTTAAGCATTACCCATTCTTCTTTATCTAAGAAAGCTTTAAGCTCTTCTTCAAATTTTGATATATCATTATATTGGATCTTTATTGTATACCTTGCTGCATCTATAAGTGCCATAGCTTGAGGTAATCTTTTTACATTTGGAATTATTTCAATACCTTTTGCATTTATAAATTTAATCCCACTTGCTGTACATTCGTTTAATTTATTTATAATTTCTTCTGGATCTCTCTCTTCACTGAATACTACATCCATATATTCACCGCTTGAATATACTCCAACTGAAAGAGGTTGTGCTAGTGAAAGTGACATATGAGGATTGAATCCCTTTGAATATTCAACTGGTAAACCTGATCTTCTTATAACCTTTTGAATTGTTCTCATTAAATCTAAATGTGATATGAATTTTATATTTGCTTCTTTAGTAAATTTAATTAGATATCGCACCTTTAAAACACTCTCCTTCTTTAAAGTTTACGTTTATACCACAACCTGTACATCCTTTTCTACAGTTTTGAGTAAGTTCTTCATTTTTAGCTTTTTCGTTTTCTATAACTAAATAATCTCTATTTACTCCTATATCAATGAAGTCCCAAGGTAATATTTCATCATAGCTTCTTTCTCTATAAGTGTAGAAATCACCATCTACATTACATTCTTTAAGAGCTTCTTGCCATGCATCAAATTTGAAGTATTCTGACCATCCATCAAACTTACAACCTTTTTCAAATGCTTTAATTAAAACATCACAAAGTTTTCTATCTCCTCTAGCAAATACAGCTTCCATATATGAAGTTTTTTGAGCATGATAGTTATAAACTATGCTTCTTGATTTTATTGATTCTTTAACTGCTTTTATCTTTTCAGTTACAACTTCCATTCTTTCCATTGGCGCCCATTGGAATGGAGTAAATGCTTTTGGTACAAGAATTGAAGTACTTACAGTTATTCTAAGACCTTTATTTCTAACATTCTTTGGAACAGCATAATATTCATCTGCTATTTTATTTGCAAGTTCGCCTATTCCTGCACAGTCTTCTATTCTTTCATAAGGAAGACCTATCATGAAGTAAAGCTTAAGTGTACTCCATCCTGATTCAAATGCACTTCTTGAGGCTTCAAGAATTCTTTCTTCTGTTAACCCCTTATTTATTATGTCTCTCATTCTTTGAGAACCTGCTTCTGGTGCAAATGTTAAACCTGTTTTTCTAACCTTTTGAATCTCTTTTATTAAATCAACTGAGAATGCATCAATTCTTATTGAAGGTAATGCAATACCAACTTTATTCTTTTCATGCTCTTCCATTAATTCTTGTGTAAGATTTTTAATATCTGAATAGTCACATATACTTAATGAAGCAAGTGATATTTCTTGATATCCTGTTGATTTAACTAAGTTTCTTGCTTGTTCTACTAATGTTTCTCTAGTCTTTTCTCTAACTGGTCTATAAATCATACCAGCTTGACAGAATCTACATCCATTAGTACATCCTCTTGATGTTTCAAGAACTATTCTATCGTGAACAACTTCTGTATAAGGTACTATCATATCTTCTATTGGGAAATCTACCTTATCAAAATCTGCAACAATTCTCTTCTTTACAACCTTTGGAACATCATCATATTTTGGTGTAAATTCTTTTATTGTTCCATCTTCATTGTAAGTAACATCATATAATGAAGGTACATATATTCCTCTTATTTTTGATATTTCTCTTAAGAATTCCTTCTTCTTACCCTTTGTGCCTACGTACTTTTTATAAACATCAAGTACGTCATTCATCATTTCTTCTCCTTCTCCAAGTTCAAAGAAATCTACTATATCATATAAAGGCTCTGGGTTATATGCACAAGGACCACCTGCCATTACTATTGGCTCATCTTCTCCTCTTTCTGAAGCTCTTAAAGTAATACCTGACATATCAAGCATATTTAAAATATTTGTGTAACTCATTTCATATTGAAGAGTAAATCCTAATATATTAAATTCTTTTAATGAATCTTTACTTTCTAATGCATATAAAGGTACATTGTTCTTTCTCATTTCTGCTTCCATATCTGGCCATGGAGCAAACACTCTTTCACAATATGTATCTTGTCTGTTATTTATAGTATGATAAAGTATTCTTGTTCCTAAGTGAGACATTCCTACTTCATAAACATCTGGAAAACAAAAAGCAAATCTTATATCTACTTCTTTTGGATCTTTTATTATTTGGTTAAGCTCTCCCCCAACATATCTAGCTGGTTTCTCAACTTTACATAAGATGCTATCTGAAATTTTATTCATTAATCTACATCCTCCTAAAATTTAGTCTAATATATAAGGCTAAATCAAACCCGATATATACATCCCTATATTCTAGCATAAATTAAAATTTTGTTCTACTCTTATTAAAATACTAAAAAGGTAGAATAAACAAACTAAATTTTACAAATTAAATCTAAAAATTTTAACTTATAAAAAGTTTTTATTATCCTACCTTTAAAGGTTTAATTTATATTATTTTCATTAGAAATATTTATATATTCCTCAAGATTAATGTTTCCATAATTTTTAAGTGCTTCTAAAAGCTCATTTTCAGAAATGATTTTTAAAACTTTAAGCTCATCATCTAAAATATAAAATACATTAAATTTACTCTTATCAACTAGTCTCATTACATTAAGCAATTCATTTTTATAATAAACAGATACCGTTCTATTCTCAATGAAATCATATTTTTTAAGCCTTCTTCGCTTTCTTATCATATCACCCATTACTATATACATAGTAATTTTCATCTCTAGAACAGTTGAATATATTATAAGCCCACTAATTAGGATTAAACTTATATTCACTTTATGTAATAATATTGATACAAAAAACATCACAATTAAAATACTTGCTATAAAAAAACTTAAAATTTCAACTATCTTTTTACTTCTCTTATAAATAATATATTTAGAAAGTATTATTTCTAAAACTCTTGCTCCATCTAAAGGATAGGCTGGAAATAGATTGAATACAAAAAGTCCTAAGTTTATACCACATGCCATATTAAATATATCTATATTAGTTAATCTAAAAATTATATATAATATAAATGATAGAAATAAATTCATTAACGGTCCACTTAAATATAATATAAGTTTTTCATTTTCTGAAAGCTCTTCTATATCTGAAAGCTCTGCATTTGCACCTGTTATTCCAATCTTTAAGTTATATAATTTACATCCAAATCTATTTCCAAAAAATATATGTGTAAACTCATGTAATATTATCGATATAATCCCTATAAAAATTTCACTTTGAAAACTTATAGCAAGTACTAATAACATCAATTCTATTACTATCACTTTATATGACTTCATAAATATAAAACCTCAAATTCTTCTTTTTACATAATTTTATTCCCCTTTAAAATCAACATAATTACCAGGCTCTTTAAATTGCCCCATATATCTTATCTTAAATTCTATTTCATAAGTATCATTTGATACCTTACTACTTTTTCCTATACATGTTCCTTTTTCAATTTTGTCTCCAGTTTTTACTGAAGGATTGTTTATAAGTTCATAATAACTTTCCACACCATTTTCATGGTCTATTATAATTAAGTTTCCTTTGTCTAATTTTTTAACCTCTTTTACTTTTCCATCACAAGTTGCAAGTACATCTTTTTCTTCTTTAGTTTTTATAGATACACCATCTTCAATTTCTTTCACTTCCCCAGATGATAAAGGATTTATAAAACTTTTATTTTTTTTAGCTGCATCATCTGCTATGTCTTTAAAATTATTTTTTAAGTTATTAAAAACTTCTACTACATAAATATCTTTTATACTTTCTATGTTTAAATCCATTCCTAGTATAGGCTTTTCTTCATTACTCATTTCTTTAAATGTGGCATATACATCGTTTCCTTCTTTATAAGGTGCATATTTAAGACACATCATAATTAATAATAATGCTAATGCCCCTGTAGTCTGAGTTAAAAATATATAAGAAAAGCTTCCTTTATTCTTCCTCCTTCCCCCTGTATTATAGCTTCTACTATATCCACCTAAATTTGAATTTCTAGGTGGATCTTTTTTCTTACCATGTTTTTTGAGTATTCCGTCATAATAACTTTCATATTCTCTTCTATAACTTCCCATTTCTATTATCTCCTTGTTCTTTTACTATTTTATTTATATTAAAAAAACTTTAAATTTATGAGAACTTTAATAGAACACAAAAAGGTAAGTTAGATATTATATCTAACTTACCTTTTTAATTTTAGAATCTGATTTTCTTTCTTCTCATACCTACATTTAATATTAATCCAATTGACATTATTGTAGTTAAAAGAGAACTACCTCCGTAACTAATAAGTGGAAGTGTGATACCTGTTATAGGAACTAGTCCAATAGTCATACCTATATTTTGTAATAATGCAAATAGGAAATATGATATTAATCCTACGCATATTATTGAACCAAATATATCTTTTGATGTTCGGGCTATAGTTATCATTCTACTTATCAATAATCCGTACAATAAAAGTAAGAATAATACTCCTATAAGTCCAAAGTGTTCTGCAATAGCTGCAAAAATAAAGTCTGTTTGCACTTCTGGAACATGTTGAGATGCATAACCTGTACTTGCATCATTTGCTAAAGATGGAGTATTACCTAAAACTCCTCCAGAGCCTATTGCAATTAAAGACTGACTAAGATGGTAACCCGAACCTGACATATTAGCTTCTGGATTCATAAATGATGTAATTCTACCTTTTTGATAATCTTGAATTAATCCTGAATTCCAAACTATTATTATTCCAAGGAATAAGGCAAGTAATCCTCCGCCAATTACTCTTCCATCAAGTCCAGCTACATAAAATATACCAAGAACTATAAAGAATGATACCATTGTCATTCCCATATCCGGTTGAACTATTATGAAGACAACTGGTACTGCTGCATAAAATACAAGGGTAAAGAAATTTTTTAAATTATTTATTTCTAAATCCATCTCCTCGAGCTTTTTAGCGAGCATCAGTATCATACCAATCTTAGCAAGCTCTGCTGGTTGGAGCGAAACTGGACCAAAAGTAATCCATCCCTTTGCTCCCCCTCTAACTGACCCTACAAATCTAGTTAAAATAAGAAGTCCAACTCCACCCCAATAAAATATTGGTACATAGTTATAAAGAACTCTATAATCAATGGCCATAAATATATATAGAGCTACAAGTGAAACAATAAACCATATAAATTGTTTAGTAGCAAAATTTTCACCTTTTTTTGCAAGATATATGTTTAATATACCAAATAGTACTAGCAATATAGTAGAGATTAATAATACTTTATCTATATCTCTAATCTTTTTAAAGTCTAACTTATATTTGTTATAAGTACTCTGTCTATCGAACAATAAGTCACCTCGTAACAAAATCTTTCACCTCCTGAAAAACCTGTATTTTTATATTATATCTTATTATCTTTTTATTCTCTATATAAAAACATCTTATCCTAAAAAAAATAATAAAATTTTAATAAAAAATTATATAAAATAAGTAAAGGGGATGTTTTTATAACTTCCCCTTATGCATGTATGTTATATTAGATTTTTATATGTTACTGTGTCTTACTGCCCTTTTATATTCTTTATTGGAATACTAGCAACTAATGATGATGCTCCTTGACCTTCTTCTATTTCACTCTTGCTTACAGATAATTCAACATCTTCAGCTTCTATTTCTACGTACTTTGAAATAACCTCTAAAATTTCCATTCTAATCTTTTCTAAAGTTTCAGCCGGAAGATCTCCTCTATCATGAATAAGTATTAGTCTTAATCTATCCTTAGCAACATCTTTTGGCTTAGGTTTACTACTTGTAAAACTACTAAAGAACCCCATCTCAAATACCCCCTACTTACGTTTGAATAACTTCATTATAGATCCAAAAAGACCTTGTGGCTCTTCACTTAAATCCATAATAGGTACTTTTTCACCAGTTATTCTCTTTGCTATATTTCTAAAAGCTTTTCCTGATTTTGCATTTTCTTCTAGAACTATAGGTTCACCTTTGTTTGTTGAAACAGTTATTTCTCTATCATCAGGTACAACTCCAAGTAATTCAATTGATAAAGTTTCAATTATATCACTTACATCAAGCATGTCCCCTCTTTGAGTCATTTCATGATTCAATCTATTCACTATAACTGAATGATCTTCAAGACCTTTAGCATCAAGTTTTCCAATAACTCTATCAGCATCCCTAACTGATGTTATTTCAGGATTTACTACAACTATAGCTTTATCAGCTCCTATTACTGAGTTTTCAAATCCTTGTTCTATTCCTGCTGGAGAATCTATTAACACATAATCAAATTGTTCCTTTAATTCTTTAACAAGCTTTAGCATATCTTGTGCACTTATATCGTCTTTATCTTTAGTTTGAGCTGTTGGTAGAAGACATAGATTTGGGAATCTTTTATCTTTAATTAAAGCTTGCTTTAATCTACATCTACCTTCTATAGCATCAATAATTGTATATACAATTCTATTTTCTAATCCCATTAATACATCTAAATTTCTAAGTCCTGTATCTCCATCTACAACTACAACCTTTTTGCCTAGTGCAGCTAAAGCAGTACCAATATTTGCTGTTGTAGTAGTTTTACCTACACCACCTTTTCCTGATGTAATAACAATAGATACTCCCATTTAACAATCCCTCCATGTTTTAATAAATATATTTATTTGGTAAGTATGGTTCCACAATTATAGCTCCATCTTTTACTTTCGCAACTTCTGGATATTCTGGCTCTTCTGAATCATCTGGCGATAATGTTACTATATTAGATATTTTTAAAATTTCAGGTTGAAGACTAAATGCTGCAATAATAGCTTTAGTGTTTCCATTTGCACCTGCACTAACATTTCCTTTTATAGCCCCTAAGACTATAATATTTCCAGCTGCTGTTACTTCAGCACCACTATTTATATCACCTATAATAACTATATTACCATTATACCTTATACTTTGTCCGCCTCTTACTGTCTTTCTTAAAAATTTTGTTTTTCCTTCATAGACACCTGAAAAAGTCTTCTTTTCCTTTTCTTTTTCCTTCTCTTTAGCATTATCATCTTGCCATATGATATCTTCTATTTCTATCTCCTCAAACAAAACTTTTTTTAAATGTTCTATGTCTTTATCGTTTATTAAGTTTAAACTTGTATTTATAGTTAATGTTGATTTTCTATAAAAGCGCTTTCCCTTTGATAGCCTTGCTATTAAAAGATCTAGCATTTCTGTAAAATCACTAAATTTATGCATATTTATTTCAGCAATTAAACCACTTTTATTTCCTTTTATAATTATTCTCTCATCCATCATTGGTTCCCTCCACCAATATTTGTCACTGTACATTATTCTACAAAACACAATAAAATCCTTTATTATTATATCATTAATATGTAAGTATTTGTAGATTTACTTTACTTTTAATATTAAAAGCGACATAAAGTACTTATTTACTCTATGCCGCTTTTTTTCCTGTCTTCTAATAATTATATATTATTGATTTTGAGCCTTATCTTTAGCTTCTTTTGCCTTATCTTTATCTTTGGCTTGATCTTGTTTCTTTTTATCTTTGTTCTTTTCTGCTTCTTCTTTTGCCTTCTTTTCTGCTTCTTCTTGTGCTTTCTTTTGGCTTGCCTCTGAGTTATCTTTTGGTGCCTTTAGAACATATTTCTTAAAGCTATCAGATGTATAATTTTTCTTTAATAATTCATCTTTAAAGTAGGCTTCATATGTTGCCTTAGCAACTGGTGCTGTATATGAACCGTGACCACCATCATATATAACTCCAACAAATGCTATTTCAGGATTATCAACAGGAGCAAAGCTGACATATGTTGCATATGGTGCTCTACCATACTCTCTTTGTGTATTTGAGTAATCGGCTGTACCTGTTTTACCTGCTGTTTGTATTGGGAATGTGCTAAATACTGATGATGCTGTACCGCCTTCTTCGTCATTAGCTCTTCTCATACCTTCCTTTATTGCATTTAATGTTGATTTACTAATATCTATTTTATCAAGAACTTTAGGCTTAAATTGTTCAACAACATTTCCTTGTACATCTGTTACACTATCAACTAAATGAAGTGCATATCTAGTACCACCATTTGCAAGTGTTGAAATATATGCTGCAAGTTGAAGTGGAGTATAATGGTTTATACCTTGACCTATAGCTGCGAAAACAAGCTGTGCAGGTGATGTCATTTCTGAGGCTTTATCAGTTACAACATATCTCGCAATACAGTTTGCAACTATTGATGCTTGATCATTTATACTTACACTTTTATTATACTTAGCTTCATATTTTTTTACATTTTCCTTGTATTTATCAGAGTTTTCCATTATACCTTTTACATCTGGTAATATAGATGCTGCAAACTCTGTATCCTTTGACTTTGGTTTATCTGTTCCAACAGCTTCAAATCTTTCTTTTATTTTATTCTTTAAATCTATTTTTAAAGCCTTTAATTTTTCTGAGTCATCATCACTACGTGAAAAATCAAATGGTATAAATCTTTGGCTATTACCAGAATACATTGCTTGCATTGATCCACTTGGATTTTCCTTTTCTAAGAAATCAGCAAGCTCGAAGTTTGCAAGACTTATCATACTTGATTTCATAGATTCAAAGTTATATGTTTGACCTGTTGTATTTTCTTCTATTTCTATTCCAGTTGAAGGATTTGCCTTACTATTTGGATCAACACCAAGTCCTAATTTCCATGCATATTTAGCAATTGCATCTAACGCATTTATATTTGCTCCTTCTTTCATATAAAGTCTATATGCAGTTTCATAGAAATAGAAGTTACATGATACTTGAAGCGCCTTTTCAACATTAGTTGGTCCGTGAGAACCTCTGCTTTGCGTATATATCCAACAATGTGGTGCAAAACCATCACCAAACACATCCTTATGAGTATTAAATATACCTGTAGCATTTATAGGATTAGTTGGCGTTATAACACCTTCTTGAAGTCCAGCTAATGCTGTAACTGGTTTAAATATAGATCCTGGAGGTAATGTACCAAGTGTTGCATAATTATAGAATGCTCTTGGATATAAATCATATGGATCTGTTCTATAGCCATTTTTATCTTTAGGGAATAATTGATCTAAAGATTTTTTAGCTCCAGTTCTCTTTATAAATTCTTTACCAAACTCTTCAAAGTTAGGTGCGAAATATTGCTCTGTTTGTTTTTTAGTAAGTTGTCCAGGTATCGCAAAAAGATTTGGATCAAAGTCTGGATAACTTGTAAGAGCAATTATCTTACCAGTTTTTACATCAACTGCAAGGGCTGCCCCCCTTGTTGCATTAGGGAAGTTTTGTCCTTCACTATCTTGATTTTTTGTTCTAACTTGATTTATTGTATCTTTTAATGCTTCTTGCATAGCATATTGAACATTTTTATCAATTGTTAAGTTAACATTATTTCCTGGGTAAGACTCAAGTTTAAATAACTCTTCTGTTTCTTTACCTTTTGAGTTAACTTTAATAGTTTTTCCACCTTTAACACCTTTAAGTTCATCTTCAAAAGCTGATTCTATACCAGATTTACCAATAAGGTCTGTTGATGGATCATATCCTCTTAACTTATAGTCTGATTCTAATGAACTATCTATTTGTCCAACGTATCCTAAAACCGCTGATCCTAAAGTTCCATATGGATAACTTCTAACTGGTTGAAGATCAACATTAATACCAGGTAAATCATTAAGTTTTTGGTATATTATAAATGCTGTATTTTTGTTAATATTGCTTGTTACAGTTACTGATCTATAACCTTTAAAACTTTGCATTTTAATTGCATCTTTAACAACCATATAGTCTCTTATTTCTTTTTTAGAATACTTTTTAAGTATTAAATTAGTAAGTTCAGCTCCATCCATTTCATCATAAGCTTTCTTTTGATCTGTTGATGGATTTGGATCTACTAATCCAATTAATGAATAGTTTTTAACTAAATATTCAAAAGCTTGTTCTGGAGTTACAGCAAGTAACTCTTGATCTACTTGAGCTATTTGATCATCTGTTAAGTCCTTTTTCTCGTCACCAAATTTCTTTCTTTCTATTTTTTCATTCATTCCCCTGTCTCTTAAAAATCTTATCTTTTCATATTGTTGATTATCAGGAGAAGAACTTTTATATGCAAAGTATAATTCACCATTATTATCTATCTTTAATAGTAAATCATCTTGAACACTTTCTTTATTATCTTTTAAAATCTTAAATACACTTGACATTGTATTATAGAAATTCTTTTCTGCCTCATCTGTACTTGTATATGTTAATGTATAAGTTTGTTTATTTGTTGCTAATACATTACCATTCCTATCTAATATTTCTCCTCTTGGTGCTTTTTCGGCTACAAATCTAGTTGCATTTTGGTTAGCTCTATCTTTATAGTCATCATGCTTATATATTTGAAGGTATGCTAACTTAACCACTATAAGAGAAAATATAGTAAACATAACAATATAAAGTACTTTATATCTTGAGATCTTTTTCTTTTTATTTTTTGGTTTATTAACTATCATTTAAACCTCCACTTACTACTTACATTTTCAGTGTTTGAAAGCATTAATACGAATTTATATGCTACAAAAGCTATAACTGAATTGTAAATTGCAACTATAAGTATATTGTTTAATCTAACTTTATAATGTAAAAAGTAAAATATACAAAATACGGCTATATGTTTTACTATTGTAGCTCCAAAAACTGTTGAAACCGGAATTAACTTCTTCTTTTTAAATACTCCATTTCCAACATAAGCTGCTATTAAACAAATTACCATATTAGTTAAAGCATTTATACCCATGCCCCCTGAGAAAAAAATATCTTGTAGTAATCCACTAACTACTCCAATAAATAAAGCATCCTCTGCTCCATTTATTATTGAATAAAGAACTGCAAAGGTGAATAATAAGCTTGGAAAGGCCCCATATATACTTAAAAATGGCATTACAGAATTATCTAATATCAATAGAAGTATTGATATTAAAACTAATATAACCTTCTTCATATTCTCACCTCTTAATTATATTTAATATCGCGCGTATCTTTTGGTACTACAATGAATAAGCTTTCTAATTTATTAAAATCTACTGCTGGTTCAACAACAGCACTTTTCATAACTTTTACTTTATCTTCTGTAACTGATTTTACTTTACCTACCATTATATCTTTTGGATATATTTGTCCAAGTCCAGAAGTAACAATAGTATCTCCCTCTTTTATTTGAGAGTCCATTGGAAGATTTTCCACTTTACAAACTGATGTACCATTACTATCTCTATATCCTCTTAATATTCCTGTATTTTCTTTAGTACTTTCTACTTTAACACTTACAGCAATATTTTCATTTAGAATACTTTGAATAATTGACCAATTTGTTCCTACATTAGTTACTTGACCAACAAGTCCATTAGCAGCTATTACTATCATTCCTTTTTGTATACCACTATTTGAACCTTTATCAACAATATATCCATCTAATATATTTCCACCACTATATCCAATGATATTTGTAGCTATATAGTTATAATTTTTTCTTGAATCTTCAAAATCTAAAACTTTTCTAAGCTCATCATTTTGAGCTTTTAATCCTGAATACTCAAGTAGCTCTTTTTTTAGCTTAGCATTTTCTTCAGTAAGGCTTTTATTTTCTTCCTTAACAGTTGAAAAGTTTAAGCATAAATCCACAAAACTTTTAAGCTTTGTATTTACTGTATACGCAATTCTTTGTAATGGGTTTAAAGCTATTCCTGCACCACTTTCCACCATATTTTTATCTGGACTTTTGAATGTAAAAACAATTAACCCTAAAAATGCAACTGACAGCACTATTATAGTGACTGCCAGTTTGTTCTTAAGACGCTTCATGCTCTTATCTATCTTCCTTGCTTATTCTGTCGAAATCTTCTAGTGCTTTTCCTGCTCCTAGAACAACACAATCTAATGGAGATTCGGCAATATGTACAGGCATATTTGTTTCTTTCATTATTAGAACATCTAATCCTTTAAGCATTGCTCCTCCACCTGCTAACATTATTCCTTTTTCCATTATATCAGCAGCTAATTCTGGTGGTGTTTTTTCAAGTGTTGTTTTGATTGATTCTATTATTGCATATACTGGCTCTTTTAAAGCCTCTCTTATTTGAACTTCTGAAACTTCAACTACTTTTGGTAATCCAGTAACTAAGTCTCTTCCCTTAATTTCCATTTCTTTAACTTCATCATCAACCTTGTATGCTGATCCAATTTCCATCTTGATTTGTTCAGCAGTTCTTTCACCTATCATTAAGTTGAATTCTTTTTTGATGTAAGCAATTATTGATTGATCTAATTCATCACCAGCAACTCTAAGTGATCTGCTAGTAACTATTCCACCAAGTGAAATTATAGCAACTTCTGTAGTACCGCCTCCGATATCTACTATCATGCTTCCTGTTGGTTCACTAACTGGAAGTCCTGCTCCAATTGCAGCTGCCATTGGTTCTTCCATTAATATAACTTCTCTTGCTCCTGCAAGTTTTGTTGCTTCTTCTATAGCTCTCTTTTCAACTTCTGTAACTCCTGAAGGGTAACAAACTATTATTCTTGGTGCTTTAAATGCACTCTTGCTTGCTGCTTTTTCTATTAATGATTTTATCATTGTATGTGCAACATCAAAGTCAGCTATTACTCCATCTCTAAGTGGTCTTATAGCAACAATGTTTCCTGGTGTTCTACCTATCATCATTTTTGCTTCTGTACCTACTGCAAGTGGTTTTCTTGTTGTGCTATTTATTGCAACAACTGATGGTTCTCTAAGAACTACGCCTTTGCCTTTAACAAAAACAAGCGTATTAGCTGTTCCTAAATCTATTCCCATGTCTTTACTAGTTCCGAAAAATCCCATTTTTCATTCCCCTTTCGAATTATAATATTCCTTTTTCTTTTAAGCTTACATATTGTTCTCTACCTATTATAATGTGATCTATAAGATTTATTCCTATAATCTTTGATGCCTCATTAATTCTAGTAGTCACTGATATATCCTCACTACTTGGAGTTGGGTCTCCTGATGGATGATTATGACATATCACAATTGAAGCCGCACTATTTTTTATGGCCTCTTTGAAGATTTCTCTTGGATGGATTAGTGAAGAATTTAAACTTCCTTTAAAAACATCCTTTATTTTTATAATTTCATTTTTTGTATTTAATGTAATTAACTTTAATATTTCTTGGTTATATGTTACCATTTCACCATGTAATATATTAAAAATATCTCTTGGTGAATTTACCCTCTTAAACTCATTTAAAGATTTATATGTATTAAATCTTCTAAAAAGTTCGGCTATTGCAATTATTTGCGAAGCTTTTGCTTCCTTTACACCTTTTATTTTTGTCATCTCATGCATTGATGCATTAAGTATACCATTTAGTCCTTCTAGTTCTGCGATTATTCTTTGGCTTAAATTTAATACATTTTCACCTTTAGTTCCTGTTCTAAGAATTATTGCAAGTAGCTCAGAATTTGTTAAAGCCTCCTCACCGTATCTTAGTAGTTTTTCTTTAGGTCTTTCACTTTCAGGCATATCTAATATTTTAAGATTATTAATCATTAATTCTCTCCTTATATTATAATAGTACCTATCCCCCGTGAATTTATTTTATTATACTTTTAAGCATTTGATCTACTTTATTAAGTGGTAATCCAACCACATTATAGAAACATCCATTAATTCTCTCAACGAAAACTCCACCTTCATCTTGTATTCCATAAGCTCCGGCTTTGTCTAATGGACTTCCACTTTTAATATAATTAAGTTTATCTTCATCGCTTATTTCTGAAAAAGACACAATAGTCTTAAAGTTCTCATTTAGTATTTCATTTGTCTTTGTATTTATTATGCAAACTCCTGAATATACTTCATGAGTATTTCCGCTTAGCATTGTAAGCATTCTAAAAGCATCTTCTTCATCTTTAGGTTTTCCTAAAATTTTACCTTCGAATGAAACAACTGTGTCTGCTGATATTATAATGCTATCATTTCCTACATCGTTTAAGATTGCTTTTGCTTTTCCAAGTGCTATCTCTTCCACATACTTCCCTACATCTCCTTTGAATTTAACTTTATCTTCATCAAAGCAGCTTATAGTTATATCAAAATCTTTTATGATTCTCTTTAATAATTCCTGTCTTCTTGCGGAAGCTGATGCTAAAATATATTTCATAATATCTCCTTTATGGCAATATTTTATATTTTTCGTCATTTTCATAATTTTTATATAAAATATTACATATTTTGAAATAATATTAGGTGTAGCATTCTTCATAACACAAAGATTACTACACCTAATATAGTTTATCATTTTATTACATTATAAACAAGTGAAAACAAGTTATAATAATAGAATTAATTTTTTTTTAAGATTTACTTATAACCTATGTTTTATAAGGATTCCATATATAAATTCTAGTGACTTTTTCGCCCCTTCTCTTTCCAATTCTTCCGGTAATTTCTCTATATATTCTTCAATAGATTTTAGCTCATCATTATCTACATTTTCTTTATTAGAATTTTGTCTAAGTTCCTTAGTCCATTTCTTGAATTCTGTCGTATTTACACTTTTTACTTGTTCATTTTCTAATTCGTTTAAAATTTTCATAAAACCATTTATGATTTCATAACTTTTTGCTTCTTCATCTTTTGATGTTTCATATCCACACTTTATTTTTACATTATCTATTTTTTTCTTATCTAGTTCATCACTCATATTATTTGCAGATTCTTCATTATAAATACCTGCAATTATTCTATATTTATCTCCATCTTTAATTATTAATTTATTAAAGCTTGATGGAATATCTTGTAATACTTTTTTTGCATTTTCTTCTTTTCCGTAATATCCACATTGTATAATTACAAAATTCTTTAAAGATTCACTTTGACTATTGTTATTATTTTGAAGTGTATTGCCACCACTATTGCCACTATCATTTTTATTATTCTTTTGCTCTTCTACAGTCTTTTGCCCATTATTTTCTCCATTAGGTATATCACCTTTAAATAAGTATTTTGCCATAAGCATTCCTATAACTATAGCACATATTACTACTACTATTCCTATTGTGAATAAATTACCCTTCGGCTTTTTTCTTGGTCTGTAGTTATATCTTGTGTATCCCATCTTACCCCTCCTAAAAAATTACTTTAGTAAATTATATTAGAAGGTTATAATTAATATTCATTATGTAACAAAAAAATCTTCACTTACAATTTAGTGAAGATTTTTTATTTATTGTATGGAATTGTTTTAGCTAAAGTATTCAGTCTAAAATAAATTAGTTGTTAAGTACGTAATAACATCTCTTTGGAGAAATTATTTTTTCTTCTTTTTTCATTTCTTTAATTGCCTTATCAACGTCTTTTTTATCAAGACCTGTGATTTCAACAATTTCACTAACCTTTAATGGGTTCTCTGCATTTTCTAGTGCTTCAATAACTTTTCCTTCTATATCCATAGTAATAGACCTCCCAATCAGTTAATTCTCATTACAAATTAATTTTACATCATGGAAGGCCATTTTACAATATTTATTAACGAATAGTTATTATTATTTAATTTCTTTTAATACATTTAATAAATATTCCCATACATTTTGGATAGATTTTATACTAGCATGTTCTTGTGGGCTATGTGCATCAAATACTGATGGTCCAAAACTTACCATATCTAATCCTCCAAGTCTTTCTTCGAATAATCCACATTCAACACCAGCATGTATAGCTACAATTTCTGGTTCTTTTCCATACATTTCTTTAAATACATTAACACATATATCTCTTATAGGTGATTCTTTTTTATATTCCCATCCTGGATATTCTGCATGAGTTATAAATCCCCCACCTAACATTTCAGTTAAAGTTTTACTTCTTAAAACTATTTCATCTTTTAATGTTGCAACTGAACTTCTTACAGCACTATCAAATATAACTTCATCTTTATCAGTTATTACTATTCCAAGGTTAGTTGAACTTTCAACTAATCCTTCAATTGCCATACTCTTTGTATTTATTCCATTTGGATATAAATATAATGCATTTATAATATTTTCTGTGCTCTTTTTATCAAAAGTTTTGTCAATTTTCTTATTCTCATTTACAACAATTTTTAAGTTTGGTTCTTGAATACTAAATTCATTTTTAACCATATTTTCAAAACTTAAAATATCTTTCTTAACATCTTCAAGAATAGCTTTATTTACAGTCATCATAAATTCTGATTCTCTTGGAATTGCATTGTCTTTTGATCCACCAACTAAATTAGAAACTCTTATATCATGTTTTTCATAAAGACATCTTAATAATCTACCCATAAGTTTATTTGCATTAGCTCTTTCCTTATTTATGTCCATTCCTGAATGTCCACCAGTTAAACCGCCAATTATAACTTCTAATCCAACATGATTTTCTTGTGTTTCTTCAAAATTCATTTTAAATGTAGATTTAGTTCTAACTCCACCTGCACAGCTTACTAAAATCTCGCCTTCTGTTTCTGAATCTAAATTTAATATGATTTTTCCATCTAAATCATCTGGATTTACATTCATAGCACCAGTCATACCTGTTTCTTCATCTATAGTTAATAAAACTTCTATAGGTGGATGTGCTATTGTATCATCAGCTAATATTGCCATAGCATAAGCTACTGCTATTCCATCATCAGCTCCTAAAGTTGTTCCTGTTCCATAAATATAATCCCCATCGATTCTTAACTTTATAGGATCTTTTGTAAAATCATGTACTGTATCTTTATTTTTTTCACAAACCATATCCATATGACCTTGAAGTATTACTGTAGGTGCATTTTCATATCCCTTTGATGCTGGTTTCTTTATTATTATATTTAAAACTTCATCTTGTATAACTTCTAGACCTAAGTCTTTTGCAAATTTTACTAAGTAATCACTTATTCCTTTTTCGTTACCTGATCCTCTTGGTATCTTTGATATTTCTTCGAAATATTTAAATACTAATTTTGGTTCTAAATTTTCTAACACTGACATTTTTAGCCTACCTCCCGTAAATTTGTGGTAAAATTATCTTATAGATATTTTTAGTATAACACAGTCTGTTTATTTTAACTCAACTAAATAAATTAGTTTATTAAAAATTTGCATATACTACTTGTTATACCGAAGAAATCTATAATACTTTAACGGGGTGATTCTATGCAAAAAACAAAAATGATTTTTACAATTGGTCCTGCAAGTGATTCAGAAGAAATTTTAAGAGAGTTCATTAAAATAGGCATGAGTGCTGCAAGACTTAATTTTTCTCATGGAACTCACGAAACTCATAAAGAAAAAATTGATCTAATCAAAAGATTAAGGGAAGAGATGGGTTCATCAACTGCTATTATTCTTGATATTAAGGGTCCTAAGATAAGAACTCATAATTTTGAGAATGATGGTGTGGTATTAAAAGAAGGAGATGATTTTGCCTTTATTTGTGATGATGAAATTCTTGGTAATAACAAAAAATGCTCCGTCACTTATAAAGAACTTTACAAGGATGTTAAACCAGGTGGTACTATTCTTGTAGATGATGGTCTTTTAGTATTCAAAATAAAAGACGTATGTGGTAAATCAATTAATTGTACAGTTGAAGTTGGAGGTATGATTAAAAATCATAAAGGTGTTAACGTGCCAAATGTATCAATAAACTTACCTTCAATTACAGAAAAAGATAAAGAGGATATAATCTTTGGATGTGAAAATGGAGTTGACTTTATAGCTGCATCATTCATAAGAAAAGCTTCTGATATTTTAGATGTTAAAAAAATTCTTAAAGAACATAATGGAGAGCATATTAAAGTTATTGCTAAAATAGAAAGCAATGAAGGTGTTAACAACATAGACTCTATTATAGAAGTAACAGATGCTGTAATGGTAGCTAGAGGTGATATGGGAGTTGAAATTCCAATAGAACAAGTTCCAATAATCCAAAAGAAAATAATTAAAAAATGTAACTTAAAAGGTAAAGTTGTAATTACAGCTACTCAAATGCTTGATTCAATGATTAGAAATTCTATGCCAACAAGAGCTGAAGCTTGTGACATATGTAATGCAATCTTTGATGGAACTGATGGAATAATGCTTAGTGGTGAAAGTGCTTCTGGTAATTTCCCAATAGAAGCTGCAAAGATAATGTCTAAAATAGCAATGGAAACAGAAGCTAACTTAGATTACTCACATTTATCAAATAGTAATATTGACCCTAGAAGTTTATTATTTGCAGATGCAATTAGCTATTCAGCATGCAGAACTGCAACAGCTGTCGGTGCTGAAGCTATAGTTGCTGCAACTCAAAGTGGTGCAACTGCAAGATTACTTTCAAAATATAGACCAAAGGCTCCAATTATTGCAATTACTCCTAACGATTACGTTATGAGAGGACTTGCACTTAACTTTGGAGTAATTCCAGTACATTGTGAGATGTTTAATACAACTGATGAAATTCTAAACGAAGCTAAAAGAGTTGCTAAGAGTTTTGATTTTATAAATTCAGGTGATGAAATAATAGTTGCAGCTGGTATGCCAACAACTCATACTGGTGGAACTAATATGTTAAAAATAGAAAAAGTTTAATAAAAAAATTATAGGCTGTTTCTTTATGAAACAGCCTAATTTTTTAATTAGAATAAATCTTTAAATAAATCTCCTAAAGTAACTTCATCTTCATCATTATCTACATATTTAAGATATTCCTTGCTCTTTTCAGCAGCATCTTTTATGCTTAATGCTAATTTCTTTGAAGCTTTATCTACATTTAAAACTTTAACCTTAACCTTTTGTCCGATCTTTAATACTTCTTCTGGTTTAGCTATGTTTTCATCAGTTATTTCACTTATATGAACTAATCCTTCGATTCCTTTAAATACTTCTATGAATGCACCAAAGCTTGTAAGTCTTACAACAGTTCCTTCTAAAGTATCTCCTATCTTCATGCTATCACCATGAACAGCCCATGGTTCTTTATTATTATCTTTTAATATTAATGATAATTTTCTATTTTCTTTATCTACATTTCCAACATAAACTTCTACTTCATCACCTATGTTAACTACATCTGTAACTTTCTTAACTCTTTCCCAAGCTAAATCATTTATGTGTACTAAACCTTGAACTCCTCCGATATCAACGAAAGCTCCAAATTTAACTACATTTTTAACTACACCTTTTCTCTTTTCGCCTGGTTTTATACCATCCCATATAGCTTTTTGATTCTTTTCATAAATTTCATCTTCAATAACTCTTCTTGAAGCTACAACTTTATTTCTATTAAAGTCTAATTCTATTATTTTAACTTCTAATTCTTTTCCAATTAGAGATTTTAAATCTATCTTATCTCTACTTGCAAGTGAAGCTGGAATGAATACTCTTATTGATCCATAATAAGCAACTAATCCACCTTTAACTCCTTCTTTAACGTTAATTTTTATTATTTCTTCATTATTGAAAGCTTTTTTAATTTCTTCTCTTTCTTCTTTTAATAAAACTCTTTTTCTTGATAATGAAACAAATCCTTCTCCATCATTTGGTGAAAGTACAAGAACTTTAAATTCGTCTCCAACTTTTACAACATCCATTGGATTTTGATCATTAGCTGTAAGTTCTTCTCTTGTTATTATTCCATCAAAAGCATATTTAACGTCAACAGTTACACCTTTATCATTAACATCGATAACCTTTGCATTTAATATATCACCTTTATTTATTCTCTTAACATCATATGAATTTAATAATTCACCCATAGTATTTTCAGTTGTCATTTAAAAACCACTCCTTTTATTTCCACATATCCGTTCATTTTAATTTTAATCTATCCTTTACTTTAATACAAGAAAAAGGCTAATTTAAAACCATCAACATTTACTTTTCCCCTCATATACTAAATATATAACACTTATCATGATTGGAGGTACTATGCCATTCTTTGATAAATTTAGGTCCAAGAAAAAAATGGCGCTAAAACAGTATGATGAAATTAATGAAATAAAGAGCTTATTAGATGGAAGTACATTTGAAGTTCTTAGTCTATTTGAAACATTAAATTCATTAAATGATAACTTAAAAAAAGCCAAACTTGAAAGTAATGATTTAGATTCTAAAATAAAGTTATCTATTGAAAAAGGAAATGAAAGATTATCTAAAAAAGCCATTGAAAAAAAATTATATAAAGACTATGAAATAAAATCATTAAGATTATCTATATCATATATTGAAGATTCAAAATCCAACATAGAATCTTTTTTAAATGATTTAAATTCTGAATATAAAAAAATAATAACTATATATGAGGATGCAAAAGATCTTGCTTTATTTTCTAGGTTTAATAAAAATATGATTGATTCAATAAGTAATTTTAAGAAAATTTTATTTAACCTAAATATGATATTACTAGATGTAGAAGAAAAACTTAATGAAAATAATAGAAAACCTTCAATTTCAATAGATTTCAATTCTGAAATTGAAAATTATAAAAAGCTCCTTTAATCATAACCACCCGTCCAACGGGTGGTTTGCTCTGGGGCTATAAGCCCAAGTGTTACCGGCTAGCGTCTAAAGGCGCTAGCTTTCATTTTGTTCAAGCTACTTGCCTTTGCCGCTTTTGCTACCCCTAAAGGGGTGACGTATTACTTTTTTAACCCTTAAAAGGGTCTTCATACTCTCTTACACTTAACTTATCTATCGCTATATCATGTTTTTCTTGCTCTTGAATATATTTCTTTATTGTTGCTTCATTTAATCCAACCGTACTTACATAGTATCCTTCTGCCCAGAAATGTCTATTTCCAAACTTATACTTTAAATTTGCATGCTTATCAAACAACATTAGTGCGCTTTTACCTTTTAAATATCCCATAAAACTTGAAACACTTATCTTTGGAGGGATGCTCACAAGTATATGTACATGTTCCGGCATTAAATGTCCTTCTATTATTTCTACTCCTTTGTATGCACACAGTTATTTTATTATATCTCTAATACTTGCCTTGTATTGATTATATATAACTTTTCGTCTATACTTTGGAGTGAACACAATGTGATATTTACACATCCATTTTGTGTGAGATAAACTATTAGTTTTATTAGCCATTAAAATCACCTTTCCTTTCATTATATCGTAGCCTGAACAACTACATTATATCGGAAAGGTGATTTTTTTGTATAACAAACCGCTTCCGCACCCGCATAGCAGGTGGTTTAATGTTTCGTACGCTATTGCGCACTCAACAGGCTTAAAGCCAATAATAAAAAATAACTAGAATGTTAAAATTCTAGTTATTTTTATTTTATAAATAAAGTTTTGTTTCAATTCTTCTGTCATACTCTGACCAGTTACCACTTTCAGTTTTATCTTTTAATTGATTTATTTTATTCATAGTTGCATCTATAGAATCTGCATAATTTAAAATAAATGACTCTTCCATATTCATTTCTCTTGGGGAGCCATATTCAAGTTTACCGTGATGCTGAGTAATACATCCTTTTATTCTGCATACGAAATCTTCGCTATAAAATCCAGGAGTTTTTCTTATAGCTTCATCAAGCATTTGCAATGCTATTACTATATGCCCTTCAAGTTCTCCTCTTAAAGTATATTTAAACGGACCATCATAATAAAGTTCATATATTTTACCTATGTCATGAAGTTTAGCTGCAAGAACTGCAATTTCACTTCTTCTACAATCATATCTTTCACAAAGCATAGCAGTTAAATGCATAACATTTAAAGTATGTTCTGCAAGTCCTCCAATATAATTGTGATGCATTGATACTCCACCTATACCTTTTTTAAACTTCTCTAAGAACTCATCATCTTTAAAGAAATAATCATTTAATGCTTTTCCTTCTCTAGATAACACATATCTATTTGTATACTCTTCAATTTCATTCATTATGTCTTCAATTGGACATTTTACAGTTGGAAGATAGTCCTCTACTTTATAGTTAGAAATAAGTTCATATTTCTTAACATCTAAGTTTCCATCTTTACTTCCTTCTACATATAAAACTCTTCCCACTTTAAGTTCTTCATTTTTACTATGTATATTTGCTTTAACTTCTCCACTTTTATCTGCTAGTATACATACTGTTTTAGAGGCATCTTTATATATAATTTTCATTATCATCAATGATATTTTTACATTGTCTCCATTTTTTATGTCTATTAAAAATTTATCTTTTGTACTCATAGTACCCTCCAATTTATATATTTACTTAAAATAGTATATGTAAAATTACTATTATTTATAGTTATAAAAATCACCGTATTCAAACAATAGTTACTAAATACAAAAAAATAGTAGTACCACCACACTCTTAGATACTACTATTTACTATATATTATATCATATTTCTTAAATAAAGAGATGGAATCAAAGAATAAATAAAAGCCTACCTCTAAAAAGTAATATTAAATCACTCTTTAAAGATAGGCCTTTTTATAATATATTAAGCTTTTGTTATACTTTCTACATCATATCCTGCATCTTCAATTATATCTTTTAATTTAGCTTCAGTTACATCTCCTTCAACTACAGCACTTCCAAGTTCTACAGTGAAGTCTTTAACTTCTACACAATCTTCTAAAGCTTCTTGAATGTGTCCTATACAATGTGCACATCCCATACCACCAATTTTAACATTATATTTTGTCATAAAAATCACTCCTTTTATATTGCAATTTATTTAAAAATAAATTTATCTTAATTTAGAATTTTGGTTTAAATCCTTTTAATCTTAAAGCATTAAGAAGAACTGATACTGAACTTAAACTCATTGCAAATGCTCCAATCATAGGATTTAATAATGGGCCACCAAATATGTGTAGTATACCCATTGCAACTGGAATACCTAATACGTTATATCCAAATGCCCAGAATAAGTTTTCTTTTACATTTTTAATTGTTGCTCTACTTAATTGAATTGCTGTAACAACATCTAAAAGGTCACTTCTCATTAAAACTATATCAGCAGATTCTATTGCAACATCAGTACCTGATCCTATTGCTATACCAATTTCTGCTGTAACAAGTGCTGGTGCATCATTAATACCATCACCAACCATTGCAACTTTTTTGCCTTCTTTTTGAATTTCTTTAACTACATTTGCTTTACCTTCTGGTAATACATCAGATACTACTCTATCAATTCCAACTTGTTTTGCTATTGCCTTTGCAGTTCTTTCATTATCACCAGTTAACATAACTACTTCAATTCCCATTTTATGAAGAGCACTAACTGCTTTAGCACTATTTTCTTTTACAGTATCTGCAACTGCAATAATTCCTGCAAGACTTCCATCTATTCCAATAAACATTGGTGTTTTTCCTTCTCCTGATAATTCATGTGCTTTCTCATCTAATGTAGAAATATCTATATTACTTCTAACCATCATCTTTCTATTACCAATTGAAATATTTTTATTTTCAATTATTGTTTTAATACCTTCTCCTGGTATTGATTTAAATTCATGAATTTCTGGAAGAGTAATTGATTTTTCTTCTGCTTCCTTTACAATAGCTTCACCAAGTGGATGTTCTGATCCCTTTTCAGCAGCTGCTGCAAGTTTTAGTAATTCCTTATTATCAAGTGAATTACTTATAATATCAGTTACTTTTGGTTTACCTTCTGTTATTGTACCTGTTTTATCAAAAATTATTGTGTTAATTTTATGTGCTTCTTCTAAAGCTACACCACTTTTAATTAATACACCATTTTCTGCCCCTTTTCCTGTACTTACCATTATCGCAGTTGGTGTTGCTAATCCTAATGCACAAGGGCAAGCTATTACAAGTACAGAAATTAATATATTAAGAGAAAACTCTAAGTTTTCATTACCTATAAAGTACCAAGCAAGTGCTGCTAATATTGAAAGAACTATTACTATTGGTACAAAGTATCCTGAAATAATATCTGCAAGTTTAGCTATAGGAGCTTTTGTTCCTTGAGCATCTTCAACTAAGTTTATTATTTTTGAAAGTACAGTATCATTACCAACCTTTGTAGCTTTATATCTAAACATTCCGTTTTTATTGATACTGGCTCCGTATACATCTGAACCTTCATTCTTTTCAACTGGAATACTTTCACCTGTAAGCATTGATTCATCAACTGCTGATGAACCTGAAACTACAACTCCATCTACAGGAAGTCTTTCCCCTGGTTTAACGACAATTATGTCACTAACTCTTACATCTTCAATTGGTATTACTTTTTCTTTTCCATCTATAATTACTGTTGCAGTCTTTGGTGCTAATCCCATTAATTTATTTATAGCATCAGATGTCTTACCTTTTGTAAGAGCTTCTAAAAATTTACCAAGACTTATAAATGCAACAATCATACCAGCTGATTCAAAGTATAAATGATGTACAAAGTGAACTTCTCCACCGCCAATTTTAACTAATGCATATATACCATATAAAAGAGCTGCTGTACTACCTAACTCAATTAAACTGTCCATATTAGGACTTAAATGGAATATATTTTTAAATCCATGTATGAAGAATTCTCTTCCAACGTATATAATAAGCAATGTTAAAATAAGTTGTATCATAGCAAAGTTATATGGATTTACACTTGGATCTATTATACTTGGAAGTGTAAGTCCCATCATTGATCCCATAGAAATTACTATTAGTGGAATTGCAAATATTAAAGACCATATGAATCTATTTTTTGCTTTTCTTACTTTTTGTTCGCTTTCTTTTTTAGAATCTTCCTTATTTTCTTCTGTTACGTATATTGCTTCATATCCTGCTTTTTTAACTGCATTTCCAATATCATCTATTGAAACTTTTCTACCATCGTATTTAACGTTCATATCTTCTACTGCAAGATTTACAGGCGCTTCTTCTACCCCGTCTAGTTTACTAACAACTTTTTCTATTCTAGATGCGCATGATGCACAAGTCATTCCTTTTATTTTAAAGTGTGCGTGAGATAAATTATTACTTTCTTTTATTTCTTCTGCATCATATCCAGCTTTTCTAACCTTTTCTATTATTTCTTCTGGTGAAATACTACTTTTATCATAAGATACTGTAGCTTTTTCAGTTGCTAAATTAACAGTAGCATTATCTATTCCTTCTGTTTTATTTAGAACTTTTTCTATTCTAGATGCACATGATGCACAAGTCATTCCGCTTATTTTAAAACTCTCACTTGTAGCATCATTACTTTTTATTTCTGAAGCTTCATAACCTGCTTTTTTTACTTTTTCCTCTATATCCTTAGTATCTACTTTATCTTTATCATAATTAACTGTCATCTTTTCAGTTGCTAAATTAACCGTAGCATTATCTACTCCATCAATTTTATTAACAACCTTTTCCACTCTTGCGGCACATGATGCACAGGTCATCCCTTTAACTGTGAATTGTTTTTTCATTGTTTCCCCTCCTCCTGTACAAGGTTATATATGAATTAATATTTTCGATTATTTATCTATAAGCTTTGTAAGAATGCTTATTACTTCTTCTACCTTTGTATCTTTTGTTTCTTCATTATCTAATGCTTCTCTTACACAATGGTGCATGTGTTGCGTTAATATATGCTTATTTGCTTTCTTTAGCAATCCTTGTGCTGCTATTATTTGATTTGATATATCAATGCAATATCTTTCATCTTCAAGCATTTTTATAATTCCATCTATTTGTCCTCTACATGTTTTTAATACTTGTAGTGCTTTTTTCTTATCTTCATTCATGATTTTCGCCTCCTACCCCCTCCCATAGGGGGTGTATTTATCTTAATTAATATACTACTCCAATTGATAAGTAATGTCAATAAGGTTTATATTTCCTTTTTTAAAACTTTATTTTATTCATATATTCACTGCTTTTTTACACCAAATTAACAATTTATCTTTTTATAGTGCCCTAACCTAAATAACTTTATATATGAAAAGAGAGCTAAAAATAGCTCTCTTAATAATTTTCTTTCTTTATTTCGTTATAACAATAATTTATAATATCACTTCTCTTTATTATTCCAATAAAGATTCCATCATCATCTACTACTGGAACAAAATTTTGATTTACTGCAAGTGATATTAAACTTTCAATATTTGCATTTATTGAAACACTTTTGTGTTTTCTTCTCGTTTTTATATCTTTAACTCTTACACTTTCTGTGTTTTTAAAGTTAAGGTCTGGAGTGTTTTTAAGTTTCCATAAAAGGTCACCTTCCGTTAAAGTTGAAACATATCTACCATGCTTGTCTATTAACGGTATAGCCGTATAGCCATGGTGCTCCATCCTCTCCATAACTTGTCTCATAGTTGCTTCTAAATTCTCACAGATTACTTCATTTTTAGGCGTAAGGAAAAATGCTATATTCATATTTCTTCATTCCTCTTCATAATATTTTATTTAAATACCTTATACTATTTTAACATAACTAAATAATTCTATCATGTCTATAGTGCTTTCTCTTTTTTAAGAAAATATTTATCTAATTTGTAGCTATAGTCAGAATAATCAATCTCATTTATCATATTTCCTATTTCAGAATACATTATATTTCCATGTAAACTTTTTTTAACTATAACTTCATTTAGTACTGATCCATTACATTTTGAACATCTTCCAATAGATATAAATCTCCATCTATATGGCATATAATCAAATGCTAATTCTATTTTCTTTCTGCATCTAGGACATAACGATTTAATTTTATTACATTCAAGAGTAATTCCATCTAAATCTTTAACTGTAATAGCTGGCATATCATATATATTTTGAATTAAGTAATTCTTAAGTATTCTATGATTATAAAGTTTTCTAAATACTTGAACTGTAAACTCTGCATCATTTAATGCATCATGTAATAGTGAATTATCTATTTTTATATTTAACCTCTTTAGGGCATTTTTTAAACTAAGTGATTTTTTAACACCTAAAACATTACTTGTATATTCTTGTATATCTAAATAGTTTCTAATCCATTTAAGATTTTCATAGTTATGATAATGCGCATTTATTATTATTTGTGCAATATCATCTTTTGCCCAAGAACAAAGTATATCATCGCAAACAAAGCTTTTAAGCTTATCCATTCCTTCTTCAAATGAAATTCCTTTTTCTAAATCCTTATTTGTTATATTCGTGATATCTATAATTTCAGGATTTAATATAGGAAGTATAGAAGGCTTTATATATGCCTTCCACTTTCCTATAACTTTCATATATTTATCTACTTTTATTGCACCTATTTCAATTATTTCATTTTGCACTTCTAAGCTATTAATATTCTTATACTTTTCATAAAAGTCTGGATAATACTTTGTTATATTATTTAAGTTATTAAATTCTAAGTCTATTATTACATACCCCATGGTAAATTTTCCTCTCTTCTATATCCCCTTTATTTAAATTCGATTCCTGCAAGCTTCATAAGGTGTATTGCATTTTGAGTCTCACTTTTCCCTTTTCTAAGCTTATAATCAAATTTTATTTTGTTATTCTCATAGTACTCTCTAAAGTTGTAATTTTCTATTCTACTATCATGTTCTTCTAAATCACAAAGTTCTAAATCGTGTGTAGATACAAGTCCCATAGCACCACCATCAATTAATTGGTTTATAAGTTCAGTAGCTCCAGTGTGTCTATCTACTGAATTTGTACCCTTAAATATTTCATCAAGTAAGAAGAATACATCCTCACCCCTTTTAGTTGCTTCTATTAGAATCTTTATTCTAAGTATTTCTGCATAAAATGATGATATACTTTCTTCTAAGTTATCTTTAGTTCTCATACATGTATATATATTAAATATACCGCAAGTAAATTCTTCACTATAAACCGGTGCTCCAATATAGGCTAATAATAAATTAAGACCTATTGTTCTTAAGAATGTACTTTTACCTGACATATTAGAACCAGTTATTAGTGTAACTCGTTTTCCATCTGAAAGAGAATAATCATTTCTTACTGCTCTTTCTCCTATTAATGGATGACCAATTTTCTTACCTCTTATTTCTTTCTTATCTGATATTGATGGGAAGTTCCAATCTTCAAAATCGAAATAAAGATTAGATATACTTACTAGTGAATCAATTTCACTCATTACATCTAGCCAATTTTCAAGTTCCTTTGAGTTCTTTTTCTTCCAATCTTCTAAGTTTTCCATTATAAATACATCAGAAAAAATTAATATATTTAATATTAAATAATATGCATTACTTGAGCTATCTCCAACCCAATCTAAAAGGTTAGATAACTTTTTCATCTCTTCACTACAAGAAATACCTTCTGAATTATTTAATTTTTTCTTTATAGCTTTTAGATATTCTGAATTAAATTCTTCATTCTCAATCATTTTTAATATCTCAGAATAACTTTTAACAGTTCCCTTTATATCATTAATAAGTAGTATATCTTCTTTGTAATCCTTTGTTAAAAGCTTAATTACTACAAAGTTAACCATAAGGAAAAGTAACACATAACTAGGTGTTATAAACTTAAGTATTGCTGATACTATACTTGCAAAAGTTAATGCTATAAATATATATGCTATTAACTTTTTACTTTCTCTTTTCTTACTACTAGAATTACTCCATTTTAATAAAGCTTCTAGCTCATTTACTTCTCTTTTCTTACTCTTTAATTTACTTTTTCCTCTTACTAATAACTCTTGTCTCCACTCTATCTTTTTGCCAAGCTCTTCTATACCTTTTTGCTTATTATGGATTTCTTCTTTTGATGGAAGCTTTTCTAAGCTTAACGATTTAACTAATTTTTCTCTTCCACCCTTAGTTAAGGTATCATTTATTAATTGGAAAAGAGAACTTTTTCCGAATATATCTATATCTGATGAAAAAGGATGAGAATCATTTATATACTCACTTCCGTCATCTTCTATGCTTTTAAATTCACCATTTATTCTCTTAACACCTTTCTCATTTATCTCTAAAAATCTTTCTACCTTTTCTTTTTTATTTATAAGCTTATTATGATAAGTTGCTACTACAATAAAAGCAGCTATTAATAATACTTCTGATAATATAAGAGGTATTAAACTATTTTTATTATATAGAAAATATCCTAGAGCTATCATAATAATAACTATAACTAGTCTACTCCAACCTACTTTAGTTATATTACTTTCCATGTTTGAAATTTCATTTTTACTCTTTTCTATATTGCTTTTATAGTATTTTAATGCATTAATGTATACCGCCTCCTCTTCCATTATTTACATAAATTATTATACCATATTAAAATAAAAAAATTCATACATAATAATTAAGCATATAACAAATAAAAGATTTGATATAAACTATAACTTACATCAAATCTTTTACTAAAATTATATTATTTATTTTCTTCTTCTAGACTCTTATATATAACATCTAAATTATATTTCATTCCTTCTAGATAAGTTTTATCATCTTCACTTGATTCTAGACTATATATTTTTTCAACTTTAGTTCCAGCTTCTCTTGCTAAAGTTTCTGAAGTTTTTGGTTCCGCTAAGCTTTCTTGGAATATTGTTTTTATGTTGTTTTCCTTGCAGTATTTAGCAAGTTCTTCTAACTTTCTTGGAGTAGCTTCACCTTCTCCAAACACGTCTTTTATTGATTTTTGATTTAATCCAAATTCTTTACATAAGTATCCGAAAGCTGCATGACCTGTAACAAAATCTTTTCTTTTAAGTTTATCAAACTTTTCTTTATATTCATTATATAAGTCATTAAACTCTTTTTGCATTTTTTTATAGTTTTCTTCATAATAATCTTTGTTACTTGGATCTTTAGCTATTAATGCATTCTTTATGTTTTCCCCTTCTATTTCTGCATCTTTTAAACTTAACCATACATGAGGGTCAACCTTATCTCCATTTTTTATTACATTAACACCTTTACTTGCTTCTACCATATAAATATCTGTATCTTTTAATTGTGACATAGCATTATCAAGCCATGCTTCAAGACCTAATCCATTGTACACAAATATACTACTTTTAGTAAGTTTCTCAAAATCTGCTGGTTTAAAATCAAAATCATGTGGTTCTTGCCCTGGTTTAACTAATGTAGTTACATTAACCTTATCTCCACCTATCATTTTTGTTAATTGCTCTAATGGATAAATTGAAGCTGTAACTTGAAGCTTACCATTATCTTCAGTCTTTTCATCATTTTTTGAACATCCTATAAGAGCAAAAGATAGAATTAAAGCCATAACTATCCCTATAAACTTTTTCAAAAATCCGCACCTCTCTTGCATATGATTTGCATTTGCATATTGTAATTTTAATATTATTCATTATTATTGTCAATTCTATATAGAAATATAATTATTTTCTATGTTATTTTTATCTAGTATTTCCTTTTCAATAGATTGACATGTAAATATTATTGTCTGTGCAAATTTTCTATTTTTTATCATATTAATAGCTTTTTCTCTTCTAACATCATCATATTGTATGAATGCATCATCTAAAATTACTACTACTTCAGAATTTTTAAATATTAGGTCAATAAATGCAATTCTAAGCGCTAAATATAATTGATCATTTGCACCATTACTTAAATATTTCCCAGAAAATATATTAAAATTGTCCCTTACTGTCATCTCATAATTTTCACCAAGTTTAATTTCTGAGTATTTTTCACCAGTAATCTCTCTAAATATCTCTAGTATTTTATTATTAAGTGTTGGCCCAAAGCTTTCTCTTAATTCTCTTCCTGCAATTTCTAAGTTTTCTATTGCCATATTTATAGCAAGAAGTCTTTTTTCTAAAGCATTTATATTTGTTACTAAGTTTTCTAAATCTTCTTCTATTGCATTTATTGTTCTTTTTCCTAAAAAGCTAGTTTTTATTGAATTTTCTAAGTCAGCTATTTCTTTTTCTATATCTATTAAACTATTTGATTTATTTTTAATTTCCTGTTCTATTTCTTCCTCTGACTCATAACTATAATCCATATTTCCCACTAATATTTCAGAAAGTTCTTCTTTTATGCCTTCTATATCTCTATCTTTTAATAAAACATTATAAGTCTCCTCAACACTTTTTAGTGCTTTTTCTAAATAATTTTTATCTTGAATTTTCTTTCTAAAATCTTTTAGATACATTTCTAAGTCTACTAATTTTATATTATCTAAGTCCATATATTTTAGCTTTTGTTTTATTTTCTTTTCCTTCTCTTCAAGTTCAAAAATAATTCTTTCTAAAGCTTCTTTTTTAGATTGAGATTCTAAATTTAAAAGAGATATTTTTTGTTTTACCTTTTCATACTCATCAAGTTCTTTATATATTTCCTCTACAGTATCACAACCAAATAATTTCATAACTTGTGATATCATCTTTTTGTTCTGATTATATTTTTCAACATCTCTTTCAGAATATGTTTGATTAAGCTGTAATGTTCTTTCTTCTATTCTTAATTTCACTTTAGTTTCTAAAACATAGAAGTTCTCTAATGAATTTACAGCTCTTAATAAGTGCTCATAATCTTTGCATTTAATTAAATCTATATATTCATCAAGCTTATTTTCAATATTTTTTATTTTAATATTTAGTTCTTCAATCGTTTCTTCATTTTCTTTACCATAATAGAAAACTTTAATGTCTTTTTGAGTTTTGAATAAAAGCCCTCCCCCTAAAACTAAACATAGTATAGATATAATATAAAACAGTATATTTCCTTTTAACGAAACATTATATACTAATAAACAAATACCTAATATACTTAATGCTCCAAATATGTTTCTTTTAAATTCTAATGATTTTTTATCATCATTAGTACTTTCATTAAAGTTACCTTCTTCTATTTTTTCTTTTAGATTATGAAGATTTTCCTCATAATCTTTAAATAAGTCTTTTATTTTATCCATATATGGAGTTAATTTTATTATGTCACCTAAAAATCTTTTCTTTTGAGAAAGCTTTTTTTCTTCATCTTCAATTGATAACTTTAAAGCCTTGCTTCTCATAATTTTATCTTTAAGTGCTTCTTGCTCTGCATTAAGTCTTATAATTTTTTCTTTTAATCCACTTTCCATTTCTTCAAACATTTCATATCTACTTATATTTAAAGATTCAGCTTTTATCTTTTCTTCTAACTCTTTTAAATCATATTCATTTTCTTTTTTTATATCTAAAAGAGTTAAGTATTTTTTATTTTCTTCACTTAATTCATTTATATATTCTTCACTTATAAAGCCATTTTCTCTTCTTAGTTCGCTTTCTAACTCTTTTTCTTGTCTCTTTAGACTTTCACTTTTTTGAAGATAATTTGTAATTTCTCCATATTCCTTTTGAAGCTTACTTTTCTTTAAGTATTTTTTAAATAACTCTAATTTATCTATTTCTTCTCTTAAATTTTTTCTTAGCTCTTTTTTATTTATTAGTTTACTTTCATCTTCTAGATTCTCTTCGGCTATTTTATAAGCTTCATATCTTTCTTCTATAACTTTATTATATCTACTCTTTAATATATCAAGCTCTCCATTACCTCTTGGAGTAGTTAATTCTTTTTTGTTATCTTTAAGCTTTAATACAGCTTTATAAGCTGATACTTCACCTTCACCACATCCAAAGACATCAATAATTTTATCCATTATCTGTTCTTCTTTATCTTTAGATATTTCTATTCCAAGCTGAGGAATAAATAAAGTTTTTACAAATGTATTTCCGTTAATCCCTAAAAAATACGTTCCTGGTTCATCTTTATTTATATCTTTTATTTCCTCACCAGTTAATCCATCATATATAGTACAAGTATCTTCTTTTTTTGTAAGACCAAAACTTCTACTTATTATATAATCTTTACCATTATGATTTACTAAAAGTTCCCCTTGCATCTTTTCACCTGAAAAAGGCATATACTTCTTTCTTAAATTATTTTTGTTTCCCCTAACTGTAGAAAATCCAAATAACCATGCTCTAATGAAATTTTCTATTGTACTTTTTCCTTTTTCATTCTCACCATATACAAGGTTAATTCCTTCCTTTAAATCTATTTCTTTATCTTTAATTCCTCCAAATGATTTTATCCTAATCTTTTTAATAATCATCTAAGTTTACCTCCTCAGACGTTAAGCTCTGTAGTCCTATCTTTAATGCAAGTTCTATTATTTCTTTTTCTTCTTTATTTGCTGATTTCATTTTTTCGTTTAAATTATTTATAAATATTCCTTTTATTGAATGTTCATTATAAACTTCATCTAGATTAGATATTACATTAGTATTGTCTTTAATTTTTACAAAATAAAAATCATTACTAAGCTTTTCATTAAGAATATTTTCATTAATTTTAAAGTTAGCTTCTATGCTCCCTACCAAAGTTAATTTAAAGATATCTTTTCTTATATTAAAATCTTTAAGTTCTAATAAAATCTTCTCTTTTACTTCCTTATATCCAAATAGAGATGATATATCGATTTCTTTTTCTATATACTCTCTCTTACAAGTTTTTATAAACTTTAAATTAGTATATCCAATGCTTACATCCCCAACTAATACGCCTTTTTCTCCTATTTCATCAAATCCTCTTCCTTGAGGACATCCACTATATGCATAACTAGTTTTTCCTTCTTTAAAAACTCCAGTAAATTTATGTCTATGACCTAGCGCTAAGTAATCTAATTTACTATTTTCTATATCATTTAGTGTAATCGGATTATATTCATTTTTACTATTTCCATTTGCTATTTCTCCATGAATAACACCGATATTTATATACCCATCATATAAATCTATATCTTTAAGCATAGAATCATTTATATAACTTTCTGTGAATCCACAGCCATGTACACAAAGATTTAATTCATCTAACACTACTCTCTCAACAACATTTTCTTTAAATACATGTACATTTTCTGGCCAATCAATCAATTTATAAAAAGACTTAAAATTATAAGGATCATGATTACCTGGACTTATAAATACTTTAGTTATTTCTAATTTTTCTAATGCTTCTTTAATAAATGCTAAAGTACTTTTACTAACTGTATAATTATCAAATATATCTCCTGCTAAAAGCATTACTTGAATTTTTTCATTATTACATATATCTATTATTCTGCTAAAAACTTCTTTAATTTCTTCTTTACTTTTTATTGCATACTCATTTGTGAATTCCTTAAAAGGTGTGTCAAAATGTATGTCTGCACAATGAAGTATTTTTATCGTTTTCATGAAAACCCCTCTCTTTTCCGAACTTTTGTTCTCATTTTAACATATATTTCCCATAAAAAGAAAGAGGGCGATTTATTAAATCGCCCTCTCGGTTGAAAATACTTTAGTTATTTGGTGGTGTAATTTCCATTACATTCTCTGAATACACTTTTTATTAGGTGTTTACTTTAGAGAATTTTCGTATTGTTCAACCATTCTCTTAACCATTTCGCCACCTACGGAGCCACATTGTTTTGAACTTAAGTCTCCATTGTAGTCAGAGAAAGGTACTCCTAATTCTCTAGCTACTTCATTTTTAAATGCACTTAATCCTTTTTTTGCTTCTGGAACTATTACTCTGTTATATGACATAATCGATCCCTCCTAAGGCTTATGGTATTTTGTAAAGTAAATATGTTCTATTAACCTTACACTAATATTTTAACCGAATTAAGAATTTTAATTACATGTAAATTTTAAACATACATACATTTATTTCTATATTAAAGCCTTAAAAGTATAAAAGTCACTCTTTAAATCGTCTATACTTTTAAATAACTTGTCTTTATTTTCTTCATTAAATCTATTTTCTCTATTACTTAAATCTACGAAAAATGCTACATCTTGATTTTTTATATCCTTAAGTTCACATTCTTCATTTATTATTTTTACATTGTTTTCTTTTAAAATATCTTTTACATTTATATATTTAGGTATTATAGTATGTCCATTTTCTTCTATTAGCCTAAAATATGGCTTATTTTTATCAGCTATTTTTTTATTTTCAATGAATGTTAATCTTATTTTTGATTTGTTTGCTAAATCTAGTATGTTAGCTATATTACTTTCTACATTATCATTATCTAATTTCACTACTACATATGCTTTTGAACCATTTTCTTCTTTTAAAGCTGTAATAGATTGATAGTCTATTTCTGTTATAGCATTTACTACATCATTTACTTTCTTATTATTATCATATTCTTCAAAAGATGATTCCACTACTTTTTTTCATTTAAAACCTTCTTTGATACAAAAAATCCAATAATACCAATGGCAATAAGAGCTGAAATAATAATTAAAAATTTTTTATTCATTTTTCTCATCTCCACCCTCCTGTCGAATCCTCTTGTTAAATTATATCATATTTTTTAAATAAATATTAATAAATTTATGTTTTTATTAAAATTTTTCTCACTTTATTATTTTTTTTGCCATATTTCTTACTTTTATTAGTAACCATATTCTTTCTTTGACAAATTTTAGTTTTTATTATAGATATTTTTCTTTTTAATAATTAGTCAAACTTTTTTCATAGAAATATTAAAAATATTAAAGGTATTTATAAAATAGTATTAAATTTTTTAATTGCATAAAAAAAACACTTAGTATAAATACTAAGTGTTTGTGGCAGGGGCACTAGGACTTGAACCCAGAACCAATGGTTTTGGAGACCACTACTCTACCAATTGAGCCATACCCCTAAGACGTTATTTATTTTAACATGCTTATATATAGTATGTCAATAAAATTTTTTTGGTGATTTTTAAATATTGTTTATTTATAAATTTTGGATTATAATATATTAAAATATATTTTGATTATCAAAATATTTAAATTTCAAAATAAATGAGGTGTATTATATGAATTTAACCCCTTTAAAAATAGGAAATTTAGTAGCACGACTTCCTATAATTCAAGGAGGAATGGGTGTTGGAGTTTCTCTTTCAAATTTAGCATCGGCTGTTACAAATGCTGGTGGTATAGGAATTATATCATCTGCTCAAATAGGATTTAAGGAAAGTGATTTTGACAAAAATCCTCTTGAAGCTAATCTAAGAGCATTAAAAAAACATATAAAATTAGCAAAAGAGAAATGTAATAATGGAATAATAGGCGTAAATGTTATGGTAGCAACTAAAGAATACGCAGAATATATAAAAACAGCTGTAGAGAGTGGAATTGATCTTATAATATCAGGAGCTGGAATGCCAACTATGCTTCCAAAGCTTACAAAAGGATATAATGTTAAGATTGCTCCAATAGTATCATCACTAAAGGCTGCTAAAGTTATACTTAAATTATGGGATAAACATGATAATGTTACTCCTGATATGATTGTTGTTGAAGGTCCAAAAGCTGGTGGACATTTAGGTTTTAAAAAGGATGAAATAGAAACTGCTAGTGAAACCTTTGATACTACTATAGTAGATATAGTAAATCATGTTAAAGAATATGAGGAAAAATATGAAAAGAAGATACCTGTAATTGCAGCTGGTGGAATATTTGATGGTAATGATATAGCTAAATACTTAAAGCTTGGTGCATCAGGTGTTCAAATGGCTACAAGATTCGTTGCAACTTATGAATGTGATGCATCATTAGAATTTAAAAATGCTTATGTAAATGCTAGTGAAAATGAAGTTGGCATTGTAGCTAGTCCTGTTGGAATGCCTGGAAGAGCTATACTTAATCCATTTGTAAATAAAACTAAAGAAGGTCCAATAAAGGTTGATAAATGTTTTAGATGTTTAAAACCTTGCAATCCTAAAACAACACCTTACTGTATTACTAAAGCTCTTATTAATTCAGTAAATGGTGATATAGATAATGGTCTTATTTTCTGTGGAGAAAATGTAAGTAAAATTAAGGATATTACATCTGTCCAATCTTTAATGACTGAATTAGAAAATGAAATAAAAGTAATATAAATTCAACTAATAAAAAAGCTATATTGGGACTTTGAAAATCTCAATATAGCTTTTTGTATGCTTTTCTTATTTATTTTCTTACTATCTTTACCTTTATATTTATTTAGTTAAATATAAATATAATAATTTTATTGTATTTTCTAAAGCACTATAATGAGTTCTTTCCATACCATGTGATGCATTTACTCCTGGTCCTATAAGTGCTCCTCTTATATCATTTCCACCTTTTAAAGCTGCTCCGACGTCAGAACCGTATCTTGGATATATATCAATTGCATAGTTTAAGTTATTTTCTTTAGCTAAATTTACAAGGTCTGTTGTCATATTATAATCATATGGTCCACCTGAATCTTTTGCACATATTGATACATCATATTCTGTACAATTTAAATCATCTCCTATGCATCCCATATCTACAGCTATCATTTCTGTAATATCTTGAGGTATATAAGAAGAACCATGTCCAACCTCTTCATATGTTGATATGAAAAGTTTTGTCTTATAGCTTGGAACTATATTTTCCCTCTTAAATAATTCTAAAAGACTTAAAAGGCAAGCAACACTTCCTTTATCATCAATAAATCTTGATTTTAAGAAACCACTTTCTGTTACTGTTGTCTTTGGATTAATAAAAATAAAGTCTCCTGACATTATTCCTAAATTTAAAACATCTTCTTTATTTTTTACTACTTCATCAATTCTAATCTCCATATTTTCTGGAATTCTCTTCTTTGAAGATGCATCTTCATATACATGAATAGCTGCGCTATCACATAAAAATGTTCCTGTATACTCTCTTCCATCTCTTGTTCTTATAGTGCAATACTCACTATCAAGTGTTGGCACAATTGGTCCTCCAACTAAAGTAAATTTTAAAGTACCTTTACTTGTTATTGACCTTACCATAGCCCCTAAAGTATCAACATGAGATGATAATCCAATTACTTTATTATCACTTTTTCCTTCTATTGTTATTATTCCGCATCCTTTATTAGTCTTTTCAAACTTATATCCTAAATGCTTTACCTTTGCTTCTATTAGATCCATTATTTCAAAACAAAATCCACTTGGACTATTAAATTCTAATATCTCTTTTGCAGTATTTAGAACATAGTCTTTATTAACTTTAATATTCATAACTTCAATCCCTCCTATATTTTTATTATACTATTTTTTATATTAATACTTGAAGTTCAAACTCTTCCTTTGGCATTGTATATAATATTACATTTAAACATATACCTTTAGTTACTATATTATTTTCCTTAATATATTTTTTTAGCTTTTCTATAGCTTCTTTTCTCTTATTTTCTTTATATGATAGGCAAAGATATGTCCCCTTTGGAATAACAAAATTATTATATTCTTCTACATCTTTAACTATAATAAATATATTCGTGCTTTTCTTTGATACGTTATTATAATCTTTAATATATATTCCTTTTTCTATTATCCTCTTTTTCTTCACTTCTTCATTTTCTGCTCTAAATCTTCCGAATATATCTTCCCTATTTTCAACAATAAATTCAGTGCTCTTATTTACTCTTTTGCATATTGCATATCTTTCTTCTATATTTTTTATGTACACATGAGGAATATTACTTCTTTTCATACTATATTCCATATTATCTTTTAATTCGCTTATATCTTTTTTTATAACTTTTAAATTTTCTATCTCATTTTTAATTTCATTTATCTTACTATGAAGAAATAATATGAATTTTTCTGAACTTGTTTCTTCATTAATTATCATTTGTATTTCTTTTAATGGAACACCTATTTTTCTTAAATATTTTATAAATCTAAGCTTTCTAAATTGCTCACCAATATAATATCTATAACCTGTTTTTTCATCTACATACTCTGGTTTTATTAAATTTATCTTATCGTAGTTTCTAAGTCTATCTATTGATATTCCTACTATATTTGAAGTTTCTCCAATAGAATAACGTTTTTTCATAATGTATCGCCTTCTTAAAAATTCTCTCTTTACTCTAGTATTATACTATAGTTTATAATTTATTTCCTAAGAATAATTTTATCAAAGGGGGCTTGTATTTTGGATAAAAAATTAATACTTATAAGTTTAAATAAGGCTATATTTACAGTCTGTATGATAGTTTTATATAAAGTTTTATTTGGTCCTGAAAATATAAGTATAGGACTTATGGTTGCGTTTAGTGTGATAGCATTTTTAAAATTAGATTTTTCTTTATATCCATTATATAAAGGTACTGTTTTTTTAGCGCTAAGTTTCTTTTTATTAATTATGTCATTTTTAGCTGGCCTTAATCCTTTCTTAGGATTAATAATAAATATATTTACTATTTTCACAGTTTCATACTTATATATGAAAGAATCTAAAAGCATGGTGTCTTATTTATTTTTATTTATATATATCTATATGGTTAGTATAAATGTACCTGTAGAACTATTACCTAAAAGATTTTTATCTTTAATGTTTGGAGTTTTAATTATAGTTGTTAGTCAATTATTGTTTAACAAAAATAAATTTAATGAAAAATCTTCAGCACTTTTATTGAATGGACTTTCAAATATAAAAGATGGGATAAGCAATTTATTAGATAATAAAGAGTATGATGCTTTAATTTTAAATAATAAAGTGAGGGAACTTCTAAATTTAATTGATGAACAAAATTCTAGTTTTTTCTTTTCTAAAGTTTTATTCAAACATTATTTTAATATTGCAATTAGTTTAGAAAGACTAGCAATTAATATTAATAAAATTAACGTAATAGCTGATTTAAATGTTAAGTATTCATTCTTAAATGATTTAAATGCAGAAATCTCTAATTTAATAAATATGATTTCAAAGAATAATTCTGATGCTATAGCTTTTTCTTTAAAGTATAAAGATGATTTTAAGAGATATCCTGTGCTTAAGGAGTGCTCTGATTTACTAGACATATTAAATACTAATTTTCTATTTTTAAGTGATTATAAACATAAAATAAAGATCACATTAAAGGATATTAAGCTTAAAAAGAAAAATTTAAATATTAATTCTTTAGACTGTAATTTCTCAGTTAAAGTTGCACTTGCTGTTTCAATTCCACTTTTCTTTATAGAATTATTTAATATTCCTAATGGAAAATGGATTATTATAACTATTTATGTACTTTTGCAACCACTTTCAGATGATACTATTATAAAGACAAAAAAGAGAATTAAAGGAACGATAATTGCAGTATCAGTATTTATCTTGATTTTTAGAATACTTAATATTAATATTCCTGAATCTTTATTCTTATTTGTACTAATGTTCTTTTACTTCTATGCAAAAGATTATTATATTAAGGTCATCTTTACTTCTTTATTAGCTTTAAGCGTTAATTTAAGTAACTACTCTCTAGAAATTTTATCTACAACAAGATTTACTTTTATTATAGTTGGCTCTATTATAGCTCTTTTAGTTAATAAATATTTATTACCATATACTAAAGTACACCACACAAATTCTTTAAAAGATAAATATTTAATTTTATCTAATTCTTTAACTAAGGAACTTTGTAATTTAGTAGATGGAAACATTAATGAAGATAGATTAATAAAATTAGCTCTACATTCTAATTTAATTGAATCTAAATTGCTACTCCTAGCAAATAGCTTAAATGATTCATCATTGAAGAATATTATAACTTCTGAAAATAAAATTATAAGATCTATACGCTTTTCTATATTAAATATTTATTCATCGAAAATCAAAAGGAGTTTGTCCTAATCTTTTAGACAAGCTCCTTTATTTACATATAAAAACTTACTTTAATTATATTTATTAACTTATTGCTTTACAGAACCAGCTGTAAGACCACTAGCTATAAATTTTTGAGTAGCCATAAATAAAACTACAATCGGAGCTGATGCCATTATTGATGCTGCTGAATATTGACTCCAATTAGCTGAGAAGTTATTTGTTATAAATTGCTTAAGGCCTGTTGCTATAGTTTGATTAGATGCATCTTTTAAAAGTGATGATGTAAAGATAAATTCGCTATATGCTGCAATAAATGCAAATAAGAATATAACTATTAGCATATTTCTTGTAAGTGGAAGTATTATTTTTGTAAATACTTGAAATGTGCTTGCTCCATCTACATAAGCTGCTTCTATTAAGTCATTTGGTATACCATCAATAAATCCTTTTAAAAGCCAGATATTATATGCACTTCCCCCTCCAATTATAAGTATTAGAACCCATGATTTATCCATAAGTCCTAAAGTATATACAACTCCAAGTATTGCAGGTAACGCCATTATAGTTGGAAACATTTGAAGTATAAGAAGGCTCATTAAACCTTTTTTTCTACCCTTAAATTTAAGCTTAGAAAATGCAAATGCTGCTGGAACTGACATTAAAAGTTGAAGTAATGCAACAGATAAACATATCTTAAGTGAGTTTTTAACCCAAAGAATAAAATCTGTCTCCACTAAAACATCTTTATAATTTTTAAGGGTAAAGTTTTCAGGAAAGAATGTTGATTGTACAAAGGATTCACCTGGAGCCATAGAAGATGATATAACTGCAACAATTGGTATTAATGTTATTACTATCATTATCCATATAAATATTCTACTTAACCAAAGTGTCCTCTTCTCCCCTTTTCGTAATCTTTTTTTATATTTAAATTTCTCTTTATTTTTCATACTATTATTCCTCCTCAAACTGTTTTGAAGCTTTCATTTGAGTATAGGATATTGTTGCAACTATTATAAATATAATTATGCTAAGTGCTGATGCTATATCATACCTTCCAAACTGTGTTGATAATTTATAGTTTGTTGATGCTAAAATATCTGTATATCCTGCAAATTGAGTACCAACTCTTGCAGGGCCTCCTTGAGTAATTAAATATGCAGTATTAAAGTTATTAAAATTAAAAGCAAACGTAGAAATAATAAGAGGATAAGCTGTTATAGCAATTGATGGCAAAGTTATCTTAGTAAACTGTTTCCACTTACTAGCACCATCCATTTTAGCTGCTTCAAAATATGTCTCAGGTATTGATGCTATAGCTCCCATGCAAACGTTCATCATATAAGGAAATCCAAGCCATATATTAACTAAAATTAATGATGCTCTAGCTATATTAGGATCTGTAAGCCATCCTATTGGTTCTTTTATTATATGAAGATTCATAAGCAATGTATTTATAGAACCATAACTTCCATTTAAAAGTCCTTGCCATGAAAGTATTGCAACTGTAACTGGAAGAGCCCATGGTATTATAAGAAGTCCTTTATAAATTACTGATTCTTTCATATTTTTATTACTTAATATAATTGCAAGTAAAAGCCCAAGTAAAAAGCATCCCATAGTTGATATTACTGCAAAGAATATTGTCCATAATAGTACAGGAATAAATACGTCTTTAAATGGACCTGTAAATATATCTATAAAATTACTAAATCCAACTATATTAACATCACCATTGCTAAACATGGTATAGTCAGTAAAAGCAATATATATTGTGTATATTATAGGTGCTATAGTAAATACAATAATGGAGAATAAAGCTGGTGCAAGATATTTATATGCTTTTTTATTTCCTTTTTTCTTCAAAATAAGACCACCTCCTATATGTGATTTACCCATTTTATATTTTGAGGCCTATAAATAGTCTTTCTTAAAGTACTTTTATAAGCCTCTTAATTATCTTATCTATTTATTTTTGTTGATTTATTCCTTCTTTAATTTGTCTTACTATTTCTTCTCCACATTTTTCTGGAGTTAATTTATTATTAGCTAAAAGTTTTAAATTGTCTGCTGCTGGTGTCCACATAGCTTGAACTTCTGGTATATTTGGCATTGGAATAGCTTTTTCAGCTTGTTTTACGAAACCATTTATATACTCATCTTTTTTAACTTGTTCTGATTCTAATTGGGATTTTGTTGCAGGAATTCTACTTCCCTTTTCATAGAATATATTTGAACAATCTTCAGCTAAATAAGTTAAAAGTTCAAATGCTATATCTTTATTTGAAGATTTTTCTGATACAAAACCAACTTGAACTCCCATAAATGATGGAGTTTCATTTCCGTTTAGTGTAGGAAGTGGTACTACACCAAAGTTTAATCCAGCTTCTTTTGCAGCACCAACATTCCAAGGCCCTGAAATATAGAATGCTGTCTTACCTGCCATAAATTCACCTTTAGCTAAATCATCATTTATATCAGCTGACATAACTTTATCTTTTAATACTAAATCTTGAATAAATTTATATCCTTTTATAGCCCCTTCATTTCCCATTCCAATATCAGTTGGATCTAATGTTCCATTATTATTTTTATAAACATATCCTCCATTTGCTGCAACTAAACCAAATGATAAATAAAAATCTGTTAGATTATATTTAAATCCGCTTTTCTTACCTATTTCAACTACTTCTTCCATTGTTTTTGGAACTTCTTTGACTATATCTTTATTGTAGAAAAGTGCTGATGTCTCTTGTGCTAATGGTAACGCATATTTCTTTCCCTCTAAAGTTACTGCCTCAATTAAGTTCTTTGAAGCATATTTGCTTTCATCTAATTTTCCTTCTGGAATTTCAGCAACTATTCCAGCCTTTTGGAAAGTGCCAAGATTGTCATGTGGATAACCAAGCATTATATCTGGTCCAGATGGACTATTTGCAGCTTGAATTAAAGCTTGGAAATCTCCCTTATCCTCGACAACTTTTACTTCTACATTATTCTTTTCTCCCCACTCACTTGCAACTTTCTGAACTTCATCTACCTCTGCCTTTGTTAAGTGAGACCATACTGTAATACTTTTCTTATCATTTGATGCTCCACCTTCATTTCCACCACATCCAACAAATAAACTTGTTGCCATAATACCTGCAATAAGAGCTGCTAATAGTTTTCTTTTCTTCATAATAAAATTCCCCCTAAAATTATTTAACTAAATAGTCTTTAAATTAATGCTCTCTCACTTTTCTTATCAAATATATGAAGTTTATCAAAATCTATAGCTACCTTAATTTTTGTCCCATTCGGTATTCTAATATTTCCTGGAGCTTTAACAACTAAAGTTTTTTCTCCATAATGAAAATATACATAGGTTTCAGAGCCCATAAGCTCGCAAATTTCAACTGTTCCCTCAATGTTATAATCTTCATCTAAAGATACCATTTTTAAATCTTCTGGTCTTATTCCTAAAGTTACTTCTCTATTTGAAATATCTTTAGCTTTATTAATCATCTCTCCTTTAATCTCTATTTCATTATTAGAAATATTTATCTTTAATTTATCTCCATCTTTTTTAATTATCGTATCTATAAAATTCATTTGCGGGCTTCCTATAAAACCAGCAACGAATTTATTTTCTGGTTTATTATATAAATCTTCTGGAGTAGCAACTTGCTGTATAACTCCTTCTTTCATTACTACTATTCTTGTACCCATAGTCATAGCCTCTACTTGATCATGAGTAACATATATAAAAGTTGTTTTTAAATCCTCATGTAATTTTGATATTTCTCTTCTCATTTGAACTCTAAGTTTCGTATCTAAATTTGATAAAGGTTCATCCATTAAAAACACTTTAGGATTTCTAACTATGGCTCTTCCAAGAGCAACCCTTTGCCTTTGTCCTCCAGATAACTCTTTTGGTTTTCTCTTTAATAAGCTCTCAATTTCAAGTACCTTAGCTGCCTCTTTAACCTTCCTATCAATTACATCCTTTGGAATCTTCTTAAGTTTAAGAGAAAAAGCCATATTATCATAAATATTCATATGGGGATATAATGCATAGCTTTGGAACACCATTGCTATGTCTCGCTCTTTTGGATCCATTTCATTTACAAGTTTTCCATCGATATATAATTCTCCCTTTGAAATATCCTCAAGTCCGGCAATCATCCTAAGTGTAGTTGATTTTCCACATCCTGAAGGTCCAACAAATACTATAAATTCTTTATCTTTAATTTTCAAATTGAAATCCTTTACCGCAACTACGTCTCCAGGATATATCTTATAAATATTTTTAAGTTCTAATTCAGACATATTAACTTCCCCTTTAGTTGATCTCATTTATATATATTCATATGCATAAATACTTTATTACAATAAAAATCCACCAGCTTAGCTGGTGGTATTTCCTAAGCCCTATAAGGGCACCTTACTTGCAATTGCGTCTTAAGACGCTAAAAAGGTCCGCCAGCCGCATGTTTTCTGTTACTTGCTACCCTTGAAAGGGTCAATATATTCTTTTATACTTATCTGATCTGCTATCATATCTTCTCTTTCTTGGTTTCTTATATATTCTTCAATCGCTTTTTTATTTCTTCCTACTGTATCAACATAAAAACCTCTACACCAAAAATGCCTGCTTCCATATTTATATTTTAAATTAGAAAATCTCTCAAAAATCATCAAGCTACTTTTACCTTTTAAAAAACCCACAAAACTTGATACACTAATTTTAGGTGGAATCTCAACCAACATATGTATGTGATCAACGCAAGCATGCGCTTCGATTATCTCAACACCCTTCCATTCACAAAGTTGTCTTAATATCTTTCCAATCTCAACTTTCTTTTCTCCATATATCTCTTTTCTCCTGTATTTTGGCGCAAAAACTATGTGATATTTACAATTCCATTTTGTATGTGATAAACTATTACTATCCATTATGGATGCCTCCTTTTGTTATTGAATTTGGCTGCGAACCTAATTCTATTTTAACAAATGGAGGTTTTTTTGCGTAATACATCGCTAAAGCTTATCTGAACACACTTGCATAGCAAGTGGTTTTCCAAATACAAATAAAAAGAGCCTATTTAAAATAAGCTCTTTTTAATAATTTATATTTATTTATCTGCAGGGAATTTTAAACCAATCTCTTTTCTTATTTCATCCATTAACTCTATTGCACTTAATGAATTATTTAAAGAGTTTAATTTAGATTCTAGTTGTCCATTTTTTATGCATCTTATAAATTCATCAATTTCATAATACATATCATTTTTTAATGGTTCTATTGATATCCTTTCTTCTCTTCCATCCCTATAAATTATTTTTACATCTTCAAAGTGAATATTACTTATTAACATACTTCCATCTTCACCTTGAATTTCTAACGGAAGATTTGAATTACTTATTTTTGAATACATTATAATTCCATCAAAATCCTCATAATTAAATATAGCTGATCCTTCTCCATCAATTCCATTACTTAAAAATACACTATTTGAAATAACTTTATTTGGCTTACCAAATAGGTTTATCATTGGATGAATACAATAAACTCCAATATCCATAAGTGCACCGTTTGAAAGATCTTTATTAAATGCATTTAATATAACTCCTTCTTTAAAAGAATCATATCTTGATGAATATTGACAGTAACTTGCAAAATATCTTCTAATCTTTCCTATCTTATTTAAATTCTCTTTTACTTTTAAAAAGTTTGGAAGAACAGTAAGTCTCATAGCTTCCATTAACAGTACTCCATTTTCTTTTGAAGTCTTAATCATTCTACTAACTTCCTTTAAATTAGAAGCCATTGGTTTTTCACATAAAACGTGCTTTTTATTATTCATACATAATATGCTTTGAGATTCATGTAAAAAGTTTGGTGATGCTATATATACAGCATCAATTTCTTTACATTTAGAAAACTCCTCTAAATCATCAAAAAAATTTTTAGCGCCATAAGGCTTTCCAAATTCTTTTGCCTTTTTTATATCTCTTGAATATACAGCTGTTAATTCAAAATCTTTATGCTTTAAAGCAGCATCTAAAAAATTATGAACTATCTTTCCTGTCCCTATAATTCCAAATCTTATTTTTCTCATTAAAACTCCCCTTTAAATACTATATTTAATAAACTTCAGGTATTATAATTAAAGCACATTTTGCTCTCTTTGCTACGTGTGCAGTAACTGAACCTACTAATAATGTAAATTTCTTTTTTGTATTTTTAGCCATAATAATTGTATCAACTTCATTTTCTTGTGCATATGATAAAATTTCATCACCTGCATATCCAAATCTAAGTTCAGTTTTACATTCGTACTCTTTTATTTGCTCTTTAGCTTCTTTTAATACTCTCTTTCCTATAACTTCTGCATCTTTTATTTCTTCTGAAACAGCCATTCCATTAATAAATACTATTTCTCTTACATGTATTAAAGTAACTTCTACATTATCTTTATTAAAATTATCTTTTAAATAGTTTAAAGAAATTAAACTTCTATCAGTTCCATCTATTGGTATTAAAATTTTTTTCTTTTGCATAAAAACACCCTTCTTTCTCATAGCTTATATATGTTATTTTCTATATTATATATCTTTCTTCCTGCATATTTCTCTTTATATTAGTTCATTTAATATAAAATTTACTATTTATATTTATAATTGCTAAAGTATGGCTTAATACAAAGTAATGATTTTGAACATAATATATTTGAACAAACATATATTTAATTTTTATATAAGGGAGGTATTAATATGAACAGAGAACATTACATAGTTAATGGTTTAGTTAATGAAACTGTTAAAACCCAAATGAAAAATTCACTTGAAAAAATTGATGGTGTAAATAACGTATGCATTGACCTTGGACGTGGAAGTGTTGAGGTTATATATTCAGACCCAGCTACAAAATCTGAAATAGAAAATTGCATAGAAAAAACAGGACACCATATCGAAGGTTAATTTTTTAATTTAATAAATGTATATTAAAAAAAGCTAGAAACTTTAAGTTTCTAGCTTTCTCTTGTCATTATGGCAGGGGCACTAGGACTTGAACCCAGAACCAATGGTTTTGGAGACCACTACTCTACCAATTGAGCCATACCCCTTTAGGACAATAATGATTATAATATATATATTATAAAAAATCAACAATTTTATTTGTTTTATTTTTTACAATTCTTTATTTGTTTTATATTATAGGATATAAGCTCCTCATAGCTCATATTATTATCAAAAGTTTTAAGATTTAAAACTTTATAATTACCTTTATTTTTATCATCTTTATTTGATTCATTTCTTATATAAATAACAGAATCTTCTTTTAAATTATTTGATTTTATATACTCATTTACCTTTTGATTTTTATCTAATACTTTAAAGTCTATTCCTAAGCCTTTAAATAAATACTCAAAAGTACTATCTTCTGATACAAAAGTATATTTTTTTAGATTTCTAGAATCTTTATCAAAATCTTTTTTAATATCTTCAAGATTTTTAACTATTTCTTCATAGTTTTTTTCATAAAAATCCCTATTTTTAGGATCTTTTTCTTGAAGAGCAGATTTTGCATTATATAACATTACTTTATATTCTGCTATTCCAAGATAGTAATATGGATTAACTTTTTCTTTATCATCCACATTATATTTTAATTCCCTTATACCTCTAGATAAATTAACAGCTCCAACAGAACTTTTATCTACTTTATTTACTAAATCATTTATCCAATCATTTTCATTTCCAGATCCCTGATAAAAGAATAAATCCATATTTGATATATTTTTTATTGTGTTTTCATCATATTTATATTTTTTTGCTTCATCTAAATTATTAAACATATATTCTATACTATGCTTGTCCTTAGATAACTCTTTAATAATCTTATATTGTTCTTTATTTGTTGTAATAATATTTAAGTAAACATCTCTAGTATCTTTATCACTCTCTGCGGTATCTGCCATAAGTGGCTTAGAAAATCCTCCAAGGCCTAAAAAAAACGCTGCGGTTATAATTAGCATAGCAGCTGTTATTTTCTTCATGATTTCACCTCTCTAAAAACCCTTTTCCATTATTCATTATATTTAAAAATTTATTTATTATACTGTAAATATTTGTTCTTTAATTTTACACTTTTTATTTTTATAATGCAATTACTTTTATATTACTTTTCTTTTTTTTGATTTTTGGATAGAATATAAGGATAGATTATGATTTTTAAGAAAGGAGACAAATCTTATGGATTTTGAAGTTAATAGTATTTCTGAAACTACAAACATTGGTGAAGCTTTAGGTAAACTTTTAAATGCTGGAGATATTATATGTTTAACTGGTGATCTTGGAACTGGTAAAACTCATATAACAAAAGGAATTGCTAAAGGACTTAACATTACTGACAATATAACAAGTCCAACTTTTAATATTGTAAATGAATATGATTCTGGAAGACTAAAGCTAAACCACTTTGATGTTTATAGAGTTAGTGACCCTGATGAAATTTACGCAATAGGTTTTGATGATTATATCTTTTCAGATGCAGTTTCAATTATTGAATGGGCAAACTATATAGAAGAAATTTTACCTAATGATTTTTTACATATATACATTCAAAAAGATTTATCTAAAGGAGAATATTATAGAAAAATTACTTTAACTCCTTATGGTGAAAAATATCAATATATAAAGGAGTTGTCTTTATGATAGTTTTAAGTGTGGATTCATCCTCAAAGTGCGCAACTGCTGCATTACTTAAAGATGATATGCTTTTAGGAGAATATACATTAAATAATAAACGTGAACACTCTGTTCTTCTTATGGGAATTATAGAACAATTATTAAATGATACTGGTGTTTCAATAGATGATGTGGACGGTTTTGTTGTTTCTAAAGGACCTGGTTCATTTACAGGACTTCGTATAGGTATGGCTACAGTAAAAGGTCTTAGCTTTGGTTCTAACAAGCCTTACGTAAGTGTTTCAACTCTTGAAGGATTAGCGTTCTCTATTTCATCATTTGATGGAATTATATGCCCTATTATGGATGCATTAAGAGAAAATGTTTATACAGCAATATACAAAGTTATAGATGGCAAAATGGAAGCTATAGTAGATTGTACTTCAATGGATATTGAAGATCTTGTAGAAAAGCTTAATTCAATGAATGAAAAAGTATTATTTACAGGTGATGGTGTTTCAAAACATAAGGAATATTTATTAGAACATATGCAAAATATATCATTTGCACCAGTTCATTTAAATACAGTAAGAGCATCTCAAATTGGTGAAATTGGTTTAAACCTTCTAAAGAACGGAATAAAGGATGATGAAAACTCTGCTCCTTTATACTTAAAGAAACCTCAGGCTGTAAGAGAACTTGAAAATAGATTAAAGATGACTAATGGAGAAAGTAACTCTTAAACTTATGGACAATATGGATGTAGAAGGTGTCCATAATGTAAGTAAGTTAAGTCTTAAAGAAGGTTGGAGCCTTAATGAAATCTCTAAAGAACTTTCTAATGAATTTGCTAATTATATTGTACTAAAAACTTCATCTGATGAAGTTATAGGCTTTGCAGGTGCTTGGATAATTGCATCAGAAGGCCAAATTACAAGTGTAGCTATTCACCCAAGCTATAGGGGGAAAGGCTTTGGATTTAAGCTTATGGAAGCATTAATAAAACACTTAAATTCAAAAGATTGCTATGATATAACATTAGAAGTTAGAAAATCTAATATAATAGCTCAAAACCTTTATAAATCACTTGGTTTTAAAAGTGAAGGAATAAGAAAAAATTTCTATGAAGATAATAAAGAAAGCGCTGTTATAATGTGGCTTCATAAATAAGAAAATCCCCAGGACAATCAAGTAAGATCACTTTACTTGCCTCTCTTGGGGATTTTGATATTAAAATATATTATTTTTTATAATATATTATTTGCCAAGCTTTTCTTTTTCTTTTATTTCTCTAGCCATCTTTTCTTCTTCTTTTCTAACTTCAGCTAGCTTTGATTTATTATTTTTTATAATAACCTCATCATACCTCTTTTGTCCCATAAATCTCATCCCTTCCATACTACAAATCTATAAATCTCTGTCCAAATCTTGATTTAATAGTAACACTAATCTATATAACAGTAAAACTTTAACACCTTCATTTTAGACGATATATTTGAATATATAACCATATATATTCATATTTTAAATTTAAATATCATTTGCTATTGTTTTATATCAATATCTCTAATATTCTTTTAATTATTATTTATTTTACATATGATTTAATTTTGTAACAGATTATAATTTTTATTAATAATTATAAAAAGGAGACATAAAAATGCCTCCTTTTATTTTATATTAATGAATTTTTGCTGTGCTATTTTTGTGTTCTCCAAAATTAGGTTCAACTTTAAATATTGCAACTGATACCTTCTTATATAATATATATGTTAATCCAGATGCTATTATACCTTTTACTGCATTAAAAGGTACTAAACCAACAGTTACATATCTCATAAGCTCAGCTGATGACATTTGCATTCCGTAAAGTGGTAATAATATATACACATTTGCTAAAACTCCAATGATGCTCATTATAACTACACCTATTACCATTCCTATTATAGCTGTCTTTTTTGACTTCTTTCTCCAATAAATAAATGCTGCTGGGAAAACTAATGAAGCGCCTATTATAAAGTTTGCAAATTCTCCAACTCCACCTGTTTGTGTTCCAGATAATAATAGATTCATTAATACTTTTAAGAATTCTATTAATACTCCCGCTAAAGGACCAAATGCAAAGCCCCCCATAAGAGCTGGAACATCACTTAAATCTAATTTAAGCCATGGAAATACCGGAAATGGAATTTCCATAAACATAAATATAAAAGCAATTCCTGTTAGTAATGATATTTTCACCATTTTGTTTAAATTTTTGGTCATTTTAATAATTCCTCCCCCAAATAATCTTCTTTTGGTGGGTAAGTATTAATTAAATTAATTTAAAAAAATCCCTGATATACCTATAAATATATCAGGGACGTAAAAATTCTAAACCAAATTAACTAATATTTTACCTTCTTTCATCCAGACTATACTGTCGGCTTCGGAGTTTCACCGAATCATGCTAAAAATTAGCTCGCGGGCTTTACCGCCGGTGGGGAATTACGCCCCGCCCTGAAGATATATATAATATTTTATTTACAGTTTTATATTACCTCTTTGTTATATATTTGTCAATAAATTAAATTTTATTTTTACCTTGATATTACATTTTATTAGTAGTAAAATTTAATTAAGTAATTACTTAATTAAAAATAAAAATAGAGGTACCAATGAATAATATAGTTAAACTTTTTAAAGCTCTAGGTGATGAAACTAGATTAAAAATTCTATTTTTACTCGCTAGAAAAAACGTATGTGCTAAAGGTATATCTAGGCATCTTGGTATATCTGAAGCTGCTGTTTCTCAACATATTAAAGTATTAAAAGACTCTGGTATTATATTAGGTCACAAAAAAGGCTATTTTATTCACTACTCAGTTAATAATGAAATTCTAGATGATTTAAATCATTTTACAGATAGTCTTAAAGATCCTGAGGTTCTTATATTAAATGATCTTAATTTCTTAGACTTTAAATGTGAGAGAAAAGAAAATTGCTCTAAAAGATGCAATAAATCAAATTGTGAAAGGGGAAATTAAAATGAAAATTTGTATTCCTGTAAAAGAAAATAACGGCTTAGAAAGTATTCCTTATAACCACTTTGGTTCTGCACCATTTTTCTTAGTAGTAGATACTGAAACAAATGATATTACTGCTATAAATAACGGAGATTTAAACCATGAACATGGTAAATGTCAACCGATAAAAGCTATAGGTGGAGCTGATATAGATGTAGTTCTTGTCCTTGGTATTGGCGCTGGAGCTATTAATAAATTAAACTCTATGGGTGTTAAAGTATTTAAAGCAAATCCTACTTCATTAAAAGAAAACATAGATCTATTTAATGATAATAAATTACTTGAATTTAGCCCTGCAAACTCATGTACTGGTCATAACTGCGGCCATCATTAATTAAAAGTAAAAGAACGAAAATGAATCCTTTTTAAGCTTCATTTCCGTTCTTTTATTTATATTATATTAAGCTCTATTATTACTTCCACATACCATTATTTTATGCTTAACTATAGCTTTCATTGCTTCTTTACCAGGTGTCATATATTTTCTTGGATCATTAGCTGTAGGATTGTCTATAAAATATTTCTTAACAGCATCTGAGAAAGGTATTTTTAAATCAGTTGCTACATTAACTTTGCATATTCCAAGTTCTATAGCTTTTTTTACTAATTCATCAGGTACATCTGATGCACCATGTAACACTAGAGGTATATCTACCTTTTCTCTAATTTCTTTTAATCTATCAAAATCTAATTTAGCTTTTCCTTTATATAACCCATGAGCTGTTCCAATTGCAACTGCTAATGAATCTATTCCTGTCTTCTCAACAAAGTCTTTTGCTTGTTCTGGATTTGTATACATAGTATCCTTTTCATCTACAACAAGGTCATCTTCTTGTCCACCTAATCTTCCAAGTTCAGCTTCAACTGTTGCATCAAATTTGTGTGCATAGCTTACAACTTCTTTTACTATTTTTATATTATTTTCATAATTTTCATGTGATGCATCAATCATTGTTGATTTAAACCCAATATCTACATAATGTTTGATTGCATCAATATCTTCAAAGTGATCTAAATGAATAGCAATTGGTATATCATATTCTTTTGCAGCTACTTCTGCCATTGCTACTATATACTCTCCCCCAGCATATTTAATAGTTGATGGTGTTCCTGCTAATATAACTGGTGATCTAAGTTCTGCTGCTGTTTCAATAACAACTTGAAGTGTCTCTAGGTTATGAATATTAAATGCAGGTACTGCATATCCTCCCTCTTGTGCCTTCTTTAACATTTCTCTAGTTGATAATATTTTATTCATACACTTTCTCTCCCTATATTTTTAATACCACTAAATATTTCTTATCATTAGTTTTAAAAAATCTATTTATTATATGGATGTATTATTACTCCTTTAACTACCCTATTTACAGTTCCATCTGGTCTTGGATTATCTGGTGAAATACCAAGATGTAATGAACTAAATAATCCAAACATTTGTCCAAATAACATGTAATTAAATAGAGTATAAATTTCTGGTACATCTTCCCCATTAATTTCTATATATCTATCACATAATGAATTTAATTCATCATTTTTCTTGTAGCTTATAACTGCTAATTTATGATTTCCTACATCCCCATGTATTTCTTTTATTAAATCCATATCATAAAGATTTGTATATTCATTAATAGAATTCATAAATATAACTAACGTATTGTCATTTATTATAGATTTTGGACCATGTCTAAAGCCAAGAACAGATTCACAAACAGTTACTGTCTTTCCACTAGTTAGTTCTAAATTTTTAAGCGCCATTTCTTGACACAAACCTTTTAATGCTCCTGATCCTAAATAAACAACTCTCTCACAACCTAGTTCCACTAATTCTATTATTTCTTTCCAATCATTATCTAATATAAAATCAGCCTTATCTGATATTATATCTACATACTTTTTATTTTCTTCTAAGTTTTTAATATCAAATGTTAAAAGTGTTGCAAGTAACATACAACTAAAAGAGCTTGTCATAGCAAAGCTTTTATCATTAGACTCTTTTGGCATAAGTAAACAAAGAGTATTTTCATCTTCTAATGACTTTCTTGCTAACTCACCTTCTTCATTACACGTAATTACCAGTTGTGCTATATCTTTTACATTATCTCTGAATATATCATAAGCTCCTATACTTTCAGGACTATTACCTGATCTTGCATATGATACTAATATAGTTTTTGTATCTTCTTCTAAAAATTCATATGGGTTTGATACTAAATCTGTTGTAGCTATAGCTTCAACTCTTAAATTTAAAGTTTTCGCAAGATGCAGATAAAGTGAATCTCCAACATAATCAGAAGTACCTGCTCCAGTTAATATTATTCTAGTATTGCTCTTTAAATTCTTATTTAAAAATTCTTCTATTTTATTTTTATTCTGCTTTACTATATTGTATGTCTCTCTCCATAATTTTGGTTGTTGCCTAATCTCAGTTGCTGTAAACGTAGCTCCTAATTTTTTTAACATATCCTCTGAAAACCCAAAAATCATTTTATACCCTCCCCAACTGATAATGTTGTCATTACCAGTAGTTTTAAAAATTTTTATTTTTTTATTTATATTAATTATTTTTTAATTGAACTCTATACTTGAATTTATCTCCTCTAGCTATTCCTACGGTATACTCTATAAGTCTACTATTTTCATAAGTATATCTTTCTATTTTTAAGCTTGGTGCACCTTCATGTATCTTTAGATATATACTTTCAAGCTTATTTGTAAGAATCGGTTCAAAATATTCTTCTGCTGATGTTAATTTTGCATTATAAGTTTCTGTAAAAACCTCATACATAGGCTTTTCTTCTAATTGTTCTTTTGATAACCCTTCAAATCTTGTAAAAGGTAAGTATGTTATCTCATACATCATAGGTATATCATCAGCTTTTCTAATTCTTATTATTTTATATATTAAATCATCTTCATTTATTTTAAATTTTCTTGCTAATTTTTCACCTGATTGTATGATCTCAAATCCTATTATCTCTGATGAAGGCTTCTTTCCTATCTTCTTCATTTCTTCTGTAAATGAATAAAATGATACTAAGTCTTGATTAACTTTCTTTGGTGCAACAAATGTACCTTTACCATGCACTTTATATATATATCCTTCTCTTTCAAGTTCATCTAGAGCTTGTCTTACTGTTGTTCTACTTACATCATAAAGTTCACATATTTCTCTTTCTGAAAGTAATTGCTCATTCTCTTCTAGTCCATTATTAATTTTATCTATTAGTATATCCATAAGTTGCAAATATAATGGAATTCTAGAATCCTTATTTATACTACTCACTTGTAACTACCACCTTAATAATTTATATAACCCTTTAATAATCTTATTTAAAAAACAATAAAAAATATCTTTCTTATATTTAATTATAAGCAATTTCTACCATAAAAAGCAACAAAAATTTTCTATATTTTTAAAATTTGTAGTTACCAGTTAATAAAAAGGTATCTATATAATTATATAAATACCTTTTTAAAAATATTATATATTTTTATTATTCTACATCCTTCATTGAAAGAGAAATTCTATTTCTCTTCTCATCAACTTCTAGTATTTTAACCTTTACGATATCTCCTACTTTAACTATATCAAGTGGATGTTTAACAAACTTATTAGCCATTTGACTCTTATGAACAAGACCATCTTGGTGAACTCCAATATCAATAAACGCTCCAAAGTCTGAAACATTTCTTACTGTTCCCATTAAAACCATGCCAGGTTTTAAGTCTTTTATTTCTATTACTCCAGTTTTTAATATTGGCTTTGGCATATCTTCTCTTGGGTCTCTACCTGGTTTTTGAAGTTCTTTTATTATATCTTTTAAAGTAAGCTCTCCAATTTCTAATTCTTTAGAAATATTATTTAATCCAATATTCTTAACTCTGTTTTCAATATCACCTAATTTTTTATTTTTTAGATCATCCATAGTATAACCTAGCATTTCAATTAATTTTGTTGCAGCATCATAAGATTCTGGATGGACTGATGTATTATCTAGAGGGTTCTTACTTTCCATAACTCTTAAGAATCCTGCACATTGTTCAAATGCTTTTTGACCTAATCTCTTAACTTTAAGAAGTTCACGTCTACTCTTAAATTCTCCAACTTCTTCTCTATAAGCTACTATATTTTCAGCTATACTTGAATTTATACCTGATATATGAGTTAAAAGACTTGGTGTTGCTGTATTTAAATCAACTCCAACTTTGTTAACTGAATCTTCTACAACTCCATTTAAAGATTCTTCTAATCTTTTTTGAGTAACATCATGTTGATATTGCCCAACCCCAATTGCTTTTGGATCTATTTTAACAAGCTCAGCAAGTGGATCTTGAAGTCTTCTTCCTATTGATATTGCACCTCTTACTGTTACATCTAAATCTGGATATTCTTTAGTTGCAAGCTTTGATGCAGAATAAACTGATGCTCCAGCTTCTGATACTATTACATAAGATACTTCACGTCCAGTTTCATTCTTAACTTCCTTTAAAACTTCACTTATTACTTCTTCAGACTCTCTTGATGCTGTCCCATTACCAAGTGATATAACATCAACACCATATTTATTAATAAGTTCTTTAAGCTTCTTTTTAGTTCCTATAACATCATTTTTAGGTGCTGTTGGATAAACTGCTGTATTTTCTAAGAATTTACCTGTACTATCTAACACGGCAATTTTACATCCTGTTCTAAATCCAGGGTCATATCCCATAACAACTTTCCCTTTTATAGGTGCTTGTAATAATAATGCTTTAAGATTTTCTTTGAATATATTTATAGCACCTTCTTCACCTTTATCAGTAAGTTCACTTCTAATTTCTCTTTCTATTGATGGGTAAATAAGTCTCTTTAAAGAATCCTTAATACTATCTTTTAATATTTTATCAGTTTCTTCATTGCCTTTTAGAATATTTTTTTCTAAATAAGCTATTATTTTATCTTCTGATGATACAATTTTAACAGATAATATTTTCTCTTTTTCTCCTCTATTTATTGCAAGTATTCTATGTGGAGGAATCTTTTTAACTTCTTCTTTATAGTCATAATACATTTCATAAGGAGTTCTTTCCTCGCTATCCCCTTTAGTTTCTATAGTACCTTCTTTAAATACAAAGTTTCTAATCCATTTTCTATAATCAGCTTCATCTGATATAACTTCTGCAATTATATCCATAGCTCCATTTATAGCGTCTTTTTCATCTTTAACTTCTTTTTCTTCGTTTATATATTTTTTAGCCTCTTCTTCTATATTTCCTTTATAGTTACCTTCTAAAATTATTTCAGAAAGAGGTTTTAATCCTTTTTCTAAAGCTATTGTTGCTCTAGTTCTCTTCTTTTTCTTATATGGTCTATATATATCTTCTACTTCAGTTAAAGTTTCAGCTTTATTTAAAGCTAACTTAATCTCTTCTGTAAGCTTTCCTTGTTCTTCTATTGATTTTAGAACAGCTTCTTTTCTTTCATCTAAATTTCTTAAATATGTTAATCTCTCTTCTAAATTTCTTAAAATTTCATCTGACAGACCACCTGTCATCTCTTTTCTATATCTAGCTATAAATGGAACAGTGTTGCCTCCATCTAATAGTTCTATAACATTACCTATAACATTTAATTTAATGCCAAGTTCTTTTGATAATCTCTCATTTATATTCATACACTTAACCTCCAAAAAAATCATACATTTTCTATTATACCTCTCTTTGATACTTTACATAAACTTTTTTTGTATTAATTTCCTTAAATTATACGTTATATATTGTAATTATGTTAAGTTCTAGTATAATTTAATTGTAAATATTTTACAATTAGGGAGGTTCTATATGAATAAGTATATACAAAAAGTCATCTCATTATTATTAGTAATATTAATAACACTTTTAACATTTAATCATTATAAAATATTAGTTTACTCTAACAAACTACAAGATGTTTTTTCATTCCTAACCTTAGCTTTAATATTAATTTCATCTGTTAATGTCATTAATATATCTAAATCAGGGCTTAATAAATTCATCAATTATATAATACTTATAAGTGCTATAATTGGTGGCATTCTTCTTATAATTGACTATAAATCAAAGATAGTTGTATATGTTTGTCTTTTATTTACTATAGTTTATGCAATAATGGACATGCTATATAAAAAAGCTTAACTTAAGCAATCATAAAGCTTATTTTATTTTAATACACTTTAATAAAACAATTTATTATGAGGTATTAAATGAAATCGAAAATTTATAAAATCTGTACTATTATTTCTGCTATTATATTTATTTTTTTTCTATGTTTAAGATGCTCTATCAAGTACTTTGATTCTAATAATGTAAAAGAAACTATAGAATATTTAGCTTCAGATGAGTTTGAAGGACGACTTTGCGGCTCTAAAGAAAATGATTCTGTAGCTGACTACATAACTAAAACTTTTGAAAAATATAAACTTAATAAATTAGATAATAGTTATAAGCAAGGCTTTCAAGTAAATGCACCTTTTAGAAATGATAATACTCCATCACTTACTATTTCTAAGAGTAATGGAGAAACAAAATCTTTTGAATATGGAAAAGATTTCAAAGAAGATATGATCAATTTTAATTCTTCATCTGAAACATTTTCTTCTAATGATAGTGTAAACATATTTCCTTCTTCTATTTCTTTTAGAAAGGACAATAAACTTTTTTTATTTTATGTAAGTGAAGAAAAGAATTTTTCATTTCGTAGCTCATTTATTAATGACTCTCCAATTTCTTTTGCAGTAGTAATTACAAAAGATGTTTATAATACTATGGTTTCTTCTTTAAAAAATAAAGATACTATATCTATTACTCTTCCTTACTCAGTTAAGAAAACTGAAGTATTTAATGTTGTATCTAAAATAGAGGGCCGAGATAAAAAACTAAAGCCTTTAATACTTACTGCACATTATGATCACCTGGGAAAAGATGCCCTAGGAAATATTTATCACGGTGCATTAGACAATGCTTCTGGAACTTCATTTTTAATTGAACTTTCTAAATATATATCATCTCTTCCAAAACCAAATAGAGATATTATATTTGTTGCACTAAATGCTGAAGAATTTGGACTTTTAGGATCTAATGACTTTGCATCTAGGTATAAAGATGAATTAAAAGGGGCAGAAGTTATTAACTTTGATATGATCGGAGCAGAGAATTATCCTCTTACATTTATGAGTGGTGAAAGCCTTAAAGATAAGAATTCAACTATACTTAATGATTTAAAAACTATATGTACTAATAATAATTTAGTTTTTAATGTTAAATATGAAGATTCTAGTGACCATGCAAGCTTCATAAAGAATGGATTTGATTCTTTAACACTTTCTCATAGTGATGTTAGTAAAATCCATACTCCTAATGATAAAACTGATTTTATATCTGAAACTTCAATAGATAATGCTTTTTTATTAACTAATAAATATTTAATGGAAAATTGCTATGGAACTATTACAAAAATCCTTATTAATCCTGTTTTACACGCAATATCTTTTATTGTATTTTTAATATTAGTAAGTCATCCAATATTAAAAAAAATAGATGTATATAAGAAAAAATCTTAAAAATAAAAGCCTAAGATTAATCTTAGGCTTTTATTTTTATACTATATATTTAAATCACTTGAAAGATATGCGTTAATAAATGAATCAATTTCACCATCCATAACAGCTTGAACATTTGATGTTTCTTCACCTGTTCTATGGTCTTTTACCATATTATATGGATGGAATACATATGATCTTATTTGACTTCCCCATCCCATATCTTTAAGTTCTCCTGTTAAATCTTCTATTTTTTCTTTATGCGCTCTCTCTTTAAGCTCTATAAGCTTTGATTTTAACATAGCCATTGCAGTATCTCTATTTGAGAACTGGCTTCTTTCATTTTGACATTGAACAACTATTCCTGTAGGAATATGTGTTATTCTAACTGCTGATTCAGTTTTATTTACGTGCTGTCCTCCAGCCCCTCCAGCTCTATAAGTATCAATTCTTAAATCATCTGGTCTTATATCTATATCTTGATCTTTTGTAAGCTCTGGAAGTACTTCAACAGATGCAAAGGATGTTTGTCTTTTACCATTTGCATTATAAGGAGATATTCTAACTAATCTATGGATTCCTTTCTCAGCTTTTAAGTATCCATATGCAAAATCCCCTTTGATTCTTAAAGTTACACTTTTAATACCAGCTTCATCACCTTGTATTAAATCTAAAGTTTCCACAGAGAAACCATGATTTTCTGCCCATCTTGTGTACATTCTTAAAAGCATCTCAGTCCAATCATTTGCGTCAGTTCCACCAACTCCAACATGAAGGGTAAATATTACATCATTTTTATCATATTCCCCTGATAAAAGTATTTCTATTCTATATTCCTCAACTGCTTTTTCTAAAAATGCAACACTTTCAATTATTTCGTTAATTGATTCTTCATCATCTTCTTCCATGATATCATTTAAAACTTCTATATCATCAATCTTAGTTTCTAAAGTTTCAAATCTTTCAAGCTTACCTTTTAAAAACTTACTTTCCTTTGTTATTTCTTCAGCTCTTTTTATATCATCCCAAAAGCCATTTTCTTGCATCTTTAAATCAAGCTCTTGTATTTCTTTTATTAAAGCTTCTTTGTCAAAGTGAAGCCCTCATTTCATTTATTTTTTCCTTTAGGCTCGGCATTTTAACTAATGCTTTTTCAAGCTCTATTCTCATATAAAATCACCTCTATATATTTGATTTTAAAAAGCATCGTTATTTATAATAACGATGCTTTTTATTTATAATAATCTTTAAACTTCTCTTCCGCAACAGTTTTTATACTTTTTACCACTTCCACAAGGACATGGTTCATTTCTTCCAACAGTTACTGCTTTCTTAGCTGGTTCTTTTTTCTTTGGAGCATCTCCTGTTCCTTCATGAACAGCTGCTGTTTCTTTAGCAACTCTTTCTCTTTCTGGAGCTTTTTCCATTTGAACGTGGAATAGATATTTAACAGTATCAACTTTAATTGATTCTATCATTTCCTCAAACATTGCACTACCTTCCATTTGGTATGCTTGAACTGGATCTTGTTGCTTAAATGCTCTAAGTCCAATACCTTGTTTTAAGTGATCCATATTATCTATGTGATCCATCCATTTCATATCAACGTTCTTTAAAAGAACAACTCTTTCGATTTCTCTAAGTTTTTCTTCTCCAAACTCAGCTTCTTTTCCATTATATATTTCTAATGATAAGTTTATTAACTTTTCTTTTATTTCTTCGTTTGAAAGATTAACTAAGTCATCAATAGTTACTCTATTTGCTGGAAGGCAAATATCATCTAAGTAAAGAATTAAGTTTTTAAATTCTGTCTTATAATCTTCTTCCATACCAGTTATATGAGTATCAACTGCTGCACTTATAACTTCTTTAATCATTTCTTCAATTTGTTCTTTTAAGTTTTCACCTTCAAGAACTTGAGCTCTTTGTTTATAGATGATTTCTCTTTGCATGTTCATAACATCATCATATCCTAGAAGGTTCTTTCTTATATCGAAGTTATGTCCTTCAACTTTCTTTTGTGCACTTTCTATTGATTTTGTTATTATCTTACTTTCTATAGCATCATCATCTTCTAAACCTAATTTATCAACCATTGCATGAGTCTTTTCTGACATAAAGATTCTCATTAAATCATCTTCAAGTGATATAAAGAATGTTGATTCCCCAATATCTCCTTGTCTACCTGAACGTCCTCTAAGCTGATTATCTATTCTTCTTGATTCGTGTCTTTCAGTACCAATTATCTTAAGTCCACCTGCTTCTAATGCACCTTCACCTAATTTAATATCAGTACCTCTACCTGCCATGTTTGTTGCAATTGTTACTGAGTTAACTTCACCAGCATCTGCTATAATTTCAGCTTCTTGTTCATGATATTTAGCATTTAATACTTTATGCTTTATTCCTTGTTTCTTTAAAAGAGCTGATATTATTTCAGATTTTTCAATACTTGCTGTACCAACAAGGACTGGTTGACCTTTTGCATGTGCTTTCTTTATTTCTTCTACTATAGCATTGTACTTACCTTTAGCAGTTTTATATACAATATCATGATTATCTACTCTTTGAATTGGTCTATGAGTTGGTATAACTATAACATCTAGTCCGTAAATTTCTCTAAATTCATTTTCTTCTGTTAAAGCTGTACCTGTCATACCTGATAATTTATTGTACATTCTGAAGTAATTTTGGAAAGTTATTGTTGCTAAAGTTTTTGATTCTCTTGCAATCTTTACTCCTTCTTTAGCTTCAATAGCTTGGTGAAGACCATCTGAATATCTTCTACCTTCCATAAGTCTTCCTGTAAATTCATCAACAATTATAACTTCTCCATCTTTAACCATATAATCTTTATCTAGTTTCATAAAGTAGTTAGCTTTTAAGGCTTGAGTTACATAGTGTTGTAATTGCATATTTTCAGCATCTGCATAGTTTTCTACTTTAAATGCTTTTTCTGCCTTTTCTATACCTTTGTCTGTAAGCATAACAGCGTTTGCTTTTTCATCAATTGTATAATCTTCTTCTGCAATTAATGTTTTAACAAAGTAGTCTGCAACTTTATAGAATTCTGTTGATTTCTCACCTGCTCCAGAAATAATAAGTGGTGTTCTAGCTTCATCAATTAAAATTGAGTCAACCTCATCCACTATAACAAAGTTAAGTCCTCTTTGAACTCTTTCTTCCTTATATATAACCATATTATCTCTTAAGTAGTCAAAACCGAACTCATTATTTGTTCCGTAAGTTATATCAGCATTATATGCTTCTCTTCTTTGGTCATTATTTAAGTCATGAACTACAACACCTGTTGTAAGTCCTAAGTATTCATATATTTGTCCCATCCACTCTCTATCTCTAGAAGCTAGATAATCATTAACTGTTATTACGTGAACCCCTTCACCAGAAATTGCGTTTAAGTATGCTGGCAATGTTGCAACTAATGTTTTACCTTCACCTGTTTTCATTTCCGCTATTCTTCCTTGATGAAGAACTATTCCACCTATTAATTGTTCTCTATAATGCTTCATCTTAAGTACTCTCCATGAAGCCTCTCTAACAACGGCGAATGCTTCTGGTAATAAATCATCTAAGCTTTCACCATTTTTATATCTTTCTCTAAATTCTCCTGTCTTAGCCTTAAGCTCTTCCTCGCTAAGTTCTCCCATTGTTGAATCTAAACTTTCTATCTTATCAACTAATGGTTTTATCCTCTTAACCTCTCTTTCACTATATGTGCCAAATAAAGCCTTAAACATTCCCATATTTTCATCCTTTCAAATACTAAAAAAATTGTTAAGTAGTTTTACTTATATCTTAGTATACATTTATAAATTATACCATTTTTAATTAGTCTTTTTCAACTTAATAACAACTTTATTAAAATTATTTAAGTAATCCACTATCTATTATAGTAGTCTTACTTTAAATATTTTATTCAAAACCACATAAAAACCTCATAAAGTATTACTTTATGAGGCACTATAAGTCTTATTTAATTTTTATTGATATTCCGGTTCAAGTAAACCGTAATTTCCATCTTTTCTCTTATACAAAACATTAATATCGTTTGTATCAGAATCTTTATATACAAAGAAGTTATGTCCTATAAGTTCCATTTGAAGGATTGCTTCATCAACATTCATTGGTTTTACAGCAAATCTCTTTGTTTTGACAACTTCTCCTTCGTTTTCTTCTTCATCTGTTGCAATTTCTAAGAACTTAATTGCTTCTTTATGCTTTTTAGCAAGTTTAGTTCTTTGTTTTCTTATTTGTCTCATAAGTTTTTCTTCCACACGATCTATTGATTTATACATATCGTCTGTTACTTCTTCTGCTCTTAGTAATATTCCATTAAAAGGAATAGCTACTTCAATTCTATGTCTATTCTTTTGTACTGTTAATGTTGCTTTAGCACTAACATCTCCTTCGAAGTACTTGTCTAATTTTGAGATTTTCTTTTCTACGATATCTCTTAAAGCAGGAGTTAATTCAATGTTTTTTGTTACAACTGTTACTTTCATAAGTCCAGCTCCTCTCGTATGTTCTAAGTAAAACTTAGATAAAATAAAATTTATTTATTTATAAATATATTGTACACCTTTTCACATTATGTTTCAATATTATTTTCTGAATTTACTGAAAATTTATGTTGTATTAAATATTTATTTTAAAACCTATATTATTTTTCATTTTGTACTTATTTTATACATCAAAAAAGGATACTAAGAAACTTAGTATCCTTTTTTGTAAAGTTAGCTGACACTGGTTTTTGCCCCCACACTCGCCTACTGGAGATTTCGCTACCCGGAATTAACCTCTCACTACTAACCCTCTCAAGCTTTAATGCCTGGTAGGACTTACTTCTATACCGCACCATGCTCACTAGAATCTTTGCCTAGCTTAAGTGGATCGTTTTGCCTGCGACTAGCATCGACTTTCAACCACAGACCTAACTTTACATTAATATTATAAACGACTTTTCGCAATAGTCAACAATTTTATTTCTTTTGCTCCATTTTCTTTTAAAACTCTCATTCCTTCTTCTATAGTAGCACCTGTTGTTAGAACATCATCTATAAGAATAAATCTTTTATTTTTTATAATTTCTTTATCAATTACTCCAAAAGAATTTTTTATATTTTCTAATCTTTCTTTTTTAGTAAGTTGTTTTTGAGGTTTTGTTTCTTTTATTTTATTTAATGTCTTTATACATTTTAATCTGTGAATTTTTGATAATTCTTTTGCAATATATTCACATTGGTTAAAACCTCTTTTTCTCATAGATTTTTTACCTATAGGAATGTACGTAATTATATAATCTTTTTCTATTCCATTTAGCTTATCTTTTATTAAATCGACTAATATTTCTCCTGCTAGGAAATCTTTATTAAATTTAAATAAAAATATAAGTTCTTTTAATGCACCTTTATAATATCCAAAATGTTCAGGTTCTGTACATTCTGTTATTGTACTTCTACATTCTCTGCATAATCCTTCTTCTTCCGATTCGTTACAAACTATGCATTTATAAGGTGCTGGAAATATAATTTCTAAAAAACAATCTTTTAAATATTCTAATGCTTTTAATATTCTTCCCATAATAATTTATTAAAACTCCTAGCAACTTCCCTTGCTTTATCGATTTCTTCTGTTTCAGTATTACAAACTAAAAGAATTTCTTTAAATTGACCTTTACTTTTAGATACTTTTGCACACATGAAAAGTATTTTTTTAAAATCAATATTATAATTATCTGCAAATAATAATATTATTCCATCAATATTAGGAGTTTCTAATACCTCTTCTATATTATTTGTTATTAGAAATATTGACTTATCTTTAAATTTTAATACACTGTCCTTTATTTTTTCGCAATATATTTTTATCTCTTTAGCGTCACTTAATTTAACTTTTTTATTATAATAATGAAAAACATTTTCCACATCATCTTTGTAAGGAACATAAGTTATAACATTTTTTTTGTTATCTTTAAACCATAATATATATTCATAAAGTACATATGGTATATCATTTTTTAAATCTATTCTAGTTGTTATAACCCTAGGTTCAACAAAAATTTTTTTATCTATATTTAAAGCATTTATAGTACTTCCTTCATCGAATTGAATCCAAGAATATAATATTACTTTATCTGTATATCTTCTTATTTTTTTATATAAACTTTTAAAACTTTCTTTTGATAATTTTGAATAAGCAGAAATATCATCTATTATTACTAAATCATATTGCCTGTTTATATTATATAAATATTTAAAATTCATAAATACAAGATTCTTATTTGTAGTATCTTCCCTAGTATATGAATAGTACTCATTTTCTTTATTTATATAAGTTACTAATCTCTTATCAATTTTTGAATTACCCCATATATAAAGGACATTACCTCTCTTTTTTATTATATTTTTAATTGTATCGTATAATATTTCATTACTGTCTAATGGCTTTCCTAGTACAGTTATTAAATTTTCTTCACCTTGTAAGTAATTGTTTATTTTTCGTTTTATATAAACTAGTTCCTTATAAGTTGAATTCATAAATACAATCAACTCCCATTTTATTATCCATATTTTAATTTTCTATAATATCATTATTTATAATATCCTTAATTCTATATTGAAGTGCTGAATACCTCTCCATACTTTGAGTATTAGATACCATATATTTTAAAGCTTTTGGCATACCAACAACTACAACTAATTTTTTAGCTCTAGTTATTCCTGTATATAAGAGATTTCTATTCATTAAAAATGGTGATCCCATAAATGCAGGTATTATTATTACTTTAAATTCACTTCCTTGGCTCTTATGAATTGTTATTGCATATGCAAGTTCTAATTCATCTATATAAACATAATCGTAGTGTACCCTTTTTTCATCATCAAATACTACTGTTACTATTTTTTCTTCTTCGTCTATTTTTTCGATAAATCCCATATCTCCATTAAATACACCAACGCCTTCTTCATCACCTTCACCTGAAATTCTATGCCACTTTAGAGAATAGTTATTTTTTGTTTGCATAACTTTATCCCCTTCTCTAAATATCATATCTTTTATTTTCTTTTCTTTTTTGTATTTGCTTTCAGGATTTAAAACCTTTTGAATACTTTCATTTAAATTAAGTACTCCTAAAGTTCCTTTTCTCATCGGTGTAAGAACTTGTATATCTTTAAATTTATCAAAATCTTTATTAAAGTTTGGAAGTCTTCTATTTACTAAATCTATAATAGTATTTAATGTTGAATCTACATCATTTTCTCTTATAAAATAAAAGTCATTTCCCTTTTTATTAAGATATGGCATTTCTCCACTATTAATTCTATGCGCATTTACTGTTATTAGACTTTCTGCACCTTGTCTAAATATTTCTCTTAACCTAACAACTTTAATTAATCCACTATTTATTAAGTCTTTTAAGACATTTCCAGGTCCAACTGAAGGTAATTGATCAACATCTCCAACTATTATTATTCTAGTTCCAAGCTTTATAGCTTTTAAAAGGTTATGCATTAAAGTTACATCTATCATTGATGCTTCATCTATAATTATTACATCAGCTTCTAAAGGTTCTGACTCACCTTTATTAAATAATGATTTATTATTATCTTCATCATCTGATACACCCATCTCTAAAAGTCTATGTATAGTTTTAGCTTCTCTGCCTGTTGATTCACTCATTCTTTTTGCAGCTCTTCCAGTTGGTGCCCCAAGTAAAACTTTCATTCCGTTCTTTTCATATATATCAATAATACATTTTATTATTGTTGTTTTACCAGTTCCAGGTCCTCCAGTTATTATTTCTATCCCTTCAATAAAAGCATTTATTATTGCCTCTTTTTGAGACTCTGCAAGGGTTATTCCATATCTTTTTTCAAATATTTCTATTTCATGAGGTATATCTGTATTTATTGTTTGGAAGTTTTCAATCCCTAATGTAATTATTTTATTTGTTATTCCAAGTTCGCAATAATAATAAGGAAGTGTAAATACAGCATCTTCATCACAGACTTTTTCAGCTACAATTCTTCCTTCTAAAACAGAGTTATAAATATTCTCTTCTATTATCTTTCTATCTACAACTAAAGTATCACAGGCTTCTTGTATTAACTTTTCTTTTGGCATATATGTATTACCTGCTGCACAAAAACCGTTTATTACATATTCTATTCCGCTTTTTATTCTAAATGGTGAATCTGCCTTTATTCCAAGACTCATAGCTATTTTGTCCGCTGTCTTAAACCCTATACCTGAGATTTCCTTACATAGTATATATGGATTATCTGATACTATCTCCTTAGCATTTGCTCCAAATTTCTTATATATCTTTAAACACTGATTGTTACTAACTCCATGTGACTGAAAGAACATCATTATGTCTTTTAAGTCTTTTTGTTCTATGTATGATTCATATATGATAGTAAATTTTTTCTTACCAATCCCATCTACTTCCATAAGTCTTTCTATATTGTTTTCCATAACATTTAAAGTATCTTCACCAAAATGGCTAACTATCTTTTTTGCAGTTACAGGACCTATACCATATATAATTCCTGCACTTAAATATTTTTCTATAGCTTCAACTTTCGTAGGTAATATTTCCTCAAAATCTTCTATCTTAAACTGTTTTCCAAATTGTTTGTGAACTATCCATTCTCCAGTTAATTTAACTTGCTGACCATCTTTTATAAATGGGACAACACCTACAGCTGTAACAGTTTCTTTATTGACATTTATTTTAGAAACTGTATAACCTGTATCATCACTTTTAAAAACAATAGCTTCAACAACGCCAATAATGGTTTCCATATTATCTCTCCAAATCTTATCTTAATTATTTTTATTCTTGACTATATATTATATAATTATATCATACAAGATTAAACATATAATTTTATGGAGTCTTATTTAAATAAGATTGAATTTTGGGAGGTGTATTTATATGTTAATAAAAAATTGTAATATTATATATCTTGATAGAATTGAAAAAGGGTCAGTTCTTATTAAAGATGGAAAAATTAAAGAAATAAATCCTTTAGTTTGTGATGATAGCGAAGTAATTGATGCTAAAGGAATGTATCTTTCACCTGGATTTATAGATGTTCATATTCATGGTGCAGGTGGATATGATACTATGGACGGAACATTTGAAGCTATTAACGAAATAGCAAAAACAATTTCAAAATTTGGTACAACATCATTTACACCAACAACAATGACTGTTTCTATTGAAGATATAAAAAAATCAATGAAAGTTATTAAAGAAGCTAAGCTTAACGGAACTGATGGAGCAAACGTTTTAGGAGCTCACCTTGAAGGACCTTTTATAAGTCCTAATGCAATTGGTGCTCAAAATCCTAAATATGTTGAAGTTCCTTCAATAGACACTTATAACGAAATGGTTGGAGATGCTTCTGATGCAGTTGTTTCAATAACTCTTGCCCCTGAAGTTTGTGGAGCTAAAGAACTTATTAAATACTTAAGTGAAAAAGGTGTTATTTGTTCAATAGGTCATACTAAAGCAACTTACGAAGAAGCTATTGAAGGAATTGAATGTGGATGTTGCCATTCAACTCACTTATTCAATGCAATGACACCATTTACTCATAGAGCACCAGGAGTTGTTGGAGCTGTATTTGACTCTGAAATAACTACTGAAACTATTTCAGATGGAATTCATATAGCATATCCTGCACTTAGAGTTGCTTATAATCAAAAAGGATTAGACAAAGTTCTTTTAGTAACTGATGCTATGATGGCTTGTGGTATGCCAAACGGAAAATATGCTCTTGGCGGACAAGATGTATTCGTTGAAAATGGTGCTGCAAGACTTGAAAATGGATCTCTTGCAGGTTCAGTTTTAACTCTTGATAGAGCAGTTAAAAATGTATATGAAAATAGTTCTTATGCTCTTTACGATGTTGTAAAGATGGCTACATTTAATGGAGCTAAACATTGTGGAGTTTCTGATAGAAAAGGTCTAATAAAAGAAGGTTACGATGCTGATTTAATTCTTTTTGATGAAGGAATTAACGTTAAAAAGGTTATAGTAAACGGAAAATTAATTCACGATAATGAAATTTAAATTTTCTATTAATTACCAGAGGTGATTTCATGGAAGAAAAATGGTTAACCTGGGCTAAAAGATTACAATCAATAGCACAAGCTGGAATTACTTACTCTAAGGATAAATATGATATAGAAAGATTTCAAGAAATAAGAGAAATATCTTCTGAAATCTTAAGTAATTATACTGATATAAGTAAAGAAAAGGTTAAAGATCTTTTTTGTAATGAAACTGGATATCAAACTCCTAAAGTAGATGTAAGATGTGCTATATTTGTTAAAGATAAAATACTCTTAGTTAAAGAAAATTTAGATAATAAATGGTCTCTTCCTGGAGGATGGGCAGAAGTTAATTTATCAATAAAAGAGAATGCTATAAAAGAAAGCTTTGAAGAAGCAGGTATTAATGTTAAACCTAAAAAGCTTATTGCTCTTTTAGATAAAAGTAAACATTCTACTACTTTAAATCCTTATGGAATATATAAAGCATTTGTTCTTTGTGAATTTATAAATGGAGATTTTAAAGAAAATATAGAAACGGATGAAAGCAGATTATTTTCTTTAGATAATCTTCCTACTCTTTCTACAGAAAGAAATAATTACGATCAAATAAAAATGTGCTTTGATTTTAATGAAAATCAAAACTTAGATACTATATTTGATTAATAATAAAAGCGATAGGTTATTATAACCTATCGCTTTATTATATTATTTTGTATTTTCTTTTAATGGCTTTTTAAGTATTGCAAGTAATATCATACCTACAACTGCTCCAACAGCTATTGCTATTAAATATCCTAAAGGATGTTCTATAACAGGAACTACAAATATTCCACCATGTGGTGCTCTTAATTGGCATCCAAGACCCATTGAAAGGCCTCCAGCTACTGCTGAACCTATTGCACATGCTGGTATAACTCTTAGTGGATCTGATGCTGCAAAAGGTATTGCCCCTTCTGTTATAAATGAGAATCCCATAATGTAATTTGTAAGACCTGATTGTCTTTCTCTCTTTGTGAATCTATTTTTAAAGAATGTTGTACATAATGCTATTGAAAGTGGTGGAACCATACCTCCAATCATTACTGCTGCCATAATATCATATTGTCCACTTGCAAGACTTGCAGTACCAAATACATATGCTGCCTTATTAATTGGACCACCCATATCAATTGCCATCATAGCTCCAAGTATTACTCCAAGTATTATTTTACTACTTTCACCCATTGAATTTAAGAAATTTGTTAATCCAGTATTTATTGCTGCAACTGGTGGATTAATTATAAAGATTATTATCGCACCTATTAAAAGTATACCAAATAGAGGATATAATAAAACTGGTTTTAATCCTTCTAAGCTATCTGGTAACTTACTAAATATTTTCTTTAAGAATACTACTAAATATCCAGCTATAAAACCTGCAAGAAGTGCTCCTAAGAATCCTGAACCACCTTTATTTGCAAGCATACCACCAACAAAACCTACTGCAAGAGCTGGTCTGTCTCCAATACTCATAGCAATATATCCAGCAAGAACAGGTAACATAAATCCAAATGCTGTATCTCCAACATTCTTTAAGAATGCTGCAAATGGTGTATTACTACCGAAGTTTGAAGGATTTATACTATAATCATCAAATAAGAATGCTAGTGCAATTAATATACCTCCACCTATAACAAATGGTAACATGTGTGATACACCATTCATTAAATGCTTGTATATTTTATGTCCTACACCTTCATCATCAACTTTTTCATCAATGCTTCTAGCTTTTTCTTCTGCATGGTAAATTGCAGCTTTTCCACTTGTAGCTTCTTTTATAAGCTCTTCTGCTTTGTGTATACCATCGGCTACCTTTGTCTTTATAACTCTCTTACCATCAAATCTAGCCATTTCAACATTTTTATCTGCTGCTATTATTATACATTCAGCATTTTTTATTTCCTCTTCAGTTAAAACATTCTTAGCTCCACCAGAACCATTTGTTTCAACCTTTATGGAAACTCCCATTTCCTTACCTTTTTCTTCTAAACTTTCAGCTGCCATATAAGTATGAGCTATACCTGTTGGACATGCTGTAACAGCTAATACTCTATATCCCTTTTTCTCATTACTTTCTTCTTTTTCAAACTTTTCGCTTTCTTTATCATCTATAAGCTTTAAGAATTCTTTTTTATCTTTAGCGTTTATAAGTGTATTCCTAAATTCTTCGTCCATAAGTATAGTTGATAATCTTGCAAGAACTTCTAGATGCAAGTTATTAGCTTCTTCTGGTGCTGCTATCATAAAGAATAAATTCGCTTTATTTCCATCTAATGAATCAAAATCAACTCCATCTTTAACAACCATTGAACTAAGGCCAGCACATTTTACTGCTTTTGTTTTACCGTGTGGTATTGCTATTCCATCTCCTATACCTGTTGTGCTTAACTCTTCTCTTTTTAAAACTTCATTTTTATATTCTTCTTTATCATTTAAATAACCTTCTTTATCCATAAGGTCTACTAGTACTTCAATAGCTTCCTTTTTTGAGTTAACGTTTGCATTTAATAAAATTCCATCTTCTTTTAAAAGGTCAATTATACGCATGTTTTTCCCTCCTCAAGTTTTTTATAGTTTTGAAAAAATTTCTTCTATTTTTTCTTTAGTTGCTAAATCTTCTGAAAAAGCACTTGCACTTCCTGTTGCTATACCAAGTTTTAATGCTTCTTTATAATCATTATTTTTTATATATCCAGCTATAAAGCCTGCCACCATTGAATCTCCTGCTCCAACTGAATTTTTAACTTCTCCTTTTGGCGCTTTACTTTTTAATATTTCATTATTTTCGTTTATTAATATTGCTCCATCTCCAGCCATTGAAATAAGTACATTTCTTGCACCTTTTTCTTGAAGCCTTCTACCATAAGAAATTAGTTCCTCTTCACTTTCTATCTTTACTTTAAATATTTCTTCTAACTCATCTTTATTAGGCTTTATTAAAAATGGTTTATATTTCAAAACATTTAAAAGTAAATCACATGTTGCATCAACTATAAAATTTATATTTTTATGATTTAATTTACTAATTATCTTTTCATACATATCTTCTGGAAGAGTGTTTGGTATACTTCCAGCTAAAACTAATAAATCTCCATCCTTTAGTTCATCTAGCTTTTCATAAAGTTTTTCTATATCCTCTGGAGTTATCTTTGGGCCTTGAGCATTTATTTCACTTTCTTCATTACTTTTAAGTTTTACATTTATTCTTGAAATTCCATCTTGTAACTTTATAAAATCAGCACTACCTCCTGACTTTTTAACTTTCTTCTCAATTTCTTCTCCAGTAAAACCTGCAATAAATCCAAATGCTTTATTTTCTATTCCAAGATTACTTAAAACAGTTGATACATTAATCCCCTTTCCTCCTGGAAATATTTTTTCTTCATATGTTCTATTAACTGTACCTATCTTAAAATCTTTAACTCTTACTATATAATCTAATGAAGGGTTAAATGTAATTGTATATATCATTTTTAATTCGCCTCCAAAACTTCTGTGTACTTTCTGTATTTATCTTCTTCTAATTGTGTTGTTATTATTATTCCTTTATTTATTTCTCCAAATGTTACCGATGATATATGGTTAAACTTTGATTTATCTGCTAATATATATCCTTCTTTACTCCTATTTAAAGCTTCCCTTTTAATTAATGCTTCTTTTATATCTGGCGTTGTGAATCCACTTTTAATATCAACTCCATTTGTTCCAAAAAATCCTTTAGTAAAGTTATATTTTTTTAAGCTATCTATAGCTTCTATTCCAACTATTGCTTCAGTTGATAATTTGATTTCTCCACCAATTATATAAACGTTACATTTTCTTTGAAGTAATTTTTTTGCATGTACTATTCCATTAGTTATATAAATTGCTTTAGTTTCAGTTATATAATCTATCATCATTTCCGTTGTTGTTCCTGCATCTATATAAACAAAGTCATTTTCTTCTATTAAACTTGCTGCATATCTTGCTATTTTAGATTTATCATCTACATTAAGACTTTGTCTTACTAAAACCTCATCTTCTTTAGTGTCGTAAACAATATTTAATGATGTTGCACCACCATGAACCTTTTTTAATTTCTTTTCTTTATCTAAGTGATTTAAATCTCTTCTTATTGTTGATTCAGAAGTATTTAATTTTTCTACAAGTTCATTAACTGTTACCGTATTTTTTTCTTCTAATAATTTTAAAATAACTTCAAACCTTTCTTCTGATAACATTTACATCACCTCTTTGTCTATATAATATATCTTTTTTCATTCAAAGTCAATCATTTTCATTCAAAAACATTCAAAAATAATCAAAATTAATCTTAGACACTTTTTATTCTAAAACGACTTATTATTTAGCTCCTCAAGAAATAAATGTAAAATATGTTATAATAAGTATAATAGTAATAGAAGCTATTACTTAGGGGGTGTTATATGAAATAAAATCAAAAGAACTATATTTTATTAAAATGTTGCATATACTTTAAATATCATATATAGAAAGGATAATGATTTTATGAATAAGAAATTTAGATTACCTTTAATAATTTTAGCTATAATTGTAATTATTGCTCTACCTATTATTAGTAGCTATAATAATTTAGTTTCACTAGAACAAACAGTAAATACTGCTGAAGCTAATATAGATACTCAACTTCAAAGAAGATCTGATTTAATACCTAACTTAGTTAATACTGTAAAAGGATATGCAAGTCAGGAAAAAGAGATATTTACTAATATAGCTGATGCAAGAAGTAAATTAGCTGGTGCTTCAAATGTTACTGATCGTGCTAATGCAGATAATGATTTATCTAATGCTTTATCAAGGTTATTAGTTGTTGTTGAAAGATATCCTGATTTAAAATCTAATCAAAATTTTAGAGATTTAACTGTTCAATTAGAAGGAACCGAGAATAGAATTGCAGTGGCTAGACAAGATTATAATGCTGCTGTAACTAAATATAATACTAAGAGAAGAAAATTCCCAACTTCAATTATATCCTCTTTATTTGGATTCGATGAAAAACCACTTTATAAAGCTAGTGAAGGCGCAAAAGAAGTTCCTTCAGTAGATTTCAGTAAATAAAAATGTTTAAAAAGTCTAATTTTTTTAAAATAGCTTTAACTTCTCTTTTTCTTATATTTTTAGTTTTTTCTTTTCCTGCGAATGCTTCAACAAACTATCCTGATCCACTACCTTCTAAATATTTAAATGATTATACAGGTAGTATTGATTCAGAGAGTACTAAATCGATTGTTTCTATTGGTAAGGAACTAGAAGATAAAACAGGTGCTCAAGCTGTTGTAGTTGTAATTAATTCAACTAACGGTGCACCAATTGAAGATTATGCTATTAATCTTTTTAGAGGCTGGGGTATTGGTCAAAAAGATAAAAATAATGGCTTATTAATTCTTTTAGCTTTAAATGATAAAAAGTGGCGTGTTGAAGTTGGCTATGGATTAGAGGGTGCACTTCCTGATGCACTTACTAATAGAGTTATGGAGTCTATTGCAAAACCTAACTTTAAAAATAATGATTTTGGAAAAGGTCTTTCAGAAAGCTATAGTGCTTTTTCTGATACTATAGCTAAAGAATACGGTGTTACTTTAACTAAATCTTTAAATGTAGAAATTCCATCTAAGGATAAATCTTCTTATAGTTATACATTTATATTTATAGTATTAGTAATTTTATTTCTATACGATTTAATATTTAATAATGGAAGAATTTTCTCAACTATTTTAACATTTATCTTTTTAAACGGAGGAAGAAACCATAGAGGCGGAGGCCCTTCTGGAGGTGGAGGCTTCGGTGGATTTGGCGGAGGCTCTTCTGGTGGTGGAGGCTTCGGCGGTTTCGGCGGAGGTTCTTCCGGCGGTGGAGGTTCTTCTGGAGGATGGTAAAAAAAGGTGCTCTATTTAAGAGCACCTTTTATAATTACATGTATTTTTTGATTTCTTCTACTTTATCTAAGTTTTCCCATGGTAATTCAGCATCTGTTCTTCCGAAATGTCCATAAGCTGCTGTTTGTTTGTATATAGGTCTTCTAAGATCTAAGTCTCTTATTATAGCACCTGGTCTTAAATCGAATACCTTTTGTACTATTTCAACTATTTCTTCTTCTGATTTCTTTCCTGTTCCAAATGTATCTACTTGGATTGAAACTGGCTTTGCAACACCTATAGCATAAGCTAATTGTATTTCTAACTTATCAGCTATTCCTGCTGCAACTAAGTTCTTAGCAACCCATCTTGCTGCGTATGCTGCTGATCTATCAACCTTTGTTGGGTCTTTTCCTGAGAATGCTCCACCACCGTGTCTTCCCATTCCGCCGTAAGTATCAACGATGATCTTTCTTCCTGTTAATCCACTATCTCCTTGTGGTCCACCAACAACGAATCTTCCTGTTGGGTTTATGTAATACTTAGTATTTTCATCTAATAATTCAGCAGGTATTACATAATCAATAACATGTTTTCTTAAATCTGCTTGTATTTGTTCTAAAGTTACTTCTTCATCGTGTTGAGTTGAAATAACTATTGCATCTATTCTCTTTGGCTTGTCGTGTTCGTATTCAACTGTAACTTGAGTTTTTCCGTCTGGTCTTAAGTATTTTAAAGTACCATTCTTTCTTACTTCTGTAAGTCTTCTTGATAATCTGTGAGCCATTGCAATTGGAGCTGGCATAAATTCTTCTGTTTCATTTGTAGCGTATCCGAACATCATTCCTTGGTCTCCAGCACCTACTGCTTCAACATCATCTTTTTCACCTTGTCTTGATTCAAGAGCCTCGTCAACTCCCATAGCTATATCTGATGATTGTTCATCGATAGTTGTCATTACTGCACAAGTATCACAGTCAAATCCGTATTTAGCTCTATCATATCCGATTTCTCTTATTGTTTCTCTAACAACTTTTGGAATATCAACATAACAGTTAGTTGAGATTTCTCCCATAACCATTACCATACCTGTTGTTGTGCAAGTTTCACAAGCAACTCTAGCATGTGGATCCTTTTCTAAAATAGCATCTAATACTGAATCTGAGATTTGGTCACAGATTTTATCTGGATGTCCTTCAGTAACTGATTCTGATGTAAATAATCTTCTCATTCTTCTTCTCCTTATAATATATATTTTTTTAAATAAAAAAAACTCTTCGATAAGAAGAGAACTAGTTTCCTAATCTTTCTTATCTTGTAGATTACTCTACAGGAATTAGCACCACACTTTAATAATTAAATTATTTGTAGGTTGCTGGGTTTCAAAGGGCCATTTCCCTCCACCTCTCTTGATAAGAGTTATGTATTTATTTTTAAGTGAATTTCTTTGAAAATTGTAACACATAGAATTTAGCTAGTCAATACATTTTATTCATGTAAAATTCTTCTATATTTTATAAGTTCACAATTTTTTTCTCTCTATTTTTATTTAAATTTACCTATTAATTGCTATATTATTAGCTTTACCTATATAGTGTTTTTTTATAACATAATATTTTGTAAATATATAACTTAATATTTTATTGTTAATATTCACCACTTATTAAAATACTAAATATTTAGATAAATAAAAAAACATCAAGAATATTCTTGATGTTAATGGTGGTGGAGGAAGGATTCGAACCTTCGAAGTCAACTGACAACAGATTTACAGTCTGCCCCCTTTGGCCACTCGGGAACTCCACCTAAATTGGAGCTGATGATCGGACTTGAACCGATAACCTGCTGATTACAAGTCAGCTGCTCTGCCAATTGAGCCACATCAGCATATAAAGTTTTAATTATAAAATTCAAAAATGATATGGTGGGCACAACAGGGATCGAACCTGTGACCCCCTGCTTGTAAGGCAGGTGCTCTCCCAGCTGAGCTATGCGCCCATAAATGGTGGTGGAGGAAGGATTCGAACCTTCGAAGTCGACTGACAACAGATTTACAGTCTGCCCCCTTTGGCCACTCGGGAACTCCACCTAGTTTGGAGCTGATGATCGGACTTGAACCGATAACCTGCTGATTACAAGTCAGCTGCTCTGCCAATTGAGCCACATCAGCAATATATCATTTTTAAAATTTTATGGTGGGCACAACAGGGATCGAACCTGTGACCCCCTGCTTGTAAGGCAGGTGCTCTCCCAGCTGAGCTATGCGCCCATAAAATGGTGGTGGAGGAAGGATTCGAACCTTCGAAGTCAACTGACAACAGATTTACAGTCTGCCCCCTTTGGCCACTCGGGAACTCCACCAAAACTTTATTTTTTCTTGTCTGTTAGGCGTTTGCCCAACCGACAATAGTTAGTATATAGTCTCCTACCCTATATTTCAAATGACAAAACAGGTCAAATATGGAGATTATATTTTATATTCTACCTATATCTCTAAAATACTCCTATTTTTATCAATAAACATATTTTTATATTAGTTCATGCCTTCTAATAACTTTATATTTATATAAGGTGATAATATCTCCTTAATTTCTTTATAGTCTTCATCCGTAAGTCTACGTTTAATTATATTAAATGCCTCTGCTACTCCTTCTTTTCCATTCTTTTTTTCTAAACTTTCTTTTATTCTTTCAACATCAACTGCAGACATTTTGTTTGCTACTGATAATAATTTTGTCTTATCTTTAAATGATAATCTATCAAGTATCTCTTCTTTTTTTACTATAAATAAAGCTGCATTACTTTGAACTGCTTTGTTATCTTCCTTATTACTTGTATCTTTTTTTTGTGATTCTATATTTTTCTCTTCTTCATTTAATATTTTATTGCTACTTTCATCTTCTGAATTTAAACTTTGTGATGAATCATAATTATTCTCTTTATCTTCTTTATCCTCTTTAATATTTTCTTTATCATTAACTTTATCAGTAGTTTCTTTTTTATTATTTTTATTCTCATCTAAAACTATATTTTTATCTGCATTATTTCCTACATAACTATCTGGCTCCCAAATTACTATAAAATAAAATGATAATGATAATAAAATAGCTAAACAGCTAGTAATTACTATTTTTTTCATTAGCTCACCTCCTATATAAAAATACTTTCCACCATAAAAGATTTTTATTCAAGAAATTCTATTTATATATAAGTAGTCATATATATAACCATGGAGGTGCTTATATGGAAATAAAAATTCATCACACATCCCCTTTAGCATATTATGATATATCTCAATCCATTAAAAATTGCTTTTCTAAAGATACTATAATCGTATGTATTGGTACAGATAAATGTATTGGTGATTGTTTAGGGCCATTAGTTGGAAGTATTTTAAAAGATAGTCTATTTCCTATACCTGTATATGGTTCAATTGATGCACCTATTCATGCTCTTAATATAGATAACAAATTAAGTGAAATAACAAAAGCTCATCCAAATGCATACATAATAGGGATTGATGCTTGTCTTGGAGCTGAATCTTCTATAGGTGAAATTCATATTAGAAATTTTGCAATTCGTCCTGGAAAAGGTGTCGGTAAGTCACTTCCAGACGTAGGAAGTAAATCTATTGTAGGAATAATAGATTCAAATGAAAATCCAGAGTTATTTTATACTCGCTCTATAAGACTTTCTTTAGTATTATCTATGGCAAAAGTTATTGCAAAGGGGATAATTCATGGATATTATGAGTATAAAAACTCTAATAAACTGCCTCTTAAATCAGATTAAACCCATAGCATTAATGCTATGGGTTTAATTTAGTTAATTATTCAATTAATATTACTTCTCTACTATTAATATCTTTATCTAACTTATCAATATATCCTAAAACAGAGCCTGTACCTTCAGCAACTGCTTCAACAGAATTTTCTGCTATATTTACTGTAACTCCAGTTTCAGCTTCTATAAGTTTATCTAAGCCGCTAAGTAAAGCCCCTCCACCTGTCATAAGAATTCCTTTTTCTACTATATCAGATGCCAGTTCAGGTGGTGTTTTTTCAAGCACAAATTTTACAGCTTCTACTATTAAATTTACTGTTTCTTTAAGAGCTTCTCTTATCTCTTCTGAATTTATAGTAATTTCATCTGGTAGACCAGTAACTAAATTTCTTCCTTTTATATTAGTTACTTTTTCTTCTCCACAGTCATAAGCTGATCCTATTTCTACCTTTATATGCTCTGCTGTCTTTTCACCAATCATTATTTTATATTTTGATTTAATATATTTAATTATTGCCTCGTCAAACTTATCTCCAGCAACTTTGATTGACTTTCTAGCAACTATACCTCCTAATGATATTACTGCGACATCACACGTACCTCCACCTATGTCTACAATCATACTACCATCTGGTATTGTTATATCAAGTCCAGCACCAATAGCTGCCGCTAAAGGTTCTTCTATAAGCATGGCATCTTTTCCTCCAGCACTTCTTGCAGCATCAGTAACAGCTCTCTTTTCAACTTCTGTTGCTTGTGATGGAACACATATCATTATTTTTCCTGCTCTTACTTTCTTATTAGAAAAAGCTTTTTTAATAAAAGCATCAAGCATTTTTTCTGTTACATTAAAGTCTGATATAACTCCATCTTTTAAAGGTCTTACTGCAACTATATGTCCTGGTGTTCTTCCTATCATATCTCTTGCCTCTTGGCCTACTGCTAAAACCTTTCCATTCTTTGTGTTTATAGCAACAACTGACGGTTCTTTTAATACTATTCCTTTATCTTTAATATATACAAGCACTGTAGCTGTTCCTAAATCTATACCTAAATCAGTCTTTGATTTCCAAAACCACATACTAATTCCACTCCTAATTTAAAATATTTATACTTAAAATTCTACATTTTATAACCATAATTTAAATTATATATGGAATATGGATTTTATTCAACTTTTTTCTATTTTTTCTAAACTTTATAGATTATTCTGCTGATTTATATTTCATTTTAGTTGCTTTTCCGCCTCTTATATGTCTTTCTGCTTTATTAAGTTCTAATATATTATGAGTTTGTTCTGCAATTGTTGGATTTATTTTTGGAAGTCTTTCTGTCATATCTTTATGGATTGTACTTTTACTAACCCCAAAAACTTTAGCAGTTTTTCTTATTGTAGCTTTTGAATCAATAATATATTGTGCTACCTCTAAAACTCTTTCTTCAATGTAGTCTTTCAAAATGCTACCTCCTTAAATTTATAATATTTTTTTGATATTTTTAGCTAACCTTAGTTCTATTAGAGCTAAGGTTAGCTATATTGATTTTATTTTTTATAACTGAAGTATTTTAATGGGTCTACTTCTGCATTATCTTTTGAGTATACTTTGATGTGTAAGAAATCATCTTTAACACACATTTTTAATGTGCTTGATGTATTTCCTGTCTTACCAATTTCTTGTCCTTTAGTAACTTTGTCACCTTTTTTAACTTTTGTTCCGTTAGCAAGATTTGAATATGATGTTTTTATTCCATTTGAATGCTTTATTACTACAGTAACTCCATAAGTAACATCATTTTCTATAACTTTTTCTACAACACCTACTTCTGCAGCTTTAACTACTGTTCCTAATGGACATCCAACTGAGATTCCACCATATCCAAAACTTGAATCTCCTTTTTCTCCATCTTTAACTTGTTTTCCATCTTTAAAAATGTATGGTTCTTTATGTCCTTTTAAAAGCTTACCTTCTACAGGTTTTGAGAAATTCATCTTGTTATTATTTGAAACTGATTTTGCTGTAGTATTTTTATCTACTCTTTCAGAATTCTCCATAACATTTTCAGCTTTTTTCTCGTCATCTTTTGTTTTATTATCTTTATCTTCAACATTTAAAGTAACTTCATTGTTGTTAGGATTTGTAGCTTGATTATTTTTATCTAAATTACTTTTACTATTTTTTATAGCTATAGCTCCAACTATAGTAAATATGCATAAACCTACAAATAAGGCTACATAGAATCCTTCCTTCTTAAAAAAATTCTTGCTACTTTTTATCATTTGTTTGGATTTTTCTTTAAATCCGTTAGTTTTTTTGTTCATAATTAACACCTCCTTTAGTCATTTTGTCCCTTTTGGGAAAAATAATACATTTTATTTAAAAATTTCTTAGTATAAATTAAAAAAAGGTGATATTTGTTAAAAACAAATATCACCTTTAAAATTTAAGTTATTATTTTTATCTATAAACTACTTTTTTTAAATCAACACCACTATAGTAATGCTTTAATATTTCATCATATTTTTTACCTTCCTTTGCCATAACATTAGCACCCCACTGACTCATTCCAACACCATGCCCATTTCCCTTACATACTATTTTCACTTTATCCTTTAAGTACTCTATATTAAAGTTTGCAGATCTTAAATCAAATAACTTTCTAAATTCTGTTCCTTTTATCGTTACTCCACCTATCTGTATCTCTTTTACGGATCCACCTTCTGTTCTAGATTTTATAGATATCTTAGATTTTATATCTGATTCTTTTAGTGCTGCTTTTTTATAATTTGAATTTATAATATTTATAAATTCCTTATTTGATATCTCTTTTTCTGTTTGATAAACGTTTGATATTTCTTCACCTGGACTACTAGTTGATTTTAAATAAGGTATTGTATTTGAAAAAACATCCTCTGAATTTTCAGTTTTCCCTGAACTTGTTGAGAAAAATTGCGGATATTTAACTAACTCTCCTCCATAGCTAAGTACCATTCCACTAGTGTCTTGAACCGCCTTTTTTATTTTATTATAATTATCGTTTTTTTCATCATTTGACCACTTGGACATTCTTTCATTTTTGCTCATATATGCCTGACAGTGAACCCCATCACATATCTCAGCACCTTTTGATAAGTTACATTTTTTATCCCTTTTACTATAATAAAATGTTCTTGCTGCAACAGCCTGTGCCTTTAAGGCTTCAAGTTCAAATTTAGCTGGCATTTCACTTGATACAACTCCTAATATATATTCTTCAACATCCATTTCTTCAATCTTTTTTGTATTTGTTCTATATACTTTAACTTTATTATTTCCTTTTACTATTATCTCATTACTATTTGCTTCTCCTGTACCTTTAGGAGATGTAAAATCATCTATAGAAGCTCCCATAAGTATAAATGGTATTATTATCATAAATATAAATATAACACTCGTTATAAGCCCAATTCTTTTTAGATTTTCCCTTATTTCTCTTTCCCTCAAAAAAACACCCCCAAAATAAACGTACAATTATTTATATGTACAATAAAATCAAATATACTTACAGTTATAATTTTATGTAACTTTACTTTATAAAAAAAGAGCAGAAGGTTTTAAACCTTCTACTCTCTTACTCTATAAACTTCTGCACCAAGATTTCTAAATTTCTCTTCTATATTTAGATAACCTCTATCTATATGATAAATATCTCTTATTTCACTTTGCCCTTCAGCAACAAGACCTGCTAAAATCATAGCGGCTCCTGCCCTTAAATCTGTGGCTTTAACTTCACATCCTGTAAGTTTTGATGTGCCTTCTATAATTGCAGTTCTTCCATCAATTTTAATTTTAGCTCCCATTCTTACAAGTTCTGCAACATGCATAAATCTATTTTCAAATACAGTTTCTGTTATAATACTAGATCCTGGTATAACTGAAAGTAAAGCCATCATTTGAGGCTGCATATCAGTTGGAAAGCCTGGATATGGTAATGTTTTTATATCTACTGGCCTTTTATCAAATCTACCATCTACTATTATTCCATCTTCCTCTTCAGTTAATATAATTCCACATTCTTTTAACTTCTCTATTAATGGTCTTAAATGATCTTCATTTACATCATTTATTTTTATAATACTATTTGTTATAGCTGCTGCCACCATAAATGTACCAGCTTCAATTCTATCATAAATAGGTTTATATCTTACTGGTTTTAAATGATCTACACCCTGAATAACAATCTTTCCAAGTCCTGCTCCATCTATCTTTGCTCCCATTTTATTTAAGAAGTTAGCAAGATCCCATATTTCAGGCTCTTCTGCTGCATTTTCTATTATAGTTGTTCCACTTGCTAGAACAGCTGCCATCATTATATTTTCTGTAGCACCAACAGATGGAAAATCTAAATAAATTCTATTTCCTATTAACTTTTTTGCTTTTGCTTCTACAAATCCATGCCCCTGTACAATTTCTGCACCAAGCGCCTTTAATCCTTTTAAATGTAAATCTATTGGTCTGCTTCCTATGTTGCATCCTCCAGGCATTGATAACTTGCAATAGCCAAACCTTGCAAGCATAGGCCCAATTACTAAAAATGATGCTCTCATTTTCCTCACAAGTTCACTTGTCATATCAAAACATTTCATGTTTGATGAATTTATTTTAAGCTCATTATTTATCTTTGAATAATTAACATCAACATTTAACTCCTGTAGTAATTCTAATATTACTTGAACATCTTCTAACATAGGAGTATTTTCTATCACTATATCATTAGGTGATAATATCGTTGATGCTATAATTGGCAAAACTGAATTTTTAGCTGAACTTATATTCACTTCTCCTTCTAGTTTTTTAACCTCTTTTACTATTATTTTTTCCATATTTTCCTCCATAATAAATTGTTAGTATGTTGTAAATATTATAGGAGTTCCAACAATAACATATACCCCTGTATCATATTCCATAATCCCATAACTAATCTTACTTCCACTTTTTAATTTATAATTGCCTACATATCCATTGTGTACTTTAGTAAATCCCTCTTCTTCTTTAATCTCTTTTAAGCTATTAATAGAATTTAACCTTCCTTTATAATACTCAAAATATTTTACTGAATTTGTTTTTTTATTTTGCAGTTTTTTCAGATTATTTTTTAAAGAAATAATATCTATATCTTTTTTATAATTTATAGATATAGCTTCAACAAATACAATACCATCTTCACACCATAGATTAATTTCAATATTTTTATCTCCTACTATGTAAAAATGGTTATTATCTTCTGTTTCTTCTATTTTATTTTCTTTTATATAAATTTCTTTAATTCTTTCTATCTCTTTATCTAAACTACTTTCTATATTGTATTGAATTTTCACTCCATTTTCTTTAAAAGTTGTCTCTTTTACAACTTTATTTTCAATGCTTTTGTAATCCATATTCTTCACTAAACCTGTACCCATTAAAGACGATAAATTAAAGGTACAGATTAGGAAATATAATATTATACTTTTTAATTCCATATTAATCCCCTTCCCTTCCCCTTAATTATTATCCATTTTTCTAAAACTTATACATATTGCCCCTATACTACAATATATAAATTTAATATTTTTTTGTGATACATTGTCATAAATTAGCTATAACAAACATATAAAAAAAGTCCATCAGGAATATTTCCTAATGGACTTTAACGTGGGTTATATTTAACTTATTTACTTTTTAATTCTAATCTTGTTAAAGCTCTTGCTAAAGCGGCTTCTGCTCTCTTAGTATCGATATTATCGTCCTTTAAGCGCTTTTCAGCTCTTTCTTTAGCCGCCTTTGCTCTTTCAACATCAATTTCATTTTTATGTTCTGAAGAATTACAGCAGAAATTTAGCTTATTATCTTTAAAACCAATTATTCCTTTTGAAGTAAAGAATTCTTCTTTTTCTCCATTTGCTTTAACTACTTCAGTAACACATGGAATTGTATTTATAACTATATCTGCGTGATTTGCAAGTAATTCAATCTTTCCATCTATAGTTTTTACAGTTATGCTAATTGCATCCTCATCTACTTTGACACTATCTGCTGTCATAATCTTTAATTTAAAGGTATTTGCCATAATGCATCATCCCCTTATGCTAAAGTTTTAGCTTTTTCTAAAGCGTCTTCTATAGTTCCTACAAATAAGAATGCTGATTCTGGTACATCATCATGTTTACCTTCTATTATTTCTTTGAAACCTTTTATAGTTTCTTCAATAGTAACATATCTTCCCTTCATTCCTGTGAATTGTTCAGCAACAGTGAATGGTTGTGATAAGAAGTTTTGTACCTTTCTTGCTCTGCTAACTGTTAATTTATCTTCATCTGATAATTCATCAACACCTAGTATTGAGATTATATCTTGAAGTTCTCTATATCTTTCTAATATGAACTTAACTTTTGATGCAACTTCGTAATGTTCTTCTCCAACGATTCTTGGGTCTAATATTCTTGAAGTTGAATCTAATGGGTCAACAGCAGGGTAAATACCACGTTCAGATACTGCTCTTGATAAAACTGTTGTAGCATCTAAGTGTGAGAATGTTGTTGCTGGTGCTGGGTCAGTTAAGTCATCGGCTGGAACATATACAGCTTGAACAGATGTAATTGATCCGTGTGTTGTTGATGTGATTCTTTCTTGAAGAGCACCCATTTCAGTTGCAAGTGTTGGTTGGTAACCAACGGCTGATGGTATTCTACCAAGAAGGGCTGAAACTTCTGAACCAGCTTGTGAGAATCTGAATATGTTATCTATGAATAATAACACGTCTTGACCTTGATCTCTGAAGTATTCTGCCATTGTAAGTCCAGTAAGTGCAACTCTCATTCTTGCACCAGGTGGCTCATTCATTTGACCGAATACTAGAGCAGTCTTATCTATAACTCCTGATTCTTTCATTTCATAGTAAAGGTCATTACCTTCTCTTGATCTTTCTCCAACACCTGTGAATACTGATAATCCACCATGTTCTTTTGCTATGTTGTTTATAAGTTCTTGGATAAGTACTGTTTTACCAACTCCAGCACCTCCAAATAGACCTATCTTACCACCCTTTTGATAAGGTGCTATAAGGTCAACAACCTTTATTCCTGTTTCAAACATTTCAGGTTCAACTGATTGTTCTGCAAAAGTAGGTGCTGGTCTATGTATTGGATAGAACTCTTTACTTTCTATTTCTCCTGCAATTTCTTTATCAACTGGATTTCCTAAAACGTTAAATAATCTACCTAGAACGCATTCTCCTACAGGAACTGATATTGGATGTCCTGTATCAACTGCCTTCATACCTCTTCTTAATCCTTCTGTCGCTTCCATAGCTATTGTTCTTACTATATCGTCACCGACATGTTGCTCAACTTCTGTAACTAGTACTTCATCACCCATGTCTATTTCAATAGCATTATAAATGTTTGGAAGTGACTCAGTATCAAACTTTATATCAACTACTGGTCCAACAACTTGAACTACTTTTCCTATATTGTTAGGCATTACTGATACCTCCTTGCTATTTTTGAGCCGCTGCTCCTCCTACTATTTCTGCAATTTCTTGAGTAATAGCACTTTGTCTAATTCTGTTATATTTTGTATTTAATGAATCTAATAAGTCATCTGCATTTTTTGTAGCTCCGTCCATTGCAGTCATTCTTGAAGATTCTTCACTAGTTTTAGCATTTAATATGCAATTTACTAATTTTGATTGTAAATAAAAATCAAAAGTTGCCTCTACAGCGGACTCTCCATTTGGTTCTATAATAAATCCACTATCTTCTTTTACATCATCAAATTTTAATGGTAACATTCTATCTATCTTTACAACTTGAGATACTGGTGAGTTGAAATGAGTATATACAACATTAATTTCTCCAACTTCATTTGATCTATATAATCTTAATGCATGATTGTATATTGTCATTACTTCCCTTACGTCGGCAGTTTCTTTAATATCAACATATTCAGCTACTGTATTAAATCCATATCTAGTCATATATGATGAACATTTCTTTCCTATACACATAACTAAACTATCTGCTTTATCTAATCCAACGTATTGTTTTAATGCTAGTGCTACATTAACATTATATCCTCCACATAATCCAGAATCTGAAGCTATAACTATATATAATTTTCTCTTTGAATGACTACCAGTAAAGTATATACCATCTTTTATTACATCTATTGATGAATAAGCATCTTTAGCAATACTTTCAGTAGCTTCAAAGAACTTATTATTTTCATTTAGTTCCATTCTAACTCTTCTTAACTTAGAAGTGGCAACAAGTCCCATGGCTTTTGTTATTTTTTTAGTGTTTTGTACTGACTTAATTCTACGTTTTATTTCAATAAGTCCAGCTCCTGCCATACTTCCACCTCCTAAAAGATTGCATAGCTTATTTTAAGCTATGCTTGATTTAAGAATATTTTTTTAAATTCTGTAATTGCAGTTTCAAGTGATGATTTTATTTCATCATCTAAAACTTTCTTTTCTATTATTGATTTTCCAACTTCTCTATATTGAGTATTCATATATTCTAAGAATTCTTTTTCAAACTTTCTTATATCTTCAACTTTAACGTCTGATAAATAGTCGTTAATAGCAACATAAAGAATCATTATTTGATCTTGTACTGGCATTGGTGAGTATTGGTCTTGCTTTAATACTTCAACTAATCTCTTACCTTTTTCAAGTCTTCTTGATGTATCTTGATCTAAGTCTGATCCAAATTGAGCGAATGATGCTAGTTCTCTATATTGGGCAAGCTCTAATCTTAATGTACCTGAAACTTGTTTCATAGCTTTAATTTGAGCGTTACCCCCAACTCTTGATACAGAAATACCGGCATTAACCGCTGGTCTTTGTCCTGAATAGAAAAGATCTGATTCTAAGAATATTTGACCATCTGTTATTGATATAACATTTGTTGGAATATATGCAGTTACGTCTCCTGCTAATGTTTCTATTATTGGAAGTGCTGTTAAAGAACCTCCGCCATTCTTTTCTGAAAGCTTAGCTGCTCTTTCAAGTAATCTTGAATGGATATAGAATACATCTCCAGGGTAAGCTTCTCTGCCTGGTGGTCTCTTAAGTAATAGTGACATTGTTCTATAAGCAACTGCGTGCTTTGATAAGTCATCGTATATTACTAGTACATCTTTACCTTGATGCATGAAATGTTCACCAATTGAACATCCAACATAAGGTGCTAAGTATTGTAATGGTGCTGATTCTGAAGCTGTTGCTGCAACAACTATTGTGTAATCCATAGCTCCCATTTCTGTTAGTGTATTAACTATATGTGCTACTGTTGATTGTTTTTGACCGATTGCTACATATATACAAATTACATCTTTATCTTTTTGATTTAATATTGTATCTATTGTAATTGCTGTCTTACCAATTTGTCTATCTCCGATGATAAGTTCTCTTTGTCCCTTACCTATTGGTATCATTGAGTCAATTGCTTTAATTCCTGTTTGTAATGGTTCATTAACTGAGCTTCTATCTAGGATACTAGGAGCATGAACTTCTATTGGTCTATACGCTTCTGGTTTTATTGGTCCTTTACCATCAATAGGATTTCCAAGTCCGTTAACAACTCTTCCTATTAATTCAGCTCCAACTCCAACTTCAACGATTTTTCCAGTTCTCTTAACTATATCTCCTTCCTTGATTCCTTCTTCAGAACCAAGTAAAACACATCCTACATTATCTTGCTCAAGGTTTAATGCCATACCATAAACATCGTGTGGGAATTCTAGTAATTCACCTTCCATACAATCATCTAAACCATATACTCTGGCAATACCATCACCTATCTGTATGATTGTACCTGAATCGACAGTTTTGATTTGTTTATCATATTTTTCAATTTCATTCTTGATTATAGAAGTAATTTCTTCTGGTTTGATATTCATGGATTCACCTCTATTCCCTCTTAAGCATTAGTGCCCTCATATCGTCTAACTTTGATTTTATTGATCCATCAATAACATCATTGCCAACTCTTACATAAAGTCCACCTATTATACTTTTATCTATTTCATGATTTATAATTACAGTCTTGTTATACATTTTTTCTAATTTATTTTTAAGTTTAGAAGTTTGTTCATCTGTCATTTCTATAACACTCTTTACTTGTGCTATAACAATATTTTTCTTTTCTAAATTAATTTGTTCAAATTGATTTAGCTTTTCTCTTAAGTATAGAATTCTTCCTTTTTCAATAAGTATTAGTAAAAATGATAATAACTCTTCATCGATTTTTCCTTTGAATATATCGATAAATATTCTTTTCTTTTGTTTTGTGCTTATTTGTGGATATTCAATAACTGCTTTTAATTCTTTGTTATTGTCAATAATATCACAAATTTCTCTTAAGTCTTGAAGATACTCATCTACTTTATTCTTTTCTTCAGCTACCTTATATAAGGCTAAGGCATACCTACGATCTAAATATTCGTACATAGTTACATACCTACCTTGCTTATATACTCATCGATAAGTTCCTTATGCTTATTCATATCAATTGATTCTCCAAGCACTTTTTCTGAAATAGTCATTGCAAGATCAACAACTTGATTCTTTATATCATCCTCAGCCTTGCTTCTTTCTCTGTCTATTTCTACTTTAGATTTTTCAATGATAATACTTGCTTCTTTTCTAGCATCTTCAACTATTTCTTTGTAAATACTATCAGCCTTTGATTTGTATTGGCTAACAATAGTTTTACCTTCTTCTCTAGCTGATTTTATTTCTCTTTGATTTTGAAGCTTTAATACTCTTGCTTTTTCTAAATCTTCATCAGCTTTATTGATTGTATCTTCTATAAGATTTTTTCTATCTTTTAAAATTTTATTTACCCTATCGAAAGCAAAATGTTTAACAATCCAAAATAATATTAGTAAATTTACTAATGTAACTATCATTTGTGGAATGTTAATATTCATATTTATTTCCAAATTTAAAGCCTCCCTTCCAGGCTTATTAAAACCCTATTTCTTTTCATAGTATTTTTTAAAATTAGCTTATTCCAACAAATAATAAAATGAATGATATTAATAGTCCGTAAATTGCTGTTGTTTCTGCTAATGCACAACCAATGAAGTATGTTGACATAAGTTTACCACTTGCTTCTGGTTGTCTTGCGATACTCTTTAATAGGCTTGATGTTGCGTTACCTATACCTACTCCTGCACCTAATGCTGCTATAACAGCAAGTCCTGCACCTACTGCACGCATTCCTACTATAAATTCTGCTCCAGTCATAAATAATTCCTCCTTAAACTACTTAAAAGTTTTTCTTTTTCTTTTTGACTAAATTTTGATTACTCTTCAGCTGTCATCTTAATATAAATCATAGTTAAGATTGTAAAGATGAATGTTTGAAGTAATCCATCGAATAAATCGAAGTATGCCATAAATGGCACTGGGATAGCAAATTGAGCAAACCATGTAAAATTACCTAATGCTTTTAGAAGTAATTCTATAATTACAGTTGCAACTGTGATATTACCAAAAAGTCTGAAACTTAATGTTACTGGTAACATTATTCTTTCTAATATGTTTATTGGTAATAATGCAGCACTTGGGCTTGCATATCCCTTTAAATATCCTAATCCACCATTCTTTATAATTGAATTTATTTGAACCATAAAGAAGGTTGTTAAAGATAACACTAATGCAACACTGTAGTTTGCAGTTGGTGGTGTAAGTCCTATAAGGTCTGTTACGTTCATAAAGAATAAGAATAATGCTAATGATCCGATATATGCTGCAAATCCAGTATACTGATCACCCATAGTGTTTTTAACCCAGTTACTGATACCTTCAACGAAGATCTCAATAATAGATTGACTCTTTTTCTTAGGTACAACTGAAAGGTTTCTTGTTAATAATAATATTACAATAGTAATTAAAATCATTATTCCCCATTGTTGTAATGCAATAGAACCAACATCCTTGATTAATGCTTCCACTCAATCACTTCCTTTCTTCATATTTAATTGCCATAAAAAGAGAAATGAAGTTGGACATATAACCTATGATGTAAACTATTATGTTATATTGGTTTTGCAATAATAACAATCCCACTACAGCGATTAATATTATTCTCATTACAAAACTAACCATAATCATCATACTTTTGAATCCAATTTCACTTTTAACAACTTTCTCAGTAACTGTTCCACTTATTATAAAGTTTGTAACACTAATTACTGATCCTAATACAAAAGGTAAACAATATTCTGTGTTTAACAAATATGCAATTATAAGACCAGCAGTTAAAATTATTCCGCTACTTTTAAAAGTCTGTTTTAGTATTCCATTTAAATCTCCAACCATAATTTACCCCCTTGGCAATTATCTTAATTATAGTTTATATATTTTACTCGCCAAAACCTTAAATTTAAGCAAAACATTAGATTTATGTTTTTTATGCATAATTATTAAATAAATACATCAATTTACTACTAGTACCTTTATTTTTATACGTTTTTTATATTTAACGAATTAAATAATTAGTATTTATTCACTTGATAGAATTTTCTGAATTCTTTGCTTTACAATTTTTTTTTACTATTTTTAATGTATTTATATTCTTTTTTAATATATTTATATCTATTTCTTATTTTTAATAGTTTTTTTATTTATATGTAAGTAATTGAAATTTATGTTGTCAGACCAACTTTGAATTAGACAACTTTACTTTATTCAAAGCATTATCATATTATTAATATTATTCATACTTTATTCATTAATATATCCCTTATTTTTTAAATAATCTTGTAGATTTTTAAATTTTATTATATTCTTTATATTTTTTTAATGTTTACACTAATTTTAATTAAATATATTACTTTTATATTATATTTTTGGTACAAATAAATTTTATGTATTTTATTTATTTATTATACATGTTAAATTTAACACTAATTTATATACTTTCAATTATATACTTTTATTTTTAAATAGCTATAGTTATTTTGTAAACGTTTGTTGCAATTTTACCATATAAAAAAAATATTGTATAATAGCAGATTTTTTATATAGCAAAAAAAGATATACTTCTAACGAAGTATATCTTTTCTATATATAATATATGATTATCTTTCAACTATAAGAGCAGTTCCCATTCCGCCGCCTATGCAAAGTGTTGCTAAACCTTTTTTAGCGTCTCTCTTTTGCATTTCATATAATAATGTAACTAAAATTCTAGCTCCTGAAGCTCCTACTGGGTGTCCAAGTGCAATAGCTCCACCATTTACATTAACTTTTTCCATATCGAATTTTAAATCTTTAGCTACAGCTAAGCTTTGTGCAGCGAAAGCTTCGTTTGCTTCTATAAGGTCCATATCATCAACTGTTAATCCAGTTCCTTCTAAAGCTTTCTTAGTTGCATGGAATGGTCCATATCCCATTATTGCTGGATCTAATCCTTTTGAACCGTATGAAAGGATTTTAGCCATTGGTTTTAATCCTAAGCTTTCAGCTTTTTCTGCGCTCATTACTACAAATGCAGCAGCTCCATCATTTATACCTGAAGCATTACCAGCTGTTACAGTACCATCTTTAATGAATGCTGGTCTTAATTTTGATAATCCTTCTATTGTTGAACCGAATCTTGGGAATTCATCAGTATCAAATACTACTGGTTCTCCCTTTCTTTGTGGAATTACTACTGGAACTATTTCGTCTTTGAATCTTCCTTCTTTTACTGCTTTTTCAGCTTTTAATTGTGATTGAAGAGCAAATTGGTCTTGTTCTTCTCTTGTTAAGTTCCACTCTTTAGCTATGTTTTCAGCTGTTACTCCCATGTGGTAATTGTTGAAGGCGTCCCATAATGAATCGTTGATCATTGCATCAACCATTTTTCCGTCTCCCATTCTTTGACCCCATCTAGCAGTTTTTAAAAGGTATGGTGCTTGTGACATACTTTCCATTCCACCTGCTACAATTATATCAGCATCTCCAGCTTTTATCATTTGAGCAGCTAAAGCAACTGTTCTTAAACCTGAACCACAAACTTTATTAATTGTCATAGCTGGTACTTCTTCTGGTAATCCAGCTTTTATTGTTGCTTGTCTTGCAACATTTTGGCCAAGACCTGCTTGAATAACATTACCCATTAAAACTTCTTCTACCATTTCTGGCTTAATGCCAGCTCTCTTAACAGCTTCTTCTATAACTGTTGCTCCTAAATCTACTGCAGGAACGTTCTTTAAAGAACCTCCAAAAGAACCTATAGCAGTTCTTACTGCACTTACTATTACTACTTCTTTCATGAAATAAAACCTCCCGTATATATAATTAACAAATTCTTTATCTTTGTTAAAGTCTTAACATACTTTTATTATAGCATTACTGCCAAAATAATCAATAGTTTTTTGTTAAAATTTAAACAATTATTTTTTATATAATTATATTTCCCAAAAATCTTTATTTTATATTATAATTAAGTAAATAATTAAATTATTATGTAAAAAAGGAGTTTTCAGTATGAAAAGAACTGATTTTATATCTTGGGATGAATACTTTATGGGATTAGCTTTATTATCTGCTAAACGTAGTAAAGATCCAAGTACTCAAGTAGGTGCATGTATTGTAAGTCCTACTAACAGAGTACTTTCTGTTGGTTATAACGGATTTGCATTTGGCTGTTCTGATGATGATTATTCATGGGAAAGAGAAGGAGAATTTTTAGAAACTAAATATCCTTACGTAGTACATGCTGAATTAAATGCAATACTTAATAACAGAGGTGTTTCTTTAGAAAATGCTAAACTTTATGTAGCATTATTTCCCTGTAATGAATGTGCAAAAGCTATAATTCAATGTGGAATAAAAGAAGTTATATACTTAAGTAATAAATATGCTGATACTGATATTGTAAAAGCTTCAAAGAGAATGTTTGAATCTGCTGGAGTTAAACTTACTCAATTAAAACCATCTGTAGATAAAATTGAATTATCATTTGACGTAAATAATATATAATTTCTTTAATAAAAAAAATAAAAGCTCCCTTAAATAAGGAGCTTTTATTATATATTAAAATTATTTTGTTCCAAATAATCTATCTCCAGCATCTCCAAGACCTGGCATTATATATCCATTTTCATTTAATTTTTCATCTATTTCAGCAACGAATATATCAACATCTGGATGTGCATCTTTTACTGCTTTTATTCCTTCTGGTGATGAGATTAAGCACATAAGTTTTAAGTACTTAGCTCCTCTGTTTTTAAGCATAGTTAATGCATCTACAGCTGATCCACCAGTAGCAAGCATTGGATCTACAACAATAATTTCTCTTTCAGCTATATCTTGAGGTAACTTACAGAAATATTCAACTGGTTGTAGCGTTTCTTCATCTCTATATAGACCTATATGACCAACCTTAGCTGCTGGTATTAATTTTAAAACACCATCTACCATTCCAAGACCTGCTCTTAGTATTGGTACTATCGCTAGTTTCTTTCCAGCTAACACTTTACATCTTGTCTTACATACTGGTGTTTCTATTTCAACACTTTCAGTTGGAAGGTTTCTTGTAACTTCATATGCCATTAACATTGAAACTTCTGATACTAATTCTCTAAAGTCCTTTGAACCTGTATTCTTGCTTCTTATAAAAGCTAATTTGTGTAATATTAATGGGTGATTGATTTCTGTAACTTTACTCATTTTTTATTCCTCCAATTTATTTATTATATTTTTTTTCTATTTCTGAAATTTTATCTATTCTATTTTGGTGTCTTCCACCTTCAAATTCAGAATTTAAGAATGTTTTAACTATATCAATTGCAAGACCTGGTCCTACAACTCTTTCTCCTAATGCAAGTATGTTTGCATTATTGTGTTCTCTAGTTGCATGTGCACTAAATGTATCACTACATAAAGCTGCTCTTATTCCTGGAACTTTGTTTGCTGACATACTAATTCCTATTCCAGTTCCACAAACTAATATACCAAAATCGAATTCTTTATTAGCGACTGCTTCTGCTACCTTTTCTGCATATTCTGGATAATCACATGATTCCGTAGTATATGTACCGAAATCTTTTATTTCATATCCATTTTCTTTTAAATATGAAATTATTTCATTCTTTAGCTTAAATCCACCATGGTCTGAACCTAATGCTATCTTCATAACGCCACCTCCAAATATAATAATTAATTGATTTTAATTTATAAAAAAAGAAAGTAGTAGCATGTAATAAAAATATTACACACTTCCATCTTTCTTTAATTTAGCTAATAATAAGGATACTATACCTTCTAATTCTTTATAAATATTATTGTAAACAGAAATTGTGCTGCCATAAGGGTCAGTTACTTCCCCTTTAACGCCAGCATATTCACACAATGAGAATACTTTCTCTTTATATTTTGGATAATTTTCTCTTATAAAATTTTTACCAAAGTCAGTCATAGTTAAAACAATATCTGATCTATCTATCAAATTTTCGTTTAATTGGATAGCTTCTTTATATTTTACATCTATATTTAATTCTTTCTTTAATAGCTCTGCTGAATTTTCGGACACAAAGCTACCTGGAACTATTGTAATTCCAGCTGATTTTGCCACAAATCTTGGATCAGTATTTAATTTATTAAATATTTCCTCTGCCATTGGGCTTCTACATGTATTTGCTGTACATACGAAAAGCACCTTCATAAAAAAACCTCCAAACAATTATACATCTATAATATCGTAACCTGCTGCTTTGTTTAATCTATTCATTATCGCAACTCCAATACCTTCTTCATTAAATGCTTCAGCAAGTATTATGTCTACTCCTAAATCATTAAATTCTCTAAGGGCATTGAATAAATTTGATGCAATTTCTTCTAAGTTATTTTCTTCTCCTAAAATAACAACTTTTCCATTTGGATATTTGCTGCTATTTTCCTTCGTAGTTAATATTCCTACGCTTTTTTCTTCATCTATATAATTTTGTACCATTTCGTTAATTTTTTCAATAGTTTTTTTGTTATTTCCTCTTATAATTTTTAATTTTGCATTAGGAGCATAATGTCTATACTTCATTCCTGGTGCTTTAGGCTTAAATTCTTTAGAATTGTTTAATAATCCCTTGTCAATTTCAATATTTTCATCAACTTCTCTAAGCATTTCTAAAGTTATTCCACCTGGTCTTAAAACCATAGGAGGATATACTGTACAATCTACTATTGTTGATTCTAAACCAACTTCACTAATTTCTCCACCTAATATATAATCGACTCTTCCTTTTAAGTCTTCAACACATCTTTCTATATTAGTAGGACTTGGTCTTCCACTTATATTAGCAGATGGTGCTGCTATTGGAACACCTGATTCTTTTATAAGTTCCATAGCTATTTTATTAGATGGCATTCTAATTCCTATTGTATCTAAGTTTGCACTAGTTTCCATAGGTATTATATTTCTTTTTTCTAATATTAAAGTTAATGGACCTGGCCAAAACTTATCAATAAGTTTATTTGCTACATCCGGTATATTTTTCACATACTCATCAATATTTTTTGATGCAACATGTACTATTAATGGATTATCCTGTGGTCTTCCTTTTGCTACAAATATTTTTTTAACACACTCTTCTTTTAATGCATTTGCGCCTAGACCATATACTGTTTCTGTTGGAAATGCAACAACTCCACCATTTTTTATGACTTCTGCCGCTTCTTTTATACATTCTTTAATATTATCCTCATTTGTAATAGCAATTTTTGTTTCCAAGGCTATATCCTTCTTTCCTAATTTAAAGTTTGCCCTCTGGCAATTTTTATATTTTCAACACAGTTTTCTGTATAATGTGCTTTAACGCAATATGTAAATATCTCATTTAGTAATGGATATTTTTTAAGTCCACCTTTTTTTATTATTTGGAAATAATAAATTTCTTCTTCTTCTATCCTTTTTATTCTTGTATATTCTTCGTTTATTTCAGGATATCTTTTTAAGAAAGCTTTAGTCACAGGCTTCATCCCCCTGTTTCTAATTCTTCCTTTACTAACTAATATTATTCTCATGTCATCTTCCATACCCTCTGCATGAACAATGACAATTTTATCGCAAATTATTAGACATCCTCTATTAAATAACCCACTTACAAATCTTAACTTATTATTTTTATATTTGAATTCTAGTTTAGTACTATCCCACTTCTTTAAAATAGCAAGTAATATTAAACATTCTAAAACTAATAAATATATTATAAAGAAATTATTTATTATACTAGTTAGCCATAATACTGTTGGTAAGAATATTGCTAGGGTTATCATTAATATATAGAATCTTTTTATTGATTTTTTTTCTTTTTTTAATGCTTTATAAATATCCATAATTACCCCTTTATATATTCTAAAAGCCTTACATTTTTAATGCAAGGCTTTTTTAAAATTAAATTACATTTCTTCTGTATTTCCCATTTGCTTCATTTTTTCAGCTTGGTCAGCAGTTATAAGAGCATTTATAACTTCATCTATATCTCCATCTAAGAATGACTCTAATTTGTAAAGAGTTAATCCTATTCTGTGATCAGTTACTCTACCTTGTGGGTAGTTATATGTTCTTATTCTTTCACTTCTATCTCCAGTACCAACTTGAGATTTTCTATCTTCAGCTATTCCAGCTGCTCTTTCAGCTTCTGCTAATTCAAATAATCTTGCTCTTAAGACTTTCATAGCTTTTTCTTTGTTCTTAAGCTGTGATTTTTCATCTTGACATGAAATAACTATTCCAGTTGGAAGGTGAGTAAGTCTTACGGCTGAGTCTGTTGTATTAACGCATTGTCCTCCATTACCTGAAGCTCTGAATACATCAAACTTAATATCCTTGTCATTTATTTCTACTTCTACATCATCAACTTCCGGTAAAACTGCAACTGTTGCTGTTGAAGTATGAATTCTACCACTTGATTCTGTATCTGGAACTCTTTGAACTCTATGAACTCCACTTTCGTATTTAAGCTTTGAATAAGCTCCGTTACCCTTAATCATAAATACAGCTTCTTTAAATCCACCTATTCCAGTTTCATTTGTACTCATAAGTTCAACTGTCCATCTATTATTTTCAGCATATCTTGTATACATTCTGAAAAGATTTGCTGCAAATAGTGCTGCTTCTTCTCCACCTGCACCTGCTCTGATTTCAACAAATACGTTCTTATCATCATTAGGGTCTTTTGGTAATAATAATATTTGTATTTGAGTTTCTAATTCTGCTTCTCTTTCTTTTAAAGAATTTATTTCTTCATGAAGCATTTCTTTCATTTCTTTATCTGATTCAAGTTCAAGCATTTCTTTGTTATCTTGTAAATCTTCAATAACTTTTTTGTATTCTTTGTAAGCTGCTACTATAACTTCTAGATCAGCGTGTTCTTTACATAGCTTTCTCCATTCATTTTGGTTAGCCATAATTGAAGGATCACTAATCTTTACTGATAATTCATCATATTTATTTTCTATGAATGCTAATTTATCTAATAACATTTTATCACTCCGTACTATCTAATTTCATATTTAAGTATTATATCACATATTATCTTTCTTTTTCAACAATCCTTAAATTTCCTATAACAACCCTATCAAGTCCCGCTAAATCTTTTATTACCTTAACACTCTCGAAGTTGTTATCTTCCATAAGTTTTTTAACCTCTTCTCCTTGATCATATCCAATTTCAAAGGCTAATATACCTTTTCCTTTAAGGACTTCTTTACTTTCTGAAACTATTCTTCTATAGAATATAAGACCATCATCTCCACCACTTAGTGCTGTATGTGGCTCATAATCTTTTACATCATCCATTAAAGTTTTAATTTCTTCTTCCTTTATATATGGAGGATTTGAAACAACTATATCATATTTCTTTCCTAAATTTATTGCTTCCTTTAATAAATCACTTTTTATGAAAGTCATTCTATCTTCTAAGTTGCATTTTTCTATATTTTTTAAAGTAACCTTCTCAGGTGTTTCAAAGTAATCAATAGAATCTACATTTATATGTTTTCTAAAATCACAAAGTGCTATCCCAATAGCTCCACTTCCTGAGCAAAGATCGCATACATTTAAACTTTCATCTTCATTTATATGTTTAAGTACTTCTTCTACTAATACTTCCGTATCTCCCCTAGGAATTAAAACACCTTTTTCAACATAAAGTTCTATTCCCATAAATTCAACTGAATGTGTAATATATTTTATTGGCATCTTATTTTTTCTATCTTCTATTAATTGTAGATATTTTTTCTTATCATCATTACTTACTTTTTCATCTCCATGAGTTAATAAGTAAACTCTATCTTTTCCTATTACATGTTCTAATAAAATTGTAGCATCTAATCTTGCTGTATCTATATTAACTTCTTTAAGTGTCTTTGTTCCAATTTCTAAAAGTTTATCTATTGCCATTTTTTCCTCCGGTAAACCTTCTGCTGCTCTAAGGGCTGCTATTGCAACTTCTATTTGTGAATCATCTGGCTCTTTTGTTGTTAATTCTTGAAGTTTTAGTCCTGGAGCTGCAATTATTTTTGATATTTTACTATCTGATTTTCCAAGCCATTTTATAAGTTCATATGTTATACCTGATATTACAGGAATTAATATTATCCTTATTAAAAATCTTTCTAAAAAACTTCCCCATCCTGTGAATGCAAATACAATTATACTTACAAACATTATTAAAAATAAGAAGTTAGTCCCACATCTTGGATGAAATCTACTATGCTTTTTAACATTACTAACCGTTAATTCTTCTTCACTTTCATAACAGAAGATTGTCTTATGTTCTGCACCATGATATTGGAATAATCTATAAATATCTTCAAGTTTACTTATTATAACCATATATAATAGTAATATTGATATTCTTATAAAAGCTTCTATAATATTTAAAACTATATCCGATGCTCCAATATTCTTAAATAATGAAGCTACTCCAGTTGGTACTGCAATAAATAAAAATGCTGATATTATAAATGAAACAATCATAGTAAAACCTATGATTACATCATTACTTTTTTCACCAAACTTACTTCTAATCCAATCTTCAAAGGCAGATGGTTCTGTATCTTCAAAAAATGAAGCTGAATAATTAAGTGATTTTATTCCTTGAACCATTGAATCTATAAGTACTAAAAATCCTCTTATTAATGGTATATTATATATACTTTTCTTCTTAGTAATTGGTATAGTTCTTTTTACATCTATAGCAATATCTCCATTTTCTTTTCTAATTGCTGTCGCTATACCTTTAGAACCTCTCATCATTACGCCTTCAATGACGGCTTGACCTCCAACATCACGTTTCTTCAATATATACCCCACCCTTATTTTTTATTTTTGTATTTAAAGTAACACTCTCCACATAATGATTCGTATGTTACATTTCCCATATTATCTATTGCAACTTGCTCTCCTTCAAATACAAACTCATCGTTTATCTTTCTTGCATTTAATATTGCTTTATTTCCACATTTACATATAGTTTTCATTTCTTCTATACTATGTGCAATTAAAAGAAGTCTTTCGCTTCCTTCAAATCCATTCATTCTAAAATCAGTTCTTAGTCCATAACATATTATAGGTACATCTAATGTTACTGCTATTTCAAATAAATCATCAACTTGTTCTTTCTTTAAAAATTGAACTTCATCTACCAATATACAATCAAGCTTTCCATACTCTTTTATATTTTCATTAACTGTTTTGTATATATTTTCATTTTTTTCAACTAATATATCAACTTCCCTAACAACTCCTAGTCTTGAAACAAGCTTGTTTCCACCCTTCTTATCTGTAGATGGTTTTAGTAATAAGACTCTCATACCTCTCTCTTCATAGTTATGCGCCACTTGCATTAAATGCGTTGATTTTCCTGAGTTCATAGCCCCATATCTAAAATATAATTTGCTCAAATTGTCCCTCTCCTTTTTATCATTTAGCTATTACGATTATAGCATTTAAACTCATTTATAAAAAGTTTTTTTTAAGTTTGTCCATTGTTGACTCACTATATTTCATATGATATACTTTAGTAGTTATTTATTGTAGAGATACAATAAAATTTACGTTAAAAGAGGTGAAAAACATGAGACAAGGCATACATCCAGAATACCACCACGATGCAGTGGTTAAGTGTGCATGTGGAAATACTTTTACAACTGGTTCAGTTAAAGAAGAACTTAAAGTAGAAATATGCTCTAAATGCCACCCATTCTTCACTGGTAAGCAAAAAATCGTTGACGTTGGAGGAAGAGTTGACAAGTTCAACAAGAAATTCAACCTTAAGTAAGAAATTTAGGGAAAGACATTTACGTCTTTCCCATTTTCTTTTACTTATTTTAATTAAGTGAAATTAATGTTACTATATTTATATAAATTAAAAAAATTATGAAGCGAGTGAATTTAATGAAAAAGGTTCTTATATTAACCACTTCAACAGGCTTAGGCCATAATCAAGCGGCAAAATCACTTATTGATGTATTTGAAAAAAATGATTATAAATGCATTAAGTATGATTTCTTAGATAATTGCAGTAAACTTTTAAATGATTTTTTAGTTGCTGGATATGAAGTTTCAGCTATGAAGTTTCCAAAGGTTTATGGACTTTTCTATAAACTGACTAATATACCAATTATAAATGCTTTATCTATGACTATTTTTTTATTAGTGAAAAAAAGGCTTAAAAATTTAATAGACAAAGAACAGCCAGATCTAATAATAAGTACTCACCCCCTTAGTGTTAGTGTAATGAATAGTATAAAAAAGGATGGATTAAAAACTCCTTACTTTGTTGTTACAACTGACTTTAAGGCTCACTACACATACATAGGGAAAAAAGTAGATGCTTATATAACAGGCAGTGAATACACTAAGCAATCATTAATCGCAAAAGGAATAAAAGAAGATATTATATTCCCTTATGGTATACCTATAAAGGAGTCTTTCTTTGAACGCGATGAAAATATTCCACATATTAAAACACAAGATTACTTTAATATATTGCTTATGAGCGGTAGTATGGGACTTGAAGATATATCTTATGTTTTAGAGGAACTTTTAAAAAATAAAAACAAACTTAGAATTACTGTAGTTTGTGGAAATAATAAATCTTTAAAAAATAATTTAATGGAACGTTGTAATCATGAATTCCCAAATAAAAAATTACATATATTAGGTTTTTCAAATGACATAGCGTCTTTCATGGAATACTCAGATGTTATTATTTCAAAACCAGGTGGTCTTACAGTTACAGAATCAATTGCTAAGAATTTACCTTTAATAATTCCATTTGCAATTCCAGGACAGGAAAAAGAAAACACTGAATTTTTATCTAAAGAAGGTTATGCAATTTGTATTAATAATATGAAGGAAATCAATGATACTATTGATTCATTAATAGAAAATCCTGAAAAACTTAATTCTATGAGAAATAAATTAAAATCTTTAGCTTCAACTTATTCAATTTTATCAATAGTTGAATTAGCAGATAAGTTTTTAAAAAAAGACTAATGCAAAGTTAAAATAAACTTTGCACTAGTCTTTTTTATATTTCGCTTTTTTCAAACATTCTTATAAATTCTTCATTATTTTTTGTTTTTCCAAGCATTTTTATTAGATTTTCAGTTACTTTATCAGCATTTCCGTCTGTGTACATAACTTTTCTTATAGAATATGCAACTTCTCTTTCTTCATCACTTAAAAGTAAATCTTCTTTTCTTGTTCCTGATTTATATATATCAATTGCAGGGAATATTCTTCTTTCTTGAAGTTTTCTATCTAAATGAACTTCCATATTACCTGTTCCTTTAAATTCTTCAAATATCATATCATCCATTCTTGAACCAGTTTCAACTAAAGCTGTTGCAAGTATTGTTAAACTTCCACCTTCTTCAATATTTCTAGCTGCTCCAAAGAATTTTTTAGGCATTATTAATGATCCTGGATCTAAACCACCTGATAAAGTTCTTCCTGTTGGTGTTATTGTTAAGTTATAAGCTCTAGATAATCTTGTTAAACTATCTAAAAGTATAACAACATCTTGACCTTGCTCAACTCTTCTTTTTCCATGTTCTAAAATCATTTGAGCTACTCTTTCATGGTTTTGTGGCTCTTCATCAAACGTAGAATATACAACTTCTCCATTTATTGATCTTTGCATATCAGTTACTTCTTCTGGTCTTTCATCTATTAATAAAACTATTAATTTTACTTCTGGACAATTTTTTGAAATATTTTGAGCTAATTGTTTTAAGAGAGTTGTTTTACCTGCCTTTGGTGGTGCAACTATCATACCTCTTTGCCCTTTTCCAATTGGGCATATTATATCCATAAGTCTTGTTGATAAATCATTTTGTCCGTTACCTTCTAATCTAATTCTTTCTTTAGGATATATTGGAGTTAGTTTTTCAAATGGAATTCTTTTAACTGCATTTTCAGGATTTTCATCATTTACCTTTTCTAAATAGATTAAAGCCTTAAACTTTTCTCCTTCTTTTGGTTCTCTTACCTTACCTTCAAGCTTATCTCCTGTTGATAAATTAAATCTTCTTATTTGAGCTGGTGAAACATATACATCTTCGCTACTACTTAAACAGTTCTTTCCTCTTAAAAAGCCAAAGCTATTATTTTCTTGAATTTGTAATATTCCTGATATTGTTTCTGCTGAAGATAAATTTCTCTCACCTTGATTATTATTTCTATTTGAATTTTGATAATTATTTTGATTATTATAGCTAGTATTTGAACTATTATAATTATTATTTGGGTTATTGTAGTTATTATTTGAATTATTATAGCTGTTATTTTGATTATTATTGTAATTACTATAGTTATTATTTTCTCTAGTCTTTGGTGATATTTTTTCCTTTAAAATCACTCCATCTTTTTCTATAGCATTTACATTTTTATTTAATATCTCATCTATCAATTCACTTTTCTTATATTTTGATATGTTCTTTATTTCTAATTCTTTAGCAATTTCTTTAAGTTTTGCTAAAGTCATGCTTTCGTAAACTTCTTTTGTCAAAATGACACCTCCGTATTAATCAGACTTTATATAAACTAATATTTTCAAATTTAATTTGGAAATTGTTAAGGTAAGATTTTAAGACATTAACTTTAATTTTATTATCCTTCAATATTAATACTTTTGCAAGTTATATCAAATATTTATTTGAAAAAAATTGAAATAAAAGGTATCCCAAGTAAATTGAGATACCTCTTTAATTAATTTTCTTTTGTTTTTTCTGCTACTGCAGCTTCTATAAATCCAGCAAATAGTGGATGTGGTCTATTTGGTCTTGATTTTAATTCTGGATGGAATTGTGCTGCAACAAACCATGGATGATCTTCTATTTCAACTATTTCAACTAGTCTTCCATCTGGGCTTGTTCCTGCAATCGTCATTCCATTTTCTGTAATTTCTTTTTTGTATTCGTTGTTGAATTCATATCTATGTCTGTGTCTTTCATAGATAACTTCATCTTTGTAGCAATCATATGCTTTAGTTTCTTCATCTAACTTACATGGATAAACTCCAAGTCTCATTGTTCCACCTAAGTCTTCTATATCTTTTTGCTCTGGCATTATATCTATTACTGGATATTTAGTTTCAGGATTTAATTCTGAACTATGTGCACCTTCAAGTCCTAATACATTTCTAGCAAATTCTATTACTGCGCATTGCATTCCAAGACATATTCCAAGGAAAGGTACTTTGTTTTCTCTTGCCCATCTTATAGCATCAATTTTACCTTCTACTCCTCTATCTCCGAATCCACCTGGTACTAATACACCTTGAACTCCTTTTAATACTTCATTGACATCTTGGCTTTCTAATTCTTCTGAATTAACCCATTTTATGTTTACTTTAGTGTTATTTTTAAGTCCACCATGGCTTAATGCTTCAACAACTGATATATATGCATCGTGTAATTCTACATACTTACCAACTAAAGCAATTGTTACTTCATCTTTTAAGTTCTTTATTCTTTGAACCATGTCGATCCATTCGCTATTATCTATATCTTTACATCCAAGGTGTAACTTCTCACATACTAAGTTATCTAATCCTTCAGCATGTAACATTAAAGGAACTTCGTATAAGTGATCTGCATCAAGGTTTTGAATAACTGATCTTCCATCTATGTTACAGAATAATCCTATCTTATTCTTTATATCTTCTGATAATTCTTTTTCAGATCTACATACTATTATATCTGGTTGAATTCCTATAGTTCTTAATTCTTTAACTGAGTGTTGAGTTGGTTTAGTTTTAAGCTCTCCTGCTTTTCCAAGGTAAGGAACTAATGTTACGTGTATAAAGCAAACATTATCTCCACCAACTTCGCTTCTTACTTGTCTAATAGCTTCTAAGAATGGTTGTGATTCGATATCTCCAACTGTTCCACCAATTTCAGTTATAACAACATCTACGTCTCTTTCTTTAGCTGCTCTATAAACTTTATCTTTTATAGCATTTGTTATGTGAGGGATTACTTGAACTGTTCCTCCTAAGTATTCTCCTCTTCTTTCTTTTGATATAACTGACCAGTATATTCTACCAGTTGTTATATTACTATTTTGAGTTAAATTTTCATCAATGAATCTTTCATAGTGACCTAAGTCTAAATCTGTTTCTGCTCCATCGTCAGTTACGAAAACTTCTCCGTGTTGGTAAGGACTCATTGTACCTGGGTCAACATTTAAATATGGGTCAAATTTTTGTATTGATACTTTAAGACCTCTATTTTTTAGTAGTCTTCCAAGTGATGCCGCTGTAATACCTTTTCCTAATGCTGATACAACTCCGCCTGTTACGAAAATATACTTTGTTCTTTTGTTCATTATTAGCTCCTCCTATGAGAAAATTTTATTTTTAATTTCTATTTTAGTTGACACTTATTACTTTATGAAGTATAATTGATATTACCCCATAAATTTAATTTATGGGGTAGTGGTGGTTATCGCGTTTTCATTCAATAACATAGATACTATAGTACCACAATTATTTTTTAATATCTAGTCATATTTTATTCATTTTTTATTTACATCTAAATAATCTCGTCTATTTTCTTTTCTATCTCTAAATATTTGTCTCTAAAGTTTCTGTTTATGAGAAATTTTTCTTCTGCTTTTTCATAATTATAATTAATACTTCTTTTTGTTCTAACATTAAGTAATTCCTTTAATTCTTCCTCAGAACAACAATTATATTTCTTTAAAAATAAAACTAATAAATATTTTGATTCTCTTTTCTTAAGTATTTCAACAAGCTCATCATTTGATATGTGGTTAACTTCACAAATTTTGCTTATAATTTTGAAATATTTTTCTTCATTTATCATAAAAAAATTCCTCCTATAGCCTAAGTATCTCCAAACTATACTTTTTTAGACAAGGTAAATAAAAAAAGTGAAACAATACTTTTTAATATTTATTAAGTATCATTCCACTTAAATCTTAATTATGCTTTTATTTCTAGCTTTAATTCTGTTTTTATTGGTGGTTGACCTGCAACTTGCATATCATATTTTATTCTTACATTTCCACCATTCTCATTCATTTCAATATCTAATTCTCTAGTATTTACAGTTAATTCTAGCATTCCATAAGGTGTATTATATAAAGATACTGTTTGCTTATTTTTTTCAAAATGCATCTTTGTTGTTGTACTTCCTTCTCTCTCAAGAATTATGTAATCTTTTCCGATTTTAAGTTTAGTATCAGTACCTTGCATTCCTGAGATTTCTGTTTCCTTATAATTTGCAATAAATTCATCATTTTCTATAAGAAAATTACCTGGAGTAACAACTTCTATAAGTTCATTTTTTTCCATAGTAGCATTGCTAATTATTTTAATAATTGCTTTTTTCTCCAAAAAATCACCCCTTATTTACCTTGTATTATGTATTTATTAATTTCCTCTTCTGTTGCTGGTTTAACTTTTAAGATTCCACTAAATTTAGCCCCAAAGTTTCCATATGATATTTCAACTTCATCTAAATCTTTTCCCTTGCAATATCTTCCTGTTATCTTTGCAGCTAATTCTTTATCTTCTTCATTATACTTTCCAGTTATAATTCCCATAGCTCCATTGTGGCTTTTTGGATATAATATTATATCTTCTTTAGTTAATAAAGTCTTTACTATATCCCCCTCATCTTTAGTTCTAGTAACTATTATCTTGCATCCATTATCACTTACAAAATGTCTTCCATATCTTAATAATTCTATTTCCTTTGGTGTTGCATCACCATTTCTATCTAAAGATTCTTTAAGTCTCACTGAATAGTTTGGTTCAGTTAATCTACAACCTCCAGCAGGTGATGGATAATCTTTTATTCCCCACTTATCAGCAAGTTCCATTTGAACTTTTCTACTTCTACCTGATATGTTAAGTAATTTTTCTCTATCTACTAATCCGTCTTTTTCCATTTGAGTTTCATCTAGATTTTTAGCACATAAAGGTCTTAATATTTTTTCCTTAAATCCTGATTCTTTTGTTACTTTATTTAATGCTTGTCTATTTTGAGACATTGGTCTTTGATTTAATACTTCCCCTGTAATTATAAAGTCTGCATTAAATTTCTTTAAAAGTTCACCTGAATATCTCATCATCATAGCATGACAATCTATGCATGGGTTCATATTCTTTCCCCATCCATTCTTAGGATCTTTAACCATTTCAAAATGTTCTTTTGAAAAATCAACTACTTCTAATGGTATATCTATTTGTTTAGTCATTCTTTTCGCATTTTCTTCATTGAAAAAATATGATCTAAAACATATCCCTATTACCTCTATACCTTGATCCTTTATCAACTTTGCTGCTAATATACTATCTAATCCGCCTGAAATCATAGCTAGTGCTCTAGTCATTAAAATTTCCTCCTAAAATCAATTTATTTAAACTAAATTCTTAATTTCAAATTACGTTACAAATTATAGTTTAAAAGTCTTCTTTAGTTTTATCAAGTTAAAATTTATACTAATTATTAAAATGCATCTTTTAAAACTTCAACAATTTTAAATTTAAGCTCATACTCTTCATCAGTATTTTCTTGAGTTTCCTTAACTTTACTTACTTCATCCATCATTCTTTCAGTTTCATTGTAAGCAACCGAACCTTTAGTTACATCAACAAAGCATAATGGCGGAAACATAACGCACCACCAGTTTTGACCTGATGCATTACCTATTAGTATTCTATAAGCTTCATACTCTCCTTGTGGTAATACTATCTTTCCATACACCTTTTCAGGGAAATTTTCTCTTGATAATTCTGTTTGAACATTATAACTGTATCCATTATCTTTTACAACCTTTTTAGCTATATTAATTACCTTTTTATTGTTTTGTTTAATTATTTTTCTTGATTCCTCAATGCTTTTAGAATTTTTTAATAATGGTTCTAAATGCTTTATTACTTCATCTCTTACTTTAAGTTTTAACTCTTGATCTTCCTTACTGTCACTATTTGCAATTACATGAAATCTAATTAATTCATCCTTTACACTATCATAGTCATAAACTACTTCCTCATTATTACTATTTTCATTTAATTCACTACTTGTACATCCTGAAAGAAAAGTTAAACCTACAAAAATCATTAATATATAAATAAATTTTTTCATACTAAAAACCCCCTTAATAGTAATGATTATTACCATTTAAGAGAGTTTTATACATTTCTTTAAATTGTTCTTGTTATAAATACATCTTTGTACTTTTTCTTCATTGCTTCATAACACTTTTGAGCCTTTAGCATATCTTCAAAGAAAGCAAATACAGTTGGTCCGCTACCACTCATCATGCTGCCTAATGCACCATGTTCCATCATTGATTGCTTTATTCCAATTATCTCTTTATACTTTAAAAGAGTAACATTTTCAAGAAGATTTTTCATATTCTTAGCGACAAGTTTTATATTATCATTCTCCATATTTTTGATTAATGATTCTGTATTTGGATGGAATACAACTTTTGATAAATCAAATTCTTGATATACTCCTTTAGTTGATACTCCAAAAGGTGGCTTTACAAGAACTAATATCTTATCTTTGAAAGGTTTAAGTGGAGTTATTATTTCTCCAACACCCTCACAAAGTGCAGTCCCTCCATTTATACAATATGGTACATCCGCGCCTAGTTTTACACCAAGTTCCATAAGTTCTTTATCACTTAAGTTTTTATTAAATATTTTATTCATAAGTTTTAATACAGCAGCGCAGTCTGTACTCCCCCCTGCAAGACCTGCTGAAACAGGTATATTCTTATTAATCACTATTTTTACACCTGATTTTATATTAAACGTATCTATAAAAAGCTTTGCCGCCTTATAAGCTAAATTTCTCTCATCATTAGGTACATATGGTTTGTTACATGAAATACTTATACCTGAACTTATTTTCTCTACAGTTATTTCATCATATAAATCTATACCTTGCATTATCATTCTTAATAAATGATATCCGTCTTCCCTTTTTCCAATAACATCTAATGATATATTGATTTTAGCATATGCTTTTATTTTCATTATATTTCCCTTCCCTTTGTTAAAGTCATTTTAATATTTTATCATAGCATATTAAATTCTGTCTAATTTTATTGTAATATAAAATCTTCTCATATTTCCATCTTAAATCTATTAAAGTAATTATCAGTTTGTAAATTTTTAAAATAAAAAAGTCAGTCTATCCCTATACAGATTAGAACTGACTTTTTATCTTACATATTAACTATATTTTCATTCATTCCGTTATGACTTATATCTTTTATAACCTTTACTAAAGGTGCTAATTGTTCAAAAAACATAATTATTATATCACCTTTATTACTTATTTTTAACGCCTCTATAAGAGCTTCACTTTCATCTAATATTATTTTACACTCTTTTTCTTTATCTATTCCTTCTTTTATAAGATTACAAATCTCACCTTTTTCTCTTCCTCTTCTATCTTTATCTTCTTTTATTATAATCTTGTCTAAATTAGCACTACTAATCTTACCAATCTCTTTAGCCATATCATCACTTCTATCTCCAGGAATTCCAATAACACCTATCAAATTGTTATGATCCATTCCCTTTAACGCTTCAAATATAGCTCTATACCCATCAGTATTATGACCATAATCTAGTATAACTTTTCTTTCATTTACTTCATAAAGATTGAATCTTCCGGAATTATGGTTTGCATCTAACATAAATTTAGAAAAACCTCTAGCTATCATACAATAGTCTATTCCTATACCAACTAATGCTGCACATGCTGCTAAAGCATTTTCTACATTGAAAGATAATTTACCATCTAATGTTATTGGTACATCACTTAATTTAATAACATTATATTTTTTATTATTATTAACAACACAAATCATATCATCTTCTATAAAAACTGATATATTTCCATTATTAATGTTTTCTTTAATTAATTCATTATCCTTATATTTTGAAAAATAAATAGCATTTCCTTTAATTCTATCTATTATTTTTCTTGACCAAGGATCATCAACATTAATCACTGCATACCCCTCTGGTTTTACAGCCTCTATTATTAATGATTTTACAAAACTTAATTCTTCTAAATCATTTATATCATCTATACCTAAATGATCACCTGTTATATTAGTTATAACCCCAACATCCGCTAAGTCATAAGCTAATCCTTTTTTAATTATTCCACCTCTTGCCGTTTCTAAAACAGCTGTATCTACATCTTTATTTAACAATATAGCTTTTGCACTTTCATACCCCGTATCATCACCAATATCTATACATTCATCTCCTATATAAATCCCATCAGTAGATGTCATGCCTACAGTGTTCCCCATAAGTTTTAGTACGTAAGATATTAATCTCGTTGTTGTAGTCTTTCCATTAGTTCCTGTTATAGATATAACAGGAATATTTTTAACATTATCTTTATATAAATGTTTAACTATTTTTTCTCCAACATTACGAGCTTTTCCTTCTGATGGATGGTGATGCATTCTTATTCCAGGCGCTGCATTTATCTCCATGATAACACCTTGATCATAAAGGGGCTTATTAATAGTATTAGCTGTTATATCTACTCCACATATGTCTAATCCAATGGCCTTTGCAGCTCTTATACAAATCTTTTTATTTTCTTCACATATATCATCTGTACAATCTATAGCCTTTCCACCGGTAGATAAATTTGCATTATGTCTAAGTATTATCTTCTCATTAATACTCGGTATACTTTCTAGAGTATATCCACTTTCTTTTAATGTATTTTTCATTTCATCATCTATCTTTACTTTAGTTAAAGGTTTCTCGTGGTCATCCCCTCTTAACGGGTCAGTATTTAAAATAGATATAAGTTCTTCTATTGTGCTTTTTCCATCTCCATATACAGTTGGTGGAATTCTTAAAGAAGCTGCAACAACTTCATTATCTACGATACAAACTCTATAATCATTTCCTACTATATATTTTTCAATAATTATGTCTTTAAATTCTTTTATTAATTTGTTGTAAGCTTCAACCAATTCTTTATCATTTTTTATATTTAATATTACACCTTTACCTTGGTTTCCACACTGTGGTTTTAATACAACTGGATATCCAATGTATTCTGCTTCTTGTAATAAATCTATTACGTTACATACTTTTTCTCCATAGGCAACAGGTATACTTTGATTTTTAAGAAGTTGTTTTGTTAACATTTTATCGCAAGCAATATCTGCACCAATACAACTAGTATCACATCCTATTGTTGCTTCAATAATTTTTCCTTGCTTTCCATAACCTATTTGATAATATCCTGAGTTTTCAATTTCAAACACTGGCATTTTAAGTTCTTCTGCAGCGTTTTTTATTGCTTCCGTGCTAGGACCTATAGTCTCTTTACTTAATACTTCTTTTATTACTTTTATTCTCTCATCAAGATTGAATTTTTTCTGTGCTATTAATGAATTTATTATATCAACCGCTAATTTTCCTATCTCAATTGCTGTTTTCTCATATATATATTCATAAATTATATAATAATGATCCCCTTCGCACTCTCTAGCTTTTCCATAGGCAATATCAATACCTAGCATATTTTGAAGTCCAATTATCATATGCTCACATATATGTGCTAAGTATGTTCCTTCTCTTAATCTTATAGCAAAACCTCCAGGAACATCTATCCCACATCTATGTTCTTTTAATATAGGTAATAGTTCTAATAGTGTATCATTAAAATCTTCTATTTTATTACTTGGTGTTTCACAATATCCTTCAAGATCTACATCCATTCTGATACATCTTTTATGAGAATATATATTACGTCCCTTAAATATTCTCATTCCTGTTATCTTCATCTCTTAATACTTCCTCCTCAAAAGGTATCTTCTTAACTAAGTCAAATTTATTCCCTTCAATAAGCACATGTAATTTTACATTGAATATACTTAATGGTTTATCTCTATGCTGTTCTGAAACATTTGAATGAATTATTGAATTTCCATCTAATATGTATACAGCACCGCTTCCAATTACAGTTATAAGTTTTCTTTCATCTACAATTATTGCTGTATCTTCATCTATACCAATCCCTAAATTTTCTGGATTTTCAGCAACACCTGTTAATAATCTTCCTATTCTTCCTCTTTGTATAAAATGTTGATCTATTATTGCATTTCTTATAAGCCCTAGACCTGGAGACATATTTATACTATGTTTATTAGGAGATTCTTCATCATCGCCTTCAAGTATCATAGTACCACTCATAACGGATGCTCCTGCTGAAGTTCCAACTATTATTTTTCCTTCATACATTCCATCTATAAGTTTTTTATTAAGTGGGGTACCTCCTATTAAGCTTGTAATTTTAAGCTGGTCTCCCCCTGTAAAAAATATTAATTTAGCTTCCTTAACTAATTCTAAATTACTTTGTAAGTATGCTTCTTCTCTCTCTTCTATACTTAAAAACTTTAAATTCTTAACCCCAATATTATTAAAAACTTTTCTATATATATCTTCCATTTCGCCTTGTACTTCTGATGCTATAGTTGCAACTAAAAGTGTATCTTTATCTTTATTTATTAAATTACATACTTCGTTTAATATTTTCTTTCTGCCTTTTTTATCTTCAGCTCCCCCAATTACAACTAATTTATAATTTAATCTAGATTTCATAATATTCACCTCTAATCTTGCGTTTATTAGTATTTCCCCGAGCATTATTATTTATTCAAAAACAAGAAAAATCCTACCAATTATTTTAATTGATAGGATTTTTTATTAATTTTTATAATTACATAGCTCTTCCAGGTATTAATAATTTTTGTCCTAGAACTAAATAATCAGGATCTTCTAATTCATTTAATCTTATTATATCGTCCATTGTTGTCCTATATCTCTTTGCTAATTCCCATAAAGTATCACCTTTTCCAACAACATATATTGTAATACTAGATTTCTTTTTAACTTCTTCTTCATCTCCAACTACAATATCATTTACAAAGTTTTTTTCAACTTCATATAATACTTTAGCAATTGTTACTAGCGTACATCTAACTGCAATAGTATTTGCTTCTATTGAAACATCTAAGTTTTCCATTGTAGCTTTTACTAATGCTTTCATTCTTTCATTTGCACCATTTGCATCAATACTTATATTAAATGGAATATCACCTGATACTTTATCTAAATATTTTGCTTCATCGTTAGTCTTGTATATAACATCAACCCTTATATATCCACCAACAATAATTTTATTTTCTTCAACTGATTTTTCAGTAATCATTACAGCTCCTGCTGATGTTATTATTTTATCTGGCATCATGTTGTTTTCATTTATATATATATTATCCTTAACTATAGATTCATTATTATATACCCCTTCAAGTATTCCGAGTCTAGAAGGATTTTTAGAAAGTTCTAAATTAACTTTAGGTGAATACGCATCTGTCACAACATCTATACTCTTTTTAGAAAATGCTTTAACATTGCATGCTATAGTTATTTCTGTATTTACTAATCTTGCTTCGCCTAAATCGTCTTCTTCTACAGTTACATCTTTACCCTTTATATCATAATCTCCAGTAACTATCATATCTGATGTCACATTTGGCATTTCTACTTCTTTAGAAATATATACATTATCTTCTAAACATTGTATATCTTTTCCTTCATTACTTAAATATAATACAAAAACTTTACAATAACATCCGCAATATATTTTTTCTTCTAAAACTTTAATTTCCTTCTTTTGAAGTTCTAATTTACTTTTTAATATTCTTGATACTTGTGGTTTATCCATACTTACTCTTATTAATGATTTACCTGAAAGTTCAACATTTTCATTAACATCTGTACTATTTATTATTTCATTCTTTTTAAGAACTTCTATTTCATCAGTTCCATCAACATCTTTTATAAGTTCTACTTCTTTGTTTTTGTACATTTCCCAATTGAAATTAAGAACACCATCAATTGATACCTTTCTTTCATTGATTATCTTTGTTTCAATATGTTCTACGTTACAGCAAACTTCACAGGTTATTTTATGTTCACTTTCATCTAAATCTAAATTACTTGAAAATTTTTGTGTATAATTTACTGATGAAACTACAAGCTCGTCTTCTTTTGCTAAGTACAATAAATTATAATCTACTGTACCATCAACTATAACTTTGTCTCCTGAAATTTCTTTTGATAATATTGTAGGTTTCGCATCTACCATAAGTATTTCATGAACATCAGGATGAGTATCTGGTATAAGATATTCTTCGTTTAACATAGTTGTAGTGTCGCTTTCTCTTAAAAGTTGCTCAAATTGAATATTTTCTTTTATAACATCTATATTTGACATTTTAATCCCTCCTATATTCTACCTACTAATATATATATAAAGAGATTTATTTTTTATTACTACTTTTTGGATATTTTTATTATTTATTTTTTTAATCTTTATTATTTATGTTTTCACTTTATCCATTTACTTCTAATAATATGGACTTTTTTAATTTTTTTTAATTTTTTTGTTGACAAAAGTAATTTAATGTCGTAATATAGTAAATGGTTATTGACCATATAACCTCTCATAAATTCTCAATACCCTTTTATACCATAGTTGAAAGATGGAAACCCACCATCTTTCTTTTTTTTTACTTAATTTAAAAAAAGAAAAATAAAAAAACTTCGATAAGATCGAAGTTTTTTTATTCTATCCTGGAAAATGTAATTGCACTGTTTGAGTTAATACATCTGAATAACTATATGTCACGGTTCTTTGGGTGTCGTTGTCTAATCTAATTACGAAAATGCTAGGATAAGCACTTTCTAAAACTCCATCGTTAACCAGAATCTTTTTTCTTCCTCCGTTAGCTTTTAAAGTTACTTTTTCTCCAAGGTGCCCTTCAATACTCTTTTTTATTGAAGAGATAGTTCTAATAGTTTCCATAAAAACACCCTCTTTCCTAAAGAAATTATACCATTTTTTTGAAGATACGTCAAGCAAAAACTTAATTTTATCATTTACATATTCCATTGTCAATATTTTTCCTAAATTTTCTTTACATTTTTTATTATTTGTAAAAAGGATTCTAATTATACATATTATTTATAATTAGTATTATTTATCTATAAAATGTAAGAAGACTTAGGATATCCTTCTCTATATTTGCCTCTAGTTTGTAAGCCACCTATTCCTTTTAAACCTGTTATTGTATTTTCTATAACATCTTGAATTGAAACAACTTCGTCTATTTTTGTGTATGCTATTTTTTCACATACAAATACAGGATCTAAGCAGTGTATTAAAACCCTATTTGGTGATGATGCAAAATTTGCACCTGCATCTAACATACACTCATAACAACTTTGACACGCACCTGCAAATATAACAAGCTCATCATAACTCGAATTATAATCTCTAAGCGCTCTTACAGCATCTCTATAAAATTTTGAATTTCTATAGTTATCTAAGTCTAAATAATTTCTAGTATTTTTAATAACACTATCATGTCCTGTTAAAACTACTATATCAGGTTTTATTTCTTTAACTAACTCAACTATTTTTTGTGGTTGTTCTTCTTCTTTTATAGAAACTCCAACTGCATCAAGAGATAATTGCTTATAAACTTTAAGACATGTATCCATATACTCTTTATCTCCATCTACATGAAGTATCTTACCCGGTCTTCCAAAAAATAATTCTTTAGTATTTATATCTTTTTGATTTTTTAAAGCTTTATTTTCTTTTGAATTTCCTTTTCTTATATCTATATTTCTGCTTGCTATAGCATTTTTTATAGATCTACTAACTCTACTATTTAATATCCTATCTTGCTCTCCATAATAATCATCTCTTACCTCTTCTAAATCTTCTTTATCTGAATCGGCAATTATTCTTATATTTATTCCTTTTAATATATATATCTTTTTACCATTTTCATCTTTTATATCTATTACTTTAAAAGTAACATCTTTATCGTATGACTTTCTTACAACTACGTCTCCAATTTCCATAATTATCACCTAATAAATTTTGCTCTATTTTATTCTATGTAGAAAAACTTGTATATGATAATTAAATAAAATAAAACTCTATTTAAATAGAGTTTTATTTTAACTAGAGTTTTATTTTAGTTTATGTTATATTCTTTCTTAAAATCATCTAAAAATTTTAAATAATTTTCTCTTTCATCAATTATATTTTGTAATTTACTTGCAAAGGTATTTTGCCCCCAATTAACTTCATTGTAATAGTATCTATTTGCAAGTCTCCAATATCTTTGTGGGAACTGTAAGTAAGATAATAATACTTTATATTCTCCATCTTCTAATTTTGATACACTATTATATGAATCTATTATTGCCTTAGCATATTCAAAATCCCAATCTACTCTCTTTAAAACTTTAGTTATGAAATTTGATATATCAAATGTTCTTATTTCTCTCTTACAATAATCAAAATCTATTACATTAACTTCTTCATTCTTATCAATTATTATATTATGATAAGTAAAATCATGATGACAGAAACCTTTTTCTTCTTCTGCTATATCACAAAGTTTATTGTACTCTGAATTAATTAAAGTCTCATGAGCCTTCTTTCCCATTTCTTTATAAAATTCCATTGATTTAATATATAATAAATCAAAGTCACTTTTATTATTTTTCTTTCTAACCATATCTCTCATTTTATCTAATGATTTAATTCTTTTAGCCATTAAATTTGGCCATCTGCCTAAATCACTCTTAAGCTTTGAGTTTTCTGGTGGATCATACCCTTTAGATGCTTCATGTAATTTAGCCAATGCTTCAGCTGCAAGTTTTACCTCTGATATTTTATGAAAATCACATTCTCTTCCTTCTAACCACATTGAAAGAGTATATAAGTCTTCATTTACTAATGCATAAGGTTCACCTTCTATGTTTAAAAAATATCTATCTACTTTATCAAAACCATTATTTATTAAATGTTCTTTAGCGCCGTATACAAATAATAATTTTTGTGGTCCATAGTTTATTTTCTTTAAACACCTTTCCCCTTTATTTGTTTTTAAATAATATATTCCTTTGTTTGCTTTTAATGTTTCGATTTCAATTCCAAATTGTCTTTCTATTTCAAACTCTCTCATCATTGTAACCACCCCCTTAATATCTATATGTATGTATTATTTCTTTTATTAACATTTTTTAACTTTATTAAATATAATAGTATTAATAATACTTTGAAAGGATTAAATCATGAAAATTGGCATTGATGGAAGAGCCGCAAAATGGTACAGAGGAACAGGTATTGGCACATACACATATCAATTAATAACTAGCCTAAATAGTGTTGATGCGATTAATGATTATTTAATTTTTACACCAGATAATAAAAATCTTAAAGATTTAAATGACAATTTTACTATCCAAAAAGTAGATACAATAGTTAAGGAGAATTTTTGGGATAATGTTAATGTTCCAAACATTCTTTCAAATAGCAATATGGATTTATATCACGTTCCTCAAAATGGTGTAGGACTTTCTAACAATGTAAACTGTAAGAAAGTTATTACATTACATGATATAATCCCCCTTAGAATGCCTGAAACAGTTAGTGATAGGTATCTTAGAATATTTAATGATGAAATGCCAGGTATTTTAAAAAATTGTGATGGAATAATAACAGTTTCAGAATTCTCAAAGAAAGATATTTCAGAAGAATTTAACTATCCTTTAGATAAAATTTTTGTAACACCTCTAGCTGCAGAACCAATTTATAAACCAATGAGTAAATGTTCATGTAAGCAAAAACTTAAAGTTAAATATGGATTAACTTCAGATTTTATTTTATATGTTGGAGGATTTAGTCCAAGAAAAAATATACTTGGTCTAATAGATGCATTTGCTTTAATACCTAAAATCGAGAGAAGAACTACAAAACTTGTAATTGTAGGAAAAAAAGGTCCTTCTTACGATATTTATTTAAAGAGAGCTCGTCAACTTAAAATTGAAAAGGATATTATTTTTACTGGTTTTATACCACTTGAAGATTTGCCTATATTTTACAATGCATCTGAGATGCTAGTTTATCCTTCTTTCTATGAAGGCTTTGGACTTCCACCTATTGAAGCTATGGCCTGTGGAACACCAGTAATAACATCTAACGTAACTTCAATACCAGAAGTATGTTACGACTCTTCACTACTAGTAGATCCAAAAAATATTGATGAACTTGCTTTTGCAATGAAGCGGGTATTAAATGATAGCTTATTAGTTCTTACTATGGTAAAAAAAGCCATTGTAAGAAGTAGGTCCTTCTCTTGGAGGAAGACTGCAATAAATACTGTTAAAGCTTATGAAAGCATTTTAAGATAGTATAAAAATAACTATTAATAAAAGAGTCATAGAGAAATTCTCTATGACTCTTTTTTTATAAATTTATTATCTTTTACCTTTATCAAATGGTTCTCCAACCGCTTTAGGAGCCCTTGAGCTCTTTGAAAATATTATAAGTGCAATTATTGTCATTATATATGGGAAAGTTTTTAATATTACTGGTGGAAATGATGCAAGTTCTGGTATAACTTGTGAAACATTAGCTATAGTACTTGCAAATCCAAAGAAGAATGTTGCTCCTAATATTCCTATTGGCTTCCACTGTCCAAATATTAAAGCAGCAAGTGCTAAGAATCCAAGCCCTCCAACATTTCCATTAAATTCTCCAGCATAAGTTGCAATTATTATTGCTCCTCCAAGTGCTGAAAATCCTCCAGATACCATAACCCCTACATATCTCATCTTATATACATTTATACCAGCTGCATCTGCTGCCTGTGGATGTTCTCCACACGCTCTAAGTCTCATGCCAAATGGAGTTTTGTAAAGTATAAATGTTGCTACTATAAGAATTCCTATTACAAGCCATGTTGATGCATAAGTCTTTGTAAAGAATAGGCTACCTATTAGTGGTATTTTACTTAATACTGGTATATCCTCTGGTATAAATCCCTGCATTATTCTTATATTACCACTACCTGTAATATTTCTAGCTAAAAATACAGTAAGCGCTCCTGCTATCATATTTATTGCGGTACCACTTATTATCTGATCTGCATTTAAATGAATACTTGCAAATGCATGTAATAGAGAAAATAATATGCCAGCTATAGTTGCAACTAGAAGTCCAATCCATATTGGTAAATTACCCTCTAACTTCTCTTGAAGTGTTACTATAGTAAAAGCTCCTATAAATGATCCAACTATCATAAGACCATCAAGTCCTATATTTGTTACCCCACTTCTTTCACTATAAAGTGCTCCAAGTGCTGTTATTAAAAGTGGCATTGTAAACGCAATAGCATATGGAAATAATTGTTGTAATGTATCTAGCATATTACTTCACCTTCCCTTCATTAACTCTATCATCTACTGGAGGTATTGGTTCTTTTTGCTTTTTCTTAAGTTTTATTTTATTAATTAATCTTTCTATTATAATACTAGTTGCTGCAAAATATATTATTGTTGCCATAATAGTATTTGCAATCTCTGGTGGTATTTCTGTCATAGCACTCATAAATCCACTTCCTGTATATAATAAACCAAAGAAAAGCGCTGCAAATAAAACTCCAATCGGTGAATTTGCACCAAGTAATGATACTGCTATTCCATCAAATCCTTGATTTGGAAGCACTCCTATCTGAATTATATTTGTGTTTCCAGCATACTCAATAGCACCTGCAAGTCCAGCAAGTCCACCTGCTATCATCATTGAAAGAACTATATTTTTGTTTACAGGTATTCCTGCATACTCTGCAGCATGTCTATTAAATCCAACAGCTTTAAGTTCATAGCCTAGAGTTGTTTTATTTAATATAAAACTAACTAAAATTATTCCTACTATAGCTAAAATTATTCCTAAATTTATATATGATCCTTCAAATAAATTTGAAAGCCAATCTAATTTAAATAAAGCTTCATCTTTAAGAGGTCTTGATTCTGTTTCATATTGTCCTTTAAAATACTTCGGAACCATATAATAAACAAACCAAAAGACTGTCCAGTTCATCATAATTGTTGATACAACTTCATGAACATTAAACTTAGCTTTTAATATACCTGGAATTATTGCAACTGCTGCTCCTCCAAGTATACCTGAAGCTACCATTAATACTAAAAGTAATGGTCTAGGTGCATTAACTGTTAGTCCTACAGCTGTAGCACAAAATCCACCAAATAACATTTGTCCAGCTGCTCCAATATTGAAAAGTCCTGTTCTAAAAGCAAATGCTACAGATAACCCAGTAAGTATTAAAGGTGTAGCTGTTGCTATTGTATTACCTATTCTTTCTACATTTTTAAGTCCACCTTGGAATAAGTATGTAAACCCTTCTATAGGATTACTGTTTATTGCAAGCATTAATAATGCTCCTGTTAAAAGACCTAAGATGATTGCTAATATAGATACTATCCCCTTATTAGTTTTCATTATCTTCCCCTCCTTTAACTCCAGCCATCATTAATCCGATTTTATTTTCATCTATTTCTTTAGTATTTACAATTCCAATTAATTCTCCACCATTTACAACTGCAACTCTATCTGAAAGATTTAAAACTTCATCAAGTTCTAATGAAACAAGAAGAACTGCCTTTCCTTTATCTCTTTGTTCTACTAATCTTTTATGAATATATTCAATTGAACCAACATCAAGACCCCTAGTTGGTTGAACTGCTATTAATAAATCAGGATTTAATTCTATCTCACGCCCAATAATAGCTTTTTGTTGATTACCTCCTGATAATGTTCTCGCTTTTGATATTGCACCTTCTCCAGATCTTACATCAAATTCTCCTAATATTTTTTCTGCATATTTTCTTATAGCAGATTTGTTAAGTATCCCTCTTTTTGAGAAAGGTTCTTTATTATATACCTCTATTATCATATTTTCTTCTAGAGTATAATCAAGCACAAGTCCTCTCTTATGTCTATCTTCTGGTATATGTGCTATTCCTTTATCAATTCTTTTTCTAGTCTTTTCGTTTGTTATATCTTCACCTTTGTATATAACACTTCCACTTTCAACTTTTCTAAGTCCTGTAATTGCTTCCACTAATTCTGTTTGTCCATTTCCTTCAACACCAGCAACTCCAAGAATTTCTCCTCCCCTTATAGATAATGAAAAATTCTTAAGACCTAATACTTTCTTATTGTTTTTAACTGAAATATTTTCAACTCTTAATACTTCACCTTTTAACTTTGCTTCTTTTTTTTCTACTTTAAAAGATACATCTCTTCCAACCATCATTTTAGCCATCTTAGCTTCTGTAGTATCTTTAGTATCAACTGTACCTATATATTTACCTTTTCTTATTACTGTACATCTATCAGATACTTCTTTAATTTCTTTTAACTTATGCGTTATTAAAATAATCGATTTTCCTTCTTTTGTTAACCCTTTAATTATTTTAATTAAATCATCTATTTCCTGAGGCGTTAAAACTGCTGTTGGTTCATCAAGTATTAATATATCTGCATTTTTATAAAGCATCTTTAATATTTCAACTCTTTGTTGCATACCAACAGAAATATCTTCTATCTTTGCATATGGATCTACATTTAATCCATAACTTTTTGAAAGCTCTTCTATCTTTTTAGCTGCACTTTTTATATCTACAACTAATCCTTTCTTAGGCTCACACCCTAAAATTATATTTTCTGTTACAGTAAAGTTTTCAACTAATTTAAAGTGTTGATGAACCATACCTATCCCTAAATCGTTTGCCTTATTAGGATTTGTAATCTTAACTTCTTTTCCATTTATCTTAATAGTTCCTCTGTCTGGCTGGTACATTCCAAAAAGCATTCCCATAAGTGTTGATTTACCAGCACCATTTTCTCCTAGCAGTGCATGTACTTCACCTTTTCTTAATTGAAGAGTAACATTGTCGTTTGCAACAATACCTGGAAATTCTTTTCGAATATTAAGCATTTCTACTGCATATTCCATTTATATCCTCCCCCACAACTTGTGTATACTTAAAAGGGGCGATTTACCGCCCCCAATTTTTTATTTTATAAAATCTACTTAATTAAATCCCCTTTTTCTTGTGAAACTTTAATTTCACCTGATTTAATTTTTGCCAATACATCATTTGCTGCCTTAGTTGCTTCATCACTTAAATTAGGATTTTCTTCTGGTATACCAACACCGTCATTTTTAGCATCATACATTAAAGTCTTTCCACCTTGGAATTTACCATCTAATTCTTCTTTGATCATATCAAAAGTAGCTTTCTTTATTTTCTTAGTTGCTGAAGTTAAGATAATTGATTTTTCTTTTCCATCTTTATCTTTATATAATCCTTCTGAATATTGGTCAACGTCAACACCTATAACCCAAGCTTCTTCACCTTTTTGTGCTCTAGATTTTGCTTCTGTAATAGCACCTGCTCCAGTACCACCTGCTGCTGTAAAGATTACATTAACTCCTCTATCATACATCTTAGCTGCAATTTGTTGTCCACCTGCTGTATTATTGAATGTTCCTTCATATATAACATCTTCTTTATTAATAGTAATCTTAGTTCCTAAATTCTCATTAGCATACTTAACCCCTTGTTGGAATCCCCAGTTAAACTTTTGAACTGATGGTATTTCCAATCCACCTATAAATCCAAACTTAGCTTCTTTCATTTGAACTGCTGATGCAACCCCAGCTAAGAATCCTGATTCATGTTCAGCAAAGAATATTGATACAGTATTTTCTTTAACTACTGGCTTAGCACCCTTTTCTCCACTATTTGGACTTCCATCAATAATTACAAACTTTGCATCTTTATACTTATCTTGTGCTTCAAATACAGCTGTTTCAAACTTATATCCTGGTGTAACTATAAATTTATTTCCTGCATCATATTGATCTCCTATTGACTTTAAATAGTCTGCTGGCTTTTCACCTGCTGGTTGTAAGTATTTCTTTGATACTCCAAGTTCTTTTTCAGCTTGAACTATACCTTCCCAAGTTCCTTGGTTAAATGACTTATCATCAATTGTACCTGAGTCTGTTACCATACCTACTTTTAAATCTGACTTTTTAGCTGCTGAATCCCCTTTGTCTTCACCACTTCCACATGCTACTAATCCAGTTGCCATAACTAACGTTAGTGCTAATGCAATAAATTTTTTTTTCATATTTTCCCCTCCTGAATCTCCCTCTTGCATTGAAATTTTTGCAATTTACCACATAATTATACAATAAACACTATGCTAACCTCAATACTTTTTGTAACCTTTATTAATTTTTAATTAATTTTCAATAAATAATTCTTAATAATTTTAAAACGTGTAGATTTAATAATTAAAGTGCATAAAACATAAAAAGGACTTTTTCTTTTATGAAAAAGTCCTTTTGTCTACAGACTAAAGTATAGAAATTTCCTATTATACTTTTTAACCTTTTTTATTGCAAATATTTTTCCTTAAACTGCTCTATAAATTTTTTTCTAAATACCTCATTTTCTAACTTAATTTTAAACCTATGAAGAAATACTTCTTCATCCCATTCCTTTGCTTTATGATAATATGAAGATATAGTAGAATAAATATCTCTTGGGAAAGTCATTATTGCATATATTAATTCATATTCATCATCTTTTAATTTAAATATATTATTATAACTATCTAAGAACATATCCCCTTTAGTTATATCAAATACACTATTTTTTATCCATTTAAGTAAAAAGTCTGCCACATCTAGTGTTCTAAGTCCTATAGTTGCATAATCAAAATCGATTATATTAATTCTTTCGTCTTCTATTAAAAAATTATGATTAGCTAAATCATTATGACATAAACAAATTAGTTCTTTATCATTTATAAGATTTTTATAATTGCTTAAGTCAAGTAACTTTCTAGATAGTCTTATATCCTCTAAACATTTATCACAGTTTTCTAAGAAAAGTTTATCAAACTCATTTTTATATTTATAATTTAAAACCCACTCTTTTATCTTTTTTATATCTTCTTCACATTCCTTATATTTATTAACTAAATCAGGATTTTTAATAATAGTTTTTACTTTAGAACTTAAATAATTTTCTATTCCTATAGAAGACTTATGCATTAATGCAACTGCTTCTCCACATAGTTCAAGTTCGATTGGATTTGTAACACAAGCTTCCCTGCCTTCAATTAAATCCATTAAAATATAATTATCATTATTCCATTTAACAAATGTATCATTATCTCTTAATTTATTCATTTTCATAATGTATGGGAAGTTTTTGTTTACATAAGTAAGAGAATTATAAATAAATTCTATTTTGTTTTCATCATAATCTACTTTCTTTAAAACTTTCTTACCCTTATCTGGAGTTTTTAATACATATACTTTTCTCACTGGAGTTATATCTTCTATTTCTATACCTAAATTATCAAAGAACTCTTTACTTAAGTCATATCTACAAAGAAATTTTTTTTCAACATATCTATTTTTCCTCATAATTACCTCCATTAAAACTCCAATTCATTTTCTGCAATGCTTTTAAATTCGCTATAATCTATATTCTCCTCTCCCCTAAATTTGTATAAGTATCTTAAACTTTCTTGTGGAATATCTAATATTATATTTATATAATTTAAACTACTTTTTTCTAGGTTAGACTTTTCTACATATTGCTTAACATAATCATCTATAATATTTTTCTTGTCTAATTTTTTTCTTTTCATCATATAATTTATAAAATCTTCTTCAACAGTATTAAAAGTAATTTTTTTTATTTTTCCAACTTGAATTTTATTATCTACTCTTAAATTAGAAGGATCTACTCTATCTATAGCAAACTCATTATTTAACATACCTCTTTTTAATATTTCTCTATAATTTATCTCTTTTATCTTTTTTAGTCCTAAATTGCACTTTTTTATTATTTCTTTCTCATATATATTTTTATCTTTATAAATAACCTCAAGCTTTTTAGTCATAACATATATCCTATCTATTCTTTTGCCAAACTCACTTCTTATACACCCCTTATCTTTTGGAGTGTATCCTTTAAGTATTTTTTGAAAATTTATAATTAAATCTATTTGCTTTTCTATATCTATAAATTTTTTTCCATCTTTAAAATATTCATCTTTAATATACACATCTTTATCTAAAAGATAGTTCTTTAAATCCAGCATATCTAAAGTAATCCCTCCTTAGAACTTAAAAAAAGTTATTTATAAACCTAGTTCTGTCTTCTATACTATTTAAATATTTATTTAGCTTCTTTATAAAAAACTCTTCTCCCCAAGGTTGTTGCTCCCAATAAACTTGTAATCCTATTTGCCAAAATTCCTGTGGAAATCTAATAAATTCTTTCATAATATTTAGCTCATCTTCACACACAGTTATATTTTTAGAATATCCATCTAATACTATATTGGCTATATTAGTATCCCATCCATTGCTTTTCATACTTCTTATAATTAAAGATGATAAATCATGAAGATTACTATCTAATATACAGTAATCAAAATCTATGATTTTAATATTTTCATCCTCATCTATTAAAATATTATGATTTGCAAAATCATGATGGCAAAAGCCTCTTTTCATAATTTGTTCTTCCATAACATCTTTATATTTACTATTTTCTAATCCATTTACACTTTTAAATCCTCTTTCTACTTCTTTATCTACATTACTTAAAAATAACTTATCAAATTCATTTTTATGAGCTTTTTGATTTATCCTATTTTCGAAATCTTTTATTTCATTTATTCTTGTCTTAAATGTATTTATCCATGAAAACCAGTATATCCTTGGATTCATCATAGGAGTAATTGTAAAATCCCTACTGTAGACATGCAATTCAGATAACTTACTTGAAACTTTACTTAATTCATCTAAGTTTTCAAAATCACTTTGCCTTGCTTTTATCCATTTTGTTAAGTACGCATACTTTCCTTCAACCTCTATATACTTTACTTTATTTTTAGTTTCAATTATGTCTAATACTTCATCAAATCCTTTATTTAAAAGATGATTTATTGAAGATAATATAAAATAAAAATGAGGGAATTTATATTGTGAAACTTTTAAACAATATCCCTCATCTCCATTTATCTTATAAGTATTCTTAACTTTTTCAACCGTTTTTACCTTTATCTCATATTCTTCTTCTATCTTTAACTTTATTTTTTCTTTATCCATACAAAAGCTCCCTTTCCCATAAATCCATTATTTCTTTTTATTATATGAATTCTAATAATTTAATGTGATTTCATTCACAAAAATTACCATATATAATATTTTATAATATAGATCGTATTTCGAGGTGTTATTATGAAAGTCTGTATAGATGCTAGAAGCGTAAATTTACATGAAGGTACAGGTATAGGTACTTATACGAAAAATGTTATCTCAGAAATGATAAACATAGATAAAGAGGATAGTTTTGATTTAATTTGGACTGGAAAATCAAAAAAGGAATTTTTAAAAGATAATACTAAGTTAACTTTATGTTCTGGAAGGCGTGGAAGTTTCTTTGAAACTTACTATATTCCAAAATTAATTGAAGATAAAAATATAGATCTTTATCATATTCCCCAAAACGGTATTGGCTTTCCTTTTGAATATGATATAAATACAGTTGTTACAATACATGATTTAATACCTTATATAATGCCTGAAACTGTTGGAGCTGGTTACTTAAAAAGATTTCTAAGAGATATGCCTAATATAATTGAAAACTCAAAAGGTATACTTACAGTTTCTGAGTATTCAAAAAAAGATATTTTAAAATTCTTTAGAGGATATCCTGAAGATAAAGTATTTGTAACCCCACTTTCTGCAAATTATGATTTTAAACCTATGGATAAAAAACTATGCAAAGAAATTATAAATAAGAGATTTTCTTTTGACTCTCCATATATTTTATATATAGGAGGATTTAGTGCTAGAAAAAATGTTAAAGGAATAATCGATGCATTTTCTTCTGTTTATAAGAGCCTTAATAAAAAATATAAATTATTACTTAGTGGTTCATTAAAAGATGAAGGATTAAGCTTAAAAGAATATGCAAAAAGTCTTAACTTAGAAGATGATATTATTTTTACAGGATTTTTAGAAAATAGTGACTTACCTATACTTTATAATGGAGCTGATTTATTTGTATATCCATCTTATTATGAAGGCTTTGGTCTTCCACCACTAGAGGCTATGAGCTGTAAGACTGCTGTTATAACATCAAATCTTACATCTATTCCTGAAGTTACAGGTGATTCTGCTATTTTAATTAATCCTTATAATAGTAGTGAATTAAATAACTCTTTATTTAAAGTTTTAAATGATGATACTTTTAGAAATGAATTAAGTGAAAAAGGATATAAAAGAAGCCTCCAATTTTCATGGAGGCAAACAGCAGAAAATACATTAAAAGCTTATAATGATGTATTAAACTCAATTACTTAATATGTCTTGTCTTAGTGATAAATAATCATTATACTCTTTGATTTTAGGAGCTTTCTTGTAAATGTTACTCATTACAACAAGAGGGCTCTTTCCTTCAAAATTTTTAACTTCCTTTTCTATTTCTTTATTTTTATATGTGTAAAGATAACTTGAGAAAACTCTTCCTTCTCTAACATACTTTAATGCTAAATCAGTATCATTTGTTATATATTCTAAAAATGCATTTATTAAACCTATGTTATTTTCATCACTATTTAAAACAGCAAAATTTTCTCCTTCAGCATTAAAGAATCTATTATCTGCAGTTTTTGCTGCTGGTACATTATTAGCTGTCCAAATACACTTTTCATTAATAGCCATAAGCTCTTTCATTCCATTAATTGATGATATTCTTCCAAAGAAACCGTCCTTTTCATTCTTTCCTAAAATATTATCATCTTTTAATTTTTTTATAGTATTTTTAACATTGTTTTTTATATCACTATTACTAACGTTATACTCCATGTTTTGCATTATAAGTAATGATTCTAGATCTTTTATGTCCTCATTATATCCGCTTAATCCTTTGTATTTACCTTTACTCTTTTTATAAATATCTTTTGATACGTTTATAAGATCATCCCATGTATTAATCTCTGAATTAGTATGTCCATATTGTTTTAATACATCTTCCCTTAAATAAAGTACTAATGGTCTACTAGTAAATGGAACACCTACTATTTGATCATTTACAACTACTTGTTGAATTCTATTATCTGGAAAATTCATCTTATAAGTATTGACTAAATTACCTTCATCAGAAACTGATATAGTATGCTTATTAGATAGCTCGCTTAACTTATTACTATTTAGTTCCACTATATTAGGCAAATCTTTTTTATTAGCATTTATTAAATTATTATAGTAATTCTTACTATTTACATTAGAAACATTAATAGTAACTCTTTTATGAGCCTCTTCAAATTTCTTTGCAGCTTCCTCAATATAAGGATATGTATTTTCATTTGCCCATATCGTTATTTTTCCACTTAAATTTGTATTCTTATTTTGACTAAAATGATTTATAGTAAGTATTGATAAAAATACAGCTACTATAAATATTAGTATAGCTTTAAAATTTAACTTCATCTAATCAATCCCTTTTTCTTTTATCCATACATTTTTTATCCTTATATAAATTATACATACTATTACTGCTAAAAATCCACATATTAATTTTGTTGTAATATATATTGCTATTAATTCCTTTGCTTCGCTAGCTATAAAACCAAGTTGTCCACCAAGTACATAGGCTCCCCCGACAGAAAAAGCTGTACATAATATTTTTCCCTTACTATCTAGATCTTCAAATTTTGAAAAAACTACTATTGCTGATGCTAAGCTACCTAAAAATGCTACAATTGAGTTCTCACTTAAATTAAACTTCTTGCTTAAAAAATTTAATTTACTATTTAATGCTCTTTTTATAACTTCAAGTAGTACATAAGCGCCCCCTAAAAAGACTGCTATTTTCCAAACAACATATAAAACTTCATCTAGAGGCATTAAGTTTTTAAATATAACTATACCACTTATAGATTGAACACCTTGAATTGTAATTCCAATAATACTTATAAAAAAGATTACTTTACTAAAAATATTTAGTATTTTTATAGTTATATCATTAAAATAAAATATTCCAATAGATAGAATTATAGCTATAAAAATTATAGGTAATAGATTAATTATAAGAATTGTAAAACTTATATTAAGCATAAGACCACCTATTAATAATCCTATTGGTAGTGTTATAATTCCAAATACTATTCCTATAAATAATTCCTTTTTACTTTCCTTTTTTATTATTCCAATTGCTAATGGTAATGTAAAACTTAATGTACACCCAAGAGTTGATGCCATTAATATTCCAGAAAACTGTGACATTTCATTAGTCATTGCAATACTTTGGGATATATTAAACCCTCCCATATCAACAGCTATTAAACTTGATATAAAAATTGATGGATCAATACCTATTTTATATGATAAAGGAATTAGAAATAATTCTAATCCCTTTGTAATTACTGGTGTTAGTGATAATATTCCAACCATTGATATAGCAAGTGGTCCCATTGTTTTTATACCATCTTCGAAATATTTTCCAAGTTTAAGTTTATTCCCAATTATATAGTCAATAGCTCCAATTAAAAAGAATATAGAAATACTATATAATATTAAATTTTCCATAACCCCTCCATACCATAAACCTTAATTTATGAAACTAAATTTTTTATCCATTTATTTGACCTTAGTCTCTTTAAACAAGCTACTGCTTTAGTTAGCTCTTCAAAAGTACATAATGCATAAACTAAATAAACAGGAAGTTTTAATACGAATGCACCAATTAAAGCAATAGGTACTCCTATACACCACATTGTTATTCCTTCTATCATAAAGGAAACTTTAACGTCTCCTCCGCCTCTTAATACACCAACTATGGCTATAATATTATAAACTCTCACTATCATTATAAGAGATGTTACATATAATATTAGCTTAGACCATAACTTAACTTGCTCTGAAACATCATATATAGATATGATTAAATTAGCAGAAAGAGATAGGGAAATTGCTATAATAATTCCTACTATAGTTCCAAGCACAAGAAAATTCTTTCCATAAGTTTTAGCTTCATCATTTTCGCCTTTTCCAACCTTTGCCCCAACCATAACTAGAGCTGCATTACCTATACCAAATATAACAACCATAAATAAATTATTAATAGTAGTTGCTATTTGAACTGATGCTATTGCTTGAGTTCCTATTCGTCCATAAATAACATTGTACATAACAGAGCCAAGTCCCCAACAAGCTTCATTTAACAATACAGGTATTATAGTAAACCATACCTTCTTAACGAATGAAAAATCAAAAGAAAATAACTCTTTAAAGTTTCCTGCTAGCATATTCTTTTTATAATATACATATAAGATCATTATTAAAAATTCTATTATTCTAGCAATTAATGTTGCTACTCCTGCGCCTTTTACTCCAAGTCTTGGCATATTAAAGTTACCAAAGATAAGGCAGTAATTTAATATTGTATTTGTTATTAATGCAATTGAACTTGCAACCATTGGAATAGCAGTTTTTTCAATACATCTTGAGGCTACCCCATAATTAAAAGCTATAGCCGTAAATATATAACTTAAAGAAACTATAACTAAATAATCAGCACCAAGTTTTATTACTTTTAAATCCTCATTGAAAATCCCGATTATTTCTTCTGGAAAGACTTGGGCTATTATTGTAAATATTCCTCCAACTATTATTGCTGCTATAAGACCTATTCCAACTAACTTTTTGATATTTTTTTCGTCCTTCTTACCAAAGTATTGGGATATAAATATCCCAATACCACTAAATAAACCCATTATTAAAATATTTAAAAGAAAGAAATATTGATTTGCTATCCCAACTGCTGCTATCTCATTCTCTCCAAGTTTTCCAATCATCATTGTATCCACTATATTAAGTGATGATGTTATAAAATTTTGTATTACAATAGGTAATGCAATTATCCCTACCTTCTTGTAAAAACTTTTGTCCATTTTAAAAATCTTTGTCATTATTACCTCGCTACTTTATTAAATTTTATTAATTTTTAGTATAATATACCACTCCTATACTACCAGGCCCTACATGTAATCCTATTATAGGTCCTATTGATTCTAATAATATTGGAACTTCATATCCTTCTTCTTTAAGTCTTAATTGAAGTTCATTTTTAAGATTTATACCTTCTTTTTCACAATTTATATGATGTACAGTTACTCCTAAGACTCCCTTATTTTTAACGTCTGAAATAACACTATCAATAACAGTATTTATAGCTCTTTTTCTGGTCCTAACTTTATTAAATACAGTTGTCTTTCCATCCTTAACTGTAAGTATTGGTACTATTTTTAAGATTCCCCCTAGTAATGCAGCTGCATTTCCTATTCTGCCACCTTTTTTTAAATACTTTAATGTCTCAGGCATAAATAGGAACTTACTATTTTCAATTACATTGTTAGCTCTTTTTATTACTTCTTCTATACTTAGAGATTCTTTTGCAGCTCTTGCAGCTTCAATTACTGCATAACCAGTTTGCATACAGTTACTTCTTGAATCTAAAATATAAATTTCACTATCTTCATATTCTTCTAATATCATATTCTTAATCATATTAGCTGTTTGATATGTTCCACTCATATCAGATGATATAAAAATCCCAACTACTGTATCTCCATTTTTAACTATTTCTTCAAATGCATTTTTAACTTCTTCTATACTAGGTTGTGATGATGTTGGTATCTCTCCTAACCTTTCCATTTCTTCATAAAATTCTTTATTACTAAGTTCAACTTCCCTATAACTTTTTTCTCCCATAATTACATTTAAAGAAACTACCTTTATATCTAACTCTTTAGCTATATTCTTTGGAATATAGCTTGTACTATCTGTAACTATTTTTATTCCCATATTTCCCTCCATAATTCCCTTTTTGAATAATTATATTATATTTATTACTATTTTTCACCACCTTAAAAATAACTCTTTATCTACATAAATAAAAAGGCCTCTAAACTTGCAAATTAAAAGTTTAGAGACTTTCTATTCTTCTATAATAGTTCTCTTCTAAGTTCTTCTGCTGATTTAGGTGAAAGATAACTAAATGGAACATCTAAAACTGTAATTGCACCTTTTTTCCCTTCTTTTGAAAGTCTATAATTTGCTCTAGCATATGCAACTAATACACTTGATGTAAATTCAGGATTACTATCTAACTTTAATGAAAATTCCATTCTTTGTTTATTTCCATCAGAAGTGCTTCCTGTCCTTATAACAAAGCCTCCATGTGGCATTTTATTATGTTTTCTTTCTAATTCTTCTTCTGTTATAAAATGTACAAATGTATCATAATCCTTAAAGTAATTTTCCATATTCTTTATATCATTTTCTATTTTTTCTTTATCAGTGCCATCTTCTGCTACAACATAGCAAACTCTCTTATGTTTATCTCTAGTTTCAAGTTTTGGATTTTCCCCACTTCTTACTCTATCTAGTGCCTCTTCTTTAGGAACTGTATATTGAATTGCATTTTTAACCCCGTTAACTCTTCTTATTGCATCTGAATGTCCTTGGCTTACACCTTTTCCCCAGAAAGTATAATCTACACCATTTGGAAGTATAGCCTGCCCTAATACTCTGTTTAGTGAAAATAATCCTGGGTCCCAACCAACTGATATAATGCTTAATTTATCTCCTTTTCTTGATACATCATCCATCTTCTTGAAATATTCTGGAATTCTTGCATGAGTATCAAAACTATCTATAGTATTGAACATTTCACAAAGCATAGGTCCTTGTTCTGGTAGATCTGTTCTAGAACCTCCACAAAGTATCATGACATCTATTTCATCTTTAAAATCTGAAATTTTTTGAATATTCATCATAGGTAAATTTTCTGTTCCTTCTATAATACCTTCTCTTCTTGTAAAGATAGCTTTTAACTCTATATCATTATTTTTTTCTATTGCCTCTATTACACCTTTTCCTAAATTGCCATATCCGACAACCCCAATTCTAATCTTCTCCATCATAAACAACCCCCACTTTAAATTTTATCCATATTTTACATTATATCACTTGAGGAAATAAAAAAATACCTATAATATATACACTTTTAGTATATTTCTTATAGGTACTTCTTTTATATTTAACTATAACTATTATTAAATAATTTCAGTAATATTAAAACCAAGCTTAATTAAATCTTCTTTATCTATATTTTCATCAAGATGCATACAATATACTGATTTTCTAATTTCTTTTTTAAATGCATCACATAATTTATTAATTGATGTGTGAGGTGAATCTTTACCATCTATACTACTTACCTCATGATATATTTCATATATTTTTCCCTTTTGAAGCATTTCTACAGCTTCTTTATTTACTTCGCTTGTGTCTCCGCTATAGAAGAACTTTTCAGTTTCCATTCTAAATATAAAGCTATATGAAGGAATTTCTTGAACATGTTTTGCGTTAGAAAATTCTATTTCTATTCCTTTAAATTCTTTATCATAAAATTCATTTACATATCTACTTTCAAGATTATAAAGATCTTTACTAACTCCCATGTATGAAAGTAAATCTTCTATTGTCTTTCTATGTGGAAAAAATATTTTTGGTTTAACTCCTTTTTTATAATGTGAATAAAAAATTAAATTGCCAAGACTTCCTATATGATCTGGATGAGTATGTGTAATTATTATGTAAAGTCTCTTATAATCTAATAAATCTTTTTCTTTTAACTTCGTAAAAGTGTCTCCTCCACAATCTATAAGTATTAGGCTTTCTTCCCCTTTAATAAAAGCACAATTATCTCCTCTATTTGTATTAAAAGCACTTCCATTGCCGATAAATTGAATCATTATTTAACTCCCCTTATTTTCCATTATATATAAATATATTGATATAATAGCATATTAATCATTTATAAAGAAGTATTCTAACATTCCTATTATTAAACATTATATAAAATTTATACTCTCTTAATAATTTAATAAAAAAAAGGTGCATTTTCATGCACCTTTTTATAAACTATTTACTTTCAAAATGACCTTTAAATTGTGGTAGATATTCTTTATGAGCTTCTAATAACTCATCTAATAATATTTTAGCTATTTTTTCTGAAGGTATTAATGGATTTATGCAAAGAGCCATTAATGCAGTATGATAATCACCTGTTACAGCGGCATCAACAACTAATTTCTCAAATGATTTAATGGTTTGAATTAGTCCATTTACTGCTACTGGAATTTTACCCATAGCAATTGGTTTTGGACCATCTTTTGTTATAATACATGAAATTTCAACCGCTGAATTATCATCTATTCCTTCAATAGCACCATTATTTCTAACATCTACTGGTTGAATATCTCCCTTATCATTATAGATTGAGTATATTAATCTACATGCAGCATCTGAGTAGTAAGCTCCTCCTCTTTTTTCTAATTGAGGTGGTTTTATATCTAGATTTGGATCTTTATATAATTCAAATAGATCCTTTTCTAATTTCTTAACTACTTCAGCTCTTGTTTCTCCTTTAGAGAATTCTTTTAATTCATCTTCTAACATATCTGCTGTTTGGAAGTAATATCTATGATATGGGCATGGCATCATTCCTAAAGCTTTAATGAAATCTGCATCCCATCCAAAATCTTTAATATTTTTAACTATTGATCCAAGCTTACCTTCTGCTATTGCATTTATAACTTTATCAGTTTTATTTACTCCATCAACATATATGTTTTTACCAAATACCATATGATTTAATCCAAAGAAATCAAATCTTACTCTTGAATGGTCAACATCTAGCATATTAGCTGCTGCTTTTTCCATTCCTATTGGTACATTACAAAGTCCTATAACTTTATTATTGATACCATATTTTAAAAGTGCTTCTGTTACCATTCCAGCTGGATTTGAAAAATTTATAAGCCATGCATCAGGGCAAAGTTCTGCCATATCTTTATCAATATCTAATATTACAGGAATTGTTCTAAATGCTTTAAACATTCCACCAGCACCATTAGTTTCTTGACCGATTACTCCATGACTTAACGGAATTCTTTCATCCTTAATTCTTGCATCTAATTGTCCAACTCTTATTTGTGTTGTAACGAAATCAGCATCTTTTAAGGCTTCTCTTCTATCTAAAGTTAAATGAACTTCCATTGGTATTCCTGCTTTTTTAACCATTCTCTTTGCAAGGTTACCAACAATCTCAAGCTTTTCTTTTCCTTCTTCTATATCTACAAGCCAAAGTTCTCTAACTGGTAATTTATCATATCTTTTAATAAAGCCTTCTACAAGTTCTGGTGTATAGCTTGATCCTCCACCAATTGTTACTATCTTTATACCTTTTTTACTCATTACTACACCTTCTTTTCTCTGTATTTATCTTAAGTCTAAATCTAATTTTTAAAATTCATTTTCTACTTTTTTAATTTGAATCCAAATTTGCTCCATGGTTCAATATAATCTAATAAGAATTGTTCCTCTTCTACAACTCTTCCAACTACATTTGTCTTACCACTATTTTTCATTTCTTTTCTTGCAACTTGAAGTTCTCCTGCATATCTTGTGTATAGATCCGATTCTATTAAGATATCACCTTTGTTCATGTCCTTAGTGTTAAATGGAACAAAGCTTTCTCCTTTATATTTAACTCTTGATTGAGTTGATCTTATAACATAGTCTGAAACGTCTCCTCTATTAAAGTGGAATTCATCTAAAACTATTGTTTTTTGAAGTTCTGGTATTCGCTCTTCTAATTCAACAGAAAGTTCTAACATTTCTTTATTTATTTCACTTAATGCTTTAAGTTCTTCTTCTGATGCAAAGCAATTTGCTATTATTACATCATCAATTAAACCTGTAGCAAATAAATGTTTAGCTTGTACTTCTATTGGCATATCCCTATGCATTTCTAATGTACAAAGCCCTTCTGATACTGGCCATGGACCAAATTCTGCACTAGGAGAATTTACAAATGCAGCAGTCTTTATTCCTAAGTCTTTAAATTGTTTGCTACATTTTATAAAGTGGTCATATGCAAGACCTGTGTAAACATGAGGATAGAAGTTATGGCATCCATATAAATTATTTAAATTTGGTTTATATGAAACTATGTTATCAACATATTTAGTACCATTACTCATATTAAGTTCTACTTTTAATCCATATTTATTAAAAGTCATTATAGCTTCTTCATTTCCTGCAAATCCCATATCTAATCTTATTCCACTAAGTCCCATTTCCTTAAATATTTTAAGGTCTGTTATACTAGCTCCTAAGTTATTAAATACAGTAGGATCTAAATCTGCTATTACTTCCATATTATGCTTATTTGCTACATCAAGCATAACTTTAAATTCTTTAACTACTTCTTCAGTTGTTTTTCCTTCTACTGATAGAAGACAAGTAAATATTCTTTCAAAGCCGTATTTTGCTGCAAGGTCGATATAATTTACTATATCCTCCATTGAACTATGACCTGGATATACTGAAATCCCTAATCTCTTCATTTAATGTATCCTCCAATACTCTCTCAATACAATTATTTATTATTTTTGTAAATATAATATGCTCCCTTTGATGCTGAAACATCGTCATCTACAAATTCAATAACATTTATGTTCTCATTTAAATACTTTTCAAATGTCTCTCTTACTATTTTAGATTTTCTTATTACACCGCCAACTAGACCTATTTTGCATTTTTCAAAACCTAAACAATTAAATACCCTCTCAGCATCTTTAGCAAGTAAAATACCTTCGTTTACAAGTATTTCTTTTGCCTTATCATAACCAGCTTCTGCATATTTTGATACAAGTCCTGCAAAGCTTGCAATTTCGTCCTTTGTTGCTGAATAAATAAATGCTATTATTTCATCAACTTGTTTCATATTAAGCTCATTAAGTATAGATTTTGAAAGTTCACTCATTTCTAATCCAAAGTCATATTCGTAAATCATATTTTTAAATGCTTCAATAGATATTTTATAAGCACTACCTTCATCTCCTAATAGGTGTCCCCATCCACCACATCTAGCTTCTTTGTCACCTTTTATTCCGAATGCTGTTGATCCAGTACCTGCAATAACTAATATTCCGTCCTCACCTTTTAATAATGCCTTTAAGGCTAAATCTCCATCATTCATAATAACTGAATCTAGACCGAATTTATTCTTTATTTCGTCTTTTACAATTTTAGCATTATCTCCAACTTCAGAACCTGCAAGTCCAAGATATAACCCCTGTAAATCTTCTTTTCCAAGCTTATTTAATATAACTTCAAGTGAATCTATTATGTTCTTTAAAGCTTCCTTCTCATCGTTTACTAAATTTCCAAAACCTGTTAAGCTCTTTTCTAATACATTTCCGTTTAAATCATAAGCTACAGCTTCAGTTTTAGTACCTCCACCATCAACGCCAATTACATATTTCATAACATTTATCTCCTTAACATATAATCAATGAACTCTAATGATATACATTAGAGTTCATATTTAAGTCTTTTAATTATAATCTTGCATATATGTCAATTATTTCATTAGCTAAGTCTTTTAATGTCATAGTTGTCATTAAATGATCTTGAGCGTGCATTAATAATAATGAGAATTCTGCTTTTTCTCCCCCAGCTTCACCTTGTATAAGTTTTGTTTGTGAGTGGTGAGCTTCTACTAATTCTTGACTAGATTTTTCAATTAAAGCTTTAGCTTCATCAATATTTCCTTTTTTAGCTTTTTCCATAGCTTCCATTGCATAACTTCTAGCTTCTCCACTATGCGCAATTAAATTTAAAATGATTTCTTCCATATCTCTAACTCCCTTTCAAAATGCTCTAATTTTTAGTAGCATTCCCTTTAAACTCTGTGTATTTTTTGCGTTTACTATTTTCTATTTTTCGTCAATTAATTTTAATGCATGTGCTAATACTTTAGCTCCATTCATTGTTCCATAATCTACTGTGTTTATTACTTCAACTGGGATTCCCATTGGTTCATATTTTGATTTCATTTTGTTAAGTAAGAATCTTACTTGTGGTCCAAGTAATAATACATCCATTTCATCTTCATGATTTTTAACATCTGCTTCTGAGTAAGCGTTGATCATACATTCTACTCCTTGTTCTTTTGCAGCTGCTTCCATTTTAGTTACTAAAAGACTTGTTGACATTCCTGCTGAACAGCATAATAATATTTTTTTCATATTGAATTCCCCCTCAATGGTTATTTATATTTTTTATTTTATTAATTAAATAATTTATTTTTTACTTTACACTATTTATATATAGCAAATTACATGCCAAAATATGATTGCATAATTACATTTTTTTATACTTTTTTTATTTTTTTAAAATGGCTTATTTACTAGGTTTTTAATAATTACAAAAAAATATAGTGTGCAAACTTTATTTACACACTATATATTAAAAACTTTACACACACTTTACACTCTACACAGAGATTACATTCTCTAAAAACATTCTTACAATGTAGGCTAAATCATCGTCTGTAATCTTTATATCATAATTTAATTCTAGCTTTCTAAGGCTTTGACTTATAAGAATAAACTCTCTTCCATTTTCACTTCTAAACTCATTTAATTTATCGAATTTTTTTCTATTTTCACCTTTTAATATTTTTTCTATTAAGAAACATATATGAATAACCATTCCAACAAAAACCTCATGAGATATTTTTACTCCTAAGCTCTCTTGCATTTCACCTATAGCATCCCTTATAAGTTTTACTAAATATTCACCATCAATATCATCAATCTGTGAATCTATTGATATTGATATTTTTTGAAAATCTTCTTCTCTGCTTATAATATTTTCTAATTCACTTAATCCATTACCTGCAAAAAGATCTGTTACTGATATAAATGGTATTCCATTAACATTTAAATTTATAGTACCAACAATGGCTAATATTATATAATCTTTAGATAATACTTCTATTTCTTTTATGAATGCTTCCTTTTCTAGAATGTTTAAAGATTTCACTTTTACATTTTTATTATTTATTCCATTCACTATGAATTCTCTTATTTTCTTCGCAGAACCTTCACCAGTAAAGCATGTTGTTAAAATTAGTTTCTCTTTTTGTATTTTTACTGGTTTCTCTGATTTAACTCCGAATCTACTTATTTCTTGGCAAGCTTTATAAATTTCATCTAATCCTCTTCCGTTTAATGCTTTTCTTCCAGCTTCAATAACAGTTAAAGTACTTACCATATCTATTGTTTTAACATTTATATATGTTTCATCTTTTATCATTTGTCCAAAGTTTGTTAAAGAACCCATATCAACTAGAAGAAGAACTCCTTTACCTTTATTTAATTCTTTAACTTTATTCTTTGCAACTTCATACATTTTCTCAGCCTTCATGCTAAGAGGCATATCAAGTCCTACTACATGTTCCTCACCAATTAACTTATTTGCAACTTCTACCATGCTAGAGGCAGTTGCATGACCGTGCATTATAACTAATACTCCTACCTTTTCATCTTTTTTCTCATCAAGTTCATAAGGCTTTGCTGCTAAAAACATTGTTAAATATCCAATTTCATCTAATGGTACTTGAACTTTAAACTTATCATCTAACTTTTTAGCTATTTCCATCGCAACCATAAATTCATCTGCATATTGCACTCTTATGAAATTTAATTTTGGATGATATATTTCATTTCCTTGCCTTATTCTCTCTAAACTTCCTTGAAGGTGAAGTGCTAATCCAAAATAAACTTTTTCATCATAGTGTCTTTTTAATTTTTTTGATGCTATATCTAATATTTCTTCTACCATATTAGCTATATCTTCACTTACTATTTTAGTTATTTCTTCTTTTCTAACTTCCTCTGGAAGATCTCTTATATACTTTTTAAAATAACTTTCTATATCTATATTAATTATTTGATTTATTTCTTGTTCTTCCATACCTTTTCTTTTTAGGTATTCAAGTTTATTTTCTATAATGTCATAAAAGTATTCCCCTTTAACATTTTCTTCTTCCTCTATTAAATTAATAAGATTATCATCATTGTATGAGAATCTTAAAACATCTCCAACATTACCTAAGATTTCATTCATTTCTTTTCTATGTTCTTGAAGTTTCATAAGTCCTTTACTTACTCTTTGATGTATATCACTTAATTCTACTATTATAAATTCTTTCTTATTTGCTTTATAATTTAAAAATGCTTTTGCACAAGCTAATTGAATATCACTTTTTAATTGACCTATATTATTTGGACAATCATATAAAAGGAATGATATTAGTGCATTTTTATTAAAATATATACTTTCTCCAAGTCTATGTGATTCAGCCTTAATAAATTGTTCTAATAAGTGATATCTTTCAGATGCACTTCTTTCTTTAAGAGATGGTAATGTTATAGTCATTGGAATTCTTCTTGTAAATGTCTTTAAAAGATATGATTTTGGATCCTCTGTTGTTGCTGCTATTATTTGAGCATCAGAAAATACTGGATTATCAGTATCACCAAGCGGTCTAAAATATCCTTTATCTATATATGTAAATAACATTTCTTGACCTTGTGGTGTAAGTCTATGTATTTCATCTAGGAACATTATTCCACCATTAGCCTTTTTTAATAATCCATCCTTATCTTTATCAGCTCCTGTATATGCTCCTTTTTTAACACCAAATATTTGTGCAATTACAAGTTGAGGATTATCAGCGTAATCTGCACAGTTAAATCTTATAAATGGTGCATCTTTACTAATTAAATTGTCTTCTTTTGCAAATTGATACATAAGCTCTGCAAACATTGATTTACCAACTCCAGTTTCACCAAGTATCAATGTGTGTAATCCTCTTGGTGGATACATCATTGCCGCCTTCGCTTGCTGAATTGGGACTTGAAGACTATGGTTTGCTCCAACCATCATATCTAAGCTATTCTCTGATTGATTTTCCTTAGATTTATTTTCTAAACGTATTATTTCTTTTTCTTTTATTATATCTATGTTAGCTGCGTATTTTACCGGTCTGCCTTCTTCTTTAGTAACTTTACCTTCATTAAATAATTTATTTAAATATCTAGAAATATTTGCTCTATCTAACTTCATATAGTTACTTAGTTCACTGGCTGTTATACCTTTACCTTCTTCCTTTTGAAGGCTTAATAAAGCTTCATAAACCTCATTAATTTTACTCATATAGCCCTCCTTAAATTCTCAATAATTAAATCAATTATACTATATATGTAATTGTTTTGATACACAAATAAAAAGAATACACACTAATTTCTCTATTTCTTAAAATTAGTGTGCATTTATTCATTCTTTTTATTTTAAAGACACATCAGTAGTTTTTGTCTTATCATCTCTTATAAATGTTACTTTTATAGTATCACCTGATGTCTTAGTATTTAATACAGCTGACAATTTATCATATGTCTTAGTATCTTTTCCATCAATTTTTACTATTACATCTCCAGGCTTTAATCCTGCTTTTTCAGCAGCTGAAAATTCATCTACTTCTGCTATATATACTCCTTCTGGTATATCATATTCTTTAGATAATGCTTTATCTACATTTTTAACCTTAACTCCAAGGCTTACTTTTTGTTTTGATAATATATCTAACTTAGCTTTAACTTCATCTATTGGAATTGCAAATCCTATTCCTTCTGCACCACCTGCAAGTTTTAAAGTATTTATTCCAATAACCTTTCCTTCTGCATTTACTAAAGGTCCACCACTATTACCTGGATTTATAGCTGTATCTGTTTGAATTAAGTTTACTTGATTTCCTGTTTTAGTAGTTACAGTTCTTCCAACTGCACTTACAACACCCTTTGTAACAGTTTGTGCAAAGTCTTTTGATAATGGAGTTCCTATTGCTATAACTTCTTCCCCTGGTGACACTTTTGCTGAATCTCCAAGTTCTGCAACTGCTGGAACTTTAAAATCTCCTTGCATTCTTATAAGAGCAACGTCTTGGTTTTGATCATAGTTTACTACTTTTGCCTTATATTCTTTTCCTGTACTTAAAGTTACTGTAACTTCTTGTGCTCCTTCTACAACATGGTAATTAGTTAAAATATTTCCATCTTCATTTATAATAAATCCTGAACCTATTCCTTCTACTTCTTGAGGAATATATCCATTTTGCATTAATCCTTTAGTTGATACTATAACTACTGAAGGTGCAACCTTTTTAAATACTTCTTGAGTTGTCATTTTAGAATCTGATTTAAAACTTTGAGTTGAATAGTTATTTTGATTTGTTCCTTCGTTTTGATTATCTTGTTTGCCAACCATATAATAAGTTATTCCACTTCCAGCCATACCTGATAATAATGCAATAACTATTACTATTACAACTGTAATTGCAGTTTTTCCGCTCTTCTTTTTCTTTTTTACCTGCTTATTATCATTCTCATCTTGCATATACCCATTATACCCAATGTTTTCATTATTAAATTCATTATTGTTATTCTCAGTATTCATTCGATACCTCCCATTTTATAACTTCGATCTGTTAAGTTATATGAACATTGATTCTCTCAACCTTAGGAAATACAATAAGTTTGCAAAGACTAAATTACCCCCTAGAAAAGGAGAGAGAAAACAATGAACAAAACAAATATTAGATGCCCTCGTTGTCACTCTAATAAACTATATAAATTTGGTTTTGACAAACAGGCTAATCAAAAATATCAATGTAAAAAATGTAAGCGCCAATTCATCGCTAGCGATGGTGATGGAGTTCCTAAAATGAAGTATCCTAAGTGTCCAAAGTGTGATAAAGGAACTTATTTACATCATTCTTACAAACACTATAATAGATATAAATGTAATAATAAAAAATGTAATCATATTATTGTGCAACATCATAATTTTAATATTGATTCACCATCTAGCGAAGCTATTACCGGGGCCCTTTCTATGAAAGGAATGCGATTCCCATTACAAATTATTATTACAGCACTAACATTATATTACTTGAACAATACATCAACTAGAGCTATATCTCAATTTCTTATGAACACCTTTAATATAAAAGTGTCTCATGTAACTATCGCTAACTGGAGCAATAAATTTGCTCCATACTTTAAACTCAAAGCAGATAACTTTAAACAACAAGTAGATTTGCAATCTGACGATTGGCACGCTGATGAGACTGTTGTTTTTATTAACGGAGTAAAACATTATTTATGGTTAGTTATAGACTCTGAAACGCGATTTATAATATCTTTTCATTTAAGTAGATATAGAAATGAAAGCTCTGCTTTTTCTCTGATCAATGAAGCTAAAAAATATGGTTCACCCTCTAACCTAATTACAGATAGATGGCCAGCTTATAACGAAGCGATAGCTACGCTATTACCGGAAACAAAACATGTACCAGTTAAGCCAATGTCTAGTGATATAAATAATAATCTTATAGAATCTTTTAATAAGACTTTTAAAGCTTGGTATAAGTCCAAAAAAGGATTTAACTCATTTGAAAAAGCTAATAATCTTATTTTTATGTTTATATTTCACTATAATTTTATAAGAATTCATGGGTCGTTAAATAACCTTACTCCCGCTGAAGTCGCTGGCTTCTCTAGTGATAATTTATCTAGGCAATCTTGGTTTATAGCTGCTTAATTTATTAAGAATATCTTTGATTAACCTGCTTGAAAAATTATATTTTGCAGGTTTATTTGCCATGCGCAAATATAGTCAAACTTATATAATTTTCAAAGAACGAGAAAATCTATGATTTATTAAGCTATTTTTTCATAACAACTTAACAGATTCTATAACTTTATATTTTTAGTATAAAAACCTTTTGTGACAATGATATGACATTCTATAAAAGATTTAATTAATATTAAAAAATAATACTGAAGGAGTTTTTACTCTTTCAGTATTATTCTAACCATATACTATAAATATTAAGCTTTTTAATATACATTAATTATTTTTAGTATCTTTTTTCTTTTCTATTTTTCTAGCTGTTTCAACAACTTTTTTAATAGCTCCATAAACATTTTGACTATCATTTAAAGAATATACTGTTCCATCATATCCACTATTATATTGGAAAGTTAAATCACTACTTCCAAGTCTTTTTAATGGATTGTCTTCATTTTTGCTAAGAATATAATATGGTATATCTTTAAACATTCCATCAGTTTGACTATCACTTACTCTATCATATATATTTTTTGTTTCATTATAAACAGCATCTCTATAATTACTCTTATTTATATTAAAATCAAATTGTTCTTTAGCATATCCTGATATATTGTTGCTAAAATCTTTATTCATACTAGCTATACCTAGCTTATCTAAAAGTAATGTAAGTGAGCAATTTGATCCTACTGCCTCTATTTTTTTTCTTAATAAATCAAAGGTACTAGCTATAGTATTTTTTTGACTTTTCATTTCCGCTTCATCATATGGATTTATTAAAACTACACCTTTTACATCTTCTGGATAAAGCTTTGCAAAATTTGTCATTACAAGACTTCCATATCCTTCTCCAACTAATATATATGGACCATTTGCAGCAGCTTTTCTAAGTAATATTTTTAAATCACTAGCCTGATCTTTTGGTGCAATAGCACTTCCTCCATCACTTAATCCATAGCCTCTTCTATTATATATAAAAGTTTTTACTCCAAGTTCTTTACTAACTTCACTAGCTAGATCTTTCCATTCATCTGCACTAGCTCCAGTTGTTCCATCAAATATAACTGTAAAATCGCCACTTCCGCCTGTCTTATACTCTAGTTTCTTTTCATTTACTCTTGTATAATCCATTCTTTGATTAGCTTTTTCCCCAGAATAAAAATTATATCCCCATTGGAACACCATCCCAACTCCAATAACGATTAAAATAGCTATTACTATTCTTTTAAATAATGTCATTCTAGGTACTTTTTCTTTCATATCAACTTTATGTAAGCTGTTAGATTCAGGTAATAATCTCATATTCATCCCCCTGTCATACTATAGCTTTAAATTTGGTTTAGCATTTAAATCTAATGATGATTCTTCACCTTTTATTAATTTAAAATATGCTGCACTTCCAATCATTGCTGCATTATCTGTACATAATATTGGTGCTGGGAATAGAATCTTTATTCCTCTCTTTTCACCTTCTGTCATTAAAGCTTCTCTAAGTGCTGAATTTGAAGCAACTCCTCCTGCTATAGCTATCTTATCTAGTTTTTTCTTTTCGCATGTCTTAAATACATTATCTTTTAAAACTTCAACAACTGCATATTGGAATGATGCAGCAACGTCAGCCTTGTTTACTTCAATATCTTTCATTTTAGCTTTATTTAAATAATTTAATACAGCTGATTTAACACCACTAAATGAGAAGTCTAATGTTTCGTCATGGAATTTAGCTCTTGGGAACTCAATTGCATGTTTATTTCCTTCTTTAGCTAACTTATCAACTTTAGGTCCACCTGGATATCCAAGACCTATAGCTCTAGCTACTTTATCATATGCTTCCCCTGCAGCATCATCTCTAGTTTGACCTATTACTTCATAAACTCCATAATCTTTTACGTGAACTATGAAAGTATGTCCTCCTGAAACTACAAGTGAAACAAAAGGTGGTTTTAAATCCTTAGTTTGTATGTAATTTGCTGATATATGTCCTTCTATATGATTAACCCCTATTAATGGTTTCTTTGACGCCATTGCAAGCCCTTTAGCATATTGAAGACCAACTAATAAAGCTCCAACAAGTCCTGGGCCATAAGTAACCCCTATTGCATCTATATCATCTAAAGTTACGTTAGCTTCTTTTAATGCTTCTTTAACTACTCCATCAATTACTTCTATATGCATTCTTGATGCAACTTCTGGAACTACTCCTCCAAATTTAGTATGAGTATCTATCTGTGAAGCTATTATATTAGATAAAACTTCTCTTCCATTTAACACAACAGCAGCTGATGTTTCATCACAGCTTGATTCAATTGCTAAAATTAATTTTCTATCCATTTAAAATACCTCTTCTATATAAATTTAGTATAAAATCAACTATTTGTAATTATACTTCATTACAAATTCATTATCAATTAAACGTCCACTTGTTAAGTATTTTTTAATAATGTATATTTAAATTATATATTTTAAGCTATATAATTTCAGTAAATTTATATTTCAATAAATGTAAATAAATATATAAAAGGAGAATTTTTATGTCATCTTATGCAAAAGTTATTGTTAAAGGATCTCCTATAACAAAATCTAATTTTAAATTACATAATAAAGATGGAAGAGCTATACTTCCTTACAACTCAGGACAATATCATGATAGATATGCTCTTTATGAGCAAGAAATAGCATATACTGCAAGAGTTCAAAATCCAGGTATTGTTTTTACTGAAAGTTTAATTGCTATATTAAAAGTTTATTATAAAAGTGAAAAAAGACATCCTGATACAATAAATATTACAAAAAGTATATTTGATGGTATTGAAAAAAGCGGACTTATTATTAATGATGCCCAAATTGTAAAAATATTTACAGAAGAATACTATGATAAAGAAAATCCAAGGTTTGAACTTGAATTATATCCAAATAGCGAGTTTGAAGTTTCTTATTCAATTAAAAAGCGTGAAAAACAATTAGAGAAAAAAACTTATAATCCTATAAAAAAATCTAAAACTACAACTGAACTAAAACCTAAAGAAATAAAAAAAGAAACTTCTAGTGATGTTTGTGAAATATGCAATAAAAAAGTTTCAGCGAAGGATTATATAAAAGCAAATAAAGGTAAAACATTAATATGTAAGAATTGCTTTAATAAATTATTTTAATATAAAAGAAGGTGTTTTAATGGATTCAAAAGAAAACTGCATTGTTTTATTAGGTGATAGCTTAACTTTTGGATATGGTGTTCCTAAAAAAGAATCTTGGAGCTATAAATTAAAAGAAGCTTTAAAAGATTATACTGTTTTAAATAAAGGAATAAATGGTGATACTACTTCTTCTATGCTAACACGATATTATAAAGATGTAATTAGTAATAATCCTAAAACTATATTTATTATGGGTGGAACAAATGATTTATTAAGTGGTAGAAATGTTGATTATATTATAGGTAACATTAGTCTCTTAATTAAAGAAGGTTTAGAATGCGGAGCTAATATAATAGTCGGTATTCCCCCTATAATTATAAAAGATATGGCTGAAAAGTTATTTATGGAATCAGAACATTATAAACAATGTGACGAAGGTCTTCCTATATTAAGAGAGAAAATTATTTCACTTAATAAAAAATATCCTTTCAAATATGTTGATCTTTATAAGTTAACTAAAAATCATATAAATGAAAAGATATTCTTAGATGGTATACATTTAAATAAAAAAGGAAATAATTTAATAATTAATTCTATTTTGGATGTATTTTGATGCAAATTTACCTGCATCAGTTCCATCTACATCCTCAAAATCCATACATGAATTTCCATATATTACGTTACCACATGCAAATATTCCGTCTACTGAAGTTTCATACTCTTTAAGATTTAAAGTATTATCTACTTCATTAAGTTCTAAGTTCAATTCTTTAACTATCCCAAGCTCTGGATAATAACCTACTGATAAAAATACAGAGTCACATTTTATATTTTTTATCTCATCTGTTTCAACATCTAATAATTTAACGTTATTTACTCTCTTGCTTCCTTGAAGTTCTAATATTTTTCCTCTCTCTATAACGTTTATATCAAAATCTTCTATTATTTCTCTACATTCTTTATTAAGTACAAATCCACTTTCTTCATTTACAACAAGTGCTTCAACTTTTCCACCTTCAATTTCTAATCTTCTAGCTAAAATTAAAGCCCACTTATTATTTGCTACTATTACTGGATTTTTTCCAGGTAATATTCCTTCAAGATTTATAAATCTATGAGCATTACCTATTGTAAATATTCCAGTATACTTACTTGTTGGAATAGATATATTTCCAGTATATCTCTCTCGACATCCTGTAGCTAATATTATACATCCTGCTTTTATATCTTTTATTCCTTCTTTTTCATTAACATAAGTTATTACTTTATCTTCTGAAATTTTAAGTACATTAGTTTTATTTTTAATATCAAACTCATATTTTGATAATCTTATTTTAATAAATTCAATAAACTCAGGTCCTGTAATCTCTTCTTCTAAGTATGCTCTCCCAAATCCGTTATGAATGCATTGATTAATTATTCCCCCAAGTTCCTCTTCTCTTTCTATTAAAAGTACATTAGTTATTCCATTTTTTAATGCTTCTAAAATAGCTGTCATACCTGCTATTCCACCACCAACAACTACTAAATCGTATTTTTTCATTATTTATGCACTCCCTTACCCTATGATTTTGGAACTATAACTTTTATGTGCTTTCCATTTATTTAAAAAGTTATATTACTTAATTTTATCAATTGTTTTAATTATTGAAAATGTATTTTTCTATCTTTTCTTTATTTACCTATATATTATAACACTATCCATACTTTCCACCCCCTATTTGTTGCGATTTTAAAGTGTATATACTATAATTTAAATTGATTATTTATATTACTTAGGGGGGAACTTATGAAAAATTTCTTAGTAAGTCTAAAAAATCGTTTAGACAAAGATACCGTTTTCAGGATTATATTGTTTTTAATTCCTCTATTTTCAATAGTGTTTAAAGGAATATTATTTCAATGTTTCGTAACAAATACTAATCCTTATCAATTAAACCTTTCATCTGGATTTGCTAGTGCTAGATATTTCTTAGATTATTATTACGCATTTGCACTAGTTTTTTTAAGTTTCGCATTACTTTTTAAAGGAAGAGGAAGAGTTATTTATCTATTTATAATTGATGCTTTAATAACAGCATTAATTTTAACAGATATAACTTACTTTAGAGGATTTTTAACGGTCCCTTCAGTACTTATTTTAACTCAAACTGCGAATCTTGATAATCTTTCAGGTAGCATAATGTCAATGTTTAGTCCATATGATATATTATTTTTACTAGACTTTGTAATTATGGGGGTTTATGTTTTCTTTACAAGAAAATCATATGTTAAGGTTCAAAGAAGAGCTATTAAAACATTCTTATTAACATTTATAATTCCAATAATTTTTATTGCTTATGTACCATTTAATATTTACGTATTACATAACAAAGATGTAAAAAATGCATATCTATTTGAGAACTATGATCCAACTAATACAGTTCAATACTTCTCATCAACTGGATATCATATAATGGACATAATAAATGTAATTAAGGATTCTAAGCCTTATGAATTAACTTCAGAAGACAAAACTCAAATAAATGATTACTATAAGTTTAAAAACGAAAACTTATCTAATAATAAATATTTTGGTGAATTTAAAGGTAAGAACCTTATAGTAATACAAGTTGAATCTCTTGAGAGCTTCCTTATTGGTCATGAGATTAATGGACAAAAAATAACTCCAGTTCTAGATAGCTTAATAAAGAAAGGTATTTATTTCCCTAATATCTATGAACAAGTTAATGAAGGTACAAGCTCTGATTCAGATTTAATGGTAAATACATCAATGCTACCATTAAGAAGAGGATCAACATTCTTTAGATATCCAAATAGAGCTTATAACTCAATGCCATTAATTTTAGAGCATAACGGATATAGTACAATTGCAATACATCCTGATAAAGGATCATTCTGGAACTATAAACAAGGGTTAACTGGAATCGGATTCCAAACATTTACTGACTTCCACTCATTTAATCCTGATGAGATAGTTGGAATGGGATTAAGTGATAGAACATACTTTAAACAAGTTGTTCCTATGCTTGAAAAATTAAAGCAACCATTCTATTCATTTAATGTAACATTAACAAGCCATGGTCCATTTGACCTACCAAAGGATATGAGAAAGCTTAAGCTTGATCCTGAATTAGACAATAGTGAACTTGGAGGATACTTCCAAAGTATTCATTACACAGATGCTCAAATAGGATATTTCCTAGAGCTTCTTGATAAAGCTCACCTATTAGATAATACTCTAATAGCAATTGAAGGTGACCATACTGGTGTTCATAAATACTATCAACATTCTATAGATAGTTTATCTAAGAAAGAAGATTGGTATTCAGATAACGGAAATCCTAGAATACCTCTTATAATGTATAATAAAAACACTGATATAGGTAAAACTTTCGAAACAGTAGGTGGTCAAATTGACATTATGCCAACATTATTATATTCTCTTGGTGTTCCATCAAAAGAATATGAAAATACTGCTTTAGGTAGAAATCTTCTAAATACTAATAGAAATTACGCTATTCTTACTAATGGAAGACTTGTTGGAGACTTAAAGGCTCTTTCAGATAAAGATAAGAAACTTATTGAAGGAACTCTTGAAATGTCTGATAAAATGATTCGTGCAGATTACTTCAATATGAGTAAAAACTAAATAATATGTAATTAGATATTAAAGCCTATAATAAAAGAGAAAGAATGAGGCAATTTAAATAGCCTTGTTCTTTCTCTTTTTTAATATAATGAATATAGTTATTCCTATAGCTACAATTATTGTAATAATAATTGAGTATTTTGTTATAAAATAAGATATTAACTCAATATTATCTCCAACATAAAAACCTACTGTTACCATTGCAGTTGTCCATAAAAAAATTCCAATTGCTGAAAAAATAGTATATTGAATTTTATTAATTCTTTCAGCTCCTGCAAAGAAGGATACATATATACGTGTTAGTGGTAATATTCTTCCTAAAAATACTGCTGCCCTTCCATACTTATCAAATAATTTATGCAAAACATCAAAACCTTTTTTACTTGCTTTAAATTTTCCTTCTATCCATTTTATAACTATATTTCCTCCATAGCTTCCAATTGTATAACTAATTAAAGCTCCTATTGTACCTCCAATTGATGCAAAGAGAATTGCATATAAAAATCCATACTCTCCATCAGAAACTCCACATCCTATAAGTGGTATTATTACTTCTGTTGGAATTGGAATACAAGAATAATCTAATAACATAACTAACAATATTCCTATATATCCAAATTTATCGGTAATACTTATAGCTATATGAAATATTATATCTACCATATTCATATAAAAACCTTCTTTTACGTGTTATTTTTTAATATTATACCTTTTAGTTTTTATATTATACCATTTAGTTATTATAAATTTATTAATACAAACAAAAAGAAATGAGAACTTCAAAACACATTAAAGTTCTCATATATATTATAAATATTTTATTTACCTGCTACTGATAACTCTTTTACTAATACAGATGGTGAACCAAAACTACTCATTGGGAATTTAATATCTGTACATACGTCTTCTATATCCTTTAAAAGAGTAAAGAAGTTTCCTGCAACGGTTATTTGCTCAATTGGGTATGACTTCTTACCATCTTCTATCATAAAGCCTTTTGCAGCTAATGAGAAATCTCCAGTTATTGAGTTAGCTCCTGCATGAAGTCCTGAAAATTCAGTTATGATAACTCCTTCTTTAACCTCTTCTATAAGATCATTTAATTCTTTATTTCCTTTTTCTATATAGAAGTTTGTAGGACCAACTGCAACTGGTGATGCATATGAAGCCTTAAATCCACTTCCTGTTGATTTAATATTAGCTTTATTAGCTGTTTTTAAATTATGAAGTAATGTCTTAAGTTCTCCATCTTTAACTAATTCTTTTTTGAATGTCTTAACTCCTTCATCATCAAAAGCAACTGATGCTAATCCATCTTCTAAAAGAGGATTATCTATAATTGTTACTTTAGAAGATGCAATCATTTCTCCTTCTTTATCTTTTAAAAGTGATATACCCTTTTGCGCTGAATCACCATCAAATACTGACCAGAAAGCTTGAAGTAATGATACCATAGCTTCATTTCTTATAATTGTCTTATATTTATTAGAAGGTGCTATTTTACTTCCTACCTTCTCCAGTGCTTCATCTATAGCTTGCTTCGCAATTTTATGTGGAACTATATCAGTCACCTTTTTAGCTACTCCATAACCAAATCCATCATACTTTTTACCTTCTATATCAAGAACAGGTACAACATATGCTGTTAAAAGATTTGATTTATCACTAAGGTCTAATCCTTTTGAATTTATAATTCCATACTTTACATTTACATAGCTTATTCCACAGCCTATAAAGTTAGTAACTTTGTCAGAAATTACTTTACATTCCTTTTCCATATTTAATGCTAAATTTATTAACTGTTGTGGATCTATATTTTCAAGTTCTTTATGATAATTATTTACATATTCGTAGTCTTTATCTCCTTCATATATAAATTGTATATCATCATCTTCTATTGATTTAGCTGATTGTATTACATTATTGATTAACATTGGTATTGAATATTCATCAATTATCTCTGTATATGAATAACCCATCTTTCCATCAACCATTGCCCTAAAAGATACACCTGAAGATTTTGTTAAGTTATATTTTTCTACTTCTTCTTTATATATATTTATACTTAAACTTTCTTTATCTGAATAATATATTTCGAATTCTTTTAAGCCTTTTTTATAAGCTTCTTCAAATAACTTATCTTTAAACTCTTTAAATTCCATTATATTTCCTCCTATCTTCCACCTACAGTCATTTCTTTAACTCTAATCATTGGCTGACCAACATTAACTGGAATACTACCTGAAGATGAACCACACATTCCTTGTGCTTGGCTTAAATTATCTGAAACCATATCTATATCCATTAAAATTTCGCTACCTTTTCCTATAAGGCTAGCCCCTCTTACTGGCTCTACAATCACTCCATTTTTAACTAAATATCCTTCTGCAACTGCGAAATTAAATTCACCTGTTACTGGATTTACAGAGCCACCACCAAGTTTTTTAGCATATAATCCATCTTGTACTGATTTTATTATATCTTCGCTCTTATCAGTACCAGCTGCTATATATGTGTTTGTCATTCTAGAAGTTGGAGCAAATTTATAACTTTGTCTTCTAGCACTTCCTGTAGGCTTCATACCCATTCTTCTACCATTTAATTTATCAATCATATATCCTTTAAGAATACCATTTTCAATTAATACATTTTTAGCTGATTTAGTTCCCTCATCATCTATGTTAATAGAACCCCATGCATTTTTAATAGTTCCATCATCAATTGCAGTAACTTTAGTTGATGCTATTTGCTGACCAATTTTATCTGCAAATTCTGAATTACCTTTTGCAACAGCTGTTGCTTCTAATGAATGACCACAAGCTTCATGGAATAATACTCCACCAAAGCCATTATCAATTATAACTGGCATTCTACCTGCAGGACATTCTTTAGCATGTAGCATAGTAACTGCTGTTTTTGCAGCTTCTAATCCATAAAATGCTGGGTCAATTTCATTAAACATTTCAAATCCCATTGAACGTCCTGGGCCTTCAAATCCCATTTGATTTTCTCCATCTTTTGATGCAACAGCACTTATACCAAGTCTTGTTCTAACTCTTCTATCTTGAACTATAAGTCCATCAGTATTAGCAATTAATATCTTCTGATCTTTATCACTGTAGCTAACACTTACTTTTGTTATATCACTACTATATTCTTTTGCACTTTTATATGCATTTTTCATTACTCCAATTTTTTTACTATACTCTATGTCCGCTGGGTAGTATTGTATAGTATGATTATTTGGAACTATTATTTTATCATTTAAAAATATCTCTTTTTCTTCTTTTAATGAACCAAGTGCTAATGCAGCTTTATATGCAGTGTCTAAAAGACTTTCTAATGAATTATTATTTGTATATGCATATACACTCTTAAGCCCTTTAAAAATTCTAATACCAACCCCATAACTTCTTCCACCTAAGGCATTTTCAACTTTATTATCTAAAATTCCTATTGAATTACTTATTGAATCTTCTTCATATATTTCTGCAAAGTCTCCTCCTGTAATCATACATTTAGATAAGACTTTACCTATAACATCTTTTGATAACATTTAATCACTCCTTAATTAACTTCCTTTTGAAACTCTTTAAAAAATACATCCCAAAGATCAACATAATCTCTCTCGCACCATTCAGCCATTATTACTTGTTCACCATCTTTTAATTTAATTCTTTCTACTGGCTTCTCGGAAATATTAGTTCCATTTATTTCATAGACTAAAAGCTCATCTTCTAAAATAACAATAAGCATTCTACCATCTGGAGATGTATATGCATCTTTTATAAATGGTATTTCATTTCTAAGTGTACTCCAAGGTATCATTAATGCATCATATTTAACTAAGTTATCATTTGGTTTTATAGATAACGTATAATCATATGATCTATTATTCTTATTAAGTGGTGAAATTTTTCCTTGTAGTATCCACTTACCTGTTTCTCGTTTTAATGTAAAATTACTATAATCTATATATCTTTTATGACTTTGTTTTTGAGCATTTGTAAAGTTAGAATATACTCTCTCGTAATCACTTTTATATATTGAATTAACATCTTTAGGGTATATATCTTGAATTACTAAACCTTTTTCTACATACAAATTATCAACTGGTAACACTTCATATTGCGGAAAATTATTTTTAAAATTATTACCTTCGTATACTTCAGTTGCAATATAATTGTTTCCTATGAAATTAATATTTCTATATATATTGCTATCACTTTTTATATTCACAGCCTCTTCTTTTGTTTTTCTATCTATAGTATTTGCTACAAAATATTCCTGGTGCTTACCTTTATCTGTTTTAACCTTTTTTTGAAGAGTCCATATTCCACTCATCCTTGGGAATATTATACCATTTGCAGTTTCAATATCTTGATACTTATTATCTTTATAACTAACCCATAGTGTTCTATACTTTTCATCTGAATATGTTCCATCTTCTTGTAATTTTCTAGGCTGCTTTAAACCTATATAAACACCTTTATCTTCACTTTTTATAGCATTATTGTCTTTTGATTCAATATATTTACTTTGTATAAATGTATCCTCATCTACACTTCCAACTTTCTTAACTGTTAAAAACACACCTTGATAATAGACATAGCTTTTACTATCACTTATATTAAAAAAATCTAATACAGCATTATCTTTATCACTTGCTACAATAACATTGACCTCATCTTTATCTAAATTTAGATCTTTTATTTTAAAGTCTGATTGATATGATATATAGTAATCAGATTCTGCAACCTTTAATTTATAGGATACTTTATTATAAGCTTTTCCATCTATGTTTATATTTTTTTCTCCTATATCAATAACTTTACCTTTTAAATTCTTTAAATCTTTTGCTGGATAAATATTTTTATCTAGCACTTTATAATCTGTTATTTCCCATTTTCCCTCTATTGCTAAATGATTATTTGTTGGTGATTTTATTTCAATAATCTCGTTAGTATCAGAACCTCCGCAACCAGTAAGAGAAAATAAGGTAATAATCATAAATATAAATATCACTATCTTACTTCTCATCTATTTGTTTCAACCCCTTTGATTTAGGAATATTAATTATTATTTCAGTTCCAACATTTACTGTACTTTTTACTTTTAATTCTCCTCCATGAAGCCTTACTATTTCGTCTGCAATTGAAAGACCAATTCCCGCATTAGAGTTTGCATTGCTTCCTTTATAGAATTTTTCTTTAACCCTTTCTAGTTCATCTTCATGTATCCCACATCCATTATCTTTTATGTTTATTATTAAATCTTTTTCTGTCTCATTAAAAGTAACATCTATATTTCCCTGTTCACTAGTAAATTTAAATGAATTATCTAAGACATTAATTAAAACTTGTTTCATTCTATCTAAATCCATTAAAACAACACAATTCTTTGTATTATTATAAACATAGAAGTTTATATTTTCTCTTTCAGCTCTTGGTGTCATATAAAGTTCTATATAGTCTGAGAATTTGTCTACACTCATTCTTACTTTATTTAAAGTTATCTTATTATTTATAAGTCTTGAGAAATCTAATAATTCTTCCACCATATTTGATAATCTATCTGTTTCTTTTTCGATTATATTAAAACCTAACTTTAATGTTTCTCTATCAGTATTCTCATCATTTAATGTAATAACCCATCCTTTTATAGCTGTAAGAGGTGTTCTTAATTCATGAGATATAGATGATATAAAATCGTTTTTCATCTGTTCTCTCTCTGCAAGTTCTTCTGCCATATAATCTAAAGTATCTGCAAGCTGACCGATTTCGTCTTTAGTTGTAAAATTACTTCTTTGATTTAAATCACCATTTGCCATTTTTTCAGCTGTATCTTTAAGCTTTAAAATAGGATTAACTATTTTCTTTGCCATAAGTAAACTTAATATAACACCTATAACTAAAACTCCTATAGATATTCCTATGAAAAATGTTGTTATGGACCTAATTGATTCATCGATAGTCTTAAGTGATGTAATAAATCTAATTACACCAACTATCTTTCCATTAACTTCTAAAGGTTTAGTTACAGCCATTACTTTGTAATCCGAATAAGAGACCTTCCCAACCCAAGTACTTGACTCACCTTTTAATGCTTTTTTTATTTCTATATTGTTATCTAATGATACTTCACTAGCAGCTATTGAGTCCATAAGTAGCTTTCCCTTATCATCAAATATTTGAACTTGTGCTGTCGTTTGATTCCAAAATGCATCAACATTATCATAAACATTCCATACTAATGATGATGTTGAATAATATCTATTATAAAAATTATTTGCTAAGTCTATTTGATTAGTTAATATAGTTTGAGTATTATCATAATAATATTGCCTTACAAAGGCTATTAATAATACGTCTAATATAATTATTGTTGAAAGAATTACTGTTATAAAGTTTCTTATTATCCTAGTCTTTATACTTTTCATATTCTAACCTTTCCATCTATATCCAATACCCCATACTGTTTCAATAAATTGTGGTGTTGAGGCATTTTCCTCTATTTTAGATCTAAGTCTTCTAATATTTACATCAATTATTTTAGGATCCCCAAAATAATTGTATCCCCATACTTTATTTAAAAGCTCATCTCTTGAAAAAGCCTTATTAGGATTTTCTATAAATGTCTTCATTATTAAATATTCTTTAGGGGTTAATTCAATTTCTACATTATTTTTAGTTATTTTTTGTGAATATAAATTTATAACAAATGGTCCATTTACTAATTCATTTAATTTGTTTTCTGTATTATTTTCTAATCTTCTAAGTAATGCTTTTATTCTAAGTACTACTTCTAATGGATTAAATGGTTTAACTATATAATCATCTGCTCCATATTCTAATCCCATTATTTTGTCCATATCTTGCCCTTTTGCTGTGAGCATTATAATACCCATATTAGGAAATTCGCTTCTTAATTTATTACATACTTGAAATCCATCTATTCCAGGTAACATAACATCTAATATAGCTACATCAGGCTTTTCAACCATAGCCTTACTTATACCATCTTCACCATTGCTTGCTTCTATTATCTCAAAATCATTTCTCGCTAAGTTTATTTTTAAGAAACCTCTTATACTAACTTCATCTTCTACTAATAATATTTTAGCCAAAACTATAACACCTCTCTTTATTCATTCTAAAAAAGAAGCTTAAATATTAAGCTTCTTCTTTATATTATAATCCATAATTTTAATTATTAATAATAGAAATATTATTTCATTGTTCTAAATTCAAATCCTTTGCTCTTAAAGTATTCAATTATTTGTGGTAATGCTTTTACTGTATTTTCTTTATTATAAGTATCATGCATTAAGAAAACAACATTGTCTGCATTTGGTCCTAAAGCTTCAACAGTTTTCTTAGTTTTTGCAACTAACTGTTCTGGCGTGCTCTTTCCTGAACCTTCTGCATCTCCATTTAACGCATTCCATTCAACTATTTCTATTCCATTCTTATCAAGAACTGGTCTAGCATTCTCTCTACCATTCCAAGACCAATATCCACCTGGAAATCTAACAGTTCTTGTTGAGAAATCTTTTCCTAATATTTCTTTCATTAAATCATTTGTTTTATTGTACTCTTCCATAAAATTATTAATATTTATAACTCTATTTGGATATAAATATTCGTATTTGTGACTATAACTATGATTTGCTATAGCATGTCCTTCTCTTGCTTCTCTCTTTAATAATTCTTTTGCACCTGGATGATCTGCAAGACTTTTTCCCATAACAAAGAATGTTGCTTTAACATCATATTTTTTTAATATATCTAATACTTCTGGTGTATTAGTTGTTGATGGTCCATCATCAAAAGTTAAATAGACAACCTTTTTCCCATCATCTCTAACAGGATAATGTAATTTTCCTTTTAAAAGACCTGATAAACGTTCTGCAACTACTTTAGCATCATCTGCATTTTTATCATCTTTAAGTGGTATGTATCCTGAATTATCTAATTTACTTGCTTCAGTGTTAACAGAATTATTATTATTTTCAGCTTGTCCAGGTTTTTGAGAAGAAGAACTTTGAGAAGCTGTAGCTTCTTTATTTTCTCCATTTGATGATACCGCAGAATAAATTCCAAATCCCCCAATTATTAAAACTATAACTAGTCCAACTAATGCAACAACTTTTTTTCTGCGACCCTTTTGTTGTCTTTCAAAATTTCTTCTAACATTCATATTGTAATTATGTACTTTCCCCTTTTTATTTTTCATTATCGCCTATCCTCCTATTAAGTCTATATCTATATAATAATATATTTATAAATTTTTGGTATTACAAATAGCTTAATATTTATTACAAAAGAGTAATAATTTCTTAACGCAAAAAAAAATAAGCTATTATTAGCTTATAAAAAAAATGGCTCCGCGAAGAGGACTCGAACCTCCAACCTGTCGGTTAACAGCCGAATGCTCCACCATTGAGCTATCGCGGAATATTTTATTCAGATTTTATGTTCTCTGAAAATTGCATATGAATTTTTGTTGATCGTCTGTTTTTATTGGTCAAGCCCTCGACCTATTAGTATCAGTCAGCTGAACATGTTACCATGCTTACACCTCTGACCTATCAACCTTGTGTTCTTCAAGGGGTCTTACTAGCTTATGCTATGGGAAATCTCATCTTGAGGTGGGCTTCACGCTTAGATGCTTTCAGCGTTTATCCCTTCCCGACTTAGCTACCCAGCTATGCTCTTGGCAGAACAACTGGTACACCAGAGGTCAGTCCATCCCGGTCCTCTCGTACTAAGGACAGCTCCTCTCAAATTTCCTACGCCCGCGACGGATAGGGACCGAACTGTCTCACGACGTTCTGAACCCAGCTCGCGTGCCGCTTTAATGGGCGAACAGCCCAACCCTTGGGACCTACTTCAGCCCCAGGATGCGACGAGCCGACATCGAGGTGCCAAACCTCCCCGTCGATGTGAACTCTTGGGGGAGATCAGCCTGTTATCCCCGAGGTAGCTTTTATCCGTTGAGCGATGGCCCTCCCACGAGGTACCACCGGATCACTAAGCCCGACTTTCGTCCCTGCTCCACTTGTGGGTGTCGCAGTCAGGCTCCCTTCTGCCTTTGCACTCTACGAACGATTTCCGACCGTTCTGAGGGAACCTTTGGGCGCCTCCGTTACTTTTTAGGAGGCGACCGCCCCAGTCAAACTGCCCACCTAACAATGTCCTGTCACCAGATTCATGGCGTCCAGTTAGAATTCCAGTAATATCAGGGTGGTATCCCAAGGACGACTCCATTAGGACTGACGTCCTAATTTCCCAGTCTCCCACCTATCCTGTACAGATAATACCGAAATTCAATGCTAAGCTACAGTAAAGCTCTACGGGGTCTTTCCGTCCAATCGCGGGTAGCGAGCATCTTCACTCGCACTACAACTTCGCCGGATTTGCAGTTGAGACAGTGCCCAAGTCATTACGCCATTCGTGCGGGTCAGAACTTACCTGACAAGGAATTTCGCTACCTTAGGACCGTTATAGTTACGGCCGCCGTTTACTGGGGCTTAAGTTCACACCTTCGCTTACGCTAAGTGTTCCCCTTAACCTTCCAGCACCGGGCAGGCGTCAGCCCCTATACATCAGCTTTCGCTTTAGCAGAGACCTGTGTTTTTGCTAAACAGTTGCTTGGGCCTATTCTCTGCGACCTACTCTCGTAGGCACCCCTTCTCCCGAAGTTACGGGGTCAATTTGCCTAGTTCCTTAACTGCAATTCTTCCGCCGGCCTTAGGATTCTCTCCTCATCTACCTGTGTCGGTTTGCGGTACGGGCACTACTTCTCTCTCTAGATGCTTTTCTTGGAAGCATGGAATCAGATACTTCGGTTCCGTGGAACCTTCCCCATCACGCCTCAGGATTGTTAAAGCGGATTTGCCTACTCTAACTCCCTAAACGCTTAGACTAACATCCAATAGTTAGCACATCCTATCCTTCTCCGTCACACCATCGATAATAACGATTGTAGTGGTATCGGAATATCAACCGATTGTCCATCACCTACGCCTTTCGGCCTCGGCTTAGGTCCCGACTAACCCTCAGCGGACGAACCTTCCTGAGGAAACCTTAGATATTCGGCCTGTAGGATTCTCACCTACATCTCGCTACTGATGCCAACATTCTCACTTGTAATCAGTCCACCGCTCCTTACGGTACGACTTCAGCCCGATTACAACGCTCCTCTACCGCTCACACTAATGTGTGAACCCGTAGCTTCGGTGGTAAGT
>NZ_AP042456.1:2725000-3022431 GCF_055396605.1 Clostridium budayi
AAAGTACTTGTTATAGGAATTGGTCCAGTTGGCCTTATGTCAGTAGCTGGTGCAGCAATCAGAGGTGCCTCTGAAATCTATGCTGTTGGAAGTAGACCAAACTGTATTGAAATCGCTAAGGAATATGGTGCTACACATATAATTAATTATAAAAATGGTTCAATTGAAGATCAAGTTATGAATCTAACAAATGGAAAAGGTGTAGATAAAGTTATTATCGCTGGTGGAGATGTAGATACTTTCAGTACAGCTATTAAAGTACTTAAACCAGGTGGAAAAATTGGAAATGTAAATTATCTTGGTGAAGGTGATTATATAAAAATCCCACGTGTTGAATGGGGATGTGGAATGGCGCATAAGCAAATTTCTGCTGGATTAATGCCTGGAGGACGTTTACGTATGGAAAAATTAATTTCATTAATTGAAACAAAACGTATAGATCCTTCTAAATTAATAACACACCGTTTCAATGGATTTGATAAAGTAGAGGATGCACTTCTTATGATGAAGGACAAGCCAAAAGATTTGATTAAACCAGTTGTTTTTATTAAATAACAAAAATTAATGAAAAAGTATAGATTTTTAATCTTAAAAATCTATACTTTTTTTATACTTCTTAAAATTATATTTTCTATTGCACAACTACTATAAAAATAAGGGCTATACAGAACGTATAACCCTTTAATTAAGTGCACCTAGAGGGATTTGAACCCCCGACCTTTGGATTCGAAGTCCACTACTCTATCCTAACTGAGTTATAGATGCAAATTGATTTATGATTTTACTACCATTATACTTTATTTTTACACACATTTTAAGATAATGTTTACACAAGAAAACAAAAGATATCCACAAGAAACAAATTTTTATAGTTGTTTTTTGTGGATATCTTTTTATGATTTGTGGATTTTATCAAACATTTCTAGATTTTAAGGATAAAAAAAACAACTAATATTAGTTGTTTATTGGAGCGGGTGAAGGGAATCGAACCCTCGTGACTAGCTTGGAAGGCTAGGGCTTTACCATTAAGCAACACCCGCATATATGGAGCGGAAGACGGGACTCGAACCCGCAACATCCACCTTGGCAAGGTGGCGCTCTACCATTGAGCCACTTCCGCATAATTTATATTTAATTAAATGGTGCAGATGAAGGGAGTCGAACCCCCACGCCTAAGGCGCTAGATCCTAAGTCTAGTGCGTCTGCCAATTCCGCCACATCTGCTTATTTAATTAATTGGTGGCTCACCCGGGAATCGAACCCGGGACACCATGATTAAAAGTCATGTGCTCTACCGACTGAGCTAGTGAACCATAAGTTTGGCAGGGATAGCAGGATTTGAACCTACGAATACCACAGTCAAAGTGTGGTGCCTTACCGCTTGGCGATATCCCTACATGGGGTGAATGATGGGACTCGAACCCACGACAACCAGAACCACAATCTGGCGCTCTACCAACTGAACTACATTCACCAAATGGTGCGTCTTAAGAGATTCGAACTCCTGGCCCACGCCTTAGAAGGGCGTTGCTCTATCCAGCTGAGCTAAAGACGCATATTGGAGCGGGTGAAGGGAATCGAACCCTCGTGACTAGCTTGGAAGGCTAGGGCTTTACCATTAAGCAACACCCGCATATATGGAGCGGAAGACGGGACTCGAACCCGCAACATCCACCTTGGCAAGGTGGCGCTCTACCATTGAGCCACTTCCGCATAATTTATATTTAATTAAATGGTGCAGGTGAAGGGAGTCGAACCCCCACGCCTAAGGCGCTAGATCCTAAGTCTAGTGCGTCTGCCAATTCCGCCACACCTGCGTATTTAATTAATTGGTGGCTCACCCGGGAATCGAACCCGGGACACCATGATTAAAAGTCATGTGCTCTACCGACTGAGCTAGTGAACCATAAGTTTGGCAGGGATAGCAGGATTTGAACCTACGAATACCACAGTCAAAGTGTGGTGCCTTACCGCTTGGCGATATCCCTACATGGGGTGAATGATGGGACTCGAACCCACGACAACCAGAACCACAATCTGGCGCTCTACCAACTGAACTACATTCACCACTTATTTGGTGCGCCATCAGGGGGTCGAACCCTGGACACCCTGATTAAGAGTCAGGTGCTCTACCAACTGAGCTAATGGCACATATGGTGCGTCTTAAGAGATTCGAACTCCTGGCCCACGCCTTAGAAGGGCGTTGCTCTATCCAGCTGAGCTAAAGACGCATATTGGAGCGGGTGAAGGGAATCGAACCCTCGTGACTAGCTTGGAAGGCTAGGGCTTTACCATTAAGCAACACCCGCATAAAGTGTTTCTTTAAAATGTTTAATTTTAAATGGTCGGGGTGACAGGTCTCGAACCTGCGACCTCATGGTCCCAAACCATGCGCGCTACCATCTGCGCCACACCCCGAAAATGGTGCGTCTTAAGAGATTCGAACTCCTGGCCCACGCCTTAGAAGGGCGTTGCTCTATCCAGCTGAGCTAAAGACGCATTTCAGAACGTTTATTATTTTAAACCATTCAATTTTGTTTGTCAAGTGCTTTTTTTCAAAAGCTACTTGATAAAGTGGAGCGGGTGAAGGGAATCGAACCCTCGTGACTAGCTTGGAAGGCTAGGGCTTTACCATTAAGCAACACCCGCATGTTTGTTCTTCAACTTAAGTTTCTTTCTCAAGTTTTCTTAAGTTGTTGAAGCAACCTGCCTTATTAGTTATACAGGCTTTTGAGAAATTTGTCAAGTCTTTGTTTTGAACAATTTCTTGAAAAATTTAAGTGGTCGGGGTGACAGGTCTCGAACCTGCGACCTCATGGTCCCAAACCATGCGCGCTACCATCTGCGCCACACCCCGGTAAGTCATTCATCGTCGCTCACAAATCTCGTTTCCCGGTGTTGTCTCTCGCAACGACAATGACTATTCTACAGTATGATGCTTAATCCGTCAATACTTTTTTTGAAGAAATTCTAATAAAATTAAATCATTTATAATTTAAAAACAGGACGAGTATTATGTAATCAATCTATTAACATAAACTACAATTCATTAACAAATTATCACCATAAATAGTCTATTCTATACACTCTAATCTAGCCTCAATCTCTTTTTCGTCATTAATCGTTATAAAACCTATTGATCTTCCTCTACCTCTAGGCAGTGATGGGCTACCTGGATTCATTAATAAGATTCCATTTTCTCTAATTATTAGTTCTTGATGAGTATGACCAAATAGTCCTATATCTGCTCCAACCTCTTTTGTCTTGTAATATATATTGTTTAATCCATACTTCACATTATAATTGTGCCCGTGTGTTGCAAAGATTTTAACTCCTTTTATATCTATAACTCTTTCAATTGGATGGTCAGAGCTATAATCACAATTTCCTAATACAGCATATACTTCCCCATTAAATCCTTCACTTAACTTCTCTACATCATCTACATTGTCTCCTAAATGTATAAGAATATCAGCACTCGCTATCTTCTTTTTAACTACATCTATATCTCTATCTATTCTATGTGTATCACTAACAACTGCAATTAACATCTATATCACCTCGTAAATTCTCTCTTTTAATTTTTCTAGAGCTTTTCCCCTGTGACTTATCTTGTTCTTCTCTTCTGCTGACATTTCTCCAAATGTTTTATCACAATCTTCATAATAGAATAATGGATCATATCCAAATCCTCCATTACCATTTAGACTCTCTAATATCTTTCCTTTAACTTCTCCTCTAACGTTAAGCTCTTTTCCATCACTATTAATTAATGCTATATGACAAACAAACTTAGCATCTCTCTTTTCCATTGGAACATTTTCTAATTCTCTAAGAAGCTTTTCGTTATTTTTAGTATCATTTCCATGTTCTCCAGAATATCTAGCTGAATATACTCCTGGCTCTCCATTTAAATAGTCTACTTCTAATCCTGAGTCATCTGACATAACTATAAAGTCTTTATTACCTTTACTTATTAAATACTCTCTTATTTCAGTAGCCTTTTTTCTTGCATTACCTTCAAATGTATCTTTATCTTCAACTACATCTATATCTATATTTTCATCTTTTAATGATCTTACTTCTATATCTATATTTGATAATATTTCTTTTATCTCTTTTATCTTTTTTTGATTATTACTTGCAAGTATAAGTTTTCTCATTTAGTTTCCTCCTGTTCCAATCCATAATGCATCCATCTTTAAAGCATTTTTCTGAAGTGCTATCATTTGCTTTATTCCCTTTTCTCCTAAATCTAAAAGTTCATTAAGCTCTGATCTTTTCATTGGAGCCTCTTCACCTGTTCCTTGAACTTCAACAAATTCTCCTTCATCAGTAACTATTACATTCATATCAACTTTTGCATTTGAATCTTCTTCATAGCATAAATCTATTATCTTTTCATCGTTTACTATCCCTACGCTAGTTGCAGCAACAAAATTTCTTATAGGATATACTTTAAATGGTTTTTCTTTATGAAGTTTATTTACTGCATCAACCATAGCTATAAAAGCCCCTGTTATTGATGTAGTTCTAGTTCCTCCATCTGCTTGTATTACATCACAATCTACCCAAAGAGTTTTTTCTCCTAAAGCTTTTAAGTCAACAACTGATCTTAATGCTCTACCTATTAATCTTTGAATCTCCATAGTTCTTCCATCTATTTTTAATCTTGCTATATCTCTAACTTTTCTTGTTCCTGTTGCTCTAGGAAGCATATTATATTCTGCGGTTATCCATCCTTCCCCACTTCCTTTTAAAAATGGTGGAACTTTATCTTCAATAGATACATTACATAAAACTTTTGTATCTCCAACTTCTATATAAACTGACCCTTCCGCATACTTAGTATAATTTCTAGTTATTTTAGTATTTCTAATCTGATCGTTTTTTCTCCCATCACATCTCATTTAATACGCCTCCTTAAATATAATTATTAACATTTATGCACTTTTTTTAGACTTCACTCATATTAATTATTATAAGAAATATATATGAGGTGAAATATTTTGAGATATATAGGGCCATTTTTTCGAATGAATAGCCTATCACAAGATGAAATATGTGGTCAGCTTTTTCATTTATCAAAAGAAGCTGTTAAAATACTTACTTTAAATTCAAAATGTGGATATATTTTTTCATCAAGAAATTCTAAAAAAGGTACATCTACAAAAGATATTAGCATATTAAGTAAATTTTCTCCAGTATTATGCTTATATAAAAAATCATCACCACTATTTATGCATAGCAAGACTTCTCATGGCTTTGATTCATCAACTTTCAAAAGAGAAGTTAATCCAACCACAAATGCTTTTTTAACTCTTTCCCTTTTAGAACTTAGTGATTATTATTCTTGTTTTAGAAGAAAGAGTAAAGAAAATGATTTAGCTTCAGCTTACAGAACTCTTGCTCATGAACAATTAGATTTTTATTATGAAAACCTTAGAAACTCTGAAGGAATATTCATTCCTAAAAAGAGTTTGTTCGATTCAAGCTCTAAAGATAGTAACTTAATCGAAAAGGATAGAAAGTTTGTATTTAGTGATCAAGCATTTATGATGAATGCTTACTATTTATATTCTCTTCATTCAGATGACATTGATACTAAAAAAGATTATGAAAATTTTGCTTTTCAAATACTTCAAATGTTTTTAGATTATAAAGAAGCTCTTTATAACGTTTCTTTCGATGAAGGATCTAAAATACTTTTTGCATTTAATTTATTCTATAGTTACTCAAAAAACGAAGATATAATGCCTTTAATAATTGACTTATCAGAATTCCTTATGAATAAATTTGATGAAAAAGATTATTATGTAGATTCACTAGATGAGTGTTCTTTATTTGCGATTAACTTAATATATTCATATGAACATACAAATTTAATAACTTTTAAAGAGAAATATACAGAAATAATGGATAAGCTTTTATCTCTTTATGATGAAGATAATAATATAATTCAAAAGCTTACAGATAAGAAAGATATCAAATATACTTCATTTGATATTTGTTTCTATTTAATAGCATTTATATTATTCTCAAATAAATCAGGAAACTCCCGTGAATATAATCAAAGGATATCTAATATATACAAAAAATATATATTAAATTCTAATATAATTACTAGCTGGCCGGATGCACCTGATTTAGATAACGCAGAAAGATATAAAAAATCTAGTATGTTATCTAAAGATATGCTTGATGAAACATTCTTTAGAATGCCAAACCTACCAACATTAAACAGTACTGGAATGTGTCCTATTTTCCTTAAAAATATAACATATTCTAAAAAGAAGGATACTTTTGAAACTTCACGTAAATCTTTTGATAGTTATAAAAATATGTTTATATATTTTACATTCATACATGCATTTAAAGATATGTTTCTAGATTCATTAGAATTTAATGAAGATAAAAAATTACTTACTAGAAGTAATACTTCAACTGATTCTGATACTGATACTGAAAATGAAAATTTAATTGATAATACTGAATCTAATGAAGATAAAGAATTTGAATATCAGAAAAATGAAGATACAAACGATTCTACTAGCGATACTATTAATAGAGATGATGAAAATAATATTAAAGAAGATTAATTTTATTAAAATAAGGTGTTGAGTAAAAAAACAACACCTTATTTTAATGTTTCAAAATTTATATTTCCATAAAAATCAAATTCTATATTATTTATTGTTTTTGATATTGCTACATTTTTATTTTCAAACAACAAAGGCACTATAGTATAGTTATTAAATAGCTGCTCTTCTAAAGCATTAAAATCTTGTTTATTACTTTTTTTAATACTTTCATAAAGAGACTTTTCTTTTTCAGTATAATAGCTTTCTAGAGCTGCGTAAAATTCCTCTTTATTTTTAGAATCCGCAACTTCACTAATTAGTGTTATATCGTATCTTTTTCTAAGTTCTAAATTGTTAAACTCTTCTAAATTCACTAATGTATACCTTACTTTACTTTCTGTATTCTCTTCAAACCATTTTTGAAGATGTTTAGCTATTGATCTATTTTCATTGTTATCTATACCTAAAATAGTTATTATCTCTGGTAGTTTAGCAGATGTGCTATTTGTCATAACTTTTCTACTTTGTAGCTTATCTAAGTTATCTTTATCTTCCCTAAAGTAACTTCCTTCTGCAAGTTCTAATGAATTACTATTTTGCTCTTGATACTCTCCAATTGCCATATTTAAATTAAAATAAAGAGTCCTTCTAAGAGATAATGATAATTTATCATCATTTGAATTTAAACATACATACTTCCCATTATCCGAATTAAATGTTTTAAGTCTTCCTTCTCCTTCTAATCTATTTAACTGATTAGCAGGAGGATTAACTACAACATCTCTATCTCCAACTTCAAATGCTGCCATTGATAACTCTTCATTTTCATCAGATATTATATTAATCCTTCCATTAGAGCTTTCTACACTATTAGAATTTTTAATTAGTTCTATTCCATCTTTTGTTATATTGCTTATTTTATATTCACCTGAATATACTATTCTATTATAATTACTTTTAATATCATCCCACATCATTAAATATTTTCTTACTCTATATTGAGGTTTAGTTAATTCGTCTAAAAATTTATCATCTTTCTTGTTAAGTCTTATACTAAGAATATTTTCTGTAGCTTTAATTGCAACTCCTGTTTCAAAAGTGACCTTTCCATCTCTAAATTCTTTAGCTCCATATACATTTAAAAAGCTTTGAATATTTTCATCTTTATCTTCTTTTAAAAGCTCCCTAAAAAACTCTCTAATATCTTCAGCAGTTATTCTGCTCCCATCACTCCAATATATATCTTCCCTTATTTTAAACTCATATTCTATTCCATCATCTTTAACATTTATCTCACTTGCTAAAGATGGAATTATTTTACCTTCACTATCTTTAGTAACAAGTCCTTTGCTTGTTGCACAGATTATATCTTCATCTCTAATTGATAGTTTACTTACATCTTTAAGCTCATTTGGTATTGAATTAACTGCATATACTATAGAGTTATTACTTGAATCTTCATCTGAATTATCTATCTCAACAAAACTTAAAATAGTTATTATAACTATAACGGATAAAGTAATAGATATTATTATCTTTTTCATAATCTACCGCCCCTTCTGTTTACTTATCATAATTATTGTCAAAGGGCTTATTTTCTAATCATTTATTGAATATTTTTTTGTTTCTTGGTTAAATTTATAAAATAATTGTGCTATAATTATTCTATATTTTAGGAGGCGTTAAGATGGAATTTTTAACTGGTTCAGTATGCATTATAGGCATAATCTTCATGCTAACTTTCATGTTTATTGGAATTTGGCTTTTCATTGTAGCCTTAAAGGCCTATAATCAACTTCGCTACAAAAATTATATTCTTGAGAAAATCAGTCACCATTTAGATTTACTTTGTAAAACAAATCAAGACCTTTCATTTGATGACTTTTTAACAGAAGAAAACGCTCAAAATTTTAATAAATCTGATATGAATAAAATTAGGGATTTTGAGAGTAACGATAATTAAAAAGACCTCTGTGATCATTTCACAGAAGTCTTTTTTTATCTTATCATACTAAAAATAAATGAAATTAATGCTAATGTAATACATCCACTAATAGCTGTATATAAATATTTTCTATTTCCTCTTTCATTCATCCAGAATCTAATAGTCCAAACAGCCATTGTTATAGCTACTATAACTTGAATCGCTAAATAAGAATCAAAAATATCTGCTATATAAGAAAATTGATATGAAGTTAAAAATGTGCATATTATAACTATACAAGCTATAACACTTAAAGCTATGCTTAATATGTTTATAAATTTTTTCAAAATTAATTAGCCTCCTATCATTTCTTCAAACTCATCTTCTGATATTGTTTTAACTCCTAAATCTTGAGCTTTAGTAAGCTTTGATCCAGCTTCTTTTCCATAGACAACATAATCTGTTTTCTTACTTACACTTCCAGCCACTTTAGCTCCTAATGTTTCTAGCTTTTCTTTTATTTCTTTTCTTGAGTATTTTTCCATAGTACCTGTTACTACAACAGTCTTACCTTCAAATACACTTTCTATTATTTCTTTTTCTTCATAAACTGGCTTTACTCCAAGACTTAAAAGCTCGTTTATAGTTTCAATTACTTTATCTTCATTAAAGAATTCAACAATACAACTTGCAACTATATCCCCAACATCAGGAACTTCTACTAATTGTTCAAATGTAGCATTCTTTAATCCATCAATTGACTTGAATCTATTTACTATATCTTTTGCAGTCTTTGCACCAACATTTTTTATTCCAAGGGCATATATAAATGCTTCTAGCTTACAATCCTTACTATTTTCTATTGCATCTAAAAGATTTTGGGCTTTCTTCGGTCCAAACTTCTCTAATTTTACTAAATCTTCTTTATTAAGCTTATATAAATCACCTATTGATTTTATATTTAAAGTTTCAAATAATTGCTCTGCTGTTCTTTCTGAGAATCCTGCAATATTCATAGCTTCTCTTGATGCATAATGAACTATAGTTTTTACTAGCTGTGGCTTACAAGATAAAGTATTCTCACAGAATATATGAGCTCCTTCATCAATTAAGTGACTTCCACATGCAGGACAAGTAGTTGGTGGTGTTATTTCTTCTGAACCTTCTAAGCTATCTGGAACTACTCCCATTATTTCAGGTATTACGTCATTACTTCTTCTTACAAAGACATCTGCACCTATTCTAACACCTTTTCTTCTTATATCATCCATATTATTTAGAGTTGCTCTTTTTACAGTTACTCCTGCAAGTTCAACTGGATCTAAAATTGCAGTTGGAGATACTCTTCCGCTTCTACCAACATTCCATTCAACTTCTAAAAGTTTTGTTGTTGCCTCTTGCGCTTCAAACTTATATGCAATTGCCCATTTTGGAAACTTAACTGTGTATCCTAAAAGTTCTCTTGTTCTCATATCATCAATTGCAAGAACAAGTCCATCTATATCATAATTTAAATCAAATCTTATATCTCTTATATAATCAATCTCTCTTTGAATATCTTCTATTGTAGAACATTCTTTAATGTAATCATCTACTGGGAACCCCATATCTTTTATGAAATTCATCATTTCTAAGTATGACTTAAATTGTGTTCCTTCTTTATATCCAACATCATAGAAAAACGCTGAAAGATTTCTTTTTGCAGTTTCACGTACATTAAGATTTCTAAGTGCTCCTGCTGCACCATTTCTTAAATTCTTTAAAGGCACTTCTGATTCTTTATTGTACTTTTCAAAAGCTTCAGTAGTCATTATAGCTTCTCCATGTACTTCAAAAACATCTTTGCATTCTACTTTAAGTGGAATACTCTTAATTGTTTTAACTTGAGCTGTTACATCTTCTCCAACTGCTCCTGTTCCTCTTGTTGCTGCAACATTTAATATTCCATCTTCTCCATAAGTTAAATTAACAGTAAGACCATCAAATTTCTTTGTAGCAATATATTTTAAAGGAGGTAGGTCCTGTCCATTTCTTCTAGCCTCTTCTACAAACTTAACGTTTCTATTGTGCCATTCAATTATTTCTTCTATACTTTGTGCTTTTCCTAGACTCCAAAGTCTTCCTTTATGTGTATACTTTTTAAAGCCTTCTAAAACCACATCACCAACTCTTACTGTTGGTGAATATGGTAATACAATTCCTAATTCTTTTTCTAAGGCTACAAGCTCATCATATTTTTTATCATAATCTTTATCACTTACTGAAGGATTATCTAAAGTATAATATTCATACGCATACTTATTTAATTCAGAAACAAGTTCTTCCATTCTTATCTTTTTATCCATAAGCTATTTTTTGCCTCCTAAAATCTATAAAAGTTGTAAATTAGCCATTGATAACAATAATACTTTAACTCCTTGTTTATCAAAAGCTATTGTAAGTTTCTTATCATTTCCAGATGGTGCAACTGAAACTACAGTACCTTCTCCAAACTTTTCATGCTTAACTTTTCTTCCAAGAGTTATTTCTGATATAGATGCTTGTGATGTACTAGAAGTGCTAGGCTTATTCATGCTACTTTGTACATTACTTGCTCCATAACCTCTTGTCATTGAATTTCTTAAACTATGTGGATTATTAAATGAGCCTCTAGGTGAAGTTCCAAACATTCCTTCTCTATGACTTACACCAGTTGTACTTCTTTCATTGATATACTCTTTTAAATCTGATTTTATTTCACCTATAAAATCAGATTGACTATAAGACATAGTTCTTCCAAATATTCTTCTAACTTCTGCTGAAGTCATATAAAGAGTTTCTTTTGCTCTTGTTATTCCAACATAGCAAAGTCTTCTTGCTTCTTCCATTTGTGATTCTTTATCAAAATCACTCATACTCGGGAATAATCCATTTTCCATTCCAACCATAAATACATTAGGGAACTCTAATCCTTTTGCACTATGTAAAGTCATAAGAACCACTGTATCATCTTCATCATTTTCATTCTTTTCAGTATCTTGAACTAATGAAACTTTTTCTAAATAAGCACTTAAACTCTTATCATCACTATTTTTTTCAAAATCAACAGCATCAGAAACTAATTCTTGTAAGTTTTCTATTCTGCTCTTGTCTTCTATTTCATTTGATTTTTTAAGTTCATCTAAGTATCCAGTATCTTTTAGTATTGTTTCTATAAGCATTGAAACTGACATGCTTTCTGACATTATCATGAAGTTTTCCATAAGATTTGTGAATTTCTCTATTGAAGAACAATTTCTTGGAGTAAGTGTTGGAATTGTTCTAACTTCAAGTAATGAATCCCAAAGATTTAATTCATAATTATCTGCAAAGTCTTGAACCTTGTTAACTGTTGCATCACCTATACTTCTTTTTGGAACATTTATAATTCTCTTTATACTTATATCATCTTGTGGATTTATAAGAACTTTAAGGTATGCAAGCATATCTTTAATTTCTTTTCTATCGTAGAATTTAGTTCCTCCAACAATTTTATATGGAATACCTCTTTTTCTAAAACTTTCTTCAAATATACGTGATTGTGCATTTGTTCTATATAAGACAGCAAAGTCTTTATTTGCACAATCTGATTTAGATTTTATATCTATTATTTGTCTAGCTACAAAATCTCCTTCTTCTTTATCAGAATATGCTCTATAAATTTTGATTTTATCTCCTGCCTCTTGGTTAGTTCTAAGTGCTTTGCTCTTTCTTCTTGAGTTATTAACTATAACTACATTAGCAGCATTTAATATGTTACCTTTTGATCTGTAGTTTTGCTCAAGCTTTATAACTTTACATTCTGGATAATCTTTCTCAAAATCTAGAATATTAGTTACATCTGCCCCTCTCCATGCATATATACATTGGTCGTCGTCTCCAACTACACATATATTCTTATATTTTTTAGCTAAAAGTCTAACGAATTCATATTGAGCACCGTTTGTATCTTGATACTCATCAACCATAATATATTTAAATTTATTTTGATAAAACTCTAGTACATCTTCGTTGCTTTTAAAAAGCTCTACAGTTTTAAATATAAGGTCATCAAAATCTAGGGCGTTATTTTCTTTAAGTCTTTTTTGATACATTTCATAAACATCAGCAATTTTCTTTTCTCTAAAATTACTTTCATGTTCTCTCATAAAACTTGCTGGGCTTTGCATATTATCTTTTGCTCTACCTATCTTACCCATAATTTCTTGAATTGTTATATCTTTTTCATTTATATTTAAAGTCTTCATACATTCTTTTAGTAATGTTTTTTGATCTGCTGTATCATATATAGTAAAACTTGATTTATAACCAATTTTATCAATTTCTCTTCTAAGTATTCTTACACAAGTTGAGTGGAAAGTTGATATCCACATGTCGTTAGCTTTTTCTCCAACAAGTGCTTCAACTCTTTCTTTCATTTCTCTAGCAGCTTTGTTTGTAAATGTAATAGCTAATATACTCCAAGGCTTAATTCCTAAATCCTCAATCATATGTGCCATTCTATATGTTAAAACTCTTGTTTTTCCTGAACCTGCACCTGCTAATATTAGAACTTGCCCATCAACAGTTACAGCACCTTCATACTGTTCCTTATTTAATAATGATTTTAAGTCCAAATCATCATCCTCCTTTCTTAGTATTAAAATATTATATCATACATCATATTTATATTGTTGCCTTTAAACTTAATTATTAGTAAAAATGTGGTATAATCTTTTTAACTATTTAATATATATAATCTTGGGGGATTTTTTTATGAAGATTAAGAAGTTTTTTACGTTTATTATAGGTGGTATTTTATCTCTATCTTTAATATCATGTTCATCAAAATATGATTCTACTACTGTTAGGCAGTATTCTGATAACATAACAAAAAATATATTAAATTCTATGGCTGATTTAAACTATGAAGGTTTTTCAGAAAAATTTGATGATACAATGAAAGAGCTTACTCCAGACAATTCAGCATTTTTAAATTTAGTTATGCCAATTCAGAATGCAGTTGGAACTTATGAAAAGAACTCTTTAGAATTTGTAGATGCAGAAGTTCAAAAAGGTACAATTAATGTTTTATATAAAGCAAAATTTACAAATGAAGATGAACCTGTTAGAATATCTATCTCCTTTAAGGAAGATGATCCTGACCATAAAGTATGTGGACTTCTTTTTAATTCACCTAAAATAGAAGAATTATCAAAAGAAAACAAATAAAAAAGACTAATATATAAGTGCTTAAACATTTATATATTAGTCTTTTTTTATTTGAAATCTAAAATATTAAAATTTAAAACATAAATAAATTTCAAATATTGCAATTAATATTAAATAAATTCCTATTATTATAGGTGTAAATGCTAATGCTATTACTGGATATAATATTACTAATAAACTTAATATTATTATTACTATTGTATATAAAGTATTTATGTTAAATCCTGCTGTTTTATATTGGAATTCACCTACTAATAATGATATTCCTCTTATTAATCCCCAAACACCAAAGAATATTACTAACATTTCTGATGAATATATTGGTGAGAACCATAAAGTAAGTCCAAATAGAATATCAACTACCCCATTAAAGATATACATTCCTTTTCTATCTGCTTTAAATGATTTTATTATTGAGATAATACCTGATACTAATATAAATATTCCAACAATCATTGTAAGTTCAATTAATGCTTCTAATGGATACATGAAAAATATTATTCCGACTATTGCAAGTAAAATTCCTTCAAGTACAAATAACCACTTCATTATAAATTCCTCCTATCTATATAACCTCTATAATTCAATTATATAGATACTAGAAGCTTTAAACTGTAAACTTTTTGCTATTAATTTTAATTCATCTTGAAGTCTATTTTAAATATTTTAATAAAAAGTACATTCTTTAAAATATTCAGTAGCGTAATCAACACATTCTTTTTGACTAAATAATTTTATATCTGCATTACCTATCTTATCTAATTTAACATTATATTTTTCTTCAAAACCTTCTCCTGCAAACATAAATAATTCTGTCTTAAATTCTATATCTTCATAAGATTTAAATACTCTTTCTCCATTTTCAATTATTGGGGATGCATTTATAGCTTTTGTATAGTTTCCTGCTCTATATTCTGCTAAATGGAATGATGTATTGCTATCATAATCAACACCAAGTAATAAAACTTTACCATCTAACTCATAAAATCTAGCAAGTGGTGAGTTCTCACCTAATGAATATTCAAGACTATGATTTTCTGTAATAAAATCAGCATTCTTTCCATAAGCTGCAAAAGATACTGTAGGATGATAACTTCTTTTTACTCCTTTATAATTTCTGAAACATTCAACAATTCTCCCCATTCCAAATGTAGGAGTAACTTCTTTATTAAATGCTGGCATCTCTTTTCTTATATCTTCAAACCATTCTTTTGGAACAGCAGGTTCTCCCCAAAATATTGGGTCAGTATAATCAGCACTGTGTGTTGGCATAACTATAGTGCCATCTTCCCCTACTACATCCATAAGAGCTTCTACAACAGTAACTTCTCCCCCACATACATATCCTAATTTACTTAAAGAAGAATGAACCATTATATTATCTCCACGCTCTATTCCAATCCTCTTAAACTCTTCTATTAAAGTACTTTTTGTAAGAAGTTTTTTAGTACTTTCTACTATTTGTTCTAATCTACTCATCTTTAAAAATTCCCCTATCTAATTTTTATTTAATAATAATATCAAACTCTTCTAAAAGATTTATAACTTCGCTCATAGAGAATTTAGCTTTTTTTATATTATTTCTCTCAGGGCTTATTCTATAATTTAATGAATCTATGAAATTTGCTTTAGATAAATTAGTATTTTCAAATATACTCTCTTCAAGACTTGATCTTGAAAAATCAGCTCCTCTTAAATCTGCATTTATAAAATCACTTGAAAAAATATTGCACTCTATAAACTTAGTCTTTGGAATTTTAAGTTCTGCAAAACTACAACTTTGTATAATACATTTTAAAAATTCAAAGTCGATTATAAATCTATCGCACTTAGTAAAATCTACTCCAACTATTTTACAATCAATAAACTTAACTCCTCTAAATTTTGAATGATAAAACTTAGTTAACGAAATATTACATTCTTTAAAAGTACAGTCTTCAAAATTAGCTTCTAGAAAATTACTTCCTGTAAAATCGCACTTATCAAAAATACATTCTTCAAAATTTATTTCTCTTATTTCTTCATTTCTAATATTTAATCTATCAAATTTTTCTCTTTCATAATCTAATCTTGTAAAAATTTCCATAATAAAAAGCTCCTTTATTAAATATTATATTTATTAAAAGGGCTTTTTCTATAATTAAAACTTTATCTATGCCCTATTTTATATTCTAATTCTATATTTTTACTTTTATAAAAGCAATATATTTAAAAACATACTTTGATTAAATACTATATTAAGACTATAATCAACTTATGAGGTGATTATATTTGAATTATATGAACATGTTAAATAGCTGCAATTTATGTATTCGTAATTGTGGTGTAAATAGATTAAAAGGTGAAACTGGTGCCTGTAATTCAACAGATAAAGTTAAAGCTTCAAAAGCTTATCTTCATATGTGGGAAGAGCCACCAATTTCATTAGATACAGGATCTGGAACAGTATTTTTCTCAAATTGTAATTTTAGATGTGTATTTTGTCAAAACCATGAAATAAGTCAGGAAAATAAAGGTGCTTTTATTAGTAACTTAGAACTTTCTAATATTTTTTTAAATCTTCAATCTAAAGGAGCTAACAATATAAATTTAGTTACTCCAACTCACTATGTTCCACAAATAATTGAAGCTTTAAAGATTGCAAAAAGTAATGGTTTAACTATACCTATTTTATATAATACAAATGGCTATGATTCACTAGATACAATTAAAGCTCTTGATGGATACATTGATGTATATCTTCCAGACTTTAAGTACTATGATGATAAATATGCAATTAAATATTCAAAAGCACCTGGATATAGAGATAATGTAATTAATATTCTAAAGGAAATGTATAAACAAGTTGGAGTAAATAAATTTGATGAAAAAGGAAGAATGACTAAAGGATTAATAATTAGACATCTTATGCTTCCAGGCCTTTTATTTGATTCTAAAAAAGTTATTGATACTATTTATTCACACTTTGGGGATAATGTTTATATAAGTATTATGAATCAATATACTCCTATGTTTAATGCTTTTAAGTATAAAGAATTATCTAAACCATTAAATCCAAAGCTTTATGATAGCTTAATTGATTATGCAGCAAGCATTGGTGTAAAGAATGCTTTCATCCAAGAAAGTGGAAGTAATACAGATGAATTTGTTCCCTCTTTTGACTTAGAAGGAATATTATAATTTGATATGTTTTTTTAAATTCATATAAATACTAAATAGAGGTGATATATTATGGAACAAAAAAAATTCACATTAAAACCATTACCTTATGCTTATGATGCACTAGAGCCTTATATTGATGAAAGAACTGTAACTATTCATCATGACAAACATCAAAAAACTTATGTTGATAATCTAAATAAAACTTTAGAAGGTCATGAAAAGTTACAATCTAAGTCTTTAGAAGACATACTTAAACACATTGATAAAGTTCCAAAGGAAATACGTCAAGCTGTTATCAATAACGGAGGCGGAGTATTTAACCATGAATTTTATTGGGATTCAATGGGCCCAAATAAAGGTGGAGAACCTACTGGAGAGTTAAGAAAAGCAATTGACTCCGCTTTTGGTTCTTTTGAAGATTTCAAAAAGAAACTAGTAGCTACTTCCCTAGCTCAATTTGGTTCTGGATACGGCTGGCTTGTTCTTAATAAGAAAAATAAGCTTGAAATAGTATCTACACTTAATCAAAATTGCCCATTATCAAATGAACAAACACCACTACTTAATATTGATGTTTGGGAACATGCTTATTATTTGAAATATCAAAATTTACGTGTTGATTACTTAAACAATATCTTTAACCTTATAAACTGGGATGCTATAAACGAAAGATATTTAAAAGCATGTCATAAATAATAAAAAAGTTCTTTCTTAAGATAATATCCTTCTTAAGAAAGGACTTTTTTATTTAATATTATATATCTATATAATAAACTTTTAATTATATTCTACATTTTTTTCAATATATTAGTTTAAATTGCTTATTTTCTTGCTTTCCCTTATATAAAGGAAAAGTTTCACTTTATTTTTTTGCCGTATTGGATTAAAATTAAAGTTAAATGTGTAATATATAGACATAACTTATAGATTGCTTATAGCAACCTTTTAAATATATTTAAGGAGGGGTAATATTTATGTCAAATGATGTAAATTCATCTAACTTCATTAGAAACATTATTATTGAAGATTTAGATAGCGGAAAACATGATTCTATAATAACTAGATTTCCACCTGAACCAAATGGTTATCTACACATAGGTCATGCTAAATCAATTCTTTTAAACTTTGGTCTTGGTGATGAGTTTAAGGGAAGAACAAATTTAAGATTTGATGATACAAATCCACTTAAAGAGGATACTGAATATGTAGAATCAATTAAGGAAGATGTACAGTGGCTTGGTTGTAACTGGGATGAATTACACTTTGCATCAAGTTATTTTGATGAAATGTATAAAAGAGCTCTTCTTTTAATAAATAAGGGATTAGCATACGTTTGTGACTTAACTCCTGAAGAAATGAAGGAATATAGAGGAACTTTAACTGAACCTGGTAAAGATAGTCCTTATAGAAATAGATCTGTAGAAGAAAATCTTGACCTTTTTGAAAGAATGAGAAAAGGTGAATTTAAAGATGGAGAAAAAGTTTTAAGAGCAAAAATTGATATGGCTTCTCCTAATATGAATATGAGAGATCCTATAATTTATAGAATTTCACATGCAATTCACCATAATACAGGTGATAAATGGTGCATCTACCCAATGTATGACTTTGCTCATCCACTTGAAGATGCTATAGAAGGAATAACTCACTCAATTTGTACTCTTGAATTCGAAGATCATAGACCTTTATATGATTGGGTTGTTAGAGAATGTGAAATGGAAAGCATCCCAAGACAAATAGAGTTTGCAAGACTTAACATGACTAATACTGTTATGAGTAAGAGAAAGCTTAAACAATTAGTTGATGAAAAAATAGTTGATGGATGGGATGACCCTAGAATGCCAACTATTTCAGGTCTTAGAAGAAGAGGATATACTCCAGAATCAATAAGAAACTTCTGCGCAGCTATTGGTGTTGCTAAAAATAATTCAGTAGTTGATGCTCAAATGCTTGATTACTTCTTAAGAGAAGATCTTCAAACTAAGGCTCCTACTGCTATGGCTGTTATGAACCCACTTAAGGTTGTAATAACAAACTATCCAGAAGGAAAAACTGAAATGCTACCAGTTCCTAATAATCCAAAGAACGAAGAACTTGGAACAAGAGAAGTTCCTTTCTCAAGAGAAATCTATGTTGAAAGAGATGACTTCATGGAAGTTCCAGTTAAAAAGTACTTTAGATTATTCCCAGGTAACGAAGTTAGACTTATGGGAGCTTACTTCATTAAGTGTAATGATGTTATAAAGGATGCTGACGGAAATGTAACAGAACTTCACTGTACTTACGATCCTGAAACTAAGAGTGGTTCTGGATTTACAGGAAGAAAAGTTAAAGGAACAATTCACTGGGTTGATGCTAAAAATGCTGTACCTGCTGAATTTAGATTATATGAACCTTTAATATTAGATGTTGAAGATGGAAATGTTGATAAGAACTTCTTAGAACAAATAAATCCAAATTCAATGCAAGTTTTAAATGGATTCATAGAACCAATTGCAATTAATGGAGCAAAACCACTAGATAAATTCCAAATGGTTAGAAACGGATTCTTCTCAGTAGATAAACATACTAAAGACGGTAAGTTAATCTTCAATAGAATCGTTCCACTTAAGAGTTCATTTAAATTAAAATAATATTTTAAATAAAAAAGTACCTTTAGAAAATTTCTAAAGGTACTTTTTTTCTTAAAATAAATATATTATTATTTATTAATTCTTTCTTTCAGTTACAAGCTTATTAGTAAATGTACTATTCATTTTTTCTGAAATAAATGTGTTATTAAAGAAGTTACTCTTAGCTTCAAATCCTTCTTGAACTGTCTTAAGTCCATCTCTCTCTATTAATGTTTGTTTATCTGAGAAAAGATTTGTTCCAAGTCCTAATTTATCTCCTTCTATTTGTACACCCATACTTGCTAAAATTGTTGGATACATATCAACTGGTGAGAATTTTCTATTGTTTACTCTAGTTGTTGTAGTAGCTGGGTTAAGTATTAAGTTAAATACTGTTCTATGATATGATTTATCAAAATCCTTAAAGAATTTCTTATCCATGCTTAAATGGTCTCCTGTTACTACTATTGTTGTATCCTTATAGAATGGTTGTTTTTGAATCCATTTTATGAAGTTAACTGCTTCTTTTGTTGAGTAAGAAATAACATTTGCATATTGTGATGCATGTTTCTTAGCTGCATGTTTTGATAAATAACCATCTGGGAAGTGCGTATCTGCAGTTTCCATTGTGAAATTAAATGGCTTTCCAGTCTTTGATAAACGTGTTATTTCATCTTTAGCATATTTATATAACTTATCGTCTTCAAATCCCCACCAAACGTTATAGTCTTGTGGTATTAATTTCTTTTCTTTTGCAGCCTTATAGTCAAATATGTTAAAGTCACCATGTGTTCCAAAGAATGTAGTTAATCCTCCAAAGTCAGCATCTGCACCAAACATTATTGTTTGTTCATATCCTTGTGCTTTTAATATATCTCCTATACTAACAGCACCTGGTAAGAAGCTACCTGATTTACCATAAGAGTTACCCCCCATTGGAATCTTAAGAGGAAGTCCTGTACTCATATTAACCATTGATGCTACTGACCAACTTGATCCATAAGTTTGATATGGTCCTCCAAATTTATTTGATTCTGAGAAGTGAATTCCTTCCTTAGATAATTCAGTAAGTTCTGGCATTAAATTTTCCTTCATATATCCACCTAAATCTTTAGATAGATATGAATTTTCTACTGATTCTAAATAAATATGAATTAAATTTCTCTTCTTCTCTGGGAAAGACATCTTAACATTACGTGGATCGACATAATTATCTTTTATGTAACTTGAATCTGAAACATAAGCTTTATAAACTTTATCTAAGCTTAATTTCTTTGCTCCATATGTTACTCCACCAACAAGGCAAATAATTGAGAATATAAAAGTTATTATTCTTAAATATTTTTGATTTAATATTCTTCTTTTAACATTTTTGATATTTAAAAATACATCATATTTAAAGTTTAAAACTATTAAGAATATTACAATACAAGCCACCCCTGTAAATACTGGTGTCATCATAATCTCCGCATACATATCAGAGCTTGTACCTTTAATTGGTGAATTTAAATTGAATAAAAATTGCTCTGGCGTGATATTTCCAAAGTAATCAATAAACCATTTAGAAAATGATACGAAAAATACACCTATACCAACAAATATAACTGATATAACTTTTATTAGTGTTAGTTTCCAACTTCCTTTAACTTCCGCTTTAGCAAAAGTTACTTTTGAATTAATCATTCCTTTTACAGCTAAATATATTAATCCGCAAATTAATGCAAATATAATATATTTAATTGAAAATGAAGTTTTATACATATTACCTTTAAGTACATTATGTTTATTTAATACAAACTTTAATATACTTAAAGATACTATATTAAGAAATACTAAGCATATAATGAAATCCTTTATGGTGCTTAAAATTCTTTTTTTTCTTTCAAATATAAGATAATTCGCAAGAGCTATTATTACTCCAGGAATTAAATAACTTATTATTTGCATAAGTCCCCCTCCAAATTATTTAATTTAAAATTTGTGTAAATTCATACATAATTATATCATAATGTACTTATTTAATATATAGAATTTACTTCCTATTGAATTTATTCTATATTTTTTAAATTTTATAATACTTTTTTTTAAATATATGAAAAAAGACACATTTATTTTTATTATTTAAAACTAAATGTGTCTCTCTCTTGCTTTTAATTTATATAATAAATTATATTTTTTCTATATATTAGCGAATTTCTTAAATCTATCTCTAACTTTATCTTCACCCATTATTTGCATTATTGTATAAAGATCAGGTGTATTTGTTCTATGAGTAAGTGCTGCTCTTACTGCTCCTGCAACATCTGAAACCATTCCTTTGAAGTTTTCTGGATTGCTCTTATATTCTTTTCTATTTGTTGCGTATCCAAGTTCTACAGCTAAAGCTTTAAGTTCTTCAAACCAAGTTTCTTGATCTGTGTTAAAGTTATATACTTTAGCATAGTTTTCAATTATATTCTTAGCATCTTCTAAGTTTAAAGTCTTTGGTAATTCTACATCTTCTGCTGTTTCTTTATCGAATAATTCATCAAAGAAGTAGAATATCTTTTCACGAACTTCATTCCATTTACCGAAGTCTTTTCTTGGCTTTGGACCTTCTTTATCTATGTTGAATACTTCTTTCATCATAGCTTCTTTTTTAGTTACTAAATCGTACATTTCTTTATCAAAGTCTTTAGCCCAAGCTACATAGTAGTCGTAAACTACTTCAGGTTTCATCTTACAAATTACATTTTTACTTACATCATGAAGTTTAACTATATCAAATAATGCTCCTGATTTACTCATCTTTTCAAGTGAAACTGGGAATTCATGATAATCTGCATCTGGATTTTCAGCTCTCCAATCTTCAAAGCTTGAGTTTATAATGTTTAGTAAGTATTCTATAACTGAAACTGATGGATATCCTTCTTCTCTATAGTAACTTACAGCACTTTCTGGATCTTTTCTCTTTGAAAGCTTTCTCTTTGAACCATTTTCTGTTTTCATTATTGTTGGAACGTGAGCATAGTTTGGTCTCTTAAATCCTAAAACATCAAATAATTGAAGATGTGTTGGAAGTGATGATAACCATTCTTCTCCTCTTATTACGTCTGTTGTATGCATTAAAGCATCATCAATAACGTGTGCGAAATGGTAAGTTGGAAGTCCATCTGATTTAATTATAACAACATCTTGAAGATTTTCTGGGAATGAAACATCTCCTTTTATTAAATCGTGGAATTCTATTCTTGCATCTTCTTTTCCTGGTGATTTTAATCTTATGATATATTCTTCACCATTTTCAATTTTCTTTATTGCTTCTTCTACAGGAAGGTCTCTATATATTGCATATTTACCATAGTATCCTGTAGTAATTTTTTCAGCCATTTGCTTTTCTCTTATTTCATTTAATTCTTCTGTTGTACAGAAACATGGATAAGCAAGACCTTTTAATAATAAGTCTTTAGCAAAAGCTTGGTATATATCTCTTCTTTCACTTTGCTTATATGGACCATAAGCTCCCTTATCAGTATTTTCCCCTGTTTGACCTTCATCAAAATCCATACCGAAATTATGCATTGTAGCTATTGTATCTTCTATAGCTCCTTCAACTTCTCTCTTTTGGTCAGTATCTTCTATTCTTAAATAGAATACTCCACCACTTTGATGAGCTAATCTTTCATTAATTATTGAAGTATAAACTCCGCCTATATGTTGGAATCCAGTTGGAGATGGTGCATATCTTAAAACTCTTGCTCCTTCTGCTACTTTTCTATCTCCATATTCTTTTAAGTAATCTTCTCTAGTCTTTAAATCTTTTTTAAAGATTAAATTTGCTAATGCTTCTCTACTCATTACATTCATCACCTTTCTTATATTAAAAAAAGCCTTTTCATCCTAAACTTTTTAGGACGAAAAGACTACTAACTTCTCGCGGTACCACCTAAATTAACTAAAGAATATTATATATTCTTTAAGTTCACTTATCTTTCTCTATAAGGGGAGATAACCCAGAACTTACTACAAGAAATTTCTCTTTCGGTTCTACGCTCCAAAGCTTCCTTCTATGATTTTATTTATTAGGATCTCACCATTTCCTAACTCTCTTTGAAATAAAGGTTCATATACTCTTCTTCTTCATAGCACATATATTATTATTCTAACTTTCGTTTATAATTATACCCTTATTAAATATTATTGTAAACATCATAAATTATGAAATAATTATTTCATAATTTTATAATTGTGACTTTTTTTATTCACACATTATGTCATATTTTAAGTGAAATTGCATTATTAAAATATATAAATGTAATTATTTACACACTATATATTTTTGCAACAAAAAAACGCAACCCTTGGGGCCAGGTTGCGCTTTAGCAATAAGCAATAAATAAAAAGGGGGCTATTTATTCCTTTTATTTATCCTTGCAATAGTATTATATGTTACTAGTTTATAAAATGCAAGTAATTTTATAACTTTTATTCATTTTATGGAAATTTATGAATGATTTTCTTGCAGTCTTTCCCATCATTCGTTAAAAGCTTTTTAATTGGGCTAATTCTTCCTCTGTCAGTTCTCTATATTCGCCTTCTTCTAACTCTTCATCTAAACTTAATCCACCAAATTCTATTCTCTTAAGATATACAACTTTCTTATCAACAGCTTCAAACATTCTTTTAACTTGATGGAACTTTCCTTCTTGAATTGTTAAGTTAATTTCTGAACCTTCATCTGATGCATTTAATATTTCAAGTTTTGCTTCTTTGCAAACATAACCATCATCTAATGTTATACCTTTCTTAAATGCTTCAATATCTTTTTCTGTAACTTTCTTATCTATTTTAGCATAATAAACTTTATCGACTTTCCATTTAGGAGATATTAATCTATGATTTAATTCCCCATCATTAGTTAGTAATAATAATCCAACTGTATCTTTGTCTAATCTTCCTACTGGGAAAGGATCAAAAGCTTGATGGTCAATTTCTAAAAGGTCTATAACAGTTTCATCTCTATTATCATGAGTTGCAGATATAACACCATCTGGTTTATTCATCATAAGATATATGTACTCTCTATAGAAAATTTCTTCTCCATTTATTTTTATTACTGACTTTTCTGGGTCAACATTCATAGAACTATCTTTTACTATAACTCCATCAACTTCTATTAAGCCTTTTCTAGCTATAGCTTTTATTTCTTTTCTACTTCCATATCCTAAATTTGATATAATCTTATCTAATCTTTGCACCTTTATAAACACCTCTTACTTTCCTTAATTAAGTTTCATCTTATTGTATTATTAATTTAATGAAAAAGCAATTTTACTTAGTTTAATATAAAAAGTAAAAGAAAGTGGCATTTTAAACCACCTTCTTTTATACTTCAAATTCATATACTGAATAATCTTCATAATTAACTCTTTTATAAAAACTTTTTGCAAGAACCATAACTTTGTACTTTCCTTTTGAGAATGGAATAAATGTATAATATCTTTTCTTACTATAACTTTGAGCTTTTACCCAATTTCCTTTTTCCATTAAGTAAAACTCATAACAAACATCTTTTCCACCTGAGCTTTCAGCCCAGAAATTAACTTCTTTATTTTGTATAATTCCTTCTTTACCAACAGTTATCTTCGTATCAGTAACTGGAGTTGCTTCATGAACATATATGCTTACTTCCTTTTTAGTATCATACATACCTTCACATTTAATATTTTTAGCATATACTTCAAAAGTATACTTACCTGCGCATTTTGGTTTTACAACAAGCTTTTTGTTATTCATAAAACCTGTTTCTTCAACTTCATGTCCATTTATTTTAGTTGCAAAATTAACTAATACATTTTTAGTATTTTGAACTATAGCTTCAACATCAATTTTGTCTCCAACTAAAAATGTTTCTTTACATGGTAGTAATATATAATCTATACTAGCTGCTATATAATCTTTAATATTTATAAATAAACTTGATTGTGCATCATAATCTTCTAAAGAGAATTTATCTTTAACTCTTATATCAATTTCATAATCGCCTTTTTCTTCTGGAGTGAAGTTAAGCCAATTTGTTTTCCCATAATCTATTCTGTCAACTTCTCTTCCATCTCTAAGTATTACAAACTCATATAAAAGTGTTGAGCCACCTTCTGCTATTACTCTAACGTTTATTGGCGTCTTTATTAACGCTTCTCTTCTTTGGTCTGAAATTACATCTAAAATTCTTATTGGTTTATCACTTTTTTTATCAATATCAAATAATATTACTTTCTTATCTTCATAGTCTCCTTCATAAGAAATATCTTTAGCATATAAAGTTACTTTATATGATCCCTCTTCTTTAGGACACCAATAAAACTCTTTGCTTCTTGTATAACATGAATCTTCTGCTATAGGACCTTCAACTATATATCTATAAACTAGTTCTCTTCCACCTTTAGCTTCAGCTTTAAATGTTATATCTGTTCCTGAAGCCTGTGGAGATTTTACATCTGCTTTAAAGCTTCTTATTTTAACTTCATTGTATGGAGTTACCTTATACACCATAACGGCTCTATCATCGTATTCTTTATTTGAGAAAATATCTCTCATTAAACATAATAGCTTGTACTCACCAGGTTCACTTTCTTGGAAGCTAACTATTCTTCTTGATGAGAAATCTTGTATGCATACTACTCTTCCTTCACTATCCATTCTTACGAATTTAAATAAAAGAGGTCTCTCTTCTCCACAAGATGTTTCAACCTTAAATACTAGCTCTTCATTTAATAATAATTGTTCTGTTAAGCACTTAAAATCAGTCAGTTCAATTTTATTTTTTTCTTTTACATTAATTTTTATTATTTTAAAATCATCTACATTTTCCTTAGAATCAATTCTTTTACATTCTATTAGAATTTCTTCTTTACCTTCTTTAGTAAGGGTATATAATAATATATTATTTGTTGAATAGTCTCTAATTGGTTCCCAACCAACTTCAGCTCTTCTCCAAAATCTATATAATAACGTTCCCTCTTCTCCTATTACTTCTATATTTGCTTTTTCTCCAATAAAATATTCTTCTTTACCTATAATAATATCCTTAATCACTTTATCTTCCCCTGCGTACTTTCCTATTATATATTCTTCTCTTGCTAAATATTCAAATGGTTTATCCGAACCCTTTCTTTTACCTTGTACCATGACCATATAGTTTCCATCTTCTTTTGGAGTCCAAACGCAAGAACTTTTATTATTAAATTCCTTTATAGTATTCCATACTCCATCATTACCAATTATAACTTTAAAATCTATCTCTTCCTCAAATTCAACAGCAATCTCAATATTTTCATTAGCTTGCTGAGGACTTTTTTTATCAAATAAAATATTCATTCCACCCATACACTTCACCCCATATAAAAAACTCCTATCATTTATTCTATTATACTACAATACCATTTTTTGTAAATATTTTTCCATAATTCTCTTTTTTATTATACATCATTTCATACTATGATTATATAAATAGATTATTTTCTTTATAATATATAAAAATAAGACTTATATAAAATATCAAAATTATTTTATATAAGTCTTAAGAATTTAAATTATATTCTATTATTGCTCTTAAATTGTTTAATAATCTTTCTTCATCTTCAAAGCTTCTTTTCTTAGGGCCTTTAAATCTACCACCAGCTTTTCTTATTTTTTGAGATACATGTCTTTGTTCTAATAATAAATCTATATTTTCTTCAGAATAAATTTTCCCTTTAGGACTTATTACTTTAGAACCTCTTGGAAGGCACATTGCTGCAACCCCATAATCTTGAGTTATTACAATATCACCATCTTTAGAATTGTTTACTACATACATATCTACGCTTTGAAAGCCACTATCAACAACTACAACTTTTGAATAATCACTTTGTATATAATGATGGATATCAACAAATATATTTACTTCTATTGCATATTCTTTTGCTAAATTTTCAATTTTGGAGATGCTTGGGCAAGCATCTCCATCAATTATTATTTTCATATATTATTTTAACTTTTCTTCTAAGTCAGCTTTAAGATCTTCATATCCTGGCTTTCCAAGTAAAGCGAACATGTTCTTCTTGTAAGCTTCAACACCTGGTTGGTTAAATGGATTAACACCTAAGATGTAACCACTTATTCCACATGCTTTTTCGAAGAAGTAAACCATTTGTCCAAAGTAGTATGGAGTTAATTCTGGAACGTTTAATACCATATTTGGAACTCCACCATCATTATGAGCTAATAATGTTCCTTGGAATGCTTTGTGGTTTACGAAGTTCATATCTTTTCCTGCTAAGAAGTTTAATCCATCTATATTGTCTTCTGTAGCTTCTATTATAACTGATTCTTGTGCTTCTTCTACATTTATAACAGTTTCGAAAAGATCTCTTCTTCCTTCTTGGATGTATTGTCCCATTGAGTGAAGGTCAGTTGAGAAATCAACAGCTGCTGGGAATATACCCTTGTTGTCTTTTCCTTCTGATTCTCCGTATAATTGTTTCCACCATTCATTGAAGTAGTGAAGTGATGGTTCATAGTTAACTAATATTTCTATTAATTTTCCTTTATTGTATAAAGCATTTCTAGCTGCTGCATATTTGTAACAATCATTTTCCTTAACTGAAGGATTCATGTATGTTTCTCTTGCATCAGCAGCACCTTTCATCATTTCGTCGATGTCAACTCCAGCAGCTGCTATTGGAAGTAACCCAACTGCTGTTAAAACTGAGAATCTTCCTCCAACATTATCAGGTATTACGAATGTTTCGTATCCTTCTGCATCAGCTAATGTTTTAAGAGCTCCTTTTGAAGCATCTGTTGTAGCGTAAATTCTCTTCTTAGCTTCTTCTTTTCCATATTTCTTTTCTAAAAGGTCTTTAAATATTCTAAAAGCTATAGCAGGTTCTGTTGTAGTACCTGATTTTGATATTACGTTAACTGAAATATCCTTTCCTTCTACAGCTTGTAATAATTGTTTCATGTAAGTTGCACTTATATTATTTCCTACATAGAATATTTGAGGTGCTTTTCTATCTTCTTTTGATAATACATTATAGAAGTTATTTGTAAGCATTTCTATAGCTGCTCTAGCTCCTAAGTATGATCCACCTATTCCTATTACTACAAGAACTTCTGAAGTTTCTTGAATTCTCTTTGCAGCTTCTTTAATTCTTGAAAATTCTGCTTTGTCATAGTTAACTGGTAGGTCAATCCAACCTAAAAAGTCATTTCCTGCACCAGTACCTTCATGTAATTTCTTGTGTGCTGATTGTACTAAATCCTCCATGTATTCTATTTCTTCCATTTGTAGATATGGAGCTACTTTAGATAAGTCTAATGATAGTCCTTTAGTCATAATCGCGTCCTCCTTTTTTTATAAGTAGTTTATTCTCAGCATAAATTTATCTTATGCTGTAAAGTATATATTTATAACCCACAATTCCTTTTGATTAAAAAAATCTTATAAACTTTCTTAATTAAAAGGGCATTACTCATATATTGTACAACATATCCTTTACATATAAAAGCGTAATATTAACAATAATTTAAATTTTCCATACTTATAATTAACCTAATTAGCATATATTTCTATACCAACAAAATAATATGAAATTTTTTATTTTAATAGTAAAAATTTGTTTTTTATTTTATTAAATTTATACTTACTTTTTTAATCAATACTCCAATATAAATTAATTTTTATTGATATTATACTTATAAAATTTTTAAAGAAAGGATGATTTTTATGAAAAATTCTAGATTTCAAGCTGTGCTTATTTCATTAATTATCGGTTTAGGCGTAGGTAGCAGTGCTACTTATATAGTAGACAATAATAATCATAAGCTCCCTAATGCAGTTGAAGTTAATACTTCTTCTGAAGCTTCAAATAAAGATTTTGTCAATGGAAATCTTTTAGCTGTAGCTTGGCAGCAAAATTCTGGTGAGGTAAATGCCTTAAGATACCAAGCGTATAATTCAGCAATGAATTATGTAGATAAATTAGTAAAAGAAAAAACTACTAAACCTTATGCAGTTACATTAGATATTGATGAAACTATTATTGATAATTCACCTCATGCTGGCTATGAAATAAAACATAGTGATCCTTATTCAAGCGAAAACTTCAATAAATGGATTCAAAAAGCAGATGCTAAAGCAATACCAGGGGCTAAAGAGTTTACTGATTATGCAAAAAGTAAAGGTATAGAAGTATTCTATGTATCTAATAGAAAAGAAGATATTCACTTAGATGCTACAATTAAAAATATGAAAAAATTAGGCTTTGTAAATTCTGACAAAGAACATATACTATTAAAAACAAACGATAGTGACAAGGCCCCTAGATGGAATAAAATCAAAGAAAAATATAATCTTGCAATGTATTGTGGAGATAATTTAGGTGATTTTCCAAATGGTTATTATAACAAATCAAATGAAGAAAGAAATAAAATAGTAAAAGAACAAAGTAAATATTTTGGAAGTAAGTACATAGTATTACCTAACCCAGTTTATGGCGATTTTGAAAATGCCCTTTATGGATATAACTCAAATAAAACTCCTAGTGAAAAAATACAAGATAGATTAAATTCTATAAAATCTTTTAAATAATTCTATAGAATTAAAATTTATAAAAATAAGAGTATGAATTAATTCATACTCTTATTTTGGTATATTAATTTATCTTATTCCCATTCAATAGTTGCTGGTGGCTTAGAAGTTATATCATACACGATTCTATTAACTCCTTTAACTTCATTAACTATTCTTCTACTTACAAGGTCTAGTAAATCATATGGTATTCTAGCCCATTCTGATGTCATAGCATCATTTGAAGTAACAGCTCTAAGTGCTATTGTATGACAGTATGTTCTTTCATCTCCCATAACTCCAACTGATCTGATGTTTGGAAGACAAGCAAAGTATTGCCATATTGTTTCATCAAGGTTTGCATTTGCAATTTCTTCTCTGAATATTGCATCAGCTTCTCTAACTATTTCAAGCTTTTCTTCTGTTATTTCTCCAAGAACTCTTATTGCAAGACCTGGTCCTGGGAATGGCTGTCTCCATACTAATTTGTGAGGTATTCCAAGTTCTTCTCCAACTGCTCTAACTTCATCTTTAAATAATTCTCTTAAAGGTTCTATTAGATCAAATTCCATATCTTCAGGAAGTCCTCCAACATTGTGGTGTGACTTGATTACAGCTGAAGTATCAGTTCCACTTTCAACTATATCAGGATAAATTGTTCCTTGAACTAAGTAGTCAATTTCTCCAACCTTTTTAGCTTCTTCTTCAAATACTCTTATGAATTCTTCTCCAATTATCTTTCTCTTAGTTTCAGGATCTGAAACTCCTTTAAGTTTACCTAAGAATCTATCTTGAGCATTAACTCTTATTATGTTCATATCGAACTCTTTCTTAAATACTCTTTCAACAGTATCTCCTTCATCTTTTCTAAGTAGACCATGATCAACGAAGATACAAGTTAAGTTGTGTCCGATTGCTTTGTGTACTATCATAGCTGCAACTGATGAATCAACTCCACCTGATAATGCACATAATACTTTTTTATCTCCAACTAATTCTTTAATTTCTTTTATCTTTTCTTCTGCGAATGAAGCCATTGTCCATGACTTTTCTAATCCACAAATTTCATATAAGAAGTTTTGAATCATTTTTTGTCCAAATAAAGTATGTTCTACTTCTGGAGCTTTTTCTATGTAATCTGTATGACTCATGTAGCAGCTTCCTACATTTTCAATTCCCTTAAATAATTTTGAAGTGCTATCTAAGTTAATTTCAGTTTTTCCGTATTCTCTAACTGGTGCAGTCTTAACTTCTCCACCTAATGTGTGAGCCATTAATTGGTCTCCGTAGCATATTCCAAGTATAGGAACTCCCATATTGAATATTTCTTTATCAAGCTTTGGAGCATTTTCTCCATAAACGCTGTTTGGTCCACCAGTAAATATTATTCCCTTAGGATTTTTTTCTTTTATTTTTTCAAGAGTATAAGTATAAGGGATTATTTCACAATAAATTCCGCATTCTCTTACTCTTCTTGCTATTAATTGATTGTATTGTCCACCAAAGTCAATAACTAGAACTAAATCTTTTTTCATGCTTTCCTCCTAGACGTATAAATTATATTTTCTTACTTGTTTCTATATAATTATTATACCATATTAGAAGAGAAAACTCTCTTCTAATACGAATATTTTTAAAATTTTTATTGTTATATTTCGTTATATTTAATAATTATTTCATTACGCTGTAGTTTGGAGCCTCTTTTGTCATGTTTATATCATGTGGATGACTCTCTCTAAGACCTGCTGAAGTCTGAACTACGAATGTTGCTGTATTGTATAAAATTTCAAGATCCTTTGATCCTAAGTATCCCATACCTGCTCTTATTCCTCCAAGCATTTGGAATATAGTATCTGAAACTAATCCTTTATATGCTATTCTTCCTTCAATTCCTTCTGGAACTAATTTCTTATTTCCATCTTGGAAATATCTATCCTTAGACCCCTTAGCCATAGCCCCTAAAGAACCCATTCCTCTGTATACTTTATAGCTTCTACCTTGGAATATTTCAACTTCTCCTGGAGCTTCTTCACATCCTGCAAATAATGAACCCATCATAGCAGCACAAGCACCAGCAGCTAAAGCTTTAACAACATCACCTGAATATTTAATTCCACCATCTGCAATTACAGGAACTCCATATTTTCTACCAACTTCTACGCAATCCATAACAGCTGTAAGTTGTGGAACTCCAACACCTGCAACTATTCTTGTTGTACATATTGATCCTGGTCCTATACCAACTTTAACACAGTCAGCACCAGCTTTTATTAAATCTTCTGTAGCTTCTTTAGTTGCCACATTACCTGCTATTACTTGAAGGTTTGGATATTTTTCTTTTACTCTTTTAACTGCTTCTAATACACCTCTTGAGTGTCCATGTGCAGTATCAATTGTAATAATATCAACTTTAGCTTTAACTAAAGCATCAACTCTTTCCATCATATCTTTAGTTACACCAACAGCAGCACCACATAATAATCTTCCTTTGCTATCTTTAGCTGCATTTGGGAATATTCTTGCTTTTTCTATATCTTTTATAGTAATAAGTCCTTTTAAGTTTCCTTCGTTATCTACTAGAGGAAGTTTTTCTATCTTATGATTCTTTAATATTTCTTTAGCTTCTGTAATTGTAGTTCCTTCTGGCGCAGTTATTAAGTTCTCTTTTGTCATAACTTCTGATATCTTCTTTGTCATATCCTCTTCAAAAGTTACGTCTCTATTTGTAAGTATTCCAACTAGTTTTCCGTTAACTGTTATTGGAACACCTGATATTCTATATTGAGACATTAATTCTTCTGCATCTTGAAGTGTATGGTCTGGTGATAAGTATATTGGATCTGTAATTACTCCATTTTCTTGTCTCTTTACTTTATCTACTTCTTTAGCTTGTTCTTCTATACTCATATTTTTATGAATAATTCCAAGACCACCTTCTCTTGCCATAGCAATTGCCATCTTAGATTCAGTTACAGTATCCATACTTGCACTTATTAAAGGAATATTTAATTTAATAGTTTTTGTTACATTAGTTTGTAATGTAACCTGATTTGGTAACACCTCTGATTTATTTGGAACTAATAGTACATCATCAAATGTATAAGCTTGTTTTAAAATTCTTGCCATAATTATTTTCCTCCCCTTCTAAACACTATGTAATATATTTATATAATAAAAAAAGACATATTAGCTTCATAAGTGAAGTCAATATGCCTTTAAACTAATTCTATGTTAAATTAGCACGGTACATCAATTTCACTCATAGTCAGAAATTTAAGGTTTCCGGTAGATACTCCCTGCCATATTCAGGGGATATATGAGTTTGTTCGTTTTTAAATTATGATAATTATAAATTAGTTGATGAATTAAGTCAATAGATTTATTTAACTTAAATGAAATAAAACAGTCATAAAAAAATTTCTATGACTGTTTTCTATCATTTATTTATATTCTATGTCTCCAATTGTTACAGTTTCTCCACCTGGGGTACTTACAGAACTTCCCCAATTTGTACAATTTGCTCCTATTAAATTATTTAATTTAGTTATATCATTTGTATTTAAAGCATCATGACCTCCGTTTGGTGCATCATTTTGTATTAGTCTCCATTGTGATGCAAAAGAAGATATAATATACTCCATTTTATTTGCAAGTATAGTGGATTTATTTAAATCAACCGTAGGTGCTCCAACTAATGTTCCTGTATTATTATTTATCTTAATAGTTCTGTTAGTTACTATTATAGTCTTATCTAATTTTAATTGTGATGTTCTAAATTCTAAATAATCATCTGGATCTTTTAAATTTACTAAATAAACATCGAAATCTTCATTTTTTTCTGACTTAAATAGGATTTTTTTAACTCCTGAATTAATATCTGCACTTTTAGTATCTAATTCTGAAACACCACTTACAATAAGACTATCAGAGGCTGTAAAATTAAATTGCGGAACAGTGAAAGCATTATCAACTACATGACTATTTATTTCTGTTCCACTATTTATATTATTAACATCTGATATATTGTGTATTATTTTACTAGTTGACTTATCTTTTACATTCCATAGTGTTATAGCATTTGATAATGGTCCAGTACATTTTATATTAACTTCATTTGAACATAAAATATATTTAAATACTTGATTAGTTGATGGAACATATGATTTTGTTATATTTAAAGCTGCTTCTACTATTTTTTCTTTGCTACCTTTTTTAGCAACGCTTTTAACTAAATATTTGTCTGGTTGCCTATTTACTGTTATATTAACTTCTATTCCTTGCGATACAAAATTACTATTTATATCATAGTTTACATCTGGATCTCCTACTGCTAAATTTATAACTTTACTTTTTACTCTACTAAACGCATCTTCAACCCCACTTTCTGCCGCATATAATAGGTCTTCATAAGTTTTTACGTTTTGATTCATCCCAGTCGTATTAATTATAGCTGATACCGTTACACCGCTAGCTACAGTTATTATTAATACTATAGCTAATACTAATAAGATTGTGTTCCCTTTCTTTTTTCTCTTCCCCATACCTTTCCCCCTTTTATTTTAAGTAAATATTATAATAACATTTACAATATTATCCATAAGATATTTATAAAAATACATCATACAATTTAATATATGATGTATTTTAAAAGTCTAATTATTCATATTCAAATGTTCCATCTACAAATTCAAAATCGCTTGATGTTGAACCACTTCCATTATTACTTCCACCACCAGTTGATGGAGCACCCCAATTTGTTATATATTGCTTTATAACATTACTTAGCTCTTTCATACTATCTTCTGATATTCCCCATCCAGCACCATAAGTTGGAGTATGTTGAAAAGATCCATTAATAGTTAAAGAGCCACCATTTGCAATTTTAATCTTATTTCCAAATATAGTTGAATCAACAGCGTGAACTGCTACTCCATCTAATAAAATATCAGCATTTGTTAATATAGCTGTTGTATTTAACATCTCAGGAACTACATTTTTAATTACTAGTTCCTTTGCATTTATAATTAATACTGTATATGTATGAGAACTTCCACCATTCATCTTTCCATTAAAAATTATTTTACCTATTCCATTATTAGCTTTAATCCCACTTGTAATATCTTTAGCTTCAGTTAATAATTGTGAAAAAGAACTAACTTCCACTTTATCTTTGTGCTCAATTTTTGAATTATCAATTTGGAGTTTATTATACTGCTGTTTATTTACATTTTCCTCCTTTGGAGGTTTTGAATTCACATTATTTCCAGATAAATCAATATCATTGGGAGAATTTACATTAGTACTCCCTAAATCTACATACGCACCATTATTACCTGTTATAGCTATATTCCCTGTACCTACACCTAATCCATTTTTCATTATATCCCCACTTGGATTAATTGAATTTGATATATTATTTTTTTGTATTTTAGTTTTTACCTTTTTAAATACATTTGTATTCCTTTTAGAATAGGCTATACTTTCAAGCTCATATTCAGTGTCTGATATTTTTGTAGATGATATGTCTACTCTATCTACTACATCAGTTTTTAATATTCCATCAAACCTTGTACCATCAGTTTTTTTACTCTCATTAAAAACTAAGTTTCCACTTCTTACTTCACCTATTCCAAGCTCTAACCCACTTTCACTTGCATATACTAAATCATCTATTATTTTTGAACCATGATTTAATCTTGTTGTATTAAGTATACTAGTTACAGTTACTCCTGCCGTCAAAACTAAAATCATAGATATTGCAAGCACTAATAAAATAGTATTACCACGTTTTTTTCTTTTTTCTCTCATAATCGTTCTCCTTCCATAGCCCCCATCTTATGTTATTAATAATTTAATAAAATACTATTTATTTCTAGGAACAACTACAGAAGAAAACTCATATTCTTCAGAACCACTTTTTAGTTTCAGATAAATATTATAATGGTCACCTGCCCCTCCAGATGTGATCCTAAATTCTTCTACATTTTTTGATGGTATCGATAATACATTTGAACCTTCTGTTTTTCTAATTTCACTTCCACTCTTAATATATTTATAAGTTTTTGTTGTTCCTGAAACAGTTTTTGAAAATTCAACTCCATCTGTAATAATGTTAATAGGCTTTGCAGTTCTTAAGTCATTTTCTATAGCATCCATTATTATTCTTGCTTCATCTTGCATTATATTATCCTTACTTGCTCTTAAAATCATTCTATTTGATGAAGAAAATAATGATAATGCTAAAGCTCCTAAAATTGCAGATATTCCTATAGCTGCAATTAATTCAATTAATGTAAACCCTTTTTTCTTTTTCATAAACTCCCTTCACCTCATTATTTCTCTGTTGATATAAGAGCTTTTCTTTCTATAATGCTAGTTTCTCCTTTAGGAATATTCCAAGTAGAAACATCAAATTCATATACTTTTTGAGTTGTGTTTTTTTTAGACTTAACCTTTAATATATATTTCTTATCTATAACCCCTGGTTTTGCCTTTAACGCTGCTAATCCATCTCCATCATTGCATTTACCCATAACATATGAACTAGTTGAATTCAACGTATTCTTTAATAAATTATCTTTAGTTGCAACAACTAAATCATTATCATCATTAAATGCAATATAATAGTTATTATCGGATGGATAAGTATATATATTGCTCGGTCTATTTCCTCTAATTGTTTCAAAGAATATTTTTGACTTACTATTTGAATCGAAGGTCTCTTTATTTATGCTATTATATTTAAATAATGTTATTATTAAGCTAGTTGCAGTTGTTAATACAATTACAAAAATAGCAAGTCCTGCTATCATTTCAATAAGAGTAAAACCCTTTTTCTTTTTAAAATTCATATATTAACCTCCGAATTAAATAAATATTTTATCTAAATATATTTCCTTTTCCATAGCTTCCATTATTAAAGTCAAATTCCTCTACTTCATCTCCACCTGCAATAAAGTATGCAATAGTTATACTAGTTGATTTATCATTACTTGAAAAATCTTTAACTTCTAATATTCTACTATCATTTTCAAGTTCGTCTATAAACTTCATAGCTTTATTAAAGTCACCTTCAACAGTTAAATTAACTGTAAAAGATGAAAGTCCACTCATTTGATTTAGTGTACTATTATTTTGTGTTTGTGCTTGCTCCGAGTTATTTTGATTTTCTTCTTCATTTGAAAATACAGCTGGCTTACTAAAACTTTCTGTTTTTATTTTAACTCCAGCTCTTCCTGCCATTTCCTCTAAATCTTTAACAACTTGTGGATATCTATCTGTTCTTGGTATAGTTTCTGATGCTTCATTATATTTATCCTTTAAAACTTTAAGCTCTTGTTCATTTTTTTCAATATCTAAATTAATTGTTTTTAAATTCGTTATTTGTTTTTCTAATGTGCTTATCTCACTTTTTAATGGTTTTAATTTTTTATTATTAGGTTCAATAATAAGTGTATTAACTAAAAAAGCAATACCAATTACGCATAACCCTCCTAATAGTATTTTTTCATTTTTAGAAAGTTCTCTATTACTTGTCTTCAGAGCCATCTTTAACTACTCCTTTCACAGATAAATCTATAGTAAATGCGTATCCATCTTTTCCTTCAGTTATACTTGCAATATGTGAGTCTTTAAATTGTTCATGTTCTCTTAAGTTAGCCCAGAAGTTTTCAATATCTCCTTTTGATTTAGCTACTCCAGACATATTAATAATTGCAATAACATTACTATTATCCGAAGAAACATTATTTTGATAATTTAAAGTGTCAATCTTAACATCCCCAGGGAATAATTTTGATATCTCATTTATTACACCATCTGTGTCCTTATTTTTCATTCCTTTAAGTGTTTCAGCTTTTTCTATATGTTGCTTTGTTAAAGCTATATCATTTACTAGTTTTTCATTTTTAGCAACAAGTTCCCTACTTGTACTAATTTCATTTTGTAATTTTGATTTTTTAATGTTTAAATAAGTTTCTTGGCCAAAAATAAATCCAACAACACCTAAAACTACTACTCCCCCAATTAATGTTCCAGTAGCTATTTTCTTCTTTTGTTTTACTATTTTCTTATGACTTGCATAAGACTGTGGTAATAAATTTAACTCCTTCATCATTAATTACTCCCTTCTTAGTAATAGTCCGTAGGCATTCATATATTCTTCTAATTCTATTTTCTTCGGTGCTTTTACATTAAACTTAAAATCTTTAAAGCTTGGAAGTTCTCCAAATTTAGTTCCAAAATTAACTTCTAAATACTTATTAATTCCTCTTACATGTCTTGCACTTCCTGCAACATATATTTTATCTAAATTCTTCTTTACTTTTCCTGATGTATAGAATTGAATAAGAGAATTATACTGAGATATTAGAGATTGGAAGAATCTATCATACTTTTCTTCTTCTTCTCTAACTTCTGTTAGATCTATGCTTTGTAAAAACTTATTATAAGAATCTTGATTTGTTATACCATCTTCACTCGCTTTATACATACCATAACCTTGATACTTTTCTAGTGAAAGTCTTCCCCATTCCATAATAATCATTGAATTAGAATGACCATCTATTGTTATAACTCCTGATGATTTAACCCTTTTTATAAAACTTGTTTTTAAATATTTAAAAATTCTTGCTGTTGTATTAGCATAGATATCAATCGCTTTTACAGTAAGCTTTAAATTACTTGCAAGTTTCATCAATTTATCAACTTTATCTTTTTCTACTGCAACAAGTAATACTTCTGCATTTCCACTATTTTGATTTTTATCATAATGAACTATTTCATAATCAAAGTAATACTCATCAATTCTTTCTCCTATAAATTGTTTAAGCTCAAATTCAATTGAATCTCTCATAGCTTCTTCCTTCATGTATGGAAGAACTAAATGCCTTGTAATTAAATTTTGACCTCTTACACAAAATGCAGCTTCTTTAACCTTTCCTTTTACCTTCTTTATAAAAGGTGAAATCAATTCCCCTATCTTTTCAGTATCAATGATTTCATCATCAACATAAGCTCCTTTTGGCATATCAATTATAATTCCATCACTTATTTTATATTTGTTCCCTATAAGAATTGATATTTTCTCTTCATTCATATCAATAGCTATAATATCTTTCTCAAACATTCTCATCCACCCTTTCTAATTCTAAAAAAAAGTCCCCAAATACCAATCAAGCATTTGATTACCAAATAAAATAGTTATATATGTCGCACTCGCAATATATGGTCCAAATGCCATCTCTTCTTTTCCACTTTTCTTTTTAAAGATCATTAAATAAATTGCATAAATTCCCCCAATAACTATTGAGATAAATAAATTTAATAAATTTAGCTTTAGGCCTAAGAAAATACCTGTCATGAATATAATCTCTACATCTCCCCACCCCATTGCATTAGTTGTCCAAACTATTATTACAAGTATTAAAGCTGGAATAAATGCTCCTAGAACTACATTTATTAAGTCTACTTTCTCGCCTAAAATAAAGCTTAATATTATAAATACTCCTCCAAATATTATCCCTGTAATTATGTTTGAAGTATATACATATTGTGTTTTAAAATCTATAATTCCAATTACTATAAGTATTGCTGTTAATGTTATGTAACTAAATAATTCTAATGTTAGTCCGAATTTTAAGTATAAAATTAGAAAAAGGATTCCTGTAAATCCTTCAATTAATGGATACTGAATTGATACTTTTTCTTTGCAGTATCTACATCTACCCTTTAGAAAAATATAACTAAATATTGGCACTAAATCTTTTCCCTTTAACCTTGTATTACAGTTTCCACAATGACTTGGTGGAAATGATATAGATTCTTCTTTTGGTATTCTAAATATACATACATTTAAAAAGCTTCCTATTACTATACCTAATAAAAATATTAAACTCCCTATAATTATCTCCATTTTTTCTCCTTATTTTTATAAAAAGCTCCTTTAATTCCTTAAAGGAGCTTTTTAGTATTTTAATTATTAAACTGTTTCTTTAAAACTTCCATCAGTATTTACTTTGAAGTCTAGAGTTCCTTCAACTATTTCCTTGCACTGTTTTAAAGTTAACGCTTTACCTTCTGTATTAGCTAATTGTGGAACTGTATCAGTATATGTTGTTGTTGAAGCAGCATCTCCATCTAAGTATTGTAAAAAATATTTTTGATCATAAGTATGAGTAGTTGGTGATGTTATAGATACACCTGTACCTGTAATTAACTCATCTACAGTAGAATTATCATCATCTATATCTACACTTTTTCTCATTTCATATGTTTCAGAAGCTTGAGTTATTTTTCTACATTGATCTATAACCTTTGTTTTCTTAGCTTCATTCATATATCCTGTTATCTTTGGTACTAGTAATGCCGCAAGTATACCTATGATTGCAACAACTGCAATTAACTCAATAAGAGTAAAACCTTTCTTTTTCTTGTTTTTGTTTAAAATTTTCATAAATTATACCTCCCTAATTTTTTTATATATAAAGTGATTTTTATATTGTTCTTTCAAATCTTCCTAAAGCATCAATAGTAAAATCAACTCTATTTTCAACAATTTCATAAACAATATCCATTGTCATGTCTTCTTTTAGCTTGTCTAATTTCTCACCCTCTAAATATTTATTAGTTTCATCAAATGTAAGAACTGCTTTTATTGTATTTTTAGTACATCCAGCTACGTCTTTATCCTTAAATTCCTTTTCATTTAGCATTTCATATGTTTCTACAGCTTGTCTTGCTTTTCTTGCTTGATCTATTATTAAAGCTTTTTTACTTTCCTTTATATATCCAGTAATTTTAGGTACTAACAAAGCACTCAATATTCCAAGTATTGCTGCTACTGCAACAAGTTCTATTAGTGTAAATGCTCTTTTTTTATATCTTTTCATACTACACTTTCCCTACATCTTTTGAACAGCATCCATCATATTGAACATTGGAAGTAGTAATGCCATTACTATAAATAGTACAACTACTGCAAGAACCATTATAAGTATTGGCTCTATCATTGTTGTCATCTTCTCTATTGCTGCTTCAACTTCACCATCATAAAACTCGGAAGTTTTAACTAAAATATCTTCTAACGCTCCTGTTTCTTCTCCAACTGTTACCATTTGAGTTAACATTACTGGAAATATGTTTAGATCTTCAATAGTTTTACCTATTGGATGACCTTTCTTAACATCTTCTTTTGCTTCATTAAGTTTTTTTTCTATATAAGAATTTTCTAAAACTTGTCCTGCTATTTCTAAAGACTGAATAACTCCAAGACCTGATGAAGTAAGTATTGAAAAAGTATTTGCAAACCTTCCTGCAACAAGTTGCCTATTTATTCTTCCAAATATTCTTCCTTCAAGACTTCTTTTACCAGATTTCAACTTATAATTTTCATCTTTATTTAAGAAAAATACTTTATATCCATAAGCAAGAAGTCCTCCTATCAAGAAGAATATCCATGTTTTTTTTGCAAACTCTCCTATCGCTACAAGAATTTTTGTAAATACAGGTAATTCGCCGCCAGCAGATCCTAAGTTTTGTACGAAATCTGGTACAACTTTAACAAGTAAAAAACTTACAACCATTATTGTAAATACCACTATTATTTTTGGATACATTGTAGCTTGACTAACTTTTTGCTTTTGTTTATATTGCTTTTTATAATATTCTGAAAGCTCATTCATTATATGTTCAAGTCTTCCTGAAGCCTCTCCAGCTGCAATCATATTTGTCATCAACCCTGGAATTTCTTCTTCAAACTTAAATGCATCAGATAAACTTCTTCCTTTTTGGACTTGGTCATAAACTCTTCCTAATATTTCTTTAAGTTTTTTATTTTCCGTTTGTTGCATCGATAATTCTACTGCTCTAAGCATTGGTGTTCCTGATTGAATTACAAAGGCAAATTGTCTACAAAATAGTGATAAATCTTTTAACGTAACTTTATTAAATAATTCAATATTAATATCTTTACTTTTATCTTCTATAAATATCTTTGTTGGGAAGTATCCCCTTTGCCTAAGACTATTAACGACTTCACTTTTAGCTTGTGCTTCAAGTGTTCCACTTATAGCAACACCTTCAACATTTCTAGCCTCATATTTATAAATAGCCATATACCACTTATTCCTTTCTTAAGTATTATTCTCTTAAAAAGGCAACTCTCATTAATTCATCAACAGTTGTTACCTTATCTATGACATGTTCCCTACAAGCACTATTTAATGTTTTCATACCATTTTTAATTGCTATATCCTTAACCATATCGGAAGTTTTACCTTCTGTCACTGCATCTCTAATTTCTCTATCTACTTCCATGATTTCATATATACCAACTCTACCTTTATATCCTGTATTATTGCACGATGGACACCCTTCACCTTTAGCTAGTTTTAAATCTGTAGTAATCGGTACTCCAAGAACCTTTTTCTCATATTCTGTTGCTTCATATTCTTTTAAACAGTTTGTACATATTCTTCTTACAAGTCTTTGAGCGATTATTCCTGTAACTGATGTAGATACAAGATAAGGTTCAACTCCCATATCAGCAAGTCTTGCAATACTAGATGGTGCATCATTTGTATGAAGTGTACTTAAAACTACGTGACCTGTAATTGCAGCTCTTATTGCAATTTCAGCTGTCTCTCCATCTCTTATTTCCCCAAGCATTATAATATCTGGGTCTTGTCTAAGTATTGATCTAAGACCTGATGCAAAAGTCATTCCGGCTTTTGCATTTACATTAACTTGATTAATACCATCCATCATATATTCAACCGGATCTTCTACGGTAATTATATTTTTATCTATTGTATTAAGCTCACTTAATATTGTATAAAGAGTAGTAGATTTACCACTTCCTGTTGGACCTGTTACTAAAATAATTCCATATGGTATGCTCATTAACTTAACTAGCTTTTCCATATCGTCTTTCTTCATACCAAGTGCTTCTTTGTTAATTAACGCTTGTGATGAAGCAAGTATTCTAATAACTACCTTCTCACCATTTACAGTTGGAAGAACTGATACTCTAAGATCTATTTTCTTATCATCAATATTTTTTATTATTCTACCGTCTTGCGGCACTCTTTTTTCTGCAATATTTAAGTTAGCTAATATTTTTATTCTAGTTATTAATGTTGATTGAGATTCTTTTGGAATGCTTAAAATACTTTGAAGTTCTCCATCAACTCTTACTCTAACTCTTATTTCTTTTTCAAATGGTTCAATGTGAATATCACTACCACCCATTCTTACTGCATTTTGAATTAAAGTATCGACAAGTTTTACAACTGGAGCTTCTTTATTAATTTCCTCTTCTTCAGCTTTTTCTTGCATATTTGCTTTTGCAAGTTCTTTTTCTTGTATTCCAAGAGCTGTTGCAACTTTTTCTGCATATTGCTTTGTATAATACTTATTTATAGCTTCTTCTATAGATTGTTTTGTATCCAGAGCTTTTATTATGTTCATTCCAGAAACTAACTTTAAATCTTCATCAGCCATTATATTAAATGGATCTGATGTAACTACTGTAAGATCATTACCATTCATCTTAAATGGCATTACTCCATGCTTTCTTGCTATTGCCTCTGGTATTTTTCTTATACTATTCGTATCAATAACTTCAAATTCTAGACTTACTCTTTGCAAGCCTAATTGCATCCCAAGAACAGCTAGTATATCCTCTTCTGAAACTAGTCCATCTTCAAGCAATATTTCCCCTAATCTTTTTCCTGTAACAGCTTGCTTTTTTAATGCATTAACTAAATCAGAATTCTTAATTTTACCTGCTTGAACTAATATGTCTCCTAATCTCATTTTTGTCTTCATAAAATTCACCAACCATTATTTTCTTCACTATTATTATACATTAGTTAACAGTTTATTAAAATATTATTTTGGAGTTTTTTGTCGATTCTTTTCGACAACCAAGCCATTTATAATAAATGACATTTGCAATAATTATTCTGTTAATGAATATTCTGTTAAAATTTTTATTAAACATTTACCTTTAGATAAATTACGACAAAAAAAGAAGGCCTATATATCACATAGACCTTCTTTAATATAAATTGTTCGATTTTAATACAATTAATTAATATTCATTTTCATTCTAGATAGAATGTTATATTTTAATACATTCCATCCATACCCATTCCTCCTGGTGGAGTCATAGGTTCTTCCTTTTTAGGAATATCAACAACAGCTGCTTCTGTTGTTAAGAATGTTGAAGCTACTGATGCAGCATTTTGAAGTGCTGATCTTGTAACCTTAGTCGGATCAACAATACCTGCTTTTATCATATTTTTATAATCTCCATGTAAAGCATCATATCCAATTCCAACTTCACTATTTCTAACCTTTTCTATTATTACTGAACCTTCAACACCTGCATTAGTTGCAATTTGTCTCATTGGTTCTTCTAATGCTCTAACTATAATATCAATACCTACTTTTGTATCATATATATCTGATGTTAACTCTGATACTTTATTTAATACATTAACATAAGCAGTTCCACCACCAGGTACTATACCTTCTTCAACAGCAGCCTTTGTTGCAGCTAATGCATCTTCTATTCTTAATTTTCTTTCTTTAAGTTCAGTTTCAGTTGCTGCACCAACTTTAATTACTGCAACTCCTCCTGATAATTTAGCAAGTCTTTCTTGTAATTTTTCTTTATCAAATTCTGAAGTTGTTTCTTCTAATTGACTCTTTATTTGATTAATTCTTGCTTTAATTTGTTCTGTAGCACCTTTTCCGTTTACTATAGTTGTATTATCTTTATTTACTTTTACGCTTTCGGCTTGACCTAAACTTTCTAATGAAACTTCTTTTAGATCTTTTCCAAGTTCTTCTGATATAACTTCTCCACCTGTAAGAGTTGCTATATCTTGAAGCATTTCTTTTCTTCTATCTCCAAATCCAGGAGCCTTAACTGCAACACAAGTAAATGTTCCTCTTAACTTATTAACAACTAATGTTGCCATAGCTTCAGCTTCAATATCTTCAGCTATAATTAAAAGCTTTTTACCTGCTTGAACTATTTGTTCCAATATAGGAAGTATTTCTTGTATGTTAGAAATCTTTTTATCTGTTATTAAAATATATGGATTATCTAATACAGCTTCCATTTTTTCTGTATCTGTTACCATATAAGCTGATACATATCCTCTATCAAATTGCATACCTTCAACTACATCTAATTCTGTTCCCATTGATTTTGATTCTTCAACAGTTATAACGCCTTCATTGCCTACCTTTTCCATAGCATCCGCAATAAGGCTTCCTATTGTTTCATCCGCTGCTGAAATTGCTGCAACTCTTGCAATATCTTCTTTACCATTTACAGGTCTTGATATATCTTTAATTTCTTTAACTGCTTTTTCAACAGCCATATTTATACCATTTCTTATAAGCATTGGATTTGCTCCAGCAGTAACATTTTTAAGACCTTCTCTTATTATAGCTTGAGCTAAAAGTGTTGCTGTAGTAGTACCATCCCCTGCAACATCGTTAGTTCTTGTTGCTACTTCCTTAACTAATTGTGCTCCCATATTTTCATATGGATCTTCAAGTTCTATTTCTCTTGCAATTGAAACACCATCATTTGTTATAAGTGGTGATCCAAACTTTTTATCTAATACAACATTTCTTCCTTTAGGACCAAGTGTTACTTTTACTGTATCTGCTAATTTATCAACACCTATTTGCATTGCTCTTCTTGATTCTTCACCAAATTTAATCATTTTAGCCATACTAACTCTCTCCTCCTATTCCACTATCGCAAGTATATCGTCTTGCTTTAATATTATAAATTCTTCTCCATCTACTTTAACTTCTGTGCCTGCATACTTTGAATAAAGTACTTTATCATTAACTTTAACTTCCATCTCTATTCTTTTTCCATCAGAAATAGCTCCAGGACCAACAGCAATAACTATTGCTTCTTGTGGTCTCTCTTTCGCAGTTCCTGTTAAAACTATTCCGCTCTTTGTTTTTTCTTCTGCTTCCATTCTTTTAATGACAACTCTGTCTCCTAATGGTTTTATCGCCATAATAAACCCTCCTAAACAATAATTATTTTTAGCACTCTATCCTTTAGAGTGCTAATTCTATTATTATAATATCTTTTATATCTATTTAATTCAAATATTTATAAAAATATTTTTACCTAAATATTTTTATTTATGCCAGATTAGAGCAATATACTTCTATATTACTCTAATTTTCTTATATTTATAACTTATTACTGTAATAAGTTATTTATTAAATCCACTTTCCTTATTTTACCATAAACTAAATCATTTATATACAACTAAAATAGCAATTTATTCTTTTGATAAAAAAATATTTTCTTGTTATAATACATATATAAATTTCTTAAAAGGGGGAATTTATATGTCAGAAAAACATATTTGTGAATTATGTAATAGAGAGGTTCCTTTTATAACAGAACATCATTTAATTCCTAAAGAACGTGGTGGCAAACATTATGATACAGCAAAATTTTGCAAGATGTGCCACACACAAATCCACGCACTTTATAGCAATAGAGAACTTGCTGCAAGGTTATTTTCTATTAAAAGATTACAGAGTGATGATGGAATAAAAAAATACTTAAATTTTATAAAAAAAATGCCTGGAGATACAATTATCCCGATTAAAAAATCTAAAAACAGAAGATTTTAAAATAATAAAAGTCTAGAAGTAAAAATCCCTCTAGACTTTTTATAATTTAATTATTAAATTCGCTTTAAATTTTTATATTATTTTCTCTCGCATAATAGAATAAATATTGTTGTGCAAAACCTGATAAATCTCCAAATCTATCTCTTGCAAATATTCTTATTTTATTTAAAGAACCTTCCTCCGCATTATAAAAATGCATCATAGCTCTTTTAACCCAAACATCTACTGGGAAAGCTGAATGTTTTCCCATAGAAAATAACATAATACAATCTGAAACTTTAGCACCAACACCTTTAAATTCTTGAAGTGCAGCATGGCACTCATCATCATTTAAAGCTTTTATTCTTTCTAAATTAAATGTACCTTCATTATTTTCTAAATCTTCATTAACTCTTTCTATTGTATCAACTATATATTTACTTCTAAATGAAGCTCCTGTTTCTTGTATTTCTTCTAATGTTGCATCTTTTATCATTTCTGGTGATGGGAAAGTATAAAATGTTTCTCCATTATAATTAATTTCTTCGCCAAAACGTTCACTTATTTTCTTTATAGTCTTTTTAATTGAAGGTATACTATTTCTTGCTGAAACTATAAAACTTATAAGAAGCTCAAATGGCTCTTGATTTAATATTCTTATACCATAGCCATAATCTACAGACTTTCTTAGTATCTCATCTTTAGATAATTCTTCTTTTATCTTGCTATAATCTCTTTCTAAATCAAAATAACTAATCCAAATGTTTTTAAAATCATCTTCATTAGTATTTAATATAGTAACTTTATCACCATCTTGAACAACTTCAATTACTCTTCCAAATGCAATTATTATGTAATCTGTATCACTCTTTTTTTCCCATCTAAAACATTGACCACATTCTAATATTTGTTTTATGTTAAAGTTTTTAACTCCTTCTAATATAACTTTATCATCTTCATAAATAACATTTTTTAAATCCATTGTTTTTCACCTTCTCTATTGTATTTTATATAATCTTTTCTTTCCCTTATTATCTCTTCAAGTATATTTGCAGATGTTCTAATCATATCAGTACATGTCTTTTCTTCTGGAATTTGATTAATCTTTATGTCTCTACAATCTAAACTTCCAAATTTCTCATTGAATCTTTCCATAAATTCAACTGATAACTGTCTAACTATTGGACTTTCATGTCCTCTATCATTAGTAAACATAATTCCAATTACAGCTAATGCGCCTGTTGCTGCACCACATGTACTTCCAATTCCCATTCCACCACCGAATGCTGACATTATTTTAAGACTCTCTTTAGATAACCATAAGTTATATTCTTCGTTAGCCGCATAAAGTATACACTCAGCACAGTTTAAGTCATATTTCTCATCCCATAATTTTATCGCCTTATCAATTAACATATTTAATTCTCCTACTAATAATTCTTTACTAATTATCTTTATTAATTATACCACAAATATTTAATTGATAACGCTTTTATGTTATGCAATTTGTTAATATTCTATTTCATAAGACTTATAAAAACTTATTTAGTTAATAAAAAAATTAGCTATATAGAATTTTTCTTGCATCTATATAGCTAATTTATCAGTATTATTTATTACTTAAGTATTCATGGATTCCAACAGCAGCTTTCTTACCAGCTCCCATTGCAAGTATTACAGTTGCAGCACCTGTTACTGCATCTCCTCCTGCAAATACACCTTCTCTTGAAGTTAAGCCATTATTATCATCTGCAATTACACAACCTCTTTTATTGATTTCAAGACCTTTAGTTGTTGATGAAATAAGTGGATTTGGTGAAGTACCAAGTGACATTATAACAGTATCAACATCCATAATAAATTCAGATCCTTCAATTTCAACAGGTCTTCTTCTTCCAGATTCATCAGCTTCTAAAAGTTTCATCTTAACACACTTCATACCTTTAACCCATCCGTTTTCATCACTTAAAATTTCAACTGGATTAGTTAAAATATCAAAGATTACACCTTCTTCTTTTGCATGATGAACTTCTTCTTTTCTTGCTGGAAGTTCCTCTTCACTTCTTCTATAAACGATATGAACTTCTGATCCAAGTCTTAATGCAGTTCTTGCTGCATCCATAGCAACATTTCCTCCACCAACTACAGCAACTTTACTACCTGACTTAATTGGTGTACTATATCCTTCTTTAAAAGCTTTCATTAAATTACTTCTAGTTAAAAATTCATTTGCTGAAAATACTCCATTTGAGTTTTCACCTTTTATCCCCATAAACTTAGGAAGTCCTGCACCTGATCCTACAAATACAGCTTTAAATCCTTCTTCTTCAAATAGTTCATCTATAGTTACTGTTCTACCAACAATAACATTAGTTTCTATTTTAACTCCAAGCTTTTTAACATTTTCTATTTCACCTTTAACTACAGTATCTTTAGGTAATCTAAATTCAGGAATTCCATATACTAAAACACCACCTGCTTCATGTAGTGCTTCAAATATTGTTACATCATAGCCCATCTTTGCTAAATCCCCAGCACAAGTAAGTCCTGCAGGTCCACTTCCTATAACTGCAACTTTTATTCCTTTATCCTTTTCTCTATTTGAAAGATCTATATTATTTTCCCTTGAAAAATCTGCAACGAACCTTTCAAGTTTCCCAATAGATACAGCCTCACCTTTTATTCCAAGTACGCACTGACCTTCACATTGATTTTCTTGAGGACAAACTCTTCCACATATAGCAGGAAGTGCTGAATTTTTAGCTATAACCTTTGCTGCTTCTTCAAAGTTTCCATTCTTAATTTCATTAATAAAATTAGGTATTTCTATACTAACTGGACATTTAGATACACATCTTGGATTTTTGCATCCTAAGCATCTTGAAGCTTCCTTAATTGCTTCTTCTTTATTATATCCTAAACATACTTCATCAAAATTTTTAGCTCTTACTTTAGGTTCTTGTTCTCTTACTTTAACCCTTTTTAATCTATCTTCCATATTCATTAATTTTCACCTCCACAATATCCACATCCACCGTGGTGGCTATCCCCTTCTATACTTTTAAGAATCTTTCTACCTTCTTCTGTTTTATACATTGCACTTCTTCTCATAGCTTCATCAAAATTAACTAAATGCCCATCAAATTCAGGTCCATCAACACAGGCAAACTTAACTTCATCTCCAACAGTAACTCTACATGCACCACACATACCTGTACCATCTACCATTATTGGATTTAAACTAACTGTTGTAGGAATATTTAATTCCTTAGTTAAGTTACACATAAACTTCATCATTATCATAGGACCTATAACAATTGCATGGTCATACTTTTTACCTTTATTATTAACTAGATCTATAAGACAATCAGTAACTCTACCATTAAATCCATATGATCCATCATCAGTTGCAACATAAAGATTTTTTGAAACTTTTCTCATTTCGTCTTCTAATATTAATAACTCTTTGTTTCTACTTCCTATAATTACATCAACATCTATACCGTGTTCTTTCATCCATTTCACTTGTGGATAAACAGGAGCTGCCCCTACTCCGCCGCCTACAAATAAAATATTTTTATTTTTTAGACTTTCTAAATCTTCATAAATAAATTCACTTGGTCTTCCAAGTGGTCCTACAAAATCACTTACATAATCCCCAATCTCAAACTTAGCAAGTTCTTTAGTGCTATCACCTATTGCTTGGAATACTATACTTACAGTTCCTAGATCTTTATTAAAATCGGCTATTGTAAGTGGTATTCTTTCTCCATATTCATTATTTTTTATAATAATAAATTGGCCTGGTTTTGCTGACTTTGCTATCCTCTTTGCTTCAATATCCATAAGATATAGATTGTCTGCAAGGATTTTCTTATTAACTACTTTAAACATAAATTTCCCCCAATACTTTTTTGTTAATTATTTATTATTTTTATAAATTATACCATTTAATTCAATTTCATATCAAGTAAAATAGACAACCTTTAAAGGTTGTCTATTTTACTTCATATGTTACGTCCCCTGATAACCATATGTTTATATTCTTTTCGCATTGTACTTTCCCATTTGATATAACTTTTATATATTCAGGTTTCCAATCATCTCTTATAGCTGTGAATTTCTCTTTTCTTATCCACATATTTTTTATATCTTTATATTTAATATTATTATTTTTTAACTTTAAAGTATAAGTCCCCTCTTGTCCTTTAGTAAAATCGTCCCCTGGATTATCTAAAGTCCACTTTTCTTTTACACCGTCTTTTGTTTCAATTCCAAAATAGATTGAATCATCCGTTCCTGCATCTTTTTCATTTGATGTTTTTATCATAACTACTATTTCGTCTATATTATTTTCATTATTAATTTCAGGCTTTGATACATCATTTAAAAATCTGTATATATATCCAGCTGTACTTTTTTGAGCATTACCTACTGCAACAACAGCTGCATGTTCCCAATCATCATAAGTATGACTCATACTTGCAAAGCTATAATATAAATTTTTAGCTTCTTTTGCAAAATGTTTGCAATATTCTTTTGACCACTTATTAAAATCATCATTTTTTAAAGTATATTTATAAAATAAATCGTCTGTATTATACCCTGTTGTATTTAATCTATATCTATCTTTTCTTTCTTCTACATAAGTTTCAAACTTAACATGCCCAGGACTATCTACAGCAGTTACATTTGCTGCATGATATGGAGTATTTAAATCTCCAAGGTAATGCATAGCTTGTCCAAGATACCAGGTTGCTTCAGTATAATTTCCTTTTCTCCATTCATTCTTAGCAAGTGCTGTAAATTTTCTTACTTGTGATTCTGCCGTATCTGGCACTGCGTATGCGAGATACCATTTATTATCTTTAGAAAAATTATGGTCTGTATCTGGATCCCAGAAATGATCTTGATATAATTGATATGCATTTTTATCATAGTCTGGGTATGTAGACCCTAACTGAAATTTATGTAAGTTTTCCTCTAATATATTTAAATTATTTCTTATAGCCTCTGGCTCGTCTTTAGATAAATCATTTTTTAACATTTTAATAGCTTGAGTTGCAATTACTGAATGCGTCCCTGTTCCATCAGCCTTTCCATCCCATGCATATGTTTTTGTACTATATCCTATACATATAAGTCCCGTCAGTAAAGCTGTACCTAAAAGTCTCTTTATTTTTTTATTCATATTATTTTCCCCTTTTTTCTTATCTTTTGTTTAAAAATTCCTTTATATTATAAAAAATTTATTTACCTTTGACTATATTATCATAAAAAAAAGGGGGTAATAAATTACCCCCATATAAAAGTGTAGTGTAGTTATTAACTAGTTAATTTTATTTGCTGTAATCGAAGAATCCTTTTCCAGTCTTTCTTCCAAGCCATCCAGCTCTTACATATTTTCTTAATATGTTTGATGCTCTGTACTTAGTATCTCCTGTTTCGTTATATAAAACATCCATGATAGCTAAGCAAACATCTAATCCGATTAAGTCTCCTAATGCTAAAGGTCCCATTGGGTGGTTAGCACCATATTTCATAGCAGTATCTATATCTTCTGGTGAAGCAATTCCTTCTTGAAGAATGAATGATGCTTCATTTATCATTGGAATTAAGATTCTGTTTACTACGAATCCTGGCGCTTCTGCAACTTCTACAGGTTCTTTTCCGATTGCTACTGATAATTCTTTAACTGCATCGAAAGTTTCTTGGCTTGTAGCTATTCCTCTTATAATTTCAACAAGCTTCATTACTGGAGCTGGGTTGAAGAAGTGCATTCCGATAACTTTATCAGCTCTCTTAGTTGCTGATGCAACTTCTGTTATTGATAATGATGAAGTGTTTGAAGCTAAGATTGTTTCTGGCTTACAAATTTCATCTAATTCAGCGAAGATTTCTTTCTTTATTTTCATGTTTTCTATAGCAGCTTCTACAACTAAATCGCAATCAGCAGCTAAAGACATGTCAGTAGTTCCTGAAATTCTTCCTAAGATTTCTTCTTTAACTTCTTCAGTCATTTTTCCTTTAGTAACTAATCTTGAAAGATTTTTGTTGATTCCAGCGATTCCTCTTTCAACAAATTCATCCTTTATATCTCTAACTATTACTTCGTATCCTTTTTGTGCGAAAGCTTGAACGATACCAGCTCCCATAGTTCCTGCACCTAAAACAAATATCTTTTTCATTTTAAATACCCTCCTAAATTCTAAGTTGAAAGTCTTATTGAATTTCTTTAAATTGAGCAATTAATTCTGGTAATACTTTATTTACATCACCAACAATTGCATAATCTGCAAGTTTCATTATTGGAGCAGTTTCATCCTTGTTGATTGCAATAATCATGTCTGAATCTTGCATACCAGCAGCGTGTTGAATTGCTCCTGAGATACCACATGCAATGTAGATGTTAGGTCTTACAGTTTTTCCTGTTTGACCAACTTGGTAATCTCTTTCTATCCATCCTTTATCTATAGCTCCTCTTGAAGCTGCAACTGATCCACCAACTACTTCTGCTAATTCGTAAAGTTTATCAAAGTTTTCTTTACTTCCAAGTCCTCTACCACCAGCTACAATGAAGTTAGCTTCACTTATATCTTCTATTTCTTTAGCTTCTTTAACTATTTCAACAACTTTAGTTCTTATGTCTTCACTAGTTAAATTAACATTTACGTCTTCAACTATAAATTCTGCATTCTTTTCTTCGATTTTTGCGAAAACTCCAGGTCTTACAGTAGCCATTTGTGGTCTGTGATCTGGACATGCTATTGTTGCCATTAAATTACCACCAAATGCTGGTCTTGTAGCTAAAAGATCTCCATTTGAAACTTCAACATCTAATTGAGTACAGTCAGCTGTTAATCCAGTTGATAATCTAGCTGCAACTCTTGGTCCTAAATCTCTTCCTATGAAAGTAGCACCTATAAATAATATTCCAGGTTTTCTTTCTGAAGCTAATTCACAAATAACTTTTGTGTAACCATCAGTTGTGTAGTGTTCTAATAATTTATTGTCACAAACTAAAACTTCGTCTGCTCCATGTTCTCCTAAAGTGTTTGCTAAGTCTTTAATATTATGTCCTAATAATAAAGCTGTTAGCTTAACTCCTAATTTATCTGCAATTTTTCTTCCTTCGCCTAATAACTCTAATGATACTTTTTGTAATTCGCCTTCTCTTTGTTCAGCAAATACCCATACGCCTTTGTAATCTGCTATATTCATTTTAACTTACCTCCCGAAATTTAGATGTAGTGTTTTTCTTTTAATTTTCCGATAACATATTTAACTGCGTCCTTTGGACCTTCTTTAACTAATTCTCCAGCACCTTTAGCTTCCTTAGTCATTGATTTTTTAACCTTTGTTGGTGAACCTTTAAGTCCTAATTCTGCTTTATCTACATCTATATCATCTGCTGACCATATAGTTATTTCTTTGTCTTTTGTTTCGAATATTAATCCAACATTCATATATCTTGGATGATTTAATTCTTCTATTGCAGTTAAAAGACATGGTGTATTAACTTTAATTAATTCATATCCATCTTCTAATGCTCTATTTATTAATAATCCATCTTCTTCAACTTTAACATCTTGTACATAAGTTACTTGTGGAATGTTTAAGTGTTCTGCGATTTCTGGTCCAACTTGAGCTGTATCTCCATCGATCGCTTGTCTTCCAGCAAATATTATGTCATAGTCTAATCTCTTAATTGCTCCAGCTAAAGCTTTTGAAGTAGCAAGTGTATCTGCTCCAGCAAATGCTCTATCTGTTATAAGAACTGCTTCATCAGCTCCCATACATAATGCTTCTCTTAAAGCTATTTGAGCTTGAGGAGGTCCCATACTAATTACTGTAATTTTTGCTCCATTGTTTTCTTTTATTTGAAGTGCAGCTTCTAAAGCATGCTTATCTTCTGGGTTTATTATTGATGGTACACCATCTCTTATAAGTGTTCCTGTTTTTGGATCTATTTTTACTGCTGTTGTATCTGGAACTTGTTTTAAACAAACTAATATATTCATTATCTAAAGTCCTCCTCTATCTTAATATGCTTCCTGCGATAACCATCTTTTGAACTTCTGAAGTTCCTTCATATATTTCAGTTATCTTAGCATCTCTCATCATTCTTTCTACTGGATATTCCTTAGTATATCCGTATCCACCAAATAATTGTACTGCTTTAGTTGTTACTTCCATAGCTACGTCAGCTGCGAAAAGTTTAGCTCTTGCAGCATCTATTGAATATGGAATACCAGCTTGTTTATTGAAAGCTGCTTTATATACTAAGTGTCTAGCTGCTTCGATTTTAGTGCTCATTTCAGCAACCATCCATTGTAATCCTTGGAATGCTGATAATGATCTTCCGAATTGTTTTCTTTCCTTTAAGTAGCTTACAGCTTCTTCTAAAGCACCTTCTGCAATTCCTAGTGCTTGAGCTGCGATACCAATTCTACCACCATCTAGAGTCTTCATTGCGATTCCGAATCCTCTACCTTCTTGTCCGATTAAGTTTTCTTTTGGTACTATACAATTTTCCATAATAAGTTCAGTTGTTGAAGATGCTCTAATACCCATCTTTTCTTCTACTTTACCTATTGAGAATCCTGGGAAGTCTTTTTCAACTATAAATGCTGAAATTCCTTTTGTTCCCTTTGATTTATCTGTCATAGCAAATATTATGAAAGTTTCAGCAACTCCACCATTTGTTATGAATATTTTTGATCCGTTTAAAATGTAGTTATCTCCGTCTAAAACTGCAGTAGTTTGTTGTCCTGCTGCATCTGTACCAGCTCCTGGTTCAGTTAAACCGAATGCTCCGATTTTTTCTCCCTTAGCAAGTGGAGTTAAGTATTTTTCCTTTTGTGCTGGCTTACCAAATTCATTTATTAATGAAGCACATAATGAAGTGTGAGCTGATAAGATAACTCCTGTTGTAGCACATACTTTTGATAATTCTTCAACTGCTAAGATGTATGAAAGCACATCTCCGTTTGATCCGCCATATTCTTTGCTAAATGGTATTCCCATCATGCCAAGCTTAGCCATCTTTTCAACATTTTCCATTGGGAATCTTTCTGTTTCGTCGATTTCAGCTGCAATTGGTTTTACTTCGTTTATAGCGAATTCTCTAACCATTTGTCTTACTAATTCTTGTTCTCTAGTTAATTGGAAATTCATTTAAATTACCCTCCTAATCGATACACCCTAATATATTTATTAGTTATTTATAATTATTTTTTAATTTATTTATTTTGGAAGTTCTTAGCTCTTCTTTCCATGAAAGCAGTCATTCCTTCAACTTGGTCTTCTGTACTAAAACATTTTCCAAAGTCTTCTGCTTCAATCATGATAGCTTCATCTATGTTAACTTGTAATCCTCTATCAATTGCATCTTTACATAACTTAACAGCAATTGGTGCATTAGCCATTATCTTATTTGCCATTGCTTTTGCTTCTTCCATTAAGTTTTCTAAAGGTACTACTTTATTTACTAATCCTATTCTTAAAGCTTCATCAGCCTTAATCATATCGCATGTATAAATAAGTTCTTTTGCTTTTCCCGCTCCAACTAATCTTGCAAGTCTTTGAGTTCCACCAAATCCTGGAGTAATTCCAAGTCCAGCTTCTGGTTGAGCAAATTTAGCTTTTTCTGAAGCTATTCTTATATCACATGCCATTGAAAGTTCACATCCACCACCTAGAGCAAATCCTGAGATAGCAGCTATAACTGGTTTTTCTAATTTTTCTAATCTTCTAAATACCTTATTACCTAGAACTCCGAATTCTCTTCCTTGTTCTTCATTTAAGTCCTTCATTTCTGAAATATCAGCACCTGCAACAAAAGACTTTTCTCCAGCTCCTCTTAAAATAACACAAGTTATATTATTGTCTTTTTCTAGATCATCAATTACAGTATTAAGATCTTTTAATGTTTCTGAATTTAAAGCATTTAATGCTTTTGGTCTGTTGATTGTCACAATAGCTAAATTTCCTTCTTTTTCAAGAAGCACATTCTTTAATTCCATTAACAAAGCCTCCCTCTCATAATTACGAGTTTTTTCATATTTATTTATATTTATTTTTATAACCTTCAAATTTAGACATAAATTTTGCTTAAATTTAATAAAATTATTAATTTTTTCATCATTGTTAATAATATAACAAATAATATAAAAAAATAATTGAAGTCTTTCAACTTCAATTATAATTATAATACTTTGTTAAATTTTTTGCAATATAATTCTTACTTAGTATGAAAATTTTTATAAAAAACCTTTTATTTCCTAATTTTCATTGTCATATTTATCATGTAATAAATATATTAAAGTTAGTAAACTTTCACTTAAATGAACGTTTTCTACCATAACTCCTTCTGGAACTGCAAGATCTACAGGAGCAAAATTCCATATTCCATTTACTCCACCTTTTACTAATGAATCACAAACTTTTTGTGCATTAATTCTAGGTACACATATTACTCCAACATCAATATTATGTTCTTTTAAGTAATCATCTAATGTATCAATATCTTGAATTTCTACATCTCTTATTCTCATTCCTAAAAGCTTTGGATTTGCATCAAAGATTCCCTTTAAATCAAATCTCATCTTGCTAAATCTAGTGTAATTTGCAATTGCTTGCCCTATGTTACCTGCACCAATTATTACTGCATTATATTGTCTATCTAGTCCAAGAATCTTACTTATTTGATTTGTAAGTTCTCTAACATTATATCCATAACCTTGTTGTCCAAAGTCACCAAAACAATTTAAATCTTGACGTATTTGAGATGCAGTAAAACCTATTTTTTCACCCAATTCTTTTGAAGATATTCTATCAACGTCATTATTTAATAACTCATTTAAATATCTATGATATTTAGGCAGTCTTTTTATGACAGCCATAGAAATTTTCTTCTTTTTCTCCATACTGTATTCTCCTTAACTAATCTTTTTTTTAACAATGTTAATATATATTTCTAACAATTTTCTTGTTTTAAAAACTAAAACTATTACTGCTTTTTTACTCTATCTTTTTTATATTACCATAAAATCAATAAATTTATCTATTTTTATATAAAAAAAATAAAGTTTATATATAAGATTATATACCTCATACATAAACTTTATTCAAGATATAAAGCCTAATCTTGACTTTACAGCAGGAAAATCCTGCATGCTACCCTTCGTCTTTGCCTGGAAGTTTTAACGTAGTAATTATACTTAGCTTTAAAACCTTTGTCAATGGAATTACTTGTATACTGAAACCCTTGTATTTTCTTGGTTTTAAGATGTATAATCTTCTTGTTAAGAATATTTTACTTAGGAGCATTTTAATGGAAGTAATTAAATTTATACAACAATTTTCTAATCCATTTTTAGATGTATTTTTTTCTATAATCACAAATTTAGGTGGACAAACTATAGGAATTATTACATCTTTAATTTTATTTTGGTGCATTGATAAAAAACTTGGTTTTAAGTTTTTATATGCTATGTTATTTTCTTTTTCACTTAATAATATATTAAAAGGATTTTTTAATGCAAAAAGGCCTATTGGAACAGAAGGTATTATAAGTGGAGAAATTAACACGGCAACTGGAAGTTCATTCCCTTCTGGCCATTCTCAAGGTAATGCTACTGCTTTTGCCTTCCTTATGAATCAATATAGGAATAAATTTGTATGGATAGCTGGAATAGCTATGCTTATACTAGTACCACTATCTAGGCTATACTTTGGAGTACACTGGCCAATAGATGTTATTATGGGAACACTAATCGGAATACTATCAGTATTTATCTCAAATAAAATATTTGATAAATCCTTCAATAACTCTTCCTATATTATTGTTTATACTACAATTATCTTTTTAATACTTGGAGTATTTCTACCAAGTGATGATTTATTAAAAGCATTAGGTTCATTGTCAGCTTTAACTATTTCTTTATTGCTAGAAAGAAAATTTTTAAATTTTGATCCTAGAGGTACTAAAATCCAACATATAATAAAAATGCTTATAGGAGTTATGGGAGCACTTATAATTTATTTAATTATTTCTCCAATTTTAACTCATAGTATTTTTCTATTTATAAAATATTTTATATTAATATTCTGGGCTACATTTATATGTCCAATAATTTTCTTAAAATTACACTTATGTAATAAATGTATATAAAAATATTAAAAAGGAGCGTTTAATAACGCTCCTTAATTTCTACTTTAATGCTCTCATTGAATTTATAACTGCAATTAATGTAACTCCAACATCAGCAAATACTGCTTCCCACATATTTGCATCTCCAATTGTAGCTAATATTAATACTATTATTTTAATTCCAAGAGCAAAAATAATATTTTGCCATAATATTTTATTTGTTTTTCTTCCTATCTTTATAGCATTTGCTAATGCTGTTGGCTCATCCTTCATTAAAACAACGTCAGCTGCTTCAATGGCTGCATCTGAACCTATTCCACCCATTGCAACACCAACATCGGCTCTAGCAAGTACTGGTGCATCATTTATACCATCTCCAACAAATGCTAGCTTTCCTTTTCTCTCTTCTTTTAAAAGTGCTTCAACTTTTTCTACCTTATCTCCTGGAAGAAGTTCTGAATAAACATTTTCTATTCCAAGCTCACTTGCAACTGCATTTGCAACTTTTTTGCTGTCACCAGTAAGCATTACTACTTTGTTTACTCCTAAAGCTTTAAGTTCACTTATAGCTTCTTTTGAATCACTCTTAACTTCATCTGATATAATTATTGAACCCTTATATTCATTATTTACAGCAACATATACAACTGTTCCTATATAATCGTCATTTGGTACAATAATTCCATTACTACTCATAAGCTTGCTATTACCTGCAAGTATTTTCTTATCTTGAACTTGAGTTATTACCCCCTTACCTGATACTTCTTCATGATTATCAATCTTAAATTCTTCTATATCACTATTATTTGAAGCATTATATTCTTCTAATATTGATTTTGCTATTGGGTGATTTGAATATCTTTCACAAATAGCTGCATATTTTAAAAGTTCACTCTTTGAAATTCCTACGTTATTAATTTGAGTTACTTTAAAAGCTCCTTTAGTTAGTGTTCCTGTTTTATCGAAAACAACTGTGTCTATATCTTTTAAGGATTCTAAATAGTTACCACCCTTTACTAATATTCCTTTTTTAGAAGCTCCTCCAATACCTGCAAATAATCCAAGTGGTACAGATATTACTAATGCACAAGGACAAGAAACAACTAAGAATATTAATGCTCTATATATCCATTCATTAGGATTAGCTCCTTGTATAAATACTGATGGAATTATAGCTAATGCTAATGCGCATATAACAACTATAGGTGTATAGTATCTAGCAAACTTTGTAATAAATTTTTCTGTTGATGCTTTTTTACTACTTGCATTTTGAACCAATTCTAATATTCTAGCAACAGTTGACTCTTCAAATTCATGTGTTACTTTAACTTCTATAACATTAGTGTTATTTATACAACCTGCAAGTATTTCATCTCCTATTCTTTTATTAACTGGCATTGATTCTCCAGTAAGAGCTGATGAATCTACTGAAGTATCCCCTGAAACAATAACACCATCTAAAGGTACTCTTTCACCTGGTTTTATCATTATAATATCATCTATTTTAACTTCTTCTGGTAAAACTTTTTCTGTAGTATCACCTTTTACTAAGTTTGCATATTCAGCTTTTATATCCATTAATTCTGATATTGATTTTCTAGATCTATTTACAGCATAACTTTGGAACATTTCTCCTATTTCATAGAACACCATAACTGCTACCCCTTCTGGATATTGTCCTATAGCTATTGCTCCAAGAGTTGCTATACTCATTAAGAAGTTTTCATCAAAAACTTTACCTTTGCAAATGTTTCTTACAGCACTTAAAAGTACTTCTATTCCAACAAAAACATATGAAATTATTAGTATTATTGCATTTTCATCTAATATCATACCAATTATAAATAGTATTATCCCAATTACTAATCTATAATTTTCTTTTAAAAATCTTATAAATTTATTGCCCTCTTCATCTTGAATAGATTTTTTACTATTATTATGATTATGCTCATGATGATCATGTGCATGTCCATCACAACATCTATCTGTACAAACACTTTTATTATTTGCTCTAACGTTTTTATTTGAACTTAATGAATATTTTTCTACATCTACTTCTGGTTCTAAGTCTTTTACTACTTTTGTAATTTTATCTATAATATATTTTTCATCAATATTCGCATCATACTTTATAATTAATAGCTTGAATGAAAAATTTAATGAAGCTTCACTAACTTCTTTAAACTCACTAACCGCCTTTTCTATTTTACCTGCACAATTTGCACAATCTAGACCATTTAAAGAAAGCTTAAGTTTCTTACTTTCCATAATGATATCCTCCCTTTTTATTCATTAACGTGGCTTAATCCTTCATTAAAGATTCTCATAATGTGTTCATCATCTAGTGAATAATATACAACCTTTCCTGCTCTTCTAAATTTAACTAATCTTGCTGCTTTTAAAGTTCTAAGTTGATGTGATACTGCTGATTGAGTCATATTTAAAAGATTTGCTATATCGCAAACACATAATTCACTTTCATAAAGTGCACATATTATTTTTATTCTAGTTGTATCTCCGAATACTTTAAATAATTCTGCTAAATCATATAAAGTTTCTTCTTTTGGCAATTTACTTTTTGCATAATCAACCCTATCTTGGTGAATTACATTAGTTGAACACTTATCACTTATACATTCTTCTATTAATGATTTTCCCATATTACTCCTCCTTCATATGAATGATTGTTCATATGTTCATTATATGCAGCTATATTATAATAGTCAACTATTTTTTGACAAAAAAAATAGAATATGAAGTAAAATTTAAAATTACTTCATACTCTAGGTTATTCATTTAAAATTATTTTATAATAAACATAACTAATATATTGAAAACTATATTATATTTATATATTACATAGCTATTCTATTATTTATTTCATTTTGAACTATTGATTCAATTATCATATCAAATACTGAGCTACATACATAATATGCAAAGTTTAAATCATTCTCGAAACTTTGTTTTCTTGAATATAATTTTAAAGTTTCATCAATAAATATTCTAACATTATCTTGTGTTAAACCACTATTTTTGATTATACTTGCCTTATATGATCTTGATATCTTTAAAAGTTCTCTCTCATAAGAAACATGAGGTCTCATAGCACTTTTAAATTCCCATCTTTGATAGTGTGGAAGACAATAGTAATCAGTTAAGAAGTGACACACTACCCCTAGTGCTCCACTAAATTTCCCTATACTACTTTCATTATTTATTTCACTTATAGATAATGATGCTAACTTTTCTATCATCTCTACAATCATATCAATACTTTCATCATAATAATGTTTTTTAAATTTATATCTTGAAGCACAATCTGGCTTAATATTTCCCCAAATAAATCTTTTTCTATTTATTAAATGTAATCTATCTTCTCTCATATTATCTAAAATATGTTCTGCAATCATTTTATGATTGTTCATTAACATATAAATATCACTTCCTTATAACCTTTAGGATTTAAACTCATATTACTATAATATTTGTTTAAAATATATAGATGTTATTTGGGATAGTTTCTAAATTATTTCAGTAAAAACCCATTTATAAAATTCTCAAATTATCCCACGTTCCTATTTTACCACTTTTTTATATATTTATTATTTAAATTTAAATTAAGTTTATTTTTCTTCTTAAAATTTTTAAATAATAATAAATTACTAAATAAACATTAAAAAATACATCTATAAGAAGTATATCTTATAGATGTATTTTTTAATGTTTATAAATACTTTTTATAATCTTCTTCCATTTCTAACTTGTTTAATAGATGCTTTATTTCTTGATCCTTATTTTTATCCATAACAAGTAGTACATCCCCTGCATCAACTACGACTAGATCTTTAACTCCTAATCCTATTATAAGATTTTTCCCTCCAAATATAGAACAATTCTCACATTCTTCTAAAAAAACATTTTCAGATATAGAATTGCTCCTATACTTGTTTAAAAATCTACTAAGAGCGTTAAAGCTACCTATATCATCCCAGGCAAAATCACATTTAATTACGTACGCCTTTCTAGTTTTTTGCATAACCCCAAAATCTATAGATATTCCGTCTATTAATTTATATTGTTCATTTATAACCTGTTCTTCATCAGCTTCACCTATATGCTTATATATTTCCATAAGCGGCTTATGCATTGATGGAAGATATTTTTCAATTTCTCTTAGTATTACATCTGCTCGCTTAACCAAAGTGCGATGCTTGTCCATTTAGAATTTAATCTCTTCGAAGAATCTAATAGACTTAATCTTTATGAAAAATACTTTGATAAAGCATCAAGTCTTGGCATAACTTTTGAGGAATTTTATAAAGCTATAAATTCTTTATTAGATTCTAAACCTAATATAACCTTTGATGATAGATACTTAAGACCTAATGATTTTAAAATTTTTTGTAATTTGCTTAATATCTCTTTCAAAAAATTTTGTGATGAATATTATAAATTCATTCTCTTAAATAATTATCCTAAAACAATTTTAAAAACTAGGATATTATTGAACCTTACTCAAAAAGATTTTGCATCTAAATGTAAACTTAGTCCTGTTAGCATAGGAAAATTTGAAAATGGATTAAAATATCCATCAAGAAAACAATACACTCAGATAAAGAAGTTTATAGCGTTATAATTCTATTATAGTCGCTTTTTTGACCTTTCTGTTTAAAAAATAAGAGATTTTATTAAATAAAATCTCTTATTTTTTATGTTTTTTCTTTAGGCAATTGGGTGGTTGTGGTATACCACAACCGCTTAATTACCTAAAGAAAACATAAATAAATTTAAAATTATATATTTATCAACTATCTATCAGTAAACTTAGGATTTAATACTTTTATACAAAATTTCTCATACTCTTCAATTTCCTCATTAATTTCTTGCCAATTCATACTATCACTATCTTTTTCATATATTTCAACAAACTGAATATATACATTATTCTTTTTTAAAATATCTATTGCACCTTCATTATCAATTTCTTCTTCATAACTTTTCGCTAATTTTCCATGAAGTGTATCATCCTGTGATTTTTGAAAATGCTGATTTATTCTATTAAATAAATACCAATTACCGTCATTACCAAAAGAAGCTTTTCCTAAATATAATGAGTACTTTATATTATTTTCTTCATAAAAAAAATGATATATACCACAACTATATTTTAAATTAAAAAAATCTTTTCTTTCATTTTTTCTAGTTTTATTAATCGCATCAGAATATTTATACCCTTTAGCCTCCAAAAGCTTTTCTAATATATATATTTTTTTATTAACCTTTTTAATCTGCTCATCTACATTACTTCCTTTTAAATTATTATTGTTCATAAATTCATTCTCCATTTTTCTATAAATCTATTCTTATCCCATAATCTCTAAGCCATTCTTTTCTAACTTCATAATCACTCAGCACCGAAGATAAAAGCTTCCAAAACTCATGTGAATGATTCTTATGATACATATGACACATCTCATGAACTACAATATAATCAAGTGATGTTGATTTTGCCATAACGCATCTCCAATTAAATAAAAGCTCATCATTTGATGTACAACTAGCCCATCTTTTCTTTTGTTCTTTAACTTTTATCGTTGTAGGTTTCTTATTAAAAAATTTTTGATAATACTTAATTCTTTTCTTAACTTGCTCTTCAGTTTTTTCTCTATACCAAGCTTCCATAGCAGCTTTTATTAATTTATCACTTTTTTTCTTAACATAGACATGAAATTTTCCTCTATAAAGCTTAACAAATGAATTATTCTGTATAATTTCATCAACATGAATTTGTAATGAATAGTTTCTTCCTAAATACATAAAAGACTCTCCATTAACAAATTCTCTATTAACTTTTTTAGATTCAATATTTCTAAACTCAAAAAGCTTTTGGACTATCCAAGTACCTTTTGACTTAACTATTTCTTTAACTTCTTTTTCCTTCATTTCAAGTGGAGCCACAACCAAAATATTATTAGGTGGCTCTACAGAAATACTTGTTGTTTTTCTATTTTTAAATTCAATACTGAATTCAATTTCTTTTGTTCCAAATTTGACTTTAGACTTCATACTTACTCCATTACATCAAAATGTATTTTAGCTAAATTTATTAATGGTTCCATTATTTTTTCTCTAACCTCTCTAGGTATTCTCTTTGCATATTTCTTAATAATCATAAGCTTAATAGCTCTTTTAATATCATTAGTTTTACTAATATTAGTTACCCAATCTATGACATAATTATCCTTAACAACTGATTTAACATCCTTTGCTATCTCTTTAGAAAGCTCCATAGTCTCATTGCTTATATATGCTGCTTCGCCATCTTTTAAAATAAACTCTTCTCCATTATCTTCTAAATATTTTCTAACAACTTCAAAGAAAGCAAACTCTTTTTCATCAAGACCTAAATCATTAGCCTTATTTGATGCACCATTTTCAACATCATTTTCAATGAATTCTTCAAGTCTTTTCTTTCTTTCAATCCAATTGTTTCTTGTTTCATCTAATATTTTTTGAAGTCTTTCAAGTAAAGATGCATAATAAACAGGATTTTCTTTTCCTCTAACATTAATAGTATACTTCATAGCATGTTCCATTGCTGATGCCTTTGCTTCATCTGATTTTAGTGTATTAATCTTTGCTTTAAAATTATCTTCAAATAAAGTAATAGGTTTAATCCAATCTTTAACTCCTAATGATTTTAAATGAGTTTCTATTATTTCTCTTACCTTTTCACCACAATCTGAAATATCTATAGATTCACTTGGATTAAACTTAGCCTTAGCTGCTGCTCTAATATAAGAAAGCCATTTTAAATCATTTAATATTTCTGTATCAACATGAGCTGGTAATAAGCTTTCTACTGCTCCTGAAAACTTCTTATACATAAGTTCAAATTCAGCTCTCTTATCATCTGGCTCAATCTTATTTACAAGTTCATCTAAATTATTTTTATCTATTCCTCTAAACATAGCCATTATACCTTCTCTAAAGCCAAGCATCTCATTATATAAGTCATCTAAAGAATTCATAGGCTTCCCTAATTCTTCTTTATCAAAAATAGCAAGTGCTTCTTCTAAGAAGTTAGAAATACCATAATAATCAACAACATACCCACATTGTTTTATAATATTTTCTTTTACAACTTCACCATTATCTAATGTTCTTTCAACTTCTTTAGTGCAAGTTCTATTAACCCTTGCTATTGCTTGAAGCAAAGTATGCTCCTTAAGTGGTCTATCTATATACATAACCTGCTCTATCGGAGCATCAAAACCTGTTAATAACATATCCTTAACTATAAGGAAAGATAGCTTATCTTTATTAATTGGCTTTTTAAATCTATTTATTAAATTTTCTTGTTCTGATTTTGTAGTAAAATGTTTCTTTAAATGAACTTTATCATTATTATCTCCTGAAAATATTACTTTTGCTTCAAAAGCTTCTCCTAATATATCTTTCATATGTCTATTTAAGGCATTATAATACTTAACACATGCCTCTCTTGATACACATACAATTTGAGCTTTAAATTCATTAGGAAGTATCTGCTCCTTATAATGCTTTAATAAGTCTTTAACTATCTCATCAATTCTATCCTCTGATTCAACTATAGCTTTTTTATTTGCATACTTTTGCTTAATAGCTTCTTTTTCTTCATCAGTTTTATCAGAAAAAGCTTCATCAAATAAATCTTCTAAAGACTCACCTATAACTTGTAAATCAGGTCTTCTACCTTCATAAATAATTTTAACAGTAGCACCATCATCTACTGCCTGTTTAATGGAGTATTTATCTATATAACCACCAAAGGTTCTTGGTGTTGACTTATCATCTTTATCTATTGGAGTACCTGTAAATCCAACAAAAACTGCATTAGGTAATGCTCTTCTCATATTTGCTGCTGTATCTTTATACTGACTTCTATGTGCCTCATCAGCTAATACAATAATATTTTGCTTTGTACTTAAAACTGGATAATCAACAGAATATTTTTGAACAATCTTTTTGCCATCAAGAATAACTTCTCTTTCTTCAGTTTCACTTTGGAATTTTTGAATAGTTGTCATTATAATTTGTGGTTGTGGATTTTTAAGTAACTTCTTCATAAGCTCAATTTTATCAGCTCTAACAGGTGTAGTTATCTTTCCTAATGTTCTTTCAAAAGTCTTAGCTATCTGCTTATCTAAATCTATTCTATCAGTAACTACAACTATTGTAGAATCAGTTAAACCTTTAGTTCTCTTAATTTTTCTTGCAAGGAAAACCATAGTTAATGATTTACCTGACCCTTGAGTATGCCAGACAACACCCCCTTTAGAGGTTTTATCTTTTCCACTTTTAATTCTATGAAGTGCTTTATTAACTGCTCTAAATTGTTGATATCTACAAACCTTCTTAATAACAACTCCATCCTCAGCCTCAAAGACAATAAAATTTCTCATTAAATCAAGTAGATTTTTCCTTTCTAAGAAGCCTTGTAAAAATACATTTTGACCACAATCTTTATAATTTTCTATTTCATCAATTTTAAATGGATATGGGTCCTTCCATTGTGAATAATGATTATATTTAGAACTAATTGTTCCAACGTAAGCATTATATCTATTTAAGATTCCTGTAAAGAAATTGCTATAAAATAATCTTGGTGCTCCTTCACCTAAAGATTCATCTCTAACATTCATATATCTTCTAAGTTGCTCAAAGGCTTGTTTTTTTCCAATACTCTCATTATGACCTTTTTCTAAAAATGGAGATTTAGCTTCTAAAACAACTACAGGAATACCATTTATAAAAATAACTATATCAGGGAAAATAGATTTTCCACTTAAAGTTTGTACTTCAAATTGACGAACAACTAAAAAGTCATTGTTATCTACATCTTCCCAATCTATAAAATTAACAGTTTGATGTTTCTTTTGACCATCACCATATAAATCTTGCTCTACAGTAAAAGTTAAATTCACAAGAGAATCATAAATCTTTTCATTTATCTCTAATAAACCTGTCCCTAAACTATCAGCTCTATTAATATATCTTATTGTTCTATCTAAATTTTCTTCATTCATCCAAGGATTAAGTCTTTTAAGTGATTTTCTTAATCTATTAACTAAAACAACATCAGCTAAAGAATCCCTCTCTCCATACTTTGGAGTTAACTCCTTACCATGAATAAAGTTATATCCTAATTTGTTCTCTAAATATTCTACTGCTGGTAATTCTACTAAGGTTTCTTCATTTCCTAAGTATGCCATCCTACTCCCCCCAAATTATTGTAATTACACCTTAATTATACACTATTTTAAACTTTAATCTTTTTATGAATATAAAAAAAGCCATAGATTTCTCTATGACATAATATTATTTATTTTATCTTACCTTTTAATTCTATAATAATAAAATATTTTACTTTTCAATACTATCGAGTATAAATTTTATATCTTTACTATCTAAACATGCTGCAACAAAGCATTGGTCTATAATTTTGTTATTTAATATGTCTTTCTTTTTAGATATACATATATATTTTATATCATTATCTATAATAGTTTCACCAACTTTAAATTCTCCGTTAGTCACATGTACCCTTTTTGCAAATAATATTTCTTTAATAAATAATATATCTATATTATTTGACATATCTAAATTAGTATAATTTTTTTCATCACATAAATATAAAGCTAAAATATGATTATTATCTTTATATCTATTATAAAACTCATGAAGCTTTGCACAAAATTTACTTAAAAATATATCTTCTAAAATAATATACTCGTATATTTTTTCCCAAATAGACTTTACTATATTATAAGACTCAGATATATAAGAGTTAACTTCAATCGTATTTTCATTTATAAACTGTTTATCCAACAACTTTTTCCAACCAGTTTCTTTTAACTCTCTTTTTATTTTATAAATATTTGCAAATAATTTAATATTTCCATTTATACTAGTCTCAATAGTTGTAATTGGAGAGGCTATATGTTCATCGTAATTTCTCATATTATAAATAAGATTATATGCTTTATTGCTGTGTGCTTCTCTTAATATATTTTTAAAAAAATTAGCATCAAAAAATTTTTTTAATTCCCTTTTTGATTTTTCTTCAAACTTTTTAACTGAATTTATATAATTTAAAAATGAGTTTCCTATTTTTCTAGGATTATTTATATCAACATTCATTGAATCTTTGAATATACCGTAATCTTCAATAACATCATTAAATAATAATTTAAATATCTTATATTTATTAACATATGAATTATAATATTTCATTTGATTAAATTCATACATATTTTCTAATTTAATGTATTCAAAAATTTTTTCATTATCTTCAACTGTTTGCCTTAATAAATACATATACTCCCCCATATTTCTTAGTTAATATTTGACTCTAATCTTTTTATTTAGTATCTACAACATTAATACTTTTTTAATTCATATTATTTTTTTATTTAAATTTAGTATTATCTATTTGAATTAAATTTTTTGGAACTTCATTAAATCTTTTAAGTACATTTTTACTTATATCCTTCATGTACTTAAGTTTTTCTAATAACTCATCCACATCATCTTTTAAACCTTCTGCTAATTCTTCAAAAGTATCATTAGCAGCATCCATTGCCTTATCCATATAATCATCTAAGTATTCATCATATGCTTCCATTAAATTTTCATTCATATAATCGTCTATAAAATCTTGTTTATTGAATCTAGCTAAATCATATAAATTTTCTGAAAATATGCCCTTAATATTATTTACTACCTTATTTGCATAATCTATTAAATCAATAATATCATCTATACCTTCATTTATTACAACATTTAATCCAAAAATTCTATTTATATGTTCTAATAATTCCAAATAATTATCAAATAGCTCAACTGTTTTATCTATATCATTAAGTGAAAAATTATCTTCATTTAAATTATAATACCATCGCTCTTGACCTCTATGGTCAGCTAAAAAATAAAATTTCATATGGTAACTTTCATATATTGATTCAAACATAGCTACACTTTGTTGAATTGATGCTTGTAAAAATAATAATTCATCATCAATATTATAATTGCTAGAATATCCAATAACCCAAGGGAAAACTTCATTTTCTAAAAACTCAATAAAATTTTTATCTCTACTTATAAATCCTGATTCAATATTTTCTGCACTTTCTTCTGAAAAATTAGACGAACCTACATATACAATATTATCTGTCATAATTATCTTAGCATGATTTGCAAAGCAAAAATAAACTTCTGCTTTTTCAGCTATTTGTTGCGGATTTAACTTATTTTTATAGATAGCTATATTTCTTTTAGCTAAATTAGCATAATTCTCTGAAAAATATTCATTCCATCTACCAGGAATATTAGAAATAATCTTAATTTCAGTACTTTCTCCACATTCCTTTATAGCTTTTAATAATTCATCATTCTTTTTTGAAATATTATATGTTAATATATATATTTTTTTTGCATTAGTAAAATCATCTAAAACCTTACCATATGTTAATTCATCTTTAGATAGTAAAAACTCAACATCAGTAATTCTACTTGATAATATCATATAACTTTTTTCTCCTTACTAATTTTCCATTTATATGACTCTAATTTTATTATATCAATCTCTTTTTTAATTCTATTTTTAATTAAAAACTTTCTTTGCAGTTTTGCCAATAGTGCGTGTTCCTACTGCATCTACAGTTCCTCCAATTACTCCGCCTAATACAGGCACACATTTTCCTAAATTAATAATTCCCTTTTCTCCAAATTTTGTTACAAGTCTAAAACCTACTCTTTTATTTATTTGTTTTATTATTTCAATAGGCATTCTTTTTATTAATACCGTACTCATTTTTGTTCCTATCTTTATACCTGCCTGTTTTAATATATCAGTAGCTGCTTGACCAGTTAGTGATACATACACAAGAGTTTTAACTTGGTCATCCTTTAAATCATAGCCCTTCATAATTGCTATTGCTGCAATCATTCTTATCTGAACATATATTACAGAGCTAATATTAGCAGGAATTGCAACAGGTAATGTTATAATTCCACCTAATCCAGTTATAAAGCCACTTGTTGCACATTTAGCTTGTTGCCAATTAATGAATTTGTCTATAGCTTCATCAATCGAACTTGATTTACTAATATATTTCTCAGCTAATTCTTCTGCTGTTTCCATGCCTGGTAATCCATTTACCGCCTTGTCATAACTCCAATCTAATACTTGCATAATTTTAGATTCATTTAACTCTTCTTTAGACATTTCTTCCTCCTAAGTATATATTCAGAGTGTCGACTTTATCGATACTCTGAAGTCATAAATTTTTCTATGACTTATTATTGTTATATATTTTTAAACTCTTCTTTTTTGGTCTTTAAATTCTTTTATTAAATAAGTAAATTTTATTAATGAATTCGCAAAATCTTCTTTTGATAACTGTCTATCTTTTATTGAAAATACAGTTATGTACTCTTTATTTTCTTCATCAATATTAATTAAGTCTTTATTTTTCTTTCTAAGAAAATCAAAAAACTCTTTCTTTTTAATTCCCTTTCTTCCAACAGTAAATTTACCATAATTTCTAATTTCTATTAAGCCCTTTTCCTCGTATGCTCTAGTATTAAATCTTCTATTAAACTCAAATGGTATAGTTACTTCTACAATATGACCTAATGATGAAGTTTTATTTTCTAAAGGACTAGTTGCAATAAGTCCTACTCTATTTGTTTCTAAAGTCCCAGTGTTAACCCATTCTATTAATGAGCACCATATAGTTCCTTCACTATTCTTTATTTCAAATGTCTCCATTTCATCAGTTTGACCTGCAGGATTACCCCACTTTTTATTATTTATTACCTTAAATTGATTTAATAATCCTTCAAATATTTCAAATATCTTTTTTGCATAATATTCATTATTAATTTGTTTCATAGTTATTTTACCTCTCATAAAAATTTACTTTTGTATATTATTTATAAATAAAATTATACTACTCTAATCTTTCCTGTTAATAATTGTTGCATTAATCCTTTTTTCAATTCTTCTAATTTTTCTTTTTTATTTTGATATTCCTCTATTTTTTCATCTATTGATACTAATATTGATGCTATTTTATCTTGTTCTTTTTTATCTGGAATAGGTAATAAAAATTTTCTACACTGTGCTTGAGTAATTTTAGGCTGTGCAGAACCCGCTATATATTTTGAATAATCTTTTGATTCTAAGTAATATACAATAAAATCTATATTATGACTCTTATTATCTCTTATTTTAAATACATGTGCATGATTATTGACCCAACATCTTCCTGATACTTTAAATGCTAACTCTGTATTTCTAGAGCTAAGATTTTCTCCATCCTCTCCTAGCAATATTAAATCTTCATCAAAAATATAATCATTAACCCAATCTATAACTCCTGATGCTCCATAATATGGTATTTCACCTTTCATATTTTCTCTTTCACTCGCCTTTATTGGCTTTCTATAACTATCTAATATTTCACATATTTCCTCTAAGAATTTAACTTCCCACTCCTCAGGAATTTCCCCAATCTCCGTCTTCTTAAACTTTATATGTCCTACCCCCTTTGTTAATAGCTGTTGCATTAAGCCTTTTTTCAGTTCTTGATTTTTTTGTATTAATTTTTCTGTATTATCTATTTGCTCATCTACTGTTGAAAGTATTGACGCTATTTTTTCTTGTTCTTCTTTCGTGGGAATAGGAACTACCAACTCCCTAATCTCTTCTAAATGAAGATTTGTTACTGTTCCTTGCTTTGCTCTAAGTCTTATTTGCTTCATACAACTATCAGACTTTAAAAATTGCTCTAAATATTTATTAATAATAAGCGAATTTTCTTTTTTCATTTTTATTAAACATAAACTAACAAAAATACTAAATTCCTTATTCCAATCTATTATTTTAGGAATACCTATTGTTCCGTTCTTAGAGTATAATATATCTCCTAATTCCGGATTACATCTTTTTATCAATTCTAAATGCTCTTCTTGTGAAATATATTTTACATTTCCCCAATCAATATTACTTTGTTGAATATCCGTAACTCTCAAAAAAGGTATACCATCCTCTGTATAATTAGGTGTTTTATGCGTTCCATCAGTTATTTTATTTACTAATTTATTTAACTCCTCATATCCCCATTCATCAGGTATATATCCAGCTAATGTTTTTTTATATCCTTCTCTTACTTCTTTCTTCACTCTATCACCACCTTACAGTACATCAAATCCTAATTCCTTTAGATATCCATTAAGTTTTTCTTTTGTTGTTTCTTCTACTTCTTCTAATTCTCTTATTTCTTTTAATACTTTCTCTATATCAACTGGTTCTTCTTCTTCAGTTGTATCAACATATCTACTTATATTTAAATTACAATCATTTTCTTTAATAGTTTCAATATCCACAACAGTTGCATACTTTTCCACATCTTCAAAAGCATCAAATGTTGATATTATTTTTTCTATATCTTCATCCCTAAGTTTATTTTTATTCCCTTCTTTTACGAAGTCATTACTTCCATCTATAAATAGTATTTTTCCTTTTCTTTCTTCTTCTTTAGCTTTATTAAGAACTATTATAGCTGCTGGGATTCCTGTTCCGTAGAATATATTTTGTGGAAGTCCTATTGCTGCCTCTATTAAATCATCATTAATAAATCCTTTTCTTATTTTACCTTCCGCAGACCCCCTAAATAAAACTCCATGTGGAACTACTGATGCCATCTTTCCCTTCATATTTAAGCTTGAAAGCATATGCTCAACAAAAGCTAAATCTCCATAAGATTTTGGTGGTATTCCATAATTAAATCTATTAAAAGCATCTTTTGAAGCTTCTTCTGCTCCCCAATTTTTAAGTGAAAAAGGAGGATTTGCAAGTACTTTATCAAAAACTTTAAGCGTACCACCTTCCGTATGCTTAGGTTCTCTTATAGTATCACCTTTTTGAATATCTGCTCCCTTTGCTCCATGGAATAACATATTCATTTTACATATTGCCCATGTTGAAAGGTTTATTTCTTGACCAAAAAGACTTAAATTCTTAGGATTTCCCCCATGTCTTTTAACATAATCTATACTTTGAATAAGCATACCACCCGAACCACAAGTAGGGTCATATATTCTATCCCCTTCTTGAGGTTTTAATATATTAGTAAGAACCTTAACTACTTCTGTTGGAGTATAGAATTCTCCCCCTTTTTTACCACCTTGGTCTGCAAATTGTTTAATTAAATATTGATAAGCATCTCCAAGCATATCTTCAGATTCTAAATTAGAATTAGCTAAATTCACACTATTAAAAAGAATTAAAAGTTGAGATAACTTCTTATCTGGAACTTTTTCTTTATCATTGTAGTTAGTTGTACTTAATACACCAACAAGTTCAGCATTTTTTGGTTCGTCTTCAATTGCCTTAAATGCTTTATCTAATTCTGGTCCTATATTTAAAGTTAAATCTTTAAGTTTTGTCCATCTAGCTTGCTCTGGAACAAAGAAAGTTTCATAAATACTAGGGTCTTCTAAAAGTTCGTCTATTTCCTCTTCTTCAAGACCATCTTCTAAGAATTCTTTTTTTCTTTCTTCCCTTTCTTCATCAAATTCATCATTCAATCTTTTCAAGAATAACATTCCAAATATATAATCTTTGTACTCTGCACCAGTTAATTCTCCTCTAAGAATATCTGCACATTGCCAAAGTGTTGATTCTAATTCCTGTAATGTAAGCTTCGCCATAAATTTATCTCCTTCTAAAATATTTCCATCTATTCTTAAATTTATTTTTTAACTTGTTGTTACATATGCTCGTATTTTTTTCCAATCAATACGGCTATTTTACTAACGTTAAACAAAAATTTAACATTACATATGTTTAATTTTATCACAATCAGTGTGTAAGTATAATTTTCAAACAAAAAAATATTGCATTTTCATTTAAATTTATTAATATTTTTTGACATTTTACAATATAAATAATATTACAACAATTGCTATATAAAAGGGGGCAAATTGAGTAACCAAGCATTTCAAAATATATATAATTACCTTTTAACAGAAAGATTAAATGAGATAAGTAATCTTAATATTAATTACGTTAAAATTTTTATTAAAAATAACGAACAAATTATACTGGATAAGTTTCCTCTAGAAAATCAGGATTGGAAAAATTTCAAAAAAGAACTTTCACAATTTTTAAAAGCATCAATAACTATTAATTATTGTTATAAAGAAAATCCTAATCTTTATAGTAAACTTTTAAGTTGCAAAAACAAGGATGAAGTTCAGAAAGTACTAGCAGGAAATTTCCCTATAGACTTTAGTACAAGCCATAATATACGTAAGCAGATAATTAAAATTATTAAATTTATAAAAAATAATCCTACTAATGGTTTAACAGTAGTTAAAAATCATAAAAAAGCTGATTCTACTCAAATTTATAAACCTAGGTTAACCCTAGATATGTTAATAGAGATAATTAATAAAAATAACATTAATAAGGATTTAAACGATTTATCAGATGAAGAAATTAATTCAAAACTTTTATCATTACTAGAAAATCAATATGTTATTCCATCAAATGTTATTGATGAATATATATTAAAACATATTACTAGACATAATCCAACTGCAACTTCTAATACAGAAATAGATAAATTTACAATAATAAATAAAGATTATGATGAAAAAATAATTCAACTAACATTGGAAAGGGATAGCGCAATCAAATCTACTGAAGAAACTCAAGATAAGTATAAATTACTATTAGATAATTACTCAACTCTTGAAAATGACTTAAAAAATGCAAAAGCTGAATTAGAACATTTAAAATCCAAAGAAAAGAATATGCTTAAAAATCTGCTTTTTATAAATCCTTTAGATACTGCTAGTGCTTTTTCTCCAAATGATAGAATTCTTGACGTCAAAGTAAAGGTATCATTAGTAGATAAAGCATTTAACTTTTTTTATAAAAAAAATGTTTTTGATGCCAAAAAAATGCGTAATTATAATATGAGTTATAATGACTTAGCTGTAAACCTAAGTCTTTTAATAATCTCTAATCTTGATTTTGAATAGTAATTGCATAAAATAAAATTAACTTGTCCACAATATAAATAACTATTATTTTTAGGGGGTTTTACTATGGACAAGATAATAATTAATGCAGGAAATATAATAAAAAATACTAGAAAAGAGAAGGGATATTCAACCCAAGAACTAGCTAAATTATTAAATGTTTCTACTGGACTTATAAATAATATTGAAAATGGAAAAACGGACACGTTTAATCTTAATTTGTTATATAAACTAAGCGAAATATTGAATATACCTACTCCTGAAATAATCTCCTATGATTTAAATCCAATTATTAATACTTATGATACCAACTATCCTAATTTCGATTTTATATTAAAAAAATTAATTGAATTCGGGGTTAATGTAGACTGGAATGACTCTAAAATAAATACATTGTGTTCAAAATTAATATATGAAATAAATTACTTATCAGATATATATAAATAACCTAATTCAAATAAGAATTAGGTTATTTTTTTATACCTAAATATAATATTTTGAATTATAAATTCATTAAAATGAATATTTTTTATTAAATATGCTAATAATTGCTTCTGAGGTGATAAATGTGAGAAAAAAGTTAATTATTAGTAGTTCTAGCATCAATACCTTTTATAAAAACAAATCAACTTATATAAATAAATACCTAAATAAGTCTTCATCTAATAATACACAAAAATCTAAAAGCCTTATTTTTGGTACATCTATTCATTCAACTTTAAATGATTTTAATCTTCTTCCATTGAAAAAACAAACTAAAAATTCACTTCAAAAATTATTAAATAAAAATTGGATTACAGAGGGATATAATTCAAATGAGGAAATGTTAAGTGAATTTGTTAGAGCTAGAAATATGTTAGATAATTATTTTGATGAAAGAAAAGATATAGGAAAGTTATTATTATCAGAACAAATGATTTTTTATAATGTCAACTCTAACTTATCAATATGCGGAAAAATAGATAAAGTTTTTATAAACTCAGATGGAAAAATAGAATTACTTGACTACAAAACTGGATTACATACAAATTTGATGATTGACCCGACTACTGATATACAACTCCCTTTATACATAATTTTATTAAAACATAAGTTAAATATCATTCCTAATGTAATAAGTTATTATTATTTATCAACAAACAATAAAATTTCATTGAACATAAGTAATGATATTATAAATGATTCTTTAGAGCGTTTAAAATCTGTAATAAACGATATGAATACTCAAATAAAACTTTAATTTTCTAATTATCTATAACATTATAGATAATTAGAAAAACACTATATTTAGGAGGTATTTCAAATGAATAATTGTAAAAATATTGAATATAATATTAAAATTAAATATAAGGATAAACCTAAAACTATTGATAAAATTAGTAGTTTATTAATTACATTTTTAATAGAAAATAATAATTTAAACGAGGAAATTAAAAATGAATAATTTAAAATCAGTAATCAATTCATCCGAAAACTATGCTGCAATTTACGCTAGAATATCATCAACAAATGATAATAATTCTATAAATGGTCAAATTAATTTAGCTAAAGAAGTTTTATCTAAAAAAAACTTACTTTTATATGATACTTATATAGACCACACTTCTGCTAGAACAAAAGCTCCTCATCAAAGACCTGGCTTTAGCAAATTATTAAGGGATGCAAAAGCTGGATGTTTTAAGATATTAATTATATATAGGCTAGATAGACTTGTAAGAAACTTTAATCATTGGATAACTATAAAACAATTATTAAATAAATTAGGTATACAAATTATTTATTCTGATGAATCTCAAGTATCCCCTGATGATTCATCATATAATGAATTCCTTCAGAATCTAACTGTAATGGTTGCCGAAATGGAACCAAATACTATAAATTTACGTACAAGCGAAGGTAGAAAATTTAGACGCCAACAAGGTGCCTATAATGCAGCTAGAACTTCTCCTTTCGGTTATATTCGTAAATCTAGAAATGTATTATCAGAAAATAATATATCAAAGTCAATTTTTATAGGTGAACCAATTAAACTTGCTTTTATTAGATATCTTTTTTTAGAATATAATAATCATATTATTAAAGAAAAAATAGATATAAAAAATAACTATATAGCTTCTCTTGAAATTCTTTTAGATGATTCAAGAAACATGCTTAATAGTATAATTTCTTCTTTAGAAACAAACTCTGACTTAATAACTGACTCTATAAGTTATTCTAAACATTATATTGAATTAATAAATTCTTTTAATACTTATATTTCATCACATGGGCTAGAACTTTTGATGAAAGAATTAAAAACTATCAACTTCCACTACTTTATAGAAAAGAAAACTGGGAATAAAAAAAATCCTGGAAATTTCAATAAAACATTAAGAAATCCAATCTATGCTGGTTATATGTTGCTTGACTCAAATCATTTATGCAAAGGATTGAAGTACACTTCTCTTGATGGAGATGATGATAATATCACTTATAAAGAACGTATAGATGAATCTGCGTTTATAAAAACAAATAACTTAAATGGAGTTATCCCTTATGAGATATTTAAAACCGTATACTCATATCTAGCTTTTAAAGACTTAGGTAAAACTGATAGAAGCAAAGATTTTCTTTTCAAGGGTAAACTTAAATGCTCTTGTAATAAAAAAATCCTACTAATCGATGATTTACATTTACATTGTGGAGATAGTAACTGTAATATCTTCTATAAAGATGATTTATTAAGAGTAATTCTCTCTACAATAGTAAAAGATGTCTTATCGAAAAGTACTAACTCATTTAATAAATTCACTGATGATATAAGCTCTAAAATAAAATTATTTGAAGGTAACATTAAATATAATAGATTAAATAAGTTTGAACTCTTAGAAAACTACCTAAATTATGATGATTCTGATATATTAGATTCACTATTTAATAAAGAATCTTTAATTACTAATAACTTAAAAATGTGTAATGAATATAGAAAAAGATTATCTTATATCGAGAATTTAAGAGAAACATTTATTAATCCAACTGAAAATACTATGTTCCTTCAAGATAAAATTGATGAATCTATTGATTATATATTAAAAAATGAAGATATATTTTTCCTACTATTTAATGAATTGATAAAAGAAATAAAGGTGATTAATTATGGCAACCAAAATTCTAGAAAAATCAAAATTAAATACGAATTCACACCCCCAAAAGTTAGCGATATATATTAGAGTATCAAGCGATAAACAAAAAGGAAATGCCTCTAAATCAGTACAATTAAAAGCCATAAATAATTATATTGCAATAAACAACTGGATTGGTATCCCCTTTGAAATTTATGATGATACTCAATCAGCATCTCATACACTAAAAATGGACCTAGTTAACGATGACCTGGATAAATTTATGGAATATGATGATTTAAGCCCTAGTATCTTTCTAAGAAAAGATTTACGTCGTCTAATATATGATGCTAACTTAAAAAGATTTGATAAATTACTTGTGTATTCTCATGATAGATTATCTAGGGATATCTATGAAGGTCTATTTATACGCCATACACTAAAAAAATTGAATGTCGAAATTATTTATTGTAAACCTGGTGAGCAGATATCTTCTGGAAATAGTAGTTCTGATATTTTCTTTGAAAACCTCTTGAATTCACTTGCAGCATTAGAAGCTAATATTATTGGTGGAAGAACGTTTTTAGGTAATAGAACAAATATTACTAATAACAGATGGGCTGGCGGACCACCTCCTTATGGATATTTTCTTAAGCCAAATCCTAATTCATATAACAAAAATAAAAGTATATTAACCATTAACCGTATTGAAGCTATATTAGTAAAAAAAATTTTTGAATTATACAATCTAGGTTATACCCCTCAGAATATAGCAACTTTTATAAAAAAAGAGTATCCATACAATAATGATAGACATTGGACTCTTAATTCAATTAAAAGCATATTAAACAATCCTATTTATACTGGTACTATTGTGTGGAACAAAAAGGGTGGCTCTAGAAATCCTAAGAAAAAATCACCTGATAAACATATTAAATCATCCCATATGAAAGAACTTATAATAATTGATAATGAAACGTGGAATAAATCTATTTATATACGTGAGTTGCAAAAAAATAATCCTAAATTTTTATCCACTCAATTTTTATTAAAAGATATTATCTTTTGTAGAAAATGTGGAAATGCTTTAATGTGCAAAAATCATGGTAATTCTTCTGGTAGTGTTTATATTTGTAATAACAAAAATTGCAAAAAAAGATTTACAATTAAGACTAAATCCTTACATCAACTAGTATTCAATCAATTAACTGATGTCTTAGCAAATTCAATATTAGACTTGGAATATTTAAATAAATTCTATTCAAAATATTATAATGAATTTTTCAATAGACAGAATCATCTAATTAAAGAAAAACAAAATCTTGAATTGGAGCTAGCTAATATAAATAAATTGCTTATAAAATCTAAAGAAAAGATTTCATATCTTAATAGCACTAATATTGACTTAAGTGATGATGAATATAATAAGTATGTTTGTCTTATGGAGTCATTAGAAGAATTTAAAATTCATTTGAAGCTCTCCGAAAAAGAATTAATAAATAACATAAATTTACTTAATCATAAAATAAGCACTCCTATTATCAAGAAAGATAACATAAAAAATATATTTGCTAATAAAAAAGATACCCTTAATAAAATTATATCTATAGATGATATTTCATTAAAAAATAGATGTTTACGTCTTTTTGTATATGAGCTTATTGATAAAATACTAATTGATGCTGACAATAATGTTGAAATAAATTTTAAATAGTACATTAATTTTCTCTCTATTAGTTGAATATACTTTAAAAGTATAACAATTATATTTTTCGGGGTGAAAATGTCAAATCAATATACAAAGATTCCACTATTCATCGAAGACGATTTTTTTATAGATGATATATCACTTATTGAATCTCTTAGTTCTGCTGTTATAGATATATTAGAAGATATCCTTCCTAAGGATATCGAATCTGTTAATTCATTAATTAGTAAGATTAAATTAGAATTATAAAGTGAGGTAAACTTATATGAAAACAGCCGCAATTTACGCAAGACGTTCAAAAATTGTTGAAACTGGTGATTCTATAGAAAACCAAATTAATTTATGTACTAACTACTTAAAAAATGTAGGAGTCACCAATATTAGAGTATATTCTGATGAAGGTTTTTCAGGTAAAAATACTGATAGACCTGAATTTATAAGATTAATGAATGATGCTAAAGAAAATAAATTTCAGATATTAATTTGCTACAAACTTGATAGACTTAGCCGTAACATAGGCGACTTTTCAAATTTAATTAACGACCTAGAAAAATACAATATCTCGTTTATATCTGTTGTAGAGCAATTTGATACTAATTCTGCAATGGGAAAAGCTATGATGTATATATGCTCTGTTTTCAGTCAACTTGAGCGAGAAACTATATCAAAAAGAGTCTGTGATAATATGTATGAATTGGCTTCAAACGGCTATTGGCTTGGTGGTTCATGTCCTCTTGGTTTTACTAATAATCGTAAAACTTTTACAGACAATGGTGGAAAAATTCGAAGTTACTCTGAATTAACTCCTGTAAAAAAAGAAATCAAATTAGTAGAACTAATATTTAATAAATATATCGAACTTGGAAGCTTTTCTCAAGTAGAAAAGTATATGCTTCAAAATAATATAAAAACTCGTAACGGAAAAGATTGGAGCAAAACTACACTCAAAAACATTTTAACTAATCCTGTTTATGTTAAAGCAGATAATAAAATAGTAGATTACTTTAAAACAATTGGAATTACTACTTATGGTAATGTAGATGGTATTCATGGAATATTGATTTATAAAAAGAGAAAAGGTAAAAATGGAAAACTTCGAGACCCATCTGAATGGATATATGCCATATCTAGCCATGAAGGAATTATTGCTTCAGATATATGGTTAAATGTTCAAAAGATGGCTGAAGCTAATAAAGCTAGAGCCCCTAGTTTAGGTTGTAGTCACAATGCTTTATTAAGTGGAATGATTCGTTGTGCCAAATGTGGCTCACATATGCGAATTGCTTATGGATGTCCTACTAAAAATTCTTCAGTTAGAAAGCATTACTATATGTGCACACTTAAACATAACTCTGGTAAAGTGCGATGTTCATGTAAAAATGTAGATGGTCCTGAGCTTGATAGATTAATAATAAATAAATTAAAAGAATTTTCTATAGATAAAAATTACTTAATAAAGCGCTTAAAAGATTATAAAAATTCTATAAAAAATTCTTCTGAAAATTTTCTTTATGAAAATCTCCAAGAAAAACTCCACATTAATGAGCAACAGATAAATAATCTTGTTAATAACATTTCCCTTACTAATGAACCTGAACTTGTACAAATTCTGCTTACCAAGTTAACGAATCTAAAAAATGAAAGTATTGAGTTAAACAAATCTCTTACAGATTTAAACTCAGAATTAATAAAACAAAATAACTTATTAGATACCTGTGACAATATAGTCAATAAGCTAAAAGACTTTTCTTTATTAGTTGATACTTTAGATGTTCAAGCAAAGAAAAAGCTTATTTCTTCAATAATAGATAAAATATTTGTAGATGGAGATACAGGTTCTGTTAAAATTAAATTTAAATATTTTAAATAAAATAGCTAATAGATTTAATCTATAGGCTAAACAATTAGGAGGAAACATATGTGTACAAATGATAGAGCTCATGAAATTTTTGCATCGCAATCTTGTAATGCGAGCATCTGCTCTAAATACAAACATGCCTGAATTCCATAAATAAGTTCCCTTATATATGAAATCTTTAGCAACTTCAACATTTGGCTTTTCAGTAAATCTTGCCACCTTATACGCAGGTCTATTTCCATTTACCCTGTTGCCCATCTCAATATATCCATATCCAGTCTCTGGCCTATCTGGATATATCCCTAAGGTTACTATACATCTTCTCCTATTTGCTAATTCTACAGCTTGGGCTAATGTCTCTATATATGCCTTTTCATTTTCTATATAGTGATCTGATGGCAATACAATCATTACTGCATCTCTATCTTTTTTTAAAAGTCTAACTGCTGAAAGTCCTATACATGTGGCAGTTTCTTTATTCATAGGCTCTGTAATAATATTTTCATTATCTATATCACCAAGTTCTTCTTCTATTTTTTCTTTATAGTCTTGATTTGTAACTACGTATATATTTTTTTTATCGATTAAAGGAGCAATTCTTTCAACCGTATTAACCAAAAAACTTTTATTATTTATAACATCTAAAAATTGCTTTGGTTTTTCAGCCCTAGACAAAGGATATAACCTACTCCCCTTACCGCCTGCTAAAATAAGCCCGTATATCACACACTTTCAACTCCATGTAATACTATAGTGTATTCTATGTTAATTTTCATTATATTGTGCAATGTGACTTTATATTTCTCTATCACTTAAAAATTTTAACTATTTTTGTTTATAAAATACCTATTGACTTTTTAATTCTATAGATATATTCTTATATTAATAACTTAATATTTTAAAAGGGAGTAGTTTTAAATGTAACATCAACATTCTCGGTATAATTTTGTACCTGGTGTTATATACCCTTGTGGTTACGAGACTTTTAATATAAATTACGAAACACTTAATTTCGTAATTTATATTAAAAGTCTCTTTTTTGTTAAAAAACTGTTTTTGAAAGGAGAAATATTTAATGAAGACTTATTTTAACAAATCTATTTCAAATGTTTTAGATTTTTTTAAAACATCAAAAGAAGGTTTAACAAAAGAAAAAGTTCAAGAATCCAGAGAAAAATATGGTATTAATGCTTTAAAAGAAACAAAGAAAAAAAGCACATTCGAAGTATTCTTAGAACAATTTAAAGATTTACTAGTGATAATCCTAATAATTGCAGGTATTATTTCTATTGCTACTGGAAATGTAGAAAGTACAATTGTTATATTTGCTGTTATTATTTTAAATGCAATACTTGGAACCGTACAACATGTTAAAGCGGAGCAATCTTTAAGTAGCTTGAAAGCACTCTCTGCTCCTAATGCTAAGGTCATACGTAACGGTGAAAAAATTGAGGTTACATCTAAAGACGTTGTACCTGGTGATATATTAGTTCTTGAAGCTGGTGACTTAGTTGTTGCTGACGGTAGAATCATAGAAAGCTTTTCTCTTCAAGTTAATGAAAGTTCATTAACAGGTGAATCAGAAAGCGTGAATAAAAGTTCTGAAATTATAAAATCAGATGAAGTTGCTTTAGGTGACCAAAAGAATATGGTATTCTCAAGTTCTCTTGTAACTTATGGACGTGCTCTTGTTGTTGTTACTTCAACTGGTATGAATACTGAACTTGGTAAAATAGCTACTTTAATGGAAGAAACAAAAGAAAAGAAAACACCACTTCAAAAAAGTATGGATGACTTTTCTAAAAAGCTTGCCATTGCTATATTAGCAATTTGTATTGTTGTATTTTTATTAAGTATTTATAGAAATACTCCGGTGCTAGATTCATTAATATTTGCTGTTGCCCTTGCTGTTGCTGCTATTCCTGAAGCTTTAAGTTCTATAGTTACAATAGTACTTGCACTTGGAACCCAAAAGATGGCAAAAGAAAATGCTATTATAAAATCACTTAAAGCTGTTGAAGGACTTGGTTCTGTATCTGTTATTTGTTCAGATAAGACCGGTACTTTAACTCAAAATAAAATGACAACACAAGAAATCTATGTTGATGGCTCTTTAATAAAATCTGATGAGATAGACTTAAATAATAAAGTTGATGATTACTTATTAAAAGCTGCTGTTTTATGTAATGATTCAACTTCTGTTGATGGAAAAGAGCTTGGTGATCCAACTGAAGTTGCTCTTGTAAATCTTGCTCATATATATGGATTAAAAGAAATTGTTATTAGAAATGAATTTAAAAGACTTAAGGAAATTCCATTTGACTCAGATAGAAAACTTATGAGTACAGTTCATACTATAGATAATAAAACTATAATGTTCACTAAAGGTGCTTTCGATGTTCTTTTAAACAGAGTTACTTCTATTATGACTAAAGAAGGGGTAAGACCTATAACAGAAGAAGATAAGCAAAATATTATAGATACAAATATGGAACTTTCACAAAAGGGATTAAGAGTTCTAGCATTCTCATATAAAGAACTTGATGGTGTTCGTGATTTAACTTTAGAAGATGAAGATAACTATACATTCTTAGGATTAATATCAATGATAGATCCACCAAGAGTAGAATCTGCTGAAGCAGTTTCTGACTGTATAAAAGCAGGAATAAAACCAATAATGATTACTGGTGACCATAAAATTACTGCATCTGCTATTGCTAAACAAATTGGAATACTTCAAGATGGAGACATGGCAATTAGTGGTTTAGAACTTAATAATATGAGTGATGAAGAGCTTATGAGAAAACTTGATCATATTTCTGTATATGCTAGAGTTTCTCCAGAACATAAAATTAGAATCGTAAGAGCATGGCAAAGTAAAGACAAAATTGTTGCTATGACTGGTGACGGTGTTAATGATGCTCCAGCACTTAAACAAGCTGATATCGGTATTGCAATGGGAATTACAGGTACAGAAGTTTCAAAAGATGCTGCATCTATGATACTTACAGATGATAACTTTGCTACAATAGTAAAAGCTATAACTAACGGAAGAAACGTTTATGAAAACATAAAGAACTCAATTAGATTCTTACTTTCAGGTAATACTTCTGGTATACTAGCTGTACTTTATGCTTCAATAGCAGCACTTCCTGTACCATTTATGCCAGTACACTTATTGTTTATAAACTTATTAACTGATAGTTTACCTGCTATTGCAATAGGTATGGAAAAGCCTAGAAAAGACCTTCTAAAAGAAAAACCTAGGGATAGTAAAGAATCAATATTAACTAAAGATTTTATAACTGCTATAGGTGTTGAAGGTTTAATTATAGCAATCTTTACTTTAATAGCATTCCATATTGGACTTGCTTCAGGTAATAATGCAGTTGCTAGCACTATGGCATTCTCAACACTTTGCTTAGGTAGACTATTCCACGGATTTAACTGTCGTAGTAAAGCTTCAATATTTAAACTTGGTTTAACAAGTAATAAATATTCAGTATACGCATTCTTAGGTGGTACAATACTTCTAAATTTAGTTTTATTTATTAAGCCACTACAAAAATTATTTGAAGTTGCACCACTTACATTAACTCAAGTAGGTTTAATTTATTTATTAGCATTCCTACCAACAGTTATAATTCAAGGATATAAAGTATTTAGACAAGCTTTCTCTAAAGATGATTCTACAGAAGATAGTAAAGCTACTATTTAAAATAAAAAGTACCCTATAGAAATTTCTATAGGGTACTTTTTTATTTCATAACTTTTCTAAGTAACTTTATTTTATCTTTATAAGGCGCAAACCTAAATGGGAATTCTATAAAATTGCTTCTCTTAACTACTGACTTTTTATGAGTAAATGTATCAAAACTTGCTTTACCATGATAACTTCCAATACCACTATTCCCTACTCCTCCAAAAGGAAGATTACAAAAACCAACATGTAGTATAGTATCATTTATAGTTACTCCACCCGAACTTATACTCTTTAAAATATGTTCTACTTTATTATCATCATTTGAGAAATAATATAATGCTAATGGTTTTTCTCTATTATTTACAAACTCAATAACATTATCTAAATTATCAAATTCTATTACAGGAAATATTGGTCCAAATATTTCATTCGTCATAACCTTACTATCTAAAGGTACGTCTGTAAGTATAGTTGGCATCATAAATCTATTTTCTACATTATATTTTCCACCATAATAAATCTTTCCATCATCTAAATAATTCTTAAGTCTTATAACTTCTGCTTCTCTTATTATTTTGGGATATTCATCATTACTCTCAATATTATCTCCAAATTGTTTTTTTATTTCTTCAACTAATAATTTTAAAAACTTTTCTTTAACTTCCTTGTGAATCATTAAATAATCTGGAGCAATACAAGTTTGTCCTGCATTTAAAAGTTTTCCCCAAACTATTCTTTTAGCACTTAACTCTAAATTTGCATCCTTATCAACAATACAAGGACTCTTTCCACCAAGCTCTAATGTTACTGGAATTAAATTTTTAGATGCTTTTTCCATAACTATCTTTCCAACTTTAACACTTCCAGTAAAGAATATATAATCAAACCTTAATTCTAATAGCTTAGTTACTGCTTCTTTTCCTCCTGATGGCTCAACTACTTTTATATAATTACTTTCAAATCCATTATTTATTATTTCTTCTAAAACTTCAGATGTATATTTTGAATGTTCTGATGGTTTTAAAACAGCACAATTTCCTCCAGCTATTGCTCCAATAAGTGGTGCCATTATAAGTTGAAATGGATAATTAAACGGACCTATTATAAGTGTGACTCCGTATGGCTCTTTATATATATAAGCCTTACTTTTAAAATATATAATTGATCCCGATACCCTTTTTCTTCTTGTCCACTTTCTTAAATGCTTTATTTGATAATTTATTTCTTCATATACTATTCCAATTTCCGATTCATAACCCTCAAAGAAAGATTTATTCAAATCTTTCTTTAAGGCTTCTAATATTCTATCTTCATTTTCTTTTATAATTGATTTTAGTTTCTTTAATTGTTCTATTCTAAAATTTACATCTTTTGTTTTGTTAGTTTTAAAAAAGTTTTTTTGTTCTTCTAAAACCTCTTCTAAATAACCCATCCTTATGATCTCCTTTTTATACGTTTAATTAAATTTTATCATATATGAAATTTTGATTAAACATACTTATTGGTATATTAAATTCTGGTATACCTGAAGCATATGGTGCTATTTCATATTGACTATAATAAATAACTATATTGTTTCCTCTAATATAAAATTTCACATCATTATTAATTCCCTTAAAGTTTTTACCCTCATCAAAATACTTTTCTTTATCTTTAGATATCTGTTTTCTAATCTCTTTATCTATAATTGTCTTATAATCATATCCTTTTTTAAATAATTTATTTATCTTTAAAGGCTCTCCTGTTTTTCTATCCACAGCATATGCCTTCCTTGTTGTAATACCATGTGCACCTGCTGTAAATTGATAATAATCTGTGTAAAAACTTATTAAATCCTCTGATTCTCTTGTTACAAAATACTCAGATACTAATTCAAACCCTACATTACATATGTAACCATGTTTTTTATAATCTTCTAATACATCCTTAGTTTCTTTAATCCAATTATCTGTATAATTTTTTATTTGATTATTTACTTTAGTTCCTATTTCGCTATTTATATAAGGATATTTAACGTTAATGTCTATACATTTATTCTTTTCTCTTATTTGTATTGGCTTTATTAAACTATTTCCATAATCCTCATTTTGAGCACTTATCCACACCCCCTGTGAACAACAAGTCACAAAAAAAGTTATCCACAATATAGCTAAACCCTTGAAAATACCACTTTTCATAAAATCAACTCCTACTTTTTCCAACAAATTCTGTTGAAAATTTTACTTTTTTTATAGTATTCCTCAAAAATCATTAAATTATCTACATCACTATCAACAAGTTTGTAACAACTTATCCACAGGCACTTGTGGATTATGTTAGTAATATTTTGTATTTATTTTAAATTTTTAAAACTCTGATTAATATTTGTTTAAATATTCATAAATTACAATCCCCATATTATTTATTAAATGAAAAAGAGATGTTAAAAAACACCTCTTTTTAAAGATCAACATCTTTTGTTTTTACAGAACCTTGTATTAGTTCATTTAATCCTTTAAGCTCTTTTATAGTTAAGTCTCTCCACTCACCTATTTTTAAATCGCCTAAATTTATATTCATTATTCTTATTCTTTTAAGCTTCTTAACTTCATAACCTAAAGCTTCACTCATTCTTCTTATTTGTCTATTCATTCCTTGAGTTAATATTATTCTAAATGTATAATCATTCTCTTTCTTAACAAAACACTCTTTAGTTACAGTTCCAAGTATTCTAACTCCACTTGCCATTTTCTTAATAAAATCATCTGTTATCTTTTTATCTACAGTAACAATATATTCTTTATCATGGTTATTTCCAGCTCTAAGTATTTTGTTTACTATATCGCCATCATTAGTTAAAAGTATTAAACCTTGAGAATCTTTATCTAATCTCCCTATTGGGAAAATCCTCTTTTTATGATTAACGAAATCAACTATATTCCCTTTAACTTTTTTCTCAGTAGTACAAGTAATTCCAACAGGTTTATTTAAAACTATATATACAAGCTCCTCTTCTTTAGATATTTTTCTTCCATTTACTTTAACTACTTGCCCTTTAGAAACTTTAGTTCCCATAGTAGCTATCTTTCCATCTATTGTTACTTTTCCTTGTTCTATTAGCTTATCAGCTTCTCTTCTTGAACATATTCCTGTTTCACTTATATATTTGTTTAGACGAATTTCATCACTTCTATCATTATGAACTATTATATTATTTATTTCTTTTTGTTTATTTTTATTGTTTTTCTTCTTACTATATCCTTTATAGCTTTTTTTCATCTATATCTTCCTTTTTCTATTTTTTCGAATTTCAAAATAATTTTTGTTCATTTCCAGCATTATTTATTCTTAACTTAATATCATTATCATGTACAAACTCGCTAGTTTCTTCTAAAGTTCCATATTTTATAGGATCACCTGTTACAGTAACCAATATAGAACTATCTGGAATCATATTATTATTCTTTGCATATTCTAATATATTTTTCATGGCACTATCTAATTTCGCATTTTTTGTATCTATCTTATTTAACATTTCTTGACCTTTTGTAGTACCTGAATATGCATCAACGACTTTTCCAAAAGAATTTACATGAAGCTTAATTTGAGATGTTGTATTTATTAGTATTGTTCTATCTATACTTGTATATTTAAAATAAAAGCCACCCAAAATAGCAACAAGTATTACTATAGCAATGCCTATTTGTATTTTATATTCTTTAAATCCCTTTTTTATAGTTCCACTAACTTCTTCCCCTACTATACATTCTTCATCTGACTTTACCTTTTTAAACTCTCCCATACTAGTCAATATAAATAACGAATTTTTCATCTTCTTAAGTACAATTCCTCTTACCCCTTTATCTTCTCCTTGATTAAAAGGAATTATGTTTTGTTCCTCTTTTTTCTCATCATTTTCCGTATCTTCTATTTCATCTATTTTCATATAATCTTGAATAAGTTTATAATTAGGATTTGAGAATATAACTGCATAAGTAATTATATAATCACTGTACTTTTCAATAAATATTTTTGATTGTTTAGTATGTTTTGAAAGTATATTTATAGGTATTCTTCTTTTTTCTTGAAAATATTCTATAAGTTCTGGCTCTTCTATTATATAAAATGCTATATTTAAAATTAAATCCATATCCTTAGGATTTGGTTCTATAATAAATAAATCTTTAAGAATTACTTTATATAAATATAATTCTTTTATCATTAACGATATTTGCTCTCCCCTAATTTTATTTGCTTCTTCAGTTATTTCAAATAAACTAGGTAAATTTGAAAATCTATATTTATTTCTGTTAAAGATCTCCATTTTTTAATCCCCCTTATAAAAAGTTATATAATTCCATAAAATCACTCTCTATCATTCTCTTTAATTATACCTAAATCCCTAATTTTTTTAAATCAAATTACAAATTAATAATCATTTATTACATACTTTTCTAATATATTATATTAAATACTAATAAATTTATGGTAATTTCAATGAAATCAAATGTAATTTATGTAGATTTTAAATATAAACGCATAAAGGTTAGTAAGCCTTACTTCTTTGCTGTAAATTTTTATGTTAAAATTAAGGAAGATTTTTTAAAGAGGTGAAGGTATATGCGTATTGGATTAGGTTATGATGTGCATCGATTAGTTAAAGACAGAGATTTAATACTTGGTGGTGTCAAAATACCACATGAACTTGGACTTCTTGGACATTCTGACGCTGATGTTCTTATACATGCTATTATGGATTCATTACTTGGAGCTTCAGCTTTAGGTGATATAGGAAAACACTTCCCTGATACGGATCCAAAATATAAAGGTATATCTAGTGTAAAATTACTAGAAGAAGTCGGTAAATTACTTTATAAAAATAACTTTACAATTGGTAATATAGATGCAACAATCATCGCAGAAAAACCAAAGATGGCTCCGCATATTATGGAGATGAGAAATAATATTGCAAAAGCTCTAGAAATAGACGTAAATAAAGTCAATGTAAAAGCTACAACAGAAGAAGGTCTTGGCTTTACTGGTGAAAAACTTGGAATTTCTTCACAAGCTATTTGTCTATTAAATGATTAATTTCTAAAATAAAAACCTCTAAGGTAATTAGCCCTTAGAGGATTTTTATTATTCTATTATATTTCTTTCCTTATTTCTGCTCCAGTAAACAAATATAGCTATAACTGCTGATATACCCATTAAATATGGATAGAATAAATATTTCATTATTTGAAATGGTGATATAGCTGCAAGTCCTGCTGCTGATATAAGTTGTGCACCATATGGTATTATACCTTGGAAAGCACAAGAGAACATATCAAGTATTCCAGCAACTCTCTTTGGTTCTAAATCAAACTCATCTGATATATCTTTTGCTATAGGACCAACTGTTACAATCGCAATAGTATTGTTTGCAGTACAAATATCAACTAAGCTTACTAATGCTCCTATTCCAAGTTCTGCTCCCCTTCTTGTTTTAAAATTCTTAAGTCCTTTGTGTAATATAAAATCAATTCCGCCATTATGTTTTATAATGCTTATTGTTCCTGCTATAAGTAATGAAATTATTATAAGTTCGCTCATTCCTGAAATTCCTTGGGCCATATTTTGAAATAAGCCTATAATATCAAAACTACTTGTTGCTATTCCAATTACTCCTGCAAGTATTATTCCAGATGATAATACAAATATAACATTAACTCCAATTAAAGCGAACACTAAAACCCCAACATAAGGTAATATCTTTATTAAACTATAATCATAATTTCCTAATGCATAAGAGCTTGTCCCTGATGTTATTACTGTAAATAGTATAGCTGTTATTATTGCAGCTGGAAGAACTATTTTAAAATTCATCTTAAACTTATCTCTCATTTCGCATTTTTGTGTTCTTGTTGCTGCTATAGTTGTATCTGAAATTATAGATAAGTTATCTCCAAACATAGCCCCACTTACAACTGCTCCAACAACTATTCCAATTGCAATTCCTGTCTTGTCTGATATTCCAACAGCTATTGGTACAAGAGCTACAATTGTTCCCATTGATGTTCCAACTGATAATGCAATAAAACATGCAACTATAAATATTCCTGATACTAAAATACTGGCAGGTAACACTGAAAGTCCTAGATTAACAGTTGAATCAACTGCTCCCATAGCTTTTGCAATTTGTGCAAAAGCACCAGCTAAAACAAATATAAGTATCATAAGAATTATATCTGGATTTCCAGCACCCTTACAAAAAATATGTAATTTTTCCTCAAACTTAATTTTTCTATTCATAATTAAAGCTACAATAGCTGAAATTAAAAACGGTATTATTACTGAAACAGCATAAAAATCTTTTGCAATTATAGATATTCCTAAATATACAACTATAAATACTAACAATGGTAATAATGCTAGTGGATTTCCTTTTTTCATTTTATTTCCCTCCTACTTTATGTAATAAAAAAAAGCTTCTGATAGAAATCAGATGCTTTATATACTCTATAAACCACTACTTATCTATCAGTTTAATACTGCTGGAATTAGCACCACACTATTAATAATTTGCATTAAAATATAACCATCAAAACTAATTGATAGTACACATTCATAACCTAATTACTAACTTAGTAGGTTGCCGGGTTTCATAGGGCCAGTCCCTCCACCACTCTTGATAAGACTTTATTTAATTTTAATTATTTACTATTTTAACAATTTCATTTATAAGTGTCAATTATTTTATTTTGGAATCTATATTAAATTATATTAAAAGAAAAAACAATTAATACATCTTTTCTTTATGTTTAATTAATATAGCTTTATAAACTCTTCTAATAGTGAGCTTGCATTTTTAGATGCAATAGGTAAGAATTGCTCATAAGATAAATCTGCTGATCCATCTGCTTTATCTGATATTGAACGAATTATTACAAATGGTATATTGTTTAAATAAGCAACTTGAGCCATTGAAGCTCCTTCCATTTCTACAGCTCCAACATTTCCAAAATTCTTTTTAATTCTTTTAGAAACTTCTCCACCTGCAACAAATTGGTCTCCTGATGCTACACGACCTTCCTTAACAGTTATTCCATTAACATTTTTTGAAGCCTTCTCTAAAGTATCTATCATACCTTTATCAGCCTTAAAGAAAGTAATTCCAAGTCTTGATATCTCACCAAGTGGGTCGCCACAAGCTGTTGTATCAAAATCATGTTGAACTGCATCTGTTGAAATAACTATATCTCCTTGCTTTAATTCTGGGTCCATAGTTCCAGCTACCCCTGAGTTTATAACTGCTGAAACATTAAATTTATCTACTAAAATTTGAGTGCAAGCTGCCATATTTACTTTACCAACACCTGAACGTACTAAAACTATTTCTTTTCCATCTAAATTACCTTTATAGAATTCCATTCCAGCTTCCTTTAAGGTATCTTCTATTTTCATTTTTCCTTTAAGTATTGCTACTTCTTCTTCCATTGCACCTATAACTCCTAAAACTTTTTCTTTAGAAGTATCGTTCGTCTTACTACATCCTAAAAAACTAAATAGCGATACAATTAATAATAATGTCATAACTAATAATGATTTCTTTTTCATCTTACGTCTCCATTCACGAATATTTTTTAAGTTTTTATTTTTTTAGTTCGTTTTTCATACATTTTTATATCACATTATTTTTAATATATCAACTACTTTTTTATTTATTTTTTAAATTTTAGGTTATACTTTTTCTTTTTATAAGATATTATATATAAATAATTATTATAGTTATAAAAAAGACTTTCCTAAATATTTAGGAAAGTCTCATAATTAATCTATTATTAATTAAAGTGTCTCTGAAAGTTTATTTAGAAGTATATTTCTAAATACATTTGAGCATTCTTTATCAGTATAAACTTTTTTACATAAATCTTTGAAGTCGTCAACTGAAAGGCCTATACCTTTTTTAAACTCTTCTTCTTTATCAGTTGCTTCAACAGTTTCTGCAATAAATTCTCCAAGTTCATCTGGAGTTTTAAATATTTTTAAATATAAGAATTCTGTATCATCACCAAGCCATGCCCTATTAAATTCTTTTGAGAATTTAATTATACCCTTTATTATTTCTTCGTCAGATTTATCCCATAGATTTTTTAATAAATTATACTGCTCTGTCATACACTGAAACTCTTCGTTTGTTATTTTACCCTTTGCTTGAAAATCTGAAATTAAATCTGTTACTGGAATAGGTGGAATTTTCATTATTAATTTTTTAGTTCCATTGACCCAATTATAGAAAACTTTTTGTAAAAATGCATGTTGTAAATACCCAAGTAATGCTCTTCCATTTGGAAAACTTGCGTATATATTCTCTATTCCATTCTTATTTGAAAACATCAATGTATGAATGTAGACAGAATTTTTAGTTGGTAGTTTTCCCATAAATATGTGAGCTCTTATAGCTCTGTGCTCATTTACATTTTGTGCCCAATAGTCAAATGAATTGTAATTCTCTCTCATAAATATCACCTTTCTATATAGATTTTAATATAATATCTATATAGTATATTATACCATTTTAGATTATTTTTTACTCGCTATTTTCAGAATATTTAGTAATTATTTTTGGCATCTTTTTAATTGATTTTTTTTAAATATTTTCTTATAATTAACTATATTATTTAAGGGGGTTTATAATTGTATTATTGTGAGATATGCAATAAAAAAGCAGACATTCACCATATAGTTCATAGAAGTGAGGGTGGTTTTGATATGGAGATAAATTATATGTATCTTTGCGAAGAACACCATAGAGGGAAAAATGGCCCTCACCACTCTTTAGAAACTGATTTAACTTATAAAATCAAGCTTCAAAAAAATTTATACAAACTTCTTCCTAAAAGATATTATTCCTTTAAGGAATTATCATCTATACTAAACGTTTCTTCAAACATTACTAAAAGAATAATTAAAGATATAAAATTATATAAAGAAGGTTATAGAAAAGATGATATAATATTAAAAATTATGGGTGGATCGTATTATGAAGAAGAACTTTTAGAAAATTTAAAACTTGAAAAACTTTATGAAAGCATTTATTGACATCTGAAATTAGTATGATTATAATATAAACTAACTTAACAAGATAACACGTTGATGAGAAGAGTATGTTAAACCCTCACTTTCAGAGAGAAGATATATTAGCTGTAAATATCTTTATTTGAGATTAACAGAAAACTAACTCTGAGTGGCTCTAATCCAGCCCGTATTTGTCACGTTACGACATATTTGAGTGATTCTTAAAATTTTAAGAATAACTAGAGTGGAACCACGGATATTACACTTCGTCTCTATATTTTAGAGATGAAGTTTTTTTATTTTAACAATAAATTTTAGTTTAAATATATTAGAGAAAGGAGTTTTTTAAAATGATTAAAGTTACTTTAAAAGACGGTTCAGTTAAAGAATTTGAAAAAGGCGTATCAGTTTTAGATGTAGCAAAAGGTATAAGCGAAGGACTTGCAAGAAATGCACTTTGCGGAATAGTTAATGGAGAGGTTGTTGATTTACGTCATACATTAAATGATGATGTTGAACTTAGCATATGTACATTTGATTCAAAGGAAGGTAAAGATGCTTTAAGACATACTGCATCTCACGTATTAGCTTATGCAGTTAAAAGATTATTCCCAGAAGTTAAAATCGCTATAGGACCTGCAATAGACAATGGATTCTACTATGATTTTGACAAGGAAGTAGCTTTCACTACTGAAGATCTTCAAAAAATCGAAGCTGAAATGAAGAAAATAATAAAAGAAAATCCTGAAATAGAAAGATTCGAACTTCCAAGAGACGAAGCTTTAGAACTTATGAAGGATGAACCTTATAAGGTTGAACTTATAAATGACTTAGGAGAAGATGAAGTTATTTCATTCTACAAAATGGGTGACTTTACAGATCTTTGCGCAGGTCCACATATAATGTCACTTAAGCCAATGAAAGCTGTTAAACTTCTAAGAAGTGCTGGTGCTTACTGGAGAGGTGATGAAAATCACAAAATGCTTTCAAGAATATACGGTACTGCATTCTTAAAGAATAAAGATTTAGAAGAACACTTAGCTGCTTTAGAAGAAGCTAAAAAGAGAGACCATAACAAATTAGGTAGAGAATTAAAACTATTCACTACTGATGAAAATGTAGGTCAAGGTCTTCCTCTAATAATGCCAAGAGGTTCAAGAATAATCCAAACTCTACAAAGATGGATTGAAGATGAAGAAGAAAGAAGAGGTTATGTTTTAACTAAAACTCCTCTAATGGCTAAGAGTGATCTTTACAAAATTTCAGGTCACTGGGATCATTACAAAGATGGAATGTTCGTTTTAGGTGATGAAGAAAAGGACGACGAAGTATTTGCTTTAAGACCTATGACTTGCCCATTCCAATATGCAATATACAATTCAGAACAACACAGCTACAGAGATCTTCCTGTAAGATATGCTGAAACTTCTACTCTATTTAGAAATGAAGCATCAGGAGAAATGCACGGACTTATAAGAGTTAGACAATTCACTCTAGCTGACGGTCACATAGTATGTACTCCAGAACAATTAGAAGAAGAATTCAAAGGTGTTGTTGATTTAATAAAATATGTAATGGCTACTTTAGGAATTGATGGAGATATCTCATACAGATTCTCAAAATGGGATCCAAACAATACTAAGAAGTACATTAACAATCCAGAAGCTTGGGAAAGAACTCAAGACATAATGAAAACTATATTAGATCATTTAGAAATAGATTACGTTGAAGCTGATGATGAAGCTGCATTCTACGGACCAAAACTTGATATTCAATTCAAGAACGTTCACGGAAAAGAAGATACTATTATAACTGTTCAAATAGACTTCGCTCTAGCTGAAAGATTCAACATGACTTACATTGATAAAGATGGAGAAAAGAAACGTCCATACATCATCCACAGATCATCAATCGGATGTTATGAAAGAACACTTGCAATGCTTATTGAAAAATATGCAGGAGCATTCCCAACTTGGCTTGCACCAGTTCAAGCAAAAGTTCTTCCATTATCAGATAAGTACAATGACTACGCTGAAAAAATCGTTAAAGATTTAAGAAATAATGGCGTAAGAGTTGAAGGAGACTACAGAGCTGAAAAACTTGGATACAAGATAAGAGAAGCAAGACTTGAAAGAACTCCTTACATCTTAGTTGTTGGTGAAAAAGAAATGGCTAACAATGAAGTTTCTGTAAGAAGCAGAAAGAATGATGATGAAGGTTCAATGAATTACGAAGCATTCAAGTCAAGATTATTATTAGAAATCTTAAATAAAGACCTTTAATAAAAAAACAGTGCTTTTAAAAGCACTGTTTTTTTATTTAAATTTCAATCTTATCTAAAGCTCTATCTAAATCTGCTATTATATCCTCTACTCGTTCAATCCCTACTGAAAATCTTATTAAATCAGGAGCTACCCCAGCAGCTCTTTGTTCATCTTCATTTAATTGATTATGAGTAGTTGTTGCTGGATGTAACAATGAAGTTCTTGCATCTCCTAAATGAACAACAAGTGCAACTAACTTTAATTCTTTCATTAAAGTTTTAGCTGCAGGGATACCTCCCTTTACTCCAAATGTTAAAATTCCACTTGCTCCTCCATTTAGGTATTTTTGTGCCTTTTCATACTCTGCACTACCTTCTAAGTAAGGATAATTAACCCAAGTTATTTTTGGATGATTACTAAGCCACTTGGCTATATCTAATGCATTTTTTGAATGCCTTTCCATTCTAAGTTCTAACGTTTCTAATCCTAGATTTGTTAAATATGCATTAAACGGAGTTTGAATTCCTCCTAAATCTCTTATAAGTGTTACTCTTAATTTTGTTATATAAGCAGCTTCTTTAAATGTCTTTACATAGCTTAATCCATGATAACTTGGATCTGGCTCTACAAATTCATTAAATTTACCATTATCCCAATTAAAGTTTCCACCATCTACAATAATTCCACCTAATGCTTGTGCATGACCATCTGCATATTTTGAAGTTGAGTGTATAACAATATTTGCTCCTAATTTTAATGGATTGCAATGAATAGGTGTTGCTACAGTGTTATCAACTATAAAAGGTACATCTAATTTCTTTGCTACTTTTGAAAACTTATCAAAATCTAATATATTAAGTCCTGGATTTCCTATAGTTTCGCCATATATAATCTTTGTATTTTCATTCGCCGCTTTAATAATATTATCTTCACTATCATCAGGATCAACGAAGGTTACATCAATCCCCATCTTCTTTAAATTAACCTTAAATAGATTTACAGTTCCACCATACAATGTTGATGCAGAAACTATATGGTCACCAGCCTTACAAATATTTAATATTGCAGTCAACGCTGCTGCCTGTCCACTAGAAGTTGCAACTGCCCCAACTCCACCTTCTAGTAATGCAAACTTTTCTTCTAATGCTGAAACTGTTGGATTAGATATTCTTGAATAAAGATGACCTTCATTCTCAAGATTAAATAATCCTTCAACAAAATCTGGATCATCATACTTGTAAGTTGTACTTTGATAAATAGGAAGTACTCTAGGCTCTCCATTACCTGGATTATAGCCTCCTTGTACGCATATAGTTCCCTTTTTAAATTCTCTTTTCATAAATTTTGCCCCCTTAATTTTTATTATTTATTATTTATTACTTATCTCTATCTTCTTATCCTCCGTTATTATTGAATCTATTTTAATATCATGTTCTTCACTAGGAACTTTATCTAATACTTGAAATTCATAAGCTAATGCTATTTTCTTAGCATCAATTTTATTACTGCTTAAAAATTTATCATAATATCCTCCACCATATCCTAGTCTATTCCCTTGTTTATCAAAAGCTAATCCTGGCATTACAATTAAACCTAAATTATCAACATTAAAGTTACTCTTATCCCCAATTGGTTCTAATATTCCATAACTACTTGTGACTAAATTCTCTAAACTGTTGATTTTTATAAATACCATCTCTTTTTTTATAACCTTAGGTACATATACTTCCTTTCCATCCTTAAGTGCATCTTCTATTAATATTTTCGTATTTATTTCAGAACCAAATCCAATATAAATAAAAAATTCCTTTGCCTCTTTATATTCTTTAGTATCTTTTAACTTTTCTATTATTTTTTTATCTTTAATTGCTTTTTCCATGCAATCTAGCTCATCTCTCTTTTTTATTATCTCTTTTCTAAGTTCTTTTTTCATATTTAAATCATCACCCTTTGTTTATATATAAAATTAAAGCACTAGAGAACAAATCTCTAGTGCTTAATTCACTAAATTCTTTATTCTCTTATCTATCAGTTTAACAAACCGCAGGATTTAGCACCACATATTAAATACTAAATATAAGTTCTTAATATAGGTTGCTGGGTTTCATAGGGCCAGTCCCTCCACCACTCTTAATAAGATTTATTTAATTTTATCTTCCTATAACAATCTCACCTTTTTTAATAACGCATGCATTTTCTTCTGTTATAACATAACGCTCTAAGTACTTATCAAAGATTTTGCTTGTTTCTTTCAAATAGAATTCATTTAAATCTACTTCAAATTCCACTTCACATCCTTGTATTGGGCAGAAATAAACTACTTCATCTTCATAATTTTCTAGCATAAAGTTAAGTATTTTAGAATCTAAAGTTTCACTAACAACTAAGTATGCAACTTCCATTCCTTTTTTCTTATGAATTAATGAGAATATATTTGCATTTATATCAGTATTATTTTCTTTAACCTTTACTATATACTTATTCTCATAGAACTTAATTATAGCTTTCTCTTTATTTTCATATTTATTTTCATCTGTAGTTTCTATCTTATGCTGAACTTCATGATTATATTCTGAAATTAATCTAATTAATTCACTATATTCAATATCAGATCCCTTTAACTCTGAAGTATCCTTAACTACAACAGTTTTCTCTACTATTTTTTCTACTTCATTAACATCTTTTTCTAACTCATTTATTTCTGTAGCTACAGAAACATTTTCTATAGAATTATTATTTAATTCTAAGTCGCTGTCTCCTTCGTTTCCAGTAGTGCTTTCTCCTGAAACTTCTTTTGCTAATTCTTGAACATTAGCCCATATATTATCTATATCTTTACTTTGAAGAGTAACATCTTCATCTTCTTCTGAAACTTCTATATCTTCTATTATATCTTTTGACATATCTATTTCTACTATATTATCTTCATCAATAGAAACTTCTAAAAGTTCTATATCATCATCATAATCTAATATATCTTCTACTTGATCTTCATCATCCATTAATTCTTTAAGTATATCTTTTTGTAGTTCTTCTTCATAAATTTCAGTTTCACTCTTTAAAGATACAACATCACCTTCTATTTTAAATTTTGGTGATTCAGATATAGCTTTTAAGACTTCGTCTTTATTCATTTTTGGAAACCACGTAAATACAATATTAATCTTCATCTGCTTTAAACCTACTAACATAAGTTCAAGCTTATTTAACATATCTTGAATGTTTTGCATACCTTGCACCCCTCACAAATTCATATTATTCCCATAGTTATGTCACATACTACTATTTTATATCAATGTGGTAAAATTTACAATATATTTTAATTTATTATAAATTTTTCGTTTATACACTTCTATTTTCCACCCTTTTTACTTGATATATTATTCTTACAACTAATAGTATAAATACAAACATAATTACTACTTCTAATATATAAATATTAATATTTTTAAAAACGAAAATAATGCTAATTAAAATTATTTTACTTATTTTATTATATATTAGCTAATACATATATTATCTTTCTAAAATAAAAAAGTGCACTCTTTTATTAAGAGTGCACATAATTAACATTTATATTTTATCAACTACCTTATCACGTAAGTTTTCAAGATCTTCAATTATAACCTTAATAACTTCTAGTTTTGCTTTTGCAAAATCGTTATCTGGTAGCCATTCTAACCCCATATTTAAACACTTTTCAGTTTCTTTGTATTCATTTAATAATCCTATTATTTCTTCCTTCATAAATTTCTCTCCTTTTAACTTTTCTTTCTGATACCATATACCCTCTAATTATAGGGGATTATTATTCAATACTTTCCAAAATAATTAATCTTATTCAACAGTTACAGATTTAGCTAAGTTTCTAGGCTTGTCTATATCAAATCCCTTAAAGCTTGCAACATAATAAGCTAATAGTTGTAATTCTACTGCTGCAAGGATTGGTGCAAACATATCATTAGCTTCTGGTATAAATATAGCCTTATCTAACACACCTTGAGCTTTTTCCTTTGATTTAAATGTAATACCAAAGTTTTTTGCTCCTCTTGATTTGATTTCAACAACATTACTAATCATCTTATCCATTAAGTCGCTTTGAGTTAAAACTGAAATAACTTTTGTTCCTTCTTCAATTAAAGCTATTGGTCCATGCTTTAATTCCCCTCCAGCATAAGCTTCTGAATGAATATATGAAATTTCTTTTAGTTTTAATGATCCTTCAAGTGCTAAAGCAAAGTCCATACCTCTTCCTAAGAAGAATATGTCATCTTCATCTTTAACTTCTTCTGCAATAGCTTTAATACCTTCTTGATCTTTTAAAACTTCTTCTATTTTTTCTGGAATTAATAATAGTTCTTTCTTTAATTCTTCAATTTCTTCTTTGCTTACCTTTCCAAGTAACTCTGCAAAATACATTGCAATTGTATGCATTATAACTACTTGAGTTGTATAAGCTTTTGTTGATGCAACTGAAATTTCAGGACCTGCCATTGTATATATAACATAGTCAGCTTCTCTTGAAATTGTACTTCCAACAACATTTGTAACAGCTAAAGTCTTAGCTCCAATTTTGTTGCAATCTCTTAAAACAGCTAATGTATCTGCTGTTTCCCCTGATTGACTTAATACAATAACAAGTGATTTTTCAGTTACTAATGGATTTCTATATCTAAATTCTGATGCTATATCAACTTCAACAGGTATTCTTGCAAGCTTTTCTATTGAGTATTTACCCATAAGTCCTGCATGATATGCTGTTCCACAAGCTACCATATATATTCTATCAATACCTTGTAATTCTTCTTTTGATATTTTAAAGTCATCAAATACTATGTCGTGTTCCATTGACACTCTTGAAGTCATAGTATCTCTTATAGCTTTTGGCTGTTCGTGTATTTCTTTTAACATAAATGAATCAAATCCACCCTTTTCAGCTGCATCTTCATTCCATGTTACATTAAATACTTCTTTATCTATATCATTACCGTTTTCATCAACAAGCTTTACTCCTTCACTTGTCATGATAACAAATTCATCGTCTTCTAAAAGATATACGTTTCTAGTGTAATTTAAAACTGCTGGTATATCTGAAGCTATAAAGTTCTCATCTTCCTTTAATCCAACTATTAATGGACTATCATGTCTTACAGCAATAAGCTTGTCTGGTTCATGATTAGAAATAACTCCAATTGCAAAACTTCCCTGTAATTCCTTTGATGCCTTAACTACTGCTTCAAATAAATCTCCTTTATAGTAATATTCTATAAGGTTTGGAATAACCTCAGTATCTGTTTCAGAAACAAAAGTACATCCTTTTTCTTTTAAGAAATCTCTAAGTTCAATATAATTTTCTATTATTCCATTATGAACAACAGCTATATCTCCTTTTGAACTTAAATGTGGATGTGAATTAATGTCAGATGGTTCTCCATGAGTTGCCCATCTAGTGTGTCCAATTCCAATGTTTCCATTCATAGGATTTTTATCTAAGCTTTCTTCTAAATTAGCTAAACGACCTTTTTGCTTTCTAACATTTATAACATCATCTATTAATACAGCAACTCCTGCTGAATCATAACCTCTATACTCAAGCTTTGATAATCCTTCTACTAAAAAATCTGTTGCCTTTCCTTTACCAACATATCCTACTATTCCGCACATAAAATTTCTTCCTTCCTTTTGCTCGTATAATCATATTTAGTTTTTTCCTCTTTAAGATTTTCTCCTAGCTAAAGTAAAAATAGGCATAATAATCCTAGGACTATAAAAACCTTAAAATGAAGGTTTTAACACCAGATTGGATTTGTACTACGAATCGCTCCATAGTTTTGCCAATCGTTAACGGTAGTGCGATACCGTGGGGCACCCGCCGAAAAGTTCGATAACTCCCAACCTCGTCAACTTAAGTGAGCCTCCAAATCTTCGATTTGGCTTAGGCGAACTTACTCAGAGAGAATGTAATGATCTCTAAGTTTCCTATCTTCTCCTCCAAATCTTTGATTTGCTTTAGGCGCTCTTAAGTTCTGGCGCTTTTAATTTTTTAATTCTATTGTCTCTATAGTATTCACTTCCTTTTTCTTGTACTTTATACCTTCGTACTAATTTTATCACAATTTTTAAGTTTGTCTATCTTTTTTCAATACAACATAATCAGAAATTACAATATACTACATATTATTCCACAAAATTATTTTTTGCTAATTAATCTAATCTTTTTTTCTCTACTCATTTTTTTGATTTCATATTCTCTTTTCATAGCTTGGACTTTAGTTTCATATTCCTCAAAATAAACTAATTCTAATGGTCTCCTTCCTCTAGTATACTTAGCTCCCTTTCCTTCTTCGTGGTTTTTAAATCTTTTTTCTAAATCATTTGTCCATCCAGTATAAAGAGAATTATCATTACACTTTATAATATATACATAATTCATATTTACCTACTCCATAAATTAAATTCATATAATATATTATCATATAAACCATTTACATTTTATTAAAATTTTTATATAAATTAACTATTTATTAAATTAATATAAAAACTTTAAAATTTAATAGCAATAAAGCTTGTTTTTTGTATAAAATAGTATTACAATATAAAAACAATTAGTCGTCTAATTAATTTGCGAAAGGAGATTTTTTTATGAAATTAGATGAAGAATTTTCTTTTCACCGTCTTTTAGGTGAAGTTGTTAGATTACATTTTTCTTTAAGTCATTCTAATTTAGAAAAAGAAGGCTTATATCCAGGACAACCCCCTCTGTTGTATGCTTTGCATCATCATGGAGGATTAAGTCAAAAGGACATTGCAAGTAAACTTAACCTAAAACCTGCAACTATTACTGTAATGATAAAAAGGCTTGAAAAATCTGGGTTTATAATAAAAACTCCTGATGAAAAAGATCAAAGAGTTTCAAGAATTTATTTAACGGATAAAGGGACAAAAGCATGTGGAGCTTTAAAATCTATAGTTAATGAAATAGATAGTATTTGTTTAAATAATTTCTCTAAGGAAGAATTAGAAAACTTAAGTTTTTTACTTAATAAAGTAAAAATTAATCTTGAAAAGCACAAAAATGAAATTGACTAAGGAGTGATAACTGTATGCTAAAGCTTTTTAAGCACTTAAAGCCATATTCTAAGCAATTAACATTCATACTTATATTGCTATTTATTCAAACTATGGCTCAACTATACTTGCCAACACTACTATCTGAAATAGTAGATACCGGTATAATAAATGGAGATGTTAACTACATTTTAAAAATCGGTGGTTTAATGATACTTGTTGCATTTATCGGTAGTATTGCTACAATTTTTGCAAGCTTTGTCTCATCAAAAGTCGCAATGGGATTTGGTAGAGATATAAGAAGAAAAATATTTACTAAAGCAGAATCTTTTTCTCTAGGAGAATTTGATAAAGTAGGTACTGCTTCACTTATTACAAGAACAACTAATGACGTTAACCAAGTTCAACAAGTTCTTATAATGATTCTTAGAATGATGGTTACTGCCCCACTTACTTGTATAGGTGGTATTATAATGGCAATATCTGTTGATAAAGATTTATCATTAATACTATTATTTTCAATGCCACTTGTATTAATAGCTATTGGCTTAATCGGTAAAAAGGGTATGCCAAGATTTAAAGCTATGCAAGTTAAACTTGATAAAATAAACAAAATTTTAAGAGAAAATTTAACTGGTATTAGAGTTATTAGAGCTTTCAACAAACAAAAGTTTGAAGTAAAAAGATTTGAAGAAGCTAATAATGATTTTACTGAAAATGCAATAAAGGTAAATAAGATAATTGCTTTATTAATGCCTATTTTGATGCTTATACTAAATGTAACTTCTGTTGCAATTCTTTGGTTTGGTGCTAAAAGAATAGATGTTAATGCTATGGAAGTTGGTAATCTTATGGCATTTTTACAATATGTAATGCAAATAATGTTCTCACTTATTATGGTAAGTATGTTATTTATAATGATTCCAAGAGCTTCTGCTTCAGCTGATAGAATAAATGAAGTTTTATCTATAAATCCTGAAATAGTAGATAAAAAACCTACTAATGATAAAACTATTAAAAAAGGATATGTTAAGTTTGAAAATGTATCATTCTTCTATCCTGGTGCTGAAAGTCCTGCAATAAGCAATGTTTCTTTTGAAACAAAACCTGGAGAGACTACAGCTATTATTGGGGGAACTGGATCTGGTAAATCAACAATATTAAATCTTCTTGAAAGATTTTATGATGCTTCAGAAGGTAGAATATTAGTTGATGATATTGATATTAAAGATATGTCTCAACAATCTTTGAGAGAAAAAATAGGATTTGTACCTCAAAAAGCAGTATTATTCTCAGGTACAATTGCAGAAAACTTAAGATATGGTAAAGAAGATGCTACTGCTGAGGATTTAGTTCATGCATCAAAAATTGCCCAAGCCTATGATTTTATTTCTGAAAAGGAAAATAATTTTGATTCCATAGTCGAGCAAGGTGGTAAGAACTTCTCAGGTGGTCAAAAGCAACGTTTAGCAATAGCTCGTGCATTAATTAGAAAGCCTGAAATCTACGTATTTGATGATAGTTTCTCAGCATTAGACTTTAAAACTGACTCAAAACTTAGAGCAGCTCTTAAGAGTGAAACTAAAGAATCAGCTGTAATTATAGTAGCTCAAAGAGTAAGTACTATTATGGATGCTGATAGAATTCTTGTTCTAGACGATGGTAATGTCGTTGGTATTGGAACTCATAAAGAGCTTCTTAACAACTGTGCAATTTATAAAGAAATTGCCTCATCACAACTTTCAGAGGAGGAACTTTCAAATGAGCATGGCAAATAATAAAAAAGGTTCAGCTCCAATGGGTGGCAACAGAGGCGGTCATGGAGTTGTAATCGGTGGTGAAAAAGCAAAAAACTTTAAAGGCTCTGCTAAGAGACTTTTAACATACTTAAAACCAAATTCAGGTAAACTTATAGCTGTTATATTTATGGCTATAATAAGTACTGCCTTTACAGTATTTAGTCCTAGATTACTTGGAGACACAATTAATGTAATACTAGAAGGTATGATTGCAAAATTTAGAGGAATACCTGGAGCTTCAATAGATTTTCATGAGCTTACTAAATATATATTCTTACTTCTAGGCTTCTATATTCTAAGTGCATTATTTATGTACCTACAACAATATATTATGGCAGGCGTTGCACAATCTACTGTTAGAGATATGAGACGTGATGTTGATGAGAAGTTAAATAGACTTCCTATTAAATATTTTGATTCTAATTCCAAAGGTGATATATTAAGTAGAGTTACAAATGACGTAGATAATATAAGTAGTACTCTTCAACAAAGTTTAACTCAGCTTATATCAGCAGTTGTAACTATGGTTGGTATTACAATAATGATGCTTACTATAAGTCCACTTTTAACTTTAATTTGTATAATCACTCTTCCAGTTTGTGTTATTGCAACTAGACCTATTATTGGTAAGTCACAAAAGTTCTTCTTCAATCAACAAAAACAACTTGGTGAGCTTAACGGACATGTTGAAGAAGTTTATACTGGTCATACTGTTATAAAAGCTTTTGGACATGAAAAGAAAGCTATAAAAGAATTTGATGAAATAAATGAAAATTTATATGCTTCAGCTTGGAAAGCACAATTCATGTCAGGACTTATAATGCCACTTATGCAATTTATAAATAATATTGGTTATGTAATTATTGCAGTTGTTGGTGGTATATTAGTTACTAAAAACAAACTTAGCGTTGGGTATATTCAATCATTTATACAATATTCAAGACAATTTACACAAATGGTTAACCAAACAGCTAATATAGCAAATATTCTTCAATCAACTATGGCTTCTGCTGAAAGAGTATTTGAAGTTTTAGATGAAGAAGAAGTTATTCCAGACCCTGCAAACCCTATTACACTTGAAAATGCTCAAGGAACAGTTAAATTTAATAATGTTCAATTTGGATATAATAAAGATCAATTATTAATAGAAGATATGAACGTTACAGCTAAAACTGGTCAAACTGTTGCAATAGTTGGTCCTACAGGAGCTGGTAAAACAACTCTTATAAATCTTATGATGAGATTCTACGAATTAAATGGTGGGGATATCACATTTGATGGTATTGATATTACTAAATTCTCTCGTGAATATTTAAGAAGTATGTTTGGTATGGTTCTTCAAGATACTTGGTTATTTAACGGTAGCATTAAAGATAATATAGCTTACGGAAAAGAAAATGCTACTTTTGAAGAAGTTGTAGAAGCTGCTAAGGCTGCTCATGCTGACCACTTTATAAGAACATTACCTGATGGTTATGATACTATATTAAATGAAGAAGCTTCTAATATTTCTCAAGGCCAAAAGCAACTTTTAACTATTGCTAGAGCAATACTTGCTAATCCAAGAGTTTTAATCCTTGATGAAGCTACAAGTTCTGTTGATACAAGAACTGAAAGTTATATTCAGAATGCTATGACAAGACTTATGGAAGGTAGAACTAACTTCGTAATTGCTCATAGATTATCAACAATCAAAGATGCAGATTTAATTTTAGTAATGAATCATGGTAATGTTATAGAACAAGGAAATCATGAAGAATTACTTAAGAAGAATGGATTCTACGCAGATCTTTATAACAGTCAATTTGCTCATGAAGATGAAGCAACTGCTTAAAATATTTTTATACAAAAGGACTACTGATAAAATATCAGTAGTCCTTTCTTTTTTAGTTTATTATATATTTCCATTTATAAAAATCCATACTTCTACAGTTTTTTGCATAAATATTTAATTTTCATTTTAAGCTATCTTTAAAATTGTAAAGTAAGCAATATTTTCTTCACTATCTACTTCAATTCTCTCATCATTACTTAACCTTATTGATATAGTAGATCCAGCTTTTAGTGTTACTATACTATCATAGTACACTCCTTGTCCTTCGGATACTTTTATAATATTTCCTCTATTGTTTCCACCTATTCCATCTATTATAATGCTATCTATAAATGTTTCAATTGGTATGAACATATAGAAAGTTATTCTGTACACTCCATCATATATTATATTTAATTGATCATTTTCCTTACTGTGTGATACTCCTACTTCGGCATTTACTATATCTCCAAATAAATTTAAACAACTTGAAGTTTCTGGTGTAGCTTCAATGCTACCACGTTTAACATATGCTCCATAAGCATATAATTGTGCTACTCCAGTTGGTCCCATTGGTCCTACAGGACCTTGTATTCCTGCTGGTCCTTCTGGTCCCATTAAACCTTGTGCTCCTGATTTACCTTGTGGTCCTACTGGTCCTTGTGGTCCTACTTCGCCTCGTTCTCCTGGTCTACCTTGTGGACCTGTTGTTCCAGCTGCTGAAACTAATAAATAGTCTTCTGATGTTATAGGCATTCCTACTGGGCTATCTTTCAAAGCTACATAGCTACTTCCGTTATAAACTACAACTTGTCCTTCTAGATATTTTGAGGCCTCTTTCGCATTAAATATTTTTACTCCTAAGAATCCTAATCCTGTTGCTCCTCGTGGCCCCTGTTCTCCCTGTGGTCCTGTTGCCCCTGTTGCTCCTGTTGGACCTATCTCACCTCTTAATCCCTGTGGACCTGTATCACCTTTTTCACCTTTCGTTCCTTGGAATCCTCTTGGACCGGTTGGTCCTATTGGTCCTTGTATACCTTGTGGTCCTTCTGGTCCTACACTGCCTTCTGGTCCTTGTACTCCTGGAGGTCCTTGTATACCTTGTGGACCCTGTTCCCCTTTTAAACCTATTGGTCCAGTCTTACCTTGTGGTCCTTGTTCTCCCCTAGGTCCTTGAGGTCCTACTATGCCTCTTAGACTTTGTTGATATTCTTCTCTATGTGAATATACAATACTTTCATCATCTTCAATGCATATATACGGTGCTACTCTTGTGTTTATTGAATCAAATGTAGCCATTCCTCTTAGATTGCCCGGTAAAACATATATTAAAATAGTACTGATTTCATTAAGATCTTCATAGAAAATATCAGTAAAATCTATACTAATATATTCTTCCGCATCTTCGCAATATAGTTCCTTTCTCACTATAAATTCTTTAACTTGCTGATCATTACAATCTTTTGCTACAAATTTAAAATCAGCACAAAATTCTCTTGTATTTTTTAATCCCTTAAATCGAATTAATAAACTAGCCTCTCTTACTAATTCAAACTCTCTATTACTAATATTAAATTCTAATAAAAAACTATATTTTTTTGATTTATCATTATATTTATCATATAAATTGCAAATACATAAAATATCACTACTTGATTTTAAATACCCATCAACATATTGTTTTGTATATTCCGGAATAATTTTATATTTCATTTAATATACTCCTTTTCATATGCTATCTCTACTTACCATTATATTAAGGAGGCTTCAATTAATTTACAATTTTATATAAAAATTTAGTCAAGTTTAGTAAAATAATATCTAAACTTGACTTTTCAATTAAAATACAACTACTTCTGTATTGTTTATGGCTTTATCTATTAATTCTTCAATTTTTAAATTTTCTTCTGATTTTCTTATCTCTTTTAATCTAGGTTTTGTTTTTGGATGCTTTGGAACAAATATTGTACAACAATCTTCATATGGAAGTATTGATGTTTCAAATGTTCCAATATTTCTTGCAATATCCATTATATCTTCTTTATCCATTGCTATAAGTGGTCTAAATACTGGTCTATCTGCACAATCAGAACTTACAACAAGTCCTTCCATTGTTTGACTTGCAACTTGACCTATACTTTCTCCACTAGAAACTGATTGTATACCTTCATTTTCAGCTACTTTACAAGCAACTCTCATCATGAATCTTCTCATAATAATTGTAAGTTCATCTTCTGGGCAGTTATTTATAATCTCCATTTGAATATCAGTAAATGGTACTATAAATAATCTAACCTTTTCAGTATATCCACTTAAAATTTTAGCAAGTTCTTTTACCTTATCTTTAGCTCTTTCTGATGTATATGGATGACTATGATAATATATACAATTTAATTCTACTCCACGTCTTGCCATTAGATATCCTGCAACTGGAGAATCTATTCCTCCAGATAACATAAGCATTGTACTTCCATTCATTCCATATGGAAGTCCTCCTACACCTTTTACTTTATCGCTACTTGTATAAACGTAGGCATTTTCTCTTATTTCAACTTTAACTAGACATTCTGGATTTTTTACATCAACTGAAAGCTCACCCTCATAATTTTTTAATACATAAGCCCCAATCTCTCTTGAGATCTCTATTGATGTTTTATCAAATACCTTATTAGCTCTATTTGTATCAATTTTAAATGTTTTAGGTTTAACTTCTTGTACTTTTCTTAATGCCTCTTCTTTAATAGCATCTAAATTTCTTTCAACTTCTGTTACTATAGAAACTTCTGAAACTCCAAATACCTTTCTTATTCTTTCTATTCCTTCATCTAAATCATCTATTTTTATAAAATATCTATTTTGATCATTTATTATTTCAAAATCTAATCCCTTTAATTTTTTCTTTATGTTATCTCTTAGTCTTTTTTCAAACTTATTTTTGTTTAAACCTTTTAAAAATATCTCTGATGCATATTTAATTAATATTAGTTTTCTCATTTTTTAATCCTCCTTAAAAAAGTCAATGACCCTTTTAGTACTTCTATTACCTTATCTATCTCTTCTTTAGTATTTTCTTCTGAGAAAGAAAATCTTATGGCACCTATTGCTTCATCATCACATAATCCCATTGCTTTTATTACATAACTTCCATTTGCAATATTAGTTTTAGATGTGCATGCAGAACCTGTTGATACATATATTCCTTCAGCTTCTAAAAGGTGTAATATTACCTCAGCTCTAACTCCAATAAAAGATACGTTTAAGATATATGGGGAATGGAACTCATCATCTACACTATTTATTCGTATATTATCTATTTCTCCTAATCTTTCTATCATGTATCTTTTTATTTCTAATACTTTTTCATAATTTTCTCCCCTATGTTCATTTGATATCTCACAAGCTTTTTCTAAAGCCATTATTCCTGGAACATTTTGAGTTCCTGCTCTAACGCCTTTCTCTTGCTCTCCACCATGAATAAGAGATGTTAAATTAATTCCTTTTTTTAAATATAAAAATCCAGTTCCCTTTGGTCCATGGAACTTATGTCCAGTTACAGTAAGTGCATCTATCTTCATTTTCTTTACATCAATTTTAAATTTTCCATATCCCTGTACTGCATCAACATGGAATTTAGCTCTACTACTTTTCTCTTTTATTAAGTTCCCTATTCTTTCTAAATTTTGTATAGAACCTATTTCATTATTAACAAACATTATAGAAACTAAAACTGTGTCTTTACATATTGAATCTCTTAATTCTTCTAAAGAAATCATTCCATTTTTATCAATATTTAAATATGTAACTTTAACACCTAACTTTTCAAGTTCTTCATATACTTTCAAAACAGAATGATGTTCAAACTTAGTCGTAATAACATGATGATTAGGCTTTGCTATTCCTTTTATAACTAAATTATTTCCTTCACTTGCACCTGAAGTAAAATATATTTCATCTCTTGATGCATTTATAGTTTTTGCTATAGTTTCTCTACTTTTATTAAGCATTCTTTCTGCCTCAATACCAAGCTTATGTAATGAAGATGGATTTCCATAATATTTTCTCATTCCATCTGCCATAACATTAATAACTTCTTCATAAGGTTTTGTTGTTGCAGAATTATCTAAATAAATCTCCACTCAATATCCCTCCTCTTTGTTATTATTCACTTTATTTTTCATTATATTTGTATAAATCAAATATAAAGTGCTTATAACATTTTAATTCTTACTATTTCTATAAGAATACTAAGAATTTTATCTTTTATATAATATCAATTTTTTCTTGATTTTAAAAGTTTTATTTATAATTTTCTTTATTTCTCTAATATACAAAAATAAAAGCTAGTCTTTTTTGACTAGCTAATCTTTACTTTATAAATCATTATATTTTAAATTTAATATGCTTTTTTCATTTAATAAATTGCTTGAATCCTTATTGGTAACCTTTACATATGAATTCTCAGTTTCTTTATTTTCATTTCCTAGCTCTACTCTAATATAAGTATCATAATACTTTTCTGAATCTATATTTATATTATCTTTTTTAATTACTATAAATTGAAATTCACTACCCTTTTTTATCTTATACGGATATTTTATATTTTCAACAGGTATTTTTTCTCCATCTACCATTATATAAATATTATAATACTCTTTTAATTCATCTAGATATTTACTTTCTATTTTATTTAAATATACATCTTCATCAGGTAAAAAGTATAATTTTGATTTTCCATTATCACTTTCACTGCTTCTTAATTCCATTTTCAATTCTCCTGATTGATTTTTATATGGATTCAATGTTATTTCTCCTAAATCTACATCATAATTTTTATCTCTATCAATTATAATAGCTCTAGTTAATGTAACTGGTCCATTATCATTTATATATTTTTCAAAATCATCATCCATATTTAAACAATATCTTAAAAGCTTATATTTATTTTTCGTACCTTCACTGTTATAGGCGCTCATATAATAAGTTTTATTTATTTCAGGAAATTCTATAGTTATATGCTCTACTCCATCATTAAAAAACCATTGACTTTCTACTTGTAAATCAATATTATTTTCCTTTATCATTTCTATAGTTAACGTATCATTAAAGAATATCTCTGAATACTTTTTGATAGCTATTGGATTATCTATTTTACTTATTAAATAATAAGCCAAATTTACACAAACTATTATACCTGTAATAATTGACAGTATTATCTGTCTTTTAGTTAACTTCATTAAGCTCTCCCCCCGCTAAATTTAATAAAATTAATAACATTCCTGAAGTAAAAATCGCAAATGCAATTAGTAACCCATTTGCCATTTGAATTATTGTTCCCTGATTAAAGTTAAGCATAATAGATGTAAGTGACATATAAAGCATAGTCTTTGTAAATTCTAATTTCCATAATGTTTTAGCTTTGTTACTTAAATCTTCTTTGTTATATTTTATTCCTTCATTTTCAATTCCCTTGCATATAGAATAAGTAACAAATAGTCCTACAATAGCGCTAAAAATATTTATTGCAAATGAGTATCTAGCTCCCATTTCTACTGAAATACCTATATTAAATATTCCTACTGCTGCTAATATATAGCTTGCATTTACTCCTCTTTTAAAAATCTTTTCATTAGTTGAAAGTTTAGTTAAAGCAAGTCCTATAATTATGTATCCAATAAAATCCGGTAATATATCTACACTTTTATATCCCATATTAATATTAAAATGTAGAACTATTAATAAATATCCCCAAAACATTTTTTTATAATATTTACCCATTACTTTCCCCCTTATAATATATTCTTAGTTATATTATGAAGCATAAAACATACTTTTCCAATATATTGTAAGTAATTAAGCTTAAATTTAATAAAAGAGTATAGAAAATAATATATATCTTCTATACTCTTTCTTATATTCTATTCCTTAATATCAATGTATACAGGATGATCTAATAAATTTATCTCTTCTGAATATACTCCTTCTGTTTCAAATACAGTTATAGTATTTTTTCCTTCTTTTAAGAAATCTCTAGGAATATATAAATATCCATGCGGTCCTACATTCCAGAACCTTCCTATATTAATTCCATTTACAAAAGCAACACCTTTTCCAAAGCTTCTAGTATCCAAGAATGTATCATTTACATCTGATATTTCTACTTCATATTCATAAAATGCTGGTGTATTTTCCTTCCACTCACTTTCATAATTAATTGACTCTATATCTTTAAGCTCTAAGCTATATATATCCCAATCTGATTGGAAATGAATATCTATTTTTAATCCACCTCTAATTCCTTTATACTGTTCAGGATTTTGTAGTCTTTCACCATAATTTACACGTCCCATATTCTCTACAAGAATGTCTATTTTGTTATTTCCTTCTTTTAGATTTAATACAAACTCTCCATCAAAATCCTTTTTATAAGCAGTAAAAATCTTCTCTCCATTTAAGAAAACATGAGCTCTATCACTTACTCTAACTAGTCTTGCTTTAACATCTCTTCCTTCTGATTTAATGTTAGTACTGTATAATATATATCCATAATATTGGTCTAATTCTTCCATTGGTACTGTATATTTATATCTATGCTTTTCACTTATGTTATCTAATGTATTCATAAGTGATACTTTATTAGATAATTTAAATGTTCCATAAGCTTTTTTAGTTGGTACTTTAGGCTCATTGAATTCCCAATTCTTTATTTTAGTCTTTAGCATATCTTGAACTTTAAAGTATTTATCTGTAGGATCTCCCCATTCTGTAAGAAGTGCATCATAATCATATGATGTTACTTGTGGTAAATCATTATTTAAACGTGCTGAACATCCATTCATAAATCCAAAATTAGTCCCACCTTGGAACATATAGAAATTGAAACTTCCCATATCATATAATTTTTCAACTTCATTTGCTACATCTTGTCCATCACGTCTTATAATTTTTTCGTTATATCTATTAAACCAGCCATCCCAAAATTCCATACACATTAGAGGATATTCTTTATTATTTTTACTCATAAATGTTTTAAGTTCATTAAAGTTCTCTTCTGTTTTTGAACCAAAATTAGCTGTTGGCATAATATCATTTTCTATTAAACTACCAGCCTCTAAAGCTTCTTGCCATCCACCATCTGATGTAAATAACGGAACAGTAACTCCATATTTTCTCATTAAATCTGCAACCATATTTAAATAATCTTTATCATTACCATATGAGCCATATTCATTTTCAACTTGCATCATTAAAATGTTACCGCCATGATCAATTTGATATGGAACAACCATAGGAATAAGTTCTTTATAATAATTTTCAACCTTTTCTATAAAATCAGGATCACTAGTTCTAAATCTAATATCCTTATATTTTAACAGCCATCCAGGCAATCCACCAAATTCCCATTCAGCACATATATAAGGAGTTGGTCTTAAAATAACATAAAGTCCAAGTTTTTTTGCTACATCTAAGAAACCTAATAAATTTGCATTACCTTCAAAATACATTGTGCCTTCTTCAGGTTCATGTATATTCCAAGGTACATAAGTTTCTACAGTATTACACCCTAAAGCTTTTAAGTTATATAGACTATCTTCCCAATGGCTTTCAGAAATACGGAAATAGTGTATAGCTCCAGATATTATCTTAAATTCTTCTCCATCTAATAAAAACTCTTTAGAAATTTCAAACTTTCTCAAAATAACTCCTCCTAAAATTATAGAGATTAGGTAATATGCCCAATCTCTATATTAAATAGATCATCTATTAAATTTTACTTATGACTAATCCTCGTCATCTTCTAATACAGATAATATTTTTTCATTTACATATATAACATTATTTTGACCATTAGCTACATATTCAGATTTAACTCCAATAAGACTATCATTAACATAGCTTATTACCATAGGCATATTCATACCTGCATATAGATCAAATTTTTCTCCACTTAATATCTTTTTAGATGCAATATTACATGGTGTTCCACCAAATAAATCAGCAAAAATTGTAATATCTCCTTCTAATTCATTTAATATAGTATCTAATTTTGATCTAAACTCACTTTCTCCTTCTTGTGGCAATAAACATACTGTATGTATATTTTCTTGTGGCCCAACAATCATTTCAACACTTTTTAAAAGTTCCTCAGCAAAACGTCCATGGCTAATTAATATTAAATTTGACATATAATACCTCCCAAAATTCTATAACAAAGTAGCTTTATAAATAATGTGCTAAATAAATAAATTTATTTAGCACATTTAAAATAATATTATTTAATTACATTTTTCCGATTATTCCTAAAGCTGATAATATAATAGATCCGATAATAACTAGGAATATAACTCTTGTTGAGTTCATACTCTTCTTACCTAATAACCAGTAGATTATTCCTACTAATGTAAGTGGAACTAATCTAGGTAAAATTAAATCTAATTTATCTTGAATATTAACAGACAAATCTCCTAATTGAGCAACATAAGTTATTTTAGTATTAACCATTGTTGCAACTAAAGCACCTACTACGAATACACCTAGTAAAGTAGCTGCATTTGTTAATGCATTTAATTTGTGTTGTAATTTAGTTACTAAAACTACCCCTTCTTTATAAGCTAGTTTAAGTTGTGACCATCTAAATGCCATTATTCCGATACATACAGCAACCCATAAGAATACTCCGATAGGGCTACCTTCAATAGCCATATTTGCTGCTATTGCACCCATTATTGCAGGAACTAAAGCTCCAAAGATAGCATCACCAATTGCTGCAAAAGGTCCCATAAGTCCTGACTTAATACCAGCTACAGTTTCTTTTGATTTTACTCCTTCTTTTTCTTCTATAGCTAAATCTATACCTGTAATAATAGTATTGAAGAAGTTACTTGTATTAAAGAATTGATTGTGCATTTTCATCATTTCTTTAAGCTCATCAGTATTATCTCCATACATTTTTCTTAATTGAGGTAATATCATCCATAGGTAACCTGAACTTTGCATACGTTCATAGTTCCATCCTAATTGGTTTGCAAATAAATTTCTTTTATTTATTTGTCTAAAATCCGCATCAGTTAATTTATAATTAGATTTCATCGTCATCTATCTCACCATCCTCAACACTTGATACACTTTCAGTAACTACTTTTTGGTCTACAGAACTTCTCTTATATTCCATCATAGCTAAACTTAATCCAATAAGTGCTATTGCTAACATTGGAAGACCTGTAAAGCTACCAACAAATTCTCCATTTGAAAGAGTTGATAATCCGCCTCCAATTGCTGAAATATTTCCATATACAGTTGTTAAAAGCGCTGTTACGATAAATCCTAAAATTAAATATGCAATATGTTTTTTTGCTGGTAAGTATCTTAAAAGTATTGCAAAACCTACTGCTGGTAATAATGCACCTGCTACTGATAATCCATTACTTAACCATACTAAGTTAGTATTCATAAAGTCTACAACTTTTTCTACGAAAGGACCACCAAATGCTAATGCTAAGCATACTGGAATACCTCTTGATAATCCCCAAGGAATTGCACCTAATAGATAGTTAATAGTAATCTTCTTATATTCGTGATTTTCTATATTCTTATCTATTCTATGAACAAAGTATGTGTTTGCAAATCTTGCTAATATATCAGTTTGAATCATTAAACTTGCTACTGGTACTGCAATTGCAGATATAGCTAGTTCTGGATCCATTCCTAATCCTACAGAGAATGCTGTTGCTAAAACAGTACCTGAGTTAGCATCAATACGAGATGCTCCTCCGAATGTACCAACCCCTAGAACAGTTAATTGCATACTACCACCAATTAATAACCCTGTTGTTAAGTCTCCCATTACAAGTCCAGTAAATAACCCTGCAAAAACTGGAGAACCTGCACTCGAATTTATTGTTAATTCATCAAGCAATTGATAACAAGCATATAGTGTTAATAACGTTATTTGCCACCATTGAATCATAATCATTTTCCTCCCACATTATAATATTGTTTTAATAATTTATTACTTTAATAATTTCATAAAATCACTTTCTGGTTCACTAGGTACCATTCTTGCTGTTAATTTAATTCCTTTTTTATTAAGTTCTTCAAATATCTTAACGTCATAATCAGTTACATTTATTGATTTACTTAATGATCTTGTTTCCTCAGTTTGGGACATATTACCTACATTTATTGATTTAATAGGAACTCCAAGTTCTATTAATTTAAGTAATACATCTGGTTTTCTTGCGATTAAAAATACTTTTTGTGAGTTATATTTTCCTGCATTAATATTTGCTGCAGCTTTTTCAATTGGTAAAACACTTAATTTAACACCTGCAGGACATGCTAATTTTAGCCCAGCTTTTTCGATATCGTTTTCAGCAACGCTATTATCAACCACCATTATTCTTGTAATCCCTAATTGTGTTGTCCATAAATTAGCAACTTGTCCATGAATTAATCTTCCGTCTATTCTTACTGCTTCAATAGCCATATACTCTACACCCCTTTAATATATAAAAATCTAAAAATAACAGCTCGTACAATTATTTCTTATTAATAATTTAGTGGGATATAAATATATCTTTTTAATTATAATAACTTTAAAAAATATTTCTTATATGATTCCTAGTTCTGTAGACATATTATATCCAATTTTAATGTTGAATCTGTATGAAATTTCATTTATTTTGATGAGGTAATTACCACCTATTTAGATTTTCTCATCTTTTATATTTTTTGTCAATATTTTCTTGTATATTTTTTGAATTTTTTTTAAATATTTTAATACAACTTTTTTTTAGATTTACTTTATTCCAATCTTTCTAGTAATTCTTATTTTAGATCTCACCTCCTATTTATCAGGTAATTACCACTAATGATATATTTTTATTATTTTTGTAATTTTAATTACATTTATTTATATTTTCATACATTAAAATTTATTCTTATTTTCTTGAGGTAATTACCACTTTTAATATTATTAGAAGCTTATTATTTTTTTCCTATAATATTTTTATTGTAACTTCTATTGAGTTTTAGAATGTATAGCTATTGCTTTTTACATTTATATTTATATTGCCTAATAAAGAAAATATTCCTTTTTTTGTACTTTAATTATTAATTTAAAGTACTTTTTTAAATATTCTTTTATTCTATAAAAACTTTCATAATACTTTTGTTATTTTTATGTATTATTATATTTAATTATTTTTATTTCATATAATTGGTTGACAAATGATTACTTTAAGCGTATATTTAAAATATAAACAGAATATCGCGGGGTGGAGCAGTTGGTAGCTCGTCGGGCTCATAACCCGAAGGTCGTAGGTTCAAGTCCTGCCCCCGCAACCAAAATAAAGCTAATCAAATTTTTGATTAGCTTTTTTATTTATTTCTTTATTGCATATACCCTAGTTGGTGCACCATCACCTTCTGCTATTTTAAGTGGTGCTATAATTATTTCAAATGAATTATCCAAAATATCTAGGTTACATAAATTTTCTATTATTATCTTATTTTTTGACAATAAGTTTTTATGATTATATAACTCTTCACTCTTTTCACTATCTATTGATATACAATCTATGCCTATTCCTGTCAAACTTTTAATATTTCCGAGGAAATTTGAAGCTTCATAAGTTAATGTTGGATAATCAACAAAATATCTTTCACTATTAAAATACCTTTCCCAACCTGTTTTTAATATTAAATAGTCGCAATTTAATATATTATCTTTATATTTTTCTAAAACTTCTAAATCTATAACACTTGAATTTCTGCAATCTATTATATAAGCATTACCTATAAATTCTTTTATATCAAAATCATCTAAATTATATCCATCTTCATATATATGCTTTGGTACATCCATATGAGTTCCTGTATGAGTAGATAGATATAATGAAGATACATTATATCCGTCTACCTTAACATTATATAAATTTTCTTTTTTAAAACTTTCTTCTTCTGAATAAGATGTCATTCCATTTTTATAGGTTTGGGTTAAATCATATACTTCCATTAATTATATCCTATCCTTTTAAATTATTTTATTTGTCCACTTGAGAAACTATCCATACTATCTATTTCATTAACTTGTCTTATCTCATCTAATACCCACCTGTCTCCATTTCTAATAAATCTCCAAAACTCTTCAAAACTACTTCTTTTTCTTGGATCTCCAGATACTATTTCATTAGTATTCTCATTTAGCATATAATCTATCATACGTGCTTTTATACTTACCCATAACACATCTTTTGAATTATCATCTGAATTTAATGCACTTATAGGATTAATACTTATAAGTTCTATTTCCCTTAATATATTCTTCTCACCTTTTAATTTCATCCATTCAGTCTTACTTTTGTGAAGTCTATAAAGATTTTCACTCATATACTCTTTTGCTAAATCTTGATTTCTCTCTGTCCATGCATATTGTATTTTATAAAAAGCTTCATCAATATTGGATATAATTTTATCATAGTCCCAAGCCTTATCTAATTTAGCAAACTCCTTCATGGCTATTTTGCTTTGATGCTTTTTTTGCTTAACCTTAGCAGTATGCTTAATTCCAGCAGCACCACCACCTACTGTTAATATTCCAAACCCTACAAATACTATAAATCCTATTGGTGAAGTTCTAGTACTTCCACCAGAACTAGTGTGGCTACTACTTGAGGATCTTCCACCTCCTCCGCCACCTCCACCTCCGCCACCGCCGCCTCCACCGCCGCCGGCTCTAGCAAATGCTAATGTAGAAGGTAATAATATACTCATTAACAACATCATCAAAATGACCTTTCTCAAGTTTCTCTTCAAAATTCCGTCCTCCTATTTATGTTATTAATTTTAATTATATTCCAATAAAAATACTATCTTCAACCTTTTAGTATTTAATTCATAATTTGGTAACTATACTAATCCTATTTAGTCTTATCTTATAAATTTTAGACCTTATTTTTATATAATTTCATTTTTAACCATTGCATTTTTGTATTTTATTGACATTTATTTCGATTAATATTAAAATTAACTTATAATTAAATATTTTAAGAATGTGCTAGGGGTGCCAAAAAGATTGGCTGAGAGATGTATTTATTACATTAACCCTTTAACCTGATCTGGGTAATACCAGCGTAGGAAAGCCGTGAGTAGTTTTTTCATACGTCCTTCTAGCACAATTATAGGAGGTTTTTTTTATGGATTTTTTTACTGATTGGGGAGAAAGATTTAGTAAACTCTATACTAATATCCCTGAAAAATTTAAGGAGATTGTTTCAAGTCCCCTTACAATAATAACAATTATAGGTTGCTTAGTTTTATTCTTTGCTTTATTTAAATTTAGAAAGATTAAGCTAAATGCTAAAATAATTACTCACATATCAATAGCTTTAGCTCTTTCAGTTATATTAAATGTGTTTAGAATATATAGATTCCCTCAAGGAGGTAGTATAACTTTAGGTTGTATGCTACCAATTCTTATAATAACTTTTGCTTATGGAAAAGAAATTGGTTTTTTAACAGGATTTTTATATGGCTTACTTAACCTTTTAACTGATCCATATATAATACATCCAGTTCAAATGTTATTTGACTATCCACTACCTTCAATGGCTATGGGACTTGCAGGATATTTTAGAGACAAGCGTACCTTAGGTATATTTGTAGCTTTCTTTGTAAAGTTTTTATGTCACTTTATATCAGGTGTTGTATTCTTTGCTTCATCTTCACCAGAAAGCATGGGACCTATAATTTACTCATTAGCAGTAAATGTTCCTATAGTATTTGGAGAAATGATTATATGTATGGTTTTAATTAAATTTATTCCTTTAAATAGATTAATTAAAACAATTAATCCTGATTATAAATTAAAAACTGTATAATAAAAAACCTATAAGCTATTTACATTTTAGCTTATAGGTTTTTTTATATAATTAAATGCACTTATTTATATCATTTTCTCTATTTCTTTTTATTATATAGATTATAATACCCATTAAAGTTATTATAGTTACTATATCTCCTACTTTCATAAGAATAGTTCCCGTATAGTCAACTTTTAAATGTCCTTCTTTTATATTACCTAGATTAACTCTAACAACCATATCTTTGCTATGAGTTACTTTTCCTTTTTCTATTTTACTGCCGTCCTTTGAAGTTATTTCAAAAGTATATCCTTTATAATATAAAAGTGGTAATTCTATATAACTTCCATCCTTGCTAACTTTATAATCTAAATTTATAAGAGTTCCTTTTTTATTATAATTATTATATTTAAATTGTTTATCATTACTTGTTACAATAGGACCTCTTTTCTTAAGTTTGCTTTTAGACGCACCTTCTGGCATATACTCACCAGCTCCTATTGATGCACTATATTTTTGAGAAAAGTTAGTAAAATCTATATTTTTAAGTCTACTTGCTTTTATATATTTAACTGTAGTCATTAAAGGTATAATTGAAATAATAGATATTAATATTACAACTATTGTCTTGTTTATCTTCTTAGGCATTAAAGAATCTACAGCATATCCAAGTGTTATTGCAAGAAGTGGTGTTGCTATTAAATTAAGTCTCCATGCAAATTGTATATTGTTATAAATAGATATATTATTGCAAATAGCATGTAATACAGGTGTTTTTAATGTTAATGCAAATGATATACCACCAGCTATAAAACAAGTAGTTACAAATCTATTTTTCTTTTTAAGCGGTACAAAAATATATATAAGTGATAAAAATAGTAATATGTATCCAACTGAATATATCATAACATCATTTAAAGTAAATAATTCTTTAAATACAGTTGATTTATTATATACAAATGGATCTACTTCTTGCACTGAGAATTTACTACCTATCATTTGCTCTAATAATGGAACCAATGTATAGCTAGTTAATAATACTGTAGTAATAGCTGCAAGTATTGAATATAATATTCTCTTTGGCTCTTTTATAAGCTTTCCTATATTTAATATGTATAAAAGTGCACACATTATTGAAACTATAAATACTGATAATAAATGAGATAAAATTATTCCACTCATTCCTATGGTTAATATGTACCATTTTTTATAATCCTTGCATACTAATTCATATACACCTAATATTACAATCGGTAAAAATATAAATGCTAAATATTCTCCAACGGCTGCCCTTACATATAAATCAGTTATTTTATATTGAGCAAAAACATAAAAGATTGATATGTATAATGCTTTATTATTGCTTTTTAATATTCTTCTTGCTGAAAAATACATAGTAAAAGTAGCGAGCAGTGTACATATAGACATAAATATTTTGTATGAATTAAATAAGCTTACTCCAAATAATCTTATTGTAGCTGCAATATAAAGTAGTAAATCTGGATAAAATAGACCATTTCCATATCCATATCCGTATAATGATTCTGGCATTATACTAACTGGAAAGTGCCCATAGCTTAATCCATTTTTTATATCTTCTATTCTAAGTAGATGAAAAAAATAATCATCGCCTCTAATAGACTTTGATAATAACATTGGTAAAAGTGTTATTCCCGTTGCAATTATAAGTATTATGTATACATATAATTGACTTTCTTTTTTGTTTATAATTCTTTCTTTAGTCATTCTGATGTTATCCCCCCTATATTACTATTATATAATAATAATCTTTAAACCATAGTGTAAATATGTACATTTATTAAATAATTTATTAATAATCAAAAAAATAAAGGTTACATATAATACGCAACCTTTATTGTAATAAGTTATTAAATAATATGCAACCTTTATTGCAATAAGTTATTAAACTATGTTTTTAGTCTAATTCCTTACTATCTATCCAACTCATCATACCTCTTAATTCTCTTCCTACCTTTTCAATTTGATGTTCTTTTTCAATTCTTCTCATAGCGTTAAAGTGTGGTCTTCCTACCATATTTTCAGTAAGCCAATTTCTTGCGAATGTTCCATCTTGAATTTCTGAAAGAACCTTTTTCATTTCTTTCTTAGTTTCATCAGTAACTATTCTATTTCCAACAACATAATCCCCATATTCAGCAGTATCTGAAATTGAGTATCTCATCATACTCATACCACCTTGGTATAATAAATCAACTATTAATTTCATTTCATGTAAGCATTCAAAGTATGCATTTTCTGGTGCATATCCAGCTTCAACTAAAGTTTCAAAACCAGCTTTAATAAGTGCTGTACATCCTCCACATAAAACAGCTTGTTCTCCAAAAAGATCCGTTTCTGTTTCGTCTTTAAATGTAGTCTCTAAAACTCCAGCTCTTGCGCCACCAATACCATTTGCATAAGCTAATGCTAATTCTCTCGCATTGCCTGTTGGATTTTGATATACAGCTATAAGACATGGAACACCTGAACCTTCAGTATAAGTTCTTCTTACCATATGTCCTGGTCCTTTTGGTGCAACCATAAATACATCAACATCAGCTGGTGGAATTATTTGATTGTAGTGAATATTAAAACCATGTGCAAATACTAATGCATTTCCAGCATTTAAATTTGGTGCAATTTCTTCTTTATATAATTTTGCTTGCTTTTCATCTGGTACCAAAATCATTATAATATCTGCTGCCTTTGCAGCTTCTTTAACTGATAAAACCTCAAGTCCAGCTTCTTTTGCTCTATTTACTGATTTACTTCCTTCATATAAACCAACAACTACATCAATTCCACTTTCATGTAAATTTAATGCATGTGCATGACCTTGGCTACCATACCCAATTACTGCAACCTTCTTTCCTTTTAACAATTCTAAATTTGTGTCCTTCTCATAAAACATCTTTGCCATAAATTTTCCCCCTTCTATTTTTAAACATTTTCCTCATCTATTATTTGATTTATTGGCGCTCCTGGAGCAACCATTGGAAATACTTTTTTATCGCTATTTATTACATAATCTATTACAACTAATTTCTTACTATTTAAAGCCTCTTTTAATACTGTTTCTACTTCTTCTCTTTCAGTAATTCTATATCCAACCCCACCAAAGGCCTCAGCTAGCTTTACAAAATCAGTCTTTCTATTTAAAGTTGTCTCTGAATATCTTTCTTCATAAAATAAACATTGCCACTGCCTTACCATTCCTAACGAATTGTTATTCATTACTATAACTATTATTGGAAGATCATTAGAAACTGCTGTTGCAAGTTCATTGCAATTCATACCGAAACTTCCATCACCAGCTATATTTATTACCTTTGCACTTGGTCTTCCAAAGCTTGCCCCAATTGAAGCCCCAATGCCATATCCCATTGTCCCAAGTCCACCTGATGATAAAAAGCTTCTCTCTTTTCTTGTATTGAAATATTGAGCTGCCCACATTTGGTGTTGCCCAACCTCTGTTGTTATTAATATATTTCCATCCTTATTTAATTCATTTATCTTATCAAATAAATACTTTGGTGTTAAACTCTCATTATCTTCTTTACATCTTACTTCCTTAAATCTATTTACTGTGTTATTCCATTCTTCATGATTATTTTCCTTAACTAATGGAGTTAATTTTTCTAAAACTATTTTTAAGTCTCCAACAATAAATGAATCAACTTTAATATTTTTATTTATTTCAGCTGGGTCTACATCTATGTGTATAACTTTAGCATTAGAAATATTTTCTGGGTCTACAATTACTCTATCTGAAAATCTAGCACCAAGAGCTATAAGCAAATCACACTTAGTAGCTGCAATATTAGATGCCTTAGTTCCATGCATCCCAATCATTCCAGTATATAAACTATGCGCTTCACTTATTGCTCCTTTCCCCATTAAAGAAGTACATACTGGACAATCTATTTTCTCTGCAAAAGCTTTAAGTTCTTCTGAAGAATTAGATAATACAATTCCTCCACCTGCATATATAAGAGGCTTTTTTGATTTATTTATCATATCTACTATGATAAATAAATCTTCTTCATTTATAGACTTACACGCTCTTTCTTCCCCTACTTCCTCTTTTATCTCTATATAATTAGTCTTACTTGAAGTAATATCTTTAGGTATATCAATTAAAACTGGTCCTGGTCTTCCTGACTTTGCAATCTTAAATGCTTCTTTAATAACTTTTTGAAGATCTTTTATATCTTTTACAATATAGTTATGCTTAGTTATTGGCATTGTTATACCTTGTATATCAACTTCCTGAAAGCTGTCTTTTCCAAGGAGTGGTTTATTTACATTACCTGTTATAGCAACTATAGGTATAGAATCCATATATGCAGTTGCTATCCCTGTGACTAAATTTGTTGCCCCCGGTCCTGAAGTTGCAATACAAACACCAACTTTTCCAGTTGCCCTTGCATATCCATCTGCAGCATGAGCAGCGTTTTGTTCATGACATGTTAGTACATGTTTTATCTCATCTTTATATTTATAAAGAGAATCGTATATATTAAGTACTGATCCACCTGGATATCCAAATAATGTATCAACACCTTCATCTATTAAGGATTTAACTAATATTTCTGCCCCTGTTAATAACATATAGCCCCCTCCTTTTAAATTTAAATATATAAAATTTATTTATATACTGCCCCAGTACTTGCTGAACTAACAAGCTTTGCATACCTTGCTAAGTAACCATCCTTTATCTTAGGCTCAGGTACTACAAATTTTTCTCTTCTTTTATTAAATTCCTCTTTAGAAACTTTAACGTTAAGTTCTCCTTTTTCTATATCAATTGATATAATATCTCCATCTTTAATTAAAGCAATTTCTCCACCTTCAGCAGCTTCTGGCGATACGTGCCCTATAGCAGCACCTCTAGTTGCTCCGCTAAATCTGCCATCAGTTATAAGGGCTACAGTTTTATCAAGTCCCATACCTGATATTGCAGCAGTAGGTGAAAGCATTTCTCTCATTCCTGGTCCACCTTTTGGACCTTCATATCTAATAACTACTACATCACCTTCTATTATTTTTCCTCCAATTATTGCTTCTATCGCCTCTTCTTCTGAGTTAAATACTTTAGCTGGTCCTTCATGTTTTAGCATTTCAGCTCTAACTGCTGATTTTTTAACTACAGCACCATCTTTTGCTATATTTCCTTTTAATACTTTTATTCCACCAGTTTTGCTGTATGGAGTTTCTATATTTTTAATTACAGCTCTATTTGCTACTGCCTTGCCTTTAATATTTTCCCTTTGAGTTTTTCCTGTAACTGTAATGCACTCTAAGTTTAATAAATCTTTCTTAGCTAGTTCATTCATAACAGTTGTAATTCCACCAGCCCAATATAAATCCTCAATATGTGTCTGAGATGCTGGTGCTAACCTACAAAGATTTGGAGTTTTATCTGAAACTTCATCAATAATATCTAAATTCATTTCTACTTTAGCTTCATTTGCAATAGCAGTTAGGTGTAATACTGAATTAGTAGAACATCCAAGTGCCATATCAACTGTTAAAGCATTTTTTATTGAATTTTCATTTACTATATCTCTTGGTTTTATATCTTTTTCTAAAAGATTCATTACAGCTTTTCCCGCTTCTTTTGAAAGTCTTATTCTTTCTGAATATACTGCTGGAATTGTACCATTGCCAGGTAATCCTAGTCCTAAAACTTCAGTTAAACAATTCATTGAATTAGCTGTAAACATACCTGAACAGGACCCACATGTTGGACATGCTCTGTTTTCCATTTCGCATAGTTCTTCTTTTGATATTTTATTAGCTTCATAAGCTCCAACTGCTTCAAACATAGTTGATAAAGATATTGCTTCATCTTTCATTTTCCCTGCAAGCATTGGACCTCCACTAACTACAACAGATGGTATATTAAGCCTTAATGCAGCCATAATCATACCTGGAACTATCTTGTCACAGTTTGGCACTAATACTAATGCATCAAATCCATGAGCTTTAACCATACACTCTATTGAATCTGCAATCAGTTCTCTAGTTGCTAAAGAATACTTCATCCCAACATGTCCCATTGCAATACCATCACAAACTCCTATAGTTGGAAATACAAGAGGTGTTCCCCCATTTGCAAGGACTCCAGCTTTAACTCCTTCAACAATATTCCCTAAATGTATATGCCCCGGAATAATATCATTTTGAGAAGTAACTATGCCAATTAAAGGTTTATTAAGTTCATCTTCTGTAAGACCTGCACCCTTAAATAACGACCTATGTGGTGCTTTAGATGCCCCCTTTTTTACTGAATCACTTCTCATACTAATTTTCATTCCCTTCTATTTCTTTAATAATAAGCTTTGCCATATCTTTTGTTCCTACAGACTTCATATTTTCACTCATTATATCTAAAGTTCTATATCCCTTTTCTAAAACTTTAATTACTGCATTTTCTAAAACTTTTGCTTCTTCTTGCAAATTAAAACTATACTTAAGCATCATAGCTATTGATAATATTGTTGCTAAAGGATTCGCTATTCCTTTTCCTGCAATATCTGGAGCACTACCGTGTATTGGTTCATACATACCAAAACTACCTTCTCCAAGTGATGCTGATGGAAGCATTCCAATTGATCCTGTAATCATACTAGCTTCGTCTGATAAAATATCTCCAAACATATTATCAGTTACAATTACATCAAATTGTTTTGGATCTTTTACTAATTGCATTGATGCATTGTCTATATAAAGATGATTTACTGTAACTTCTGGATAATGTTTTGCCATTTCATTTACTATCTTTCTCCAAAGTCTTGAACTTTCAAGAATATTTGCTTTATCAACACTAGTTAACTTTTTATTTCTTTTCATTGCAGTTTCGAAGCCTATTTTAACTATTCTCATTATTTCTTCTTCGTTATACTGCAGAGTATCATATGCACTATCTATTCCATGTACTTTTTCTTTTCCTCTTTTTCCAAAATAAATTCCACCAGTAAGTTCTCTTACAACAAGGATATCTAAACCATCACCTATTATACTTTCTTTTAATGGTGAAGCATCTTTAAGTGGCTTATATAAAGTAGCTGGTCTTAAGTTGCAATAAAGATTTAATCCACCTCTAAGCCCTAAAAGAGCTTGTTCTGGTCTTATTGTTGCTGTAGGGTCGTCCCACTTAGGCCCTCCAACTGCTCCTAATAAAACTGAATCATTTCTCTTGCAGCCTTGTATAGTTTCTTCTGGAAGGGGATTATTAAATTCATCTATTGCACATCCTCCAGCCTTAAAATATTCATAGTCGAATCTATGTCCAAACTTATGCCCAATTGCATTTAGAACCTTTATGCTTTCTTTCATTACTTCTTTACCTATTCCGTCCCCAGGAATAACTGCTATATTGTACTTCATTTTTATACCTCCTAAATCTATTACTTATTGCTAAATTTTATCTGTTATTTATATACCCTATTAATCCATTATTATTTATTATTTTTTGCATGAATTCTGGAAATGCTTGCCCCTTATATTCTTCATTTTTAGTAATATTTTTTATTGTTCCACTACTAAAATCTATTTCTAATTCATTTCCAGGTTCTATATTATCCACCGCTTCATCACATTCTAATATTGGAAGTCCTATATTTATTGCATTTCTATAAAATATTCTCGCAAACGTCTTTGCAATCACACAGCTAACCCCAGCTGCTTTTATAGCTATAGGTGCATGCTCTCTACTAGAGCCGCACCCAAAGTTTTTATTTGCAACAATTATATCTCCACTCTTTACATTCTTTATAAAGTCTTTATCTATATCTTCCATACAATGTAATGCAAGTTCCTTATGATCTGATGTATTTAAATATCTTGCTGGAATTATTACATCAGTATCAACATTATCCCCATATTTAAAAACTTTTCCTTTAGCTTTCATTTATTTCACCCCAATTTTTAATATTTTAAACTAATTCCGGATCAGTTATTTTACCTGTTATTGCAGATGCAGCAGCTACTGCTGGACTTGAAAGATATACTTCTGATTCAACATGCCCCATTCTTCCAACAAAATTTCTATTTGTTGTTGAAACAGCTCTTTCTCCTTTTGCTAGTATTCCCATGTGACCTCCAAGACAAGGACCACAAGTTGGCGTTGAAACAACTGCTCCTGATTTTATTAAGTCTTGAACTATTCCCTCTTCTATTGCTTCAAGATATATTTTTTGTGTTCCAGGGAATACAATACATCTTATCCCCTTCTTAACTCTCTTATCTTTTAATACATCTCTTGCAATTCTAAGATCTGATAATCTACCATTTGTACAAGAACCAATTACAACTTGATCTATATCTACATCTCCTACATTATCAATAGTTTTTGTGTTATCAGGTAAATGTGGAAATGCAACTGTTGGTCTTAAAGTACTTAAGTCTATTTCATAAACTTCATCATATTCCGCATCATCATCAGCTTTATATATTTTGAATTCCTTATATGAATGATTTTTTATATAATCTATAGTCTTATCGTCCACTTCAAAAATTCCATTTTTACCACCAGCTTCAATAGCCATATTTGCCATAGTAAATCTATCATCCATTGAAAGATACTTTAATCCATCGCCTGTAAACTCCATTGATTTATAAAGTGCTCCATCTACTCCAATCATTCCAATTATATGAAGTATAATATCTTTACCTGATACCCATTTTGCTGGTTTATTTTTTAATACAAACTTTAATGCACTAGGAACTTTAAACCAACACTTACCTGTTGCCATACCAGCTGCCATATCTGTTGAGCCTATTCCAGTTGAAAATGCTCCAAGTGCTCCATATGTGCATGTATGTGAATCCGCACCTATTACTACATCTCCTGCAACAACAAGACCTTTCTCTGGAATTAAACAATGTTCTATTCCCATTTCTCCAATTTCAAAGAAATTTTTAATTTCTTTATTTTTTGCAAATTGTCTTATATATTTACATTGTTCTGCTGCTTTGATATCTTTGTTTGGAGTAAAATGATCTGGCACTATAGCTATTTTTTCTTTATCAAAAACTTCACATTCACCAAACTTTTTAAATTCTAAAGCTGCAACCGGAGTTGTTATATCATTTCCTAATACTAAATCTAAGTCTGCCTCAATAAGTTCTCCTGCCTTTACACTTTTAAGTCCTGCATGTTCTGCTAGTATTTTTTGAGTCATTGTCATTCCCATCTCTTCTAAATCCTCCTTTTAAAAATATGTTTTTACTTCTCTTTCTATATCCTTTATTAACTTATACTCAATAGAATCTACAAGAGCTATCCAACTTGCCTGGATTACATCTCTAGATACCCCAACTGTACTCCAACTTTCAACTCCATCAGTTGATTCTATTAATACTCTAACTTTTGCACTGGTTGCACTTTCAGAATCTAAAACTCTAACTTTATAATCTACAAGCCTTACATCTTTAAGCTTTGGATAAAATATTTCTAAGGCTTTTCTCAATGCTTTATCAAGTGCATTTACAGGTCCATCACCTAGAGCTGCACTTATCTCTTCTTTGCCATCTACATTTATATTAATCATTGCAGATGATGCGAATTCAGCATTAACTGAAGGTTGCTCACCAATTATTTTGAAGTGATTTAATTTAAAGAAGGGCTTATACTTGCCAATTATTTTTCTAATTACTAGTTCTACTGTTCCCTCTGCTCCTTCAAACTTATAACCTTCATATTCTAATTTTTTAAGCTCTTCTGTTACATTAATAACTTCTTTACTGTTTTTCTGTAAATTTGGAAAAATCTTTTGAATCTCTTTTAATATAGTGCTCTTGCCACTCACTTCAGATATTAGAAATCTTCTACTATTTCCTACTGTCTCTGGATCAATATGTTCGTATGATTTTGAATCCTTACATACTGCATCTATATGCATTCCTCCTTTATGAGAAAATGCAGAAGCACCGATATAAGGTGTTTCGTCTTTTAAAGAAATGTTTGATATTTCAGATATGAATCTTCCTGTCCCTGTTAACTTTTTTAGATTTTCTTTACTTATAACATCATAATTTAGTTTTAATTTTAATGTTGGAATTATTGAACTTAAGTTTGCATTACCACACCTTTCCCCAATCCCTAAAAATGTTCCTTGAATATGTGTTGCACCAGATCTTACACTAATTACTGAATTTGCAACTGCCATTCCAATATCGTTATGACAATGTATTCCTACTTTACAATCTACATTTTTTACTGCTATTTCTGTAATATTTTTAATTTCTTCTGGTAAGGTTCCTCCATTAGTATCACAGAGTACAACTGTAAATGCACCAACATCTTTGGCAGCCTTTAATGTTGATAATGCATAATCTTTATTTTCTTTATATCCATCAAAGAAATGTTCACAATCAAATATTACCCTTTTGCCTTTATCAATTAAATAACTTATGGTGTCCTTTATCATATTAATATTTTCATCTAATTCAGTCTTTAAAATATTCTTAACTTGATAATCTGATGATTTTCCAAATATAACAACAACATTAGTATTTGCTTCTAAAAGATTTTGTATGTTAGTATCTTCAGAAACTTTTATATTTGGTCTTCTAGTCGATCCGAAAGCTACTATCTCTGAGTTTAATAAATTTAAAGTCTTAACTCTTTTAAAAAACTCCATATCTTTTGGGTTTGATCCAGGATTTCCAGCTTCTATATAAGTAATCTTTAGTTCATCAAGAGCTTTAACTATTTTTAGTTTATCTTCTAATGAAAAACTTATTCCTTGACCTTGCGCTCCATCTCTTAAAGTTGAATCTAAAATTTCAATATTACTCCCCAAACCTTCCCCCCCTTTTTAATTAAGTTATATATTTTATAATTTTAATAACTATTTATTACTCTTTATTGTCTTATCTCCTCTTTCAAGAGCCGTTACACCAGTTCTTACCATTTCCTTTATGCCATACTCTTCCATAAGATTTATTATTGCTGTAATTTTGCTCTCATCACCTGTTAATTCTATAGTTAATGTTTCTTTTGAAATATCTATAATTTTGCTTCTAAATATTTTTACTATTTCATTTATAGCTGCACGATTTTCTGAATCTGCTTTAACCTTTATTAAAACAAGTTCTCTATATACCGAATCTTCTGGTTTTAAATTTTCAACACTTATTGTGTCAACTAGTTTTTTAAGCTGCTTTTGGAATTGTTCTAAAATATCATCATCCCCATTTAATGATATTGTCATTCTAGATATTTCTGGATCATTAGTCTTTCCTACCGAAAGGCTGTCTATGTTATATCCTCTTCTTGAAAATAATCCTGAAACTCTACTAAGTACTCCAGAAGAATTTCTAACTAATACAGATAGCACATGCTTTTTCATAAATATTCCCCCTTTAAAACATTACGATCTGTTAAGTTATATGAACATTGATTCTCTCAACCTTAGGAAATACAATAAGTTTGCAAAGACTAAATTACCCCCTAGAAAAGGAGAGAGAAAACAATGAACAAAACAAATATTAGATGCCCTCGTTGTCACTCTAATAAACTATATAAATTTGGTTTTGACAAACAGGCTAATCAAAAATATCAATGTAAAAAATGTAAGCGCCAATTCATCGCTAGCGATGGTGATGGAGTTCCTAAAATGAAGTATCCTAAGTGTCCAAAGTGTGATAAAGGAACTTATTTACATCATTCTTACAAACACTATAATAGATATAAATGTAATAATAAAAAATGTAATCATATTATTGTGCAACATCATAATTTTAATATTGATTCACCATCTAGCGAAGCTATTACCGGGGCCCTTTCTATGAAAGGAATGCGATTCCCATTACAAATTATTATTACAGCACTAACATTATATTACTTGAACAATACATCAACTAGAGCTATATCTCAATTTCTTATGAACACCTTTAATATAAAAGTGTCTCATGTAACTATCGCTAACTGGAGCAATAAATTTGCTCCATACTTTAAACTCAAAGCAGATAACTTTAAACAACAAGTAGATTTGCAATCTGACGATTGGCACGCTGATGAGACTGTTGTTTTTATTAACGGAGTAAAACATTATTTATGGTTAGTTATAGACTCTGAAACGCGATTTATAATATCTTTTCATTTAAGTAGATATAGAAATGAAAGCTCTGCTTTTTCTCTGATCAATGAAGCTAAAAAATATGGTTCACCCTCTAACCTAATTACAGATAGATGGCCAGCTTATAACGAAGCGATAGCTACGCTATTACCGGAAACAAAACATGTACCAGTTAAGCCAATGTCTAGTGATATAAATAATAATCTTATAGAATCTTTTAATAAGACTTTTAAAGCTTGGTATAAGTCCAAAAAAGGATTTAACTCATTTGAAAAAGCTAATAATCTTATTTTTATGTTTATATTTCACTATAATTTTATAAGAATTCATGGGTCGTTAAATAACCTTACTCCCGCTGAAGTCGCTGGCTTCTCTAGTGATAATTTATCTAGGCAATCTTGGTTTATAGCTGCTTAATTTATTAAGAATATCTTTGATTAACCTGCTTGAAAAATTATATTTTGCAGGTTTATTTGCCATGCGCAAATATAGTCAAACTTATATAATTTTCAAAGAACGAGAAAATCTATGATTTATTAAGCTATTTTTTCATAACAACTTAACAGATTCAAACATTAAATTTATATAAAAAAAACACCCTCATCTTACTTATAAATAATAAGAAATGGGTATAATTATCTCCGTAACTTAACTAAACTAATTCTAGGTTCTATCAAACCCTTGCATATAACGGATGCCACCGGAATAATCTTACTAGCCGTTTCAGATTTCTGCTCAAGAGTGATCATTATAAAACTAAAGTATCCATTTACACCAGCTATGGACTCTCTAAAACTTATATTGTTTTATAAATATCTCTATCAAAGAATTTTTTATTTGTTTAATTGTTATTTAAAATAATACTCTTATAGCTTCCTCAAGTCAACAAATTATCAAATTTTTTACAGTGAGTTAATATTAGTATCTTTTTACAGTTGTATTTTAACTATTTATTAATATTTTAGCTTTATTTTTATTAATCTATTAATATTTATCACAATGTCATATATTATTATCATTAATATATTAAAAATTTTTAATTTTTTAAAATCAAACTTTTAATTTTTATAAATTTAATAAAAAAAGGATTATTCCTACCTCTAAGAATAATCCTTTTTTATCTTATTTATTACTTCTGTATTTAAAATACTACAATATCATTGTCTATCATTTATAATTAGCACTTAGATAATATCATATCTGCTAAGTTGTGAGCTAGTTTATCAATTTCTTCTTGATTTTCGCCTTCTAGCATAACTCTAACTAATGGCTCTGTACCTGAAGGTCTTATTAAAACTCTTCCTTTACCATCCATTAATTTTTCCATTCTTTCTATTTCTGCTACTATTTCAGCATCTTTTAAATAAATGTCTTTCTTATCATTTGGAACTTTAGCATTAACTAATACTTGTGGAAGTTCTTTCATAATAGAACATAATTCACTTAAAGTTTTATTGCTTCTTCTAACTATTGATGCAACTTGAAGTGCTGTAACTAATCCATCACCTGTTGTATTACATTCTAAGAAAATTATATGTCCTGATTGTTCTCCACCTAGTACATATCCTTTATCAAGCATTTCTTCTAGAACGTATCTATCTCCAACTTTAGTCTTTGCTAAGTTTATTCCAACTTCTTTACAAGCTATATCTAAACCTAAGTTACTCATTACAGTAACAACTAAAGTATCATCTTTAAGTCTTCCTAGTTCTTTAAGGTGATTTGCACATAATGCTAATATAAAGTCTCCGTTTATTAAGTTTCCTTTTTCATCAACTGCTAGACATCTATCTGCATCTCCGTCAAAAGCAAATCCCATTTGACATCCTTTTTTAACTACATATTCCATTAATTCTTCTGGATGTGTTGAACCACAATTTTCATTTATATTAGTTCCATCTGGATTATCATTTATAACATAAACTTCAGCACCTAAATCTCTAAAAGCTTTAACAGCCGCTTTGTGTGCTGCACCATTTGCACAATCTAATGCAATTTTTACTCCTTCAAGATTTGATGATATAGTATTTTTAGCAAATTCTATATAATCATCTAAAGCTGCAACTTCTACTCTTTCTCTTCCTAGAGAAACTCCTGTTGGACTTGGTACTCCTTCAAAACCATTTTCTATAGTTCTTTGGATTTCATCTTCTAATTCATCTGAAAGTTTATAACCTTTATTATTAAAGAATTTAATACCATTATATTCTACAGGATTGTGTGATGCTGAAATCATTACTCCCGCATCTGCTCCATATTGTCTTGTTAAATGAGCTACTGCTGGTGTTGGAATTACTCCAAGTACTACAGCTTCTGCTCCAACTGATAATATACCTGCAACTAATGCAGCTTCTAACATATCTCCTGATATTCTTGTGTCTTTTGCAACTAATATTTTTGGTTTGTGAGCACCTTCTGTTAATACATAAGCACCTGCTCTTCCAAGATTGTATGCAAGTTCTGCAGTAAGTTCAGTATTTGCTACTCCTCTTACTCCATCAGTTCCAAACATTCTACCCATAAAAATTTTACCTCTTTCTTTTGATTTATATTTACATCTATTTTTAACTTTTTTTCCCTACTATCATAGTATAATATTTTCTCTAATCATTGACAACTGTTTCAGTATTTATCCTATCTAGAACAATATTATATCCATCACTACCGTAGTTTAGACATCTATTAACTCTACTTATTGTAGCAGTACTTGCTCCTGTTATTTCTGCAATTTCTGTATATGTTTTTTTATTCTTTAATAACTTAGCAACATGTATTCTTTGTGCTAATGCCTTAATTTCTGTTATTGTAGCAACATCTTCAAAAAACTTATAACATTCTTCCTTATTTTCTAATGCTAAAATGGCATCAAAAAATAAATCCATTTCCTTACTTTGTATCTTTGAATCCATAAGTTACTCTCCACCTTTCATCTTAAGTTTTATTATACCATCTTACTATATCAATTCATAACTTTACTGTATAAAAGTTATTTTATTCCTCATTAAATTTTTCTTCTTTTATATTTTCTTTATCCTTTATATAAATAAGTTTGTCATACACAGCTTTAGTTGGTACAAGCCATACATCACCAGTTCCTCTATAAACATTAAGTAAACCTTCTCCACTTGTAGCACTACCTAAGATTGTTGTTGCTGATTTTTCTACAGAAAATTCAATATCTCCAGTTCTAAGTATTGCAAAGCTTCCATCTACTTTTAAAACATCATTATTTAATTTGCATTTAAATATTTCTTCTTCTGGCACTGGAATTTCAAGTGCTACTATACCTGTCCCATATATTTTTGTTTGGAATAATCCTTCATCACCAAATATCATTGAAGATATTGTTTTTTGACCTGAATGAGATACTTCTACACCTTCCTCACACGCAAGGAACATCCCATCGTCAACTACTATTATATCGTCTTCAAGTTCGATTAAAGCATAATGTTTAAAAGATGGCTCTAGGAATATCTCTCCACAACCTTCATAGCTTGGCTTAAACATAGTTTCACCAGTTAATTTACTTGAAATAAATTTCTTTGATATACCTAATGGTCCATTAAACTTATTTACTATTTCTATATAACCTTTCATGTAGCTTAATGCTCCACTTTCTATTTTTACCTTACTATCATCTAGAATAATTCTAATTTGTTTTAATTTTATTCCCGCTCTATTCATAACGTTTAAATCAAATGCAGTGTCCACATCTGTAGCTCCATTTAACTTATCGTATTCTAATACTTGAAATCTTGAATCATTTGTCATTTGTGCTAACATAGTTAGCTGATTTTCAAATTTTAAACTTGTCCTCATGTTAACTTCCCACCTTATAAAAAAAGAGATATATCTAAATTATAGACATATCTCTTTATATTATACACTAGTCAACAGGTTATAGATATTTTTAATAATTAGTACTCTTTAGCTTTTTCTTCTCCATCTAATACTCTTATAGCACCTTGTGCTAATGCAAGTAATTCATCTTCTCCAGGATAAGTTTTAACTTCTGAAATCCAACCTACTCTTTTTGTTATGTCCCCTACAACTTTTTCTGAGTATGCCATTCCTCCAGTTAATATTATTTTATCAACATTTCCTTCTAATACAGTAGCCATTGCCCCTATTTCTTTAGCAACTTGATATATGAATGCATCATATATTAATTGTGCTTCTTTATTTCCTTCTCCTGCAAGTTTTAAAACATCTCTAAAATCATTAGTGTTAAGGTATGCAACACATCCACCTTTACCTACAAGTTTGCTATATACTTCTTTTTCTGAGTATTTACCGCTAAAGCACATTTTTACTAAATCCCCAACAGGAACTCCACCAGCTCTTTCTGGTGAAAATGGTCCATCTCCATCTAATGCGTTGTTTACATCAACAACCTTTCCTTTTTTGTGAGCTCCAACAGAAACTCCACCACCCATATGAGTTACTATAAGATTTAAATTTTCATATCCTTTTCCGCTTTCTTTTCCAAATCTTTTAGCTACTGCTTTTTGGTTAAGAGCATGGAATTTACTCTTTCTTGGAAGTTCTGGTACTCCAGAAATTCTAGCTACTTCTTCTAATTCATCAACAACAACTGGATCTACTATAAATGATGGAACATTTAATTCATTTCCGATTTCTTTAGCTAATATTCCACCTAAGTTTGAAGCATGTTGTCCTTGAACACCTTTCTTTAAATCTTCAACTAAAGCATCTGTTACTTCATAAGTTCCACCTGGAATTGGTTTAAGCATTCCACCTCTACCAACTACAGCATTTAACGTTTTTATATCGAAGTTCTTTTCTTCTAATACTTTTAAAATAACATCTTTTCTAAAGTCTAATTGATCAACTATTGTTGGATATTTACCTATTTCATCTGATGAGTGTCTTAAGGTTTCTTCTAATATTTCTCTTTCGTCTTCATAAACTCCAATTTTTGTTGAAGTTGAGCCTGGGTTTATTATTAATAACTTATATGACATAATATTAATTCCCTCCTAAATATATTACTTTAATGATTCAGCAACTAAAGCTGCTAAGGCTATTGAATTTACTTTTGTTTGGAATGAATCTGCTCTTGAAGTTAAGATAACTGGCGCTGATGTACCTACTAATAATCCACCGTTCTTTGTTTTAGCTGTGTATGTTAAACATTTGTACATTACATTTGCAGTTTCTATGTCTGGAAGCATTATTATATCTGCTTTACCTGCAACTGGTCCTGTTATTCCCTTATGATGTGCTGCTTCTTCTGAAAGTGCATTATCAAGTGCTAAAGGACCATCGACTATACAACCTTTTATTTGTCCTCTATCATTCATTTTTGATAATAATGAAGCATCTAAAGTTGCTGGCATATCAGGATTTACAACTTCAACTGCACAAACTGGTGCTACTTTTGGCATTTCTAATCCGCAAGCATGAGCTACTGATACTGCATTATCTATTATTTGCTTTTTAGCTTTTAAGTCTGGATATGTGTTAAATGCTGCATCTGTTAAGTATATTAATCTTTCTATTCCTTCTATTTCAAAAACTGCAACATGTGACATAAGTTTTCCAGTTCTTAATCCAACCTCTTTATTTAATACACTTCTTAAGAAAGTAGCTGTATCTACTAATCCTTTCATAACCATATCAGCTTTTCCGCTTGAAACAAGTTGCACTGCAAAAAGAGCTGCTTTCTTTACGTCTTTTTCATGCATTATTTCATAGCCTGTTAGGTCCATTCCGATTCTATCTGCTATTTTCTTTATCTCATGTTTATCTCCAACTAATATAGCGTCTGCTATTCCTTGTTCTTTTGCTGATTTTACCGCTTCTAATACCGGTTCATCTTGAGTTACGGCAACAGCTACTTTTTTTGGTTCAACCTTTCTAACCCTTGATAATAAATCATCAAAATTTCTACTCATTTTCAACGCACCTCTTTAAAATTTATTTAAAAAACCACTGTTTTTTAATACATTTAGTATTAATGGAATTTTCTATCGTTAATTTTGTAACAATTTCATATGTATATTGTATCAGAAAATTTATAAGAATGGTAAATTGTCAGAAAATTTATATATAAAAAAAAGTGGTATAAAACCACTTAATTTTTTTTGTAATCTTCCATTATTCTTTCAGAAACCTTTATTCCATCAACTGCTGCTGATATTATTCCACCTGCAAATCCAGCACCTTCTCCAGTTGGATAAAGCCCTTTAACATTTACACTTTGTAATCTTTCATCTCTTGGCATTTTTACTGGAGCTGAAGTTCTAGTTTCAACACCTGTTAAAAGTGCATCATCCATATCATAGCCCTTAATTTTTCTACCAAATACACTTATACCTTCTTTTAATGTTTCCACTACATAATCTGGTAAGCATTCTTTAAGTTCCTTAAATTCATAACCGGGTCTATATGTTGGTTTAACTCTTCCAAACTTAGTTGATACTCTATCATTTAGGAAGTCTCCAACAAGTTGTATAGGTGCTTTATAGTTACCTCCACCTACTTTAAAAGCAAGACTTTCATAATGTCTTTGGAATTCCATACCTGCAAGTGGATGATCACCGTTAAAGTCATCCGGTCCAACAGTTACAACTAATGCAGAGTTTGCATTTTCTAAATCTCTTGCATGATAACTCATTCCATTTGAAACAAGTCTTCCTTCCTCTGATGCAGCTCCAACAACTACACCACCAGGACACATACAGAATGAATACACTCCTCTACCTTGTTTTTCACTTTGATAAGTTAATCTATAATCAGCTGCGCCAAGTCTCTTATGATCCTTAAACTTTCCATACTGACTTTCATTAATAACTTCTTGTGTATGCTCTATTCTAACTCCTATTGCAAAAGCCTTTTGTTCCATAGAGACCCCTTCTTCATATAGCATTTCGTAAGTATCTCTTGAGCTATGACCAATTGCAAGTACTAAAACATTACATGGAATTTCTTTGCCATTAACAATTATATTTGTAAGCTTTCCATCCTTTGTTATTACTTTTTCAAGCTTTGAATTAAAGTGTACTTCTCCACCTAAATTCTTTATTTCTTCTCTTATATTTTTTACAACATCTTTTAATATATCCGTTCCAACGTGTGGTTTACCTACATAAGTTATTTCTTCAGGAGCCCCACTCTTTACAAGCTCTTCTAAAACAAATGCACATCTTTTATCTTTTATTCTAGTTGTAAGCTTTCCGTCTGAAAAGGCTCCTGCTCCACCTTCTCCAAATTGGACATTAGAATTAAGATTTAATTCCCCAGTCTCCCAAAACTTTTCCACAGTTTTTGTTCTATTATCAACATCTTCCCCTCTTTCAAAGACAATTGGTTTGTAACCATGCTTTGCTAAAGTTAATGCCGAAAATAAACCTGCTGGTCCAAGACCTATAACAACAGGTCTATTTATTAATTCTTTTTCACCATATTTAAATGGCTCTTCTTTTTTATCTTCTTCTAATTTTATATTGTTATCCTTATTTCTTTTTAATATAAGTTTTTCATTTTCGCATCTTACATCAACACAATAATTAAATCTTATATTATCTTTTTTTCTTGCATCTATACTTTCTTTTATTATTTTTAGTGAATGTATGTGCTCTTCTTTTATATTAAGCTTTTTTGCGGCTTTCTTTTTCAATATATTTTTATCATCTTCTATACTTAGAATAATATTATTTATTCTTATTGTCATACGATTTATACTCCTATGTTACTTTATTAGACCCCTTATCTTTACCATGGTCTTTTGCTGTTGTTTTTTTATTTAAAGTAAATTTAATTCCATCAACATTTGATATAGTTACCTTTGAAGTACTATTTATTATTTCTATCTTAGGACTGCCCTCAAATGTTCCCTCATCTTTGTATTTACTTATATCAAAATTACAAGAGAAATTGCTATCATTTAAGCTTTCAACATCAGCTTTATTTCCTTCTATCTTAAAACTAATTGTTTTAGTTTCATTTGAAAGTTCTAATGAATTATCAAGTCCTATATAGTTTACAGGTATTGATATTGTCTTAGATATTTTATTATTGTCATTTTTATTATCATTATTACTATTTGCAGTCTCTTTATCTTCTTTTTGAATTTCAAGTTTTACAGTAACAGTATTTTCTTTACCTAAAATACTAACTCCATCTGGAACTATTATCTTAACTTGTTTTTCTATGCTACTTGTTATATTTGATAAATCTATCTCTTCGGTCTTTAAAGATGTGATATTTTTTATTTTACTATCACTTCCTACTATTTGAGCTGTTTGATTTGATAATGTTGTATTAATTAGTTTGTATCCTTCTGGAAGACTTCCAACAGTATTAGCTACTATATTAACACTTTTTCCATTATTAACACCAATACTTATAACTCCTGTATTTTTACTTAAAGTAACCCCATGTACAACTTTTCCATCTGCATCTAAAGGCTTAAAAGGAAATTCTTTTGTAGTATTGCTACTAACATTTTCTAAAGTACCAACTAAAGCAACAGTCTCTACTCTATCGACTGCACTTTTAGGTCCAGATACAGATACCTTCTCAGAAGTAAACTGCTCTTTTTGCTTATAAGCACCTTGTGCAAATGTTACATTTACATCTGATGTAGTACTTACCTCTTTAGTTACTAGTTTCTCTAATTTAACTTGTATTGTTAAATTACTATTATTTTTTATATTAATTTGCTCTGGATAGTTAATTACATTTACCGGTATATTATTTATTCCACTTTTTAACGCATATTCTCCAATATCTGCTGTTAATGAAAACTGATCTTTAGAGACAGAATATATATACTTTACGTCTCCTTCAAGTTTTAAATCTACAGAAAAGTTTTGATCTGGCGCTAAAGCGAGTCCATAAGACTTTAAACTCTCTGTATTTAAAACCTTAACTGGTACCTCCTTTAAAGTATATGTTCTTACTGAATTTTGAACATTTGAAACGTAAAGCCATAGAATAAAGGACAATAATAAACATAATAATTTTATACCTAGCGTTTGTTTTGTATTCCTTTTATCCATGATTTCACCCTCTCACCAGCTGATTTTACTTTCTTATTATCTTTACTCTTCATTATACTTAATAATGTCTTTTTTAATTTTTCTTTATCATAGTTTCTAGTAAGTCTTCCACCAATAGCTAAAGATATTACACCAGTTTCTTCTGAAACTATTATTACTAAAGCATCTGAGTTTTCTGAAAGACCAATACCAGCTCTATGTCTTGTTCCTAATTTTTTATTTATACTATTATTATTTGTCAGTGGTAAAACACATCCTGAAGCATATATTCTATCTTCTCTTATTATAGTAGCTCCATCATGAAGTGGTGTGTTTACAACAAATATATTTTCTAAAAGGGCTGAACTTACAACTGCATCTATTATAGTTCCTGATGCTAACACCTCACCAAGGCCTGTTCCTTGCTCTATAGCTATTAAAGCACCTGTTTTAGTCTCTGCTAAATTTTCCACAGCAGTTACTATTTCATCAACAACTGCCTCTCTTTGTCTAACATCACTTATATTATGATTTTCATCAAAAGCACTTCTACCTAGGTGCTCAAGTGCACGCCTAATTTCTGGCTGAAAAATAATTACAACTGAAAGAACTCCAATTGTTAATGTTTTATTTAATATAAAATAAAGCATATCTAATTTTAAAAGATAACTTATAGGAATTAATGCAACAATAAGCAATATACCTTTTAAAAGCTGTTCTGCTCTTGTCTCCTTTATAAGCATATATCCTTTATAAAAAATATACGAAACAACTAAAATATCCACTATAGACCAAACTGAAATATGTTTAATCGAATTTAGCGCTCCGATGAAAAAATCTTGCATAATAAGTCTCACCTCTCTTAATATAATTTCTTTATAAATTATACACCAAATAATCACTGCTTAGTATAATAGAAAATTACTTTTTTATGTATTTTAATAATATTTTAAAACCATTCTTAATATAATCTATAGATTACTTTTTTTAGATTATGGAAAGGAGGATAAAAATGGAATCATATAAAGAAATTTTTACTAAATTTAAATCCAATAAAAAGCTATTTATAATTGCTTTAATAATTATAAGTCTCCCATTATTATTGCTTATTATAACCAAATTTTTGCCATCTAATATAAATCTTAGACATATTAATAAATTATCGAAAGAAATATTGGCTATAAATAGTACCTTTGATGATTGTATTACTAAAGATAGTGTAGATCCTGAAAAATCTAAAAATGCTGTATCTAAAAGTATAAACGATCTTAAGGATGTACGTACTAAGTTAAATGATCTTAAAGTATTAGAAAATAATACTCACTTTAAAAACCTTCTTAATGAAGCACTTACAAATAACATATCTTTATGCGAAAAAGCTTTTTCTCTTTACAATAATGCATCTAATACTGAATTAAGCACGAAACTTAAAGATTATAATATTAACCTAGATGCACTTAAAAGCTTAAATAAAGATTTAAATAATATAGGAGTTAAAAGCATTATTTCTGAAAAAAGTTTGGAGTTTTTTGATAAAACAAATAAATATTTTGAAACATTAATTCAAGTAAATATTATAAAAGATATAAATAGTGAAAAAAATTCTGCATATATATTGGCTGTAGATAAAATAATATTGAATTTTAAAGAAATTGATGAAGATTTAAAACCAGCACTTAATGATATTATTAATAACAATAGAGATATAAATGTACTAACTTCTGATATTTCGAATAAAAAATCTTCTTTTGAGCATATTAAAAATGATTTTTATTCATTAAGTATTCCTGAGGAAGCTACAGAACTTCATACAATTTTAGTTAAAACTATAACTTTATACGAAGATTATATAAATTCAATTGATTCGTCTTTAAGCGATTATGATGCTACTACAAAAGATACTTCAATTTTTGAAGATTCTTTCTCAAAATATAGAGATTTTTCTACTTACTTCAAAAACTTATGTGATAAACTGGATAATTTCAAAAGAAAATAGTATATACTCCTTCTTTTTTGTCAATACTAGTACTTGACTGGGTTGTAAAAAGGAGGTTTTTATGAAAAAGTTTTTCAGTATATTTTTATTATCTATCTTTTTCTTCTCATCAATAACTGCAGAAGCATCAGTTCTTACAATATTTGATTATATAAATGCTTCTGAAACTAAATTTGATGATTCCAAAAATATAGAAAAAGAAAAAACAAAAGCTAAAGTTGATGTAAAGAAAACTACATCTACAAAAGCAACATCAGCCGCTAAAACATCAAACTCAAATAAAGCAAATTCACAAAATGATATACAAGTATTCAGCCAAAATGGGGCAACACTTAAAATAACAAAAGCTGATATTGATTTAATGGCAAAATTAGTTTACTGCGAAAGCAGAGGCGAACCATTTGAAGGAAAAATTGCCGTTGCATCAGTTGTTTTAAACAGGGTTATGAGCCCTAAATTCCCAAACACAATAAAAGAAGTAATATTCCAAAAGAATGCATTTTCATGTGTTCAAAATGGAAAGATAGTAGCCCAGCCTAATAAATCTTGTTATGATGCTGTTTATGAAGCAATTAGAGGTAAAGATCCTACTAATGAAGCTTTATTCTTCTATAATCCTGATATTGCAACTTGCACATGGATGAAGTCAACAGCTAAAAAAGATACTAAGACAATTGGAAATCACACATTTTTTAAACAATAAATGAAAGCCTTACTCAAAAGAGTAAGGCTTTTTATTTATTTTAAATTTATTACTGTTGCTTTTGGTCTTGACATTGCTTCAATTGAATATTGTACACCTTGTGTTCCCATACCAGATGCTTTAACTCCTAAGAATGGGAAATGGTCAGGTCCTCTTTCAGTTTTATTATTTACTTGAACTGTACCAACTTCTAACTTATTAGCTACATTAAATGCCTTATTTATATCTTTTGTAAATACAGAAGATTGAAGTCCGTATTCAGATTCATTTGCTATTCTTATTGCTTCATCAACGCTTTTAACTCTTATAATTGGTAGTATTGGTCCAAACGGTTCTTCCCATGCAATTCTCATATCTTCTGTAACATGGTCAAATAAAGTTGGCATTATAGTATTTCCTTCTCTATTTCCACCTTTTAAAAGCTTAGCTCCTTTATCAACAGCATCTTTTATTAAACTTTCAACAAAATCGCATGCCTTACTATTTATTAATGGTCCTACAATATAGTCACCTTCTAATGGATTTCCTGTTGTTACAGTATCCATTGATTTTAATACCTTTGATACTAATTCATCAGCAACACTTTCTAATACTAAAACTCTCTTTACAGCTGTACATCTTTGGCCTGAGTATGAGAAAGCACCTGCAACTATATTCTTAGCTGCTAATTCTAAATCTGCATCTTCTAAAACTATTGCTGCATCTTTTCCACCAAGTTCCATTAAAAGAGGTTTCATTTCAGTTATTCTTGAAATTCTTTTACCAACTTCACTGCTACCAGTAAAGTTTACGAAATCTATATCTTTATGAGTTACAACATAATCGCCAATTTCGCTACCTCTTCCTGTTATAGTATTTAAAACCCCATTAGGAATTCCAGATTCATTGAAAGCTTTTGCTAAATAAAGACCTGAAATACTTCCTTGAGTTGCTGGTTTAAATACTACTGTATTTCCAGCCATAAGTGCTGGTGCTATCTTTGATGCTGCTAAATTAACAGGATAATTAAATGGAGATATTGCAAGAACAACTCCAAGTGGTTCTCTAGTAACTATTGATATTTTATCATTCTTAAATCCTGGGAAAGAATCTCCAGGTATTGATTCACCTTTAATATTTTCAGCAGTATCTGCTGTAAATCTTATTAAATCAGCAGTTCTTTTTATTTCAGACATGGCACTCTTTTTATCTTTGCCAATCTCAATCATCATAACTTCTGCCATCTCTTCTATTCTTTCTTCCAATAAATCAGCAACGTTATGTAATAACCTTGACTTTTGATTTGTTGGTATTTCTCTCCAGATCTTTTGCGCTTCTTTAGCTATACTAATTACATCATCAACTTCTTCTTTTGACATAGGATGAACTACTCCAACAACTGATTGATCAATTGGAGATACTATTTTTATTCCATTTTCATCGCCTTTGTTTACAAAAGTGCCGTTTATTAGATTACCATAAACGGTTACGCCATTCTTTTCTTCCTTAAACATGTAATATCCTCCTTTTCTCATTAAACCTTATACCTTTATAATCTATAAATCCCCTAGTTTTTATTCTATAAATTTATCTCGTTAAATGACACTAATTATTAATTAATATTTATTATTAATATAATACCACTAATTTAAATTTATAAAAACCCCTTTTTTTATTATTTAACTATTTATTAATAATTATTATTAAATAACTAAGGAAGTTTACAAATTTTATTTTTTAATTTTTTTCTCTATTCCTTCTCTAAGATATTCAAGATAACTAATATTTGCTCCATTATTTTTTAAACTCTCTATCTTTTCTTTAGCTTTTCCCATAGATTCTCTAGCTTCTCTAAAGTCTTTTTGCTTTATACAAATGCTTGTATATTCTAAAAGATAATCTGCCTTCATGACCTCTTTAGCTAGATCTTCTCTATCATCATTTACTAAATCTAATATTATTTCATATATTTTAGGAGAAGAATTTTCTCTTGCTCTATATAAAAAGTCATTATTTTTACTTGTTTTTTTCTTTGCCATACATTAAATCTCCTTTATATTTAGTTATTACTTATATTTTACCCTTTTATAATAAAAAAAGTGGCAAAGCCACTTTTTTTATTATAAATTAATTAAACTATATACTTTGATGCTAATTCTTTAAAGTTTTCTTTATTTTCTTTGTACCAATCTTCAAACTTTAATCCTTCTTTTTCTAATACTTTATATAAATCATAAATAAAGTTTGGAATTTCGTCTTCAACTATGTCTCCATATATATCTCCAAGTCTTGAACTTCCAACTTTAAAATCACCATTAACATTTAATTCAAAACACTTTCTTGGAGCATCATTAACTCTTTTTGATTTTCCAGCAAATCCAATTGAACCAATTTCATGTACTCCACAAGAATTTGTGCATCCTGAAATGTGTATTTCAGGTAATAAATCTTTTTCTACATTTTCTTTTGAAAGCTTATCTAAAATGCTAATTAATAATCCTTGACTATTAGCTATTCCCATTTGACATATTGGTACTCCAATACATGAAACAGATTGAGTAACTCTAATTTCGCCTCCACGACCTTTAGTTAATTCTACTATTTTTTCTGCTTCTTTACCATTAAGATTTATAATATAGAATCCTTCTTTTAAAGTAAATCTAAATTCAATGTCATCCATATCCTTAACAGCATTTAAAATATCATTTAAAAGAGATAATTCAAGTTTTCCTCCATATGGATGGAAATAAACGCTATAAAGCCCTTCTTGCTTTTGTGGTACTAATCTTGCATCTTTGAATTCTGTAACTATTCCTTGTTTATTTACTTTGTTTTCTTTTACATCTATTCTTAAATCCGCTTCGTTTAAAACTTCATTTACATATTTCTTATAGCATTTAACAAATTCTTCTTCGCCCATTCTTTCAACTATATATCTTATACGAGCTTTATTGTGGTTTTTATAATCTCCTTCAGCCATAAACAGTCTTACCATTGCTTCAAAATAATAAATGCAATCTTCAGGTTTTATAAGTTCATCATACTCTACAGAGAGTCTTGGATTTCTACCAAGTCCACCACCTAAATAAAGCTTAAAGAATTTTTCTCCATCTTTCATAACAGCTAAAAATCCTAAATCAGTTACTGTTACGTGTGGCTCATCCTCTTTATTTATTGCCATAGCAACTTTAATTTTTCTAGGTAATTTATAAGTATAAACTCTTTCCATAATATAAGAATTTAAAGCCTTTGCATAAGGAACTACATCAAAAGCTTCTCCCTTACTTACACCTGAAAGTGGTGATATAGCGACATTTCTTGGGAAGTTTCCCCCTGAACCTCTTGTGTATATTCCATAATCCATTGCCTCTTCCATAATGTCACAAACATCATCTATTCCTAAACCATGAAGCTGGATAGCTTGTCTTGTTGTTGGATGTATCCATTTTAAGTTATATCTATTAGCCCATTCATATATCTTATTTGCATCTTCTTTTGACGCAATACCTGAAGGTGTTTTTAATCTTATCATGAACTCTTGTCCACCTCTATGTGCATACACACCCATTCCGCCAGATAATTTTTTAAATTGTGCAACATTTAATTCTTTATTCAAGAACTTATGTCCATTTTCTCTGAATTGTTTAACTTCATCTTTTAGTATCTCTTTTAAATCATTCATTACATTCACCTCTCGTTTAATTTTACTATTAAAAATTTATAAGGTAAAAGAAGTTTTTATTATCATAACTATAAGTATATACTTATGTAGTTATGTTAATTAACTTCTTTTAATTTAATACTAAATACAATTACTGTTATTAACATACAACTTATTGATATAAATATCATTCCAATTACAACAAACTTGTTAAACCCATAATTTACTATATCAATTGCATTCATACTTTCAAATGGTGAAAATATTTTTAGTATTTCAAGCTTGTATGTTAATCTTGAAGCTGCCCCTAAAACGTATGTATATGCTAATACACATAAAACTACTAACACTGCATTTAAATTTTTCTTACTAAGTGAACATATTATAAAACCTATGCTCATGAATAATACTCCAATTATAATTAATCCAAATATTAAGTAGACTTCTTCTAATAAAATAAGTTCTAATTTTGAATTTACTGGCGTAATTATGCTAATTGCTATAAATGTTACCATTCCTATTATTAAAGAGTACGCAATATATTTTTCTAAATTTGCAATTATTTTAACTTTTATAAACTTCTTATATTCTTTTCTTTTTAGCTTGTAATTTCTTATATTTGATGTTGCACCAAGTATCCCCCCGTAAACTCCCCCAATTATATATACATAATTAAATATATATCCTAAATAATTAGTTATACTTATATAATTTATAGTTTTATTTATTTCGAAAGAATCTTGTGTATTTATTAATGTTATATTAAGTAACCCACTAACCTCTTTACCTATAATAGGATATATAGATAGAAATAATACTGGTATTAATGCGGTATATATACTACATAATATAACTGACTTTATATCCTTAGATATTTCCTTTTCTACTAAGTTCATAAAACTTTATTCTCCTTGCAAGCTTTAGATTTAATCTATATTAAAATTATAATTATAGAAAATAGACTTAATTTTAACCCATTATAAACTTTAAATGAATAATAGGAATACTAAGTCATTATTAGTATTCCTATAGTTATAAACAAAATATTAAATTCTTACACATTATATCCAAATAACTTTATAATAATACACAAGATCTTCTATTTTTCAAATGTTCCAAATACTTTAGCTTCTCCACCATCAACCATAATATTTCCCATAGCTATAACTTTATCTATATTAAGATTATTATCGTCTACTATAACAATATCTGCATCCATACCTCTTTCTATTTTTCCTTTATGTTTAAACTTTAATATATGTGCTATATTAGATGTTATAACCTTAATTGCATCTTCAATTTTTATATTTTCCTCAAGTATTGCCTTTTTAACTTCGCCATAAAGAGACTCAACACTACATATTCCAAGACCTTTAAGCTTTCCACTTTCATCAAATAAAGGCATACTACCATTACCATCTGATGTGAATGTTATTTGTTCTATTGGAACTTTCCTATCTAATGCATATTTAAGTGCCTTTGATGCTATTACTTCTCCCTCTTCTAAATGATCTGGATCAGAACTTGTTGTAAGATCTATATACCCACCTCTTTTAGTCCACTCTATTCCCGCTTCTAAAAGTTCACTAGTTCTACACATATGAGTTGGTAGTAATTGAGTTGCTGGTATTTCTGATTCATCTAGCATTTCAAATAAATAATTAAGCCTCCTAGCCCCTCCACCTAAATGAACATTTACTATTCCTGATTTATTGGATAAAAGCCCTCCAACTCTTGCTTCTGCTACTAAATTTATAAACTGATCAACTCTTGGCTGAGAACTTCTATTATCAGATAAGGCAATTTCTCCAACTCCAATAACTTCATCAACTAGCATAATATCTCCCTTAATACTTTCTGTCATAGTATTTACTGGCACTTCATATGAACCTGTAAGACAGTAAGCTGTTATTCCTTCTTCTTTCAACGCCTTAACTTTAGCTACAAGTCCTCTCATATCACGACAAACTCCATCTGTTCCAATACATCCAACTACAGTTGTTATTCCACTTTTAGTTATTGTGCTTAATTGCAGTTCAGGTGTTCTAGTCTTAAATCCACCTTCACCTCCACCACCTGTTAGGTGTACATGAGCATCTATAAATCCTGGAAATGCTATTTTACCTTCTCCATTAATAACTTCTATATTTATAAAATTATTTGGAATTTCTATATTTTCATAAACTCCTTCTATTTTATCTTTAACAATAACTATATCCTTAATTCCTATGTATTTAGGTGAATAAACTTTTATATTTTTTATTACTTTAATCATTTAACCAACTCCTAATATCCCGTTCATATTTATTATTACCCATAAATCAAAGTTAATATAATTAAAACAAAATAAAAAACTATAGAAGAATCCATAATCAGATTTTTCTATAGTTTTTCATAATTTCTTTTGCACATTAAATTGGTTATTTGAGTTATACTTAACTTTATTAGTAATTTTATTTACGATATACTATATAATCTAATTCATTTGATATAGATATATTATAAATATAAGAATTTGACACTTCATCTAAGAATTTTTCTTTTAAAATGTCATTTAATTTAATTTTTCCAAGTTTATCATGATACTCCATAATGAATTCTTTTCTTCCTTCCTCTTCATTAAGAGCTTCGTAATGATAGTAATTTAAAGCATCATAGTCTACTTTATATACTTGTTCTAATGTTTTATATATTGTTCTTCCACCAAATAAATCAGCTAAATATCTAGTGTATGCATGAGCTACAAGTAGCTCTGGATTACTTCTACCAAGTTCATTTAGCTTATCTATATACGCTTTAGTTGAAGCTAATAATTGCATTGAGTTCATTTTTTCTCCAAGTAAAACTTTTAAATCCTTGTATATAGCTTCTGAACGATATACATCAACAGTTGTAAATTCTTTTACTACAGGATTATGAGCGTACTTTTCTAAGTTAAATTCTATTGTTTTATATATTTCATATAAATTAAATAAATACTCTGCATATCCTTCAACTGATGCTTGTCCATCAATTAATCTTTTTAAAAAGCCAGTATTTTCTGCGACTGCATGTAAATCTTGACTATTTTTTTTAATAGTTCTCATAAATGTATTCATCTTATCACCTTCATATTTTTAGTGTTTTATTTTAACCCTATCACTAAGTATACTTAATGCCTTGCCCGTTCTACGCTTACATAATAGTCCTACATAATATAACAATCAATTCCTCAATTTCATTATTTACACTTATAAATAAGTAAAAAACATTATTTTTTATAGTTTTTCCTTTAAATTCTTACTTTAACTTTAATTATTGTCTATTAATAATAATTATTAATATTTTATAAACTGCCTTTTTTATTAGGTTTACTATTTATTAATAAATAAAAAAGTGAAGTTTATAGTTAATTTATAAACTCCACCTATATTTATATGAATCCGTAAAGTAAAACTCCAAGTATTCCAGCTATAACAATTGATATTATAGGATGAACTTTTTTTGATAATAAGATAGCTCCTATTATTAGGGTTATTATTACTGATGTTATATCTACATATGCATCTTTAGCTAAATCAACAAAAGCCTGTATTATAAGTGCTATAAGTACTGGTCTCATACCAAGTAGTGCAGCCTTTAAAACCTTTGACTCTTTAAACTTATTCATTGCTTTTGAGGCAATTGAAACTAGTATGAAAGACATTGTAACTACTCCAAGTGTTGCAGCTACACTACCAAATACTCCAGATACTTTATATCCAACAAATGTAGCTGAGTTTATAGCAACAGGGCCTGGTGTCATTTGAGATATACCGATTATATCCATAAATGTACTTGAATTTATCCAATTGTTATTAGTTATAATCTCTCTTTGTATGAATGGTATCATTGCATATCCACCACCAAAGCTAAATGTTCCAATCTTTAAGAAGGTAAAAAACAATTTTATAAGTAAACTCATCTACTTCACCTTCTCCCTTAAGAAAATTGCACCATATATAGCAGCAGCTATTATTACTATTACTGGATTAATTTTAAATATTATTAATGCAATTAACGCTATAGTTATCATTATTCCATTTCTAATATTCTTTTCTATTCCTTTTGAAAGACTTATAACCCCTGTTAATACTAATATAGGAACTGCTGCTGATATTCCTTTAAATACAAGATTAACATAATAATTATCTCTAAATTGCATAAAGAATGCTGCTACAAATAAAATTATTAAAAATGATGGCAGTGCCACCCCAAGAAGTGCTATAACACCACCAAATACTCCTGCTATTTTATATCCAATAAAAATAGAACAATTTACAGACATAGCACCTGGGAAACTTTGTGATACAACTAGCATATCCATAAACTCTTCTTTAGTTATCCAACCTTGCTTATTTACAACTTCCTCTTCTATAATAGGAATCATTGCATATCCACCACCAAATGTAAATGCACCTATTTTGAAGAAAGAAATAAACATTTTCCAAACTTTATCCACATCTTTTCCTCCAAATCTTTTAAGATATACACATATTTTATCACAAATATTACTACTTCATAGGGGACTAAGTTTATAATTTTGTAAAAAATAAAGCGTAGGTAATCTACCTACGCTTTACTTTTAGTTTATATAATATTAAATATTATTCTTGTTCTAAAATTATTTTCTTAGCACCTAAGATTGATGATGCACTCATTGAGAATTCATCTAATCCGTATTCAACTAATGTTGGGATAGCAGCTTCATCTCCTGCCATTTCTCCACACATTCCAACCCATTTACCGTGCTTATGAGCACCTTCAATTGTCATCTTAATTAATCTAAGAACTGCTGGATGCATTGGGTTGTAAAGGTATGATACTTTTTCACTCATTCTATCTGCAGCTAATGTATATTGAATTAAGTCGTTTGTTCCTATTGAGAAGAAATCAACTTCTTTAGCTAATTCATCAGCCATAACAGCTGCTGCTGGGATTTCTACCATGATACCCCATTGTATTGAATCTGAGTATTCTTTTCCTTCTGCTTTAAGTTCAGCCATACATTCTTCTACAACTTCTTTAGCTGATCTGAATTCTTGTATTCCTGAAATCATTGGGAACATTACAGCTAGATTTCCGTAAACTGAAGCTCTAAGTAATGCTCTTAATTGAACTTTAAATAATTCTTTTCTATCTAAACATAATCTGATAGCTCTATATCCTAAGAATGGATTCATTTCTTGTGGTAATGGTAAGTATGGTAATGTCTTATCTCCACCGATATCAAGTGTTCTTATAACAACTTGTTTTCCATTCATATTTTCTAATACATATTTGTATGCTTCATATTGTTCTTCTTCAGTTGGAGCGTTATCTCTATCCATATATAAGAACTCTGTTCTAAATAGTCCGATTCCATCTCCTCCGTTTGCTATAACACCTTGAACATCTTCTGCTTTTCCGATGTTTCCACAAACTTCTATTCTCTTACCTGATTTAGTTACAGTCTTAACTTCAATAAGCTTCTTAAGCTCTTCTTGTTCAGCTCTGAAAGCTTCTCTCTTAGCTTCGTATTCCTTGATTGTAGCTTCATCTGGATTTACGATTGCTATACCTTCAATACCATCAACTATTATTGTGTCTCCATTTTTAACTGAAGTTGTAATATCTCCAAGACCAACAACAGCTGGAATTTCTAATGTTCTAGCCATAATAGCTGAGTGAGAAGTTCTTCCTCCGATATTAGTTAAGAATGCAACAACTTTGCTTCTATCTAATTGAGCTGTATCTGATGGAGTTAAGTCTTCAGCAACAACTATTGTATTGTTTTCTGTTATTGCAAAAGCATCTCCGCCTTTTCCAGCTAAGTTTGCTATTATTCTCTTTGAAACGTCTTTTATGTCAGCTGCTCTTTCTCTCATGTAATCATTGTCCATTGATTCGAAAATTGCAACGAATGTATTTGTTACATTTTCAACAGCTTTCATAGCATTTATATTATTATTTTCTATTTCCATATCCATAGCGCCAGTGAATTCTGGGTCATCAAGTAAAGTAATGTGAGCTTCAAACACAGCAGCTTTTTCTTCTCCCATTTCTTTAGCAGCTTTTTCTTTTATCTTTTCTAATTGTTCCTTTGAAGCGTCTAAAGCTTTCTTTAATTTTTCTTTTTCTGACGCAACATCAGTAATTTTCTCATCTGTTATAATTATTTCCTCATGCTCTTGTAAGAATACTTTACCAATAGCGTATCCCTTTGAAGCCGCAATACCTTTTTTCATAATAAAATCCTCCTTAATTACAGTACTTCATAATAAAATTAAGTACATAAAAAAACTATTCAACCGATATACACCTAATGATATCTTTTACATAGTTAAGTATAACCCTAAGTTATTATAACATAATTTAGTCAATTGTTAATACTAATCCTCTCGTTCTATTTAGAGTTTTTGCACAATTCAAGCTCATTATTATGTTAAATTTTTTTTGCATCTTTATACAAAAAAGAAACTAAAACTCAATAATTTTAGTTTCCTTTTTTGTAGTTTATTTCTATTTTAAATATAATGATTAAATTCTATATTTCTTATAAATCATCAATAAGAGTTGCAGCTTTTGCATATGCAGTTGATTTAGCTTCAAAGAAATCTGTCTTAACTGAATTTGCATCTGCCTGTCTATCTACCCACTCTGCTGGGTTCTTATCATAACCTTCATAAAGCTTTCCAAGTCCTATTGATGAAGATCTCATATTTCCTAAATACTTAATGTAATCATTAATAAGCTTTTTATTTATTCCTTGAATGTTATCTCCAATTACATATTCTCCCCATGCAATTTCATTTCTAACACCAGTTTTTATCATTTCTCTAAGCTCTTCTTTTATTTCTTCTGTGAAAAGCTCTGGCTCTTCTTTTTGAAGTTCCCTTATTATACTTCTAAATAACCAAAGATGAGTATTTTCATCTCTATTTATATATCTTATTTCTTGTGCTGAACCTGGCATCTTTCCGTTTCTCTCTAAATTATAGAAGAACATAAATCCAGAATAGAAATAAACGCCTTCTAATATATAGTTTGCCATTATAGTTCTTAATAAATTATGTTTTGTTGGCTCATTTAAAAATGTATTATATTGATCTCCGATAAATTTATTTCTTTCAAGTAAGATTTTATCATCTTTCCATTGATATAATATTTCATTTCTCTTTTCAGGAGAACAAATAGTATCTAGCATATAACTATAACTTTGTGAATGTACAGCCTCTTGGAAAGCCTGAATTGTTAAGCAAAGATTAACTTCACTTGCTGTTATATAATTATTTATATTTGAAAGATTTGCTGTTTGTATTGAATCTAAAAATATTAAGAAAGATAATATTTTATCGTAAGCAGTTCTCTCTTCTTCTGTTAAATTTTTATAATCTTTTAAATCTTGAGCTAAGTTAATTTCTTCTGGTATCCAGAAATTATTCATTCCTTGTCTGTACCAATCTGAAACCCAAGAATATTTCATATTATTAAAATCATTAAGATTTGTTGTATTACCATTTATCATTCTCTTCTTTGAAGTTTCTGTATCTCCAAATTCATTAAAAAGTGGCTTTTTATTTATATCTAACATTTCTAAACCTTCCCTCTAAAAATTTATTAAGCTGAACAACTTTCGCAATCTCCAACAGTTAGAGATTTACTTCTTACATAATAAACTGATTTAACTCCAGATTTACATGCTTCTATATAAAGATTCATTATACTTCTCATTGTATAATTTGTTGTTATATAGAAGTTAAATGATTGACCTTGGTCAATGTGTCTTTGTCTAACACCATTCATCTTCACACACCAACTTTGATCTATATTATATGCTGAATTATAGTACCAATATGTTTCTTCTGAAAGGCCTGGAGCAGTTTTTGGAACAATACTTCCCTTTTTCTCTTCAAGCCAGAATCTTGACATAACTGGATCTACTCCTTCTGATGTTCCAGCTAAAGTTGCAGTTGAACCATTTGGAGCAACAGCTAATAAGTATCCATTTCTCATACCATATGTTCTAACTTCTTCTCTTAATTTGTTCCATCTATCTGAACTATATTCTCTAAGCTTAAAGTAATCTCCATTATCCCAGTCTGAACCTTCAAATTCAGGATATCTTCCTTTTTCTTTAGCAATTTCCATACTTGCTTTAATAGCATAGTAATTTATATTTTCATAAACTTTATCTACAAAATCAGCATGTTCGTCTGCTGTAAAATGTATTCTATTATTTGCAAGCATATGATGATATCCTGATGTTCCAAGACCTACACCTCTATACTTTTTATTAGTAACTTCTGCATATGGAACTGAATAGTAATTTAAATCAATAACATTATCCATAGCTCTTATTTGAGTTTCTACAACATATTCTATTTCTTTCTCATTTGTAACATCAACATTTCCTAGTACCACAGATGAAAGGTTACATACAACAAAATCGCCAGCTTTTGTTTTTTCAACAATTATTTTATCTCCGTTTTCATCTATTATTTCTGTATTTTGAATATCCATAGCACTCATATTTTGCATTATTTCAGTACAAAGGTTTGATGAATATATCATTCCTTTATGCTTGTTAGGATTCATCTTATTTGCTGTATCTCTATAAAATGCAAATGGAGTTCCAGTTTCAGCTGCACTCTTTATTATAAGACGTACTATATCTTTGACTTTCATTACACGTTTATCAATTCTATCGTCATTTACACAATCAAAGTATCTTTTTTCCCATTCTTCTCCATAATAATCTTCTAGTGAATAACCTTTAACCTGTTTTATTTCATGTGGACACATCATATACCAGTTACCATCAATATCTTCTTCTGCCATCTTCCAGAAAAGATCTGGATAACAAAGTCCTGGGAATACATCATGTGCCTTCTTTCTATCATCTCCATTATTAGTTCTAACTTGTAAGAACTCTGGTATATCCTTATGCCAAGCATCAAGCCATATAGCAACAGAACCATTTCTAACCCCAAGCTGGTCTACAGCTATTGCAGTATCGTTAAATAATTTAACCCAAGGTATTACTCCACCTGATGCACCTTTAAATCCTCTAATTGGTGATCCAAGCGCTCTAATTTTACCTATGTATATTCCCATTCCGCCACCAAACTTAGATACTTCTGAGAAATTATCAAGTGATTTATAAATTCCTTTTAAACTATCATTTACTGTATCAATAAAACAAGAACTTAATTGATAAAATGGCTTTCTTGCATTTGACATTGTTGGAGTAGCCATTGTTGCTTTAAGTGAACTTAAAACATCATAAAATCTCTTTGCATAATATAATCTTTTTTCTTTTTTCTCAGGTATTGCAAGATGCATTGCTATTCCCATAAACATTTGTTGTGGTAATTCTAATACTTCTCTATTAAAATTTTCTACTAAATATCTTTCACCTAATAGTTTTATTCCGCTATATGTGAATAAGAAGTCTCTCTCTGGCTTTATCTCTTTTTCAAGCTCTTCTATATCTTCCTTTGAGTAATTTTCTAAAATATATTTTCCGTACAAATTCTTATCTACAAGATCTTTTACAAAACCATAAAGATTTTTGTATAAATCTACATCATTAGATAATCCTCTATTTTTTCTTACTTTATCATATAGCTTATGAACATATAGCTTTGCCGCTCCCTTTTGCCAATCTGGTTCCATGTCCGTTGTAAGCTCTAATGATACTTGTATTAATGATTCTCTAATCTCTTCATATTTCATTCCAGGTCTTATAATTAAATCTAATTTTTCTTTTAATACTTCTATGTCATATGTTCCGAATTCATCATCTATTGCTGATAATGCTAATTCTAAAAGCGATTGTATTTCTTTCACCCAAGTTCCCTCCAAAGCAATATATAGTATATTTATATTGTGTTTTTCCCAAAACAACACAATATATTGACTTATTTATTATAGTTTTTAAATTTTGCTATGTAAAATTATCTAAAGCTTACTATAGTATTATTATCCTCTTTTTTATTTAATAAGCTTTAAATATCTCTACTTTTTAATAATGTTTATCCTTTGACAAATCAAACTATTCAATATTAAATATCCATAGTTTTTTTAATAAAAGACCCCCATATAAGTAAACCCTTACTTATATGGAGGTCTAATTCTTTATACTATTTTAAATTACTTTCCCATTCTGGTTCCTTAAAACCAACTAAAACTTTATCTTCTCCTATTATTAATGGTCTTTTAACCATCATTCCATCAGATGCAAGTATATCTAAAAGTTCATCTTCTGATAAAGTTTTTATTTTATCTTTCATTCCTTGTTCTCTATAAAGAACACCGCTAGTGTTGAAGAATTTTTTTATTTCTAGTCCACTCTTATCTAACCAAAGTTTTAATTCTTCTTTAGTTGGATTATCAAGTTTTATATCTCTATCAATAAAATCAACACCATTTTGTTCTAACCATTTCTTTGCTCTTTTACAAGTTGTGCATTTTGGATATTCTACAAATAAGTAACTCATATATATTCTCTCCTTTTATTAAAAAGATTATCGTCTAATATTTATTATTAATTATATCATACCCAAATTATTTTTAAACACTTTCTTTTTCTTCAACTGAATCTGATGTTTTAAAAGGAAGGAATACATAAATTTTAAATAAATCTCCTTCTCTTTTAATTCTTGTTGTACCTTCATGAAGTTCAACAATACTCTTAGTAATTGCAAGACCAAGCCCTGAGCCTTCAACAGCTGATGTTCTAGACTTATCCCCTCTTGCAAATCTTTCAAACATTTCAGCTTCATTAAATTCCATTTCATAGTTTGCAACATTTTTAAATGATATTAATACTCCGTCTTCTTCTTTTATAATGTTAGCATAAACTCTAGTGTTTTCTAATGAATACTTAAGAGCATTAATTACTATATTTTCTATAACTCTAGAAATCATTATTCCGTCTAACTCCATAATGATTTCATCTTCATCACAATCAACTTTGAATTCTATTCCTTTATCTTCATAAAGGGATGAGAATTCTCCAATAACTTGATATATAAGTGATACAACATCTATACTCTCTTTATTTAATTGAAGTTTTCCTGAGTTTATCTTTGATACTTCAAATAAATCTTCAATAAGTGATTTTAATTTATTAGACTTTCTTTCTAGTATCTTTAGATAATCTTTTCTTTCCTCTTCTGAAATTCTATCATCTTGAAGTATATTTACATAATTTATTATTGATGTTAATGGAGTTTTTAAATCATGAGATACATTAGATATAAGTTCTGTTTTTAATTTTTCATTTTGAAGTGCTTCATCTACAGCAATATTATATCCTTCTTTCATTTTATTTATATTTTGAATAAGTTCTCTAATCTCAACTCCACCAATTTCTTTTATTGTATGTTCAAAATTTCCATCATTTATTATTTTAAGATCATCTTTTACCATTCCAATTTCTATATTTCTCTTTATAGAATACATTATCCCTATCATAGGAAGAATGATTATAAGGAAACTTCCCTTAAATGGATATTGTCTAAAGAAATTAGCTACTATATTATTTTGAGTTCCACCTATTGCTAATAAATATAAGTAAACTATATAAAATATAGTTCCTGCAATTATTGATATTACCATAGTCCTTCTTGGACCTCTATATTTAAAAGCATGCTTAAATATATATATTATATCTTTTATTATATTACCTCTAATAACTACCTTTCCTTTTTTACTAAAGAATACGTATATTATTTTAAATAATAAGAATAGTCCAATTACTAAAAGTATACAAAACATAGTTAGTTCTTCTATTGCTCTTGTAACTTCGGGTTGATACGTACTTTGAGGTGTATAATATATTTCTTCAAAGTCTTTTAAGACTTTATTTGAATATTCTATATCCCCATCCTCCACTAATTTATTATAAATATTTACGTTATTGCAACTATAAGTTATTATATGTTCACCTTTAAACTTTTCTTCTATTACTTTATATAAATTTTCTCCTTGTATTTTCTTAACACCTTGGAAAAAAGGATCATTTGTAAATATTTCATCAGTAAATTTATTTCTTATAATAAAATAAATATTTTCTGGTAATTTTCTATTTTGATCATTTATCTTTTTTGAATAAAAGCTATTATCATATATGTTATTTCTAATTCCGTCTTTCTCTCTATCTGTAGCATATAAAAGCTTATTTAAACTATTAGTCCGGTCATAAATATCTGTACTTAATATTTTTCCTTCATTTTTAAGTGAGTTTTTATAAAATGATTGTCTATTAAAAACAGCCTGTATAACACCTGTTCCATCCTGTGAACTAGTGCTTTTAAAGTAGTTAATAGAAACATCTGCACATATTATTGAAACAACAATTACTATGATTATTTCAAGTAACCATAAATTGTTAAAGTATGTTCTTAACTTACTTTTCAATCTTATATCCAATTCCCCATACCACCTTTATATATTCAGGCTCCTTAGTATTAATTTCTATCTTTTCTCTTATTCTTCTTATATGAACAGTAACTGTATTCTCACTCTTATAAAAAGGTTCTTCCCAAACTTTTTCGTATATTTCCTTTATTGAAAATACTCTTCCAAGGTTTGATGCTAGAAGTACTAATATTTTATATTCTGTTGCTGTAACTTTAATCTCTTCATCTCTTACAGTAACTCTCTTTGCCACTGTATCTATTTCTAAATCTTTCACCTTTATAAAATCTTTGTTTTCCATAGATAATGGATTTTCATATCTTCTAAGTTGTGATTTTACTCTTGCAACAAGTTCTAAATGGTTAAATGGTTTTGTTATATAATCATCTGCACCAACATTTAGTCCTAATATTTTATCTGAATCTTCTCCTTTAGCGGATAGCATTATTATTGGAATATTATTTGTCTCCCTTATCTTTAAACATGTCTTTATTCCATCCATCTTTGGCATCATTATATCTAAAACTATTAAATGAATATTCTTTTCTTCTAATATTTCTAACGCTTCAAGACCATTACTAGCATTAAAAACTTTTAGATTTTCTCCTCTTAGATAAATGTTTATGGCATCTCTTATTTCTTTTTCGTCATCTACAACTAAAACGTTAAACATATGTTAGACACTCCTTCCTATAAATATCTTATCGTAAATTTTATCAAAATAACACTTACCTTTGTTACGAAATTCTTAAAACTGCTATTTATTTTCCATATGTATTTCCGTGTTATTATTATAATTTATCTCTTCCTTTTTATTATCCATATAATTCTTTATTAATACCCCAATACTAATAATAATTAATATATATAATATTATTTTTTTCACCCTTAAACTACCTGGTAAATTAATTTTAAACATACATAATACCTCTTAAAAATTTAATTTCCTCTATATTATCCTTCAATATTAAAATAATGTCTATAAATCCTTTTTGTCTATTATAGCTATTTAAACCTTTTTAAAGATATTAATTATATTAATGGCTTAATTAAATCTCATCCCTTTTATTACTCATTTTCTCCTTATATTTCTAGTATTTAGCTGTTAACTTTATTTAGTATTTTATATATAATGGACTGGTTATTACATAAATTTATAATTTTCTATAGGAGAACAATATGAATAATCTACTCAAAAGTAAAACCTTCATTCTAGATGTAATTCTAATATTTTTAGGATGCATTATTGCTTCACTTGGAGTTAATCTATTTTTAACTCATGCTAAATTACTAAGTGGTGGAGCTACTGGTATAGCACTTATATTTCAATACATTTTAGCTGTACCTGCTGGTATTGTTGTATTTATAATCAACTTACCACTATTTTTCTTAAGTTATAAAAAACTTAGTAAATCATTCACTTTATATTCTGCAATTGGAATGTTATCACTTTCAATAGCACTTATTATAACCAAGCCTCTTGCATCATTTGTTAAAGTTGATGATATGTTGTTATACTGCATATATGGTGGTGTCCTTTGTGGAATTGGATACGGTATAGTATTTTTAAGAAATGGTTCAACTGGTGGAACTGATATTATTACAATGCTAATTAGACAAAAGTATTCAAACTTTGAAATCGGTAAACTTGGATTTATAATAAACTGCATAATAGTTATTGTTGGTGCCATAATATTTGGTATTCCAAGAGCACTTTATACTTTATTATCAATCTTTATTCAAGGTGCTGTTTTAGACAGAGTTTTAAGAGGTCTTAATAGTAAAAAGCTAATGCTTATAATAACAAAAGAAAGTCAAAACATTATTGATTTTGTAATTGAAGATATGAATAGAGGTGTTACTTCAATACCTATTGAAGGTGAATACACTCATATGAAAAAGAAAATGCTTTATTGCATCGTTACTACTAGCGAAATGCTTGTTTTAAAGAATAAAGTTTACGACATTGACCCTAAAGCATTTATTACTATAATGGATACATCTGAAGTTAAAGGTAAAGGCTTTAAAAGTATATAATATAAAAAAGCTATCTATATTAGATAGCTTTTTCTTATACAGTTTTTAAGTAATTTTCTTTTCCTATTTCATAAAGATTATTCCCTAAGCTATCTATTATAACAACTAAAGGTAAATCTTTAACTTCTAATTTTCTGATAGCTTCAGATCCTAAGTCCTCATAAGCAATAACTTCTGATTTAACAATGCTTTTTCCAATAAGTGCAGCTGCACCACCAATTGCTCCAAAATAAATAGCTTTATTTTTCTTAATACTTTCTATAACCTCTTCATTTCTAAGACCTTTTCCTATCATCCCTTTAAGTCCTAAATCTAAAAGTTTTGGAGCGTAAGCATCCATTCTATAACTTGTTGTTGGTCCAGCAGATCCAATAACCATACCAGGCTTTGGTGGAGTTGGTCCAACATAATATATAGTCTCTCCTTCTAAATCAAACGGAAGTTCTTCTCCATTTTCTATAAGTTCTATAAGTCTTTTATGGGCTGCATCTCTAGCTGTATATATTGTCCCTGTTAAAAGAATAGAATCTCCACATTTTAATTCACTAATTTCTAAATCATTTAAAGGTGTTATAACTCTTTTTACCATAGCTTCTTCCCCCTTATATAACTCTCTCTTTATGTCTTGTAACATGACAACTTATATTAACAGCAACAGGCATTCCTGCAATATGAGTTGGATAAGTTTCAATATTTATCCCCAAAGCTGTTGTTAAACCACCAAATCCCTGTGGACCAATTCCTAAACTGTTGATATCTTTTAGAAGTTCTTCTTCAAGCTTTGCATAATCCTCATTTTTATTTCTCTCATTAATAGGTCTTAAAAGAGCCTTTTTAGCTAATAAAGCTACTTTATCAAAGGTACCTCCAATACCTACTCCAACAACCATTGGCGGGCATGGATTAGGTCCTGCTTCTTCAACTGTCTTTAATATAAATTTCTTAACACCTTCTATTCCATCAGATGGCTTAAGCATTGCTATTTTACTCATATTTTCAGAACCAAACCCTTTTGGTGAAACTGTAATTTTAACTTTATCCCCATCAACTATATTGTAATAAATTATAGCTGGCGTATTATCATTTGTATTAACCCTATTTAAAACCGGATCTTTAACTACTGATTTTCTTAAATACCCATCTTTATAGCCTCTTCTAACACCCTCATTTATAGCCTCTTCTAAATTCCCATCAACAAAATGCACATCTTGTCCAACATCTAAGAAAATACATGCCATACCAGTATCCTGACAAATAGGCATATCTTCCTTTTTAGCTATATCATCATTTTCAATTATCTTCGATAATACTTCTTTAGCTATTTCAAATTTTTCTTTATTATTAGAATTTATAAGCTCTTCTTTAATATCATCACTAATGTAATAATTAGCCTCTATACATAACTCTTTTACTATATCCCTAATAGTATTAACACTAACCTCTCTCATAAAGTAAATCCTCTCCCTTCCCTTATAGTTTATTTCTTATCCATAAAATTTTCAATATATTACTTTTATTTCAAGAAACACTCTTTTTCTATTTATTAATACAAAAAGAGTTGTTTTATAAAACAACTCTTTCAATTTCCTAGGAAATATAACAAATTACTTTAATATTGGTTCTTTTTCTGTCTTTCCTTCAAAATATTTATCTATTCCATTGCCGATTGCTGTAACAATTAATTTTTGATATTCTTCATCTTGTAACTTCTTTTCATCATCATAATTAGATAAGAATCCACACTCTACAATTACACAACCACCATCGTATCCATCTCTAAGTATCTTATAAGCCTTCTTAGCATCTTTTGCTACCCTTTTATTGCTTGGCTGAACTTCTTCTACTACAGAGGATTGTATGCTCTCTGCAAGTGCCTTACTTTTTTCATTACTTGCATACCATACTTGAGTTCCTTTGCAAGATTGTTTTTGGAACATATTTTGATGGATAGAAATAAATACATCACATTCATTTTCTTTTTTCATTTCACATCTCTTAGTAAGATCTTCTACTTTCTTATTAGATAACGCAATATCTTCATCTCTAGTCATATAAACCTTATAACCTTTTTCTTTTAAAACATCTCTTAGCTTTAAGCTTATTCCTAAATTTATATCTTTTTCTACTGTTCCGTTTTTTGATTTTGCTCCTCCATCATATCCACCATGACCTGGATCTATTAATACTTTATACTCTCTATTATTTTCAGCTGCATAAGCTACATAATTTCCTAAAAATAAGAATACACTTGCTAATAATATAGTCTTTAATATTTTCATATATGCTATCCTCCTAAAATAAGTACTAAAACTATTATGTGATTATGCACTCTATTTATTCTTGTAAATATGTACTAGAAAATATAAGGAAGCTAATAAAAAAAGAGAATTACTCTTTAGTAATTCTCTTTAACTATTATTATATTGAATTATTTTCTATAACGCTTTGTGCTATATTTTTAGAGTGGTCACCTATTCTTTCAAAGTTTGAAACCATATCTAAGAATATTGCTCCAGCATATGCATTACATTTTCCATCATATAATCTCTTAATATGTTTTTCTCTATATTCTTTTTGTGAAGTGTTTATTCTTTCTTCAACACTATTTATGCTACTTGCTTTTGCTACATCTCTATTTTCATAACTATCGATTGCAACTTGAAGAGCTGTAAGTGTGTAGTTATATATTTGATGTAAATCTTCTATTGCATCTTTACTATATTTTAGTTCCCTATTTGCTCTTTGAACTGCAAGATCTGCAATATTTTCAGCATGATCTCCTATTCTTTCTATATCATTAACTATGTGGAATGTTGATGCAACTATTCCTTTTTCTTTATCTGATAAATCACACTTTGATAGTTTAACTAAGTAATTAGTTATTGATTCTTCTAAAACATTTATTATTTGTTCATTACTATATACATCTTTAACTAACTCTTCATTACTTTCATCAAATGCTTTCATTGATAATTCAAGATTGTTCTTAGCTTTATTAGCCATTCTAATAGTCTCTTTTATAACTTGTCCAGCCGCTATTACTGGAGTTTCAAGTAATCTATCATCTATATACTTAGGTCCAACTTTTTCAATTTCATCTTCACCAGGTATTATTTTATTAACTATTAATATTAGATACTTTCTAAGTGGTAACATAACTGCTGTATTTGCTATGTTAAACACAGTATGTGAATTTGCAATTTGTCTTTCAACATCTCCAGGACTCATAACAGTTACTAATTCTCCTAATACATTTATAAGTGGTAAGAATATAATCGTACCTCCTACATTAAATATAAGGTGTAAAAGAGCTGCCTTATGAGCTGTTTTATTTGTTCCAACAGTTGAAAGAATTGCTGTAATACATGTCCCAATATTACATCCAAATAATATAGGTAATGCACCTTGAATATTTATTGCTCCTGTTGTTGCAAGAACTATTAATATTGCAGTTGTTGCTGATGAACTTTGAAGAATTGCTGTAATTGCAGCTCCTGCTATAACTCCTATTGCAATATTGTCACTAATCGCTACAACTAATTCTCTAAACATTGCTGTTTCTGCAAGAGGTTTCATTGCACCACTCATCATGCTCATTCCAGTAAATAATATACCAAAACCTAATATTATGTTTCCTATTTCTCTTCTCTTCTTTGCTTTAGCAAGCATAACTATTACAGTTCCTACAAAAACACATATAGGCGCTATTCCATCAAACTTAAAAGCAACTAATTGAGCTGTAATTGTAGTACCTATGTTAGCACCCATTATTACTCCTGCTGCTTGAGCTAAATTCATAAGTCCTGCATTAACAAAACCAACAACCATTACAGTAGTAGCACTACTACTTTGTATTACAGCTGTAACTATAGCACCAACTATAACTGCTATTATTGGATTTGATGTTACTTTTTCAAGGACCTTTTTTAATCCTTCTCCAGCTGCATTTTCAAGTCCATCTCCCATTAATTTCATTCCATAAAGGAAAAGTCCTAGACCACCCATTAAACTTATAATCGTCATCATTATAGAATTCAAAGTTGTTTCCTCCATATCATCTTATATTTGTATAAATTAATTAAATCCAAAAATTCATCTTTGTAAGGTAAGTGTACATTATTTCTTTACATTTGTTAATATTATTTTCATTTATTTAACCTAAATTTAATATAACATACCTTTTTATGGAAAACATCTATTGTAAATGCTATTTATTTCGACTAATTTCATCATTTTCCAGTAATATTAGTTATGTATTTTTTTATATAGCATACAAAAAAACTATTTTTTTATTCTTTATATAATAAATTTTTAAATAAAAAGAAGCGTAACACTTTAATTGATACACTTCTTCTATTCTGTAATAAAAAAAAAGAGAAGAGTAATAACTCTTCCCTTTATCCGTACTCCAAATACTATCTCTTTGAGAATTGTGGAGCTCTTCTTGCTTTCTTAAGACCGTATTTCTTTCTTTCAACCATTCTTGGGTCTCTAGTTAAGAATCCAGCTTTCTTTAATTCTGGCTTTAAAGCTTCGTCTGATTTAACTAATGCTCTTGAGATACCGTGTCTGATTGCTCCAGCTTGACCTGTGAATCCTCCACCGTGAACATTAACTAATACGTCGAACTTATCCTTAGTTCCTGTTAAAACTAAAGGTTGGTTTACGATAACTCTTAAAGTTTCTAAACCAAAGAAGTTTTCGATTTCTCTTTTATTTATAACTACTTTACCATTTCCTGGTACTAGTCTTACTCTTGCAACTGATTTCTTTCTTCTACCAGTTCCCATGTATTGAACTTTTGCCATTTTAAATCCTCCTCCCGAGTTTCGGTTATTAGTACTTTAATTCAAGTACTTCTGGTTTTTGAGCTTCGTGGTTGTGCTCTGAACCTCTAACTACGTTTAATTTCTTTAACATTTTTCTTCCTAAAACTCCGCTTGGAAGCATTCTTCTAACTGCTTCTTCAAAAGCAAATTCAGGTTTCTTTTCTAACACTTCTCTGTATGGGATTTCTTTTAATCCACCTACGTATAAGCTGTGCTTTCTCATCATTTTTTGATCTAACTTCTTACCAGTTAAAACAACTTTTTCAGCATTGATTACGATAACGAAATCTCCGCAGTCAACATTTGGTGTAAATGTTGGCTTATTTTTTCCTCTTAATATTGAAGCAACTTGGCTAGCTACTCTTCCTAGTGGCTTACCAGCAGCATCAACAACATACCATTTTCTTTCAACTTCTTGTGCTTTCGCAATGTATGATTTCATGTCTTTTCCCTCCTTGAACTTTCAGTACGCAATACTCTTTATATTGCTTTTATGTCAAGATCCTGGGCTAAAGGATCTTCCGTACATAAATATTCTAACAAACATATATCATTATAATACACGCTTACGGGCGTGTCAACAAATTTTACATATTTTTTTATATTAATAATAAACTTTTTCTAATACTAATCCATTAGGTGGTGCACAATGACCTGATTCTTCCCTATTCCCAGTATTTATAGCACTTAGAACCTCCTCAGGCTTCTTCTTACCTAGTCCAACCTCTACTAATGTCCCTACTATTATTCTTACCATATTATACAAAAAACCATCAGCTGTAACAAAAATTTTTATAAATTCTTTATCTTTCTCTATATGTAAATCACTTATTGTTCTAACTGTAGTTTTAACTGAGCTCCCATTAGTTTTAAAAGCACTAAAATCATGTTTCCCAATAAAATATTTACATGTCTCTTCCATAAGCTTTATATCTAATGATTCTACAACATGATAAACATAATTTTTTAAAAGAGCCACTTTTTCTCTTCTATTAATTAATGTATAGCAATATGTTTTTCCTTTGCTATTATATCTTGAATGAAACTCTAATGGCACTTCTTCAGATTTAATAATAGCAATATCGTCTGGAAGTTTAGTATTTATAGCCTCTCTAAACCTTTCAGGAGGTACTCTGCTTTCTGTAATGAAGTTTGCTATCATTCCCTTTGCATGAACCCCTGAATCTGTTCTAGAGCTTCCTGTTATAGATACTTCTTCTTTAACAATCTTTCCTATAGCTTTTTCTATGCTTTCTTGAATTGTTTTTCCTTGCTTTTGCTTTTGCCAACCATTATAGTTTGTTCCATCATATTCAATAGTTAATTTTATATTTTTCATATTAACTGTGTCCAACTCCTAAAGAACTCTAATAATTATACTTGCTACAAATAATATACCAAATATACACCATGCAATAATATCATTCTTAGTAAAGACTAATTGCTTCATTCTAGTTCTTCCAGCTCCACCTCTATAGCATCTAGCTTCCATAGCCATAGCAAGTTCATCTGCTCTTCTAAATGAACTAATAAATAATGGTACTAAAAGTGGTACTAAGCTTTTTGCCTTTTGAATAATTCCACCTGATTCAAAATCTGCTCCTCTAGCTTTTTGAGCTTTCATAATCTTATCTGTTTCATCCATTAATGTTGGAATGAATCTTAAAGCTATTGTCATCATCATTGCAAGTTCATGTGCTAATTCCTTACCTATAGGTCTTAAAAGTCTTTCTATACCGTCTGTAAGTTCTATAGGTGATGTTGTTAATGTAAGTAATGATGTACCTGCAACTAAGAATATTAGTCTTAATGCCATAAATATTGCAGTCCTAATACCTTCAACATATATCTTCAAAAATCCAAAATGGAATAATAATGTGCTTGGTGTTCCTTTTATCATAAAAATATTTAAAATTGAAGTAAATACTACCAAAATTATAATAGGCTTTAATCCTTTTAAAATAAATCTTGGTGGTACTTTAGAATTAATAATAACTGCTGCAAGAAACGCAACAACTAAAATATATCCAGCAAACTTATCTATTAAAAACAAAGAAACAATAAATAATAAAGATATTAAAATCTTTGTTCTAGGATCTAGCTTGTGAGTAAATGTGTTTCCTGGTATATATTGTCCAATAGTTATATCTTTTATCACCTATTTATCCTCCCCATGCTCTTCCTTTTTTCCAAATAGCTTCATTAATTCTTTTTTGCATTGCTCTATTGTATAAACTTCATCACTTACCTTATATCCTCTTTCTCTAAGCTTCATCATAAGATAAGTAACTTGAGGCACCCCAAGACCTATTTCTTCTAATTCTTTTACATGTTTAAATACCTCTGCTGGTGTTCCTTCTAGGGCAACTTTACCCTTATTCATAACAATTACTCTCTGAGCAATTTTTGCAACATCCTCCATGCTATGACTTACTAATATAATTGTCATATTATACTTTGAATGAAGTAATTGAATTTGTTCTAATATATCATCCCTACCCTTTGGATCTAATCCGGCTGTTGGTTCATCTAATATAAGTGTTTTTGGTTCCATAGCAATAACTCCAGCTATAGCCACTCTTCTTTTTTGACCTCCACTTAAATCAAAAGGAGATTTATCCTTATACACTTCATAATCTAAACCAACCATCTCCATTGACTTTCTAACACGCTTATCAATCTCTTCTTCATCTAATCCTAGATTAGTAGGTCCATATGCTATATCTTTAGCAATAGTTTCTTCAAAAAGTTGATATTCTGGATACTGGAATACAAGTCCTACTTTCTTTCTAACGTCTGAAAGTTTAACTCCTTTTTGAGTTATATCTTCCCCATCGACTATTATTTTTCCTGAAGTAGCTTCTAAAAGTCCATTCATGTGTTGTATAAGAGTTGATTTACCTGATCCTGTGTGTCCTATTAAAGCAATAAATTCTCCATCCTTTATGTCTAAGTTAACATTATCTAATGCTTTCTTTTCAAAAGGTCCATTAGCCATATATACATGTGTTAAATTTTCTATTTTAATTGACATAACGCATCCACCATCTCATCTACATTTATTATTTTACTATCTAAATCTATACCTTCTTTTCTAAGCTCATAACTAAGTTCTGTTACTTGTGGTACATCAAGTCCTATCTTTTTCATAAGCTCAACTTGAGAAAATACATCTTTAGGATTACCTTCAAGAATTAACTTTCCTTCATCCATTACAACAATTCTATCTGCTTGTGCAGCTTCATCCATATAATGAGTAATAAGAACTATAGTAATTCCATATTCTTTATTTATTTCTTTAATATTTCTTAGTACTTCTTTTCTACCTGATGGATCTAGCATTGCTGTAGGTTCATCAAAAATTATGCATTCAGGTTGCATTGCAAGTATACCAGCTATAGCAACTCTTTGCTTTTGACCACCTGATAAAAGGTGTGGAGCATGTCTTTTATACTCGCTCATGCCTACTTTTTCTAAACTTTCGTCAACACGTTTTCTAATTTCCTTAGGATCAACACCTAAGTTTTCTGGTCCAAAAGCAACATCTTCTTCTACTATAGTTGCAACCATTTGATTATCTGGATTTTGAAATACCATGCCGGCTTTTGATCTTACATCCCAAACATTATCTTTATCTTTAGTATTTAATCCATCAACATACACATAACCGTCACTTGGTATAAGTAATGCATTCATATGCTTTGCTAAAGTTGACTTTCCTGATCCATTATGACCTAATACAACTAGAAATTCACCTTTATTAACAGTTAAATCAACACCATTTATAGCATATTTCTCAATACCATCTTCATGTAATGTGTACTTAAAAACTAGATTCTCACATTTAATCATTTCTTGACTCATTTGGTCCTCCATAATTTATACTTATTTACTACCATTATTTATTGTATATTGATACCCAAAATAATAATTTCTATACAAATGTAGCATGTTACTGTATATACACTTTATCATTATTATTATATACCATAAATTACAACTTTCAACTCTAATATTAAATTTGCATTATTACAGTTCTATAGAAATTATTTGAATATAACAAAATAGGGATTAAGATTGCTCTTAATCCCTATGAATAATTATACTAATTCAAGTATAACCATTTCAGCTCCGTCTCCTCTTCTAGGACCTTTTTTATACATTCTTGTATATCCACCGTTTCTTTCAGTGTATTGTGGAGCTATATTTTCAAATAAGTGTTTAACTACTGCTTCTTCTTGAACAAATGATAAAACTTGTCTTCTAGCGTGAAGATCACCTCTTTTTGCAAGAGTAATCATTTTTTCAGCTATACTTCTAGTTTCTTTTGCTCTAGTTTCAGTTGTTTCGATTTTACCATGCTTTAAGAAACTAGTTACTAAATTTCTTAGCATAGCTCTTCTTTGGTCAGTAGGAAGACCTAACTTACGATAACCTGCCATGGATTTACCTCCTTACTCGTCGCTTAATTTTAAGCTTAAGCCTAATTCTTTAAGCTTCTTTTCAACTTCTTCTAAGGATTTCTTTCCTAGATTTCTTACTTTCATCATATCATCCATTGATCTGTTAGCAAGCTCTTGAACTGTATTTATTCCAGCTCTCTTTAAACAGTTATATGATCTAACTGATAAGTCTAGCTCTTCTACAGTCATTTCTAGTACTTTTTCCTTTTTATCTTCTTCTTTTTCAATCATTATTTCAACATCATTAGTTTCATCTGTTAATGACATAAATAGTTTGAAATGTTCTATTAAGATCTTTGATGAAAGACTTATAGCTTCATCAATTTTAATAGTACCATTAGTCCAAATTTCAAGTGTTAACTTATCGTAGTCAGTAATTTGACCAACTCTAGTATTTTCTACTTTAAAGTTAACTCTCTTAACTGGTGTATATATTGAATCAACAGCGATTGCTGATATTGGTAGATCTTCACTCTTATTCTTGTTTTGAGTAACGTATCCTCTACCTCTATTAACAGTTAACTCCATATAAAGTCTTCCGTCATTGTCTAAAGTTGCAATATGTAAATCCTTATTTACAACTTCAACATCTCCATCAGTCTTTATATCTGCTGCTGTAACAACACCAGGTCCTTTTGCATCTATATATATAGTTTTAGGACCTTCACCATTCATTTTTAAAGCTAAAGCTTTAATGTTAAGAATTATTTCTGTAACATCTTCTTTAACTCCTTGGATTGTAGAAAACTTATGAAGTACACCATCAATTTTAACTGAAGTAGTTGCAACTCCTGGTAATGATGATAATAGTATTCTTCTTAGGGCATTTCCTAAAGTTATACCGTATCCTCTTTCTAATGGCTCTACAACGTACTTACCATAAGTACCGTCTTCATTTGCCTCTACACATTCAATTATTGGCTTTTCGATTTCTAACATACGAACCCTCCTTATTATTAAAATGGCAACCTTATTTTGAGGGCAACTGATTCTATATTTGTACTAACAAATATTACAATTATTTGCTATATAACTCAACGATAAGAGTTTCATTAACTGGTACGTCAATGTCTTCTCTAGCTGGCATAGCAACTACTTTGCCTTCGTAGTTTTCAACGTTAGCTTCTAACCATTTTGGTAAAGTCTTTGGATTTTCAACGAAAGTCTTGAACTTTTCGCTTCCTCTGCTCTTCTCAGCAACAGTTATTACATCGTTAACTGATACTTGATATGAAGGAATGTCAACTCTCTTACCATTTACTAAGAAATGTCCGTGGTTAACTAATTGTCTTGCTTCGTTTCTTGAAGCACCGTATCCTAATCTATATGCAACGTTATCTAATCTTAATTCTAATAACATTAATAAGTTTTCACCAGTGATACCCTTCATGTGTTCAGCCTTTTCATAGTATGATCTGAATTGACCTTCTAACACTCCGTATATTCTTCTAGCTTTTTGCTTTTCTCTAAGTTGTACACCATAGTTTGATAATTTCTTTCTTGCTGCTCCGTGTTGTCCTGGTGCGTAACTTCTTCTTGCGAAAGCACATTTATCTGTATAACATCTATCCCCTTTAAGGAATAATTTCATACCTTCTCTTCTACATAATCTACATGTAGCTCCAGTATATCTTGCCATTAATTACACCTCCTATATGAATCTACTAGACTCTTCTTCTTTTTGGTGGTCTACATCCATTGTGTGGGATTGGAGTAACATCTTTGATTAGAGTTACTTCTAATCCAGCTGCTTGTAGAGATCTGATTGCTGCTTCTCTACCTGATCCTGGTCCCTTTACATATACTTCAATGCTCTTTAAACCATGTTCCATTGCTGCTTTAGCTGCAGTTTCTGCTGCCATTTGAGCTGCAAATGGTGTGCTCTTTCTTGATCCTCTGAAACCTAGAGCTCCAGCACTTGACCATGATAACGCATTTCCTTGTGCGTCTGTTAAAGTAACTATTGAGTTATTGAAAGTTGATTTGATGTGTGCAGCACCATGTTCAACATTTTTTCTATCTTTTTTTCTTCTAGTCTTTTTAACCTTTGCCATTGCCTTCCCTCCTAACTACTTCTTCTTGTTTGCGATAGTCTTTTTAGGACCTTTTCTTGTTCTCGCATTAGTCTTAGTTTTTTGTCCTCTTAATGGAAGACCTTTTCTATGTCTAATTCCTCTGTAGCATCCGATTTCTACTAATCTCTTAATATTTAAAGCTACTTCTCTTCTTAAGTCACCTTCGATTGTAAGGTCCTTAATGTAAGTTCTTAATGAATTTACTTCTTCTTCAGTAAGATCCTTAACTCTTGTATCAGGATTAATTCCTGTAGCTTTTAATATCTCATGTGAAGTAGGTAATCCTATTCCGTATATATAAGTTAAACCTATTTCAATTCTTTTTTCTCTTGGTAGGTCAATACCTGCTATTCTTGCCATTAAAATTTACACCTCCTGGTAATTGAAATGCCTAAAAGTTATTATTTTTATTTTAAAAATAATATTATATATATAATAAAATTTTAGGTCAATAGAGAATTTAAATTCTCTATCATCAGCCGCTCCTAAAATCTAATTATTAAATTAATTAAATGCCTATATAATGATAGGCGACTTTGACAAAAAAGTCAATAAAATTTAAATACCTAATTTGTATTTTTTGTCTAATATTTATTTATATTAGCCTTGTTTTTGCTTGTGCTTTGGATTTTCACAGATTACCATTACTCTTCCTTTTCTTCTTATTACTTTGCACTTTTCGCAAATAGGCTTAACTGATGGTCTTACTTTCATCGCTAACCCTCCTTGTAATATTTGATAGATTTCTCTATCCTATTTTGCTCTCCAAGTAATTCTACCTCTTGTTAAATCATATGGAGAAAGTTCAACTGTAACTTTATCTCCTGGTAGAATTCTGATGAAGTTCATTCTTAATTTTCCTGATATATGTGCTAGAATTGTATGCCCACTTTCAAGTTCAACTTGGAAGTTAGCATTTGGTAAAGATTCTAAAACTACACCTTGCATTTCTATAACATCATCTTTTGACATAAGGTAATCAACCCTCCTTAACAATGTATCTTAATTTTAAAAATCTCTTAATTTTTAAGTCTGTATCTTTTCTGTCGCTGATTATGGCTGATTTGATATCGGCATCTATATCTTCTAAGAAAGTCAAATGTTTAATTTTCTTTTTCTTAGGTGTCTTAACCTTTTTAGTATCACCATTTGTAAGCAATACATACTGATCATCGACTACTTGTGTAATCACATATAAATTTCCTTTATCTCTACCAGCTAAAGAAAGAACAACTTTCCCAATCAAGTCATTGTTTTGCAAATTTTTCACCTCGATGATTACCTTAGTAATAAATAAGCCAAGTATTACTATACTACGCAAATTTAAAACTAAGCAACACTTTCTATTTAATCAGTGTTAATACCTCGGGACCATCTGGTAAAATTGCAACTGTATTTTCGTAATGTGCTGATAGGCTTCCATCACTTGTTACAACTGTCCAATCATTTCTCAATGTTCTTACTTTAAAAGTTCCTGCGTTAACCATTGGTTCTATAGCTAGAACCATGCCTTTAGTAAGTACTGGACCTCTACCTGGTCTACCGAAGTTAGGTACTTCAGGATCCTCATGTAGATCTCTGCCTATCCCGTGTCCTACAAAATCTCTAACAACGGAAAATCCATTTACTTCTATATGATCTTGTATGGCATGTGATATATCTGTTAATCTATTCCCAATTTGAGCGAATTTTATTCCCTCAAAGAAAGATTGTTCAGTAACTTTTATAAGTTTTGATGCATCTTCACTTACATTTCCTACTGGAAAAGTTCTAGCTGCATCCCCATGAAATCCATCTAAACATGCTCCACAGTCAATACTGACAATATCACCATCTTTTAAGATGTATCCACCTGGTATTCCATGTACAACTTCATTATTAACAGATATACAAAGTGTAGCTGGAAAACCATATAATCCTTTAAAGGAAGGTTTAGCTCCTTGCTCAGTTATAAACTGCTCTGCAACTCTATCTAATTCTTTTGTACTAATACCTGGTTTTATTTCATGTTCTAATAGTAGTAATGTTTCAGCTACTATTTTTCCTGCTTTTCTCATTAGATCAAGCTCTAAATCATTTTTTATAAAAATCATTATTTTTTGCTTCCTAAGATATCGCAGATACTTTCAAATACTTCGTTAATAGCTTTAGTACCATCAACTGTTGAAAGTAAATTTTTATTTCTATAAAAATCAATTAGTGGTTGTGTTTGTTTTTCATAAACGTCAAGTCTTTCTTTAACTGTTTCTTCAGTGTCGTCTTTTCTTTGAACAACATCGCTTCCACAAAGATCACATTTACCATCAACCGCTGGTGGGTTAAATTTAACATGATAACTTGCTCCGCATGAAGGACAAACTCTTCTACCAGTCATTCTTTCAAGTATAAATGAACTTGGAACTTCTATACATAAAGCTGTATCTAAGCTTTCATTTCTACCTTCTAAAAATTCTTGTAATGCTTCCGCTTGAGCAACTGTTCTTGGGAATCCATCTAAAAGATATCCATTTTTACAATCGTCTTGCGCAAGTCTATCTTTAACCATATCTATGGTAACTTGGTCTGGAACTAATTGTCCGTTATCCATATATCTTTTTGCTTCAATTCCTAATGGAGTATTTTCTGAAATATTCTTTCTGAAAATATCTCCTGTAGAAATGTGTGGAATTGAATATCTATTACTAATTGATTTTGCCTGTGTTCCTTTTCCTGCTCCAGGAGGACCTAGTAAAATAATCTTCACGGGCATCATCTCCATTATCTAATCTTATTTAAGAAATCCTTTGTAGTGTCTCATTATCATTTGTGATTCTAGCTTTCTTGTGAAATCTAGAGCAACACTCACTACAATAAGAAGTGCTGTTCCCCCAAATTGTATTTCCTTGAATGAAGTATAGTTTGTTACTATTATTGGTGTAACAGCTAATAGTGCTGCAAATATTCCTCCTATGAAAGATATTCTATTAAGAATACTTTCAAAGTATTGTGTAGTTGGCTCACCTGGTCTTATACCTGGTATAAATCCAGCAGATTTATGCAGATTCTCTGACATTTCATCTGGCTTGAATGTTACTTGTGTATAGAACCAATTGAAGAATATTGTTAATAGCGCATAAACAACTGGATACATCCAAGTCTTGCTATTAAAAATACTCGCTGGGCTACTAGTAACCCAAACTGCCCACTCCTTGTCTGGGAAGAAACCAGCTATTGTTGGTAAGAATTGCATTACTGACATAGAGAATATTATCGCTATAACAGCAGATCCTACTATGCTTAATGGGATATGAGTGGATTGACCTTTCATCATCTTATTACCAACTGCTTTTCCTGCATATTGAACAGGAATTCTTCTTTCAGCAAGTGAGAAATAAATTACTCCTGCAAGTACTGCTAATGCAAATACTAGGAATAAAGCAATCTCAACAACATTTATATCTAATGACATAACTGAAGCAATTGTCATTGGTAATCTTGAAACTATATTTACAAAGATTAAGATTGATACACCGTTTCCGAAACCTTTAACAGTGATCTGATCTCCTAACCACATACAGAATGTGGATCCAACAACTAATGCCAGTATGACAACCATCATTTGTGCAGTCTTCATACTTCCAGTTGCTCCCGTTTGAGCTATTGTCGCATACATACCAAATGCAAGAATTACAGCAATTACAATTGATACATACCTAGTGGCATTTTGTATCTTCTTCCTACCTTCTTCACCTTCTTTTGAAAGTTGCTCTAAAGACGGTATTGCTATTGTTAATAGCTGTATAATAATTGATGCATTAATGTACGGCATTACACCAAGAGCAAAAATACTAAATCTACTTAAGGCTCCACCTGATATTAAATCATAGAAACCCATTAAATTTCCAGATTGAGTATACTGTCTAAGAAAATCAGTGCTAATCCCAGGAACAGGAATATGACTTCCCATCCTAAAGATTGCAACTAAAAATATTGTCCAGTAAAATCTCTTTCTCAATTCTGGAACCTTCCAGGCATTACGTAGGGTTGATAGCATTCTTATTTCACCTCAACTTTTCCTCCAGCTGCTTCGATTTTCTCTATTGCAGATTTTGAGAACTTACATCCTGTTACAGTTAAGTTCTTTTCTAAGTTTCCGTTTCCAAGAATCTTAACTCCGTCCATAACTTTTGAAATAACTCTTCTTTCTAAAAGTAATTCTGGAGTAACTTCTGTTCCATTTTCAAAAATGTTTAATCTATCTACATTTATGCTAACGATCTTTTTAGCGAAGATATTAGTGAATCCTCTCTTAGGAAGTCTTCTGTATAATGGCATTTGACCACCTTCGAATCCTGGTCTAACTCCACCACCTGATCTAGCGTTTTGTCCTTTTTCACCTTTACCAGCGTTTCTTCCTAAACCTGAACCAGTTCCTCTACCAACTCTCTTAGGAGCTTTTCTGCTTCCAGCTGCTGGCTTTAATTCATGAAGTTTCATAACTCAGTGCACCTCCTCTTATATTTCTTCTACTTTTAGTAAGTAATCAATCTTGTTTACCATACCGTTTATTTGAGGAGTTCCCTCATGTTCTACTGTCTTACCGATCTTCTTAAGTCCAAGGGCATTTGCAGTAGCGATATGGTCTTTCTTTCTACCAATTAAGCTCTTTACTAGTGTAATTCTTAACTTAGCCATGCAATTTCCCTCCTAACCTAATATTTCCTCAACAGATTTTCCTCTTAATTTAGCTATTTGTTCAGCTGTTCTTAAGTTAGCTAATCCGTTGATTGTAGCTTTTACCATGTTGTTTGGATTGTTTGAACCTAATGATTTAGCTCTAACGTCCTTGATTCCTGCTAATTCAAGTACTATTCTAGCTGGACCTCCAGCGATAACTCCTGTACCTTCTTTAGCTGGCATTATTAGAACATCACTTGTTCCGAATTTACCATGGATTTCGTGTGGTATTGTAGTGCTAACTGTTGAAATTTCTACTAAATTCTTCTTAGCATCTTCAATTCCTTTTTTTATTGCTTCAGGTATTTCGATAGATTTTCCCATTCCTACTCCAACGTGTCCGTTTTCGTCTCCGACAACAACTAGAGCTGCGAATCTGAAGTTTCTACCACCTTTAACAACCTTAGTAACTCTGTTTATGTTAACAACCTTTTCTTTAAGGTCTAGTGTACTAGGATCGATTCTCATTTATTTCCCTCCTCGTTTCTTAGAATTTTAAGCCTGCTTCTCTAGCACCTTCAGCTAATGATTTAATTCTTCCGTGGTATATGAATCCACCTCTATCGAAAACAACTTCTGTTATTCCCTTATCAATAGCCTTCTTAGCAACTAATCCGCCTACTAATTTAGCGCCTTCTTTGTTCCCACCTTTAGCTGAGAAATCTTTTTCTAAGCTTGAAGCAGCAACTAAAGTTACAGCATTTATATCATCAATGATTTGTGCATAGATATTCTTTTCACTTCTGTATATTGAAAGTCTTGGTCTTTCAGGAGTACCGAAAACTTTCTTACGTACTCTAAGGTGACGTCTCTTTCTGCTTGCTTTTCTGTCTGCCTTCTTAAACATAAAGCTCACTCCTTTCTTTTATTACTTACCAGTTTTACCTTCTTTACGTCTGATCACTTCGTCTTCGTATCTTATACCTTTACCCTTATATGGTTCTGGTTTTCTCCATGATCTGATCTTAGCAGCTGCTTCTCCAACTTTTTGCTTGTTGATTCCTTTAACAACTACTTTAGTAGCTTCAGGTATTTCAAATTCAACACCTTCTATTGCTTCTATTTCAACTGGATGTGAATATCCAAGATTCATTACAAGTTTATTTCCTTGCTTTTGAGCTCTATAACCAACACCGTTTAATATTAATGTCTTTTGGAATCCTTTTTCAACTCCAACAACCATGTTGTTTATAAGTGCTCTTGTTAATCCGTGAAGAGCTCTATGCTCTTTAACGTCACTTGGTCTAGTTACAACTACTTCGTTGTTTTCAACCGCGATATTCATGTCTTTATGCATAGCTTCTACTAGCTCACCCTTAGGTCCTTTTACAGTAACAACATTTTCTGGTGTTACTGTAACAGTTACGCCAGCAGGTATAGCTATTGGTAATCTACCTACTCTTGACATAATTGCACCTCCTGTATTTTATACATACATATATTCGAATGTTTTAGTTATTTACTTTTTAATACTGACTACCAAACGTAGCAAAGAACTTCTCCACCAACGCCGTTCTTTCTAGCTTCTCTATCAACCATTATTCCCTTTGAAGTTGAAATAATAGCTATTCCTAAACCATTAAGAACTCTTGGAGTTTCGTCTTTCTTGCAGTATACTCTTAATCCTGGCTTTGATATTCTCTTTAATCCAGTGATTACTCTTTCATTATCAGCTCCATATTTAAGAGCTATTCTTAACATTGGAACTACTCCATCATTGTATTCATCAATTTCCTTGATGTATCCTTCTTGTAATAATATATTTGCAACGGCCTTCTTTACGTTAGAAGAAGGTACCTCTACTACTTCATGTTTAACAGCATTTGCATTTCTTATACGTGTTAGCAAATCTGCTATAGGATCTGTCATAACCATTTAATGTGCCTCCTTTCGCTATATCTCCGGTATTACCAGCTTGCTTTTTTACAACCAGGGATTTGGCCTTTATACGCAAGTTCTCTGAAACAGATACGGCATATACCGAATTTCTTTAATACAGAATGTGGTCTTCCACATATTCTACATCTAGTATAAGCTCTAGTCTTATACTTAGGAGTTTTACTCCACTTTTCTATCATCGCTTTACGTGCCATGTATTATCCCTCCTTATTATTGAGCAAATGGCATTCCAAGGAATCTTAATAATTCTCTTGCTTCTTCGTCAGTGTTAGCTGTTGTTACGAAGATTATATCCATTCCTCTTACTTTATCGATCTTATCGTACTCAATTTCTGGGAATATTAATTGTTCTTTAATTCCTAATGAGTAATTTCCTCTACCGTCAAATGACTTAGCTGAAATTCCTCTAAAGTCTCTAACTCTTGGTAAAGCAATTGACATTAACTTATCAGCAAATTCATACATCTTTGCTTTTCTTAATGTAACTTTACATCCTAATGCCATGTTTTCTCTTATCTTGAAGTTAGCAACTGATTTCTTAGCTCTTGTTAATATTGGCTTTTGACCACTTATTAGAGTTAAATCGCTAACTGCTGATTCTAAAACCTTTTGATTTTCTTTAGCTTCACCAACACCCATGTTGATTACTATTTTTTCAAGTCTTGGGACTTGCATTACATTTTTATATCCGAACTTTTCCATCATAGCTGGAATTATCTCTTTTTCATACTTATCTTGAAGTCTTGTCATATTGTTAACCTCCTTTCAATTTCTAGAATGTTTCTCCGCACTTTTTGCATACTCTTACTTTAGCGCCATCTTCTAAGATTTTATTGCTAATTCTAGTAGCTTTTTTGCACTTTGTACAATATAACATTACCTTTGAGCTGTTTATAGCAGCTTCTCTTTCGATTATAGCACTTTCAGCTTGAGTTCTACCTGCTTTTTGGTGCTTCTTTACTATGTTAACTCCTTGAACTAGAACCTTTCCAGTTTTAGGGAATACTTTTAAAACTTCACCAGTTTTTCCTTTATCTTTTCCTGATATAACAACAACTGTGTCGTTCTTCTTTACGTGTATTTTCAAGTTAGCCACCTCCTTATTATAGAACTTCTGGTGCTAATGATAATATTTTATTGAATTCTTTATCTCTTAGCTCCCTAGCAACAGGTCCAAAGATACGTGTTCCTTTTGGTTGCTTATCATCTTTTATTATAACAGCAGCATTTTCATCGAATTTTACGTATGATCCGTCTGCTCTTCTTATTCCTTTTACTGATCTAACAATAACAGCTTTTACTACTTCGCCTTTTTTAACAACTCCGCCTGGTGTTGCACTTTTAACGCTAGCAACTATTATGTCTCCAATGTTACCGTACTTTCTCTTAGATCCGCCTAAAACTCTTATGCACATAATTTCCTTTGCACCTGAGTTATCAGCTACTTTTAATCTAGTTTGTTGTTGTATCATTGAAAATTACCCTCCTTTCAGTCTTTAAGCTATATTATTTAGCCTTTTCAACTATTTCAACAAGTCTCCATCTCTTGTCTTTTGATAAAGGTCTTGTTTCCATTATTAAAACTCTATCATTAACTTGTGCTTCATTTTTTTCATCATGAGCTTTGAACTTAGTAGTTCTGTTAACAGTCTTTCCGTATAGTGGATGTCTTACTTTAGTTTCAATAGCAACTACGATAGTTTTATCCATTTTATCAGAAACAACTCTTCCGATTTTCTTTTTTCTTAGTCCTCTTTCCATTAAGGCTTACCTCCTTCCAGATTACTGTTCAACAACCCTTAACTCTTCTTGTCTTAAGATGGTTTTTATTTGGGCTATAGACTTCTTTACTTCTCTTATTCTCATAGGATTTTCTAATTGTCCTGTAGCTAATTGGAATCTTAAGTTGAATAATTCAGCTTTAAGTTCTCCTAATTTAGCTTTTAAATCTTGAGGATTACTTGCTCTTAATTCTTTTAATTCTCTAGCCTTCATTATTCTTCACCACCCATTTCCTCAAAATCTCTTCTTGTAACGAACTTAGTCTTTACAGGAAGTTTGTGTGATGCAAGTCTCATAGCTTCTCTTGCAACTTCTTCATTAACTCCAGATAATTCAAATAATACTCTACCTGGTTTAACTACTGCTACCCAGTATTCTACTGCCCCTTTACCTTTACCCATTCTAGTTTCGGCAGGTGTTGCAGTAACTGGCTTATCTGGGAAAATCTTTATCCAAAGTTTTCCTCCTCTTTTGATATATCTATTTATAGCAATTCTGGCAGCTTCTATTTGGTTACTTGTGATCCATCCACAAGTATTAGCTTGAATACCGAAATCTCCGTATGCTAGGAAATTTCCTCTTGTTGCTTTACCTTTCATTCTACCACGTTGTACCTTACGATGCTTAACTCTTTTAGGCATTAACATGATTTATTCCTCCTTTCTTATGCGTTAGCTTCTTCCTTTTCAACTTTTTTAGTTGGAAGAATTTCTCCATTATAAACCCAAACCTTAACTCCGATTTTACCGTATGTTGTATCTGCTTCTGCAAATCCATAATCGATATCAGCTCTTAAAGTTTGTAGTGGAATTGTACCTTCATGATATTGCTCAGTTCTAGCTATTTCAGCTCCACCTAATCTTCCTGAACAAGCAGTTTTAACACCTTTAACTCCTTGCTTCATTCCTCTTTGGATAACTTGCTTCATAGCTCTTCTGAATGATATTCTCTTTTCTAATTGTGCTGCTATATTTTCAGCCATTAATTGAGCGTCTGACTCAACATTTTTAACTTCTACTATGTTTATAAGAACGTTCTTTCCTGAAACAAATGAAGTTAATTTATTTTTTAAAGCTTCTATTCCTGCTCCACCTTTTCCGATGACAACACCAGGTTTAGCAGTATATATATTTAACTTAACTCTTTTAGCTGCTCTTTCGATTTCGATTTTTGAAATACCAGCTGAGAAAAGTTCCTTTTTAACGAATTGTCTTATTTTGTTATCTTCTACAAGATTGTCAGCAAAATCTTTTTTGTTAGCGTACCATTTTGCGTCCCATCCTTTGATAACTCCTACTCTAAGTCCATGAGGATTTACTTTTTGACCCACTTCGAATTCCCTCCTTCTTCTATCTTTCTTTAACAACTACTGTTATATGACTTGTTCTCTTGTTAATTCTGAATGCCTTACCGTGATCCATTGGTCTGAATCTCTTTAATGTTGGACCGTGGCCTACATATGCATCTGAAACGTATAATCTATCGGCATCTAATCCGTGATTATTTTCTGCATTAGCAACAGCTGAATGTAACACTTTCTTTATTGCTACTGCTGCTTCTCTTGGAGTATATTCTAAGATAGCTGATGCTTCTCTTACATTCTTTCCTCTTATTAAATCAAGAACAGCTCCTACCTTTATTGGAGACATTCTTACATATTTAGCTATAGCTCTAGCTTCCATTTATGATCCTCCTTTCCAGGCTCTACTACTTTCTTTTTGATGACTTGTCGTCATGTCCTCTAAATGTTCTAGTTAGTGAAAATTCACCTAATTTGTGTCCTACCATATCTTCTGATACATATACAGGGATATGTTTTCTACCATCATGAACAGCTATTGTGTGTCCTATCATTTGAGGGAAAATTGTTGAACTTCTTGACCAAGTTTTTACAACTTTCTTTTCACCACTAGCATTCATTTCTTCTATTTTCTTTAATAGTCCCTTGTGGACGAAAGGTCCTTTTTTGATTGATCTACTCACTATAATTGCCTCCCTTCACATATTTAGGCTGTAGCCTTGAAGAGAATTAACATTCTCTTCAGACTATTTCTTATTTCTACCCTTGATAATGAATTTATCTGAGTATTTCTTATTCTTTCTAGTCTTGTATCCAAGTGCTGGTTTACCCCATGGAGTCATTGGACTTGGTCTACCTACTGGTGACTTACCTTCACCACCACCGTGAGGGTGATCGCAAGGGTTCATTACTGATCCTCTAACTGTTGGTCTGATACCCATGTGTCTCTTTCTACCAGCTTTACCGATCTTAACGATATCGTTAGTTGAATTTGATACTGAACCAACTGTAGCTCTACATTCGATTCTAACATATCTCATTTCACCTGATGGTAATCTTAAAGTAGCGTATTTACCTTCTTTAGCCATTAATTGTGCTGATCCACCAGCAGCTCTTACTAATTGAGCTCCTTTTCCTGCTTGTAATTCAACGTTGTGGATGAATGTACCAACTGGGATGTTAGCTAATGGTAAAGTGTTACCTGGCTTGATATCTGCTTCTGGTCCTGATACTACAACATCGCCAACTTTTAATCCTGCTGGAGCGATTATGTATCTCTTTTCTCCGTCTGCGTATACAACTAATGCAATGTATGCTGATCTATTTGGATCGTATTCTACAGTTGCAACCTTTGCTGGGATACCGTCCTTATTTCTCTTGAAATCAATTATTCTATATTTTCTCTTAGCGCCACCACCGTGGTGTCTTACAGTTATTTTACCTTGTGCATTTCTACCACCAGTTTTCTTTAAAGAAACTAAAAGTGACTTTTCAGGTGCATTTGTAGTTATTTCTTCAAATGTTGGCATAGTCATGTTTCTTCTTGATGGTGTTGTAGGTCTAAATGTTTTAACTGCCATTTAATTTCCCTCCTTCTTTCAGCTTATCTGGTGTTATAAACACCAATAAATCACCTTATTGACGTCTATTGCATTCCTTCAAAGAATTCAATAGTGCTGCCTTCAGCTAATGTAACGATCGCTTTCTTGTAGTCAGCTCTCTTTCCTACATGTACGCCCATTCTCTTAGTTTTTCCCATAGTTCTGCTAGTCTTTACATCTGCAACTTTTACGTTGAAAACTTCTTCAACTGCTCTCTTTATTTGAGATTTGTTAGCACTTATGTGAACTATGAAAGTGTACTTATTTTCTGCCATTGCTGCCATACTCTTTTCAGTAATAACAGGCTTTCTTATTATATCATGGCTTGTTAAATTCATTATGCGTACACCTCCTCAATCTTTGATACAGCATCTTTAGTCATAACTACTTTTTCAAACTTAAGTAAGTCATATACATTGATGTTGTTTGCAGGGATAACTGCTACACCTTCAATGTTTCTAGCTGACTTGTAAACAACTTCGTTTGACTCAGCTGTTACGATTAAAGTCTTCTTAGCTTCCATTGCGTTTAGCATGTTAACTACATTCTTAGTTTTGATTGAATCGAATGCTAAATCTTCAACAACAAGCATTTGTCCTTCTTGAACTTTGCTTGATAATGCTGACATCATAGCAACTCTCTTCATGCTCTTTGGTATAGCCATTCTGTAATCTCTTGGCTTTGGTGCGAATACAATACCACCTTTGATCCATTGTGGAGCTCTGATTGAACCTTGTCTTGCTCTACCAGTTCCTTTTTGTCTCCAAGGCTTGATTCCGCCTCCTCTAACTTCAGCTCTTGTTTTAGCTGATTGAGTTCCTTGTCTCTTGTTAGCTAATAATGCAACAACTACTTGGTGCATAGCGTTTGCGTTTATTTCAGTTCCGAATATATTTTCGTTTAATTGGAAATCTCCAACTTTTTTACCTTCTTTATTGAATAATCCTACTGTAGGCATCCTGCTTCCTCCTTTCCTTAAGAAATTAAGCCTTAACTGTATTTCTTATTACTACTTTGCTCTTGTTTGGACCTGGAATTCCACCCTTAATTAATATTAAGTTCTTTTCTGCTATAACTTTAACTACTTCTAAGTTTAATACTGTAGTGTTAGCAGCTCCCATGTGTCCTGGCATTTTTTTGTTTTTGAATGTTCTTGATGGGTCTGAAGCAGCTCCCATTGAACCTGGTGCTCTCTTGAACTTAGAACCGTGTGTCATAGGACCTCTTTGTTGGTTCCATCTCTTGATAACACCTTGGAATCCCTTACCTTTAGAAACTCCTGATACGTCTACCTTATCTCCTACTGCAAATACGTCAGCCTTTATTTCTTGGCCTACTTCGTATGCGCTAGTATCTTCTAATCTAAATTCTTTAAGAGTTCTTCTTAATGAAACTCCTGCTTTTGCGAAGTGTCCCTTTGCTGGCTTGTTAAGTAACTTTTCTCTTACTTCTCCAAAACCAACTTGTATTGCATCATAACCATCTTTTTCGATAGTTTTCTTTTGAGTTACAACACATGGACCTGCTTCTACAACTGTTACTGGAATTACTTTACCATTTTCATCGAAAATTTGAGTCATTCCTATTTTCTTACCAATTATAGCTTTTTTCATGTATTTACACCTCCCAAACTTATTAGCGGATTGCTAAGCAATCATAATAGTTCAATGTCTTTATTATAATTTTGCTATTATAGCTTTATTTCGATATCTACACCTGCTGGTAGATTTAATCTCATTAATGCATCAACAGTCTTAGGTGATGGATTAACGATATCTATAAGTCTCTTGTGAGTTCTTATTTCGAACTGTTCTCTTGAGTCCTTATATTTGTGAACTGCTCTTAATATAGTAACAACATCTTTTTCTGTTGGTAGAGGTACTGGCCCTACAACCTTAGCTCCTGTTGTCTTTGCAGTTTCAACGATTTTTTCTGCTGATTGATCTAATATAGTGTGATCAAAAGCCTTTAATCTGATTCTTATTTTTTGTTTTGACATCTTGGTTTCCCTCCTTTTCATGTACGCTTTACTTCTAACGTACAACAGCGGTTCTTCTATAAACTGTTCCTGGTGTTTCATAATAACTAGAAAAGCATAGAATCCCTGTCGTCGGATTCTAGATCCTGACTTACTCATCAAGAATTCCCCGGAAGTCCGGCAACCTCTTGACTCATCGCCGCATGCTATACAACTTCTATATTATACTATCTATTTAGTAAATTATCAAGTAATAATTTTTAATTTTTTTTAATTAAATTCATATATTTTTCTGTTAGAATTAACTCGCTTTTTATATTTTAATAGTATTTTTTTAATTTATCAAGCATTTTTTTCTGTAAATATTTATAATGCCTGTGTAAACTTTTACCTCATTTTATAGTATTACATTATTTGTAATTTTCTATACAAAAAATAGCAGAGGACGTCTCCCCTGCTATTTTATATTAAAAGTAATTATTATCTTTTATAATTAAAGCTATTTACTATTTCAATAGAAATTATTCTATTATGCTAGTAACAACTCCTGAACCTACAGTTCTTCCACCTTCTCTGATAGCGAATCTTAATCCTTCATCCATTGCTACTGGAGTGATTAATTCAACGTTCATGTCGATGTGGTCTCCTGGCATTACCATTTCCATTCCTTCTGGTAATTTGATTGATCCTGTAACGTCAGTTGTTCTGAAGTAGAATTGTGGTCTGTATCCATCGAAGAATGGAGTATGTCTTCCACCTTCTTCTTTCTTAAGTACGTATACTTGACCTACGAACTTCTTGTGTGGGTTAACTGTACCTGGTTTAGCAAGTACTTGACCTCTTTCGATTTCTGTTCTTTGGATACCTCTTAAAAGTACTCCAACGTTATCTCCAGCTTGCGCTTCGTCTAATAACTTTCTGAACATTTCGATTCCTGTTACTACAGTCTTCTTGATTTCTTCTTTGATTCCTACGATTTCAACTTCTGCTCCAACAGTTAAGATACCTCTTTCAACTCTTCCTGTTGCAACTGTTCCTCTACCAGTGATTGTGAATACATCTTCGATTGGCATTAAGAATGGCTTATCTGTTGCTCTTTCTGGAGTTGGGATATAGCTATCTACTGCTGCCATTAATTCATCGATGCAAGCTGTTGCTTCTGGATCAGTTGGGTTTTCTAAAGCTCTTAAAGCTGATCCTGTTATTACTGGAATATCATCTCCTGGGAAGTTGTATTCGCTTAATAATTCTCTGATTTCCATTTCTACTAATTCTAATAATTCTTCGTCATCAACCATATCTGCTTTGTTTAAGAATACTACGATGTGATCAACTCCAACTCTTGAAGCTAGTAGGATGTGTTCTCTTGTTTGAGGCATTGGACCATCTGCTGCTGAACAAACTAAGATAGCTCCGTCCATTTGAGCAGCTCCTGTGATCATGTTCTTAACGTAGTCAGCGTGTCCTGGACAGTCAACGTGAGCGTAGTGTCTGTTGTCTGTTTCGTATTCAACGTGAGCTGTGTTGATTGTGATTCCTCTTTCTTTTTCTTCTGGAGCCTTATCGATTTCGTCATATTTGAATGATTCAGCGAATCCCTTGTTAGCTAATACTGTTGTAATAGCTGCTGTTAATGTAGTTTTACCGTGGTCTACGTGACCTATTGTTCCAATGTTAACGTGTGGTTTACTTCTTTCGAATTTTGCTTTTGACATTGTTATTCCTCCTTCATTGCCAAATAATAATGAATTTTCATTATTATAATAACCGTTTAATCAATATTATATATTTGATATGAAAAGTTTCCAAATAAATTTAGAAATCTTTACACCTTATTTATTGAGAGAAGTTACTTAATTTAAGTAACTCTCTCTAATTATTTTAAGAACTACTTAGCTTTTTTACCAGCTATTTCTTCTTGAATGTTCTTTGGTACTTCTTCGTAGTGGTCAAATACCATTACGTAAGTTCCTCTACCTTGAGTTTTTGATCTTAATGCAGTTGCATATCCGAACATTTCTGATAGTGGAACGTATGCTCTGATAACTTGACGACCATTTCTTTGTTCCATACCTTCCATTCTACCTCTTCTTGAGTTGATGTCACCAATAACATCTCCCATGTACTCTTCTGGTACAATTACTTCAACCTTCATTGTAGGTTCTAGTAATGTAGGATCTGCTTTCTTCATAGCATTCTTGAATGCCATTGATCCAGCGATCTTGAAGGCCATTTCTGATGAATCGACATCATGGTATGAACCATCGAAACATTTAACTTTGAAGTTTATAGTTGGGAATCCAGCAATAACACCGCTTTCAGCAGCTTCTTGGATACCATTATCTACTGCTGGAATGTATTCTCTTGGAATTGCTCCCCCAACAATAGCATTTTCGAATTCATATTCTCCTTCTGTTGGCATCATTTCGATCCAGCAGTGTCCGTATTGTCCTCTACCACCTGATTGTCTTACGAACTTACCTTCAGCCTTAACAGCTTTTCTGATAGTTTCTTTGTAAGCAACTTGTGGAGCACCTACGTTACATTCAACTTTGAATTCTCTTTGTAATCTATCAACGATGATATCTAAGTGTAATTCACCCATACCAGCGATGATTGTTTGACCAGTTTCTTGATCAGTCCAAGTCTTGAATGTTGGATCTTCTTCAGCTAACTTAGCTAAAGCGATACCCATCTTTTCTTGACCAGCCTTAGTCTTTGGTTCGATAGCGATTGAGATAACTGGTTCTGGGAATTCCATACTTTCAAGGATGATTGGATTTGCTTCATCACATAAAGTATCTCCTGTAGTTGTATTCTTTAATCCAACTATAGCACCTAAGTCTCCAGCTCTTAATTCGCTGATTTCTTCTCTTGAGTTAGCGTGCATCTTAACTAATCTACCGATTCTTTCTTTCTTACCCTTAGTTGAGTTAAGAACGTAAGTACCACTTTCCATTATACCTGAGTAAACTCTTGTAAATGCAAGTCTTCCTACGAATGGGTCAGTAGCTATCTTGAATGCTAATGCTGACATTGGAGCATCATCGCTAGCCTCTCTTTCTAATTCTACGTCTGGGTCATCAACTGATATACCTTTAACAGCTGGTATATCTATTGGTGATGGTAAGTAATCAACAACTAAGTCGATCATTTCTTGAACACCTTTGTTCTTGTATGATGAACCACAGATTACAGGAACTATTTCATTGTTGATAGTAGCTTTTCTTAAAGCTGCTTTTAACTCTTCTTTAGTTAATTCTTCACCATCTAAGTATTTCATCATTAACTCTTCATCAGTTTCAGCTATTGCTTCTATCATTAAGTTTCTGTATTCTTCTGCTTTATCTTGTAATTCAGCTGGGATTGCTCCTCTTTCGATGTCTTTTCCTAAGTCATCTTTGTGTATAAGTGCTACATTTTCGATAAGGTCTATCATACCTGCGAAAGTATCTTCAGCACCTATTGGTATTTGTATAGCTACAGCGTTAGCTTTTAATCTTTCTCTTACTGAGTTTATACATGCGTAGAAGTCAGCACCAGTAGCGTCCATCTTGTTTACATAGATAGCTCTTGGTACTCCATAGTTATCAGCTTGTGTCCAAACTGTTTCTGTTTGTGGTTCAACCCCACTCTTAGCATCTAGTACAGTGATAGCACTATCTAGACATCTTAATGATCTTTCAACCTCAACAGTAAAATCTACGTGTCCTGGAGTATCGATTATGTTTATAGCATAACCTTTCCATTGACAGAATGTAGCAGCAGAAGTGATTGTTATACCTCTTTCTTGCTCTTGTGCCATCCAGTCCATTTGTGAAGCACCATCATGTGTTTCTCCAATTTTATGAGTTCTACCAGTGTAGAATAATATACGCTCAGTAGTTGTTGTTTTACCAGCATCTATATGAGCCATGATTCCTATATTACGAAATTTATCTAAAGGAAACTCTCTTGTCACAATAATTCCTCCTCTCAACGAGTAATTTTAAATTCAACAAAACTGTTTTGGCTGAAGCCAAAACAGTCCTGAAATTAGTATCTGTAGTGAGCGAATGCTTTGTTAGCTTCAGCCATCTTATGAGTATCTTCTCTCTTCTTAACGGCTGCTCCTGTATTATTAGCAGCGTCTAATAATTCACCTGCTAATCTCTCATACATTAACTTTTCTCCTCTTTTTCTAGCAGCATCTAGCATCCATCTGATACCTAAAGTCTGTCTTCTTTCTGCTCTAACTTCTATTGGAACTTGGTAAGTCGCCCCACCTATTCTTCTTGCCTTAACTTCTAGTAATGGCATTATATTGTTCATAGCTTCTTCGAATACTTCTAAAGCATCTCTGCCAGTCTTCTCTGCTATTGTTTCAAATGCTTGGTAGCATATTTTTTGTGCTACTCCTTTTTTACCGTCTAACATGATTCCGTTTATTAACTTAGTAACAACCTTTGAGTTGTAAACTGGATCAGCTAAAACGTCTCTTTTTGCTATATGTCCTTTTCTTGGCACTTTTCTTCCCTCCTTAACAATTTAAATTTAAGTTCATCGGTACTCGATATTTAAAATATCGCAAAGTGCTTCTCTTTTACATCTATATAAACTTAAGTTATAAATCTATGTAAATGCCGAAGATAAGCACTACATTAGTTTAAGATTCCTATTTCTTAGGTCTCTTAGCACCGTACTTTGATCTTCCTTGCATTCTGTTAGCTACTCCAGCACAGTCTAGTGCTCCTCTTACGATATGGTATCTAACCCCAGGAAGGTCCTTAACTCTTCCACCTCTTATAAGAACAACACTATGTTCTTGTAAGTTGTGTCCTACACCACCAATGTATGCAGTTACTTCATATCCATTTGTAAGTCTTACTCTGGCAACCTTTCTTAGGGCTGAGTTAGGCTTCTTAGGAGTTGATGTTTTAACTACTGTACAAACTCCTCTTTTTTGTGGACAGTTTTTTAGAGCTGGTGCAGTTGATTGGTTAACAGCAGCTTTTCTTCCTTTTCTTACTAATTGGCTTATAGTTGGCATTTCTTCACCTCCTGAATTTTCATTTATCTATATAAAATATTAGATAAAACAACTTATGTTGCCTACATTACTATAAAAAGCTTCATGAGGCAAAGTTTAACTTTTGCCTCAGTGAAGCAATGTAGACATTGTTTTATGTGTGTTTAATTAACACACAACACGTATTTTATCATTTAAAAATACTCATGTCAATAAATTTAATTTTTATTCAACATTTACAATAACATCTTCTTCTAAGATATTATCTTCGATATCTAATCTTTCAGATTTATATCTATTCATTCCAGTACCAGCTGGAATGAATTTACCTATTATTACATTTTCTTTTAATCCTACAAGTGGATCTATTTTTCCTTTGATTGCTGCTTCAGTAAGAACTCTTGTTGTTTCTTGGAATGATGCTGCTGATAAGAAACTATCAGTAGCAAGAGCTGCCTTAGTGATTCCAAGTAAAACTTGATCACCTTGTGCTTCTTCTCCGCCAAATTCTCTTACTTTTGCATTTGCTTCTTCAAAGTCAAATATATCTATAGTAGTACCTGGTAGAAGATCTGTATCCCCTGACTCAGTAACTTTTATCTTTCTAGTCATTTGTCTAACAACTACTTCTAAGTGCTTATCGTTGATATCAACACCTTGTAATCTATAAACTTTTTGAACTTCTGATAAAAGATATTTTCTAGCTCCATCAACGCCTTTAATAGCCATGATGTCGTGAGGGTTTACTGAACCTTCTGTAATTTCGTCTCCAGCTTCGATGTAATCATCATTTGAAACTTTAACTCTTGATCCAAATGGTATGTCATAGCTTACTTCTTCACCGTCATCACCCATTACGTGAACAGTTCTCTTCTTCTTAGTTTCTTCAACTCTTACAGTACCGTTGATTTCACTTACTATTGCAAGACCCTTTGGTTTTCTAGCTTCGAATAATTCCTCAACTCTTGGAAGACCTTGAGTGATATCTCCAGCTGATGCAACCCCACCTGTATGGAAGGTTCTCATTGTAAGCTGTGTACCTGGTTCTCCGATTGATTGAGCAGCTATTATACCAACGGCTTCTCCAATATTTATTTTTTGAGCAGTTGCCATGTTCATACCGTAACACTTAGCGCAAACACCAATTTTACATGAACATGTAAATACTGATCTAATCTTAACTTTCTTAACACCAGCATCTGAAACTTTTTCAGCTAGTTCAGGATCCATATAAGTATCATTTGGTACTAAAATTTCCCCTGTTTCTGGATGAATAACATCTTCAGCTGTGTATCTACCAGTTAATCTTTCTTTTAATTCTTCTACTATTTCGTTTCCTTCTTTTATTTCAGAAACTACTATACCTTCATGAGTACCACAATCTTCTTCTCTAACGATAACGTCTTGTGATACGTCAACAAGTCTTCTTGTTAAGTATCCTGAATCGGCTGTCTTAAGAGCTGTATCTGCATTACCTTTTCTAGCTCCGTGAGTTGATATGAAGTACTCTAGGACATCAAGACCTTCTCTGAATGATGCTCTGATTGGTAATTCAAGGATTTTACCTGATGGACTTGCCATAAGTCCTCTCATACCTGCTAATTGTTTGATCTGTGACTTAGAACCTCTGGCTCCTGAGTCAGCCATCATGAATATTGGATTCCATTTATCCAAGCTATCCATTAGCGCATCGGCAACATCTTCTGTTGTCTTAGTCCATTTTTCTATAACTCTTTCATATCTTTCATCTTCTGATATGAAACCTCTCTTATACATCTTTTCTATCTTTTCTACTGTTTCATCAGCATCTTTTAATAGATCGTATTTAGCTTGAGGTACTATCATATCTGATGCAGCAACTGTAACCGCTCCGATTGATGAATAGTGATATCCTAATGCTTTTATTCTATCTAGCATTATTGAAGTTTTTGTTGAACCATGCTTCATGTAACACTTATCAATTATCTTTCCTAATGACTTTTTAGTTATTAAGAAGTCAACTTCTAAGTTAAACATTTCTTCTGGGTTTGTTCTATCTACAAATCCTAAATCTTGAGGAATTGATTCATTGAATATTAATTTACCTACAGTAGTCTTAATAATTCCTGATTTCATTTCTCCATCGATTTCTTTGAACATTTTTACATTTATATCAGCATGGATATCTATTGCTTTAACTTGATAAGCCATTATTGCTTCATCTTTTGATGAGAAGTACTTTCCACTTCCTAGTGCTCCGTCCTTTTCCATTGTCATGTAGTAAGAACCAAGAACCATATCTTGTGTAGGTACACAAACTGGCTTACCATCTGATGGTTTCATTATGTTTCCTGCTGCAAGCATTAAGAATCTAGCTTCTGCTTGAGCTTCAACTGATAGTGGTACGTGAATCGCCATTTGGTCACCATCGAAGTCAGCGTTATATGCTGTACATACTAATGGGTGAAGTTTAATAGCTCTTCCTTCAACTAGTACAGGTTGGAAAGCTTGAATTCCAAGTCTGTGTAGAGTCGGAGCACGGTTAAGTAATACTGGATGGTCTGCAATAACTTCTTCTAATACATCCCAAACTTGTGGCATTACTCTTTCTACCATTCTCTTAGCACTCTTTATGTTGTGTGCTATTCCATCTTCAACTAGTTTCTTCATTACGAAAGGCTTGAATAATTCAATTGCCATTTCTTTTGGAAGACCACATTGGTACATTTGTAATTCTGGTCCAACAACGATAACTGATCTACCAGAATAGTCAACTCTCTTACCAAGTAAGTTTTGTCTAAATCTACCTTGCTTACCTTTAAGCATATCTGAAAGAGATTTTAAAGGTCTGTTTCCAGGTCCTGTAACAGCTCTTCCTCTTCTACCGTTATCTATTAAAGCATCAACAGCTTCTTGAAGCATTCTCTTTTCGTTTCTAACGATTATGTCAGGTGCTCCTAAATCTAATAACTTCTTTAATCTGTTATTTCTGTTGATAACTCTTCTGTATAGGTCATTTAAGTCTGATGTTGCAAATCTTCCACCATCTAATTGAACCATTGGTCTGATGTCTGGTGGGATTACAGGTAATACATTTACAATCATCCATCTTGGATCATTTCCTGAAGCTCTGAATGATTCTACAACTTCTAATCTTCTGATTATTCTTACTTTCTTTTGACCTGTACTTTGTTTTAATTCTTCTTTTAGTTCTTTTGAACTAGCTTCTAAGTCTATTTCACCTAAAAGTTGTTGTATAGCTTCAGCACCCATTCCAGCTACGAAGCTTTCTTCACCATATTTATCAACAGCTTCTCTATATTCTTTTTCGTTAAGAAGTTGTTTCTTTAATAATGGTGTTTCCTTTGGATCAACTACTACGTATGAAGCAAAGTAAAGAATCTTTTCTAATGATCTAGGTGACATATCAAGGATTAATCCCATTCTTGATGGAATTCCTTTGAAGTACCAAATGTGAGAAACTGGGGCAGCAAGTTCAATATGCCCCATTCTTTCTCTTCTTACTTTAGCTTTAGTAACTTCAACTCCACATCTGTCACAAACTATACCTTTATATCTAACTCTCTTATATTTACCACAGTGACATTCCCAGTCTTTCATAGGTCCGAATATTCTTTCACAGAATAAACCGTCTCTCTCTGGTTTTAAAGTTCTATAGTTAATTGTTTCTGGTTTTTTAACTTCTCCCCTTGACCATTCTCTGATTTGTTCAGGGGATGCTAAGCCTATTTGTATGGCATCAAAATTATTTAATTCAAACAAGGGTAATCCTCCCTTCAAAATTAGTGTTCATCGTTAAAATCATCAAGCTCTAAGTTATCTTGAAATTCTTCTAGTTGAAAACCGTCATAATCTTCTTCTTCAACTTCTATTTCTGAAGTATAATTGTCGTCACTTTCTACTGCTGGTTGTTCTTGAACAAACTCTTCTGTTCCTTCAATATTTACTTCTAAATCTGCTGAGTCATTTTCTTCAGTTAATTCTCTTAATTGAACTTCTTGGTTGTTATCATTAAGTACTCTTACGTCTAAGCATAGTGCTTGTAATTCCTTTATAAGAACCTTGAATGATTCTGGAACTCCTGGTTCAGGTATATTTTCACCCTTAACTATTGCTTCGTAAGTCTTAACTCTACCAACAACGTCATCTGACTTAACTGTTAAGATTTCTTGTAATGTATGAGCTGCACCGTATGCTTCTAGTGCCCAAACTTCCATCTCACCAAATCTTTGACCACCGAATTGTGCTTTACCTCCAAGTGGTTGTTGAGTAACTAATGAGTATGGACCAGTTGATCTTGCGTGAATCTTATCATCAACTAAGTGAGCAAGTTTTAGGATATACATTATACCAACTGTAACTTCATTATCGAAGGCTTCTCCAGTTCTACCATCATATAAAACAGTCTTTCCGTTTGCGTTGTATCCTGCATCTTGTAAGCATTGTTCTATATCTGATTCAGTAGCACCATCGAATACTGGTGTAGCAATGTGCCAGCCTAATGCGCTTGCTGCCCATCCTAAGTGAACTTCTAGTACCTGACCGATGTTCATACGTGATGGAACCCCTAGTGGATTTAAGCATATTTGAAGTGGTCTACCATCTGGTAAGAAAGGCATATCTTCTTCAGGAAGTACTCTTGAAATAACCCCTTTGTTACCGTGACGTCCGGCCATCTTATCTCCAACTGATATTTTTCTCTTTTGAGCTATATAACATCTTACAAGTTCGTTAACTCCTGGATTTAATTCATCACCATTTTCTCTAGTGAATACTTTGATATCAACTATGATACCAGCTTCTCCATGAGGAACTCTTAATGAAGTATCTCTTACTTCTCTTGCTTTTTCTCCGAAAATAGCTCTTAATAATCTTTCTTCTGCTGTTAATTCAGTTTCACCCTTAGGAGTAACTTTACCAACTAAGATGTCTCCTGATCTTACTTCAGCACCGATTCTGATTATTCCTCTTTCATCTATATCTTTTAAAGCATCTTCACTCACATTTGGAATATCCCTAGTTATTTCTTCAGGTCCAAGTTTAGTGTCTCTTGCTTCACATTCATATTTTTCTATATGGATTGATGTAAATACGTCTTCTCTTACTAATTCTTCTGAAATTAGCATCGCATCTTCGTAGTTATAACCTTCCCAAGTTATGAATCCCATTCTGATGTTCTTTCCTAATGCTATTTCTCCTAAATCAGTTGAAGGACCATCTGCAAGTACTTGGTTCTTAAATACCATTTCTCCAATTGAAACTAGAGGTCTTTGGTTTATACAAGTACCTTGGTTACTTCTCTTGAATTTAAGAAGTTTGTAAGTGTCTATTCCACCATCTACATCTCTCTTAACTTTTATTTCACTTGCACTAACGTAGCTTACTACTCCAGCATTTTTAGCTTTAGGTAGTACCCCTGAGTCAGCTGCTGCTCTAAATTCTATTCCTGTACCAACTATTGGAGCTTGTGGCTTTAATAGTGGAACTGCTTGACGTTGCATGTTAGATCCCATAAGTGCTCTAGATGCGTCATCATTTTCAAGGAAAGGAATCATAGCTGTAGCAACAGATACTATTTGTCTTGGTGAAATATCCATTAAATCTACTTCATTTGAAGGTACTACTATTACTTCTTCCATATATCTAACAGTAACCTTGTCATTTACGAAGTGTCCTGATTCGTCTAATGGTTCGTTAGCTTTAGCTACTAAATATTGATCTTCTTCATCTGCTGTGAAGTATCTTATTTCATCAGTCGCTCTTCTGTTTTCTTTATCTACAATTCTATATGGAGTTTCAATGAATCCATATTCATTAACTCTTGCATATGTAGCTAAAGAGTTTATAAGTCCTATGTTTGGTCCTTCTGGAGTTTCTATAGGACACATTCTACCATAATGTGAGTGGTGAACGTCTCTAACTTCGAAACCTGCTCTTTCTCTTGAAAGACCTCCTGGTCCTAAGGCAGATAATCTTCTCTTATGAGTTAATTCTGATAATGGATTTGTTTGATCCATGAATTGTGATAATTGTGAACTACCAAAGAATTCTTTAATAGCTGCAGCAACTGGTCTTATATTAATTAACATTTGTGGAGTGATTGCTTCTTGGTCTTGAATAGTCATTCTTTCTCTAACTACTCTTTCCATTCTTGATAAACCAATTCTGAATTGGTTTTGTAGTAATTCTCCAACAGATCTTAATCTTCTATTACCTAAGTGGTCTATATCATCAACATATCCGATTCCATAAGCTAATCCTAATTCATAACTTATAGTTGCAAATATATCATCTTTTATGATATGTTTTGGAATTAATCTTGTTATGTTTTTCTTTATTTCTTCTTTTATAGTTTCTTCATCACTATAATTTTCAAGAATTTCCATTAAAGTTGGGTAGTGAACTAATTCCTTAATGTTAAGATCGCTTATATCAAATGATACATGTTTAGCGATATCAACAAAGTGGTTACCAATTACTCTTATAACTTTGTCTTCAATTAATATATCTACAGAGTTTATTCCGGCATTTTGAATTTTTTCTGCCATATCTCTGCTGATTTTTTGACCTTGTTCTACCATTATTTCTCCAGTTGCAGGATTTACTATGTCAACTGCAGCAATTTGGTTTGCAAGTCTTAAGTTAATTGCTAACTTTTTGTTAAATTTGTATCTACCAACTCTTGATAAATCATATCTTTTTGCATCAAAGAATAAAGAATCAATTAATGAAACTGCACTATCAACTGTTGGTGGTTCGCCTGGTCTTAATCTCTTATAGATTTCAAGTAAAGCTTCCTCTTTAGTCTTAGTGTTGTCTTTTTCTATTGTAGCTTTGAATCTTTCTTCTTCGCCAAAATAGTTAATTAATTCTTGGTCGCTTCCAAATCCCATAGCTCTAGCTAATATTGAGATAGGAAGTTTTCTTGTTTTATCGATTCTTACTGAAATTATGTCATTAGAATCTGTTTCATACTCAAGCCAAGCACCTCTATTTGGTATAACAGTTGATGCGAATAGTTTTTTACCACTCTTATCTCTGCTTTGGCTGTAGTATACTCCTGGAGATCTTACTAATTGGCTTACGATAACTCTTTCAGCACCATTAATAATAAAAGTACCTTGTTCAGTCATTAATGGGAAATCTCCCATAAATACTTCTTGTTCTTTTATTTCTCCTGTTTCATTGTTTGTAAGTCTCACTGAGACCTTTAGTGGTGCAGCATAAGTAGAATCTCTCTCCTTGCACTCTTCCACCGTGTACTTGATATTATCCATATCAAGCTTGTAATCAACGAATTCAAGTACTAAATTCCCTGTAAAGTTTCCGATTGGATTGATGTCATCAAAGACTTCATGTAACCCCTCTCTTAAAAACCATTGATAGGAATCTAATTGTACTTCTATAAGATTTGGTATTTCTGTTACATCTTTAACCTTACCAAAACTCATTCTTGTTCTTTTTCCAGATTGGACAGGATGTACCATGAATTTTCACCCCTTGTATAAACTAAAATAACCAAAAGCGTAACTTCCCTAGGGACTTTAGCTTTCGGACAGCGTCATCTTTTTAGTATAACCAACTTTTATACGGTTATACTCATTTTTCCAACTAAATATACTTATCCATATTGAACAGTACATTAAATGATAGTAACACAAGAAATTTGTAATGTCAATATGTTTCTATTTACTATCTCATAATTTTTTTATTCTTTATTTATAAATAAAACTATATAAAGTATCCAATAAATTCAGGATAATTTATATAGTTTCAATTTTAAGATTAGAATATAAAAAGGTGCTAAAATTAGCACCTTTTATATCACTTTGAAATTAATTAAAGTTTAAATTACTTTAATTCTACTTCAGCTCCAACTTCAGCTAATTTAGCTTTCATGTCTTCAGCTTCTTCTTTAGCAACAGCTTCTTTGATTGTCTTAGGAGCTCCGTCAACTATTTCTTTAGCTTCCTTTAATCCTAATCCAGTTAATTCTCTTACAGCTTTGATAACTTTGATCTTGTTAGCTCCAGCGTTAGCTAAAACTACGTCAAATTCAGTCTTTTCTTCAGCTGCAGCTCCTCCAGCTACTGCTCCTGCTACTGCTACTGGTGCAGCAGCGCTTACTCCGAATTCTTCTTCGCAAGCAGTTACTAATTCATTTAATTCTAAAACGCTCATTTCTTTTATAGCTTGAATGATATCTTCTCTTGTCATTTTAATTGCACCTCCAAAATTTTAAAACACATTAACTATTTTTAGTTAATTATTCAGCTGATTCAGCTTCTTTCTTTTCTTTTATTGCATTTAATAAGTATGCAAGGTTTGATAATGGAGCCTTGATACTTCCAAGAAGTTTTGCAATAAGAACTTCTTTTGATGGAATTGAAGCGATCTTTGTGATCATTTCCTTGTCGTAGATTTGACCTTCAACTACACCTGCTTTTAATTCTAACTTTTTGTGATCCTTAGCGAAATCATTTAAGATTCTTGCTGGAGCTGTAGCATCTTCGTATCCGAATGCCATTGAAACAGGTCCTTCTAAGTATTCTTCTATACCTTCTAAACCTAATTCTCTAGCTGCTAAAGTAACTAAAGTATTTTTGTATACTTTGTACTCTACTCCTGCTTCTCTTAAGTTCTTTCTTAATGCTGTGTCTTCTTCAACAGTTAGACCTTGGTAGCTAGTTAAAACAACGCTTTGTGCTTTTTCTAACTTTTCCTTAATCTCAGCAACTCTTGCTTCCTTTAGTTGTCTATTCTTGTTCACTGTGTGTCCACCTCCTCACAGTATTAACTGCTTTTTCGTATTATAAAAGGTCTTCCCGTAGACAGAGGAAGACCTATAAAAATCATATATTTACAGAACCCCTCGGTAGGTAGTTATACGTTACGCGAAACCGCACCTACTGTCTACGGAACATTATTTCATTTTTTCAACGAAATTGATTATATCATCAATTTTCAGTTAAGTCAACAATTATTCTGTAACTTTTACTGGGTTAATTTTTGCTCCTGGTCCCATTGTGCTAGTTACTGTTACTGACTTAATGTATTGACCCTTAGCTGCTGCTGGTTTAGCTTTAACTAAAGCATCCATTAATGTTTTGAAGTTTTCGTGTAACTTTTCAGCTCCGAATGACTTCTTTCCGATTGGGCAGTGTACTATAGCAGTCTTATCTACTCTGTACTCAACCTTACCAGCTTTGATTTCAGCTATTGCTTTAGCAACATCAAATGTTACTGTTCCTGATTTAGGGTTTGGCATTAATCCCTTAGGTCCTAAAACTCTACCGATTCTACCAACTACACCCATCATGTCTGGAGTAGCTACAACTACATCGTAGTCAAACCAGTTTTCTGATTGGATCTTTTGAACTAATTCTTCAGCTCCAACGAAATCTGCTCCCGCTTCTTGAGCTTCTTTAGCTTTGTCACCTTTAGCGAATACTAAAACTCTAACATTTTTACCAGTTCCGTTTGGTAAAACAACTGCTCCTCTAACTTGTTGGTCAGCATGTCTTGGATCTACTCCAAGTCTTACATGTAATTCGATTGTTTCATCGAAATTAGCTTTTGCAGTTTTAACAGCAAGCTCTAACGCTTCTGCTGGATTATATAAAGCACTTTTATCTATTAATTTTGCACTTTCAACATATTTCTTTCCCATAATAAGCCTCCTTTGTGGTATTAGCGGTTTTTACCTCCCACTATTTTTGTGAATTACTCTTCAATAGTTACACCCATACTCTTAGCTGTACCTTCGATCATTCTCATAGCACTTTCGATGTTTGCAGCATTTAAGTCTGGCATTTTTGTTTCTGCGATCTTTCTTAATTGATCTTTAGTTAATTTTCCAACCTTTGTTCTGTTTGGAACTCCTGATCCGCTTTCTAGTCCTAATTCTTTCTTAATTAGTACTGCAGCTGGAGGTGTTTTTAATATAAAACTAAAAGATCTATCTTGGTAAACTGTGATTACTACTGGTATTATTAATCCAGCTTGATTAGCAGTCTTTGCATTAAACTCCTTACAGAATCCCATTATATTTACACCGTGTTGTCCTAAAGCTGGACCAACTGGTGGTGCTGGTGTTGCCTTTCCAGCAGCAAGTTGAAGTTTAATCATTCCAGTTACTTTCTTAGCCATTTTGTTATTCCTCCTATACTGTGGTGTATACGGACAATTATTTTTTTGTCCTCCCACTTAATTAAAAGATTAGTTTATAAATTAAATATTAAACTAATTTTTCTACTTGATTAAAATCTAGCTCAGCTAATGTTTCTCTACCGAACATATCAACTAAAGCTTTAATTTTTTGTTTTTCAAGGTTTATCTCTTGGATTGTAGCTACGAATTCTCTAAGCGGTCCAGAGATAACTCTTATGCTTTCACCAACTTCAAGATCTGTTTCCATAGGTAATTCTACAACTCCCATTGATTCAATCTCGTAGTCAGTAAGGGGAACTGGTTTAGATCCAGGTCCTACAAATCCAGTTACGCCTCTTGTGTTTCTAACAACATACCAAGATTCGTCTGTCATTAACATTTTGACAATTACATATCCTGGGAACTTCTTTTTAAGAGAAACTTTTTGCTTTCCATCTTTCTCTTCAATTACTTCCTCCATTGGTATTTGGATGTCATGAATTAAAGATTCAAGATGTCTATTTTCAACAACTTTCTCTATATTAACTTTGACTTTGTTTTCATATCCAGAATACGTATGTACTACGTACCATCTTGCATTTTCACTCATATTAATCGGTGATTAACACCCAAACCTCCTTTACTTAAGTTTCAAAACTACCTGAAAGAGGTTTTGAAAAATATAATCTAGTCCACCAACTAGTATAACATATACTATAGTGAACCCAAGAACTGCAATCAATGCTTTTTTTGTTTCTTGTTTTGATGGCCATGTTATTCTTTTGAACTCAGCCACAACATTTTTAAAAAATTGAATTACTCCACCTTTTTTAGCTGAAGTATTCTTTGCATTTGAATTATTACCAGCCATAGCCTCACATCCTTATTATATTGTAAGTCTGTGTCTTTACTTAATCGCTAACTATTTAGTTTCTCTATGAAGAGTGTGCTTTTTACAGAATTTGCAGTATTTTTGCATTTCTAATCTGTCTGGGTTATTTTTCTTATTCTTCATTGAGCTATAGTTTCTTTGTTTACACTCTGTGCATGCTAAAGTTATCTTTACTCTCACGGTCTGCACCTCCAGTTTTAAATATATATTCTAAGAGGATTTGACACCTCTTACTTTATCTATTTTTGTGACTTTATGAGTTACTTTCTCACATTATCACAATTTATTTAAACTGTCAATAAAATGTCCTTGGTAAAGGACTAGGTAAATTACCCAGTCCTTCTTAAAGTATTTTTGACAAATTTAATCTATTTAATTCAAATTGTTATTATATTTTAATAGATGATTATTCTATTATGCTAGTAACAACTCCTGAACCTACAGTTCTTCCACCTTCTCTGATAGCGAATCTTAATCCTTCGTCCATTGCTACTGGAGTGATTAATTCAACGTTCATATCTATGTGGTCTCCTGGCATTACCATTTCCATTCCTTCTGGTAATTTGATTGATCCTGTAACGTCAGTTGTTCTGAAGTAGAATTGTGGTCTGTATCCATCGAAGAATGGAGTATGTCTTCCACCTTCTTCTTTCTTAAGTACGTATACTTGACCTACGAACTTCTTGTGTGGGTTAACTGTACCTGGTTTAGCAAGTACTTGACCTCTTTCGATTTCTGTTCTTTGGATACCTCTTAAAAGTACTCCAACGTTATCTCCAGCTTGCGCTTCGTCTAATAACTTTCTGAACATTTCGATTCCTGTTACTACAGTCTTCTTGATTTCTTCTTTGATTCCTACGATTTCAACTTCTGCTCCAACAGTTAAGATACCTCTTTCAACTCTTCCTGTTGCAACTGTTCCTCTACCAGTGATTGTGAATACATCTTCGATTGGCATTAAGAATGGCTTATCTGTTGCTCTTTCTGGAGTTGGGATGTAGCTATCTACTGCTGCCATTAATTCGTCGATGCAAGCTGTTGCTTCTGCATCAGTTGGGTTTTCTAAAGCTCTTAAAGCTGATCCTGTTATTACTGGAATATCATCTCCTGGGAAGTTGTATTCGCTTAATAATTCTCTGATTTCCATTTCTACTAATTCTAATAATTCTTCATCATCAACCATATCTGCTTTGTTTAAGAATACTACGATGTGGTCAACTCCAACTCTTGAAGCTAGTAGGATGTGCTCTCTTGTTTGAGGCATTGGACCGTCTGCTGCTGAACAAACTAAGATAGCTCCGTCCATTTGAGCAGCTCCTGTGATCATGTTTTTAACATAGTCAGCATGTCCTGGACAGTCAACGTGAGCGTAGTGTCTGTTGTCTGTTTCGTATTCAACGTGAGCTGTGTTGATTGTGATTCCTCTTTCTTTTTCTTCTGGAGCCTTATCAATTTCGTCATATTTGAATGATTCAGCGAATCCCTTGTTAGCTAATACTGTTGTAATAGCTGCTGTTAATGTAGTTTTACCGTGGTCTACGTGACCTATTGTTCCAATGTTAACGTGTGGTTTACTTCTTTCGAATTTTGCTTTTGACATTATAAATTCCTCCTTATCACTCTAATAAACCTTGCCTAGTGTTTTCTACTTTATTTGCGTTCTGGAGCTCACGATCGGGATTGAACCGACGACCTCCGCCTTACCAAGGCGACACTCTGCCAACTGAGCTACGTGAGCACTCATCGTGTGAGTTTTCTTTAATATACCAATTATAAAGTTTACTATCATTTTTTTTGTTTGTCAACAAAAATTAACTACTTTAGATCTAAGCATTTTTCAAGTTTTCTTTTTACTCTTTGTAATGCATTATCTATAGATTTTGCATGCCTATCAAGATCGCATGCAATCTCTTGATATGATTTACCATCAAGATACGAATTTAGTACTTTAAGTTCTAACTTAGATAATACTTTTTCTATTTCATCTTCTATTCTAATTTTTTCTTCTTGGCTTATAACAAGTTCTTCAGGGTCAGTTATCTTCAATCCTGCTAATACATCTAGGAGAGTTCTTTCTGATTCTTCCTCATATATAGGTTTGTTAAGCGATATATATGTGTTTAGTGGAATGTGTTTCTGCCTTGTTGCAGTCTTTATAGCCGTAATTATTTGTCTTGTAACACAAAGCTCTGCAAAAGCTTTAAATGTTGAAAGCTTATCGGGGTTAAAGTCTCTAATAGCCTTATAAAGCCCTATCATTCCCTCTTGATATATATCTTCCCTATCAGCTCCAATTAAAAAATATGATTTTGCCTTTGTTTTTACAAAACTCTCGTACTTATTTATTAAATACTCTTGGGCTATTACATTTCCACCTTTAGCTTCAATAGCTATTTCTTCATCATTTTTTTCCTCAAACTCTAAATATTTCGTCATAGAATACCCACCATTCTCCACATATTCCCCTCTTTAATAATCCCTTGTCATACTTGATATTATACATTAGTAAATTAAAGTAAGTCAACAAACCTAATGACTCCTACGCATTTCTTCAAGTTTCATAAGTATATCTTCATTTATATTATCACCAATGTGATTTTTTTGAGAAGTTATATTTTTTTGAGTCTTTACTCTTATTTTATCCTGTACTTTTATTACTTCATTATAAAATTCTAGAGATGACATTCTAACAGCACCTCTTTGGAATATAGTTTGCTGTTCTAACCAGTCTGATGTAACAACATAAACCTCATATCTCCTTCCTATATTGTGAACTTCTTTCTCAATATAGGCATCTGCTGTTTCTCCATCCTTTGTGAAAACTATAGATAGATTTTTGTTTATTTCTTCTTTATTTTCTATATTGCCTGCTACTTTGTATCCATCGAATACTAATATTACCTTACAATTATTATAGCTACCATAATTATGAAGCACATCCACTAATCTATCTCTAGCTCCATCAAAACTTACATTCTTTAATTCTTTTAAATCTGGCCAGCAATTTAAAACATTATATCCATCTATAAATATTATTTTCACATTTCATCCCTCTTTTATTTCAATCTACCCTTTAGTACTTCATACATCATTATACCACCAGCAACTGATGCATTTAAAGAATTTATTTTTCCAATCATAGGAATTTTAACTAATTTGTCACACTTTTTAAGAGTTAATTTTGATATTCCTCTTCCTTCGCTTCCTATTATTAATGCACATGGTCCACTAAAATCTACTTCATAGCTATACTCTTTTCCTTCTATATCAGCACCATATACCCATATGCCTTCTTCTTTTAATTCATCTATTGTAGCATTTATATTAGTTACTTTTGCTATTTTTACATGTTCTACAGCACCAACTGATGATTTATATACAGTAGGAGTAACTCCAACATTTCTTCTCTTTGGAATTATAATACCATGTACTCCACATGTTTCCGCTGTTCTTATTATTGATCCTAAATTGTGTGGATCTTCTAATTCATCCAGTATAACTATAAATGGGCTTTCTCCTTTTTCTTTTGCTGAATCTAATATATCTTTAACTTCAAAATATTTATAAGGAGTTATAACTGCTATTGCACCTTGGTGTACTTCCCCGTTTGACATAGAGTCTAATTTCTTCTTATCAACTTCTTTAATTACAACTCTATTTTCTTTAGCTAAACTTAGGATAGCATTTATTGATCCTTCTCTTTGACCTTTTGTAACATATAATGCTTCTATTGTCTTGTCACTTTTTAAAGCTTCCATTACAGCATTTCTACCAATTATTAAATCTTCTCTTACTGATTCTACTGTATTATTTCTTTCTATATTTTCTCTAGCTGGCTTTTCATACATTCTTCTTGTTTCTTTATATTCTCTTTTTTCTCTTACTGGCTTTTCAAATTTATTTATAGCATTTTTGTCTTCTTTAAATCTGTTTGATCTATTATCATCTCTTCTTCTGTTTCTATTTGTTTTCTTTATTCTTGTCATATTATATGGCTCCTTAAATTTATATTATATATATATTATTTTTTACAAGTCTCTATACTTTTATTAAATACAAACTCTAGTCTTTCAGTATCATTTATTAAATAAAGATATCCAACTAATGCTTCAAACCCTGTTGCCATTCTATAATCTCTTACGTCAGCATTTTTAGGAACTGTAGCTGATTTTGCATTTCTTCCTCTTTTGAATATATATGATTCTTCTTCGTTTAGTAAATCTTCTATATTATGCATTATATCAGATTGACCTTTTGCTTTAACATAGTTTATAGCTTCTCTATGAATCTTATGAGCTGATAATTCTGTATTGTTTGCAATTACATATCCTCTTATAAATACTTCATAAACTGCATCACCTATTAATGCTAATTGAAGAGGATTTAATCTTCTAGCTTCATCCTTTGTAAATTCTCTTGTTCTAAAATTTTCTAACATAATAGTTCTCCTTTAAATAAGGGCTGCACTTAACGCACAGCCCTTTTTAATTAATTAACCTTTTTCCATCTAACCCCTTGTGGAGTATCTTCAAGGACTATTCCTCTGTCCTTTAAATCATCTCTTATTTTATCTGCAAGAGCAAAATCTCTATCTTTTCTTGCTTGTTGTCTTTGTTCTATTAAAGCTTCAACTTCAGCAGCTAAATCTCCACCTTTAGTTGATTCTTGTAGCATTCCAAGTGGTGCTCCAAGTTCTCTTATTAAGGCTAAAGCTCCCTCAGCTAATTCTTTTGATGATTCAGAATTTACATTTGTATTGATGTCTTTTATTAAATCAAATATTGCAGTTATTGCATCTGCTGTATTGAAATCATCATCCATCTTTTCAATGTATTTTTGTCTATACTTATCTAAGCTCTTTAAGTATTTTTTTTCTTCGTCATTCATTTCTACTCTTGAAACTTCATCAATAAGATTTTCAAGATTTCCTATCGCATTGTACATTCTTTCAACTGATGCTTTAGCTGAATCTAATAAATCCTTGCTATAGTTTAGTTGAATTCTGTAATGACATGATAACATTAAGAATCTAATTACATCTGAGCTATATTCTTTTAATACATCTCTTGCTGTAAAGAAGTTATTTAATGACTTAGACATCTTTTTATTATTTACATTTACATATGCTGAATGTAACCAATAATGAGCAAATGGTTCTCCTGTTAATGCTTCACTTTGTGCTATTTCATTTTCATGATGAGGGAACGCTAAATCCATACCACCTGCGTGAATATCTATTGTATCCCCTAATATATTCTTTGCCATACATGAACATTCTATGTGCCATCCTGGTCTTCCTTCTCCCCATGGGCATTTCCATGCTGGTTCACCTGGTTTCTTTGCTTTCCATATAGCAAAATCCATTGGATCTTTCTTTCTTTCATCTACATTTATTCTAGCTCCTGCTTGAAGATCCTCTAAGTTTTGTCCTGATAACTTTCCATATCCTTCGAACTTCTTAGTGCTAAAATATACATCTCCATCTACTTCATAAGCATATCCTTTATCAATTAATTCTTTTACGAACTTAATTATTTCATTCATATACTCAGTTGCTCTTGGATTAACTGTAGCTCTTTCTATGTTTAGGGCATCTGCATCTGTATAGTATTCAGATATATATTTGTCACCAACTTTTTTAACTGAAGTACCTTCTTCATTTGCTCTCTTTATCATTTTATCGTCTATATCTGTAAAGTTTTGAACAAATTTAACTTTATATCCTCTGTATTCAAAGTATCTTCTTATAGTATCAAAAACTATAAAAGTTCTACCATTTCCTATATGGAAGAAGTTATATACTGTAGGTCCACAAACGTACATCTTAACTTCTCCTGGTGTTATAGGTACAAATTCTTCTTTCTTTCTTGTAAGCGTATTATAAAGCTTCATTCTATTTCCTCCTAACTATCTTAGTTTTAGGTTGTTTTTTGCGAATTCTGCTCTGACTCTATCTTTAACTTCTTCTATTTTTATAGTTTCATTTTCTCCGCCAGCTCTTAATTTAAATTCAACTTCTCCGTCACCTATTTTCTTACCTACTGTAACTCTCATTGGTATTCCCATAAGCTCTGAATCTTTAAATTTAACCCCTGCTCTTTCTTTTCTATCATCTAGAAGTGCATCTACTCCAATTGCTCTTAATTCTTCATATATTTCTGTTGCTATTCTCATTTGATCTTCATCTTTTGAGTTAACAGCAACTACAGATACATGATATGGAGCAACTTCTAAAGGCCATATGATTCCATTTTCATCATGATGTTGTTCTATTATTGAAGCAACTGTTCTTGTTACTCCGATTCCATAACAACCCATTATGAATGGTTTTTCCTTTCCGTCTTCATCTATAAATTTAGCATTCATAGCTTCTGAGTATTTAGTTCCTAGTTTGAAAATGTGTCCTACTTCAGTTCCTCTTGCTATTGCAACTTCTTTTCCACATCTTGGACAAGCTTCACCATTTTCAACATTTCTGAAATCTCCAACTACACCTTCAAATTCTCTTCCGTAGTTAACTCCTGTTAAATGGTATCCTGTTTCATTAGCTCCAACAACCATATTGTACATGTTTGAAACTTCTTCATCTACTAATAATAAGTCTACTCTTAATCCTACTGGACCTGCAAAACCTGTTTCTGCATTAGTAGCTCTCATTACTTCTTCGTGAGATGCTAATTCTATATCCCCTGATGCATTAGCTGCATTAGCAACCTTAACTTCGTTAACTTCTCTATCTCCTCTAACTAAAACACCAACTAACTTTCCATCTACATTGTATATTAAAGTTTTTACTGTTTTCTTAGGAGAAACTTTTAAGAATTCTGAAACTTCTTCAATAGTTCTAACATTTGGAGTTTCTACTTTTTGCATAGCTACTAATTCTTCTGCTTCAGCTTTTTCTGCAACTGCTTCAGCTTTTTCAATGTTTGCTGCATAGTTACATTCTGTACAGAATACTACATCATCTTCTCCAACTTCTGATTTAACCATAAATTCAGCTGAATTTGATCCACCAATCGCTCCTGAATCAGCTTCAACACATTTAGCATCTAATCCACATCTGTTAAAGATATTTACATAAGCATCATGCATTTTATTATATGCTAAATCTAATCCTTCTTGATTCTTATCAAAGCTATACGCATCCTTCATTATGAATTCTCTTGATCTCATTACCCCGAATCTTGGTCTAGTTTCATCTCTATACTTTGTTTGGATTTGGTATAAATTTAATGGTAGTTGCTTATATGATTTTATTTCATTTCTCACAATGTTTGTGAAAACTTCTTCGTGTGTTGGTCCTAGACAAAATTCTCTAGCATTTCTATCAGTTACTCTAAACATTTCAGCACCATAAGCATCCCATCTTCCTGATTCTTGCCATAATTCTGCTGGTATTATAGCTGAAGCTAAAAGTTCTTGAGCTCCTGTATTATCCATTTCTTCTCTTACTATATTTTCAACCTTTTTAAGGACTTTTACTCCTAAAGGTAAGTGATTATACACTCCTGATGCCATCTTTCTTATTAATCCTGCTCTAAGCATTAATTGATGACTTGCTATTTCTGCTTCTGCTGGAACTTCTCTTAAAGTTGCAACTAACATATTAGACATTTTCATAATATTTTTCCTCCTAATTTTCAATAATTTAATATACAAAAAAGCCGCCCTATATTAACTATAGGGCGACTAACAAATCGCGGTACCACCTAAATTTCTTTCTTTAAATAATGATAACGGTATTAAACCGATAGTTTTTTCCTATTACTCCGAAGCTGGTTCAAAATCTATTTGAGAATCTTACAGCCTATGAATTCTCTCTCTTAAAGTGGCGATTTCTACTATTCTTCTTCATAGTTTTTAACTAATATAAAATTATACTTTACTCATTATAACTTTTTAAAAATTTACTGTCAATATACTCTATTTACTGTAATTTATCTGCTAAATATTCAGCTAAAACTAAATCTTCTGGTGTTGTTATTTTTATATTAGTATACTCACCATCATATAAAAATACTTTATGTTTAAACATCTCAACTACCATAGTATCATCAGTAACTTGTATATTTTCCTCTGAAACCTTCTTATGACATTCTAATATAAGATTATAATCAAACACTTGTGGAGTTTGAACCGCTATAAGTTCTTCTCTCTTTAACGTTTCCTCAGAGAATGAATTATTATCTTTTATCTTTATTGTATCCTTTGGCATAACTCCTGGTGCTGCTGCTTTAAACTTTTTAGCACTTTCTATACCTTCTTCTATTATTTTATTAGACACAAATGGTCTTGCGCCATCATGTATTAAGACAATATCAGTGCCTTTTAAAACCTTTAGCCCATTTAAAACTGAATCTTGTCTTTCTTTTCCGCCTTCTACTATTTTGTCAACTGATAGCTCATACTTTTCTAATATCTCTTTTTTGCAATATTCAATCTCATCTTTAGGAAGAACTAATATAATCTCATTAATTAAATCATTTTCTATAAATTTTTTAAGAGTGTAATAAAGAATTGGTTTTCCTTTAACTTCAATAAATTGCTTACTTACTGAAGCTCCCATTCTTTTACCTCTTCCACCTGATAAAATTATAGCACTATTCATTATCTTAGCCTCACTTTAATTGTCTTTAGGTCTTGCAAATATCATTCTTCCTGCAGCAGTTTGAAGTACAGATGTAACTATAACTCCAATTGTTTTTGTCATATATTTTCTTCCGCCTTCTACTACTATCATAGTACCATCATCTAAATATGCTACCCCTTGGCTTGCTTCTTTTCCGTCTTTAACAACTTCTACTGTCATTTCTTCACCTGGTATAACAACTGGTTTAATAGCATTTGAAAGCTCGTTTATATTTAAAACTGGTACACCTTGAACTTCTGCAACCTTATTTAAGTTATAATCATTAGTTACAACTTTACCATTTAAAGTTTGAGCAAGTTTTAAAAGTTTAGCATCTACTTCTGCAATCTTTGGGAAATCTCCCTCCCAAATTTCAGTTTCTATTTCTAATTCTTTTTGAATTTTATTTAGTATATCTAATCCTCTTCTACCTCTAGTTCTCTTAAGGGAATCTGATGAGTCAGATATATGTCTTAATTCATCTAGAACAAAGTTTGGTATAACTAATGGACCTTCAACAAATCCTGTTTCACAAATATCAAAAATTCTTCCATCAATTATTACAGAAGTATCTAATACTTTAGGAATTGTTTTACCTGCCTTTTGTGATGCTTTAGCCTTTTTATCTTTTGAAATTTTTTCTTTAGATAAATTAACTTTTTTCATAGATGTTATAACATTATTTATATCATCCTTTTTTACAACCATTATTCTCATACCAATTACAGCACTTAATAGATTTAATAATACATAGAAAATTGAACCTATTAGACCCATATCATTTAATGGTCTAGCTACAAAGAACATAATTATTAAAGCTATAACAGCTCCAACGGATCCATATATTATCTCTGCTATAGTGAAGTTTTTCATATTTTTTTCTGTATATTCTATAAGGTCATAAATTAAATTGTAAATCATCGGAGATACTAAATAAAATATAATACCAAATAATAAAGAAATAAAAATAAGAAATAATACCGGACCAACTGTACCTGATAGGTAGCCTATCTCTCTTACAGTTTCAATTTTCAACACTGAATCTCCAATTATATAACCAAGTAACAGCCCCATTATTGTAAAAATGCCTCTAATAAATTTTTTAAACATCCTTTTTCACCTCCTTATTAAATTGTTGCCATTTTTATTATATAACATTCCTATCGTTTATAAAAAATTAAACGATATCTTCTTTTAATTATAGCATATTAAAATCTTCCCTTAAATGAAGATTTTCTTAAAATAATTAATGATATTATATTATTGAAAATACCCCCTATATTTTTAAATTAATCTATTATAATATTAGATTAAAGCTTAGGAAAAAGAATAATTATTCACTTGAATGTACATTGACAAATATTGCCTAGTAATTTTATAATTAATTTAGACACATAAATATCAGCGAGGAGTTGAAACTAATGAAAGATATTATTTTTGATGATTTTCAAGACTCTGTAAACGGTTCATTATTAAGGCATAAAAGTATTCTTGATACACTAAGTAAATATACCGAATCTAATGCCAGAGTTAATAGGGCTGTTATAAAAGCTGTCACTACTTGTGGATGCATAAAGATAAATGCTAGCAAACAGTGTCTGCCAACAGATGAAGATTCATTTGAAAATCTTACTGATTGCTTTAAAAATCATATTGAAGGAGAATTATGTGATAATTGTCGTGAAGTAATTGAGCGTGAAATGGGTAATAACCTTTTTTACCTTACATCCCTTTGCAACGTTTTAGACATAAACCTATATGATGTTTTACTAAAAGAAAATGACAAAGTTACTACACTTGGTAAATTTACATTTAGATAATATATACTATTGAGAATAAATTTAAAAGCGATATCTTACTAAGATATCGCTTTTTTATATTTAAATATATTTTATAATTCTACTTTTAATGAAATTTGCTCATTCATCCTTCTAAGTCCATTTTTTATAGCCTTAGCTCTCGCTTCTCCAATTCCATCTACTTTATCTAAATCATCAATATCTGCTTCAATTATTTTATTAAAGCTTTCAAATTGATTTATTAAATTATCTCTAACAGTTGATGGTATTCTAGGGATTTTACTAAGCATTCTATAACCTTTTGGTGATATTAATGTATCTACTAATGGTGCATAACCATATCCTAATACTCTAGCTATAGACTCTAAATCTATAAGCTCTTCAGATGTTAGATTTTGAATATTATTATATATTTCTTCGTAATCTTTATCTGCTTCAATGTAATCTCTTATTAAATATATTCCATCTCTTTCTATATTTTTAATAAGCTCATTTAATTGCATTGAGATAAGTCTCCCTTCATTTCCAAGCTCTAATATATAAACTCTTATCTCCTCAACAATTCTCATAACCATTTCAGTTCTTTGAATTGCTGTAACAACATCAAAAAGCGTTGTTAAGTCTTGGAACTCTAAAAGATTTAAATTATTTATTACTCTTTCAAGTACTGAAACATATTTTTCTAGAGTTTGAATAGCTTGATTTGATCTTCCAAGTATCACACTACTATCTCTTAATACATATTTCATTTCACCTTTGTAAACAGTTATTATATTTCTTCTTTGAGATATAGCAACAACTATTCTTCCAGTTTCTCTTGCAACTCTTTGTGCAGTTCTATGTCTAGTTCCTGTTTCAAATGTAGGAATTGAGGCACTAGGCACTAATTGTGCATTTGCGCATACAATCTTTTTTAAGTCTTTACTTAATACAATTGCACCATCCATTTTAGCTAATTCATAAACATACGCAGGAGAGTATTCTGAATTGATTGTAAAGCCACCATCTACAATTTTCATAACATCTTCATCATCTCCAAGAACTATAAGTCCTCCGGTTTTTGCTCTTAGAATATTTTCAAGTCCTTCCCTTAATGGAGTGCCAGGACACATGATTTTTAATATATTTTTGATTTCAACATCTCTTTCTAACCTCATATATTCACCTATTCTCCTAGAATATCTTACTTATTGCTTCTCTTATGTTATTTATGCCTATAATATTTATCGATTTATTCATTACTTTATCTTTATTTCTAAATGGTATTATCGCATTTTCAAATCCCATCTTTTCAGCTTCATTAACAAGTCTTTCTACTGATGATATCGGTCTTATTTCTCCAGTTAATCCAACTTCTCCAATTACAAGTACTTTAGGAAGCTTTATTCCTTTACCTTTCATACTTGATAAAAGTGCTATTGCAACTCCAAGGTCTGCCATTGTTCCATCTAAGTTAAGACCTCCAACTACGTTCACATACACATCATGATTATAAAAAGGTATTCGTAGTTTTTTCTCTAACACTGCAAGTATTAAACTCAACCTTTGATTATCAAGCCCTACTGCTGTTCTTCTTGGCATTACTGCTTTAGTTTCAGTAACTAACGCCTGAACTTCTACAAGTATTGGTCTAGTTCCTTCCATTATTCCAATTACAACTGAACCTTCTTGATTAAATGTTGTGTCTTCAAGGAATATACTTGAAGGGTCATATATTTCAACAAGTCCTTCTTGTCTCATTTCAAATACACCAATCTCACTTGTAGTTCCAAATCTATTTTTCATAGTTCTTAAAATTCTAAACTCTTCTGTTCTTTCACCTTCAAAATAAAGTACTGTATCTACCATATGTTCTAACACTCTAGGTCCTGCAAGCTCTCCTTGTTTAGTAACATGTGCTACTATAAATAACGGGATATTTTTTTGCTTACCAATTCTCATCATTTGATTAGAACATTCCTTAACTTGTGATACACTACCTGGAGCAGATGTAACGCCTTCTTTATAGACAGTTTGAATAGAGTCAATTATAACAAATTTAGGTTGAAGTTCATCTATGTATGCTTCTATTGTATCTAGGTTGGTTTCTGACACAATATATAATTCATTAGATGCAACACCTAACCTATCGCCTCTTATTTTTATTTGCTCTTCAGACTCTTCACCTGATACATATAATACTTTCCCATACTTTTTTGCAATATTGTTTGCAGTTTGAAGTAAAAGCGTTGACTTACCAATACCGGGATCACCTGAAATTAGAGTTAATGAACCTTTTACAAGCCCACCTCCAAGTACTCTATTTAATTCATTTATTCCTGTATCATATCTTTCTTTTTCTCCGGATTTTATATTTCCTATACTCTTTGGCATATTTTCTGGAGTAAGTCTTTTTACTATATCATTTTTAGCCTGAACTTTATTATCTCTTACTTCTTCAACAAATGTATTCCATGAATTACAAGATGGACATTTTCCTAACCATTTTGCAGATTCATACCCACATTCTTGGCAAATAAATATTGATTTTATCTTCGCCATTAAAACACCCTCTACTCTTTGTCTATTGTAAACTTATAACCTACTTATATTATAATACCATACAATTATAATAATATAATATGTTTAAATTATTTTTTATATAGTTTAATTATACAAAAAAGGATTATCAAGTAATTTTTTTATTTCTTGATAATCCTTTTATAATGTCTAGTTAATTATTTTACATATTTAGCTGCTGCTTCATCTAAAACTACTACAACATCTCTGTGCATATTAAGCATTGTAACAGGACATTCACTAGTTATTTTTCCGCTAAATAACATCTTCATAGCTTCTGCTTTACTTTCTCCACTAGCTATTAATAAAATCTTTTTTGATTTCATTATTTGTCCAAGTCCCATAGTTATAGCTGTCTTTGGCACTTCATCCATTGATTCAAAGAATCTTGAATTAGCTTCTATTGTACTTTCTGTTAAGTCAGTTAAATGAGTTCCAGAAACTAAGCTACCTCCTGGTTCATTAAATGCTATATGCCCATTGTTTCCAACTCCAAGTAATTGGATATCAGTTCCACCAAGTTCATCTATCATTCTATCGTATTCTCTACCTTCTTTAGCTATATCTTTAGCTAGTCCATTTGGTACAAAAGTATTCTTTTTATTTATATTTATATGATCAAATAAGTTTTTATTCATAAAGTATCTGTAGCTTTGTTCATGTTCTCCTGATAAGCCTATATACTCATCAAGATTTACTGTAGTTATGTTTGAAAAATCAATCTTTCCTTCTTTGTTCATCTTGATTAATTCTTTATACATTCCAATTGGAGTTCCACCTGTTGCAAGTCCTAAAACTGCATTTGGTTTATTATTTATAACATTTGCCATTTCTAAAGCTGCTTCTTTGCTCATTGCATCATAATCTTTAACTACTATTAATTTCATTTAAATTTCCCCTCTCTCCTTGAAATATTGACTTGTAATACATATTTATCAGATCTATAGATAGATTCTTCTACAAATAACACATTGTCATTTTCATCTAGAGTTGTACCAAATGTACTTATTAATGGAAGAGTTTTTGAAACCTTAAACATCTTTTTATAATAATCATCCATTACAATTGCTTTAATTGATGATTCAGAATGATTTATAAAATGACCATTTTCTTCTATTATTTTAAATAATGATCCAGTAAGATCTGCACTCTCTAGATTTCCACATATCCTTGGTGATATATGTACAAGTTCCATTGCTATGCATTCACCATCAACTTTTCTCATTCTATTAATCCTATATACCTTGTCATCTTTTAATATATCTTTAAATTCTGATGGGGTATCTATAAGCTCAAACTCTAGAACCTCTGTTTCTAGATTACCTCCAACTTTTTCTACAATATCAGTAAAACTCATAACATCTTGTTGTTTTACTTTAGGTTCACAGACGAATGTTCCCTTCCCTTTTTCTCTTATTAATATTCCATCTTGGACTAATTCTCCTAAAGCTTGTCTAATTGTCATCCTGCTAACTTCATAGTGTTCTGCTAATTCTCTTTCACTATCAATGCATTCTCCAACTTTCCAATATCCTTCTGAGATTTTCTTTAAAATGTCTTCTTTTAATTGAAAATAAACTGGGATTGGACTATTTTTATCTATCATATCTGTTCCTCCTTAATTAATTATATACCAGTAAACTATAGTTGTCTAGACCACTATACAAATAATATTTATTTTTAGCATAATAATTTTCTTTTATACAAATAATAATTATACAATTTATAAGGAGATGATGATACTATGATTGATAAAACAAAGCTTTTTAATTCAATTTCTAATGAAAGTCAAGGATATAATATATTGAAAAATCCTGTAACAAAAGATGTTAGTTCAACATATTCTAATTATATATCAGATAGTGACGTTACCAACTTTATAATGAATTCAAACTTAGAAAATGAAGATATTATAAAATAATTGTAATCTTTAATTAAGTTACACAATATACATATTAATAGCATTGAATTTTCTTAATTTTTGCGTTAAAATTAAGAAAATATATCTAATAATAATTATTATTAACCTAGGAGGGTTGACATATGATAAAAGTATTTACAACTAATTCATGCCCTTGGTGTGTAAAAGCTAAAAGCTACTTACAAAAAAAAGGCGTCGATTATACTGAATTAAACGTACAAGATGATATGAATGCAAGAGAAGAAATGGTATCAAAGTCAAAACAAATGGGAGTTCCTGTATTAGACATAAACGGAACTATCATAGTAGGTTTTGATAAGCCAGCTATTGATAAAGCATTATCAAAAAATTCTTAATTAAATAAAAAAAGCTTCTAATTAATTTAATTAGAAGCTTTTTTGTCGCTATTTAATAGCTGCATCTATTGCTCTTTTATCAAAACCAACAATTATTTCACCATTAATATCTAGTACTGGTACTGTTCTTTGTCCTGAAACTTTTTGAACTTCATTTCTATCTTCGTGCTTATCTGCTACATTTATTTCTTGAAATTCAATTCCCTTCATATTTAAATATTTCTTAGCCTTTACGCATGATGGGCACCATGATGTTGAATAAATTTTTACCATATTAATCACCTTATCCTTTTATTTTATTAATATATTTTTCTGCTTCTAGCGCTGCAATTGTTCCATCTGCAACTGCTGTTGTTATTTGTCTATATTCTTTTTCTCTTACATCACCAACAGCATATACTCCTTCTACATTTGTTCTCATATGCTCGTCTGTTATTATAAAGTTTCTTTCATTTACTTCTATATATTCTTTAAATAGATTAACCATTGGTTCATTACCTATTGAACCAAATATTCCATCTAGTTCTATCTTCTTTTCTTCTCCATTTAAAGTATTTTTAATTACTGCTCTTTCTAAGAATTCACTACCTTCAACAGCTATTAAATCTTCATTATAAAGAATTTCTATTTTTTCATTCTTTTCAACTGCTTCAAGTACAGCTTTTTCACCTCTGAAGTAATCATATCTTCTTATAATATAAACTTTTTTTGCAAAGTTTGTTAAAAATATTGCTTCTTCTAGTGCTGAATTTCCTCCACCTACTACTGCAACAACTTTATCTTGATACATTGCACCATCACATACCGCACAATAATGTATTCCCTTACCTTCAAATTCTTCAGAATTCTTTGCAGGTAATTTTCTTGGAGATGCACCAGTTGCTATTATTACTGCCTTTGGTTTGTATATATAATCATCTGTTTCTACTACTTTTTCTGTATTTGTAAATTCAACTTTTTCTATAATATCAAATTCATCTATATTTGCTCCAAGTGCTTCTGCTTGTTCTTGCATTAAATCTGCAAGTTCTGCACCTGATATTTTTTTAAACCCTGGATAATTTTCTACTACAAAGCTATTTCTAACTTGGCCGCCCATAACTTTATCTTCTAGTAATAGCATATCCAGTCTAGCTCTTGATGCATATATAGCTGATGAAAGACCTGCTGGACCTCCACCAATTATCATTAAATCAATATTCTTTATTTCTTTTGACATAGGATTCTCCTCCTTACCCCCAGGGGGTATATTCTTATACTTCTATTATATCATTATATGAATTCTTTTCAATAGATATTATTATTAATAATCATTTTCATATTATTCATCATTTTTAAATATCTATATTATTTTTATCAAAAAAGGAGCTTTATATTAGCTCCTTTTTTCTCCAATTAACTTATATTCTTAAATTCTACACCGCTGCTATCTACGAATACTTCTAGACTTTCTCCTTTAATAACATTTCCTCTTAATATTTCCTCGCTTAATTTATCTTCTATTTCTTTAGTTATTATTCTTCTAAATGGTCTTGCTCCATATTCATTATCCTTACATTTATTTAGTAAATAATCTTTTATATCCTCTTTAAATACTACTTTCATATTATTCTTTTCTAATCTATGTTTCATATCATTAAGCATTACATCTAGTATATTTTTCATATCATTTCTTTCAAGTTTATGGAATACTATAGTATCATCGACTCTATTTAAAAACTCTGGCTTAAAATTCTTTTTTAAATCTTCTAATATTTTTTCTTTCATAGAATCGTAATCTTCTTTTTTGTCTGAATTTAAGAATCCCATATTTCTTTGTTTATTAATACTATGAGCTCCTAAATTTGATGTCATTATGATTATTGTATTTTTAAAGTTTACTACTTTTCCTTTTCCATCTGTCAATCTTCCATCTTCTAATATTTGAAGTAATATATTAAATACATCTGAATGTGCTTTTTCAATTTCATCTAACAATATAACTGAATAAGGTCTTCTTCTAACTGCCTCAGTTAATTGTCCTCCTTCTTCATAGCCTATATATCCTGGAGGTGCTCCTATAAGTCTAGATACTGAATGTTTCTCCATATATTCTGACATATCTATTCTTATCATATTATTTTCTTCGCCAAATACAGCCTCTGCTAACGCCTTGCAAAGTTCACTTTTCCCAACCCCAGTAGGTCCTAAGAATATGAAACTTCCTATAGGTCTATTTGGATCTTGAAGTCCAACTCTTGCTCTTCTTATTGCTCTTGCAATTGAAGTTACTGCATCTTCTTGACCAATAACTCTTTTATGAAGTCTTTCTTCTAATTTTAATAATCTTTCGCTTTCCTTTTCAGTTATTTTTTCAACTGGTATATTAGTCCAACTTGAAACAACTTTTGCTATATCTTCAGCTTGCACAACTAATGTATTTACTGAATTATTTCTATTCCAAGCTCCAAATCTACTATTTAGTTCTTTCTTTAGTCTCTTTTCTTCATCCCTAAGTGATGCTGCCTTTTCAAATTCTTGAATTCTTATTGCTTCTTCTTTTTCTTTAATAATTATTTGAATCTCTTCTTCTAAATCTTTGAGGTCTGTCGGCGTTACAAGAGTTTCTATTCTAACTTTCGCTGATGCCTCATCAATTAAATCTATCGCTTTATCAGGCATGAACCTGTCTACAATATATCTATCTGCCATTTCAATAGAAGCATTTATAGCCTCATCTGTAATTTTAGTTCTATGATGAGCTTCATACTTATCTCTAAGTCCCATTAATATTCTTAATGTTTCTTCTTTAGTTGGCTCTCCAATAGTTACTGGTTGGAATCTTCTCTCTAATGCTAAATCCTTTTCTATATATTTTCTATATTCATCTATTGTTGTTGCTCCAATACATTGTATATCACCTCTTGCTAAAGATGGCTTTAATATATTTGAAGCATCTATTGCACCTTCTGCACCACCAGCTCCAATTATTGTGTGTATTTCATCTATAAATAATATTATATTTTTATTTCCTTTAACTTCTTCTACAATCTTTTTTAATCTATCTTCAAATTCACCTCTATATTTTGCCCCTGCAATTATATTAGTTAAATCTAAAGAAAATATTTGTTTATCTCTTAATATTTCAGGAATATTTCCATTTGAAATCTTTTGAGCTAATCCTTCAACTACAGCAGTTTTACCTACTCCAGGTTCTCCAATTAAACAAGGATTATTCTTAGCTCTTCTACATAATATCTCTAAAACCCTTTGAGTTTCTTTATCTCTTCCTATAACTGGATCATAGCCACATTCCTTTGCTATTTTAGTCATATTTACACTATATTTTTTAAGATTTGGCATATTCTCAAATATATCTTCTTCCTCTTCATCTTGTATTAAAACTTCATCATCTTTTTCTTCAAGGAAAGTATAAATATCATTTTTTATACTTTTTATATCTGCTTGCAATTGAGTTAATATTGTATATGCAACTCCGTCTTCTTCTTTTAATAAGGAAAGTAATATGTGTTCTGGATTTACATATTTGTGATTAAAATTTTTGACTTCCTCAAAACTTACATCTAAAAGATGCTTTGTTCTAGGTGTTAATAATAAATCAGATGATAAAACTTCAATTTCTCCATATCCTAAATAAGATTCTATTTTTTCTCGTATATCTTTAGAGTATATATTATTTTTATTTAATACACTTGCTGCATATCCACCTTCATTTAAAATTCCAAGTAGTATATGTTCAGTTCCTATATACCCATGTTTAAAATCCCTAGATTCTTTTCTAGCTTCTAAGATCACAGTTTGAGTTCTCTCTGTAAATCTCCCATTACTCATTTTATAAAACCCTCCTTAGCCCTTTATGCCATATAGTCATCATATAAGTTCTTTTACTAGTTTAGCCCTCTCGATTCTAAGTTCCCTTGATGAAAGCATTTTATTTAGGTTTTCCTTCATAACAGAATCTCTAGTTAAAATCATAATTTTATCTAAATCGCACTTACTCATATCTATTAAAGATAATTCTGCACCAAGTCTTAAATCTGATATAAGTGCCACAGCTTCTAACCAGTTTAGTATTCTAGCATTTTTTAATATTCCGTAAGCTCTAAATACCCTATCTTCTATCTCTTCAGAATATTTTTCTAATACTTCTTCCCTTATATTGATTTCCTCATTTTTTATATTTTCTGATACTGTTAATAAGTTTTCTAGAATCTCTTCTTCACTAATTCCAGTTGTGATTTCATTATATATTTCGTATACATCTCCATAAGCTTTAGCTTTTTCTCCGTATAAGCCTTGCATTGCCATACCAATTCTCTTCAAACCTTTATTAATATTTGATATTCTATCTCTTGAAGTTAGCATTGGTAAATGCATTATAATTGAACAAGTAAAGGCTGTCCCAATATTTTTTATGTTTGGAGTTAGGTATCCAAACTTTTCATCAAAAGAATAATTAAGACTTTCTTCTAGCAAATCATCAATATCATTTAATGTATTATACATTTCTTTTATATTATTGCCACTATTTTCAATTTGTAATCTTATATGATTCTCTTCATTAACCATTACGTAAAATTTTTTTTCTTTATTAATTAAAAAAGATGCAAAATCTTTATTTTTATTGAATTTTTCAGTTATTATTCCACTCTCTTTATATATAGAAGCATTTTCTATTTCTTCATTTTCCCATAAATTTATTACCTTAATATTTTCTATATTATTAACTAATATATCTGTGACTTTTTCTGAAAGTCTTCTACCTTCTTCAACTTCTAATTTATTAGTAAATTTATAACCTTCTATGTTTCTATATAATTTTAATCTACTTCCCATGATAATATTAAAGCTATTGTCTTTATTCATATTATTACTTTGCATAACAGTTATAACCCTCCATTAAGTTCTTTTTCTAAAATCTTAATTTTATCCCTAATTACTGCTGCCTCTTCATAATCTTCAATGACAATAGCTTTTCTTAATTCTTCTTTTAATGTTTGTAAATTTTTATTTTTTCTTATTGTTTTTCCTGCCCTTTTAGGTATTTTACCTTTGTGCCTACTTTCTCCTTGGATATCTTTAATTTTTAAATCTAAATCAATACCAAAATATTTATAACATTTACTACATCCAAGTAGCCCCTTATCTATAAACCTTTTATATGTTGTGCCACATGCCTTACATACTATTTCTTCTATATCATTATGATTATTATCAAATATATTATTTAACATATCTATAGTAGACGTATTATCATCTTTCAATAATTCAGTTAGTTGTAATTCACCAAATTCTCTTGCACATTTTTCACATAGCCATCTTCCAGTTCTTTTCCCTTTTATAACTTTAATAAGATGTATGTTTGCTTTATTTTTATTACACCTCTCACATAGCATAAATTAACCCCCTTTATTTAATTATTACCATCATCATACCCTTTAGTATATCTGCTCTTATACTATTTCTATTCTCTGCATTTCTTAAAGTTTTATCGTTCACTGCTATTTTTATGATTTCATACTCTTTTTTATTAATTAATTCTGATTCTAATAAGCTATCTAATAGTTCAACTGCATTATGATAAGTTATTGAATTACCTATTGATTCATCAATTAATTTCTTTCTGCTTAGTGGAGTTTCATGCTCTATCTTCTTTATTAATATATATCCTCCTCCACCTCTTCTACTTTCTATTATATATCCTTTAGCATAAGTGAATCTTGTACTTAACACATAATTAATTTGTGATGGTGCACATCTAAATTGATCTGCTAAATCGTTTCTTTGGATTAATACTTTATTATTCTCATCTTCTTTTATCATTTCTTTTATAAATTTTTCTATTATATCAGTTAGTCTTGCCAAGTTTACACCCTCTTAATCAATTTCGCTTTTACTTACTTTGACCTTAAGATTATATTAATACTTTTTTTTACTTTATTCAAGCAAAGTAATTTTAATAAATATATTGGGTATAATTACTTTATTTTGCACATACTAAATTTATACACTTAGGAGGGATTTTTATGGATATAACTTGGCTTTGTAATTCAACTTTTCTTATAAAAAATTCTATGGGAAAAAGAATTCTTATAGATCCTTTAAATAGATTATTTTCTCATAATATTGATAATATAAAACCAAATATAATTACAATAAGTAACTTTTCTCCAGATGCTTTTACTATGCCAAATATTGATCCTAGTACTACTTTAATTACATCAAGTGGGGAATACGTAACTGACTTTTGCAAAATAATTGGCTATGATACTTTTAGTGATCACTTTAAAGGCGCTAAACGCGGAAATAACATTATATATATATATGAAATAGATAATTTAAGATTATGTCACTTAGGATACTTAGGTGAAGATTTATCTGATGACATTTTAAAAAAGATAGATGAAATAGATATATTATTTATTCCAATAGGTGGACATATTAATTTAAATGGAATTGAAGCTTTTAATTTATATAAAAAAATAAATCCAAAGGTAGTTATACCTATGAATTATAAATACTCATTATCATCATTTCTTTTTAATGGTCCTCAGGACTTTTTACTACTTACTAGAAACTCCTACAAAGTTAAAACAGACTCTTTTAATATTTCTAAAGATACTATTTTACAAACTGGATCATCTGTAGTCCTTAAACCAGTTAAAAAAATTTAAAGCTTGTACTAAAAAAAGACCGCCATTATGACGATCTTTTTTAGCTATATTATTCTTGTTCTGGAGCTCCAACTGGACAAACGTTAGCACAGTTTCCACAATCGATACAAGTATCTGCATCTATTACGAATTGAGTATCTCCTTGGCTTATAGCGTTAACAGGACATTCTGGTGCACATGCTCCACAGCTTATGCATGTATCATTTATTACAAATGCCATTAAAAACACCTCCTAAAAATTTTCGTATTATGGTAATTACACCACCATAATTTTAACACGTTTTACTTTTTTTTAAAAGTATTTTATTTAAATTTAAGATCGGCCTATATAACAGTGTAACCCATATCCTCTATCTTATCTATTATGTCATCTAATTTTGTAACGAAATCATTATATATTATTGTTACTTCTTTTCTGTCTAAAGCCACTTCGCTAGCAATTACACCTTCATTACTAGCGATTGCTGATTGTACCTTTCTAACATCAGTAGATTTGTACATTCCGGCAACTTTTAATACTGACTTCATTAACGTCGCCTCCTACTTTTCCTTTATAAGTTGTTTTATAAGTTTCTTATCTTCAGGACTTTCAATTTCAAGCTTAATATCTGATTCATCTATAACATCTTCGAAGCTTCCTTTTACTAATTCTACTTCATCTATTTTAAATATCTCTAAAATTTCTTCATCTTTTTTCTTAAGCTTTACTTTAACATTTTCTTTTACAATATTGTTTTGTATTACTTCCCCATTACCCATAGGAGTTTTAACTATTGATCCTACCTTTGGAAGTACTTTTCTTATGCTTTCATATGTGCTTTGCTCATAATTTAAGCAGCACATTAATCTTCCACAAATACCTGAAATTTTTGTTGGATTTAGTGATAAGTTTTGTTCTTTAGCCATTTTTATAGAAACAGATGCAAAGTCACCTAAAAATGATGAACAGCACATTGGTCTTCCACATGGTCCAAGTCCACCTATCATTTTAGCTTCATCTCTAACACCAATTTGTCTAAGCTCTATTCTTGTTTTAAATATTGTAGCTAAATCTTTAACTAATTCTCTAAAGTCAACTCTTCCATCAGCTGTGAAATAGAATATAACTTTATTATTATCAAATGTATACTCAACATCTATTAATTTCATTTGAAGTCCATGTTCTTCTATTTTTTGAGTGCAAATATTTAAAGCATCTTCTTCTTTTGCTTTATTTTCATTATGTTTTTTAATATCTTCTTCACTTGCTATTCTTAATACATTCTTAAGTGGCGCTATTATATCTTCTTCACTAACTTCCTTTATTCCAATAACACACTGTCCAAACTCTATTCCTCTAGCAGTTTCAACTATTACATAATCTTCTTTATGTATATCTAAATCATTAGGCCCAAAATAATATATTTTACCAGCCTTTTTGAATCTTACTCCTATTACTTTCATAATTAATCATACCTCCAAAAAACCCATAAGCATAATACTAATACTCATTTGGAAATTAGTATTATGCCTTAAATTTTCTCTTGCCTCTTCTATATATTTTAACATTCCGTTTAATTTTCTATATGACATCATTTCTATAAGTTCTTCTATATCTTTATATTTATCAGAATTAATTATTAATCTTTTATCTGTTACTTCTTTATAAAGAATTATATCTCTTATAAAAGTAGATATTATATTTAGTAATTCTTCTTTTTCATCTTTGAACTTTAAAAATGCATTTTCATAATTTAAGGTTACATCTACCTCATTTTTGTTTATATCTTTTAGCATATTTATTATAGTATTTCTAAGTGATTGAAGCTCTGAATCTTTTAAAAACCTCTCTGCCCTTCCTGGTATTCCTTCAGAGTAAGCAAGTATTGATAAAATTTCTTCTTCACCTACATCATGATTTTCTTTTATATATTCTAACATCTCTTCATTATTTAAAGGAGTTAGCTTATATATTTGACATCTTGATTTTATAGTATCTAATATAACTTCTAAGTTAGTAGTAAGCAATATTATAAATACCCCAATAGGCGGTTCTTCTATTGTTTTAAGTAATGCATTTTGAGCTTGAACAGTTAACTTTTCTGCATCATATATTACAATAACTTTCTTATCACCTTCATAAGGTCTTTTACTAACTTCTTCAATTATTTCTCTAACTTCTGATACTCCAATAGAAGCTTTATTATTCCTATAATGAATAGCATCAATATGCTCTTTCTTTGGTTCTTTATTAAGTATTTTAGATACAAATATATCTGCTAGAATACTTTTACCAATTCCATCTCTTCCTGAGATTAAATGAGCATGAGATAGTGTATTGCTTTCTGCTCTTTTCATAAATCCTTCTATGATTTTTTTATGTCCTATAAAATTGCTCAATACACTCGCTCCTTTAAAATGAAATTATATCTTTATGAATTGGTCAACATCTACAACAAAGATTGTTGCTCCTCCAACTTGAACTTCAATTGGATATTGCATATACATACCGTTGTTACCTGTAATTGGAGCTGGAGTTGTAATAACTTCTTTTCTCTCCTTACATACATCTTTTATTATATTTACGACCTCATCAACTTGTTCTTTTCTAACACCTATCATTAATGTTGTATTGCCTGCCTTTAAAAAACCACCTGTAGTGGCAAGCTTCGTAACCCCTATCTCTTTCTCAGCTAAAGCATCTAGTAAATCTTCTGAATCATCATCATGTACTACAGCTATTAAAAGTTTCATAAATACCCTCCCAATTTATAATAAATACCCTAAATATATTCTACCACAAAGTAATATCTTTCCATAACAATTTATTTTGCCATTATATGTACTCTCTTACTACGTTATACACTTCGTTACTTATTGTATCAATTGACTTTATATTTTCGCCTTCATTACAATCAATTACTTTCCAATCATATTTATTTGCTATCTCTAGAGAATTGTTATAACACTTTACTAAGTATTCATCATTACATTCATGAATATCTTTTTCCTTTTCTCCAGTAAACTTATTTGCTCTATCTTCCATAAGCTTTTTACTTATCTCTGGAGCTAAATTTAAAAATACTACGCAATCTGGTTTTGGTAATCCATATAACTCAAATTCTAATTCATATAACCAATTTAAGTATTTTTCTCTCTCTAAATCATCATGCATCTTTACAGCTTGATGAACCATATTAGATGTAGTATATCTATCTGATAATATTATTCCACCATTATTATAGAACTCTCCCCAGTCAGTTTTAAATGAAGCAAATCTATCTATAGCATAAAATGTTGATGCTGCATATGCATTAACATCATCTGGCTTACTTCCAAATTCTCCGCTTAAATACATCTTAACTGGCATACAAGCTGGACTATCGTAATTTGGGAAAGTTATCTTTCTTACATTCTTTCCTTCAGCTATTAATTTATCATATAACTTTTGTGTTTGTGTTGCCTTTCCGCTTCCATCAGTTCCACTCTCTATTATTATTAACTTACCTTTTTTCATATCCTTCTTTAATAAAGTATTTAAACCTTACTAATCTATCCTCCATTCATATACTGTATATTACTATACTATATATATTACGAAGTATTTTCAATTGATTTTTCAATGGAATAATGTTTGTTATAATCTTTTTATACAAAAAATAGCAATACAATTAAGTATTGCTATATATTATACATACTATATAAGTAATTAAAATATAATCAAAATATCTTTTTAATTCCATCTACATAAGCATCATACTTAGGTTCTCCTGGATTTGAATTAACCATTTCATATTCACATGTAGAGCAGACCAATTCACCTTTTATAACTATGCCGTTATCACTAACATTTCCACATATTACACATACATTTTCTCTAATGCTCTTACTATCAAAAATTTTCATAAATAATACCCCCAAAAAATAAAATATTATCTAGATTATTACCCTATACCGTTCCTTTTATACAATTAATTAATTAATGTAAATATTTTTTATTTGTATAGATACTGTGAAATATTTTATTATGTAGGTTCTCTTAAATTATTTACTTATATTATTGATTTAATACTCCTAAAAGTATGTACTACCCCATTTATATTACATAAAAAAAATTAACTCCCTAAGCTAACTAGCTTGGGAGTTTTTAATTTCCATATGTCTTCTAACTTTATTTATAAAGCATTCACTTGGTTTAAAATAAAATTTATAGTAACTATCTTCAACTTTATATACGCAACAATATGCTGTCATACTAAACTTATCAAAGGTATAATTACCGATATGTTTAGCATCATACTTCTTAGGTTGTTCATTTCTTTTACCTAAATAAACAATATCAGATATTTTTATACTAGATAGATTCTTTTCTTGTCTTTTTGAGATCTTATTTATTATAAGCTTGTTTGCTATTACAGCATGCTTATATGCTGTTCCACAACTAATAACCTCTTTAAATATAATGTAAATAGTTATTGCCACTAAAACAATATTACATATTTTTATAGTGTTACTGCTATCAAAATTGATGAATTTAAGCCCCTCATGTAAATACAGCATAATTGTTATTATTAATAATACTAATGCTATAACTGGAGCTTTTCTTCTTTCGATTACTTCTTTATGCATCATATTTTTATCCCCCATGATACTTGCAAATATTGATAAACATAGATTTGATTATACTAGTAAATATATTTTAAATCCATATTAATATTTTTCAAAATTTATTATTATTATTTGATTCTATGTGTTTGTCTTTGCTTATCTCTTTTATTCTAATATTTATTATCTTTTTCTCTTAAATACTTATTTTTCTTTAATATATTTAATATGTTATATCTATAATCTAAATATATTTTAAAATGCATTATTTTATATTTATATTTTTAAGAGTATAATATATTTGAATACACATGGAGGTTTGCTTATGATTCAAATATTTAAAACAATTAGCGAAGAAAATACAACATTAAAACAACTTGATAATATCGAACCTGGTTGTTGGATAAATATAGTTGCACCTTCTGATGAAGAACTTATACTAATCGCTAATAAAACTGGTGTTGATTTAGATTTTTTAAAAGCTTCATTAGATGATGAAGAAACATCTCGTATAGATATAGAGAATACCGCTATTTCAATAATTGTCGATATTCCATTTACTGAGATGGAAGACAACTCTTTAACTTATGATACATATCCACTTTCAATAATTCACACAAGCAAATATCTTATAACTGTTTGCTTAAAAAACAGTAAGATACTTACTGACTTTATTAATGGAAGAATAAAAACTTTTTATACATTTAAGAAATCAAGATTCACATTACAAATCTTAAATAGAATCTCTACTTACTATTTACTATATTTAAGGCAAATAGATAAAAAGAGTTTAATGATAGAAAAAAGACTTCATAAATCTATGAAGAATAGAGAACTTATACAATTACATTCATTAGAAAAATCTTTGGTTTACTTTTCAACATCATTGAAAGCAAATGAAATAACTTTAGAAAAAATGCTTAAATTAGATATAATTCAAAAATATGAGGATGATAAAGATGTTTTAGAAAATGTAATTATAGAAAATAAGCAGGCCATTGAGATGACAGAAATATATAGTAACATATTAGCGAGTACAATGGATTTCTTTGCATCAGTAATATCAAATAATCTTAATATAGTAATGAAGGTCCTTGCTTCTGTTACTATACTTATGGCTATTCCAACTATAATTGGTGGTATATTTGGTATGAATGTATGGCTTCCATTTGCACCTGACGATCCAATGGCATTTTACATTATAATGTTTTTAACACTCCTAATTTGCGGTATTGTTGCATGGGTATTATATAAAAAGGATATGTTTAGATAACATTTTTTTATATAAAACATATAAATATATTAAAACAATAGAGAGCTATTTAATAGGCTCTCTTTTTTTAGGAGGATTTATTTTTATGATAAAGGGGAAACTGTTAAAATCAGACTCAACTATAGGAATTATTTGTCCTGCTTCATGTAGTCCTAAAGAAGATATTGATATGTTTATAAATCAATTTAAGGATTTTGGCTTTAATATAGTATTAGGTAATCATATTTATGACAAAGATGGCTATTTAGCTGGTACAGATAAAGATAGAGCAAAAGATCTAGTAGATATGTTTAAAGATGATTCTATTGATGGAATCATTTGTTTTAGAGGTGGATATGGCTCAATTAGAACTTTACCTTATATAGATATAAAGACAATAAAAAAACATCCTAAATTCTTCTGTGGCTATAGTGATATAACTATTCTTTTAAATTATTTTGCTGCAAATAAATTAATAACATTTCATGGTCCAATGATAAAATCTAAATTTGATGATCTATATACATTATCCTCCTTAAAAAAATTCATGACTAATCCAACTAAAGGATATATATATGATTTATCTAATTCAATAAGATATAACGAAGATTATTTCTCAGGTCGTTTAATGGGAGGAAATCTTTCTATGTTATGTTCTTCTATTGGAACACCATTTGAAGTTAACTTTAATGATTCAATACTTATGATAGAAGAAATTGATGAATCGCCTTACGTAGTAGATAGATTATTAACTCAGTTATTATTGTCTTTTAAATTAAATAAATGTAATGGGATTTTAATTGGCCATATGACTGGATGTGATCCTAAAGATTGTAATAAAGATAATTTCACAATTAAAGAAATTATAGAAAAAAGATTAGTTCCTCTTAATATACCAATTATATATGGGGTACCTTTTGGGCATTCTTATCCTAATTTGACTTTTCCAATAGGCTGTAATGCAAGTTATGAAAAGAATACTAATAAACTTATAATCTGTGAAAATCCTTTAAAATAATCCACAATATATATTTTATAAACATAGTTTTTCAACTTTTCAGTGGATAACTTGTTTATTTTTAAAATTTTTGTGGATAAATTTTATGTTTTTTAAGTCTATTTTTATTTAATGGAAAAATAAAAACCTGTAAACTATGTTTACAGGTTCTCTGTATGGAGGCGCCACCCGGATTTGAACCGGGGAATAAAGGTTTTGCAGACCTCTGCCTTACCACTTGGCTATAGCGCCATACATGGTGGCTCGAGTAGGAATCGAACCTACGACACGCGGATCTTCAATCCGCTGCTCTACCAACTGAGCTATCGAGCCGTATTGTACCTGGCAACGTCTTACTCTCCCGCACGGTCACCCATGAAGTACCATCAGCGCTATAGAGCTTAACTTTCCTGTTCGGAATGGGAAGGAGTGTTTCCTCTATGCCATCATCACCAGATATTCAGATTGTTCTCTGAAAATTGCATATGAATTTTTGTTGATCGTCTGTTTTTATTGGTCAAGCCCTCGACCTATTAGTATCAGTCAGCTGAACATGTTACCATGCTTACACCTCTGACCTATCAACCTTGTGTTCTTCAAGGGGTCTTACTAGCTTATGCTATGGGAAATCTCATCTTGAGGTGGGCTTCACGCTTAGATGCTTTCAGCGTTTATCCCTTCCCGACTTAGCTACCCAGCTATGCTCTTGGCAGAACAACTGGTACACCAGAGGTCAGTCCATCCCGGTCCTCTCGTACTAAGGACAGCTCCTCTCAAATTTCCTACGCCCGCGACGGATAGGGACCGAACTGTCTCACGACGTTCTGAACCCAGCTCGCGTGCCGCTTTAATGGGCGAACAGCCCAACCCTTGGGACCTACTTCAGCCCCAGGATGCGACGAGCCGACATCGAGGTGCCAAACCTCCCCGTCGATGTGAACTCTTGGGGGAGATCAGCCTGTTATCCCCGAGGTAGCTTTTATCCGTTGAGCGATGGCCCTCCCACGAGGTACCACCGGATCACTAAGCCCGACTTTCGTCCCTGCTCCACTTGTGGGTGTCGCAGTCAGGCTCCCTTCTGCCTTTGCACTCTACGAACGATTTCCGACCGTTCTGAGGGAACCTTTGGGCGCCTCCGTTACTTTTTAGGAGGCGACCGCCCCAGTCAAACTGCCCACCTAACAATGTCCTGTCACCAGATTCATGGCGTCCAGTTAGAATTCCAGTAATATCAGGGTGGTATCCCAAGGACGACTCCATCAGGACTGACGTCCTGATTTCCCAGTCTCCCACCTATCCTGTACAGATAATACCGAAATTCAATGCTAAGCTACAGTAAAGCTCTACGGGGTCTTTCCGTCCAATCGCGGGTAGCGAGCATCTTCACTCGCACTACAACTTCGCCGGATTTGCAGTTGAGACAGTGCCCAAGTCATTACGCCATTCGTGCGGGTCAGAACTTACCTGACAAGGAATTTCGCTACCTTAGGACCGTTATAGTTACGGCCGCCGTTTACTGGGGCTTAAGTTCACACCTTCGCTTACGCTAAGTGTTCCCCTTAACCTTCCAGCACCGGGCAGGCGTCAGCCCCTATACATCAGCTTTCGCTTTAGCAGAGACCTGTGTTTTTGCTAAACAGTTGCTTGGGCCTATTCTCTGCGACCTACTCTCGTAGGCACCCCTTCTCCCGAAGTTACGGGGTCAATTTGCCTAGTTCCTTAACTGCAATTCTTCCGCCGGCCTTAGGATTCTCTCCTCATCTACCTGTGTCGGTTTGCGGTACGGGCACTACTTCTCTCTCTAGATGCTTTTCTTGGAAGCATGGAATCAGATACTTCGGTTCCGTAGAACCTTCCCCATCACGCCTCAGGATTGTTAAAGCGGATTTGCCTACTCTAACTCCCTAAACGCTTAGACTAACATCCAATAGTTAGCACATCCTATCCTTCTCCGTCACACCATCGATAATAACGATTATAGTGGTATCGGAATATCAACCGATTGTCCATCACCTACGCCTTTCGGCCTCGGCTTAGGTCCCGACTAACCCTCAGCGGACGAACCTTCCTGAGGAAACCTTAGATATTCGGCCTGTAGGATTCTCACCTACATCTCGCTACTGATGCCAACATTCTCACTTGTAATCAGTCCACCGCTCCTTACGGTACGACTTCAGCCCGATTACAACGCTCCTCTACCGCTCACACTAAGTGTGAACCCGTAGCTTCGGTGGTAAGTTTAGCCCCGTTACATTTTCGGCGCAGGATCTCTCGACTAGTGAGCTATTACGCACTCTTTCAATGAGTGGCTGCTTCTAAGCCAACATCCTAGTTGTCTTAGAAATCCCACATCCTTTCCCACTTAACTTACACTTTGGGACCTTAGCTGACGATCTGGGCTGTTTCCCTTTTGACCATGGATCTTATCACTCACAGTCTGACTGCCGGATTAAAAGTATGTGGCATTCGGAGTTTGATAAGGTTCGGTAAGCGCTATGCCCCCTAGCCCATTCAGTGCTCTACCTCCACTACTCACATGTCCGACGCTAGCCCTAAAGCTATTTCGAGGAGAACCAGCTATCTCCGAGTTCGATTGGAATTTCTCCGCTATCCACAGCTCATCCCATGCTTTTTCAACAGCAACGTGGTTCGGTCCTCCACGAGGTTTTACCCTCGCTTCAACCTGGCCATGGATAGGTCACCCGGTTTCGGGTCTACGGCATGCAACTAGTCGCCCTATTAAGACTTGGTTTCCCTTCGGCTCCGTACCTTAAGTACTTAACCTTGCTACATACCGTAACTCGTTGGCTCGTTCTACAAAAAGCACATCATCACCCTCATAAGGGGCTTTGATCGGTTGTAGGCACACGGTTTCAGGTTCTATTTCACTCCCCTCCCGGGGTTCTTTTCACCTTTCCCTCACGGTACTGCTTCACTATCGGTCATCAGGTAGTATTTAGCCTTGGGAGGTGGTCCTCCCTGCTTCCCACAAGGTTTCACGTGTCTCGTGGTACTCTGGATCAGAACTTTAGGCTTTCTCGTTTCACCTACGTGACTATTACACTCTACGGTTTAACTTTCCAGTTATCTTCGGTTACAATAGCTTCCTAAGTTAATGTTCTGTCCGCAACCCCAAAGATAAATCTTTGGTTTGGGCTCTTTCCTTTTCGCTCGCCGCTACTAAGAAAATCGATTTTTCTTTCTCTTCCTCTAGGTACTTAGATGTTTCAGTTCCCTAGGTTACCCTCATATAGCTATGTATTCACTATATGATACATGGGGTTAACCCATGTGAGTTTCCTCATTCGGAAATCTCCGGATCTCTGGCTATGTGCGCCTACCCGAAGCTTATCGCAGCTTATCACGTCCTTCATCGGCTCCTGATGCCAAGGCATTCACCATGCGCCCTTTGTAGCTTGACCTATTTAGTCATTTTTATCAAAATTATTACAATTCAGATCTAACAAAGAATAGTATTTGTAAAATACATTTTTCTTGGCTTGTTGTATCAACAATTTATATTCATATGCAATTTTCAAAGAACAATGTGGTGGGTCTAAGTGGACTCGAACCACCGACCTCACGCTTATCAGGCGTGCGCTCTAACCAGCTGAGCTATAGACCCATATTCCTTTCGAGAGAAGATCTCTCAAAATTGAACAGAACTTAATACTTAAACCTTCTTTTTTAAAGAAGAAATCCGAATTTCGAATTTTTTATTTACCAGTTAATCATCTTGTTAACTGAATTCTCCATAGAAAGGAGGTGATCCAGCCGCAGGTTCTCCTACGGCTACCTTGTTACGACTTCACCCCAATCGCTGACCCTACCTTAGGTCGCTGCCTCGCTTATGCGTTAGCTCACGAACTTTGGGTATTGCCAACTCTCATGGTGTGACGGGCGGTGTGTACAAGGCCCGGGAACGTATTCACCGCGACATGCTGATTCGCGATTACTAGTAACTCCAGCTTCATGTAGGCGAGTTTCAGCCTACAATCCGAACTGAGACAAGTTTTGAAGTTTAGCTCCACCTTGCGGTATTGCATCTCTCTGTACTTGCCATTGTAGCACGTGTGTAGCCCTAGACATAAGGGGCATGATGATTTGACGTCATCCCCACCTTCCTCCTGGTTAACCCAGGCAGTCTCGCTAGAGTGCTCAACTTAATGGTAGCAACTAACAATAGGGGTTGCGCTCGTTGCGGGACTTAACCCAACATCTCACGACACGAGCTGACGACAACCATGCACCACCTGTCACTCTGTTCCCGAAGGAACTTCCCCGATTAAGGGTAATGCAGAGGATGTCAAGTCTAGGTAAGGTTCTTCGCGTTGCTTCGAATTAAACCACATGCTCCGCTACTTGTGCGGGCCCCCGTCAATTCCTTTGAGTTTTAATCTTGCGACCGTACTCCCCAGGCGGGATACTTAATGCGTTAGCGGCGGCACGGAAGGAGTTGATACCTCCCACACCTAGTATCCATCGTTTACGGCGTGGACTACCAGGGTATCTAATCCTGTTCGCTCCCCACGCTTTCGAGCCTCAGCGTCAGTTACAGTCCAGAGAGTCGCCTTCGCCACTGGTGTTCTTCCTAATCTCTACGCATTTCACCGCTACACTAGGAATTCCACTCTCCCCTCCTGCACTCTAGATTCCCAGTTTGGAATGCAGCACCCAGGTTGAGCCCGGGTATTTCACATCCCACTTAAAAATCCGCCTACGCTCCCTTTACGCCCAGTAAATCCGGACAACGCTCGCCACCTACGTATTACCGCGGCTGCTGGCACGTAGTTAGCCGTGGCTTCCTCCTTGGGTACCGTCATTATCGTCCCCAAAGACAGAGCTTTACAATCCGAAGACCGTCATCACTCACGCGGCGTTGCTGCATCAGGGTTTCCCCCATTGTGCAATATTCCCCACTGCTGCCTCCCGTAGGAGTCTGGGCCGTGTCTCAGTCCCAATGTGGCCGATCACCCTCTCAGGTCGGCTACGCATCGTCGCCTTGGTAAGCCATTACCTTACCAACTAGCTAATGCGCCGCGGGTCCATCTCATAGCGGATTGCTCCTTTAATTGCTGTTTCATGCGAAACTGCAATGTTATGCGGTATTAATCTCCCTTTCGGGAGGCTATTCCCCTCTATGAGGCAGGTTACCCACGTGTTACTCACCCGTCCGCCGCTAATCCGTTTCCCGAAGGAAACTTCATCGCTCGACTTGCATGTGTTAGGCACGCCGCCAGCGTTCGTCCTGAGCCAGGATCAAACTCTCAATAAAAAGTTTAATCTGTTAACTCATAAAACTTACTTTAATAAAAGAATTGCTGGTTTAAATGTATTCTATATATTCTGTTCAATTTTCAAAGATCTAAGCAATCTCGTTGACTGCTTTATTATAATAACATTTGAACTTCTTATTGTCAACAACTTTTTTCAAAGTTTTTAAGTTGTTTTCAATGTTTTGTTCTCAGTTGCTGTCATCACCTGACGACGGATATTATAGTATCATGATTAGTAAATTATATTTCCTCTAAATTATATCATTATTTAAGTTTATATTTATAATTCTTTGTTTTTCTCTACTTTTCTAAGTATAACTAATAGTGATACACCTGGTTTCGTTATCACCATTATTCACTGAATAATTTATAAATACTTACAAAACTTCTTATTTGTAGCTACAATATATAATTATTCTTTCTAAAAAAATGAGCAATCTTTAATGTGAAGATTGCTCATTTTTTTATTTTATTTTAAATTCATAACTAATTCTTTAAACTTATTTCCTCTTTCCATAAAGTTAGGGAACATATCAAATGATGCACATGCAGGTGATAGAGTTACTATATCCCCCTCTTTTGCAATTTCTCTTGCTTTATTTACTGCATCTTCAAAAGTATCAACTTCTACCATATCTATTGATATTCCTTTTTCTTCTTTTAATTTATCAAATACAGCTTTTATCTTACCCTTAGTTGCTCCAACTAATATAAGCTCTTTTATAAATTTATGACCTTGTTCTGCTAAAGGTTCAAATGGTATGTGTTTATCATATCCACCCGCTATTAATATAACTTTTTCGTCAAAAGCATTAAGTCCTGCTAACGTTCTTGTTGGACTTGATGCAATTGAATCATTATAATACTTAACTCCATCTAGTTCTCTAACAAATTCACATCTATGTTCAACTCCACTAAATGTTCCAAATACTTTTTTCATAGACTTTAATGAAACATCATCTTTTGTTGCTATAAATGCAGCTAAATAATTTTCTACATTATGCATACCTTTTAAGACCATGTCTTTTTTATTACAAACTGCTTTTCCTTCTAAATATAATATTCCATCTTCATAGTAAGCGCCATCTTTTAAAACTCTTTTAGAACTAAATTCTCTAACTTCCCCTTTAGCTTCTTTTTCAAATCCATATGTTATATCATTTTCCCTATTTACAACAAGAACCCCGTCTTTTTCTCCATATAGGAATATATTTTTCTTTGCATCTATATATTCTTGCATATCCTTATGCATATCTAAATGGTTTGGTGCTAAATTTGTGCATATAGCAACATCTATTGGTAGATCCATTGTCATAAGCTGAAAACTTGATAATTCTAAAACTACCATGTCTTCCTCTTTTATGTCTTCAATTTGTGCAAATAATGGAGTTCCAATATTTCCACCTACCCAAGTTTTAAATCCTTCTTCCATTAATAACTTAGATATTATAGTAGTAGTTGTTGTTTTACCATCACTACCTGTAACTCCGTATATCTTTCCTTTACAATATCTAACGAACTCTTCCATTTCTGAAGTTATGTATGCGCCTTCTTCCTTAACTCTAACTAAAGCATCACAATCTATTCTCATTGAAGGTGTTTTAAATACTACATCAAAGCCTGTTAAATTATCTAAATAATTTTCTCCTAAAGAAAGCTTAACTCCTTTATTTTTAAAATCTTTAGCTATATCTCCAAGTGCTTCTTCACTCTTCATATCAAATGCAGTTACTTCTGCTCCAAGGTCCACTAAAAAGTTTATAAGTGGGATATTACTTACTCCTATTCCTACTACTCCAACTTTCTTACCTTTTATAAATTCTTTAAATTCTCCGAAATCTTTTTTCATACTATGCCTCCACGCTTACTACTCTTAACTTATATATTATGAATTATTTATAATTTTGTCCCATTTGTTTTTAATTATAACACTATAATTTGCTATTTTTAAGTACTTAGCGAATGACTAAATCAATTTGTTACATTATATATGTGATTATACAAATCTATAATAGTATTATCTTAATATTTTAAGGTTTTAACGCCTATTTTTATAACAATTCATACATATATAAAAGATATCTCTATATCCACTCCCCAAAATTTTCACACAACAAATAATTAATTAAATAATTTTTCTATACATACAGTCTACAATATCAAAATATTATTTTATATAAAATAAAAAGAGTATCTCCTAAAAGGAAATACTCTTTTTTAACTTATATTAAATTAAAACTCTAAGCTCTTTGCTATATATGCTTCTAAATCTTCGATTTTAATTCTTTCTTGTTCCATTGAATCTCTGTCTCTTACTGTAACAGCTCCATCTTCTAATGTATCAAAGTCGATTGTTATACAGAATGGAGTTCCAATTTCATCTTGTCTTCTATATCTCTTACCGATACTTCCACCTTCATCGAAATCAACATTAAACTTCTTAGCAAGTTCTCCGTAAACTTCTAAAGCTTTATCTGATAATTTCTTTGATAAAGGTAATATAGCAGCCTTAAATGGTGCAAGTGCTGGGTGAAGATGCATAACTACTCTTGAATCTTTTCTATCTTCTGTTGATAAATCTTCTTCATCATATGCATCAACTAGGAATGCAAGTGCAACTCTATCAGCACCAAGTGATGGTTCTATACAGTATGGTATATATTTTTCATTAGTCATTGGATCTAAGTACATTAAATCTTGACCTGAATGTTCTGCATGTTTCTTTAAGTCATAGTCTGTTCTATCAGCTATTCCCCAAAGTTCTCCCCAACCAAATGGGAATAAATATTCTATATCTGAAGTTGCATTTGAATAGAATGAAAGTTCTTCTTGGTCATGATCTCTTAATCTTAAGCAGTCTTTATTAACACCTAAGTTTAATAAGAAGTTCCAGCAGTACTCTCTCCAGTATTCAAACCATTCCATATCAGTTCCTGGCTTACAGAAGAATTCTAATTCCATTTGTTCGAATTCTCTTGTTCTGAATGTGAAGTTACCTGGTGTAATTTCGTTTCTGAATGATTTACCTATTTGAGCTATACCAAATGGTACTTTCTTTCTTGAGCTTCTTTGAACTTGCTTGAAGTTTACAAATATACCTTGAGCTGTTTCTGGTCTTAAGTATATTTCATTTTTAGCATCTTCAGTTACTCCTTGGAAAGTTTTGAACATAAGGTTGAATTGTCTTATGTCTGTATAGTTCATCTTTCCACATTTAGGACATACTATATTGTGTTCTTCTATATAGTTCTTTAATTGTTCATTTGACATACCATCAGCTGAAGCAACTTCAACTCCACTTTCTGTCATATGATCTTCAACTAATTTATCAGCTCTAAATCTTGCCTTACATTCTTTACAGTCCATTAAAGGATCTGAGAATCCACCTAAGTGACCTGATGCTACCCAAACTTCTTTGTTCATTAATATAGCACAGTCAACACCAACATTGTATGGACTTTCTTGAACGAATTTTTTCCACCATGCTTTTTTAACGTTATTTTTAAATTCTACTCCTAAAGGACCGTAATCCCATGAGTTTGCAAGTCCACCATATATATCTGAACCTGGGAATATAAATCCTCTGTTCTTACATAGTGAAACTATTTTTTCCATAGTCTTTTCTACTGCCATTTTCTTACCTCCAAAAAATTTATTAGTTTTATACATTAAAAAAAGCCTTACGCACAATAAAGGGACGAAAAATCTTTCCGCGGTTCCACCCTTCTTGGCTAAAGCCCAACTTTCTAAACTCTATACTCAAAAGCTCCCTTCATCCTACCTTATTAATGATTCACACCTAACATCATCTCTCTAAAAATAAAAATAGAACTACTCTTCTTTATCAATGTATATATTAAATTATATATCTAATTTTATCAAAAGCCTTATATATGTCAAGATACATACAAGCTTATTTTTCTGTTTACGTAAATTTAATTATATAAACATTTATATATTATATAATATAATTAAAGATTACTGAAAGGAGATTTTAATATGAGGTATATTTTAAATCCAAAATTAAATGCAACCGAACCATTCCTTTTAATAAAAGATGAAATGGGCGATGTATGTTACCAAATAGCTATTCCTAAAGTTGCTATCGGTGAAAAATTTTACTTTGAAGATGCTAATGGTAATAAGTTATTTAAATTAAAAAGAAAGTTATTACATGTAAATAATACTTTCATTATTGAAAGAGCAAATGAGTACTATGGAAGAGTAAAAAAACATGTATGTGATTCATTAACTGAACATTTTGATATTGATACCCCATACGGAGAACTTGTAGCCAAAGGCGATTTTTATGATTATGATTTTACTTTTTACTATGAAGATAATAATATAGCAGCTAGAGTTTCAAAAGGAAATTGTGGACCTGAAGAAAATTACATAGTTGATGTCATTGATTTTAATGATGATGGTTTTATTTTAGCTTGTGCCGTAATTATAGATATAATTGTTCATCTTGAAGAGAATTTATAAATAAAATGGATAGAAAAGTATTTATTCCGTTAACTTTTCTATCCATAAAAAAACAGCGTCCTTAGACACTGTAAAACTTCTCAATAAAAAAAATGGCTCCGCGAAGAGGACTCGAACCTCCAACCTGTCGGTTAACAGCCGAATGCTCCACCATTGAGCTATCGCGGAATATTTTTTATAACAAATATATTATTTTTTAAAAAGAAAAATGGCTCCGCGAAGAGGACTCGAACCTCCAACCTGTCGGTTAACAGCCGAATGCTCCACCATTGAGCTATCGCGGAATATTTCTTATAACAAATAATTATTTTCAAAAAGAAAAATGGCTCCGCGAAGAGGACTCGAACCTCCAACCTGTCGGTTAACAGCCGAATGCTCCACCATTGAGCTATCGCGGAATATTTGCTACATTTGATATTATATCACCTTTTTATTAAATTGCAAGACATTTTTTTAAAAAATTTTATTTTTATAAAAGCTTGTTTATTATATATATCAAAATGGCTCTTTTAATTATTTTTAAACCTGTCTTCAAGCCTCATATTTTTATAAGAAGCAAACATTATAAACCCTCCAATAAGAATTAATATTATAGATTGAATACTAGAAATCCCTTCATTTAAAATATTTAATCTTAAGGTTAATTCATCAAACAAAGTAGCTATAGTGTTATAACTCATATGAAGAATTATAGTTGGAACTATACTTTTAGTATATGCATACACAAATGAATAAACTATTGATCCAACAATAATAGCTAATACATTTTGTATATCCGGAAGATGTAATATTGAAAACATTATTCCTCCAACTATTGCTGACTTTTTAAGAGAGTATTTCTTAAGAAGTCCCTTTAAAAGTATTCCTCTAAACAATATCTCTTCAACAATCGGAGCCATTATACCTCCAATTATAAGTGTAACTAAAAAAGGATAAGCTATATCTTCACTACTAATCAACTCTTGAATAAATTCAGGAATTGGTATCATGTTCAAGAAATACGACAATCCTAGAACAAAAGTAATCTCACCTAAAGAAAATATGATAAGATTCATATAATCATTGTCTCTTAGCTTAACTGATGGAATATACTCTGTACTAACATCAATATTCCTTTTATCTATATATCTTTTTTTCATAAATGTAATAGTTGCACAATATGCAAGTATCTGCACTCCAATCTCTGATACACCATCAATTATTTGAACAGCCCCTAAACTTTCTTGCATACTCCCTAGGGATTCTAATGCAGGTGTAATTATAAACATTCCTAGCAGCATTGTTATCATTAGTACTATAGTAAACAAAATTGAAAAACCTATTCCACCTAATATACTTATAGATTTAACATTTACATTATCAAATTTATATATCCATTCTTTTATTTTTCTCATAAATCCCCCTAATAAATCCGCTGTAAATATTTTACCATAAATATACACTATTACAAATAACTAATAAAAAAGGATATCTATGAAGATATCCTTTTATAATAACTATTTAGTTGGTTTCATTGTTGGGAATAAGATTACGTCTCTTATTGATGGTGAATCAGTTAAGAACATGATCATTCTATCAATACCTATTCCAAGTCCACCTGTTGGAGGCATACCTGTTTCTAAAGCACTCATGAATTCTTCATCCATCATGTATGCTTCGTCATCTCCGTATTCTCTTTCCTTAGCTTGTTGTTCAAATCTTTGTCTTTGAACTATTGGATCGTTAAGTTCTGAATATGCATTACCTAATTCTCTACCAAATACGAAAGCTTCAAATCTTTCAGTAAATGCTTCGTTTCCTCTCTTCTTCTTAGTAAGCGGAGAATTTTCTACTGGGTAATCTATAACAAATGTTGGTTGAATCATATTAGCTTCACCAAATTCTTCATATAAAGCATTTAAAACTTCACCTTTAGTTACATTTTCTAATGATTTAGGGAATTCTAAATGTTTTTCTTTAGCTATAGCTTGAGCTTCTTCATCGCTTTTGATTTCATTAAAGTCTATACCAGCATATTCTTTAACAGCATCAACCATTGTTATTCTTCTCCATGGTGGCTTAAAGTCTATTTCTGTTCCTTGGTATGTAACCTTAGTAGTTCCATTAACCTTTTCACATACATAAGCAACCATATTTTCAGTAATTTCCATCATATCATTATAATCTGAATAAGCTTCATATAATTCAATAGCTGTAAATTCTGGGTTATGTCTTACAGACATTCCTTCATTTCTAAAGTTTCTTCCGATTTCATAAACTTTTTCAAATCCAGCAACTATTAATCTCTTAAGATATAATTCTGGTGCTATTCTTAAATACATATCAATATCTAATGTATTATGATGTGTTATAAATGGTTTAGCAGCAGCTCCACCTGCAATCGGTGCTAAAATTGGTGTTTCAACTTCCATGAATCCTCTATTATCTAAGAATTCTCTCATAGCCTTTATTATTTTTGATCTCTTTATGAAAGTATCTTTAACTTCTGGATTAGTTATTATATCTACTTCTCTTTGTCTATATCTTAAGTCTGGATCTTTTAATCCGTGGAACTTTTCTGGTAGTGGCTTTAATGATTTACAAGTTAATTCGAATTCTGAAACTTTTACTGAAACTTCTCCAGTTCTAGTTTTGAAAACTTCACCTGTTGCATAAACCCAGTCACCTAAGTCAAAACTCTTATATGCTTTTAAATTTTCTTCTCCAACTGCATCAATCTTTATGAATAATTGGATCTTTCCATCTTTATCATGTATGTCTGAGAATACAACTTTTCCTTGTCCTCTCTTTGACATAATTCTTCCTGCTACTGTTACAGTCTTTCCTTCTAACTCTTCGTAGTTTGACTTAACTTCTTCAGAAGAATGTGTCTTTTCTACTTTATATACATCAAATGGGTCCTTACCAGCTGCTTGTAATTCTGCTAGTTTCTCTCTTCTTAATGCTTCTTGTTCACTGAACTGAGCTTCTAATTCTTTTATGTTCATTTCCTCAGTTGACATTAATTATCCCTCCGTTACGCTTTTCTTATTTCTAAGACTTCATATTTACTAATACCGTCTGGTACTGATATCTCTACTACATCTCCAACTTTTTTACCAATAAGTCCTGCTCCTACTGGTGATTCGTTTGATATTTTAAATTCCATTGGATCTGCTTCTGCTGATCCTACTATTGTATATTCAACTTCTTCATCGAAATCATAATCTTTAACTTTAACTATTGCTCCTACTGAAACAACGTCTGATGGTATTTCTGATTCATCTACAACTTCAGCATGTTTAAGCATATTTTCTAGTTGAATTATTCTACCTTCTGTAAATGCTTGCTCGTTCTTAGCTTCATCATATTCAGAGTTTTCACTTAAGTCTCCGTATCCTAATGCTACTTTTATCTTTTCTGTAATTTCTTTTCTCTTTACAGTTTTTAAATATTCTAACTCGTTTTCAAGCTTTTTAACACCTTCATAAGTCATTACAAATTTTTTTTGATCACTCATATTTAACTCCCCTTCGATAACCTTATATTGGTCTATTTTAATTATTAGTTGTTGATTATATATTCATAAGCCCTATAATATTCAAATTCATTTAAAATATTATAAAGCAGTGCCTATAATATGTCAACAAATCAAACTTCTATAAACATTTCAGTAGTATATAATATCTATTATATAACCACTTTATTCATAATAATAGAGTTTAAACATAAATCCTTTTTTATATACCTTCATATTTAAACTCAATTATGTACTATTTTAAATTTTAAAAACTATTTAAAACTATTTTTATAGTCAACTAATACTCTCATAACATCTTTACTGTTATCTAATCTATTCATAGTATCTCTAACTTCAGTACATTTTGGAAGTCCTTTTATGTACCATGATGCATGTTTTCTCATTTCCCTAGTTGCTTTGTATTCTCCTTCATATTTTAGTGCAAGTTCATAATGTCTTATGCACATATCTATTTTTTCTTCTGGTGTTACTTCCTTTACCTCTTCACCTTTAAGCTTTCTTTCAATTTGTTTGAAAAGCCATGGATTTCCCATACTACCTCTAGCTATCATTATTCCATCACAGTTAGTTAACTCTGTCATCTTTAGTGCATCTTCTGGAGTAAATATATCTCCATTTCCTATAACAGGAATTGAAACACTATCTTTAACTTCCTTTATTACATTCCAGTCAGCTTTTCCCTCATACATTTGCTTTCTAGTTCTTCCATGAACTGCGATTGCATCTGCACCTGCTTCCTCTAAGGCTAAAGCAAATTCAACAGCATTTAAATTATCATCATCAAACCCTTTTCTAAACTTTGCAGTTACAGGCTTTGTTGAAACTTCCTTTATCCTTCTTACAATCTCTGCTGCAAGTTTTGGATCTTTCATAAGAGCTGATCCTTCTCCATTTTTTACAATCTTAGGAGCTGGACATCCCATATTAATATCTATAATACAAATATCATCTCTTTTGTTAAAATGCTCTTCTACTACTTTTGCCATTATATCTGGTTCATTACCAAATATTTGTACAGCAACTGGCATTTCTTCTTCTGAAATTCTAATAAGTTTTTTTGTATTTTCATTTCCATAGTACATAGCCTTTGCACTAACCATTTCTGTGTATACTAATCCACATCCTTGTTCTTTGCAAAGTCCTCTAAATGATATATCTGTAACTCCTGCCATAGGAGCTAAAAATACGTTATTTTTAAACTCTAGATTTCCTATTTTCATATCTTATCTTTATCTCTTCTTCTGAGTATTACTCCTTATTTTTATTGTAAATTAATCTTAAGCCCTCTAGTGTTAAGTCGCTATCTACAATATTAATACAATCAGTTTCTTTTGCGATTAAATTCGCAAGTCCACCTGTTGCAATTACGATAGGCTCTTCCTTACACTTGCTTCTCATCTCTTCTTTCATTTTCTTTACTATATATTCAACTTGCCCAATATATCCATATAAAATACCTGCTTGCATACTTTTTATAGTATTTTTACAGATAATATTATCTGGAACTTCAAGCTCTATTCTTGGTAATTTGGCAGCCCTCTCAAATAATGCATCTGATGCTATATTCACGCCTGGAACAATACATCCACCTAGGTAGTCTCCTTTTTCTGTTATAGCACAGAAAGTTGTAGCTGTACCAAAATCAATAACTATGTTTGGTTTTTTGTATATTTCAAAAGTTGCAACAGCATTTACTATTCTATCTGCCCCAACTTCCTTAGGATTATCATACTTTATATTTATTCCTGTCTTTACACCCGGTCCTACAATTATAGGTTCTTTGCAGAAACATTTTCTTATCATATTCTCTAATGAATGCATTATATTAGGAACAACGGATGATATTATAATCCCTTGAACTTTCTTTGGATCTAACCCATTTTGAGAGAATAATTGCATAACTTGAATACTGTATTCATCTGATGTTTTCTTTGCATCAGTTGAAATTCTCCAGCTAGCTATATAATTATCATCTTTGTGAACCCCTAACACGATGTTTGTGTTCCCTACATCGATAAGCAATATCATAAAAGCACCACCTTAATATAATTAAAAGCAGCTATAATTAAAGCCGCTTTTATTTTGATAAAATAACTTAATTTTAACAATATAATTTTAACAATTCAGTAGTATTTGTCAAGAGTTTACACCTATTAGAATAGTCCTATAATCTCACCATTTTCTAGTATATCCATTCTATTTGCAGCAGGAACTTTAGGAAGTCCTGGCATAGTCATTACATCTCCAGTTAATGCAACTATAAATCCTGCACCATTTGAAACTCTAACTTCTTTAACAGTTATATTAAAACCTTCAGGTTTTCCTAACAAACTAGCATCATCTGATAGAGAATATTGCGTTTTTGCCATACAAATTGGAAGTTTATCTAATGAGAACTTTTTAAGTTCCGCAATTTGTTTCTTAGCTTGAGCTGAATAATTTACTCCGTCTGCACCATATATTTCTTTTGCTATTTTTAAAATCTTCTCTTCAATGTCTTCATTTATATCATATAAAACTTTAAAATTAGATTTTTCATTTTCTAATACATCTATAACTTCTTCTGCAAGTTCTATTCCACCTTCTCCGCCTTTTGCCCAGACATCTGAAAGTGCAACTCTAACACCTTTATCTTTACAGAAATCTTTTATAAATTGTACTTCTTCTTCACTATCTGAAGTAAATTTATTAATTGCTATAACTACAGGTACTCCATATTTTGAAATATTATCAATTTGCTTATCTAAGTTTGATACACCTAATTTTAGTGCTTCAACATTTGGTGTATTAAGTTCATCCTTTTTAACTCCACCATGATGTTTTAGTGCTCTTATTGTAGCAACTATAACAACACAATCTGGTTTTAAATCCCCATATCTACATTTTATATCTAAGAATTTTTCAGCTCCAAGGTCTGCTCCAAATCCAGCTTCAGTAATTGCTATATCACTAACTTTTTGAGCAAGTTTAGTTGCAATTATTGAATTACATCCATGTGCAATATTAGCAAATGGTCCTCCATGTATTATTGCTGGTGTATTTTCAAGTGTTTGAACTAAATTAGGTTTTATAGCATCCTTCATTAAAAGTGCCATTGCCCCTTGTATTTCTAATTCTTTTGCATATACAGGTTCTCCATCTAAATTATAAGCAACTAATATATTACCCATTCTTTCTTTTAAATCATTTAGATCTTTAGCTAAGCAAAGTATAGCCATTATTTCTGATGCAACAGTTATCATGAATCCATCTTCTCTTAAGAATCCATTAACCTTTCCGCCCATTCCTACTACAACCTGTCTAAGAGCTCTATCATTCATATCTATAACTCTTTTAAATATAATTCTTCTTGAATCAATTCTTAATGCATTTCCCTGGTGTATATGATTATCTATAGCTGCTGCTAATAAATTATTAGCTGATGTTATAGCATGCATATCTCCAGTAAAGTGTAAATTTATATCTTCCATAGGTACAACTTGTGAATATCCACCACCTGCTGCTCCACCTTTAATACCAAATACAGGTCCAAGAGAAGGTTCTCTAAGAGCTATAACTGCACTCTTACCCATTCTGCATAACGCTTGACCAAGACCCACTGTTACAGTTGATTTTCCTTCACCTGCTGGAGTTGGATTTATAGCTGTAACTAATACAAGTTTTCCTTCTTTTTCATTTTCTTTTCTATTTAATACATCTAACGAAATTTTACATTTATATTTTCCATATAACTCTATATCATCTTCATTTAAATTAATCTTCTCTGCAATTTTAACTATTGGTTCCATTTTAGCTTCTTGTGCTATTTTAATATCACTTTTCATTACTACCACCTAGCCCCTCTGTTTTATAAAAGTTTTATTTTTTATTATACCCTATATAGTAAAAGTATACCATCTATCCAAAGATTTTAAAATATATCATTCGAATGTTTTGTGTATTTTTTATATTATCGTTCGTATTTTTATGTTAATTATTACATTTTTTCTTCACTTATTAACGTTAAACTATAAGAATCTATTTAAAACACAAAAATTTACACATTTCTTCCTAAATAGACATTTAGATTTATATGTATTTTTCATCTTTATTAATATCAATAATTTCCCGGGAATAGAATTATAAATAAAAAAATAAAGACTCCATAAAAACAGAGTCTTTATTTTTTATGCTTCATTATATATTTCTTCAAATTCTGCTCCTTCTAGTTTTTCTTTTTCTAGAAGTGCTCCAGCTACAGCATGTAGCTTATTGATATTTTCTTTTAATATAGATTCAGCTCTTTCATAAGCTTCATCAACAAATTTCTTAACCTCTCTATCTATTTCTGAACCAATTTCTTCTGAGAAGTTTCTTCCTCTTCCAAGATCTCTTCCTAGGAATACTTCATTTTGCTCTGAACCATATGAAATTGTTCCAAGTTTTTCACTCATACCATATTCCATAACCATGCTTCTAGCGATAGCACTAGTTCTATCAATATCATTTTTAGCACCTGTACTTATATCACCTAGTATAAGTTGTTCTGCAACTCTTCCTCCTAGAAGTCCAACCATATCATCCTTAAGTCTTAACTTTGATGTATATGATCTATCTTCATCTGGTAAATGCATAGTATATCCACCAGCTCTACCTCTTGGAATTATACTTATTTCATGAACAGGATCTGAGTATTTTAATGATTTCATTACTACTGCGTGACCTGCTTCATGGTAAGCTGTTAACTTTCTATCTTTTTCACTAATAACTCTACTTTTCTTTTCAGGTCCTGCTATTACTCTTGTAATAGCTTCTTCCATATCAAGCATTGTGATTGATTTATCGCCTCTTCTAACTGCAAGTAATGCCGCCTCATTAGTAAGGTTTTCTAAGTCAGCTCCTGCAAATCCTGGAGTTCTTTTTGCTAATACATCTAATTTTACATCTTCTGCTAAAGGTTTCTTTCTTGTATGAACTTTAAGAATTTCTTCTCTTCCTTTAACATCCGGTGCTCCTACTACTATTTGTCTGTCAAATCTACCTGGTCTTAAAAGAGCTGGGTCTAATATGTCTGGTCTATTTGTAGCTGCTATCATTATAATTCCTTCGTTTGCTCCAAAACCATCCATCTCAACTAGTAATTGATTAAGAGTTTGTTCTCTTTCATCATGGCCACCGCCAAGACCTGCTCCTCTTTGTCTACCTACAGCATCTATTTCATCAATAAATACTATACAAGGTGCATTCTTCTTTGCATCTGCAAAAAGATCTCTAACTCTTGATGCACCAACACCAACAAACATTTCAACGAAGTCTGATCCTGATATACTAAAGAATGGTACTCCTGCTTCACCAGCTATTGCTTTAGCAAGTAATGTCTTACCTGTTCCTGGTGGACCAACTAAAAGTACTCCCTTAGGAATTCTAGCTCCCATTTGAGTATATTTTGATGGCTCTTTTAAGAAATCAACGATTTCTTCTAATTCTTGCTTTTCTTCATCTGCTCCAGCAACATCTTTGAATGTTACCTTTTTAGAATCTGGCGTTGCAACTTTGGCTCTATTTTTACCAAAATTCATAACACCTCTTCCACCACCGCCACCTTGTGACTGTTGTGTCATAACAAATAAAAGTACTAAGAATAAGATAACAGTAAGTACAGTAGGTATTAAAGATATCCATGCTCCACTATTTGATGGTTTTTCAAAATCTACTTTAACAGTACTCTTAGGATTATCAGTAACTAATTTTGAAATAATTTCTTGTGGTGCAATTGTAGTGAACTTCTTTCCATCGGTTAATACACCATCTATAGTCATATCATTTTCATGAACATATATGCTACTTACTTCATTAGCATTCCATTTTTGTTGGAAAGAACTGTATGAAATTGTTTCAGATTTATTGCCTGTTTCCCACAGCGCAAATGCTGCGAAAATTAGCACTGCTATAGTAACAATCCAAACAGCTGCACTTGAATATTTTTTCATTCAAGGCCCCCCTCTCTATTAATTTTTTTTAATTTTACTATATAGATTATATAATTACAATATTTTCATTCAATAATTTACCAATTATTTGTTGTATACTTCTTCTTTTAAAACTCCTATGAATGGTAAATTTCTATACTTTTCAGCATAATCAATTCCATATCCAACTATAAATTCATTAGGTACTTCAAAACCTATGTATTTCACTTCTAAATCTGCTGTTCTTCTTTCAGGCTTATTAAGTAATGATACTATTTCTATACTTTCAGCCTTTCTAGCTTTTAAGTATTTTAAAAGATATGTTAAAGTTATTCCACTATCTACAATATCTTCAACAAGTAAAACGTGTTTTCCTTCTATACTATGGTCTAAATCTTTTAATATTCTTACTACTCCTGAACTTTCTGTTGAGTTTCCATAACTTGATACAGCCATAAAATCTATCTCACAAGGAATATCAATACTCTTTATAAGATCTGCTGCAAATACAACTGAACCTTTTAAAACTCCAACTACTAATAAGTCCTTTCCTTTGTAATCTTTACTTATTTGTTCTCCTAATTCTCTTACTTTTTTTGATAATTGTTCTTCATCAAATAATACCTTTTTAACATCTTCTCTCATGCTATAATTCCTCTCTCTTACACATAACTTTTAGTATATTTTTTGTTTGGTTTGTAACTTTATATGTATTAGATGTTTTAACACCTAAGACCCAAGCAATCTCATCATCAAATTGTATAACCGGAATGTTATCCCTATAATCTTTAGGAACTTTCATATTTATAAATATATCCTTTAACTTTTTACTTCCAGTCATACCTAGTGGAATTATTCTATCCCCATTTTTTCTTTTTCTAACAGTAACATACTCATTAATTTTATCATAATCAAAATACTTAATTAAGTCATTATTGTTAAATTTTAAATTTTTTTCTTTATTCTCCACTTTAAATTTAATTAAGCATCCTAAGAAATCTACTTCTTTTCCATCAATATCATCTTTAGCTAATATTAAATTTTCAACTTCTGTTTTTTCCTTTAGTAATCTTTCTTTTTTCTTTATATAAATCTCACCATACACATTCTCTGCATATATTCCATTTGGAAGATCTATTCTTTTATTAGTGCCTATATCACCAAGTTCTATAACTTCTTTTATATGTTTCATCTCAAAATCATAAACACTTTTAGATAAAGTAGTTAATGATTTTCTTACCACTCTAGTAATTATGGCCTTTTCTTTATTAAATAATTCTCTATTTACTATTATTTCATCTTTTTTTACTATGCAATATTTTGAAAATGTCTTTATCGCTTCATTATTTATATATTTATTATCTTCTTGAAGAAGTAATGCCATTCTATTTATAGCCTTTACTACATCTGGGTTAAAATTTTCTTTCATATAAGGTAGAATATCTAATCTAATCTTATTTCTACTATATATATTTTCTAGGTTAGTTTTATCAATTCTAGGATTTAAATTATTTCCCTCGCAATAATCCTCTATTGATTTTCTTTCAAGGAATAATATAGGTCTTATATATATACCATCTCTAATTACTGGTATTCCACCTAAACCTTCAAGTCCTGTACCTCTCATCATTCTCATAATTATTGTTTCTGCTTGATCATTTGCATTATGTGCAGTTGCTATTTTAGTATATCCTTCTTTATCTTTTACTTCATTAAAAAATCTATACCTTTCATCTCTTCCTGCTGTTTCTGTAGATACGCCTCTCTCTTTTGCTATTTTTTCTATATCAAGTCTAGTGCTATAAAACTCTATCCCTAATGATTCACACAAATTTTTAGCATATTCTTCGTCTTTTAATGCCTCATCACCTCTAAGCATATGGTTTATATGTGCAGCTCCAACCTTTAGTGAATATATACCCTTTATAGAATGAAGCAAATGCAATAAACATACAGAATCTGGGCCTCCTGATAATCCAACTAAAACCTTATCACCGTTATCTAAAAGTCTATTGTCTTTTATATAGTTTATAAATTTGTTAATCAATTATCTCACTTCCTACGTAATAAGTATTCTCTTATATAATACCTTAATATTCGTCTTTTGTAATGTTAAAAAATAATAAAAGCTGACTAAACGCCAGCTTTATTATTATATATAAACTTTTAATATACAGCATGAACCTTAGAAACTATTATACTCATATCATCTTTTATAGTGCCATTATTAATTTTTTTAGATTCTTCTAATATATCCTCTACAAGTTCCCTTGGATTATTTCCCTTTCCTTTTAAATATTTTTCAAGCCAAGCTGAATCTCCAACTCCATCTTTATCTACATCTAACACCCCATCACTTAATGTTATTATTATATCGCCGCCTTTCAGATTTTCTTCAACGCTTTCAACTAACACTTTATCCATAAGCCCAAATGGTGGCATATTAGATGATATCTTCTTTATTTTATTTCCTCTCTTTATAAAGCTAGCTGCGGCTCCAACCTTTATAAATGATGCTTTTCCTGTATATAAATCTATTGTGCTTAAATCTAATGTTGAGAATTTTTCATCCTCTTCAAACTTCATACTCATTATTGAATTTACAGTATCTAAAGCTGTTTCAATACTAAATCCAGCTTCAACGAATCTTTCAACTAATTCTACAGTAGCCTTACTTTCTTTTGACGCCTCTGGTCCTGATCCCATTCCATCACTTAAAAGCGTCATATATTTTCCACCATCTAATCTTCCAAAACTATAAGTATCTCCTGTATATTCTTCCCCTTCCTTAACTCTCATTCCTGCATAAGTAACAACTTTATACTTAGGCATTTCTTCTAAAACTATATAACAATCTTTATTATTTGGATTAATTCTACATCCATTATTATTTATACTCATAGGCGAACCTACGACTTCATTGATAACTGGAAGAACATTTTTTGCACAATAATCACATCCTGAGCATTTCTCCATACTTACCTTCACATTAGCTCTTCCGCCCTTATCCGTGTAGCAAAATACCTCCTTATAAGCTATAGAATTTTTATTTAGTTCCCTCCTTATAACTCTTTCTAATTCTTCACACCAAGTAACATCTCTCTTAAAATCTGTAATCATTGTATCAAGATTATAAGAAATATTATTTATATGATTTGCTACTATTTTCCTCCCTTCCTCTAGCTTTCTCCTAATTATTTCATTTCCATTTAAAATATTTATTATTTCTTCTGAATTAAATATTAAATCAGATTTTCTAATACACTTTTTTTCAAGCTCTGATGGGAAAGTATGCTTACCTTGCTCTTTCTCTTTAAGCAACACCTCAAAAGCCGTATATGTTTGATTAAATTCTCTATTCCAACATCTATTACAATTTGAACATACACTACAAACTCTATCTGCAAGATTTTCAATAAGCCCTGTACTTTTATTTTTGTAGCATAGCTTATCATTATCAGACATATTGTTTAATGAAGTAGATATAGCCCCTAATGCTAGTCCAAAGTTTTGAACTTTATTAGAAAATTCCTGCTTAACTTGTTCTAAATGCTCTTCATTTATTTTTTCTATTTTACTCTCTGCACATATCTCTATTTCTAACATTTTTAAAAACTTTTTAGGTATTATTAAAAATACCATTCCACCAATTAACATCTCAGATATTCCTTGCATATTAAGTCCATTAGAATAAAAGGATATAATTAAAAATATTAGTATTGATGAAATAAATGAAAATACTTTACCTGTCTCCTTAAATAATCCTGATATTAAACCTACACTTCCATATAGTCCTATACTACTTATCATATCCCCAGTAGTCATACCAACTACTACCCCCATAGCAATTCCTATAGTCGCACCGTTTGTAGCTCCTCCTACATAAGCTATAGAAATTACAATAGCTAAAGATAATATATTTCTAATACTAATTCCAACTATTGAAAAATTACCGACTCCAGCTACCATTAAACATATTATAAAAGCTATGCTAATTAATTCTTCCACATTAAAGAAATAATTAGTGTTATACTCTCCTACACACTTAATACCATATCTAATAACATAATAAATTGGTATGGATATTAAAGTGTTTAACGCAGCCATCGTTACGTTAACGCCCATATCATAATTACTTATAAACACTCCATAAATTAAATAACTTAAAAATAAAATCGCAAACATTTGCTTGTCACTAATTCTTTTTTTCAATTTATCAAATAGTAAACTGTATCCTAACATAAACAATATAATTAGAGCATAAACAAAACCATCTTTTAGCATATTGTTTATTGTAAAGTATCCAACTAATCCTCCTATTGAAGCTGCTAAAACTTTACTTTGATTTTTCTCAAGAATTATACTAATAAGAAATGCTATACCAAAAGGAGAGATTCCAACTATATCTCCTTCTCCAACCATTATAGTTACTCTGCTTAGTAACAGTGTGGTTATAAAAATCAAAGCTAGCTTCATCGGCTCCGTTCTCGTTATAACTGCTCCTTTTTCAAAACCTTTTATTGCACTTCCATTAAGTCTATACTGCATAATCTCTCCTCCTGTTAATTTCCATATTATGTAAATTATTATAACAGGTTTGATTTTCGATTTATGTCAATATATAGTCTAGTTCTAAAGTTTCGTAAGACATTATTCATTTATATTTTTAATATTCTTCTTTTAATAATATTTTTCGATACTTTCTTTTATTATAGAAAAATCCATTGTAAATCCTTTATTTATCAAGAAAATTAAAGAATCATATTAAATATTTTACATGTCACTATAGAAAATATTTTGTTATATATTAAGATATTTTTTATGAATAAAAAACCTCTAAAAGTAATATCCTTTTAATTTATAGATATTTCCTTTAGAGGTCCATATATACTTTAATTTTTACATATAAAAAAAGAACTAAGAATTAATTCTTAGTTCTTTGGTGCCGAAGACCGGAATCGAACCGGTACGGTGTTTAACCACCGCAGGATTTTAAGTCCTGTGCGTCTGCCAGTTCCGCCACTTCGGCAGGCATGGTAGCGGAAATAGGACTTGAACCTACGACACTTCGGGTATGAACCGAATGCTCTAGCCAGCTGAGCTATTCCGCCACGTGTGGTTGCGGGGGCAGGACTTGAACCTACGACCTTCGGGTTATGAGCCCGACGAGCTACCAACTGCTCCACCCCGCGTTATTATATTGTATGCCTTTTTATAAAATTAACTTGGTGCCGAAGACCGGAATCGAACCGGTACGGTGTTTAACCACCGCAGGATTTTAAGTCCTGTGCGTCTGCCAGTTCCGCCACTTCGGCAAGTTAATGGTAGCGGAAATAGGACTTGAACCTACGACACTTCGGGTATGAACCGAATGCTCTAGCCAGCTGAGCTATTCCGCCACGTTATGGTTGCGGGGGCAGGACTTGAACCTACGACCTTCGGGTTATGAGCCCGACGAGCTACCAACTGCTCCACCCCGCGTTATTATGTTTTGAAAAAACTTGGTGCCGAAGACCGGAATCGAACCGGTACGGTGTTTAACCACCGCAGGATTTTAAGTCCTGTGCGTCTGCCAGTTCCGCCACTTCGGCATGCGTTTTTTCTGAATCATTTCTGACGACAATAGTTATTATATAGTATGATTATTATACTGTCAACAACTTTTTTCATTTTATTTTGTTTTTTTGTAATAAAAGTGGACAAAGTGGCTAATCCAGGGGCTTCACGCCATAAAACTTTTTTATTTTTTTCTGATTTATATATGTATATATCAATAATTATGTTGATATTTATCTTTAAACATAAAATAAAAAGCCATCAGTTTATTAACTAATAGCCTTCTATTTATAGATTTATATATTAAATTTATATGATGTCTTAATTTTTAAAATCCTTTTTTACCGCTTTTGCTCTTGAAGTCTTGATGTCTTTTAACATCTTGCATTCTTTCTTCGCTTTCCTTTAAGAATTTTGACATTTGGTCTTCGAAACTTACTGTAGGTTTCTTCTTTTCTTTTCCCCATTCGAATTCTGCTGGTCTGCTTGATCTCTTAGGCTTTACTTCAGCTTGCTTTATTGATAAGCTGATTTTTCCATTATCATCAATTGATATAACTTTTACCTTTACTTTATCTTGTTCTTTTAAATGTTGTCTTATGTCCTTTACAAAAGAATCTGCTACTTCTGATATGTGAACTAGACCTGTCTTTCCGCCTTCTAATTCAACGAAAGCTCCGAAATTTGTGATATTTACCACTGTACCCTCTAATATGTTTCCTGCCTCTAAGGTCATGTTTAAAAGACTCCTCCTTAATTTTTAAAATAAATATATATGTTATTATTATAATAACCTAATTTTTAGACGTTGAGTCACCTTTTTTATCATTTATGACTTTTTCTCCGGGCTTAACCATGTTAAGTCTCTCTCTAGCCAATGTTTCATTATACTCTTCAGAATTAGCACTTTTAACTTGTTCTTCAAGCTCCCTGTTTTTTTCTTTTATTTGTTCTAATTCTGTCTTTTTATTAGCTATTTCTTTTTCAATTCTTTTCATAGCTCTTTCTTGTCTAACAAAACCAAGTAAAAAAACAAGGCATAATACTAAGATTATTAAATTCTTCCCTTTTAATTTCTTTATCATCCCATAGTACCTCATTTTTTTCAAATTCTATACATCTATTTTAAACACTATGAGATTTTAATTCAAGTTATTTTTAATTATATTTATCTTTTGTTATTAATTTTATTAAAAAATAATCTAAAAGGATAACTTGCATTCTTATATCCTCTTCTTATTGTAACTTTTGTTCCAATTACAATTCCATTTTCAACCTTAAAAATAAAGTTGCTAAATAACTTAAGATATATAAAAAGTGAAACTCCCATACATAAATAAACATATGGTCCTAAAAAAGCATAATTTGTGTAAAGTAAGAAAGTAAATATTGCTATAGCACTAAATATCCAAAATAAAATATCTTGTATCATTATTATTAATTTATGCCCACTTTTTCCTCTTATCATTCTATAAAGATCAAAGAGCATTCCTAAAATTAATCCTGCTAATAAAGCATAAATAACAATATCAAATTGAACATCTAACTCTAATGGCATAATATCACCTATTAAATATCCTTTTTAATATCTTCTTTTTTCTTTTTACTTTTACTTTTCCACCATAAATCATACTCTCTATATATCCGTCTATCATAACATCGCCATTTTTTACATCAAGCTTATCCATCTTTAGATTTCTTCCATCGATTTTAAGCTTTCCTAATATGGTGTTTAATATTATTTTTTCGTCATTAAAGCTCATCACTTCAACAACACCTGTTAAAGATAGTTTTTTTCTATCTTCTAATTGTATACTACTTTTTTGAGTTTGTATAATATCAGATTTCCTTTCCATTAATATAATCTCCTTTAGATATTAATCTTACTAAAAAATATATGTATGTAATATTTTCTATATTCTTAAATATAATATCTTTAGGTGATTTTTATTAAATTATTCTATTTCTTCTCCATCTAATATTTTATACATATCCTTTGCATCATCTTTTTTTACATGCTCTGCTATATTTAAAACTTGTGCACGTAAGGATCTACTTGCGAATGTTATTTCTATGATGTCACCTTCTTTTACTTGTGTTCCTGACTTTGCAACTTTTCCATTTATAGTTACTCTTGAACTCTCACAAGCTTCTTTTGCAACGGTTCTTCTTTTTATAAGTCTTGATACTTTTAAATATTTATCTAATCTCATACAGAGTTTATCCTCCACTTTAAACATAATTTTATAAAAGAACCCGAGTTACCTCGGGTTCAAAAAAATTACTTATTAACTTTTTCTTTAAATTCTTTACCTGCTTTGAATACTGGAACAGTTGAAGCTGGTATTTTGATTATTTCTTTTGTTCTTGGGTTTCTTCCTTCTCTAGCAGCTCTTTCTCTAGTTTCGAAAGTTCCGAATCCAACTAATTGAACTCTTTCTCCATTTTCTAATGCTTCTTCAACGCTTTCTATAAATGCTTTTAAAGCCGCTTCTGCATCTTTTTTAGTTAATTTTGACTTTTCAGCCATACTAGTAATTAATTCTGCTTTATTCACAATTACATCCTCCTTAAATAACTAGTTATATATTTATAGTACTAACTAATCTTATATGTACTACACTTACATTATCTTATTATATTATTACTTTCAAGTCCCGTCTACACTGAATATATAAATATTTATATATTTTTGTAAAAAAAAGCAAATTTAATACAATAATATGGAAGAGTAGTATTTATTAATTAAATATATTCTATAAAAATTACGAAAATCCTCCTAAAGCTAATGTTTTTCTTCCTTTTTAGCTTTATTCCATAAGACATCCATCTCCTCTAAAGTCATATCTTCTAATTTTCTGTTAGACTTTAAGGCTTCTTTTTCTATATAACTAAATCTCTTTATAAATTTATCCGTAGTCCTATTCAAAGCTTCCTCTTCATCTACATCTAAAAATCTTGAGACATTAACACAAGAGAATAACAAATCCCCGACTTCTTCTGTTATTCTTTCCCTATTTTCAGTTTTATATACATCTAAAACTTCATTTAATTCTTCTATAACTTTCTTTGATGCATCTTCTACATTATCCCAGTCAAATCCGACTTTTCTAGCTTTATTTTTCACCTTATGAGCTCTTATTAATGCTGGAAGCGCCTTTGCTATGCCTCCTAATTCATCAGTCATTGTATCAAAGCCTTTTTCTTCTTTTTTAATCTCATCCCAGCTTTTCGTACTTTCTTCCTTTTTAAATATATTAGGATGTCTAAATACCATTTTATTGTATATTCCTTCTACAATATCATCTAAATTAAATTTGCCTTCATCTTTTCCTATTGATGAGTGGAATACAACATGCAATAGAACATCTCCAAGTTCCTCAATTAAAGCTTCTTCATCCTCTTGCTCTATTGCATCTTTAACTTCATAGCTTTCTTCAACTATGGCATTTTTTATACTTTTATGAGTTTGAACTCTATCCCAAGGACAACCATTTTCTCCTCTAAGCATATCTATTAAATCAATAAAGTCATATATATCTTTTTTATTATTAGTACTCTTAGGAATATATAAATACACTGGATTATCTATATCTTCTCTATCTAAATCTTTTAATTCTATTTCTTTTATTAATTCACTATTATCTATTCCTAAATTTTTTATAAATATAATTTTTTCATTATCACTATAAGATTCTAGCAATTTATCCTTTACTTCTTTAGCAATAAATTCATTATATAAACCTGTTATTATTTTTTGTTTTCTATTATCTAATATTTCATTTTTTATATTGCTACTATCAATAATTTTAAGTCCGTTACTTATATCTACATCTAGTTTTTCTATAATAACATCTATTAAACTTGTAGCAGTAAATACTTTATATTCTATCTTTTCTTTTTTGCATCTATCTATAAGTAATTTTACTGTTATATCGCCTATTAATGGATTTCCTAAAACTCCATATACTACGTCGTTATCTTCTTTATGAATACGAATTAAATCTTCTACTATCTTCTTATTAATATCACATACATTCTCTTCTTTATTGTAAAAATGATCATATGTTTTAAAATCTATATTTTTGCTATTTAGAGTTTTAATTAATTTATCATTTAAAATTTTAAAATAAATATTTTCTTCTGTTTCTAAAATTTTTAATGTCCTTACTGTAATGTCATTAATATCTCCTGTTCCTAAGCCGATAATTTTAATCATTAGGTATTTCTCCTTATATTCAATTTATTTTCTATATACTCTATCCATTATTTCTTGAGCACTAAATACTTTCATAGCCACGATTGATATCATATATATTATACCACCTAATGCTATTGATATTATACATGCTATACCATTACTATTTGTATGGTTTAATATTTGAATATAACTAAATAAGACCCCTGCAATCATTATGCATGAACATAAAATTGGTTTTACTATGTTACCTAGTACTCCAATCTTAGTTTTAAGAGTTATTTTTAATAAAATTATATTAAGAAGTGTTGTAACCATATATGCTGCTATACTTGCAATTACAGCTCCATATATATTGAATTGTGGCATTGATACTAAAGATACTGTTAAGATTAATTTTATTACGCATCCTATAAATAAGTTTATTACTGGTAAGATATACTTTCCAACACCTTGTAATATTGATGTTGTTGTTTGCGTTAAAATAATAAACGGTAAACTAAGTGATAAATATCTAAGTATCTCGAACCCTTCATATCTGCCTGGGAATATAAGCTTCATTATAGGTTCTGCCATAAAGAACATCCCAAACATACATGGTATTGCAATTATTGATGATAGCTTTATTGAAAGATTAACTTTATTTTCTACTTCTCTTCTTCTTCCTAATATAAATTGTTCCGCTATTATAGGAATTACCGATATGCTAAGTGCCATTGAAAGCGTCATTGGAATATTAACAATAACGGATGCTTTCCCTGTTAGTTGTGCATATAAAATAGTAGACTGTTGAGTTGTAAATCCTGCGTTTAATAGTTCTCTTGGAATAAATATAGAATCTATAAGATTCATAACAGTACCTACTGTAGCCCCAAGTGATATAGGAATTGCTATTTTAAGTATTCTATTCATCACAGCTGTATCACTTTTAACTTTTTTAATACCGTAACTTCTTTTTGTAAATAAATACTTTATATAAAGATATATACCACCTAGAAGGCCTCCAGCGGCTGCTCCAAATGCTGCTCCACCAGCTGCATATTCTATTCCTTTTGGTAATAATAAAACTGCTAGTCCAACTCCAAATATCACCCTTCCAACTTGCTCTAAAATTTGTGATATACCTGAAGGAGTCATATTCTGAAGTCCTTGGAAGAATCCTCTAAAGATTGTCATAATAGATATTATAAGTGGTGCAAATGATATACCTATAAGCGAATAATATGCCTTTGAATCCCATTTTAAAAAGCTTATTATTGAATCTGCAAAGAAGAATAAGAAACATGTAGTTCCAGCTCCTAAAATTAGCATTAAATATGTTGACTCCTTAACTACTTTAAAGCTTCCTTCTATATCACCTACAGCATTATTCTCTGATACTATTTTAGATATAGCAACTGGTATTCCTGATGCTATAGCTACAAAGAACATATATAAAGGAAATGACATTTGATAAAGCCCTATACCCTCATCACCTATTAACATAATAAGAGGCCATCTAAAGAATAATCCTAGAACTTTTGCAAATATTCCTGCTAGTCCAAGTATTAGACTTCCTTTAATTAAAGACTGTTTATTCATAAAATACCTCCAAACTTTCTTTTACTAATAATAATTATTGTAAGTTTGGAGGTATTATTACTTTATTTATCCTTTTATTATAAATAAATTTTATTGTTCCATTTGCTTTCCTAAGAAAGCCGCTGCAGTTTCTGCAAGCTTAAGTTCTAATTCACCAAGTTTTGTTCCTTCTTGTTTTGATAATATAACTACTGTTCCAATAGCGTCACCTTCAGCTATAATTGGAGCTATAACTTGTGATACCATTTCTGTTACTTCTTCATCATTATGTAATGGAATTAGCTTATCTGCTCCTTCACCTAATAATACAGGTTTTCTTCCTTCCATAACATCTTCAAGCTCATTGCTTATTTTTCTGTCTATGTAATCTTTCTTTGGTGCTCCACTTGCTGAAATGAATGCATCCTTATCACTTATTAAAATTATGTTTCCTACAACTTGTTGTAAACTTTCTGCATATTCTTTAGAAAAATCAGTAAGTTCTCCTATTGGTGAATATTTTTTAAGAATTACTCCACCTTCTCTATCTGTGAATATTTCAAGTGGATCTCCTTCTCTTATTCTTAATGTTCTTCTTATTTCTTTTGGTATAACAACTCTACCTAGGTCGTCTATGCGCCTTACAATTCCTGTAGCTTTCATTTTATAATCAAACCTCCTCTAAAATACTATTAAAATTAGTAGCACTATTATTATTTGACTAGATAGAAATTTTATACACATATAACCATTATTTAAAAGAAAAAGAGTACTAATAAATTTATTAGTACCCTTTTCCATATAATTTTTATTGTAATCTATCTTCGTAAAGTTTAACTTCGATTTCTTCTTTCCATGCTTTAAGCTTTTCTTCGTAAGCTTTATTTTGCTTTTGTTGTAGAAGAGAATTTTTTATTGTATCTTTTACATCTTTAAATGATTTATATTCTGTCTTAGTATTAACATTTTCAGCCTTTATTAAATGGTATCCAAATTGACTCTTAACAGGTTGTGATATTTCTCCATTTTTAAGCTTTTTAAATGCATCCATGAATTCTGGAATAAGTTGTGTTGAATCATAATCAATATAGCCTAATGATCCACCTTTATCTTTTGTAGCATCAGTATTATATTTTTTAGCCATTTCAGCAAATGTAGCTTTTCCTGATACTATTTCTTCTCTTACCTTTTTAGCTGTTGCTTCAGCATCTTTTCCGTCTGGAATTACTATATTATAAGCATCTGCACCTGGTTTATTTGATGCAAATTGAGATTTATTATCTTCATAGTACTTTTTAACTTCGTCATCAGAAACACTAATATCTTTTATTATATGTTCCTTAATTACATTTTCAACTATTATATCATCTTTAAATTGCTCTTTTACTGCAGCTTCATCCTTAAATCCTTGTTCTTCATAAGCTGCTTTAAATTTATCCTCTCCACCATATGCTTCGTTCATTTGTTTTATTCTTTCATCGACTTTCTTATTTATCTCTTCTTCTGATGGTCCCCAATTATTTTTCTTAGCTTCTGCAAGCATTACATCTCTTTCTACTAATGTGTTTAATGCATTCTTTTCTTCTTCTAGTAATTGTGATTTTATTTGAGCATTATTTTTATAGTCCTTTCCATATTGTTGTTCTAATTGACTATAAACTGTGCTCATTGCTCTATCTAAGTCACCTCTTGTGATTTTTTGATCTCCAACTTTAGCTAATACTTCGTTTTTTATTGCTTCTGGTGTCTTTTGAATCATCTTACAGCCTACAAATGACATACTAGCTACTGCAACTAATCCTAAGGCTATTATCTTTTTAACTTTTCCCACGCTACTTACCTCACTTTACTATTTATTTGTAAAAATTTACACTTATTAAGTATATCAATATTATATACTTAATTCAATTAACTATGTTTTAAGTATTTATTACTTTTATTATGTTATCTAACATTTCCTTGAAGAAAGGTAACATATCATCCTTCTTAATACTATTTTGTTTAAATGAAAATTCTGGATTATTTCCAAACTTTAAAATAACATTATCTTTATATTTTTCAAGAAGAACTTTAAAGATTTTAATATGTTCTTTATCGCCCTCTTCAAATTTAAAGAATAATCCTTTTGGTGTTTCTTTTATTTCTTCTATATTAAGTTGTTTTGCCTTACTCTTAATATATGCTATATCCATTAGGTTATAAACTGAATCTGGAATTTCTGAGTATCTATCTTCTAACTCATCTTTAATTTCCATATATTCATCTAAACTTTCTATAGCTGCAATCTTCTTATAAACCTCAATTTTTTGATTTTCATCTTTTATATATGTTGATGGTATATATGCATCTACCTTTATATCAACAGTTGTTTCAACAGGTTCTTTTGTGATTTCACCTTTAATAATTTTTATTGTATCTTCAAGCATTCTACAATATAAATCATAACCTATTGTCGCCATATGTCCATGTTGGGATGATCCCATCATATTACCTGCTCCTCTAATTTCAAGGTCTCTCATGGCAATCTTAAAGCCTGAGCCAAGCTCTGTAAAATCTTTTAATGCCTTTAATCTCTTTTCAGCTACTTCAGTTAATACTTTATCCTTAGTATATAAAAGATATGCATAGGCTATTTTATTTGATCTTCCAACTCTACCTCTTAATTGATACAGCTGTGAAAGTCCCATCTTATCTGCATCATTTACTATTATTGTATTTACATTAGGCATATCAATACCTGTCTCTATAATAGTTGTACAAACAAGCACATCATATTCTTTATTCATAAATGACATCATTTCAGTTTCAAGCTGTCTTTCTGTCATTCTACCATGAGCAAATGTTACTCTACTTTCAGGTACTAAATCTTTAATATAGTTTGCCATATTCTCGATATTTTCTACTCTATTAAATACAAAGAATACTTGACCTCCCCTATTCATTTCTCTTAAAATAGCATCTCTTATAAGCTGATCATTTTGTTCTATAACATATGTCTGAACAGGATATCTTTCTTCTGGTGGCGTTTCAATAACTGATATATCACGTGCCCCAGTTAATGACATATGAAGGGTTCTTGGAATTGGTGTAGCACTAAGTGTTAGTACATCAACATTCTTCTTTAATTCTTTAATCTTTTCTTTTTGTTTAACCCCAAATCTTTGCTCTTCATCAATTATTAGAAGACCTAAATCTTTAAATTGAATATCTTTAGCAACTAACTTATGAGTTCCAACAAGTATATCTACATTTCCTTCTTTAGCAGCTTGAATAGTAGCCTTTTGCTGCTTTGCAGTTCTGAATCTACTAATCATATCAATCTTTATTGGGAAGTCTGAGAACCTCTTTAGCATATTTTTATAATGCTGTTCTGCAAGTATTGTAGTTGGAACTAAAAATGCAACTTGCTTTCCATCCATAACAGCTTTAAATGCAGCCCTTAGTGCAACTTCTGTCTTACCATATCCAACATCACCACATAAAAGTCTATCCATTGATTTTGAAGACTCCATATCTTTCTTTATTTCTTCTAATGAAGTTAATTGATCTGGTGTTTCTTCATATGGGAATTCATCTTCAAATTGTCTTTGCCATTCTGTATCCTTGCTAAATTTATGCCCCTTTAATGTTGCTCTAGTTGCGTAAAGTTTTATTAAATCTTCTGCTATTTCATTTATAGATTTTCTTACCTTGCTCTTAGCTTTTTGCCACTCCATTCCCCCAAGCTTATTAACCTTAGGAGATTTACCTTCACTACCTATATACTTTTGAACTAAGTCTAACTGCTCTACCGGTACATAAAGCTTATCACCTTTTTGATATACAATATCAAGATAATCTCTAGTGTTTCCAGCTACCTCTATTTGCTTTATTCCTTTATATACACCAACACCATGGTTTACATGTACAACATAATCTCCAATTTTAAGTTCAGCAAAGGAATTAATTTTAGCAACACCTTTTCTATTTTTTCTTTTTTTAGCAAGCTTTCTCTTAGCTTCACCAAATACTTCTTTATCAGATATAAGGCATAATTTCTCATTAGGATACTCAAACCCTCTTAAAAGATTACCAAAAGTTATTACAACCTCTCCACATTGTATATCTGATACATCATCTTTATATACACTTTCTATGCCTCTATCTCTTAGAGTATCAACAAGTCTCTCTCCCCTTGTTCTAGTTCCTGATAATATTAGTGTTCTAAAACCATTACTCTTTTTATTATTTATTTCTTCTATTAAAAACTCTAATTGTCCTTGATAATTATTAAGTGTTAATTGTTTTATGTTTGCCATTGATATAGGTCTAAAAATATCCCTTACCTTTGCAAATGGATCTAATGTTATTAAATCACATCTTTCAAACTGTTCTACTAACTTATCATATTCAATTAATAGTTCTGAATGCTTTGGTAATATATTACCCTTTTGAAGAAACATTGAGAAGTTTTCCCTAAACTCTGAATAAGTACTTTCAATCTTACCAAGTACTCTTGATGTATCATCAATTATAAAAGTGTAGTCTTTAAAATAATCAAATAAAGTTTCTAACTTTTCATAGAAAAATGGTAAATATGAATCTATAGTTTCAAAGTTAGATAAGTTATTTAAACTTTCTAAGTTTCTATTTATAATCTCAGTTAATTTTTCTCTTGTTTCTTTATCCTTATTATTTTGAAGCGCTTTTTCAAGTTCACTTTTAAGAGATTCATTAGCATATTTTATACTTTCATCATCCACTATTATTTCTTTTGCTGGGAATATCTTTACAGTTTTAACTTTTTCAATACTTCTTTGGGATTCAGTATTAAATGTTCTTATTGAATCAATTTCATCTCCAAATAGTTCAATTCTATATGGGTATGCTGAATCTGGTGGATACACATCTAATATTCCACCTCTTAATGCAAATTCACCCTTACCTTCGACTATTTCTACTCTTTCATATCCACCTTCAACTAAAAGCTTTGCTATATTATTAAAATCTACTTCATCTGAAATTTTTAAGTTTATTTTATGGTTCTCATAAAACTTTCTAGGTGTATATCCAGCTGCAAAGGCTTCAACAGAAGTTACTATAATCTTTTTCTTTTTGTTTAGTATCTCCTTTATTACCTTAAGTCTAGCCCATCTTAAATCCCCAGATATTGCATCGATATTATAAAAAACAACCTCTCTTACAGGGAAATAATAAACATCTGTTGAATAAAAGCTAAGATCTTCATATAAATTCTTAGCTTCCATATCACTATGAGTTACAATAACTATAGGCTTATCATATTGTTCATATAAAGCATCAATTAAATAAGTTCTTCCTGAATCAGCTAGCCCATATATAGCTAATGGAAATTTCTTATTCTCTATATTATTTTTAATATTATTAAATTCCCTACTCTCATATAAGGGCTTCATTAACCCTTCTAATCTCATGCTATGCACCATCCTTAAATACTTTTCTTTGCTTTAAATCCATTAAATTTATTCATCCCAGCTTGTGTATCTTCCTTTATTATTGTCTCTGTTGCAAGTTTTGTAGCTTCTAAGCTTTCTTCTAAAACTTCATTTTCTTCTTTAGAGAACTTACCTAAAACGTGGTTTACTAAATCCCCCTTAGGTTGTCCTACCCCTATTTTAATTCTTGAGAATTCATCAGTTCCTAAATGATTTATAATGCTCTTTATCCCATTATGACCACCAGCACTACCCTTAGGTCTTATTCTTATTCTTCCTACATCTAAGCTTATATCATCATATATAACTAATATATCCTCGTTACTTAATTTATAAAAATCTATAACTTCTCTTATACATTCACCACTTAAGTTCATATATGTAGTTGGCTTCATAAGTATTACCTTCTCATTACCTATAAAACCTTCTCCGTACACACCTTTAAATTTTTTCCTATTTATATCTATATTATACTTATCAGCTATATAATCTACAGCTTCAAATCCTATATTATGTCTAGTATTATTATATTTTTCTTCTGGATTTCCAAGTCCAACTATTAAAAACATGTCTTTCTCCTCTTTATCTTAAAATATTTTTATATTATAAGTGTTACCATATAACACTTTATAATTCAAATACTACTTAATATTATACTAAATTTTAACAATAATAAAGAGACTTTTAAAAAAAGCCTCTTTACTATTATACACTATAAAGTTATATTTATATTTTTTTCAATTCCGTTTCTTAGAATTGTAAACTCTATTTTTCCACCTTGCTTAGTAGTTTTAATAATATCTATCAAATCTTCGTAAGATGATACCTTCTTATTATTAGCCTTTATTATTATATCTGTTACCTTCATACCTGCTTTTTCTGCTCTGCCACTATCAACTACGGCTTCTACATAAAATCCATTTTCCTCTTCTCTATCAGATACCTTTACTTGTGATCCTTTTATTCCGAGTACATCTGAAGATTTTATTATTTCATTTTCAGCAGCTTTTAAGGCTTCACTTCCTATTGCAAAGTATAAGTTATCCTTTTTATATAAATCAGTGAATAATTTACTATTCATGCCGACCATTTCACCTTTAGCATTACAAAGAATACCACCAAAGTTTTCATTATTCATAACAGCACTAGTTTGAATAGCTCTAAACTTATCATTATTAATATTTATTATATGATTAGTTGAAGTTATTATACCAGGCGTTATTACACCTATATAACTATCTGAAGTACTATTACCTAACGCAAATACTATATTACCTTCTTTAATTTCAGTATCTTTTGCCATTTTAGCAGGAGTTAAATCATCGCCTGGAATTTTTATTAATGCTAAATCTAATTTAGCATCTTTACCTAGTAATATTCCTTTTGTAGGTTTTGCACCTTTAGCTGTTAATTTAACATATATACCCTTAAAATTCTCTATAGCTGAATATGAGGTAAGTATAAGGCCATCTTTATTAGTAATTACACCAGAAACATTCTTATTAGGAAGTTCATGACTTTCTAATGCCTTAGCACTCTCTCCAATTGTAACTATAGACGGTCCAACTGTATCTATTACTCTCTTTGTATCTGAATTAATCAATATCCCAAACTTATCATCTTGGTGCTTTTTATAATTACTTATGTCTAACTTATTTAATACATAAGCTACAGATGTTATACCAGTTATTATAGAAAGTAATATTATGGCTATTGTTATGAATATATTTTTCTTTGTGAAAATATTAGTCTTACGCTTAAAGTTTATATTACCCGATTTATCATTATTATCTATCATAGTAATCACCAAGCCTATTTCTTAGTTAAAGTAAAAGTGAATTTCACTCCACTATCTTTATAATTTTCAACCCAGATATCTTCACCATGTTCAGTAAGTATTAGCCTTACTATCGGAAGTCCAAGCCCCGTACTTACTTTATTTGTTCTAGAAACATCAGCTTTGTAGAATCTATCCCAAATCTTAACTAGTTGTTCTTTTGTTAATAATGGCCCATCATTATAAACACTTACATATACCTTATTTCCCTTAGATGTAGTATCTATCTCAACATTTCCATTTTCTGAACCATATTTAATAGCATTATCTATTAAATTAGTAACTACCTGAGTTATTCTATCGTTATCTCCGATTACATATTGATGTTCTTTTTCTAAAACTACATCAACATTTAACCCTTTTTGATTTATAGTGCCTTCAAATTTTGCAACTGTATGCTTTAGTAAATTGCTTATATCTATCTCTTGTTTATTAAGCTTCATTTTACCTGATTCTAATGCTGAAATATCAAGCAAATCATTTATAAGTCTTGATAATCTATCAGTTTCTTCATAAACAATATTTAAATAATATCCTTCTTTATCTTTAGGGATTACTCCATCTAATATACCTGATATAAATCCTTTTATAGATGTGATTGGTGATCTTAGCTCATGAGATACATTAGATATAAATATTCTTCTGTTTTCATCAACTTGTTCTAGGGATTCTGCCATTATATTAAATGACTCTGCAAGTTCTCCTATTTCGTTGTTTGATTTTATCTCTAGTCTTTGATTTACCTCTCCTTTAGCTAATCTCTTAGCTACAGTTGTAACTTTATCTATAGGTTCTATAAGTGATTTTTTACTGTATACATATACTACAATTCCTCCAACTATAATAGCTATTATAGCAGTTATCCATATAACTTCATTAACTCTTATTATTGGAGCTACAATACTTTCAGCAGGTATAATCATAACTATAACTCCACTAAAATATTCTTTATTAAATATTGGTTTTAAATATACATAATCGCTCTTATCACCTGTTTTTACATTGCCATACTCTATTGATTTACCTTCTTTTAAGATCTCCATATCTTCTTTAGGGATTCCTAAATTAGTAAACTTATAATCTTCATGCTCGCTTTTAGATACAGCATATGTATATCCCATATTATCTGCAACTAATATATCTGCATCGACAGTCTTACCTACGAAATCCATAACGTTTTTAAGGGTTGTAAGATTAGAACTCTTATCTAATGTTAAATACGTTATTGCAGCACTCTCTATTATTGTGCTTTCCTTATTTAGCTGTTCTTTCTTTTCATTAAAATAATATTGTTTAAACCAAACAGATAAAACTCCAGCAACAACTATAAGTGCAGTAGCTAAAATTAAAGTGAATGTAATTATAAGCCTATATGCTAAGCTATTTTTCTTCATCTATTTCACCTCGAATTTGTAGCCTACCCCCCAAACAGTTTCTATTTGCCATGTGTCTCCTGAATGAAGTTTTTCTCTTAATCTCTTAACGTGAACGTCAACAGTTCTTGAGTCTCCTGGATAATCATATCCCCAAACTTCACATAGTAACTGTTCTCTTGTGAATACTCTATTTTTATTACATGCTAGGTAATATAATAGTTCGAATTCTTTAGGTGGCATTTTTACTTCATTATTCTTATAAATTACTCTATATGAATTTGCATCTATTGTTAAATCATTGTATTGGATTACTTCTTTATTTGTATTATCAGCTGTGTATCTTCTCATTACAGCTTTAACTCTTGCAAGTAATTCCTTTGGTTCAAATGGTTTAACTATGTAATCGTCTGCTCCAAGTTCTAATGCTAATACTTTATCGAATGTATCTCCTTTTGCAGTAAGCATTATTACAGGAGTTGTACCTTCTTTTCTTATCCATTTTAAAACATCTATTCCATCTATGTTTGGAATCATTACATCTAATAATACTATGTCTGGTTTATAATCTAAGAATTGTTCTTCTGCTTCTTTTCCATTGTGAGCAACTCTTGTATCATATCCTGCACTTTTAACGTACATATTTATAACTTCGCAAATATTTTCATCATCATCAACTATTAATACCTTACCTAAAACGCCTTCCATAACGGCACCTCCGTATTTTTTAAATATTGTTAATTTTGTATTATTCATGTTAACTAACAAATATAAATTTATCATTTTTTTATACTTTTTAATATAGTTTCGTCAAATAAGTTACAAATTATTAACTATAAATTATCATTATCCAAAGATTATAAAAAAAACCTCTAGAAATTTCCCTAGAGGTTTTGTTGCTATGTATTATGCTTCGAATAATTTACTTATTGGTTCATCATCGTATATTCTCTTAATTGCTTCAGCAAATAATGGTGCTACTGATATTGATTTGAACTTTTCTTTATCTACACCTTCTGGTAACTTTATAGTATTTAACATTACTAATTCTTCTATTGCTGAATTATTTATTCTTTCAAATGCTGGGCCTGATAATACTCCATGAGTACAGCAAGCATATACATTTTTAGCTCCTAAATCTTTAAGTGCATTTGCCGCATTTGAAATAGTTCCTGCTGTATCTATCATATCATCTATTAAGATACATTTCTTGCCTTCAACATCACCTATAATGTTCATTATTTCTGATACATTTGCTTTTGGTCTTCTCTTATCTATTATAGCTATTGGTGCGTGTAATCTATCCGCAAATTTTCTAGCTCTAGTAACACTTCCAAGGTCTGGTGAAACTACTACTACATCGTCTTGATCTGCTAATCCTTTTTCTACAAAGTATTTTGAAAGTATTGGTGATCCAACTAAGTGATCAACTGGTATATTGAAATAACCTTGTATTTGTGATGCATGTAGATCCATTGTAAGTACTCTATCAGCTCCTGCAGCTTGTAAAAGATCTGCAACTAACTTTGCTGTTATTGGATCTCTTGATTTAGCCTTTCTATCTTGTCTTGCATATCCATAGTATGGCATAACTGCTGTTATTCTACCTGCTGATGCTCTCTTAAATGCATCTATCATTATTAATAATTCCATTAAGTTATTATTAACTGGTGAACAAGTTGATTGTACGATAAATACGTCAGCACCTCTTACAGATTCATTAATATCTACTGATATTTCACCATCGCTGAAAGTTCCTACTTTAGCATTACCTACTTCTAATCCTAGTATGCTAGCTACTTCCTCAGCTAATTCCGGGTGTGAATTCCCTGTGAATATTTTAATATTCTTTACATGACTTAACATAATTGTTGAAGACCTCCTCAAATTTTAGCTCTTTTTGTATATAAATTTTAATTATCTACTTCTTTAGGCCTTTTTTTTCTACCCAACCTTTAATGTTTCTTTGCTTAGCTCTTGCAACTGCAAGTTCTCCCTCTAAAACATCGTTAGTTATTGTAGAGCCTGCTGCAATATAAGTGTTATCATGAACTTCGACTGGTGAAACTAGATTAGTATTACATCCTATAAAGCTATGATCTCCTATTATTGTTTTGTTTTTAACTTTTCCATCATAATTAACTACGACTGTACCACAACCAAAGTTACATCCTTCTCCAACTTCAGCATCTCCAATGTAAGTTAAATGTGAAACCTTAGTTCCATTTCCTATAGTTGATTTCTTAATTTCTACGAAATCTCCTATTCTTGCTTTTTCACCAATTTTGCTTTCTGGTCTAATATAAGCAAATGGTCCAACTGTAGTATTCTTTCCGATTTCACTATCTAATATTACTGATGATTCAACTGTTACACCATCATTTATAGTGCTGTCTTTAATTCTACAGTTTTGCATAATTAGACAATCTGACCCTATAACAGTATTTCCTTCTAATATTGTTCCTGGATATACTATTGTATCTTTTCCGATTTCAACATCTATTCCTATATATGTTGCTTTAGGATCAATTAAAGTTACACCATTTTCTAAATGTGTATTATTTATTCTATTTCTTAATAGTTCTTCAGCTTCAGCTAATTGAACTCTTGAGTTAACTCCTATTGTATCTTCATAATCAGTTACTACTGCCCCTATTTTTTTACCTTCTTCTTTTAAGATTCCAATTACATCAGTAAGGTAGTATTCACCTTGATTATTATTATTTGAAAGTTTATCTAATGAATTAACTAATTCTTCTATATCAAAGCAGTACATTGCTGCATTCATTTCATTAACTAGTAATTCTTCTTCATTACAATCTTTGTGTTCTACAATTTTTAGAACATTTCCGTGTTCATCTCTTATTATTCTTCCATATCCTGTTGGATCTTCTACCATTGCACTTAATAATGTAGCAGCATTCTTATTTTCTTCATGCTCTTTCATTAAGTTTTCTATAGTGGCTTTCTTTGTTAGTGGTGCATCTCCTGGAAAGATGACTACAGTTCCTTTTTTTCCTTTTAAGAAATCACTAGCACACTTAACAGCGTGTCCAGTTCCTAGTTGTTCTTCTTGTAGTGAATAGAATACGTTTCTATCTTTAGTACCTTCTTTTACTCTTTCAGCACCTTTTCCTACAATTACATCTATTTCTTCTATGCTAGCTTTTCTCATATTATCTATAACATGATTGACCATTTCTTTTCCACATACTTTATGTAGAACTTTTGGAATGTCAGATTTTATTCTCTTACCTTGTCCAGCTGCAAGTATTAACGCACATTTATACACTTTACCACCTCATATTATGCAAATTATTTATTATTAGTATACATTTTTTAATTTTCTAGTATATATTATTTAATTTTTTCAATAATAAGATATATCTATCTTATTATATTTCAATCCCAAATTCATTTCAAGCATTGCAATCCTTTAAATTTAAGCAAGACAAAAAAAATAAAAGGGAATTCCCTTTTATTTTTATGTCTTATAGATTATTCTGCATTTACATCTTCTGTTAATGCTTTATCATATGCTTCAAGAATAGCTTTTTGAATTGTTTCTCTTGAATCAGTGTTTATAGGATGTGCTATATCCTTAAACTCTCCATCTGGTGTCTTTCTACTTGGCATTGCTATAAATAACCCGTTTTGCCCTTCGATCACCTTAATGTCATGTACTACAAATTGATCATCAAAAGTAACAGATACTATTGCTTTCATCTTTCCATCTGTAGCTATCTTTCTAATTCTCACGTCTGTGATTTGCATTTGACTACACCTCCAGTTGCCTTGATGATATTATATTTCTCCATAGATTGGCAATTTCCTCTTTTTATTTGGAAATATTTAAAAAATTATGTTTATTTTCTACTTTTGGTGTAATCTTTGCATTTTTTCATTATATTTCTATTCGAATATCTTCGATGGACGTATGTCAATAATTGAAGATTTATCTACTGAATGTAATTCAACTATTGATACATATTCATCAACTAACTTCTTATCTACTTCTTTATTATCAACTAAAACTCCAATACCAACTAATTCACTTTCAAATTCTCTTAAAAGATCCTTTATTCCAATTGCAGTTCCTCCGCCTTTCATAAAGTCATCAATGAATATACATTTTGAATTACTCTTCATTGATTTTTTAGATAAGGACATCTGCTGAAGTCTTCCACTTGTACCTGAAACATAATTTATTGTCATAGTAGTTCCTTCAGTAAATTTATTTTCTCTTCTTGCAATTACAAGTTGAACCCCTAAGTTTCTAGCAACTTCATAAGCAAGAGGTATTCCTTTAGTTTCAACTGTAATAACATAATCCACTTCTTGATTTTCAAACCATGAAGAAAGAAGTGTTCCTGCATTACTTATAATCTCAGGATTATACATTAAATCTGTCATGTAGATTATATTCCCTGCAATAACTCTTTCATCATCTTTTAATAATTCACATAGCTTTGCTGCAAACTCTTTTCCTTTAGATATACTCATATCAGGAATGTACTTTATTCCACCTGCGGCACCTGATATTGTTTCTACCTTCCCCATTTGAAGTTTTTCTAAAACTTCTCTTACTATAACTATATCTTCACTTATTGTTGATTTTGCTGCGTTTAATAGTTCTGAAAATTTATTTAGTCCAATAATTTTATTCGGATTTTCTATTAATATTTTAGTTATTATAACAACTCTACTATTTCTGCTTAACTTTTCCATAAAAATCACCTACATATTCATTATTTTACGAATTATTTTTTACATTTAAGCCCTTAATATTCATATTTTATTCTATATTTTTATATAGTGCAATATCTTTTATTCTTTAGATTATATAAATGTTTTTAAATAAATTTTAAATTTGGATTATATTTCAAAAAAATTTTTAAATATTCACCTTTTTATTGTGTTCAATTAATTAAAAATGTATATAATTATAAATGAACTAATAAAAAGGGGTTGATCTCATGTCATTTGATTTTTTAAAAGATACACATAAAAAAGTTCACTTTATTGGAATTGGTGGTATAAGTATGAGCGGTCTTGCTGCTGTACTTTTAAATAACGGATTTAAAGTTTCAGGATCTGACTCTAAAGAATCACATATCACTAATAGTTTAAAAGAAAAAGGGGCAGAAATTTATATAGGACATAAAAAAGAAAACATCCAAGATGTTGACTTAGTTGTATATACAGCTGCAATTCCTCAAGATAATCCTGAAATAGTTGAAGCTAAAGATAAAAATATCCACCTAATGGATAGAGCTGAATTTTTAGGACTTATAATGAAAGGTCATAAATATAATGTAGCAGTTTCAGGTACTCATGGTAAAACTACAACTACTAGCATGATTACTAATATGACTTTAAAAGCTAATTTAGATCCAACAATTTTAGTTGGAGGAGAACTTGATGTTATTGGGGGTAATTATAGAATAGGAAGCAGTGAATATTTCGTTACTGAAGCATGCGAATATAAAGAGTCATTCTTAAAATTCTTCCCTTACATAGGAATTATTTTAAATATAGACGCTGACCATCTTGATTACTATAGAGACTTAAATCACATAACAGAAACATTTAAAAAGTTCTCAACACTTATCCCTGAAGATGGATATTTAATAGGATATAATGGAGATGAAAATGTATCTACTATATTAAAGGAAGCAAAATGTAATACTATAAGCTACGGATTTGAAGATGCAGATATAGTTGCAAAGAATATAGAATACAACAACAGAGGTTGTGCTTCATTTACTGTATGTAAGGACAATGAAGATTTATTCTCTCTACAATTAAACATGCCAGGTAAGCATAACGTATTAAATGCTTTATCAAGTATTGCTGTTGGTTTAATATTTGGTCTTCCATATGAAAATATAATTGAAGGATTAGCTGAATGCAAAGGAGCTCATAAGAGATTTGAATACAAAGGTGAAATAGATGGAATCACTGTAATAGATGATTATGCTCATCACCCAGTTGAAATTAAAGCTACTTTAAGCACAGCTAAGAAAATACCTCACAAGAAAACTATATGTGTATTCCAACCACATACTTACACAAGAACAAAAACTTTATTCAATGAATTTACAGAAGCATTTAACGAAGCTGATGAATTAGTATTAATGGACATCTATGCGGCAAGAGAAAAAGATACTGGTCTTGTTTCTTCAGATGAATTAGGAGATGCTATAAGAGCTAAAGGAGTTAAATGTACAAATGTACATTCACATGATGAAGCAGTTCAATATGTTAAAACAATATTAGAACCTGGAGACATGCTATTAACAGTAGGTGCTGGTGATGTTGTTTTAGTTGGTGAAAAATTATTATCTAAATAATTAAAATAAGAAGTGACTAAGTTAGTCACTTCTTTATTTTTTAAACTTACTAATAAAAAAATCTTTTATATAAGCAGGTATTTCTCTAAGTATTGCTCGTATTTCATATTTACTATAGTAATTACACTGTTCTCCGTAGACAATAGCTTCCATTCCAATGTTTTTAGCTATCATCTTTATTCGTGCTAAGTGATATGAGTCAGACACTATTATTGCGCTACTTAACTTTTTTCTATCCATTATGTCTTTTGAGAATTTAAGATTCTCATAAGTGTTTTTAGCATTATTTTCGACTAATATAATATTTTCATCTATCCCTTTACTAGCTAGTATATTTTTCATGCCTTCCCCTTCTGTTAAAAGGTCATTCCCCTTACCAGTAACTATTATATATTTCCCCATATCCTTTTTATAAAGTTCTTCACCTTTTTTAAGTCTTTGAGTCATAAAAATACTATTTAGATTACAACCCAGTATTATTATTACATCACTTTTCTTAGGCATAGAAATCTTGTGTGTAATTGTTATCTTTAAAATCAGAATAAGAAATATAACGACTATTACCAAAAATATTATTTTGCACACCACCTAACAATAGTATATACTATTATATGCATTAGACTACATTTATTGTGATTTCGACATTATTCTATTTATTACGCTTAAATTTTATATATTTTATATTTTTTTATATATTGTATTTTAATTTGAATGAATTTATTTTATAATTTAAATAATAAACGTTTTTTAATTAATGTTTTTTGTCAAAAATAAATATAGAGGTGATACAAAATGGATTTATCAAACACCGCGAAAAGCACGGCAGATTTTATACTTGAAAAAAGTAAGTATAAACCTCAAATAGGACTTATTCTAGGATCTGGTTTAGGATCTCTTGCAGATTTAATAGAAGAACCTGAATATTATCCTTATGAAGAGCTGCCTAATTTTCCAGTATCAACAGTGCAAGGGCATGAAGGTCGTTTAGTCATCGGAAAGCTTGAAGGGAAAATCGTTGTAGCGATGCAAGGAAGATTCCATTATTATGAAGGCTATCCAATGGGTGTAGTTACCTTCCCAATAAGAGTAATGAAAAAGCTTGGCGTTGAAAAGTTAATCGTTACCAATGCGGCTGGCTCTGTTAATACATCATTTAAACCTGGAGATTTAATGATTATAAAGGATCATATTAATTTCTCTGGTGCTAATCCTTTAATTGGAAAAAATTTAGATGACTTTGGGCCTAGATTCCTTGATATGTCAGCAGCTTATAATCCTAATCTTATAAAGACTGCAAAAGATACTGCAAAAGATTTAGGAATAGATATAAAAGAAGGAGTTTACACTATGTTTAGTGGACCTACTTATGAAACTCCTGCCGAAGTTAGAATGGCAAGAGTATTAGGTGCTGATGCAGTTGGAATGTCTACTGTTCCAGAAGTAATTGTAGCTAGACATTCAGGCATTGAAGTTTTAGGTATATCATGCCTAACTAATATGGCTGCTGGAATATTAGACCAACCACTTGACCATGAAGAAGTTATTGAAACTTCAAACAAAGCTAAAGAAAGCTTCATGGCTTTAACTAAAGGGATTATAAAAAATTTATAAAAATTTTTTTAATATATATCAAACACACAACTAAATTTTATACACAAAGGAGAACGAACATTGAGTAGATTTATAGGATTAATTGGTATTGTAGCTATATTAGCAATAGCAGCAATATTCTCAGAAAACAGAAAAAAAATCAACTGGCGATTAGTTGCAACAGGACTTGGTCTTCAAGTTATATTTGCACTTATCATTTTAAAAGTTCCAGCTGGTAGAGCATTCTTTGAATTTTGTAGTAACGCCATAACTAAGTTACTTGACTTCACTAAAGAAGGTTCAAGCTTCTTATTTGGTAACTTACTAGATCAAAATACTTTTGGTATGATCTTCGCACTACAAGTACTACCAACTATCATTTTCTTCTCAGCTTTAATGGGAATACTTTATTACTTAGGAATCATGCAATTTATAGTTAAGATTATAGCTAAATTCATTTGTAAGTTACTTGGTACATCAGGTGCTGAAACACTAAGTGCTGTTGGTAACATCTTCTTAGGTCAAACAGAAGCACCACTTCTAGTTAAGCCTTTCATTAAGGATATGACTAGATCAGAGCTTATGGCTATCATGGTAGGTGGTATGGCTACTGTTGCAGGTGGTGTTATGGCAGGATATGTTGCTATGGGTGTTAACGCTGGTGACTTACTTGCTGCAAGTATTATGGCTGCTCCTGCAGGACTTATATTAGCTAAAATATTAGTTCCTGAAACAGAAGAACCAAAAACTAAGAATACTACTGATATCCAAATAGAACAAACTGCTTCAAACGTAGTTGAAGCTGCTGCAAATGGTGCTAGTGAAGGTCTTGGTCTTGCATTAAATGTTGCTGCTATGCTTTTAGCATTCGTTGCACTTATTGCATTACTTAACTACATATTAGCTGCTATTGGTGGATTTTTCGGATTCCCAACACTTAGCTTCCAATGGATACTTGGTAAGCTATTCTCACCATTAACATTTGTAATGGGTATACCAACTTCAGATATATCAACTGCTGGTAGCTTACTTGGTCAAAAGATTATGATTAACGAATTCGTTGCATACTCAGAATTATCTAAGTTTATCGCAGCTGGTACTCTACAACCTAAGACAATACTTATACTTACTTACGCATTATGTGGATTTGCTAACATCAGTTCAGTTGCTATCCAAATTGGTGGTATAGGTGCTTTAGCTCCAGACAAAAAAGGACTAATAGCTAAATTAGGATTCAAAGCATTATTAGGTGGTGCTCTTGCTACTTGTTTAACAGGTACAATTGCAGGTGTACTATTCTCAATGTAATATATAAAATAAAAAAGTGTTTAGACAAAAGTCTAAACACTTTTTTATTTTATAAACTAATATATTAATTTATTATTTTATAACTGTTAGTTCCTTAGTTACTTTATTTAATCTTTCACATCCATCTTCAGTAACTAATACTAAATCTTCTATTCTAACTCCAAAGTTATCTTTTAAGTATACACCAGGTTCAATTGAGAAAATCATACCAGGTTCAACAGTATTTTCGTTAGTTCCACTTACATCACCAGCATCATGACATTCTATTCCTATGCAATGTCCTGTTCTATGAGTGAAGTATTCTCCATATCCATTCTCTGTTATGTAGCTTCTTGCTGCATTATCTATATCTTTAAATTTAACTCCTGGTTTTATCATAGCAATAGCTCTTTCGTTAGCTTCTTTTACTATGTTATAAATCTTCTTATGCTCTTCTGAAGGTTCTTCACCAAAGAATACAGTTCTTGTCATATCTGAACAGTAGTCCTTATAAACTCCTCCCATATCTATAACAATACTTTGACCTTTTTTAAGTTTAGTATCATCTGTTTCATGATGAGGATCTGCACCATTTGGACAAAATGCAATAATTGGTGTAAATGAAACTTCATTAACTCCTTGTTTTGCATATATATCTTTTAAAACTTCAGCATAGTAGTTTTCAGTTTTTCCTTCTTCAAACTTAGTCCATAATTCTTCCATTGCTTCATCATTTAATCTTGAAGCTTCTTTCATTATAGCTATTTCTTCTGCATCTTTTATTCTTCTTAAATCATCAACTATAGGAGATGCATTTTCATAATCTTTAGCCGCATTTAATTTCATTAAGCTTATTAAGAAATGAGATGGCCATTTTTTATCTACTCCTAAAGTTTTATCTTTATCAATATATTTTGCTAAAATTTCTGTAGGGTTATCAGTGTCTTCGAATCTGACTACATCTAATCCTATTTGTTCGTCTACAGGAAACATTTTATTTATTATTAATTTATGATTTCCATCCTCTCTTATAAGTAATGCTATCATTCTTTCTCCTGTATGAAACCATTTACCTGTTAGATAAAATAAAGAATCTGATGATGAAACTAACATTTGTGATAAATTGTTTTCTTTCATCTTTTCAATTGCTCTTTGTACTCTATTTTGTTTCATAATTCATCCCTCCGTAAAATTATTCTTTTATACCATTATAATATACTGAAAATAAATAACAACTTAATCTATTATTTATTTTTTGCATGTTTCTAGAGTGATATAATATTATTTAAGAAAACCTTTAGGAGGATATGTACATGAAAATAGCAGTAATATCAGATATACACGGAAATCTTTATGCCCTTATGAGAGTGCTTGAAGATATCGAAGATAAAAAAGTTGATACAATAATATGTTTAGGTGATTTAGTTGGCTACGGTCCTCATCCTAATGAAGTTATAGCAATGATAAAGAGAAGAAATATTTTATGTTTAAAGGGTAATTATGATGCATCTGTTGTAGATGAAAGCTTTACTTATATAAGAGAAACAAGAACTAATTCATTCTCTCTTCCATTTACTGTAGACGAGCTTAGAATGGCTAATAAATTTTATTTAAATTCACTTCCAACATCTTTAACTTTAGAATTTGAAGGAAAGAAAGTTTTATTTGTTCATGGTAGCCCAAATAAAATTAATGAATATATGTTAGAAGAAGGAGACAATACAGCTTCTATAATGGAAAACTTAGATGCAGATGTATTAGTATGTGCTCATACTCATATTCCTTCAATTAAGAAATTTGGACAAAAGCTTTTTGTTAATGACGGTAGTGTAGGTAAACCTAAAATAGGTCGTCCAAATCCAACTTACTGCATTTTAGATATTGAAAAAGATAGAGATGTTAAAGCTCAAATATTTGAGATTGAATATGAAGTAAAAAGAATAATAAAAGATATGACTATGCTTAAATTCCCAGAAAGTTTAATAAGATCTTTTGAAACTGGTGTTGAATAAATCTCTTTAACAAAAAGTAAGACCTAGCTTAATTAGCTAGGTCTTACTTTATTATAAAAATCTATTTATCGTTAAGTTCTTTAGTTGTTGGACTATCAATTATATATCCTTTATAATCAAACCTTGAGCCATGACATGGACAGTCCCAAGTTAATTCATCTGCATTCCAATGAAGCTGACATCCTAAATGAGTACATTTTGTTTTTACAATATATTTCTCTCCATTTTCATCTTTATAAACTCCAAGTTTCTCACCATTATATTCTACAAGTCCACCATGGCCATTTTTAATATGTTCTATTTTACTGTCTGGTATATCAACTATTTGTGCTATAAAATTCTTTACAGTTTCTTTAGTATTTTTTAGTAAGCTATCAACTGACTCTGACATATCAAATCTATCTGGAGAAAATATATTTGAAAAATCATTTTTTCTTCCTAAAATCTTATCTGATATTATCATTGCGGCTACCATAGAAGTTGTCATTCCCCACTTTTTAAATCCTGTAGCAACATAAAGATTATCTGTTTTTAATGAATATTCTCCTATGTAAGGCAGATTATCTAAACTAATACAATCTTGTGCTGACCAATGATACTTTTCTTTTGCATTAGGATAAAGCTCTTTTGCTCTCTTTCTTAAAACTTCGTAGCATCCGCCCTCTTCATTTTCTCCTGTCCTTTGTGAAATTCCACCTAGTAATAATAAATTTTTATAATTTCTAAATGAATTTCCTGTGCTCTTATCTATATCAATATACATTCCATCAACATCTTCAGCGTTTTCTAGTGCTATAACATATGATCTATCTTGATACATTCTCATAAAGTAATATCCAGGCGTATTAAAGATTGGAAAATGAGTTGCAACTACTATTTTATTTGCTTTTATCTCTCCCCTATTAGTAATTATAGTTTTATCTTTAAGATCTAGAGCTCTAGTATCTTCGTATATAGTAAGCTCTTCTGCTATCTTATTTAAAAACTTAATTGGATTAAACTGTGCTTGATTATTAAACTTTAATCCAAGTTTAATATCAAAAGGAAGCTTAGTTTCATTTACAAGTTCTGCATCAATTCCAAGTCTTATTGCAGCATCAAACTCATTTTTAATTTCATCTTCTTTGTCTCTTGAATATATATAAGCTGCCTTTTCTTCAAAATCACAGTCTATTTTTTCTTTTTCAATTATTTCTTTAAATTTCTTTATAGCAAGTTCATTGGCCCTTGCATATTCCGTTGCTCCATCTTCTCCAAATTCTTTTATTAAAGTGTCATAAATTAATCCATGCTGTGATGTTATCTTTGCAGTTGTATTTTTAGTATTTCCTCCTGCAATTCTATCAGCTTCTATTATAATTGGGTCTATTCCTTCTTTTTTTAACATATAACCTATTAATAATCCGGTAATTCCAGCCCCTATAATAACAACATCTGCTTCAATATCTCCTGGTAGAGAATTTCTTTTTTTAAAATTATAGTCTTCATTCCATAACGATTTCATAATTTCACCTCCTATTTAGTGTTCCATTTTATGTAGCAAAATACTCATAAAAACTTTAATTAATGCTATATTAATTAAATATAGTAAATACTAAAGTAAAACTTTGCAAAAAAATATAACTGAAATTAATTCCAGTTATATTAAATAAATAGTATTATGTTTTACTGCCTTAAAACACCTACAATCCTGAGATCTCCTAACATTTCTCTTTTATTATCGTGGCATCTTATAAAATCATTAGTTGCATCAGTACCAGCCTTAACTCCAAAATGCTGTCCATTCATAAATCCTTGCACTCCTGTTACATCGTAAACTGATCCATTAATAGCTACATAAGCAGGCCTATTATTTCTTCCATCATACATAGCTAATTCTTCTAAAGTAAATTCTTTAGTTCTAGCCCTAAATTCTTCTCTTTGTTCTTCAAGTAATACCTCTAAATCCCCTACAATATACTTAATTTCATTTATAATATCTTCTCTATATTCTCCTCCCCTATAAAAAAGCATTCCCTTTAACTCATTTAACTCTCTCATTTTTTTTATTATAATCTTATCAAATAACATTCTTTCTCTCCTAACATATAGTAATATATAATCAATATATGCTAACTGTGTTGCATTTGCTCAAAAAGTATTGTAAAATCAATTTAATATAACATTAACATTATAACTGTGACGAGAAGAGTAGCATTAGGACGTAGTTATAGCGAGTAAGGGACGGTGTAAGCCTTATACGAAGCCTATTAGTGAAGAACATCTCTGAGTTTCTAACCGAAAGTAAATTTTTATTTATTAGTAGACTTAGACGGATAATCTAGACCGTTAACTTCTAGATTGAGCATAATACTGTGCTTAAATTTGAGTTGGCTATAAATTTTTATAGCAATTTGGGTGGTACCGCGAATGTATCCTTTCGTCCCATATTTTTGGGATGAAAGGTTTTTTTATTTTCTAAAAAGATAATTATAAATTACAGGAGGTAATATTAATGGATAAAAACATTTTAGTAAAGTCACTTTACAGAAACACTTCTGAGTATTTAAACAAAGAAGTATCAATAACTGGTTGGATTAGAACTTTAAGAGCTTCAAACGCTTTTGGTTTTATTGAAATCAATGATGGTTCTTTCTTTAAGAACATTCAAGTTGTTTTTGACAATAACTTAAGTAACTTTAAAGAAATATCAAAATTACCAATAAGCTCATCATTAAAGGTTGTTGGTACTTTAGTTGAAACTCCAAATGCAAAACAACCATTTGAAATTCAAGCTAAAGAAGTAATCATCGAAGGTATGTCAGATTCAGATTACCCACTACAAAAGAAAAGACATACTTTTGAATACTTAAGAACAATAGCTCACTTAAGACCAAGAAGTAACGCTTTCTCAGCTGTATTTAGAGTAAGATCAGTTGCAGCTTACGCTATTCATAAGTTCTTCCAAGATAAAGGATTTGTATATACAAACACTCCTCTTTTAACTGGAAGCGACTGTGAAGGTGCAGGAGAAATGTTTAAAGTAACAACTTTTGATTTAGACAACGTACCAATGACAGAAGAAGGTGCTGTAGACTACTCAAAAGACTTCTTTGGAAAAGAAACTAACCTTACAGTTTCAGGTCAATTAAATGGAGAAACTTTTGCTTTAGCATTTAGAAACATTTATACATTTGGACCAACATTCAGAGCTGAAAATTCAAACACTGCAAGACACGCAGCAGAATTCTGGATGGTAGAACCTGAAATATCATTTGCTGATTTAAATGATGATATGAAACTTGCTGAAGAAATGCTTACTTACGTAATTAAATACGTAATGAAAGAATGTCCTGAAGAAATAGAATTCTTCAACAAATTCATAGATAAAGGATTAGTTGAAAGATTAAACCACGTAGCAAACTCAGAATTTGCTAAGGTTACTTACACTGAAGCTGTTGAAATATTAAAGAACTGTGATAAGAAATTTGAATACCCAGTTGAATGGGGAATCGATCTTCAAACAGAACATGAAAGATATTTAACAGAAGAACACTTCAAGAGACCTTTATTTGTAACTGACTATCCAAAAGATATCAAAGCATTCTACATGAGAATGAACGATGATAACAAGACAGTTGCAGCTATGGACCTTTTAGTTCCTGGAATAGGAGAAATTATAGGTGGTAGCCAAAGAGAAGAAAGACTTGACGTTCTTAAGAAGAGAATGGCTGAACTTAACTTAAACGAAGAAGATTACTGGTGGTACTTAGAGCTTAGAAAGTACGGAGAAACTAAGCACGCTGGATTCGGTCTTGGATTTGAAAGACTTATCATGTACATCACTGGAATGACAAACATCAGAGACGTTATACCATTCCCAAGAACAACTGGTCAATCAGACTTCTAATAAACAAAAAAGAATGAGTAATTTACTCATTCTTTTTTATTTAAATAGTTATCCACATTTTTAATTTTAAAACTCTACTTTTCCACATAAATTAAAAGCTTTTATGGGGATATGTTTATAAAAGTCTAACAACATTCTCCACAGTTTTTTCTAAATTAATGCTTCCATCCTTTAGTGCTTCATCTAATGTTATAACTCCAGGCGTAATAGAGAATATAGCATTTATTCCTATGCCATAAAGGTTTTCAGATCCTTCTAACACTCTTCCACCAAAGGCAATTGACTTTACCCCTTTAGCTTTTGCAACTACAGATACTCCCATAGGCGTTTTACCATATATAGTTTGATCATCAATGCTTCCTTCACCTGTAAATAAAAAGTCTGCGCCTTCTAGTTTTTCTTCTAATTTAGTATGTTCTATTACAATATCAATACCTCTTTTAAGTTTGCCGTCTAAAAATGCTAAAAGTGCAGCCCCAAGGCCTCCAGCAGCTCCAGCTCCTTCTACATCCTTTATATCCTTGCCTAAATATTCTTTAATCTTATCTGCATAGTGCTCTAAATTTTTATCAAGTTCTAACACCATCTCTTCTGTTGCTCCTTTTTGTGGTCCAAACACATGAGATGCTCCAAACTCTCCGCAAAGAGGATTAGTTACATCACAAGCAACATCTATATCTATGTCATTTAGTCTTTTATCTAATCCTGATATATCAATTTTTGAAAGCTTACCTAATTCACCTCCACCAAAGGAAAGTTCGTTACCATCTTTATCAAGTAACTTTCCACCTAGCGCTTGAATCATACCAGCTCCACCATCGTTAGTAGCACTTCCTCCAATTCCAATAACAATTCTAGTTGCCCCTAAATCTAATGCTTTTTTTATCATCTGTCCTGTACCATATGTTGTTGAAATCATAGGATTTCTTTTATCTCTATCTACAAGCCCAATTCCACTTGCTTCCGCCATTTCAATTACTGCAGTTTTTGAGTTGCCAAGCATTCCAAACTTAGCTTCTACCTCATTTCCTAAAGGACCCTTTACCATAACTTTTGAAATCGATCCATTTGTAGCCCAAACTAAAGCTTCAACAGTTCCTTCTCCTCCATCTGCCATAGGTACCTTAATACATTCTGCATCTTTTATTACTTTTTTTATTCCTCTTTCCATTGCATCACATGCTTCTTTTGAAGTCATGCTCTCTTTAAAAGAATCTGGTGCTAATACAAATTTCATGGTAACTTTTCTCCTTCCTTTAACTATATCTTAAAGTATGAATCCAAAAATTATTGTTGATACAATTGTCATTGTCAAACCAACTAATGATTCATATGGTATAAGTTTTAGTCTTTCTTTCATATCCATTGATACACTTCCTCCAGTTGCATGGAAGAAACTACCGTGTGGTAGATGATCTAATACTGTTGCTCCAACATGAATCATTGCCGCTGTTGCAAGTGGTGTTACCCCAAGCCCAACAATTGTAGGTCCAAATACTGATGTTGCAACTGCAGTACCTGATGTTGTTGAAGCTGTTGCAGCTGACATTAATATACCTGATATAGGTGCTAATGCAAAACTTGGTAATCCTAATGCATTAACGCTTTGTATTATTACATCTTTAAGTCCTGAATTTGCAATTATTCCAGCTAATGTACCAGTTCCTATTAAAAGAACTGCAACCCCTGTCATCTTTGCAAGTCCAAATGTAGCATATCTATTTAAATATCTTATTTTACCCATTGCTAATATTCCGCATATTCCTCCAACTGGAAGTGCTATTAATGGATCAATAGCTATTCCTGCTATTGGTCTTAACATTAAAAGTACGATTGCAACTATAGGTCCTAATATAGATGCAAAGAAACTTGGCATATTTTCTACTTCTTTTAATTTTTCGTCTTCGTTTACAAAACTTCCTTTTTGTTTTAATCTTTTTGAAATAATACATGTTATTATAATTCCGAAAATAGCTGGTATAATACCTGCAATCATTACTGAAGTTAATGGAACTCCAAGATTATCTGCTGCTGCAATAGTGTTTGGATTTGGAGACATTATATTTCCTGCCTTTCCTCCACCAACCATTGCTATTAATATAGCCGTCTTACTTAAATTTGATTTTTGAGCTATAGCAAGTGCTATAGGTGACACAGTTATTACTGCTACATCAACAAATACACCAACCATAGTAAGTACTGTTGTTGCAATCGTTAATGCAATAAGTGCTCTCGATTCTCCTATTTTTTCTACAATAGTTTCTGCAATCTTAGCAGCTGCTCCTGATTCTATTAATACACCAGCAAGAACACCAGCTGTTAATATTCTAAGTATTGCAGGAATCATTCCTTTAGCTCCATCCATCATTAATGAAACTGTTCCTGTAATTCCTGCCCCTCCAACTAATCCTCCAACTATTGCTCCAAGAATTAAGCCATAAGCTGGATGTACTTTCTTTATAATTAATGCTATTGCTACAATTAATGCAACCACTGCTCCTAATGCTGTAACTGTAATATCCATTACTATCTCTCCTTTCACCTTATGTTACTTATTGTAAAGGTTTTAGTAATCAATTTCATTATTAGGTAAGACAAACTTTATTAAATATTTTTGTTCAATTGCACAATTAATTGTTAAGCTTATAGCTTATATAACTTGATAAATATTGAAATAAATCAATATAATTTTCAAAATTTAAAGATGTTACTTCTTCAATTTTCTTTAGTCTATAATTTAATGTATTTCTGTGTATATGAAGCTTATCTGCTATTTTATTTTTTTCTCCATTCATATCAAAATAAGAAATAAACGTTTCAAGTAACTCTTCTCCTTCATTTCTAATCCTATTCATTATCTCCTCATTTTCATCTTGAAATAAAAAATCATCCATATAATAAAAAAGCTTTATTTTGCTATAGAAATTCACTCTATTTTTTTCATATAGCTTTTGACCAATATTTAATGCCTCAATTCCTTCTATTAATGAATTTTGTAGTATTTTATGAGGACTTCCAACTCCAATTGATATCTTATATTTACTTAAACTCTTATCTATTCTATTTACTTTTTCATTAAATCTATCATCAACTACAGCAATTATTGCAAATCTATTATTTGATATATTTATAAAATGCTCATTACTATCTATTATCTTATCTAATTTTACTTTTATAGAATTTTCATCTTCTCTCTCATAATCTAAAATTATAACAGCTCTCTTTTTAGTTAAATCTATGCCTAATGATTTTCCTCTTTGGATAAAGTCATTATCATATTCTTTGTTAGAATATAATAATTCATATATATACTCTTCCTCTATCTTTTTCTTTATTATATATTCATTTAATGTATATTCTTGGTTTATTAAAAGCTCTGCTGTTATAGAAACAAGTTTTGAAAACTGTCTAACATCTTCTGGATTTCCGGTTATTCCTATAACTCCAATAACATTTCCCCTAAAAAATATAGGAGTGTTAACACCAGATTTAACTCCTCCCACATCTTTATATACTTCAGTAACACATTTTTTCTCTAATGTTTCAACTGCACCTTTATGAATATTGCCTATTCTATTTTTATCTCCACTTCCAATAATGATGCCTTTTTCATTCATTATATTTACATTATACGGAATTACTTCCATCATCTTTTTTGAAATATTTTGAGCCAATTCTCTGCTAAGCATACAGACTCCTCCTAATAATTATAAATTTATTAATTAAATATATTTTATAATATTATTTTCCTTAGTACATTCTATCATATACCTATATATTCACACATAAAAAAAGCAGCCAAAAAGCTACTTCCTTTATAAGATAATTTGTAAACTAAAATACTATTTAATCTATTTCTTTAAAAAGACTTGGTGCTGCTTTTGGAGACCAATCTTCTTGTGATTTATGTGCTTGAAGACATTCAAAATTCTTATCTTCAAAACTTACTTTATCTCCTTGCTTATATTCAACACCTTTTCCGCTCCAAATTTCTTCTAAATCCTTACTCTTTGAAGTTTCTACTTCCTCATCTTTAATATCTTTTTCATTCTCTTCTTTACTTCCTTCTATTATTAATTGTACATTCTTCTCCACAGTATTTTCATCCTCATCGCTACAAACTAATTTATAATTATAAGTCCCAGACTTTTTATCTACTACTGAAATTACTATTTTATTTGCTCCATCTATTTGTCCTGATGTATATTTAGTCTCTTCTTCATTTTCTTCTGTCTTTGTATAAATAGTATAATCTATCTTACCTTCATAGTCAGTTACATCAATAATTAAATCAACATCTTTTCCATTCTCTTTTTTCTCAAATGAAAAACTAACATTTTCTTCAGTAAGCTTTTTCTCCTCGCCACATCCAACAAACATAAATACTGGTATCAGTATAGATACTAATATTAATAATTTCCCTTTAAAATTTTTCATTATAATTTCCTCCCCACAAACTAAAAATCCCCATATCCTTTACTATATTTTAACATATAGATCCATATAATTACATAAAAAAAGTAGCCCTTAAAAGGCTACCTTTTATAAACTATTAGTTTTCTCTTTCTTTTACAAATTCATATATTGAATTAACAGGAACCCCTGTGCCACCTATTGCTTTATAAGGCATTGGTGAATCTGTCCATGCTGTTCCTGCAATGTCTAAATGCAAGAATGCTACGCCATCTTCTACAAACTCTCCTATAAATAATCCAGCTGTAATTGTACCTGCATTTCTTCCACCAATATTTTTTAAATCTGCTATATCTGATTTAATAAGTTCCTTATATTCAGGGAATGATGGTAACTCCCATACCTTTTCACCAGTATATTCTGTAACTTCTTTATATTCTTTATATAAATCTTTATCATTAGTTACAGCAGCTGTTGTAGTTTCTCCAAGTGCTACAAGTGCTGCACCTGTAAGAGTTGACATTTCAATAACTTCATTTACCTTTTCTTTTCTTGTTATATAAGTTACTGCATCAGCTAAAGTTAATCTTCCTTCTGCATCTGTATTTAAAACTTCGATAGTTTTTCCAGACATACTACTTATAATATCTCCTGGTTTATAAGCTTTTCCTGAAATCATATTTTCACAAGCTGCAACAACACCTATTACATTTACTTTTAGCTTTCTCTTTGCAATTACAGACATCGCTCCAATTACAGCAGCTGCGCCACCCATATCTGATTTCATAGTTTTCATACCATCTGTTGGTTTTATTGAATATCCACCTGAATCATATGTTAATCCCTTACCAACAAGACCTAATCTATCACTTTTATTATGCTTATCTCCAAAGTATCTCATAACGATAAGCTTTGGTTCTTTACTAGAGCCCTTTGCTACAGAAAGGAATGCTTCCATTCCAAGAGCACCTATTTTATCTTCATCAAATACTTCTACTTCAAATCCACATTCTCTTCCAGCTATTATTGCTTCATCAGCTAGCATTTCTGGGTACATTTCATTAGCTGGTTCATTAACTAAATCTCTTGCTTTTATTATACCTTTTGATATTTCCATTCCTTCATTAATAAATTTTTCAACATCATGAACTATTGAATCTTCTATATCATATCCTGACATTGAAACAAAAACATCTTTTCTAGGTTTCTTATCTGTTTTATACTTATCAAATTCATAGTCAGAAAGCATTAATGATATTGTCATAGCCTTAGCTATTTCGCAAGTATCTAGGTTATTAGTATTAACCATTCTTACTACTATATCATCATTTTTAAGTTCCTTCATTTTCTTATAGGCTTTTGAAAGATTAACTTTAATCTTCTCTAAAGTTACATCATTTTCTTTACCTAATCCTAATAAGATAATATCTTCTATATTACCTTCTATCTCCATAGTAAAGGAATAAATTTCTCCTTCTTTTCCGTTGAACTTATCAGTTTCTTTTAAATGCTTTATCATTTTATTTATTTCAGGAGTCTTTAGCTCTAAATTCTCCTCAAATAAAGAAATGATAACACCTTGTACTTCAGACCATTTTTTTGCATTTACTGCACTTATCTTCATATTATTCTCTCCCTTCTAAACTAGTATTTTTTTATATTAATCCATATATTCATGAACTAGTACAATCTTATTTTGTTTTAAACTCTCTTTAACATCTATGATTCTTTGATTTTTAGATCCTCTAAATCTTAATCCATCTTCCATTTTATCTTCTTCAAATCTACCATCTATTAATACATCAATGTTATTTATAAATTCTCTAAAGCCTTTTCTATCATCTAAATGATCTAATATATACTCGAAAGTATATCCTGTAAATGACCAAACATTTAGCCCATTTTCTCTAAATCTTTTTGCCATATAAGAGAATTCTTCAGCTCTCTCCATAGGATCTCCACCACTGAAGGTAACCCCCTTAATCATAGGATTTTTTAATACATCTTCAATGAGTTCATCCATATCTCTTTCTTCCCCACCATTAAAATCATGGGTATCTGGATTAAAACACCCCTTACAGTTATGATTACACCCTTGAGAGAAAAACACCCTTCTCATACCAGGCCCGTTTACTAAACTTTCATAGGCTATACCTGAAAGTCTAATTTTCTTAGACATAAACTCACTCCTCCAATTAATATAAATTATATCACTCTAAATTTCCTTATCTCTATATAATACAAAATATTTATTACTTAATTAATTTTTTTAATAAATTTATCATATAGTTCCACTTACTTATTATAAACCATTTAAGTATATTATTATTATTCTAATTCATTATAGTATTCATATATATTAGCTTATTATCATCGTTATATTCTTTTAAGCTTTGTTTTATAAAAGCTTTTAATATATTATTCTTCTAAAATAAAAACTACCTGTATACTTAAAATACAGGTAGTTTTAACTTTTATAATTCTATTTTAGATAATTTAATCTTCCACCAGCTTTTATAACTTCTATTTCTTTTTCAGTTAAATCAGCTTTTAATTTGTATTCTGACTCCTTAGTTACATTAATAGCTTTAACTTCGCCTTTTACTAAAGCATCTTTAATATCATTTACAATAATTTCGTCCATTAAATCTATATTTTCATAATCATCTTCATTAATAAATTCTAATGGTACTATTCCATTATTAATAAGATTTGCTTTATGAATTCTTGCAAATGATTTTGCTATTACACCTTTAATTCCTAAATAAAGTGGTGCTAAAGCCGCATGTTCCCTACTAGAACCTTGTCCATAATTAGATCCAGCAACTATTATTCCTCCACCATTTTCTTTCGCTCTCTTTGGGAATTCGCTATCAACTGTATTAAAGCAGAACTCTGAAAGATATGGAATATTTGATCTAAATGGTAAAAGCTTTGAATTAGAAGGCATTATATGGTCTGTTGTTATGTTATCACTAACCTTTATAACAACTTTCCCTTCAATTTTTTCTCCTAAAGGTTTATTAATTGGGAATGGTTTTATATTAGGTCCTCTTTTAACCTCTACTTCTTCTCCATCTTTTGCTGGTTTAATTATCATTGAATCATCAATTAAGAATTCCTTTGGCATTTCAAAATCTAAATCAATATCTAACTCTCTTGGGTCTGTAAGCACACCAGTTATTGCAGAAACTGCAGCAGTCTCTGGGCTTACTAAATAAACTTTAGCCGATAATGTTCCACTTCTTCCATAGAAGTTCCTATTAAATGTTCTAAGTGATACACCATCTGTACCAGGAGCTTGACCCATTCCAATGCAAGGACCACATGAATTTTCTAATATTCTAGCTCCTGCACTTATAATGTCTCCTAAAGCTCCATTTCTAGCTAACATCTCCATAACTTGTCTAGAGCCTGGTGCTATTACTAAGCTAACATCTTTATGAACTTTCTTTCCCTTTAAAATTTTAGAAACCTTCATTAAATCTGCATATGAAGAATTAGTACAACTTCCTATTGCAACTTGATCTACTTTTATCTTACCGATATTTTCTACTTCATCTACATTATCTGGTGAGTGTGGCTTTGCAGCTAATGGTTTAAGCTTAGATAAGTCTATAGTTATCTCTTCATCATATACAGCATCTTTATCTGGCTTAAATTCTATCCACTCATCTTCTCTTCCTTGAGCTTTAAAGAATTCTAGAGTTCTTTCATCACTTGGGAATATTGATGTTGTGGCTCCAAGTTCTGCTCCCATATTAGTTATTGTAGCCCTCTCTGGAACTGAAAGGCTTAATACTCCTTCTCCGCCATATTCAAATACTCTACCTACTCCACCTTTAACTGAAAGTCTTCTTAAAACTTCTAATATTATATCTTTTGCTGCAACCATTTTATTTAACTTATTTATTAAATTAACTTTGCAAACCTTTGGAGTGTTTATATTGTAAGCCACTCTCCCCATAGCAAGTGCAACATCTAATCCACCAGCACCAATTGCTAACATTCCTACACCACCAGCTGTTGGTGTGTGACTATCAGAACCTATTAATGTTTCGCCTGGTTTTGAAAACCTTTCTAAAAAAACTTGATGGCATATACCATTACCTGGCTTTGAAAAATAAATTCCATGTTTTGATGCAACTGTTTGTATAAATTTATGATCATCTGCATTTTCAAATCCTTGTTGAAGCATATTATGATCTACAAAAGCAACTGATCTTTTAGTTTTAACTTTGTCTATTCCCATAGCTTCAAGTTGAAGATATGCCATAGTTCCAGTTGAATCTTGTGTTAGAGTTTGATCTATTTTAATTGATATTGGCATTGACGTTTTAATTTCTCCATCTACCAAATGGCTTTTTAGAATTTTATTTACTAAATTATCTCCCATCTTTTCATCCCTCCTAATTAATCTTTTGATTTAATAAATTTTTATATTCTTTATATATTTGAACTAACTCTTTATCAAATAGGCTTCTCTTTAATCTCACGGAGGTTGCCCTTATAATTTCTAAGATCTCACTTGCTTCATTATTTGAAAGATCAACTCCATATTCTTTAAACTTATTAAGTATTGCAGCTTTTCCTGAATGCTTTCCTATTATTATTTGTCTTTCAAGTCCTACTACCGAAGGATCAAAGGCTTCATAATTTTTAGGGTTTTTTATTGCTCCATCTGCATGTATTCCAGATTCATGAGCAAACATATTATCTCCAACAATTGCCTTCCATGCTGGAAGTGCTCTTCCTGATGCTCTAGATACATATTCAGACGCTTCTCTAAATTTAGTTGTATCAATGTCTACATCATATCCAAATACATATTTAAAAGTCATAATAACTTCTTCAAGAGCTGCATTACCTGCTCTTTCACCAAGACCATTTACTGTTACGCCAACAAAATTTGCACCAGCTCTTACTCCAGCAACTGCATTAGCTGTGGCCATACCAAAGTCATTGTGAGTATGCATTTCTATATCAAATCCAGTTTGTTCTTCTAAATATTTAATATCTGTATATATTTTAAATGGATCCATTATTCCAACAGTATCACAATATC